>CAVYSB010000004.1:0-466998 GCA_963771085.1 uncultured Solirubrobacteraceae bacterium | reverse complement strand
GCGGAAGTGGCATGGTAGTGCGGTTTTCAAGGACCGCTTGGTCAGGATGGGGCAACAGATGAGGCAACATGAGGCCGCCCGTCTGCTGCCGGCCCTACGACTGTTCGTCAACCCACTTGACGTTCGGGTTGTCCACAAGCTCCGGAAACCTTGTCAGCCAACGGGAGCGGGACCACACGCCGAGTAGCCGTAAGAGGCACACCACCAGTGCGAGCGCGACGACGGCGCCAACGAGGAGCGTCGACACGAGGCTGATCCCGTAACCGACTGCAACCGCGAGCATCAGAAGCGACCACCGGAAGCTCATGGCGGTCCGCTTGTGTTGGGCGCGGAATGCGTCGTACTCGGCCCGCTCCATGCCTCAACGTTAGACCGCAATCAGGTCCGCATCAAGCTCTGCCTGGACAGCACCACCATCCCACGGATAGCCCACTAGAGACACGTAAGCGGCCCTCTGAGCCCGGTCGTGATCGGGCCTGTTCCGACCGCGCAGGTCGGAGTTCGGGACGAGGACCCTGAGCAAGTGCGCGCGGCGACCAACCAAGCGGAGTACTTCCAGGTCGTCTATGACGGCACAATCCGTCATGCTGCGGTCCAGTGCGGCTTCGAGCCATTGGATTTCGCGGCGGACGATTTCACCGACCGTGCCGCAGCGGATCGCGTGTGCCGACGCTCGCAGACGCCTTCCCGCCTGGGACATCAGCGACGTCCGCGTCGAGAGCATGGGTGCGCCAGGGTCTTGGTATCTGGTCTGGCTTTACGCCAGCGTCCAGCTGAGGGGCGAGCAGCAAGCACGCAAACCTTTACGCCCCGAAAGCTGAAAGTCCGCGATGCGCGAGTGAGTAGGCGCTAGCTGCCTTCCCTCGCTTCCGCCTGTTCTGCGCGGACCGTTTCCGGGGTCGGCACGCCGAGGTCGTAGACGTGAAGCTCTGTGCCCTGATACCCAGTTCTGCCCGACCCCAGGAGAGCAGTTGTGGCGCGTGACCCATGTGCTCCCCCTGCGAACACTGAATCTACGTATGCGACGGTGGCGACCTTGCCCTCCGTTGCGGGGATCTCGCCACAGTGCATGATCAAGAAGTGCGAGTGACCAATGTGGTTGGTCCCGCACACGATGTACTGGCGAGCCCCAACGGGTGCGAGGCCCGCTTCTCTTAGCCACTGGTCGATCCCAGCAGGCGAGAGCGTGACCGAGGGCGAAAGGCGAAAGCACACTTCGTGTGGCGAGCAGTTCCTTGATGTGAGCGAGAAGCCCCTCGGTGTCCTGAGCTTGGCAAATGTCGCAGCAACTTCAGCAGGCGTTGGCGTGTAGTAGGAGGGCTCCGGTCCGCCTTCGGACGCGCGCGGGCGATGGTGCAGGGCGGCGAGCACGACAACCCCGCCAAGCACCACGAGCAACGCAACGGTCTGTCGCCGGATCACCACACCGGCGACCTCGGCCGGAAGGACCGCCGGGATGAGTCCGGCAATGCCGCGCTCAGCGGAATAGCGATTTACCCCCTGTAGCCGGCCCGGATCCTTACGCCTTTCCACCGGCACACGCCT
This sequence comes from uncultured Solirubrobacteraceae bacterium, assembly GCA_963771085.1. GTDB lineage: Bacteria > Actinomycetota > Thermoleophilia > Solirubrobacterales > Solirubrobacteraceae > Palsa-744. The sequence continues at coordinate 465,453 of CAVYSB010000004.1, read as the reverse complement.
CGGTAGCATCGTCAAGATGGCAACGGGGCGCTGGGCTGACGGCCAGACACAGAGTGATGATGAGATCGCCGCGGTAGGTCGCGCGTGGATCGACTATCACAGGACTCGCACTCAGCGCGACTGGTGGGCGGTGGAGACCGTGATCGAGGCCGTCGAGCTGGAGGTCGCATGGAGGCTGGTGTTGACGCTATGTCATCTCGCGGACCCGCAGGACCTGCGTCTGGTTTCAAACATCGGCGCAGGACCGCTTGAGGATCTGATCCGTCGCCACAGCGACCACGCGATGGATCTGATCGAGCCGGCCGTAGCAAGCAACCACACCTTGCTCATCGCCCTAGCCGGGGTTTGGGGATGGGACGAACCGGTCCGTCCACGGGTTAACCGGGTCCTTGCCGCACATGGTCAGGAGCTACTGTAAATGCCCGCGCTTGAGTAGAGGCCTTCCGCACATCGTGCTGAGGATCGCCGCGTGCGCTGTCTGAGTGCTCGCCTGGTGCTTTGGGCGTCGTCCGGGCTAGCCGTTTCCCGTAGGAGGCAACTGTGTGCGCCTAGGACGGGCCGTGGCGTAGTCTGGTGAGCGGATGAGTGCTGAAGGCTCCGCTGACGGACGCACCGGCGAGCAAGGCCTGCCCTTGTACGGGTTGGGGAGGGCGTTCGCGGGCGACCGATGGCTTGACGGCGCCGGATGGGACACACAGGTCGTCGGCCACCGAGAGTCACCGTCGAGCGGAGTCATGCGGGTCGGCGTAATTCGGCGCAACCTCGCCCGTGACGCGGAACGCCGGCCGATGGCGACGCGGCCGGACGTGGTCCGATTTGACGTTGCGAGGCTACTCGTCTCCGAAAGCTCCGCCGATGCGGGTGGGCTGCACGACATCGCCAGCGACCTCGGCGCCGATGATTCCGCGTGGGCACAGGCCGCCATGTGGCTCGACGGTGAATGCGTAGAGGCGCAGGAATGTGAGTACGACGGGGCATGGGCCGTCTTTCACATGCGCGACGACATTTTCGTGTACGTCGTGTGCTTGCTCGGGGATCGCCCGTCTGGCCCCGTCGAGCTTAGAGTGCTTTCCGCCGATGAGGTCGCACGGTGCCCGAATAGCGGCGGAGCGGGCTGAGGTTGTTGTCTGAGCGAACGGCTGCGACGGTCTATGCCGTGGTGGCGCTATGACTGCCTTCGGTCTTCCGCCCCACCGCCACAAACCGGCGCATCGGGTCGGGGGCAGTACAAGAGGTGCTGCGGTGCGTGATCCCGCGCGCCCGAGGTGTCCGAGCGAGCGCCCTTACTACACTATCGAACGGTGCCATCGTCGAGCTTGCTGAGGCCTTGCAGCTCCTCGTCCGCGATTCCTACCGTCAGGGCCTCCAGCTCCACGGTGATCAGAAAGTAGAAGTTGCCCTCAAGCGTGGTCATCCGAGCCGAAACCACCTCCCCCTCATTGAGGGTCACCCGTATGTCCAGGCCGACCTGGAAGACCGCACCGTCTGTCGAGGGTGTAGGCGCCCGACCAAGAGTACCGATGGCATCGACCACGGAGCGTGACGGTCCCCGCTCACCCTGAGGCGGCGCGACACGGAGGGTGACACGTTCGCCCTTCAATGAGTCCAGCGTGTCAACAAGCTCAGGGAAACTCAACGTCCCGCTGTAGTCAAGGGGAAGTTGGCGGTCATCGCGGCTCACGCGTGGATTCTAGTGTCCATATAGTGTCTGCGTTCGTGAGAGGTCAGATCCGTCTGCTCGTGGCCGGCGTTGTGACCCTCGTGATCGCGGTTGCCTCGATCGTTGAACCGCCCGGAGCCATTGAAAGCGTGGGATTCGCGGTCGTTATCGTCGCCATGATGCTGGTGGTTCTGCAAGAGATGAGGAAGCACCGCCAACGATGAGATAGACCGAGGTTGTCGTCCAACCGGTTCTCGGGATGATCGCTGCCGGGCCTCTCTAGGAGTACATCGCGTTCCGATCCGGCGACGGGCTTGATCGCGTCGAAGCGCTCGCCCCGGACAATCAGAAGCTGCTCGCACACGTGGCAGGGGTCTGGAGCGATCAGCCCGTCAATGCACGCATCGACGACTTCCCAGCGTCCCACGGGGAGAAGCGGCGCTCAGAAACCTAATCGGCCCGGACAGATGTCTCCAACGGCGTCTCCAACCTTTGCGGGACCGCGGACAACCCTCGCCCAGGGTGGCCCGGCCCGCCCAGAACGCTGACACTGCAGCGCGGTTGGCTCGCTATCGTCGCGTGCGTGAGGAGCGCTCGATGCTGCTTGGCGTCCTGCCGGCGAGGGGCCCGCTCGCTGTGAGCGCCGCGATCGCATCGCCGGCGCCGTAGAGGGCTGACATGGCCGATGCGAAGTTCTCGGCGGCGGCTGCGACAGGGTGCCTGGTGGTCGTGATCGCGACCGCTGCGCGGGGCGCGTGGGTGCCTGCTGCGCTGTTCGGGGCGCTGACCGTCGGCTTCCTGGTGCGTGCGGGCTACGGGTATCGCAGCAGGAGGTGAGCCGCACCTGCGGGCTGTTGTGACTAGGCCGCGCCGGCCGAGCCCGCGGCACGCGTGTGCTCGTCCTGGAAGGGAGGATAGGTCTCAGTCAACAGCCACAGGTAGGCGTCGCTGCGGGCCGTGTATGAGTTTGCGAGGACCATCATGTCGAACAGCCCGCGCGGCATCTTCCCCGTGAACACGATCACGACCCAGCCTGCAACCGCACCGATCTCGAGCAGCAGGCCCATCACGTAGCGCACGAAGCCGACGGGGATCGCGAGGATGATGCGAAACAGCGTCTTCGGCCGGCTGTAGCGCTCGAGCCGCGTGAACTCCATGCGCACCGGGTAGGCGAGATCCTCCGAACCGCCGAACGGCGGGTATGGATCATCGAGCAGCGCAGCGTAGGCGGTGAACCGCACCTGGAAGCGCGTGAAGCCGGCCACGAACCCGTACAGCCCCTGCGGGTATCGCCCGGTGATGATGATGGCGAACCACGAGATCACGACGGCGACCCAGGCGATCAGGGCGTAGAGCAGGAACCAGATCGCCAGCGGAATCGCGAGGACCGGGCGGAAGAACACCGTCAGCCTGCTGCGCCTCTCGGCGTAGTCCGCTTCGAAGCTCACTGGATAGGACAACAGAGGCATCTCCTTGAGGGTCGCGTGCCGGCGACGACGCCGCCGGTCTGAGCGGCGTCACGACCGTATCCACACGACCTGCATGTGTCAATCGTGCCGGCGTTCGGTGGGGGCCGGGTGGCGCGCCGCGAGCTCGCGGGGCGCGAGGGCAGCAAAGTCGGCCGCGTCCCTGCGGTGGACCCTTCTAGATTGGAGGTATGGCGAAGACCTGGGTGCTGGACACCGAGACGAAGGGCACCGGAGCGCACGTGGTGCCGATCGAGAAGACGCTCCAGCCGGCACGAATCGAGCAGGAGCTCGCGCTGGTCGAGCTGGAGCGAGCCCCACGGCCACCGCAGCCGGCCCCCGCGCACGAGCCGCTGAGGTTCAAGGTGGTCAACGTGATGAACGGCCATGTGCTGGCCGAGGGCCGCGACGCTCGCGAAACGGTCCGCGTGCTCGAAGCGATGCGCAGCGTTCTCGATGCCCGCATCTTCGAGTGGGTCTCCGGGAAGCGCCGCTGGCGGCTGCTGACGCTCGGAGAGTGCAAGGCGCTATGGGCCTTCCGCGGACGGCTGGAGTCACCGGCCACGCCCGCTGTCAGCTAGCCACGGGGGCGCCACTGCGCCAGTGGACCTGGTGGGAGTCGAACCCACTCCGTCGGGGCTGAAGGCCCGCTTGGCGCCTACCCGGCCAGGTCCGCGGCTCCTCGGCTTGAAATCTAGTCGCTCGGCGCTGCTGCTCGGCCGCTGCCCTCCGGCACCCTCCGAATGGCGAGCGCGCGGGTCCAGGGCCGCTCGATAGACCTCCGCGCGCGGCGGCCTCGATGTGAGCCGCGCTCTAAGTGGAGCGCACAGGCGCTAGCGTACCTGCCGCCCAGCGGATCGCTTGATCCGTCATTCGATCGACGGGAGTCCTCTTGCTATACGTCGGCCTCGGGATCATCTACCTCTTCCTGCTGGTCTTCCTCGGTGTGAAAACGATCCGCAACGGCCGCTGGGTGCTGTTCATCCTCGGCCTGTTCGTTCCACTGCTGTGGATCATCGGCGGCATCCTGCCGCCGAAAGGCATGTCACGCGTGGATGAGGCCTACGCGCAGCGCGAACAGTCCGGCTAGCTGCCCGGGACTTAGACGTCGCGACCGACTGAACGTCGCCATATCAACCGGCGCCCTGCGCGTACATCAGCGAGCCGGGCGTGGTCAGTGTCTCCCCCGTCTCGAGCAGCGTCTTGAGCCCCGAGAGGATCATCGGCCAGCCGCCGTAGAGTTCGGAGTTGGCATCGGCGGACAGCTCGTCGTGGGTGACGGTCAGCCGGCACGAGTCGCCCACCGGCTCGATCTCCCATGTGACACGCGAGGTGCCTTCGCGCTCGACCTCCTCGTTCCACAGCGCGTTGAAGCTCTGCACGAGCCTGCGGGGCGGATCGACCTCGAGGTTCTCGCCGGTGCTCAGGAGCGCTCCCGCCCGCGGGTGGCTGGCCTCCATGCTCGAGCCCACGGTCCAGTCGGAGCGCATCACGACGCCGAAGCTGTACTTCGAGCGCAGCTCCGCGTCCGTGATCGCCTCCCAAAGGCGCTCGGGCGTGGTCTTGATGTAGATCTCATAGATCTTCTCCATGGTGTTCTCCTCGACGTAGTGCTTCAGCTCGCTCAGCGTGGCAACCCAGGGTTCGGCGTACTTGCTGACCCAGCGGTCGTGGATGAGCCTGATCGGGACCGCATTCAGGAAGTGCAGCTTCTCGCGGCCGCGACGCCTGGTCACGACCAGCCCTGCCTCCTCGAGCACCTTCAGGTGCTTCATCACGCCGAAGCGCGACATCGGCACCCGCCGCTCCAGTGAGCTGAGGCTCTGGCCGTCCTGCCTGAAGAGCTCGTCCAAGAGCCCTCTGCGCGTCGGATCGGAAAGCGCCTTGAACACGGTATCCACGCCGCCCACTATACGTGACCTTATGGTCACATGTCAAGCGCAGCGCGCAAGACGGCGGCAGGCGGGCGCGCCGGCTCGTGTGGGGCCTCGCGCTGCTAGTCGCCCGTCGCCGAGAAATGCTCTGGATCGACCGGGCCGAGAACCCCGCCGATGAGCTTCTCCGGGCCCGGGTAGCCGCGCAGCACGCTGATCAGCTGAGAAGGTTCGGTCACATCGACCGCTCCGCCCGGATACACGGTGGTTTCGTGGTTGCTCGATCCGGCGGGCGCGCTGAACGCGCCCGCCGCGTTCAGCTGGGCCTGTTCGTAGTGGGTCCGGTATCCGCTCGTGACGGTTCCGCTCCAGCCGTGCTCGGCTGCCCAGGTTAGGACGGGGATGATCCAGGCGGCGATCGGCTTCAGCCGGGGGTTCCACGCGGTTTCGGGGGTTTCGATCTGCAGGGCCGCAGCTCCGGTGTAGCTCGGGCCCCGCTCAAAGGATTCGGCCGAGTCACCGGACGGCAGCACGATGCCCGCCTTGCGCAGCGCCTTGACCTCGTTGCGGATCTGGGCGTCGGATGGGGCACCTTCGGCGATGTGGATCTTGCCTTCGGCGAGCACCGCGTCGGAGGCCACATCGACGCGCGCCGCGACGCTCTGCGCGCGTGTCGGCGTACTGGGCGCGGAGCGACGGGCCCTGACGGGCTCGGCGGTGCTCGCCGAGCGTTTCTGCTGCGAGCCCTGCGACCCGCCGCAGCCAGCCAGGAGGACGAGCGCCACCAACGCGAGCGAGCGTCGGGGCGCGCTCGAGCGCGCAGACCGCGCAGGCCGGCCGCGTGGAGCTCCGCGCCGTTGCATGCTGCGCAGGATCGCATGTCGGTGGGGCCGCCAAGCGCGGCGGCCGCGTTTCCCCGCGAGCTCTTGCGCCCGAGCGCATCGATCGCGCCGTCGCGGTGTTCCAGATGGCAGGACGTCGACTGTGGCAGACACGCTCGTCAGAGATCGCCGCCGTCCGGGGAGCGCCCCGGACCAATCACAAGAGGAGAGAATCTGATGCGCAAAGCAGCAGCTACCTGTATGGCCCTCGCGGCCCTGGCCACCATAGGTCTCAGCTCGGTCGCCTCGGCGGCGCCGAAGGTCACCTTCAAAGCGGTCGCGGTGCCGATCCCCGGCTACCCCGGCACCGGCAACATCCTCAACGCCGGCGCCCAGCTGCTGTCCGAATTCAACATCAGCGGCACCGAATACGGCGGCTTCCCGCCCCCCGTCATCGGCGTCAACGTCGCGCTGCCCGCGGGCTCGGTGCTCAACACCTCCGGCTGGCCCACGTGCTCGACCGAAGTGCTCGAACATACGGGGCCGAGCGGCTGCCCGGCAAAATCGGCGGCCGGCCCGGTCGGCCACGCGCTGGGGATCGTCTCCTTCGGCACCGAACGTGTCGAAGAGTCCGCGACGGTGCAGGCGTTCTTCGCGCCGGGCGGACGGCTGAACTTCTTCTCCGCGGGCCACTCCCCGGTGTCGCTGGAAATCGTCTCCAAGGGCCGCTTCGTCAACGCCGGCGGCAAATACGGAAAAGAAGTCCGCACCGAAGTGCCGCTCATCGAAACCGTGCCGGGAGCGCCCGACTCATCGGTCCTCAAAATCAGCGTGAAGACCGGCGCCGCGCGCGGCCCCAAAAACTCGCACGCGACCTACTACGGCAGACTGCCGAAGAAGTGCCCCCGCGGAGGCTTCCCGCTGCGAGCGGAAGTTGTCTTCGCCGGCCTCGGCGGCCTCCCGCAGCAGACCGTGATCACGACCTACAAGGCGCCCTGCCCGCGCAAATAGGCGAACAGGCAGCACGCTGAAGCGGCGCCGTCCCGGGCATCCGGGGCGGCGCGCGCCGCGCCGCGAGAGATTTCACCGCAAGGTGCGGGAACGTTCGCGCCAGGCCCTTGCAATCCCCGGCGAGGCCTCATAGGTTGCCCTCGACGCGGTTCGGAAGCGTAAAGAGCGAGGCCATCGAGGTGTGAGGCCGCGCCGCCCAAATCGGAAGGCCCCCGGGCCCGAGGAGGCGGGTTCCTCAAGCGCCTTCGAACCGCGTCATTTCTGTTCTCTCGCGCGGCGATCGGGCCGATCGCTCGTGCCTACGCTCCTTGCAGTGCCAGCAGCTCCTCCCGACGCTCCTGCGGCCCCCTCCACCGCCGCGGAGCGCCGGCGAGGGGTCCGCCCGCCCGCGCGGCACTCAGGAAACTCCCAGCATGCGCCTAGCCCGCGCCCAGGCTCGCTCGCTTTGATCGTCGGTGTCGGCTCCCCCGGCCCGGCCGAGAGCACCAAGCGAGAGGAGGCCAGCGATGCCCACGTCATTCAAACGCCCGCGCAGCGCCCGCCGAGCCGCGCTCGCTGTCGGCAGCGGGATCGTGGTGCTCGCGATCGCCGGCTTCGCGCTCGTCTACTTCCTCATCTTCCCCACCTCCTCGCCCAAGCCCTTCAGCCTGAGCACCGCCTCCCCGGCAACGAGCGCCACGGCACCCGCCACCACGAGCACCACGGGCAGCTCGGCCGCACAGCTCGCGGGAGCATGGAAGATCGCGGGCGGCTCGCAGGCCGGCTACCGCGTCCGCGAGAAGCTCGCCTTCCTGCCCGCGCAGAGCGACGCCGTGGGGCGCACCTCGCAGATCACCGGTGGCGCGGGCATCAGCGAGTCCGGCGGCCAGCTGACGATCAGCTCGGCCTCGTTCGCGGTGGCCGTCAACACGCTCACCAGCGACCGCTCCATGCGGGATGAAAAAATCCACTCGATCGGGCTGGAAAGCGACCGCTACCCCACCGCCACATTCGTCCTCGCACGGCCGCTCACTCTCCCCGCGAGCGCGCTCAGGGGCCGCGTCGCGCACATCTCGACGGACGGTGTGGTGACGATCCACGGGACCTCCCGCCAGGAGCGCATCCCACTGGAAATGAGCCTCTCGGGAACCACGCTCGAGACCGCCGGCTCGCTCACGTTCCCCTGGAGCGAGTTCAATATGACGGCGCCCAGCGTGGCGGGCTTCGTCAATGTGACCGGCAAGGCGACCATGGAATTCGACCTGCGGATGCAGCGCGCATGAACAGCACGAGCGAGCAGCCACAGAACCCCGAGCCGGGCACCGGGCAGCGGGTCCTGGTCGTCGACGACGAGCCCAACCTCGTGGAGGTCGTGGCGATGGCGCTGCGCTTCCAGGGCTTCACCGTGCAGACCGCCGCCAACGGACGCGAGGCGATCGCGCAGGTCGCCGCCTTCAAGCCGCACCTGATGGTGCTCGACGTGATGCTGCCCGACATGGAGGGCTTCGAGGTCGCCAGGCGCCTCGGCGCCCAGCGGGCTGGTGTGCCGATCATCTTCCTCACCGCGCGGGACTCCACCGAGGATAAGATCCGCGGCCTCAGCGGCGGCGGCGATGACTACATGACCAAGCCGTTCAGCCTCGAGGAGCTGCTCGCCAGGATCCGCACGATCCTGCGCCGCACCGGGGCGGCCGCGCCGGAGTCCGGGCGCCTCGTGTTCGCCGACCTCGAGCTCGACGAGGAGTCGCGCGAGGTGACCCGCGCGGGTGTGGCGATCGAGCTGACCGCCACCGAGTACAGGCTGCTGCGCTACCTGATGCTCAACCCCCGCCGCGTGATGACCCGCGCGCAGCTGCTCGATCACGTCTGGGACTACGACTTCGGCGGCGACGGGCGCGTGCTGGAGACCTACATCAGCTACCTGCGCAAGAAGCTCGACGCGCACGGCGAGCCCCTGATCAGGACCGTGCGCGGGGTGGGCTACGGCCTGCGGGCACCAAGCGCCTAGATGGCCTCGCTGCGCACCCGCCTGGTGGTCAGCGTGCTCGCGCTCTCCGCCGCCGGCCTGCTCGCGCTCGCCGCCGTCACCTACGCCGAGCAGCGCTCGTTCCTGCTCGGCCGCGTCGATCAGCAGGTCAAGGAAGCCGTGCCGGTGCTCTCGCAGATCCTCGACAACCGCGACCTGCTGCCCGCCGGCAGCAGGAGCAGGGCGGGCACGCAGCACGGCGAACCGCTGCTCGAAGACGCCCTGCAGGGCACGCCCGGCACGCCCGGCCGCGGAGAGGGCGGCCCGCCGCAGCACCTCAACCTCCCCCCCGGCACCTACGGCCAGCGCCGCGAAGCCTCGGGCAAGGTCCTCGGGGACGAACTGATCACCTACGGGCGGACCGCACCGGCCGCGCCCAAGATCCCCGCGCAGGTGCCCGTCGGCAGCTTCTTCACGCTCGGCTCAGTCGGCTCATCGGGCCTGCACTACCGCGCCTACGTAAGCCGCGACCCCGAGGACCCCGGCCTCACGCTCGTGGCGGTGCCCCTGCGCGAAGTCGAACAGACGCTCAGCCGCCTGCTGCTCGTCGAGGCGCTCGTGATCGCCGGCGTGCTCGTCGCGCTCGGCGTGAGCGCGTTCTTCGTCGTGCGCCTCGGCCTGCGGCCGCTGGACCGCATCGAGGTCACCGCCGGCGAGATCGCGGCGGGGCAACTCTCGCGCCGCGTCAGCCCCGCCACCCCGCGCACCGAGGTCGGGCGCCTGGGCCTCGCGCTGAACGCGATGCTCGAGCGCCTCGAGCAGGCCTTCGCCGCGCGCACCGCCAGCGAAGAGCGCCTGCGCCGGTTCCTGGCCGACGCATCGCACGAGCTGCGCACGCCGCTGGCCTCGATCCGCGGCTACGCCGAGCTGTTCCGCATGGGAGCAGCCCGCGAGGAGGGCGCCACGGAGCTCGCGATGCGGCGCATCGAGGAGGAGTCCAGGCGCATGGGCGTGCTCGTCGAGGATCTGCTCACGCTCGCCCGCCTCGACGAGGCACCCGAGCCGAGCCACCTCCCCGTCGACCTCGCCATGCTCGCGCGCGACGCGGTGGCGGACGCACGCGCAACCGCACCCGAGCGCCCGATCAGCCTCAGCGCGCCCGACAGCGCCGTCGTCTCCGGCGACGCCGACCAGCTGCGCCAGGTGCTCGCCAACCTGATGCGCAACGCGCTGCTGCACACGCCGCCCGGCACACCGGTCGAGCTCGCCCTCGCCCGCGACGACGGCGCGTTCGAGCTGAGCGTTCGCGACCACGGCCCGGGCCTGCCCGACGGCGATGCCGAGCAGCTCTTCGATCGCTTCTGGCGCACCGAGGGCGGGCGCGAGCGCGGGCGGGCGGGAGCAGGCCTCGGCCTCGCCATCGTGCGCGGCGTCGTCGACGCACACCACGGGCAGCTCAGCGCGCACAACGCGGCGGACGGCGGCGCGCTGTTCGTCGTGCGCCTTCCCATCTCCCCGCCCCGCCCGCCGGCGCCGGCGGCAGGAGACGGACCCGCCGAGCCCGCTCAGCCGAAGCCTTAGGGCGCTCTTAGCGACCGGTTAGCGGTCATTCAGCGGTCTCGCGCACATTGTGTGGTGACCCTGCAGCGATGCCGGCCGCTGCGGCCGCGGGCACCCGCGACAAAGACGCAGCGAGTGCCCAGGGGAAACACAGCCGGCTCCCAGGAACGTCCGCTTCGATCACACGATGACCCTCAGCCATACGAGCATCCTCGCCACCGCCGTCGGACCGCACCTGTTCTGGATCACCAGCCGAGCCGCCGGCATCGCCGCGCTGATCCTCTCCAGCCTGTCGGTCTGCCTCGGGCTGCTGATGGGCGGGCGCATGCTCCCGCGCCGCGGCCCCGAACTGCGCGTCGCGCACGAGGCCCTGTCGCTGGCCGCGCTGCTCACGCTCGTCGTGCACGGGCTCTCGCTGCTCGGCGACGGCTACGTGCACCTGAGCCTCGGCGACATCGCGATCCCCCTGCTGGGCTCCTACAAGACGCTGTGGACGAGCACGGGCATCATCGCCTTCTGGATGCTGGCGCTGCTCGGGCTCTCCTACTACGCCCGCGGGCGCATCGGCGTGGAGCGCTGGCGCAAACTCCACCGCCTGACCGCGCTCGCCTGGATCCTCGGGATCGCACACTCCCTGGGCGAGGGCACGGACGCGGGGCAGGCGTGGTTCCTGGCGATGACCGCGATCGTCACGGTGCCCGCGCTCGGCCTGCTGATCGCGCGCCACCTCGGCGCGCTGCGCCCACCCGCCCGCGCCCACAGCAGCCCCTCCGGCGCACGCCGCGAGCGGAGCCTCCTCACCGCCAACCCGCGAGCACGATAGGAGCGACACGTGAGCCCCCCGCAGAGAACCCCCGCAGCCCTCACACCGGCCCAGGTCGAGGCCCGGGCCCTCGCCCGCGCCCGGCGCGAGGCCATGCGGCGGCGCATCCGCCGGATCCGCCGCTCCGTGGCCGCGCTCGCCGCCGCGCTGTTCAGCGCGGCCTTCCTCGGCATCTACGTGCAGCTCGCCTCCGGGCACGACCCCGCGCTCAGCGCCACCGCCAGGCGCGCCGCGGCCGCGAAGAGCAGCTCGAGCAACACCGCCTCCGCCGCCTCCTCGGCGGCGGACAGCGGCACGAGCTCCTCCACCGGTGGCGAATCCTCCACGAGCAGCTCGAGCAAGGAAGAAGCGACGAGCAGCAGCGAATCGAGCGGTGCGGCCTCGGCAGTGACCAGCTCCCAGTCCTGATGGAGCGCAGCGAGGTGATCGAGGAGTTCGACTGCTTCGGCTCGCGCTGCGCGGTGCTGGTGAGCGGCGCCGGACGGGAGCGCTCGGCGCGCGAGGCGGCGGCGCTCGCACGCCACGGCCTGCTCGCCTGCCACGCGCGCTTCTCGCGCTTCATGCCCGACAGCGAGCTCTCGCGGCTCAACGCCGACCCGCGCGCGGTGGTTGCGGTGAGCGCGCCGATGGCCCGCTTCGCGCAGGCCGTGCGCGCGGCCGGCTCGCTGAGCCGCGGGCTGGTCGACGCCACGCTGCTGGAGGAGATCGAGTCGGCCGGCTACGTGCGCGACGTGCGCGCCGGGCTGCCGCTCGCGCTGGCGCTCGAGCTCGCCCCCGAGCGCCGGCCTGCGCGCCCGCGCGCCAACCCCGGCTGGCAGCAGATCGACGTCGACCTCGCTGCCGGGACGATCGCGCGGGCACCAGGCGTGCGCCTCGACAGCGGCGGCCTCATCAAGGGCCTGTTCGCCGACCTGCTGGGCGCGCTCCTGGCGAGCCATGCCCGCTTCGCCATCAACTGCGCGGGCGACCTTGCGATCGGCGGCGAGGAGGGAGCAGCACGCCCCGTGAAGATCGAGAGCCCGTTCGACGGGCGCACGCTGCACACCTTCAGCCTGCGCGAGGGCGCTGTCGCCACGAGCGGCATCGGCCGGCGCAGCTGGCTGGACGACAGCGGGCGCCCCGCCCACCACCTGCTCGACCCGGCCAGCGGACGCCCGGCGTTCACCGGTGTCGTGCAGGTCACCGCGATCGCGCCGAGCGCGCTGGATGCAGAGACCCGCGCCAAGGCCGCGCTGCTGAGCGGCCCCACGGCCGCCCCGCGGTGGCTGCCCCACGGCGGCCTGATCGTCTACGACGACGGCTCCCATCGCGTGATCGCGCCGCCGCCCACGGTCACGCTCAGCGACCTCTCAGCCTTCGCCAAGCGCACTCCGACGGGTGTCGCGCGGGCTGCATGACATGAACACCCAAACCCCACACCTGATCCCCAGCCCCGCCATTCCGCCGCCGCGGCGCCGCGCGCACGCGAGCGCGCCGGCCGTGGAGATCGTGATCCCCGTCTACAACGAGCAGCACGTGCTCGAGTCGAGCGTGCGCACCCTGCACAGCTTCCTCACGCGCGAGCTCGACCTCGCCTTCCGCATCACGATCGCCGACAACGCGAGCAGCGACGGGACCCTGCAGGTGGCAGAGGCGCTCGCGCGCGAGCTGCCCGGCGTGGCCGTGCGCCACCTCGAGCGCAAGGGCCGCGGCCGCGCATTGCGGGCGGCCTGGGGCGCGAGCGCGGCCGACGTGGTGGCATACATGGACGTCGATCTCTCGACCGACCTCGCCGCCCTGCCCGCGCTGCTCGAGCCGCTGACCGAGGGCCGCGCCGACATCGCCATCGGCTCGCGCCTGGCGCCCGGCGCACAGGTCACCCGCAGCCTCCGCCGCGAGCTGATCTCGCGCTCCTACAACCTGCTGCTCGCCGCGCTGCTCGGCGCGCGCTTCTCCGACGCGCAGTGCGGCTTCAAGGCGGGGCGCAGAGAGATCGTGCAGGCACTGCTCCCGGAAGTCGCCGACGAGGCCTGGTTCTTCGACACCGAGCTGCTCTACCGCGCACAGCGCGCACGTCTGGCGATCCACGAGGTGCCCGTCCGCTGGGTCGAGGATCCGGACTCGCGCGTCGATCTGATCGCCACCGCACGCGAAGACCTGCGCGGCGTGATGCGCCTGCGGGGCGCTGCAAACATGCCCCGCAACCCGCGCGGGAGCGCATGCTCGCCGGCCGACCCACCGCGCGCGAGTTCCTCGCGCCGCTCGCGCCGCGCTCCCACGCAGCGGCACCCGGAGCCCCGCCCGGCGGCGCGCTGAGCCCCGCCCGGCGGCGCGCTGAGCCCGGCGCCCCGGCTCACGCGCGCTGCGCAGCCCCCTCGAGCTCGCCCGCGAGTTTGTCCAGCAGCGCCCGCGTGCCCTCCTCGCGCATCTCCGGCGTGTCGGCCCCGTCGAGCAGCGCCGCCTGCTCGGTGAACACGAGCCGCGTGGCCGCGCCCTCTGCCAGCAGCTCGACGGTCGCCAGCGAGACCGACATCCTCACTCCGTCGCGGTACATGTCATAGGCGTAGACGATCCGCTGGCCGGCGACCACGTCGCGGTAAAGGGCATCGAAGGTGTACTCCGCGCCGTCCGGCCCGGCGAGGCTCAGGCGCTCCTGCCCGCCCACGCGGAAGTCGAGCCGGTGCTGCTCCTCGCTGAGCGTGCCCGGGCCGAACCAGCGCGCCTTGGCCGCCGGATCCGCCCGCGCGTCGAACACGCGCGCAGGGGCGGCCTCGTAGACGCGCTCGATGGTGAAGCTGGCGTGGACTGTCGGTCGCTCACTCATTGTCTGCTCCTTGGCTGTGGTTGCTCTGTGTCGCTCGTGGCGCATCGTGCTGCTCCTCCAGGTAGGCGCCCACACGGTCCAGGCGCGCCTCCCAGCCCGCGCGCCGCTCACCGATCCAGCGCTCGGCGCCGGCCAGCGTGCGCGGCTCCAGCCTGCATGTGCGCACGCGCCCGGTCTTCTGCGAGCACACCACGCCGCTGGCTTCGAGCACGTGCAGGTGCTGGACGACCGCCGCCAGTGACATCGGCAACGGCGCCGCCAGCTCGCTGACCGAGGCCGGTCCTGCGCCCAGGCGCTCGACCATCGAGCGCCTGGTGGGGTCGGCGAGCGCCTGGAAGACGCGGTCGACGGGCTCATATTGCTTAAGCATCCACTTAAGTATGTCATACTCGGGCACCGAATGCGTGCGCTCGTCCAGCGGGTCAGCCGGGCCTCGGTGCGCGTGGACGGCGAGCTGGTCGCGCAGATCGGCCCCGGACTGCTCGTGCTGCTGGGCATCGCGCACGCCGACGAGCCCCGCACGGCCGACCGCCTGGCCGCAAAGGTCCGCGCCCTGCGCGTCTTCCCCGACGCACAGGGGCAGATGAACGAGGCGCTCGGCGGGCGCGAGATCCTGTGCGTGAGCCAGTTCACGCTGTATGCCGACACCCGCCGCGGCAACCGCCCGAGCTTCGTCGCGGCAGCGCCGCCCGCGCAGGCGCAGCCGCTCTACGAGCGCTTCTGCGAGCAGGCCGGCGCCCTGCGCGGGCGCTTCGGCGCGCACATGGCCGTCGAGCTCATCAACGACGGGCCCGTGACGCTGCTGCTGGAGGGTTGAGCTCGCCCGCCGCGCCCGTGCGCGCGGCCCAGCGCGCAGCCCAGCGCTCCAGTGGCAGGTAGGCCTCTAGCAGGCGCGTGCCCTCCTCGCTGAGCCCGTAGCCCTCCGCGCCGAGCTCCAGGACATCGAGCGCGCGCAGCTCGCCGAGGCGCTGGTTGAGCACGCTGGAGGACATGCTCTCGCAGCGCTCCTGCAGCGCGCGGAAGCTCAGCGGGCCGTCGCGCAGCTCCCAGATCACCCGCAGCGCCCAGCGGCGCCCGAGCACGTCGAGCAGCACCATGATCGGCCGCCCGCTGCGCGAGCCGCGCGCCGGCCTGCCGGGGGCGGGCGGCGCGCCCGCGGGGCCGCCCCCCTGCCGCCGGCGCGGAACCTGGCCGCCGCCCTGCGCGGCCTGCCGGCGGCCGCTCATCGCACCACCTTGCGCTTCGGAAAGCGAAGCGCTCTCTTGGTCCTGCGCTGTGAAAATCGAAGCATCACCGAATGGAGTGTAATGAGCCAAGCCGACCCCCTTCCGCGCATCGCGCCGCTCGAGGCTCCCTACGCGCCCGAAATCGAGGCATCGCTCGCGCGCTGGATGCCGCCGGGCAGCGCAATCGAGCCGCTCGCCCTGTTCCGCACGCTGTACATCCACGAGGAGCTCGCCGGGCGAATGCGCCCGCTCGGGGCGGCGATCCTCGGCGCGCACGCCACGGTCCCGGCGCCGCTGCGCGAGATCATGATCCACCGCACGTGCGCGCTCGTGGGCGCGGAGTACGAGTGGGGCGTGCACGCGGTCGCCTTCGGCGAGCCGCTAGGCCTCAGCGAGGAGCAGCTGCGCTCCACGGTGCACGGAGCCCCCGGCGATCCCTGCTGGAGCGCCGAGCAGGCGAGCGTCTTCGCGCTCGCCGACGAGCTGCACGGGACGGGCACGATCTCAGACGCGCTCTGGCAGGCGCTGGCGGGCAGCTTCTCCGAGCAGCAGATCCTCGAGCTGATCGCGACCGCCGGCTGGTACCACGTGATCGGCTACATCTGCAACGGCCTGCGCGTGCCCGCCGAGGGCTGGGCGCGGCGCTTCCCCGAGCCCGGCGGCGCGGATCCCCCGCCGCACGCCGCGCGCTGAGGCGTTCCCCATCCGTCCGCTGCGTGCGCGCAACGCCGCATCCTCGCGTGTGGCCTCCCTGCGCGGCCACGACACCCCAGCTGCGCCCGTGCGCATGGCGGCGGCGCTCCGGCTGCGCGGCAGGCCATGATCTGCACATGGAGCAGCCCCCGCGCCGCGACCGCCTGCTGCCCTGGATAGCGGCCGAGCGCACGTTCAGGGCGCTGGTGCTGGTTGTGCTCGGCGTCGTTCTCGTCAGCCGCCCCCACGCCGACTGGGCCGATGAAATCTCCCGCCTGGGCAGCAGCCTGGGGCTCAACCCCAACAGCAACTGGTTCCAGCGGATCGTCGCCGACATCAGGCGCGTGGGCGACGAGAGCGTCATCTTCGGTGTCGTCGCGATCGCCTACGGCGCGCTCGAGGGCACCGAGGCCTACGGCCTGTGGCGCCGGCGGCGCTGGGGCGAGTGGCTGACGGTCGTGGCGACCTCGCTGCTGCTGATCCCCGAGACCTGGGAGCTGACCATGAGCATCTCCCTGCTGAAGGTCGGCGGGCTGCTCGCGAACCTGTTGATCGTGGCCTACCTGCTGTGGCGACTGCGCCGCAGCCGCGACGAGCGGCCCGCTGAGATGGCCGCCGAGTCGCGGCGCTGACGCCCTCGGGCGCTGCGATCTCCTGTAGGCTCAGCAGCATGCCATCCTCCGCGGGCCCGCCTCGTAGATGCTCGGGCGCGCCGGCCGCGGGAAACAGCCCCAGCGAGCGCGAACGCGCCCGATGAAGGGGCGCAAAGACCTCGTCGCGTACGCGCGCTGGCGCGTACGCCGGCTCCGGCGCTTCCGCCGCCTGGCGGCGCTCGCGATGCGCTGGGACGCGACCGCCGCGCTGCTCGGGCAGGCCTACCTGGTTCGTCTCGAACGTCCCGCCCTGCCCCCCTCGACTGAGGAGGCGCCGCGCTACGGGCACGGCCGGCCGCCGCATGCCCGCCTGGCCGCGATCCTGGCGCGTCACGACGGGGAGTACGAGAGCGTCCTGCGCTCCTTCGGCGAGTACAGCGACGCGATGGCCCAGATTCCCGTCACCCAGTCCGGCCCGCGGGAGCCGCACTGGCGCTGCGGCTTCCTGTGGGGGCTCGACGGCGTCTCGCTCTACTCCTTCATCCGCACGCAGCGGCCGCGGCGCTACATGGAGATCGGCTCGGGCAACTCCACGCTGTTCGTGGATCGCGCCCGCCGTGACGCGGGGATCGAGATGGAGATCACCTCGATCGACCCCTTCCCCCGCCGCGAGATCGACGCGATCTGCGATCACACGGTGCGCCGGCCGCTGGAGGGCACCGACCTGGAGATCTTCTCGCGGCTGCAGTCCGGCGATGTCCTCTTCATGGACGGAACGCACCGCGTGTTCACCAACTCCGACGCCACGGTGTTCGCGCTCGACGTGCTGCCCGAGCTGGCGCCCGGCGTGCTCGTGGGCATCCACGACATCCACGTTCCCGACGACTATCCGCCCGAGCTCACCAACCGCCACTACTCCGAGCAGTACCTGATCGCCTGCTACCTCCTGGCCGAATCGCCCTGGATCGAGACGGTGCTGCCCTGCTGGTACGTCTCCCACCATCCGCAGCTGGCGCCGTTGGCGCGCGCGCTCGCGCCACAGGCGCCGAAGGCGCCCGGCACGATCTTCTGGCTGAAGACGGGGCCGCGCGCGGCCTGAGCCCGCGCGCG
Source organism: uncultured Solirubrobacteraceae bacterium (assembly GCA_963771085.1). Classification (GTDB taxonomy): domain Bacteria; phylum Actinomycetota; class Thermoleophilia; order Solirubrobacterales; family Solirubrobacteraceae; genus Palsa-744. The sequence continues at coordinate 447,868 of CAVYSB010000004.1, read as the reverse complement.
CCGGGAGCTCAGATCAGGCGCTCACCGACGGCGCCGGCCCGCTGCGCACGCGGGCGAGCCAGTCGGGATCGTCGCGCTCGATCGCCGCGAAGATCGCCTGCGACTGCTCGCTGTTGCGCCGGATCGCCTCGTCGCGCTGACTCCTGCGTGCGCTCGCCTCGCCGCGCCTGCTCCTGCGCTCGACGGCCGTGCTGAGCGAGCGTGCCCCGACGCGCGCGAGCCCCGAGCTCAGCACGCGCGCCGGGCCCTGCCCGGAGCTCTGCGCAACCGGCGCCTGCGCCGCGAGCAGCTCGCGATCGGCGCGCGAGAGCACATTGGCGCGGAAGCCCGAGCCGTGGTGGTAGACGATGTCGCCGTAGATGCCGTAGTACAGCGGGTGCAGCGAGGTCCCGTTCGTGCGCAGCAGCTGCTCCCAGGGGGTGTTGGAGAGCTCGAGCGTGCGCAGCAGATTGGCCCCCACGTCGCTCGCGATTTTGCCGCCCACCGCGGGCCACACCGGCCCCAGCGACCAGTCTCCCGGCAGGCTGCGCCAGGTGGCGACGGTGGTCACGCAGAAGCAGGGGTGCGGCTGGGGCTCGTCGAGGTTCTCCGCCCGCCTGACCGCGAGCAGCGGCGCACGCTCGAGCGCCGCGTTGATCACGGGCATCGGATCGGCGATCGGGAACGCGTCGCCGTCGAGGAACATAATCAGATCGTCGTCCGCGGCCGCATAGGTGATCTCGCGCGCGAGATGATTCCGCTTGCCGGCGTGCTCGCCGCGCTGCTCGAGCACCCGCGTGAAGGACCCTGCATAGGAGGGGTCGATGCCCTCGATCGACGCCCATGTCTCAAACGGAACCCCGATGTTGCGCCGCAGGTAGCGCGCCTGGATCTCGATCCAGCGCGGCGACTCGTAGTGAACCGTGGCGACGTACAGCAAGACGTGGGCTCCTCAGATCATCGTCAGCATATCCGGCGCGCGGCGGCGCCGGCGAGGCTCGGCTGAGCGTACCGCGGCGGCCTCAGGGCTCGACCGTGACGCCCTTCCAGAACGCGAAGCGCCCGGCGAAATCCGCGCTCGGGTGACCTGCGTAGTCGGCCTCCTTGGGCTCGGCGTAGAACCACGCCGCGTCCACGTTGCGCTCGCCGCCCACCGCGATCGTCCTGTAGCTCGCCTCGCCCTTCCACGCGCATGTAGTGTGCGTGTCGCTGTCCAGCAGGTACTCCTCGTGGACGCTCTCGGCGGGGAAGTAGTGGTTGCCCTCGATGACGAGCGTGTCGTCGCTCTCGGCCAGGGTCGCGCCGTTCCAGATCGCCTTCATGCCTCCTCCTCCTCGGGCTTGCGGGTCATCAGCCTCAGCGTAGACGACCGCTCTGGGCCGCCTGGGCCGGCCCGTCAGGGCGCGCGCTGCTCCTGTGCGGCGGCCAGCGCCAGGCCACCGTGCTCGATCTGCGGCCCGGTCGCGCGCAGGGCGGGCACGAGCTCGCTCGTGACGAGGCCACCGCCGTCGGTGAGCTCGTCCACGATCGCGAAGGTGCGCAGCGTGTTGGCGGGCGTGTCCAGCGCCACCGTCAGCACGGGCACGTGCCGGCGCAGCGACCAGAAGCGTTCACCGTGGGGGCGGTGATCGCCGTGATAGCCCCACTGCCCGCGCAGTGCGGTTGCGCCCGCCGCCCCCTCGCTGCGCAGGCGGCGCACGAGCGCGGCGTGCAGCGGCTGGCCCTCGTGGTGAACCTGCTCGCCCGCATAGACGATCAGCTTCTGCCAATAGGCCAGCCCGTCAGCATCCGGTGTCGGCGCCTGGCCGGGATCGGCGAGCAGCACCCCGTCGCGCTTGCACACGCGCACGCGCTCCAGCGTGATCAGCTGCTCGCCGCCCAGCGCACGCAGCTCGGGCAGAGCGCGGGCGATGCTCTCGCGCGCGCCCACGCTGAGGATCATCATGGGGACCTGGGCGTTGCCTGCGAGGAAGCGCCCGCGGCGGCGGGTGCCGTGAGCGGTGCCGTCGAGCCCGAGCAGCACGCTCGCGCCGGCCACCCCGTGGCGGTGCAGCAGATCGACCACCGCGAGGTGGGCGGGCCGCCCGCCGGCGCGCTCGCGGCGCCCGGTGAAGACGGTCAGCTTGACCTCGTCGGGAGCGGGCGGCAGCTCGAAGTCCCCGCCCGCGCCGCTCAACAGCTGGACGCGCTCGAGCGTGATCAGGCCGTGCCCGCTCGCCTGCGCAACCTCCCGGCTGAGCGCTTCGATGCGTCCCCGCTGATCGAGCGCGACGGCCAGCAGCGGCAGGTCTTCGGAGAGCGTGAGCAGCCGCTCGGTCCGCAGCCGGTGCTTGACGCCGAAGCCCTCGATGCCGCGAAACAGTGCGCTGGAGCGCACGCCGTGGCGCTCGAAGATGTCGAGCAGTACATCGGCGAGCAGCCGGCCCCCGGCGCGCTCGCGCTCGCCCAGATAGACGGTCAGCTTGAGCCCGTCCTCGAGCATCAGCCGCCTCCGATCAGGCGCCCGAGCGCCACGGCCGCGAGGCCCAGCAGCAGGCTCAGCAGGATGTTCGCAGCCAGCGCCCGGCGCAGATCGTCCTCGGCGAGGCGATGGGACTCGAGCATCCAGGTGGAGAAGGTGGTGTAGGAGCCGACCACGGCGGTGCCGGCGAGCAGGTACGCGTCGCCGCCGAGCGTCAGGCCCGCCAGCAGCCCGAGGACGACCGCGCCCGACAGGTTGACGAGAAGCGTGCCGATCGGAAAGCCGCCCGGTGCGTTGACCGACACGACGGCGTCGAGCAGGAAACGCGCGCCGGCCCCGAGCCCGCCGAGCACACCGACCGCGAGCCACAGCGCGAGGAAGCTCATACCCGCAGCCGCGCGCGGCGGACCAGCTTGGTGGACAGGAACACAGCGGCCAGGCCGCACGCGAGGCTCGCGGCAGCGTAGCCCGCGGCCAGCCCCCAGTAGGAGCCTTCGAGCATCCGCAGCAGCTCGAGCATCATCGTCGAGAACGTGGTCAGCGCGCCGCACAGGCCGGTGCCCAGGAACGCGCGCGCATACAGCGATGGCGGCAGGCGCTCCTGCAGGCGCGTGATGAAGTAGCCCAGCAGGAAGGCGCCGAGGACGTTCACGGCAAACGTCGCCCACGGCCACGCACCGGGCGCCGCGGCGAGGCTCTGTGCGAGCCCGCCGCGGACGATCGCGCCGAGGAAGCCGCCCGCGAAGATCGCGGCGAGCTCCTGGCGATCCATGTGCGGCAGCGCGGGCGCCCTGAAGCTGGGCCCCCCCGGCGTCTCGGTTGTGCGATCGCGCTCCACGGCATGCCCTCACTGGCGCTCGAGTGACGGTGACGTAGAAGCCATCAGCCGCCCGCGCGGGGCGGCGGTTATGGAGCGGGCCTCATCGCTGCGCGGGTGAGCATAGCGGGGCGCGAGGCGGCCCCGCCGTCGCTAGCTGTTCTGCCCACGGAGGTTGTGAACGCGGCTGATGGGTGGCCGGTTGTCGATCCCTGAGTGTGGCCTGCGCGTGTTGTAGTGCTCGAGCCAGTGTGGCAGGGCTTGGTTGCGGTGGTGGTGTGAGCGGTAGCTGAGGCCGTAGGCCCACTCTCTGCCCATGGTCTGGTGGAAGCGCTCTACCTTCCCGTTGGTCTGGGGCCGGTAGGGCTGTGTTCGCAGGTGCTTGATCTGCTGAGCGGTGAGCAGCTCGCGCAGCGAACGGTTGTGAACGTAGGTGAATGCGTTGTCGGTCATCAAGCGCTTGGCGTGGATGCCGTTGCTCTCAAACCACGCCAGAGCGCGCTGCACGAACGCCGTGACGGTCGCTGCTCGTTCGTCGGTGTGCAGCTCGACGTAGGCCAAGCGGCTGTGGTCATCGACGATCGCGTGCGCGAAGTCGTAGCCGACATGCTCGGCCATCCTCGCGCTGGTCGTGCTGCGATCCCCGGTGATCCGGTGTCCCGGCCGCGCAAAGCGCGCATAGCGGGCGCTGTCCATGTGCAGCAGGTCTCCCGGGCAGGGCCACTCATAGCGCTGCACCGCCTCTCGTGGCCGTCGTGGTCTGCGCGAGAGGCCGTGACGGTGCAGCACCTTCCAGACCGTCGAGTGCGGGTGGCCCACCACACCGGCAACCAGCCGGGGGCCCCAGCCGGTGTGGCGACGCGCTTCGCAGATGCGCTCCTGCTCGCTGCCCCTGAGCAGCCTCGGCGAGCGGTGAGGACGGCTGGAGCGATCAGCCGCCCAGGCCAACGAGTGGCGTTCTGCAAGCGAAGCCGCTCGATAACGATGCCACCAGCGATGCGCCGTCGCCGGCGAGACGCTCATCAACACCGCGGCCTGCCTGAACGTCATCCCGCGCTCGATCGCCTCGCACAGCGCGAGCCGCCCCGCGGGTCCGAGCTTCGCTCTACCGTGGATCTGCATCCGGGTCCTCCTGGAGTCGTGAGCCTTCGCAGACCCACAGCCTCGGGAGAGACCCGGATGCCTCCTCAACCGTTCACAACGTCTATAGGCACGTCAGCTAGCTGCCGGTGGCGGCCCGGGCGAGCTGGCGCTCGGGCGCCACGCGCACGACATCCCACACCAGGCCCGCGCGCTCGAGCGCCGTGATCAGCCAGGCCGAGGGATCCAGCTGCCACCAGCGCAGCCCGTGGCGCGCGGAGGTCGGGAACGCGTGGTGGTTGTTGTGCCACGCCTCGCCGAAGGTGGGCAGCGCCAGCCAGTAGAGGTTGCGCGACTGATCGCCCGTGTCAAAGCGCCGTCGACCGAAGAAGTGACACAGCGAGTTGATCGAGAAGGTGGCGTGATGCAGGAAGAAGATCCGCACCGCGCCGCCCCACAGCAGGCCGGTGAGACCGCCGAGGATCGATCCGGTGAGCGCGAAGCCGAGCGCGAACGGGAACAGCAGCCCGGCCAGCACCCACACCACGAACGTGCGGTCGATGAAGCGCACGACCGGGTCCGCGAGCAGATCCTTGGCATAGCGCTCCTCGCTGGCCATCTCCTCACCACCGAGGATCCAGCCCACGTGGGCGTGGGCCAGGCCCCCCAGCGCGCCGCGCAGCCCGCCGGCGCGCCCCACGTGCGGGCTGTGGGGATCACCGGGCTCATCGGAGAAGCGGTGGTGCTTGCGGTGGTTGGCGACCCACTCGATCACCGGCCCCTCGATCGCCGCCGATCCGAGCGCGGCGAACAGCGCGCGCAGCGGACCGCTGGTCTTGAAGCTGCGGTGTGTGAACAGCCGGTGGTAGCCAACCGTGATGCCGAGCCCCGTGAGCGTGTATGTCACCGCCATCACCACGAGGTCCTCCCAGCGCAGCGCCCCGCCCCATGCGCGCCACATCGCGAAGCCGACCAGCAGCAGCGGCAGCACGGTGACGAGCAGGTTGGCCACCTGGTCGGCCGTTTCGACCGCCACGATCCGCTCGCCGCCGGGGCTGTGACGCTGCTCCTCGCTGGTGGGATCGGCCAAGCCGACGACGATACTCCCCTGCGGGGCGCACGCGGGCAGCTGCCCGCTCCGGCAGGGCGCTCTGATAGACCCCTGCCGATGGGAGCGCCGGAGAACCCACCGCTGCGGCGACGCCGGCCCGGGGTGCGCCGCTCGGCGGTGGTGGTCGGCGCGATCGTCCTCGCCGGCCTGCTCGCGCTGGCGATCTCGCGCCTGGATCTCAGCGGCATCGGCCACGCCCTGATCACCGCTTCGCCCGGCTGGATCGCGCTGGCCCTGGTGCTGATGGCCAGCTCGCTGCTGTTGCGCTCGCTCTCCTGGGATCAGGCGCTGCGCGCCGCGCTGCCGGGCACGCCGATCGCGTGGCCGCCGGTGATGCGCGCGACGATGATCGGGGTGATGGCCTCGGCGCTGTTCCCGGGGCGGATCGGCGAGCCCACGCGCGTGGTCGTGCTCTCGCGGCGGCTCGAGGGCTCCACCAGGCGCCTGCTGCCGGTGGTCGCGGGCACGGTCTTCTCGCAGACGCTCATCAACCTGCTCGCGCTGGGCATCCTGCTCGCGGCGACGTTCACGAGCGTGCCCATCTTCCACGGCCACGTCGCCGCGATCGGCGCGGCGGCGATCGTGCCGGCGGCGGTGGCCGTGACGATCGTCTTCGGCCCGCGCGTGCTCGCGCTCGGGCGACGTTCGCGCTCGCCGCGCGTGGTGGCCGCGGCGAGCTCGGGCGAGCGCCTGCTGCAACTCGCGCGCAGCGGCCTGCGGGCGTTCGGGCGCCCGCGCTACGGGGTGCCTGCGGTCGGCTTTCAGCTGACGGCGTGGGCGCTGCAGTGGCTGGCCTGCTACGCGGTGCTGCTCGCGCTCGGCCTGCAGGGGCACGCCGGCGTGGCGGGCGCCGCGGCGATCCTGCTGGCGGTCAACCTCAGCGCGATCCTGCCGGCGACGCCATCCAACGTCGGCGTCTTCCAGGCCGCGTGCGTGGTCGTGCTGGCCGCCTACGGCGTGAGCGCGGGCGAGGGCGTGGCCTACGGTCTGATCCTGCAGGCGGTGGAGATCGTGACGGCGCTGGGGATGGGGATCCCGGCGCTGCTCGGCGAGGGCCTGCACTGGCGCGACCTGCGTCCGCGCCAGAGCGTCTCAGCCGGTGAGGGCGCGGACTGACTGGCGCAGCGAGCGCGTCGTCTGCAGCACCGCCGTGGGCTCATAGCCGCAGTGGGCCATGCAGTTCTCGCAACGCGGGTCGCGGCCGCGCCCGTAGCGCTCCCATTCCGTCGTCTCGATCAACTCCCTGTAGGTCGCGGCGTAGCCGTCGGACATCAGGTAGCACGGCCGCTGCCAGCCGAACAGCGAGTAGCTGGGTATGCCCCATGCGGTGCAGTCGAAGTCGGCCTTGCCCTCGAGGAAGTCGAGGAACAGCGGGCTGTGGTTCAGGCGCCAGCGCTTGCGCCGGCCGTCCGCGAACGCCTCGCTGAACAGCCTCCGCGTCTGCGCGACGCCGAGGAAGTGCTCCTGGTCGGGCGCTTTCTCATAGGCGTAGGCGGGCGAGATCATCATCTCGTCGACCTGCAGCTCGTCGTTGAGGAAGTCGAGCACCTCGCGCACCGTCTTGGGCGAGTCATGGGTGAAGAAGGTCGTGTTGGTGGTGACGCGGAAGCCGGCCGCCTTGGCGGCCCTGATCGCTTCGACCGCCTTGTCGAAGACGCCCTCGCGCTCGACCGAGGCGTCGTGGCGCTCGCGCAGCCCGTCCATGTGGATGGCCCACGCGAAGTATGGGCTCGGCTTGAATTTGTCGAGCTTCTTCTCCAGCAGCAGCGCGTTGGTGCACAGGTAGACGAACTTGCGGCGCTTGACGAGCTCCGCGGCGATCACATGGATCTCGGGGTGGATCAGGGGCTCGCCGCCGGCGATCGAGACCATCGGCGTGCCGCTCTCCTCGATCGCAGCGAGCGCCTGCTCGACCGGCATGCGCCGGCGCAGCTCGTGCTCGGGGTGCTGGATCTTGCCGCAGCCCGAGCAGGCGAGATTGCACTGAAAGAGCGGCTCGAGCTCGACTATCAGGGGGAAGCGCCGGCGTTTGGCCAGGCGCTGGCGCATCAGGTACCAACCCATGTGCGCGCTCTGGCGCATGCGTACAGCCATCGCCGCTACCTTAGTCCGCCGGGACCCAGTCGTGAAGGGCCCGCGCGACGCGGCGCAGGGCACGCGCCGCGCGCAGCGCGCCCGCGGCGGCGCGCACGCGCATGAGCTCATGGCTGGGGCTGTCGAGCACCACGCGCACGACCCCGAACGGGCGCTCGCCCGCGGCCGCGCCGAGCCACACCGACTCCATGTCCACGCCGATCGCACCGCCGGCGTGCAGCTCCGCGCGCCGCTCGCCCAGCGCGATGCGCGACACGCACACGATCTTGCCGCTGCGCACCTTCAGGCCCTGCCCGGTGACGCGGCCGAGCAGCTCCTGTGCGCAGTCGCAGCGCAGGCGCTCGGCGGCATGGCCTTCGTCCGCAGCCGCATACACCTCCTCGGCCACGATCACTTCGCCGGGCACGGAGCTGGCATCGAGCCCGCCGCAGAAGCCCACCACGAGCAGCGTCCCGCCGTCCGCGCCCGCGAGCCCGCCCGCCGCCTGTCTGGCGCGCGCGGGCCCCATGCCGGTCTTGCGCACGACCGCGCCGCGTGCGGCCGAGGCGATCAGCGCGGCCTCGATGCGCAGCGGCGCGGCGATCACGAGCTCGCTCACAGCAGCGCCCGCTCGGCCGCGGCGTGCCCGCTGAGGACGGCCCCCTCGAGCGTGGCCGGCCAGCCCGTCGCGGTCCACGCGCCGGCGAGCGCGACACCGGGCACGCTCGTCTGCGCCCCCGGGCGCAGCGCCTGCACACCCGGCGAGGCGCGAAACGTGGCGGCGTGTTCGCGCGTCACGACGAAGCGCTCCACGCCTGCCCGCCGGGCGCGCGGAAGCAGCTGCGCGAGCGCGGGCAGGTAGCGCTCGCGCAGGGCGCTCACGCTCATCTTCATCTCCTGCGCTGCGCCCGACAGCGAGACCGCGAGGTACTGCGTGCCGGCGGGCGCACCCGCAGCGGTGGTGCGGTCGAAGAGGTACTGCACCGGCGTGGCCACCCCCGCGGCGAAGTGCTCGTCGAGCACGGGGCGGTCGTAGACCACGTGCAGATTGACGATCGGCGAGTTCTGCAGCGCGCCGAAGCTGCGAGCGCCGCCGCCCAGCAGGGGCTCGAGCAGCGTGGCGGCCCGTCCGTGGGGCAGCGCGACGATCGCCGCGCTGCCCGCCAGCGCCTCCGCGCCGCCCGAGGCGCGCTCGGGTGCCGCTGCATCCGCGGCGGCACCGCGACCGTGGACCTCCACGCCCCCGGCGGTTGCGGTGAGGCGTTGTGCGCGCCAGCCGAGGCGGATCTCGACACCGGCCGCGCGCAGCGCGCGTTCGGCCGGCGTGCCCACGATCTCGCTCAGCGTGGCGGCGTGGAAGCCGATGTCGCCCGCGGCGGCGTCGTGCAGCAGCCCTTCGCGGAAGACGAACTCGGCGAGCGCGAGCGAGGCCTGCGCGGCGGGCAGGTTCAGCGTGGGCAGCGCGATCAGGTCCCACAGCGCGTTCACCGCCCGCGGCCCCTGCCCGTGGCGGGCGAGCCAGTCGCCGAAGCTCAGCGCGTCGCGCTGCAGTTCCCGGCGGCCCGCGGCGGACCGTCCCAGGCGCATCAGCGCGAGCGCCGCACGCGCCACGCCGAGGCGCTCGGTCGGCGTGAGGTAGCGGTAGCGGGCGAGCGAGCCGGCCAGCTGCAACGGCGCGGGCAGGCGGCCGCGCCGCAGCCTCGCCGGCTGCGAGCCGGGCCGCAGCACGGGAATGTCCAGGCGCGGCTGCACGCTCACCAGGTGCTCGCTGCCGAGCCGCCTGAGCAGCGCGCGATAGGCGCTGCAGCAGCGCAGGAAAACGTGTTGGCCGTTGTCGATCCGCATGCCGTCGCGCTCAAAGGAATAGGCCGCGCCGCCGAGCCGGCGGCGGACCTCCACCAGCGTAACCCTGGCCCCCGCGGCAGCGCAGTCGAGCGCTGCGGTGATGCCCGCCACTCCGCCGCCGATCACCACGACGCTGCGCTGCGAGCTCAAGCGCCCACCCCGAGCATTCCCCGCGCCGCCACCCACGCCTTCTCGTGCGCGGGCAGCGACATGCGCCGGCGCACAGCCTCCTCGGGGTGCGCAGCTATGCGCTCGAGCAGCCGGCGATAGATGCCGGCCATCGCCAGCACGCAGGCGGCGCTGCGGCGATCGAGCAGCGGCGTCAGCGCGAGCCCCCGCTCGAACCATTCCTGGGCACGGTCGGCCTCGAAGCGCACGAGTGCAGCGGCCGCCTGCAGCTCGGCGGCGCCGGCCCCGTTCCCGAGCGCGGCGAGCGCCGCGGCGATGCTCGCGATCCCAGCGGCGCTCGCCTCCTGCGCCGCGTCGATCAGCCCGAAGCGGCGCAGATCGGCCAGCGGCAGGTACACGCGCCCGTTCTCGGCGTCCTCGCGCACGTCGCGCAGGATGTTGGTGAGCTGCAGCGCCACGCCGAGGTCGTCGGCGAGCGCTTCGGCCTCGGACCCAGCGGCGGCGCCTGCGCGCAGCCCGAAGATCGCCAAACACACCCGCCCGATCGCCCCGGCAACGCGACGGCAGTAGAGCACGAGCTCCTCGAAGCTCTCATAGCTGACGCCGCCCACGTCCATGCGCACACCCTCGATCAGCTCACCCAGCGCGCCGCGGGGCAGCTGAAAGCGCGCGTAGGTGTCTGCCAGCGCGACCATCACGGGATCGCCCCCGTCGACCGCGGCCCCTCCCCGCTCGAGCGCCGCAAGCGCGCGCTCCTCGGCGTCCAGGAGCCGCAGCTTCTCCTCGCTCGCGAGCGTGCCGTCACCGATGTCATCGACGCGGCGGGCGAACGCGTAGGCCGCACACATGGCGCGCCGGCGTCCCCGCGCGAGCAGCCGGATCCCGTAGAAGAAGTTTGCGGCCTGCGCGCGGGTGAGCGCTTCGCAGTGCGCGTATGCCGCATCGAGCTCGCCGGTGGCGTTCACCGGCCCCGCCCGCTCCCCAGCAGCGTCGCAGCGAGCGCGAGCAGCCGCCGGCGGGCGGGCACCGGGGGGGCGCCCGGCAGCACGTCGTAGCGCGCGCGCTCGATCTCCTCCAGCGCCGCCCGCCCCCCGGCGAGGAAGGCGGCCACGGCGATCCGCGCGCGCCCGTGCAGCGCCCCGATCAGCGGCTCGCCTTCGGCCAGCAGCCCGCGCGCCCGCGCGACCTCGAAGGCGAGCACGTCGCGCAGCGGCGCGCCGGCGTGCGCGGCCGCGAGTTCCGAGGGCGAGCAACCGAAGCGCGCGAGATCCTCGGCGGGCAGATACACGCGTCCGCGCGCGAGATCCTCGGCCACGTCCTGACAGTGCTCGGTGAGCTGCAGCGCGGTGCAGATCGAGTCCGACAGCGCGATCCGCTCGGGCGTGGCGAGGCCGAGCACGCCGAGCACGAGCTCCCCCACCGGGTCGGCGGACAGCGCGCAGTAGGCGCGCAGCTGCAGCCAGGTCTCATAGCGCGCGACGCGCTGGTCCATGCGGTTGGCCTCGATCAGGCGCACGAACGGCTCGCGCGCGAGCCCGCATTCGCGCAGCGTGGGCGTCAAGCGCACGAGCAGCGGATGCTCGGCGCGCCCCTCGAAGGCGCGATCGAGATCGGCTTCCAGCCAGTCCAGCGCGGCGAGCCGATCGCCGGGCAGCGCGTCGCCGAGCTCATCGACCAGACGCGCGAAGCCGTAGATCGCGAGCAGGTGCGCGCGCACCCGGCGTGGCAGCACGCGGCTGGCAACCGGGAAGTTCTCGGTCTGCGCGCGCGCCATCACCGCCTCCGCGGTGGGAGCGCCGATCGGCGCGTCGCGTGTGAGCATCACCTCTGTCGCTCGGCCGCGTCGCCGTCCTCGGCGGCGGGCACCTCGGCGCCGACGAGCTCGATGCAGCGCGCGAGGGCCATGATCGGAAAGGTCATGCGGTAGAGGTGGTAGTTGATGTAGTAGTCCGACGGGAATCCCGTGCCGGTGTACTGCGGCTCGGCCCAGCTGCCGTCAGCGCGCTGGGTGCCCGTCAGCCACGCGACCCCGCGCTCCAGGGCCGGCGAGCGCTCGCCGGCGGCATGCAGCGCGAGCAGCGCCCAGGCGGTCTGCGAGGCGGTGCTCGGCCCGCGCCCGATCCACGCGGGATCGTCGTAGGAGCGCGGGTCCTCGCCCCAGCCGCCGTCTTCGTTCTGGTGCTCGAGCAGCCAGCGCACCGCCCGCCGGATGCTCGGATGGGCGGGATCCACCCCGGCCGCGACCAGGCCGGGGACCACCGCCCCGGTGCCGTACAGGTGGTTGACCCCCCAGCGCCCGAACCACGATCCGTCGGGCTCCTGATGCTCGATCAGCCAGCGCACCCCGCGCTGCACCGCGGGCTGATCCGCACGGCCCAGCAGCCCGAGCGTCTCGACGACGTGGCCGGTGACATCGGCGCTCGGCTCATCGAGCACCTCGCCGAAATCCAGGAACGGCAGCTCGCGCACGACTCCGCGCGTGTTCTCCGCGTCGAACGCGGCCCAGCCGCCGTCGGCGGACTGCATCCCCTCAACCCAGCTGATCGCGCGCACGATCGCCGCATCGATCCGTCCTTCCTGCCCGCCGCCATCCATCAGCGCGGGCGCGCGATGGCCGTTGAGGGCGGGCCGGCCCAGGGGGCGCCGGCTGAAGCGACGCAGCGCGAGCACGACCTCGACCGTGTCGTCGACATCGGGGTAGTTGACGTTGGCGAACTCGAACGCCCAGCCGCCGGGCGGCAGGCCCGGGCGGGCGACCGACCAGTCCCCGAGCTGCGTCACCTCGCCCTCCAGCAGCCACGCAGCGGCGCTGCGCATCGCGGGGTGCTCGCTGGGGAGGCCGGCGTCGCTGAGCGCGACGATCGCGAGCGCCGTGTCCCACACCGGCGACTGGCAAGCTTCCAGGCGGCGGCTCGGGCCCGCCGGCGCGCCGACCTCGAGGGTGTCATCGCAGTCCTCGACCATGAAACGCTCGAGGCCTTCCAGCCCGCGCCGCAGCACGGGGTGCTCGAGCGGGTAGCCGCCAACGTGGAGCGCCATCAGGGAATACACCCACGGCGGCTGGATCCCGCCCCAGGAGCCGTCGGCCTCCTGGCGGCGCACGATCCAGCGCTCGGCCCGGGCGATCGCCAGGCGGCGCAGCGGGCCGATCGGCCGCCGCTCGTAGGCGCGCAGGACGCGATCGAGGCGGCGCAGCCAGCGCGAGCGCGCCGAAGCGCCGGCGCCGGTATGCGGCCCCCGCTCGGCGCTGCCGACCCGCAGCTCGTCCAGGTCGAAGGGCAGCCTGCGCACGGGCCGCTGGGCTTTGACCAGGGACAGCGCCACGATCGTCTGCCGCGCCCAGCAGGCGAAGTCATAGATGTTCAGCGGCACCCACGAGGGCAGCAGGATCATCTCCGGCGGCAGCGCGGGCACGCGCTCCCACGACCACAGGCCGAACAGCGCCAGCCACACGTGCGTGAACACGCGCGCGCACTCCAGGCCCCCCTCGCCGCGGATGTGCTGCGCCGCCGCGCGCATGTGCTCGGCCTCGGGCGCGTCGCCCGCCAGGCGCAGCGCCCAGTATGCCTCGATCGTCGTGGAGAGCTCTGCCGGGCCGCCGTGGAAGTTCGACCATGTCCCGTCGGCGCGCTGCTGGGAGCGGATCCACGCAGCCGAGCGCTCGGTGTCCTGCTCGTCGCGGACCCCCAGGAACTCGCGCAGGAACATGTCCTCTGCGTCCATCGAGACGTTGGTCTGCAGCTCGCCGCGCCACCAGCCGGCGTCGTGCTGGAGGGAGAGCATGTGCTCGCAGGCGAGCTTCAATGCCACCTCCGCCTCGCAGCGAGCCTCAACGGTCGACGCCATGGCAGGAAAGCTAGATCTTTTCCCCGCCCGGCGACACCCGCGCAAGCCCGGACCCAGCGCGGGCGCCCGGTGAGACGAGCGATGCACCGGCGGCCACGAGCACCGCGGGCTGGGCTTCCGTGATCACGTCATCGCGCAGCGTCGCCTCGCTGACCGTGCGCGGGACCGCTGAGACGAAGCGGTAGACGATCAGCCCGTCGACGTCCAGCCGCGCGAGCAGGTGAAAGCCCGGAGCGGGCGGGCTGCCCGCGGTGGCGAGCAGCGGCGCGTAGCCGGTCTCGTCGATCTCGCTCACCGTGACCGAACTACCCGGCGCAAGACCGTGCAATCCGTGCACGTAGTACTCCAGCGGGGCGGAGCCCAGCTCGACCGTCGTGATCGCGCGCGCGGCGGGCGCGCCGCGCAGCACGCGGGCGACGCCGCGCCAGTTGCCCCGCTGCAGGCGCGGGCTGAGGTCGACATCGACGGTGATCAGCAGGAACGCGAGCGCGAGGCACGCCACGAGCGCTGTGCCAGCGCGCCCGCTCCCCGGCGCGGTGGCCACGACCGCGATCAGGGCGGTGAGCGGGATCATCGCGCCGACCAGGTTGCGCGGCGCCAGATAGTCCTCACCGAAGGCCACCAGCAGGATCGGGATGAGCACGCCGCAGGCGGTAATGGCCAGCGCGATGAGCGCGCCCCGCCGGGCCCGGGCGCGCTCCTCGCCGCCGGCCTGCTCGCCGGCGAGCGCGCGCGGCACGTCGAGCATCGCATGCAGCCCGACGCCGAGGGCGCCCAGCACGATGAGCGCCACCAGCAGCTCCACGCCGTGGCCGAGCGGGGCGCCAGAGTAGCCGGTGAGGTAGTACTGCGGGATCGCCTGCAGGCGCTCGGAGAGCGGCCAGCGCCCGATCCACTGAGTCCCGTGGCCGCCCTGCGCGGAGATCAGCGGCAGCAGCGCGAGACCCACGAGCACCAGCACGCCGACCGCGCCGAGAGCCGCGCGGCGCGTCTGCGCGCGGCTCTCGTCCGGGCCCAGCAGCAGCCACAGCACCATCGGGATCAACAGGAAGACGGCGAAGTAGTGGCTCAGCAGCGCCAGCGCGCCGGTCAGCGCGAACAGCGCCATGCGCCCCCGCGTGGGCCGGCGCTCGGCGCGCAGGAAGCAGAGCATGGCCAGCGCGGCGCACAGCACGTAGAGGCCGTACGCGCGCGCCTCCTGGGAGTACCACACGAACAGCGGGTTGACCGCGACGAGCGCCGCGCACGCGATCGCGGCGCGCCGGCCGGCCAGTTCGCGGCCGATCGCCCAGGCGACGGGCACCGTCGCGATCCCAGCGAGCGCCGAGGGCAGGCGCAGCGCCACCTCGCCGGTCCCCAGGACGCGCGCGTCGGCCCACGCGATCACGTACCACAGCGGCGGCGTGTTCTCGCTGTGGACCATCGCTTTGAGCGTGGCCCACAGGCTGGGGTGCAGCACGTGGACGGGCGTGAACGCCTCGTCGTACCAGAAGCTCTGCAGGCCGAGCGTGGAGAGGCGCAGCACGGCCGCCAGCAGCGTCAGGGCCGCCAGCGGCCACCAGGCGGGCAGGCCCCGCTCGCCGCGCAGGGCGTGGGCCGGCACGGACTGCGCGCTGGCGGTGCTCATTGCGGACATGTTCCCGCGGGCGGGGCCCCGAAGCAGCCATAGCGCTCGGCCCGCTCGTCTTCGACGCCCGGCGGCAGGTACCAGCCGCCGTGCACGGTGCGCCGTCCGCCCTGGACCGGCCCCCAGATCGCCAGGCACAGCTGGGTCCTGGCTTTCGGCGCGCCCGGGCTCGTATTGCCGCACACCACCTCGTGCTCGGTGCCCACGCCGAGCAGTTCCTGATCGATGGAGAGGTTGTGGTAGTCATGGCCGGTGTACGTGCGCCAGGTGCGCTCATCTGCGATCAGGCGCTGGTTGACGCCGACCTCGCGGGAGAGGTCATAGACCGTGGCGAGTGCGAGGACGAGGCCGACGAGCACGAGCAGCGTGGTCTCGATCAGCCGCGTGCGACCCGTGCCGGGCTGCTCGCGCTCGCGCGGGCGCAGCCAGGCGGGCAGCGCCGAGAAGGGCTCGCGTGCGGGGCTGCTCTGCGGCCGGTTCATTGCACCGGCGCGAACAGCGGCGCGAGCTGGTGGATGACGAAGAGCGCCTGCACGAACAGCGTGGCGGCGAGCAGGCGGCGGTCGCGGCAGACGACGGCCAGCGGGAGCGGCCACAGGATGTACCAGGCCAGCAGCCAGGTGCTCGTGACGGAGATCGCCAGCAGCAGCCAGCCGGATGCGGCGACCCAGTCATATCCCCGCCAGGTTCGCCAAACGAGATGCAGGCCGATCAGCACGAGCGCCGCCTTGAGCAGGTCGTGGTCGACGGGGAACACGCCGGGCTTGCCGAGCAGGTGCGCGATCTCGGTGGCGAAGCTGTCGCTGGAGACGAACGCGGCGTCGCGGTTGAGCGCGGCGACGACGTTGATCCCCTGCAGGCCGAATGCGCCGTAGCCCACGACAGCGGCGAGCGCGAGGGCGCCCAGCGCGCCGAGGATTGCCGCGGGACGCCGGCGCGAGAGGATCATGAAGGGCAGCAGCACCGCCACCGTGGCCTTGATCAGCGCACCCGCCACGATCGTCGCGCCCGCGAGCGCTTCGCGCCGCGCCGTCACGCTGCCCACGAGCGTGAGGGCCACCGCGGCCATCATCGCGAGCATCATGATCAGGTCGTTGTGCGCGCCGCCGAGCCCGTAGATGACATACAGCGGGTTGGCGCCCACCACCAGGATCGCCCACACAGGGTCGAGCTCGCGCGCGCGGGCGCAGCGCCAGACCAGCGCCAGCGTGCCGGCGCTGGCGAGCAGCGCCTCGAGCTTCATCGCCCACAGCGCACCCACCACACCCAGCGGCGCGAGCGGGTAGGAGAGCAACGTGTACAGCGGTCCGTACGCCGTGGCCACGCGCAGCCAGTCGTGCCCCACGTACTGGAAGACGGGGTCGCCGCGGATCGCGTTGGGCCCGTGCAGGTAGGGGTTCAGCCCGTGTTCGACGCCCATGCGCGCGTAGGCGATGTAGCTGAAGACGTCGGTGGAGATCAGGATTGGGCCGGCGAAGACGATCAGCTGCAGCGCGGCGATCACGATCAATGCGCCGCGTTTGGAGATCGCGGGCACGGGCGCCCGCCGGGCCAGCACGAGCAGCCCGGCGTAGGCGCCGCTCATGACGAGCAGGGCGATCAGGAAGACCCGGTAGCCGAGACGCTCGCCGATGCCCTGCAGCCAGGCCGCGATGTCCGGCGATTTGGGGATCAACGCGGAGTGCCCGAGCGCGCCGTCTAGCACGATCTCGGCGGTCGCTGCCACCATCAGCAGCGCGAGCAGCCCGCCGAGCACCGGCGCCCAGCGCTCCGAGCGCGCCCGCGCCGGGCCGCGCTCGCTCACCGTGGCTGCGCTCACGAAGCCGCGAAGCTGGTCATGCCGGGAGCCTATCCCCCGCGCCGCTCACGTTGGCCGCTTAGGGGGACAGCACGATCTTCAGGGCCTCGCGCTGGTCGTACAGCGCGTAGGCCTCGGGCGCCTGCTCGAGCGACATGTGGTGGCTCACCATCGGCGTGGGATCCAGCAGCCCGACGGCCATCATCGCCAGCACGCGGTCGACGTGGGCGATCACGTTGGCCAGCCCGGCGCGGATCGTCAGGCCCTTCAGCCAGGCCAGCCCGAGTGGCACCTCGCCGCGACCCGCGTAGGCGCCGATGCCGGAGATCGTGCCGGCGTCGCGGGCCAGGCTGACCGCCAGGGCGAGCGGCCCGGGGTCACCGACTGCGTCCACGACCACGTCGACACCGAGGCCTTCGGTCGCGGTGCGCACGGCGCCCTTGGGGTCTTCCTCGGTGAGATGCAGTGGCGTGGCACCGAAGCTCCCCGCGAGCTCGAGGCGCGCGGCGACGGTGTCGACGGCGAAGATGTGTGTCGCGCCGCTGGCCCGCGCGGCCTGGACGGCGCACAGCCCCACGGGGCCGAGGCCGAGCACCGCGACGGTGTCCCCGGCGCGCGTGCCCGCATGCGCGATCGCGTGGTAGCCGGTGCCCATCACATCGCCGGCGAACAGCGCGACGTCGGCGGACATGCCCTCGGGCACCCGCCGCAGCGTGAGGTTGGCGCGGGGGACGAGCACCTGCTCGGCCTGCGCGCCCTGCAGGTCGCCCAGCTTGCTGCCGTGCCCGAAGGTGCGCCCGTTGATGCAGCGATGGTAGTCCCCGCGCAGACAGGCCACGCAGGTGCCGCAGGCGGAGTGAAAGCAGCCGAGCACGCGATCGCCGACGGCCACGCGCTCCACGTCGTCGCCGACCGCGGTGACCGTGCCGACGAACTCGTGGCCGATCGTGAAACCGGGCTCCACGGGCACGCGCCCGTGGAAGATGTGCAGGTCCGAGCCGCAGATGCCGCTGGCCTCGACGCGCACGATCGCATCCTGGGGATGCGCCAGCTCGGGCGCGGGAACATCCTGCACGAGCACCTCGCCGGGCGCCTGGAATGTGACGGCACGCATTGCGCGCGTACGATAGACGAGAGGCGGCGCTGCCAGCGTACCCGGCCGCGGCGCCCGCCGAGCAGGCACGCTGGCGCACCCCTATGCTGGGCCGGTGCCCGAGCCCTCCAAGGCGGTGCTGATAACCGGCTGCTCCTCAGGCATCGGCCGCGCCAGCGCCCTGCGCCTGGCGCGCTCGGGCTGGACCGTGTACGCCTCCGCGCGGCGGCCGGAGTCGATCGCTGATCTGCAGCAGGCGGGCGTGCACACGCTGGCGCTGGACGTGACCGATGAGCAGTCGATGCGCGCGGCGGTCGCCGCGGTGGAGCAGGCCGAGGGCGCGGTCGGCGTGCTGATCAACAACGCCGGCTACAGCCAGAGCGGTGCGATCGAGAGCGTGCCGCTGGAGGCCGCCCGCCGGCAGCTGGAGACCAACGTGCTCGGCCCCGTGCGCCTGATCCAGCTCGTCCTCGGCGGCATGCGCGCGCAGCGCTGGGGTAAGATCGTCAACGTGGGCTCCATGGGCGGGCTGCTGACGCTCCCCGGCGCCGGGCACTACCACGCCAGCAAGTACGCGCTCGAGGCGATCTCCGACGCGCTGCGCTTCGAGGTGCGCGGCTTCGGCATCGACGTGATCCTGCTCGAGCCGGGGCTGATCACGACGGGGTTCGGCGAGGCGGCGAGCGCGAGCATCGCTGACGTGGAGGAGAACGCAGGCGAGGATCCCTACGCGCAGTTCAACGCGGCGGTGGGCGCGCTGACGGTGGGCGCCTACGCGGGAGGAATGCGCAGGCTCGGCGCGGGGCCGGAGCGGGTGGCGAAGGTGATCGAGCGCGCGATCACCCGTCGCCGCGCGCCCACGCGCGTCACGATCACGCCCTCGGCGAAGCTGATGATCACCGCGCGCAGGCTGCTCAGCGACCGCGCGTGGGACGCGGCGATGCGCCGCCAGTACCCCGAGCCCGGCTGAGCGGGGCGGGCGTTGGGAGGGTTTGGCGAAACGATCGGCGAAACTCGCCACGACTACTCGGTTAGCCCCGCGGCTGCGAAGGCTTCGGAGCGGGCGGGGTAGAAGCAGGCCGGGTGGAAAAAGGGGGTGATGGCATCGGCCAGCCGCAAGTATCCGGCATGCGATGCGCTGCGAGTTGGCCAAACCCTCCTAGAGCGAGCGCGGCAGCGCCGGCCGCGGACGCCCCACGACGAAGCCCTGCGCGTAGTCGACGCCGAACTCGCGCAGCATGCCGAGCGTCTGCGTGTCGCCCACGAACTCCGCGATCGTCTCGCGGCCGAGACCCTGCACGACGCCCACCAGCGCCTTCACAACGAGCTGGTCGGTATGCGAGCGCGGCAGCGCGTGGATGAAGTCCCCGTCGATCTTCAGGTAGTCGAAGGGCAGGTGCTTGAGGTACTGGAAGGAGCCGAACCCGGCGCCGAAGTCATCGAGCGCGATCGCGCAGCCGAGCGCCCGCACGCCCGCGCAGAAGGCTCTCGCCCTGGCCATGTCGGAGATCGCGGCCGTCTCGGTGATCTCGATCACCAGGCGCGAGGAATCGATGCCCTGCCCGGACAGCAGCCCGCGCATGTGGGTGAGCGTGTCGCCATCGGACACCGAGAGGGCGGATACGTTCATGGCGATGCTCGCCGCGGGCACGCGGCGTGGCTCGCCGGGATCCGCGCAGCCGAGCAGCGCGGCCACGCGTGTGAGCACCATCCGGTCGATCTCGCGGATCAACCCGTAGCGCTCGGCGGCGGGCAGGAACTGCCCCGGCGCGACCAGGCTGCCATCCGGTTCGTCGGCGAGGCGCAGCAGCGCCTCGTAGTGGGACACCCGCCCGTCGGCCAGCGAGACGATCGGCTGGTAGTGCAGTACGAACAGCTCGGCGGCGAGCGCGCGGCGCAGGCGCTCGAGCCAGGGCCGTCGGTGCAGTCCCGCGGGCGAGCAGAAGTCATCCTGCAGCGAGCGCGTGCCGAGCAGGCCGGGGCCGGGGCCCTGGCGGGCGCCCGCGGGCCGCTTGAGGAAGACGCGGGGTCTCGCGTCGCTGCACGTGGAGCTCAGCATCTGCGCGACGGTCTTCGACGGCCCGCGCGTCTCACCTGCGCGCGGGCGCCGCGCGGGGGCTCAGTTGCGCGTGGCGCGGCTGTAGGGGCGCCGCGCGCGGTCGGAGATGACCAGCAGCAGCGCGACGAGCACGAAGTTCATCACGATCGAGGAGCCGCCGTAGGCGACGAAGGGCAGCGTGACGCCCGTCAGCGGGATCACGCGGGTGACGCCGCCGACGATCACGAAGACCTGCATCGCCACGATGAACGACAGGCCGGTGGCGAGCAGCTTGGAGAAGGAGTCGCGCGCGAGCACCGCCGTCTTCAGGCCGCGCGCGACGAGCAGCAGGTAGACGAGCAGCAGCGCGGCGGCGCCGGCGAGACCGAGCTCGTTGACGATGACCGCGTAGATCATGTCGCTTTCGGGCACCGGCAGGATCAGGGCGCCGTGGTTGGGCGCGCGCAGCAGCGACTGGTCGAAGCCGGTGCCGAGCAGGCCGCCGTCGGCCTGGGCGAACAGCGACTGTGCGAGCTGGTAGCTGCCGCCCACTTCGCGGTGGTAGAGCGACGGGTCGAAGGGGTGTTCCCAGGCCAGCACGCGCGCCTGCACGTGGCCGACGTGCCCGGAGACATACCAGGCCCCCAGCGCGAACAGCGCGAGCCCGATCAGCGGGAACGAGAGGCGCCCGGTGGCGACATAGAGCAACGCGAGGAAGGCCCCGTAGAACATCAGCGAGGTCCCCAGCTCGTTGGTCAGCAGCAGCGTCGCCATCGCCGCGCCCCACACGATCAGCATCGGGCCGAACTGCTTCATCGGCGGGATCGTCAGCCCCATAACGCGCCGCCCCGCGGTGACCAGCAGCTGGCGGTTGTCGCGCAGGTAGCTGGCCAGGAAGATCACGATCGCGACCTTGGCGAACTCGGCGGGCTGGAAGGACACGCTGCCGACGTGGATGTCGAGGTAGGCCCCGTTGACCTGCTCGCCGATCCCGGGCAGGCGCGGCAGCACCGTCAGGCCGATGCCGACCGCGGCGATCGTGTAGCGGTAGCGCTCCAGCACGCCGACGCCCCGGCGGCGCAGCGCGAGGATCGTGGCGGCGAAAAGCGCGAGACCGAGCACCATCCACTGGGCCTGCTGGCGGGCGAGCACGGGGTCGATGCGGTAGACCATCACGATGCCCACGCTCGAGAGCACCGCCACCAGCGGGAACAGGTAGGGGTCGGCGTAGGGCAGCGCGAAGCGGATCACGAGATGCGCGGCCAGGCACAGAGCGAGGAACAGCGCACCGTAGGTCAGCGAGACGCTCGAGGCGTGGTTGAGCGTGACGTTCGTCGAGGCCCCCGGCGTGTTGTTCTCGGCCTGGATGAAGATCGCCGTGAAGCCCGCCGTCACGAGCAGCGCCGAGGGGATGAGCGCCAGCAGCTCCCGGTTGCGGGGACTTAGCACGCCGTCGAGCGTACCCGTCATACCGGCGTGGGGGAGCCGGTGCGCCCGCTAGGCTTTAGCGAACGTGCCGCCCGGGGGGACGGTGCGGGTGCCTTCGCCAATGAGCTGCTCCCTGCCGATACCCCATGGATGACGACCGGCCGCCCTCCCTCTGGTGGGGCATGTGGAAGCGTTTCTTCCTCGCCGGTCTGCTGATCGTCGCGCTCAGCGCGGGCGCGACCGCGACGGTGGCGCTGAACAAGATCAGCGGGATCGCCGATGAGGTCTTCCCCGCGCTCAGCCAGATCCACGCGCCCAAGGGCGTGATCGTCCCCGAATACAACGAAGGACCGCAGAACTTCCTGATCCTCGGCACCGACCGCCGCGAAGGCTCCAAGGACGCCTACGATCGCGAAGACCCGCCCCACAGCGACACGATCCTGCTGGTGCGCTTCGACCCCCAGCAGGGCCAGACCTCGGTGCTGTCGATCCCCCGCGACCTGATGGTCAACATCGACGCGCAGAACGGGCGGATCTACCCCAACGAAAAGATCAACGCCGCGTACACGATCGGCAGCAGGCTGGGCGGGACCTCCGGAGGGACCGTGCTCGCCGCCGAGACGATCGAGCGCGAAGTGTTCCCCGAACTGCAGCTCAACGGCATCGTCGACGTGAACTTCGCCGGCTTCATCAGGGTCGTGGACACGCTCGGCTGCGCCTATGTCAACGTGGACCACCGCTACTACAACGAGAACGTGGGCACGACCGAAACGGACTACACCTCGATCAACCTGCAGCCCGGCTACCAGAAGCTCTGCTACGAAAACGCGCTCGACTACGTGCGCTACCGCCACACCGACTCGGACTTCGTGCGCGTCGCGCGCCAGCAGGACTTCCTGCGCGACCTGCGCGAGCAGATCGACCCCTCCGATGAGCTCGGCCAGATCGACACCGTCGCCAAAGCGGTCGGGCACGCGATCAGCACCAACTTCCACGCCTCGGCAAGCGAGCTGATAACCCTCTCCAAGCTCGTCGCCTTCTCGCAATCGAAGCCCCTGCGCCAGGTCAAGTTCCGCACCACCAACGTCGACGATGTGGTGGGCGGCGCGAGCTATGTGACCTCGAGCCCCGAACTCGAGCACCAGACGCTCGAGGACTTCCTGCACGGCGACGAACAGCTGAGCCTGCCCGCCGCGCCCGCCCCCAGCCACGGATCGCACTCCCACAGCCACCACACGGCCGCGTCGGCGCGCTCGCTGAACCTCTACCCCACGCCGGCCTCGGGCGAGCAGGAAGTGGTGCACGCGGCGCTGGCGACGCCCTTCCGCGTGCTCTACCCGGCGCTGCAGACGGGGCAGGGCGAACAGCAGACCGCGCGCGCCTACACGCTGAACGACCAGCAGGGCAAACCGCATCACGCCTATGTGGTGGTGTGGCAGCAGAACCCGATCGGCGGCTACTACGACTTCGAGGGCACCGACTGGCTGAACCCGCCGCTGTTCGGGCACTCGCGCACCCAGGTGATCGACGGCGTGACCTACCGGATCGTGGACGACGGCGCGCACATCCACGTGATCGGCTGGCGCTCGGGCAACGTGCTCTATTGGCTGACCAACACGCTGCTCGAGGAACTGTCCAACCAGCAGATGCTGGCGATCGCCAAATCGGCCCAGCCACTGCACTGAGCGGCGCGCGCGGGGCTACCCCGGGGCCTGCGCGCGCCGGCCGTCGAGCGCCGCGTTGACGAGCGCGTCGGCCTCGGCGTTCTGCGCGCGCGGGACCGTGCGGATCGACCAGCGTGCGAAGCCGGCGAGCGCCGCCATGGCCTCGGCGTGGAGTGGGCGCATGGCGGCGTGCTTGACCTTGTAGACGCCCTGCACCTGCTTGGCGATCAGCTCGGAGTCGCCGACCACCTCGACCTCCTGCGCCCCCAGCTCGCGCGCGTGGCGCAGGCCGAGCAGCAGCGCTCGGTACTCGGCGACGTTGTTCGTCGTCGCGCCCAGCAGCTGCGTGTGCTCGCCCAGCAGCTGGCCGTCGGGGGTGGTGAGCACGCAGGCCGCGGCAGCGGGACCGGGGTTGCCGCGGGCGCCGCCGTCAACGTGGACGATGACCTTCATCGAGGCGGGATTATGCAGCGCGGGGGCGACGGCGCGGGAGGCGCTAGGAGGCGTGCGCCAGCGGGGGGAGGTCGCCGGCGACGCGTGCCCGCCGGCGGTCGCGCACGACGCGCCGCTGGCTACCGTCGGAGGAGACCGTGCCGCCCGAGTGCCCGTAGCGGGCGCGGCGGTCGAACTCGCGGCGATCGATGATCACCGTGACGTTCTGCTCGTCCTTGTAGTGCTCCACGAGCTTCGGGTAGAGCTCATCGGCGAGCGGCTTGGGTACCACGCAATAGATCATCGCCCGAGCGATCTTACTCCGCCTGGGCCAATGCGCAAGGCCTGCGCGCGATCACCCGGCGGCGAGCGCCAGCAGGCCCGAGTCGAGCGCGAGCGCATTCGCGGCGCGCTCCTCGTGCGATAGCTCGCCGAGCTCGGAGCCCTCGCCGACGAGCTGCACCTCGGCTGGGCGCTCATCGACGTCGACCTGGTAGCGGTACCAGCACAGCTCCCAGGCGACCACGATCACGACCACGCTGAGCGCGTGTTCGGCAGAGCGCACGCTCACCTCGGGCGCGCCCAGCGAGCGCGCCACGCCGAGCACCCGGCGCGGATGCTCACTGGCGTTGAAGGCTTCGACGGCGAGGTCGAGGACGCTCGCAGCGCGCGGCGAGGGCGCCTCGGGCGTCAGCGGGATCTCGCCCGGTGGCTGCCCGGCGGCGGGCTCATCCGGCTGGGCGGGCGCGCGCGCGGGGACCGGCACGGTGGCCGCGGATCCAGCGTCATCGAGGAAGTCATACGGCTCGGCGACTGCGCCGGGCTCGGGCTGCGTCGCGAGCTCTGCGGCGGTGCTCTGCCCGCCGGCCGGGCGGGCAACCTGGCGCAGGCGTCCGAGCAGCGTGCGCCCCCGCCGCGAGCGCAGCGCCGGAATGCTCACCGGAGCACGCTCTGTCTCCCGCAGCCAACCCTCGTGGATCGCGCGCGGTGCGCACAGCTCGCACACCAGCCGGCGCCTGCCGG
The DNA here is from genome assembly GCA_963771085.1 of uncultured Solirubrobacteraceae bacterium. GTDB lineage: Bacteria > Actinomycetota > Thermoleophilia > Solirubrobacterales > Solirubrobacteraceae > Palsa-744. The sequence continues at coordinate 423,424 of CAVYSB010000004.1, read as the reverse complement.
CCGCCAGAAACACGTCCGGCTGCTCGCCCCGCAGCAGCCGCCGCGTGCACACGTCGCAGGCGACATCCGGCTGCGAGGTGACGATCGTCCTTGTTGCCATCCCCCAGGAGAGTATCTGAGCCAGCCCCTGCGCGGACCGCGGCGCGCGTGTCCCGCCTCAGGGATGGGCGCCGGCGCGCTGCGCGCCGGCGTCCGCGATGAGCTCCTGCATGAGGTGCCCGGGCACCTCCTCGTAGCGCAGCAGCTCGAGCGTGTACTCCCCCTGCCCCTGCGTGATGGAGCGCAGATCGGGGGCGTAGCCGAGCATCTCGGCCATCGGCACCTCCGCCCTGATCTGCGTCACCGCGCCGACCGCTTCCATGCCCTGAGGCCGGCCGCGCCGGCCGTTGAGGTCGCCGATCACCTCCCCCACGCAGTCCTCGGGCACGTACAGCGTGACCATCATGACGGGCTCCAGCAGGACCGGGTCGGCGTGCTCGAGGGCCTGGCGCATGGCCTGCACGCCGGCGAGCTTGAAGGCGATCTCGGAGGAGTCGACGGAGTGGTGGGCGCCGTCGAACAGGCGCACGCGCACGCCGCGCACCGGGTAGCCAGCGAGCACGCCCGCGCTCATCGCCTCGCGCACACCCTGCTCGACGGCGGGGATGAACGAGCTCGGGATCACCCCGCCCTTGATCTGGTCGATGAACTCGAAGCCCTCGGCGCCGAGCGGCTCGACCGCGATCTGGCAGTCGCCGAACTGCCCGCGCCCGCCCGACTGCTTCTTGTGGCGCCCGTGGGCGGCGGCGGGGCGGCGGATCGTCTCGCGATAGGGAACGCGCGGCGGCTTCAGGGTGACCTCCACGCCGAAGCGCTCGCGCAGGCGATCGACGATCACTTCCACGTGCACCTGCGAGAGCCCGGCCACGATCTGCTCGCCGGTCTGCGGGTCGCGGTGCACCTCGATGGTGGGGTCCTCCTCCTGCAGGCGGCGCAGCGAGGAGAGCACCTTCTCCTCATCGCCCCTGCTGCGCGGCTCCACGGCGAAGGCCATCACCGGCGCGGGCAGAGCGAGCGGCGCCATCGCGATCGGCTCTTCGCCGCCGCCGGCCGAGCGGGCTGTCAGCCAGTCGCCCGCGCGCGTGTGCTTGAGCTTGGCCACCGCCCCGATGTCGCCTGCGCCGAACTCGCGCGCGTGGCGGACATCCTTGCCGGCGAACACCAGCAGCTGGCCGATCCGCTCCTTGGCGTGCGTGCCCGCGCTGAGCACCTGGCTGTCGGCGCGCATCACGCCCTGGAAGACGCGCAGCATGTTGATGCGCCCGGCGAAGGGGTCGGCGCGCGTCTTGAACACGAAGGCCAGCAGCTCGCGCTCCTCGGTGGAGCCGTCGCCGTGCTGCGCGCGACCGTCGAGCGGGGAGCCGTGCTTCAGCGGCGAGGGCAGGTCCTCGACGATCGCGTCGAGCAGGCGCGTGGTGCCGAGGTTGCGCGTGGCCACGCCGCAGACCACGGGGAAGATGCGCCCGTGGTTGGTGCCCTCCTTGAGCGCTTCGACGATCTCCGTATGCGAGATCGCCTCGCCGTCCAGGTAGCGCTCCATTAGCGCGTCGGACACTTCGCAGACCTCGTCCATGAGCTTCTCGCGGTATTCCTGCGCGAGCTCCTGCTGCGCGGGCGGGATCGGGATCTCGCTGAAGCCCCCGCGCTCGGCGGAGTCCTGGCGGAAGGCCTTCATATCGACGAGGTCGATCACCCCCTGCAGGTCGTGTTCGGCGCCGATCGGGATCTCGGTGGCCACCACATGGGCCCCGAAGGCGTCCTTGAGCTGCTCGAGCACGGCGAAGAAGTCCGCCCGCTCGCGGTCGATCATGTTCACGAACAGCATGCGTGCGAGGTCGAGCTCGGCCGCGCGCTCCCACAGCCGGCGCGTGCCCACCTCGACGCCCAGCACTGCGTTGAGGACGAACACGGCGGACTCGCACACGCGCAGCGCGGCGAGCGCGTCGGCGACGAAGCTCTGCTCGCCGGGCGTGTCGAGCAGGTTGATCTTGCGTCCCTGCCAGGTGAACGAGCTGAGCGACGTCGAGATCGACATCTGGCGCGCCTGCTCATCGGGATCGGAGTCCGACACGGTGCTCCCCGCGGGAACCGTCCCGAGCCGCCCGATCGCGCCCGCCTCGTACAGCAGCGCCTCGTGCAGGGAGGTCTTGCCCGCGCCGCGATGCCCGACGAGGACGACATTGCGAATCCGGTCCTCCGGAAACAGATCATCCGTTGACCGATCCTCGACCGGCCGCATCGATTCCTCCTCCGTGCCGCTGTCAGCCAACCATAGCGCCGGCGCGCCCCGCGCGCCAGGAAATCAGTCGTCGAAGGACTCCTCCTGCATCCGCGAGCGCAGGCGCAGCACGGCCTTGGTGTGCATCTGGGAGACGCGGGACTCGGTCACGCCGAGCACCTCGCCGATCTCGCGGAGGGTCAGGTTCTCGTAGTAGTAGAGGGCGATCACGAGCTTCTCGCGCTCGGGCAGCTTGGCGATCGAGTCGGCGATGCGGTCCTTCAGGTCGCCCACGTCGAGTGCCCTGGCGGGGTCGGGCGCGCCGGGGTCCTCGATGGTGTCCATCAGGGAGACCTGGTCGCCGCTGGAGTCCGACACGCTCCACAGCTCATCCAGCGCGACTATCGAGGAGTGCGAGATCGCGAGCAGCGACTCGTTGAGCTCATCGACGGTGATGCCCATCTCGTCGGCGATCTCCTTGTCGGTGGGCGCCCGCTGCAGCACGTTCTCGAGCTTTGCATGTGCGCGCTCGACCTCGCGCGCGCGGGCGCGCACGCTCCGCGGCACCCAGTCCAGCGAGCGCAGCTCGTCGATGATCGCGCCCTTGATGCGCATGATGGCGTAGGTCTCGAACTTGATGTCGCGGGACAGGTCGAAGCGCTCGATTGCGGAGATCAGGCCGACCAGGCCGTAGGAGATCAGGTCGGCCTCCTCCACATGGGGCGGCAGCCCCGCGGCGGTGCGGCCGGCCACGTACTTGACCAGCGGCGAGTAGGCGACGACCAGCCGCTCGCGCACCCGTGCATCGCCTTCTGTCTTGTAGCGCCGCCACAGTTCGCGCAGCTCGATCGGTTTGACGTTCGTCTCCAGGGTCTTCTCCCCTGTTCAGGCCCGAGGGTGACTGCGCGCATAGGCGCTTCTGAGCCGAGCGGACTCTACCCGAGTGTAAATCTGGGTGCTCGACACACTCGAATGCCCGAGCAGCTCCTGAATGCTGCGCAGGTCGGCACCGCCGTCGAGCAGGTGCGTGGCGAAGCTGTGCCTGAGCGAGTGCGGCGAGCTGCCCTCGCCCGCTCCCACGCGTGCCGTCCATGTCCGCAGTCGCCGTCTCACGTCGCTTGTGCCGAGCGGGCGTCCCGTCTTGCTCAGGAACAGGGCATCCGCCGCTCCAGCGGGCGCCCGCCCGCCCGATTCTAGGCCCCCGGGCGGATCTGCGGGCGTGCCGCGCGGGAGCGGCGCCGCCAGCGCCGGTCGCCCTCGCTCCAGGTACATGCGCACAGCGGCCAGCGCGGGCTCGCCCGCCGGGAGGAGGCGCGTCTTTCGCCCCTTGCCCTCCACGCGCAGCTGCTCGCCGTCGTGGTCGACGTCGGCGGCCCTCAGCGAGACGATCTCCTCGGCGCGCAGCCCGCACGAATAGGCGAGCTCGAACAGCGCGCGGTCGCGCAGCTCGAGCGGGCCGCTGACGGGGATCCCGTCGAGCAGGCGGGCGGCCTCACGCGCGCTGAGCACGCGCGGCAGGTGCGCGGGGCGCCGCGGCGTGGAGACGAGGTCGGCGGGGCTCTGTGCGATCAGTCCGTGCTCGCGCTGGCTTGCGAACAGCGCACGCAGCGCGGCGAGCTTGCGCGCGGTGGTGCTGGGGGCGGCGCCGCGCTCGGACAGCAGCGCGATGTAGCGGCGCACCGCCTTGGCGGAGACATCCGCCGGTGCCAGCCCCTCGGCGCCGGCCCAGCGCGCGAACTGGAGCACATCGACGCGATAGGCGCGGCGTGTGCGCCCGGCCGCGTCGCGGCGCGCGAGATCCTCGCCGAGCAGCTCGATCGCGCGTTGCCAGGGCGCGGGCAGGGGCTCGCCTTCAGCGGCGGGCTGGATCGCGGCGCTCATACCCCGACTACTTCGCCGCGGGTGTTTGGCCGCCTGCATCGCGGCGGGAGGTGCGCGGCGGGCGGCGCGGTGCTCCACTAGATTGAGCGGCGTGAGGCCTCGCCCCCAGCTGCGCGCCGTGGCGACGCCCGCCGAGGACGGCGGCCCGGATCGCGGGCGTGCGCCGTGGCTCGAGATCGACTGGCGCGAGCACCAGCGCTGGGTGAGCTTGGAGGGGCAGGCTCTGAATACGATCGAGCTCGGCAGCGGTCCGCCGATCGTCTTCATCCACGGTCTGGGCGGCTCCTGGACGAACTGGCTGGAGCAGCTGCCCGCATTCGCGCGCGAGCACCGCGTGCTGGCGCTGGACCTGCCGGGCTTCGGGGCCTCGCCGCTGCCGCGCGAGCCGATCACGATCGCCGGCTATGCGCGCCTGCTCGACCGCCTGCTCGACGAGCTCGGGATCGACGCGGCGGCGGTGGCCGGAAACTCGATGGGCGGCTGCATCGCGACGGAGCTGGCGATCGCCTTCCCGCAGCGCGTGGAGAGCCTCGTGCTGATCTCCGCGGTCGGCATCTCGACGCACCGGCCGCGCGGCGGGGAGCGCCTGCTGGCGATGGTGCACCGCTCCGAGCGCCTGCTCGTCCCCGCGGGCACGCGCGTGGCCAGCCGGGCGCAGACCCTCGCGCGGCGGCGGCGACTGCGCGAGGCCGCGCTGGGCGTCGTTCTGCGCCACCCCGGCCACCTGCCGGCGCCGCTCGCCGCGGAGCTCCTGCGCGGCGCACGCGCCCCGGGCTTCGCCCAGGGGCTGGAGACGATCTTCGACTACGACTTCCGTACGCGCCTCACCGAGATCGCATGCCCGACGCTGATCGTGTGGGGCGAGGACGACCGGCTGGTGAGCGTGCGCGACGCGGACGTGTTCGCGGAGCTGATCCCCAACTCGCGCAAGGTCGTCTTCGCGGACACCGGGCATATGGCGATGCTCGAGCACCCAGCCACCTTCAATGCGCTGCTGGAGGAGTTCCTGGCGCGGTAGCTCAGCGCGCGACAGCGCCCTCGGAGGCGCTGCCGACGAGCTTGGCGTACTTCTGGATCGCGACCTCGACGTGCTCGCCCGCGCGCTGCGGGCGGCGGTAGGCGCCGACGCGCTCGGCGATCTGCTCCTCGGAGAGCGCCACGTCCAGGCGGCGGGCGTCGGCGTCGATCGTCAGCTCATCGCCGTCGCGCAGCGCGGCGATCGGGCCACCGCGGGCGGCCTCGGGTGCGATGTGGCCGACCATGAAGCCGTGCGATGCGCCCGAGAAGCGCCCGTCGGTGATCAGCGCGACGTCCTCGCCGATGCCCTCGCCCACGATCGCTGCGGTGACCGAGAGCATCTCGCGCATGCCCGGGCCTCCCGCGGGGCCCTCGCCGCGGATGACGACGACGTCGCCCGGCTTGATCTCGTGGGCGAGCACGGCGGCCATCGCGGCCTCCTCGCCGTCGAACACACGCGCCGGGCCGACGTGCCGGCGGCGCTCGTGCCCGGCGAGCTTGACCACGCAGCCCTCGGGGGCGACGTTGCCGCGCAGGATCGCGAAGCCGCCGGTCGCTTTGAGCGGCTCGCTGAGCGGGCGCACCACGCGCTGGCCCTCGGTCTCGGCCGCCTCGGCGGCGTGCTCGCCGATCGTCCTGCCGGTCACGGTGGGGGCGTCGGAGTTGAGGATGCCGGCCTCCTGCAGGCGGGCCAGCACGAGCGGCACGCCGCCCGCCTCGTAGAGCTCGGTCGCGACATACTGCCCGCCGGGCTGCAGGTCGCAGAGCAGCGGGGTGCGCTCGGAGATCGCCTCGAACTCGTCGATCTCCAGCGCCACGCCCATTTCGTGGGCGACGGCGAGCAGGTGCAGCACGCCGTTGGTCGAGCCGCCGCTGGTGGCCACCGCCGCGATCGCGTTTTCGAGCGCGGGCTTGGCGATGATCTGGCTCGGGAGCTGGCCCCTGCGCAGGACGTCCATCACCAGTTCGCCGGACTGGACGGCGACCTCGAGCTTGCGCCCGTCCTCGGCGGGCACCATCGAGGAGCCGGCCGGCGAGATCCCCAGCGCCTCGAAGGCCATCGCCATGGTGTTCGCGGTGAACTGCCCGCCGCAGGCGCCCGCGCCGGGCGAGGCGGCCTCCTCGAGCTCGTGCAGCTCCTGTTCGGTGATCTTGCCCGCGGCCAGCTCGCCGACGGCCTCGAAGACCTGCTGGATGGTCACCTCGGCGCCCTTGTAGTGGCCCGGCTTGATCGAGCCGCCGTAGAGCATCAGGCCGGGGATATCCAGGCGCGCGAGCGCCATCACGGTGCCGGGAATCGTCTTGTCGCAGCCCGAGATCGCGACGAGCGCGTCGAAGTGGTGGGCCGAGGCCACGAGCTCGATCGAATCGGCGATCACCTCACGCGAGACAAGCGATGCGCGCATGCCGGCGGTCCCCATCGTGATGCCGTCGGAGATGGCGATCGTGTTGAGCTCCATCGGGGTGCCGCCGGCCGCCCGGATGCCCTCCTTGACCTTCGCGGCGAGCACGCGGTTGTTGAAGTTGCAGGGCATCGTCTCGATCCACGAGTGGGCCACCCCCACGATCGGCTTGGCGAGATCCTCGGCGGAGTAGCCGATGCCGTGCAGGTAGGCGCGCGCGGCGGCCCGCTCGGGGCCCTCGGTGAGGGCGCGGCTCTTGTGCTTGACGTCGAAGGAGCTGGAGGTGCTCACGCGGCGCGCACACTACCGGCCCCGCGCTCGGCGCGCTGGCGCTCCCAGCGCTGCAGGCGCGCGAGGTCGCGCTTGACCGTGGCGGGGTCGATCTGGCGGCCGGGCAGGTGCATGTTCGCGTCGGCGATCAGCCGCCGCTCGTCCCCCGCGAGAGCCATCCACTTGGCCAGCACGTCGTCGGAGTCGGGCAGGCGCGAGCTGCCATAGGGCTTGGACTCGTCGGGGAAGGCAACGCAGTACTCGTTGAGCATCTCGCCGGTGTCGGGCAGGTAGGCCACGATCGGCTTGTGCGGGTAGATCAGGTACGCGTACGCCGCGCCGTCGCCGGGCGCGCGCGAGCCGAGCCCGCCCCACACGCGCAGGAAGCCGAGATCGCGATACATCGCCCAGGCCAGCTCGTCCACGCACGAGCGCAGCAGCTCCCGCGCGCGCTGCTCGGCGCGGCGCTCGCGGCCGGGGTCATAGCCCGACGGCGGCTCCCCGCGCAGCCGCGCTGCCCGCCGTGCGCGCCAGCGCCCGAACGCGCGCATCAGCCGCGGGCGGCTGAGCTCGCACAGCAGCACGACGAGGACGATCGCCGCGGTGCCGAGCGAGAGCGCCATCGCGGGCTAGCTCGCGGTCCCGCTGGCCCCGCCGGCGGCCCGCGGGAAGAAGATCACGCGCTCGGCGTCGCGGGGCACCTCGGCAAAGGTCTTGACGAGCTCGGCCTCGCGACGCCCGTCGCGCGACTCGGTGGGCACGGCGGCCCACATGCCGGCGTCGAGCTCGCGGCGGAAGGCTTCGATCAGCTCGCGCTCCTGCTCGGGCACCGCCACATCCCCCTCGGCGAGCACGATCTCGCCGTGACCGGGCTTCAGACGCAGCAGCTTCATCGTCAGCTGATTATGGCAAACGCGCGGGCGCCCGCGGGCGCATCGCCGGCCCGCTCAGCCGGCGCGCATGCGCGGCAGGTCGAGCACGTCCACGGGGCCGGTGCCCGCGCCGACATCGCGCAGGCCGCCCGCGATCGCCGCGCCCGCGAGCGCGCGGGCGGTGCGCGCCGCGGCCAGCGGCGAGTGCCCGAGCGCGAGCTGGGCGGCGAGCACCGAGGAGTGCGTGCACCCGGAGCCGTGCGCGGCGCCGTCGGGGTGGCGCTCGCCCTCGATGCGCACGCTCTCCTGCGGCGCGAGCGAGTCCACGTACAGGTCGACCGCGCGCGCGCGGTGCCCGCCGGTCAGGACCACCGCACGCGGGCCGAGCGCGAGCACCGCGCGCGCGAGCTGCTCGGCCTCGAGCTCCTCCGCGGCGGCGCCGCGGCCGGCCGCGGCCGGCTCGCCGGCCAGCACGCGGGCCTCGGGGAGGTTGGGGGTCACAACGCTCGCGCGCGGCAGGATCTCGCGCACCAGCGCGGCCTCCGCGGGGCGCTCGAGCAGCCGCGCGCCGGACTCGGCGACCATCACGGGATCCACCACGACGGGCGTACCCGGGGGCAGCTCGTCGAGCGCCTCGGCCACCGCGAGCGTGACCTCTGCGGTGCCCAGCATGCCCACCTTGACAGCGTCCACCGCGATGTCTGCGAGAACCGCGCGAACCTGGGCGAGCACGATGTCGGCGGGCACCGGATGGATGGCGCTGACCGCGACCGTGTTCTGCGCCGTGATCGCCGTGATCGCGCTCGCACCGTGCACGCCGCAGCGTGCGAAGGCCTTCAGGTCGGCCTGGATGCCCGCGCCGCCGCCCGAGTCAGAGCCGGCGATCGTGAGCGCCACCGGCGTTCGCTGCCCGCCCGTTGCCGCCGAGCGGCGCTCGGGCTCGCTCATCGCACGAGGCGGGGGGCGGTGCGCGCGCAGGTGGCCATCAGGGCGCCGGCCGGCGCTTGGCGGGGAAGATCGTGTAGCTGCCGATCGCCGTGACCAGCAGGCGCCCGTCCTCGTGGCGCACCTCGCTGCGCATCACCGCGGTGGTGCGGTTGCGCCGGTCGAGAACTGTGCGGCACACGATCTCCCCCTCGGTGGCCGTCTGGATGTAGTTGATCGCGATGTTGATCGTCGCGATCCGCTCCTCCCTGGTGGTCTGCGCCCACAGCGTGGAGCCCATGCAGTAGTCCACGAGGGCATAGCTCACCACGCCCGAGAGCAGGCCGCCGCGGTTGATGAGCTCGGGGCGGATCGTCAGCGTGACCGTCTCGGGATCCTGCCAGCGCATGCCCATGAAGCCCGAGACGCCGTCAAGCGCGCTCGGGCCACCCCCGCGCCGCGGGGCCCCGCCGGCGGCGCCCGGCGCGGTCGCGCGCTCGCGCGCGTCGTCCCTCGGCTGCTCGTCGCTCATCGCCTGCAGGCTACGCGAGTGCCCCCCGGGCGGCGCCCCGCGCCCGCCCGGACCTTCGGCGGTGTGAATGTGTGACTTCGGTTGTCTCGAATACCGGAGTCACACTTTTGTGCTGGAGGGATGTGCGACTTGAGACATTGCACGAGCCTGCTGCGAGGATCTCCCGGCTAGCGTGGCGAGCATGTGCTCCGCCCACGCAACGCTCAGCCAACACGCCGGGGCAAGTGGGGAACCGCGTGCCGCCCTCGGGCGCCTCGGCGAGGAGCTCGCGGCGGCACACTTCGAGCGTCTGGGCTTGCGCGTGCTCGCGCGCAACGTGCGCACGCGCTACGGGGAGATCGATCTGATCGCCTGCGGCGGCGGCGTGCTCGTGTTCGCGGAGGTCAAGACGCGCACGAGCCGGACGGGCGCGGTCGCGGGCGACCGGCGCCCGCTGGCGGGGCTGGGCCCGCGCCAGCGCAGGCGGCTGCGCCGGCTGGCGGCGGCGTGGCTGTGCCAGAGCGAGCGGCCGCGCCCGGGCGCCCGCACGATCCGCTTCGACGCGGTCGGCGTGAGCGTGGACGGACGCGGACGGCTATTGCGCCTCGAGCACATCGAGGCGGCCTGGTGAGTGGCTCAGAGCGCGAGCTGCTGGTAGGCGAGCGACTGAAACGACATCCGGTGCAGGGGCGAGACGCCCTGGCGGAGGATGGCCTCGCGATGCGTGGGCGTCGAGTAGCCGACGTGCTCGGCGAAGCTCCAGCCCGGGTGCTCGCGGTCGGCGTGGCGCATGAAGCGGTCGCGCGTGACCTTGGCGACGATCGACGCGGCGGCGATCGCCGCGCTGGTTGCGTCGCCGTCGACGATCGCCCGCTGGGGGCGCTCGAACTCGGCGACGGAGAACCCGTCGACGAGGCACAGGACCTCCCCGCGCACATCGCGCGTGACCGCCCGCATGGCGTCGCGCAGGGCTGCCAGGTTCGTCTTGTGCAGGCCGCGGGCGTCGATCCCCCGCACGCAGCGCGAGACGACGACCACGCGCGCGGCGCTGCGCAGGACCAGCGGGTAGAGCTCCTCGCGCGCCTCGTGGCTGTGCTGCTTGGAGTCGTTGAGGGCGCTCAGCGAACGCAGCTCGCGGGTGGTCAGCGCCTGGTAGTCGAACAGCACGCCCGCTGCGACCAGCGGGCCGGCGAGACATCCGCGGCCGGCCTCGTCGGCGCCCGCGATCAGCCGGACGCCGAGACGCCGATCGAAGGCGAACAGCCGGCGGCCGCTGTGCTCGCGGCGCGCGCGACGGCGCGAGCGCGCCGTGGATCGGCTGCCGCGGGCGCCGGCGGGCGGGCTAGAAGACGCCGATCCGGTCAGGGGGCCAGTAGGTGGCGACGGCCTGTCCGATGATCCACCCCGTGGGGACGGGTCCCCAGAACCTGCTGTCATCGGATTCTCCACGGTTGTCCCCCATCATGAACCAGTGTCCGGCCGGAACCTTGATGGGCACGGGAAAGTTGCACTCGGGACTGGAGCCGCATTCTTTGATGTAGGAGTCCTGCTCGCGCACGAACTCGCTCTTGCCGGCGGGCTTGCGGTAGACGTGGCCTTCGCGGATGTAGAGTTCGTCGCCCGGCCCGGCCACGATGCGCTTGATGAAGTTGGTGCCCGATTCCTGCTGGGGCACCGGCGCAGCGCAGGCAGCACCACCGAGCTTGATCACGTGCGGTTGCGGTCCGCAGATCTCCTGCTCGGCTTCCTTGGGCGGATGGAAGACCGCGATCTCGCCCACGTGCGGTTCGCCGAAGTCCATGCCGATGCGGTTGACGAGCACACGCTGGCCGATCGCGAGCGTGGGCTCCATCGAGCCGCTGGGGATGCGATAGGGCTTGACCAGCCACTGCTGGATCGCCAGCGCGAGCCCCAGCGCGACGGCCACGATGATGACGAGCTCGACGATCGAGCCCAGCGTCGACTTGGAGCGCTTCTTCGCGGTCTTGGTGCCGGTGCTCACGCGGGCTCGTCGCCGGCCTGAGCGCCTTCCTGAGCGTCGGCGGCACCGGAGGAGGAATCGGGCTCGGCCGGGCTTTCAGCCGCGGCAGCGTCCCCGGGCTCTGCGGCGGCTGCGGCCCCATCGGGCTCCGCGTCCGTGACCGCCTGATCCTGGTCTGTGCCCTGAGCAGCATCGGCCTGCTCGACGCTGACCTCGCCGACCGCCTCCTCCGCGGTCATACCATCTGCATCGGTCGCTTCTTCGGGCGCGTGCAGCAGGCCCGGCTCGACCGCCTCCTCGGGACCCGTGTAACGGCGCTCGCGCACCCGCGCGCGCTTGCCCACCCGGTCGCGCAGGTAGTAGAGCTTGGCACGGCGGACATCGCCGCGCGCGGCCAGCTCGATGCGCTCGATCTTCGGCGAATGCACGGGGAACATACGCTCCACGCCAACGCCGAAGGACTGCTTGCGCACGGTGAAGGTCTCGCGCACGCCGTGCCCCTGGCGCTTGATCACCACGCCCTCGAAGACCTGCACGCGGCTGCGGGCTCCCTCGATCACCTGGAAGTGAACCTTCACGCGGTCGCCCGGCGCGAAGTTGGGAACGCGGCGCAGCTGCCCGCGCTCGATGGTTTCGATGACGCTGCTCATGATGTGAAGGAGGGGTGTGCGCCTCTGCCCGGCGAGGGCGGTGCCGAGGCGGGACCGCCCGGCTGCGCGAACAGGAATGGTAGCGGACCTCCCGACCGGCCCGCGCCGAGAAGCGGCGTGCGCTCACCGAGAGCCGGGCTGCTCCGGCGCCGCGCCCCGTTCGCGGCTGCGCTCACGCCGCCACTCGGCGATCCGCTCGTGGTGGCCGGAGAGCAGCACATCGGGCACGCGCCAACCGCGATAGTCGGCGGGGCGGGTGTAGTGGGGATACTCGGGGTGCCCCTCGAGCGCCGCGCTGAAGGACTCCTCCCGCGCGGAGTGCTCGTCGCCGAGTGCTCCCGGCAGCTTGCGCAGGACCGCATCGCAGAGCACCATGGCGGCCAGCTCGCCGCCGCTGAGCACGTAGCGGCCGATCGAGACCACATCGCTTGCGAGGTGCTCGAGTACGCGCTCGTCGAAGCCCTCGTAGCGCCCGCACAGCAGCGTCAGCGCGGGCTCGGCGGCGAGCTCGTCGACGAGCGCGTCGTCGAGCAGCCGCCCGCCGGGGGCGAGCGCGATCACGCGGCGCTGCGAGCGCAGCGACAGCGGATCGATGCCGTAGTGCCCGCGCAGCGCGCTGTCGAGCACGTCCACGCGCAGCACCATGCCCGCGCCCCCGCCGAAGGGCGTGTCATCGACCTGCCCGCCGCTGAGCGGCGTGTGATCGCGATAGTTGACGTAGTGAAGCTGGGACCCTGCGCCGAGCACGTTGGCGACGTGGCGCTGGGAGGCGAACCAGTCAAACCACTCGGGGAAGAGCGTGAAGATGTCGACGTTCACGTGCTCCCGCCATCCTCGCCGGCCGCTCCGGGACGCTCATCCAGGCCCAGGAACTCGCAATCGACGTCGATGCGCCCGGCTGCGATCTCCACGCTGCGCACCGCCTCCTTGACCATCGGCACCAGCAGCGGCGGGCCTCCCCGCACGGGACGCACCTCCAGCGCCTCGCAGGAGGGCAGCTCGATCAGCCGGCTGACGGTCCCCACGTGCCGCTCGCCGTCGCAGACCTCGCAGCCCTCGAGTTCATGCGCCCACCATTCGCCCTCCCCCAGCACGGGGGCATCTGCGGGCGCAACCGTGAGCTCGCTGCCGCGCACGGCTTCCACGCCCGCACGGTCCTCGATGCCCTCCACGCGCACGATCGGGCGCTCGTCTGTGCCCGCCCGGCGGACGATCGCGGCGCTGGCGCCCGCGAGGCTGACCGAGGCGCCGAGGTTGAGCAGGCGCGGACGGGCGCCCGTCACATAGAAGCTTCCGTCGAGACCGTGCGGGCGCCCCACGCGGCCCGCCGCCAGCGGCGCCGGCGCGGGCGCATCGCTGCAGCGCGAGTCCCCGGCCGCAGGCGTCAATCGACGATGTCGACGAGCACGTGGCAGCCCTCGCCGGCGGCGGCTGCTTTGACGACCGTGCGCAGCGCGTGCGCGGTGCGCCCGCGGCGCCCGATCACGCGGCCGTAGTCGTCGGCGGCCACGCACAGCTCGAGCACGATCGTGCCGTCGTCCTCCTCGAACTGCTCCACGGCGACGCCGTCGGGGTCATCGACGAGGCCTTCCGCCAGGTACTCCAGCAGCCGTCTGGGGATCTCGGCTGGCATGCGGCCTGCGCGGCCTCTAGCCCGTCCGCGTCTCGATGCCGCGGATGCGCAGGAGCTTGCGCACGGTGTCCGAGGGCTGCGCCCCCCGCGCCAGCCAGCTGCGGGCGCGCTCCTCGTCGATCACGATCGTGGAGGGGTCCGTCTGAGCGTTGTAGTGCCCGATCGTCTCGATCACGCGGCCGTCGCGCGGGGAGCGCTGGTCGGCGACGACCACGCGCCAGATCGGGTCCTTCTTGCCGCCCACTCGCGTGAGCCTGAGCCTGACTGCCACGTTTTCCTCTCTGCTCTTTGACGGGAACTGCCGGTGGAACTGTGCGAGAGAGCTTAGACGGTGCGCGCGGCCGAGGCGGCCGCGGCGGGCGGGTGCGACCGGCCGGCGGCGGGCCCGCACGACCGCGGGTGCTGCTCTATGCTTGCGCCTCGCAAGCGATGAAGCCGACGCGCCTCCCACTTCTCGCCGTCGCCGTGCTCGCCGTCGCAGGCAGCTCGTCGCTGGCGCTCGCCTCCGGCACCGCCCGGGACGGGGACTACAGCGGCTTCGTCGGACCGGGCTACCCGATCAGCTTCCGGGTCGAGGCCAACGGCACCGTGGTCAAGAACCTCGACGTGGCAATCGAGGCGACCTGCCAGCCGGGGGCCGGTGACGTCGCACCGGTGTATCACTTCGGCCAGGCCAGGATCGAGCACGACAAATTCAGCGGCTCGACGTCGGAGGGGTTCGGCACGACGGTCTCCAACGTGGTGCACATCAGCGCCAGCCTCAGCGACGGCAAAGCGACGGGCGAGGTGAGCGACAGGGCGAGCATCACGAGCCTGCCCACCTGCACCCAGACCGAGCCGTTCACGGCGAAAGTGAAATAGGCCGCCGCAGCGGGCCGGCGGCGCGTTCCTGAGGCTCAGCGCGCGCCGCGCATCAGCGCGCCGATATCGGGCATCTTGCCGCGGCCGACCTGGCGCATCACCTTGCGCATCTGCCCGAACTGCTTGACGAGGCGGTTGACCTGCTGGACGTTCGTGCCGGAGCCCTGCGCGATGCGCAGCCGCCGCGATCCCTTGATCAGCTCGGGCCTGCGGCGCTCTTCGGGCGTCATCGAGAGGATGATCGCCTGGATGCGGTCGAGCTCGCGTTCGTCGAGCTTCATGTTGGACAGCTGGTGGCCGGCGAGGCCGGGCAGCATCCCCATCACGCTGCTGAGCGGGCCCATTTTGCGGACCGTCTTGAGCTGATCCAGGAAGTCGTCGAGGCCGAACTCGTTGCGGCGCAGCTTGCGCTCCAGCGCCAGCGCATCGTCCTCGTCGAACTGCCGCTCGGCCTTCTCGATCAGGCTCATCACGTCGCCCATCCCGAGGATCCGCTGGGCCATGCGGTCGGGATGGAAGCGCTCGAACTGCTCGAGCTTCTCGCCCGTGGAGGCGAACAGGATCGGCTTGCCGGTGACCGCCTTGACCGACAGCGCGGCGCCGCCGCGGGCGTCGCCGTCGAGCTTTGAGATGACCACGCCGTCGAACTGCACCGCCTCGGCGAAGCTCTCCGCGACGTTGACCGCGTCCTGGCCGGTCATCGCGTCGACCACCAGCAGGATGTCGTGGGGTTTGACAGCGTCGCGGATCCGCACCAGCTCGGCCATCAGCTCGGCGTCCACGTGCAGGCGACCGCTGGTGTCGACGATCAGCACGTCCTTGCCGTCCTGGCGGGCCCGCTCGAGCGCCCACGTGGCGATCTCGACCGGGTCGCGCCCGGTGCCCTGCTGATACACCTCGGCCCCCGCCTGCCCGCCGACCTTCACGAGCTGATCGACCGCGGCCGGGCGGTAGACGTCGCAGGCGGCCAGCGCAACCGACGAGGAGTGCTCCTCGCGCAGGTAGCGCGCCAGCTTCGCCGTCGCGGTCGTCTTGCCCGAGCCCTGCAATCCGGCCATCAGGATCACCGTGGGCGGGCGCGGCGAGAAGCTCAGCCCGGCGGACGCGCCCCCCATCAGCGCCGTGAGCTCCTCGCCGACGATCTTCACGACCTGCTGGCCGGGGTTCAGCCTGCCGAGCACCTCCTCCCCCAGGCAGCGCTCCTTCAGCTGTGCGGTGAACTGGCGCACGACCTTGAAGTTGACGTCGGCCTCCAGCAGCGCCAGGCGGATCTCGCGCATCGCCGCATCGACGTCCTGCTCGCTCAGCGTCCCGTGCCGGCGCACGTCGGCGAGCGTCGCCTGCAGCTTCTCGGCCAGTGAGTCGAACATCAGCTGATTCTCGCAGCCCCCGCGCCCCGCTCACGCGCAGGGCGCGAGGCCGCTCAGCCCTCGGTCCCGGGCGGGTCCACGCGGCGCTTGAGCGCCTCGCCGATCCCGCCGAAGGCCTCGGCGAACTCGGAGGGCACGACGAACACCTTGTTGGCGTCGCCTTCGGCCAGTTCGGGCAGCATCTTCAGGTATTCGTAGCTCAGCAGCTGGCGATCGGGCTTGCCCTCGTGGATCGCTTTGAAGACCGTGTCGATCGCCTTCGCTTCGCCCTCCGCGCGCAGGATCGCCGCCTGGCGCTCGCCCTCGGCGCCGAGCACGGCCGCTTCCTTGGCGCCCTCGGCAGTCAGCACGGCCGCCTGCTTGGCGCCCTCGGCGGTGAGGATCTGCGACTGCTTCTCGCCTTCGGCCGTGAGGATCGCAGCGCGGCGATCGCGCTCGGCGCGCATCTGCTTCTCCATCGCGGTGCGGATGTCCGCCGGCGGATCCACCGACTTGATCTCGACGCGGTTGATCCTGATGCCCCACTTGCCGGTGGCCTCGTCGAGCACCACGCGCAGCTCTGTGTTGACGTTCTCGCGGGCGGTGAGCGTGGCCTCGAGCGTGAGACCGCCGATCACGTTTCTCAGCGTCGTCACGGTCAGCTGCTCGATCGCCTGCAGCGGGTTGGCGATTTCATACGTCGCTGAGCGCGGATCGGTGATCGTGAAGTAGAGCACCGTCTCGATGCCCACCACGACGTTGTCTTCTGTGATCACCGACTGCGGCGCGAAGTTGACGACCTGCTCGCGCAGGTCAACGAGCGGCTTGACGCGATCGATGAACGGCGTCACGAGCGTGAGCCCCGGCTCGAGCGTGCGGCTGTAGCGCCCCAGGCGCTCGACCACCCCGGCGCGCGCCTGCGGGATCACGCGGATGGTGCGTGCGGCCACCACGAGCGCGAACACGACGAGCACTGCGATGACGATGATGGCGGCCATGGGATGGCTTCCTTTCTTGGAGGCTGCCGTCAGAGCCTACTCGCCCTGCGGCCGCCTCAGTGCATGACGAGCGCTGTGGCGCCCCTGATTTCGACCACCTCGACACGCTCGCCGACGTCGATCACCTCGTCCTCGTCGTAGCTGCGCGCCGTCCACACCTCGCCGCCCTCGATCCGCACGCAGCCCACGCCCTCGTCGTTTGCGATCCGCTCGAGCACCGTTGCGCGGCGTCCGATCAGCGCGGCGGCGCCGGTGCGGATCGCCGGCGGCAGCCGCCGGTGGCGGCGGGCCACGGGGCGCAGCGCCCCGAACACGATCGCCGAGGTGAGCACGAACACGAGCGCGGCGAGCAGCGCGCCCACCCCGAGCAGGCTGACTGCCGCCGCGAGGCCTGCGCCGACCGCGAACGGCAGCAGGTACAGGCCCCCCTGGTGCATCTCCCCGATCCCCAGAAGGCACGCCGCCACCAGCCAGATGATCCAGCCGTCCATGGCATCAGATTACCCGTCTGGCCCGCCGCGGCAGGGACGCTCGCCGGCCCGCGCGCCTCGCGCGCAGCCCGCGCCTACTCGGCGATCAGCGCGCGGGCGAACTGCTCGGCGTCGAAGGGGCGCAGATCCTCGACGGACTCCCCCACCCCGATCAGCTTCACCGGCAGGCCGAGCTCGCGTGCGATCGCCAGCGCGATTCCGCCGCGCGCGGTGCCGTCGAGCTTCGTCAGCACCACCCCGCTGACGGCTGCGGACTCAGCGAACATCCGCGCCTGGCGCAGGCCGTTCTGGCCGGTCGTGGCATCGAGCGTGAGCAGTGTCTCGTGCGGCGCGCCGGGGAGCTGCCGGGAGATGACACGCCGCACCTTCGCCAGCTCGCCCATCAGATCCTCCTGCGTGTGCAGGCGCCCCGCCGTGTCGACGATCACCACGTCGATCCCGCGGCTGCGGGCCTGCGCGATCGCGTCGAAGGCCACTGCGCCGGGGTCGGAGCCCTCCGCCCCGCGCACGATCTCACAGCCCGCCCGCTCGGCCCAGCCCTCGAGCTGCTCCGCCGCCGCCGCCCGGAAGGTGTCAGCGGCGGCCAGCAGCACGCTGGCGCCGAGCTCCTCGCGCAGGTGCCACGCGAGCTTGCCGACGGTCGTGGTCTTGCCGGTGCCGTTGACGCCGACCGCCATGATCACGGTCGGCCGCGCGCGCAGGTCGATGCGCCCGTCGGAGACGCTCGCGGTCTGCGCCAGCAGCTCGATCAGCCGCTCGCTGAGGGCCTCGCCCCCCTCGAGCTTGCCGGTGGCGGCCTCCGCCTCGAGTGTCTCCACGACCGAGGCGGTCGTCGCGGCGCCCACGTCGGCCATGATCAGCGCCTCCTCCAGCCGTTCCCAGGTGTGCTCGTCGAGGGTGCCGAAGAGCGTCGCCTGGATCTCGCTGCCGAGCGCCTGGCGTGTCTTGGCCATGCTCTCGCGCAGGCGCCGGAAGAGCCCGCCGCGTTTTGCGCCCGCCGCCTCCGCACCCGGGCGCCCGCTCTCGCCGGGCGAATCGCCCGCAGCGCCGGGCTCCTCGGTGATGAACAGTTCGCTCCAGTCGCGCGCCACGGGGCGCGCGACGATAGCAGCGCCGCGCTCAGGCCACCTCGGCCACTTCGGGCTGCTCGGCCGCCTCGGCGGGCAGCCGGCGCGAGAGTACCTTCGAGACGCCGTCTTCGCCCATCGAGACGCCGTAGAGCCAGTCCGCGGCCTCCATCGTGCGCTTCTGGTGGGTGATCACGATGAACTGCGCGCGGTCGGCGTAGCGGCGCAGCAGGGCCAGGAAGCGGTCGAGGTTCGCGTCATCGAGCGCCGCCTCGACCTCATCGAGGATGTAGAAGGGGCACGGCCGGGCGAGGAACACCGCGAACAGGAACGCGAGCGCCGTCATCGACTTCTCGCCTCCGGAGAGCAGCGACAGGCGCTTGGTCGCCTTGCCGGCCGGCGTGATCTCGATCTCCACGCCGAGCAGCTCCTCCTCGCTGCCGGCCTCCTCGGCCTCCGCCTCGGCCTCGGCGGCCGCCTCGCTCGCCTCCTGCTCCTCCTCGCCGGTGCCCTGCGGCAGCGGCTGGCCGCCCAGCACTCCTCGCTGCGCGGGTTCCTCGGCCACCAGGCGCAGCTGCCCGGAGCCGCCGGGGAACACGTCGCCGACGAGCTCCTCGAAGTTGCGCGCTGCGGCCGCGAAGGTCTCCTCGAAGGTCCGCTGGATCTGCTGGTCGGTCTCGCGGATCACCGCGCGCAGCTCGCGCAGCGCGAGCTCGAGGTCGCCGCGCTGGCGCTCGAGCTCCTCCACGCGGGCGAGCGCCTCCGCGTACTCCTGCTGGGCCAGAGGGTTGACCGGGCCGAGCTGTTCGCCGCGGCGCGTCAGCCTCGCCACGCGGCTCATCAGCGCCTGCACCTGCTCCTCGTCCAGGGCCTCGCCCGCGCCCTGCTGCGGTGACTCGCCGTCCTGCGGCCCGGCGGCCGGCAGCCCCAGCCGCTCGGCCACGCCGTGCAGCTCCTGCTCGGCCTCGGCGGCCTGATCGCGCAGGCGCTGAGCTGCCACCTCGGCCTCGGTCACGAGCTCCCCCGCACCGCGCAGCCGCGCCTGGATGTCGGCCTCCTCGATCGCGCACGCATGCAGCTCGTCCGCCATCTGCTCACCGGCCTCGCGATCGCCCTCGAGCTGTGACTCGAGCAGATCCACGCGGGCCTTGACGGCCGCCGCGACGACGCCCAGCGCTGCCGCCAGCCGCTCGGCCCGCGGCGCCGCGGCGAGGTCCGCCGTGCGCTGGGCGCGCAGGCGCTCGAGGTGCGCCAGCTGCTGTTGGCGCTCGCGCTCGCGACGCTCGGCCACCCGGCGCTCGGCTGCGAGCTCGCCCTCGAGCTCCGCCGTCCTGACGGCGAGCGGGCCCTGCTCGGGCGCGATCCTGCGCTGCTCGATCAGCCACTCGCTGCGCCGCTGCGCCTCGCCCGCCTCGGTCGCGCCCCGCTGCGCCTCGCGCAGCGCGCCGTCTGCCGCGGTGCGAGCGTCCTGCGCGGCGCGCAGCGCCTGCAGCGCCAGCTCGCACTCCGCCTTGGCCGCCTGCTCGGCCTGCGCCGTGCGCTCGCACGCCGTGATCAGCCGGTCGCGTTCGTTGCGCCGCGCCAGCACCCGCTCGGTGCCGCCCTCGGTCAGCTGGCGGACCTCACCCCAGGCTGCGAACCACACGCGACCCGCGCGCGTGGCCGCCACCCCCGCGAAGTCGCGCGGGAGATCCTCCAGGCGCTCGACCACCCAGGCGTCGGCCAGCAGGCGCGCCGCCAGCTCGAGCACCGCGGGCGGGCCGCTGAGCAGCTCGAGCAGCCTGCGCGCGCCCGCCGCGGGCGGGGCCATGTCCCCGCCGCCGGCGTGCTGCCCCGGCGCCGGCGCGCCAAGCTCGGCCACGAGCGCGGTTCCGCCGTCGGGGCCCGCGCGGTCGAGCAGCGCCTCCGCGCCGAGCACGTCATCCACCAGCGCCGCGTCGAGGCGCCCGCCGAGCGCCGCCGCGAGCGCGAGCTCGTAGCCGTCCTCCACGCGCAGTTGATCGCTGAGCAGCTTCGGCGCGTCCGCCGCGTCGCCGCCGATGTGGCGCTGACCGCGCAGGAACTGGTTCGCGGCGGCGAGCTCCGCGCCCACGCGGCCGGCCTCGCGGCGGCTGTCCTGCGCGGCGTGCTCAGCGGCGGTGAGACGCTCGCGGGCAGCCTCGGCGGCCTGCTCGGCGAGCTCCAGCGCGCCGCGCGCGACCGCCACCCCCTCCTCGGCCTGTGCGGTCAGCGTCGCCTGGCGCTCGAGCTCGCCCTGCAGCTCGGCGATCTCGCGCTCGATCTCCTGCTCGCGGCCCGCTGCGATCTCGGCCAGCTCGCGCTCGAGCGCGGCGATGCGATCCTCGCCCGCGGGCGTCTGCTGCTCGCCCGAAGCGCCAGCCTGTGTGGCGGCGGCCAGCTCCTGCTCGATGCGCGCGATGCGCGCCGCCAGGCCCGCCGCGGCGCCCGCCACCTGCTCGGCCCGCAGACCCACACGCTCGCCGGCCGAGCGCGAGTCATACAGGCTGCGGGCGAGCGCATCGTGGCGCTCGGTGCGCTCGGCCAGCATGCTCTCGGCGCGGCGGCGGCGGTCGATCGTCGCCTGCAGCCGCGACTCGATCCGCTCGCGCTCGCTCCTCGCCTGCCCGACCCGCTCCTCCGCGCTGTGCAGCTGCAGGCGCAACGCGCGTGCGGAGTCGCGCGCGAGCTCGAGTCGCGCTTCGAGCAGCTGGCGCTCGAGGCGCTCGTGCAGCTCCGCGGCCTCCGCCTGGCGCTTCAGCGGGCGCAGCCGCGTACGCGCCTCGCGCTCGACGTCGAGCGCGCGGTCGAGGTTCTCCTGCGTGCGCTCGAGCTTCAGCTGGGCGCGGCGACGGCGCTTGCGGTGCTTGCCCAGTCCCGCCGCCTCCTCGATCAGCAGCCGCCGCTCGCGCGGCCTTGAGTTCACGATCGCATCGACCCGCCCCTGGGAGATGATCGAGTGCGTCTCCTTGCCCAGGCCCGTGTCGGAGAGCACCTCGATCACGTCCGTCAGGCGGGCGCGGGCGCCGTTGAGGCGATAGCCGCCCTCGCCGGCGCGGTTCAGGCGGCGCACGATCGAGATCTCGCTGAGCGGCAGATCGACCGTCCCGTCGCTGTTGTCGAGCACGATCTCGACCTCCGCCTCGCTGCGCGCCTGCACGCCGCGCCCGCCGCCGAAGATCACATCCTGCATCGACTGCCCGCGCACCGCCAGGGGCGACTGCTCGCCCATCGCCCACAGCACCGCGTCTGTCACGTTGGACTTGCCCGACCCGTTCGGGCCGACCACGACGCTGACACCGGCACCGAAGTCGAGCCTGGTGCGGTCGGGAAAGGACTTGAAGCCCTTCAGCGTGAGCGACTTCAGGCGCATCGCACCACGTCACTCGCCCTCGAGCGTCTCGACGGCGATTCGGGCGGCCTCCTGCTCGGCGTGCTTCTTGCTCCTGCCGCTGCCGCTGCCCAGCACACGCCCGTCGACGCGGGCGATGACTTCGTAGGTGCGCTCGTGTGGCGGTCCCTGCTCGCCGGTGATCTCATAGCTGACCTCCGCGCCGCGCCGCGCGAGCAGCTCCTGCAGCGCCGACTTGAAGTCCACCGGATGCTCCAGCGCGTGCTCGATCTCCGGCGCGAAGGCCTCGACGACCGCCGCGGCCGTGCGCTCGTAGCCGGCATGCAGGTAGCACGCGCCGATCACCGCCTCGATCACCGAGGCAAGCACGCGCTCGGTCTCGACCAGCGCGGCCGCGTTCTCGCCCGCGCCGGCCGGCGCGGCCGAGCGCAGGCGCCCCGGCAGCGCCAGCCGCTCGGCGACCGCGCGGCAGGAGACCCCCGAGACGGCCTGCGCGCGGATCTTCGTCAGCCTGCCCGCACCGAAGCGCTCGGCCTCCAGGCGCGGGTAGAGGTAGGCGGTGACCGCGAGCCCCAGCACGCTGTCGCCGAGGAACGCCAGGCGCGCGTAGGAGTCGCTGCGCCGCTCGCTCCAGGAGGCATGCGTGAACACCTGACGCACGAGCTCCTCGGGCAGTTCCTCCAGCAGATCCCCCAGCAGCATCATCCCTCCGCATCGGGTGTCCCATGGGCGAGCACGAAGTCCACCGCCTGCCCGACCGTGAGGATCCGGGCCGCCTGCTCATCGGACATGCGCACGGCGTAGGTGTCCTCGAGCTCCTGCACGAGCGTGTACAGGTCCAGCGAGTCGGCCTCTAGGTCCTCCTTGAAGCGGGTCCCCTCGGCGATCGCGTCGCCGTCGAGGTCCAGCTCGTCCGCGAGGTGCGCGCGGATCAGGGCCAGCACCTGCTCACGCGAGAGCTCGCTCATCGCGCCGCCGATCGCCGCGCGCGCCGCGCGGGAACTCGACCGGGCGCCCGGCGACGCCACGCTTCGGTGCGGAGCAGGTCTCTCATCCCGTGCCGCGCAGGCTAACGGCCGGCGCGGACACCGGGGGCCGCTCGCGCAGCGCGCCGGCGTCGGCGAGCGCCCGCTGCGTGCGCGCCACGAGATCCTCGCGCATGCCGCTGTCGGCGCGCAGGATCGCCTGCGCGAACCCGGCGCGCGCGAAGCGGCCGTGCGCCACGACGCCGAGGCTGCGCAGCCCCAGCAGGTAGGCGCCGCCGTGGGCTTCGGGGTCGACCTCCGCGCGGAAGGCGCTGAGCGCAGGGCGCAGGAGCATCCCGCCGAGCCTGCCCCGCGTGGAGGACAGTGCCGCGTTGCGCACCGCGCCGAGGATCGTCTGGGAGACGCCCTCCATCAGCTTCAGCGCGATGTTGCCGGTGAAGCCGTCGGCGACGATCACGTCGGCCGCGCCGCTGACCAGATCATCGCCCTCGACGTTGCCCACGAACTCGAACGCCGCGAGACCGGCCTGCGCGTGCTCGGCCAGGGCGGCGTGCGCCTCGAGCACCAGCTCGCTGCCGCGACCGGCCTCCTCGCCGTTGGACAGCAGCGCCACGCGGGGCCGGCGCACGCCGAGCACGCTGCTGGCCAGCGCGGCCCCCATGAAGGCGAACTGCACCAGGTGCTCGCGCCGCGCGTCCGCGTTGGCGCCGACGTCGAGCAGCGTCACCGGATGCTCGGGCACGGGCAGCGCGATCGCCAGCGCCGGGCGGTAGATGCCGTGCGCGCGCTTGATGTTGAGCGTGCCCGCCGCCAGCGCCGCGCCTGTGGCGCCCGCGCACACCAGCGCCTGCGCCCGGCCGGCGGCCACGGCCCGGGCCGCCTGCACGATCGAGGCCTCGGGTGTGGTGCGCACCGCACGCACGGGATCCTGCGCCTTGGCGATGGAGACGGGGGCATCGACCACCTGCACGCCCGGTGCCGGCTCGCCCAGCTCGGCGGCCGGCCCGAACAGGATCACGTTCGCGCCCGCCGCGGCGGCGCTGCGCGCGCCCGCCGCGACTTCGCCGGGACCCAGATCGGCGCCGTTGCAGTCGACCGCGATCAGGCGCGGCTGCGCATCGTCCGCGGCAGGGGTCGATGCGCGAGCCCCATCCCCCGAGCTCACTGCCCGCTACTCGTGGTCGTGGTCGTGCTCGTGCGCCTGCGCTGCGGGTAGCACGACCTCGCGCCCCGCGTAGGTGCCGCACACCGGGCATACCCGGTGCGGCCTGCGCGGGCTGTGGCACTGCGGGCATGCGTTCACGGCGGGCGTGGAGATCTTGTGCTGCGCGCGCCGCTTGGCGGTGCGGCTGTGCGACTGCTTTTTCTTGGGGACGGCCATCGGCCCAGAAGGCTACCAGGGTGGCAGCGGTGCCCTGCGCCCTACTCGATCTCCAGCTCGCGCAGCTTGGCCCAGCGCGGATCGGGCGCAGCCTCGTGGCGGTGCTCGGGACCGGCCTCATTGAGATCGGCCGCGCACACCGGGCACAGCCCCGCGCAATCCTCGCGGCAGAGCACCTTCACGGGCACCGCCAGCGCGAACGCGTCGTGCGCCCAGGCGGCCAGATCCAGCGTCTCCTCGTGAACGTAGGGGCTGTCGAGCTCCTCCCCCGCACCCGGCCTGTCCACCTCGCGTGCCTCCACCTGCACGCTCGGGGACGCCGGCTTCAGGCAGCGCATGCAGGGCCCGAGCACGGCCGTGCTGAAGCGCAGGCGCAACGCGTAGCCGCCGCCGGTCATCCTCGAGACGTCGAGCTGCACGGGCACGCGCGGCGAGGCGGCCGTGTAGCGCTCGCTGCCGAGCAGGAGCGGGGCGATCGGCACCTCCAGCGCCAGGTGCCTGCCCTCACCCGCGGACAGGCGCAGGCCGGCGAGGTCGAAGTCGTGCGTCTCCGCTGCCATCGCCCTTCAGGCTAGCGGCGCGGCGCCCGGCGCTCAGGCGTCCGCGTCGAGCTCGCGCTTGAGCACCTTTCCGGTCGCGTTGCGGGGCAGCTCGGGGAGGAACAGGACCTCGCGCGGGACCTTGAAGCGGGCGAGGTTCAGCTTGACGTACTGCTGGATCTCCTCCTCGCTCAGCGCGGCGCCGTTGCGCATCACCACGAACGCTCGCAGGCGCTGGCCGAACTCCACGTCGCGCACGCCCACGACAGCTGCCTCTTCGATGTCGGGGTGGTCGGCGAGCAGGTCCTCGACCTCGCGCGGGAACACGTTCTCGCCGCCGCTGACGATCATTTCATCGTCGCGGCCGTCCACGAACAGCCGACCGGCGTCGTCGAGGTGCCCCACGTCGCCCGTGCTCATCAGGCCGTCCACCACTTCCTTGCCCCCGCCGCCGGTGTAGCCGTCGAACATGAACTCGTTGGCCACGAAGATCCGCCCGCCCTCGCCGTGTGCCACCTCGCGGCCGTCGGCATCCAGCAGCTTGACGACGGTCCCCATCGGCGGCCTGCCGGCGGTGCCGGGCGCCGCGCGCAGGTCGGCGGGAGTCGCGATCGTCGCCCATGCCACCTCGGTGGAGCCGTACAGGTTGTAGAGGACATCCCCGAAGGTGTCCATCGCGCGCGTCGCCAGATCTCCCGGCAGCGCCGAGCCGCTGAGGGCGATCACCCTCAGGCTTTGGAGGTCGTAGCGGGCGATCGTCTCGGGCGGCAGCTCGAGGATCCGCTGCAGCATCACCGGCACGAGCACCAGTGTGCTGGCGCGCTGCAGCGCCACTGCCCTGAGCGTCTCCTCGGGATCGAAGCGGCGGTGCAGCACATACGTCGAGGAGAGCGCCAGGCCGAGCGTGAAGTGGGCAAAGCCCCACGAGTGGAACATCGGCGCGGCGATCACGGTGGTCTCCTGCGCGCGCAGCGGGATCTTCGAGAACAGCGCGGCGGAGGGCTCCATCGAGTCGGGCTGCTTGCGGTTGGCTCCCTTCGGCGCACCCGTCGTGCCCGACGTCAGGATCACCACGCGTCCGCGCTCGGAGGGTGGCTCGCGTTCGGCGTCGTCGCCCTCGGCGATGAGCTGCTCGAGCGTCGTCTCGGCCGCGGCCTCCGGCTCGTCGCTCCAGGCGATGAAGCGCAGGCGCGCGCTGGCGCCGTCGCGCACGAGATCGGTGAACTCCTGGTCGTAGATCACGCCCACGGGGTCCTCGCGGGCCAGCACGTCGGCGATCTGCGGGGCCGCGAAGGCGGTGTTCAGGAACAGCGCGTTGGCGCCGAGCTTCGAGCAGGCGACCGCCGCATCGATGAAGCCGCGGTGGTTGCGGCACATGATCGCCAGCCCGTCGCCCTCGCCGACGCCCGCCTGCGCGAGCGAGTTGGCCAGCGCATTGGTGCGCAGATGCACCTCCTTGAAGCTGATCGCGCCGCGATCGTCCACGATCGCGGTGCGATCGGGGAAGCGCGTTGCGGAGACCGCGTAGGCGGCCGCTGGCGTGGGCCCCCAGCGGCGCCAGGCGACCAGCGAGCGCAGCGCCTTGTCGGGCCGGATCGGGCGCAGCATGCGGGTCTCCAGCAGCGTTCTGGCGACCTGCAGCTTGTAGATGGCCTCATTCGGGTTCACGTGCTGACCATAGCCGCGCCGGGCGCAGAACCATGATGCGACGGCGCTCGCACGCGCGCCCGGCCCCTCGGCTTCTGGGGGCCCGCTAGCTGACTTCGGCGGGCTCGTCCTTGCCCTGCAGGCGCTCGCGGCCGCGCTGAACGGCGGCGATGAACTTCGACAGGTTCACCTCGAGCGTGTTGAGGATCTCATCCGCGTAGTCCTCCGCGCCGAGGCGGATCTCACGCTCGCGTGCCCGCGCGTCCTCGACGATGTCCTCGGCCGCGCGCTCGGCCTGCTTGGTGACCTCCTCCTCGCCCACCAGGCGCTCCTGGCGCTCGCGCGCGTCCTTGATGATCCGCTCGGCCTCCTTCTTGGCCTCGGCGAGCATCTCCTGGCGCTCCTTGACGATCCAGCGAGCCTGCTTGATCTCCTCGGGGATCGTCGCGCGCATCTGATCGAGGATGTCGTAGATCTCCTCCTTGTCCACGCGCACCGAGTCGCTCAGCGGGATCGTCTTGGCGTTGTGGACCAAGTCGTCGAGCTTGTCTATGAGGACGAGGACATCCATCAGCGGTACCCGCCTCTGCGGGGCTTCCGGCCCCGCGCTTGATCGTTGAGGTTGGGCATCTGGTCTCGCATTTCAGTTCGTCAGCGCGTGAGCTCTTCCTGCAAGCGCCGGGCCACCTCTTCGGGGACGAGATCGTCGATCTTGCCTCCGAACGTGGCGAGCTCCTTGACGCCGCTCGATGAGAGGAAACTGTACTGCGGGCTGGCCATCAGATAGACCGACTCTATCTCGGGCGCCTCGCGGCGGTTGAGCTGGTTCATCTCAAGCTCGTACTCGAAGTCCGAGATCGCCCGCAGCCCCTTGACGATCGCGCACGCCCCCACGCTCCTGGCGAAGTCCACCACGAGCGTGCTGAAGGGCTCCACGCGCACGGTCCCGAGGTCGGCGATGGCGCGCTCGATGAAGCCCACCCGCTCCTCGATCCCGAACAGCGCGTTGCTCTTGCGCACGGAGCGGTTGACGACCGCCACGACAACCTCGTCGTAGAGGCCGGCGGTGCGGCGGATCACGTCGAGGTGGCCGTTGGTGATCGGGTCATAGGAGCCCGGGCAGACGGCGGTCGTTCTCTCAGGTCGGTTCATTGGTGGTGTGGATCGTGATCGATGTGTCGCCGTAGCGGCGCCGGCGGGCGACCTCGAAGGGAAGCTCGAGCGGCGCCCGCCGGTCGCTCTCCACCACGATCCGCGCCGCGGGCGCAAGCAGGCCCGGCAGAAGTGCCGGCAGCTCGCGCCCCCAGTCGTGCGCCTGGCTGTAGGGGGGGTCGATGAAGATCAGATCGTATGTCTCTTTGCGCGCGCGTGCGCTCTGTAGCGCCCTCAGCGCCTCGCCGCGGCGCAACTCGGCGCGGCCGGGGCCGATCCCGAGCGCGGCGAGGTTGGCGCGCAGGACCCTGCTGGCGGCCGCGTCGCGCTCGACGAACACCGCGCAGCGGGCCCCCCGCGAGAGCGCCTCGATGCCCAGCGCGCCGCTGCCCGCGAACAGGTCGAGCACGCGCGCGCCCTCGAGCTCGCCGAGCGCCGAGAACAGCGCCTCCCTGACGCGATCGGAGGTCGGCCGCGTGACGCGCCCCCGTGGCGCCTGCAGCTGCCTGCCGCCGAGGCTTCCCGCGATCACCCGCATCGCCACAACGTAACGCCGGCGCCGCCGGGCGCAGGCGCGCCCCCGCGCTCTACTCGTCCGGCAGCTGCGCGGCGGCGGGCTCGAAGCGCCGCCGCAGCGCCTCGCCCAGCAGCGCGTGCTCGGGCGAGCCGAGCTCGGGATCGGCGGCGGCGATCGCCTCGGCCCGCGCCCGCGCCCGCTCGAGCAGCGGGGCGTCCTCGGGCAGGCGCGCGATGCGGAACTGCCCCAGGCCCGATTGGCGCGTGCCGAGCAGCTCGCCCTCGTTGCGCAGCTCGAGATCGATTTCGGCCAGGCGGAAGCCGTCGGCGTGCTCCACCAGCGCGCGCAGCCGTGGCGAAGCGCGCGCGCCGGGCGGACCGGCCAGGAAGCAGATCCCGCCGTGCTCGCCGCGCCCGACGCGTCCGCGCAGCTGGTGCAGCTGGGAGATCCCGAAGCGCTCGGCGTTCTCGATCAGCATCACGGCGGCGTTCGGCACGTCGATCCCGACCTCGATCACGGTGGTGGCCACGAGCACCGCGACGCTGCCGGCCGCGAAGGCGGCCATCGCCTCCTGCTTCTCGCGCGGGCGCATGGCGCCGTGCAGCAGCGCGAGCTCGTATCCGGCCAGCTCGCCCGCGCGCAGGCGCGCGAGCTCCGCGGTCGCGGCGCGCTGGGCGGACTGCGCGGGCAACCCCGCGCCACCCGGCTCGCCCGCGGGCTCCTCGGCCTCCTCGATCAGCGGGCACACGACGAACGCCTGGCGTCCCGCCTGTAGCTGCTCGCGCAGCTGCTCGTAGGCATCCGCGCGCTCCTGCTCGCCGGCCACCAGGCGCGTGAGGATCGGCCGGCGCCCCTGCGGCAGCTCGCGCAGCGTGCTCGTGTCGAGGTCGCCGTAGCGGGCCAGCGCGAGCGTGCGCGGGATCGGCGTGGCGGTCATGTGCAGCGTGTGCGGCGGCTGCTCGGGCCGGCGCTCCTCGAGCGCCGCGCGCTGGCGCACCCCGAAGCGGTGCTGCTCGTCGATGACCGCGACGGCCAGCGAGTGAAAGGCGACATCGGGCTCGATCAGCGCGTGCGTGCCCACGATCAGCGACAGCTCGCCGCTGGCGAGCTTGCCGAGCACGTCGGCGCGCCGGCGCGCGGGCGTGGAGCCACTCAGCAGGGCCATCGTGACCGGCTCGGCGCCCAGCAGGCGCTGGAGCGTCGCAAAGTGCTGCTCGGCGAGCGTCTCCGTGGGTGCCATCAGCGCCGCCTGGCAGCCGTGCTCGACGGCGCGCAGCATCGCGTACAGCGCCACGACCGTCTTGCCGCTGCCGACCTCCCCCATCAGCAGCCTCTGCATCGGCTGCTCGGCGGCCAGCTCGGCGCCGAGCACGGCGATTGCACGCTGCTGGTCGCCCGTCAGCGCGAACGGCAGCCCGCCCGCCAGCCAGCGCGCGCTCAGCGTGGGCTCCTCGGCGAGCACGCTCGCCCCCGTGCGCGTTCGCCGCAGCGCGCGGCGGCGCAGGAACGCGAGCTGGCCGAGCAGCAGCTCGTCGAAGGCCAGTCGCGCGCGCCCGGCCGCGAGGTCCTGTGCGCCACGCGGGAAGTGCATGGCGGCCAGCGCCCCCGCCCGGTCGGGGAGCTGCTCGCCCACGCGCGTGGCGGCCGGCAGCGGCTCGGTCACATCGAGCAGCGCATCGCGGGAGCCCTGCACGAGCGTCAGCAGCTGAGTGGAGTTGATGCCCTCCGCTGCGGGATAGTGGGCGACCACCGCCGCGCTCGCCTCGCCGGGCCCATCCCCGTGGGCGGCGTCCTCGGGCGCGCCGGGAGCGTGGTGGGAGACCCCGAAGCCGCCGCGGCCGTCGGCCTTGCCGTGCAGCAGCAGCGAGGTGCCGGGCGGGTAGCGCTCGACCAGCCAGGGCTGATTGAAGAAGGCCGCGCGCATGCTGCCGCTGGCATCGAAGACGACCGCCTCGACGAGCGGGCGCATGCCGCGCCGGCGCACCGCCCGCGCACGGATGGAGCGCACCTGCACGGCGACCGTGGCGAGCTCGCCCGCCTGCAGGGCCGCCACCGTGCGCGCCTCGCGGCGGTCGCTCGGGAGGTGCTCGAGCAGGTCGCCGACGGTGCGCAGGCCGAGCGCCTGCGCGCCCGCGGCGAGCTTGCCCGCCGGCAGCTGCAGCTCGCGCTGCAGCCGTGAGGGGCGCGGCCAGCGCACCGGCGCGCCGATCAGCTCCGCGCGGCTCAGCCCGCGCGTCGAGGCGAACGCACGGGCGCCCGCGGCGATGCGCCGCTGCGCGGCGGGGCCGGCCGAGTCCGGCGTGTGTGACCTGGTCGCCGGCATGCGCGGGCAATCATGATCGCGGCGGCGGTCGTAACGTCGCCCGCGCTGCGCCGGGGCGCTACTCGGCCGCCAGCAGCCACCAGTAGGCGGGCTGTCCGCCGTGGCGCAGCTCGAGCTCGATACCGCCGTTGAGCATCCCGTCGAGCTCGGCGAGCGCGATCGGTGCATCCTGGCCGGCGAGCACGCTGATCAGCTCGGGCGCCTCCAGCCCGTCCTCGCCCTCGGCCAGGCGGTTCAGGATCGCCTGCAGCGTCTCCCGCGGATCCCCCCAAGCGAGCACCTCCTCCTCCACGAATCCGACCGCGTCGCCGCGCTTGAAGCGCCCGCGCGCATCGTCGCGGGCCGCGGGCGCGACGGCGCCGGTGCGCACGCCCGCCAGCGCCTCGCCGACCGCGCGCGCGTTCTCCTCGACGGGCCGCTCGGGCGACAGCGCGACGGCCGCCAGCAGGCCCGCCTGCTGGCTGGTGGTGGGCGCCACGAGCACCTGCTTGTCCGACAGGCGGGCGGCGGTTTCCGCGGCCATGATCACGTTCGTGCTGTTGGTCAGCACGACCACCTCCTCGGCGGGCACATGGTGGATGCCCGCAAGCAGATCGTAGGTCGAGGGGTTCAGCGTGGGGCCGCCGTCGATCGTGTGCACCCCGAGCTCGCGGAAGAGCTCGCGCAGGCCCTCGCCGCTGACCACCGCCACCGCGCCGCAGCGCCCCGCGCCCGCCTCGGGCGCGGCATCGAGGCCCGCCCCGCCGGGTGCCCCGACGGGCTCCTCCGCGCCCGCGCCGAGGCGCTCGTCGCGAGCGGAGACCTGCAGGCTCATGTCGGCCACATCCAGGCGCGAGACCTCGCCCGCGTCGGCGAAGACCGCTGTTGCGAGCTCGGGGTCGTCGGTGTGCAGGTGCACCTTCAGCGTGGTCTCGTCGCCCACGACCATGACCGCGTCGCCGAGCTCCTCCAGCGGCGCTATGAAGCGCGTGGCGTTCAGGCCGCTGCCCGTGACCGCGAAGTTGGTGCAGAAGCGGTGCGTCGCGGAGCTGTGCTCGGGGTGGGTTATGCGCGCGGGCGCGTGGTGATCGAGTTCGGGCGGCGCTTCGCCGCAGAGGGCGGCGACGACGCCCGCGAAGATGATCGTCAGCCCGTAGCCGCCGGCGTCGACCACGCCGGCGTCGCGCAGCGCGGAGAGCAGCTCGGGACCGCGCTTGACCGATTCCTGGCCCACCGTGACGGCGCGCTCGAGCGCGGCGGCGATCGCGCGGTCCTGTTCGCGCGGCTCGGTGGCGGGACCCAGGCGCGCGCTCTCGGGACTGTGCGCGACGTCGGTGACGATCTTGTGCGCCATCTCGCGCGCCACCGTCAGGATGGTGCCCTCGGCGGGGTCGCGCACCGAGGCATAGGCGCGATCGGCCGCGTTGGCGAGCGCCGCCCCGAGCAGCGTGGCGTCGATCAGCTGCCCGGGCCGGGAGACGAGCTCCTCGGCCGCGCCGCGGATCAGCTGGGAGAGGATCACCCCGGAGTTGCCGCGCGCGCCCAGCAGCGCGGCGCGGGCGACCGAGTGCACGATCTCCTCGCGGCCGATCTCGTCGATCGTGCGGTGCTCGTCGGCGCCCTGCAGGCGGTCGAGCTCATCGAGCACGGAGCGCAGCGTGAGCACCATGTTGTCGCCGGTGTCGCCGTCGGCGACGGGGAAGACGTTGAGGTCGTTGACCTCCTCGCGGCGCGATTCCAGGTGCGCGAGCGCGCCTGCCACGGCTGCGCGGACGCGCACGAGGTTGGTGTCGGTCACAGCGACACGTCTATCAGCTTCTCCGCGCGGCGGCCGCGACACGTCCGCCTGCGCGCCCGCCAGGGCGCCTGCCGCCTGCGGGATGGGCGCGGACATGGTGTCCAGACGGGCGTTCAGCGGTTCCCCTGCGGTGTCGAGGCTCAGGGAGCCTTGGTGACCTTCGCCGCTTTCAGGCAGCGCGTGCACACGTACACGCGCTTCGGGGTGCTGCCCACGAGGATCCTCACCTTCTGCAGGTTCGGGTCGAAGCGGCGCTTGGTTGCGACCATCGAATGGCTGCGGCTCTGGCCGAACGCAGGGCCCTTTCCGCAGCTGTGACAGACCTTTGCCATCGCCGCAGTCTAGCCGCTCGCCAGCTGGGCCCGTAGCGCGGCCATTCTCAGCACCGCCTCGGCGGCGTGGGCGCCCTGGTCGCGCTTGCCGCGTCCCGCGCGGGCGAGCGCCTGCTCCATGGTCGCGCAGGTGAGCACGCCGAAGGCGCACGGAACACCGGTCTCCAGCTGGACCTGCATGATGCCGCGCGCGGTCTCCGCGCAGACGTAGTCGTAGTGGTCGGTCTCGCCGCGGATGACAGCTCCAAGGCAGGCCACGCCGGCGAAGCGGCCCGAGCGCGCGGCGTAGCCGGCGGCGAGCGGCAGCTCGAAGGCGCCGGGCACGTCGAGCACCTCGGCATCGGCATGCCCGGCCCGCGCGAAGGCCGCCATCGCCCCCGCCAGCAGCCGCTCCGCCAGCTCCTCGTAGAAGCGCCCCACCGCGATCGCGTAGGGCAGCCCGGCCGCACTCAAGGTTTGCGCTCCGCGCGCAGCAGCTCCTCGTCGAGGTTGAGCCCCTGATGGTGGAGGGTGTGGCCCATGCGCTGGGCCTTCGTGCGCAGGTAGGCCTCGTTGTGCTCGTTGGGCGCGTGCTCGATCGGGATCTGGGCGCTGACCGACAGGCCGTAGCCCTCCAGGCCCTTGATCTTCTTGGGGTTGTTCGTGAGGATCCGGATCGAGCCGAGCCCGAGGTCCACGAGGATCTGCGCGCCGATGCCGTAGTCGCGCAGGTCGGCGGGCAGGCCCAGGCGCTCGTTCGCCTCGACCGTGTCGAGGCCGTCCTCCTGCAGGCGGTAGGCGCGCAGCTTGTTGAGCAGGCCGATGCCGCGCCCCTCCTGGGAGAGGTAGAGCAGCACGCCGAGGCCCTCTCGCTCGATCATCGAGAGCGCGGATTCCAGCTGCTCGCCGCAGTCGCAGCGCAGCGAGTGAAAGACGTCGCCGGTGAGGCACTCAGAGTGCACGCGCACGAGCACGTCGGACTGACCGGCCACGTCGCCCTTGACCAGCGCCACGTGATGCTTGTCGTCGACCAGCGAGCGGTAGCCGATCGCCTCGAACTCGCCGAAGGTGGTGGGCAGGCCCGTCGAGACGACCCGTTCGACGAGCTTGTCGTGGCGGCGGCGGTAGGCGATCAGGTCGGCGACCGTGATCATGCTCAGCCCGTGCACGGCGCAGTACTCGCTCAGTTCGGGCACCCGCGCCATCGTGCCGTCGTCGTTCATCACCTCGCAGATCACCCCGGCGGGGTTCAGGCCGGCGAGGCGGGCGAGATCGACCGCCGCCTCGGTCTGTCCCGCGCGCTCGAGCACGCCGCCGGAGCGGCTCTTCAGCGGGAAGACGTGTCCGGGCTGCACGAGATCGCGGGGGCGGCTCTCCGGATCGATGGCCACCTGGATCGTGTGCGCGCGGTCGTGCGCGGAGATCCCGGTGGTGACGCCGTCGCGCGCCTCGACGGACACCGTGAAGGGCGTTTCGAAGGGGGACTCGTTCTTGGCCGCCATCAGATCCAGGCCCAGTTCGTCGCAGCGCTCGGAGGTCAGCGAGAGGCAGATCAGCCCCCTGCCCTCCTTGGCCATGAAGTTGATCGCCTCGGGCGTGGCGAACTGGGCCGCCATCGTCAGGTCGCCCTCGTTCTCGCGGTCCTCGTCGTCGCACACCACGACCATCTTGCCCTGGCGGATGTCGTCGATCGCCTGCTCGACGGTCGCAAACGCGGTGCCGGCCCTGGCGCTGCTCATGCGTGCGCTCCCAGCAGCCGCTCGACGTGCTTGGCCAGGACGTCGACCTCGACGTTGACGCGCGTGCCCTCCCGGGCGGCGCCGAGGTTGGTGCGCGTGAGCGTCTCGGGGATCAGCGAGACCGAGAAGCGCTCATCGCCCAGCGCGCTCACGGTGAGGCTGACGCCGTCCACCGCGACGGATCCCTTCTCCACCAGATAGCGGGCCAGCTCGGGCGCGACCTCGATCTCGAGAACCCGCGCAAAGCCCTCCTCGCGCAGCGCGGTGACGACGCCGGTGTCATCGACGTGCCCCTGCACCACGTGCCCGCCGAGGCGGTCGGCGGCGCGCAGCGGGAGCTCGAGGTTGACCTGCGCGCCCGCCTGCAGATCACCCAGCGCGGAGCGCTCGAGCGTCTCGATCATGGCCTGCGCCGAGAATGTCCCGGGGCCGACCCCGGTGGCCGTCAGGCACACACCGTTGACCGCCACCGAGTCGCCCTCGCCCAGCTCGCCGGCGAGGCGCGTGCGGATCCTCAGCACGGCGCCGCCGTGATCCTGCTCGCGCGCCAGCACGACACCGAGATCGGCGATCAGGCCGGTGAACAACGCCGCACCCCCGTTCGCCGCATCCAGCTCACCACTCGCGCAGCCGCGCCGAGATCAGAAGGTCCTCGCCGACGCCCCTGCAGCTGAAGGACAGCGCCCGCAGCGCCTCGGAGATGCGCTCCACGCCTTCGCCCTCGAGCGGGTCGCGCGCCGCGCTGCCGCCGAGCAGCAGCGGCGCGAGGAAGAGGCGGATTTCATCTACCTCACCAGCATCGAGGAAGGCGCCTGCGAGGTGCGGACCGCCCTCCAGCAGCACCGAGGCCACGCCCAGGCCGCCGAGCTGGTCCAGCGCCGAGCGCACGCGCGCCGGCTCGTTTTCGCCGGTGGCCACGAGCACCTGCACGCCCGCCGCCTCCAGCGCGTCGGTGTCGGCGCGCGCGGCGGCTCTGGAGACGACCATCGTCAGCGGGATCTCGGCCGCGGCGGCCACCAGCTGGGAGCTGGGCGGCAGGCGAGCGAGCGAGTCGAAGACCACGCGCCGCGGCTGCTCGCCGAGCTCCGCGAGCAGGCCCTCCGGGCGCGCCGTCAGCTGCGGGTCGTCGGCAAGCGCCGTGCCGATGCCCACGACCACCGCATCGACCGACGCGCGCCAGCGGTGGGCCAGCTCGCGGCTTTCCTCGCCGCTGATCCACTTCGAGTCCCCGGTGCGCGTGGCGACCTTGCCGTCGAGCGTCATGGCCGACTTGAACAGCACCCACGGGCGCCCCACGCGGGCGTGCTTGCGAAATGCCTGGTTGAGCCGGCGCGCGCTCGCTGCGAGCTCGCCGCTCGCGAGCACCACCTCGACGCCCTCGTCGCGCAGGATGCCCAGCCCGCGCCCGGAGGCCTTCTCGGTGGGATCGTCGGATGCGATCACCACCCGCCTGATGCCCGCCGCGAGGATCGCCTCGGTGCACGGCGGCGTCTTGCCCTCGTGGCAGCACGGCTCCAGCGAGACGTACAGCGTGGTAGTGCTCAGGTCCGCGAGGCCGCACGCCTCGATCGCGTTGACCTCCGCGTGCGCCCCGCCATAGCGTTCGTGCCAGCCCTCCCCCAGGATCTCGCCGTCGCGCGCCACGACAGCGCCCACGACGGGGTTCGGCCTGACCGCTCCGGAGCCGCGCGCGGCGATCTCGATCGCGCGGGCGAGGTGCTCCTCGTCGGTCTGGGTGCAGCTGGGCATGCCTGCACCCAGGATAACCCTGCCGCGCGCCGCGCCCCGCTCAGCCACCGCACGCGCCCCCGTGCAGCCGGTAGATCGTGATTGCGGGTCCGGGACGCGCGTAGGCGAGGGGGTAGTAGTCGAAGCTCCAGTCGAAGTTGAACGCGACGGGGCCCGCCCCGCGCGCGTAGGGGGAGGCGCGGTAGACGACTTCGCCCTGCTGCGCCAGCGCCCTGTAGTAGGCGATGGCCAGCGGCACCGCGCCGGGGTCGGCCTGCGCGCGCCCGGACTCGGTCGAGCCGCTGAGGACCCAGCAATAGCCATGGCTGCGGTAGTAGCCGAGCAGCGACGGGGCGAGCGTGCGCTCGTAGTCCTCGATGCCGACCTGCGGCCCCGCGGCGGGCAGCAGCGCACCGGAGGGCGAGATGCGCGGCAGCAGCGAGGGGTACTTCAGCCAGCGCGGCGGGTTGGACGCGGTGGAGCTCCCGGCGTGCGTTTCGTTGGCCCAGTCAGCGGGCGAGACGGGCTCGGCCACGATCCGCGCCCCGGCGGGGATGTGCGCGAGCATCCACGTGCGGGTGAGGGTGCGCGTGTCCGCCCGCGAGAGCGCGCGATCGACGTGCACGCTGTAGAAGAGGCCCTGCGCCAGCAGCGCCACGACGAGCACCACGGCGATGGTCAGCGTCAGCCACCGCGAGGGCGCGGCCCCGCGCGCGAGCAGGCGCGCGAGCGCGCCGAGCAGCCAGGCCGCGAAGAACGCCGCCAGCAGGCACAGGATCGGGACGATCGGCATCAGCCAGCGTCCGAAGTAGCGCCCCTGCAGGCCCATGAAGGCGAGGTAAAGCAGCGGCGCGGGCACGAGCATCCAGCCGACCGCGCGCATGCGCGCGGTCGGCGTGGCCCGCCAGATCGCGACCGCGCCGCCGAGCGCGGCCAGCGCGGGCACCCAGCCGAGGCCCCAGCTGAGCGACCACAGGTAGTAGGCCAGGCCGCCATCGCGCGGCGCCCCCAGCTTGCCCTGTGCTTCGCTCGAGAGCGTGGACTGGTGCACCAGTTCGTGGTGGAAGCTGGTGAAGTCCAGCACCGCGTAGGGGTTGGCGAGCAGGAATGCCAGCAGCGCGAGCGCCGCCGCGAGCAGCAGCCCGACGAGCACCCCCCGGCGCTCGTCCGGCGGGCGTTCGAGCCAGCGCGCCACGACGGCGCCGAGCAGCGGCAGGATCACGATCCCCGCCGTGTACTTGCTCGCACAGGCAAGGCCCAGCCCGATGCCGGCGAGCACGTAGTCGCGCGTGCGCCCGCTGCGCAGCACGCCTGCGCTCCCTAGCAGGGAGAGGGTCAGTGGCGCCAGCGTGGGTACGTCGTTGAGCGCGAGGTGGGCGTAGAAGACGGGCAGGAAGGCCACCGCCTCGATTGCCGCCGCGAGCAGGCCGACGGCGCGCGAGAACAGGCGCGCACCGGTCCCGTAGAGCAGCCACAGCGCGAGCGTGCCGAGCAGCGCGGCGGCGACGCGCGCGAGCGTGTAGACCTCGGTGGGGTGCAGCGCGTACGCGCGCGCGACCCCGCTCGCGCCGCCGTAGGCGATGGCGAAGAGGACGTGCAGCAGATAGGTGAAGGCCGGCGGGTTGGCGAAGTAGTGCGGGTTCAGGCTGCCCTGCTCGAACATCCGGACCGCGCGCGGCACGAAATGATCGGCCTCGTCGCTGTTGTAGACGTAGGGCAGCCCCTGCCCCACTCCCCACAGCCGCAGCCCCAGCCCCCCCAGCAGGACCGCCGCGAGCCCCGCCCAGACCCATCCGCGCGCCGCGCCCCCCGGGCTCTCCGCGCGGGGCCCCTCGCGCTCGCGCCCGGCGCCGGCGGCTCGCTCAGCAGTTCGCATACACCGCGTAGTAGCGCCCCGTGTAGATCCGCCTGAAGCCCGTGAGCGGGACCTGGTCGCGCGGGTCATCGCCCACATCGACGATCGCCTCCACGAACACGGCGTTGCCGAGCGGATAGACCGCCACGCTGCCGGCGAGCAGGCGATCCTCGAGCGCGTGGTCGTGCTTGTCGAAGTCCGCCCGCGCCTGGCTGCGGGCGACGATGTCGTTCTGGCCGACCGTGTCGAGGATCCAGCGGGCATCGGGGATCAGCTTGTTGTCGGGCAGCGAGACGAGCGGGCAGTGGCGCAGCGTGGCCTTCACGGCGGGGCTCTCCAGCGCCTGCGCGAGGCCCTCGTGGAAGTCCTCGTGGTCGGCCAGCGTGGTCCTCAGGCTGGACAGGCTCAGGCTCGAGGCGGCCGTGGCCGCGCCGTAGAGCACCAGCACGGCCGCCCCCGCGATCCACGCGCGGCGCAGCTTGGAGCCCGGGAGCAGCATCGCCCAGCCGCCGATCGAGACCGCGCAGAAGAGCAGCAGCACGGTCGCGCCGCCGAGCAGGTAGCGGTCGACGACCGATGCGCCGATGGCGCCCTCCGCGAGATACACGCCGAGCAGCAGCAGCAGCGTCGCGAGCGGCACCAGCACGCGCCGCGGGGCCAGCCAGATCGCCAGCGGCAGCCCCAGCGCGGCGCCCAGCAGGACGGGCAGCTTGTCGATTCGTTCGCCGTAGCTGAACAGCGACGCGAGCACGCTCGAGAAGCCCTGCGTGCGTTCCAGTTCCTGAGCCAGGCCGGCGGTCGCGGTCAGCGAGTACAGCGGGTCGCCGGTGACGATCGTGTCGAAGCCCGCCCAGATCACGGGCGCCAGCGCGGCGAGCGCCAGATAGCGCAGGCGCGTGCGGTTGGGGGCCCGCCAGGAGCACCACAGCCAGTAGGCGCCGCTGAGCACCCAGGCGTCCGGGCGCAGCAGTCCGGCGGCCGCCAGCAACAGGAAGACGGGCGTGCCGCGCCGCGGGCGCTCGACCTCCAGCGCGACCGCCCAGATGATCAGCGCTACGTAGGAGATGTCGAGATAGCCCTGCGCGGCGAGGTTCTCGACGAAGAAGCGGCTGAGCAGCAGCAGCGCCGCGACGAGCCCGACGACGGGTCCGAAGCAGAGGCGCCCCAGGCGGTACATGCCCGCCACGGCGGCCACGAACGAGGCGATCGAGCCGAGCACCATCAGCCGGGCGCCACTCTGGCCGAAGAGCGAGCAGAACATGCCGAAGGCGATCGCCAGGGGATGCTCGGTCGGTCCGCGGTAGACGCGGAAGTCCGGCAGATGCAGGTGAATCAGGTCGCGTCCCCACAGCAGGGCGTAGAAGGAGTCGTAGGTGGGGTAGGTGGGAAAGGCGAAGTAGCCGATCAATGCACCCACGCACAGCACCGCGAAGCCGGCCCGCGCCCAGCTTCCGGGCGCCGTCGCGCGCAGGCGCGCCAGCAGGGTCGTGCCCGGGCTGCGCCGGGTAAGCGTCGCGCTTTCCATCTAGCCTTGGAGTATCGAGCCCGGACCGCCCGCCACGGGCCGGGTGGACGGGCTCAACACCTGCGCGAAGACCATGACCCGCGCTTTGGGATACTGCCAGAGGCCAAGTCTAGGCAATTGACGCCTATGAAGCTCATCATCCAGATCCCCTGCTTCAACGAGGCAGATCAGCTCCCGCAGACGCTCGCCGAACTCCCGCGCGCGGTGGAGGGCTTCGACACGGTCGAGTGGCTCGTGATCGACGACGGCTCGACCGACGAGACGGTCGCCGTGGCGCGGGCGCACGGGGTCGATCATCTCGTGCGCCTCACCAACAACAAGGGGCTCGCGGCCGGCTTCCAGGCCGGCATCGATACGGCGCTGAAGCTCGGCGCGGACGTGATCGTGAACACCGACGCCGACAACCAGTACTACGGCCCCGACATCGCCAAGCTCGTGGCACCGATCTGCGAGGGGCGCGCGGACATGGTGATCGGCGACCGCGAGGTGGGCGGCATCGACCACTTCTCACCGCTCAAGAAGACGCTGCAGCGGCTGGGCTCGTGGGTCGTGCGCCAGGCCTCGTCGACCTCCGTGCCGGACACCACATCGGGTTTTCGCGCCTACAACCGCGAGGCGGCGATCCAGATGCTGGTGGTGTCCAAGTTCACGTACACCCTGGAGACGATCATCCAGGCCGGCAAGCTGCTGGTCGCGATCGACCACGTGCCGATCCGCACCAATCCGAAGACGCGCGAGTCGCGCCTGTTCCCCTCGATGGGCGCCTACGTGCGCCGCAACGCGGTCTCGATCTTCCGCATCTACGCGCAGTACGAGCCGCTGCGCGTGTTCTGGAGCCTCGCGCTGGTCATCGGGTTCGTATCCATCGCCGTATGGATCCGCTTCGCGGTCGCCTACGCGGAAGGCAACGGGAAGGGTCACGTGCAGTCGCTGATCCTGGGCGCAGTGCTGTTCATCGCGGCGGTGGTGCTGTGGGCGCTCGGCGTGATCGGCGATCTGCTGGCCGCCCAGCGGGTGATGACGCAGAAGACCTTCGAGCGCGTCCGGCGGATCGAGCTCGAGCTCGGCGTGGCCCCGTCGCACTACGAACCGGGCAGCGCGCAGCGCGGTGCAAACGCGCCCGCCCCAGTGCCGGCGGCGCAGAGCGCCGAGGAGGAGCGCCTGCGGGCGCCGCGCGGCGGGGAGACGGTGCGGCTGTGAGCGGCGTAACGGTCTCCAGCGAGGGGGTCGTAACCGGCAACACCTACGACAAGTACGGCTCGGGCAACCCGTTCGTGCGACGGCTGATGGACGGCTTCGAGCGCGACCTCGACGCGCTCTTCACGCGGGCGGCGCCGGCCTCGCTGCTCGACGTGGGCTGCGGCGAGGGGGTGCTCGTGCATCGCTGGGCCGAGCGCCTCGGCGACGGGCGCGTGGTGGGGATCGACCTCGAGGAGGAGTCGATCCAGGCCGGCTGGGCAGAGCGCCAGGCGCCGAACCTCGAATACCGCGTGATGGAGGCCGCGAACCTTCCCTTCGCCGCCGACGAGTTCGAGCTGGCATGCGCGATCGAGGTGCTCGAGCACGTGCCCGACCCCGAGCACACCGTCAGCGAAATGGCGCGCTGCGCGCGGCGAAACCTGCTCGTCTCCGTTCCGCGCGAGCCGCTGTGGCGGATGCTGAACATGGCGCGCGGCGCGTACTGGTCGGCACTCGGCAACACACCGGGGCATCTCAATCACTGGTCCAGGCGCTCGTTCGTGGAGCTCCTCTCGCGCCACGGCGATGTCGCCGAGGTGCGCTCGCCGTTCCCCTGGACGATGGTGCTTGTCCAGCTCTAGCCGGACGCGCTCCTACGGCAGCGGCGCCCGGATCCTGTCCATCGGGATCGCCTCCACGGGCCTGCTGACGCTGGCCTACTTCTCGATCTCGAGCCACGTGCTCGACGAATCCGAAGCGTCGCGCATCGCGCTGCTGTGGTCGGTGATGTTCGTGATCATCTCCGTGATCTACAGGCCGATCGAACAGCTGCTCTCGCGCACGATCGCAGAGCGCCGCGCACGCGGCCAGGCCGAGCACCCGCTGCGCGTGCCGATCGCGATCCAGGCCGCCTTCGCGCTCACCTTCCTGCTCGTCGCGCTGCTCTTCAAAGAACAGCTCATCAACAACGTCTTCGACCACGACCGGGCGCTCTACGACGTGCTCGTGTTCGGCACGCTGGCCTACGCCGGCAGCTACTTCGCGCGCGGCTGGCTGGCTGGACACGAGTACTTCGCCCTCTACGGCGGGCTGGTGCTGATGGAGTCGGTCTCGCGCCTGTGCTTCGCGCTGGCCGTGGCGCTCGGCATCACGAGCGGGCAGACCGCGGTCGCCCTGGGCATCGCGGCCGCGCCGCTGGTCTCACTGATCGTCGTTCCCGCAGCCTTCGCGCGACGCGGGCGCGAGCGGCGCGAGGGCGACGAGCAAACGGCGCTGCACGGGGCCGACGCGGCGCTCGCGGGGCCGATGACGCCCGATGAGGTCGACGCCTCGCTCGCGGGGCCGGGCGCCGAGGGCGTGCAGGAGGCGGTCGCGCACGACGAGCTCTCGCTGCGCCGCGGCACGGGCTTCGCGGGTTGGGTGTCGGGCATCATGCTCTCCGAGCAGACGCTGCTGAACGCGGCGGTGCTCACCGTGGCGGCCACCGCCGCCGACAAAGCCCTGGTGGGCGTCGTCTTCGATGTGCTGCTGATCGCGCGCGCGCCGCTGCAGCTCTTCCAGGCGATCCAGACCTCGCTGCTGCCACACCTCACCGGGCTCGAGACGACCTCCGGCCACGACGCCTTCGCGCGCGCGATCCGCATCACCGTGCTGGCGATCGCCGCCTTCGCCGCCGCCGTGGCGCTCGCGCTGCTGGCGATCGGCCCGTTCGTGATGGGACATCTGTTCGGGCAGCACTACTCCTACGGCCGGCTCGGCCTGGCCGTGGTGGGCGTGGGCATGGGCCTGCACCTGGTTTCCGGCGCGCTGAATCAGGCGGCGCTCGCGCGCAACCGGGCGCGAGCTGCGGCGCTGTGCTGGGGCCTGGCGGCGTGCGCGTTCCTGGCCTGGATGCTGACGCCGGCGGTCGCCAACCAGCTCACGCGGACCGAGGTCGGCTATGCCGGCGCCACCGCGCTGCTGGCGCTGCTGCTGTGGACGCTCTACCGCCAGGGCTCCGGCTCGCTCGCGCTGGAGCCCCCGCCTCAGCCCGCGCCCAGCGAGCCCACGATCGCCTCGTAGGCGGCGCCGGGATCCCGCGAGCCGAAGATCGCCGAGCCGGCGACGAAGGCGCTCGCGCCCGCCTCGCGGCAGCGGGGAGCGGTGCCCTGGTCGATGCCGCCGTCGACCTCGACGGCGACGCCGTCGCCGACGATCGCGCGGACCCGGGGGATCTTCTGCATGGAGTGCTCGATGAAGCGCTGTCCGCCCCAGCCCGGGTTGACGGTCATGCACAGTGCGAGGTCGATCACGGGCGCGAGCTCGGCCAGCGCGCCGACCGCGGTCGCGGGGTTGATCGCCACCCCCACGCACGCGCCGCGCTCGCGGATCAGGTTGGCCGCGTAGCTGGCGTGCGGCGTGGCCTCCGCATGGAATGTGATCGCGTCGGCGCCCGCGCGGACGAACTCCTCCACCTGGCGTTCGGGGCGCTCGATCATGAGGTGCACCTCGAGCATGGCGCCCGCGCCGTGGACCTCCTCGGCGAGCGCGCCCACGATCAGCGGGCCGATCGTGATCGGCGGCACGAAGTGCCCGTCCATGACGTCCACGTGGATCACCCGCGCGCCCGCCTGCAGCACCTCGGCGACCTGCTCGCGCAGGCGCCCGAAGTCGGCGGAGAGGATCGACGGGGCAACGTGCACGGCGCCGAGCAGCTCGCGCGGCGAGGCGCTCATACGTGGGGCACGCGAGCGACCGAGGACGCCGATCCAGCGCCGGCGTACGTGCTCATACGGCCTGGAGCATCGAGTCGCCGCAGTTGTTGCACTTCAGGATCGCCGTGGAGGACATCCGCACAATCGTCGAATGCTCGCCGCAGTTGGGGCACACGGAGGTGAGCTCGAAGCGGTGCAGGCAGTAGACGCAGCGGTAGCGGCCGGGCAGGTTGGTCGGGCGCAGCCACGGCTCGCCGCAGTTCGGGCACTGCGGACCGAGGTCAATCGAGGCCCGCGTCGCGGGCTCGCCCTCAGCGTCCATCGCTCAGCTCCGGCGCAGCCGCGCGATGAAGAACCCGGCGGTGTGATCGCGGTGGGGCAGGGTCAGCACGGCGCCGGCCTCGGCGGCGGGCAGATCGCCGATCCTCGCCGCGGGGGACGGCGGGCGCCCTTGCGAGCGGCCGATGTCTGCGCGGACAGGGCCGAGATCATCGAGGCTGAATGCGGGATGGGAGTCCAGGAAGGAGTCGATCAGTCGCTCGTTCTCGCTCGGG
The DNA here is from genome assembly GCA_963771085.1 of uncultured Solirubrobacteraceae bacterium. Taxonomy (GTDB): domain Bacteria; phylum Actinomycetota; class Thermoleophilia; order Solirubrobacterales; family Solirubrobacteraceae; genus Palsa-744. Next base: position 380,004 of record CAVYSB010000004.1, on the reverse strand, counting down.
GAGATCGTGCACGTAGAGTAGACAAGCATGCCGCCCGGACGTAGCGCCTGTGCCCCCGCGGCGAGAATCCTGGCCTGCGCGCCGCTCATCTCGGCGAGCGCCCGGGGCGTCACCCGCCAGCGCAGGTCGGCGCGCGCCTGCAGCGTTCCCAGGCCCGAGCAGGGCGGGTCCACGAGCACCCTGTCGAAGCTCTGAGCGGGCGCGCGCGCCGCTGCGGAGCGTCCCGGCGAGAGGGCCGGCCAGAGCGCCGCGTCGCCGACCTCCACGCGGATGTTGCCCGCATGCATGCGCTGCGCCGTGCGCACCAGATCACCCGCGCGGCGCGGGCTGAGCTCGACGGCGAGCACCTCCCCGCGGCCCTCCATCAGCGCCGCCAGGTGGGTGCTCTTGCCGCCCGGCGCGGCGCACAGGTCGAGCACGCGCTCGCCCGGCGCGGGCGCGAGCGCGCGGGCCACGAGCATGGCCGCGCGCGACTGGGCGATGAAGGCGCCGGCCCGCCACAGCGGGGATCCGTGCACGTCGAAGGGCTCCTCGAGCACGAGCGCCTCGGGGATCTCGGGGTCGGCGCGCGTGCGCACGGGCAGCTCGCCCGCGAGCGTGGCTGCGTCGCGCACCAGGGTGTTGGCGCGCAGCGCGAGCTCACCGGGCTCGTTGTCGAAGCTCAGCAGGGCGCGGGCCTGCTCGGCGCCGAGCTGCTCCCACCACAGCCGCGCGATCCACTCGGGGTGGGAGTGCTTGACGGCGGCGTGCTCGGGGGTGTCGTCGGTGAGTCCGCCGAGCAGCGCGCCGGCGCCCTCGCGCGCGGCCCTGCGCAGCACCGCGTTGACGAGGCCGTGGCCCCCGCGCGCATCGGCCTTGGTGAGCTCGACGGCGTCGGCGACGACCGCGTAGTCGGGCGCGCCGCCGGTGTAGAGCAGCTCGTAGAGGCCCAGCCGCAGGCCGGCCAGCAGCGGCGGGTCGAGGCGCTCGGCCGGGCGCTCGCTCAGCAGCGCGATGAGGTGGTCGAGCGTGCCCCTTCGCTGCACGGCCCCGTAGGCCAGGCGCATCGCCAGCGACCGGTCGCGCCGATCCAGCGCAGCGGACTCCGACAGCAGCGCCTGATCGGCGTAGGCACCCTGCTCGAAGACGCGGCGCAGAACCGTGTAGGCGCAGGCCCGCGCGGGCGCGACCGGTGCTCTGGGGGCTGCTCGCATCCCGGCCATGATCGGCTATCCGCTGCGGCTGGAGAGCGCCGGCGAGAGGACCTCGGCGAGATCGCCCGCCAGCCGCGGCGCCTCCTGCTCGCCCAGCGTGGCGATCGTCACGCGGACCGCGGGGGGGCTGGCGGCGAGGCGGTAGGGGGCTCCCGGCGCGACCGCCCAGCCGCGTTGCAGCAGCTCCGCGACCACCCGCGTCTCCTCCTCGACGCCCACCCACACGTTCAGACCGGTGGCACCACGCGCGCTCACGCCGCGCGCCTGCAGGCAGCCCAGCAGGCGCTCGCGGCGCTCGGCGTAGACGCCGCCGGCGCGGAGGACCTGCGCGCGCACCGCGGGATCGCTCCAGAGCGCGAGCACGATGCGCTGCAGGATGTGGCTGACCCAGCCCGGCCCGCGCTGCTGGCGGCCCTGCACGCGCGCCACGGTGTGCCCGTCGCCGGCGAGCACGGCGAGGCGCAGGTCGGGTCCCAGCGCCTTGGCGACCGAGCGGGTCATCGCCCACCGCGTGCGGCCCGCGACGATGCTGTGCATGGGGGCATCGGCGAGCAGGCCGAGGTGGTCGTCCTCGATCACGAGCGCGGCGGGGGTGGCGGCGAGGACCTCGCGCAGCTCCGCCGCGCGCTCCGCGTCGAGCGCCGCGCCGGTGGGGTTCTGCCCGCGCGGCGTGATCACGACCGCCTGGGCGCCGCGCGCGAGCGCGCGCCGCAGCTCCTCCGGGCGCATGCCGCGCTCGTCCAGCGCGACAGCCTCCGGGTGCAGCCCACGCGCGCGCAGCAGGTGGAACAGCTCGGCATAGCCGGGGTTCTCGACCGCGACGCGGTCGCCGGGGCGCAGGTGTGCCTCGAGCACGCGCTCGATGCCGTCGAGCGCGCCGCCGACCACGCACACCGAATCGGCGGGCATGCCCTCCGCGCGCAGCTGCTCGCGCGCCAGCGCGCTGAGCTCGGGCACCGCGGCGGCCTCGCCGTAGAGGCGCATCGGCAGCTGCAGGCGCCCCAGCACGCGCTCGAGATCGGGCAGCAGCGCGGGGTCGGGGTTCCCGCGCGAGAGATCGCGCGTGCCCGCGGGGACCGCGAGCGGCGCGCGCGGAGAGGCGATCGGCGGCGCCGCTCCGATCATCGTGCCGCGGCGCTGCTCGCTGACCACGACGCCGCGGCGGCGCAGCTCGGCGAGTCCTGCGGCGACCGTGGCGGGACTGAGACCCACCTCGCTGGCCAGGCGGCGCACCGAGGGCAGACGCTGGCCCGGGAGCAGGGCGCCCGCGGCGACACCCGTCTCGATGCTCGCCACCAGCTCCGCGGCGCTGGCGCCGGCGATCCGATACTGTGTCAGAGCAGACATCCGTCTGTACTATGACAGATTGGAGGATGCCGTGCCCGTTCCCTCGCCCGACCCGGCCATGCAGCCGCCGCCTGCCAGCGAGCGCGGGCGCGCAGCGGCCCGCCCCGCTTCGGAGCGGGTGCGCCTGCGGCGTAAGCGCGAGCGCGGCAGCTATGAGCGCGAGACGATCGATGCGATCCTCGACGAGGCGCTGATCGCCCATCTCGGCATCGCCGACGAGGAGGGCCAGCCGTTCGTGATCCCGACGCTGCATGCGCGCTGCGCGGACGTGGTCTACTGCCACGGCTCGAGCGCGAGCAGGACGCTCCGCGCGCTCGCCGGCGGTGCGCCCGCCTGCCTGACCGTGACGCTGCTCGACGGGCTCGTGCTGGCGCGTGCCGCGATGCACCACTCGGCCAACTACCGCTCGGTGATGCTGCTCGGCCGCGCCCGGCCGATCGAGCAGGAGGCCGAGAAGCTCGCCGCGCTCGAGGCGATCGTGGAGCACATCGTGCCGGGCCGCTGGCGCGACGTGCGGGCGCCCAGCGAGAACGAGCTGAAGGCGACCGCGGTGCTCGCGATCCCGATCGACGAGGCCTCGGCCAAGCTGCGCGGCGGCCCGCCCCTGGACGAGGAGTCCGACTACTCCCTGCCGGCGTGGGCCGGGGTGATCCCGCTGTCGATGCAGGCCGGCGTGCCCGAGCCCGAGCCGCGGCTGGCCCCCGGCATCGCGCCCCCGCCCTACGCGAGCGCCTACGTGCGCCCTGGCAGTCCGTGACCGCGCAGGTAGGCGGAGGCCTCCATGGCGCGCCCGCCCGGGGGCTTGACGACGAGCAGCTCGAGCGCGCCGGGCGAGCAGCCGAGCACGAGCCGCCCGTCCTGCTCACCCACGCCGGGCGGCGCGCTGCCCTCGAGCAGCGCGGCCCGCTGCACGCCGAGCAGCGTGCCGTCGGCGAGCGCCACGCGGGCGCCGATGTGCGGCTGTAGGGCCCGCACGACGCGCTCGAGCTCCACGGCGGGGCGCGCGGGGTCGAGCAGGCGCTCTGCGGCACCGATCTTCTCGGCGTAGGTCGCGCCCTCCTGCGCCTGATCCACGAATGGCGGGTGCTCATCGAGCGCCCGCACGAGCAGCTCGCCGCCCAGACCCTGCAGGCGCTCGGCGAGCGAGCCGAAGGTGTCGTGCGCGGTGATCGGCTCACCGGCCGCGAGACACACGGGGCCGCTGTCGAGGCCCGCGGTGAGGCGCATGATCGAGACCCCCGTGTCCGGGTCGCCGGCCATGATCGCGCGCTCGATCGGCGCTGCCCCGCGCCAGCGCGGCAGCAGCGAGGGATGCACGTTCAGGATCTCGTGCTCGGAGAGCAGCGGCTCCTTGATCAGCGCGCCGAACGCGCATACGACGAGCGTCCCGTGGCTGCCGGCTGCAGCGGCGATCGATGCCCTGGCGCCGGGTGCGTTGACGCTCTCGGGCTGCTCGAGCGCGAGGCCCAGCGCCCGGGCGCGCTCGGCCACCGGGGGCGGGGTGACGCGTCGGCCGCGGCCGCTCGGGCGGTCGGGCCGGGTGAGCACCAGCGCGGGGCGCTGCGCCTCGCTGCGGGCCAGGCGCTCGAGGATCGCGGCGGCGAAGTCGGAGGTGCCGAGGAAGACGGTGCTCAACGTCGCCTCGCGCGCGGCCCGGGGCCGCTAGGCGGCGCTCGCCGGCCGGTCGTCGGCGTGTCCGGTGGAGCGTCCTTCGCGCATCGCGCGCATCGCCTCCTTGCGCGCCTCGCGTGAGATGCGGTCGAGGATCAGCACGCCGTCGAGATGATCGACCTCGTGCTGGATCACCCGCGCCTCGAGCCCCTCGGCCTCGATCTCGAGCTCCCGGCCACTCTCATCGCGCGCGCGCACCCTGACCTGCGCGGGGCGCTCCACCTCGACATGCACGCCGGGGAGGCTCAGGCAGCCCTCCTCGGCCGCCTCCAGCTCCTCGCTGTGCCACTCGATCACCGGGTTGACCAGCGCGGTGATGGGGTCATCGACGTAGGCGCGGTAGACGAGCACGCGGTGCAGGATCCCGAGCTGCGTGGCGGCCAGCCCGATGCCCAGAGCGTCGTGCATCAGCTCCCCCATGCGCTGCACCTCGGCCTTCAGCTCCTCGTCGAAGCGCTCCACCTCGAGCGCGCTGGCGCGCAGCACCGGATCGCCGAGCTTGCGCACGTGGCGCAGCGCGGCATCGCGGCGTTCGCGCGTCTCGGGATCCAGCTCGGCCGCCGCCGGGGCATCCTCCTCGCGCTCGACCTCGACGTCGGCCTCCTCCGAGGCCGGCGTGGCGAGCTCGTCCAGTGCGTCCTGTTCGGCCATGCCCCCTGAGTTTATGGACAGCGCGGGCGCATCGAGCGCTGCTCGCGGCGCTCAGGCTCTGCCGTGTTTGGCCTTCGGCGCGTGCACCGTGGCGAGCAAGACCGTTGTGTGGGTGGCCCCGGCCGTGTCGTGGGCCACGAGCGTTACCCGGACCCGCACGCTGTGTGCGCGCGCGAGCAGCGCGCGCGCCTTCGAGGAGAGGTGCAGCGTGACCGTGCGGACCTGACCGCCTGGCACATAGAAGGAGCCGTTCGCCAGCGCCAGGATCGCGGCTTTGGTTTTCGCGGCGCCACCCACCTCGGCGACCACCGCGCTGAGGGTGCGCATGCCCACCGTGCCCGCGCAGTTGCTCTCACCGGCCGGGCAGCTGATCTTCAGCGTCACGGTCCCTTTCGTGCTCTCCTGCAGGCTGGTGCTCGCCAGGGTTGCATCGGGTACGGGCGGGGGCAGCACGCTGTGGAAGCTCGCCACGTTGATCGCGGCGGCGGCCCCGAGGGCTTCCTGGCGTTCCCTTGCTTCTTTGGCTTCTTTGGCTTCTTGGGTTTCCTTTGCTTCCTGGCGTTCTTTGGCTTCCTGCAGTTGTCTCGCTGCTTTCTGGGCTTCTTCAGCCCGCTTCTCCGCTTCGTCGCATTTCGCTTCTTCGCCTTCGGTCTTACCCGACACGTGCACCACCTGTTCGACCTGGCTACTGGTGAGCCCGTAGTTGTCCGTCACGGTGAGGCTGACGTGGTAATCGCAGGCTTCGGGGTATGTGTGTGTCGGATTGGCGACGCCGGTGGTTTCGGTGCCGTCTCCCCATTTCCACAACCAGCCGGTGATCGCGCCTCCCGGATAGGGGTCGCTCGACGACGCGGAGCCAAAGGTGGCGGCCTCGCCTTCCTCGACGGTTGCGGGCGGCGTGATCACCGCGGTCGGGAACAGCGGCTTGAACGCTTCCAGGCCGTTTGGCGTGCCGACGCCGCTCGGGCCGTCGTAGCCGGTGCGCGCGTCGCATGCGCTCGTTCCTTCGCAATCGACGACGAGTTCCAAGGGCGGATCGACTTCCGTGTTCGGGTGCCCGCACACGGACACCGGTTCGCCGTCGCAGTAGCCGGTGCCGCCCTGCGTGACGTCAAACAGCGAGGCCTGGCCGAGGTGGCCGTAGAGGGGCAGCGCTGCCGGGTATTTCAGGCCGGCCTCGCCGCCCGCGAGCGCATAGAGGCCCGCGATCAGTGGCGTGGCCAGCGAGGTGCCGCCGAACGTCTGCCAACCGCCATGCTTTTCAATCTCTTTCGTGAGTTCTTTTTCTTCCTTGGTGGTGCACGCCTTTGCCGTTTCCTTGCAGTAGTTGAACGTGTCGAAGATGTCGAAGCCGGTGTAGGGATCGGCGTCTGCGGAGACATCGACGCTCGAGCGTTTGCTGCCGCAGCCTGTCGCAGCGAAGCCGGTGAGCTGCTGCTGGAAGGGTTCGGCTTCGAACAGCGTGCTGCAGCCGCTGCCGGCGACGTAGCCGGGCGGAAAGTCTTTCCCGTCGAGGGGACCATCATCGTTCCACACCGTCTCGTTCTTACGCGTCCCGTTTTCGTTGAGTTCCAGCGAGGTACCCCCAACCGCGACCACGGACGGCAGCGATGCCGGGGCGTCGGGCACCGCGGGCGGTTTGATGCCTTCAAGTGCATAGTTCCAGTCGTCATAGCCAAGGTCGCCGCCGGCGGCGGTGATGACGACGCCAGGGTGCTCGTAGTCGGCCCGGACCCCCGCTTTCACGATTTCTTTCTCGGGCCCTCCGTAGGAGTTGGAGACCTCGGTGGCGCCGAGCTTGACCGCCTCGTTGACGGCCGCCGCCAGGTCTTTGTATTCCGGGCTGTCGGCCTCGACGAGCAGGATGTGGCATTCGTGACAGGCCGAGCGTGCGACCTCCACGTCGAGCGAGATCTCCTGCGACCACCCTTCGGGATCCTTGATCGGCAGGGGGCTTGCTTTGCCCTCCTGGTCGACCTTCTGGAAGCAGCCGGTGCATTCGCCGAGGCCATAGTGTTCGTCAAAGCTTTTGAGGTTCGCTTCGATGTCAGGGTCGTCGTAGGCGTCGACGATGCCGATCGTCTGGTTGGCGCCACCGACGGTCGGCGTGTAGCCGTAGGCTGTGGCGAGGTCTTCGGGTGTGAAGCCACCGGCGAGGCCGACTGTCTTGGCGCCGGCGCCCGCAACGTAGGGGCGCACGCCGGCCGCATCCGCGGAGCTTGCGGGGACGGGCTCGCGTGCGACCGCCATGCAACTCGCTCGCCCACTCTGCGGCGCCGGGCAGGCGTGCTGGAGGCGGGCGTACTGCACGATCCCGGCGGCCTGCCCGGCCGGAGCCGCGGCGGCGAACGAAACCCAGCACAGCAGCCCCAGAATGAGGACGCCGCTGGGGCGTCGACGCGCCCACGCGGCTGGCATGCGTGCTCGCACGCGCGAGCTCGAAGCGACGGGTCGCGGTGACAGCACCCGGACAGGGTAGACGCTCATCGACCCACCGGCAAGCTGCGAAATGCTCGATCCATCTGGCCCCCACCCGCGCGCACCGACCGGCCCTACCCGTGTTTGGCTTTGGCCGCGTGCAGGGTGAGGCTCGCCGTGCCCGTGTGACTCGCGCCTGCGGGATCGTGCGCGGCGATCGTCGCGCGCGCGCTCAGCGCGTGGCTGCGGGCAAGCAGTTTGCGGGCCGTGGCGGAGAGATGCAGCGTGATCGTCCGAAACTGACCGCCGGTCACGGTGAACGAGCCCGAAGCGAGGCTCAGGACGGCCGCTTTGTGTTTCGGTACGGCGACCACCGCGTGCAGCGTGCGCAGCGTGACTGTGCCGCTGCAGCTGGGCACGCCGGCGGGGCAGGCGATCTTCAGAGCGAACGCGCCGCTCGAGCTGACCGTGACCGACGTGCCGGCGATGGTTGCGTCGGGTGAGCCTTCTTTGGTCGAGAGCACGCCGACTTTGCCCACGCCGCCGAATCTTGCGGCGATTTCTTCGGCGATCGTTTTGCCCCCCGGTTTGTCCTGCGCCTCCTGGAGCGCCTTCGCTTCTTCTTCCTGTTTGGATTTCAGTTCCGCTTCCGCTTTGGCTTTCGCTTCAGCTTCCTGCTGTTCGCGCGCCTTGCGTTCGGCGACTTCGCCTTCGACGACCCCGGTGACGGTGTTCTTGCCGTAGATCAGCTTGATCCCCTGTGGTTCGTGGCCTTCGCACCCCTGCCCGAACCTGATCGGCACTTCGAGGCCGGGGCTCGGAACACCAGCGAATGTGCCCGTCAAAGCACCTTCTTCGGTCGAGATGAACGTGAACTTCTCTCCGCTGATCAGCACGGGACAGGGCTTGCCTTTTTCGGGGCGCGCGACTTCGATCGCCACGCCCACGCCGGCCAGGTCGATGTCGCCGACTTCGGAGAGCAGCTGCGCATAGTCCATTTCGGGTTCCGGCTCGCTGCCGGTGATCTGGAAGGTGAGCGTGCTGGCAGGGTCGAACTTGGCGCTGTCGACTTCGATCGCCCCCGCGGGCTGCGTTGAGCGCCCCACGTCGAGCTGCGTGGCGTTCGTCTTCAGCGGGCCGAGTTCTGCGCTTCCGCGAACGAGGATGTTCCCGAGTTCGACGGGCGCTTCGTCGGTCGAGTTCAGTTCTGCTTCTTCAAGTTCCAGGATCCCGTTCCCGCTGCCGGAGCGGTTTCCACTCTTGCCGCCGATCGTCAGAGGCCCGACCTCGATGTTGTCTTCGAGGTCGAGGGCCGCCTCGGCTTGCAGTTCCACTTCCAGCACCTTGCCCGGGCCGGTGACGGGCCCTTCGAGCACGAGCCCGTCTTCGCCGGGTGCGCCGCCGCCGCTGCCGGTGATGTTCCAGGTTTTCTCGGAAACGTTCAGTTCGAGCGGCAGGTCGAACACGTCCCTGGCGGCGCCCACGGTGCCCATGGTTGCCGCGTGCAGTCCATCACTGCCGATTTCGAGCTTGGTCCCCGTGAGTTCGTAGTTCTCGGCGTCATCGATGTGCAGCGATCTCGCGTCGAGCCCGGTGAGGTTGTCTTCGGCGTCGTAGCAGGCCGGCACGGGCGTGTCGTTCGCGCAGCCGCTGCCCAGTTCCGGGAAGCGTAGTTCCGCGAGCGTCTCCCCGGCTGTGGGCGCTGTTTTGCCGCCTTCCCAGTTTTCCGCGAGCGAGAATCCCTCGGAGCTGCCCGCACCGGCCCATGTGAAGGAGGGGTAGATAACCTTTGCGCCGGCAGCGGGGGCGAGCAGGCTGCCTCCGATCACGCACCCAGACAGGAACACGCCCGCAAGGGCAATAAGGCGCCTGCGCACACGCGAATGTTCCTGCCGATCTCCGATGCTCCCCACCCCTCACCTCCGTGCGAATTGACCCTCCGTGAGCCAACGAAGCTAGCAGCGCGGTCGCGGCATGACAAGCTTGAACGGGGTGTTGCGGAGAGGAGCCGCGCCGGCGGCTTCGTGCCGTCGCGCAGTCCTACTGCGGATCGACGTCCACGCTGAAGCTGACGCCCGCGTGCGCGCCCGCCGCGGAGACGCGCGCCACGGCCTCCCCCACGGCGGCCACCGCCGCGCGCCGCTCGGCGGCCTTGATCATCACCATCGAGCGCTCGCGGCCGCGCAGGCGAAACAGCGCGGCGGGCCCGAGCACGCTCCACCCCGCCCCGGGCACTGCGCACGCCGGGGCGAGCGCATCGCGCACCGCGCCGGCCGCGGCCCGCGCCGGCGGCGCCTGCTCGGCCGAGCAGACGATTCTGAGGATGTGCGAGTAGGGCGGGTAGCTGAGCGCCCTGCGGCGCTGCAGCTCGCCGGCGAGGAAGCCCTCGCTGTCGTGGCGCGCAGCGTGCACGATCGAGCGGGCCTCCGGGGCGATCGTCTGGACGAGCACGCGCCCGGCCCCGCCCCGCCCGACACGCCCGGCGAGCTGGGCGATCAGCGCGAACGTGCGCTCCTCGGCGCGGAAGTCGGGAAAGCGCAGCGTCGCGTCGGCGTCGAGCACCACGCCGAGGCTCACGTCGGGGAAGTCGTGGCCCTTGGCGACCATCTGGGTGCCGATCAGCACGCCGCAGTCGGCCGCCTCGAAGCCCCGCAGCAGCGCGGCGACGCCCTCCCCGCCCGGCGCGGGGCCGGCGGCGGGCGTCGGGGTTCCACGGGGTGCGGCCTCCTGCGCGGCGACGGTGTCGGCGTCGAGGCGGAAGACGGGGAAGCTGCCGTCGTCGAGCACGCTCTCGAGGTCGTGCTGGAGGCGCTCGGTGCCGGCGCCATGGCGCGCGACCGAGGTGGAGGCGCAGACGCTGCAGCGCGCGGGCGCGGACTCGCGGTGGCCGCAGTGATGGCAGGCGAGAAAGCCGCCGCCGCGGTGCAGCACGAGCGCCACGTCGCACTCCGGGCAGCTCCACACCAGCCCGCAGGAGCGGCAGGAGAGGAAGTTCGACCAGCCGCGGCGGTTGAGCAGCGCGATCGCCTTGCCGCGCGCGGAGCGCACCTCGGCGAGCGCCTGCGTGGTGGCGGGGTGCAGGCCGTGCGGCTGCTCGCGCATGTCGAGCACCTCCACCGCGGGCAGCGGCCGGCCATCGACGCGGTGGGCGAGCAGCGCGACGGGCATGCGCGCGATGCTCTCCGGACGGGGCGTGGCGCTGCCCGCGAGCAGCAGCGCCCCGGCGCGCTCGGCGCGCTCGGCGGCGACGTCGCGGGCGTCGTAGCGGGGGTCGCCCTCGTGCTTGTAGGAGGCGTCGTGCTCCTCGTCCACCACGATCAGCCCGAGCTGTTCGATCGGCGCGAACACCGCCGAGCGCGGCCCCACACACACCCGGGCCTCACCCTCGCGCAGGCGCCGCCACTCGGCGTAGCGCTGTGCGGAGGTCATGCGCGAATGCAGCACGGCGACGGTCTCTCCGAAGCGTTCGATGAAGCGCCCGACGATCTGCGGGGTGAGCGCTATCTCGGGAACCAGCACGATCACCCCGCGGCCCTGCTCGAGGGCCTCGGCGGCAGCGCGCAGGTAGATCTCGGTCTTGCCCGAGCCGGTGACGCCGTGCAGCAGCCACTGCGTGGGGCACCGCGCGGCGAGCGCCGCGCTGAGCGGCGCCAGGGCGAGCTGCTGCTCTTGCGTCAGCTCGGGCGGCTCGGGGCGCCGGCGGCCCACGCCGAGATGGCGCGGGCGGGCGACCGCACGGCGTTTGCGCCCGCTGAGCCGGCGCGCTGCGCCGGGGGGCAGCACCAGCGCGAGCGAGCGGGAGATCGTGGAGCAGTACTCCGCCGCGATCCATTCGGCGAGCGCGACCTGCTCGACCGGCACGCCCAGCTCGAGCGCGCGCAGGGGCGCGAGCAGCTTCTCCTCGGCCACCTCGCTGCGCTCGGCCAGGCCGACCACGACCCCCAGCACCTCGCGGCGGCCGAACGGCACCACCAGCATCGAGCCGACGCCGACCACGCCGCCGCGCAGCTCCTCGGGCAGGCGGTAGTCGAAGGGCCCGCGCAGCGCGCGGGCGCTCGTCATCGGCTCGACCTGGGCGATCGTCACCGCCTGGACCCTAGAGCGCCGGCCCCGGTCAGAGGCCGGCGGCGGAGCGCAGGGCGTCGGCCCTGTCGGTCTTCTCCCAGGTGAAGTCGTGGTCCTCGCGGCCGAAGTGCCCGTAGGCGGCTGTCTTCTGGTAGATCGGGCGGTGCAGTTTGAGCTCCTCGCGGAAGGCGCCGGGACGCAGGTCGAAGTGCTCGTCGACGAGCTGGGCGATCCTGCCGCGGCCGATCTTCTCGGTGCCGAAGGTCTCCACCATCACCGACACCGGGTGCGCCACGCCGATCGCGTAGGCGACCTGCACCTCGGCGCGCTCGGCGAGGCCGGCGGCCACGATGTTCTTGGCCACCCAGCGGGCCGCGTAGGCGGCCGAGCGGTCGACCTTGGAGGGATCCTTGCCGGAGAACGCGCCGCCGCCGTGGCGCGCCATGCCGCCGTAGGTGTCGACGATGATCTTGCGGCCCGTCAGGCCGCAGTCGCCCATCGGGCCGCCGATCACGAAGCGCCCGGTCGGGTTGACGAGGAAGTTGCGCGCGAGCTTCTTCTCGTCGTAGAGGTCGGCGGGCAGCACGGGGCGCAGAACGTGCTCGAGCAGGTCGGGCTTGATCAGCGTCTCGGTGTCGATGCCGTCGGCGTGCTGGGTGGAGATCAGGATCTTTTCGATCTCCACGGGCCGCCCGTCCTGGTAGCGGACGGTCACCTGGGTCTTGCCGTCGGGGCGCAGGTAGGGCAGGACCTCCCCCTTGCGCACCTCGGCCAGGCGCTTGGCGAGCTTGTGGGCGAGCGCGATCGGCAGCGGCATCAGCTCGTCGGTCTCGTTGGATGGCGTAGCCGAACATCATCCCCTGGTCGCCCGCCCCGGCGACGTCGAGCTCGTCGTCATCGGCGGGATCGTGGCGCGTCTCGTAGGCGGCGTCGACGCCCTGGGCGATGTCGGGCGACTGCTTGTCGATCGCGTTGATCACCGCGCAGGTGTCGCAGTCGAAGCCGTAGGCGGCGTTGTCGTAGCCGATCCGGCGCACAGTCTCGCGCGCGATCTCCTGGATGTCGACGTAGGTGTCGGTCGAGATCTCGCCGGAGACGACGACGAGGCCGGTGTTGACGAGCGTCTCGCAGGCGACCCGGCCGTAGGGGTCATCGCGCAGGACGGCGTCGAGCACGCCGTCGGAGATCTGGTCGGCGATCTTGTCGGGGTGGCCCTCGGTGACCGACTCGGAGGTGAACAGGTACTCGCTGTCGGAAAGCTCAGTCATGGCTTGGTGGCTGACTCCAGGGTGTAGTGGGGCGGGCGGTGGCGGCGAGCTCACGGCATTGCGAGCCCCGCGGGCAGGCGCGAAGTCTATGCGGCGCGGGCGCCTCGGCGTTGGCCGCGCTCGACGAAGTCGATGATCAGCGGCACGCCATCCATGCCGTAGCGCGCGCGCAGGCGGTTCTCGATGAAGTACGCGTAGTCGCGCGTGACGCGGGTGCGGGAGTTGACCTGGATGGCGAAGCGCGGGGGGCGCTCGCCGATCTGGGCCATGTAGATCAGCTTCAGGCGGTGCTGGCCGGAGCTGCGGCGCGTGCCCACGGGCGGCTGGCGCGCCTGCACGGCCTCCGCGAGGAAGCGGTTGAGCTCGGGGGTGGGGATACGGCCTGCGATGCGGTCGCCGAGCGCGATCGCCTCGGTGAGCAGGCGCGGGACGTGGCGCCCGGTCCTGGCGCTGGCGGTGAGCACACGCGGGCGCAGGCGCAGCTTTTCGGCGACGCGGGCTCGCTCGTGGTCGAGCTCCTCCTCGGCGGCGCTCTGCGCTCGACACCAGATCCCACTTGTTGAGCACGATCGCGGTCGCGCAACCGGCCTTCATGGCCAGCTCGGCGATGCGCAGGTCCTGGGCGGTGACGCCGTCGGTGGCGTCGCACACCACGAGCGCGACGTCGGCGCGCTCGGCCGCGCGCTGGGAGCGCAGCGCGGTGTAGTACTCGACCGAGTCGCGCGACCTTGGCCTGGCGGCGCATGCCGGCGGTGTCGATCAGGATCAGCCTGCGATCGCCGACCAGCAGCGGCATGTCGATCGCATCGCGCGTCGTGCCGGCGATCTCGGAGACGATCACGCGCTCGTCGCCGAGAAAGCGGTTGACCAGCGAGGACTTGCCCACGTTGGGCCGCCCGATCACCGCGAGGCGCACGGTGTCCCCCTCGGGCTCCTCGTCCCCCTCCCCCAGCAGCTCCACGATGCGGTCGAGCAGGTCGCCCGAGCCGAGGCCCTGGGCGGCCGATACCGCCAGCGGCTCGCCCAGGCCCGAGGCGGTGGAACTCGGCGGCCAGCGGCAGCTCGCTCACGCTGTCGCACTTGTTCGCCGCGACGATCACCGGCAGCGGCGAGCGGCGCAGCAGGTCGGCCATCTCCTCATCGCCCGGGCGCACCCCCGCGCGCGCGTCGACGACGAGCACCGCGACCTGCGCGTCGGCGAGCCCGGCGCGCGCCTGGTCGCGGATCGAGCCCGCGAGCGGGTCGCGATCCTCGAAGTCCACGCCGCCGGTGTCGATCAGCTTGAAGCTGCGCCCGTTCCACTCGCAGTCGAGCTCCTTGCGGTCGCGCGTGACCCCGGGACGCTCGTGCACGACCGCCTCACGCGTGCCGGTGAGGCGGTTGATCAGCGAGGACTTGCCCACGTTTGGATAGCCGACGACGGCGACCTTCACCCAGCCAGTATGACTGGACGCAGGCGGCCTGCCGGGGGCGTTCCTCCTCCGGCGTCGCCCGGCGCGCCACGGCTTCGCGCTAGCGGCGGGGCACGAGGGCGGCGATGCGCGGCGACGACCTGGGCGACATCCTGCCCGGTCGTGTCGATCGCGAGCGCGCCGGGGGCGGGGCGCAGCGGGCTGTGGGCGCGGGTGCTGTCGCGCTCGTCGCGCAGCGTCTGCTCGGCGAGCACCGTCTCGGGCGCCGCGCCGAGCTCGGCCGCGCGGCGCCGGGCGCGCTCGTCGGGGTCGGCGGTGAGGAACACCTTGACCGCAGCGTCGGGCGCCACGACGGTGCCGATGTCGCGTCCCTCGGCGACCCAGTCGCCGTCCGCGATCAGCGCGCGCTGCTTGGCGACGAGCGCCTCGCGCACGGCGGGATCGGCGGCGACGATCGAGGCGGCCTGGGTGACCTCGGGCGCACGGATCGCGGCGCTCACATCGCGTCCGTCGAGTAGCACACGGGGCGGCTCGGCGCCCGTGCCGCCGAGGAGCTCGATCGCAGCGCAGCGCGCCAGCTCGGCGGGCTCGCGCGCGGGCTCCTCGAGCGCAGCGCAGCGCGACGCAGCGGTACATCGCGCCGCTGTCCAGGTAGGTGAAGCCGAGCTCGCGCGCGAGCTCGCGCGCGACGGTCGACTTGCCCGCGCCGGCGGGGCCGTCGATCGCTACGAGCACAGGGCTGCCAGGTCCTCGACGAAGCCCGGATAGGAGACCGCGGCGGCGTCCATGCCGAGCACCTCGACGCCCTCGCGCGAGGCGAGCCCGGCGACCGCGCCCATCATCGCCAGGCGGTGGTCGCCGCGGGCGTCGAGCTTGCCGCCGCGCAGAGCACCGCCCCCGCGCACGGCAAAGCCGTCGGCGGTCGCCTCGATGTCGGCGCCCAGGCCGCGCAGCCCCTCGACGACCCCGGCGATGCGGTCGGACTCCTTCACGCGCAGCTCCTCGGCACCCTGCACCACCGTCTCGCCCTCGGCGAAGCAGCCGAGCAGCGCCACGAGCGGCAGCTCGTCGATCGCGCCGCGGCACCTCGTGGGGCTCGACCACGGTGCCCTCGAGCGCTCCGTGGGCCACATCGAGGTCGCTCACGGGCTCATCGGCGAGCAGCTCGCCAGTCTCGGACTCGAGGTCGCCCAGCACGATGCCGCGCATGCGGCGCAGGATGCGCAGGAAGCCCGTGCGGGTCCAGTTGACGCCCACGTCGCGAGATCAGCAGGCGCGAGCCCGGCACGAGCACGCCGGCGGTGATCAGGAAGGCGGCGGAGCTCGGATCGCCGGGGACCCGCACGCTGTCGAGCAGCAGCTCGTCGTTGTTGACGACGGTGACGTGGCGCCCGTTGCGATGGATCGAGACGCCGGCGCTGCAGCAGCATCCGCTCGGTGTGGTCGCGGCTGCGCGCGGGCTCGCCCACGGTGGTGGCGCCGTCCGCTGCGAGCGCGGCGAGCAGGATGCAGGACTTGACCTGCGCGCTGGCCGTCGTCGAGCTCGTAGGAGATCGCGCGCAGCCGCGCGCCGCGCACCTGCAGCGGCGGGAAGCGCCCGTTGCTGGCGTGCAGCATCGGCGCCCATCTGGCGCAGCGGGACGGCGATCCGGTCCACCGGGCGGCGGCGGATCGACTCGTCGCCGTCGAGCGTGAACGCTGCAGCCCTCCTGCGCGGCCAGCCAGCCGGGCAGCAGGCGCAGCAGCGTACCCGCGTTGCCGACGTCGATCGGCCCGTCGGGCTCGCGTGCCTCGCGCAGGCCGGTGCCGCGCACGACGACCTCCTCGTCGTGGATCTCCACGAGCGCGCCGAGCGCCTGCACGGCCTCGAGCGTGGAGGTGGTGTCGGCGGCGTGCAGGTAGCGCTCGATGCGCACCGGCTCGGAGGCCATCGCGCCGAGCAGCGCGGCGCGGTGGGAGATCGACTTGTCGGCGGGCGCACGCAGCTTGCCCGACAGCCCGCCGGAGGGCTCGAAGCGCATGTTCACGCGACCGCTGCCGCTCACGCGCGCGCCACCGGGAAGCCGAGCTCGGCGATCAGCGTGAGCGCGCGCTCGGCGTCCTGCTCGCCGGCGATCCACAGGGCGACGACGCCCTGGCGGTTGTCCTCGGAGGGCGACAGCGCCATGTCGATGATGTTGACGCCCGCGCCGCCGAGCGCGAGGGCCATGTCGGCGATCACGCCGGGGCGGTTGGGCACCGAGGCGCGCAGCTCGTGGATCGACTCCGCCACGCCGCCCGCCAGGCCCGCGCCGAGCAGCGCCTCGCGATCCGAGCGCGCGCCGCTCGTTCCAGGCCGCTCAGCGCGCCGGCGTCGGCGGCTGCGAGCGTGCCGCGGACCTCCCCCAGCCGAGCGGCGAGCTCGTCGATCGCAGCGATCAGCGCATCGCGGTTGGACAAATAGATGTCCGTCCAGATCGCGCTGTTGGCGCCCGCCACGCGGGTGGCGTCGCGGAAGCTCGGCCCCACCGCGGGCACTCGCGCGGGCGCGGGCAGCTGCTGCGAGTCCTCGCCGCCCAGCAGCCCGGCCGCCTGGGAGACGAGCAGGTTGGCGAGCACGTGCGGCAGGTGCGAGACGCAGGCCATCAGCCGGTCGTGGGAGTCGGCGTCGATCGCGGTGGGCCGCGCGCCGAAGCTGCTCAGCAGACGGTGCAGGCGCTCGTAGAGCACGCCCGCGGTGCTGCCGCGGGCGGGCGTGAGGTACCACGTGGCGCCCTCGAAGAGATCCGCGCGAGCGTGCTCCACGCCCGCCGTCTCCGCGCCGGCGAGCGGATGCCCGCCGATGAAGCGCTCGTCGGCGCCCGCTGCGGCGACGTCGCGCTTGGTCGAGCCGACGTCGCTCACCACGCAGTCCGGGCCGGCCGCTGCCAGGGCGAGCGCGCACGCTGCGCGGCAGCGCGCCGACGGGCGCGGCCACGAACACGACATCGGCACCCGCCACGGCGCTCGCCAGATCCTCGGCCGCGGTGTCGATCGCGCCGAGGGCCAGCGCGCGCTCGCGCACGTGCTCGTCGGGGTCGTATCCGCTCACCTCGGCGTTCGCGCGGGCTCGCGCTGCCAGGCCGATCGAGCCGCCGATCAGCCCGACGCCGAGGATCGCGATCCTCACGCCGGGCTGAGCGCCTTGCCCGCGAGCGCCGCCGCCTGTTCGACCGCCGCGGCATACTCGGCGAAGTCATCCGCGCGCAGCTGCTGCGGTCCGTCGCAGATCGCCTCGTCGGGGTTCGGGTGCACCTCCACGATGATGCCGTCGGCGCCCACCGCGGCTGCTGCGAGCGACAGCGGCAGCACCAGGTCGCGACGACCGGCCGCGTGGCTGGGGTCCACGATCACGGGCAGGTGCGTGAGCTCCTTGAGCACGGGCACGGCCATCAGGTCGAGGGTGAAGCGGTAGGCGGTCTCGAACGTGCGGATGCCCCGCTCGCAGAGCATCACGTTGGGATTGCCCTCCTTGAGGATGTACTCGGCCGCCATCAGCAGCTCGTCGAGCGTCGATGAGAGCCCGCGCTTGAGCAGCGCGGGGCGCCCGGCGCGCCCGACCTCGGCCAGCAGCGGGTAGTTCTGCATGTTGCGCGCGCCGATCTGCACGACGTCGGCCACCTCGAGCACGGCGTCCAGATCGCCGGCGTCCATCAGCTCGGTGACGATCGGCAGGCCGGTCTCGGCCTTGGCCTCGGCGAGCAGCCGCAGGCCCTCCTGGCCCAGGCCGTGGAAGGCGTAGGGAGAGGTGCGCGGCTTGTAGGCGCCGCCCCGCAGCAGCGTCGCGCCGGCGTCGCGCACGGCGCGCGCGGTCTGCAGCGTCTGCTCGCGCGACTCCACGGTGCAGGGGCCGGCGATCATCGCGAACTTCTCCTCCCCGCCGATCTTGCGCCCTTCGATGTCCAGCACGGTTCGCTCGCCGTGCGTGATCTGCAGGGAGGCGAGCTTGTAGGGCTTGAGGATCGGCACGACGCGGTCGACGCCCGGCTGGCCCTCCAGGCCGAGGCTCTCGACGTTGGCGTCCTGCTCAACGTCGCCGATCGCGCCGATCACGGTCACGCGCGCGCCCGAGCTGCGGTGCGCGCGAGCGCCCGCGCGCTCGATCTTGGCCACGACCGCCTCCACCTCATCCTCGGTGGCGGTCTCTCTCATCACGATCATCATCGACTCATCCTTTCACTGACGCCTGGGCATGTTAGAGGTGCTGGCTGCTCACCATCGGCGAGCCGTGGGGCGGGCGCTCGGGGCACCCGGGAGGGTGGCGCTCGATCCGCAGGAACCGGACCCGGGGCGGCCGCGATGCCCGCTCACGAGACGGGCCGGGCCGAAGCGCCTAGATAAATCGCCAGGCGTAGCGATACGGCCGGGCGGCACGCGCGGTGCAGGTGAGAAGGGATGCTGGTGCCGCTGCTGTCATGGCCGTCTGCAGTGGGTTGTAGCAGACAATCGGCCGCGCGTCGAGGGCTGAGCGCACCCTCGCAACAACTCGAGATTCCCCGCGCGCGGGGCCCCCGGCGCTCAGGCGGCCGGCGCGGGCGCCAGCACCTCGGCGAGCGCGCTGAGCATGCGTTCGTTCTCCTCCGGCAGCCCGTAGGTGATGCGCAGCGCGGGCGTCTGGCCGCCGAGTGCGGCGCCGCCGCGCACGAGCACGCCGCGCTGCTCGAGCCCGCGCATGACCTCCGCCTCGTCGCGGCCCTCGCCGAGCTCGACCCAGCAGAAGTTGGCCTGCGACTCGGCGGGCTGCAGGCCGAGCGCGCGCAGGCGCTCGGCCACCGAGATGCGCTCGGCGACCGTGCGCGCGACGCGCTCTTCGACGGCGTCCTGGTGGGCGAGCGCCTCCACCGCGGCCGCCTGCGCGAGGGCGTTGCAGAAGAAAGGCTGGCGGACCTGATCGAGCGCGCGCGGCAGTTCCTGCGAGCCGCACAGCGCGAAGCCGACGCGCAGGCCGCAGAGCCCGTGGACCTTGGAGAAGGTGCGCAGCAGCACCAGGTTGGGGTGCTCGTCGAGCAGCGCGATCGAGGCGTCCGGGTCATCGAGCAGGTTGAACTCGCAGTAGGCCTCGTCGAGGATCACGCACACGTACTCGGGCACCTTGGCGAGGAAGCCGGCGATCTGGGCGAGCCCGACCGCGGTGCTGGTGGGGTTGTTGGGGTTGCACACGATCACCAGGCGGGTGGCCACGGTGATCTCGCGGAGCATCGCGGGCAGGTCGTGGCGCGCGTCTGCGTCGAGGGCGACCGTCAGCGCGCGCGCGCCGGAGGCCGCGCTGAGGTGCGGGTAGACGGAGAAGGACGGCCATGCGTAGACGAGCTCCGCACCGGGCTCCAGCAGCGCCTCGCCGGCCGCGAGCAGGATGTCGCAGGAGCCGTTGCCGATTGCGATGCGCGCGGCGGGCACGCCGTAGCGCTCGCTGAGCGCTGTGCGCAGGAGCGAGTTGGAGGGGTCGGGGTAGCGGTTGAGCGAGCCCAGCGCGCGCTCGATCGCCTCGCGCACCGCGGGCAGCGGCGGGAACGGCGACTCGTTGCTGGCGAGGCGCACGAGCGGCGCCTCGTGCGCGTAGCCGCCTGCCGCGGGGTATGTGGGGATGCGCCGGATGCGCTCGGAGAACTCGATCGCCATCGCCCTATTGTGCCGCGGTCGGCGCGCGTGCGGGGCGCGGGCGCCGACCGCGCGCCCGCCTACTGCGCAGCCTGCAGGTCGGCGCGCAGCGCGCGCGCGTCGCCGAGGTAGACGTGGACGGGCTCGTGACCATCCTCGGCGTGGTAGTGGATCAGCACCCTGATCACGCGCGGCATCGAGCGGGGCACGGGGATCTCCTGGGCGCACAGCAGCGGCACGCGGTCGAAGCCCACGGCACGCGCGGCCACCGCTGGGAACTCCGCGTTGAGGTCGCGGGTGGCGGTGAAGATGCAGCTGACCACGCGCTCTGGAACGAGCTCGTTGCGCCGCATGATCTCGTGCATCAGCTCGGTGGTCGCGTCGAGGATGTCCTGAGCGTCATTGCGGGCGACGCTGGTGGCCCCCCGCAGGGCGAACAGTCGCATGGCGGGCGATTCTGTCAGAGCGCGAGCGCGCGCAGGCGCGCGAGCTCGGCGCGGGTCAGCCGGCGGTGGGCGCCGGGGGCGAGCTCGCCCAGGCGCAGCGGGCCGAAGGCGACGCGCTCCAGCGCGAGCACGCGGTGTCCGATGGCCTCGCACATGCGCCGCACCTGGCGGTTGCGCCCCTCGTGAATGCTCAGCTCGAGCTCGTGCGGGCCCAGGCGGCGCGCCCGCGCAGGGGCTGTGAGGCCGTCCTCGAGCATCACTCCCTCGCGCAGGGCGCGCAGCGTCCGCTCGCTGAGAGGTGCGCCGGCGAGGCGCGCACGATAGGTCTTGGGCACCTCGAAGCGCGGGTGCGTCAGGCGGTTGGCGAGCTCGCCGTCGTTGGTCAGCAGGATCAGCCCGCTGCTGTCGGCGTCGAGGCGCCCCACCGGGTACAGGCGCAGGCCGCTCGCGGGCACCAGCTCGACGACCGTGGGGCGGCCCTGGGGGTCGCGCGCCGTCGAGACCACGCCCACCGGCTTGTTCAGGGCATAGGCCGACGCGCGGCTCGGGACCGCTCAGCGCGCGCCCGTCCACGCTCACGCGCTCGCCCTCGCCCACGTCGCGCGCGGGGTCGGTGACGAGCTCGCCGTCGACGCTCACCCGCCCAGCCGCGATCAGGCCCTCGGCGGCCCGTCGCGAGGCGACGCCGGCATGGGCGAGGTACTTGGCGAGGCGCATCGGCTGCAACCATAGGCGCATGGACCTCCAGCTCCTCACGCAGACGCTCGCCGAGCGCGGCGAGCCGCCCTTCCGCGCGCGCCAGGTGTGGGCGTGGGCCGCCCGTGGCGCGCGCGGCTACGGCGAGATGACCGACCTGCCGTCGCCTCTGCGCGAGGCGCTCGAGCGCGAGCTGCCGTTCTCGAGCCTGCGCGTGCGCGCCGAGAGGCGGGCCGCGGACGGCACGCTGAAGGCCCTCTTCGAGACCGCCGACGGCCGCGCGCTGGAGGCGGTGCTGATGGGCTATCGCGACGGGCGGCGCTCGCTGTGCGTCTCCTCGCAGTCGGGCTGCCCGCTGACGTGCGCGTTCTGCGCGACCGGGCGGATGCGCTTCGCGCGCAACCTGACGGCCTCGGAGATCGTCGATCAGGCGCTTCACTTCCGCCGCCTGGGCCCGGTCGACCACTGCGTGTTCATGGGCATGGGCGAGCCGATGCTCAACCTCGACAACGTCCTCGCGGCCTGCGAGCGCCTGCCCGACATCGGCATCACCCACCGGCGCACCGCGATCTCCACGGTCGGCTGGATTCCGGGGATCGAACGGCTCGCCGGGCAGGACATGCCGCTGCGCCTGGCGCTCTCGCTGCACGCCGCCGAGGAAGCGCTGCGCAGCGAGCTGATGCCCGTCAACGAGCGCTTCGCGCTGAGCGACGTGATCGAGGCGTGCAGGGCCTTCTACGCCCGCCGGCGCCGGCGGGTGTTCGTCGAGTACGTGATGCTGGCGGGCGTCAACGACCGCTACGAGCAGGCGCTGGCGCTCGCACGGCTGCTCGCGCCGCGCCGCCCGCCGCGGGCGCCGGCGGGCGCCCGCCCCCAGCAGCCCGCGCGCGAGACGCAGATGTTCAAGGTCAACCTGATCCCCTACAACCCGACGGGCGCGGACGGCTCGGACCCCTTCAGCTGCTCCACGCGCGGGTCGATCGCGGCGTTTCGCGCGGCGCTCGAGGCCAACGGCGTGGAGGCCACCGTGCGCCTCACGCGCGGGCGCGACATCGACGCTGCCTGCGGTCAGCTCGCCGCGCGCGCCGCCTGAGCGCGCCTACTCGCCCGCGGGCCCGCCGCCGGCGCGGGCTTCGCCGGCGCGCAGCAGGCGCTCGCGCAGCTCGGCCTGCTCCTCGGGACTGGGGTCCCAGCGGGCCACGTCGGGGAGCTCCTCCAGCGTGCGCAGCCCGAACAGCTTCAGGAACTGGGTGCTCGTGCGGTACAGCACCGCGCCGAACTGCGAGTGCCCGGCCTCTTCGATCAAATCGCGGTCCAGCAGCGTGGCGGTCGCCGAGTCGGCGCTCACGCCGCGTATGCGGGTGATCTCCGGGCGCGAGATGGGCTGCAGGTAGGCGACGATCGCGAGCGTCTCCGCCTGGGCCGGGCTGAGCGTGGCGGCGCGCGGGCGGCTGAGCAGCCGCCGGGCGGCCTCCTCGGCGGCGGGGTCGCTGGCCAGCAGCCAGCCGCCGCCGAGCTCGCGCAGCGTGATCCCGCGCCGGCCCGGCGCATACTGCTCGGCCAGCAGCGCGAGCGCGGCCTCCACCGCCCCCTCCCCTGTCGCGGTCGCCTCGGCGAGCTCGGCGGGGCTGAGGGGGTCGCCGGACAGGAACAGCAGCGCCTCCACGGTGCGCGCGAGCGAGGGGGCCACGGCCTCCTCCGCGGGCGCCTGCGGGCGCGGCGGTGATGGGTGCTCCATCGCGCTCAAGCGCCCGCCCCCCCGGCCTCCGCACCGCCGGCCAGCGCCAAGGCGGAGGGGGGGCGCTGGGCGCGCGCGGCGCGCACGTCGATCTCGCCGAAGCTCTCCGCCTGCAGCCAGTCGGCCTCGCCGCGTTTGTAGAGTTCCAGCAGCGCGAACAGGGTGACCGCGATGGTCATGCGGTCGGCGCCCTGCACGGCCTCCTCGAAGCTGAAGCTTCCCCGCCGCAGCAGCTCGCGCAGGTGCGCGAGGCGCTCGCCGACGGTCACCCGCGGCACGAGGATGTGGCGCGTGCTGATCGCGGGCGGGCTCAGCAGCAGGCGCCCGATCGCCTCGCCCAGCAGCTGCGGCTGCTGGGAGCCGGCGGGCGCCGCGCGCACGCTGCGGCGCAGGCTCGGCGGCGGCGGCGCGCTGCGAAAGCGCACCCCGTGCTCTCGCGCGAGCAGCTCGCCGAGGTGCGCCGAGGCAGCCCGGAAGCGGCGGGCATCGAGCATCCGCGCGAGCAGCTCCTCGGCCGCCTGCTCGGGCTCGATCTCGAGCAGCTCCTCCTCCTCGTCGCTCAGCATCAGCCGCGACTTCAGCTCCAGCAGCGCCGCGATCAGCACGATGAACTCGGTGGCGGTCTCCAGGTCCAGCTCGCCGCGCTGTTCGAGATGGTCGAGGTAGGCGAGCACCACGTCGGCGAGCGACAGCTCGAGCAGGTCGACCTCCTCGCGCAGCACGAGCGTGAGCAGCAGGTCGAAGGGGCCGCTGAAGACCTCCAGGTCGAGCTCCAGGGCGCTCACGCTGCTCGCGAGGCTCGGCTGCCGGGCACTCATCCGCGCACCGTATCGCTCCGCGCCGACGGGGCGGCGGGGCCGGCGGCGCGGGGAGCGCCGACGCCCATGCGCTCGCGCACGTCCGCCAGCGTCCGCGAGGCGATCGCCCGCGCCGCGTCGGCGCCGTCCTGCAGCAGCGCCTCCAGCGCGCGCTCGTCCTCGCGCAGCTCGCCGTAGCGCTCGCGCACCGGCGCCAGATACCCGATCACGGCCTCCGCGACGGCGGTCTTGAACTCGCCGTAGCGCGCCGCGGCGAACTCCTGCTCGACCGCCGCGGGGCTGAGGCCGCGCACGGCTGCGAGGATTTCGATGAGGTTGGCGACGCCCGGCTTGCCGGGGTCGCGCCGCACCTCGCTGCCGGAGTCGGTGACGGCGCTCTTGATCTTCTTCTCGATCGCGCGCGGCTCGTCGAGCACGTACACGGTGCCCTGCTCCGATCCGCTGGTCGTGGACATCTTGCTGGCGGGATCCTGCAGGTCCATGATCCGCGCGCCGACCTCGGGGATGCGATGCTCGGGCACCACGAGCACCTCCTCGCCGGCGCCGAAGCGCGCGTTGAAGCGCCGCGCGACGTCGCGCATCAGCTCCAGGTGCTCGCGCTGGTCCTCGCCCACGGGCACCTCCTGGGCGCGGTAGGCGAGCACGTCGGCGGCCTGCAGGACGGGATACAGCAGCAGCCCCGCGGAGACGAGCTCGCGCTGGGCGAGGGACTTGTCGCGGAACTGGTGCATGCGCTGCAGGCGACCGAGCTCGGTCACGCTTGAGAGCAGCCACGTCAGCTCGGTGTGCTCGTGCACGTCGCTCTGGCGGAACAGCGTGCAGCGCCGCGGATCGAGGCCGGCGGCGAGCAGGATCGCGGTCGTGTCATACAGGCGCTCGCGCAGCTCGGCGGGGTCGTAGACGACGGTGACGGCGTGCAGGTCGACGATGCAGAAGATGCCCTCGCCGCGTTCCTGGCTGGCGATGTACTGCGCGATCGCGCCGATGTAGTTGCCGAGGTGCTTGCGCCCGGTCGGCTGGATGCCCGAGAAGATGCGCACGTCAGCGCCGCCGCAGCGAGGCGTTGGTCAGCCAGGGCGGGTCCCAGCCGCGGTCGAGGGGGTTGATGTTGGTGCCCGGCGGGACGAGCTCATCGATCCGGTCGAGGACGTCCGCGCCGAGCGTGCGCTCGGCGGCGGGCAGCTGGCTCTCGAGCTGCTCCATGGTGCGCGGGCCGATGATCGCGGCGCTGACAGCGGGGTGGCTGGTGACGAACGCGAGCGAGAGCTCGATCAGCGTCATGCCCGCCTGCTCGGCCACCTCGCCGAGCGCCTGCGCGGCCTCCAGCTTGCGCTGGTTGGCGGGGAGCGTCATGTCGTAGCGCGAGGGCAGCATCTGCGCGCGGCGAGAGCTCGCGGGCGACTCGCCGCCCCTGCTGTAGCGCCCCGACAGCCAGCCCCCCGCCAGCGGGCTCCAGGGGATCACGCCGATGCCGTGTTCCTGGCAGACGGGCAGCACGTCGGACTCGATCGCGCGGATCAGCATCGAGTAGGGCGGCTGCTCGCACATGAAGCGCTCGCGCCCCCGCCGTGCGGCGACCCACTGCGCCTGGACGATCTGCCAGGCGGGGAACGTGGAGCTTCCGATCGCGCGCACCTTGCCCGCGCTGACGAGGTCGCTGAGCGCGCCGAGTGTCTGCTCGATGTCGGTGTCGGGCTCGGGCCGGTGGATCTGGTAGAGGTCGATCCAGTCCGTTTTCAGCCGCCGCAGGCTGTCCTCCACCTCTTTGATGAGCCAGCGGCGCGAGTTGCCGAACTGGTTGGCCTCCTCGCCCATGCGCCCGTGCGCCTTGGTGGCCAGCACGACCGACTCGCGCCGCCCGCCGGCGAGGGCCTTGCCGACGATCTCCTCCGACTCGCCCCGCGAGTAGACGTCGGCGGTGTCGATGAAGTTGATGCCCGCATCGAGGGCTGCGCGGATGATCGCGATCGAATCTTCGTGATCGGTGTTGCCCCAGGCGCCGAACATCATCGCGCCGAGGCACAGCGGGCTGACGCTGATGCCCGTGGCGCCCAGTTTGCGAAGCTCCATCGGCCGAGCCTAGCCCAGCGCCTGCCGGATCACCGGATGCTTGGCCGCGGCGACCTCGTCGAGCCGCCGGACGGGCGTGCTGTAGGGGGCGTTGTGGGCGATCGCGGGGTCCGCGGCGGCCTCGCGCAGGATCGCGGCGAGCGCCTCGGCGAAGCTGTCGAGCGTCTCCTTGGTCTCGGTCTCGGTGGGCTCGACCATCAGCGCCTCCTCGACCAGCAGCGGGAAGTAGACGGTGGGCGGGTGGAAGCCGAAGTCCAGCAGCCGCTTGGCGAGGTCGAGCGTCTTGATCTGCAGGTCCCGCTTCATCGGGCCGCCGGAGAGGACGAACTCGTGCATGCACAGCTCGCCGTAGGCGAGCGGAAGGTACTCAGCGACGCCGCGCTCGCGAAGACGGGCGAGCAGGTAGTTGGCGTTGAGCACGGCCGTCTCGGAGGCGTCGCGCAGGCCGTCGGCGCCGAGCGAGCAGATGTAGGCGTAGGCGCGCACGAAGCAGCCGTAGTTGCCGTTGAAGCCGCGCAGGCGCCCGATCGACTTCGATCCCGGCAGGCCGCGCCCGTGGTCGAGCTCGAAGGCGCCGTCCTGCGCGCGGGCGACGAGCGGCGTGGGCAGATAGGGGGCGATGCGCTCGGACACCGCGATCGGCCCCGACCCCGGGCCGCCGCCGCCGTGCGGCTGCGTGAAGGACTTGTGCAGGTTGAAGTGGACGATGTCGAAGCCCATGTCGCCCGGGCGCGAGAGGCCCATCACGGCGTTGAGGTTGGCGCCGTCGTAGTAGAGGGTCGCGCCCGCCGCGTGCACGATCTCGGCGATCTGCTCGATGTTGGGGTCGAACAGGCCGAGCGTGTTGGGGTTGGTGAGCATCAGGCAGGCCACGTCCTCGTCGGCCTTCGCGCGCAGGTCATCGATGTCTACGCCGCCCTCTGCGTTGGTCTCGAGCTTGACCACCTCGAGCCCCGCCATCGTGACCGTCGCCGGGTTGGTGCCGTGCGCGGTATCGGGGGTGAGGACCTTGTGGCGCGCCTGACCGCGGTCCTCGTGGTAGGCACGCGCGAGCAGCACGCCGGCGAGCTCTCCGTGCGAGCCCGCGGAGGGCTGCAGGGAGACGTGGGGCAGCCCGGAGATCTCCGCGAGCGCGCCCTGCAGCCTCCACATCAGCTCGAGCGCGCCCTGTGCGTGCTCGGCGTCCTGCAGCGGGTGCAGCCGCGCGTGGCCGCTCAGCGCGGCGGCGCGCTCGTGCAGGCGGGGGTTGTGCTTCATGGTGCACGAGCCGAGCGGGTAGAAGCCCGAGTCGAGGTCGAAGTTGCGCTTGGAGAGGCCGACGTAGTGGCGCACGATCTCCGGCTCGGAGACCTCGGCCAGGCGCGGCGGCGCGGTGCGGCGGAAGCGACGCGGCAGCAGCTGCTCGGGGTCGGCGGCGGGCACATCGAGCTGCGGGCACTGAAACGCACGGCGCCCCGGCGCCCCCTTCTGGAAGATCGTGGTGGCGGCCTCGCGCTGCAGCGGTGGGGCGGCCGGCGAGCCGGTGTCCGCGGGGGCGCCCTGCTGCTCGACCGTGCTCATGCAACCACCGCCTCGCGCTCGGCCGCCACGGCGGCGCCGAGCACCTCGGCCAGTCGGTCGATATCGGCGCGCGAGCGCTTCTCGGTGATCGCCACGAGCAGCCCGCCCTCATCCTCGCCGCGGCCGCTCAGCGCCTGCAGGTCGGCGCCTGGGTTGACCCCGGCGGCGGCGCAGCGGCGGCGCACGGCGGCCACGTCGGCGTCGAGTCGCAGCGCGAACTCGCGCACGACCGGCTGCTCATGCAGCTTGTGCACGCCGTCGAGCGCGGAGAGCGTCTCGCGCGCATAGTGGGTGCGCGCGAGCAGCAGCTCGCCGAGCTCCACGATCCCGCGGCGACCGAGCCAGGAGAGGTAGACGACGCCGGCGAGCGCGTTCAGTGCCTGCGCGGTGCATATGTTGGAGGTGGCCTTCTCGCGGCGGATGTGCTGCTCGCGCGTCTGCAGCGTGAGCACGAAGCCGCGGCGTCCGTCCACGTCGCGCGTTTCGCCGGCGATGCGCCCTGGCATGCGCCGCAGGTACTCCTCGCGCGCGGCGAACAGCCCGAAGGAGGGGCCGCCGAAGTCGAGGCGATTGCCCAGTGCCTGCCCCTCTCCGACGGCGACGTCGACGCCGCATTCCCCGGGCGCGCTGAGGATGCCGAGCGTGATCGGATCGACCTGCGCGACGACCACGGGCGCGCCGCCGGGCACGGCGGCCTTCGCGGCCCCGCTCAGCGCGGCGGCGTCCTCGACGGCACCGTAGAAGTTGGGCTGCGCGAAGATCGCCGCGGCGGTGTCGCCGTCGATCGCCTGCGCGAACTCCTCGGGATCGGTGACGCCGTCGCGCAGCGGAACCTCGGCCAGCTCGATGCCGTAGCCGTGGGCATAGGTGCGCAGCGTCTGGATGGTGTGCGGATGCAGCCCCGCGCTGAGAACGAAGCGCCCGCGGCCGTTGTGCAGCTTGGCCAGGTAGCCCGCGGCGGCCACCGCGGAGGGTCCCTCGTAGACCGAGGCGTTGGAGACGGGCAGCGCGGTCAGCTCACAGATCGCGGTCTGATACTCGAACATCACCTGCAGCCCGCCCTGGGAGATCTCCGGCTGGTAGGGCGTGTAGGGGGTGAGGAACTCCGAGCGCTCGGTCAGCATGTCGATCAGCGCGGGCACGTAGTGGTCATACATCCCGGCTCCGAGGAAGCTGAGCTGCTCCTCGCAGCTGAGGTTGCGCGCGGCGAGCGCGCGCAGGTGCTCGTAGACCTCCTGCTCGGGCAGCCCGTCGGGCAGCTCCAGCGCCCTGCCCAGGCGCACCCCCTCGGGGATCTGGCGCTCGAAGATCTCCTGCGGCGAGCTCACGCCGATCGCGGCGAGCATCGCCTCGAGATCCGCGGGGGTGATGGCGGTGTAGCGGCTCAAGTAGTAAGCAGCCTAGCCGCCGAGCGTGGCACTGTAGGAGGCGGCGTCCATCAGCGTGTCGCGCTCGGCGGGGTCGGCGAGGCGCACCTTGACCAGCCAGCCCTCGCCGTAGGGGTCCTCGTTGATCGTCCCCGGATTCTCGGCGAGGGCCTCGTTGACCGCGACGATCTCCCCGGACAGCGGCGCGACGACGTCGGAGACGGCCTTGACCGACTCCACCTCCGCGTAGGGCGCGTCCTTGGCGAGCTGGGTGCCGACCGCGGGAGGATCGAAGAACACGACCTCGCCGAGGGCGTCCTGGGCGTACCAGGTGATCCCGAGCGTCGCCGTGCCGGGATCCTCCGCGTCGATTCGCGCCCAATCGTGCTCCGGGTGGTACAGCAGCTCCGCGGGATAGCTGGCCTGGCTCATTCACGAACCCTTTCGGTAGAGCGGCTTCTCCTTGACCACAGCGGGGCGCATCTTGCCACGAACGTCGATCTCGAGCGGGGTCCCGGGGGCGGCGCGATCGGCGGGCACGTAGGCCATGCCGATGCCCACGCCCAGACACGGTGAGAGCGTGCCACTGGTGACCTCCCCGCCGCCCAGCACGGGGTTGCCCTGGCGCGCGATTCCGGGGCCCTCGATGGTGAACGCGACCAGCTTCTGCGCGGGTCCCCGCGCGCGCTGCGCGCGTACCGCCTCCGCGCCGATGAAGCCGGTGTCCTCCTTGCAGCACCAGCCCAGCCCCGCTTCGATCGGGCTGCGCTCCACGCTGAGGTCGTTGCCGTAGAGGTGAAAGCACACCTCCAGGCGCAGCGTGTCGCGTGCGCCGAGGCCTGCGGGCCGGGCCCCGCGGCGCACGAGCTCGTCCCACAGGGCGGGCGCCTCGCCGGGCCGGCAGAGCAGCTCCACGCCGTCCTCGCCCGTGTACCCGGTCCCGCACACCAGCACCTCCGCGCCCCCCAGCCGCATGCTCGCGGCACTCATCCGCGGCGGCAGCGGCGCGTCTGCGATCGCGCTGACGAGCTCGCGCGCGAGCGGACCCTGCACGGCGAGCATCGCCCAGTCATCGATCGCGTCGCGCACGTGCGCCTGCGGGAACTCGTGCGCGTGCGCGGTGAACCAGGCGAGGTCGGCCACGTGGTTGGCGGCGTTGGTGACCGTCAGGTAGCGCTCCGCGCCCAGGCGGTAGGTGAACAGGTCATCCAGCACGCCACCGTCCTCGCGGCAGAGCACGCTGTACTGCGCGCCGCTCGGGGGAACCGCGGCGAGGTCGTTTGACAGCAGGCGCTGCAGCAGCGCGAGCGCCTGCGGCCCGCTCGTTTCGATCTCGCCCATGTGCGAGACGTCGAAGATCCCGCACGTCTCGCGTACCGCCACGTGCTCCTCGCGCACGCCGGCGTACTGCACCGGCATCTCCCAGCCTGCGAACTCCACCATCTTGGCCCCCGCCGCGACGTGGCGGTCGTGCAGAGGGGTCCGGCGCAGGGTCGATGGGGCCACGCGCCGCAGGCTAGCGGGCCGCTGCGCGCAGGGCACTACGATGGGGCCATGCCAGGGGCGATCAGCACATTCGACGAGCGCTTCTCGCGCAGGCAGCGGGTCGGCATCGGCGTTCTCGCCGCGATCGAGCTGGCCGCGAAGCTCGCCGCGGCCCGGGACATCCAGCGCCGCTCCGCCGAGCAGGTGCGCGGCAGCAAGCTGCTGTGGCGCCTGGCCCTGCTCGTCAACACGCTCGGGCCGCTGGGCTACTTCCTGTGGGGTCGCCGGCGGACCTAGCGCAGGAACGGCGGGACGTCGATGTCCTCGTCGGAGATCTCGAGCGTCGAGCGCTGGCGGTCGCTGATGCGCGGGCCGCGGTCGGGACGGGCCGAGCGGCCCCCCTCGCGGCGCACGGCGCGCCCGGGACGGTGGTCGAAGCCGGTGCCGATGACCGTCACGCGCACGTCCTCGCCCATCGACTCGTCGATCACCGCACCGAAGATGATGTTGGCGTTCGCGTCGGCCGAGTTCTGGATGATCTCGGCCGCGTCGTTGACCTCGAACAGCCCGAGGTCCTTGCCGCCGGTGATGTTGAGCAGGATCCCGGTCGCCCCGTCGATCGACTCCTCCAGCAGCGGCGAGGAGATGGCCGCCCTGGCGGCATCGCCGCAGCGCGCCTCGCCGCTGGCCACGCCGATGCCCATCAGCGCCGAGCCGGCGTCCTGCATGATCGTGCGCACGTCGGCGAAGTCGAGGTTGATCAGGCCCGGGATCGTGATCAGGTCGGTGATCCCCTGCACACCCTGGCGCAGCACGTTGTCGGCCTCGCGGAAGGCGTCGAGCATCGAGGTGCGCCGCTCGACGACGGCGAGCAGCTTCTCGTTGGGGATCACGATCAGCGTGTCGACCACCTCGCGCAGGCGCTCGATCCCCTCGGTGGCCTGACGTCCGCGCTGGGAGCCCTCGAAGTCGAACGGGCGCGTGACCACGCCGACGGTCAGCGCGCCGATCTCGTTCTTGGCGATCTCCGCGATCACCGGCGCGGCGCCCGTGCCCGTGCCGCCGCCCTCGCCGGCCGTCACGAACACCATGTCGGCGCCCTTCAGCGCCTCCTTGATGTCGTCGCGCGACTCCGATGCGGCGGCCAGGCCCACGTCGGGGTTGGCGCCCGCGCCGAGCCCCTTGGTGGACTCGTGCCCGATGTTCAGCTTGATGTCCGCGTCGCACATCGCGAGCGCCTGGGCGTCGGTGTTGGCGGCGATGAACTCCACGCCGTGCAGCCCCGCGTCCACCATCCTGCTGACCGCGTTGGTGCCTCCGCCGCCGACCCCTACGACCTTGATGACCGCCAGATAGCTTCCGCTGCTCTCCATCATGGTTCTGTCCGAAGCCTTTAGTAGTTGTTCAGGGTTGGCAGCATACTGGTCGCCGAACCACGGGGTTGTGCACGTTATGCAGGGATCTTCGCCCTGTCAACGACGGCGAGTACTCTCGCAAGGTTCGTTGCAGATCGCGGGACTCTCGACCAGTGCCTTAGACCTCCGCCGAAAGACACTGAAGCTCAGGTCGAGGCTCACTGTTCCTCACCCGCCCGGCTGGGTCGGCGAGCTGGGCGCTTCGCCCCCGGGCGCGCTGCCCGTGGGCGCGGACACGCCCGGCGCCGATTCGCCCGCGCTGGAGGAAGGGCCCGCGCCCGTCGCGCCGCTCGCGGCGGCTTCGCCGGTGGAGCTCGTTGCGCCGCCGGCCGCGGCGGGTTCGCCGCTGCTCGTGGCGCTGCCTGCGCCCGAGGCGGTGAGCGCGGCGGCGAGCGCGGCGATGGTCCCTTCGGTGGTGCTCGACGGTTCGCTCGGCGTCGCCGCCGCGCCCGCTTCGCCGGAGCTGTCGGCGGGTGGGGTGACCCCCGCAGGGAAGCCCGCGGCTGGGCGCTCGGGCAGGCGCACGTCGATGTAGGAGGCGCCGGCCGAGCTCGAGTCGGCCAGCACGCGGGCCAGCGAGAGCCACTTGGCGTGGGGCAGGCCGGCGTCGCCGAAGTAGACGAGCAGGCCGTCGCGCATCGCGGCGGTGATGCCGTAGTCGCCGCTGTAGATGCGCGCGACCTCGGCGGCGAGCGGCGCGGGAGCAGCCCCCAGGACGGCCAGCGGAGCGAGCATGCCGGCGCTCCTCAGGCGCGCGCCGGTGGGCGGTGCGTAGTCGCCCGCGAGCTCGGGCAGCGAGGAGGTGAGCAGGCTCGGGCCGAGCACCACCCCGTCGGCCGCCACCGCTGTGCGCGTGCCGCCCACGTCGAGCGCGGCGACGGGCAGCTGCTCGATCACGCTGATGCGCAGCGCATGGGGGAAGCTCGGGGTGGCCCGCACGGCGCGCACCAGGTGGAACGGCGCCACGGCAGCGAGCAGCGCGCCGTGGTTGACCTCGAGCGTGCTCATGCGCCGCGCCGCGGTGCCGAGCGCGGCTTCGATGGCGGCGGCGTCGGGGCCGTGCACGCCGCTGAGCTCGACGCGCTCGACGGACACCAAGGGCGAGTCGCGCAGCAGCAGCCACCCGCCCGCCAGCGCGGGCAGCGCGAGTAGGCAGAGCAGCAGCGCGATGCGCATCCTGCGGCGTGCGAGGATCGACACGAGCGCCGCGCGGGGCAGGCGCATGGCGGCGCCGAGCAGGCCCTGCGGGGGCGCAGCGGGGCGGCGGGCGCCTGCGCGAGCGTGCGGGCGGGAGGCCGGTGTCCCGCCCAGCCGCGGGAGGCGCACGGCGATGGAGCGTGCCATTGCCTCCTGTTCGACCTCGCGCGCGGAACCCCTACCGGCTCCCCCACCGGCTCACCGCCACGGCAGGCGCACCTCGCCGAGCGTCTGCACCTCGGGCTCGAGCTCCACCCCGAAGCGCTCCAGCACGCGGCGGCGGCCCTCGGCCATCACGGCGAGCACGTCGGCGGTGCTGGCAGCGCCCATGTTCTCGATGAAGTTGGCATGCTTGGGCGCGAAGCGGGCGCCGCCCACGGCCAGCCCGTTGCAGCCTGCCGCTGCGAGCAGCAGGCCGGCGCTGCGCCCCTCCGCGCGCGGATCGTCGGGATTCTTGAACGTGGAGCCGAACGTCCTGATCCCCTGCGGCTGAGCCTCGTGGCGACGGCGGCGCATCTCCGCGAGCGTGGCCTTGACCTCGTCCGCATCCGCCGAGCTCAGCAGCAGCCCCGCCCGCATCACGATCTCGCCGTCGCGCAGGTTGGAGCGCCGGTAGGCGAGTCCGAGCTGCTCGGGGCCGCGCCGCTGCACGCCCTCCGCGGTGGCGATCTCTACCCACTCGAGCACCTGCCCGAGCGCTCCCTCATAGGCGTTTGCGTTCATCCGCACCGCGCCGCCCACGGTGCCGGGGATGTTCACGCCGAACTCGATCCCGGACAGCCCCGCGCGCGCCGCGGCGGCGGCCACCGCGGGCAGGCGCGCGCCGCCTCCACAGAGGATGCGCGGCGCCTGCAGCGCGATCTGCGCGAGCGCGCCGTCGAGCTTGAGCACCAGGCCGCGCACGCCCTCGTCGGCCACGAGCAGGTTCGAGCCGGAGCCCACCACGCCGGTCGCGAGCCCCTGCCGGGCGGCCCACTCGAGCAGCCGCGCGAGCTCCGCCTCGCTGCCTGCGCGCGCGAAGTACTCGCCGGCGCCGCCTGTGCGAACGGTCGTCAGCCGCGCCAGGGGGTAATCGCGTCGCACCCCCTGCGGAGGCTCCTCGCGGGGCGCCGCGCTCATCTGCCCACCAGCCGACGCCCGAGCTCGTCCACGTTGCCGGCGCCCATCACCAGGCACACGTCGCCCGTCCCGAGCAGCGCGCCGAGGACGGCCTCGGCATCCTCCAAGGCGGGCAGCCAGTACACCGCGCGCCCCCGCGCGGCGTCCGCGCAGGCCTCGGCGATCAGCAGCCCGCTCACGCCGGGATGATCCTGCGCACGCTCGCGCGCGGGATAGACGTCGAGCACCACCACGATGTCGGCGAGCGCCAGCGCGCGGCCGAACTCGCGCGCGAGCAGCGCGGTGCGCGAGTACAGGTGGGGCTGGAAGGCGACCACCAGCCGGCGATGCTCGAGCGTGCGGGCGCCCGTGAGGGTGGCGGCGATCTCGGTGGGGTGATGGGCATAGTCGTCGTAGACGGCCGCCCCGCCGGAGGTGTGCCCGAGCAGCTCGAAGCGCCGGCCCGCACCGCGGAAGCCCGCGAGGCCGGTGAGCGCGGCCTCGGGCTCGGCGCCGGCGAGCCGTGCCGCTTCCAGCGCGCCGGCCGCGTCGAGCGCGTTGTGCGCGCCCGGCACCTGCAGGCGCACGCGCCGGCCCTGCCAGGCGAAGCTCGAGCCGCCCGCTGTGAGCGTCAGCTCGGGCGCGTCGTAGGGCGTGAGCTCCCCCGCGCGCAGCGCGAGCAGCTCGGGGCGATCGCACAGCACGGCCAGCGGCGCGGATTCGAGGAAGCGGCGAAAGACCGCGCGCACCTCCTCGAGCGAGGAGTAGGTGGCGTGGTGGTCCAGCTCGACGTTGGTGACCAGCGCGATCTCCACGCTGAGGCTGAGCATCGAGCGGTCGGACTCGTCGGCCTCCACCACGAGCCACTCGCCGCTGCTCCACGCGGCGTTCTCGAGGCCTCCGCCGATGGCGCCGCCCACCAGCCAGCCGGGGTCCATGCCGGCGCTGCGCAGGATGTGCACGAGCATCGCCGCGGTCGTGGTCTTCCCGTGCGTGCCCGCCACCGCGATCGTGCGCCGCAGGGCGCTGAGCGAGGCCAGCAGCTCGGCGCGCGGGCGCTCGGGGATACCGCGCTCGCGCGCGGCGCGCCGCTCCACGTTCTCGGCAGGCACGGCGGAGGAGTAGACGAGCTCCACCCCGTCCCCGCCGGGGACGTTCTCGGCGCGGTGGCCCACGTGGGCCTGCAGCACGCCGTCTGCGGCGAGGCGCTCGAGGAAGGGCGTGCTGGCCGCATCGGAGCCGCTGACGTGGGCGCCGAGCGCATGCGCAGCGCGCGCGTAGCCGCTCATGCCCGCTCCGCCGACCCCCACGAAGTGGATGCGCCGCCCCTTCCAGGGGGCACTCGCGGCGCTCATCCTCGTGCGGCCTCAAGCAGCTCGGCGGCGATCTCGCGCGCGGCGTCGGGGCGCGCCAGGGCGGCGGCGGCGAGCGCCATCGCGCGCAGGCGCTCGGGGT
Source organism: uncultured Solirubrobacteraceae bacterium (assembly GCA_963771085.1). Lineage (GTDB taxonomy): Bacteria > Actinomycetota > Thermoleophilia > Solirubrobacterales > Solirubrobacteraceae > Palsa-744. The sequence goes on along the minus strand of CAVYSB010000004.1, from coordinate 345,018 downwards.
CGCCGAGCAGCTCCGCGACCTGCGCGCCGAGGCGCTCCGCGCCGAGCTCGTGGTCGGCGATCACGACCGCGGCGCCCGCGGCGGCCATCCAGCGCGCGTTCTCGCTCTGATGATCGCCGGCCGCATGCGGGTAGGGCACGAGGATCGCCGGGCGACCGTGCGCGGCGATCTCGAACACCGAGCCGCCGGCCCGCGCCACGACCAGGTCGGCGGCTGCGAGCGCCTGCGCGAACTCGGGCAGGCCGAGGTACTCGCGCAGCTCATACCCCGCACGCGGCGCGCGCGCTGCCAGCTCGCGATGGTCGCGACGCCCGCACACGTGCAGCACGCGGTAGGACCCGCCGGCGAGGCCCTCGATGGACGCCAGGTTGATCGAGCGCGCCCCCAGCGAGCCCCCGAAGACGAGCACGCACAGCTCGTCGGGTGCGAGCCCGAAGTGCCGTCGGGCGCTGCTGCGCTCGCCGATCGCGCTCATCACGGGGCGTCCCGTCACGCGATAGCGCGGGCCCTCGCGCCCGGGCACGGGAAAGGCGAGGCAGACCCGGCGCGCGAACGGGGCGAGCATGCGGTTGCTGAGGCCGAGGTGGCTGTCGGCCTCGCTCAGCACGAGCGGGATGCGCCGGGTCAGCGCTGCCAGCCCCACGGGTCCCGCGACGTAGCCCCCGCCGCCCAGCACCGCGCCGGGGGCGAGCGTCGCGAGCAGCGAGCGTGCGCGCACCGCCGCCGCCCCGGCGAGCGCCAGCGCGCGCAGCGCGCGCAGCGGGTTGGAGCGGCTCAGCCCGGCGACGGAGATCGTGTGCAGGGGGAAGCCGGCGGCGGGCACCAGCTCGGCCTCCGCGCGCTCGCCGCCGATGAAGCTGACCTGCGCGCCCTCAGCCCGCAGCGCTTCGGCCACCGCCAGCGCCGGCACCACGTGCCCGGCGGTCCCGCCGGCGGCGATCACGATCCTGATCGGCGCTCCCGTCACCGCCCCATCCTGCCGATTCGCGCGCAGGCGTGTCGGCGGAGCGAGCGCTCTGCGGGCGCCGCCGGTCGCGCGCGGGCGCGACGGCGCGCACGTGCCCGGTCGCGCCGCCTGCCACGTTCAGCAGCAGGCCCATCGCGGCGAGCATCACGATCAGGCTGCTCGAGCCGTAGGAGACGAACGGCAGCGGCACCCCGGTGAGCGGCGCCAGCCCGAGCACCGCGAAGGTGTTCAGCAGGGCCTGGGAGAGGATCAGCGCGGTCATCCCCACCGCGATCAGCGCGCTGTAGAGGCTGCGCGCGGCCTTGGCGGCGCGCAGGCCCGCATAGCCGATCAGCCCATACAGGCACAGCAGCGCGCACACTCCGACGACGCCGAGCTCCTCGGCGATGACCGCGAGGATGAAGTCGGTGGGCGCCTCGGGCAGGTAGAAGATCTTCTGCACCGACTGTCCGGGGCCCACGCCGAACAGACCGCCCGAGCCGATCGCGATCTGCCCCTGCACCGCCTGGAAGCCGCTCGAGGAGGCGTGCGCCCAGGGATCGAGGAACGACGTCAGGCGCGCCCGCGCATAGGGACGCACGAGCGCGTAGATCAGCACCACGCCGAGCACCGTGCCGCCGATCAGCGCGAGCCGCTGCAGGGGGATGCCGGCGGCGATCAGCATCGCGCTGACGGTGAAGGCGATCACCATCGCGCTGCCGAGGTCCGGCTGCGTGAAGACGAGCAGGCAGGCACCGCCGACCACCAGCAGCAGGGGGTTGACGAGCTCGCGCAGGTCGTGGACACGCTCGGGGCGCCTGGCGAGCAGCGCGGCGGCGTAGAGCACCAGCGCGAGCTTGAGCAGCTCGGAGGGCTGGAACTGCAGCTGGCTCGGGCCCAGCCAGCGGCGCGCGCCGTTGACGCTGACACCGACGTGCGGGATGTGCACCGCGAGCACGAGCACGAAGGAGACGACCAGCAGCGGCGCGGTGATGCTCTGCGCTTTGGCGATGCCGTCGCGCGCGAGCACGCGCATGAGCAGCAGCCCGATCGCCCCGTAGGCGACGAACTTGATCAGCAAGGAGCCGCCGTCGCCCTGGCCCTGCAGCAGCGTCGTGGCCGAGGATGCGCTGTAGACCATCACCGCACCGAAGGCCAGCAGGCACAGCGTGGCGGTCAGCAGGATGCGCTGCTCGAGCGGCTGCGCCGCGCCACCGGCCTGAGCGCGGATCCCGTGCGGGGGCTTGCCGCGTGCGCGCCCCTCGGCGGCGCCCGCGGCTCGCCGTGCTGGCGCTGCTGGCATTTTTGCTCCTTCGACGCGGAGCGGGCGAAGCCTCCAAGGGCCCTACAGGCCCCTGCTCTGGCGGTAGATCGTGAAGCCGATCGCGCTGCAGATCGAGGCGACGATCCAGAAGCGCAGGATGATCTTCGTCTCCGACCAGCCCTTCAGCTCGAAATGGTGGTGGATCGGCGCCATCAGGAAAACGCGCCGGCGGGTCATCTGGAAGGAGATGACCTGGATCACCACGGAGAGGGCCTCGATCACGAAGATCCCGCCGAGCAGGATCAGCAGTACCTCGGTCTTGGTCATCACGGCCAGGCCCGCGATCGCACCACCGAGCCCCAGCGAGCCGGTGTCGCCCATGAAGATCGTGGCGGGGAACGCGTTGAACCACAGGAAGCCGATGCATCCGCCCACCAGGCAGCCGGCGAGCATCGCGAGGTCGAAGTCGCTGGCCAGGAAGGTGATCCCGATGTAGGCCAGCAGCACGATCGCGGCACACCCCGCGGCGAGCCCGTCGAGGCCGTCGGTGAGGTTGACCGCGCTGGTCGTGCCCGCCACCACGAGGTAGATCAGCAGCGGGTAGAAGGGTCCGAGATCGATGTGGTAGTCGACGAAGCCGAGCTCCAGCGTGGGCGCCAGATGGGCCTCGTGTTCGGCGATGAACCACAGCCCCAGCGAGATCGCGATCGTGATCAGGAGCTTGGTGCGCGCCCGCAGCCCGAGCGAGCGGCGGCGGACGAGCTTGACGTAGTCGTCGGCGAAGCCGAGCAGGGCACAGGCGATGGCCGCGGCGAACACGCCGATGGAACGCCATTCGTAGTCGGTGAGGATCAGGAAGGAGACCGAGACGGCCAGGAAGATGATGATGCCGCCCATCGTCGGCGTCCCGGCCTTCTGATGGTGGCCTTCGGGGCCGTCCTCGCGGATCTGCTGGCCGAACTCGCGCCGGCGCAGGAACTCGATGAACTTCGGGCTCAGGAAGATGCAGATCAGCAGCGCGGCGGTGCCACCGAAGAGGATGCGACCCATTCAGCGCCGCCCCGGGGCGCCGCCGGACGCGAGCACGTGGCCGGCGCCCCCCGGCGGCGCCGGCGCGGGCTCGCCGGGGCGCAGAGCCGCCACGACCCGCTCGAGGCCCACGCCGCGCGAGCCCTTCACGAGCACCGTGTCGCCGTTGCGCAGCAGCTCGCCGAGCAGCTCGGCGGCGGCCGGTGCATCGGCCACGCAGCGGCTCTCGCCGTCGAAGCCCGCCGCGATCTCCGCCGCGAGCGGCCCCACGGCGAGCAGCAGCGCGACGCCTGCGCCGGCGGCGTGGGCGCCGAGCTCGCGGTGCATGCGGGGCGCGTCGGGGCCGAGCTCGAGCATGTCGCCGAGCACGGCCACGCGCCGGCCGGGGGCCTCGGCGGCGAGGTCGTCGATCGCGGCGCGCATGGACATCGGGTTGGCGTTGTAGCAGTCGTCGATCAGGAGCACGTTGCCGGGCAGCGCGATCCGCTCCCCGCGCATGGCCGAGAAGCGAACCTGCAGGCGCCCCCCGGGGTGCGCCCCAGAGCCCGCGCGGCGGCGACCGCGGCGAGCAGGTTCTGCAGGTTGTGCGCCTGTGCGAAGGAGGGCCACAGCTCGATCTCCTGATCGCCGTGGCAGATCAGCACGCGGCCGTCCGCGCGGCGCTCGCGCAGCTGCACCTCGCCGCCCTCGCCGAAGGTGATCGTGCGCAGATCGGCGCGCAGGTGTGGCGCGAGCAGCGGCTCGCCGGCCGGCAGCACGATCGTCGCGGACGGCGCGAGCCCCGCGATCAGCTCAGCCTTCGCCGCGGCGATGGCCTCGAGCGAGCCGAGCTGCGCGAGATGTGCGGGCCCGACATTGACGATCACGCCGACGTCGGGCTGAGCGATCGCGGTGAGCTCGGCGATCTGTCCCGCGCCGCGCATCGCCAGCTCGAGCACGAGCACGCCGCAGCCGGGCGGGGCCTCGAGGATCGCGAGCGGCATCCCGATCTCGGTGTTGAGGTTGGCGCGGCTCGCCGCGACGGGCCCGTCGGCGCCGAGCAGCGCGGCGAGGATATCCTTGGTCGAGGTCTTGCCGGTCGAGCCGGTGATCGCAACGACCTTCGTCCCGGCGGCACCCAGCGAGCGCCGCCAGGCGGCGGCGAGCGCCTGCAGGCCCGCGAGCGGGTCCTCGCGCGCGAGCACCGCGCCCGCGCTCTGCGCGGCGAGCGCGGCGCGTGCGTGCTCGGGCGCGACCAGCACGCCCCAGGCGCCCGCGCGGAGGGCCTCCACCGCGAATGCGCCGCCGTCGAGATGCTCGCCGGGGAGCCCGACGAACAGATCGCCCGGAGCGAGCTGGCGCGAGTCCACCACCGCGCGGGCCGGGCCGGGCTGTGCGGCCGCCCGCGTGGGCTCGGCCAGCAGGCTCGCCGCGGCGCCCGCCGCGATCTGCCGTGCGTCCCAGCTCCTCATGCCGCGCCGGCTCCGGCCACGCGCTGGCGGCAGGCGCCGAGCGCCTCCCTCGCGACGGCCACGTCGTCGAAGGGCAGCTTTCGTCCGCCCGCGATCTCCTGGCCCCGCTCGTGGCCCTTGCCCGCGATCACCAGCACGTCGCCCGCGTGCGCGCACGAGACCCCCTCGGCGATCGCCGCGCGGCGGTCGGCGATGGCCCGCACGCGCTCCCGCGGCGGGTTCCCCCCGCCGCCGTCGATGCCGCGCATGATCTCCGCGATGATCTGTTCGGGGTCCTCGGAGCGCGGGTTGTCCGACGTCACCACCGCCACGTCGGCCAGCTGCGCAGCGATCGCGCCCATCAGCGGGCGCTTGCCGCGGTCGCGGTCCCCGCCGGCGCCGAACACGCAGATCACACGGCCGTGCGCGCCCTCGGGTGCTCCCGCGAGCTCGCGCGCGGCGCCCAGCACATTTTCCAGCGAGTGCGGCGTATGTGCGTAGTCCACGAGCACCGCGAAGTCCTGTCCCTCGTCCACGGGCTCGAAGCGGCCCGGAACGTGCACCCCGCGCTCGAGCGCACCGACCAGCACGTCGAGCTCCCCCCCGAGCGCGTGCACCGCGGCGAGCGCGCCGAGCGCGTTGGCGACGTTGAAGCGCCCGGGCATCGGCAGTGCCACCTCGCGCTCGCCGCCGCCGGGCGTGCGCAGCGTGAAGCGGCAGCCCGCGAACGAGCAGCTGAGCTCGCGGGCGGTGTAGTCGGCCGGCCGGTCGACGGCGAACGTGCATGCCCCGTCGATCTCCGCGGCGAGCCTGCGCCCGTGCGAGTCGTCGACGTTGAGCACGCTCAGCCCGGGCGCGCGCGCGCCTGCGCCCGGCAGGAACAGCCGCCGCTTGGCCTGGAAGTAGTCCTCCATGTCGGTGTGGAAGTCCAGGTGATCGCGGCTGATGTTGGTGAATACCGCGGCCGCGAACTCGATCCCGTCGGTGCGCCCCAGCGCGAGCGCATGCGAGGAGACCTCCATCGCACATGCGCGGTCGCCGCCGTCGAGCATCGCCCGCAGGTCGGCCTGCAGGTCGATCGCCTCGGGGGTGGTGCGCGCGACCTCCAGATCGCGCCCGCCGATCACCGACTTGACCGTGCCCAGCAACCCGCACTGCTCGCCGCCGGCCTGCAGCAGCGCGCGCAGCAGGTAGGCGGTGGTGGTCTTGCCGTTGGTCCCGGTGACGCCGATCACGCGCAGCTCGCGGTCGGGATGGCCGTTGAAGCGGGCCGCCAGCGTGGCCATGGCGGCGCGTGCGGAGTCGACGAGCAGCTCCGGCACGCCGAGGCCGAGCGGGCGCTCTACAACCAGCGCGAGCGCCCCCCGCTGCAGCGCCTCGGCGGCGAAGCGATGCCCGTCGCTGCGCAGGCCGCTGACACAGAAGAAGAGGTCGCCCGGGCGCACGCGGCGGCTGTCGTAGGCCAGGCCGGCGATCTCGAGCGAGCCCCCCGAGGGCGGCGCCAGGACGCCGAGCCCGGCGCTCAGCGCGTCCAGCCTCATCGTTGAGATCCGGGGGCGGGCATTGCGGTTGAGTCTAGTTTCCGCTACCCCCGGACCCGCTCCTACCCCGGCGCGATGCCCATGTAGGAGAGCGCGAAGCTCATGATCTGCCCGAAGGCCGGTGCGGCGACGGTACCACCGTAGATCGAGCCGTTCTGGGGTTCGTCGACGACCACCGCGCACAGCAGCCGGGGGTCGGCGGCGGGCGCGAAGCCGATGAAGGAGGCCACGTAGGCGCTCTGGGAGTATTCGCCGGTGGCGGGGTCGATCTTGCTCGCGGTCCCGGTCTTGCCGGCCAGCTGGTAGCCGGGGATGGCGACCTCGCTGGCCGTGCCGCCGGGCGCGAGCACTCCTTCGAGCATGTGGCGCACCTCCGCGGCGGTCGCGCTCGACATGATCCGGTGCCCGGCCGGCAGCGGCTGCGGGTGCCCGCCGATGGCGCTGATGACATGCGGGCGGCGCAGGATGCCGCCGTTGGCGATCGCCGCATACGCGCTCGCCATCTGCATCGGCGTGACCAGCTCCCCCTGGCCGATCGGCAGGTTTCCCATCGAGGAGCCGGAGTAGCTTTCCAGCGGCAGCGCGACGCCCCGTTCCTCGCCCGGAAGTTCGACGCCGGTGGGCGCGCCGAAGCCGAGGCGGTGCACCCATTCATTGAAGCTCTCGGCCCCGTCGAGCGCGCCGATCTTGATCGCCCCCACATTGCTGGAGCGGGCGAGGATCTGCGCGGTGGTGAGCGTTTCTTCGGGGTGTTCGGTGTCGTCGTGGATGGTGCGGTCGGCGACCTGTATCTGGTCGGGGATGTTGAACGGCGTGTCCGGCGTGATCAGCCCGCGCTGCAGCGCGTCGGAGACGGCCACGATCTTGAACGTGGAGCCCGGTTCGTAGTTGAAGGAGACAGCGCGATCCTCCATCGCCGCGGCCGGCGAGATGGCGGGATCGTTGGCGTCCACCTGGGGCCAGTTGGCCAGCCCGAGGATGGCGCCGCTGCGGGGATCCATCACGATCGCGGTGGCGTCTTTGGGGTCGAACACGCGCGCCACAGCGCCGAGCACGTCTTCGGCGCGCTGCTGGATGTTGGTGTCGAGCGTGAGCGTCAGCGAGCTGCCCGGGCGCACGGGCTGCGTTTCGGTTATCGACACCGGCTGGCCGAGCGCGTCGCTGATGACCCGTCGCTGCCCCGGGCGCCCGCTCAGCACCGCGTTGTCGCTGTACTCCAGGCCGGCGAGCCCGCTGCCTTCGGTGCCGACCATGCCCAGCACCTGCGCGGCGAGCGCGCCGCGCGGATACACGCGGCGCATCACGGGGGTGCCGGTGATGCCGGGAATCTTTAGCGCGAGCACCGCCGCGGCCTGCGAGGCCGGCAGGGCGCGCGCCAGGTAGACGAAGCCGCGACGCTCGGAGAGGCTGGTGAGCACGCTCGCCTGCGTCTGACCGAGCAGCGGTGCCAGGCGGGTGGCCGCGGACAGCGGATCGGTGAGCAGGAAGGGGTCGGCGGAGATGTCCTGTGCGGGCTCGGAGACAGCGAGATCGACGCCGTTGCGATCGGTGATCGTGCCGCGCTGCGCGGTGACCGTTTCGTTGGTCAGCTGCTCGCTCTGGGCGTCCCTGCGCAGGCTCGGCCCGCGCACGATGCCCAGATAGATGACGCGTCCGGCGGCCAGCACGAGCAGCAGGAAGAAGAAGGCGAAGATGAGACCGATGCGGCGCTGGACGACCGGCACCGCTTATCCCGTGGCGCCCGGCTGGGTGCCGCCGGCGGGCGCGACTTCGCCTCCGGCGGGCGCACCGGCACCGGCCGGCGCCGCCGCGGAGGGGGCCGGCGCCTGGGCTGCTTGACTGCCCGTCGCTTCCGAGCGCGCGGGTGTGGCGGGCGCTTCGGCTGCGGACGGCGTGGCGGCGGAGGCGGGACCCGTCGGCGCAGCTCCCCCCGGAGCGCCGCTGCTCTGTGCTTCGCCGGCGCCCGTGTCCTGCGTCTGAGCGCTGCTCGGCGCTTGGCCGCTGCCCGCCGCAGCGCTGCTTGCCGCGGCGGCGCTCGCTTCGGCGGAGCGGGCGGGGTCCTTCAGGGCGGCCACCGCGTGTGCGACGTCCGCGCCGGGATGCGCGGCGAGAAAGCGCAGCGCGCCCTGCGGCACGAGCTGCATGCCCAGCCGCGAGGCCTGGGCCTCGACGCGTTCGCCCGCCGCCAGTTCGGAGTCTTCGATGCTCAGGGCGGAGTTCTCGCGCTGCAGCAGCTGCTGGCGCTCGAGCGCGCGCCCGATGCCCGAGTTCAGCTCGAGCAGGCCGAGCTGCAGCGTGACGATGCCGATCAGGGCGAAGGCGACGATCGCGATCCAGGCCCGTCCCCGGATCAGGCGATCGAGCAGCGGCCGGTCTGAGAGGGACTGAAGCGCGTGGAGCAGCCCGGGCGCGAGCGCCCCCTCGGCGGGCGCGGGCGAGCGCCCCGGGGTGGGCGGACGCACGCTGCGGCCACGGCGCGCGGGCCCGGAGACGCGCCGCGGCGGGCTCAGCGGGCGCGCGGGCGCGCGGCTGTGCGCGCGCCGCTCGCGCGGCTGCACCGAGGCGGCTGCGGCCGGCGGCGTCACGTCTGCGGCTGCGCGTCGAGCTTCATGGCGGCCCGCAGGCGCGCGGAGGACGCGCGCGGGTTCCGCTCGACCTCCTCGGCCGAGGGCACGATCGAGCGGCGTGCGATCAGCGCCGCCTCCGGCTGGCGTCCGCACACGCAGACGGGCAGCTCGGGCGGGCAGATGCAGCCGCGGGCGCGCTCACCGAGGAAGCGCTTGACGCGGCGGTCCTCGAGCGAGTGGAAGGCGATCGCGGCGAGCACGCCGCCCTCGCGCAGCAGCCCCCACGCGAGCGGCAGGGCGCGGTCGAGCTGTCCCAGCTCGTCGTTGACGGCGATTCGCAGTGCCTGGAACGAGCGCTTGGCAGGGTGGCCGCCGGCGAAGCGGGCGGGCGCGGGAATCGCGGAGTTGATCGTGTCGAGGAGCTCGAGCGTGGTCTCGATCGGCGCGCGAGAGCGCCGGCGCACGATCGCGCGGGCGATCGCGTTCGCGTGGCGCTCCTCGCCGAAGTCGCGCAGCATGTGGGCGAGGCGGCGCTCGTCCCACTCGGCGACGATCTGCTTCGCGCTCAGCTCCTGGGTGGGGTCCATGCGCATATCCAGCGGCGCGTCGTATGAGTAGGAGAAGCCCCGCTCGCGCGTGTCGACCTGCATCGATGACATGCCCAGGTCGAAATACGCCATGTCGGCCCGCATTCCCTCCCGCGCGAGCAGTTCGAGCGCCTCCGCGTACCCGGCGCGGATGAAGCGCACCGAGCAGGACGTCTCGGCAGCCAGCGCGGCAAAGCGCTCCTCGGCCAGGGGGTCGCGGTCGATCGCCACCAGCGTGCCCGTCGCACCCAGGCGCTCGGCGAGCAGGCGGGCGTGCCCGCCGTCGCCGAAGGTGCAGTCGATGGCGGTCTGACCGGGTGCGGGATCGAGCAGCTCGAGCAGCTCGGCGGCGAGCACGGGCGTGTGCGAGCCGCCCGCGCCCTGCCCGGCGCTCTCACGGGCCGCGCGGCGCGCGGCCGACGGGCGAGTGCCCTCGCGCGGGCCCCGCCGGCGGCGCGCCAGCTCGGGCACGCGCCCCTCGGCGGGCGGCGCGCCATGGCGGCCGTCAAGCAGCGTCGTCGACACGCGCGGTGACCTCCGCGACGCCGCTCAGCAGCGCCGGTCGATGTTCACTCCAGGAGCTCCTGTCCCACACCTCGAGGCGGTCGCCCACGCCCACCACCACGACCTCCTTGGCGAGCTTGGCGTGCTCGCCGAGAAAGCCGGGCACCATGATGCGCCCGGCGGCGTCGAGCTCTGCGTCGTGGGAGCTGCCGTAGAAGAAGCGCTCGAGCTCGTTGCGCCGCGAGGACAGCGGCGGCAGTTCGGCGAGCGCGCGGGCGGTGTAGGCCTCGTACTCCTGCGGGCGCCACACGCCCAGGCAGGGCTTCAGGTCGACGGGCATCGCGAGCACCACGCCCTCCGACAGCGCGGCGCGGTAGCGCGCGGGCACCGTGAGGCGGTTCTTGGCGTCGAGCGTATGGTCGAAGGTGCCGCGAAAGGGGACCACTGAGAATGCTCCAAGTTGATTACCGAGCCGAGGTGGAGGAGTGGGAGGAGCCCCTCCACCCCGGCTCGCTGCGGGCGAACATATCCCACTTCCTCCCACAATGCAACCCCATTTGCACATCTTCTCCCACTTCGCCGTTCGCTCGCCTCACGAGGCGCAGAAAGTGGCTGCGGAGAGCGGGTTTTCGCGCCGTATCCGGGTGGGACGGCGCGATTCGCAGTCGTGCAACCGCTCGTGCACCGCGGCGCGCTGAAACAGCGCTTGCAGATCGCTGCCCGCTTGCGCACACGCCGGTGCTGGGCGTACGATCGCCTCCGCCGGTCCACCGCTCCGGCACCAAGGACTCCAACGCGTTGCCCTCCACCGCCATCCGACCCTCCCCTGCCCGCGTGCGCGCGTCGCTGCTGAGCGTGCTCGCCGCCGCGCTGCTCGCCGGCTGCGGGTCCTCCCACAGCAGCGGCACGAGCGCGAGCCCCGCCGCCGTGGTCCCCTCCACGGCGCCGCTGTACGCGGAGGCGACCGTGCGCCCCAGCGGCTCGCTGAAGTCGGCCGCGCTCGCCTCGGGACAGGCGCTCACGCAGAAGAGCGATCCCTACGCGGGCCTGATCCAGGCGCTGCAGACACCGGGCTCTCCGACCCCGGTCTTCAAGCACGACATCGAACCCTGGCTCGGGCCCCAGGCGGCGATCTTCGTCAACTCGCTGAGCTCAGCGGACGCGCTCGAGCCGGTGCTCGCGCAGGGCCTGCTGAGCTCCTCGGTGGCGCGTCTGGCCTTCCCCTTCGCCGGCGGCGCGCAGGGGGCGATCGTGATGGACACGAGCGACGCGTCGAAGGCCAGCGCGTTCCTGAGCGGACAGGCCGACCGTGCGGGCGCGCACGGTCACAGCTACCGCGGCATCTCCTACGAGAGCACGGCCGGCGGCGTGGCCTTCGGGCTGGTACACCGCTTCGCCGTGATCGGCAGCGAAGCGGGCCTGAAGAGCGTCATCGACACCGCCCTCGGCGGGCCCTCGCTGGCGGCCGCGCCGACGTACTCCAAGCTGGTGGCGGCGGCGCCGGCGGGGGCCCTCGCGCATGTCTTCGCGGCCGGCGGCAGCGCTGTGGCACAGCCGGGCGCGGGCGCTCTGCTGTCGTTGCTGAGCGGCCAGCGCGCGGCGAACGTCTCGCTCGTGCCCTCCACGAGCTCGCTGGCGCTCGACGCGGACAGCGTGAGCAGCGGCCCGGGCGCCTCGGGCGGCGGGCTTCTGTCCTCCAGCGCCCAGGGCGCCCGGGCGCTGGGCGAACTGCCGGGCGACTCATGGCTGGCGGTGGGCCTGGCGGAAGCCGGCCGGAACCTCGGCGGCGCGGTCGCGGGCGTGCAGGAAATCTCCTCGCTGGGCAGCGCCGGCCCGGAAGCGCCGCCCGCGGGGATCAGCCTGAAGGGGCTGCTGCAGGGCCTGCTGAGCCCGCTCAGCGTGCTCGGTGCGGACAACGCGCAGGCCAAGCGCGACTACGCCAGCTGGATGGGCTCGGCGGGCATCTTCGCGAGCGGGAGCAACCTCTTTGAACTTAAGGCGGCGGTGGTGATCGAATCCAGGAACCCGGCGCTCTCGCGCGCCGCGGTCGGCGAGCTCGCCGCCCAGCTGCGCAGCATGGGAGCCTCGCCGCAACCCGTCTCGATCGCCGGCAGCGAAGCCGCGCAGAGCGTGCGCATGAGCGGCCTTCCGCTCGCCCTCGACATCGCCGTCGGGCGCTCGCCGAGCGGGCAGACGAAGTTCGTGCTGGGGCTCGGCGAAGCGTCGGTGAGCGCGGCCCTGAGCCCGCCCAGCGTGCTCTCCGCGAGCACCTCCTACGCGGCGGCGGAGAGCACTCTCGGCGAAGGGATCAAGCCGAGCCTGCTCGTCGAATTCCCCGTCCTGCTGAGCGTCTTCGAAGCGGCCGGCCTGACCGAAGGCCCGCCGCTGTCCAACTTCGTTCCCTACCTGCGCAACGCCACCACGCTGGTGGGCGGCGGGCACGAACTGGCCGGCGACGTCCAGCGTCTGCGACTGGTGCTGGGCCTGCGCCAGTCGGGCTAGTTGACTTCGATCGCGCGGTAGAAGACGGGCTGCCCGCCGACCACGCGATCCACGCCGTAGCGCGAGAGCGTGGTTTCGCCGTCGGCCTCGATCGAGTAGCGCCCGATCACCGAGCTGCGATCGCTGGTGGCGAAGAAGTGTTCGGTGACGACCTCGCGCACGTTGCCGCGCACCCCGGCGCTGCGGATCGAATCGAGCACCACGCTCATCGCCTCGTAGCCGTAGAGCACCCAGGGGCCGGCTTCGCCGCCGAACTCGCGGCGGCTGGCGGCGAGCACGCGCTGCGCCGACGGCGGGTATTCATCGAGTGCGAGCAGCGGCGTGGTGAGGTAGGTGCTGGCGCCGGCCGCACCGATCTGCGCCGTGAACGAGCTTTCGGCGAGCGCCCTCGAGCCCAGCAGCAGCAGGCCGGGGTCGGCGCTGTGCAGCTGCTGCCACAGCGCGACGGTCCCCGCCCCACCGCCACCCGCGAAGAACACGGCCTGAGCGTGGCTGCGCACGACCTTTTCGACCTCGCCGGTGTAGAGCGTGCCGCCGGCGGTGCTGAAGCTGTTGTGCGCCGCCACTTCGATCCCTGCGCGCGCGGCGTCTTCTGCGACGAGCTCGGCCAGCGGCACCTCGAACGGTTCTTCGTTGTCGATCACGTACACGCGGTGCACGCCGAGAGCGTCCATCAGGCGCACCTGGGCGGCCGCCTCGACGGGGTCGCCGGGCTGCAGGCGCCCGAACGTGCGCTTGGCGGTGGGGTAGAAGCGTTCGGGCTCGTCCTGGCCCGCGTCGCGCGAGGAGGTCAGGCCGACGTAGGGGCTGGCGGGGCTGACCTGCAGAATGCCGGCGGCGTTCATCAGCGGCAGCGAGATCGCCGTCGCGCCGGAGTCCAGATCACCGATGTAGGCGATCGTGCTGGTGTCCTCGGCGGCCGTCTTGGCGTTGGTGGCGCTGACGCCGGGATCCCACTGACCGCTGGTTTCGTTGGAGTCATCGAGCGAGACGAAGCCCACTTTGAAGGGTCCCACGCGCCCTCCGGTTTCAGCGAGCGCGAGCGTCTCGCCGTCGACGACCTGCTGGGAGATCGTCGCCTTGGGGCCCTGCAGCGGCAGGCTCGAGTAGATGGCCAGCTGGCTGCCGACCGCTTCGGAGGCGCCCGAGACCGCGGTGCCCCCGCAGCTGCTCAGCAGGGGCGCGACAGCGACGAGGGCGGCCAGGCAGAGCCAGCGTGCGCGCACGGTGCAGCCTCAGCTGCGGCGGCCGGGCAGGTAGCCCGAGAGGATCTTCACCGCGGCTCCGACGAGGATGATCACGGTGGCGAGCATGAACGCGTCGGTGCCCTTGGCCCCGAGCGCCCAGAGCACTATCCAGATGACCAGGCCGGCGGTGACGGTGAGGACGAAGCCCATGCCTGCGGAATCCTAGCGAGCCCGCGCAAGGCCCGCGGCCAGTTCGCCGACGAGCGCCCCCACGGCGGCCGCGGGATCCTCGGACTCGCCCGCCGCGCGAACCAGGCGCGTTCCGACGATCACCCCGTCGGCCCCCGCGTCGGCGGCCGCACGCGCCTGCTCGGGCGTGCTGATGCCGAAGCCGAGTGCGACGGGTACGGTGGTGCTCGCCTTGGCGCGCGCGACGACCTGCGCAAACTGCTCGGGCAGCGTGCTGCGCTCCCCGGTGGTGCCGACCACGGAGACCGTGTAGAGAAAGCCCCGCGCGCGGGCACCGATCGCGGCCAGGCGCTCGGGCGTCGTGGTGGGCGCGACGAGCGGCACCAGCGCGAGGCCGCCCGCATCGCAGGCGGCGAGCACGTCGGCGGACTCGCCCTGCGGCAGGTCGGGCACGATCAGCCCGCACGCGCCGCTCGCGTGCAGGCGCTCGACGAACGCCTCGAGGCCCGGTGCGAAGACCATGTTTGCGTAGCACATCAAAACCACGGGAACGCTCCCCGCGAGCGCGCGGGCGACCTCCAGCACCCCTGCCACGCTCGCGCCGGCCTGCAGCGCGCGCGTGCCGGCGGCATGGATGACGGGGCCGTCGGCCAGCGGGTCGGAGTAGGGCATCCCGAGCTCGATCACGTCCGCCCCGGCCTCGACGCACGCCTCGCCGATCGCAACGGACTCGGCGAGGCCGGGGAAGCCGCCCATGAGGTAGGGCATCAGGGCGGCGCGCTTCTCGCTGTGGGCGAACGCGCCGGCGATACGCTCGATGCCGGTGGTGCCGACCGAGCTCACGCCTCGCCTCCCGCGAGCACCTCGGCCAGATCCTTGTCGCCACGGCCGGACAGGCAGACGAGGTCCAGCTCGCCGTCGGGCTCAGCCAGGATCCAGGCGAGCGCGTGCGCGGTCTCGAGCGCCGGGATGATGCCCTCCAGGCGGGCGAGCATGCGGAAGGCGGCGAGGGCTTCGCGGTCGGTGACCGCCACGTAGCGCGCGCGGCCGCTGTCGCGCAGGTGTGCGTGCTGCGGCCCCGCGCCGGGATAGTCCAGCCCGGCGGAGATGGAGTGTGCCTGGACGATCTGCCCCTCCTCGTCCTGCATCACCGCGGAGCGCGAGCCGTGCAGGATCCCGGGGCGCCCGCCAACTGTCAGCGGTGCCCCGTGACGGGCCGTCTGGATCCCCTCGCCCCCGGCCTCCACGCCGACGAGCTCGACCTGCTCGTCGGGGATGAAGGCGGCGAAGGTGCCGATCGCGTTGGACCCTCCGCCCACGCACGCCACGACCCGCGCCGGCAGCCGCCCCTCGCGCTCGAGGATCTGTGCGCGGGCCTCGTCGCCGATCACCCGCTGCAGGTCGCGCACGAGCGCGGGATAGGGCGCGGGCCCGACGGCCGAGCCGATCACATAGTGGGTGCTGTGGACGTTTGTGACCCAGTCGCGGATGGCGGCCGAGGTGGCCTCCTTGAGCGTCATCGCACCCGCATCGACCGGCCGCACGCTCGCCCCGAGCAGTTCCATGCGCTGCACGTTGGGGCGCTGGCGGCGCGTGTCCTCGACGCCCATGTAGACGATGCACTCCATCCCCAGCAGCGCGCAGACCGTTGCGGTCGCCACGCCGTGCTGCCCCGCGCCGGTCTCGGCGATGATGCGCCGCTTGCCCATGCGACGCGCCAAGAGCACCTGCCCGAGCGCATTGTTGAGCTTGTGCGAGCCGGTGTGGTTGAGGTCCTCGCGCTTGAGGTAGACGGGCCGGCCCACGCGCTCGGAGAGGCGCCGTGCGCGGTAGAGCGGGGTGGGACGCCCGGCGAAGTCGCGCAGCAGTCCGTCGAGCTCGCTGCGGTAGCCCGCGTCGGCGCGCGCGGCCAGCCAGGCCTGCTCGAGCTCGGCCAGCGCCGGCATCAGGGTCTCGGGCACGAACTGCCCGCCGTAGGGGCCGAAGCGATGCTCGATCGGACCCGCACCGCCGTTCGCGGGCGCTGAGCTGTCCGTGCCGGCGGCGCTCACGCGGGCTGACCGACCTTGGCGTGAGCCGCCGCGGGCTCGCCCCCGGGCTCGCCGGCGGCGCCGCGAGCGGCCGCGATGAACGCGCGCAGCTTCTGTGGATCCTTGTGCCCGGGGGCGGCCTCGGTGCCGCTGGCGCTGTCGACCGCGTAGGGGTGCGTGAGCGCGATCGCCTCGGCGACGTTCCCGGCGTGCAGCCCGCCGCTGAGGATCAGCGGCACGCTGGAGCGGCGCTCCGCGAGCAGCGTCCAGTCAAAGGTCTCGCCCGTTCCGCCGCGCAGCGCGCGGCGGGCCGGCGTGCGCGAGCGCGCGTCGAGCAGGTGGAAGTCGACGTGGAAGCGCTCCAGGTCGCGCAGATCGCCCGGTCCGGCGACCTGTGTCGCCTTGATCACCCGCGCTCCCGTCCTGCGCCGCGCCTCGGCGCAGTAGGAGGGGCCCTCGTCGCCGTGGAATTGCAGCAGGCTCAGACCGAGCGCCTCGCTCGGCTCCACCACATCGCGCAGCGGCGCGTTGACGAACACCCCGCACAGCTCCACTTTGCGGCGCAGCCGCGCGACGATCCGCTGCGCCTCCGCCAGCGAGCACCTGCGCGGGCTGCCCTCGTAGAAGATCATGCCGAGCGCCCACGCCCCCAGCTCGACCGCCAGCTCGGCGTCGGCGAGGCTCGTGATGCCGCAGATCTTCGCTCTTGTTGGCTGCGCCTCCATCGCCCCAACCGTAGCGAGTCACCGCGTGGGCGCACGCCTCACGCGCGCGCCCGCGGCGAGCGGGGCCCGCGCCGCTGCGCCCTAGCCTTCGGGCGTGTTCGGGTTGGGCACCGAGTTGGGGCGCTGCCCGAGCGTGGCTTTGACGGTCTTTTCGGTGTAGTGCCCGCCGCCGGTGGCGCGCAGCAGGCGGATCGTGATCGTGTCGCCGGGTTTGTGCGCCTCGATCGCTGCGGCGAGTTCTTCCGAGCCGTGGATCGCGGTGCCGTCGACCGACAGGATGATGTCACCGCCGATCGCGATCTGGCCGTTTTCGACCGTGCTGCTGACCGTGCCACCGTGGATCCCGGCCTTTTCCGCTGCGGTCCCCTTCTGCACGGTCTGCACGAGCGCGCCGCTCTTGACGGGGAGATTGAGCGCCGACAGCGAGCCGTCGATCGTGAGCGATGTGAGCCCGAGGTAGGCGCCGCGCACGGTGCCGCCCTTCTCGAGCTCGGAGATCTCGGCCTTGGCGGTGTTGATCGGCACGGCGAAGCCGATGCCGACGCTGCCGTCTCCGCTGCCGCCCGTCTCGATCTGCGAGTTGATGCCGATCACCTGGCCGCTGGCGTTGAGCAGCGGGCCGCCCGAGTTGCCGGGGTTGATCGGAGCGTCGGTCTGCAGCACGTTGTTGATCGTGAAGCCGTTGGGCGCAGTGATTTCGCGCTGCAGGGCCGAGATGACTCCCGTTGTGAGCGTGCGTTCGAGGTCGAACGGGTTGCCGATCGCGTACACCGGGTCGCCGACCTGGACGGTGGCTGAGTCCCCGAGCGTGAGCGGGTGCAGCGTCAGTCCGTCGGTCGGGATGCGCAGGATGGCGAGGTCGTTGGAGGGATCCTTGCCGACCACCTGCGCTTCGACCGAGTTGCCTTTTTCGAAGCTCACGGTGACCTTGATGGCGTTCTCGATGACGTGGTAGTTGGTGAGGATGGTTCCGTTGGAGTCGATCACGATGCCCGAGCCGGTGGCCTCGCCCTGGCGCTGGCTTTCGCCGCCGAACAGGTTGAAGGGGGATTCGGTCTTCTGCACGACCGTGGAGGTCACGAACGCCACGCCGGGCGCGTCGCGAACATAGACTTCGTGCGGCGTCAGCCCCACGCTCGTGTGCACCGAGGCGTTCGACGGCGCCACGGGCGTGGCCTCGACGGTGGTGACCGTCTTCTGGGATTCGCCGAGCCCGCCCGCGGCGGCAACGACGGCCACGACGATGGCGCCGCCGAGCAGGGCTGCGAGGAAAGGGACGAAGAAGGTGCGCTTCATGTCAGAGCAGGATGAACGAGGCGTGTGAATGCAATCTAAAGGGCGAGCACGGTCGATCTAAAGGCTCCGCAGCCCCACCAGCGCGGCCGCGGGATCGCCCGCGCGCATGAGCGCCTCGCCCACGAGCACCGCCTCGACGCCGAGCTCCTGCAGGCGTGAGAGCTGCGCGGCTGCGGCTATGCCCGACTCCGAGACGACGCTGACTGCGGGCGGGACGTCCGCCAGCAGGCGTGCGGTGCGCTCGACGTCGACGCTGAAGTCGCGCAGGTCGCGGTTGTTGATCCCGACGATCTCCGCCCCCAGCTCGAGCGCGACGCAGCAGCTCGGCGCGGTCGTGCACCTCGACGAGCACGTCGAGGCCGAGCGCCCGCGCACCCTCGTACAGCGAGGCGAGCTCGGCCGTGCTGAGCGCGGCGACGATCAGCAGCACCGCATCGGCGCCTGCGGCGACGGCCTCGTGCAGCTGGTAGGGATCGACGATGAAGTCCTTGCGCAGCAGCGGCAGCGCGCACGCGGCGCGTGCAGCGCGCAGGTCGCCGAGCGCGCCGCCGAAGTTGGGCCCCTCGGTGAGCACCGATACCGCGACCGCGCCGCCGCGCTCGTAGGCGGCGAGCGATCGTCGCGAGGTCGGGCTCCTCGCGCAGCTGCCCGGCCGAGGGCGAGCGGCGCTTGAACTCCGCGATCACGCCGATCCCGGGCCGCTTCAGCGCGTCGCCGAAGGCGCCGGCGCGACGGCCCGCGACGGGCTCTGTGACGGCCGGCGGCGCCTCGCGCTTGCGGCGCTCGACCTCCTCGCGCGTTTCAGCGAGGATGCGCTCCAGCACGCTCGACGAGCGGGTGCTCACGCGAGCGCCTCCGCGGGCGCGTGTCTGCGGCTCGCCGCGACGTAGCGCTCGAGCGCGGCGGCCGCGCGGCCGTCGGCGAGCGCGCTGCGCGCGGCCTCGACGCCCTCCGCGATCGTGTCAGCCGCGCCGGCCGCGTAGATCGCGGCGCCGGCGTTGATGACGGCGAGCGGCTCGCCCGGTGCGGGACCCGCTCGGCCACCCTCGAGGATCGCGCGCGTGACCGCCGCGTTCTGCTCGCGGCGTGCCGCCGCTCCAGCCCTGCTCGGCGGCCGAGCCGGGCTCGAGCGAGACGCCCACCTGCCCGGGCTCGAGCACGTAGCTGCGGATCTCCTCGCCGTTGACCTCGATCACCCGGGTGGGCGCGCTCGCGGATACCTCGTCGAGGCCGTCCTCGCCCGCGACGACGCAGCGCGCGATCGACGCCGAGCTGCGCCAGCGCGCCGGCCATCGTCTCCAGGAAGCGCGCGTCGGAGACGCCGATCAGCTGCCGGCGCGCGCCGGCGGGGTTGGTGAGCGGCCCGAGCAGGTTGAAGATCGTCCGCACCGCGAGCTCGTGGCGCACGGGCACGACGAAGCGGGTCGCCTGATGGTGGGCGGGCGCGAACATGAAGCCGAACCCGGCCTCGTCGATGCACGCGCGACCGCGTCGGGCGCGAGGTCGATGCGCGCGCCGAGCGCCTCGAGCACGTCGGCCGAGCCCGAGCGGCTGGTGGCCGAGCGGTTGCCGTGCTTGGCCACCGCGCACCCCGCGCCGGCGGCGATCAGGGCGGCGGTGGTGGACACGTTGAAGGTGCTGCCGCCCGCCGCCGGTGCCCGGCGGTGTCCAGCAGATCCTCGCGCGCGCTCGGCACGTGCGCGGCCAGCTCGCGCATCGTGCGCGCCAGGCCTGCCAGCTCCTCGACGGTCTCCCCCTTCGTGCGCAGCGCGATCAGGAAGCCGGCGATCTGCGTCTCGGAGACCTCGCCGTGCATGATCTCCGCGAGCACCGCGGCGGTCTCGTCGGCGCTCAGGTCCCGGCGCGAGGCGAGCGCGTCGATCGCCGCGGTGAGGATCGGGTTGGGCATGGCGCGGGTGCTAGCGGGCCCCGGGACCGGGCTGCGCGGCGACCGATGGCGCGGCCGCGGGCGAGAGGAAGTTGGCGAGCAGCTCGCGGCCCTGCTCGGTGAGCACCGACTCGGGGTGGAACTGGACGCCCTCGGCCGGCAGCTCGCGGTGGCGCACGGCCATCAGCACGCCGCCCCCGCGCGCGGACTCCTCGAGGCAGTCGGGCAGCTCGGGGTCGACGACGAGCGAGTGGTAGCGCCCCACCGTCAGCGGCGAGGCGAGGCCGCTGAAGATCGTGCGCCCGTCGTGCTCGATCGTGGTCGCCTTGCCGTGCACCGGCGGGTTGCAGCACGACGCGTCCGCCGAAGGCCTGGGCGAGCGCCTGGTGGCCGAGGCACACGCCCAGCGTGGGGATGCCCGCCTCGGGCAGGCGGCGCACGGCCTCCAGGGTGATGCCCGCCTCGTCGGGCGTGCAGGGCCCGGGCGAGACCACGCAGCGCTCGAAGCGCCCGTCGGCGAGCAGCTCATCCACGCTCGCGCGGTCGTTGCGCACGGTCTCCACGTCCGCTCCCAGCTCGCCGAGGTACTGGACGAGGTTGTAGGTGAACGAGTCGTAGTTGTCGATGACCAGCACCTTCACGGTCGGCCTCCGCAGATCCTCGCCGTCGCGTTCATGACCAGTCCGGCTGTTCGCAGGCGAGCGCGATCGCGCGCATCGCGGCCCGGGACTTGGCCACCGACTCCTCGTACTCGTAGGCGGGCTTGGCGTCCGCGACCGTCCCCCCGCCCGCCTGCACGTGGGCGATGCCGTCCTTGACGACGACGGTGCGGATGTGGATCGCGGTGTCGAGATCGCCGGCGTAGCTGAGGTAGCCGATCGCGCCGCCGTAGCCGCCGCGCTTGACGGGCTCGAGCTCGTCGATGATCTGCATCGCCCGCACCTTCGGCGCCCCCGACAGCGTGCCGGCGGGCAGCACCGCGCGCAGCGCGTCCATCGCGCCGACGCCCGCGCGCAGCGTGCCGGACACCGAGGAGACGATGTGCATGACGTGGCTGTAGGGCTCGATCTCCATCAGCTCGTCGACGGTCACGCTGCCGTACTCGCACACGCGCCCGAGGTCGTTGCGCCCGAGGTCGACCAGCATCACGTGCTCGGCGCGCTCCTTCTCGTCGGCCAGCAGCTCGGCCGCGATGCGCCGGTCCTCCTCGGGGTTGGCCCCCCGCGGGCGCGTGCCGGCGATCGGCTTGGTGGCGACGTGACGCCCGGTGACGGTGAGCAGCGGCTCGGGGCTCGCGCCGGCGACCTGGAAGTCGCCGAAGTCCAGGAAGTACATGTAGGGGCTCGGGTTGACCGCGCGCAGGCCCCGGTAGATCGAGAACGCCTCGACCGGCACCGCCGCCGACCAGCGCTGGGAGGGCACGACCTGGAAGGCGTCGCCGGCGTAGATGTAGCGCACGATCCGCTCGACCATCGCTTCGAACTGCTCGCGCGGCATGTTCGACTGGAAGTCCGGCGGGGTGCGCACGCCTGCGGCGGGCTGCGGCGCGCGGGACGGGGCCGGCGAGCGCGCAGCGGATCTCGCCGATGGTGCGCGCCGCGAGCCCGTAGGCGCGCTCGATGTCGGGCTCGGCCTGCAGGTCGGCGTTGACGAGGATCGTGACGGTGTGCTTGAGGTGATCGAAGACGACGAGCGCGTCGGAGAGCATCAGCGCCATGTCGGGCAGCCCGAGGGGATCGCCGCCCGGCCCGCCGGGGGGTCTCCGAGCGGCTCGACGGTGCGCACGAGGTCGTAGCCGAAGTAGCCCACCGCGCCGCCGGCGAACGGCGGCGCGTCGCTCATCGGCGCCTGCTCGAAGCGCGCGACATGCTCGGCGGCGAGCGCGTAGGGGTCCCCGCCGTCGCCCAGCGACCAGCGCAGGACCGCGCGCGGGCGGAAGCCGATGAACGACCAGCGGCCCACCCGCTGGCCCTGGTCGGCTGACTCCAGCAGGAAGGCCGGCTCCCCGGGGGCCAGCGCGCGCAGCTTCAGGAAGGCCGAGACCGGCGTCTCGCAGTCCTCGATAAGCTCGTGCTCAACGGGATCAGGTTGTGCTCGCGTGCGAGCGCCCGCGCCTCCTCCAGGCTCGGCCCGATCGCCAGCGGCGGCGCCGCGGCATCCTCGCCCGCGGGCGCCCTAGGAGCGACGGCCATCGAGCACCCGCTCGGCATCCGTGAGCGAGCGCCCGCGGCTGCGCAGGAGCACGAGCAGGTGGTAGAGCACGTCGGCGGCCTCTTCGTCGACGCGCTCGTCGGACTCCTCGCGAGCGGCGCGCGCCACCTCCTCGGCCTCCTCCATGACCTTCTCGCCGATGTGCTGGGGTTCTCGAGCAGCGCGACCGTGTAGGAGCCGGCGGGACGCTCGCGCGCTCGCTCCACGAGCGTGCGCTCGAGTGCGGGCAGCGCCTCGAAGGCGCGCGGCGGGGCTCAGCTGCGCCGCGGTGAAAGCAGGTGCGCTCGCCCGTGTGGCAGGCCGGCCCGGCGGGCTCGACGAGCGCGAGCAGCGCGTCGCCGTCGCAGTCCACGCGCAGGGCGCGCACGCGCTGGGTGTTGCCGCTCGTTGCCCCCTTGTGCCACTGCTCACCGCGCGAGCGGCTGAAGAGGTGCAGCTCGCCGCTCTCGCGCGTGCGCTGCAACGCCTGCTCGTTCATGTAGGCCAGCGTCAGCACCTCGCCGCTGCCCCAGTCCTGCACCACGCAGGGCACCAGACCGTCGCGGTCATACTCGAGCTGCACGTCGAAGGAGTCGCCTGGCGGTGTGTTCATCGGCACGATTGTAGGTCGCGTCCGCCGGTGGCGGTTTCAGACAGACTGCCAGCTGATGCCGTCGGTGCTCGACCGCAAGCTGCTCGTGATCACCGGCAAGGGCGGCGTGGGCAAGACGACCATGTCCGCCGCGATCGGGCTGCTGGCAGCGGGGCGCGGCCTGCGCACGATCGTGGTCGAGGTCGGCGACCAGGGCCGGCTGCCCGGCATGTTCGAGCACCGCGCGCGCGAGCCGGGCGTGGAGACCCGCCTGCAGGAGCAGCTGTGGAGCATCTCAATCGACCCCGACCGCGCGCTGGAGGAGTGGCTGCAGGCGCTCGGCGGGCGCGTGTCGGGGCGCATGCTGGCCTCCAGCGGCGCCTTTCAGTATTTCGCCGCGGCGGCGCCGGGAGCGAAGGAGATCATCAGCATGGTCAAGATCTGGGAGCTCACCCAGGACGACCGCTGGCGGCGGCGCTCGGCGGGCTATGACCTCGTGGTGCTCGATGCGCCCGCCACGGGGCACGCGCTGGGCATGCTGCGCTCGCCGCAGACCTTCGGCGCGATCGCCCGCGTGGGGCCGATCGCGGGCCAGGCCAAGCAGGTGGGAGATCTGCTGGGCGACCCGGCGCGCACGGGCTTCCTGGCGGTGGCGCTGGGGACCGAGATGGCGGTTACCGAGGCGCTCGAGGTTCAGCAGGGCCTCACGGACCAGCTCGCGCGGACGCTCGACGCGGTGATCGTGAACTGTCTGCTGCCGCAGCGCTTCAACGCTGCCGAGCTGGAGCGCATCGCGAAGCTCACGCCCAACGGAGAGCCGCGCTCGGCACGTCCGGCCGAGCGCGTCGGCGCGGGGCGCGGGCAGCGCTCCGCCGACGTCGAGGTCATCTGCGCCGCCGCCCAGGCGGCGCAGACCGTCCACGACCGCGCGCGCTTTCAGCATAACCAGGTCGCCCGCCTGCGCCGGCAGCACTTCGAGGTGATCGGCGTGCCCTTCGCCTGGGGTAGCCAGCTCGACCTGCCGGCGTTGCGGCGAATCGCCGAGCAGCTCGGCCGCAGGCTCTGATCCCGCCGCTGCAGCGAGGCGCCTAGGTGATCCCCAGACGGTCGAGCAGGCCCTCATCACCGCGCCAGTCGCGGCGCACGCGCACCGAGAGGTCGAGGTGCACGTGGCAGCCGAGCTCACGCTCGAGCTCGCGCCGCGCGGCCGTCCCGATCGCCTTGATCATCCGCCCCTGCGCGCCGATCAGGATGCCCTTCTGGGAGTTGCTCTCCACCCACACCAGCGCGCGCACCCTGACCAGCCCCTCGCGCGGGCGCTCGATCTCCTCGAGCATGACCTCGACCGAGTGGGGCACCTCCTGGAAGGTGCGCCGGATGACCGCCTCGCGGATCAACTCGGCCAGCAGCACCGCGCGTGGCTGATCGGAGGCGGCGTCGGCGGCGAACAGGAGCGGCCCCTCGGGCATCTGCGCGGCCAGATGATCGACGAGCGCGCTCACACCCGAGCCGCTGCGCGCGGAGATCGGGAAGACATCATCGCCCACGTCGAGCTCGGCGGCCTGCTCCAGAGCCGCCAGCAGCCGCCCGCGCGAGAGGCGATCCACCTTGTTGAGCGCGATCGTCACGGGGATCCCCGCGCCGGCGAGCAGGGCCGCGATGAAACGGTCGCCCGGTCCCACGCTCTCCTCCCCGTTGAGCATCAGCAGCGCGGCATCGGCGCCCTCGAGCTCCTCCTGCACGCGACGCGCCATGCGCGCGGTGAGCGCGTCGCGGGGCCGCTGCACGCCGGGCAGGTCGACCAGCACGAGCTGGCGGTTGCCGCTCTGATGCACGCCGCGGATCGCGCGCCTGGTGGTCTGTGGACGGTCGGAGACGATCGCCACCTTCTGTCCGACCACAGCGTTGACGAACGTCGACTTGCCCACGTTCGGGCGACCCGCCAGCGCGACGAAGCCCGCGCTGCTCAAGCGAGCTCTCTCAGCAGCCGGCCCTGCAGCGCCAGCATCTCGCCCGCGTCGGTCTCGTGATCCATCCCCAGCAGATGCAGCATCCCGTGAACGATCGCCTCACGCAGGTCGGCGGTGTGCTCGGCGCAGATCACCACGTCGCCAAGCTCGCGTTCGAGGTGCTCGCCCGAACCGTCCCGGCGGTGGTCCCCGTTCGAACCGGCGCTCGCCGCGAGCGGGCCGGCGCCGTCGATCGGAAAGGACAGCACGTCGGTCGGCTCGGGCTTCGCCCGGTACTGCCCGTTGAGCTGCTCGATCCGCTCGGCGCCCACGAACTCGATCGCCACATGCCCGTCGTGCACCCCGGCGGCGGCCGCCGTAGCCCGGCACAGGCGCTCCACCTCGGCCACCGACGGCGCGCGGGCGGCGGCAGCTGCACCGAGGACCTCGACGTCAACCATCGCGGCTCAGGCGCTGCGGATGGCCGACCGAGGCGTGCCCTCGGGCGCCGCGCGCGCCACGATCTGCGCACCCGCGCCGTCGGGCAGATCGCGCTGAGCGTGCTCGTCATAGGCCTCCACGATCCGCTGCACGAGCTTGTGGCGAACCACGTCCTCGCCGCCGAAGCGCACGAACTCGATGCCCTCGACGCCCTCGAGGATGTCGCCCACGACGATCAGGCCGGAGCGCTGCTCGCGGGGGAGGTCCACCTGCGTGACGTCCCCCGTGACGACCATCTTCGAGCCGAAGCCCAGACGGGTGAGGAACATCTTCATCTGCTCGGGCGTCGTGTTCTGGGCCTCGTCGAGGATCACGAAGGAGTCGTTGAGGGTGCGTCCGCGCATGAACGCCAGCGGGGCGATCTCGATCACGCCGCGCTCGATGTGCTGGGAGACCTTCTCGGGGTCGAGCATGTCGTGCAGCGCGTCGAACAGCGGGCGCAGGTAGGGATCGACCTTGGCCATCAGGTCGCCCGGCAGGAAGCCCAGGCGCTCGCCCGCCTCCACCGCGGGCCGCGTGAGGATGATGCGGTTGACCTCGTTGCGTGAGAGCGCGGCCGCCGCCATCGCGACGGCGAGGAAGGTCTTGCCCGTGCCGGCGGGACCCACGCCGAAGGTGATCGTGCTGTCGCGCACGGAATCCACGTAGCGCTTCTGGTTGATCGTCTTGGGTGCCACGCGCAGCCCGCGGTGGCGCCAGACGATGTCCTCGAGCACGCGCGCGGGCGATTCGTGCGCGTCCAGCGCGCCGGTCACCGCGGTGATCGTGCCCGGGCCGATCTGGTGGCCGCGCGCGATCAGGTCGGCGAGCTCGCGCACGACGCGCTCGCCCGCGATCGTCTCGTTCTCCGCGCCGTCGAAGGTCAGCAGGTTGCCGCGCAGGAACACCTTGCAGTCCAGATGCGCCTCCAGCGCGCGCAGCACCACGTCCTGGCTGCCGGCCAGCTCGGCGGCGACTTCGTTGGAGAGCTCGATCTGCGTCCTCATCCCGCCAGCGCCGCTCGGACGAGCCCGGACACGCGCTTGCCGTCGGCGCGGCCGTCGACCGCGGCCATCGCCTGCTTCATCGCCATACCCATGTCCTTGGCGGACTCGGCGCCGCTCTCACGCACGGCGCGCTCCACGATGACCTGCAGATCCTGCTCGGAGAGCTCGGCCGGCAGGTAGGAGCCGATCAGCTCGGCCTCCGCCCGCTCGCCCGCGGCGAGTTCCTCGCGGCCCGCGTCCTGGAAGGTCGCGGCGGCCTCGAGGCGGCGCTTGCGCTCGCGGCGCAGCACGGCCAGCTCGTCCTCGTTGCCCTCCTTGGCCGCCTTCTGGAGCTCGGAGAGCACGAGCCTGAGCGCACCCACCCGCTCCTTCTCGCCCGCACGCATCGCCCCCTGGAGGTCCACCTTGATCTGCTCGACAATCGCCATCCAGAGACCAGGATACGCCGGAACGGCGATGGCGCGGGGCAGCTCGGCGCGCTAGTCGCCTTCGAGCGGTGTCGGGCTGCCCAGGCGCCCCGGCGAGGATGAGTCACGTCCGAAGGCCAGCGCGACGTTCCAGTCGACCAGCAGACGCAGTTTGCGCCCCGCGCCGGGCATCAGCAGCAGGTGGTACGTGCGCGCGATCAGCCACGCGGGCAGCCCGCGCCAGCGGATGCCGAGGGTGATCGCCACGGCCTCGTTGCGCCCGAGCTCCGCGACCACGCCTTTGGTGCGGTAGCGGAACGGCCGCGGGCTGCCCCCGGCGAGCGTCGCCGCGATGTTGCGCGCGACCAGCCGTCCCTGGCGGATCGCGTGCTGGGCCGTGGGCGGGCACGGCTGCCCGGGCCTCGAGGCATCGGGCACCGCGGCGCAGTCGCCGATCGCCCACACCTGCGCACCGGGGCGCGCTCGCGCGGCGGCCGGCTCGCGCTCCCGGACGCGCAGCCGGCTGTCGACCAGCACGCGGCCATCCTGATCCAGGGGCAGGTCGAGCCGCGCCACGATCGGGCTCGGCTTGACGCCCGCGGTCCACACGACGGTGCGCGCCGGGATGGTCTGGCGATCGGAGAGCGTCGCTCCGCGGCTGTTCACCTCGGCCAGCGTCGTTGCGGTGCGCACCTCGATGCCGCGCCGGCGCAGCTCGTCTTCGGCGAACTCGGAGAGGCTCTCGGGGACCTCCTGCATGATCCGCCCCCTGGCCTCGGCGAGCACCCAGCGCATGCCCTGCGCGGCGCAGCGCGGATAGAAGCGGATGGCCTGCACGGCGAAATCCTGCAGCTCGGCCAGGCCCTCGACGCCGGCATAGCCGGCGCCGACGAAGACGAAGCCGAGGTACTCGGCGCGCATCTCGGGATCCTCGACGGACTCGGCGACGTCCAGGCAGTTGAGCACCTGATTGCGCAGCGCGGTCGCATCCGGCAGGGACTTCAGGCCGATCGCGTGCTCGGCCAGCCCGGGGATCGGCAGCGTCCGCGACACCGACCCGAGCGCGACCACCAGCTGGTCGTAGCCGAGCTCCAGGTGCTCGCCGTCGATGCGGTCGACGCCCATGGTGCAGGCGGCGGGGTCGGCGCCGGTCACCCGCCCGATCACCAGGTCAGTGCGCCGCAGCTGCGTGCGCAGCGCCACGACGACGTGGCGGGGGTCCAGCGTGGCCCCCGCCGCCCCGGGCAGCAGCGGTGTGTAGAGCATGAAGTTGGCGTCGTTGACGAGCGTGACGTGCGCGCTCTGCTCGGGCAGCAGGCGCTCGAGCGCACGGGCGGCGTAGAAGCCGCCGAAGCCTCCGCCTGCAATCACAACCTGCCAGGCCACCCCGAGAGAATAGGGTGCACCACGTGGACGAGTCTCTCTACGCCGGCGCGCTGGCGCCATTCGTGGCCGAGGTGGCCGAGCTGCGCCCCGCCGAGTGCGAAGTGATCGACGCGCACACGCACCTCGGCCTCGACGAGGATGGCCGCTCGCTCACGCTGGCCCAGCTGCTCTCCTCGCTTGATGACGCGGGGGCGCGGCGCGCGTGCGTGTTCCCGCTGCACGATCCCGAGCGCAAGCCGGCCTACAGCCTCCCCAACGACCGTGTCCTGGAGTGGGCTGGCGAGAGCGACGGGCGGCTCGTGCCCTTCTGCCGTCTGGATCCTGCCGAAGATCCGCTTGGCGAGAGCGAACGCTGCCTGGCCGCGGGGGCGCGTGGGATCAAGCTCCACCCCCGCGCCCAGGACTTCGACTTCGACAGCGAGGAGCTCGACAGCGTCTTCGCGCTCGCCGAAGCGCAGCGCGTGCCGATCCTGATCCATGCCGGCCGCGGCCTGCCGCCGCTGGCCGAGGGACTTGTGGCGCTCGCGCTGCGCCATCCCGGGGCCGTCCTCATCCTCGCGCACGGCGCAATCTGCGACCAGGGTATCCTGACCTCCGCGCTGGCCGAGCACCCCGGCGTGCTGTACGACATCTCCTGCTTCTTCCCGCTCGACGTGATCGAGCTGTTCGCGCGCGTGCCTGCGGAGCGGATCGTGTTCGCCTCGGACCCGCCCTACGGCCAGCCCGCGACGACGCTGTACATGGCACTGCGCGTGGCGCGCAAGGCGGGCCTCGACGAGAGCGCCGTCCGAGGCCTGCTGGGGGGAACGATGGCCGCGCTGCTCGACGGCGGCGAGCTTCCCGCGGTACGCCCGCCGCGGCGTGGCGCCACGATCGAGCTCTCGGGCCGCCTGGCCCGCGTCTACGGCTACGCCAGCCTCGTCGGGCCGGCGCTGTTCGCGGGCGCGCTCGAGCAGGCCCACGCGATGCTCGACATGGCGATCGCGGCCTGCCGCGACCCCGAGCCCGAGACGGTCGGCGAGGCGCTCGAGACGGTCGGCTCGGCGCTGCGCGCGGCCGACACGCTGCTCGAGGAGGACGGCGGCGTGCGCCCCGCAATCGATCTGGTCTATCGCGCGATCGTGCGCGCCGCCACCGAGGTGCCCGACCGCGCCTGATCACGCCGAGGCGGGGCCGGGGCGATGCAGTGCGGCGATCGGACGCACGACGCCGGGCGGCGATCACGCGACCGGGAGATGCGCCTCGGTCCGTCGCAGGCCCCCTTTGGCCATCAATCCTCTCCTGCGCAGAGCCACACGGCCGCCCACTCGCCGCTCTCGCGCCGCGCGCGCTCGCGCAGGCCGAAGCGCTCGCCGAACGCGCCGGTGATCTCCTCGGCCTCACGGCGCAGCAGCCCGCCGGCCACCAGCTGCGAGGGCACAGCGGGCATCCTCTCGGCCAGCTCGAGCAGGAGCGGGAGCAGCAGGTTGGCGAGCACCACCGGCGGGCGCTCCCCGCTCGCGGGCCACGGCAGCGCCTGCGTACGCAGGTCCAGGCGGCGGACCTCCACCTCGCAGTCGTTGGCGGCGGCGTTCTGCTGGCTCGCAGCGACGCTCTCGATCTCATGGTCGAGCGCCAGCACCGGCCCGAAGCCCAGCTGCGCGGCCGCGATCGCGAGCACGCCGGAGCCGCTGCCGACGTCGATCAGGGCCCCCGGCACGGGAAGGCGCGCGGCGAGCTCGAGCAGCAGCGCGAGGCACAGGCGCGTGCTGTCGTGCCCGCCCGTGCCGAACGCCTGCCCGGGGTCGATCACGATGTCGATCAGCTCGCCGTCACGCCCCGAGCTGGCGGCCTCCCACGGCGGGCGCACGTGCAGGCCGGGGACGCGGCGCATGGTCCCCGCGTGCTGCACCGGCGCGGGGATCACCACCGGGCGATGGAACTGCCGCCAGCGCTCGTGCCAGTCGTCGGGCGTCTCGCTGGTTGAGATCTCGACAAGCGCATCACCCGCCACCGCTTTCAGGTCGGGCAGGCTGGGCAGCTCGCCGGGCGCGCCGTAGACGGCGTACTCGACGATCCCGTTCGTGAGCTGCAGCTCCTCGACCCCGCCGGGAGCGAGCTCGAGCAGTTCCGCGAGGACGATCTCGGCCTGCTCCTGGCGGACGCGCAGCGCCAGGCGAATCACGCCGCCTGGTTGCCCAGGGCGCGGCGTAGCTTGGCGAACATCGACTCCTCCGAGCGCAGGTTCTCCTCGGTGAGCGTCCCGTTCAGGCGCTCGAGCAGCTCGCGCTGCTCATCGCTGAGGCGGCGCGGGATGAGCACGTTGACGACCACCCGCAGATCCCCGCGCCGGCCGCGGCCGAGGGCGGGCATGCCCGCTCCCCGCACCGTAAGCACCTCGCCCGGCTGGATGCCTGCGGGCAGCACCAGCGAGGTGCTTCCCTCGAGCGTGGGGACATCGAGGGTGCCGCCCAGCGCCGCCAGCGGCGCGGCCACGTCGAGCGTGGTGATCAGGTCGTCGCCCTCACGCATGAAGCGCTTGTCCTCGCGCACGCGCACGAGCACGTAGAGGTCGCCGTCGGGCGCGCCCAGCTCGCCGGTGTGCCCCCGCCCGCCCATGCGGATGCGCTGACCGTCTGCGATGCCGGCGGGGATCTCCACGTCGAGCGTGCGTTTCACCTTGATGCGCCCACGCCCGCGACACTCCTGGCAGGGCTGGGTGGCCACCCGGCCGTTGCCCTGGCAGGCGTCACAGGCGATCGTGCGGACCATCTGCCCGAACGGCGTGTTCGTCGCCGTGCGCAGCTGTCCCGCGCCGCCGCAGCGCTCACACGTCTCGATCGGCGTGCCCGGCTCGGCACCGTTGCCGCGGCAGTGCTCGCAGCGCTCGACTACCTCGTAGCTCAGCGTCCGGCTGAGGCCCTCGGCGGCTTCCGGCAGGTCGATCTCGACGGCAACCGCGATGTCCCCGCCCGGCGCCGGACCGCCACGGCCGCCGGCGCCGAAGAACGCGTTGAAGAGATCGCTGATCGAGCCGAAGGCATCGAAGTTGGGGGCGTATCCGCCGGAGCGCAGGCCCTCGTGTCCGTAGCGGTCGAAGATCGCGCGCCGCTCGGGATCGGAGAGGATCTCGTTGGCCTCGGCGGCCTCCTTGAACTTCTCCTCGGCCTGCGGATCGTGCGCGTTGACGTCCGGATGCAGCTCGCGTGCGAGTGCCCTGAAGGCCTTCTTGATCTGCTGCTCGGAGGCGTCTCGACCGACGCCCAGCACCTCATAGGGATCCCGCGGAACATCAGCCCGCTCAGGTCTCGGCATAGGCGTCCTCGACGAAGCGCGACAGCTCGTGGGCCGCCTCGCGCACGGTCGCGATCGCAACCGCGTAGTCCATGCGCACGGGCCCGATCACAGACACGGTGCCCAGCTTGCGCTGGCCGAGCCCGTAGCCGACTGCGACCAGCGCGAGCGAGCGCATCGCCGGCAGCTCGTTCTCCCCGCCGATCCGCACGTACACGCCGGGCTCTCCGAGCGCGGCACGCAGAACGCGCAACAGGGCCACGCGGCGCTCGAGCAGGCCCACCAGCTCGTTGATCTGCGTCGTGTCCTCGATCTGGGCCGAGGAGAACAGCCGGGCCGTGCCCTCGACGTAGAGCGCGTCCTCGGCCTCGCGCGCGAGGCCGCTGAAGGCCGGTGCGAAACGCCTGAGGAAGTCCAGCTCGGTTGCCGACAGGCTCGGCTCGAGCAGGCGCTGCTGGATCATGCGGGCGCCCAGCGCGAGGCCGACGAGGCGCTCGTTGAGATACTCACCCGCCCAGGCCACCAGGCCGGGATCGACCGCGCGCTCGAAGGTGGCGAGCATCTTGGAAACCCCTCCGGTGGAGGTGATGATCACCATCAGCGCCACCTGTGGCTGCAGCGCGAGCACCTCGATGCGCCGGATCGTCGCGGTGTTCAGCGACGGCGCCGAGACCACGGCAAGCAGGTTGTTCATCTGCGAGAGCGTCTCCGAGGTGGCGCGCATCGCCTCGTCGAGCTCCTGGCGGATCAGCGAGAGCTCGAGCTTGTGCGCGCTCTGTAGCGGCATGCGCTCCGCGCTGAGCAGACGATCGACCACATAGCGCTGGCCGGCGTCGGTGGGCACGCGCCCCGCCGAGACGTGCGGATGGGCAAGCAGGCCGTGCTCCTCGAGCAGCGCGAGTTCGTTGCGCACGGTCGATGGCCCGCATTCAAGTTCGGGGTCGGCTGCGATCGACCGCGACGCTACGGGCTGGCCCGTGCGCAGGTACTCGTCGACGACCGTGCGCAGGATCCGCTCCTGGCGAGTGCTCAGCATGGCTGTGATTGTAGGCGGCGCACTGGCGCGCCAAGCGGGGCTCGCACGGCAGCCTGGCGCGTGCACGCCGCCGCAGTTGCCCTCGCCCCGGGCGCACGCGCCCCGCGCTGCGGTGCAGTTGCCCCAGCCTCCACCCGCCGTCGTGCGCAGTCACCCCAGGCCCGGCAGGCGACCGAACTGCAGACGGCGGCGGGTGGAGCCGGACCTCCCAGAGCGAGATCGCGCACGCCGAAGGAGGGTGACTGCACCCGGGGTCGGCCCGGCCGCGCCCTTTGTTCAGAAGGGCTTCGCCGAGCGCGGCTACGCTCACCCTTCCCCGTCCCTTCCCCTGCTCGCAAAACGCGCCGCCCCCCCTCCGCGGCGCCCCCACAGACCGCCGCACCGCCTCGCCCGCCCGTCGCCGCGAGAGTTCCGCCGCTGTGCGTTCCCGCGCCAGATTCGCCTCGCCGCGCGGC
The DNA here is from genome assembly GCA_963771085.1 of uncultured Solirubrobacteraceae bacterium. Lineage (GTDB taxonomy): Bacteria > Actinomycetota > Thermoleophilia > Solirubrobacterales > Solirubrobacteraceae > Palsa-744. Next base: position 312,558 of record CAVYSB010000004.1, on the reverse strand, counting down.
TCGGCACGGCGATTTCCGAGACCCCCTTTAGGGGGTTCTCGGACGCCGGCGCCCTCCCCAACGCGCGCCCCGGACCCGCTTGACGCTCACCTGTCGGGCTCCTACAAGACGGCCCCATACCACCACCGCCTCACCCAACGGTGTGAGCGGCCCAGACCGGCCAGGAGACAGTCATGACGAGCCCCCCGAGCACATACACCCGTGTCCGTCGATCCGCCACTCGCGCAGCCCAGCGCGTGCGCCGGGACCGCGCGCGTCCTCAACCCGAGCGCAAGCGGCCCCTGGCGCGCCGCCCCCTCGCTCGTTACACCGACGCACACGGGCACCAGCGCGAGGTCGTCAGCCGGCGTGCAGCGGCCGGCAGCGTGCTCGTCATCGATCGCGATGCGCTCACACGCGGGGACCGCCGGCTGGTGGCCCACCTCGCCGCTGACGAGCCGGCGGAGAACGCCGCGCTGATCTGCGGTCTCTATCTCGAGGACGCTGCGGGCAGCGCGCCCGTGTGCCGACGGGTCGTCGCCGAGGATGCGTGCAGCGCCCCCGTCACGCACTATGAGCAGGCCGATCTGCCGGCTGACCCCGCGCTCACCGGTATTGCGCTGAGCGACGGCCGCGGCTGCGTGCACCGTCTCGAGCGGATCGACAGCGGGATGTCGATCCCCGAACTGCGCTGGCGCAGCCAACCATGCGAGGCGAGCGACGCGCCCACGACGCTCAGCACGCGCGAGGTCATCGCCCGCCTGGAGAGCTACGAGCCGGTGCGCACCCTGACGCTTCGCGCACTCGCCGGCCACGGCGCCGACACAGGGCTCTCCACAACGGTGCTGCGTGCGGAGCTCGAGCGCGTGCTCGAGAGCCCGATCGTGCTCAACCGGCGCCTGCGCGAGGTCACGCTGAGCACGGTTGCCAGCCAAGAGCTCAGCATGAGCGAAATCGCGATCCGCTGCGGACGCGTCAAGCGCGACAGCAAAGGCAATGTCAGCGGCGAGACGAGCTGGCTCGCGCGGCGCCTGGGCCTGCTTCCGGAGGGGGGACACACGGCGCCCACGCCGTGGGTGCACAGCGACGTGCTCGCGCTGATCGCGCGCCGGGGCCTCGGGCTGAGCCCGCGCGAGGTCGAACTGACATGAGCTGCGGCGCGCGGCCCCAGGCGAGCGCCCGCGATGCGGCCACGCCCGGGCCGGTCCTGGTAGTCGAGTCCGATCGCGAGGCCGGGGTCGCCCTCGCCGAGCAGCTCGCCGCGGACGGTTACGCGGCGCAGCGCGCATCCACAGCCGAGCACGCGCGCGTGCTGGCGCGAGCGAGCTCGCCCCGCCTCGCGCTGCTCGGCGGCCTTGACCCGCCGCGCGGCCCGCTGCATCTGCTGGGCGAGATACGCACAGCCGACCCCGCACGGGCGCCGTGGACGGCCACGCTGCCCGTCATCGTGATCGGCGCCGACGGGTCGCAGCTCGAGCTGTTGCGCGCGTTCGAGACCGGGGCGGATGACTTCGTCGCCCCGCCCACCGGCTACCTCGAGCTGCGCGCGCGCATCCGGGCACTGTTGAAGCGCTGCGAGCGCGGGCCCGCCGAAGACGCGCTATTCGAGGTCGCAGGGCTGCGCATCGATGCGCGCGCGCGCAGCGTGAGCGTCGACGGTCGCCCCGTGCAGCTGCGGCGCCTGGAGTTCGAGCTGCTCGTGCACCTCGCGCGCGACCCCGAGCGGGTGTTCACCAAGGCCGAGCTGCTCGAGGTGGTCTGGGGCTATTGCTCGCCCACCTCCACACGCACCCTCGAGAGTCATGCCAGCCGGCTGCGGCGCAAGCTCGCGGCAGGGGGGCCGCCCCGCCGGGTGCTCAACGTCTGGGGTGTGGGCTACCGCCTGATCTGAGCGCCGAGCGCTCTTCGGGCTCCCAGCGACCCGCAACGGGCCGAGGGGCCCCGGCCGCAGGTGGCGAGAGGTGCGAGCCCGAGCTCGCGTCGCTCGTTGCGCCGGCTCAACCAGCCTGACCGGCTCGCGCCGGTTCACACCGATCCGTCACACGACGGGTCATCGGAAAGGAGTGGCGCAATGCGCTCACCACAAGCAGTTCCCCCACCGCTAGCTCCGCGCGCGCTCGTCGAGCAGCTGGCCGGCCGGCTGGCCGACCTTGCCGTCCATGGCGCACTGGGCCTCCTCATCGGAGTACTGGTCGCACGTGCGCTGCGGGCCAGGCGCTTGCACTGGAGTTGGGCAGCCTGGGCGCTGGCGCCCGCGCTGCTCGCGCACGCCCTGCTCGACGGCTGGCTCGCCATGCTCGCGCTCGCCGGTATCTCGGCGGCCGTGTGGGGCAGACGCTGGCACCGTGAGGACCTCGACGCCGGCATGCAGCCGGCGCGGATCGCCTCGCGCCGCCCGGGCCCGGGGACGATCGTCGCACGCGTCCTGCGGGGGCTGGCCCGGCACGGCCGGATCGCGCGCGCGCTGGGAAACGAGGGCTGGTTTCGTCGCGGCGAGCTGATCCTCGGACGCGACGAGCGTGGCCGGGATGTGTCGATCCCGTTCGGCGGCTGCGGCGGCGGCAGGCACACGCTTGTCCTTGGTGCGACCGGCTCGGGCAAGACGGTCACCCAGACCTGGATGGCTGTGCGGGCGATCGAGCGAGGCATGGGGGCGCTCGTGATCGACCCGAAGGGAGACCCCGTTATGCGCGCGGAGCTCGCGCGTGCCGCACACCTTCACGCCAGGGCGCTGCATGTTTGGACGCCTCAAGGCGCGTGCGTGTACAACCCCTATGCCCGCGGCGGCGACAGTGAGATCGCCGACAAGGCGCTGGCCGGTGAGCGTTTCACCGAGCCCCACTACCTGCGCCAGGCCCAGCGCTACCTCGGTCACGTGGTGCGCGCCCTGCGCGCGGGCGGGGGCGAGGTGAGCCTCCGCGCCATGGTCGAGGCGCTGGAGCCCGCGCAACTGGAGCTGCTGCTCAGGCAGCTGCCAGAGCGCGACGTGCAGGCCACGCACCGCTATCTCGACTCGCTCAGCACGCGCCAGCGGAGCGATCTCGCGGGGGTGCGCGACCGGCTGGCGATCCTGGCGGAGTCCGATGTCGGCCCGTGGCTGGACCCCGGCACGCGCGGGAGCGAGCGTCTCGACCTGCTCGAGGCGGTGCGCTCGCGCGCGGTCGTCTACTTCGATCTGCAGGCCGACAGCAGGCCGCTGCTCGCTCAGATGCTGGGCGCGGCGATCGTCCAAGACCTGCAGACGATCGTGGCCACGCTGCAGGGCCGCCCTGAGGCGAGCCTGGTTGTGATCGACGAGTTCTCGGCTGTGGCCGCCGAGCAGGTGGTCCGGCTGTTCGGGCGAGCCCGCTCGGCAGGCTTCAGCCTGCTGCTCGGCACACAGGAGATCTCCGATCTGCGCCCGCCCGGACGGGAGCGGCTGCTCGAGCAGGTGATCGGCAACCTGTCGGTGCTGGTGGCCCATCGCCAGGTGGTCCCGGCCTCGGCGGAGTTGATTGCGGGCATCGCCGGCCGCAGGAGTACATGGCGCGTCTCACGTCACAGCAACGGCAGCTCGACGCGTACCGCCAGCCGCGAGGCGGTGCTCGATGCCGACGAGATCCTGCGCCTCGGTCAGGGTTGGGCCGCCGTGATCGTTCCGGGCCGCGGCGAGGTGCGCCTGACCAGGGTGTGCTCGCCGCGCGGCGGTCGCTGAGGCCGGGGCGGCGCCCCACCCCCGGCAAACGCGTGCTTGCCAATGCGCTCGCACGGGTTCAGAACTCAAAGGAGGAACGATGCAGAAGACGAAACCGTCGCACTCGCCCGAGCGAGTGGCGACATTGCGATGGACGGCGGGCCTGGGCGCGGTGACGGCCGAGGCTCTCGCGGTTCGCGAAGCCCGTGCGGTTGCCTCGGCACGCGCCCGCCTCGTGGCCGCCGAGCGCGAGCAGCTGCTGCTGCGCCGACGGCCGCTGACGGGGCGGCCGGCGCTGTACGCGCTGACCGCAGCGGGCATGCGTGCGACCGGTCTGCGCGGCCTGGAGCTCTGCCGCGTGAGCAGCGCCAACGCGGCCCACGCGATCGCCTGCGCGGGCGCCGCAGCGGCTCTCGAGCGCCGCTATCCCGATCATCGCGTGATCGGCGAGCGCGAGCTGCGCCGCGACGAGCGCGACCGCGGCTCGAGCGTGGCGAGCGCGTGCCTGGGCACGGGGGAGGGCGGCGCCCCGCTCCTGCACCGCCCCGACCTGGTGCTGTGGCCCCGGCGCGCGGAGGCGCAGCTGCCGGTTGCGGTGGAGGTCGAGCTGACCGTCAAGGCTCCGCGGCGGCTGCTGGAAATCTGCCGCGCCTGGGCGCGCTGCCGCTGCGTGGCGGGCGTGCTCTATATCGCCGCGCCGGAGGTGGAGCGCCCGTTGCTGCGCGCGATCGAGCAGGCCCAGGCGCATGGTCACATCGTGGCGGTCCCACTCGGTGCGCTGGCAGGTGAGCCGGAGCGTGCGAGCGCGAGAACCGTCGCAGCCGATGCGTAGTTTGGCCACGGGGGCCCACCATCGAGGAAATGGAGACCGTCGTGTCCTACTTCAACATCAACCGCGTCGTGCTGATCGGCCGCCTGACCCGCGACCCCGAGCTGCGCGCGCTGCCGTCCGGCTCGAGCGTGTGCAGCCTGCGGATCGCCTGCAACGGGAGCCGGCGCAATGCGGAGGGGGAGGTGACCGAGCGGCCGAACTTCTTCGACGTGAGCGTCTATGGAGCCCCGGCCGAGAATGTGCACCTCTACGTCCGTAAGGGCAGCAGGGTCGCCGTGGACGGCCGCCTGGAGTGGCGCGAGTGGGAGACGACCGAGCAGCAGAGGCGCCAGGCCGTGAGCGTCGTCGCCGACACGGTTCAGTTCCTCGACAGCCCCGGCGAGCGGCGCGAGCAGGGCGAGGGCGCAGGCGAGGGCCCACACGGCGAGCTGGTCGGCGCCGGCGCGGGCGTCGAGCAGGACGACCTGACCTTCTAGCGGGTCGATCTCGGCACCCGACGCCCGCACGGCCGTCCGCGGCCACAGGGACGGGCAGGGTCCCATTTCGTTTAGGGGCCCTGTGCGAGCGGACGGCGGGCCACGCTGCACGATCGTGCCCGCTCGGCGTAAACTGGCGCGCCGCGAAGCAACCCGGCGCGCCAGTTTCACCTTCCGAGGAGCAACCGATGCCAGTGAAGACCCAATCGATCGGCAAGCGCTACGAGCCCACGCTCTACGCGATCGGCCGGGAGAAGATCAAGGAGTACGCGCTGGCGGTTGGCGAGAGCAACCCGGTGCACCTCGATGTGGACGCGGCCCGTGCGGCGGGCCACACGGACGTTGTGGCCCCGCCGATGTTCGCGGTTGTCTACAGCTGGCGGGCAATGGGCGCGCCGATGCTCGACCCCGAGGTGGAGATCAACTTTGCGATGCTCGTCCACGGGGCTCAGGAGTTCGTGTGGGGGCCACTGGTCATCGCAGGCGATGAGATCAGCACCGAGGTGAGCGTGAAGGACATCTCGGAACGCGCCGGCATGGGCTACTACGTGTTCGAGTCGATCTCCGTCAACCAGCGCGACGAGCAGGTCTGCCGCGGAACCTGGACAAACATCGTGCGCGGGGTGTGAGCGGGATGAGCGACTTCGCCCCGGGTGAGCAGATTCCGCCACTGAGCGTGACGCCGGACAAGTACCTGACGGTGCGCTACGCGGGCGCATCGGGAGATTTCAACCCGATCCACATCGACGAGGAGTTCGCCCGCGCGGTGGGCCTTCCCGGCCGCATCCTCCACGGGCTGTGGACCATGGCCCAGGTGGCTCGCGCCGCGAGCGAGGCGGCGGGCGGGCCTGAGCACCTCAGGCGCCTCTCCGTGCAGTTCCGAGGCATGGGAGTGATGGAGCAGGAGGTGGTGGTCAGCGCGACCGTCCGCGAGCGCACCGATGGACATGTGGTGCTCGACACGGTGGCCGAGCAGACGGGCAAGCAGATCATCCGCAACGCGGAGGCCGAGCTCGAGCTCTAGCGGCGGGGGCCAGCCGCGGGCTCCGGCCCGGCGAGGGCCACCAGCTGTCGTGATTCGACTGCCGTCAGTGCCGCGCGCGGATCCCCGCACGCGGCCTCGACCCGCACATGCGGGGGCAGGAGGGGCACCCCGTAGGCGAGCAGCATGCCCTCGTGCACGTCGCGCTCGGAGACGAAGAGGGTGTGCTCACGGCTGGGATATTCCCAGTCGAAGGGATACTCGCCGGCGTAGGCCCGGCACGCCCTGAGCTGCCCGTCGGCAGCACGCGCACACGCCCGCGCACGGCCGCGATCGCGGCAAACGAAGACGACGCGCGCCTCGGCTTCCATACGGCGTCCGTAGCGTCTCGTGTGCACCGACCAACCCGACAGGAAATGCTCGTAGCGCTCGAGCTTGGCGGCGGCCCGGCCGAGCGGGACGCGATCGTCGAACTCGATCAGCACATCGATCGCGGCGGGCGCCCCGGCCGCGCCGTCGCGACCCCCGCTCGGCGCTGCTCGCGCAGCGTCTGCCCGCAGCTCGACGATCGCGTCGGGGCGCACGGTCTCGAAGCGCTCCACGTCCACCTTGGCGCCGCCGGCGTCGGTGCGCAGGAACTCGTGCGCCACCCGCCCACCCGCCAGGCGCAGATCGCCCGGCCCGATCGCCGCGGCTCCGCCCGCGCTGGCCCGCGGAGGCGGCGACAGCGGCGCATTCCGGGCACCGCGCATAGCCACCCGGTGGCCGGACAGGGTGCGCTCGAGCGCCAGCGCCCAGCCTGCCACGTGGATGTCGCGACGGGCCTGGCGCAGGCGGCGCCGCTCTGCGTCGGGACCGGTGAACGCCTCGCCGGCCCGGGGCTCGAGGTCCGCGTCGCCCTCGAGCAGGCCAGCGGCGCGCAGCAGGCGCAGACCGTCGCTCGTGACGACGTAGCACATGGGGATACCGCCGCCGTGCGGGCGATGGAACTGAAAGCGCCGCACGAGCCCGGCGTCGGAGAGGCGCTTGAGCCGGCGCTGCGTCGTGGTGCCAGCGCGCGAGGGGTTGAAGCGGCGGTGGATCTGGCTTGAGAGCAGGTGGCCCATGCGCGCGAGCAGCGCGAGGATCTCGAGATCGAGCGGCTCGGCGCGCACGCTGCGGGCCGGCTCGATCACCTTGGCCCAGCGCACGCTGCGCGCGCCGTCGAGCTCCACGAGCTCGCGGTAGCTGTCGGCCGCGACGGCGGGGACCCTGCCTGCCTCGCTGGCGCGCTCGGCCGGGCTGGCACCCGCTATGGAGGGCGCGGGCACGGCGACGGTCGCGCTCTGCGCCTCGCGCACCGGCACGTGGGGTCGCTCTGGCTGCGCGGCGGCGGCGCGCGACTCCCAGTGTGGCTGGCGCAGGTCCACGCGATCGCTGCCGCCGCGCTCGCGCTGGCGGGCAGCGTGCAGCGCAAGACGCTCGCCATCGACCTCGAGCGGAATCGTCTGGGCCACGAAGGGCGGCTGACGCCCGGCCGGCGTGCTCCAGCTGACGATGGCGTGATGCTTGGGCAGGTGCAGGCGCACGTCGGGATGCCCGAGCGCGGAGAGGGAGCCCAGGCCGGGACGCACGGTGTCCGAGAACTGGGCCATCGTAAGCGCCACCGCGGCCCTGGCGTCGCGCGCAGAGGCGGTGGCGAAGTAGACCCGATGGGCGAACAGCGCATCGAGCTGGTCGCGGACCTCGCGCTCGACCCACTGCGCGTCGGTCTGCCAGCAGGCCACCGTCTCCAGACCGGCTGAGCGCTTCAGCGCCATCGTCTCCGCAAAGCCGCGGTTGAGCACGAGCGGCGCCTCGTCGATCTTCAGCGCGACCGCGACGCGCCGGTGTGCGGGGACGAGATCCTGCTGGCGCGCGAGCGAAGCGTCGAGCATTCCCAGCAGCAGCTGCATCAGCACCGACGTGTTGCCCGCGCCCATCGCTCCGAGCGCACCCCTGACCACGAGCACGCCAGCTTCCGCGATCAGCTCGTCGAAGTCCAGCCTCAGCGAATCGTTGAGCAGCACGCGCTTGATCGAAGGCGAGTTGAGCAGCCTGGCGAGCTTGTTGACCGGAGCGTCGAGCTTGGCGGTGGTGGTGCTGCGCGCGTCCGCGAGCTGGGCTGTCAGCTCGGCGGTGAAGAACTGCGAGATCTCCTTGAACTCGGGCAGGGTGCGCAGCGCCGCACCGACGGCGCTCCTGTAGGCATAGCCGTCCTCGCCCACTGACAGCAGGCGAGCGGCGTCCCACAGGCTGGAACGGCGGTCGTGGGCGAGCACCGCGATGATCGCGTTGCGCAGATAGCGATCGGAGGATGCGCGGATGTCGGCGTCGGTGAAGAGGTTCTTGAGCGCCGCGACCACATAGTCTGCGATCACGTCCGCGGGCGCATCGACCGCCAGCGGGTTGAAGCCACAGGTGGGATGCGCGAAGTCCAGGAGCGTGCAGGTGCGCTCGGCCGGCACGAGGCTCACCGCGGCCTCCGCGGCGTCGCCCTTGGGATCGAGCACGATGACCGCGCAGCGCTCGCGGCGCAGATCCTCGGCGACTGTGGCGACCAGGTAGCTCGACTTCCCCTGCTCGACAGTTCCCGGCACCGCAGTGTTCTGCCTGCGCATGGCGACGTGGATCGACACGGGACCGAGCGCATCGCGCAGCGCGCCCTCGCCGTTCACCGGCCGCAGGATCCCTGGCGGCGCCGGCGCCAGCGGCAGGGCATTGCGCGCGAGCGGAACGGTCGCATAGTCGACCGAGGGCAGATGCCACAGCGCCGCCAGCTCGCTCGCGGCCAGGACGCCGTGCTGGAAGGACGGCAGCGGGTTACCCTCGCCCCGCTGCACCCGGCGCCCGTACAGCCCGAACAGGCCGTGGCGCACCGCCGTGCCGCGCTCGACCAGGCGATTCTCGGCCCCCTCGGCGCGCAGCTCGGAGGCGATCCGCTCGCACACGTAGCGCTCGCGGGCCACCACCCTGACATCGGTGAAGAAGAGCGGGCTGTGCTGCACGTTCAGGCCGCCGCGCAGCTCGGCATCCTCCACCATCGAGCGGTCGCGCACGAAGAGGTGCTCGCGGCGCTCGCGCGAGAGGTGCGCCTCGTGGCGCTTGTAGAGGTGCTTGGCGAGCTGCTCGAAGAACGCCGGCGTGGGCGTGAGCGCGAGCTGCACGAACACTGGCTCGGCGCACGCCGCCATCACCGTCAGCAACCGGTTCACCGGCGGCTCGCGCTCGTGCTCGAAGTGATCGAGCGCCTTGACGCGCTTGATGAACTCGGCGCGCTTCTTCAGCCGCAGCACGGTCGGCGCGAAGCCGACAGCGCGATCGGCGCGGCGCACGCGGCAGTTCGGATAAGCCGACTGCAGGGCCGCTCCGACCATCCGCTCGAGGCCCCTTGGGCAGGTGCTCGCAAACCACGCACCGCGGGCGTCGTGGTGGATCTCCAGCGCCACGCTCGGCTGGCCGCCCAGCAGCCGCCGCCACCAGCGCGCCAGCAGGCGCTTGTGCAGCGCCTCGAACATCCGCACCACGGCCTCCGCGCTCGCGCTGTCGGCGCGGTATGGCTCCACGCTCAGGCGCACGTAGCAACGCTTGCGGCGCGCTCTCCAGCGCAGGAACAGGAGCAGGAGCAGCAACGCGCCGCCCGCCGCGAGCAGCAGCCCGCCCGGGGACCGGGCGATGGCGCCCGCCCGCGCCCACAGCGCCGCGGGGAGCTGCGCGAGCTCGCCGGCGACGCCCGCGGGCACCCGCCGCGAGGGCCCGCCGACGGCGCCTCCGCGCAACAGCCTGCCGATCCCGCCGCCGCCGAACCACACGACAAGCGCCAGGCCGAGCAGTACGGCGAGCAGCCCGAGGAGTCGCCACAGCAGGAAGCGCAACACCGCGCTGTCCGCTCCGACAGCAGGGCGGCGAGCGGGACGGCCTGCGCCCGGTGCTCAGCGAGGGCGCGTGGCGCGCTCGACGCGGGTGCCGCGCGCGGTGAGCCGCCAGGCGTTCGCGGCGCCGCGCTCGTGACCCCCGCCGAAGTTCTCGATCAGTTCGAGGCGCGCGAGGCGCGCGAGCAGCTTGGAGATCTGGCCTTGATCGACGATCCCGGAGCGCTCGGCGACCTCCCGGTTGTTCGCTCCGGGCTGCGCAGCGATCACGCTCAGCACGCGCACCGTTCTGTAGGTGAGGCGCATTTTGAGCCCGGCGAGCGGATCCCCGCTGCTCCTCGCGCGCCGCCTGCTCTGGGCGCGGCGGCGCTTCATCGGGGGCCTTCTCAGCTCCTCGCTGGCGGCCGCTGCGCCCAGATAGGGCAGCACGATGATGCTCATCAGCGAGCCCAGCAGATCGGTGAGGGGCTCCGCGTCGCGATCCAGCAGGCGCGTGTGCACCACAGCGAAGATCGCGCCGACGATGCCCTCTGCCGTCAGTTCGGGCGGTTCGTGGTCGGCGCCCCCTGCGGCGCGGCCCTCATCGATCACGGCGGCAAGTTCGTCGAGCACCTTGGCGCGGCGCTCGAGCACGCGCCCTCCGGCGGCGAGGGCCTCGACCATGCACAGCCTGGCGGTGGCTGGCTCCTCGTCCATGAAGTTCAGCAGCTCCGCCAGCGCCGCGCGGATGCCCTCGCGCCAGGAGCTCTGCTGCTCGTAGGCCTCCCGCGCGAGCGTGCGCGCATGCTCGAGCGCCAGCTCGAAAGCTGCCAGGAAGCAGTCCTCGCGGTCACGGAAGACGTCATAGAAGGTCTTGCGCGAGACCCTCGCCCGCCCGATCACCTGCGCGACCGTCAGGTGGGCGTAGCCAACCTCATCGACCGCTGCGGTCGCCGCGGTGAGCAGGCGGTTGCGCTGCACCGTGCTGACCTGCCCGCGGGACAGCCCGCTCCGGCCTGGACGCAGCCGCGCCGGCGCGGTGCGTGTCTTGTATGCAACCGCCATGATTTTCGCCTACCTGTCCGATTCGCCTTTGGGTGCCCGGTGCTTCTCTCGCCCCGCGCGGCCGCCGTTCAAGCCGCCGACGTGCCCGGTGTCCGTCCGGGCCATAGAAGGTTTCCCGGTGTGGACGGGTAAGTCGAGGGGCGTTTCCGACTTTCGTGCGCCAGTTTACGACTTTTCTGCAGCTTTGTAGCATCCCCGTGGACGCATAAGCGGCCAGCGGGCGCGCGCTCGCTGAGCCAGGCGGCGTCGCGGGCCGCGGGCAGGGAAGCATCGCGGGCAGGCGCGAGCCGCCCAGACCGCTGGATCACATCCCGCGACCGCTGTAGCGGTCCGCAGGGACTCCTCCCTACCCTCGCCTCACAGCGACTCCACGGCTTCGACAGCCTCCTCGTGGACGGCGCGCTGCGCGGTCACGCGCGAGCTCGCCGAGCGCCCGAGGCGCGCCACATCGTCATCCATCATCGGCACCATCCGGCTGGACTGGCGCCTGGACTGCAGCTCTGCCAGGCGCGAGGTCAGCACCGGCTTGAGCCAGCGCAGCGCTTCCACCCAGCCCGGGACATTGACCCGCATGGCGCGCTTTTCGATACCGCGCACGAACGCAGCGGCACATTGCTCGACCGACGTGGTCGTGCCCAGCGGCCCGGGCAGCGTTGCGAGCAGCTCGCGGAAGGATGGAAGGTCCTGCTTGGCGTCCTGCACGAGCGGTGTGTCGATCCACGACATGTGCGCGCTGCCTACCGCAACGCCGCGATAGCTGAGCTCCATACGCAGCGAGTTGGCGAAGTGCTCCGCCCCGGCCTTGCTCGCGTTGTAGGCAGCGAGACCGGGAGCGGGCGCATAGGCGGCCTCGGATGAGACGACGAGGACGTAGCCCCTGCTACGCAGGAGCTCCGGCAGCGCGGCGCGCACGGTGTGAAAGACGCCCGTGATGTTGATGTCGATGAGCCTGCGGAACATCGCGGGATCCACGGCCTCCACCGAGCCGTAGCTGGCGATCCCGGCGTTGGCCAAGACGACGTCGATCGCGCCGAAGCGCTCGAGGGCGTGAGCAACCGCCGCCTCCATCTCGCCGAGCTCTGTGACATCACCGGTGATCGACGTGGCGCTCTCCTCGCCCAGACGCTCCACGACCTCCCGCAACGGATCGGCTTCGAGGTCGACCAGCACAACCTTCGCGCCGCGGGCCACCAGCTGCGTCGCCGTCGCCGCACCAACGCCTCGTGCGCCTCCGGTGATGAACACCACCTTGCCTTGCACGCCGCTCACAGCCCACCTCCCGTCACGTCCGCTGGGCGCCGCCCGAGCGGGCGCTTCGCAGAGACGTCATCGCCACGCGGGCAACCATACACCCGCGCCCGCGCAGGCACCCCGAGACACGCGTGGCGCCCCCTGAACACGGGGCGCAAGCAGTACCGCTACCGGGATTCGAACCCGGGTTTCCGCCATGAGAGGGCGGCGTCCTAGTCCCCTGGACGATAGCGGCGTGAATCCGACTCACGCGAGGCTAGCAAAGCTCCCGCGGCGGGAGATGCCGGCAGGCGCGCCGCCTACTGCGCAGCCGCTGCCTGCTCGACGCCGCCATCGGCGGACGCCTCGGCGCTCGCGGCCGGCGGCGGCGGCGCGGGCGTGGCCTCGGCCAGCAAGTGCGCACCGAGGGCGCCCGCGCCCCCCAGCATGAGCGCCGTGAGCGCCCAGTGGGGGCCCGCGCGTTCCCTGCCGAGCGCCGCGTCGAGCGACAGCGCACCCGGACCGACCTCGGCGAGGGCGATCACGGCGGCGATCAGCACGAGGTTGTACTCATAGCCCCCGTTGCCGGCCCAGGGTCCGTTCTTGAGGTGGACGCGGTGGATCGCGGTGAGCATCGTGGCGGTCAGCGTGGCGGCGCTCAGCGGCGTGGCGAGGCCCAGCGCGAGCGCCGCGCCGCCGCCCGCCTCGGAGACCCCTGCCGCGATCGCGTTGCGGCGGCCCGGGCGCATGCCGAGCTGCTCAAAACCCTGCGCGGTCGCCTCGAGGCCGTGGCCGCCGAACCATCCGAACAGCTTCTGCGTGCCGTGCCCGATGAACAGGCCCCCAACCGTGAGCCGGAGAAGCAATCGACCGATCTTCATATCTGTCCTTTCGTCACCGCCTGCAGGCGGACGGGGTGTGCTCGTGCGCCATGCCGCGCGCCGCCCCGGGCCAGCGCGCCTCGCGCCCCACGCTGCTGGGTTGCGCAGCGCCTGTCGGCCGGCCCAGGCATGCACGACGGGCATCTCGCAGGATAGACTGCGCCGGGCCACTGTCGGGGTCGGCGCGCACGCCGGCGGCAGTCACCGACCGGAACGCGGATGTGGCGGAATTGGTAGACGCGCACGGTTCAGGTCCGTGTCTGGGCAACCAGGTGGAGGTTCGAGTCCTCTCATCCGCATAGCGCCGAAAGCCCTGCAAATGGACGCTTTCCCGAGTCGGTCGCGTCCGAGGCGTAGACTTCCCGGAATGTTCGTATTGTTGCCAATGGCAACTACGTACGTTTGTGCGTACACCCGCCGCCCTGCCGTTTCGGCCCCTTCGGGGTCTGAGTCACCGTGAGCGTTCGTTCCGACCGCGGTGCCTGGGAGGTGCGCTGGCGAGACCAGACCCGTCGCCTGCGCGCCAAGCGCTTCACGACCGAGGAGGCGGCGCGGGCCTTCGACGATGCGCTCCTCGATACGCGGCCGTCCGAGCGGGCCGCCACCACTACGCGCGGCGAAAAGGGCAGCGTGTACTCATACGAGACGGCGGCAGGGACCCGGTGGCGCTACGTGCTCCGCGCTCGGACGGCAAGCAGACCAGCAAGCGCGGATTCACCAGCCAGAGGGCAGCGCACGACGCCTACCGTCGGGTCTCTCGAGCAGATCGACCGCGGCGAGCTGCGTCACACGGATGAGACATTCGGCAGCTGGTGGGAGACCTGGCTGCGGCGACGCAGGCCATATCTCGAGCCGAACGCCTGGCGCGCGTATGACGTCGACGGACGCATCCGACTGCTCCCCGCGTTCGAGGACACCCGCCTCGACAAGCTCGACGTCGAGCAGGTCCGCAGTTGGATGGAGCAGCAGGCTGAAGCCGTCGAAGCCGGCGAGGCCGCGCCCAAGACCGTGAACAACGCTCTCGGAACGCTGGTGGTGTGCCTGAACGCCGCGGTCAAGGATCGGGTGATCGCCTCTAACCCCGCCGTGGGCGTCGATCGCCTTCCACGCGCTCACGTTGAGCGCCACTACCTACGTCTGCAGGAGATTCCCCTGTACCTCGATGCCTGCCTCGACGCGTACCGGCCGCTCGCCGAGGTGCTGCTCCATGCCGGGCTACGCATCTCCGAGGCAATCGCCCTGCAAGTCGGCGACCTCGAGCTCGAGGACACCGGAGGCGTGATCGTCGTCTACCGCTCTCAGAAGAAGACCCACTCTCAGGGCAGCGCCAATGGCTCGACCAAGGGCGACCGCTTCCGCAGCGTCGAGATCGGCCCTCACCTGAGCGGTGTCCTCAAGGACCAGATCGCGCGGCGCGAGGAGAGCGGCACAGGCGAGCAGCCGGGCGCCCCCGTGTTTGTGATGCCTGTTCGTCGACGCAAAGCCGAGCGAGGCCGCTGGGCTGGAGCGGGCGACCCCGCTCCGCTTGACCGCAACACCGTCTCGCGCGAATGGCACAAGCTCGCGCTGCAGGATGCGGGCCTGCGCGACATGCCGCTGCACTCGCTGCGCCACACCGCCGCGGCGGCATGGCTCGCGGGCGGGAACTCGCTGATGTACGTGCAGCGCCAGCTCGGCCACGCCGACATTGCCACGACCGAGCGTCACTACGGCCACATGGAGCGCCACGTGCTCGCCGCGGGCGCGATCGCAACCGAAGAAGCGATCATCCGGGCGACCACCGCCCACAGCGATGCCAACGGTCGTAACTTGTAGATGCGCCCGGAAGGTTGTCGCCTACGGGGTCGTGGGTCGCGTGGCGATGATGACGGCGAGGTCGCGGTGTGCCCAAGCTAGTGAGGGTTCCAGGCCCACTTCGGCAAGCCAGTTGAGCTGTTCGGCGATGCTGCTGGGCGTGTCGTAGTCGTTGTCGATCGGTGTCACGACGTCGGAAGGGTCCTCCGGGACGATGACGTCTCCGACTACCAGACGCCCGCCTGGTGCTATGACGCGGGCGGCGCGTTGAAACAGCTGTGCCTTGCCCCGACCGTCGAGGTGGTGGATTGCGAGCGTTGAGATCACCACGTCGAATGGACCGTCGGGCAGGGGATCCTTGAGGCGCGCGACGCGCAACTCGACGCGATCGTCCGGGAGCGCGTGGCGGGCTTGGTCGACCATCTCACGACTGGCGTCGAGTCCGATGAGACTTGCGGTCGGGTGGCGTGCGAGGACGCGTCGCGCAGTCTCGCCAGTGCCGATTCCCAACTCGAGCACTCGCATCGCGCCGGTGCCGGTGGCGGCTGCGGCCTCCTCCTGGAGGTGCTCGTAATCGGGCACCTCCTCCCGCATCAGCTCGAGGTACGTGTGAGGGTCCCAGTGAAACTGCGCCACACCGAGAAACTAGCGATCGCGGTCATGCGGCGAGCGCGAGGTGCGGTTCGTGACGGTCGATCCGCGCGTGTAGCGCGTCGAGGTCTTGATGGGCTGAGCGCTCATCGTCGCTCAGCTCGGGCTCGTGCGCACATTCGCCGAACCGCACCGGCCTCCGACGAGATTCAGGCCGCGTCCACTAGCGACGTGTGCGTGAGCGACCACGGGCCCGAATGGGCGAGACGTCGGCGGTCACCCGCGTAGTGCCGGTGCCCCGTCCCGGAGTCCAATTCGCGCGAGCCTCCTCCAGCCAGCGCTCGATGTCCTCCGGAACGAACCGCAAGGGCCCGTCCTCACCGCCAATGCGGATCGATGGAATGCGGCCGGTCTTAGCGGCTTCATACAGCCAGGAGCGTGAGACGCCTAGCTGGGTGGCGACGGCGCTCGGCTTCATCAGGGTCAGTGTGGGTTGTGGCTGTGACTCGTTCATGTGCGTAAAGACCGTCAGCGGCGCAAACCGACCATTTGGACGCTTCGGACGTCATCCGCCCCAGCGCTCCGGGGGTGCTCCCGGCTTCCAGATGCTCTCGACCCCGCCTCCCCGCCGCCGCAGTGTGTCGGCGGTGTCGGCGAGTTGGTGGTGGAAAGCGAGCTCCTCGCGAGGGTCGCGTCCTTCCTGGTCGATCTCGGCGCGCCACACGGCCAGGGCGCAGACAGTCTCCGCGGTCGCCTCGTCTTCCCACCAGCCGTCCCTGAGGTATTCCAGATGGCGCGGATAGCGGCCGCGCAGCGCGACGACCGAGCCCCACATCTTCCGTCGCCAGTCTAGGTCGCCGCCGTATGGCTCGAGCCAGGGCGGTCGCACGCTCGCCCTGCCCTCCTCTATCGGCGGGGCCCTGCGCACATCGACCTTCCCGCTCTTGGCCGAGAGCGCTACGCCATTCCGCACGAGCTGACCGGCGACCGTGGCGAGAGGTTCGCCAGCGCTGGCCGCGAGCTGCTCCAGTTGCATGGCGACCGGCTCGGGGAGCACGATCTGCAGCTTGCGGCTCACCGTGAGAGTCCCCGCGAACGGTCACGGTCAGGTTGGGGGGTGACGCGCCTGGCGAGGTCCGGCAGGATACGGCGGTCGCGGTGAAGGGTGTCCTCGTAGCCGAGCCCCCACGCGGGGTCGGGCTCCTCTCGGTGCGCGAGGGAGGGTGTCTGGGCGCGGCTGGTTCGCATCTTCTCGGAGAGCCGGTCGACGAGCCGCTCGTCCTGTCCCGCCAGGTCGAGCTCGTCGCGGTTGACGTACCACTCGGTGCCGTTGCGGGCGCGGCTGGCCTCGACGTAGGAACTTTCCCGGCTGGTCTGCCAGCCGCCCGTGACGACGACGGTGCGATCGACGGTGGCGCCCTGCTGGCCGTGGATGTGCTGGGCGTACCCCAGCCGTAGGGACTCAAGGTCCTCGCCGGCGATGCTCACCTGGCGCTCTGAGATGTCGAGCGCGACGGTGACGCGCCGGTTGTGGTCGATGTCGGTGACCTGGCCGCGGGAGCCGTTCTCGACCCGCGGCTGCCCGTCCGGTCGGTGCTGCTCGGTGAACACGACGCGGTCGCCCTCACGCAGCCCGTAGTGCTTGTGCGGTAGCTGCACCTCACGATCTCCGAGTTCGCCTCGCTCGGCGCGGAGATGCTGGGCGCGGGCGTTGAGGCGGTCGACCTCGATGTTCGAGGCGTCCGTGATCAACGCGACCTCGCGGATCTCCCTTTTCTCGGTCAGCTCGGCCCACCGTTTGACCGCGGCCTCCCCCGCCTGCTCGCGCGTGTCCGTCAGGAACAGTTGGCGGCGGGACTTGTAGTGCGCCATCGCGCGCTCCGGTTCGCCGTTGCGCAGCGCCGCCCATGCTTTGCGCTCGTCCGGGTCGCTGGTGCGGCGTACCTCCGCCAGTTCCGCAGTGGGTACGCGGTGCGCGATGCGGTCGAACATACCGCCCGGCCCGATCGACGGCAGCTGCTTGCCGTCACCGGCCGCGATCAGCTTCGCCCCCGAGCGCTCGATCAGCTCGGTGAGGGCATCCATGCGCTTGTGGTCGACCATCCCCGCCTCATCGAGGATCACCGTCGCCTCCGGTCCGACCTGGAGGCGGCCGTTGTTCGCACGCACGACGAGCGCATCCAGCGTCAGCGTGGCGCCCTCCAGCGCCGGGCTGCCGACGCCGAGCCGCTCGGCCGTGGACCCCGACACGGCGACACCGAACACCTCCCGGCCCGCGATCTGCTCGGCCCGGGCTGCAGCGTCGATCACGACGCCCTTCCCGGTCCCGGCCGGGCCGATCAGCACCGCGATCCGCTCCGGCCCGGTCACCGCTCGCAGGGCCTGCTCCTGCTCCGCGGACAGGGGTGCGCCTATGCACTCGGCGACCTCCCTGCTCGCGTTCTCTCTTGCGCGCTCGCCGACATCCCGGTCCACGGGCTGGGCGAGCTCGCCTGTGCGTCGTTCGATCGCCTGCTCCTGGGCTCGCACGGCGAGCGTCGTCATCCTCCCGCCCTCCAAGGTGAGGATGCGACGCTCGCCGACCATCGCGCGGGTCAGCCCGATCGCCTCCTCGGGACCAAGCTCGCCCGCTGACTGCTCCAATGCGACCGCGCGCAGCAGGCCCGCGTCGAACATCGCTGTTCGCTCTGTCAGGGTCGTTTCAACGCGCTCCTCGATCGACCGCTCCGCAGACGGCGGCTGTGGGGCGCCGACCAGATGCACCGCCTCATCCGCACCGAAGCCGTGCCGCTCCCCTGTCCGCTCCCACACACGTTGCAGATCGCCGCGCGTCGTCAAGTCCTTCGCCCGGCGGTTCTCGAGCGCGATATCGCGGATCTCCCCGCGTTCGGGCGCGCGGCCATGCTTGGCGCGAAAGCGCTCCGCGGCGTGGGCGATCTCTCGGTGGCGCTTGGAGAACGCGTTGCGGAGCTCGGCAGGTACGCCCGCGATCTCGAAGTACTTGCCGTCCTTGCCCGTCCCCTGATCGATCGGGTAGCCCTCCCCTGCGAGCTCCTGCGCGAGCGCGGAGCGGTAGAACGCCCCCACCTCTCGCAGGCCGCGGAAGACGGGACGGGAGGCGACCGCGACGATCCGGTCGTCCTCGCGTACCGCGCCGCTGATCACGACATGCGTGTGCAGTTGCGGGTCCGGCGCCTCAGCGCCCGACACGCCCCTGGCCGTCGTGTGGCGGTAGGCGGTCGCGATCATGTCCTTGGCCTGCTCTTCCACCACCTGACCGCTGTAGCGGCGACGAACCACCGGCACGCGCTCCTTCAGGTAGCTCATCGACCGCTCGACCGCCTTCGCGTGCGCCTCCTCGATCTGCTCGCGCTGCCAAGGATCGCCGAGCGCCCACACCACCGAGACGGACTTCGGGGCGCTGAACGTCACGTCGATCCCGCCACCGCGAGAACCGTCGGAGCCCGCCGGGCGCAGCCACCGCCCGCTGCCCGGGTCGCGGCCTTCCATCAGTGCGATGAACTGCGAGCCGTCGACCGGCGCGTCCGGGTCGATCCCGAGTCGTGCGAGCGTCTCGCGGTCAGAGAGCCAGCGGCCGGGCGCCTCGGTCAGCTCGCCGTCGGGCGTGAGGTAGTAGTCGCCCTGCTCGGGAGCGATCGTCTTGCCCTCCAGATAGCGGGCGTAGCCGCCACCACGTCCGGCGCCGATGCTGGAAGCACTCATCACGTGATGTAAGGACCGCGAGCCGCCGAGTCCGGCCAAGGCAATCGCACAGCGATTGGCTTGCCGTGCATCAGGTGTGGATTTCAGTGAGAAGGTCCGGAGTGCCGGACCGTTGTGCAGGGCGCCGAGCAGCGGCGGGGGTGGCCGTCTGAGGTGGTTTGGCATCCCGTAGGTGGCGCCGGCCCGAGAAAGTCGCGAGGCCCTGCTTGGGAGTGCCGCGTGGCTTGAGGCGCCTTGGCCGCCTGCGAGCTGCGACTCCAGCCACCTGCTTCCGCTGTGCCGAGATCCAGTCCCGTGCGCTCGATGATCCGGAAAAGCTAGACGCCTGTTTATTCTTGGCCGAGGCTGCCGATAACGTCTGGAGCGCGCCCGCCGTCAATACAGGCCAGGCAGGCAGGCCCACCCTGCGCTGGCGGACGCCGTCTAGCGCGCCCGCGATCGTTTATCATCGGCGCATCGTGCCTGCCGCCGTCGATCTCGTTGCTTCGAACGGACCTGGCTGGCTTAGCGCTGCGCTCGATCGAGGAGGACCGGGATGCGTTTGAGGATAGGTAGTCGGCTCATCAGGAGGATGGTCGCTCGATCCCGACAAACCATCGACGTTTCAGGGGGCTTCCGTCGCAGCCACCAGGTTTTCGTGGCGGCGATGCTAGCGGCTGCGGCGCTGCTGGCGCCCGCCTTGGCTAGCGCCGCCGAACCGGTGCTCGAATACGTCCCCGCCGGCAGGCATTTCCCGGTCGCCTTCACAACCGAAGGCGGCGCGGTCGGGGCTCAGATGGCAGGCTTTGAATCGCTCGTGCACTGCGCCGCTTCGCGTGGCGAAGGCGAAGTGACCGGCCCCCGCTCGACTGTCTCGAAGTACATCTTCACTGGGTGCGTCACCGAACATGGCTCAAGCGAAAAATGCAAATCCGAAGGAGCGAACGAAGAAGAAATCAGGACAGGCCCGATCGAAGCGACGCTCGTGTACATCGACCAGGCAAAACACGAAGTCGGGGAGCTCCTGAATCCCAACGGCGCCACCTACATAACCTTCGAATGCGGAGGGGAGACGGCCGAAGGCCGAGGCCCATTCCTCGCGCCCGTCGCGCCCATCAACACCGAAGTGTCTACCTTCACGGCCACCCTCGCCCAGGCGGGCAGCCTCCAGTCCCCCGACGAATACGAAAACGCGCTCGGCGAAAAGCGGATCGCTATCCCCGAAGGAAGACGCGGCAGCCACGAATGGGTCTCTACGGGCGTTGAATCGACGTTCACCATCCATTCGGCCACGCCAGGGCTGATCAAGGCCGTCACGGGCGAAGAAATCGAAGCCAAACGCCACGAAGAAGAAACAGCCCGCCAGCAACAGCTCCTTCGCGAAGAAGCAGCGATCGCGAGCGCCGCCGCCCAGCGCCACCATGAAGAAGAAGCCACGGCGGCCGCCGCCAGCCAGCGCCACCAGGAAGAAGCGGCCGCTGCCGCGGCGGCAGCCCGCAAGCGACACGAAGAAGAAGGCGCCGCCGCAGCGGCGAAGAAGCGCCACGAAGAAGAAGCCAGGGCGAGAGCGACACAGGCTCGAACTCAGGCGCTAGCAAGAGCCCTTCATAAATGCAAGCTGCTGCCAAAGCCACAACGGAATCACTGCGAAGCGAGTGCGCATAAGAAGTACGCCCGTAGCGCCAAGAGCGAGAAGGTCAAGTTGTAACGACGCCCATCTGGTCGCTGGCCCTGCTGGGCGTGGCCCTCCCTCGCGTGCCTGGGACAGCGACCACCAACAAGAGTCGCGAGCCGGGAAGGCGGCGGCAGATAACCGGCGGGGTGAGCTACCACTCAGGCGGCTCACTCCCGCCCCGCTCGCGGTCGGGCAGGTCGAGCAGGTCGCGGCTGCTCAGGGCGTTCAGGATGTCGCGCATGCGGTCGAGCTCGAGACGGTGGCGAGCCGGACTCCGACCTGAGCGCGCGTACGCGAACGTCACGGAGAGATGGGCGGGCGCTGGACATCACACGGCAGTGGATGCTCGCCGCCCGGTTACAGTGACGACCTGCCACGAGTCGCGGCGTAGCAGCCGGACGGCGCGTGACCCGCCCACGCTGCGCGTCTGGAGGACCTGACTAGCGGCCGGCTCGATCAGCGCGATCGTGCTCTGAGCGTGACCGCCACGGATCCTGCGCGTCGCGCGAGCGCTCGAGACCGGCCGCCCACTCAACCGCCACGCAGGCCCAGCGCAGCGCCTGCTCACGGTCGAGCAGACCACCGCGAGCCGAGCCATAGCGCATCTGAACCCCGTAGGGCGTCAGGTGCTGGCAGCCCTTGAGGTCGTCCGGGACATCGAGATCGCTCTTCCGGCACAGCTCGGCTAGCCCCGCGAGGTCGTGGGTGTTCGGATATCTGACCTCGCGCGATGCAAGCGCCGCCTTCAGCGCCTTCTCGACGGCCTGCTGACAGTGGAACCCCACAATCGAATCAGCAACACCGTCGAGGGGCAGCATGGCCCTGGCCGCGAACTCGTCCTCCCGCGCGCGGGCCAGCATCACCTCTGCGAGGTCCTCAGGCATCCAGGTCACGCAGCGACCGGACGACCTTCGGAGAGCGCCGAGTGGATGAGGCTGCCCTGGACGTCGCCCCACTCCTCGACTTCGAGCGCGCTCGCGACGATGACATCGGCGAACAGACCGAGACCGTAGAGCGTGTCACGGAGCCTGACCGACTCCTCCACGACGTCATCCACCACTGGCTCGATCACCAGGAAGTCCAGATCGCTGTCAGGCCCAGCCTCGCCGCGTGCGTATGAACCAAACAGGATCACCCGCGCCTGCGGCGCAGCTGCGGACAGTCGGCGGGCCGCCTCGGCTATGACCGTCTCGTCAAACATGGCTCTACGGTAGCGCCAGGGCCAGACCCGCAGCGGCCCGCGCCCAAAGGCGCGGGCCCTGCCGGCGATCAGGCTGCCACCGGCTCCTTCCTCTTGCGGGCCGGTTTCACCGGCTCGGACTCCTCCGCCGGACGGGGAGCGGTCAGGAACTCGACGTTGCCCACGACCGTGTAGTCGTGGCGTTTGCTTCCCTCGCTGTCCCACTCGCCATACTCCAGGCGGCCATCGACCGCCACGAGCCAGCCCTTCCCGAGGTACTCGGCGGCAGCCTCGCCGGCCTTGCCGAACACGCTGACGTTCATGTAGCCGACCTCGCGGCCGCGGCCCATACCGTCGACCGCGAGGCGCAGCTGGCAGACAGTCAGCTCCTCTGAGATCTTGCGGAGCTCCGGGTCCTTCGTGAGGCGTCCGGTGCAGATGCACTTGTTGATGTTCACTGCTTCGTCTCCTTCGGTTGGTTGGTGCTAGTGACGCAGCCCAAGACCGACGCCGACCGGCGAGCGGAACCGAAGCCCGAAGGGCGAGGGGAACCCCCCTCGCGGGGGTTGCAGCGTCCAGCCGGCGGCGTCGAAAATCGGGCAAGACACGTAGGCGCCACCAAACGATGAGACCGCGAACAGCCGGTGCAGCTAGAACTCGACGTCGGCGGCTGAGACCGGCTCTCCGCAGCTCTCGCAGACCACGACAGGCGCCAGCCGAGCGCCGCAGGTGCTGTGGCGGACATGGAGCTTTGGGTCCTCCGGGCTGAGCAGATGACGGTCGGCCCAGGTCTTGATGGTGAGGATGGCAGGGAAGAGATCGAGACCGGCCTCGGTCAGCTGGTACTCATACCAGTCGGGGTCCGTCCGGTAGCGCACACGTCGCAGCAGACCGTGCTCGACTAGCGCCGTCAGTCGAGCCGAGAGAACGTTGCGGCCAATCCCGAGGTTCCGCTGGAAATAGCCGAAGCGGCGAACACCGAAGAACGCCTCCCGCAGAACCAGAAACGTCCAGCGATCGCCGAGCACGTCAAGCGCGCGCTTGACGGCATCAGGCTCTGGGCGGCCAGTCATGTGGTTCATCCCGGGAAACTAGTTCGAGAACACCAGGTGGATGGTTTGGCGAACTAGTTCCCGCAGCGTACCATGCACGCGATAAACGCTCACGAATCACCGGACTCGCCCGCCGCCGTCTCGGAGGCATTCGTCGCCGCGATCAACGCCGGTGATCTGCCGGGAGCGCTCGCCCTCTACCGAGACGATGCCGTGATGCTCGCACCGGACGGCAGCCAGGCACGAGGGACGAAAGCCATCTGCGACCTCCTTGCCGGGATCATCTCGATGCAAGTGGAGATGACCACCCGGATCAAGAGCGTCATCGAGGACGGGGACATAGCCCTAGCGGCCGAGGAATGGACGATGCGACTCCGCGGACCCGACGGCACGACCAGCGACCAGGGCGGGCAGTCGGTCGTTCTGTTCACCCGCGACCAGGCCGGCTGGTGGTTCGTGCTCGATGCCCCCTGGGGACTGTGAGTCGTCGCAAGCCGGCGAGCAGGCGCAGCAGCCCGCGCTTCGCGCGGTGATACGGGTGGTACAGGGACAACTTCTCACGCACGAGTCGCACCGGAGGGAGATTCGAGTCGACCTCCGACATGTAGGGCGCCCACCGTAAGGCTACGCCCGGATTCCCTTCCGATGGCATCGTCAGCTCACGCGCTTCGCGGCTCACACGGGCTTCCCAGAGCGTGAAATACTCGACGGGATGAGCGACGTGCTCGAGCAATGGCGCGATCCGGTCTTCAACGGCCGTCACGCACAGGTCCCCGCAGCGCTCGCATCGAGATTGACCGAAATGGCCGATGAGATCACCGGCCGCCACATCTACTACGAGCGGATGCACGTCCTGCTGGCGGTCGCCGGCTTCGCCAAGGACACCAACCCGGCGGCGTTTGATCTCGACGATCCACCATCAGACGCCGAGAAGCAGTTCGGCGCCGTGCTCGGCCAAGCCTTCCACCAGGGCTGCCAGCTCGCCGACGTCGCCCTCGCCGCCGAACTGCCACCTGAACAAGTCGTAGCGATCGGCAAGCGCACCATCCGACGCACCAACTGGCTCAAGCATCTCTGACCAGCGGCGCCAAAAACTGGGGCAAGACACGTAGGCGGCAAGCGAGCGAGAGAAGCGAAGCCCTCGACCGATCTGCGCCACGGTAGCCTTCGCACGATGCGTGACGCTCTCACGTTTCGCGGCATTGTCCGTGACGACATCGACGAACTGGCCACGGCGATCACTGACGCGTTCCTCAGCTATCGCGTGTTCGCCCCGACCGACTGGCAGCCGCCGCCGGCGAGCGAGCAGGCGACCGTGTTAGAGCGCTGGATCTCAGACCCCGACTTCTGGGGCGAGCTGGCGTCTGAGGAGGGCGTACTCGCGGGCCACGCGACATCCATCCCGGCCGTGCGCCATTCCTTTCGACCAGCGAGCGACGCTTCCGTCGCCCACCTCGGACACCTCTTCGTCAAGCCCGAACACTGGGGGTCAGGCGTCGCGGACGATCTGCTCGCCCGCGCAACCAGCGCCGCCAGCCGGCACGGCTTTGCAAGCATGCGCCTATTCGTTCCCGTCGGCCAAGCACGAGCCCGTCGGTTCTATACGCGCGAGGGCTTCGTGGCCGTCGGCGAGCCGTTCGAGTTCGGTCTCGGTTTGCCGGCGCTTGAGTACCAGCTCTCGCTAACGGCTTGACCCAGCCGAGCAGCGAGGGCGAAACTCACACCTGGGGCGGCGCCATCGTCTCGAGCTTGCGTAGTTCAGCACCGAAGCCGGCAAGCGCAGGCAGTCGCCACCGTTCGCACTCGTCGAGGGTCTTCCTGCCCCACGCCGCGGCATCACCATCAGGGCCCGCCGCCCGGGTCTTGCCAACGGACGGGCAACGCAGCGTGAGTGGCTGCTCGCTCCGCCCTCGGACCGATTTTCGCTCTGACCGGCGGGCGCACAGGCGCCGCGCGGCGGCTGCAGTCGCCCGAAGCAGACTGTAGCTCTGCTGGGATGTCATAGGCAGAGTCTACTCAAATGTCATTGAGCCGAGGGAGGGTTGTCGTGAGGCTGGCCGGATGCCTCCGACCCCCACCGCCCAACGTGCGCTCGGAATCGCGGTCGCCGCCCGCCGCAACGAGCTCGGACTCACCCAGGAGCAGCTCTCCCTCCGAGCGGAGCTACACCAACGCTGGATCTCAAACGTCGAGACCGGCAAGCGCAATCCCAGCTACGCCAGCATCAGGCGCCTCGCCGCCGGGCTCGACCTCACCGCATCAGGGCTCATCGCAAGAGCCGAACAATCCGAGACCGTCGCGGAAACTGGGACGCCGCGCCCCAAGCAGTCAACGCGCGGCTGACACGCCGAAGATGGCGCGGTCCGGTCGGGCCCGTTGTCGTCGCTCAACAAGCACACGGCAGGCAACCACCGCCACAGCCTACGACTCGGCTACGAACTCCCAGCCGTGGCGCACGGCTGACGCGAGCGCATCGCGAAGATCGATCTCGGTCTCGGCTGACGCCACCCCGGCTTCCAGAAAGAACCGCTCCATTCCCGCGGGACTGAAGAGCACAACGCGCCGACCAGGGCGCTCACCGATGTTGGCGCTCGAGTGGATGGCGCCCTTCGGAACGTGGACGGTCTCCCCGGCGGACAGGCGCGGCGGCTCGCCGTCGATCTCGACGACGAAGTCCCCCTCGACGATGTGGATCGTCTCGGCCTCGTTGCGATGCCGATGCGCCGGCAACGACCAGCCCACGGGCGGCTCGTCCACAAGCAGACAGAACGCGCCGCCGGTGTCCTCGGAGGCGAGATGGATCTCTGTGCGAACGCGACCCGGCATCCAGAGCACAGGGGTCTCACGTGCCATGCGCAGACCGTACAGCCACGCATCACGCATTGCCCTGCTGGTATGCGTGCAACAGCGCCAGCTCGTGCTGTTGGGCTCGTGCGCATGCTGCGTGCCAGTCCTCGTCGGCCCACCCCATCAGGACGAGCCGCGAATCGGCAGCCTTGCGAAGTGCGATGAGCACGCAAAGCGCATGCGCTCGCGCGGATGACGAGGTGGTCCCGTACGTGACGAGGCCGGGACTGAGGCCCGGCGTGGGCGCGGGGCTCGTGACGGCCTGCAAGAGCCCAAACCAAGTGACGTGCGAGACGGACGAAAGATAGCTCCACTGCGTTCGACCGATGCGGGCTTCGCCGTCGCCGACAAGAAGCTCGGCGATACCCGACGGGACCGACGGCCGGCTCGTGCCGTCGATGACCGGCTTGTTGCTGGACGCCTTGACGGTCCAGCCGAGAGCCGCCGCACGCGCTTTCCAATAGTCACGGCGCTCGGCCACGTTCCGCTTCGGGGCCGAGGGGCCGTTGTCATCAAGGCGCAGGCGGAGGAGCTCCATCGCGCTGTATAGCTGCTCGCACAGGCCGCGCTTGACTCGCTCCGTCACGTCGGCCTTCGGATCGTTCAGCCACGCCGCGACGACGCACGCATCGAGCACGCTGCGAGCGACCACGAGATGCCCGTAGACCGGCGTCGAGTCGGCGTCGATCAAGACTGCGAAACTGCGGGCGAAGTCAGCCGCTGCTGTGAGCGTCATGCCGCCGAAGGTGTGCGTGTCCCTGATCGGCTCCTTCCAACCCCCTGACCGCGCGGCGAACGTCGCTTCGGACGCGATCTCCTCCATGGCCCGCGCGCCGGCGCTCGGGTGATGCCCGTGTCGTTCGGCGCGCTCGCTGACGGCATCCGCCAAGTCATGCACCGCACCGATCGTCGGTGACAGCGCCTGCCTAAACGCCTCTGAGCCTGTGGCCTTCATACCACCCATCTTGGTCGCCCGGACGGCGGATGACGCTCCGCGAGGCCACCGTCGCGCCCACGCATCGTCCGCGTCGGCTCGCGCCTCACCGACCGAGACCGGCAAAGGGCGCTCAACTGCTACGTACCAGCCACCGGGCCAGCCAGCGCGCCCGCAGTTCAACGGCACCAGGACGGCGCGCACGCGAAGTCGAGGCTGTATTGCTCATGCATGCTGGGCGTATGCCATCCTGAACAGGCGCGTATGTTGCCTCGACGGCAGCCGCACTCGCATCCTTCACGACCTATGAAGGTTGCCCTGATCGAGCGAGCGGTACGGTAGAGCGCTCCGAACTGCGGGCTTGTACTCGTCTCTGTAAGGGCGGCGCCCTTTAAGGCGCTTCGACAATGCGGCCATCAGAGTAGACCGTGATCGCCTCCGGCATACGTCCTTTTCGCAGCGCAGCGATCAGCGCCGATGCTCCGAGACTCCAGACCATCTCGGCAATGTGGCTCTGCAAGCCCTCGGGCGAAGCCATCGCGGTGCCTGAGAGGTTCACCGTGGCGTTCTTCTCCACGCCGCCACGCCGGTAGCGGTACCGGAACACCGATGAGTCGCGACCCTCAGAGCCAACCTTGATCGGTCCGTCGATGAGGTCCCAATCGCGGTTGGTGTCCAGCTCCAGTTCATGGACACTCACGGCGTGCTCCGCAAGTTCGGCGTTGGCGCTCTCATCGGATGCGTAGAACGCCATCCAAGTCGTCGTTGCCGGATCGTCACCTATCTGGGTCCCGACGATGTCGACCGGCTGGCTCAGTCGGTATCCGTAGGCGGGGCCGCTCACGGTCGGGAACTCATCACCCGGCTGGATCGGTCCCTCGGGAACCTCGGGTCTCACTTCGACGCTAAGCGTCTTCGGCGGCGGCTGAGGGACTTCTACCACCGCGCCGCCTGCCGCACCGTCGAGGATGATCGCCTTCATAGCAGCGGAGCCTACCGACCATATCCGTGATGGAGTGACCCCGCCGTGCGCGGAGCCGGTCGAAGCATCGGCCGTACCCCCGTCAGGGATGCGACAATCGGAGCGAGGCTGGCTCCCACGCCTCACCGGAGCGCCCGTGGCGTGGCAACAGTTTGGCAACAGACGCTCCGCCAGATGCGTGCGACGGGACCGCAGAACCCCACAAATTGGGCATTTCGGACGCGGGCGGACCCATGTTTTCCGGGTCCGACCGGTTCAGGTCCGTGTCTGGGCAACCAGGTGGAGGTTCGAGTCCTCTCATCCGCATTTTCGTTGTCGTTGTTACAACGATCCTGCTGCAAAAGGGCAGGTTCTGATGTCTGATCGCTCGGCTCCTCTACGGGTCGGCGTAAAGCGAGAGGCTGCGATCCTTCGACACGAATCCCCTCAGGGGTGGAAAGCAGGTCAGCCGACTTCGTACTTGATGTGGGTGACGCCTGGCGCGTCGACTGCCCGGATCTGCTTGAGCTTGAGCGTCCCGTGGTCGAGACTCGCGAATAGGCGCTCACCGCTACCGAGCATCAGTGGGGCGATCGAGGTGTCGATCTCGTCAACCAACCCTGCAGCAAGGTATTGGTTGACCACCGCCGCGCCGCCGGGCAGCGAGACGTCGCGTCCCTGCGCGGCGTCCTTCGCCTGCCTCAGCGCGGACTGAGGGGGCACGAACACCGGATGGTGAAATGGAGGATTCTCGCCCCACCAACCGCGCCATGACTCATCCCTCCACGGGCCCCGGGCCGGCCCGAACATGTTGGGCCCCATGATCGTGGCGCCTACGTTCGCCAAGCGCTGCTCCACCACCGCAGAGCTGGCGTTCACGTCGCCGCCCTCCTCGCCGTGCATCTCCCGAAACGCCTTGAGCGGGAAGAACCACTCGTGCAGATCCAGCCCGCCGCTACCGAGCGGGCTCTCCTCGTTCTGGTCTGGACCGGCGACGTAGCCGTCCAGCGACATCGTGATGCTCAGTCTCAGCTTGCTCATCGTCGCCTCATTCTCACACCTGCTCTCGGCGACTGCCAGAGGCATCATGGGGCGCGTCTCACGAGATTCTTCCGCTCGGTGCGGGCGGCACCCACGCGAGCAATCTCCAGCCACATCGGCACAAACGTGTATTCAGGCAAGCATGGCGAGTTTGGCCGCACCGCGCACCCTAGCCCGCTCCGACGCCGGAGCTCGAACAGAGGAATATGCGGGGCATGTCGATTTCGGCCGGTCTCGTTCGACGTGCGGGTAGGAGCAACCCACCCAACACAAGGAGAAAGAAATGCGTTTCATGGTTCTGGTCCCCGGGACCCCCGAGTCCGAGGCGGGCGAGATGCCCAGCACCGAGGCTCTGGGGGCGATGACGAAGTACAACGAAGAGCTGGTCAAGTCAGGCGTGATGCTGGCCGGTGAGGGCTTGCACCCGACCTCCAGGGGCGCAAAGGTCCGCTTCAACGGCAACGAGCGCACCGTCATTGACGGTCCCTTCACCGAGGCCAAGGAGCTCATCGCGGGCTACTGGATCTGGCAGTGCGCATCGCGCGAGGAGGCGGTCGAGTGGCTCAAGCGAGCGCCGTTCGGCGGCGGGGTCGAGATCGAGCTGCGCCAGATCTTCGAGACCGCCGACTTCGGCGAGCAGCTGACGCCCGAGCTGCGCGAGGCCAACGAGCTGCTGCGCGAGCAGGCCGCCAAGCTTTAGGCGCGTGACGCCGTCGGCCACCAATAGTGCAATCGACGCCGTCTGGCGCATCGAGTCGGCCCGGCTGATCGCCGGGCTGACTCGCATCGTGCGCGACGTGGCGGTGGCCGAGGATCTGGCCCAGGACGCGCTCGTCGCCGCACTCGAGCAGTGGCCTGAATCGGGTATCCCGGACAAACCGGGCGCATGGCTCATGGCCACCGCCAAGCGCCGTGGCATCGATGCACTGCGCCGGCGCGTCACGCTTGAGCGCAAGCACGAGCTGATCCGGCGCGAGCTGGAAACCCTGCAACAGCTCGACCGGCCCGACATGGTCGCGGGAGCCGGCGGCGACGTTGAGGACGACGTCCTGCGCCTGACCTTTATGACCTGCCACCCGGTGTTGTCGCAGGAGGCACGCGTCGCGCTGACGCTGCGTTTCCTCGGCGGCCTATCGACGCCAGAGATCGCACGGGCGTTTCTCGTGTCCGAGGGCACGGTCGCGCAGCGCATCGTTCGCGCAAAGCGCACACTGGCCGAGGCGCGTGTGCCATTTGAGGTCCCTGCCCGCGACGAGCTGGCGGAGCGCCTGTCGGCCGTGCTCGAGGTGATCTACCTGGTGTTCAACGAGGGCTACGCGGCAACCGCCGGTGAGCATTGGGTCCGCCCCGCCCTGTGCGAGGATGCCCTGCGCCTCGGAAGGATCCTCGCAGCGCTGATGCCGCGTGAGCCCGAAGTCCAAGGCCTGCTGGCCCTGATGGAACTGCAGGCCTCGCGGCTGCGCGCCCGTGTCGGGCCGCACGGGGAAGCGGTGCTGCTCGCCGATCAGGACAGGGCGCGCTGGGATCATCTGCTCGTACAGCGCGGCCTTGCAGCGCTGGAGCGGGCCCAGGAGCTCAGCGGCGCACTAGGCCCATACACGCTGCAGGCCGCGATCGCAGCCTGCCACGCGCAGGCCGGGAGCGTCGAGGAGACCGACTGGCAGAGGATCGTCGCGCTCTACGACGGGCTCGCTGCGCTCACCGGCTCACCGGTAGTGGAGCTCAACCGCGCTGTGGCGGTCACGATGGCCTTCGGTCCCGAGGCCGCGCTCGAGCTCGTCGATTCGCTGACCGAAGAGCCCGCGCTGCGCGGCTACCACCTGCTGCCCGGTGTTCGTGGCGACATCCTCGTGCGCCTGGGACGGACAGCTGAGGCGCGCGAGGAGTTCGAACGCGCAGCAGATCTGTGCGACAACGACCGCGAGCGCGCGCTCTTGCTCGCGCGCGCAGTCGCCTGCCGCGCATAGGCGCGGGGTCGATGCCGGCGGGCTGCCCTCACGCCGGACGCCGGCAGCTGAGCACTGCTCAGCGCACGCCTGGGCTCTCCCGGGTCGTCCGCTCGAGCAGGGCGAACAGCTCCTCGTAGTGCCTCTCGGCTGCCCCCTCGTCATAGACCGGCATGTCAGCCATTGTGTAGCCGTGTCCGGCGCCCTCGTAGACCTCGGCCCGGTACTGCACGCCGGCCTGCTCTAGGGCACGGGCGAACTCGGCCATGTGCTGCTCCGTCATGCTCTGGTCGTTGTCGGCGAAGCCGAAGTACAGCTCGGCCCCGATGTTGCCCACGCTGCGGTGCGGGCTGTCTGGCGCGTCGGTGACGAGACCGCCGGCATGGAAGCCCCCGAGCGCCACCACCCGGTCCGGGTGAGCCTCGGCAATCCGCAGGCCCACGCGGGCACCCATGCAGTAGCCGGTGATCGCGATCGGCCCCTCGCTCTCCGATTCGAGCCGTGCGAGGTAGGCGTCGCCGTCGCTGACGATGCGCTGCGGCGTGAGCTCGTCCATGAGCGGCCGGAGTTTCTGGAAGAACTCCATTCGAGAGCCCTCCTGTGACATGTCGGGCATCTCCCCGACGGCGTCCTTCCCCCCACGGTAGAAGAGGTTGGGCGCGAGCACCACGTAGCCGCGGGACGAGATCCGCTCCGCCATCCGCTCGATCTGCGGGCGCAACCCGAACGCGTCCATCGCCAGCAGCACGCCGGGATACCGTCCCTCCCCGTCCGGCTTTGAGAGGTAGGCGTCGGCCACACCATCAGCGGTCTCGATCTCGATCGTCTCCGAACTCATCAGCTCGCCCCTTTCTACCGCAACTCAACCGAACGATCCGTCTGCCTCCGCCCAGACCGCGGCGCCTTCGGCCAACCCGTGCGACGGGCCGATAGCCGGGGCGCCTGCGGGGGCACCGGTCGCAGCGCTGTGTCTTGCGGCCGCCACGATACCTGCGGGAAGGTCGCGCATGACGAGCCGGCGACGGCGGGGGCGCCCTCGCGCGTGGCAAACAGAGCAGGAATCGAGAAGGAGGCTCACCGCGCCGCGGTTAGCATGCGCGCTTGAAGCGTCAGCACGCGCATCGCGCGGAGAGCCGGCGGCCGATCGCGCCGGCACGGACGCCGAGCGCCACAGGCCGTCGCTACACACCAGCAAAGGAGACGAGACCCATGAAGACCATGACGTGTGAGCAGTTGGGTGGACCGTGTGATTTCGCGCACCATGGCAACACCGCAGATGAGGTCATCAAGGCACAGGACAAACATCTCAAGGATGTCGTCGCAGAGGGTGATGCAACGCACGAAACTGCGCTGAAGCAGATGCAGGGCAGGTGGAAGCACCCCATCTCCGGCATGGGCTGGTACAGGAACGCCAAGCGCGATTTCGCTGCTCTGCCCGAGGACCGATGAGCGCCTGCCGCCCGGCCCTGCCTCCCGCTAGCTCCCCGGGAGAATGCGAGCGAGCAGCGCCGGCACGTCCTTGATCGAGTCCGTGATCGCGGTCGGCGTGACGCGTGCTTTGAGCGCCTCACGGCGGTACTTCCCGGTCCGCACGAGCACCCCCGGCAGGCCTGCCGCCATCGCTCCCCCGACGTCAGCCTCGACGTCGTCGCCGACCATCACGCCGCGCTCCACGCCCATGTCCGCCAGTGCGGAGAGAAAGAAGCTCCGGGCTGGCTTGCCCACGGTGACCGACTCGCGATCGCTCGCGTACTCCAGCGCGGCCGCGTAGGCGCCCACGTCGAGCGCCAGCCCGTCGGCCCGGCGCCAGTAGCGGTTGTGCTGCAGTGCCACGAGCTCCGCGCCGTCCATCATCGCGCGGAACGCCCCGTTGAGGACATCCGGCGTGAACCCGTCGCCGAGATCGCCCAGCACCACGGCGTCCGGGCGCGAGCCCGGCGCGGCGCTCTCCAGGCCGGCGAGGTCCTCGCGCAGGCCCTCGCTGACCAGCAGACTCACAGACCTGTACCCGCGCTCGCGGCAGTGGCGCTCGGCCATCGCCGCCGGGGTGAGCACCTCCTCGACCGCCACCTCGAAGCCCATCGCTCGCAGGTGCTGGTAGACCGCTCGCCGCGAGCGCGAGGTCGTGTTGGTTATCAGCCGGACGCCCGCGCTCAGCTCGCGCAGCTCAGACAGCGCGCGATGAGCTCCCTCGATCGGTTCATCGCCGACGTAGAGAACGCCGTCCAGGTCGAGCAGAACGCCGAATGGAGCGTCCTTCCCAGGGGTCATCTTGGAACTGTAGAGCGCTGGAGCGCCCGGGACCGGACACCGGCGGGCCGACTACAGCTGCGCCGGTGAGCGCTCCCTGCTCATTCCACGCTGCGTAGCGAAAGCACCTCCGGGCGGGTCCACCGGCGGCCGACGGCGTGCTGCCGGCGGCCGCCCGTGCCCCGTCAAGTCAGTCCTGGCGTCCGTCGTAGCGCCGACGGCGCTGCAGTAGCACTATCGAGAAGCCGCCCGCCACGAGGAGCAGGCCGATGCCGACGCTCCAGCGCAGGTCGAAGCCGGTGAACGGCAGCGTGCTCGCTTTCGCGGGTTCGCTCGTCGGCGAGGTGGTGCTCGTCGGTGTCGTCGTCGTGCTCGGCGTGGTGCTCGTCGCAGGTTTGCTTTCTTTCGACGGCGAGGTGCCGGTCGTTGGCGTGGTGGGTGTCTGGTTGTAGCCCGACGTGCCGCTGGTGCTCGTTGCCGCCAGCGAAGCGCCAGGCAGCGCGAGCGCGAGCGCCGCCAGCAACGCGAGTGCCGCCAGCGCCAACCGGCGCGTTGCACCGAGTGCCTCTCCGCGTGCTCGCCCTGCGCCTGCCGTGTGTGGCCTACTCGAGGCCATGACATCGGTCCGAGTCATGCCGACCTCCCATTGATGGTGGTGTGGGGAATTTTGCGGCCCGCAAGGGCCCGAGACGCCCTGCCCCGCGGCAGCGCATCGTCCTTGGTTCGCCGTCCAGCTGCTGTTGCCTGCTCAATCGATGCAAGGTCTATCACCAACGCCGGTCGCCACCTCCTGCCGGGTATGCGGGGGTCGGCTCGCGGGCGCCGGCCGGCGGGGTCACGAGACCAGCACCCGCCCCTCGAGCGTGCCCTCCTGCAGGCGGCCGCGCAGTACCTTCTTGTCGAACTTGCCCACGCTCGTCTTGGGCACCTCGTCCACGAACGCGAACTCGTCCGGCAGCCACCACTTGGCCACACGCCCGCGCAGGTGCTCAAGCAGCTCCGGTGCCCCCGTCTCGGCGCCCTCGCGCAGGACCACGCAGCACAGTGGGCGCTCGGCCCAGCGCTCGTCTGGCTTGGCGATGACCGCCGCCTCGATCACGTCGGGGTGGGACATCAGCTCGTTCTCCAGCTCCACGGACGAGATCCACTCGCCGCCTGACTTGATCACGTCCTTGCTGCGATCCGTGATCTGCACGAAGCCGCGCTCATCCACCGATGCGATGTCGCCCGTGCGCAGCCAGCCGGAGACGAACTTCTGCTCTTCGGAGTCGTCGTCGAAGTAGCGTGCCGCGACCCACGGCCCGCGCACCTCGATCTCGCCCGTCGAGACGCCGTCCCAGGCCACCTCGCCGCCGTCATCACCGATCAGGCGCAGCTCGACCCACGGCAGGGGACGTCCCTGCTTGGCGCGATCGTCCCAGTAGGCATCGTCGTGCTCGCGCTCGAGCGGTCGCGAGTAGGTCGCCACGGGGCTCGTCTCCGTCATGCCCCAGGCCTGGAAGATGCGCACCCGGTGGCGCTCTTCGAAGTCCTTCATCAGCTGGCGCGGCACGGCCGAGCCGCCGCAGGCGGCGTTGGAGAGCGAGGAGAGGTCCAGCTCAGGATGCTCGTCTGCGTGGCGCAGCAGCGCGGCGAAGATCGTGGGCACGCAGCCCATCAGCGTCGGGCGCTCCGCAGCGATCAGCTCGGCCAGCGGCTCCGCCTGCAGAAAATGGTCGGGCAGGATCAGATCGGCGCCCGCGAGCGCTGCGCCATAGGGCAGCCCCCAGGCGTTGACGTGGAACATCGGCACCACCGCCAGCACGCGATCGGCGCTCGAGAGGCCCGTGCTGTCCTTCGCGAGCGTCATCGTCGAGTGCAGGCTGATCGAGCGGTGGGAGTAGAGCACGCCCTTGGGGTTGCCCGTCGTGCCGCTCGTGTAGCACAGAGACGCCGCCTGGCGCTCGTCCACCTCGGGGTAGTCGAACGGGCCGCCGGGCGCCTGCGCGAGCAGCTCCTCGTAGCGGAGCACGTTGGGCAGGCTGCCCGCATCCCCGTCACCCATCACGATGAAATGCTCCACGTTCTCGAGGCTCGCCACGAGCGGCTCGAGCAGCGGCACGAGCGAGTCGTCGACGAAGATAACCCTGTCCTCGGCGTGGTTGACGATGTATGTGAGCTGCTCCTCGAAGAGGCGGATGTTGAGCGTATGCAGGACCGCGCCCACGCACGGCACGGCGAAGTAGAGCTCGAGATGGCGTTGGTTGTTCCACGCGAACGTCCCCACCCGGTCGCCCTGCTCGATGCCCAGCTGCCCTAGCACGCGCGCGAGGCGGTCGACGCGCTCGGCGACCTCGCCGTAGCTCGCGCTGACCGTGCCCGCGTCGGTCAGCGTGACGACGCGCCCGTGCGGATGGCACGAGCGGATCCGGCGCAGGAGGTGATGCAGCGTCAGCGGAAAATCGTCCTGCATCAGGCCCTGCAGCTTCTCCGTCATCCTCTCCTCGCTCCTTCCCTCGGCGCCGGCTGGCGCAGGCCATCGTAGATGCCGCGCGTGCGCAGCGCGATGTCATCCCAGTCGAAGCTGAGAACGTGCTCGGAGGCCTGCGTCACGAGCCGGTCGCGCAGCTCGCCGTCGATCAGCAGGCGTTCGATCATCACCCCCAGGTGCTCCGCGTCGCCGCCGTTGAAGCGCAGCCCCACGCGCTCGCCCACGGGCACGACCTCGCGCAGGCCGCCCGTGTCGGCCACGATGCAGGGACAGCCCGAGGCCATCGCCTCGAGGGCGACGAGCCCGAAGGGCTCATAGATCGAGGGCACCACGCACAGGTCCGCGATGCGGTACAGCGAGTGCAGCACGTCGTCGCCGATCCATCCGAGGAAGGTGCCGTGCGGCGAGAGGCCCAGGCGCTCGGCCTGAGCCTTCAGCTCAGCCTCGTGCGTGCCGCTGCCGGCCACCAGGAAGCGGACGCCGCCCACCCGCTCGATCAGCGCCGGCAGCGCGTCCAGCGCGAGCTGGAAACCCTTCTCGTAGACCAGGCGCCCGACCAGCAGGACGAGCTTCTCCTCGGGCGCCGCGAACTCGCCGCGCAGCGCGTGCAGGTCCCCGCTCGGGCGCAGGTCGTTGGGATCCACCCCGTTGGGAATCACCGCGATCCGCCGCTCGTCGATGTCGAAGATGTCGGCCACGTGCCCGCGCATGTAGTAGGAGCACACGATCACCGCATCGGCGCGATGCGCCATCCAGCGCTCCACAGCGTGGATGTGCGACTGCGGCGGGTCGGCCACCCACCCCTGGTGGCGCCCGTGCTCGGTCGCGTGGATGGTCGTCACGTAGGGAACGCCCAGCCTGTCTGCGAGCGCGGCCGATGCTCCCGCCACGAGCCAGTCGTGGCCGTGCACCAGGTCATAGGAGTGCTCCTGCGCGAGCACCTCGCCGGCGGCGAGCATGTCCTCGTTCATCTGCGCCACCCACGCGACGAAGCGATCGAGGTCGCGCGGCCAGCTCGGCTCGCGCACCCGGTGCACGCGCAGCGGGCCCTCCGGATCAGCGCCCCCGCCATCTCCCACGGGAGGCTCGCCGGTCCCGCGCGTGAGCACATCGACCACCGCTCCCTGGCGGACCAGGGCCTCGGCGAGCTTGCGCACGTGTCGAGCGAGGCCCCCCTCGATCACGGGCGGATACTCCCAGGAGAGGATCAGCACGCGGTTGCCCATGGCCGCCACCCTATTACGCCGCGCCTCCTCGTCACTCCGCGGGGTGGCGAGCGTGCGCCGGGAATGCCCGCGCGCGCCGGCCGGTCCTCACAGCGCGATCAGCCCGAGCTCATCCAGCCGGCGGGCCGCGCGCGAGGCCCACACCCCGCCACCGCAGGCGGACAGGACGCCCTCGCCGCTGAGACCGCCGATCGCCTCCTCCACCGCCGGCCGCTGGACCCCGAGCTCCAAGCACAGCTCTTCCGCAGACCATCTCGACGCCCGGTCCTCGCGCAGCAGCTGAAGCACGATCGCCCGCTGCAGCGGATCTCCGCCGAGGGCTGCCGGCCCGCTCGATTCTCTGTGCATGGGAGCATTTCCCCTTCTCCGGGCGCCCGTTCGCCGCTCTGCGTGCGGGCGCCCACTTGCCAGTCGATCCGAGCTTACAGACCGCTTGGAACGGCTCAGCGCGGCGCCGCGGGCGACCCGCCGAGCAGGCTGTGCGCCGCTAGTGTGAGCGCGCGGGCCGGCGTCGAGCGCGCGCGCCGGCCCTCGCGACGATGAGCGCTCTGCACACATTCCGGGACGGGCTCTCCAACGCCCTCGCGATGGCTTGGACCGTGTGGTGGGCGCTCGTGCTCGGCTTTGCAATCTCGGCGATCGTGCAGGCGTGGGTGCCGCGCGAGCGCATCGAGCACGGCCTCAGCGGCAGCGGGGCTCGCCCCATCTCGATGGCCACCGCGCTGGGTGCCGCCTCCTCGTCGTGTTCCTATGCGGCCGTGGCGATCGCGCGGGCGCTGTTCGCGGCGGGCGCCTCGGCTGCGAGCGCGCTCGCCTTCCAGTTCGCCTCCACGAACCTCGTCTTCGAGCTCGGCATCGTGCTCTGGGTGCTGCTCGGCTGGCAGTTCACGCTCGCCGAGTTCGCGGGCGGCCTGGTGCTGATCGCGATCATGAGTCTGCTGCTGCGCCGCTTCGTCTCGAGCGAGCTCGAGACCCGCGCACGCGAGCACGCGCGCAAGGCCGAGGCCGGTCACCAGCACCATTCCGCCCAGGAGCCCATGCCGCTGCACCTGCGCCTGCGCTCCGCCGAGGCCTGGTCGGACGTCGCGCACAACTTCCGCAACGACTGGACGATGGTCTATCGCGAGATCCTCGCCGGCCTCCTGCTGGCCGGCTTCCTCGGGCTGCTCGGCAACGACTTCTTCGAGCGGCTGTTCGCCACGCACGCGCCCGAACCGCTGCGCGTGATCGAGAACGTCATCGTCGGCCCGCTCATCGCCGTGCTCAGCTTCGTCTGCTCGATCGGCAACATCCCGCTCGCAGCCGTGCTGTGGTCGGGGGGGATCTCCTTCGCGGGCGTGATCGCGTTCGTGTTCGCCGACCTGCTGATCCTGCCCATCGTGGCGATCTACCGCAAGTACTACGGCGGCGCCTACGCGCTGCGCATCGTCGCGCTGATGTTCGTCACGATCGTCCTCGCCGCGCTGCTGATCGACGGCGTCTTCAGCGCGGCCGGCCTGATCCCCGCCACGCGGCCCTCGCGCGCGGAGATCTTCAGCGGGCCGGCGCTCGACTGGACGCTCGTGGCCAACATCCTCGCAACCGCCGTGTTCATCGCCCTGATCGCGCTGACCGTCCGCCGCGGCGCTCGCGACCCGGTCTGCGGAATGAAGGTAGACCGCGCCAGGGCCGTGAGGGTCGAATACGAAGGCCGCAGCGAGTACTTCTGCTCACAGGGCTGCGCCGAGCGCTTCGCCGCGCGCGCCCGCGGCGAGGAACCCGGCGAACCTGCGCCTGGCGCGGCGCGGCCGTGATGCGCGATGATCGCGAGGTGGCCCCACAGGCGCCCGTGTTCTTCCTCGGCGCGATGTCGCCCTACTCGTGGTTTGCTGCCGAGCGGATGGAGCGGATGCTGCCGCAGGCGCGCTGGCGGGGCGTGTTCGCCGGCGCGCTGTTCAAGGCCAACGACCGCGTCTCCTGGGGAATTACCGCCGCGCGTACCGCGGGCATCGCCGACTGCGAGTCGCGCGCGCAGGAACACGGGCTGGGGCCGATCCGCTGGCCCGACCGGTGGCCGACCAACGACGTGCTCATTGCGCGCGCGATGTGCTTCGCCGAGGGCCGCGGGCAGCTCGAGCGCTTCGCGCTCAGCGCGATGCGCCTGTGCTTCCTCGACGGCGTCGACCTGGGCGAGCGGGCGAGCGTGCTCGAGGCCGCCCGGCGGGCGGCGCTGGACGGGCATGAGGTCGACGCCGCGCTCGCCGACCCCGAGATCAAGGATGCCCTGCGGCGCAACACCGGTGAGGCACTCGCGCTGGGCGTCTGGGGCGTGCCGACCATAGTCGTGGGCGACGAGCTCTTCTGGGGCGACGACCGCCTGCAGGAGGCCTCCGAGGCGGCCGCTCGCCTGCGCGCCTGAGTCCTCACGCCGGCCCGCGATCCTCCATGCCGGGCAGGTCGATCTCGAGCTGGCGCGGAGAGGGGAGCAGCGGCTCGCTCGTCTGGCGCGGCCTGCCCCGCTTGGCCCAGTGGGCGATCACCTCCCTGCTGCGACAGCTGTAGTAGTTGACGCGGCGGTCGGTCGGGCTCAGCGCCAGCCCGCCGGGCACCGAGCCGGTCACGATCGCGTGAAAGCGCCGGCCTTTGTGGTCGACCTCGACGATGTCGCCGGTGTGGATGCCCTCGAGTCGCACGCCTCCAGCACTCCAGCAGATCCTGCAGCGGAGGCGATCGCGCCCGCGCAGCGCGCGCCCCGGGCACCAGCACGTAGGCTGCGACGATGCGCTGGCTGATAGACGGGATGAACGTGATCGGCACCCGCCCGGACGCCTGGTGGAAGGATCGCCATGCGGCGATGGTGGGCCTCGTGGATCGCCTGGAGCGCTGGGCCGCAGCCAGCGGCGCGGAGGTCACGGTGGTGTTCGAGCAGCCACCCTCGCCCCCCATCACCTCGACGGTCATCGAGGTCGCCCACGCACCGCGCCCGCGCCGCGACTCGGCCGACGATGAGATCGTCCGCCGCCTGGCCGCCGACCCCGATCCGGGCACGGTCCGGGTGGTCACCTCCGACCTGTGGTTGAGCGATCGCGTGCATGCGGCCGGCGCCAGCGTGGAGCCGGCCGCACCGTTCCGCGGGCTGATCGAGGAGGACTGATGGTTCCCACGACCCGCTACGCGCGCAGTGGCGAGGCGAGCATCGCCTACCAGGTCGCAGGCGAGGGCGCGCTCGACGTGCTGTTCCTGCCCGGCTGGATCTCGCAGATCGAGCAGCTGTGGGAGGCGCCTGCCCTGCGCCGCTTCCTGGAGCGCCTGAGCACGTTCGGCCGCCTGATCCTGTTTGACAGCCGCGGCACGGGCCTGTCGGATCGTGTGCTCGACGCATACACCCCCGAGCAGGAGGCGCGCGATGCGGTCGCGGTGCTGGACGCGGCCGGCAGCGAACGGGCGGCCCTGTTCACCTACGCCACCGGCGGGCCGGTGGGCGTGATGCTCGCCGCCGAGTATCCCGAGCGGGTCGGCGCGCTGATCGCCTACGCCTCAGTCGCGCGCACCTCGTGGGCGCCCGACTACGACTGGGCTCTGCGCACTGAGGATCGCGAGCGAGCGCGCCTGCAGAACACCGCGAGCTGGGGCGAGCCCAACCAGGCGCTGATCTCGATGCTGGCGCCGTCGATGGGCGCTGACCCGGCGCTGGCGGCCTGGTTCGCGCGCACGCAGCGCCTGGCAGCCAGCCCCGGCGAGGCGCAGATCATCGTGTCGGCCACCAACAACCTCGACGTGCGCGAGCTGCTGCCCCGCATCCAGGTGCCCACGCTGGTCATGCACCGTGCCGAGGACCAGGTGTGGGACGTGCGTCACTCCCGCTACCTGGCCGAGCGCATTCCCGGAGCCCGCTACGTGGAGATGCCGGGCAACGACTCCTTCCCCTTCCTCGGCGACAGCGACGCGATCGTGGAAGAGGTCGAAGAGTTCCTGACCGGTGGGCGCACCGGCAGCGAGCCTGCGCGCTCACTGCTGACGGTGATGTTCACCGACATCGTGGAGGCCACCGCGCGGGCCGCGCGGCTGGGCGACGGTCGCTGGCGCGATCTGCTGGCCGAGCACGATCAGCGCGTGCGCGCACAGATCTCACGCTTCGGCGGTCGCGCGGTCAAGACCGTCGGCGACGGCTTCCTGGCGACCTTCGCGGGCCCGCCCTCGCGCGCACTGCGCTGCTCGCTGGCGATCACCGAGGCCGCGCGCGAGCTCGGCGTCGAGGTCCGTGTCGGAGTGCACACCGGCGAGTGCGAGCTGATCGGCGAGGACGTGGGCGGCATGGCGGTACACATAGCGTCGCGCGTGGCCGGGCTCGCGGGCTCCGGCGAGGTGCTCGCCTCGGGCACCGTCTACGGCACCGTTGTGGGCGGCCCCTTCGAGTTCGAGGACCGCGGCCTGCACGAGCTCAAGGGCGTCCCGGGGCGTTGGCCGCTGTTCGCGCTCTCCGGCGTGCGCGGCAGCGCATAGCGCAGCGCGGGGCGCTTTGGCGCGGGAGCGGACGGATTGCCCGTCGTACGCTTGTCCAGACGCTGTGAAGAGAGGCGCACGACACTGCCGATACAAGCCCGTGTCCAGCGCGATGCAACGAGCACAATCCCCCACCACGTCGCGGGTGCGCCCCGCGGGAGGATGAGATGCGCAGTCTCGGTGCAGACCTGGCGGTACATCGGATGCGCGAGATGCTCGAGCGCGACCTGCTCGGCCCGGCCGAGCCAGCGCACCAGGAGGATCTGGAAACGCTGCTCGACGTGCTGCGCGCCTCGATCGAGCTGGAGGGGCCGTGCGACTATGCCGAAGGCCCCAGCGGCGTGCAGACCAACCGCCGAGCGCTGCAGGCGCACTTCCCCGGGCTCGCGGGACTGCTCGAGCAGTGGGACAGGGGCGTGGAGCGCGTGCGGGCCGCTCCCGACCGTCTGTGGGAGTGGCTGGCCGGCGCAGCAGCCGCGCGCGGCATCGCCGAACCGCCGTTCGCCGTCGGCGCGCTCATCGACCGTCTGGCCGTGCGCACGGTTGAGCGCTCCAGGACGGGTCAGTCGGCGCACCCGCACGAGCTCTCCATCCAGCACTTCAAGGACGTCGTCAACGGGCAGGAGCACCTCAGCGTGTATGTCGAGGGTCAGAAGGTGGCGCGCCTGGCGCACCTGCCCGAGGCCGACATGCGCCGGCGCCTGGAGAGCACCGAGGCGCTGATCCAGGGCCTCTTCGACGACGCTCAGCGCTGCGCCGAGGCAGCCGAGATCCTGGCCGCCCACGATGCCCTGTTCGACCTCAAGCAGCAGCTGCTCGACCGCCTCGCCCACGATGCCGCGATCAGCCCGATCCCGGTCGCACCCGGATGCCCGGTATGCGAGGGCCACGATCGCGGCCCCACGCCACTGTGAGCCGGCCGCGCGGAGCGGCGACGCTGGCGAGCGCCTGCTCGCACGCGCCGGCGGCCGTGAGCAGCGTGCGCTAGCGCTCGAGGCCCGGGGCCCGCTGGGCGAGCGTGAACCACACGGCCTTGCCGTCGCGCGTGCTGATCACGCCCCAGGCATCCGACATCGCATCGACGATGCGCAGTCCCCTCCCCGCCGGCTCGCGCGGCGTCGGTGAGAGCACGATCGGCCGACCCCCGCCCCGGTCTCTGACCTCGACACGGATTTCTCCCTGTGACTGGATCGTCAGCTCGAAACCGGTGTGTGCGTGCCGGACGCAGTTTGTGACCAGCTCGGAGGCCATCAGCTCGGCGCTCTCCACCGTCTCGCGAGACTGACCGTGCAGGACATCGCGCACGAACCGGCGTGCAGCGGTCACAGCCTCGGGACGACAGGGGAATCTGCGCGTGGCCTTCATGGTTCAATCCGCAGCACTTCCGTGAGCCCGGTCAGTTCCACCACGCGTCGCACCGCAGGCGAGGGCTCGCGCAGCAACACGGAGTTAACCTGTGCGGCAGCGCGTAGCAGTACGGCGATGCCGGCGCTGTCCATGAAGCGCAGGCCGCCGAGCTCGAAGACGAGGCGCTCGGGCCGCTCGTCGGTGAGCGCGACGACGGTCGCGGCGAGCTCCTCGGCGTTTGAGATGTCGAGTTCACCCGACACCGTCACGATCGGCACGCCCATCGGGTCGAGCCGCGTGCCGATCACAGCCGCGGCAGCGCGACCGTTCTCTAGCTCTCCCATTGAACGCCCACTATAGCCGTGTCATCGTCGTGAGTCTCACCTGTGAGGACGTCGTGCTCCAGCAGCTCGAGCAGCTTCTCGACTGACACCTGCTGCGTCACCGCACGCTCTCGCAACCTCTCCAGCCCGACATCGAGAACCTCTCCCCGCCGCTCGACCAACCCATCGGTGAAGGCCACCAGGGTGCAGTGGGGAGGCACGGTAACAGTCGTTTCCCGGTACTCCTCCCCCCAGGAGACGCCGATCGGCGGGTCTGCATCGATGTGGAGGAAACCGCCGTCTCCCCCGGCGATGAGCAACGGCGCCAGGTGACCGGCGCTGGCGAGGCTCACACGATGGGCGGGTACCTCGATAAACACGCACAGAACCGTCGCGAAGTATCCGTCGGCGCCGCTGTTGACGAATGCCGAGAGCTTGCGCAGCACCGACGCCGGACGGTGGTCCTGGGCGGCATAGGCCAGCGTCGCGTGACGGGCCAGGGCCATCGTGGTCGCAGCCTGCAGGCCATGGCCGGAAACATCTCCGATGACCAGCAGCACGCTGCGATCGTCCACTTCGATCAAGTCGAACCAGTCACCCCCGACGTCCACGTCCGAGCGAGCCGCCACGTAGCGCGCATCGAGCTGCAGGCCGTCGATGTGTGGCAGCGTGTCGGGCAGCAGGGCGTGCTGCAGGGTCTGGGAGATGCTGCGCTGTTCTGAGTACATGCGCTGGTTCTCGGCGGCCGCGCGATCGAGGTCGCCGGCCAGCAGCACCGCATGCTGGCGCCCGCGCGCGAGCCGATCGGTCATCAGCGCTGCGGCGAGCGTGACGAGCGCCCCCACGACCGCCACTATCCAGGGCAGGTCGGCAAAGAACGTGCCGCCCAACGAGCCGACCGGGGCGACGACGAGCGTGAAGGCGCCCGCGCCGAAGGGCACGACCACCGACGCCTCGCGACCGCTTATCGGCAGGCGTTTCTCACTCGTGACCAGCAGGTCGCCCGTGCGATGCGAGCGGCCGAGGTAGAGGGCGTAGTTCAGATCGGAGAACGCGCTGTTCTTTTCAAGCGTCGAGCGCCGGTCCA
This sequence comes from uncultured Solirubrobacteraceae bacterium, assembly GCA_963771085.1. Classification (GTDB taxonomy): domain Bacteria; phylum Actinomycetota; class Thermoleophilia; order Solirubrobacterales; family Solirubrobacteraceae; genus Palsa-744. The sequence goes on along the minus strand of CAVYSB010000004.1, from coordinate 268,663 downwards.
CTGGCAACTCGTTTTCGGCGTACACCGCGAAGCGTCTGCCGGATGCAGCCGAGGAGAACTCGAATGCGAGCCCCGGGTGCGGCGAGCCGAGCAGGCCGAAGGTGTTGAGCACACCTGATTTCCACGTGTCGGCAAACAGCGTTCGTGCCTCCACGGGCGAGGATGCCAGAGCGGGCGCAGGGCCGACGAGCGTGCCGGCCACGGGGCGCTCGCTCGCCAGCGACCACAGCGACGCAGAGGTGAACTGGCGCCCGTGACCGACATAAGAGGCGATGAACGCGCGGAATTTCTGGGGGCTGCCGCCGGTGGCGTCCGCGAGCGCGGCGGCCGAGGCCAGCGGCGTCTGGATGGACGGGGCCGCGGCCGCCAGCACGAGGTCGAGCTCGCGGGCACGCAGCGTCAGCAGATGCTGCTCGTTGTCCTCGTAGACCTTCAGCGAGGTCAGGGCCAGCGCCGCTGTGACGAGCAGCCCGATCACGAGCGCCAGTACCGCGGCCCGCGAGGGCCGCCACGACCCGCCGGCGCCCTCCGGCGCCGGGTCGATCGCACCGCCCAGCGCCACGCCGCCGGGTTCCTGTTGATCGATGACAGGGCGCATCGTGGTGCCCTCCGGTCGGCTAGCCGTTGCGCGCATGCCCCGCCCGTGGCCCATATCCGCCGGGGAGCCCCCCGCTAAAGCTGTCCAGGCGCATAGTGATACGCGGTCTTGGTTACCCGCTCTGCGCGCGCCTGAACCAGCGCGGCGCGGGCGGAGCGCTGTGGAGCGCTACAGCTCGACCGCCAGGGCGCGTCCCACGGCGGTGTCAACGCCCGCAGCGGGCCCGCCATTGCGGGCCGCGCCGGCGTTCTCCTCATCGGGGCGGCCGGATTTGAACCGGCGACCCCCTGCTCCCAAAGCAGGTGCGCTACCAGGCTGCGCCACGCCCCGTGCGAGTAAGCGTAGTCATCGCGGCGGCATTCGCAGGCGCCCTGCTCGCTGCTAGCCTCCGCGGCCGCATGGCAGACGTCCAACCTTTGCGCGCGATCCACTATGACCCCGCCGTCGCGGGCTCCCTCGCGGATGTGGTCGCGCCGCCCTATGACGTGATCGACGCCGAGCAGCGGGCGGCGCTGATCGCCCGCTCGCCGTTGAACGTGGTCGGCGTCGATCTGCCCCGGGCCGAGCCGGGTGGCGGGGACCCCTATGCCGCGGCCGGCGAGCTGTTTGAGAGCTGGCAGCTGCAGGGCGCCCTCGTGCGCGACCGCGAGCCGGCGCTGTGGGCCCACACCCAGGACTACTCCGGCCCCGACGGGCAGCAGCGCACGCGGCGCGGGTTCTTCTGCCGGGTGCGCATCGAGGACTACGGCCCCGGCCGTGTGCGCCCGCATGAGCGCACCCATCCCGGCCCCAAGGAGGACCGCCTGCGCCTCACGCGCGCCACGCGGGCGAACATCTCACCGATCTTCTCGCTGTACTCCGACCCCGCCGGCGCGGCGTGGCAGGCGCTCTCGCCCAGCACCGCGCAGGAGCCCTGGGGCGAGGTCGCCGACGGCGACGGCACCGTCCACCGTCTCTGGCGCGTCGCCGACCCCGCCGCGATCGCGGCCGTGCAGGCGGCCACCGCCGAGGCCGAGCTGCTGATCGCGGACGGCCACCACCGCTACGAGACGATGCAGGCCTACGCGCAGGAGATCGGCGGCGAGGGCGAGCATCGCTACATCCTCATGTGCCTGGTCGCACTCGAGGATCCGGGGCTGACCGTGTTCCCCACGCACCGCCTTGTCCGGGGGCTCGACGAGACGCGCCGCGAGGCGCTCGCGCAGGCGCTGCAGCGCGACTTCGACGTCGAGGAGGTGCCGGTCGAGCAGATCGCACCGGCGCCCGGCGGGGGGCCGCTGCAGCTCGGCTACTTCGACGGTCGCGAAGGGCGCGCGCTGCGCCTGAGGCTGAAGGACCAGGCGATCGCCGACGCGGCGCTCGCCGGGCACTCCGAGGCCTACCGCCATCTCGACACGGGCGTGCTGGAGACGCTCCTGCTCAAGGGCGCGCTCGGTCTCAGCGACGATGACATCGCGCACTTCAACGGGATGTTCTACGCGCGCGACACCGCGGAGGCGATCGAGATGGTGCGTTCGGGCGAGTACGATGCCGCCTTCCTCATGCGCCCCACACCCGTCGCCCAGGTGCGCGACGTGGCCGCAGCGGGCGAGAACATGCCACCCAAGTCGACCTTCTTCTACCCCAAGCTGCTGACGGGACTGCTGTTCAACCCCCTTGCCTAGCCGCCCCCGCAGATATCATGGGTTACGAGGCGAGACGGACGATCGAAGGGATCCAGATGACCGAGACGCAAGGGCTCACACGGATGAAAGCCTCCGTGCGACGGGATGGCTCGATGCTGCGCCACACCGTCCAGGTGCGTGAGCACCAGCTGACGGTGGACGAGCCGGCGGGCGCCGGCGGCGACGACAGCGGCCCCGATCCGCAGGAGCTGCTCGCGGTTTCGCTTGCGTCCTGTACAGCGATCACGATGGAGATGTACGCGGCGCGCAAGGGCTGGGATATCGGTCACGTCGAGGTCGACGTCGAGTACAGCCCCGCCGAGCGGGGCTGCCCGACGAGGTTCGAGCTCGTGATGCGTCTGCCCGAGAACCTTCCCGAGGAGCAGGTCGAGCGCCTGCGGGTGATCGCGGCCAAGTGCCCTGTGCATCGCGTGCTGGACGGCGAGGTCATGTTCCAGGAGCGCATTGAGCGCGTTCACCTGGCCGCCTGAGGGGGCGCCCCCGGCCAGCAGCGAGCCGGTCATGGCGGCGGTGCTCGTACCGCTGTTCCTCGACGCGGCGAGCGCCGAGCCCCACGTCGTGCTGACCAGGCGCCGGGCGGATCTGCGCCGCCACGCGGGCGAGGTGTCCTTCCCGGGCGGGCGCCGGGACGCCGCGGACACCACGCTGTTGCAGACAGCCCTGCGCGAGGCGGAGGAGGAGATCGGCCTGCCCCGCGCACATGTGAGCCTGCTGGGAGAGCTGTCGCCCACCTCCACGCTCGCGACCAACTACGTCATCCACCCCTTCGTCGGCGAGATCCCCGCGGGCCTGGCGTGGCAGGCCTCGGCCAGAGAGGTCGACGCCGTGCTCGAGCTGCCGCTGGCCGCTCTGCGCGCCAGCCGTACGCGCACCCGCCTGGAGCGCCGCGGGATCTCCTTTGAGACGGACGCGTTCGTGCTCGACGGCGACGTCATCTGGGGCGCCACCGCGCGCATCCTCGAGGACCTGCTGCAGCGTCTGCAGCCGCCTGGCGCGCACGGCGCTCCTGTGCTCGCGCTGGGAGCCTCCGAGCCGCCCGCCCGCGACGCCTGAGCGCAGCCGCGAAGGAGGTGCTCCGGGGTGCGCGCCGGCGCTTCTGCGTCAGCCTTCGGGCGTCCAGCCTGAGAGGTTCGTCCAGATCCCCTGCGCGGAGCTGTCTGCGTCCGGGCGAGCTGCGCCGCCGCCGCGCGCGACGAGCGGCCACAGACCGGCCAGCACCATGGTCAGCGAGCCCAGCAGCGCCAGCCAGGCGCCCTCCCTCAGCGACAGTGCGAGCACGCCGCCCGGGGGCGTCGGCGGGACGATCATGCGGAAGATCACGCAGACGGATGCCACGCTGCCCACCAGAACGACCGAGGCGCCCGCGCCGTCGGGCAGCGAGGAGTCCGAGCGCGCGAGCGGGACGAGCGCGTCGAGCAGCGCGAGGCCGGCGAGCACGAGCAGCACGATGTTCATGTACTTGAGCGCCTGATGAGCGCTCAGCGCCACAACCTGCTGGCCGGCGAACCCGGCCATCTCGCCGTGCAGGCCGCCCACCTCGGCCTGCAGAGTGGCGTTGCCGTACTCCGCTGCGAGGTGATCGCCGACCTGCTGCACCAGCGCGATGCCGCCCGGCGTGAGGCTCACGCCGTACCACGGCAGGAAGACTGAGATGGCGAGCACGATCGCCCCCAGCGCCGAGGCCAGCAGGCCATATCGGGAGCGCTCACGGGACATCGTGGGGGCTCATCGGCCATGCCCCCGGGGTGCTTGAAGGACGCGCGCGGTTATGCGCTGCAAAGCAGGTCGCCGACGGCGGCGCGCGCCTCGCCGAGCCACGCCTGCGCATCGGCGCCGTCGGCCGTGAGGACCGCCAGCGGGATCGCGTTGCGCGCCGCCAGGCGGCGCACGATCCGCTCGCCGCTCGCGCGCGCCGGCGCCGTGGCAGGCGGGCCGCCCGCCTCATAGATGAAGCCGCGCACGGTCGTGTCGATGGCCTGCGTGAGAAAGAACTCCAGGCGCGTGCCGTGCAGCGCCCGGAGCTCGGGCGCGGACCCCGCCGCCGAGCCCAGCAGCCAGCAGAGGATCGTGACGTTCTCCAGTGCGCCGCGCAGCGTGGCCAGGCGATCGGGCGTGCCGATCCAGCACTCCGCGCCGCTCGCCTCGATCGCCGCGCGGCCGGACTCCGTGCGCGTGGTGATCCGCAGGGCGTGCCCCTCCCCCACCAGTGCCGCCGCCAGCTGCCTGCCCCGGCAGCCGCCGCCAACGATCAGGATCCGCGCCACGGCGCGCCATCTTAGGGCGCTCGGCGCGCCCCGCGCGCGCCGCGCTCCCGCGCCGGCGATCGCGTTCAGCCTGCGAGCGTGCCGGGAGAACTCGCGCCGAGGCGTTCGAGCACCTCGTCGCGGTCGGTGCCATGCACCCGCAGCACCCCGTCGAAGCATGCGCCGTAGACGTCCATCACGCCCCTCAGGACATCCGTCGTGGAGACCGTGGCCGAGCCGCGCTCGCCGGCGCACAGGACGGCCGCCTCGGCGACCTCGGCGACGGTGTCCTGCTTGGCGCTGGCGGCGAGAGGCCCGCGGTGGGCAGCCGCGTCGGGGTGCGGCGCTTCCAGCGAGGATTCGCCCACGCCCAGCGCCTGCAGGGCGATGCCCGCCTGGCCGTGCAGGCGCAGTATGCGCAGCCAGCGCTCCGCCTCCGCCGCGGGCGTACGGGCGAAGGCCATCGCGGTGGAGGCCATGCCGAGGACCATTTCAGCGTCGTTGTCCAGTGACGGTCTGGCGTTCATATCGAGACTCCCACGGGTCGGGCGCTCGTCGCGGATCGCGGCGAGAGCAGGGTCACATTCTGGGGGCGCAACACAACCTCGGGACGGCCGCTGCCCCTGTGCAGGGCGAGCACCACACGGCCGTGGCGGGCGACCGCGCTGCGCACCGAGTTCAGCGCGTCGTGCAGCTCGGCGGGCGCGAGCCCGCCGGCAGCCAGGAAGCGGGCAGCGCGCTCGGCTGAGCTCTGCGCCCCCTCGAGCTCGAGTTCCTCCACCTGCACGCCCGCGGCGCGCTCCTCGCCCTCGAGGCGCAGCAGGCAGGCCGCCATGTCGTCGGGGCGGCGGTCGCACTGCTCGGCGACGCGGTCGAGGAGCGTCGCGGCGCTCGCCTCGGGCGGAAGCTCCTGCAGCGTGCGGGCCAGACGCGGCGCTCCGAACAGCTCGCCACGCACTCGCGCCTCGACGAGCCCGTCGGTGTGGAAGCAGACCAGCGAGCGCCCAGGCAGCGCCACCACCGTCTGACGCAGGCCGGTCGGCTCGCCGACGCCGATCGGCGGCGAGGAGCAGGCCGTGATCGGGGCGATCGCGGGTGCCCCGGCGAAGATCGGGTGCGGGTGCCCGGCGCAGGCATACACGAGCGTGCGCGCGTCGGGATCGTAGGTGGCGGCCACAACCGTTGCGAAGGAACCGCCGAGCTGGCGCTCGAGCACCGCGGCGGCCGCCTGCAGGGCGCCTCGCGGCGAGAGCCCCGCCTCGAGGTAGGCGCGCAGCGTGAAGCGCACCAGCGTCGTCAGCGGCAGCGCGTCGCGGCCGTGTCCGGAGACGTCGCCGACGATCACCGCGAGCTGGCCGTCGCCGAGGGCGAAGACGTCGTAGAAGTCGCCGCCCGCGCCCGGCCCCGATGCCGGCCGGTAGGCCGCGGAGGTGCCCACCGGACCCAGCCGGCTGGGAAGCGCGGGCAGCAGCGCCCCCTGCAGCAGGCCGACGTCCTTGAGCAGCTGCTCGCGCTGGCGGGCCAGACGCAGCGCGCGTCGCGTCGCCAGACGTGTGCTCGCCGCGAGCAGCAGCGCGAGCGCCGCGAGCGCCGCGATCACGATCCGCACGAGCGCCGGGACCACGTCGATGATCCGCGTGACGGTGCTGATCAGCGGCGTGGGCGCAGCCTGATGGCGCGAGCGCCCGCGCGCTGCCCCGGTGTACCGGTGGATCGCGCCGGTAGTCGCCGCCGCATCCGTCGCTGCGGGCAGGAGCGCCACGGCGGCGGGCGCTGAGGAGGCGCCCGCTGCGCCGGCCCGCCGCCGGTCGGCGGCGCCACGAGAAGATGCCGCGGCGTGGCGCGCCGGGGCGCTGCCGCTGCTCTGCGAGCGGCCGGCCCCGCTCAGCGGCGTGCTTGCGGCGGTGGCCGGCGTGGCGGAGGTGGCAGCGACTGGCGCGACGGGTGCAGCGGCGCTCAGGCTCGGCGCGGGGGCCGCGGGCGCGGGCGCTTCCTGTGGAGGCGGCGCGGTGCCGCGGCGCGGGCGCTTGCCGTTGGCTTCCTGGCGCGCGCGCACCTGAGCTTCACGTTCGGCGGTCCTGGCGCCCTTGCCTTTGCCGTGCGAGCCGGACGCCGCCGCGGGCGCGGGCGCGGGCGCGGCCGCCGCGGCGGGGGCGTCTGCTTCGCCCGCGCCCGCCGCGGCACCGGGCGCACCTGACGTTCCAGAGCCCGAGCTCGCCGACCGCGAGGCCCCCGCGCCCCGGGTGGACGTCGAGCCCGCCGTGTGCGAGCTGCCGTCCGAGGTGGACGGCTGGGCACCCGACCCTGTCGAGTGACCGCGGTGCGGGGTGTGGAGCACGGGCTGCGGGGCGGCCGGGACGCTCGCCGCGGTCGAGCCTGTGCCGCCCGTCGAGCCGGCGGTCGGTGCCGCCGCGGCAGCGGGTGCAGAGCCCGCCCTGCGGCCCTGCTCGCGGCCTGCGGTGGCGGCCGGCGCGAATACTGCGGTGAGCGTCCAGACGCTGAGCGATGCGCTCACGGCCAGGCCCGCCGGGGACGGGATCCGTGTGAGGGCTGAGCGCAGGCGAGCGGACATCAACCGGTCGCGGCCGCACTCCCCCGGATGTGTGCGAGGGCCAGCTTCGGCGTCGCGAAGCTCGTGAAGGCACTGTCCAGGCCGGTCAGCTCGAAGATTTTCAGGACGTTGGCGTTCGTGCACACGATCGCCAGGCGCCCGTCCGCGCCCATTGCGCGGCGCACGCCGACGAGCACGCCCAGCGCGGTCGAATCGATGAAGGGGACCGCCGAGAGGTCGAGGACGATGCGGTTGCGACCCGCGTCCACGAGGTCGCCGAGCGCCCACTTCAGGCTGGGTGCGGTGGCAAGGTCGAGCTCGCCCTCCACCGTGAGCAGCGTGGTCGCGCGGTCGAGGTCCTGGTGGGCGATGGCGAAGGCACCACCCGCCGCAGAGGGATCTGCGGCGCCCGGTCGCCCGGGTGCGTCCGCTTGCTGTTGCTGCCAGAACGGTTCATCTCTACCCATAGCCACGGTTAACGTCGGCAGCAGGGGCGCGTACCTTTAGCGCCGGCCAGCGAATCGAACAAACGTCCAGAGAGCGCGCGAGCGCCTCAGCCGCCCGCGCCCCGCGGCGCGCGGGCGTGCATCGAACAAACGTCCAGCGGGCGCTTCGCCGCCTCAAGGCATTCGCGGCGCCGCCGCGCGCGGACGGGTATCGAACAAACGTCCAGCCGCGTGGCGCGGATCTCATGCGTCGCGGGCGCGCCACGGCCCCTGGCGCCTCCCCCGCACGCCCTTGAATAGCATCCCTCGCCGCCATGAGCACACCCTCCAACACCGGCGCCCCCGGCGGCGATGCGGCCACGATGGACAAGATCGTCGCGCTGTGCAAGCGGCGCGGCTTCGTGTTCCCCTCTTCGGAGATCTACGGCGGCGTGGGCTCCACCTATGACTTCGGCCACTACGGCGTGCTGCTCAAGAACAACGTCAAGAACGAGTGGTGGCGCGCGATGCTGCAGGAGCGTGAAGACATCGTCGCGATCGACTCCGCGATCCTGCAGCACCCGCGCGTGTGGGAGGCCTCGGGCCACCTGGCCGGCTTCACCGACCCGCTCGTCGACTGCCGCACCTGCGGGCAGCGCTTTCGCGCGGACCACCTCTCCGAGCTGTCCTGCGGGCGCAAACCGTCGCGCCATCCCGGCGAGGCGGAGGAGTGCGACCTGACCGAGGCGCGCGACTTCAACCTGATGTTCGAGACGACCATCGGCCCGGTCAAGGAGTCAGGCTCCACCGCCTACCTGCGGCCCGAGACCGCGCAGGGGATCTTCATCAACTTCAAGAACGTGCTGCAGTTCTCGCGCAAGAAACCGCCCTTCGGGATAGCCCAGGTGGGCAAGTCCTTCCGCAACGAGATCACCCCGGGCAACTTCATCTTCCGCACGCGGGAGTTCGAGCAGATGGAGATGGAGTTCTTCGTGCCGCCGCCGGAGGCGGCGCACTGGTTCGCGCACTGGCTGGCAGAGCGCGAGCGCTGGTACACCGACCTCGGTATCAGGCCGGACCACCTGCGCCTGCGCGCGCACGACGCGGACGAGCTGTCGCACTACTCATCAGGGACCAGCGACGTCGAATACCTCTTCCCGTCCACCGCCCCTGGCGGCGAAGCCCGATGGTCGGAGCTCGAGGGCATCGCCAACCGCGGCGACTTCGACCTCTCCCGCCATGCCGAGTTCTCGGGCGAGAAGCTCGAGTACTTCGACCAGGCCAGCGGCGAGCGCTACGTGCCGCACGTGATCGAGCCGGCCGCCGGCGCCGACCGCGCGATGCTCGCGTTTCTCGTCGACGCCTACGACGAGGAAGTGGTCGAACGCGAGGGCGCGGGCGAGGGCGAGCTGCGCACCGTGCTGCGGCTGCATCCCCGCCTGGCGCCGGTCAAGGCGGCGGTGCTGCCGCTGGTGGGCAAGGACGGCCAGCCCGAGCTCGCCCGCGAGGTGCAGCGCGCGCTGCGCGCGCGCGTGCAGTCGGAGTACGACGCGGGCGGGGCGATCGGCCGGCGCTACCGCCGCCAGGACGAGATCGGCACCCCGCTGTGCCTTACGATCGACCATCAGAGCATCGAGGACAACACCCTGACGTTGCGTGATCGCGACTCGCTGACCCAGGAGCGAGTGCCGATCGAGGGCATCGTCGAGGAGATCGAGAGGCGCATCAGCGCGCCTTGGACGACGCCAAAGCAAGCCTGAGAGGGAGCAATATGGACTTCGACCTGACGGACGAGCAGCGCCTGATCAAGGACACCGCGCGCGAGTTCGCCGACAAGGAGATCGTGGTGCAGTCGCGCGAAAACGCCCGCCGTCACCACTTCGACCTCGACATGGTCAAGAAGATCGCCGACCAGGGCTACCTGGGCGCGATCGTGCCCGAGGAGTACGGCGGCGCCGGCCTGGACTACCTCAGCTACGGGCTGGTCGTAGAGGAGATCGGGCGCGCTGACTCCTCGATCAGAACTGTCATCTCGGTGCAGACCTCGCTGGTGTGCTCGGGCATCCTCAGGTTCGGCACCGAGGAGCAGAAGCACGCCTACCTGCCGAAGCTGTGCTCGGGCGAGTGGCTGGGCTGCTTCGGGCTGACCGAGCCGGACACGGGCTCGGATGCGGCCAGCCAGAAGACACGTGCGCGCAGGACCGACTCGGGCTGGGTTATCAACGGCGCCAAGATGTGGATCTCGATGGCCAGCTACGCGAAGGTCGCGCTGATCTTCGCGCAGACCGACCCGGAGCTCGGGTACAAGGGGATCGCATGCTTCCTCGTCGATACCGAGCACCCCGGCTTCACCACGCAGCCGATCGAGCACAAGATGGGCCTGCACGCCTCCGACACCGCCTCGATCTCCCTGGACGACGTGGAGGTCTCAGACGATCAGATGCTCGGCACGGTCGGCGACGGCTTCAAAGTGGCGCTGTCCAACCTGGAGTCCGGGCGCTACTCGGTGGCCTGCGGCGCGGTGGGCATCTGCCAGGGCTGCGTCGATGAGTCGGTCAAGTACGCCAAGGAGCGCGAGCAGTTCGGCAAACCGATCGCGAGCTTTCAGCTCGTGCAGGCGATGATCGCCGAAATGGTGCTGAAAACGGACGCCTCGCGGATGCTGGCCTGGCGCGCGGGCTTCCTCAAGGACCGGGGGCGGCCGAACTCGCTCGAGACATCGATCGCCAAGCTCCATGCAACCGAAGCCTCGCTCGAATGCGCGAACCTGGCCATCCAGGTGCACGGGGGTGCCGGCTACGTCGACGACCATCCCGTCGAGCGCTACTTCCGCGACGCTCGCGTGACGACGATCTATGAGGGAACCTCGCAGATCCAGCAGATGCTGATCGGTCGTGCGATGACCGGCATCAACGCGCTCGTCCCAGCCTGAGAGAGCAGTGGGCGCGGGCGATCGCATCTCAACCACGGGCGAGCAGGCCGGCGCGGCAGAGCGGCCGGTGCGCGAGCCCGCGTCGATCGTCGGCGTGCTGGGGGCCGGCACGATGGGCTCGGGCATCGCCCAGCTGGCCTGCCGCGCAGGCGCCCAGACGCTGCTCTACGACCCGCTCGAGCAGGCGCTCGAGCACGGGCTCGAGCGCGCGCGCGCAGGCCTGCAGAAAGAAGCGGCGCGCGGACGCATCACGGCGGCGGAGGCACAGGCGGCCTCCGAGCGGCTGCAGGCGGTCTCCGATCTGAGCGCCTTCGCGCCGTGCGAGCTCGTCATCGAGGCGGTCCCCGAGCGCCTCGAGCTCAAGCACGAGCTGTATGCGCAGCTGTCGCAGATCGTCGCCGAGCAGTGCGTGCTGGCGAGCAACACCTCCTCCTTGCTCGTCACCGCGATCGCCGCCGCGGCCGAGCGCCCCGAGCGGGTGGTTGGCATGCACTTCTTCAACCCTGCACCGGTGATGCGCCTGCTCGAGGTCGTGGCGGGCGAGCAGTCCGGAGAGGCTGCGCTCGCGCTCGCGCACGCCACCGGTGAGGCGATGGGCAAGACGGTGATCCGCGCGCACGACGGGCCGGGTTTCCTGGTCAACCGCTGCAACCGCCCGTTCGGGCTGGAGGCACTGCGCATGCTGGCGGAGCGCATCGCCGACATCGAGACGATCGACCGCATCTGCAGGATGGAGGGCGGCTTCCGCATGGGGCCCTTCGAGCTGATGGACCTCGTCGGTGTGGACACCGGCCTTGAGATCTCCAAGAGCTTCTTTGAGCAGAGCTTCGGCGAGCCGCGCTGGCGGCCGTCGCCGATCACCGCGCGCTACGTCGCGGCCGGCATGCACGGGCGCAAGAGCGGCCGCGGCTACTACGAGTATCCGGGCCCCCACGGCGCGGGCCACCGCCCCGAGGACCCCGAGGACATTGCCTCGGGCGCTCCCGCCGGAGGCGAAGGCGTCGTCGTGATCAGCGGCCACGGCGTGCTCGCCGAGGAACTGCGCGCGGCCGCCGGCGAGGCGGGCTTCGAGGTGCGCGCGCCGCATGCGCCCACGGGCGGCGTCCTGCCGGCCCTGGTGCTGGACTGCGAATGCTCGCCCGAGCAGACGGGCACAGGACCGCCGGCGGTGGGCTCCCGCCCCGACCGCCGCGGCGCGCCAGGCGGCCCCCAGGGCGGCGCGCGCCTCGTGCTTTGCGCGGAGGGCTCGCTGGGAGCTCTCGATCCCGCCGGCAGCGCCGTCGGCTTCCACGTGCTTCCGCCGCTCAGCGAAGCGCGCCTGGTCGAGCTGACGCGCAGCGATAGCTCCTCGCCGCTGGCAGCCGAGCGCGCGGAGCGCTTCTTCGCGGCGCTCGGCAAGCACGTGGCGTGGGTAGGCGATGCGCCGGGCCTGGTGCTCGGGCGGATCGTCTGCCAGGTCATCAACGAGTCGGCCTTCGCGCTCGGCGAAGGTGTCGGCGGGGCACGCGACATCGACGTGGGGATGCTGCTCGGGCTGAGCCACCCACACGGTCCGCTCGAGTGGGCCGACGCGATCGGCCTGGACCACGTCCTCGCGGTGCTCGATGCGCTCTGCGCGGAGTACCGCGAGGAGCGCTACCGGGCCGCCCCCACGCTACGCCGCCTCGTGCGCGCCGGTCGCCTGGGGCGGGCCAGCGGCGCGGGCTTCTTCGAGCACTAGGACTAGGCGCCAGCGGCGCCGTCGGCGGCCGCGGCCCACTGTGTCACGGCGGGATCGCCGATCGGCATGCCCACGGGCCTCGAGACGCCCGGGGTGTCGCGCAGATACCACTCGGCGTCCAGCGCAGCCTCGCAGCCCGAGCCCGCGGCGGTGATCGCCTGGCGGTAGGTGTGATCGACGAGGTCTCCGGCGGCGAACACGCCCGGGCGGTTCGTGCGCGTGGAGCCTGCCTCGGTGATCACGTAGCCGTTCTCGTCCACGTCGATCTGCCCGCGCACGAGCGTGGACTGCGGCTCGTGGCCGACCGCCACGAACGTGCCCGAGACGGGCAGCTCGCGCTCCTCGCCGGTCTCGACGTTGACCAGCGCGGCGTGGCCGAGCACGCCGTTCTCGCCCGCCACGAACTCGCGCACGGTGTAGGGCGTCAGCAGCTCGATGTTCTCCTGCTGGCGGGCGCGCTCGAGCATGATCTTCGATGCGCGGAACTCGTCGCGGCGGTGGACGATCGTGACCTTGGAGGCGAACTTGGAGAGGAAGATCGCCTCCTCCATCGCCGAGTCCCCGCCGCCCACGATGATCGTCGGCGCACCCTTGAAGAAGGCCGCGTCGCAGGTCGCGCAGTAGCTCACGCCACGCCCCGCGAGCTCCTGCTCGCCGGCCACGCCGAGCTTCTTGTGCTCGGCGCCCATCGCGAGCACGACGGTGCGCGCGAGGTACTCGGTGCCCGAGGCCCACACGCGGTGCACGCCTCCCGGCTCCTCGGCGAGCTCGACGCGCTCGGCCTCCTCGCCCAGCAGGCGCGCGCCGAAGCGCTCGGCCTGGTCGCGGAAGCTCTGCATCATCACCGGCCCCATCACCCCTTCGGGGAAGCCGGGGTAGTTCTCCACGTCGGTGGTCTGCTGCAGCAGCCCACCCCAGGCGAAGCCCTCGAACACCAGCGGGCGGAGGTTGGCCCGCGCGGTGTACAGCGCGGCGGTGTAGCCGGCGGGGCCGCTGCCGATGATGATCACGTTCTCGGTCTCGCTCATCTCATCTCCATTCTCGCTCGCGCCGCCCTCGCGGGACGCCACCATCGCACTCCGCCCGCTTACACTTTACTTTCTGAAGTATAGCAAAACAACACGGTTTCAGGGCTCTCATGAGCCCTGCAGCGCGCTGGCGGGCGCACTCTGGGCACTGCGCGCGGCGCCCGGCGGAAGCGCTCCCTGCTCGATGCGCCAGCGGGCCACGGTGCGCCGCAGCTGGAAGTAGGCCACGCCGCCGGGGATGGTGGGCAGCCAGAAGGAGATCGCCCGGTAGGAGAGCACGGCCAGCACCGCGAGGTTGAACTCGACCCCGAACGCGGCGAGCGCGCCGATCATGCCGCCCTCCACGCCCCCCAGCCCGCCCGGCAGCGGCAGGAGGTTGCCGAGCATGCCGACGAAGTAGGCCATCGAGATCACCGTCAGCGGCGGCGCCGATCCGAAGGCGTGGAACATCGCCCACAGCACGCAGATGTCAAAGCCCCACCAGGCGGGCGCTCCCAGCAGCCCCGGATCGCGCGAGCGGACCAGCTCGATCGCCGTGCGCACGCCGCTGGCCGCCAGCGCCGGCACCGTCACCGCGCGCGCCACCCAGTGCGCCGCACGGCCCGAGCCGGAGGCCCAGCGGCCGAGCCGGCGCTCGAGGTCGCCGGGCAGCAGCGCCATCGCACCCACGGCCAGGCCCAGGACCGCGGCCGCGATCGCCGGGATCACCGTGATCGCGAACGGGCCGCCACCGGGGAACACGCCGGTGCCCAGAGCGATGCCGTCGATCAGCACCCAGCCGGCGTAGACCACGTAGAGGAGCACCATGAAGGCGACCATGCGGCACGCCACCAGCCGCGGCTCCATGCCCGAGCGGCGCAGCGCCCAGGCGGTCAGCGCGATCCCGCCCGCGCCGGCCGCTGCGAACAGGCGCGTGGCGACCAGGCCGGCCATCGTGATCTCATAGCTCTCGCGCCAGCCGATCTGCTTCTGCCCGCGCACGAACACCGCACGGAAGAGCACCACGTAGCCGGCGAAGGAGAGCACCTCGAACACGACCCCGATCGCGATCCACCACTTGTCCCCCTGCGCGATCTGGTGCACCGTCGTGTCGACCCCCGCGATCTTGGGGAGCACGAAGTACAGGAAGCCGACGCCGAGCAGGATGAACAACGCGAAGCCCACGATCTGCCTGCGCGTGAGCAGCACGCGCGGCATGTCGTCCTCGCCGGCGCCGCGCACGACAGGGGGCCGCGCGAGCAGCTCACCGTCCGCCCCCTCGCCTGCGCTCCCCGCCTCCATCTCGCCCGAGCTCACCCCCTCAACCCGCCCCGTGGGCTCGTGCCTCCAGTGCCGCGACCGCGCCACCGAACCGCTCCAGCAGCGGACCAGCGCGCGGCCCGAGCCGCCGCACTGCGGCGGTCAGCGCCGCGCCGGCGAGCAGATCGACGACATAGTGCTCTCCCAGGTACACCAGCGCCAGACCGAGCGTTGCGGTGTACGCGAGCCCGAGCGCACCTGCCAGCGGGCTCACCTCGGCAAGCAGCAGCGCTGCCATCACGGATGTGGCGAAGTGCAGAGAGGGCATCGCAGCCAGGGGGTTGCCTCCGAACACACTGTAGAGCGAGCCCCAGCCATCTCGCCAGAACATCTCCCCGTACTCGACCATCATGCGGCGCACCGGCAGCTCGCGCGCGCCATCCTCGACGTCCGCCGCGGCCGCCCACCAGGGCGGTGCTGTGGGGGCCAGCCAGTAGACGGCGGCGCCGATGTCGAACACCGCGTAGGTCATCACCGCAGCGCGCGGGAAGCGCGCGCGGTCGCGGACCAGGATGAAGGCGAGCGAGCCGTGAGGCACGATGAACCACGACCAGTGCGCCCACACGAGAACGCGGTCCAGCGCGCGCCATTCGGCCCCTTCCGGCCCGTGCCGCCCCCACGCCCGCTGCAGGCGCGCGCTGGGCAGCTCGCCCAGGCCGAGCACACGGTCCAGCACGATGGGATAGTCGACGTGCACGCGCCGCTCCTGGGCGCCGGCGTCGTCGTGCGGCGTCTTGTAGGCGGCGAGGTAGGCCCACATCTGCAGCCCGCACACGGCCGCGTCGCGCCCGCGCGAGCGCGGCATGGCCACGCACAGCGCCAGCGGCGCAGCGAAGGCGACCGTCTGCGTGACGATCGGCGCAGCAGTAACCCGCTTGCGCACCAGAGGCGCGGCGACCCCGGCCGCCACGATCCCCCAGGCGGTCGCTCTCATCGCCCTCGACAGCCGCACTGCGGCGGGAGTATATGACCGCCGCTCGAGCACCCGGCGGGAGCGCGCCGGCGCGAGGCCTCAGGCGCCCTCGGCGATCGACGATCAGCGTGCGGCGGGCTCGCCGCCGTCACGCGCCGCGAGCGGAGCGGCGCCGTTTCCTGCGGCAGCTGCGGGCGCGGCGGCGGCCGCGACGAACGCGCCGACCACGGTGCTCTCGGGATCGGCCTCCGGGTGCCACTGCACGCCCAGCACGAAGCGCCGGTCGCCCAGCTCGATCGCCTCGGGCAGCTCGTCCAGCGTGGAGAAGCCGCCGACCGTGAGTCCCTCTCCGAGCCGGTCAACGCCCTGGTGGTGATGGGACCGCGTCACGTGCACCACCTCTCCCGCTGCGCGCGCTGCGAGCGAGCCCTCGCGCAGGCGGACGTCGTGCTCGGCACCCTCGAAGGAACCGAGCACGCGGCGGTGCTCGCCGTGGCCGAGGCGCTCGGGCAGATGCTGGAGCAGGTTGCCGCCGAGCGCCACGTTGATCAGCTGCATGCCGCGGCAGATCCCCAGCACGGGCAGGTCCCGCGCGATCGCGCCGCGCACCAGCGCGATCTCGAAGTCATCGCGCTCCCTGGTCGTCTCCACCGTCTCGGGGTGGGCGGTCTCTCCGTAGGAGGCGGGGTCGATGTCGGCGCCCCCTGCCAGCAGCAGGCCGTCGATCAACTCGAGTGCCTGCTCGGGGTCTGCCACGAGCTGCTCGTCGGGCGGGAGCATCAGCGCCATGCCACCGGCGCGCTGGACAGCGTCGAGGTAGCTCAGCGCGAGCAGCGCCGCGGGCTGCTGCCACACACTCCAGGCGGCGCTCTCAAGCGCCGTGCACATGCCGATCACAGGCCGTCTCATGCTCCACACCATAGGATCAACGCGAGCCGGCGGCGTTCAGAACGGGCGGCCGACCGCGAGCTCCCCCCACGAGAGGAGACCCATGAGCGAGACCGACACCCAGCTCGAGACCGTCAACCTGCACATCAGCGAGGCAGTCGCGACCGTCGAGCTCAACCGGCCGCACACGCTGAACGCGTGGAACCGCCAGCTCGGCGTCGACCTGCTCACGGCCCTCGAGCGCGTGCGCAGCGACGAGGCGGTGCGCGCGGTCGTCATCACCGGCGCGGGCCGCGGCTTCTCCTCCGGCGCCGACCTGAAGGACTTCGGCAGCGGCGATCTCATGCCCGACGGGCGCCCCGACATCTACCGCACGCTCACCGAGCGCTACCACCCGATCATGCGCGCGATCCGCGAGCTGCCCAAGCCGGTGCTCGCAGCGGTCAACGGCGCAGCGGTGGGCATCGGCTGCTCGCTGGCGCTGTGCTGCGATCTGATCCTCGCCGCCGAGAGCGCCTACTTCCTGCTCGCCTTCGTGAACATCGGCCTCGTCCCCGACGGCGGCTCCTCGCTGTTCGTGCCCAGCCGGGTGGGGATGGCGCGCGCGAGCGAGCTGGCGATGCTCGGCGAGCGCCTCGGTGCCGTCGAGGCGCTCAGGTGGGGCCTGATCAACCGCGTCGTCGCGGATGAGTCGCTGGGCGAGGCGACCGCGGCCCTCGCGGCGCGCCTTGCCGGCGGACCCACGCGCTCCTATGCGGGCACCAAGCAGGAGCTCAACAACTGGCTGTTCGCGCGGATGGACGAGCAGCTCGAGCTCGAGGCCAGGCTGCAGGCCGAGATGGCCGACAGCGAGGACTTCCGCGAGGGCGCCACGGCGTTCGCGCAGAAGCGCCCGGCGCGCTTCTCGGGGCGCTAGGGGACTCGTGGCAAACGTCATCAAGCGCGTCCGCGCCGGGGCTGAATAGAATCCCCGCCGCCTTGGGTCACCTCCTCCCCTCAGTGCTCGCGTTCTTCACGCCCAACTCGGGCGTCTCGCCGAACGCGAAACAGATCGACAGCCTCTACAAGATCACGCTGGTGATCGCGCTGATCATCTTCTTCGCGGTCGAGGGCGGTCTGATCTACGCGCTCATCAAGTTCCGCAAGCGCAAGGGCGCGGTGCCCGCGCAGATCCACGGCAACACGCGCCTGGAGGTCGGCTGGACCTCCGCCGCAGCGATCATCCTGGTCGGCCTCGCGGTGCTGACCTTCGCCAAGCTCGGCTCGATCCAGAACCCGCCCAACTCCGGCCCCGGGGGGGTGAGCCTCGCCGACGACAACGAACTGATCTCCGCGAGCACCGAACGCAAGCTGCCGCCCGACGGCAAAGCGCTCGAAATCCAGGTCATCGGGCGCCAGTACATCTGGCAGTTCGTCTACCCGGGCGCAAACGAACCGGACGGCCTCGGCGCGCCCTACTCCTACGAGGAACTCGTCGTGCCCACGCAGACCACGGTGAGCCTCAACATCGTCTCCGCGGACGTCGTGCACTCCTGGTGGGTTCCCGCGCTGGGCGGCAAGTTCCAGGCCGTTCCCGGCTATCACAGCTACACCTGGTTCAAGATTGAAAAGCCGGGGATCTACCGCGGGCAGTGCGCGATCCTGTGCGGCCGCGGACACGCGCGCATGATCGCCACCGTCAAGGCCGTGCCGCCCGCGCAGTTCGAAGCGTGGCTGGCCAATCAGAAGAAGCTGATCGCGCAGGCCAACGCCGCCGCGCAGATCGCACGCGCGAAACTCAACGCCCAGACCGGCGCCGGGCAGGTAGAAAACCCCTAGGACATCGAGGAGACCAGCGGAACACATGGCCACCTACGCAGCCCCTATCCCCCAGGTAAGCGCCCACCGCGTCGAGCGCGAGGAACGAGGCTGGACGAGCTGGATCACGACCACCGATCACAAGCGGATCGGGATCATGTACATGGTCCTCTGTTTCGTCTTCTTCTGCCTGGGCGGCGTCGAGGCGCTGATGATCCGCCTGCAGCTGGGCGCGCCGGAAAACACGCTGGTCACGCCCACGACCTACAACCAGCTGTTCACGATGCACGGCACCACGATGGTCTTCCTCTTCGTGGTGCCGTTCATGGCCGGCCTGGCCAACTACTTCCTGCCGCTGATGATCGGCGCGCGCGATATGGCCTTCCCGCGCCTCAACGCGCTCTCCTTCTGGCTGCTGCTGGCCGGCGGCATCGTCTTCTACGCCTCGGTCTTCTGGAACCCCCCGGAAGCGGGCTGGGTGAGCTTCGTGCCGCTGGCCAACGCCACCTACTCGCCGAGCGGCGGCGAGGACGCGTGGATCTACCTGATCCACCTCACCGGGCTCTCCTCGCTGATCGGGGCGATCAACTTCTACGTCACGATCGCCAACATGCGCGCGCGGGGGATGAGCTGGGGGCGCCTGCCGCTGTTCGTGTGGACGATCCTGACCTACTCCGTGCTGCTGATCCTGGCCCTGCCGGTGGTGGCCGCGGCGGTCACCATGCTGCTCACCGAACGGCACTTCGGCACCCACTTCTTCGACGCCACCGAGGGCGGCTCACCGATCCTGTGGCAGCACCTGTTCTGGTTCTTCGGGCACCCCGAGGTCTACATCATGGTGCTGCCGGGCTTCGGCGTGATCTCCGAGATCCTGCCCGTGTTCGCCCGAAAGCCGATCTTCGGCTACAAGGCGATCGCGGCCTCCACCGTCGCGATCGCCTTCCTCGGCTTCCTCACGTGGGCCCACCACATGTTCACCGCCCCGATCCCCGAGGCGATCCTCGTGTTCGTGATGCTCAGCTCCTATCTGATCGCGGTGCCGACGGGCGTGAAGATCCTCAACTGGGTCGCGACACTGTGGCGCGGGACGATCGAATTCACGACGCCGCTGCTGTTCTGCGCGGGCGCGATCGCGCTCTTTTTGATCGGCGGCATCTCGGGCGTCTTCCTGGCGACCTTCCCGATCGACTGGCAGGTCAACGAAACCTATTTCGTGGTGGCGCACCTGCACTTCGTGCTGCTCGGCGGCGCGGTGCTGCCGATCTTCGGCGCCATCTACTACTGGTTCCCGAAGATGAGCGGGCGCATGCTGAGCGAGGGCCTCGGCCGCCTCAGCTTCGCGCTGATGTTCCTGGGGATCCTCACGACGTTCCTGATCCAGCATGTGATCGGGTTGGACGGAATGCCCCGGAGGGTGTATGAGTATCCCGACGTGGGCCACCTCGCGCTCTACAACCTGATCTCGACCGTGGGCTCCTTCATCCTGGCGGCCGGCGTGATCACGACGATCATCAACGTGACGCGCAGCCTCAAGCACGGCGTGATCGCCGGGCCGGACCCGTGGAAGGCGAACACGCTCGAGTGGTTCACGAGCTCGCCGCCCGCGGTCAACAACTTCGATGTGGTGCCGCTTGTGCGCTCGGCTGAACCGATGAAGGACATTCGCCGGGAGGTCGAGCGGCGCTCCGCAGGGGTGCCCTCGGCGGGCGGGGCGACGGTGCCCGCTGGCGCCACGCAGGTGGGGGTCTAGTGGCCCCGGCGCCGCCCAGCGGCGTGGCGCCGACGATCGACGGCGCCGGCCTGGCGCTGGCCAACGGCTCTCGCGCGGCGGGCGCGCGCCAGCTGTTCAGCGACTACCTCGAGCTGACCAAGCCGAAGGTGCAGTCGCTGCTGCTGCTGACCACGATCGCCACGATGTACGTGGCGGGCGACCCGTCGCCGCTGCTGGTCGCGCTCACATGCCTCGGCGGCTATCTCTCGGCGGGTGGCGCGGGCGCCGTCAACCACTGGTTCGACCGCGACATCGATGTGCGCATGGCGCGCACCGCCACGCGCCCCGTGCCCTCCGGGCGCGTGTCCCCGCGCGCGGCGCTGACCTTCGGCTGCACGCTCGCCGCGCTATCGCTGCTCGAGCTGACGCTGACCGTCAACCCGCTCGCCGCCGCGCTGTCGTTCTCGGGCTTCCTCGGCTACGTGTTCATCTACACGGTGTGGCTCAAGCGCCGCACGCCCCAGAACATCGTGATCGGCGGCGCCGCCGGCGCGGTGCCGCCGCTCGTGGCCTGGGCCGCTGTCACCGGCACCGTCAGCGGCACCGCGGTGCTCCTGTTCTTCATCGTGTTCTTCTGGACGCCGCCGCACTTCTGGGCGCTGTCGCTGCTGATGAAGGACGAGTACGCCAAGGTCGGCGTGCCGATGCTGCCGGTGGTGCGCGGAGAGGAGGAGACCCGCAGGCAGATCGTGCTCTACTCGGTGCTGCTCTACGCGGTCACGCAGCTGCCCTTCTGCGCGGGCGGCCTCGGCGTCATCTACATGGCCGCCTCGCTCGTGCTGGGCCTCGGCTTCGTGGCCGGCGCGGTGACGCTGTACCGCCGCCGGGACCGCCGCTCGGCGCTGCGGCTCTACCTCTTCTCGCTGGCCTACCTCGCCCTGCTCTTCTGTGCGATGGTCGCCGACGTCCATCTATAGAATGCGCCCCCGCCGATGAATCGACGCCTCGCACGCAAGAACATCCGCACGGCCCTGATCGTGGGCGCCATCAGCATGCTGATGTTCGGGCTCACCTTCGTGGTGGCCGCCGCATACGTCTCATGAGCCCGCTCGAGCCCGACGTCCCGCCCGCGGGCGAGGAGATCCATCTTCCCGGGCCCTCGATGCTGCCCGTGCTGACCGCGATCGGGATCACGCTGTCGCTGATCGGGATCACGACCTTCATCGAGTTCACGGTGGTCGGCGTGATCCTGACCGTCGTGTGCATCTTCCGCTGGATCAAAGACACACGCCGCGAAGTCGACGAGCTGCCGCTCGACGCACACGAGGGCTGAGCGGCCGCGCGGCTGGGATGGCGCGCGTGTCGCCAGCCCAGGCGCGCCGCCCCGTCTACCCCGCCGCAGCGCTGGTCGGGACCGGGCAGATGGCCCCGTCCCCCGTCCAGCAGCGCACGATGTCGCGAACCGACAGGATGCCCACGGTCTCGCCGCGCTCGAGCACGATCAGATGCCTGAAGCCGCCGCGCACCATCGCCGCAGCGGCCTCCTCGAGCGACCAGTCCGGCGCCGCAAAGACGACGTCGCGCGTGAGGTGGTCGCCGACCAGCTCGCCGTCCGGGCTCTGCCCGGCGCCCACCGAGGTCAGGATGTCGCGCTCGGTGATGATGCCCGGGCCGTGACCGTCGGGGTCCATCACCACCGCCGCACCGACCTCGCGGGCGGACATCAGATGGGCCACCGCACGCAGCGTGTGGCGCGGGCCGACGGTGAGCACCATCGGACTCATGCCTTCGTGGACTTCCATCGCAGCCTCCGGTTCTCGTCCGGCATCCGTCCCGGGCCCGTCGGGGCGGCCGCCGTCGCGGTGCGGGGACCTCGCCACGAGGGCGGGTCCAGTCACTTGCAACTATTGCATCAATCTAGTACGCGGGCGCGCCGCCGTCAAGGTCCCGGCGCTCCGGGGAGCTAGGCATTAGGATCACGCTCGCGATGTCGGGGACCCTGGGAGAGAGTCGGCTCACACGCGCCGGAGAGGGCACTGGTGCCTAGCCGGCGCGCGATCACGCTGACGATCGTGGCGGCCGTGATCGCGACCGCGATCGGGATCGTGCTGAGCTACGTGATCGACTGGTTCCCGGTGCAGGCCTCGACGCAGGCGAAGAACACCGACCTGCTCTACCACGTGCTCGTGATCGCCTCGATCCCGATCTTCGTGATCGTGGTCACGGTGGTGCTGTTCTCGGTGTGGCAGTTCCGCATGAAGCCCGGCGAGGAGCTCAAGGACGGCCCGCCGATCCACGGCAACACGCGCCTGGAGTTCATCTGGACCGCGATCCCGACGGTGCTCGTGCTGGGCCTGGTGGGCTACTCGTTCGTGATCCTGCACGACAACGAAAAGAAACCCGCCCGCGAGATCGACATCGGCGTGACGGGCCAGCAGTTCGTGTGGACCTACCAGTACCCCCCGTCGGTCACCGGCGGAGCGCCGATCAACAGCTACAAGCTGTACCTCCCGGACAACGAATCGGTCGAGTTCAACATGCGCTCCAAGGACGTCATCCACGCCTTCTGGATCCCCGCCTTCCGCCTGCAGGAGGACGTCGTGCCGGGCATCACAACCCACTACCGCGCCACGCCGGACCGGCTCGGCAGCTATCCCGTCGTGTGCAACCTGCTCTGCGGTGTGGGGCACTCGCTGATGCGCTCGACCGTGCACGTCGTGACGCCGATCCAGTTCAAAGCCTGGATCCGCAGCCAGGAGAGCTCCAGCTCGCTGCGCGCCGATACTGGCGCCACCTCCGGTGGGACTAGCGGATAATGTGCGAGCAGTCGATGAGCGCTACGCGGGAGACACGCTGATGGCCGCCAGGCTTCGAGCCCCCGGCTTCTATCGCGCCGGCCTGCTGATGATCGCGGCGGTCGCCCTGGCGACCGGGCTGACGTGGGTGGTGCGCATGTCCACGGGGCATGTCACCTACCCGCACTACCTCTCCGGCGAAGCGATCCTGACCGTCTCGCTGCTCGCCGTGCCGCTGGCCTTCCTGGTCGGCATCGGCGGCTTTGACTACTGGTTCTACTGGGCGACCGGGCGCCCCACGCGTCCCGAGGATCACTCCGGCCACGGCGCCTACAGCTGGCGCGACTACTTCCGCATCAACACCGACCACAAGGTGATCGGGGTCCAGTACCTGGTCAACTCGTTCTTCTTCCTGCTCGTGGGCGGCCTGCTGGCGATGCTGATGCGCGCGCAGCTCGCCCAGCCCGGCTCGCAGTTCGTCAGCGCGAACACCTACAACGGCCTCTTCTCGGTCCACGCCACGCTGCTGATCTTCCTGTTCATGGTGCCCGTGTTCGCGGGCTTCGGCAACTTCGTGATCCCGCTCATGATTGGCGCGCCCGACATGGCCTTCCCGCGACTGAACGCCCTGTCCTTCTGGCTGCTGCCGCTCGCGGGGACGATGATGCTGTTGAGCTTCCTGGCGCCGGGAGGGGCGTTTGCCGACGGCTGGACCGCGTACACGCCGCTGTCGATCGATGCGCCCGTCGGTCAGACGTTCTTCTCGATCGGCGTGCAGTTCGCGGGCGCCTCCTCGATCATGACCGCGCTCAACTTCCTCGTGACGATCATCACGATGAGGGCGCCGGGTATGAGCTTCTTCCGCCTGCCGCTGCTCGTTTGGGCGAACTTCGCGACCTCGCTGCTCGTCGTGATCGCCACGCCGTTCGTGGCCGCCTCGCAGTTCTTCATCCTGCTCGACCGCGCCCTCGGTTTCAACTTCTTCAACGCGGCCAAGGGAGGCGACGTGCTGATGTACCAGCACGTCTTCTGGTTCTACTCCCACCCCGCGGTCTACATCATGATCCTGCCGGGCTTCGGGATCATCAGCGAGATCATCGCGGTGAAGTCGCGCAAGCCGATCTTCGGCTATCGCATGATGGCCTTCTCGCTGCTGGCGATCGTAGGCCTCGGCTTCACGGTCTGGGCGCACCACATGTTCACCTCCGGCATGGCCGCCTGGATCCGCATCCCGATGGCGATCACGACGGTCATCATCGCGGTGCCCACGGGCGTGAAGATCTTCTCCTGGCTGGCCACGCTGTGGCGAGGGGTGCTGCACCTCGACACGCCGATGCTGTTCGCGCTGGGCTTCATCACCACGTTCACCGCGGGCGGCATCAGCGGGATCATGCTCGCGATGGTGCCCTTCGACATCCACGTCAGCGCCAGCTACTTCGTCGTGGCGCACATCCACTACGTGCTGTTCGGCGGCTCGCTGATGACGATCTTCGCGGGCGCCTACTACTGGTTCCCGAAGATGACCGGGCGCATGTACGACGAGCGCCTGGGCAAGTGGCACTTCTGGACCACGTTCGTCTTCATGAACCTGACGTTCGGGCCGATGCACGTGCTCGGGCTGCAGGGCATGCCGCGCCGCGTGGCGACCTACGCCGCGCAGTTCGCCGACCTCAACCTGCTGATCTCGCTCGCCAGCTTCGCGCTGGGCGCCGCGACGCTGCTGTTTGTCTACAACATGATCACCAGCTGGCGCGGGGGGCCGCATGCGCCCAGCAACCCGTGGCGCGCGCTGACGCTCGAGTGGCAGGTCAGCTCGCCGCCGCCGGTGTTCAACTTCGACCGGGTGCCCACCGTCGTGGGCGGCCCCTACGAGTACGGCGTGCCCGGGGCAGTGCACGGCATCTTCGAGCCCGCGACCACGGCCGTGGCGGCCGGCGCGGGCGTCGTAGGAGCACCCAGCGAATGAGGAGGAGGGAGATCCGGTGAGGGAGATCGTGGTGGTTGCCAACCGTACGCTCGGCGGGGCCAAGCTG
The DNA here is from genome assembly GCA_963771085.1 of uncultured Solirubrobacteraceae bacterium. Classification (GTDB taxonomy): domain Bacteria; phylum Actinomycetota; class Thermoleophilia; order Solirubrobacterales; family Solirubrobacteraceae; genus Palsa-744. The sequence continues at coordinate 244,045 of CAVYSB010000004.1, read as the reverse complement.
CTCGATGCGGTGCGCGCACGCGCCGCATCCGGGGAGCCGGTGCGCTTCCGGCTGGTCGTGCCGCAGAGCAAGCCCTCCTCGGGGCTGCTGATCTACGACGAGGCGGTGCGCGAATCGGCGCAGGTGCGCGTTGACCTGGCGCTCTCCACGGTGGCCGCCGAGGGCATCGAGGCCAGCGGCGAAGTGGGCGACCCCGATCCGTTTCTGGCGACGATGGACGCCGTGGCCGCGCACCGGCCCGATGAGATCATCATCTCCACGCACCCCGCGACCCAGTCGGGCTGGCTGCGGCGCGATCTGATCGAGCGGATCCAGAACGCCTCGGGCCTGCCCGTCGAGCACGTGGTCGTCGACATCGAGCACGAGGGCCTGCCGTTCGACGTGACGCTGGTGCTCGCCAACAAGACCTCCGGCGGCGACGAGCTGATCGAGCATCTCAAGAGCAAAGCCGCGCACCCGGGGGCGCACCTGTTCATCGCGGTCGTGCCCCAGGCCCACGGCCGCGGCGAGGCGCCGCGCGAGGCTCGCGCGCGCCTCGCAACGATGCTCGACCGCCTGCACGCCGAGGGTCTCTTGAGCTCCGGCATGATCGGCGACCCGGACCCCTACACGGCCGTGATGAACGCGCTGGAGCTCTTCCGCGTCGATGACGTGGTCATCTCCACGCTGCCCGGAGAGCGCTCCGGCTGGTTGCGCTCGAAGCTGCTCGAGCGCGTCAGCAACGCCACCCCGGTGCCGGTCGAGCACGTCGTCGTCGACCTGCAGGCCACCCCGACCGCGGCCCCCGCCGCCTAGCTGGGGACCCCGTGGAGGCAGCCAGCATCGCCCACGCGGGCGCTCATGAGCATCCCGCACCGCCCCCGGCGAACCGCAGCTCGCGTGTGGACACGCCGCTGCTGGGCATGTTGCTTTTCATCATCTCCGAGGTGATGGTCTTCGGCGCCTTCTTCACCGCCTACTTCTTCATCCGCATCGCCCAGGGCGATCCCTGGCCCGCACCGGGCACCGACCTGCCGGTACAGGTCGCCGGCGTGAACACGGCGATCCTCGTCTCCTCCTCCTTCACCGTCCACTGGGCCGGCGCGGCCATCAAACACGGCAACCGCTTCGCGCTGAAGGCCGCGATCTTCACCACGTTCCTGCTCGGCTGCACCTTCCTGTTCGTGCAGATCAACGAGTACGCCAACATCGGCTTCGCGCCGCAGGACGGCGCCCAGCAGACGGTCTTCTACTCGCTCACCGGCCTGCACGGCGCGCACGTGTTCATCGGCCTGCTGCTGCTGCTGACCGTCACGATCCGCTCCTTCCGCGGGCATTTCAGTCCCGAGGAGCACCGCGGCGTGGAGGTGCCGGGCATCTACTGGCACTTCGTCGACATCATGTGGATCGTCGTCTACACGACGGTCTACGTGCTCTGAGGGGCCCGGGCGCGGTGTCCCCGCATGCTCACGTCCCCGCGCGCGGGGAGCGCGCCGAGCGCGTGCGGTGCTGAATCCGCTGCGCAGCGAGGAGGAGGCCTTCCGCTTCCTGCTCTACGGGATCGCCGTGATCGTGGCGATCGTGCTGCTCGTGGTGATCCTCCGCGCGCTCCTCTGAGCCCGCGGGCACTGCGCGCAGGCGCTACTTGACGGTGAGCGTGCCGTACATGCCCGCCGCACGGTGACCCGGCGCCTGGCAGAAGAAGGTGTAGGTGCCGGGCTTCAGGTTGACGGTCACGGTGGCGGTGCCCTTGCTGACGAAGGAGCTCGCGCCGATCGTCGTGCCCGTGGCCGTGGCCCCGCCTGTGCCGGGTTCGATGGCGATGTTGTGCGAGACGCCGGACATGTTGGCCATGCTGATCGTGACCGGCCCGGGCGTCGCGACGGCCTTGCTGGTGGTGTAGGCCAGCTGCCCGCTCGGGCTCGCTTCGAGCGCGAGCTTGCCGGCGCTCTCCACCGCCGGCTTGCCCGAGCCGGGCGCTTCCACGGCGGTGGCCAGCAGCCCCGTGTCTTTGCCCGGGGCATCGGCGGACTGCGCCACGTAGGCGGCGATGTCCTTGAGGGTGGATCCGCCGGCGAGGCCTTTGGGCATCGCACCTTCGGGGTTGGGCTCGAGCACCTGCCCTTCGACGACGGTGCGCACCGTGTTGCGCTGCTCGCCTTCGGCGAGGCTCGCGTGGAACGCTTCATCGAGGTTCGGCCCGACGGTGCCTTTCGTGTTGGCGCGGGCGAGCGTGTGGCAGGAGCCGCATTTGGCGACGAACTCCTGCTTGCCGAGGATCACGTTGGCGTTGTCCGCGCCCTTCACCGCGCAGCCCGTGGTGCTGAGGGCGAGCGCGGCCAGCGCCGCGGCGCCGCCGCCGCGCACGCGCAGGCCGCGCGCACGACTCCTGCCGGTTCGGCCGGCACCCCGATGAGCTTGCTTGCAGAGCATGAGCGTGCGGGAACACTATCCGAAGGGGCGGGTGACCCGACGCCAGCCGGGGCGCTGCGCGCAGAGCGTCTCAGGGCTGCTGCAGCAGCTCCAATTCGCCGCGCGCGGCGGCGATCACGCCGCCCGCCACCCCCTCCCACGACCAGCGCTCGCGGGCCGTGTCGATGAGCCCCGCGCGGGTGCTCGCGCGCAGCTCCGGGGCCGCGCTCAGCCATCCCACCAGGCGCGCCGCCAGCGCCCGCACGGCCGCATCGTCGACCGGGAAGGACAGCCACGCGGCGGCCTCGGCGGGCACTGCGCGGGCAAGCGTGTCGCTGACCTCGGCCAGCCCCGAATGGGCCGCGCTCAGCGGCAGTACGCCGCATGCGGCCGCCTCCGCGGCGACCATTCCGAAGGCCTCCGGGAAGGTGCTCGGGACGACCAGCGCCCGGCACGCGGGCAGCAGCTCGGCAACCTCGTCGTGCTCCAGGCGACCGGTCAGCACGACGCTCTCGCCCAGCGCGGCCGCGGCCGCGAGATAGCGCTCGCGCTGCTCGCCGTGGAGGCTGTCGAGGAACGCCAGCAGGTGGCCCAGCGGACGCGGCTGCAGCGATTCGTCCTCCAGCGCGCGCCCCGCGCGCGCGATCTCCCCGGCGCGGCGCAGATCGCCCGCCGCGAGCGCAGCCCGCAGAGCTTCCACGCCGCCCCGGTAGGCTCCGAAGCCGACGAGCACGAGCCGCGCTGCGGGCACGCGCTCGAGCACCAGCGGCCACGCCGCCAGCAGCAGGTCCACGCCCTTGCTGACGATCAGCTTGCCGACGAACGCGACGAGCAGCTCGCGCTCGGGATCCAGCGCTTCCAGCGCCGCGGCGGCGGCGCCCGTGTCGCGGGCGAACGCGCTGTCGGGCTCGCGCTCGGAGCGCTCGCCGTCGGCGCGCAGGCGCCCGGCCAGCGCGCGCACACCCGCGGCCGCGTCCGCGGGATCGCGCGGCTGGAAGCGCTGCACCTCCACCCCGGGGGGCCCGAGGCGCGTACGTGCCTTCAGCCCGGTCTCCGCGAGCGCCTCCCACAGGCTGGCCGCCGTGTGACGGGAGCCCACCAGGATCGCGCGCGCCGGCGCCAGGCCCTCGCGCGCGAGAGCAAGGAAGCGCTCGGGCTCGCGCTTGACCGTGTACTCCAGCGCGCTGCCGTGGACCTTCACCGCGTAGGGGACCTCCCCGCCGAGCGCGCGGGCGAGGATCACCGGGCCCATCACGAGGTGGTTGGCGAGCGCAATCTGCGGCCCCACCAGGCCGCGCAGCTCACGCACCGCGTCGCACGTTGGCCTGCACGTAGCCCGCGATCTCGGCGTCGCTGCAGTCCGCAAACGGGCGCGCCTCGATCCCCTCGTAGCGGTCGGCCACGTACACCGGCAGCAGCGTGCCGATGTCCGGGCGGTAGACCGTGCAGCCGCCCGCGCCGCCGCGGGGGCGGATCTCGGCGAGCTCGAGGCGCCCGCCATCCCAGTTCCCGGCAGCATCCACGAAGTCGTGGCGCTCCGGGTGGCGCTCCTGGCTGAGCAGGTGCACATCGTGGCCGAGGGCCACGAGCGCCTGGGCCAGGCGGGCGTTGTAGACGTTGGACCCCGTTCCCCCGAGCAGGTAGCCGTGGAAGATCAGGACGCGCACGGCCCGCCAGCCTATCCCGCCGCTCCGGTAAAGTCTGCGGCCATGAGCGATCGACAGCGCTACCGGCTGCGCAACCCGAGCACCGGGCGAGAGGTCATCGTCGAGGCCGAGCCCGCGGAGATCTATCTCGACCGCGTCACCGGCGAGCCGCTGGAGGTCGTCGGCAAGGTGCTGCCGCTCGCGCCCTCGGCCTCGCGGCTGCCGTGGGCGCTGGAGAACCTGCGCACCTGCAGCTGGTGCGAGCAGCTCGCCCAGAAGGATCTCAACGACTGCCCCACCTGCGGCAGGCGCATGGCGCCGCTGGTGTCCCCGGCGTGAGCGCGACGCGGACGCGGGCCGCGCTCGCAGCGGCCGCCGCGCTTGCCTGTGCGCTGGCGCTCGCCGCCTGCGGCGGCAGCAGCGTCTCAGAATCGGTTCCCAAGAGCACGCCCAACATCGTGCCGCCGGCCGACACGAGCGCTGAAAAGGCCGCCGCGTCCACCACGTCGACGAGCGCCACCTCGACAACCAAGACGAGCACCACCGGCGAAAGCACGAGCGCCTCGGAAACGCCGAGCAGCGAAACGGCCGGCGCCAGCGGCGGCTCCCCGGCGGCCTCGGGCACGGGTGAAACAGCGGCCGGCGGCGGCGCGTCGGCTGAAAAAACCAAACCGAGCAGCGAAAGCGCGACCAAAGGCGGCGAACCGGCCGCCGGCGCCAGCCCAACCGGGGGCGCCAGCGCCCCATAGGGCGCGCCGCGCGCGGTGCAGCGCTGCGCGCCCGCGCGCCCGCGCAGCCTCGCGGCCGGCGGGCCCGGCGTGCGCGCTACCTCAGGGCGTCGAGATCAACGTCGCGCTGTAGGTCAGGCGCGCGGTCTGATAGAGGCAGTAGTACTGCACCGAGGAGCCGATCGCGCTCTGCACGGTCTGGCTGCTCGTGCTCGTGCATCCGCTGCGCGGCCGGCTCGCGCGCCACGACGTGGTGCCCGCGAAGCCGAGCGCCAGGGAGGGAGCCCAGGTGGGGACCGCGAGCGCGACCACGTCGCCCTTCTTGACCGGGATCGTGCTGTCCAGGGGGAACTGCGCGGTCTCACCGAAGTAGGGCTGCAGTTTGACCATCGGGCTCTGCGCGACGAGCTTGTAGGTGAGGTTGGGTTTGGGCTGCGGAGCGAGGATCGCGATGCCCGCTTCGGCGGCGCCGCCCTCGTTGGCGTTGAAGAACTTGATCTGCGTGGCGTTCGGCTTGCCCAGCGTGATCGTCCAGGCGACCACCGTGCCTTCGCGGGACACCGCGAGCGGGTTGTGCGTGGAGCCCACCTTGACCTGGAAGCCGGTCGTGCGGCTGACCGCCAGGCAGGGCGTGGCGGGACAGCTGGGAACGGTCGCCGGGGTGGTCGCGCCGAGCACGCCCACTTCGGTGAGCGTCGCGGGGGCGGCGGCGGGCAGTGCGAGCGCGAGCGCGAGGCTCGCAAGGATGGCTGTTTGGATTCGTCTCATGTGTGCCATTCAACACGCCCGAGGGCTGGATGTAGCGGTTGGACTATTTCTCTACGCGCCGGTGAGTTCCTGCGCGGCGGCCGCGATGTCCTGTGGATCGCCCGCGCCCGGCACCCACGGCAGGCGCAGCGGATCGCCCGTGTAGCGCGGGATCACGTGGATGTGGAAGTGGAAGACCGTCTGCCAGGCTGCCCCGCCGCAGGAGTTCAGCAGGTTGACGCCGTCGGCCCCCAGGGCCTCCGTCGCGCGCGCGGCCAGGCGCCGGGCGGCGAGCGCCACAGCCTGCAGGTCCTCGGGCTCCACGCTGAGCAGGTCGGGCGCGTGCGCGCGCGGCACCACCAGCGCATGCCCGTGCGTGGCTGGCGCGATGTCCATGAAGGCGACGGTGCGCTCGTCCTGATCGACGATCGTGGCGGGCAGCTCGCCGGCCACGATCTTGCAGAAGATGCACTCCGGGTCGCCCATCGCAGGGGGATCCTATGCCAATCGGCCCTACCGCCCGCCGCCCAGCACCGGCGCGCGAGATGCTCAGCGGACGAGCTCGCGGGCGTAGCCCAGGGCCTGCTCGCGCGTGACCAGATCGCCCGCGTAGCGAGCCTCGGCGAGCTCCTCCAGCAGCTCGCCCAGGCGCGGGCCCGGCGCGATGCCGAGGGCCCGCGCGAGCTCGTCACCGCGCACGAGCGGCGCGGGCGGGCCCTCGGCGTGCCAGCGCAGCGCATCGCCGATGAGGCCTTCGGCGACGCGCAGATGGGCGTCGATCGACTGCTGGGCTCGATCGCCGCGCGTGGCCAGGCGATCGGCGACCGACAGCAGGGTGACGTCCACCTCCACGGGGGAGCACGCGCGCAGGTAGCCGTAGACGGTCCGCCGCGACAGCGGCTGGGGCTCGTGCACGAGGAAGCCCAGGCGCAGGTGGTGTGCGACTAGCGCCGCCACATGCGCGCGCAGGCGCTCGCTCGCGCGCAGGCGCCCGAGCACCCTGCGCGCCAGCGCCGCCCCGCGCATGTCGTGCCCGATGAACGTCACGCGCCCGTCCTGGGGACGAACCGCGCGCGTCAGCGGCTTGGCGGCGTCGTGCAGCAGCGCCCCCCAGCGCAGCGCTTCGCCGCGCGTGAGCTCATCCGCCAGGGGCTCCGCGAGCAGCGCCCGGACCGCCTGCTCGTGCCCGCCCAGCACCGCGCCCGGCCAGCGCGCCGGCGCGCTCGCGCTGCTCAGTGCGATCGTCTCGGCGAGCACCTCGAGCGTGTGCCCGTAGACGTCGAGGTGGTGGAAGCGGCTCTGCTCGACGCCGCGCAGCGCCTCGATCTCGGGCAGCACGATCGCGCCCGCGCCCAGCTCGCCGAGCATCTCGATACCGCCCACCGCCGCGGGCGTGGCGATGATCCGGCGCAGCTCCACGAAGACACGCTCGGGCGAGACCCCGCGCAGCCCGCCCGCAGCTGCGCTCGCCGCCCTGCTGGTCTCCTCCTCGGGCTGCAGGCCGAGCTCGAGCGCCACGCGCACGAGGCGCAGCACGCGCAGCGGATCGGCCGCGAACGCCTGCTCGCCCGCGGCGCGCAGGCGCCGCGCCCGCAGGTCGCCGAGGCCGCCGAGCGGGTCGATCGGCGCACCGCCCGCGACAGGCTCTGCGATCGCGTTGACGGTGAAGTCGCGCAGCGCGAGGTCGGCCTCCAGCGAGCCGCCGCGCAGCGCCTCAACGTCGACCTGCCAGGAGCGGTCGCGCGCCACCACCCGCCACGCGCCGAACTCCTCCGAGAGCGCGAAGCAGGCCGCCCCCCCGCCCGCCCGCGCGACCGCCCGCGCGGCCTGCGCGGGGTCGCCATCGACGACCACGTCCACGTCTGCGGCCTCCTCGCGCCCGAGCGCACGGTCGCGTACCGCGCCCCCGACCAGCCAGGCGGGGCTGCCGGCGAGCGCCGTGCGGACCGCCTGCAGCCCGCCGCTCATCGAGCGCTCGCGTCCGCCGTGTGCTCGCCCGCTCCCGCCGGCTGCAGCGCGACGCCGTCGCGGTGATAGATGCGCGGCACCCGCGGCGTCAGCCCGCAGCTGATCTCGTAGTTGATCGTGTCCAGGCGGCGGGCGACCTCCTCCGCGGTGATCCGCTCGCTGCCCTGGAAGCCGATCAGGATGGCCTGGTGCTCGCGCAGCCCCTCGACCGCCTGTTCGGGGCCGAGATCGACCGTGATGCTGTCCATGCTCACGGTGCCCACCAGCGGGTAGCGGGCGCCGCCGATCAGCACGTCGGCGTTGTTGGAGAGCCCGCGTCGCCAGCCGTCGCCGTAGCCGATCGGCAGCACGCCGATGTGGGTGTCCTGCTCGGCCACGAAGCGCCGGCCGTAGCCGGCGCTCTCCCCGGCGGCGCAGCGCTTGACCTCGGCCACGTAGCTGCTCAGCTCGAGCGCCGGCTCGAGCCCCCGCGCGCCCGGATCGCGCCCGAAGGGGTCCATGCCGTAGATCGCGATGCCGCAGCGCACCATGTCGAACTGCGACTCGGCCGAGCGCAGCATCGCGGCACTGTTCGCAGCGTGCACCAGCAGCTCCGGCTGCTCCTGCTTGAGCGCCCGCGCCCACCCTGTGAACTTCTCCAGCTGGGCGGCGAAGAAGCCATCGTCAGCGAGATCGTCGGCGGTGGCGAAGTGCGTCATCACACCCGCCAGCTGCACACCGGCAGCGCTGCGGGCGGCATGCGCCACGCGCGTGGCCTGCGCCTCGTCGCGCGTGCCGAGCCGCCCCATCCCGGAGTCCAGCTTGACGTGCACGCGACCACCGCCCGCCGCCACCACGTCCTGGAGGTAGCGCTCGTTCCAGACCACGACGTCCGCATCGGCCGCCAGCGCTTCGCGCAGCTCGACCGGGGTGAGCGAGCCCATCACCAGCAGGCGCGCCCCGTCGAGGCCCGCGGCGCGCAGCTCGCGCGCCTCCGCGCCGCCTGCCACGGCCAGCCAGCTGGCGCCCCCGGCGAGCGCTGCGCGCGCGCTGGCCGGCGCACCGTGGCCGTAGCCGTCAGCCTTGACCACCGCGCACAGCGCCACGCGGGCATGCAGCTGCGCGCACAGGCGCCCGCAGTTGCGCTCGATCGCAGCCACGTTGACCCGCGCCTGCGCCCTGCGCACGGTCGCGTCCGATGCTCCGCTCGCCGCGCTCAACGCCGGCTCAGCCATCGCCCGCCCGCCCCGCCTCCAGTGCGCTGCGGCGTGCGCCGCCCAGCGCGGCGATCACGTCGCCCGCGATCACGCCCTCCGCAGCGCCCACGCTCCGTGCGGCCCCGCGACCGGCCTCGGCGTGCAGCCACACGCCCGCAGCCGCCGCTGCGAAGGCGTCGAGGCCCTGGGCGAGCAGCGCCGCGATCACCCCGGTGAGCACGTCGCCGGTCCCGGCCGTGGCCAGCGCGGGGCTCGCACCGCGGCTCACCGCCACACGCCCGCCGGGCTCCGCGACGAGGCTGTCATCGCCCTTCAGCACCACCACCGCACCGGAGCGCTCGGCAGCTGTGCGGACGTGGCGCAGGCGCTCGCGCTCGATCTCCTCGCTCGGCAGCTCCAGCAGCCGCCCGAGCTCGCCGGCGTGCGGCGTGAGCACCGTCGGGGCCTCCCGCGCGGCGAGGTCGGCGAGCCGTCCCGCGTGGGCGTTGAGCCCGTCCGCGTCGAGCACCATCGCCACCCCCGCCTCGCCCGCAAGCGCCCGTGCGAAGGCCACCGCGCGCTCGTCGCGGCCCAGACCGGGCCCGAGCGCCATCGCGCCGGCGCGCTCGCTCGCCCGCAGCACGTCTGCCGTGGCCTCCACCGTGAGGCTGCCGGCCGCATCCGCCAGGCCCCGCGTCATCATCTCCGGTGGCCCGCCGGCCGCGAGCACATCCTGCAGCGAGGCGGGCACGCACGCGGTTACATACCCCGCGCCCGCCCGCATGCTCGCCAGCGCGGCCATCCGCGGCGCGCCCGTCAGCCCCCGCGAGCCGCCCACCACGAGCACGTGCCCCGAGCTGAACTTCGTCGAGGCGGCCCCGCGGCGCGGCAGCAGCGCCACCACCGAGCGCTCGATCAGGCCCGCCGCCGCCTGCAGCGGCGCGCCCCGCGGGATGCCGATGTCGATCGTCTCGAGCTCGCCCGCGTGCGCCTTGCCGGGGTTGATCCACAGCCCCGGCTTCCCCGCGTGGAAGCTCACCGTCACGGTGGCTCGCACCGCCGCACCCGCCACGACCCCGGTGGCGGCATCCACGCCGCTGGGCACGTCCACGCTGACCACCGCGCGCGCCGCGCGGTTGACCGCGTCGATCGCCTCTGCGACCGCGCCGCGCGGCTCGCCCTGAAAGCCCGTCCCCAGCAGGGCGTCGACGACCGCCGCCGCCCCCGCGAGGACAGCGGATGGCGCGCCGCCTTCCCGCGGCGGCGGATCCTCGCTCCAGGGCACCCCGCTGAGGCGCACCGGCGCGGGGCCGGGCAGGCGCTCGAGGTTGGCGCGCGCGTCACCGGCGAGCTCCTGCGGCGCGGCCACGCACACCACGCTCACCTCCCTGCCCGCGTCGCGCAGCAGGCGCGCCACGACCAGCCCGTCGCCGCCGTTGTTGCCCTTGCCGCACACCACCGCCACGGGGCCCTCCGGTGCGATCCGCTCGAGCGCCCTCGCCACGCCCGAGCCCGCCCGCTCCATCAGGTCGAGCCCCGCCACGCCGCGCTCCTCGATCGCCCAGCGATCGATCGCGCGCATCTGTTCGGCGTCAGGCAGTGCTGTCAACCAGTCGGGCAGGGCCTCCACGGATGCGATGCTAGATGCTCCTCCCGCGCGGCGGCCCTACGCGGGGGGAGCGGCGCGGCCGCGCTACTCGACCGTGACCGTCTTGGCGAGGTTGCGCGGCTGATCGACGTTCAGCCCGCGCCTGGTGGCGATCTCGTAGGCGAGCAGCTGCAGGGGGATCACGGCGAGCATCGGCTGCAGCATCCAGTCGAGCGCCGGCAGGCTGATCACAGCGTCGGCGTCGCGCGCGATCCGCTCGTTGCCCTCGGTCGCGATCGCGATCACGCGCGCGCCGCGGGCGCGCACCTCCTGCATGTTCGACATCACCTTCTCGAGCACCGGCGAGTCGCACGCCACGCAGACCACCGGCGTGGACTCGTCCAGCAGCGCGATCGGGCCGTGCTTCATCTCTCCCGCGGCGTACGCGTCGGTCGCCACGTAGGAGATCTCCTTGAGCTTGAGCGCTCCCTCGAGGGCCACCGGCAGGCCCACGTGGCGGCCGATGTAGAGGAAGAAGTCGCTCTGCCAGAAGGCCTCAGCGACCGCGCGGACGGGCTCCTCGACGCTCTCCAGGACCTCGTCGATGCAGTGCGGCAGGCGCTTCATCTCGCCCACCAGCTCTGCCAGGCGCGCGGGCTCGAGCGTGCCGCGCAGCTCTGCCAGGCGCAGACCGAGCAGGTAGATCACCGCCACCTGGCAGAGGAACGTCTTGGTCGCCGCCACGCCGATCTCAAGGCCCGCGCGCGTGAACAGCACGCCATCGCAGTCGCGCGTGGCCTGCGAGCCCATCACGTTGGTGATCGCCAGCACCCTCGCCCCGCGCTCGCGCGCCAGGCGCATGGCGGCGAGCGTGTCGGCGGTCTCGCCGGACTGCGAGATGCCGATCACCAGGTCGCCCGGCCCGACCACGGGGTTGCGGTAGCGGTACTCGGAGGCGATGTCCATCTCCACCGGCAGGCGCGCCCACTGCTCGATCGCGTAGCGCCCGATCAGGCCCGCGTGGTAGGAGGTGCCGCAGGCGATGATCACGATCCGCTGCACGCCCGTGAGGATCGCCTCGTCGAGCGCGCCCTCCTCGTGCAGATCGACGCCGTCGCCGCGCGCCACGCGATCGGAGATCGCCTCGGCGACCGCGTCGGCCTGTTCGTGGATCTCCTTCAGCATGAAGGTCTCAAAGCCGCCCTTCTCGGCAGTCTCCTCATCCCACTCAACGGTTTCGCTGGGGCGCTGCACGGGCGTGCCCGCCGCCGTGGTGATCGTCACGCCCTCGGGCCTGAGCACGACGATCTCGCCGCTTTCCACCTGCTGCACAACGCGCGTCTCGGCGAGGAACGCGGGGACCGCGGAGGCGACGAACTGCTCGCCCTCGCCCCGCCCCACGACCAGCGGGCACTCCTTGCGCGCGCCGACGAGCACGGCGGGCTCGTCGAGGCTCATGGCCACGAACGCGTAGTGGCCCTCGAGTTCGGCGAAGGCGGCGCGCACCGCATCGGGCAGATCGCCGTCGTAGTGCGCGGCGATCAGGTGGGCGATCACCTCGGCGTCGGTCTCCGAGGTGAACACGCTGCCCTGCGCCCGCAGGCGCTCCTTGAGCGCCATGTAGTTCTCCACGATGCCGTTGACGACCACATGCACGCGGTCCTCGCTGTCGTAATGGGGGTGGGCGTTCTCCTCGCTCACCCGCCCGTGGGTCGCCCAGCGCGTGTGCCCGATCCCCACCGTGGCCGGCGGGCGGGGCTGATCGAGCACGGCCACACCGCCCGCCGCGATGCTCGCCGCTTGGCGCTCCAGCTTCTCGCGCAGCGCGCTGAGGTTGCCGACCGCGCGCACCGCCTCGATCCGATCGCCTGCGATTACCGAGATGCCCGCCGAGTCATAGCCGCGGTACTCGAGCTTGGTCAGGCCCGCCAGCAGCAGCTCCCGGGCGGGACGCCGTCCGACGTAGCCAACGATGCCGCACACCGCAACGAAGATACCAGCGCCCGCCCGCACCGCCCGCGGGCGCCCGCCCGCCGGCGACTAGCCGAGCTCGCGCTCGACGAGGGCGACCAGCGCCCCGCACACCTCGTCCGCCTCCCCCAGCGTGGGGGCCTCCACCATCACCCGCACAAGCGGCTCGGTGCCGCTCGGGCGCACCAGCACGCGCCCGCGCCCCGCCAGCGCGCGCTCGGCCGCGCCAACCGCCTCGCCCACGGCGCTCGCCGCGTCCAGCGCATCACGATCGCGCACGCGCACGTTGACCAGCCGCTGAGGCAGCTTGGCCATCGCTTCGCGCTCGCTCAGATCCCTGCCGCCTAGCGCCTCCAGCGTGAGCAACGCGGCGGCCACGCCGTCGCCGGTGCGGTTGAAGCCCATGTCGATGATGTGCCCGGACTGCTCGCCGCCGAGGCTCCAGCCGCGGGCGAGCAGCTCCTCCAGCACGTAACGGTCGCCCACCTGGGTGCTCGCCACCGCCACGCCCGCGCGCTCCATCGCCGCGTGGAAGCCATAGTTGGTCATCACGGTGACCGCCACCCCGTTGCCCGCCAGGCGCCCGCGGTCGCGCAGGTGCAGCGTCGCCAGCGCCATCAGCTCGTCTCCGTCCACCACCTCGCCGCGGCGATCCACCGCCAGCACGCGGTCGCCGTCGCCGTCGAAGGCGAATCCCACGGTGTGGGCGCCGTCGAGCACGCGCTCGGCAAGCCCATCCACGTGCGTGGAGCCGCAGCCCGCGTTGATGTTGCGCCCATCGGGCTCATCTGCGATCACCGACACCTTCGCGCCCAGCCGCCTGAAGATCTCCGGCGCGACGTGGAAGGTGGCGCCGTTGGCGCAGTCCAGCAGCACGTCCAGTCCGCTCAGATCGAGCTCCGCGAAGCGCGTATGCAGCTCGCGCAGGTAGTCCTCTGGCGCGCCCCGCAGCTCGCGCACCCGGCCGATCGCCGCCGAGCGGCCGACGCCGGCCCCGGCCCGCTCGAGCTCCTCCTCGATCGCGAGCTCGGCCTCGTCGGAGAGCTTGTAGCCGGTGCCCGAGAAGAACTTCACTCCGTTGTCCTGGTAGGCGTTGTGGGAGGCCGACAGAACCACCGCGAGATCCAGCTCGTAGCGCCCGATCAGCAGGGGCGCAGCGGGCGTCGGCAGGACCCCGCCGAGCAGCGCATCGCCGCCGGCGGCGCTGACGCCGGCGGCCACCGCAGCCTCCAGCATCTCGCCCGACTCGCGGGTGTCGCGGATCACGAGCACCTGGGGGCGCTGCACCCCCGTCTGCTCCGTCGCCGCCCGCGCCAGCGCCAGCGCGAGCTCGGCGCTCAGGAACTCGCCGGCGATGCCGCGAACGCCGTCGGTCCCGAACAGCTTGCGGGCCATGCTCCTAGCGCTTGGAGAACTGCGGACGCTTGCGCGCCTTCTTCAGACCCGCCTTCTTGCGCTCCTTGGCGCGCGAGTCCCGCGTCAGGAAGCCGCGGCGCTTGAGCTCGCCGCGCAGATTGGGGTCGGCCTCCAGCAGCGCGCGCGAGACGCCGTGGCGCAGCGCCCCCGCCTGGGCCGAGATGCCGCCGCCGTGCAGCCGGGCGACCACGTCCATGCGGTCCTGGTAGCCCACCGTCTCCAGCGGCTGGCGGATATTGCGCTGCAGCGTCACCCGCGGGAAGTGCACCTCCAGGGCGCGGCCGTTGACCAGATAGGTGCCGCTGCCCGGACGCAGCGTCACCCGCGCGATCGCGGTCTTGCGCTTGCCCGTCGCGCGGTAGCGCGCGCCCGAGGCGAGGTCGATCGCCGCCGTGGCAATCGGCTCGCTCAGCGCCTCTTCCTCCTCCTGGTCCTCCGCAGCCGCCGGCGCCTGCTCCGCGTCCTCCTCCAGCGCATACGGGTCCTCATAGCCCTCCGCGCGGCCGAGCGGATCGACGCCCTCGGGAACGATGTCCACCTCCAGATGCGCGCCTGGCACCGACGGCTTCACCCGCGGCGCCGGCTCCTCCTCCTCGTCCTCCTCGGCCTGCGCCGCGACCGGCTCCTCAGCAGCGGCCTGTGCCTGCTCGGCCTCGGGCGGCGCCGCCGCGGTGTCCTCCGCCAGCAGCACCTCCGGCTGGGCCTCCTCGGCCGCCTGCGAGCTCTCCGGCGCCTCGGCCGGCGTGTCCGCGGCCGCCTCGCCGCCCACCGCGTCCTGGCCCTCGGTCGGCGGGGTCTCGTTCTGCTCCTCGTCGGCCATCAGCCGTCGACCTCCAAAGCTTGCGGTTTCTGGGCGACGTGCGGGTGCTCGGGCCCGGCGTAGATCTTCAGCTTGGTCAGCTGCTTGCGTGCCAGTCGGTTGCGCGGCATCATCCCTTTGACCGCCAGCCTGATGATCTCCTCCGGACGGCGCGCCAGCATCTCCTCGAAGGTGCGCGAACGCAGCCCGCCCGGGTAGCCCGAGTGGCGGTAGTAGCGCTTGTCCTTGCGCTTGTTGCCGCTCACGTGCACCTTCTCCGCGTTGACCACCACGACGAAATCACCGGTGTCGATGTGCGGCGTGTACTCCGGCTTGCGCTTGCCGCGCAGCACGTCCGCGACCTGCGTCGCCAGGCGACCCAGCGTCTTGCCGTTGGCGTCCACCAGCAGCCAGTTGCGCTCGCGATCGGTCGGCTTCGCTACGTAGGTCTTTGTGGAGGGGGCCATGGGCGTGAAAAAGGCCACGCGTAACCGCGCGGCGGAGTCGAACACTATAGGCGAAGTCCAATGCGATCGCGGCGACAGCAGGTGTGGAGACCGGCGCCACCACGGTTGTTCGGCCCAGCCCGCCAACGGGTCTCCCAAAAAAGGCCGTCAGCCTCCCCCCAGGGGGCCGAATCGTCGTTCGTCGCAAGGACGCAGGAAGCGAAGTGTGCTTCGCACACGAGCGCCCGAGGACGCCGCGACGGGCGAGGAGGCGGTCACCTGGGTTACTCCCACTCGATGGTGCCGGGAGGCTTCGAGGTGATGTCGAGCACGACCCGGTTGACCTCGCGCAGCTCGTTGATCATGCGCGAGGCGATCGTCTCGAGCAGGTCGTAGGGCAGCCGCGCCCAGTCGGCGGTCATGGCGTCGTCGCTGGTCACCGCCCGCAGCACCACCACGTGGCCATAGGTGCGCTCGTCGCCCTGCACCCCCACCGTGCGCACGTCGGGGAGCACGCAGAAGGACTGCCACAGCTCCCTGTACAGGCCGGCCCGGCGGATCTCGTCCTGGAGGATGTGGTCGGCCTCGCGCAGCACGTCCAGGCGCTCCTTGGTCGCTTCGCCGCCCACGATCCTGATCGCCAGACCCGGCCCGGGGAAGGGTTGGCGCCACACCAGGCGCTCGGGCAGGCCCAGCTCGGCTCCCACAGCCCGGACCTCGTCCTTGAACAGCGCGCGCAGCGGCTCCACCAGCTCGAACTGCAGGTCGTCCGGCAGGCCGCCCACGTTGTGATGGGACTTGATCGTCGCCGCACCTGTGCCCCCGCCCGACTCGATCACGTCGGAGTACAGCGTTCCCTGGACCAGGAAGCGGACCCCGCCCTCCTCGTCCGCGCCCGCGCCCGCGATCCGCGCCGCCTCCTCCTCGAAGACCCTGATGAACTCCGCGCCGATCGCCTTGCGCTTGGCCTCAGGCTCGACCACGCCCCGGAGCTTGTCCAGGAACCTGCGCTCCGCGTTCACGGCCACGAGGGGGACCTTGAACGTGTCGCGGAAGGTGCTCACGACCTGCTCGCCCTCGTCCTTGCGCATCAGCCCGTGGTCCACGAACACGCATGTCAGCTGCTCCCCCACCGCGCGGTGCACGAGCAGCGCGGCCACCGAGGAGTCCACGCCTCCCGACAGCCCGCAGATGACGCGCGCGCCCCCCACCTGCGCGCGGATGCGCGCGATCTGCTCCTGCACGATCGACGCCGCCGACCACGTGCGCTCGCAGCCGCACACATCGCCCAGGAAGCGCGTCAGGATCTCCTCGCCGTAGGGGGTGTGCACCACCTCCGGGTGGAACTGGATCCCGTAGATGCCCGCCTCCGGGTTCTCGATCGCGGCCACCGGCGAGGCGCTCGATGACGCCAGCGCGGTGAAGCCGGGCGGAGGCTCGAAAACGGTGTCGCGGTGGGACATCCAGCAGGTCTGCTCGCGCGGCATTCCCGCCAGCAGCACGCCCGGCTCGCTCACCAGCAGATCCGAACGGCCGAACTCCCCCACCTCCGCCAGCTCAACGCGGCCGCCGAGCTCGTGGACGAGCAGCTGCATGCCGTAACAGATGCCCAGCACCGGAACGCCCAGCTCGAGCAGGCCGCGCTCCAGCGGCGGCGCGCCCTGCGCGTAGACCGACGCCGGGCCGCCCGACAGGATCACCCCGCGCGGCTTGCGGCGCGCGATCTCCTCGAGCGCCACGTCGTGGGCGAGCAGCTCGCTGAACACGCCGCAGTCGCGCACCCGCCTTGCGATCAGCTGCGAGTACTGACCGCCGTAGTCGAGCACCACCACCTCCTCGCGCGCCGTCGCCGGCGCCGATGCCGACGCCGCCATCGCGGCCTTCAGCGTGCCCGCCGGCGCTCCCTGGCCGTCCTCACGCGGTGGTCCCTCGGCGCCGTCGGCCGGATCGCCCGTCAGGACGCCGCCCGGCGCGCGCGAGGGTACCTCCTCCCGCTCACTCATTGACGAGGGCGGCGACCTTCCCGTTTGTCGCGCCCATGCCCACACCCTGATCGCGCTGCAGCGCCTTGCCCTCGGTCTGCAGCGACGGTGCGATCACCACCTCCGCGCGGTTGAACTCCGCCAGATCCTTGTGCCCACATGTCGCCATCGAGGTGCGCAGGCCGCCGAACAGGTTGAACGTGCCGTCGTTCTCGCGCGCCGGGCCCACCAGGATCTCCTCGAGCGTCCCGTTCTGCGTGGTCGCCACGCGCGCGCCGCGGGGCAGCGTGGGGTGGAACGTCGCCATGCCCCAGTGAAAGCCGCGGCCGGGTGCCTCGTAGGCGCGCGCCAGCGGCGAGCCGATCATCACCGCGTCGGCGCCCAGCGCGATCGCCTTGGACACATCGCCACCGTTGCGCATGCCGCCATCCGCGATCACCTGGCAGTACTCGCCCGTCTCCAGCATGTGCGTCGAGCGTGCGTGCGCCACGTCGGCGATCGCCGTCGCCTGCGGCACACCGATGCCGAGCACGCCGCGCGTCGTGCACGCCGCGCCCGGACCCACCCCCACGAGCACACCCGCCGCGCCCGTGCGCATCAGGTGCAGGCCCGTGTGGTAGGAGGCGCAGCCGCCCACGACCACCGGCACGTCCAGCGTCGGGATGAACTCCTTCAGGTTGAGCGGCTCGGACACCGTCGAGACGTGCTCGCCCGAGACCACCGTTCCCTGGATCACCAGCACGTCGAGGCCGGCCTCCAGCGCGATCTCGTGGTAGCGCAGCACGCGTTGCGGGGTCAGCGACGCCGCCACCACCACCTTCTGCTCCTTGATCTCGCGGATGCGCTGGGCGATCAGCTCCGGCTTGACCGGCTCGCGATAGATCTCCTGCATCTCGCGCGTGGCCAGCTCCTTGGGCAGCGCCGCGATCCGCTCGAGCTGCTCCTCGGCGTCCTCGTAGCGCGTGAAGATTCCCTCGAGGTTCAGCACCGCCAGGCCGCCCAGGCGCCCGATCACGCCCGCTGTCTCGGGCGAGACCACGCCGTCCATCGCCGAGGCCAGCATCGGCAGCTCGAACTGGTAGGGGCCGAGCTTCCACGAGATATCTATGTCGTCGGGGTCGCGTGTGCGCCTCGACGGCACGATCGCGATGTCTTCGAATCCGTATGCGCGGCGTGCCTTCTTGCCGCGTCCGATCTCTATCTCCATCGTTGAATCCTCGCAGTTGCCGCGGACGAGAAGACCCCGCGCTGGGCGGGGCCGAGGGGGTACCGGCGGGATGCCGTGCGGGGCATGTGGGTGACGGCAGCCAAGTGCTTCTGAGCATAGCAATGGCCCGCCCACGCCAATTGCCTCGGATATGCTCGATCGACATGAACGACGGGCCCAACAGGCGCTATGACCCCCAGCAGATCGAGGCCTCCCGCCAGGCCGCGTGGCGAGTGCGCGACGCCTCCCGCACGCCCGCGCTGTCCGAGGACCAGCCCCACCTCTACATCAAGCCCTCCGCCCCGTTCACCTCCGGCAACGTGCACATCGGCCACGTGCGCAGCTACTCGATCGGCGACGCCTACGCGCGCTACCGGCGGGCGCGCGGCGAGGCGGTGCTGTTCTCCTTCGGCTTCGACGCCTTCGGCCTGCCCGCCGAGCTCGGCGCGATCGCCGGCGGCGTGCCGCCCAGCGAGTGGGTCGCGCGCTGCGCCGAGCACATGACCGGGCAGCTGCAGCGCCTGGGCTTCTCCTTCGACTGGGAGCGCTCCTTCCTCAGCTCCGACCCGATCATGTACCGCTGGTCGCAGTGGCTGTTCCTCGTGCTGCTCGAGCACGACCTCATCTACCGGGGCAGCGGCAACGTGGACTGGTGCGATAACTGTGAAACCACACTCGCCTCCATCCAGGTCGAGCCGGGCGGCACCTGCTGGCGCTGCCACGGTCCCGTGCGCCTGATCGAGCTGCCGCAGTGGTATCTGCGCATCAGCCCCTACCTGGAGGAGAACGACGAGCGTCTCGCCGAGCGTGCCGCCTCGGGCAAATGGGACGACGTCGCGCTAGCCTCCCAGGAGATCGTGCTCGGGCGCGTGGACGGCGTCGAGCTCGACCTGCCCGCCGGCCAGGAGGGCGTGCTGACCGTCTTCACGCCCCACGCCGACGCGCTCGCCGACGCGCGCTTCGTGCTGATGAGCCCGCGCCACCCCGACGCCGACCGCTGGGCCTCCGATCCGCCCGTACGCGAGCGCCTCGAGCAGCTTCGCACCGGCGGCTGGGAGCGCAGCGCGCGCGAGGCGGAGACGATCCCCCTGATCGACACCGGACGCCTCGTCGGGGGACCAGGCGGCGGCGCCCTGCCGGTGATCGTCTCGCCGCTCGTGGACTCGCGCTTCGGCGCCACCGTAGTGCTCGGCGTACCCGCCGCGGACCACGCCGATGAGGTGATCGCCTCGCGCCTGGGACTCGACGGCGGCGCGCCGGAGGCCGGCAACGGCGCGGGCGCCGGGCGCACGACGCCCGCCGCGCAGGGCTCGATCGCCGGGGCGCCGCGCGCGGCCAAGCGCTACCGCGCGTTCGATTTCGCGATCTCGCGCCAGCGCTCGTGGGGCACCCCGATCCCGATCGTCTACTGCGAGAGCTGCGGTGCGGTGCCGCTCGAGCGCGACCAGCTTCCCGTGATCCTTCCCCTCGACCTGCGCCCCACCGGTACCGGCAACCCGCTGGCCGATCTGGAGGAGTGGGTGCGCACCAGCTGCCCCCGCTGCGGCGGCGAGGCGCGGCGGGAGACCGACACGCTCGACTGCCACTTCGACGCGCTGTGGCTGTGGGTGCCCGCGTGCGTGCCGCCCGAGGCCCGCGAGGACCCGCTCGAGGAGATCCTCGCATTGCCCGACCTGCGCCACTGGCTGCCCTCCGAGCGGCTGGTCGCAGGCTCCGACAGCGGCAACTTCGTCTTTGACCAGCGCACCATCACGAAGGCGCTGCGCGATATCGGCCCGCTCGCCTTCCTGACCGACGGCGAGCCCTTCGCCGGGTGCCTGTTTCACGAGATGGTCATCAGCGGCGGGCGCAAGATGAGCAAGCATCTGGGCAACGTGGTCGACCCCGACGAGCTCGTGGCGCGCTATGGCGCGGACACCGTGCGCCTGGCCGTGCTGTATGCCGCGCGGCCGCAGCGCTCGCTGAACTGGAGCGACTCCGCCGTGGTCCGCTGCAACCGCTATCTGGCCCAGGTGTGGGACTACACGCAGGCCAAGCTCGCGGAGGCACCCGTCGCGGATGGCGCGGACTCCGGCGCGCCCGGCGCGGACTCCGAGCGCGACAACACAGAGCACCTGCGCCTGCGCCTGTCCAAGTGGTCGGCGACGGCCGTCGAGAAGATCACCGAGGACATGGAGAACCTCGAGATGCACAGCGCGGTGCGGAACATCATGCGCCTGTTCGACCTCATCAAGAAGTTCGAGAAACTGGTGCTGGCACGCCAGCCCGCGCTCAACGCCGCCAATCGCGCCGCGCTGCTCGACGCGCTGCGGCTGCACGCACAGATGCTCGGGCCCTTCGCCCCGCACCTCGCCGAGGAGCTCTGGATCGCGCTCGGCGGCGAGGAGCACGGCGCACAAACGCCGTGGCCGGGCGTATCGTTGCGGGTGCCCGCATGAGCACGCCAGCCGCACAGACCACTGCACCCCGGGGCGCCGGAGAGCGCACGCGCTCCTGCGCGACCGGCCTGGCGTGCCATCGCTGTGAGAACCGCTACCCGCTCGAGTCGACCGTGTTCGCCTGCCCCGACTGCGGCAAGGGCCTCGATGTCGAGTACGACTACGAGCTCGCCGCGCGCCACTTCAAGGAGATCCCCGGCGAGGAGCGCCCGGAGAACATCTGGCACTTCGAGGAGCTGCTGCCGATCGTCGACGCCTCTGCGCAAGCGCGCGTGGGGCGCCACTCGGGCTACACCCCGCTGATCCGCGCCGAGCGCCTCGGCGCCGAGCTCGGCATCGCCAACCTCTACCTGAAGGACGACTCGAGCAACAGGCCGAGCTTCTCCTACAAGGACCGCGTCGTATCGATGTCGGTCGCCCGGCTGCTGGAGCGCGGCAAGGACGAGATCGGCTGCGTGTCCACCGGCAACGTCGGCACAGCGGTCGCATCGCTCGCGGCCAAGGCCGGCGTCGACGCCTACGTCTTCTACCCCAACCGCCTGGAGGACATGAAGGCCCGCGCGTGTATGGCGCTGGGCGCGAAGGTGTGCCAGGTCGAGGGCAACTACGACGAAGCCAACCGCCGCTGCCGCGAGCTGGCCGAAGAGACTGGCATGGACTTCGCCAACATCACGCTGCGCCCGTTCTACGCCGAGGGCGCCAAGACGGCCGCCTTCGAGATCGTCGAGCAGCTCGACTGGCGGGCGCCCGAGCACATCGTCACCGCCGCCGCCGGCGGCACGCTGTCCTCGCGCCTGCACAAGGGCCTCGGCGAGCTGCAGCTGCTGGGGCTCTCCGAGACCGACGCCACGCGCATCCACATCGCCCAGCCGAGCGGCTGCAACCCGATCGCGGCCGCGATCCTGGCCGAGGAGGCCGAGGTCCACGCGGTCACGCCCGAGACGGCCGCGCACTCGCTCGCGATCGGCGCGCCGGGAGACGGCTACCTCGTCGTCGATGCGGTGCGCAAACGCGGCGGCACAGGAGGCTTCGCCAGCGACCCCGAGATCTTCGCCGGCGTGGACCTGCTGGCCGCCACCGAGGGCCTGCTCACCGAGCCCGCCGGCGGCACCACCGTCGCGGTGCTCGAGAAGCTCGCGGCCGCCGGGCGCTTCGCTCCGGACGAGACGGTCGTGGCGATCATCACCGGCAACGGGCTCAAGACGCTCGACGAGCACCCCGCCAAGCCATGGCCCGCGAAGGTCGGCTGCGAGCTCGACGCGATGCTCGCAGCGCTCACCGAGCTGAAGGCCGGCGGCTCGCTGATCGACAGCGCCCGCGAAGCGCTGCACGCATAGCTGCCGGCCCCAAAGGCAGTAGGCTTGCGCGATGGACTATGCGCCGGCCGACGAGCCCGACATCGATCTTGAGGCTCGCCGGCGCGAGGCGCGCCGGGCCGTCGATGAGGCCGGTGGCGGCGAGTCGGAGGGCTTCGAGCTGGCCGAGCAGGAACTGATCGAACACACCTCCCACGGCGACGGTCACACCCCGTCGCGCATCATGCGCGACGCGAGCGGCGATGACTCCGGCGCCGATGAGGAGCCCGGCGGCCCGCTCTACGGCGAGGCCGACGAGGAGATCAAGCCCGACTGAACCCACGCGCGGGGGCGCGGGTGCGGCCGGTGGGCAGCGTCGAGGCGATGGCAGGTCCATTCAAATCCCCAGAGGAATTCAGGCAGGTGCTCGACCGCGTCTTCACCGGCATGAACGAGGATCCCGAGCTGGGACCGCGGGTGCGCGATGCCGACGTCTCGCAGCGACTCGAGTTCACCGATGTGCAGCTCGTGATCAACATCCGTGCGGGGAGGCCGGGTGAGACGGAGAACCTCCACTGGGAGTGGGCCGCGGAGGTCGACTGGTCGCCCCGGGTGCGCATGGCGATGTCCTCCAAGACCGCCAACCGCTACCTGCAGGGGCGCGAGAACGTCGTCCTCGCGATCCTGCGCGGGCGCATCAGAACCGCCGGGGACCTCACCGCTGCGCTGCAGCTGATCCCCCTCACCAAACCCTTTCACGAGCGCTTCCGCGCGGTCCTCGCCGAGGAGTACCCGCACCTCGTCGTCTGAGCGCCGCCCCGCCCCGCGCTAGCGCTGCTGTTCCTCCTCGACGCTGCGCTCCGCCCAGGGAATCGCCTCCAGACGAGCGTCCGGGATCGGCTGCCCGCTCTCCACGGACAGGCCGTAGGTGCCATCCGCGAGACGCCGCTCGGCGCGCTCGATCGCTTCGAGCTCCTTGCGCAGCGGTGCCACGAGGCCCTCCTCGATCTCCGCCTCGAGCAGGTCGGGAGCCTCGGCGGCGGGGTCGTGGGAATCGCCCTCGTCGTCGCCAACGGGCTGCCCAAGCTCGGCGAGCGCGCGCTCCACGCGCTCGCGCGCCTGCCCCAGCAGCTGTGCGGCCCGCTCCTCGTCCATCGCTGCAGTATGGAGCAGTGCGCGCGCGTCCGCCGCGCGCTAGCGTAGGGGGGGCGATGACCGTTCTGGGTGTGGCGCTGGTCGCCGTCGCGATCGTGTTCTTCCTCGCCGAGGCGCACCTCTCCGCGGGCGGGGCGATCGGCATCGCGGCCGGTCTCGCGGCGGTCGCCGGCATCGTGCTGCTGCTGCTCGGCGCCGGCGCCGGGCCGCTGGCCGTGCTGATCGTCGCGCTGCTCGCCGCCGCAGCGTGCGCGACGCTGCTGCTGCTGCTGCGCCACCGCATCGTGCGCCCCATGCGGGCACGCCCGCGCACCGGGCGCGAGGCGCTGGTCGGCCATGTCGGCGTGGTGCGCTCCGCGAACGGCCCGCAGGCCCAGGTCTTCCTGGAGGGATCGCTGTGGCGGGCAGAGCCGGGGCCGCTCGAGCACGACGGACAGCTGCACGAGGGCGACCGCGTGGTCGTCGAACGGGTCGACGGCCTGACGCTGGGCGTACGCAAGGCCGAGCAGTGGGAGCTGATCAGATGATCGTCACCGTCCTGCTCATCGCGATCGCGGTGATCCTCGTGTGCGTCCTCACGCTGGCCGCCGTGTCGGTGCGGATCCTGCGCGAGTACGAGCGCGGCGTGGTCTTCCGCCTCGGGCGCCTGATCGAGCAGAAGGGACCCGGCGTGGTGCTGCTGGTCCCGTTCATCGACCGCATGGTGCGGGTCAGTCTGCGTACCGTCACCCAGCAGATCACCCCGCAGGAGGTGATCACACGCGACAACGTCCCCGCCCGCGTGACCGCGGTGACCTACTTCCACGTGGTCGACCCCAACCGCTCGGTCGTCGAGGTCCAGGACGTGCTCGCCGCCACCTCCCAGATAGCGCAGACGACGCTGCGCTCGGTGCTCGGCAAGGCCGAGCTCGACACGCTGCTCGCCGAGCGCGAGCGGCTCAACGAGGATCTGCAGAAGGTCATCGACGATCAGACCGAGCCGTGGGGCATCAAGGTCACAGCGGTGGAGATCAAGGATGTCGAGATACCGGAGGACATGCGCCACGCGATCGCGCGCCAGGCCGAGGCGGAGCGCGAGCGCCGCGCCAAGATCATCAACGCCGAAGGCGAGTTCCAGGCCGCGGCCAAGCTCGCAGATGCGGCCGACGTGATCGCCCGCAATCCCGTCACGATCCAGCTGCGCTACCTGCAGACGCTGCTCGAGATCGGCAGCGAGCAGAACTCGACCGTCGTGTTCCCGTTGCCGATCGACCTGCTGGGACCGCTGGTTCAGTCGCTGGCTCCCGCAGGCGCCCCCGGGCAGACCCCGCCCGCGCCCGCCGCGCCGCCCGCCGCGGCGGAGCCCGGCGCCAATGCGGGCAGCACCGTCACCCGTTGAGCGCTCACGCTGCGCGCGCCGGATCGGGTCACACCGCGCCCGGGCTGGCGCGAGCGCTGGCCGACCCGGCCACCTACGGCGCGCAGCCGCCGCTCGAGCGCCACGAGACACACGCCTCGTGGGTGTTCCTCGTGGGCGAGCGCGCATACAAGGTCAAGAAGCCCGTGGCCCTCGGCTTCCTCGACTACAGCAAGCTCGCGCTGCGCCGGGCGGCCTGCCGCGAGGAGGTGAGCGTCAACCGCGAGCTCGCGCCCGGGGTGTACCTGGGAGTGCGCGCGATCGTGCCCGCCGCCACCGGCGGCTACGAGCTCGCGCCCGAGCACGCAGCGGCTGCGGTGGAGTACGCCGTGGAGATGCGCCGCTTCCGCGACGCCGACACGCTCGCTGGCCTGATCGATGAGCACGCCCTCACCGGCGCGCAGCTACATGCGGTCGGCGACCGTCTCGCGGCGTTCCATCGCGCCGCGCCCCGCGTTCCCGGCGGCGACGTGGGGGCCGTGCTCGGCATGTGGCGTGAGAACGTCGCCGAGCTCGCCGAGCTCAGCGGCGGGCAGCGCACGCGGGCCGAGCTCGCGGAGGGCTTCGGTGAAGCGTTCCTGCGCGCCCGCGGCGGTGAGGTCGAACAGCGCCGGACCGCCGGGCTCATCCGCGACGGACACGGCGACCTGCGCTGCGAGCACGTGCTCCCAGGGCCACCCGTCACGATCGTGGATCGCATCGAGTTCGACCCGGCCCTGCGCCGCACCGACGTGGCCTGCGACCTGGCCTTCCTGGCGATGGATCTCGAGGCGCGCGGTGAGCGCGGGGCCGCGGCGGAGCTGCTCGGCTCCTACGCACGGGCGGGCCTCGACCCCGGCAGCCCGGAGCTGCAGGCCTTCTACGGCGCGCACCGCGCGCTCGTGCGCGTCAAGGTGGCGCTGATCGCCGCGGGCGAGCAGCGCGGTCGCGCACGCGCGCCGCACCTCGCCGAGGCGCGCTCGCTGTGGAACCTGGGCGAGCGGCTGTGCTGGCGGGCGCGGGCGCCGCTCGCCGTTGTGGTCTGCGGTCCCGCCGCCAGCGGCAAGTCCACGCTCGCCGGCAGGCTGTCGCGCCGCAGCGGGCTGCCGGTCGTCTCCTCCGATGCGCTGCGCAAGCGGGCCGCGGGCATCCCGCCCACCCAGCGGGGGGCGGGGGAGCTCTACGCCCCGTCGGTCACGCGCGAGACCTATGAACGCCTCGGCCGGGAGGCGCTCCACGTGCTCGAACACGAGCCCGGGGTGATCGTGGATGCGACCTGCAGAGCGCGCGAGAGCCGCGAGCTGCTGCTGGGCATGCTCGAACGCCCCGGGCTGAGCCGCCTCGTGGTCCTGTGCGAGCTGCCCCTCGAGCTTGCGCTGGCGCGCGCTGCGCGCCGCGCGCAGCGCGCAGCGCACGTCTCCGACGCCACCCCCGAGATCGTCGCCGAGCAGTACCGCAGTTTCGAGGCGCTCGACGAGCTGCCGCGCGGGAGCGTGCTCGCGCTCGACACCGCGCGGGCGCTGGACAGCCAGCTGGCCGCCCTCACGCGCGGCGTGGATCGCGTCCTCGCCGGCCGCGGCGGCGCAGCCGAGCCCCCGCAGCGGTAGAAAACCACAGCCGGAGCAGTAGTTTGTGCGAGTGTGGCGGCTCTCCGTGTGGGGTAGCGTCATCGTATGCTGCGCGTACCCGTCAGATCAGAGTCGGATGCGTTCCGTCTCGCTGTTGCAAGCATTGTTGTCATAGCGCTGGCGGTGCTCGTCGGCGTCCTCGCCGGAGCGATCGTCGGCGCCGCCGTGTTCGTCGCGGTCCTCCTCGCGGCCGGCGTCGCCTACCTGCGCTCGGGAAACCCGGACACCAGGTTGCGCCGCGCCGCGCAGGAGCCCCACCGCCACGGCGCCCCGCGGGGCGCCCGACACGTGCTCATCGTCGCCAACGAGGAGCTCGCCGGCGGCGAGCTGCGCGAGCATCTGCTCGGCGCACGCGGCGAGCAGATGCAGGTGGACGTGCTCGCGCCCGTGCTCGCCTCGCGGCTGCACCAGGGGTTCTCGGACATCGACCACGAGCTGGCGCAGGCACGCGAGCGCCTGGAGCGCTCGCTGGCATGGGTCCGCGCACAGGGCATCGACGCCCGCGGCGAGGTCGGCGACCCCGACCCCACAGTCGCGCTCGAGGACGAGCTGCGCGACTTCGGCGCCGATGAGGTGATCGTCGTGACGCACCCGCGCGAGCGCGCCGGCTGGCAGGAGCGCGGCGAGCTCGAGCGCCTGCGACGCGAGCTGGATGTGCCCGTGACGCATGTCGTGCTCGATGTCCAGCGCGAGGTCGTGAGCAGCGGTGCAGCCGGGAGCGCGGATGCCTCCGCCGCGCACTGAGCGTTGCGGCAGGCTCGACGTCATCGCCGCGGCCGAACAGCACCGCGCCGCCGGCGGCGGGCACACGACATACTGTGGCCGGGTCCTTCGCGACCCGGTTGTCCACGGCCACCGGCGGGAGACGACAGCGATGGGAGGCAGCTTGTCTACAAGATTGGTCATGCAGAGCAGCAGCGGCCCCTCGGTCATCGGCGCGAAGAGCCGCGGGCCGTGCGTGATCGTCGGCTACGACGGCTCGCCGGCGGCGCGCGGTGCCGCCGCCTGGGCCGCCCGCCGCGTGGCCCCGGACGGGCGTCTCGTGCTGGTGCACGCCTCGCGGCCGACCGCGCACTGGCTGCCGGTGAGCATCCTCGGCACGCCCGCCGAGCGAGAGTCCCACCGCCGGGCGCTGCTGGAGGAGCTGCGCGCCGAGGCCGACACCGCGCTGCGTGAGACCGCCCTCGACGCCGAGATCGTCGATGAGGAGCCCGCCACAGCCCTGCTCGACGCGGCCCGCCGCCACGGCGCCCGCGAGATAGTCATCGGCTCGCACCGGCGCTCCGCGCCTGAGCGCTTTCGCGGCGAGGTGGCCACCCAGCTCGCGCACACGACCACCGTGCCGGTGCTGATCGTGGCGCTCGGCAGCGAGCCGGGCGACCCCGGCGAGCCACTGCACGCCGACGGCGCCCGCTCCGATCAGGGCGCCGTGCGCTAGCTCGGCACTGCGCGGGCGTCGCTCAGCCCGCGCCGTGCGACGCGTCCGCCGGCGTGCCGCCGAGATGCCTCGCGAACCAGCCGGTGGCGAGCTCGGCCACCCGCTCGAGCGCGCCGGGCTCCTCGAACAGGTGTCCCGCGCCGTCGACCACGATGAGCTCGTGGGGGCAGCGCAGCAGCTCCGCTGCGCGGCGGTTGAGCGCCAGCACATCGCCATCCCGCGAGCCCACGATCAGCAGCGTGGGCGAGACGACGGCTGCGAGGCGATCGCCGGCCAGGTCGGGGCGCCCGCCGCGCGAGACGACCGCGCGCACGCTCGCGCCGATCGCCCCCGCCGCGCACAGCGCCGCAGCGGCACCCGTCGAGGCGCCGAAGTAGCCGATCGGCAGCGCCTGCAGCCGCGCCTGTGAGAGCGCCCAGCGCGTCAGCGCCTCCACGCGGCCGGCCAGCAGGTCGATGTCGAAGACGAGCTCGCGCCGCCCGGCCTCGCGCTCCTCGAGGAGATCCACCAGCAGCGTGGCCAGGCCGGCTCGCTGCAGCGAGCCGGCCACCGCACGGTTGCGCGGGCTGAGGCGTCCACTGCCGCTGCCGTGCGCGAACAGCACGAGGCCACGGGCGCGGTCGGGCAGGCTGAGCGTGCCCGCCAGGCGGACGCCGCCCGCCTCGAGCACGAGCTCTTCGACGAGACCCCGGGTGCGCTGCGGCGGCCGACCCTGCGATGCAGCTGCGGGCCGGTCCACCCCGCCGCGGGCGTGCGCCTCGCCGGCCTGCGCGAGCAGCGCCACGACCTCGTCGTCGGAGACGGGCGCGAAGTCCCGGTACCACATGCCCACGCCCCGCAGTTCTTCGGGGATCGTCAGGCAGATCACGCGGTCGGCCTCCTCGGCGAGCCTCGAGACGGCCGGAGCGGACCCCACCGGCACGGCCACCACGACGCTGCGCGCGCCGCGCTTGCGCAGCGCGCGCACGGCGGCCAGGTCGGTGAGGCCGGTGGCGAGACCGTCGTCGACGATCACGGCGCTGCGACCGCGCACGGACACCGCGGGCCGGCCGGCCCGGTAGCGCTGCACCCTGCGCTGCAGCTCCTCCTCCTCGCGCGCGAGCGTGGCGTCCAGCATCGCCTGGGTCATGCCCAGCATGCTTGCGGTGCGGCGGTCCAGGACGCCGCCGCCGCCCTCGGCGAGGGCACCCACGCCGAGCTCGGGGTTGCCGGGAGCACCCAGCTTGCGCACCGCGAGGATCTCGAGCGGGGCGCCGAGCGCCCGGGCCACCTCGAAGCCCACCGGCACCCCGCCCCGCGGCAGGGCCACCACCACCGGGCGCTGCGCCGCCAGCCATCCGAGCTCCGCCGCCAGGCGGCGCCCTGCGTCACGACGGTCCTCGAACTGCACGACTGGATGATCGCTGCCCGGCGCCCGGTGCGCTGGCCCAAAGGGCTCCAACGCTCCGCCCATGCCGCGCCTAGGCGGCGTCCTCGCCGACGGGATGCCCGTCGCCCCGGGGCAGCACGAGCAGCGGGCAGCGCGCGTGGCGCTCGAGGTAGTCGGATGTGCTTCCGATCACCATGCGACGCACCGGCCCGTAGCTGCGTGAGCCGACCACCAGCAGGTCCACCTCGTCGCCGAAGCTCGCGAGCTCCTCGCCGGTGAGACCGTAGACCGCGCGGCCTTCCACGCCGCTGATTTCACTCAGCGCGGCACTCGCTTCCCGCAGCATCGCGTCCACACCCTCGCCCGCGAGCGGGGGCACCATGCCGACGAACGCATATGTCGGGATCACGACCACTTCGCGGGCCTGGATCGTCGCACCGGCGGCCGCGGCCAGCTCGCGGGCCGCCGCGAGCGCCGCCTCGCTCTCCGTCGAGCCGTTGTAGCCGACGCCGATGCGCGATATGCCGGCAGCGTGCTGCGCGTAGGCGCGCGGGGCGATCGCGACCGCACAGGGAGCGCCGTTGAGCGCCGCGCGCGTGTCGTCGCCGAGCATCACGCGACCGAGCGCGCTGCGACTGGAGGAGCCGACGACGAGCAGATCGGCGTGCAGCTGCTCGGCCTGCTCGTGCAGGCCCCGGCCGACGCTCCAGGCCGCGGCGCTGACGAGCTGCGCATCGACGCCCGCGGCGTCGCGTTCCTGCTCGAGCAGCCTGCGCGACGCCTCCCCCTCCTCGCCGACGAGGCCCGTGCTGATCGCATGGGTGGGGCGCAGCTCGCTGCTGTGCACGTGGACGAACGTCATGGTCCCCCCCGCCTCGGCGAGCCGCCGGGCGAGCGCGATCGCGTCGCGCGCGTTCTCGCTGCCGTCCACTCCCACGAGCACCTGCTTGAACATCGTCATCTCCTCTGATCGCCTGGCGGGCATGCTAGAGCGGCCCGCGCCGCGGGGCCTCCGGGCTGCGCACCCGCGCGTTTGCGGGCTTCTACGCTGTGGGCGCCCATTCAGGTGCCCGACAGCGCCTTCAGCGGCGTCATGCGGGTGACGCGCCACGCGGGGTAGATGCCGCCCAGCACGCCGATCGCCACGCCCACCAGCAGACCGCGGCCGAGCGCCCACGCGGTCACCGATGGCGAGACGTAGGCGCTCACGCCCAGTGCGCTTACGAGCAGGCTCGCGCCGATCACCCCCAGCAGCAGCCCCGCGGCTGCGCCCAGGACGCTGACCGCGATTCCTTCTCCAAGGATCAGCGACGCGACGCGCATGGGTGACCAGCCCACCGTGGTCAGCAGGCCGATCTCGTTCTGGCGTTCCATGATCGACATCGCCATCGTGTTCGCCACGCTGATCGCACCGACGATCAGCGCGATCACCACGATCACCAGGATCGCCTTGGCGATAAGCGTGCTGTTGGCTGCTGCCCGCAGCGCCTGTTCAGGGTCCGTGATCACCTGCGTGCCGGGAAACGCCGCTTCGATCTTCTTGGCGGCGGTGCTGGCACGCGTCCCGGAGCTCAGTTCGACCACGATGTCGGTCGCCAGGCCCGGATGCCCGGTGAGCTGCTGGGCCACAGCAAGCGGCAGAACCGCCCCCGAGTCCTCGAAGAAGATGCCCGAGTGGTAGATCCCGGCGATCGGGAAGTCGTGGCCGTCGACCGCCAGGTGCCCGCCCGGCTGCAGATGGAGCTGCGCCGCGAGGCGTTCGCCGACGAGCACCTGCGCGGCGCCCGTGGGTGGCCGGCTACCCGCGACGAGCACGAGGCTCTGTGTGAAGAAGCCGCCCGGTTCGGCACCGAAGACGACCGCGGACGGCGCGGTCTTGACGGCTTCCACATCCAGCAGCAGCGGCGTCGCGCGCGCCACCTCGGGGCGCGCCTGCAGCCGGCTGACCGTCGAGTCTGGCAGCAGCGAGGCGGTCGGGTCCGAGACGTCCGCCTGGAAGACACCGAGCCCAGAGCCCCCGAGGTGCACGAGTCCCGCGGCGGTGTCACGCAGGCCCTGTGTGAAGGACAGCAGAGCGACGATCATGGCCACGCCGACGGCGATGCCGAGAGCGGTGAACACCGTGCGGGCCGAGCGGCGCACCAGGTTGGTGGTGATGATCGAGAGCATCGGCCGGTGCCACTCTTAGTGTTGGAGGAGCACGGTCTGCGCCGGGTCGATCCTGCCGTCGATCAGCGCTACGGTGCGGTCCGCGCGCTCTCCCACCGACCGGTCGTAGCTGACCACCACGAGCGTCATGCCGAGGCGCTCGCGCAGGCTGAAGACCAGGTCCAGCACGCGCTCGGAGGTCGAGGAGTCCAGAGCGCCGGTGGGCTCGTCCGCCAGCAGCAGGCGCGGCTCGTTGGCGAGCGCGCGCGCCACCGCGACGCGCTGGCGCTCGCCGCCGGAGAGCTGCGCGGGGCGATGCTCGGCGCGCTCGGCGAGCCCGACCTCCTCGAGCAGCGACAGCGCCCGGCGGCGGCGCTCGGCGCGGCGTACGCGCGCCCCGATCAGCGGCACTTCGACGTTCGCGCGCGCCGACAGCGAGTCGAGCAGCAGGTGGCGCTGGAAGACGAAGCCGACCAGCTCGCGCCGGGCCTCAGCGGAGTGCGCCCGCTCCCACATCGCGACGCCGTCGATCAGCACCCGTCCCGAGTCCGGCTGCTCCAGCCCCCCGATCAGCGCCAGCAGCGTGCTCTTGCCCGAACCCGAGCGACCGGTGATCACGACGGCCTCCCCCGGTTCCACCCGCAGCGAGACCTCGCGCAGCGCGCTGATGCGCCCGAAGCCCTTGCTCACACCCTCTACGCTCACCCGCGCGCCGGCCGGCACGTTCACGTGGTGACCTGGACGGCGTAGTCGAGGTTGAGCGTTGCAGGTCCCGAGACGATCACGGCGCGCAGGCTCAGGGGGTACCCCACGGCGGACGCGGGCCATTTGAAGGTGTCCGAGAAATGGCCCGTGAAGAGGTAGTGCGAGCGCCGCGCCACCACCTGGCCGGCGAAGAGGTACTCATAGCTGACGCTCGCGCGGGCCGGGCGCCCACCGCGTGTGGCCGTGAAGCTCACGGGCCACGGCACCCCCACCCGCGGGTGATGGGAGCCCGCTTGCATCGTGGCGGTCACGCCGCCCGAGGAGGCCGTGACCGTCGAGGGCGCGCTCATCGACGTGCTGCCCCCGGTAACCGTGGCCGGGGTGGCGGCGGTCGTCGTCGCGGTGCTCGCCTTCGTCGAGCCGCCGCTGCCCGAACTGCCGCATCCGGCGAGGATCAGCAGGCCGACGCCCAGCACGCCGAGCCGCAGCGAGGCACGGCGCACGCTCTCCGGCGCCCTGCTGCATCGCTCATCCCTGCACCTCCACGAGCGGATCATCGGCCTGCTTCCTGTGGTTGGGCCCTGCCACGGCGAGGTTATCGTGCGTCGCGGGCATCAATCCGCCCGTGCACTAGAAAAGCCCCGCCGAGGCGGGGCTTTTCCTTAGCAGGTCGATAAGCCGGATTCTGTCGTCGAGCAGCCATCCATCTGAGCGGCCTACCTGGACCTCGGCGAGCAGCCTGCAAGCGGTCCTGTTTGGCCTTGCATCGGGTGGGGTTTGCCCGGCCGCCGCGTCACCGCGACGCCGGTGCGCTCTTACCGCACCATTTCACCCTTGCCGGCCCGCCGTTCACGTGGGACGGCGGACGTAGGCGGTTTGTTTCTGTGGCACTTTCCCGCGGGTTTCCCCGGGTCACTATCGCGACCACCCTGCCCTGTGATGTCCGGACTTTCCTCGAAGGCCTTGCGACCTCCGCGGCTGCCTGACCTGCCCATCCAACCTAGCGCGTGCGGCAGCGCGCGTAAAGGCCGCGCTGCCGAGGACGCGTTGCGCGCGTCGCCGCTCAGACGCTGCGCATGAGGCCCACGACGCGGCCCAGCACCTTGACCTCCTTGCTGCGGATCGGCTCCATCGCCTCGTTCTCGGGCTGCAGGCGAATGTGGTCCGGTTCCCGGAAGAACCGCTTGACCGTGGCCTCCTCGCCGAGCAGCGCTACGACCACGTCGCCGTCCTGCGCGGTGTCCTGCGGACGCACAACGACGTAATCGCCCTCGAGGATGCCCGCATCCTTCATCGACTCGCCGCGAATACGCAGCAGATACTCGCCCTCCGCGCCGCCGGCCAGCTCGGGCACCGCGACGTACTCCTCGATGTTCTCCTCCGCGAGCACCGGCTGTCCGGCCGCCACCGAGCCGAGCAGCGGCAGGCCTTCCTCGCGGACGATCCCGCGCACGCTCTCAACCGCGCTGCCGACCGCGCGGTCGAGCAGCTCGATTGCGCGGGGCTTGGAGGGGTCCCGGCGCAGCAGCCCGATCTTCTCGAGGTTCGCGAGATGCGCGTGCACCGTCGAGGAGGAGGCCAGCCCGACCGCTTTGCCGATGTCGCGCACCGTCGGCGGATAGCCGTACTTGGCCGAGTACTTGCCGATGAAGTCGAAGATCTCCTGCTGGCGCTTGGTCAGATCCATGTCTAGATCGCTCCCCGTTCGTATGGACTGTGGCCTGCAACGAACATGTGTTCGCACTGTAGCGCCCGGCGTGGACGGACGCAAGAGCCCGCTGCCGCGCCGATCCCCGGCCCACGCCCGGGGCTATACTCGCCACCCTGCGCCCGTGGCGGAATTGGTAGACGCGCAAGGTTGAGGGCCTTGTGGACTTCACGGTCCGTGGTGGTTCGAGTCCACTCGGGCGCATTGGCTCCGGAGCAGGGGTGCCGGGGCAAAACCTCTCCTGGGAGGTGTGTGTGGCCGGTCGAGCATCCCTGCGCCGCGTCAGCGGCGCGCGAGGCGGCGCCCGCTCTCGGTGTTCGGGGGCGTGTAGTTCAGCTCGTAGTGGTGGTAGAGCGTCGACTCGTCTGCCTGTGAGAGCTCCTCGCCGTGCTGCGCGATGTTCGGGGCGGACTCGACCTGCTCCTTGGTGACCGCGACCTGGAGCTCATCGGGACCGACCTTGATCGCGCCGAGCGGCACGAAGGTCAGGTGGCGCCCGATGAAGCCTTCCTTCACGGTGGCGAACTGCGGCGCGTCGTTCTCGACGTCGACGTAGACGTCCTGCAGCTTGCCGATCCTCTCGCCGTCTCTGTCGATCAGCATCTTGCCGTGCCAATCAGCGACATTCCACTCGGCGTCCTGCTGATGTTCGGAGACGCCCGGACCCCCGTCATCCCGCTGGTGCTCGGCAACGTCCGCCTGGACATCCTGCTCGTCGTCAGTCATCTCTTACGCCTCCTGGTCGCCGGTCAAAGTGGCCGAGCAAGTCATCGATCTTCGATCCGCCGCATCGAGTTGCAGCCACGCACCGGCGGCTCGGCCCGCCACAAGCCCCCTCCAATGCTACTCAGCGTGCCGATCGCCACCGGGTCGCTCGCCGCGCCGGCTCGACGAGCCGCGGGGATTGGACCCTGCGTTGGCGAGTCGTCGTGGCTGGAGTCCACTCGGGCGCATCGGGCCGGCATTTGGAGGCGCCGAGCGCGCCGGCCGGCGACTACGCGGCGACCGTGCCGGCTGAATGATGCGGAGCGGGCATCGCCTCGCCACGTGCGCGGAGGTCCTCCGGGTAGGCGCGAAGTGCCTCCTGGATCCGCCCGGCAACCTCGGCAGAAGAGGTGCCGAGCGCGACAACGCCGGGCAAATCAGGAAGGTAGGCACCCCATCCGCCGTCATCTGACTGCTCGTAGATCACGACATACTCGCTCATCGGAGCTCCTCTAGGCCGCTGGCCCTCCTGATGCTACCGAGCGTTCCTACAGCGACGGTGTCGCTCTGCTTCCCCGCCACGACTATGCGCTCGCGACGATCCGCATGCGCCCACACCTCGTGCGAACCGCGCTGCCGCGCGAGATGCCAGCCGGCCGCCATGAGCGCCAACCGAACCTCCCGATAGGTCTTAGTAAAAGCGGGGCGCCGCGCTGTGCTGCTGCCTCCCGGGGCGGAAGCGTGACGACGAGGTTATGGAGTCATCGACGGTGCGGAGTTTGTGAAGGGAGGAGTCGGATCCAGGACCTGGACTGCTCGCCGGCCTCGGGCTCCGTTGGCCGGCGTGCGCGTGAGGTCGCCGGT
Source organism: uncultured Solirubrobacteraceae bacterium (assembly GCA_963771085.1). Taxonomy (GTDB): domain Bacteria; phylum Actinomycetota; class Thermoleophilia; order Solirubrobacterales; family Solirubrobacteraceae; genus Palsa-744. The sequence goes on along the minus strand of CAVYSB010000004.1, from coordinate 209,153 downwards.
CGTCGGGGGGTGCTGTCCCCTCTGGGGTCGCCCGTTCGTCTTCAGGATGATCAATCATTCCCCAAAAGGAGGCGGCCGTGAAGTACGTAATGCTGATCTACCCCAAGCCGGGCAGCGAAGAGGCACTCGGAGAGGACGAGCACACATCGGTGTCCGCCGAGTACCTGGCGCTCCGCGATGATCCACGCTGCGTCGGTGGCGCCCACCTGCAGCCGGGCGAGATGGCGACCACGGTTCGCTACGGGGGCGCTGAGAATCTGATCACCGACGGGCCGTACGCCGACACCAAGGAGGTGCTCGGGGGCTACTACGTGTTGGAGGCGTCCGACCTGGACGCGGCGCTCGAGTTCGCACAACGGATTCCGGCGGTGCGGCTCGGCGGCGCGGTCGAGGTCCGCCCGCTCGTCGAGATCCCGACGGAGACGGCTCACTGATCGAGCAGGTCTTCCGGCGCGAGCGGGGCCGGGTGCTCGCGTACCTGTGCGGGGTCGCCTGAGCACCCGCTGGCCTGGCTGGTGGCCACTGGGCGCAATCGCGCCATCGATCGCATCCGACGCGAGCAAACGCTGCAGGACAGGAGCGGCCGCGCGGATGACGGCTCGATGGAGGTTCGCCCATCTTCCGGTCGCATGAAAGCTGTCCCCTAAGGGTGCGCCCGTTCGTCGTTAGGGCGACAATCCACCCACCACCAGGAGGCTCAGATGATGTACGCGATGTTGATCCACTACAAGGCCGGCTACACCGACGCGCTGTCCGAGGACGAGCAAGAGGCAGTGTTCGCGGAGTACAGAGCGCTGGCGGAGGACCCGCGCGCCCGAGGCAGCGCGCAGCTGCAGCCGATCGAGACCGCCACGACGGTGCGCGTGCAGGACGGCCAGACGCTGACCACCGACGGCCCGTACGCCGACACCAAGGACGTGTTCGGCGCCTACTACGTGTTCGACGCCGACAACCTCGACGAGGCGATTGAGTTGGCCGCCCGGATCCCGGCGGCCCGTTTCGACGGCGCGATCGAGGTCCGGCCGTTGGTGGAGCGCTAGTAGCACTAGCCGCGGTGGGTTTGCGCTTCCTGGCAACCGTGACGTACCGGGTATCGGGCGCGCTGTCGAGTGCTCCGCCAGGGGACCGGTCGCGCGTATGACGGCTCGATGGAGGCTCGCCCGCTTCCGGTCGCATGACAGCTGTCCCCTAAGCGTGCGCCCGTTCGTCGTTTGGGCGACAATCCACTCTCCTCCGTAGGAGGTTTCAGATGAAGTACGCGATGTTGATCAACTACAAGCCCGGCCACACCGACGCGCTGTCCGAGGACGAGTTCAAGGCGATGCTCGCCGAATACACGGCGCTCCGAGATGACCCCCGGTATATCGCCAGCGCCGAGCTGCAGCCGATCGAGACCGCCACGACAGTGCGCGTGCAGGACGGTCAGACGCTGACCACCGACGGGCCGTTTGCTGACACCAAGGAGGTGTTCGGCGGCTACTACGTGTTCGACGCGGACAACCTCGACCAGGCGATCGAGCTGGCCGCGCGAATCCCGGCGGCCCGTCTCGGCGGTGCGATCGAGGTCCGTCCGTTGGTGGAGCGCTAGCGCTGCTGGAAGAGGTTTTCCGCGACGAGTGGGGGCGGGTGCTTGCCTCGCTGGTCGGTTTCCTCGGCGATTTCGATCTCGCCGAGGAGGCAGCCCAGGAGGCTTTCGCGGTCGCCGCCGAGCGCTGGCCCCGCGACGGTGTCCCGGGCAACCCGGGCGCCTGGCTGACCGTCACCGCGCGCAACCGAGCGATTGACCGGATCCGGCGTGAGCGCACGCTGGCCGCGAAGACTCGTCAGCTGGAGGTGCCTGAAGCCACGATGGACGAACTTGACGACACGGTGATCGAGGACGAACGGCTCGAGCTGATCTTCACCTGCTGCCATCCGGCGCTGGCGCTCGAGGCGCAGGTCGCGCTAACGCTGCGGGCGCTCGGCGGGCTCACCACGGATGAGATCGCGCGCTCCTTCCTGGTCTCCGACGAGACGATGAAGAGGCGGCTGTCGCGAGCCAAGGCCAAGATCAAGGCCACCGGCGTGCCCTTTGCCGTTCCGGCCGACCACCTCCTGCCCGACCGTTTGGACGGGGTGCTGGCAGTCGTGTACCTGATCTACAACGAGGGCTACTCGGGCCGCATCGACCTGGCCGCGGAGGCGATCAGGCTCGGCCGTGTGCTCTCCGCGTCGATGCCTGACGAGCCGGAGGTGCATGGGCTGCTGGCGCTTATGCAGATCCACCATGCGCGCCGCAAGGCAAGATTCTCAGGCGAGGAGCTGGTGCTGCTCGAGGACCAAGACCGCTCACTGTGGGACGCGGCGGAGATCGCCACCGGGCGCATCGCGCTCGATCGCGCGATCGCGCTGCGCGGCCGTGGGCCGTACTTGCTCCAAGCCGCCATCGCGTCTCTCCAGGCCGAGGAGCCGATCGACTGGAACGAGGTCGCCGCGCTATACGGAAAGCTCGCGCAGATCACGCACTCGCCAGTAGTGGAGCTGAACCGCGCGGTCGCAGTCGCCCAGACCGGGGCAACCGAGCAGGCGCTCGAGATCGTCGATGGCCTCGACGTCGAGGACTACCAGTACCTGCACTCGACGCGCGGCGAGCTGCTGCGCCGGCTCGGCCGGAGCGATGAGGCGCGCGAAGCGTTCGAGAGAGCGCGCGCGCTCGCACGCTCGGAGCGCGAGCGGCGGTTCCTCGAGCGGCGGATCGCCGAGCTGTAGACCGCTCCGGGCAACACTCGGCCAACGCACCGCGGCTGTCCCCTCGGCGCCCGCCCGTTCGTCGTCGGTGCGGAGCGATCACACGACCCGGGAGGACAGCGAGATGACCCAGCCACGCACCCACATCACACGCGAACTCGACGGGCGCACTGGCGACCGGATCGACGTCCGGCTGCTGTGGTGTAAGAGCAACGGCCACGTGACGCTGCGGTCACCGACTCGAAGACCGGTGAGGCGTTCGAGCTTCCGGTGCGCGAGGGCGAGCGCGCGCTCGAGGTGTTCCGTCACCCCTACGCGTACGCGGCGCGGACACAGCATCGGCGTGTCCCGATCGCGGCCTCCCATTCGTCGTAGCGACAACAACCCCCAAAGGAGGCAGCGATGCAGCGCCACACCAACACCCAACCTTCTGTCCCTGTCCCGACCGCTGGCGGTCGGATGACGTCTACATCCCCGAATATCAATCGCTGGCGCGCGTTCGCGCTGTTGGCGGTGTCGTTCTTTATGACGATTATCGATCTGACGATCGTCAATGTCTCGCTGCCCACGATCGGTCGCGATCTGCACTTCAGCGCGACCAGCCTGCAGTGGGTCGTGACCGCGTACGCGCTCACGTTCGGCGGCTTCATGCTGCTCGGCGGTCGTGCCGCGGACCTGCTCGGCCGCCGGCGGATCCTTATGGTCGGCCTTTCGTTGTTTACGGCGGCGTCGCTGGGAGCCGCGCTGTCGACCAGCGAGGTGTCGCTGATCGCGGCGAGAGCTGTTCAGGGACTCGGGGCGGCGATCATGCTGCCCGCCGCCCTCTCGATCGTGATGAACATGTTCGAGGAGGGCGCCGAGCGCAACAAGGCGCTCGGGATCTGGGGCGGGCTCGGTGCCGGCGGGGCGACCGTTGGTGTGATTGCCGGCGGACTTCTCACTCGCTACGCCGGGTGGCAGTACATCTTCTATCTGAACGTCCCGATCGGGACGGCAGCACTGCTCCTGGTGCCGCGGATCGTGCCCGAAAGTCGTCTCGCCACCGTCCGCCGGCGGTTCGACGCAGCCGGTGCGCTCGCCGGCACGGGCGGGCTGGTGCTCCTCGTCGACGCGATCTCCCAGGCGCCCCAATACGGCTGGGGCGCGACGAGGACGATCGCGGTACTGGCGGTATCCGCGGCGCTGCTGGTGGGGTTCGTGGTGATAGAGAGCCGGGCAAAGGATCCCGTGCTGCCGCTGTCGATCTTCCGGCTGCGGACGCTCGCCGGCGCGAACGCGGCGGGGCTGCTGTTGGGCGGCAGCTTCTTCGCGTTCATCTTCGTCGGCACCCTGTACATGCAGCAGGTGCTGCACTACAGCGCCCTGCAGACCGGTCTCGCATGGCTGGCCGCGTCGCTGACCTCGATCGCCCTCGCTGGCATCTCACAGGCGTTGGTCACCCGTGGCGGCGCCAAGGTCGTGATGGCGATCGGGATGACGCTGATCGGCGCGGGCGTGCTGTGGGCGACCCAGGTGCCCGTCCACGGACACTTCCTGGCCAACCTCGCCGGCCCGTTCGTCGTTGCCGGCGCCGGGACTGCGTTCGCGTTCATCCCGATCTCGATCGCCGCGCTCGCCGGCGTTTCAGAGCACCAGGCCGGGCTCGCGTCCGGGCTCCTGAACACCTCTCAGCAGCTCGGCGGAGCGATCGGGATCGCGATCGCCTCTAGCCTGGCGGCGAGCCACACCCAGACGCTGGTGCACGCCGGCAACGCCGCACCCGTGGCCCTCACCGGCGGCTTCCAGCAGGCGCTCTGGGTGCTCGGCGCCATCGCGCTGCTCGCCGTGCCGGCGATCTTCGCGCTCGTCCGCCGCGACGAGCTGTCCGACGCGGTTGCCAAGACCACGATCCGCGAGTCACCGCCCGCGCTGGCCGGCGCGAACTGACGAAACCACGACATCGCCCAAAAACAAAGGGAGACACACACATGTCCACCGCCGAAGAAAAAGGGCGCCTCGGTGACCAGCGCGCACGGCTTGATAGCGATGTTGACGGGCCAGCCGCGGCCCCGCGCCCGGCCGCGGTGTCGTTCGCGACGACCGAGCACTTCACGCTCCAGAGTGCTCGGGCGTCCACTATCGCGGAGTCGACTGGACGAGCGACGATGTTCCTCGGGGCCGTCTCGGGTGGTTTGGTGGCCTTGGGACTGATCGCGACGGCTAGTCGCGTGGGCACAGCCTTCTACGCGTTCGGTTTCGTTCTGCTTCCGACGCTCGCATTCACCGGGCTGGTGACGTTCGAGCGAGTGCTGCAGTCGGGGATCGAGGATCTCGGTTACGCGCGGCGGATCGCGCTGCTGCGGGGCTACTACTTCGACGAGGCGCCCGAGCTGATCCCATATCTGCTCAGCGTTCCCGAACAGCGGCAAGCCGATCTTCCCCAACCCCCCCTGCACGCAGGCGTCAAACAGCGCCGGCTCCGAGTCCAGGGGTTGTGGGGCGGACGCTGGCATGCATTCCGAACGGTCGCAGGCATGGTCGGGGTCATCACGGCCGTACTTGCGGGCTCCGCCGTGGGGCTGCTCACGACCACCGTTTCTGCTCACTCTCTGGCGGCTGCGCTCGCCGCAGGAGGCACAGCAGCCGTGGCCACGCTGGCCGCGTTAATGCGGTATCAGGGATCAGCCTGGAAGCGCTCCGCCTCAATCCCGATCATCGCCGATCAGGATGGCGAAGGCCCAGCATCCGGGCCGAGCAGTTCTTAGTGTCGGTCCGATGCGTGTGCGCCCGATCGAGGCCGAGTCAGCGAGCGCTGGCGGACGCGCGGGCGGTCGCATCTGTCGGCCAGGCGAGCGTCCTGGTTGTCGCGCGCTGCGGGTCTCCGGGCGCCGACGCCCAGATGCTCGTCGTGACGGCAAAGGAGGAGTGAGGAGATGCGGCGCTCGAGCTCCTGGGTGCTCCCCAGGGAGGCGCCTGGTGCACGCTCGCGCTCCGTAGCGAACCTCGTCCTCGGGGTCGCGCTGTTCGGCGTGCGTCAAGAGCGGGGGCCTCGACCGGACGCGCAGGGTGGCTGGGATGTGGCTGTTGCGCTCGTTACCGCCGCCGAGGGCTGGAAGCGCTCGCTCGCGCTGTTGCGCGGCGCTGCGCGTGCTGCGCCAGGCGCTCAAGGACCGCCGCTCGATGGGTGAGGTTTAGGTGGGACAGATCCGGGCATTGTCTAAGGGTCAGAGAGCCATGAAAGCCTGACGGCGCGGGCGATGGGTGCGGGCGATGCCCCCGTCGCGGTCTGTGGCGTCATGCGGGACGTGGTTCAGCGAGCACAATCCAACGTTCTGATGATCCCCCTAGCCGCCAGTTTCTCCGAAGCGATCGTCGCGATTCACATCCTCGGCGCTGTAATCGGCTTCGGGGTGCTTTTCGCGTACCCCATCGTCTCCCTGGTCGCGACCAAGATGGACCGCCGCGCGATGCCTTGGTATCACCGGATGCAGGAGCTGTTTGGCCGCTACCTGGTTGCTCCCGGGCTGGTGGTGATTCTCATCGCCGGCATCTATCTGGCCTCCCACGAGCATCAGTGGAGCAAGTTCTACGTGCTGTGGGGGTTGGGCGCGGTCGTCGTCATCGGCGGGATTGGCGGCGGCTTCCTCGGGACGCGGGAGGGCAAGCTGGCGAAGCTCGCCGCACGTGATGTCGCCGGGACCGCCCCAGATGCCGAGGTCACATGGAGCGCCGAATACGAGGCACTGAACAAGCAGGTAGAGATCGTCGGATCGATCTTGCTGCTGATCATCGTGTTGACGATCTTCTTTATGGCGCTTCACCTCGGTGCCTGAGGGCAGGTCTTCCTCGCCGGCGCCTTGGGGGCGATCGGCGCTGGCCGATTGAACTCCCAACCCGCATCCAGCAGCAGCCTGATGCGCTCACATCATGGCGCGCTGGGCTGGCGCCGCTGTCTTCGTCGGCGGGGGGCGGACCTCGTCAAGCTGTCGCTCACAGCAGATTGCCCCGCTTACGCGATGCTGCTGTCGCGGAGATAGCCCGTTGCCGTTGCCGTGACGCCGTTGACCGGGATGTGCCCGGGGAGGACGTGGCTGATGGCAGAGCCCTGGGCCCGCCTCGAGGGCGGGCGAAGCAAAGGACAGCGTCCCCACTCCTCGCCAGCACGGGGTTTCGACGGAGGTGTTGCCTACCACGGGTGCCAGGGCGGTGCGGCGACTCACCGTCCGTCCCAACGGCGGCAGAGCCAATGACGAGCGTGGGGTAGACAACAGTGACCAGTTATCTTCCGATCGCCGATCACGGTCTGATCGGCGACCTCCGCAGCGTTGCGCTTGTCGGCACCGATGGAACGATCGACTGGTATTGCTGTCCGCGCCTTGACTCCCCGAGCGTCTTCGCCTCGATCCTCGATTCGCAGCGGGGTGGCTACTATCGCTTGGCTCCGGCCGATGGCGGCTGGACGTCTAAGCAGCTGTACTTTCCCGACACCAACGTTCTCATCACTCGCTTCCTGACTCCCGACGGTGTGGGCGAGGTCGAGGACTTCATGCCTGTCGCGCAGAGGAACGACGGACATGGCCAGCGATTGGTCCGCCGCGTCGTAGCGGTGCGCGGTCAGGTGCACTTCGAGCTGGAGTGCTCACCGCGCTTTGACTACGGCCGCGCCGAGCACGTGGTCGAGCCCCATGAGCATGGTGTGTTGTTCCGCTCAGAGGACTGCGCCCTCGCATTAGAGACCGAGACCCCGCTGCGGGTCCGCGACGGCGCGGCGCTGGCCTCGTTCGGTCTTTCGCAGGGCGAGAGTGCAACCTTTTTCCTGGAGCACGTGGCCGGCGCCTATGAGCCCCACGTCCATTCCGCGACGCAGACGCGCGAGCTCGCCGAGGACCACTGTTGCCTACTGGCGTCGCTGGCTGTCGCAGTCGCGCTACACCGGACGGTGGCGCGAGATGGTCCACCGTTCGGCGCTGACGCTAAAGCTGTTGACCTACGAGCCGACCGGGGCGATCGTCGCCGCGGCGACGACATCGCTGCCCGAGCACCTTGGTGGCGAGCGCAACTGGGACTACCGCTACACCTGGATCCGCGACGCGGCTTTCTCGCTTTTCGCGCTCCTGCGCCTGGGCTTTGGCGAGGAGGCAGAGGCGTTCATGGGGTGGCTCACCGAGCGATTTCGCGACTGTCGCACCGGCGAATCGGGGCCGCTGCAGGTGATGTATGGCATCGACGGGCGGGCCGAGCTACCCGAGGAGCAGCTGACGCATCTGGAGGGCTATCGAGGGTCCGCGCCGGTGAGGATCGGCAACGGCGCGGCCGGTCAGCTACAGCTCGACATCTACGGAGCGCTGATTGACTCCGTCTACCTGTACAACAAGTACGCCGCACCCATCCACCACGACAGCTGGCTCGATCTCTGTCGCATCGTCGAGTGGCTGTCTGCGCACTGGGACCAACCCGATGAGGGCATCTGGGAGACCCGCGGCGGGCGCCAGCATTTCACGTACTCGCGGCTGATGTGCTGGGTGGCCCTCGAGCGCGCCGGGCGGATTGCGCGCCAGCGTGGCTTACCCGGTGACATCGTCAGCTGGATGGCTACCCGCGACGAGATTTACCGGCAGATCATGTCGCGAGGATGGCACCAGCGCAGGCGGGCGTTCGTCCAGCACTACGACACCGAAGTCCTGGACGCCTCGATCCTGCTCATGCCTGCGGTCAAGTTCATCTCACCGGACGACCCCCACTGGCTATCGACACTCGACGCGATCAGCCACGAGCTCGTCGCCGACAGCCTGGTCTCGCGCTACAACCCCCAGGCTTCCCCGGACGGCCTGCGGGGCGACGAGGGTACCTTCTCGATGTGCACGTTCTGGTATGTCGAGGCGCTCGCCGGCGCCGGGCGCCTCGACGAGGCGCGGCTCGCCTTCGAGAAGATGCTCACCTACGCCAACCACCTCGGCCTCTACGCCGAGGAGATCGGTCGCACCGGCGAGCAGCTGGGCAACTTCCCCCAGGCCTTTACCCACCTGGCCCTCATCAGCGCCGCCACGAACCTCGACCGCCAGCTTGGCTGACCGCGTCGCTCGCACGCCACTCGACCGGCTGTCGTGAGCTCGACCTGGCACGATCAACGCGTCACGAGCTACAACGCGACTGAGCTGCCGCCGGCGCCGCACAGTGCTGGCTGGCGCGAGAAGCGAGCGTCTCAGGCGCGCCCAGTTCCCTACTGCTCTGGACGACCTGCTCGCCGGTAATCCCAAGCGGCCGAGTTCGAGCAGTACCTTGATGAACGAGCCCGCCTCGAGGTCGTCGCGATGGAACGACTCGTCGAGCACATCGAAGATGGCGAGTAGTCGCTCCTCGGGGTTCGAGCGGCGACGTATGGCCCCGGCTCCAAGGAAGCCGGCCTGCGCGACAGCGATTCGTTCGCGCGCTCGTGGCACACCCGCAAGCCGCGCGGCGAGGCAAGTCGATGGCACGCAAGCTCATCGATCAGTACCGATAGCGCTCCACGGGCGCCGACTCGGGCTCCAGCGGGCGTCCGGCCATCGGCTGGGTTCACGTCCCGCCAGCGAAATCGGTTTCAAACATGCAGTGCGAGGGAAGCACTAGACAGAACGCTCTCTCGCCCCGAAAACCGAAGCACAAGCAAAGGACCAGAGCTCATGATTTTGATCACCGGAGCCACCGGCCACATCGGGTCGGAACTCATCGCAGCACTCCTCCCCGCCCAGGCAGGCCACATACGGGTCCTCACCCGCAATCCTGACGCGGTTTTCCCCGACGGCACCGAGAAGATCGTGGCCGATCTCGGTGACAGCGACCTGGCACCCGTGCTGGACGGTGTGCACGCCGTGTTCTTGCTAACCGACGGGCTCAACATCGCCGCACACGATCACCGGCTCATAGCCGCGGCGCAGCAAGCGGGCGTGGAGCGGATCGTCAAGGTGTCCGTGCTCAGCGTCGAACACGGCGGCACCGACCTGATCACCACCGGGCACCGGGCCGGCGAGGAGGCGATCCGCGACAGCGGCATCGGGTGGACGTTCCTGCGGCCTACCGGACTCATGTCCAACGCGCTCAACTGGGCGCCGATGATCGCGGCGGATCAGGTCGTGCACGCCCCCTTCGCCGTTGGCCGGGCCGCTGTCGTCGACCCGGCGGACATCGCAGCGGTCGCCGCGGCCAGCCTCACCCATGACGGCCATAACCACCGGGTCTACGCGCTCACGGGCCCCGAACCGCTCAGCCCCCCTGACCAGGTCGCAATCCTCAGCCAGGTGCTGGACCGCGACCTGCACTACGCCGAGGACGATCCGGCCGACACGGTCGCGCAGATGGTGTCCTACGGCATGCCCGAAGAGCTGGCGCACGCCATCATCGAGATGTTCCGCTCCACCCTGGAACCGTACAACTCCGAGCCGACAGGAGACATCACCACAGTCACGAGCCGCCCGGCACACAGCTTCACCGACTGGGCCCAGGCCCACCGCACCGAGCTCCTCACGCCCGCCAGCTGGTGAAGGTGATGCCGGCGACGGCGTGCTGACCGGGCCCCGCTCATCGGTCCACCTGCTGAAGCCCATAACCGCCGACGCCCAGTCGTCGTGCGTAGGCGTTTGGCTACGCTTCGGCGCGTGGAGCTGCAGCGGCGCATTGTCGAGGGGACGGGTGAGTTCTTGCTCTTCGCGCTGACGCCACCGCGCCTGACGACCGAACCCGAGCAAGCCGGTCAGATCGCCGCGAAGACGCTTGAGCGACTGCGCCCCGTGGGCATCGATGGCCTCGTGCTCTACGACATTGATGACGAGAGCGACCGCAATCCCGAAGAACGCCCGTTTCCGTTCCTACCCACGATGGACCCGGCCGACTACCTCGCTCGCGATCTCGTCGGCTTGGAAGTGCCTGCGATCGTGTACCGCGCTGTCAGCAAGTACCCTGAGCAACGTCTTCGCTCGTGGCTCAGCGAACAGGCCCCAACCCAAGCGCTGTCGGTGTTCGTCGGTGCGTCCTCTCGTGAGAAGGCGGTCGCAACCTCTCTGCCGCGGGCCTACGAACTCAGGAGCGAGGTGCGTCCGGATCTCCTCCTCGGAGGTGTCGCGATCCCAGAGCGGCACGCGCGCGGGCGCGTGGAGCACCTCCGTCTGCTGGCGAAGCAGGCTGCAGGATGCTCGTTCTTTGTCACCCAGATCGTCTATGACGTCAATGCCGCGAAGGACTTGGTCTCCGACTATCACTACGAGTGCGCCGCTCGCGACCTCAAGCCGGCGCCGATCGTCTTCACGTTCTCGGTCTGCGGCTCGGTGAAGACGCTGGAGTTCGTTCAGTGGCTCGGAGTCGATGTGCCGCGCTGGATCGAGAACGAACTGCGCCATGCGGATGACACGCTCGACGCGTCCTACGATCAAGCCGTCGCTACGGCCGTCGAGCTGATCGCATTCTGCCGGCGAGTCGGTGTTCCATTCGGGCTCAGCGTCGAGAGCGTCTCGATCCGCCAAGTCGAGATCGATGCCTCCGTCCGCCTCGCAACCCGGCTACGAGCAGAGCTACGTCGCTAGTCCGCACGACCTGCATCGCAGGCAGAGCAAGGCGCCTGGCCCCAGCATGCTGCTGTCGTGTGGCAAACGAGGCACGATGCAGTTCGCAAACCCACGGCCGCGTCGGACGAGTTGCGAGCGTGTCGCCGAACGGTCGGCTGACGCCTGCTTTCGCATAAGAACGGTAGCGATGACGCCGGCGCTGGGGGTCTCGTCAGGCCAGCGGGCGCTGCGCGGTCATATCCTGCGGGAACGGCCCGTGACGAAGTTCAGCTGATTTCGATTGGAGGCTCATTATGCGCGGCGACATTGAGGTCGGGGCACGCCTTCCCGACTATGAACTGCCCGACCAGGACGGCGTCGTGCGCCGTCTGTCGGACCTGCAGGGCTCGAACCCGATGGTGCTCCACCTCTCACGCGGCGGGTTCGACCCGAAGGAGCATCGTTTCCTTCACTATCTGGTCGACGCATACCTCGACTTCCGCGTCGGGTACACGCGCGTCGCCCTGATCTCGACGGACAACCAGCTCGAGATCAATGAGTTCCGCGATAGCGTCGGCGCGCAGTTTCCGTTCCTGTCTGACCCGGAGCGAACGGTGCGAACCGATCTCGACATCGTCGAGTACACCGACCCCGTCCACGACCCGATGGTCCCGCACACGTTCGTGCTCGCCCCTGGGCTCGAGATCTCCGCGATCTACAACGGCTACTGGTACTGGGGGCGCCCGACGGTCGAAGAGCTGCACCGCGACTTGCGCGAGGTCATACGCAACCTTCGCCCCGACTTCGACCTGGGCGCAGCAGGGCTGCGCGAGGCCTGGGATCGGGGCGAGCGGGAGCAGTTCCTGGTGAGACCAGTCGAAGGAGAGGCGATTCGCTACACCGAGGGGACTGAGGTGGGAGTGAAGCGATGAGCGATAGTCGGCGTCGTCAACCCATCCGGGCGAAGGCTCCGACGAACAGGCGCCCCCGGCCAGGGCCATGAAGCGAGCAGGCCTTACCGGCTTCGCGCTGGGCAGCGCACCCGCCGGCTCCCTGGAAGGCCCATCCATCCGTCCGGGACCCATTCCAGCACCGCCTCCGAGAGCTCAGAGGGGTTTGAGTGGTCCCGAGCCGGCGGTCTTGTGCCCGCACGGCCGGCCTGCCTCGCTTAAGCCCTCAGACTCAGGAGCCGAAAGAAACATGTGCGCGCCGTGGTCGGCAACAGAAGAGGAGTCTTCAAATCAGCGGAGCCAGCACCGGCATCCCAATGGGGCCCTGCAGCCGTTTGCCTGGTACGCCAGCCAGTCTTCAATGCCGATGAGGAGCTCGTCGGCCACCGCCTCCTCTCCAGCACGGGCGGATCGGGCTCACCCGGCGGCTATCTGGCTGCGATGCCGCAGGGCGACGATGCCGAGCTGGTGCTGGCCGAGCAGCTCCATGCAATCGCTCCCCGCAGCCTGATCTTCCTGAGTGTCTCGCGCAGGGAGCTCCTCGAGCGGCGCGCACTCTCCCTGCCGCACGAGCGGGTCGTCCTCTGCCTGCGGGCGGCCGAGTCCCTCGACGACGACCTGCGGGAAGCCATCGACCGTCACGCCATGCGAGGCTTCCGGCTGGCCCTGGATGCCGTCGACTTCGCCACCGTGGACGGGCCGCTGCTCGACCGGGCCCAGACGGTCATAGTCGAGGTCGGGGCTCACTCGCCAAACCAGCTCGAAAAGCTCGTCGCTTCCGTGCGCCAGCGCATGGGTCCGCCAGAGCTGGTGGCGCGCGGCGTGGACAGCCGTAGGTCCTTCCAGATCTGCTGGCGGCTGGGTTTCGACATGTTCCAGGGCCAGTTCTTCCTGAGCCCCACCGCCGGGCCGACCCGCACCGTAGCCGAGGCCGGGCTGGGTGGAATCGGGACGATGGCCGATCTTGCGACGACGGACAATTTCGAGCGCCTGGCGGCCATCATCACGCGAGATCCAGGTCTGAGCATGCGCCTCTTGCGCTACGCCAACTCCGCCCATATGGCCCTCCCCCGCCGGGTCGGGTCGGTCCACGAGGCCCTCGCCTGGCTGGGGACGGTGGCGGTCCGCCAGTTCGCTCTGATCGCTGCCTTGGCCAACGTCCCCGAGGCCCCGGCCGGGATGCTCGCGACCGCCCTGACGCGGGCGCGGATGTGCGAGCAGCTCAGCCGACGGCTCCCGGCGACGAACCCGGAGGAGTCCTTCACCGTCGGTCTCTTCTCGGTCGCCGAAGCTGTCACAAATGCACCCATCGGCGGGGTCCTCCGCGAACTGCCCCTGCGCGAGGACATTGCATCGGCCCTCCTCGGCGGTGTTGGCGAGCTTGGCCGGCTGCTGGCGGCGGTTATCGCCTACGAGCGAGGCGACTTCGCCCCGGCGACGCTGCCTGGCGCCTCTGACCTGATCGCGGAGACCTACCTCGAGTCAATCTGCTGGGCCGACTCGGCGGTCAACGCCGTCGGCTGAGCCCCGCCGCACCCTCCGAGAAGGCCCCAAGCACAGTCTCAAGGGCCTCTGAAGGGTTCTCAGCGCAATACGCGGAGGAGCGTGTGAGAATGATGCGCGCAGGCTTGCCTCGCCAGCGTGAGCGCCGAAACACAGGAGCGGTACCTAAACCCGTGCTTGATCGAATTGTCACTGGACATGAGAACTGGATCGGTCGCCTGGCCGGCGCCGCAGCGTTGGCTGCCGTGGTCGGCGTCGCCGGGGTCGCGTCCGCGCAGACCACGCTGCCGCTCCAGGCGGTCGGCTGGCAGAACGAGACCCTGCCGGGGGCGGCTTGCGAGGCAAACAGTCCGATCCGTTTGCACAACCACGTCGCGCAGCTCTCGCACACCGGTTTCGGGGACGTCAACAGCTTCGGCTCGAACCGCGACCTCGTTCAAGTCTCGGCCGCGTACGACGTGACCTACGGTCAGCTTGGCGGCGTTGGCCCCGCGGCCGCGGTTGATGTCGTCTGCTCCAACAACGGCGGGACCGCGGACGGTCAGATCCGCTTTGCCGAGGCCGTCTTCAGCGGCTCGGCGAGGAACGCGCGCGCAGTGGGTCTGATCACGCCCCAACAGCCCCACCATGCGACGGTGGGGCACGTGCCGCTGCTGGGAAAGGTCAAGTGGGTCGAAGGCCGGATCGTCGTCGCGGAATACTGGTACGGACCAGACGACGCGACCTGCTGCGCCTCCGGGCGCGCGAGCACCACCTGGGCCTACCGCGCCGGCAAACTCGCAGCTGTCCGTACCGTGGTCACGAAGCGACCGGCCGGCTGAACCGGTCGGTAACGGCTGCGCCGCTGCTGCCAAGTCGCCGTCGGCCGCCTGTAGAGTGTGCCCACGATGAGCTTGCGAGCGACGACGACCGCATTTGCGATCGCCCTGGGAGCGGTCGCGATGAGCGGCGCCACAGCGAGTGCCACCAGCGGCTCCAGCCCCCAGATCCGAGCCGTCTACCGCAGCGTCCTGACGGCCGAGTACTTTGGGCCGGCCAGCGCTGTCTGCTCTCGCCTGACCGCCAGCGGCGTCCACTCGTTCACGGCGGGCGGCCAGGGCACATGCAGACATGCGTTCGATGCCCTGCAAAACGTGCTGCGGCACAAGACCCCCGGGGTCGACGGCTCGGGCTTTACGGCCCGCGGATGGCGTGAACAGGTCGCTGAGGTCATGGCCCACCTGAAACTCAGCATCCACGGGGCACACGCCATCGCGATCGGTCCCAGCGGAATCCCCGGTCAGACAACCCTCGTCCGGGTCAACGGCCGGTGGCTCTTCAGCAGCTACCCACCAAGCATCGAGCCCTAACAGCGTCGCACGCGGCGTCGGGGACCGCGGCGGGCCACACTCCCACGGCTCGGCCGCACCCCAGGTCGCTCAGCCCGTGGGAGGGGTGATTGGCTCCAGCCACTCCGGCGGCAGCACCGCCGGTTTCTTCCCTGGAAAGTCCCTGACGATCTGGGTCGCCAGCCGGCCGGCCCTCGATCGCCGGCCGGAGGTCGTCGAGGCTCATGGCCAAGCGCAGGCTCGGGGCGATCTGCAGGTCAGCGGCGTTCGGGGGCTCACCCCCGAGGATGCCCTGCTCTATCCAGTTGTCGATTCGTTGGAGCATCCCGGGGAAGGCGGCGATCGCACTGCGGACGTTGTCGTCGGTGGCTCCGCGGGACCGGGCATCGAGGGCGATGAAGGGTTTCGCAGTCCTCTCCGCGACTCGGTGAGGCATCCCGATCGTTGCGCCCTTGAGCTAACCAACGAGTCCGCTGCTGTCCTTCCGCGCAGACCGGAGGAAGATCTCTCGCACCTTCTGCTGGAGCTCCTCGTCGCCGAAGCGCTCGGCATCTTCCACGGCCCGTCTTCGCTCCGGATCGCTAGGAAACAGCGGGGGCTCCGGCTTGAGGCGCTCGAGCTCGCGGGCGATCGCCAGCGTTCCCTGCACCCGCTCGCCATCGATCTTGGCTGTCGGCACGGTCACGTCGGGGAATCGAAAGGCCTTGAGCACCACCCACGAGACGACCGGCAGGAGGTCGGTCCGCTTGTAGTCGGTCCCCTTGCAGTCGAAAAGCAGCTGACCCGTCGTCGCCGCGTGCGAGCCGGGCATCGAAAAGAGCCGGACGTTCATGGACAGCCGGAGACTAACAACGCCAGTGCGAGCCGCCACGAAAAGCTCCGGCAGACGAGCCAGGGAGCACGCACTGACAGAGCACCTCGCCGACCCGGAGCGGACGGCCGGCCTCCTCGAGAGCCTTGATCAACGCCCGCTGGAGCTCGCCGTTGCCGAGGCGACGCGGCGCAGGCACCGACGCCGCCGATTCGCGCGGTCGCTCCCTGCATCGGGTGAAATCGACCGGTCGGGGACTCAGACCCCGCGGCTCGAAGACCGAGGCCGGAGGCCAGTGCCCGCGGGCATAGGCCACGAGCGCAACCGCGATCCTGCTGCTGCATTGCGAGACCTGGCGGCGCGTCGTATTCTCCCGCCGTATGCCCACCAAGGACCTCATCAGGATCCTCTCGATCGACGGCGGTGGCATCCGGGGGATCATCCCGGCTCTGGTGCTCGCCGAGATCGAGCGCCTGAGCAAACGCCCGGCGTGCGAGCTGTTCGACCTGATAGCCGGCACATCGACGGGGGGCATAATCGCGCTTGGAGTAACCGTGCCGAGCGATGCGGAGCAGCTCGCGAGCGGGCAACCACGCTGGAGTGCGCAGGACCTAGCCGGTCTCTATGTCAGCGAAGGGCCAAAGATATTCGCTCGCTCGCTGCTTCGCACGATCCAGACGGCCGACAGTCTGATCGAGGAGAAGTACGCCGCGACGGGCCTGGAAGCAGCGCTGGAGCGCTACATGGGCGACGTGCAACTCTCCCACGCCCTGACCGACGTGCTGGTCACGTCCTACGACATTCAGACGCATGAGCCCGTCTTCTTCAAGAGCTTCGTGCCCCGCCCCCAAACCGAGCCCGGTTCGCGCGACCTGTACAGGACGCCTTCGAGCCCGCAATCGCCGCCCTCGCCGCAGCCGGACTACCCTATGAGGGTGGTCGCGCGTGCGACCTCGGCGGCGCCTACCTACTTCGAGCCCGAGCACGTGCTGGCGACCGGGCCCGGTGAGTCGCCTTCCGACTGCGCGCTTGTTGACGGTGGCACGTTCGCCAACAATCCCGCCATGTGCGCCTATGCGGAGGCGCTCCGCAATCACCCCGGCACGGACGTGCTGATCGTCTCACTCGGAACCGGCCGCCTCACGGAGTCGATCTCCTTCGAACAAGCCAAGAGCTGGGGCATTGTGCAGTGGCTGCGGCCTCTCTTGGGAGTGATGATGGACGGCTCGAGCGCCGCGATCGACTATCAGCTCGACATGCTCCTTGGCGCCGATGTGGGTCACTTCCGTTTTCAGAGCGTGCTGGAGGGTGTCAGCGACGATATGGATGACGCGAGCACGGCCAACATCGAAGGCCTGCGCGCGCTCGCCGAAGCGTCGATCGAGCGAGACGCCGCCCGGCTCGCGCACGTCTGCGCGCGCTTGACCGCCGCCGCGCCCGGTTGACGGCGGAGCGGCGAGCGCTACCGCCACTCGATACCGTTTCGCCAGGTTGCGGCAGCCCGCTCGACCGTGGATGATGGACGGATGAGCCGCACAGCCACAGAGACGGTGTCGGTGCTGATGACCGATCTTGTGGGTTCGACGGTGATGGCGGATCGGCTTGGCCCCGCGGCGGCGGACGAACTGCGAGCAGAGCACTTCGGGCTGCTTCGTGGCGTTCTCCAGCGCACCGGCGGCCGAGAGGTGAAGAATCTCGGCGATGGCTTGATGGTGGTGTTTCAGAGCGCGTCTCAGGCGTTGACGTGCGCGGTTGAAATGCAGCAGGCAGTTGAGGCGCGCAACCGTCGCGCGGCGGAGCGACTAGAGGTGCGCATCGGCGTGAGCCTCGGTGACACGACCGTCGAGGACGGCGATTACTTCGGTGAGCCGGTGGTCGAGTCCTCGCGGCTGTGCGCTCAGGCGACGGGCGGGCAAATCGTGATTGATGCTCACGTGCGCCACATCGGCGGCGCGCGTGATGGTCATCGCTTCCACTTCCTCGGCGAGCTTGAGCTGAAGGGCATCTCCGAACCGGTGCAGGCATTCGAGCTCCAGTGGGAGCCGGCGCTTGCAACCGGCATCGCGCTGCCGGAGCGGCTGCGTGAGCTGCCGGCGACTGCCTATGTGGGGCGCGTGGCGGAGCGCACCCGGCTGACGGACCTGTGGGGAGAGGCGTGTGAGGGGTCGCTGCGACTCGCGTTGATCAGCGGGGAGCCCGGGATGGGCAAGACGCGGCTGGCGACGCATCTGGCGCTGCAGGCGCATGCCGAGGGCGCGACCGTGCTCTACGGGCGTTGCGATGAGGACCTCCCAGTTCCCTACCAGCCGTGGACTCAGGCGCTGGGGCACTTCGTCAAGGAGGCACCGCAGCTGCTGCTCGATGCGCACGTCGAGCGTCACGGCGGCGAGATGGCGCGCCTCGTGCCCGCGCTCGGCGATCGCGTGCCCGAGCTGCCCGCTCCGCGCGAGAGCGATCCTGAGACAGAGCGCTATCTGCTCTATGCCGCCGCCGCGGGGCTGTTGGAGGAGGCGGGTGAGCAGGAGCCGCTGCTGTTGATCCTCGATGACCTGCACTGCGCCGACGGGCAGACGCTCTCGCTGCTGCGTCATGTGGTCACGGCCGGCACGTCGATGCGGGTTCTTTTGGTGGGGACCTACCGTGACTCGGAGCTTCCGCGCGATCATCCTCTGGCGGCGCTGTTGGCCGACCTTCACCGCGAGCAGGGCGTGCAGCGCATCAGGCTCAGCGGCCTCCAGGCCGAGGAGGTGATGGCATTGATGGAAGCGCTGGCCGGGCATGAGCTGGACGAGGATGGGCGTGAGCTTGCGCGGGAGATCACGCGTGAGACGGCCGGCAACCCGTTCTTTGCAGGTGAGCTCCTGCGCCATCTGATGGAGTCCGGCACGATCATGCAGGAGGATGGCGTGCGCTGGCGGCTCGTGCGAGACGTAGCTGAGCTTGGTCTGCCCCAGAGCGTGCGGGAGGTCATCGGGCGCCGCGTGGAGCGTCTCGACCCCGACGCGCGCACGGTGCTCAGTGCTGCTGCTGTGATCGGCGTCAACTTCCGCGCCGGCACGCTGTCCCGCGCCGCCGGGTTCCCCCCAGGGAAGGTGCTCGAACTGCTCGACCAGGCGGCGCAGGTGGGCCTGGTACGGCCCCTGACGGAGTCTGCAGATGGGTATGCGTTCAGCCACGGCCTGGTCCTGGCGACCCTCGATGAGGCACTTCCGCGGGGGCGACGCTGTGCCCTGCATGCTGCCGTAGGTGAAGCCCTCGAGCAGGACTACGACATTGAAGCCGGCGAGGGAATCGCGGAGGTGGCCCACCACTTCCTCGAGGCCGCGCCTGGCGGAAACGGGGAGAAGGCGGTCGCGTACGCACGCCGGGCGGCCGAACGCGCGGTGCAAATGTTCGCCTACGACCAGGCGGTCACCCTCTATACGCGTGCGCTCGCGATCGTCGACACCGGTCGTCGACAGGAACGGGTCGCGCTGCTACAGGCTCTGGGCGAGGCGCAGATGCGCTCCGGCGACACCGATGCGGCTCGTGGCACATTGAAACGCGCCGCCGCGGCAGCGCGCGCGAGCGACGATCCCGAGGCACTCGGCAGGGCCGCGCTGGCGTGCGGGATCTGGGGGCTGTCGCCCGGGATCGACGAGCCGCTCGTGCGTATCAGCGAGGAAGCGGTCGAGCAGCTCGAGGGGCGTGACTCGCCTGGGCTGCTCGCGTGCGTCAAGGGTCAGCTCGCGGTGGCGCTCTACTGGTGCGCGGAGGCCCAGCGGCGAGAGCGCCTGGCCGCGGACGCGCTCGCGCTCGCGCGCGCCGCGCATGAGCGCGTCGCAAGCGGAGAGTCTGCGCGTGTACTCGCGTACGTCCTCGGCCGATACCTGCTCACACGTTGGGGTCCGGACTCGGCCAGGGAGGACTTCGGTTTATCGGACGAGCTGCTCGATCTCTGCCACCAAACGCGAGACGGCGAGCTCGAGATCATGATTCGCAACTGGCGCGTCTGGGTGTTGCTCGAAATGGGCAGCTTTGGCGCCGTCGATCAGGAGATCGCGCGGGTAGAAGAGATGGCAACCGAGTTGCGCCAGCCGAGGGCAATGGTGTTCCTGCCGCTGCACCACGGGTGCCGCGCGGCGACGGCCGGGCGCTTTGCTGACGCCGAGCGCCTGAATGCGGAATCGCTGGATATCGGCCGTCGGGTGCCGGGAACGGTCGGCGAGCTTGCGGCCATGGCACAGCTCGTCTCGATCCGCCTGCAGCAGGGACGCTTGGCGGAGCTCGAGGGTGCCATCGGCACGATCGCCAACACCCATCCGGGTATGATCGCGTTTCAGTGCGTGCGAGCTCTCGCCCTGCTCCAGAGCGGCCGGCGCAGTGAGGCCCGTGCCGAGCTCGAGCGCCTGACGAGCGCTGGACTGCGAGGCTGCCCAAAGGACAACACGCACATCGTGATGCTCGCAGTCCTCGCTGAGGTCGCCGCAGAGCTCGAGGACCAGCGCCGAGCACGCGAGCTGCACTCCTGGCTGGAGCCCTATGCCGGAAGGTGGGTGGTCTCGCCGGGGGCCGCTGCGCTGTGGCCGGTCGACCGCTCGCTCGGCTGCTTGGCGCTGGTCGGCGGACTGCCCGAGGAGGTGGCGCTTGGCCACATCGTGAGCGCCCGCGAGCAGGCGGCACGCGTCGGCGCCGTCCCGAGCATCGCGCTCGCGGCGCTGGATGAGGCGCGACTGCTGGCCGCTAGCGGCCGAGCGGATGACCAGGCACGGGCGAGGTCCCTCGCCGGCGAGGCGCGAGAGCTCGCCGAGGACCTGGGCATGGCGCTCGTCGCCGATGCGGCGATGCGGATTGGCCGCTAGGGAAGGTCGTAGTCGATCACCCATCGGTGATCGTCGGCGATCAGGGCGCAGCAGCGCTCTGCCAGCGCGGAGATGGTCAACAGCGGATTCACGCCCAGCGACCGCGGAATGATGGATCCGTCCATGACGTAGAGCCCTCGGTGCGTGTCGTTTCCCGTGGGCCCTGAGTACACGCGCCCCCTGTCATCGACGACCCCACAGGAGGCGTCGACGCCCATCGGGCAGCCGCCGAGCGGGTGCACCGTGATGAGTTTGTGGCCGAGGCACTTGGTCCACAGCGGATCGCGGACGTAGATCGCCCCCAGAGCGCTGCTCGCCGCCTCGAGGCGGCGGTCGACAGCCCGGAAGACCGGCTCGCTGCCGACGCCAGGCCAATCGACCCGCACGCGGTCGTTCTCGAGGTCCAGCTTGCCGTGGGCGCCGTCGTGGCTCATGGCGAGAAAGGTCTGCGTATTGCGCATGGCTCCGTGATAGGGACCCCTCACCAAGCTGACGAGCTCGCGCCATCGCTTCCTGAGCCAGCTGGGAAGTCCCCGCCTTGCTTCGATGCCCTCCAGCGGCGAAGCCGCCGTGAGCATCAGCCTGACGAATCCCGCTATCGCACCAGGGGGCGAGCCGTCCTCGATGACCATGCCGTCGTCGAGGCGGTGGACGTCACGCAGGTCGATCACCCCCGTGATGCACGGGCCAACCGCGCGCGCCACACTGCCGCGTGCGCCAATCCCGTTGACCTCTCGTTCTGCGTTGTAGGCGAACCCAAACGTGTCGCCGTTGCCGCTGAAGCGCGTCCCCAGCTGCCCCGAGACGCTCAACCCCTGCTGCGCCGAGCGCAGCAGGATCTCCGTCGAGCCGAGCGCGCCCGCTGCGAGAATCACCGTGTCGGCCTCGACAGAGCGGGTCGCGGAGTCAAACGGCTCCCTGCCGCTGTCGAGCGTCTGGTAATTGACGCTCCACCCACCGCCGCGGCGCGCGACGCTCCTGACCGCCGCGCAGGTATAGATCTCCGCGCCGTGTTTGCGAGCGTCGGGCAGGTAGTTCATCAGCAGCGTGTTCTTGGCGAAGTGGTTGCAGCCCGAGACGCAGTTTCCGCAGAGCACACACGCGCGCTGCTCCACGCCGACAGCGTTCTTGCCGGTCGCAAAGGTGACGTTGATCGGCGTGCGTTTGATGTGCCCGCTGTGGCCTAGCCGCCGCGCCGAGTCCTCCAGCGCGGCCAGCTTGGCCAATGGCGGAAAGTGGTCCGGGTAAGGCCTCGCGCCCAGCATCTCGCCCGCCCGCCCGTAGCCCTCCTGCAACCGGGTGGGCACGTCGTTGCGCAGCGCTTGCGGCCAGATCGGATCTTCGAAGATGCGTCCGTCCGGACGCAACGAGACGCCTGCGTTGATCAGCGACCCTCCGCCCAGCCCGCAGCCGACGAGCACGTTCAGGTCATCGTTCAGATGGATGTCGTATAGGCCGGTCCGCGATCTCTTGCTGCCGGGCGGATCGAGTTCAATCGAGTGCCCCCCCGGCATATCGATCTGGGCGGCCTCGAGCATCTCGAGCTCGGTCTCCGGGAACTCGCCCGGCCGGCGCTCGCCCCCGCGCTCGAGCACACACACGCTCTGCCCGCACCGTGAGAGACGCGACGCCGCGATGGCGCCGCCATAACCGGACCCTACGACGACAACGTCGAAGTGCCCGTCTTTGATCGAAGACCCCCGCTGGCTTATCTTCTCCATCTGCCCCCTCCTCCTCGGTTGGGGCGACACTGCTGGTGCACAGTCGCGTCCATGAGCACCTCGGCGCGGGACCCGGAGTAGCCGT
Organism: uncultured Solirubrobacteraceae bacterium; assembly: GCA_963771085.1. Lineage (GTDB taxonomy): Bacteria > Actinomycetota > Thermoleophilia > Solirubrobacterales > Solirubrobacteraceae > Palsa-744. The sequence continues at coordinate 186,692 of CAVYSB010000004.1, read as the reverse complement.
TCACACTGCACCGGGCATGGCCGCCTCGGGGGCGCCCCCCGGGGGTTGCACGCCTGGGCCGGATCCGCCAGACGCTGCGGGCAGGGCTGGAATGGGAAGCGGCGGTGGCTTGAAGTGCTCGTCGGGCTGGTGTGGCTTGCGGCGCCAGAAGCCGGCGCGCTTCGGTCGCTGGCGGGGAAGGGGAGTCGACCACTTGGGGCCCGGGATCTGACCCGTTCCGCTTGCCTGCAGAGCTTCGAGAATGATCGGGAAGACATCATCTGCGGCGTTCTTGCCCCAGAACGTGTCCAGGTGGCCGTAGCCGTCGAGCGGCGCGAAGTCCGCAGGCAGGCCGAACTCGCGCAGGAACTCGGCGGCACGCTCCTGACCCCTGGGCTCGAACATGAAGTTATGGGTGCCCCCGATGAATGCAAACCGCGTGCCCTCGATCTTCGGCTTGCTGTCCAAGTAGCTCGCCGGCGTCGATTCGTCGCGAGGCTCAGCCGGCACGATGTGCCCGCACCTGCAACTTTCGGCAACCTGCTGGATCAGGCTGAACGGGGTATAGCCGAGCTCACGCGCGCACCAGGCGTGCACCTCGTTGTCGAGGTTCTCGTGCAGCGCCAGCACGTCCCAGCCTGCCCCGTACATGTAGTTCGCCATCTTGCACGGACCATTCCGGCACGGGCGCTCGGTCAAACGCGCGAACAATGCGTACAGCTTGCCCGCGGGCGCTGGCGCACGTATCCCCCATTGCGCGTCGGCGCCGCGGCCGATCCGTCGCGCCAACTGCAGCACCGTGCGCTGCTTGAGCCACGTTCTTGAGGGGACCTCGAAGAACAGCGATATCGCGCTTGAGACAACGTGGCTGACCGTGTCCTGTGGAAGGTTGCCCGCCAGTGCGGCCAGCAGGAAGCCGATCGAGCCCTGACAGTGGACGACAGCGCGCAGGTTCTTCCTGCCGGTCTCGGCGAGCACCTTTTCGACGGCCTTCGGATGGTCGAATTTCGCCGCCTGGTCGAGCGTGTAGGAGTTGTTGGGGAAGTCGATCGAGGCCCGCCAATTCTCGACCCACACGTCGTAGCCCGCCTCCAGTAGGCAATCGACCATCGTCTGGTGCAACGGCTCCCCGTAGAACATCTCGGCGCGCACGCCGGAGCCCGGCACGAGTAGGACCGGATCGCCGCTGGGCTCCCTGCCTTGTCGCCTGAGGTGATGGAGGTTCAGCGGGAACGCCAGATCGTCGACCTCGAAGGGAACGATGTCTCTCTCCAGCGCGTAGCGACCCGCATCAAGGTCCTCCGTGTCCCTTTCTGGGACGAGCTGCCAATCGGGACCGGGGCGCTTGCCTTCCCAGGGCGGGGGGAGACGATCGCACGGGAAGCTCGAGCGACCATCGGACATCGGTGGTCCCACATACACTTTTGCGAGACCTTCGCCGAAGAGACCACAGAACTGCAGGACGTCGGCGAGCCGCGACCAGGGCGCTCCCGTGGTTCCCCTGAACGTCGTCAGCTGTCGCAGGAAGCCTCCGGCGCTGATGCGCAGAACCGCGGTTGCGCAAGGCGCGTCGCCGTGCTCGCCGGCCACGGCAAGCGCGTCGCCGTCCCGGTCCTCGGCCACGCGCTCGGGCGACTGCCGCTGCGCTTCATCCACGCGCTGCTGACGCCGAGCCAGCGCAGCGTCCGGTCCCTGGTATGTCCGACACCAGCCCTCGTAGATCTGCACGAACAGGGTCGTGGTATCCGACCACAGGTCTGAACCGGGGTCGTCCTCGATCATCTTGAACCCGTGCAGGCACCTTTTGCGGCCCTCCGAGTCTTCGAGGTTCAGCCTGTAGCGCATGCGCCGATGCAGCTGATCGAACAGTCCTGAGCTCGGAACGAGCAGCGCGAACTCCCCTGCCTTGACTGTCATTGGCAGGCCGAGCGCTGGGCCCTTGACGACCCCCTTGGTTACCTGCGCCCGTTTGCTCTGAGCAAAGCGGTCGATGTCATCGATCTGGATAGTGAGCTTGGCGCTGAGGGTGACCTTGCGGTGGCGGCCCTCGAGCAGAGCCAGGTTAAGGTCGGTCTGGTCCAGCGACATCCAGCCGGACAGGTGCTCGGTCCAGCGAACGCCTCCCACTCGCTCCCCCCGGGCCGTCAGCTTGACTTCCTGCTCGCTGTCAGGCTTCTTACGCTCGAGGCTGTGATGCGCTGAGCTCATCTCCCAATCGAACGGACCCTATCGGAACTGCGGCGTGCGGTGTGTGATCCTCGTCATAATGCGCGGCCGCTCGAGCAGCCATCGGCGAGCGCGGGCGCCGGCAATACCGCGGCGTCGAGGTGGCCTATGTCGGAGCGTGATGACTCCGGACCGCACCAGCCGGGTCTCTCAAGCTTCAGCGAGCACCCGACCGGCGCCGTCGCCGGTGGCCGCGACGCGGTTCTCGAGCAGTAGGGTGGAAGGATGGGAAGGCAGGCAGGCATCGTGCTTTACGTGCTCGCGCTGGTAACCGTCGTGGTCGGCGTGGACGCCCTGTTCTTCAGGCATCGGTTCTGGGAGCGCCTGATGGTGAACGTCGGGATTGTCCTGGTGTTCGCGGCGTTCGGTTTGAGGTTCCTGAAGCGGGCATGAGCGGGACGCGCCCGATGAACGCAGCCAACCGCAACATCGCCGCGAAACGCCTGCGCGACTGGTGGGCATCTCCCCCGCGATCCGGCTTGCAACGCCTGATCATCCCATGGGAGTACCGCCACCTGCGCGCGTTCGGGGCCATGCGTATTGCCGGTGGCATCGTCGCGGCCGGCATTGGCGCATTCATACTCTCGTACGGCGCTTACGGATGGGCAGCGTTCTTCCTGGTTGTTGGGGCAGCGGATCTCGCGGTTGGCTACTGGGAGATCACCATCGCTCGCTCGGCAGCTGCCGGAGCCTGAGCCCGCGCGCGGCGACTTCGCCGCGACGCTGCTCGGCCGGACGCGCTGCGATGGCTGCGATCTCTGTTCAGTACTCGTGGGACGCGCGGGGGGTCATCCCGAGCGAAGCCTCGAGGGCGGCCTCCTGCTCCGGGGTGAGGCTGCGGCGCGTGAGCTCCTGAACGGTGTCGCCGAGTGACGCGACCATTTCCTCCACATCCGCGCTCGACGCGATCAAGACGATCGCTGAGGACGATCTGGGCACGGCCGCCCGGAGTTGCTCGGCGAGCGCCTCAGGCTCGGCCTCGGTGTCGGTGGCAGCGCCGAGGTGCGCCCCCGTGCCCCCGCCGATGATCAGCCCCAGGGCGATCCCCGCCGGTCCAAGCAAGGCTCCGACCAATCCACCGACCACGGCCCCGGCGCCGGCGCCCGTCTGGGACGCCCGGTCACCCTCATCCACGTCGAGGTAGTGGCCTGCGAACGTGCCACGGAGCAGCAGGCGGCCATTGTGATGGCGTTCGACGAAGCCGACCTGCCGCGTCCATGCCTGATCAGGACCCGGGCGCTCCTTCGCGGCCGCGTAGCTCTGAACCGCGGTGCCCTCTCCGTGGAAGCGAGCCAGGGCGAACTCGAAGCTCATGCTCGAACAGTATCGGGCATCAGGGCTCGCCGCACCGGCCACGGCGAGACCGGCGGGCACCCGACTACCCCGTGGGCGCTACGCGCTCATGCGGTGGCGAGAGCGCTTAGGCAACTCGCAACCGGCCTGGGTGGGCACCACCGAGCATGAGCCGGCAACGGCTCAGCTCGCGGCTTCGCCCTCCGGCGCGAGCCCGAGGTCGGCGAGCGCGTGCCCTCGGTCGAAGTAGATGACGAGCTTGATCACGTGCCCGTCGCGGAGGTGGAACACGTTGGCTCCCGTTGTCCGCAGCTGCTCGAGGTCTACTCCGCTCGCCTTGCCGCGCGCTCTGAACGCGCCGAGCACCAGGACGCGGCCTGCGTCGAGCTCGCGGTACTCGTCCACCTCGATCTGGTGGCCTTCCCATGCCTGCAGAAACTCGCGCCATGCCTGTGTTCCGGCGCCCACCCCCTTCCAGCTGCCCGAGCCGGGAAGATCCTCGGTCACCAACTCGAACTGAGGATGCGCCCACTCGACCGAGCCGTACCGGCCGTGTTCCCACTCGGCACAGATCGACCGCACGAGCTCCAGGTTCGACGAGGGCATTGGCCGGCAAAGCGTGCCACACGCGCGATCTGTCGAGCATGCTGGCGCAAGCGCGGCCGGCCGAGATCGCCGAGAGCCCGCTCGCGGGGAGCTCTGCCGTGCCGGCGCGCCCGAGCGCAGAGCACCCCAGACCCGAGGCCGCCAGGCGGCCGGGCGCCGAACGGCGCCGCCTCCCCCGAAGGAAACGGCGGCGCCGCGCGCGCCTACCGTGCCGTTGCCGTGGCCTCTCTGGTGTCGGCCGCGCTGCTCACCACTTCGGGCAGAGCGGGTTGGCGGGTACTCCTTCGCACGGATTGGGCATTGTCTGCTGCGGCGGCGGGGCCGGTTGGCCGACCGGCGGCACCGCTTCCCTGATCGCTTCGGCTTCCAGCTGCAGGCCGACGAGGTATTCGACAGCCGGCAGGCCTCCGCCCGGGTCGGGCGTCGCGTAGTTCTTGCAGCCCCATGTCTTTTCGATCTGCGCCGGGAACGTCCCGTCCGGCGCGGAGTTGTTCAGCGTGCAATTGTTGACCGAGTGCGATTCGGGATAGCCGAACAGTTTGAACACTTCGATTTCGCTGAACCCGCCCATCAGGGCGATGTCCGCACTGAACGGCCCGCCTTTGGAACCGTTGTGGTCGAACTGGTTGTTGCTGATGCGGTTGCCGGCCAGCTGGAAATACACGGTCGACGGGGAGAACGGGTCTTCCCCTTTGATGAGCGCCTCCCCGTTGGTCGGGTTCGGGTACTCAAAGCCGAGCACGCCGTCGCTCGGGTTGCCGGAGATACGGTTGTTTTCGACCAGGTCAGCGTAGTCACCCGGCAGCTCCACGCCGGCGCCCCAGGGCGCGATCCCGGTCGACCCGTTGACCGGAACTGTGAGGTTGTCGTTGTCCAAAATCAAGTCGTTGCGGATGATCGTGCAGCGCGGGATCCGCGTCGTCGTGATGATTGGGGTCGGGTCGGGGTGTTCGATGTTCGGACGGCCGCATTCACCGTCCTGGGGCGGGGGCCTGTCGCCGGGGACTTCCGAATTCGGCGCGATGCCGACGAGGTTGTGCTGGTAGGTCGAGTTTTCGAGCAGCAACTTGCCGCCGGCGTTCGAACCGGAGTAGCCGAGCGCGTTGTTTTCCATCACCGCGCCGCTCACCCGGGCGTCACATTCCTGGCAGGCGCCGATGTAGATCCCCGAGTCGGCGAAGCCGGAGGCATAAATGTGTTCCCATGAGCCTTGGGTCTCGTGGCCCGTGAAGATGCCGTAGCCGCCTCGGAAGCCGGTGTCATAGGCGGTCAGGTAGCTGCCCCACCAGCCGTGGGCTTCGACCTTGTTCGAGTTCGGTCCGCCGTTCCACCAGATCTCGTTGCCGCATTCTTCATCGGGGCATTCCACGCCTTCTTTTTCTCCGAATTCGAAGTTGCGCACGGTGAGGTTTTCAACCCACACGTTGTCGGCCTTGTTGATTTCGATGCCGTTGCCGACTTTGTGCTGACCGTCGATGATCACGGTGTTACGGTTCATGCCGCGGATCCAGATCCCCGACTGCGCCGGGCCGACCTTGACTTCTTCGTCGTAGGTGCCGGGCTCGATCAGCACGAAGGCGCCGGCGCTGGACGCGTTGACGGCGGCCTGGATCGTCTTGAAGTAGTAGGTGTTCCCTGATGGCTTGGGCAGCGGCTTGCCGGGACTCACGACGATATTCACACGCGCCTTGCTGCCTCCACCGCCTCCACCGCCTCCGCCGCCGCCTCCCCCACCGCCTCCGCCCGCGACGGCGGTGCTGGCGAACGCTCCGAAGGAAGCCGCCACCAATGCCACTGCGCCAAGCTGCGACGCTCTTACGAACCACCCGCGTGAGCGAAGTCCACGCCGATTCATAGAAGACATCTTCCCGTCCTCTCTGCTGGATGTGGGCGGGTACTGATCCTTGGTCGAGCGCTCGCGCGACGGCGCAGGCTCTGCCGATCCCTGGTGGCGCCTCCCTCGCGACGCGCCTTTGCTCAAGACCGCGGGTCGACCCTTAACCGTGGCCGGAATCCTACACCGCAGGCGATGCGCGCGCCGAGCGCCCGCCGCCAAGCGTGAGCAGGTGCTACCCGTCGGCCTCGCCCGGCGTTGCGTATCGCGCCAGGCGCAATGCGAGCTCGAGCTCGAAGCGACCGTCGGGGTTGTCGAGCGCGTCGCCGAACAGCTCGCGTAGCCGCGCCATGCGGTAGCGCACTGTCTGTGGATGTACTGCGAGCGAGTCGGCGATCGCCTTGCGCTGGCCCGGGTTGCGCAGCCATGCACGCAGCGTCAGAGTGAGGTTCCGCCGTGACTTCGCGCCGTGGATTGCTTCGAGCGGCGCGAGGCGCCGCCCGATCAGCTCGCTCGCCAGCTGCGGGTGCGCGGACAGCAGCAGGGCGAGGTCGTGATCCTCAGCGCGGACGAGCGGGGAGCTCTCGACGAGGCCGCGACGCATCAGGGTCAGCAGCGTGGTGGCTTGCTCGAGGCTGCGGAGCAGCAGACGCAAGAGCTCGGTTCGTCGCGATTGTTTCGCGCCCGAGCGGTGCGACTGCTCCTCTGCATAGCCGGCGGCAGCCTGTGTGGAAAGCTGATCGACGTAGCAGAAGCCCGTAGCGGCCAGTCGATAGAGGTGCTCCGGCTGGATGCCCTGCGCTGCACCGACTTCGCTCGCGCGCAGCCACGCTGTGCGTCCGGCGACTCGGTAGAAGCCCATCAGCTCGTCGAGGCCGCGGCCTGAACGTGCGTGGGCCCGTCCGAGCGCGAAATGCAGATCGGTGTCCACCGACGGGGACGCCGCAGCGAACCAGCGTTCGACGGCGTGAGTGAGTCCCACCCTGAGGTTCCGCTCTAGTGCGCTCTCAGGGTGACCGGTGCGGCGCTCCTCGCCGCGAATCGCGGCGATCACCGCGTCAACAATCATCGGTACGGCCGGCACGAGCGCCGCGCGAATCTGCGCGGGGGGAGCATCCCGCTCCAAAAGTTCCGTGTCGTCCGGGGGGAACAAGATCAGATGATGCCGAGTCGACCCGCGTCCCAAGCGAGACTACAGGACCTGCTCGCGGGGCAGCGGTACTCCCGGGCCTGCTCGCGAGGCAGAGACGCTACACGACCTGCTCATGTGGGAAGGAAGTCCGTCCCCGAATGCAACATGGGGAGAGCCCAGCCGTGGCCGAGCCCTCCCCGCTGTATGCAACCGATCGAACCCGCCGCGGGCGGGCGACGCTCGCTCTAGATGGCGGCCTCCACCAGCTTGGCGAACTCTTCCTGGCCTTTCGTGTTCGGGTGGTAGCTTTCCCCCAGCGGGTCGGACTCACCGTTCAGCCATTCCGAGGACGAGCAGATCTCGTGCGATTCGAAGGCGCTCGTCGGGTTGGTGAAGGTGAATTTCAATGCTTCGGCCCGCGCCTTGATCGCGGCATCCAGTTTTTCCGCGCTTTCATTGATTTTCTTCTCGTTACCCGAGGTGAGGGTGTTGACGCCACACGTCGCGCCTTCCTTGGTGAACAGCTTCGGGTAACCCAGCACCACTACTTTCGCCGTGGTCGCCTTGGCACGGATGTCTTTGTACGTCGTTTCGAGCGCTTTTGGCAGACTGTTTTTGATGTATGTTGTCTGCTTCTTCGATCGCTTCTCCGCACCAGAAGTAATAGACGGCGCATTCTTCCATCACGTGGCCGAAGCCGGCGTCGTTCCCGCCGATCGTGATCGTCACCAGCGCGGTGCTGCTGCTGAGTGTTCCGAGCTGTTTTTCGACCACTTCGTTCGTCTTTGCGCCAGCGCAGGCCTGGAAGCTCAGCGTGTAGCCATCGGCCGCCGCGACCGGCGGACCGTATGCGTGCGGGCTGCGCTTGCATTCACCCGATTCTTCGTAAAAGGTGCGTGAACCCACCCCGGATGAGTAGGAATCCCCCAGCGCCACGTACTGCGGTGAAGCAACGGCCGATGCAGCCGGCACCAGCACTCCGACGACCAACACAACGAAACCGACGATGCGGGCTCGTTTCCCCATGATTCCTAGTCCCCTCTCCCGTGTATGTCGCCCGGAGCCCAATGACGACTGCGCGGCCCGTCGCCCCGGAGCGCTTGTCGGGTGAACGTAGCCGAATTTGATGTAGCTAATCAAGGGCGGCGGGCCTAATTCGTGAGAACGGTTGTCCAGCAGGTGAAAACTTGTCTCCGCGGGATATTTGCCGTCACGCGGGCGTGGCAAATCTTGTACCACCGCGGCAGTCGGCCGCTCAACGAACGAGCGGCGACGCGCTCGCTCGCTTCGCGGGCTCGACTGCCTGATGGGCCTCCCCCAGGTCGACCGGGGGACCCGTCTCCAGCGGTGCTCTGACCGCCGCCCCTGTCGACCACGCCGACGCCAGGACGGAGCCGGCGGTGAGCGGCGGACGTGCCTGCGGCGACGCGATCGAGATCGGCAAGGAGGCCTACTCCGACCTCGAGGACTTCTGAAGCTCCGAGCCGTTCCCCCCGCCCGTCTCGCCAGAGGGCCTTCCGACCGGCTAGCCCGCCGCGGCTAGCTCGCGGCGGCCTGTTTTTCCTTGGCTGCCTCTTCGAGTTCCCGCTTGAATTCCTTGCTGTCGGCATCAACTTCCTTCTCGATGGACTTTTTGGCGTGCGTGAGCGCCTTGTCGAGCTGTTCACCGACGCGCGACTCACCGATCACGACCAGTGCCGCTTCCCCTTCTTCCAGCAGCTCTCCGAGTTCCTTTGCGTCGCCACGGGGGATGCCATTTTTGAAATGTCCACCGAGGCCGCCGACAACGCCGCCGACAGCCGCTGCGCCGAGGACCGCCGGGGTGAACAGGACTCCAACCAGCGCGCCGACCGCGATTCCTCCCCAGGCGCCGTGCTGGGTAGCCTTCTCATGCTTGTGAACGTGGACCTTGCCGCCCTCATCCTTGTTGATCACGGCGGCGTCATAGGTGCCCACGAGCTTCTCGGCATGCAGCTCGAGCAGGATGTCGTAGTCGCCCCACGCTTCTTCGGTGCTGCCATAGGTCGCGGCGTAGATGAAAACGGGTCTGTCGCTCATTTTGGTCTCCAGTACTGGCTCTTGGATGCATAGAGCTCCGCCGCTGGACGGGCCCTCGCACGGTCTCCCGCACGCCGAGAACCATGTCCCTCGCTCGCCCATCCGGCATCCGCCAAAGCCCGCATCGTGATCGGGGTTTTCCGCAGCGCTGCGAGGACTTCGGCTCGCCACGCACGCCCGCGAGCTTGCCGAGCTGCCCCTCGACGCCCGACGCGTGGTGTCCCGTTGTGCTCGAGCGAGCGCCGGGCCGGCGCTGCGGGCGCCACGGTGATGCCCGGCCGGTCTGCGTCGCCTGCATGCCCGGCGTACGCTTTGCCCTGTGCAGAGCGGAGCGAGACGTTGATCGAGACGGGGCTCGAATCCCGACCGGGGGATCCTGTTCGCGTCGGCTTGGCGGTGCATACCGTCGGACAGCCAACCGCCGCTGGCGTGAGCGACCTTGACGACCGCTGAGGAGCAGCCCGACGGGCGAGCCCGCTCGTTGGCGGCGCCGCTGGCCTTTCACGTGCTCGCCAAGCCCACCGGCGCGCAGTGCAACCTGGACTGCGACTACTGCTTCTTCCTCTCCAAGGAGATGCTCTACCCGGACAGCCGCTTCCGCATGTCCGACGAGCAGCTCGATGCCTATCTGCGCCAGCTGATAGAGGCTCACTCGCAGGTGCCCCAGGTGACGATCGCCTGGCAGGGCGGCGAGCCGACGCTGATGGGCCTGGACTTCTTCCGCCGGTCGGTACAGATCACGCAGAGGTACTTGAAGCCCGGGCAGCGCGCGCTGCACACGATCCAGACGAACGGCACGCTGATCGACGCCGAGTGGGCCGCGTTCTTCAAGGAGAACGACTACCTGGTCGGAATCTCGATCGACGGCCCGCAGGAGATCCACGACTCCTACCGCGTCACCAAGGGCGGGCGCGGGAGCTTCGAGAAGGTCATGCGGGGTCTGGGACACCTACGCGAGGCGGGCGTCGAGTTCAACGCGCTGACCACACTCCATGCCGCCAACGCGGGGCGCGGGCGCGGAGGTCTATCGCTTCCTGCGCGATGAGTGCGCCGCGCGCTACATGCAGTTCATCCCGATCATCGAGCGGGTGCCCGAGGCTGCGCAGGACGGGACGGTGCCTTGGTCCTCGTGGCGCGACCGGCCGCTCTATGAGCAGAGCGGTGAGTATGTGACGGGCCGTTCGATCACCGGCGAGCAGTACGGGCGCTTCCTGATCGACGTGTTCGAGGAGTGGGTGCGCCGCGACGTCGGCGAGGTGTACGTGCAGATGTTCGACGTCGCGCTGGCCAACTGGTACGGCGAGCCGCCTGGCCTGTGCGTGCACTCGGAGACCTGCGGCCTCGCGCTCGCCCTCGAGCACAACGGCGATCTGTACTCCTGCGATCACTTCGTCGAGCCCGACCACAAGCTCGGCAACATCTCCGAGACACCGATGATCGAGCTGATCAGCTCACCGCAACAGCAGCAGTTCGGGCAGGCCAAGCGCGACACGCTGCCGCAGATGTGCCTGGACTGCGACGTGCGCTTCGCCTGCCACGGCGGCTGCCCCAAGGACCGCTTCACCAGCACCCCCGACGGGGAACCCGGCCTGAACCACCTGTGCGATGGCTACCTGGCGTTCTTCCACCACATCGATCGGCCGATGCGCATGATGTGCGAGCTGCTCGCGCGCGGGCAGGCGCCCGCGGAGATCATGCGCCACTACGCCACCGAGGACGCCAGGCGCGGTCGCAACGAGCCCTGCAGCTGCGGCTCGGGGCGCAAGTGGAAGCAGTGCCACGGCGGCGCGCTCGCGTGATAGCGCGGGCGGTCCGCGTCTTCGGCTAGGAGGCCGCGATGCGCCCGGCCGCGCTCAGCGACCGGCTGAGCCCCGTTCGGCCGCCGGACCTCGGGTGGTGACGCCTGCGCCTCCCGGTCCCCGATCGGCGGACCTGGAAGGCCGAGCTACCTCGCCTACGTCACCAGCTTCCTCACGATCGGCGCCGGGTGGCTCGCCCACAGCGCGCTGACAGATCGCCTCGCACGCGCAGACCACCTCTACTCACCGCTGGAAGAGGGCGAAGCGCAGCAGGACGAACCACGCGAACTTCTGCCCGCCCTCGGCGGCTACGTGATCGCGATCCTGATCGGACTCGCAGTGCCGACCGTGGCCGTGGCGCGCTACTTCGCCGTCGCGCTCTACATGGTCCTCTTTCGCGGGATTGCACCGCACCCGCTCCGTGCCGATTCGCCTCGTCGGTGAGAGGCAGCTACCGGTCCTGCAGGGCGGCGGATCCGCGCGCCCGGTGCTCGTGCGCCGGCTGGCTCTCCATCGCAGGCTGACGTTCGCCCACGGCTGCTCGATACCAAGCGGCGTAGCGGTTCACGAGTGGCGCCGCCGAAAGGCCGTGGACGAGGACCGACAGGCCCACCGTCAGATAGCACGCCGTGAGGATCGTCGCCGCGTGAGCCTGATGTGTGTCCTCGACGATCACGGCGAACACGATCGATGCGAGCCCTCGTGGACCGAACCAGCCGATGAACGATACGGTCGGGCCCCGCGCCCCGGTGCCCAACAGCGAGAGGGCCACGGGCAGCATGCGAACGACCGTCAGGCTGAGCACGGCATACAGCGCGATCTGCCAGCTCACGTGCTCGAGTGCGGGGCCGAACAGCACGGCACCAAAGACGAGGAACGTGACAACGTCGAGCAGCGCTCCCGTCTCCTCGGTAAAGCGCATCGTGCCCGCCGAGTTCTCGCGCGCGATCAGACCGAACAGTGCGCCGGCGGTGAAGGCGGCGATGAAGCCCGACCCGCCGAGAGCCTCCGCGATCCCGTAGGCGAGCACCGCGGCGGCCACGGGAATGATCGGCCGCCAGGCGTCGTCGATGAGTCCCCTCGCCCCGGCCGTGTTCACGATCGCTGCGGCCAGCGCGCCCGCGATGAGGCCGCCGCTGAGCCCGTAGCCGATCTCTTCGCCGATCACCTGCGCCGGATGGACCGCTCCGCCGGCTTCAGAGGAGGTCGCCAGCACGATCAGGAGGATCGGGACGCAGATCCCGTCGTTCAGGCCGCTCTCAACGTTCAGCGATTGGCGCACGCGCTGCGGCAGTCTCTTGTCGGTCACCACCGCGCTGCCGAGCCCCGCGTCGGTCGGCGCGAGGATCACGCCGAGGATCAGCGCCTCGCTCAGCGAGAACGATCCGAACAGGGCGAGAGCGACGAGCGTGCCCAGCGCGATCGTCAGCGGCAGACCGACGCCCAGCAGGCGCACCGGCACGGAGGCTTCCCGCCGCAGGGCCCTCAGATCGATGCGCGAGGAATCCGAGAACAGCACCACCGCGAGCGTGGCTTCGGCCAGCTTCCGCACCGTCGAGCTTGTGGGCCCCACGGTGAGGTCGTCGAGCACCAGGGGGCCCGCGAGCACACCGATGGCGACCACCACCATCGCCGGGGTGATCGGCGTGTTGGACAGTCGCCGCGACACCGCTGCGACGAGCAGCAGCGCGAGTCCGACAACGGCTAGCCCCCAATGCACGAGGCCAACATAACGTGCCCACCAAGTGCGGCGAACTACCGATGGGGTGAGGAGTGCCTGGTTGGAGGATGTCCACGTACTTCGTTCAGCGCCGATCCCGGCGCGCCAGAGGAGGCCCACATGTCATCACAGCCAGCGGTGCAGCCGGCGAGTTCGAGGCGCTGTACGTGCAGAGCGCCCAAGGGGTCATTGGTCGCGACGGCGAGTTCACGCTGCGCGAGCTCGCGCCCGCCACGCTGATGTTCTCTGACCGGCCCGAGCGCATCGTCGGACACCTCACGGCCGCGCAGTTCGTGGAGGGCTGGGCCGACGGCGAAAACAGCTTCCTCGATGATCCGCCGAACGCCGTCCTGTCGTTCATCGAGGAGGGCGACCGGGTGCCCGAGGATGTCGTCGTGACGCTCACCAATCCACGCCTGGAGGGCGCCGACCTCACATACAGCGCGACCGTGCTCGAGGGAACGGTGCCCGAGAGCTCAGGGCCCTGCTCGCTGTTCATCGACCCCATCGGCCGGCCGCTTAGCCCGATGTCCGTGTGTGGCGTGCGCCGGCGGCAGAACCGCAGAGCCAGGCGCTGAGGCGCTCGCGACGCTGCCCAGCAGGAGGGAGCAGGCTGACAAGCAGTAGCCTGCATGAGTCAAGACCAAGCGAGGAGGAGCAACCGTGTTGAAGTCCTGTAGGCGGCCGGCGGTCATAGCGGCGATTCTGCTCGTGCCGATCGGACTGGCAGGGTGCGGCGAATCGTCTGAAGAAAAGGCGACAGCGCAGGTCTGCTCGTCCACCAAGGAAATCCGCGCCCAGCTCTCCAAACTCGCCAGCCTGTCGATCTCCTCCAAGGCACCGGAAGAAATCAAAGACGCAGCCTCGACGATGAACACGGAGGCCGGCAAGATCAAAGAATCCACCGCAAATCTGCCCGCGGCCAGCAAGGCTCCGGTGGAAGCGGCGCAGAAGGCGCTCCAGGCCGAGCTCGCCGGACTCGCGACGGCCGCGGTGTCCGCCGCAAAATCAGGGGACATCGAAGCCCTGCTCAAGCAATCCGAGCCGGAGGTCAAGGCTGCGGTGGCTCAGCTTGGGGCGAGCTACAGGCAGGCATATGAATCCCTCAAATGCTCCTAGCGTGAAAGCGGCTGCTGGAAAGTCCTGACGCTCGCGGGGGCTTGCGCGGATGCTCGGAGGGTGCAGGAAAGCAATGGTTCTCAGTGCGCGTGGACGCGCGAAACGGCTCGCTCGCGGGCCGTCCCGAACAGCTAAACCATGAACAGGAGATCAGATGAGCGACAGACCGGTTTTCATCTACGCCGCCACCTACGCCGACCGTGCGGGTGCCGAGGCGGACTACGACGCGCTTCTGGAACTGCACGCAGCGAAGCTCGTGGGCACCTATGACGTTGCGCTGGTGACCAAGGACGCAGACGGCAAGGTCCAGGTCGAGAAGCACGAGAAGCCCACCCAGCACGGCGCGTGGGGAGGCATCGCGGTCGGAGCGGCGGTGGGTGTCGTGGCAGCGCCGGCCGTGATCCCCGCGGCCCTGGTCGGTGGCGTCATCGGCGGACTCGGCGGACACTTCAAAAAGGGCATCCCCGGCGACGCCGCCAAGGAACTGGGCGACCTGATCGACGCCGGAGAAGCGACGCTGTTCGTGATCGGCGAGTCGCGCGTGGAAGAACAGCTCGACAAGCTGCTCACGCGCGCGGAAAAGACGATCGAGAAGGAAATCGACGTCGACGCCAAGGAGTTCCAGAAGGAACTCGAGAAGGCCGAGAAGGAGTACGCGGCGAGCTAGCCGGCGGCGTCTGAGCGCGAGGGCGATGAGCTCGGTGTCGAGTAAGGCGACCGCGGCAGCGGCCGGCAGCGTTCTGCTGACGCTGTGCGCGGGGCAGTTCCTGATGATGCTCGACAGCTCGGTGATGAACGTGTCGATCGCGACGGTCGCCAAGGACATCGGCACGACCGTCACGGGGATCCAGACGGCGATAACGCTGTACACGCTGGTGATGGCCGCGTTCATGATCACCGGCGGGAAGATCGGGCAGATCATCGGGCGCAAGCGCGCCTTCACGATCGGGTGCGTGATCTACGGCTGCGGGTCGTTCATCACGGCGATCTCGCCGAGCCTCGGGGTGCTGCTGCTGGGATGGTCCTGCCTCGAGGGCATCGGAGCCGCGCTGATCCTGCCGTCGATCGTGGCGCTGGTGGCGGTGAACTACGCAACCGACGAACGGCCACACGCCTACGGGCTGGTTGCCTCCGCGACCGCGATCGCGATCGGGGTCGGCCCGATAGTCGGTGGCCTGTTCACCACCTACCTCTCATGGCGCTGGGTGTTCGCGGGGGAGGTCGCGATCGTGCTCGCGATCCTCCTCCTCGCGCGCCGGATACCGGAGGGCCCGCGTGAGAAAAAGGTGCACCTCGACCTCGTGGGCACCGCGCTGTCGTCAGCCGGCCTCGCGCTGATCGTCTTCGGGATCCTGCGCTCGGGAACGTGGGGGTTCGTGAAGGCCAAAGCGGGCGCCCCCGAATGGATCGGGCTCTCGCCGGTGATCTGGCTGATGCTCGCCGGCGGCCTGGTCCTGTATCTGTTCATCGAGTGGGAGGATCATGTGCTCGCCCGTGGCGGCGAGCCGCTGCTGGACCCCAAGGTCCTCCGGGTCCACGTGCTGCGCGCAGGGCTGAACTCGTTCTTCTTTCAGTACTTCGTGCAGGGCGGGGTGGCTTTCGCCGTGCCACTGTTCCTCTCGGTCGCACTGGGGCTCTCGGCGATCCAGACGGGAGTGAGGTTCCTGCCGCTGTCGTTCGCCCTGATCATCGCCGCAGCCGGAATCCCGAAGCTCTTCCCCGCGGCCTCGCCGCGCCGGGTGGTCCAGCTCGGTTTCATTGCCGTGTTCGCCGGCCTCGTGATCATGGTCGCGGCGCTCCAGGAAGGCGCGGGGCCCGAGATAACGACGTGGCCGATGCTGCTCGCCGGTCTCGGGATCGGGGCATTGTCCTCCCAGCTCGGCGCCGTCACCGTGTCCTCGCTTCCCGATGAGCAGAGCGGCGTGGTGGGCGGGCTGCAGAACACGATCACGAATCTCGGAATCTCGATGGGCACCGCGCTGACGGGTGCGATCGTGATCGGCGCGCTGAGCAGCTCATTCCTGACCGGGGTGCAGCAGAACTCCGCCGTTCCCGCGCCCGTCAAATCACAGGCCTCGACGAAGCTCTCCGGCGGCGTCCCCTTCATCTCCGATGCGCAATTGAAGGACGCGCTCAACAAGGCTCATGTGCCACCCGGCGCCACGGACGCCATCGTGCAGGAGAACGAGAACGCCCGCCTGGACGGGCTGCGCACGGCGCTGTCGATCCTCGCATTCTTCACGCTGATCGGACTGCTCTTCAGCCGGCGGCTCCCCTCCGAGCAGCCCGGCTCCTCCAAAGAGCCGCCACACGCGGCAGGAGCGGCCCCCGCAACCCAAACCGCTGCAGCAGCATGATTAGGCCCAGCTCGGCCAGAACCGGAGCGATACACCGAGGACGCACCGTAGTAATCGCGGATACGCGCGAGCCCGCCACGGCCCATAGTTCCAGCCATAGAAAGCCGTGGGTGTGCAGCGTGACTCGCGTTAATGCCTAGTGAGGAGGTCTGACAATGTCAGCGTTTGCCAGTGAGGAACGGGGCCGGTTTGCGAGCCTGTGGTGGCTGGTCATGCTGTTCGGGGCAGTCGTGTTTGCGGTCGGGATCTTCTTCGTCGTATCGCCGCACGAAACCCTCGCCACGTTCACCGTGATCGCCGGGATCCTGCTTCTCGTCGACGGACTGCTGGCGATCGGCGGCTCGATCTTCGGTCGGGCCGAAGGCCGCGGCTTGCTCGCGATGATCGGTGTGCTGAGCGCGATCGCCGGCCTTGTGCTGATCAAGAAACCGTTCGGCGCTCTGGTCGTCTTTGTGCTCATCCTCGGCGTGTGGCTGATCGTGGCCGGAGTGGTGCGTTTGGTGGCTGCCTTCGGCGAGCCCGAAGGGCGCACGGGAAACATCGCCATCGCGATCTTCGATGTGATCGCGGGCATCGTCATCCTCTCCTGGCCCGCCCCCAGCCTGGCGACGCTGGCGGTGATAATCGGCATCGTACTGATCATCCGCGGAGCCCTCTGGATCGGCGTCGGCTGGGAGCTGCGCGGGCTTGGCAAAGAAGTGAATCGCGAGCTCAGGGCGCACCCGGCGACCTAGGCGGACCGTCAACGCGGGCGTGGGCCTCCGGGCTCGCGGCCGCGGAGAGGATCGGATGGCGCCATGCCCGTCGCCTTCGGTGGCACGGCCGCGTGCCAGCGCTGAAAGGGCGCCATAACGCACCCAGTGGCGCCAGATTGGCGCTATAGTTGGGCCGATGCCGAGTGTTCAGATCAAGGACGTGCCGGCCGACGTGCACGCCGTTCTGCGGCGGCGGGCGGCGGCCGCAGGCCAATCCCTGCAGGAGTACCTGCTGGGCCGCCTGGTTGCAGACGCCCGTCGCCCGTCGCTGGATGAGCTGCTCGATCGCGCCGGCGGGCGCGCCGGCGGCTTGACGGGCCTGGTTGAGGCAGCCCGCCTGGTCCGCGCCGCTCGCGACGAACCGTGATCGTCATCGACGCCAGCGTGCTCGCGACAGCGCTAGGCGACGACGGCTCCGACGGGGATCGCCTACGCGCTCGACTGCGAGGCGAGGATCTCGTCGCGCCGGAGATCATCGACCTCGAGGTGGTCTCCGTGTGGAGGCGGACGCTCCCAGACGAGCGCCGAGCGTCGCTGGCGCTGGCCGATCTCGCCGACCTCCCGCTCAGGCGTGCGCCGCACCTCCCGCTGCTGTCTCGCTGTTGGGATCTGCGCCACAACCTCACGCCTTACGACGCCGCCTACGTGGCGCTCGCCGAGGCGCTCGGTGTGGCGCTCCTCACCGCCGACGCGCGTCTCTCCCGCGCGAGCGGCATCCAGTGCGCCGTCGAGCTGCTCGCCTAGGCCGGCCAGGCCAATCACCGCGCCAGAGGTGAAAAAGACGCGGCTCCGCTGCTTGCCTGATGGCGGCTGCGAGCGCGGCCGCCTTCAGCGTGCAGGGCAGCGTGGAACAGGTGGATGTCACGGAGTTGGCCGCGAATGCTCAAGTGTCGCTGCCGAACTCCAGCGGCGCGACTGTATACACGCAGAATGCCGACTCGCTCGGAGGGCTGCTGTTCCGGGACGTTACGCCGGGAGCCGGCTACCGCGTGGGCGGCACAGGCCACCTCCGGGCATCGGTGGCGCACTCTCACGATCCACCAGGCGTGGACGGTGACCGTGACCGGCGCGCGTAGCGTTGCTAAGCGGGCGGAATCGCTCCCCCACACCTATGGGCCCTCGAGGCCGAGCGGCGCCTCGCTGTCGCCGCGCAGCCGGATCGGCCTGGAGCTGCTCGCCGAGGATGGCAGCGTGCTCGCGGGCGGTGAGGCGACCGCCGAACTGCATCCGCCGGCGACGCCCAGGTCCATGTGAGCTGAGCCGGGCCGGTAGGATCCGCGCGGATGAGGCTGCGGGCGTGCGGACTTGGGCTGGCTGTGGGCTTCTACGCACTCACCACGGCGCTCGCGGCAGCGGCCCCGCGTCTGATCTCCGTCGCCACGCACATGCCGCGCGGCGTGACCCCGGCGGGCGTTGTGATCGAACCCGACGGCACCGCATATGTGCAGGGCGAGAGCCTGAGCAGGGAGGAACTCGTCCCTGAGGTGTACGTCTACAGCCCGTCGGGCAGGCTGCTGCGCAAGCTCGCGATCCCGCCCGGCACCGCCGTCGAAGCCTTCGGCAACGGCCAGCTGTACCTCGGCGCCATCACCGCGGAACACCTGTACGGAGCCAACCCGCAGAGCGGTGCCGCGGTCAGCCAGGTGGGTGCTCAGGGCGAAGGCTTTCCCGGCACCCTGGGCTTTCCGCGCGGCCTCGCCGTCGGGCCCACGGGGACGATCTATGAGACCGGCGGCGAAATCAGCGTTCCCGAACCCGGCGACCCGGAGTCGGTCACCTCGATACACCCGATTGAGACGTTCACCGCTGGCGGCGACTACAGCGGCTACATCCAGCCGCAACCCCCCGCGATGGGCGATTTAGGCGTGTTCTCGGCCAACTCAGCCGGCGAGGTCCTCGCCGGCTGGGCGAGCAGCCAGGGCATCGGCGAGGAGGGTGTCATCTCCCCGCAGGGCACCGTGCTCACGGAGTTCAGCGTGTTCCCGCCCGATCCCGAAGTCAAGGGGGGCTCGTTTAGCGCTGACGGCAGCTCCATCTATGCGGGTGTCGTCGTCCACCAGGGATCGAGGGGCAGCACGTTCGTGGCGAAGCTGTCGCTCAGCGGCCACGTGCTGGAACGAATCGGCAACATCCCGATCCACGACGCGGCCAACTTCTGGGAATACGACTCGGCCGCGGTCGACGCGCATGGCGACGGCTGGGCGGTCAGAAGCGTCCCCGGCAAGCTCTACCGCTTCCACGCCTAGCGCAACGGTGACCGGGGCCCCGCCGAGCCCACGCCACCGGCCTTGTGACGATCAGCGCTAGGTGGACAGCTGTCGCAAGCGCCCATCGCCACTTTGGCCGGCGATCCATGTGCCCGGGCGCCCCACCGGGCGACGATGGATCGCATGGCCCTGAAGCCCTTGTCCGCAGGCGAGCTGGCACATACGCCGACGCTGTTCAGCAGCTTCATGGGCTACGTGGACCGAGGCCACAGGACATTCAGCCAGCTGCTGGCCATCTATCGCGAGCGCAGCGCGACGCTGCAGACGGCCGAGGACCATGCGGATGATCTGCGGATCGATCGCTTCATGGCCGACATGGCAGGCGAGCGCTGGACCTCCGACGTGGTGCTGCGGATCGGCGAGTTCGACGGCAGCGTGCTGGTGATCGACGGCATCCACCGCGGCATGGCCTACCTCGCATGCGTGGACGCGGGGATCAGCCCCGACAGGCTTCCCGCGCTGCACGTCGACTGCTGAGCCGCCCGCTTCAGCGCTGGCGCCGCGCGAACGAGGTGCCTAGCTCGTGAGGCCAACGATGCCGTTGCGCAGCAGCGCCACGGCGAGCAGCACGACGATCACCGCAGCGAGCGTCCGCGCGTGCCTTTCCAGCCAGCCTCTCACGCTGTGAAGAACGGCGATCGTCCCCTCGCGCGCCACGAGCAGCGACACGAGCGCGAGCAGCAGCGGCAGCAGCGACACCAGCGCAAAGCCGACCCACAGCGCGATGTATTCCGCAGCGCTCGGGTTCAGCTGTGAGATGTCCTTCAGCGCGATCGGGATGAAGCCCCCGGGATTCGCCAGCGTGGCACCAGCCGCGACGATCGCGATCGCGGGCGATGTGGCCACGGTGCTCATCCTCTCGATCGCATCGGCCGTGCGCGCGCGATTCGGCGGGCGGCGCAGCACACGGGCGACCATGAGGAGCAGCAGCGCGCCCGCCACCACGTCGAGCACCGCCACCCACGTCGGAGGGGTGCTCGAGCCGTTGGACGGGGCGGCCACATCCCCGATCACGAACGCTGCCGCCACGCCGATGATCAGCGTCACGCCGAACGCGCCGAGGAAGAACCACCAGCCCGTCCGCAGCGGGCGCTCGCCGAGCACGAGCGCGAACACCGTGAAGGACAGCGTGGTCGGCGAGAGCATCGCCGCCAGCGCCGTCAGCGCGAGCTCGACATCGACCGGCGTCACCCGCGCCAGCCTACGTCATCGCCCACGCCACCGATGGCCCCGAAGCGCGCCCGGCCCTCAGGAGGGGGTGGCGCGCGTCCTTGCGCGCACGACCCTGCTCGCAGGAACGCGCGGCGCGCGGCGTCGAGCGCCTCGCACCCGCGCCGGCACGTGCTCGCTGGGCTCCGGGGCCGCGCCGAGCCAGCGCGAGATGGAGCGCTGGTCGGTGGTGGGCCTGCCGAGGAGGTAACCCTGCGCGGCGTGGAGTCCCATGTCACGAACGGTGGCGAGGTCGCTTGCGCGCTCCACGCCCTCGGCCACCACGTTCGAGCCGAGATCCAGGGCGAGCGAGAGGAACGCGCCGACGGCGACCCGGCGGGCATGATCGTCGGCGATTCCGTCGATCAGCCAGCGGTCGACCTTGATGAAGTCGGGTCGCAGCTCGAGCACGTGGCGCAGCGAGGCGTAGCCCGCGCCGGCGTCGTCGACCGCGATGCGCAGACCCCGTTCGCGCAGGGGCGCGAGCTCGCAGTGCAGGGGCGTGTAGCTCTGGACCACCGAGTGCTCGGTGACCTCGACCACGAGCTGCGAGAGCGGCAGGTTCTCGCGCAGGTTCGCGCGGTGGGCGAGCTCGACCAGCGCATCGGGGGATACGTTGAGCGCCAGAAACTGCCCGGGGCCCAGCAGCGGGATCATCTTCCACGCCTGGATCACGAGCCGCCGTTCGAGTTCCAGGCCGAGGCCGACCGTCTGCGCGGCCGCGATCGTGAGGTCGGGACCTGCGAAGGGCTCGGGGAAGCGCGCCAGCGCCTCGACGCCCAGGCAGCGGCCGTCGTGCAGATCGATGATCGGCTGGTAGGCGATGCCCACACTGTGGGGCTCATCGACGCCGTCGCTCTCGATCAGCCGTGAGATGTCGGCGTGCAGGTGCTCCTGCCTGCGCTGCTCGTCGAGGTCGGCCACGGCCAGCTCGCCGAGCATCGCGATGAAGCCGACGTCGCGCTCGTCGAGGGTGGCGTCCGGCGTGCGGCTGAGGCCGCACAGCGCCCCGTATGGCGTGCCGTCGGAGAGCCGCAGCGGGACGCCGATGAACGAGCCGAGATCCCCGTGCGCAGCGAGGCGAAGGGCGCCGGCCCCATCCTCGACCCGCGCATCGCTGATGAGGCTGGGGATCTCGCCCGCCATCAGCGCTCCGCACAACGTGGCATCGCCGGCGGGACCGTTGAGCACGATCTCGAATGGCAGGAGGTCGCCGGCAGCCGCCCGATAGACCTGCCCCGCAGCTGTCAGCTCGGCGATGAAGACGACGTCGAACTCCAGATGACGATGCGCGAGCGCGACCACGCGATCGAGGCCGATGCGCTCACGCTCGTGGTCAGGCAGGCTCTTCATGGCGAAAGCATCTCTTCACGGCCTCGTTCCAAGCCGCAGCACCGTTTGCGGTGGCAGTTGCTCCACACGTGGCGGCTAAGGGCTCATCGGCATACCCCCCCTGGCCTTGAGCGAAGGGGTCGATGGACCCACGAGTGATCACAGCGGCGAGCTGCCGCTTCTGGGGCGCTGCGCGGCGAACCCCACCGGCTGGAGCACCGGCTGGAGGAGTCACGGCCGGCTCGTGCCGCGATGCGAAGCCGCAATATCCGAGGAAAAGCTCCCGCCGCCGTCCGGGGCTTCAGGAATACTCCTCACATGGATCGCAGCATGCCACGGCCCGGTGATGACGGCGAGGTTCTGCTCGCCGGCGGCAGCGAGGCGCGGGTCGCCCGGCACATGGCGCGCGAGCGCCAGAAGCATGAGCTGCGGCGCGAGCGCGACCGGCTTGTGCTCGACCTCGCACGCGATCTGGGGAGCGACGGCGTGGCTGAGCGCCTGGGCGTGAGCAGGGCCGCAATGGCGAAGCTCCTCGAGAGCGCCCGCGCGCGCCTCGGCGCAACCGAGGCCGCCGGCGGCCCGGGCGGCATCGAGATCAGCGCCCGCAGGCTGCGCCCCGGCGAGGGACGCTGGGCCGACGCCGATGCGCACTACGAGGCGCTCGGACGCGGTCCGGGCGGCCGCTGAGCACTCCAGGTCGCGGCCGGCGCCGGCGCAGGCCCATGTGCGCCTGCGCGCGATGTGACTCTCAGTAGACTCGCCGGGCGTGGCGACGGTAGGCGAGCGCTCACCGGTCTCCCTGTGGCAGCAGGCTTGGCAGAGGGCCGGCACCTGGCTGCCCAGCCGCTCCACCTCGGCGGCGTTGCGCGCGGTGCGCGCAACGCTCGTGCTCGTCGGCCTGTTCGCGATCACGGACGCAGGCATCGGCAACCTGCAGATGGCGATCTTCGCGGCGTTCGGGAGCTTTGCCACACTCGTGCTGGCCTCCTTTGCGGGCACGCGGCGCGAGAAACTGACCGCCCACCTCCTGCTGGCCCTCGCCGGAAGCGTGCTGCTCAGCATCGGCACAGCGGTCAGCGCGTCGACCGCGCTGGCGGCGGTGGTGACGGTCCCGGTGACCTTCACGGTGTACTTCGCCGGCGTCGCGGGACCCAACGCTGCGTCCGGGTCGACCGGCGCGCTCCTCGCCTACGTACTGCCCGCGGCCTCGCCGGGCACGGTCGCGATGATCCCCGATCGTCTCGCCGGCTGGTGGCTGGCATCGGTGGCGGGCACCGCCGCGGTGCTGCTGCTCTCGCCGCGCCCGCCGGCGGATTCGCTGCGCGGGGCAGTGTCCACGATGGCGCGCGCCATCGCCGAGGAGCTCGATGCGGCCCTGCACGGCGCCGGCCAGGCGGGGCTCGACTCGTTGACAGCAGTCAAGCACGAGCTGCTCGCGGCGTTCGGCGCCACCCCCTACCGGCCGCTCGGCCTCGCCGCGCCCGACCAGGCGCTCGCCAACGTGGTGGAGCTGCTCGAGTGGTGCACATCGCTGCTCGCGGACGCGGTGCGCGAGCACGGCGACCTGGGAGTGGCCGCGCCCGGGGATCGCGCGCTGCTGGCGGGGACCGCCGGCGCGATGCGCGACACCGCCTCCCTGTTCGCCGACGGCAGCGCTCGGCCCGACCTCGCCGGCCTCGCGCGCCTGCGTGAGCGCAGCCTGGCTTCAGCGCTCGAGCTGACCCCGGCGAGCGCGACCTTCCGCCGCGACACGCAGATCTCCTTTCACGCCCAGGCGATGGCGGTGGCGACGCTGGCGATCGGGGCGTCCTCGCTGGTGGCCGAGCGCGTTGTCCATGCTGACTGGCTGAGAGCGCAGCGCAGCGCCTACGCCCGCTCGGCGCTGGCCCGCTCGACGCGGCGCCTCGCCGACGTGGCCGCAGCCACCGTGCGCCACGCGAGCGTGCGCTCTGTGTGGTTCATCAACAGCCTGCGAGCGTCGCTGGCGCTCGGCGTGGCGGTCGCGGTCGCGGATCTGAGCAGCGTTCAGCACGGCTTCTGGGTGGTCCTGGGGACGCTCTCGGTACTGCGCACGAATGCCGCCTCCACACGCTCGACGGCCCTGCAGGCGCTGACGGGCACGGTTATCGGATTCGCGATCGGCGGCGCGCTGCTCGTGCTGATCGGCGGCGGCACGACCGCGCTGTGGGTGACGCTCCCGGTGGCCGTGTTCATCGCCGCGTATGCCCCCGGCACCGCGCCCTTCGCGGTCGGCCAGGCCGCTTTCACCGTCACGGTCGCCGTGCTCTTCAACCTGCTCGCACCGGTCGGCTGGAAGGTCGGCATCGTGCGCGTGGAGGACGTCGCGATCGGGTGTGCGGTGAGCGTGCTCTTCGGCGCGATGTTCTGGCCGCGCGGCGTGGCGGCGGTCGTCGGCGACGACCTTGCCGACGCGTTCCGCTCGGGGGCTTCGTTTCTGACGCAGGCAGTTCGCTGGACCGCAGGGCTGGGTGCGGAGGAGCCCGACGGCGAGCCGGCGGCGATCACAGCGGGGCTGCGCCTCGACGACGCGCTGCGAGGTTTCCTGACCGAGCGAGGCTCCAAGCGCGTTGAGAAGCAGGAACTGTGGCGGCTGGTGGGCGGCACGCTGCGCCTGCGCCTCACCGCGCACGCGATCGCGGGGCTCCCGCGTGACCCGCTCGCCGTCCCGGCCGCCCGCGATGCACTCGAGCGCCGCACCGAGGTGCTCGCCGCGTGGTATGAGCGGCTGGCCGAGCTGGTGGACCGGCCACACGAGCAGGCCGTCGCGGCGATCGCCCCACCGACGTTCGGACCGGAGGACATGGTGCTGGCCTCCTACGGCTCGCACTACGGCGTGTGGCTGTGCGAGCACCTGGACCACCTGGCCGAACATCTGGGCGAACTCGCGCAACCGGCGCTGCGCATCGCAGAGCTGCGGCGCGCACCGTGGTGGCGCTAGAGGGCACCGCGCGCCGGTTGTCCGGGCGCCCACCGCCGGCGCCCGGGCAGCGACATGCCTCAGACGCTCCTCAGCGCGGCAGCCGGCGCCAGCCGCGCAGCGCGCAGCGCGGGATAGAGGCCGGCGAGCGCGCCGAGCAGGACGGCCAGCGCGACGGCGCCGCCGACGGCGAGCACCGGCACGACGAGGCTCCAGCCCTGCGTGGCGGCGTAGCCAGCGGTGGCGGCCGCGCCGAGCGCGACGCCGGCGAGGCCGCCGAGCACCGAGAGCAGGACGGACTCGCCGAGGAACTGGACGGCGATGTGCACGGCGCGCGCGCCGAGCGCGCGGCGCAGGCCTATCTCGGGACGGCGCTCGAGCACGGAGATCACCATCACGTTCGCGATCCCGACCCCGCCCACGAGCAGTGCGACGGCGCCGAGGCCGAGAAAGACGGCGGTGAGCGTGCTCTGGGCGTCGGCACGCGCCTGCAGGGCGGCGGAGGGACGGCTGACGGTGGTGTTTTCGGGGTTCTGCGGGTCGGCGGTCGCGGCCAGCAGCGCGTCCGCTTCGGGCACGCGTTCAGGATCCGCGCGCACGTAGAGCATCGTCGCATGGCGGCTGGTGCCGAACAGGCTGTGGGCGATCGGATAGCCGATCAGCGCCGCGCGTTCGATTTCCGGAGCGAGTGGCTGCGGGCCGATCACGCCGGCGACCGTGAACCACGTGTCCCCCAGATAGACCTGCACGGGCCGCCCGTGCACGGTCAGCGAGCTGACGCCGAGACGCTGGGCGGCGACCGTGCCGAGCACGACCAGCGGGTAGCGTTCGCTGGCCGGGTTCAGGAAGCGGCCCTGCAGCATCCGGCCGCCGAGCGTGCCCAGCAGCTGCGAGTCGGCGGCGTACACACCGATGCCGCCCGTTTCGGCAGCTTCGATGAAGGGGTTGCGGCGAACGCTTGCCTCGGAGATCGCGGTGACGGCGGCGGCCGAGCGCACGCTCGCGAGGTTGCGCACCGCGCGCTCTGCCGCTTCGGGCAGCTGCGCGGACCTGCCGAGGAACGTCTGCCCCGGCGCGACCGTAAGGAGATTGGTCCCCAGTTCGTTGAGCTGGGCCACCAGGCCCGCTTTGCTCGATTCCGAGATCCCCAGCACGGCGACCATCGCGGCGATCCCGATCGCAACGCCCAGGGCGGACAGCGCGGCGCGCACGCGGCGCGTGCGCAGCCCGATGCTCGCCACGCGCAGGACGTCGGCCGGTAGCAGCCGGCTGCGGGGGACCGCCGTCCCGGAGCGGGCCGCTCGCGGCGTGCGCCGGCGCCGGGGACGGCGCCCGTGCAGCAGCCCGGTGCTCGCTCCTCATGCGGGCGCGCTCGACGAGCTCGTCGTGGATCAGGCGCCCGTCGCGCAGCTCGACGCGCCGCGGCAGCGTGGCGGCGATCTCGCGGTCGTGCGTGATCACGACCACCGTCGTGCCCTGCGCGTTGAGCGCGTGCAGCAGTTCCAGGATGCCGGCACCGCTCGCTGTGTCCAGGTTGCCGGTCGGCTCGTCCGCGAGCACGATCGCCGGAGAGCTGACGAGTGCGCGGGCGATCGCCACGCGCTGGCGCTCCCCGCCTGAGAGCAGCGCCGCGCGTCTGCTGCGCGCGGTGGCTCAGCCCGACCCGCTCCAGCGCCGCGGCCGCGGCCCGGCGGCGCTCGCGCGCAGGCGTGCCCGTGTAGAGCAGGCCGTTGGCGACGTTCTCCAGCGCCGCTGTCCGCCTCCATCAGGTGAAACTGCTGGAAGACGAACCCGATCCGCCGTGCGCGCAGTGCGGCGAGTCCGCCGTCGGAGGCCTCGGCGACATCGCTGCCGGCGATCCGCACGATGCCACCTGTGGGGCGTTCGAGCGTGCCCATGATGTACAGCAGCGTTGACTTGCCCGACCCCGAAGGACCGACGATCGCACACAGCTCGCCCTCGCAGACGGTGAGGTCGACGCCGCGCAGCGCCTGCACGCCGCCCGGGTAGTCCTTGACCACACCGATCAGCTCCAGGACCGCCGCGGGGCTCATTCGGACTCGATCACCGTGAGCCCTTCGGTAACGCCCGCGCCTTCGACCTGCACGTAGCCGTTGGCGAACATGCCCGGCGTCACGGACAGCGCAATGCGCCGCCCGCCCTGCAGAGTCACGATCGCGTAACCGCCGCCGGCGGTGGCCGTGAGCGCGGTGGCGGGCACGGCGAGCACGTCGCGGCGGATGCTCTTGACCAGTTCGACGCTGACCGGCGCCTCGTCGAGATGGGCGACCGGATGCTCGAGCGCGAGCGTAACCGGGATCGTGGCCGCTTCAGCTTCCCCTTTTTCTCCGCTGTTGGGGCTTTTTTCAGCTTCATCGGATGAAGCTGCGCTGGCCACCGAGCCGACTTCGATGATCCATCCCCGAACGACGTCCCCGCCGGGGAGCGCCACCGGCGCCGCCTGGCCCACACGGGCCAGCGTCTGCTGTTCGGCCTTCAGCTTGAGCTGCACGAGCTGCTGGGTGGAGGTCGTGGTCAGTACCACAATCCCTGCCCCGGCGGCTTCACTTTCGCCTTTGCCGGCCGGTTCTTTGCTCGACGGTTCCTTGGTGCCGTCGTCGGCGGCCGGCGTGTCGCTCGCGGCCTTTCCCTCGGCGGCCTTTTCCGCCGCCGCCTTTTCGTGGGCGGCCTTTTCCTTGGCGGCCTTTTCTGCGACCGCCTTTTCGTGGGCGGCCTTTTCGCTTGCGGCCTTTTCCTGCGCGCCGGGTTCCTTTCCGTGCCCACCGGAGCCCGGTTCGCTGGCCTCCGGTTCCTGCGAGCTCGACGGGCCCGCAGGGTCCTGCCCGAGCGCCACCTTCACCGCCGTCACGCGTCGCGCGCCGGGGGCGAAGATGACGCGGCCGAGTTCAACCTCGCCGGTTTCGCTGAGGCCCTCGGCATGCTGCCAGCGCCTGACCGCCGCGGCGGTGGCGGCGCTGAAGGATTCATCGTCTGTGATCGCACCGTAGGGGTCGAAGCCGAGGTCGATCAGATTCTGGTTCAGCTCCTCTACGTCGGGCCCGTCGCTGATGCCCTGCTTCAGCGCGCGATAGGCGGGCACCGAGCCGTACATCAGCACCACAGGCAGGTTGTTGACGCGGAAGAGCGTCCCGCCTCGTGCGATGACCGCGCCGAGCGCCGGCAGCCACGTGTAGGTCCCCGACAGCCGGTTGTAGAGTTCGAGCGTGCTGCCGTAGCCGAGCGTGCCGTCGACGGTCGAGCTTTCGGTTAGCGTGCGGCGGGTGACTTCGGCGGTGGTGTCGCCTGCTGGGAGTCCCGTTCCGCTCGTGCTGTGGCTGGGTGAGTGCGACTGCGTGAGCACGACGGCGGCAACCGCGATCGCGGCGATCGCAACGGCGCCCGCGGCCAGCGCTCGGCGGCGTCGCCCGCTTCCCGCGGATTCTGTCGCGGGCAAGCCGTATCCGGGATCGGCCGGGCGTTCGGCTCCGTCTGCGCTCGCTCGCTCGCCCTCGACGGGGGCGGCGAGCTCCGCGCCGCTCGCCGCGCCCGCTGGCCGATCATCGGCCGCTGCGCTCACCCTCAGCCGCCATTCTGGCTCTGGAAGCTGCCTGAGCCGGCGTGTTCGCCGCCGGGCGCCTTGGCGGGGCCGGGGCCGGCGCCGCGGGGGCCGCCCCCCGGGAGCAGGTGCTGGCAGTCGTTCTGCGCGGACTGGAAGGCGGGGCTTTCGGGGTTCGGCGCGCCGGCTTCGCCCACGCGGGCGTGTATGCCGATCTGCACGCCGCCCCCCTTTGTCGAGGCTTCAACTTTGATCCCGTGTTCGCGCATGCACTTGGCGAACTTCTGGACGGCTTCTTCGCGTTCCACCTTCTGCTGCGGCGAGAGGTTGACCTTCTGCGGTTCGGGCCGGTAGCGGGCACAGGCCTTTTCGGCCGCTTCCGCTGCGGCGGGACCGGTTGCCTGACCGGGGCTGATCTTCAGGCCGTGACCGCCGCCGGAGTGCGAGATGGCTTCGGCGTTCATGCCGTGTTCGCGCAGGCACCTGGCGAAGTCGGCGAACCTCGTTTCGGCCTTCTGTTCCTGGGAGCGTTCGGCGGCTGGGTCGTTCGCCGAGGATGATCCCCCGCAGGCGGCCAGGAGGAGGCCCGCCGCTGCGAGGCACAGGACGGTTAGCGGGGCGAGCCGCTGAGGGCGGGACACGGGAGCTCCTTTGTTGGTCGCTGGTGGTGGCGCCGCGTGATCTGCGATCGCTCGCAGCGGCACACCCATCAAACGGGCCCAAGCTGAGAATCGCCTTAGAGCGGACGAGGAGCTTTCTGAACGGGCTCGCAGGACGGCGGACCGCCGCTATCGGCCGAGCGAAGCTCGGCGTCGCTCATCTGCAAGGGCGGGAGCTCAAGCGTCAGCCGCGCGCCGCCGCCGGGATCGTTGGCGGCGTGCACCGAGCCGCCGTGGGCCTCGGCGGTCTGCCTGACGATCGCCAGCCCGAGACCCGAGCCGGGACGCCCACGCGCCTCGGGGGAGCGGTAGAAGCGGTCGAAGACGCGCGGCAGGTCCTCCTCGGCGATCCCGGGGCCGTGGTCGCGCACTTCCAGGCGCCCGTCGCAGCACGCGCACCTCCACAGCTCCGGCCGACGCGGAGGGTGGATTCCATTTGCACGCGTTGTCGAGCAGGTTGGAGATCGCGCGATCCAGGCGCGCAGGCGCGGCGCGCACGAGGCATGGCTCGGCGTCGAGCGCGAAGCGGCATTGCGGCGCGTGCAGTCGGGCGCGCTCGATCGCCCCGGCCGCGGCCAGGTCGAGGCGGACGTCCTCGATCTCGATCTGTCGATCTCGGTCTTGGACAGATCGACCAGATCGCCGACGAGCACGGTCAGCTCCTGCAGCTGCGCGCTGTGCGGCGGCGATGATGCGGGCGCGCTCGTGCGCGGGCAGCTGCTCGCCGAGCGCGAGCGCGTCGAGGTTCGCCTGCACGCTGGTCAGCGGCGTGCGCAGCTCGTGCGAGGCATCGGAGACGAGCTGGCGCTGAGCCAGGCGCGAGCGCTCCAGCGCGGCCAGCATGGTGTTGAAGCTCTCCGCCAGCCTGCCGAGCTCGTCCTCCTCGCCGGCATCGATGCGATGCGCCGAGGTCCTGCGTGCGCGCAACGCGTTCGGCAGCACCCGTCAGCCGGCGCACGGGCACGAGCGCCGCGCGCGATACGAGCAGCCCGAGCGCTGCCGCCAGCGCGATCCCGCCCAAGCTGACGATCGCGAGCACGAGCTTCAGGTGCGTGAGTGTGCTGTTCACGTCGGTCAGCGGCAGGGCCACCTGCCACACCGCGTCCGTTCGGGAGCGCGCTCGGTGAGTATCCGCACGGGCGTGCCCGCGACGGTCGCGTCGCTGAAGAAGGTGCCGAGACGGCCCGCGGCGACCGCGCGGGTGGCGGCGGTGATCGGGAGCAGCGGCCCTCTGCCTTCCGGAGCCCACGATGGTTCCGTCGGCCTGCAGGAGCTGCACATACCCGATCGCACCGCCGAGCGTGGATCTGGGCAGCACGAGCCGTGCGATCGCACCGGCAGGCCCGCCGAGCGAGGATCGCTGCGCACGCTGCTCGTGCGGGCCGAGCGTGATTTTGCGTTCGACCGAGACTTCTTCTCTGGGGAGCCCCTTCCCGGCGGCAGCCGGGGCCGTCGCGTGGACGGAGCTGCTCGCGACACCGCCACCGTCCGCATGGATGGCGATCGGTCCTGACAGCAGCGCGGGCAGCTTCCCTTCCCGCCTGAGCTTGGCAAGTTCGGACGGGCTGAGGTTGGCCTGGAGCTTCACCGCCTGCGGCAGGCCGGGTGTGAGCTTCTGGCGCAAGCTGGCGTCGATCTGCGCGCGCAGCTCGTTGCGCGTCACCACGTACACCACGACCGAGGCCAGCACCACCGCTGCGGCAACCGCGCCTGCTGCGAGCAGCACCATGCGCCGGCGAAAGCTCATCGCGCGGCCCTCAGCACGTATCCCACGCCGCGCACGGTGTGCACCAGACGGGGCTCTCCGCCGGCCTCGGTCTTGCGGCGCAGATAGCCGACGTAAACCTCCAGCGAGTTGGAGGCAGGGCCGAAGTCATAGCCCCACACGCGATCGAAGATCGCGGCGCGCGTGAGCACCTGGCGGGGATGGCGCAGCAGCAGTTCGAGCAGCAGGAACTCAGTGCGCGTGAGCTCGAGCGCCCGCGCGCCGCGGCGCGCCTCGTGCGCGAGCGGGTCGAGCTCCAGGTCCTCGAAGCGCAACAGCTGCTCATCGCCCTCCCAGCCGGTGCGCCGCAGCAGCGCGCGGAGGCGCGCGATCAGCTCCTCGCGCGCGAACGGCTTGGCCAGGTAGTCGTCTGCGCCGGCCTCCAGCCCGGCCACCCGCTCGCTCACCTCGGTGCGGGCGGTGAGCATCAGGACGGGCGTGCGATCACCGGCCGCGCGGATCCGCCGGCAGACCTCAAGACCGTCCACTCCGGGCATCAGCACGTCGAGGATCACCGCGTCGGGCGAGTCCCGCGCGAGCGCGCGAATCGCCTCGCGCCCGTCGACCGCGGTGCTCACCTCGAAGCCGTTGAGGTCGAGCACGAGCGCGAGCGCTTCGCGCACGGAGGGGTCGTCGTCGACGACCAGCAGGCGCATGGCGCGATGCTGACAGGCAAATGTGAAAGTCAGCTGAACGCGTCCCGGCCGGGCCCATCCCGGCGGCACCACCGCGTCAGGAGACCTGCGCGCCGAGCCGCCACCGCGTCAGGAGACCTGCGCGCCGAGCCTCTCGGGCAGGACAACTCCGCAAGCGCCCGTGGAACCGGGCCGCGCTGGGCACTCGCCGGTCCCGTCCACATCGAGCGCCGCTTCCACCTCGCTGACGGCCTCGCTCACCGTCTGCCCGCAGTGGGCGCTGCGCAGCGGGTTCACGCCGCCGCTTAGAAGCGCGCGGGCGAGCACGATGCCGCGCGGGTTCACGGGCCCCGCTCCTTCGAGCCGGTCTGCCAGGCCGTTCACCGCCCGCCGCCCGCGGCTCAGCGGTTCTCCGCTCGGCACTCGGGCGCAGGGCTCGCGGCCCGAACCGGAGCGCTCGACGAAGTCGACCGTCGCGCGCAGGCTTGCGGCGAGCCGGCTGCGGGCGCGCGGATCGGTCAGCTGGCGGGCCCGCAATGCGAGCGCCGCGCCGGTGTCCCATCGCCTCCCTGCGGCGAGCTGGCGATCGAGCTCCCGGCGCTCGAAATAGACCCGCAGGCGCAGACCGGGATGCGCCGCGCCCCTACGCGGCGGGCCGGCGTTGTGCGGCGGGGCCGCTGCGAGCGCCCCGGTGGCGCCGTGAGCGAAGGGGGCCACGGGAGCATCGGAGCTCGCTCCGCTGGAGCGTGTCCTCGACATCTCTCAACACCTGCCAATTGCCCTGCGCGCGAACACGAGCAGAGTGTTCCAGGGCCCACATCACGGCCACATCACAAAGTGCCCGCGCGCCATAACGATTTCGTGAAGCTCGCAGATGCTCAGCTGAGCGGCGTCACGCCCTCCTCGCCGCCCGCTTGGCCCCCCGTCTTTGCCTCCCGCTTGGCCTCCCGCTTGGCCTTGCGCGCAGCGGACTGCTCGGCGGCCTTCTCGCGCGCACCGCCGTAGGACTGCGCGACGAGCGTCTTTCCGCCCGTCCAGCCGAATGCGCGGACGAGCAGCACGATCGCCAGCAGGATGCTCCACACGGTCGTGACGAGCTGCTGGGCCACCGAATACGCGGTGGCGTTGGCGGAGCTCGTGATCCCCTTCAGCGAAAGGACGTTGAAGCCCTGCACCACCCCGGCCCCGCCCGGCGTGACGGAGGTCATGTTGGCGACGGAATTGCCGGCGACCACGCGCATCAGGATGTGGAAGCTCACCGGGATGTTGTAGGCGGCGAGGAACACGCCGATCATGCCGAGCATGGCGAGCCAGCTGACGAACTCGGGGAGCACCACGCGGCCGAAGTAGGCGCGCGGGTGCACGAGGATCTCGCCCCCGTCCTTCGCCTCCTCCCACCAGTGCTTGATCCGCGGCCGCAGCACCTGCGCAACCAGGAACAGCAGCGCGCCGGCCGCCACCACGAGCAGCGCGGTCGCCCACGGATGGGCGCTGACGAAGCCGAACTGCAGGTCGAAGGACCCGCCCACCGAGAGGAACAGGTAGATGTAGCCGGCCACGCCGATGGTGGTGTAGAAGACTTTCTGCACCACATATGCTGCCAGCACGCCGGCGAACGTCGCGGCGGTGATGATGCTCGTGTACATCAGCAGCATGACCAGCGTGCCCAGGTTGGCCGGCAGGACAAAGTTCAGCGCCACCGCGGCCGCGTAGCAGGCGTAGATCTGAATCCAGCGGACGCGCGATTCCCGGTAGGCGAACCTGAGGATCGAGTACCAGGCGTATGCGGTCAGCGTCGTCTGGGCCGTGAGCAGCACGACCCCGGCGATCAGATAGCCGATCGAGATGCTCCTGATCGTCCTGCTGACCTCTTTCAGCCAGCCGCTGATGTTCCAGCCGAACAGCGTGGCGGCGGCACCGATCATGACGATCAGCAGCGCACCGATCAGCAGCGGCCTGAGGTGAGGGCGGCCGCCCTTGGCCGCTGCCGCCTCGTCGCCCATGCCCGGAACGTTACGCGATGGCCCGGGTGGCGGATCGCGCGCGCCGGATGTTGCGCGGCCGGGCGAGCGGCGCGTGCGGCCGGCGAGCGGGGCCACACCCCGGGACGGGGTGGCGACCCCTGAGGCTCGCCGGACACACGCCTCCCCCAGTGCATCGCCAGCATCTCATCTCAGGCGAGCGGGCCGTGCGTCGTCGACGTCAGAATTATGACCGGCGGCTGCGTGCGTCGGGACAAGCAGCAGGCCGGCCGGCCTGCTGGCCGCGGGCCAACTCGCGCGAGGTTTTCATTCACCGTCCCCGGTCAGTTTCCTGACCGTTGCGGCGAGTGGCGCTCTCGGTCAACGCCGGCGGGACCGCGACCAGCTCGAGCAGCTCGCCGGGAGGCTTCCCCCGCAGCAGCCAGCCGTCGTTGGTCTGCTGGACCAAGTCCAGGCGGGCAAGCGCGGAAAGAGCGCTGGTCACGGTGGGCCGGCGCGCGGCCGCGAGATCGGCGAGCACGCTGTGCGTGAGCCGCAGCGGAAGACTGACACCGTCGCTGCGTACTCGTCCCCAGCGGCCGGCGAGATGCCAGAAGAGCATGTGCAGGCGCACATCGACCCTGGCGTGCTGGACGATCGCCATGTTGACGGCGAGATTGCGCGAGCGCTGGAGCGCCCGTGCCACGAGCTGCCCGCTGAGTGGCGGGTAGCGCGCAGCACGGTGTGCGAACGGTGCGTCGAGCAGCGCCATCGACGTCGGCTCGATCACCCTCCATCCCGTCGTTACGGGCAGCGTCGGCAGCTCTTCCTCGCCCTGCCAGGGCCGCAGGAGATCCCCAGCCCCGAGTAGCTCAGCGCCGAACCTGCCGTCAACCCCGACGCGCCGGATCAGCAGGCCGCGCAGCACGAGCAGGCCGATCGCCTCGCCCGGTGGAGGCACCTCGACGGCGTGCCAACGACCTGTAGGTATGGAGATCGCGCGCGCGATGCAATCCCTGGCCGCCTGCTCCCTGTGCTCGAGCGGTATCGCTTCGGCGAGCTCGCTGTCCTCCTCCAGCACGCGATGCACGTCCGGGGAGTGGGGGGGCGGGGCATGCATCCCCACAATCTGGCAGAGACCGACCGGCTCGCCGCCGTGTAGCGACATCATCCGCGCCAGGGTCGCAGCGAACAGCGGTCTCTGCAGAGCGCCGCGTCAGAGTTCTGACCGCGGGACGCCGGCCGGCCCCCGTAGGGCCGACGCGCTCGCCTACGCTCGCCATGGTGGCACGGGCCGACCGACAAGCCGTCGCTCCGCGGCCCCTGGATCATGCGGTCGGCGCGCCGCCGAGCGCCAACGGGGTGGCTCGGTCGGGTTCGGGCGCTGCTGCGCGGACCCGTCGCGGGCTGGCGAGTAGGTGGCTCGCTCGGCCACCGCGCTGGAGCACGCGCGGATCTGGCGGGATGACCGCGCTGGCGCTGTTCGTCGGCGCCGGAGCCGGTGCCGGCGCGGTCGCGTTCCGCTACATGATCCTCGGCTTCACCTACGTGTTCACCGGCCACCGCGACTACAGCGCCGCAGGCCATGTGCCCAACCCGCTCATCCCCGGCGCCGGCATCTGGTTCGTCGCGCTCGTGCCCGTCCTCGGCGGCCTGCTCTACGGTCCGCTCGTCAGCCGCTTCGCGCCGGAGGCGCGCGGGCACGGGGTCCCCGAGGTCATGTACGCGGTCAACCGCCTCGGCGGGAGGATGCGCCCGCAGGTCCCGGTGGTGAAGTCGCTCGCCTCGGCGCTGTGCATCGGTTCGGGCGGCTCGGTGGGTCGCGAGGGCCCGATCGTGCAGATCGGCTCGGCGCTCGGCTCGGTCACCGGCCAAGCGCTGCGCCTGTCGGAGTCTCAGCTCCGCCTGCTGGTCGCCTGCGGCGCGGCCGGCGGCATCTCGGCGACCTTCAACGCGCCGATCGCGGGGGTCTTCTTCGCGCTCGAGCTCATCCTGCGCGACTTCGAGACGCGCTCGTTCGGGCTCGTGGTCCTGGCCTCGGTTGCCGCCGATGCGATCGGCCGCGCCGCCTTCGGCAGCCATCCCTTCCTGTCGCTGCCGAGTTTCGACTTCACCTCCCCTATGGAGCTGGTGCTGTACGCGGGGCTGGGCGTGCTCGCGACAGGCGTGGGCCTCGGCTTTGTGCGCGTCCTGTACGGCGGCGAGGACATCGCCGACCGGCTGTGGCGGGGGCCCGAATGGTTGCGCCCGGCGGTGGGCGGCGTGCTGCTCGGGCTGTTGCTGCTGGCTGTCCCGCAGATGTACGGCGTCGGCTATCCCGTGCTCCAGCTCGCCGTTGCCGGTCACTACGCGATCATCGCGCTGCTCGCCCTGCTCGCGGCCAAGGTTCTCGCGACCAGCCTGACCATGTGGATCGGCGGATCGGGCGGCGTGTTCGCGCCGTCGCTGTTCATGGGGGCGATGCTGGGATCGGCCTACGGCGCAGCCGCCCACAGCCTGATGCCCGGTGTGGCCGCCGCCGCCGGCGCCTACGGCCTGGTGGGGATGGGAGCCGTCTTCGCGGCCTCTGCCCGCGCGCCGATCACGGCGGTGATCATCATCTTCGAGCTCACCGGCGACTACCGGATCATCCTGCCGCTGATGTGCGCGATCGTTGTGGCCACCGCGCTCAGCAACGCGCTCACCCCAGACACGATCTACACGCTCAAGCTCCGCCGCCGCGGGATCGACATCGACGAGCGCCAGCCTGCGGGTCTGATGGCGCAGATATCGGTTGCTGACGCGATGGACCGCGCCCCGCAGGCGCTTGGTCCGGATGACACGCTGGAGGAACTGGCCGCGTGCTTCGCCTCGGCAGGATCGGACACGCTGCCGGTGACCGACCCCGGTGGCGCGCTGATCGGCGTCCTTGACGCGGTCGAGGTGGAGCGGGCGCTCGCGCAGCATCGCCACGACCTCACTGCCGCCGGGCTCGCGCGCCCCGCACCAGCGATCTGCGCGCGGGACTCGCTCGAAGACGCCGTGCTGGTGCTCGCGGCCAGGGACGAAGACGGAGCCCCCGTTCTCTCAGAGCGCGGAGAGCTGGTCGGCTGGCTGACGCATCGACGCCTGCTCCGCGCCTACCGCCGCCGGTTACTGCAGGCTTCAGGCGGCATGGGATCACCTGGAGCGAGGGGCCCCGCGCCTACTCGGCCTGCGTGACCTCCACCGCGCCGAAGCCGTCCAGCGGGCCGTCGACGAAGAAGATCTCCATCGTGATGTCGGGCTCCACGTGGGCCTGGCTGAGAAAGGCCAGGACCTTGCGGCCGGTGAGCTCTTCCACCGTCTGCTTGTAGCGCTCGGCCATCACCTCCTGGAAGTCCTCACGCATGGCGATCACCCGTTCGGGCTGGCCGCTGTCCATGATCGTCTGCTCCAGCGGCGTGAAGCCGCTGCCGCGCATGACCACCACGATGATGTCGTCCAGCACGTAGGTCTTGGCCCGCATCGGGCCGCGGCCGTAGTGCTCGCGCAGGATGCCCACGATGCTGGTCGAGATCGCCGTCAGCAGATGCCCCCCTCGCAGCGGTGCGGGCGTGCCGTTTGCCGTGATTGCATCCACCTGTCGTACTCCCCGAATCCGGCGAGACCTCAGATCTCGCCCGGCGCTCGCGTTCTGCTTTCAGGCCTGATCGAAAAGGCTCCTTCAGGCTCCCGTCGATCGTGCCGCCGGGAGCGTAGCGCAGCGCCCGTGGAGGCGTCAATGGCCGCGCTCCCTCCCGCGTCCTGCGTGCTATTCTCGCGACAGAGCGATTCCACGTACTCGGCCAAAGGCCGTGGTTGGGATTGTCGCAAGGGAGACGGAACGCGCACGCGGTCACAAGTTGGCCGCCAGGTCTGGTCCGTAGAGCAACTCGTCGAGGGAGAACGGGATGCCGGCAGCGGATCGGCCGAGCCTATTTATCTCGAGTACCGCCCGTCTCGCCGTGCGGTGCCCGGCCGGAGAGGCGGGCCCATCGCCGGCTCCGCCCTGGGTGCCGCGGTCACGAACGCTTGGAGCTTGGAGGGTCGACCATCTCCCCGGTCGCCGTTCAGGACAGCGCGGAGGTTGAGCTCCTTTACCTCCCTACGCGCTCACGCGAGCGCGGGGGCATCCAGCCCGGGATGCCCCCGCGTCGTGCGCGCCAGAAACAGCAGCGCGGACGGCACAAGGATGCCGTGGCGCAAGCGCGTGGTCCGGGCGCCGTTCTTGCTTCCCTTGAGATTCCTAAGTATGTTGATAGTATTAGTGTACATCTTAAATGCTCGCCGGATAAGGGAGAACCGGTGCAGCGCGGGTAACGGTCCAGGTGCGGCCCACGCCCGGGGAATGCGCCGGGTCGCACCGATGCCAGCGCCACAGCTCAGCGCGGCTGCCGGCAACGGCAGCGCGAGAACCGACCCCAGAGGAGAGCCCGATGCCGAGGATCATCGTGACAACCGACTCAAAAGCGCAGGACGGGGATCCGGCCATCCTGCTGGATGAGGGAGTCCGTTCGGTGCATCTGAGCACCGGGCACGCCGCCGCGCAGCTCGTCGAGCGACTTGCCTGGGCGGTGAGCGACGCCGAGAACGCCGAGAGGGTGCGCCATCGCCGGGCCCGGGCGCCCGAGCGCCTGCCCGCCCGCCCGCAAGCAGCTCGCGCGACCCCGCGCCAGCCGATCACCGCATAGGAAGCGCTCGTCGGACCTGGCGGCCTGCGAGGGCGCGTGTCGGTCCGGTCACATTCGAGCGGTGGTGCCCGTTCGGGGCTGGGTGGCGGTGAAGGCCTACGGCCCACATCTGCCGATGCCGGGCTCACCGAGCTACAGACGTCGTCCCTGCCATCCGGGTGCGCGACCTGCTCGGCTGGTGATTCAGTATTTCTCCGCAGCCGCCTTCCGGTTTTCACCAAGGACAAATTTAACCGTAATGTGGACTTCAGCGGTGCGCGGGCCGTCGCGGATCGATGGTCCGCCGGCTGGCAGGCCCACCCTTTTGCGGATAATTACCTAGTCCGCTGCTTGGCTGCCTGGCTGCCTGGCCAAATTGCAACTGTCACATGGACACGCGGCGCAGCGTGGCGAACGCCCTGCGTCTCATACCAGGCCTCCGCGCGGCGACAGTCCCGAGCAGAGCGAGGGCGCGAGGACATCGAGGGACAGTGTCCTCGCGCCCTGCCCGCCTGCTCGTGGGGAGGGGACGCGAGCCAGCCGTGGCCCCGGTTCGGCACTGACCTCGCGGCGAGATCAGCGCGTGCGACCGTCCGGCAGAGGGCGAGCACCAGCGTCGCACTTGCTAGCCAGACGCACATCGCGAGAGCGAGAACCACGTGTGCCGCAGTCTCACCGACGGTGAGACGAAAGTCCAATAGCGCTTCATGGCCTACCATAAGCATTCGCCTATGGCTCATCAGGGGGACGCGGTGATGGAAACAGCCAAATTCGGCAGCACGCTCGCGATGGACCACATGCGGCCGCGAATGAAGCGGCGTGCTCTGCCCACACATCCGGGTCACCGAGATGGCCGCTAGACGCACCCAGCTGCGCTACCTCGAGGCGGTGGCCGGCGAGGGCCGTATCACGGCCGCGGCCAGCAAGCTCAAACTTGCCCAGCCCACGCTTTCGCAGGCCATCGCCCAGCTCGAGTCCGAACTGGGCGTCGCCCTGCTCGAGCGCCACAGCGACGGCGTGACGCTCACGCCGGCCGGCGAAGCCTTCATGGTCAAGGCGCGCGAAGCGCTCGCTGCCGAACGCGATGCGGCCCGCACCGGCGAGGCGCTGGCACGCGCCGACAGCGGGGCGATCGTGGTCGGGTTCGTCGGACCGCCGCCGCCGAGCACCTCGGAGCTGTTCGCGGTCTTCTGCAAGCAGCGCCCCGATGTGAGCATCGACTTTCGGGATCTCCCGTTCCCCAGGGGCAGGACCGCGACCTGGCTCGCGGGGGTCGACGTGGCGGTTTGCCATCGGCCCAGCATCGAGTCGGGCGTGAGCGCGCAAACCATCCGGGTCGAACCGCGGGCGATCGTGCTTCACCGCCAACACCGGCTGGCGCGCTGCGAGAGTCTGCGTGTCGAGGACGTGCTCGAGGAGACCTTCGTGGGATACCACCCCACGATCCAGCCGGAGTGGGCGGGGTTCCACAGCCTCGACGATCACCGCGGAGGGCCACCGAGCAAGCTGACCGAGCATCACGCCCTCACCTCGCTGCAGATGCTCGGGATCATGTCCGCGTCGCGTGCCGCGACAAGCGTCCCCCACGGGGACGCCAGACTCGCCGTGCAGGTGATCCAGGAGATCGCCGCGATCCCCCTCCTCGACGCCGACCCGGCGCAAATCTCGCTGGTCTGGCGCACCGAGAACCGCAACCCCGTACTACAGGCACTCGTTTCCGCCGCGCGAGACCGCCCGGCATAAGGCGTGGAGTTCAGGCGCGGGCATCTCCTCTACTTCGTGACCGTCGCCGACGAGGGGCAGATGACCCGCGCCGCGGCCAAGCTGCACCTCGCCCAGCCCGCCCTCTCACAGGCGATCGCACAGCTGGAGTCCGACCTCGGGCTGACGCTGTTCGAGCGCCACGCGCGCGGCGTCACGCTGACGCCGGCGGGCGAGGCCTTCCTGGTAAAGGCTCGGGCAGCCGTATCGGCCTGGAGCGATGCCGTCACGGCCACGCAGGAACTGGCGCGCAGCGGGCCGAGCATCATCGAGTTCGGCTTCGTCGGCGTCCCGCCGGGGCTCGACAGCCCGGGTCCGATCGCCAGCTTCGCACGTCGGCACCCGCACATCGAGATGCGCTTCCGCGAACTGCCGTTCCCCTCCTCCTCACCGGCGAGCTGGCTGGCCGAGGTGGACGTGGCGGCCTGCCACGCCCCGCCCGCGGACCCTCTCACCTGGAGCGAGGTGGTGCGCCACGAGGCACGCGTGGTGCTCGCACAGAGCTCTCACCCGCTGGCAAAACACAGCGCGCTGAACGTGGCCGACGCGCTTGATGAGACCTTCATCGGCTTCGCTCCCTCGGTCGACGCCGGCTGGGCCAGCTTCTGGAGCCTCGACGATCATCGCGGCGGTCATCCGGCCCACGTGACGCGTGATCGCGTGACGAACGCACAGGAGGCTCTCGCGGCGCTCTCGACGCGCCAGGCGATCACGACCGTGCCCTCGTCGGTCGCGCGCGTGATCGCACCCGCCCTGACCGGCCTGGCGGTGATCCCGCTGCGTGATGCGGAACCCGCGACGATCACGCTTAGCGGCCGCGTGGACCGCTGCACACCGGCGGTTGGGGCGATCCGGGCGTTCCTCGCCGGGAATCCCATCGAGCGGCCACTAGCGCTGGACTGAGCCGCGAGCGGGGCGCGGTGTGAAAGCGGTGTGAACGCGGTGGGCATAGGTCAATGCGAATAACAGACAGGAAAGACCTATTTGTCGCACGACCGGGTGGGCGCTAGGGTCGCGCACAACGGACTCCCGGTGGGGGGTGCAGTCAACATGCCCCTGGGGGGGCAAGGAGGCAACAAGATGCATCGCAGAGCAACAGTGATTGCGGCGACCGCTGGCGCCCTGGCGGCGCTCGCCGGCTATTCCTCGACCGCGCTGGCCACACCGACCGGCGGCGCAGCAGCGGCAGCTACCGGCCTGGGCAAGTCGCTCACACCGAAGACCAACACGGCCTTCTCCTGGTCGGGCGACGTCGCTGACTATTACGGCCCGGTCGCCTGCCACGGCAAGCACAAGACCAACGAAAAGAAGGGCTACCCGGGAACCGAAACAGAAGGCGGCCTGGAAATCGAGAAGTGCTCGAGCACGACCGGTAAACCGCTGCCCAACATGACGCCGGGCGCAACCGACCAGACGTGCTTCGCGAACACCGAAGGCGGGTCTGTCTGCGGATGGGAATCGGACTACTTCCGGGAAGCCAAGGGTATCCCCGGAGTTGACATCTACTCCGGCTTCTCCTACAGCGTCGCTGCAAACGGCAAGTCGTTCAAGATCGTGGCGCTGTACCCGTTTGCATAGTTAGCCGGGCGGGCGCGCAGGAGCGCAGCCCGTAACACCAGGCGGTGGCCGTGCTCGCCCGCGGGCACGGCCACCGTCCGATTCGCGAGCATCGCGGTGGCCTCGTGCGGCGCCGACGGTCCGGCCCTGACAGCGCGAGGGGCTACAGTCACCTCTTGGGCGTACGAGGCAACACGCCGCGCGGTAGCAGCCCGCACCCCGTGTTCGCGTGGGTGTGGCCGCGAATCTCGGGCGCGGTCGACTCGGCCGTCCGCTCCCCGGCGCTGTGCTCGCTTGGCGATCAACGGACGGCGCTCGCCGAGCCCCGCCGCGTGCGGAGGGGCGGTGGCGAGCTCCTGCTCCATCTGGTGCCCGCGCACGACGCGCACGAGCGTCCTACTCTCTAGGGATGGCGATCGGGACCGCACCGCGCGGCGCTCAGTTGTCTGGGCACAGCCGAGGGCGTGCGCTGATCGGGTTCGCAGCCGCCGTGGGGATCGTGATCCTTGCGCTGGTGGTGGCCGCGCTGACGCTCACCGGCGTCACGCTGGCGAGCGACCCCATGGCCCTTGCCAAGGTGAGCGTGCAGCCGCTGGGCGGCACGATCGAGCACGTTGAAGCCTTCGAAGCGCACGGGCATACCGTGCCGCTGGCCGTGAGCGGGGGGCGCCTGACACCGCTCACGAGGCTGCATCCCGGGGAGAGCATCTCGGTGCACGTGCAGGTGCGCCGCCCGGGCTGGCTGGGATGGGCGCTGGGCAGCACGCGCGAAGAGCAGCTCACGTTGCAGGCGCCCGTTGCGCGCGTGACCCAACCGTGGATGACCGTGTCCACCGGCTCCCCTGTGCGCGTGAGCTTCGATGAACCGGTCAGCTCTGTGACCTATGGAAGCCCTCCCGATGCGCTCACTCACCGTACGCTGGACGGCGCCCGCAGCTTCGCGCTGGGTGCGCAGCCGGCGACGGGCGCCGTCGAGGTCGCCGCCGCCGCCCGCTCGTGGGAGACCGTGGGACCGCCGGCGCAGGTCAGCTGGTTTCCCCCCTCGAGCTCGCCCGTGATGGTCGCCCTGCCCGTCGCGGGCACGCAGATCGGTCCCGCCACCTCACTGCACCTGACCTTCTCAAAGCCCGTCGCCGAAGTGCTCGGCTCCTCGCGCCCGCAGATATCGCCGAGCACCGCGGGGAGCTGGCGCGAAGTCAACAGTCACACGCTGATGTTCATCCCGTCGGGCTTCGGCGCGCCGCTCGGCTCCCAGCTGCGCGTGACGCTGGCGCACCCGGTGTCGGTCACGGCCGGTGGCGCCGCCGGCCTGCACACGACCACGCAGGTCGAATGGACCGTGCCGGACGGCTCGACGCTGCGCCTGCAGCAGCTGCTCGCCGAGACCGGGTACCTGCCGGTCGACTGGCACCCGTCCGGCGCCCCCGTGGCGCGCACGCCGAGCGCGCAGGCGCAGGCTGCGGTCGATCCTCCGAGCGGCAGCTTCAGCTGGCGCTACGGCAACACCCCCCACCAGCTGCAGGCACTGTGGAGTCCCGGCACGGCCAACGAGGTCACGCGCGGGGCGGTGATGAAGTTCGAGAACAACAACAACCTCACCGTCGACGGTGAAGCGGGTGCGACTGTCTGGCACGCGCTGCTCGCCGATGTGCTCGCCGGAAAGCGCCTGGACGAACCGTACAGCTACGTCTACGTGCACCGCGAAGTCCCCGAGTCGGCCACGCTGTGGTCCGCCGGTCGCACGATCATCAGCGCGCCGGCGAACACCGGCATTTCGGG
Source organism: uncultured Solirubrobacteraceae bacterium (assembly GCA_963771085.1). Taxonomy (GTDB): domain Bacteria; phylum Actinomycetota; class Thermoleophilia; order Solirubrobacterales; family Solirubrobacteraceae; genus Palsa-744. The sequence goes on along the minus strand of CAVYSB010000004.1, from coordinate 143,725 downwards.
TGCAGAAACGGAACTGGGGACCTTCCCGGTGTTCGAGCACATCCCTGAAGGAACCATGAGCGGGACCAATCCGGACGGCTCGCACTACGAAGACCCCGGCATCAAGTGGATCAGCTACTTCAACGGCGGGGACGCGCTGCACAACTTCGACCGTGCCTCCTTCGGCACGCCGCAGAGCCTGGGCTGCGTCGAGCTGCCGCTGGCCGCCTCGGCCGAGATCTGGCCGTATACGCCGATCGGCACGCTCGTCACGATCGAAACCTGACCCGGGCCGCGCGCGGATGAGCCTCCCAGCGACAGCGGCGCGCAGATGAGCGCCGGCGAGTTCGGCCTCGCCCTGGCGGTGTTCCTGGCATGCACCGTCGAGGCGGTCGAGGCGCTGACGATCGTGCTCGCGGTCGGCAGCACGCGCAGCTGGTCCTCGGCGCTGGCCGGCGTGGGCGCGGCGGTGCTCGCGCTCGCCGCGATCGTGGCGGCGCTCGGACCCGCCCTGACAGCCCTGCCGATCGACCTGCTGAGGGTGCTCGTCGGCGGCCTGCTGCTGATCTTCGGCCTGCAGTGGCTGCGCAAGGCGATCCTGCGCGCGGCCGGCCTGAAGGCCAAGCACGACGAGCTGCAGACCTACGAGCAGGAGAGCCGGGCCGCGCGCGCGGCCGGGCGGCGGGACGGCGGCCTGGACGCCTACGCGTTCACCATCTCCTTCAAAGGGGTGCTCCTGGAGGGGCTCGAGGTGGCCTTCATCGTGCTCACCTTCGGCGCCAACCAGCACCGCGTCGCGCTGGCCGCCGCCGCGGCTGCGATCGCTGTGCTGCTGGTGGCGGCGGTGGGGTTCGCGGCGAGGGCGCCGCTGGCGCGGGTGCCCGAGAACACGATGAAGTTCGCGGTCGGCGTGATGCTCAGCTCATTCGGTATGTTCTGGGGCGCCGAGGGCGCCGGCGCGAGCTGGCCGGGCGGCGATGCGGCCCTGCTGGCGATCATCCCCTGCGTGGCGCTCGCGGCGCTGCTGATGACCTTTACGCTGGCTCGCGTGCTGCGCGGCGCTCCGGGCGCGGACGCGGCGCCCCTGCCGGCGGCAGCCGATCAGGCGGTGGGCTCGTGGCGCGCGTGAGCTCCCTGCTCGGCGGCGTCTGGGAGTTCGTGGCAGGCGACGACTGGCCGACCGCGCTCGGCGTGGTGCTCGCGCTGGGCCTCACGGCGCTGTGCGCCCAGACCGCGCTGGCGTCCTGGTGGATCATGCCGGTGGCCGTCGTGGGGCTGCTCGCACTCTCGCTCGCCCGCGCGGCCCGCGCCGCGCGGCGCTGAGCGAGCTTCGGCTACTAGTGGGCGAAGCCGCCGACGATCGAGGGATCGCGGGCGGGCAGCGGCGCCTCGAGGGACTCGAGGTACTCGGTGATCTGGCGCAGGTCCGCGAGCAGGAGATCGGCCATGTCGTGGTTCATCCCGGCGCGCACCACGATCCGCAGCACGGCGAGGTCTTCGCGGTTCTCCGGGAAGGTGTAGGCGGGCACCTGCCAGCCGCGCTCGCGCACGCGCCCGGAGACGTCGTAGACGGTGTAGTTGGCGACGTCGGGCTTCAGCTTGAACGCGAACACCGGCAGCTCGCTGCCGTCGGTGATGCATTCATAGGGCCCCATCTTGCCGATTTCCCGCGACAGGTACATGGCCACCGACTGCGCTCGGCGCTGCACGCGCGTGTAGCCCTCGCGCCCGAGGTGCAGGAACATGTAGTACTGGGCCACCACCTCGCTGCCAGGACGCGAGAAGTTCAGCGCGAACGTGGGCATGTTGCCGCCGAGGTAGTTGACGTTGAAGATCAGATCGCGCGGCAGCGCAGCCTCTTCGCGCCACACCGCCCAGCCCACGCCGGGGTAGACGAGCCCGTACTTGTGCCCTGAGGCGTTGATCGACTGCACGCGCGGCAGGCGGAAGTCCCACAGGAGCTCGGGCTGCAGGAAGGGCGCGATGAAGCCGCCCGAGGCGGCGTCCACATGGATCGGGATGTCGAGGCCCTTCTCGGCCTGCAGCGCGTCGAGCGCGTCGGAGATCTCGGACACCGGCTCATAGCTTCCGTCGAAGGTGGAGCCGAGGATGGCGACCACCCCGATCGTGTTCTCATCGCACAGCGCGGCCGCCTCGGCGGCGCCGATGTGCAGGCGATCGCCTTCGACGGGGACCATGCGCGGTTCCACGTCCCAGTAGCGGCAGAACTTCTCCCAGCAGACCTGGACGTTGGCGCCCATGATGATGTTCGGCTTCTCACACGGCTTGCCCGCGGCGGTCATCCGTTCGCGCCAGCGCCACTTGAGCGCGAGGCCGCCGAGCATCACCGCCTCGCTCGAGCCCGTCGTCGAGCAGCCCGTGGCGGCCGTGCCGTCGGATTCGGGCGCGTTCCACAGCGCGGCGATGATGTTCACACAGCGCGACTCGATGTCGGCGGTCTGCGGATACTCGTCCTTGTCGATCATGTTCTTGTCGGCCGTTTCGGACATCAGCTGCGCGGCGGGGCCGGGCATCCAGGTGGTCACGAACGTGGCCAGGTTGAGCTTCGCGCTGCCGTCCAGCAGCAGCTCGGAGGTGATCAGGTCGTGGGCCACCGACGCCGGGATCGACTTCTCGCGCAGTTCATGACGCGGAGCGTAGATCTCCTCGGGATCATCACTGTGGAACGGACGCTCCGCGCGGGTCGCCTTGCGGGAAAGGGCCATGGCGTTTTCTCCTTGTCGTGGGCTCAGGCGGCATGCTAGGCGAGCGCGAGCAACCCGTCAGCCAGGTGCGCACCACGCTCGCCGCGTGCGCACACGTGGGCGGCGCGCCGAGCGCTGCACGACGCGGCCGCCTCGCGCCTCGCGCCTCCGTGCGCGGCGCTCGGATAGGCTCAGCTGATGGACCCTGAGGGCAAGGTGATCGTCGTCACCGGTGCCGCGGGCGGCATCGGTGGAGCGCTCGTGCGCGGCCTGCTCGAGCGCGGCGCGCGCAGCGTGGTCGCCGCCGACCTCGACGCGGCGGGCGTCGAGCGGCTCAGCGAGGAGCTCGGCCCGCGCGTGCTTGCGCGCGTCCTCGACGTCTCCGACGAGCGCGCCACGCTTGCGCTCGTGGAGGAGATCGAGCGCACCGTCGCCCCGATCGACGTGTGGTTCGCCAACGCGGGGCTGGCCACCGGCAGCGGCGTGGATGCGCCGGATGAGGACTGGGATCGCCAGTGGCGCATCAACGTGATGTCGCACCTGTATGCCGCACGCGCGCTGCTGCCGGGCTGGATCGCTCGCGGCGAGGGCCATCTCGTGAGCACGGCCTCGATGGCGGGCATCCTCACGACGATCGGCGACGCGGCCTACTCGGCCACCAAGCACGCGGCGGTCGGGCTGGCCGAGTGGCTGGCCCTCACCTACGGCGCGCAGGGTGTGCGCGTCTCGTGCATCTGCCCCGGCGCGGTGGACACGGCGATGCTGCGCGCGGGCGCCGGGGGCGATGCGGCCAGGGCCGCCGCGGTGATCGGCGGTGGCGATGTGCTCGCGCCGGAGCAGGCCGCGGAGCGCATCTTCGAGGACCTCGGCAACGACCTGTTCCTGATCCTCACGCACCCCGACATGCGCGATTTCGCGATCGGCAAGGCGCAGGACCCCGAGCGCTGGATCCGCGGCATGACTCGCCTGAACACGCGGGCGCAGGCGCTGCTGGAATAGCGCCCTGCGGCGCGTGCCGCACGCCGCGCCTCAGCGCACGCGTACTCCCCAGCTGCAGCTCAGCGAGGCGCCCGGCTCGAGGCGCACTAGGCCCTCGCCGCTGCGGAAGGCGTTCGGCGCACATGTCATGGGCTCCACAGCGAGACCGCGGCGCCGGCGCTCCGGCGCGAGCGTGTCGGCGCTGTAGAGCTGGATGAAGCTGTAGCGCTGATCGGCCCACAGCTCGAGGGTCGAGCCATCCGCACGCGTGAGCTTGCAGCGCACGAGCCCGTCGGCGTCGCGCTCGAGATCGGTGAAGCCCGAGTCGATCTGCAGTGCTCCCAGCCGCCGCGCGCTGCGGAAGTCGAAGGCGCTGCCCTGCAGCTCCTCGCGACCGGTGGGCAGCTGGCGCTCCTCGTCGGTCAGCAGCCGGGTGCGCGCGGGCAGCTCGAGCAGGCAGTCGTCGAGCAGCCCCTCCCCCGCGGAGAGGTAGGGATGCTGGCCAGCTCCGAACGGGCAGGCCCGCTCACCGATGTTGACGGCGGTCGTCTGGACGCTCAGTCCGCCGTCGCCGAGCGCATAGGCGATGCTGGCATCGAGCCCGAAGGGATAGCCCGGCATGGGGTGCAGGCGAATGCCCATCACCACGCGGTCGGCCTGGCGCTCCAGCGCCCGCCATGCACGCCAGCGCAGCAGTCCATGGCTGGCGTTGCGCTTGGCCGGTTCGCTAAGCGCGAGCTGATGCTCGACGCCGTCGAAGGAGTAGCGGCCGTCGGCGAGCCGGTTGGGCCAGGGGATCAGCGGAGCACCATGCGCGCCGTCGCACATCGCGCCGAGCGGGTATGGGTCGAGCACCGCGCGCCCCCCCACCTCGTACTCGCGCACGCCGGCCCCGACCTCCACGATCACCGCGCGCTGCTCGCCGCAGCTGATTTCGAACTGCTCGCCGGAGGGCGGGGCGCTCATGCTGGTGCCGGCGAGCGCCATACGCCGCCTCGAGAGCGAGCTACGGTGCGCAGAACCCCCACCCGGGGCTGCCTGCGGGCGGCGGCGAGGCGAGGTAGTCGTGCGCGCGGCACCGCGGCCGGTTGATAGCAGGATCGGCGGTTGCGCGTCCGCCCGTGCCACGCGGATGCTCACCGCGCGCTCAGCGGTGAAGCAGATAACACATGAGTCATCTCGCGTCCAGAGTCGCCCCTGCATTGCTCACGTAGCGGCTGCAGCGCCCGATACATCTGCAATGCAACACGACGACGACAGGGGCATCGTCGACCAGTCCGCCCTGCGCATGCGGGTGGCGACGTTCGCGGCCGGAATCTGGCTGACCTACGCAGTTTGCGGGGCGGCTGCGCTGTATCTCGTCTTCACCTGGGAGCAGCCCCACCGCACGACGATCGCAGCGCTGTTCGGCGCGGGCTTCGTGACCACGGTGATCGTCGCGCAGCTCCCGCGCGAGCAGATCGTGCGCAGCCGCTACCGCGAGACGTTCTTTCTCTCCTGGAGCCTGCTCGATCTGAGCCTGATCGTGCTCGGCGTGCTCGCCGACGGAGGCACGGGCAGCCCGCTGACGCTGATCTTCTTCATCCCCGTGGTGTTCTCGGCGATGTCCTACCCGCTGGGCTCGGTGCTGACCGTCGGCGGGCTCAGCATCGCCGCCTACCTCGGCATCGCTGCGACGCTCGGCGGCAGCAGCTGGGAATACGAGGCGGTCTTCACGGTGATGCTCGCGTGCACCGGCGCGATGAGCGCCTGGCAGGCGCGCAACCACGACAACCAGCGAACCGCGCTGATGGAGGTCTCGCGCACCGATGCGCTCACGGGCTGCCTGAACCGTCGAGGCTTCCAGGAGCGGGCCGTCGCGGAGATCGGCGCCGCCTGCCGCCGGGCGCGGCAGGGCGCTGTGCTGGTGCTCGACCTCGACCACTTCAAGCAGGTCAACGACACCTACGGGCACGCGGCGGGCGACGAGCTCTTGTGGTGGGTGGTGAGCACCCTCAAAATCACGGTCAGGCCGGCCGATGCGATCGGGCGCCTCGGCGGCGATGAGTTCGCGGTGCTGTTCGCCGAGATCAAGCCCGCCGATGCGCTGGAGAGCGCGACGCGCATCAGGGCGGCGCTGGGCGAGCGCGCAGCCAGCACGATGGGCCTGGCGACGTTCCCGATGGACGGAACCGAGCTCGAGGAGCTGATGCGGGCGGCCGACTCCCGTTTGTACGCCTCCCGCACGGGACGCCCGCAGCCCTCCGCGAGCACCGCGGAGCGTCTCAGCTGGGCGGCCACCCTCGCGCACGCCGTCGACATGCGCATGGACGCGCAGCACGAGCACTCGCGCGGCGTGGCCGATTGCGCGGTCTCGATAGCGCGCGCACTGGGCTGGCAGGAGGACATGCTCGGGACGCTGAGGATGGCAGCGATGCTGCACGACGTCGGCAAGGTGACGGTGCCCGACCACATCCTGTGCAAGCCCGGCCGCCTCACGGCCGAGGAGTTCGAGCTCGTCAAGGGCCACAGCGTCGCGGGCGCCGAGCTGGTGGCGCGCGTGGAAGGCCTGCAGACGGTTGTCCCCTGGATCCGCCATTCGCACGAGAACTTCGACGGATCCGGTTACCCCGACGGCCTGCGCGGCGAGGCGATCCCGCAGGCCTCCCGGATCATGCTCGTCGCAGATGCCTTTGACGCGATCACCAGCGAGCGTCCCTACCGCGCGGCGCTCTCCCTCGCCGAGGCGCGCGCGGAGCTCGAGCGCAACGCGGGCACGCAGTTCGACCCCGCGTGCGTCGAGGCGCTGCTCGGCTGCCTCGGCGCCGACGCCGCCCCCGACGTCGCCCCCCAGGTGAGCGCCCGCAGCGCGCAGGCTGCGGGCGCCGGCGGCAGGCCGCTCAGCTGAGGCTCAAGCAGAGAGCGGGCGGTCGCCGATCCAATAGCGCGGGCCCGGGCCGAGACGCCGCGCGCGGTCGTCGGGATTTGCGAGCTTGCAGCGGTCGAGCGAGAGGCAGCCGCAGCCGATGCAGTCGGTCAGCCCGGCCTTCAGCCGCTCGAGCTCGGCGATGCGCCGGTCGATTCGCTCTGTCCACGCGCTGGAGAGCAGCGCCCAGTCCCCGCGCGCGGGGACCCGGCCCGGCGGAAGCCTCGCGAGCTCGCCGCCGATCTCCTCAAGCGAGAGCCCGACGCGCTGTGCGAAGACGATGAACGCGATCCGGCGGAGCACCGGCCGGCTGAAGCGCCGGTGGCCCGAGCCGGCGCGCTCGGAGGCGATCAGACCGCGCTGCTCGTAGTAGCGCAGCGCCGAGGCCGCGACGCCGCTGCGCCTGGCCACCTCGCCGATCGTGAGCATCTCCACAGCGAAAGCAAAGCGCGTTTGGGCCTTGACTTCAAGTGCACTTGAGCTTGTAGCGTGCTCCAAAAGCGAATCCAGGAGGCCAGCGATGACGACGACGAGGACGTCCACCGTGAGCGAGCGCATCACCGAGGAGGTGGGCTCCTGGCCGGGGGTGACCGCCGCCTCCGGGCGGCGCGGCGAGTTCGCCTTCAAGGTGGCTCACCGCGAGATCGGACACCTCCACGGCGACCACGCGGCGCACTTCTTCTTCTCGCAGCAGGCGTGGACAGAGCTCAAAGAGCAGGGGCGCATCGTGCCCCATCCGGTCTTCCCCGACAGGCGCGGACCCGCAGCCCGGCGGATCGAGGACGACGCCGATGTTGGTGAGGTGATCGCGCTGATGCGCCTCAACTACGAGCGCATCGTCGATCGCCACGGGCTGCCGGCCGAGCAGGCAGCGGGCAGCGAGCCCGCCTGAGCGGTTCGGGGCGCCCATGCCGCACGGGGCCGATGCTAGTGCGAGGCCTTCGGCCGCGCTAGCACGAGGCCGTACGATCGGTGATCGAGGTGGTCGGGGTGAGCTGATCTACCTCGCCCATCAACAACGATCGCAAGGGAGACAACACGATGGCGACAGCTCAAGGCGGTGCGCCTGCCGCACGGCGGCCGCACCGGCGATTCTGGAAGTTCCTGGGGCATAAGCCGCTGACCGTGGGCCGCGCGGCCTGGATCATCTCTCTCGCCACTCTCGTGGTGTCAGTGGGCGGCGGAGTGCTGATCCGCTTCGCCGACGAGAGGAACTTCCACGACATCGGTGCTGGCCTCTGGTGGTCGATTCAAACCGTCACCACGGTGGGCTATGGGGATCTCGTGCCGACGAACACGATCGGCCGGCTCATCGCGTCGCTTGTGATGCTCACGGGTATCGCCTTCCTCTCGGTCATCACCGCCGCGATCACCTCCGCGTTCGTCGAGGCAGCCCGCCAGCGAGCCGAAGGCCCAACCACGCGTAGGCCTCCTTCGCACGTTTACGGCCTCTGCAAATGCGAGTGGATATGGCGCTCGCGGGTAATAGAGGCCCAGGCGAAATGCCTGCGGAAGGTGGCCCTGATTGGTGCCTCGACCTCGAGGACTCGCTGTCAGGTAGCGGAGTGTGATCAACCCGACCCCCGGAGGACGCCGTGCACAGCCCGGCTCACGTCAAGTCGCGCGCGGGTGACGCGCTGCCATTCGTGCGGCTTCCTCACGAGCAGGACTACGCCGAACTGGTCCGGCCGTGGAACCTGACCGCGCAGCAGCGTCCCGCGCTTGTGGCCGCACCGAGGAGCAGCGCCGAGGTGTCGGAGGCCGTCCAGCTCGCCGCGGATCGCCGGCTGCGCGTGGCGGTTCAGGGGACCGGCCATGGCGCCTCGGGCAGTCTCGACGACCAGGTCGCGCTGATCGCGACTCGCTACCTGGATACGGTGCAGATCGACAGCGACACCGAGACCGCCACCGTTGGCGCGGGCACGACCTGGGGGGTCCTTGCCTCGAACGCTAGCGGCACCGGCTTGGCGGGCCTGGCTGGCACCGCTGCGAGCGTGGGCGTCTGCGGCTATGTGCTGGGAGGAGGGCTGGGCTGGCTTGCCCGCGAGCATGGCTTGGCGAGCGCGAGCCTGCTCGCGGTCGACTTCGTCGACGCCGCCGGCGAGGAGCACCACACCAGCGAAGCCGACGACCCTGAGGCGCTATGGGCGTTCAGGGGTGGCGGTGGCGTCGGGATCGCCACCCGGCTTCACCTGCGCCTCTGGCCCCACCCGACGCTTTACGCGGGCGCTCGCTTCTGGGCGATCGAGCATCTCCCCGCGGTCGTCGAGCGCTGGATCAACGTGGCCGACTCGTTCCCGCGGGAGATGACATCGATGGCGTGGGCGCTCAACGCCCCCGACGCCCCAGCCATGCCCGAGCCGCTACGCGGCCGCGGCGTGATCGCGCTCGGAGCGTGTGGGACTGACGTTCGCACTGCTCAGACGCAAATCGCAGATTGCTTCGGGCCGCTTCCCGCTCCACTGTTCGACTCGTTCGCCGAGCGCCGCCCGGACCAGCTGAGCGACATCCACCTCGATCCTCCGGATCCGGTGCCCGCCATCGGCGAGGGTCGCCTTCTCGCAGAGCTCGACCCCTCCACCGCGATCGCCATCATGCGCGCGGCGGCCATTGGCGCGGGCCCCCTCGCCCTGGTCGAACTACGCCAGCTCGGTGGCGCATTGACGCGCACCCAGAGCGCGGGGGCACTGACGACGCTCGATGGCGCATTCGCGCTAGAGGCGACAGGGGTTGCGCCCGATCCGGCGCGCGTCGCCGCGTCCAACAGCGTCTTGCCGCAGTGGTCAGCGAGACCGCGCCGGTCGATCTGGGTCGCAGCTTCGCCGCCTTCCGGGGCGCTCGCTCCGACGCGCCCGACGCGCTGACCGAGGCCAACGCCCGACGGCTTCGCCGTATACAGGGCGAGTGTGACCCCGATGCGCGGCTTATCAGGGCGATGCGCCTCACGGGAGACTCATCGGCGCGTTCACCCCGCGCCGCCCGCAGCCGAGCAACAGCGCAGGCGCTCCAACCAGCGCTCGACCCAGACCAGAGGTAATCCACATGCAATCAGCGACCACAACCTCGAGGCAGCTCTGGTTCTTCGACTCGCTCGTCACGGAACCAGGACGACCTAACCGGCGTAGGCATGATCCGGCAACACGGCGGTTGCTCCCGGAACCGGGAGCGAAGCGGGCAGCTGCCCCGTCCGAAAGCTCGCCGCCCTGGCTGTGCACGAGCTCTAGCCACGGGAGCTGGCAGGGTTCTCGACTTAGCGCATTCGACACCACGTGGCGAGTAATGCCGGCATCGTTCCTCGGCCTACCGAGCAGTCGCTGCCCGGTCGGCGTCGTTTGTTCCGGCCAACCGGGCGTCTCTGCGCCTCACGGTGGTGCAGGCTCAAGCGCCCGGCCCGTCGTGAGTCTTGTCCTCGCCCGGTGCCCCGAGAACTCTCCGCGGGTGCCGTCGGCGGTCGAGGCTGCAGCCCCCGCGCTGGATGCAACGTCCGCGACTGGCCCCGCGACGACATATCACACGGTTTGGGTGACAGCGACTAGCAATGCCCCCGCGACCCTCGCGCTGCCGTAACGGGATTGCTAGCTGGAGAAACGAAAGGTGATTGATCATGAGCACAACGCCCCTCGCGATTACGGTCCCTCCATACCACGTTCAATCCACCGCCGAGGACTTACGTGCCGGGTTCCCATACTTCTCGTTCCACGAGTCCGTCTCCGCGCTTTGGGCAACGAAGTGGCGCCCCGCTAGCGCGCACGGGATCTACCCCTTCATGGACGGCAGAGTTGAGGACTTCGATCCTATCTTTGCCCAGCTCGTCCAGCTCTCTGGTGACGATCCGGCAATCCTTTATCGGCCAGACGACTATGCGAAGCCCTTCCTTCCGGCTGCAGAAGAGCTGGTGTCGGATGCCGAACGGGCGCTTTCGGCCGGCGAATCTCCCGCGGCACGAGATCTGTATCTGCGAGCTGCCGCCGTGTACCGGATCGCACGCTTCCCGATCAACCGGTCGAACCTGAGTGAGCTGGCATGGCGCAACGGGAAGGCCGCGTACGAGAAGGGGGCGGCTCTGCTTGATCCGCCGAGCAGCGCGGTCGAGATCCCGTTCGTCCACGCTGAAACTTCCGTAGGCGATCGGGGCGTGCCAATCCAAGCGTACCTTCGCTTCCCCACCGGCGAGACGCCACCCAGTGGATGGCCGTTGGTGCTGTTCATTTGCGGGCTCGACGCATACAGAACCGACAACACGCCGCGCACGCAGGCGCACGTCGACCACGGCTGCGCGACCCTGAGCTTTGAGATCCCAGGTACCGGCGACTGTCCGGCCGCACCCAACGACCCGAGCTCCCCTGACCGCCTAATGAGCAGCATGCTCGACTGGGTCGAGGCGAATGCGTCGAACTACGGCTTCGACCCAATGAGGGTCGTCGCTCGTGGAATCAGCACCGGCGGCTACTACGCCTTCCGGATAGCGCATACCCACGGCGACCGGCTGTTCGCCGCAGTCGCGCAGGGCGGCGGCTCACATCACATGTTCGACGGTGCGTGGATTGGCGCGCAGAACCAGATGGAATATCCCTACGCACTCGCCGACGCGCTCGCTTACAAGTTTGGGTACCGCGATGCCGACCTCGCCACCGCGATCGCGCGCTACCAGGCCGACGCGCCGAAGTTCAGCTTGGTCGACACCGGGGTACTTGGATCGGCAAGCTGCAAACTCCTCGCCATCAACGGCATGGAGGACTCGATCTTCCCGATCGAGGACAACGTCATTGTGGCGACGAGCGGCAAGGATACGGATCTCATCGCTCGTGCCGCGCTCGGGCACATGGGCAATCCAGGCGCCGAAGAGATCATCAACGAGTGGATCGGTAAGGCGCTCACTGAAGCGGTCTAAGCTGCTCACGCGACGCAGGGCAGCCACCGCCGCGGATGCAGGCAGCTGCGTACAAGCTCCAACGACGCCTGGGTGATCTTCTCCGGCGTTGCGTTCTACACCGGCGCGTTGGTGATCATCGCCCAGAAGGCACAGACGAGGACCGATAGGGCGAACGAGGAAGCTGCGGCGAAACACCGGGACGAGCTAGCACAGTTTCAGAGCGACCTGCTCACGAGGAACACCGACCTCACCGAGCAGATCCATGCGTTGAGCGAAAAGATTCATGCGTGGAGCGAAAGGATGGGCACCCTCACCCAGGAGGTGCACGAAGCTACCTGCAAGGGGGGCGCATCTTCTGGCCGGCCAGTCAGCGCGCCGGCTCGGGTGGTGGCGTGGCGTGGCGTCGAGGCCGGTCCGGCCAGCGTTTCGGGGCTGCCGTCCGGTGTGATCTGGTCGGTTGCCGTGGGCTCTGTTGCCACCGTGTTGCCAGCCTATGCTCTGCCCATGGCGCAATTCAGCCGGTCTGGCATCCTCGAACGCGCCGCCGCGCTGGAGCAGGCTCGTGCCGCCGTCCATGAGGCGTTCGCAAATGCTCGATCACGCGATGACGAGCCATGGCGGAAAGCAACTGTCAGGCTTCGTGCCGCTCAGCGGGCGCTGTACTCGGATGATTTCCTAGCCGAGGTCGCACAGTTGCAGGCCGGTGAGACGGGGGCGGTTGAGACAGCTCTGACCTTCCTGGAGGCCGATCCTTGGTGTTTTCGTTCGGGCTACGTCAAGGCCGACCTCATGCGCTTCCTGGTTCGCGCGAGCCTGACGCCCACTCAACGTCAGCGAGTCGAGCAGGTACTGGTGCAGGTAGTCGATGCTGGCGACCGTCGTGAGTTCGGCCGAGCGTGTCAGCTTGCGCGCCGCCACGGCACCGACACACTGCGCGTCGACCTCAAACTTCGCCTGCGCGCAAGCGATCCAGGAGTGCTGAGGCGGGCGCTTGCGATGCTCGTCTCGTTGGACGATCCTCGGCTGCAGGATGACGAGCTCGTCACGGCCAGGCGATGGGTAGACGAGGAGCAGAGCCAGCTTGGTCTGGCCCTCGCCCGTGAGGTTGAGCGTGGCTGGGACGCGCCCGTGTCTCGCCTGTGGAGTATCAACAGAGGCAAGTCAGCCCGCCGCGTCGACAGCGCGCTCAGGGCAATCGAATCACGCGACCGGGAAAGCAAGGCGGGACGCCTGACGCCCTACTCAGCGACGTAACAGGCGCCCGCAAGTTCAGCATAGACTTGGCGTGGCGCCTGGTGCAAAGCCGGGTGTTGCCACTCTCGTTGCCACCCCACCTAGACTGAGGGCGTCGTCTCCGAGGACCGTGCATGGGAAAGGCCCGCGTGTGCGCGCCTTTTCGTGAGGGGTGAGCGATGGGGCTCGAACCCACGACCGCCTGGACCACAACCAGGAGCTCTACCAACTGAGCTACGCCCACCATGGATCTGTGACAGCCAAGTCTAGCGTCGAGTCAACCGCCGCCGGCCCGCGACTCGGCGAGGCTGCGTTCGGCCAGCGCGAGCGCCTCGCTGGGTGCAAGCCCGGAGGCGCGCGCGGCCACCTCGCGCCAGGCCGCGAGCAGCCCCGCAGGGTCGGCGCCCAGCAGTAGCGCGAGCTCTGCGCCGGCTGTGAGCGGATCGTCGGCGCCCGCCGGAGGAGCGGGGGACGCTGGGGGTGCGACAGCCCCGGCGGCGCGGGCTGTTGCCTCGCGCGCGGCGGCAAGCACGCGTGCGGTGACGTCCTCGCTCTCGTGCTGAGCGCTGCTCCAGCCGCGCCCCATGGAGAGCTGCTGGACGGAGAGGTGGGGGCCTTCCAGCACGGTGAGCTTGGCCGTGTGCGGACTCCACTTGCGTTCGCCGAAGTCCACCGGCTGTTCGCGAACCCACGGCTCGAGCACAGCCCACAGCTCCTGATCGGAGAGGTTGAAGCTGCAGGCGCTATGGGGAAACTGGCGCATCTCGACGTGGTACATGCGCCAAAGGCTCGCACGTTCTGCGCCCGTGCAGCGGCGGGACGCGCCCGGCGCGCGCGGCGCGCGCGCCTCAGCCGGGCAGCTCTATGCCCGCGAGCCGGCCGATGCGGGCGTCGTGTCCTCGCCCGCGTGAGCTGTCATGCGCGCACGCATGACCTCGACGGCGGCCGGGTTGTTATCGATCAGCACGTAGCGGCGGCCGAGCTGGGCGGCGACCGCCCCGAGGGTGCCGCTGCCGGCGAAGAAGTCCAGGCACCAGTCGCCGGGACGCGTGGAGGCGGCAACGATGCGCCGCAGGATGCCCTCCGGCTTCTGGGTCGGATAGCCGGTCTTCTCGCGCCCATTGGTGGGCACGATCGTGTGCCACCACACGTCGGTTGGCAGCTTGCCACGGGCGAGCTTCTCGGCGCTCACCAGGCCCGGGGCCATGTAGGGCTCGCGGTCCACCTGCGCTGAGTCGAAGTGATATTCGCGCGGATCCTTGACGTAGACCAGGATCGTGTCGTGCTTAGCCGGCCAGCGGCGCTTTGCGCGGGCCCCGTAGTCGTAGGCCCAGATGATCTCGTTGAGGAAGCACTCGCGCCCGAAGAGCTCATCGAGCAGCAGCTTGCAGCGGTGCGCCTCGCGATAGTCGATGTGGAAGTACAGCGTGCCTTCGCGATCGAGCAGCCGGTGGGCGTGCGCCAGGCGCGGGGCCAGGAACGCCAGGTAGTCATCGAAGCTGTCGCCGAAGGAGGACTCGGCGAGCAGCTCGGTGCGGTAGCGCCGGCCCTTGAAGCCCGTGCGCTCGCCCGCCTCGTCCTGCACCGCTGCGAGTGTCCTGCGCGTCTGCAGCCTGCCGGTGTTGAAGGGCGGGTCGATGTAGATCAGCCGGAAAGATTCGTCGGCGAACCCCGCGAGCAGCTCGAGGTTCTCGCCGAGCAGGATCTGATCGACCGCTGGGAGCTGGCCGGGGCGCGGCACGGCACGGAGGTTACGGCGCTGCCCCGACGTCTCCGCGGCGCGGTCTGTTTACTGCAGGCTGGTGAGAGCCGAGGACGCCACCGCTCCCGACACGCCGCGGTCGCCCGCGCGAGGGGGGCACCGCCCGCAGCCGCCGCGCCCGCGCCTGCTTCCGGGCGCGACGGTGGCGGGCATCGCGGCCACGCTCGTGGCGGCGCTGCTCGCGCTCGGCGCGGGCGGTCGCGTATCGCCGCGCCCGGCGAGCGCAGCGCAGATTCGCGCGCCGGCGCTGCCGGTCGCGGTGTGGATTCACGCGCGCCATCCGGGCGCCGCCGTGGCGCAGCGCTTCCTGGGCCTGTCCTTCGAGGTCTCGAGCCTGCCGCAGATGGCCGAATACGCCCAGCGCGGGGACCTGGCGAACCTGTTGCGCTCGCTCGGCCCCGGCATCCTGCGCTTCGGTGGCGCATCGGCCGACTCGCGCGTCGCGTGGACCGACAAGGCCACGCCCCAGCCCGCCTGGGCCAGCAGTGTGCTCACGCCCGCCGATCTGCGTGGGCTGCGCACGCTCGCGCAGGAGAGCGGCTGGCGCGTGATGCTCACTGTTGGCCTGGCGCACTACGAACCGCGCGCAGCGGCACGCGAGGCGGCGGCGGCCAAGGCGGCGCTCGGACCGTGGCTGCTGGCGCTCGAGGTGGGCAACGAGCCCGACGCCTACGGGCTGCACGGCTTCCGTGCGCTGCCCTGGGGCTACCAGCAGTACGCGAGCGAGCTGAACGCCTATCGCCGCGCGATCTCCGCGGCAGCGCCCGGCGTCCCCCTGGCCGGCCCCGACGTGTCCGGGTCGAGGATCTTCCAGGTGTGGGCCACCAGCGAGGCCGCCGGCGAGCGTCCCGCTCTGCTTACCGGGCACCACTATCCGCTGGGCTGCGAGGAATCGCCCGCCGCGTCGATCTCGCGCCTGCTCAGCGCCCGGACGCAGCGCCTGGAGAACGAATCGCTGGCCCGCTTCATCGAGGTCTCGCGCGCGACCGGCCTGGGCGTGCGCCTCGATGAGACCGGCAGCGTCTCCTGCGGGGGCACGCCCGGCATCAGCGACACGTTCGCCTCGGCGCTGTGGGCCGTGGGCTACATCGCCCGCGCGATGGCCGCGGGCACGGCGGGAGTCAACCTGGAGGGCAACCCGGCCAACTGCCGCGGCTACTCGCCGCTGTGCGCGGCGAGCGTCGCGCAGCTGAAAGCAGGCGCCCTGGGGGTCCAGCCGGCGTGGTACGCGCTGCTGCTCAGCAAGGCGCTGATCGGCGACCGGCCGGTGCGGGCCACGCTCACCTCGGCCCAGCAGGCCGATGTCTCGGCCACCGCGCTGCTGACTCCCGGCGGCGGCCTGCATGCGGTGCTCGTCAACGACGACCCCCCGGGCACGGGCGCCGCGGCGGTCAGCCTGCACGTGGGCGGCGCGGCGCGCTCGGCGAGTGTGTTGGCGCTCACCGCACCGGCGCTCACATCACGCACGGGCGTTGAGCTGGGCGGCGCGAGCGTCTCGCGCGCGGGCACCTGGGGCGGGCCACGCACGCTCGGGCACGCGAGCGTCAGCGATGGCGTGCTCGCCGTGCAGCTCCCGCCCGCGAGCGCGGCGCTCGTGACGCTCGCACCAGCGCCCCCCTCCCACTAGCCGGGCACGGCCTCCACCCAGCTGTCAGGGCGCCCGCACAGCGCCCGCCAGTCCGCCACGGGAACGCTCGTGAGCACCCCTCCCGCGGCTTCCGCGGCCGGCGTCAGGAAGATCGCGTCGAGCACCGCCGAGCCGCCGTCGCCCGGCGCGAGCGTCACGCCCGAGCGCTCGAGGGTGAGCCGGTGCGGGCCCGCGGTCAGCGTGACGGGCAGCGGCGGGACCGTGTCGCGCACGAGCGAGTTGCCGCTCAGCTGTCCGCCGATCGAGGCCACCGCGCGACCGTCGATCGCAAGCTTGAGCGTGGGCATCAGCTGTCCCTGCACCCACACCTGCCAGCGCCCGCCGCGGGGCAGCGTGAACGCCGTGCTCAGCAGGCCCGGCCGGCTCATCACCAGTCCCCCGCGCTCGTGGCCCCAGCGCGCGGGATGCGCCGCGTGCGCCAGCGAGACCCGCACGAGCGTGGGCGCGCCGGCGGCGATCAGGCTCACACCCGCCGGGGAGACGCTGCGCGCCAGGTGCGCGATCTGCGCGCACTGCGTCCGCGCGGTGCCCGTGAGCGCAACGTGTGCGATCGCAGCCGAGACGCCGCGGCGCCGGGCCCACACCTGGTAGTAGGAGCCCTGCCACAGCAGGCTGTAAGCGGACGGCGGGCGGGGAGCCGCGGGGTCCCGGCGCGTGATGATCAGCGGATAGGCGCGCAGGGCGCCCGGTGGCGCGCGGTCGAGCTGAACGGGTTGGCCGTAGCCGCCCGCAAGCCCTGCCAGCGCGGGCGGCGGATAGACGAAGTCGGGCCCGCCGATATCGAGATCGCGGAGCTCATAGAGCGCGTATTCGTCGAAGTCGGTGAACAGCGTCGGTCCCCTGCCCGCGAAGCGCGAGTTAAGCGAGGAGAGCTCTTCATAGCGCGCCGTGGGCGCGAGGTTCGAGCTGTGGTACTGCAGCGCGTCGGAGATCAGCACGCCGCCTGTGATCGCCAGCGCCAGCAGTGCCCCGGCCGCGCGCAGCGGCGCGCGCCGCGCTCCGCTCAGCAGCACGGCCACGCCGCCCCACGCCAGCAGCAGCACGGCCGGCGAGGTCAGCATGAGCGTCTTTGCGCCCGCCCACGTGGTCACAGCCTTGCTCACCACGAGCCACGCCAGCAGCATGCCCCCAACCCATCCCGCGAGGACATATGAGCGGGTGCGCAGCAGCTGCAGCAGCCCGAGCGCCGCGGCGAGGACCACGAGCGCCATCAGCACGTGGGTCAGCGTGAGCGCGGCGCCCGCGGGCGAGAGCTTGTAGCTACCACGCAGCCATACGCCCAGCACCTGGCTGGCGCGCAGCGGCGTGCTCAGGTTGCCCGAGTTGCCCGTCGAGGCGATATCGCGGGCCACGCGCAGCGAGGCCGACGCCTGCCTCCAGGTCGGCCACGCGGCGATCAGCGCGGTCAACAGCCCCATCCCGGCCAGCCCCAGCAGCTGCCGCGGGCGCAGACGTGCGCGGCGCAGCTGCCCGAGCGCGAGCACGGCAAGCACGGCGACGGCGACCAGACCCCAGGCGCCGAACGCGAGCCCGAGCGAGGAGACCCCGGCGGCGAACACGAGCGCGAAGGGGATCGCTCCGCCCGCCCGGCCGTACAGCCAGCGGCGGTGCACGACGACGAGCGCACCGAGGGTCAGGATCATGCTCAGCGCGGTGATCTCCTTGATCGAGCCGAACAGCACGTACGCATAGACCAGCGCGGGCAGCACCGCGGTCAGCGCGGCGAGCGACGCCCAGCGCCGGGACAGGCGCATGCGCCTGGCCAGCAGCCACGCCGGTCCCGTCGCGAGCGCGAGCATGAACGCGTTGAATGGCTCGAACGCCCACGTCAGCGGCAGGCCGAGCACGAACGCGCTGCCGCCGAACAGCGTGTCCGCGCCTGAGGGGTAGCCGCTGTTGTAGTAGTCGTTGACGAACTGCCCGTAGGAGTTGTGCAGGTCCAGGTGCGTGTAGTGCTGGCCATGGCGCATGAGGAAATCAGCGCCCAGCATGTGCACCGCGGAGTCGGCCAGCGTCATGTAGGAGGAGAACGTCGGGCGCCCCGCCAGCAGCACCGGAGCGAGCGCGAGCAGGTAGGCAAGCAGCGGCAGTGCGAGCAGGCCGCCCAGCTCGCGTGCGCGCCGCGCCAGCGCGCGCGCGCGGCGCCGGCCCACCGCAAACCCGCCCGCGGCGAGCGCCACGATGAGAAACGGCGTGGCCGGGGCGAGCGGGTAGGCGTAGGTGCTCAGCTGCGTCAGCGCGATCAGCGCGGCCGCGCCCACGGCCGGCAGCAGCGGCGCCGGCAGGCCCCCCGCGCTGCAGCGGTCCACCAGCAGCCCCGCGCCTGCGCAGAGCACCGCGAGCACGCACGGATAGACCAGCGCAGTGGCGAGAAACATCGGGGCCGGGCGGATCATACCGGCCACTCGGGGCGCTCCAGCGCGATGGCGGAGCCTTGCGAAGCTATCTCTACGCAATCTTAAGTTTCTTGATATACTTAGTGCGAAAGGCAACCCTCGACCTGGAGCAGCTCATGATTCTCGGGTTCATCGCACTGTGGATCTTCGCCCTGACGATGGTCGGCTCACTGTGCGTGGCGGCGCGCCTGGGTGACGTCGCGCAGTGCGCCGGCGAGGAGACCCTGTCCGCGCGCGAGCACCTCCAGGTCGCTGATGACTCCCAATGGGTCCTCGCTCCCGACACGAACGCGGGCCGTGCGCGGCGCGCCGAGCAGGTGCCCGAGATGACCGGCGCCCGCGAGGCCGCGGCCTGACCCCCGCCCGGCATCCCCGGGTGCAGACGCGTAGCCTTCAATGCGGAGCGTCGGGCAACCCCGAGGAGGCGATCGAGATGAGCAGCGCAGACGTGGGCTCGGCCGCCTTCGGGGGGGCACCCCGCGACCCGGAGGAGCTGGAGGCGGCGGCGCGCTCGACCGGCAGCGAGCTGTCCCCGGCCACCACGCTGGGGGCGGTCCACCTGAGCGTCGCGGACATGGAGCGCTCGATCGACTATTACGGCCGCGCCATCGGGCTACAGGTGATCGAGCGGGACCCCGGTCATGTGGCGCTCGGCGCGGACGGGCACAGCCTGCTGGAGCTGAGCGAGCAGCCGGGTGCGCGGCCGGCCGCGCGCCACACGGGCCTCTACCACTTCGCTCTGCTGCTGCCCGAGCGCGCGGACCTGGCGCGCTGGCTCGCCCACGCCGCCAACGACCGCGTGCGGCTCGTCGGCGCCTCCGATCACTTCGTCAGCGAGGCGCTGTACCTCAGCGATCCCGACGAACACGGCATCGAGATTTACTGGGATCGTCCCCGTGCGGTCTGGGAGGGCCAGGTTGCCGCGAGGATGACGACGCTGCCCCTCGATATCGAAGACCTGCTGGGGGAGCTCGACCGGCCCGCGCCCGGCGAATACGCAGGGCTGCCCGCCGGCACGATCATGGGCCACGTCCATCTGAAGGTGGCCGACGTGGCAGCGACGATCGCGTTCTTCCGAGACGTGCTGGGATTCGGCCTGATGGCCCAGCTCGGCGCCCAGGCGGCCTTCCTCGCGGCCGGCGGCTACCACCATCACATCGGCGCGAACACCTGGGAGAGCGCGGGCGCGACGCCACCGCCCCCCGGAGCCGCCGCGCTGCGCCATGCGACGCTCGTGCTGGCCGACGAGGAGGAGCGCGAGCGGCTGCTCGCTCGCGTCAGAGCAAGCGGACAGGAGCCGCTGGAGAGCGCCGTGGGGCCGACCGTCAACGACCCCTCCGGCAACACGCTGCTGCTGAGGGTCGCGGGAGCCTAGGTCAACTCGGTGGGACTACAGGCGCGAGACGAGTTCGGCCACGATCTCCGCAGCCGGCTGTGTCTGTTTGGCGAGCACAACGCTCTGTCCGGCCCACAGCGATAACGCCTCGATCTCGCCGGTTGTTCCAACCATCGGGGCCGCGGGGGAATAGCGAAGGATCGTCTCGCCCGAAGCGAAGCTGCGCTATCGCCTCGCCCTCTCCCGGCCGGCTGCCCGGCGGCGGCTCGCCCGCGGCCTCCCACATCTCGGCGGTTGAGTTGTGGAGGGCGCGGTGCGGGGAGTCCGGCCATCCCAGCTCGTAGAGGTTGGCGTACCACTCTGCATCGGTCTCGCTCGCGGCTATCAGGCGGCGCCGATACTCCTCGTGGATCGGCATCTCCTCGGCCAGGAGAAACCGGGTGCCCAGCCACGCGGCCTGAGCTCCGAGGGCGAGCACGGCCGCGACTCCCCGCGCGTCACCGATCCCACCGGCCGCGATGACCGGTAGTGGCGCCACCGCATCGACCACCGCGGGCACCAACGGGAGGGTGGCAACGCCGCCCCACACGTGCCCGCCGGCCTCCCAGCCCTGCGCGACGACGATGTCCACTCCACACCCGGCCGCGCGCCGCGCTTCCTCGGCACTCCCGACCGTGTGCATGACAAGCCCTCCGGCGTCGTGCACCGAGTCGACATAGCTGTCGGGATCGCCCCACAGGAACGACACGATCCGCAGACCGGCCGAGAGCGCCTGATCGACGCGCTGGTGCTGATCGGAGGTGAGAACGAAGTTGCCGGCAAAGGGCCGCTCGGTGAGCGCCGCCGTTTCACGAACGAAGTCGCCGGCGTCATCGGCCCACCACAGCGCCACGCTGCCGAGAGCGCCGGCATCAGAGACCGCGGCGGGCAGGCGTGGATCTGCGGACAGCGGCGCCTGGATGATCGGGCGTTCGATCCCCAGCAATTCGCATACCGGCGTGTGGCTGCCCATTGGGATAAGCCCCCTTTCTGGCGCCCGCGACGCCGGTTGATTAGGCTCAATGTAAACCCGAAAGGCCGCGATGGCGCCCGGGTTACCACTGGTCCACACCAGAGCCGCGGACCTGGGGTTCCGGGCCACGCCACCGTTGGGTGCGAACGGACGGGACGGCAGCCATCATTCTCGGCACACCCCGACCATGGACAGGAGCAAGATCATGCGCAGCGACATCGCCCCCGGCGCCACCTTCCCCGACTACGAGCTGCCCGATCACGAGAACGTTCCTCGAAAGCTCAGCGAGATCCAGGGCGAGGACCCGCTGATCCTCACGCTCGCGCGCGGCAACTACTGCCCCAAGGAGCACCAGCAGCACCTCGAACTCGCCGCCAGCTACCCGAAGATCGCGGTGGCCTACACGAAGCTCGCCACGATCTCAACCGACACCCATCACGCGAGCCAGGAGTTCCGCGCGTCGACCGGCGCCCAATGGCCGTTCCTCTCCGACCCCGAGCGGACCGTCCAGAAGGACCTCGAAATCCAGGAGTACACCGACCCCGAGCACGACCCGATGATCCCCCACACCGTCGTGCTCAAGCCCGGGCTGGTGATCCACAGCATCTACAACGGCTACTGGTTCTGGGGACGGCCCTCCTTCGCCGATCTCACACACGACCTACGGACCGTGACGAGCGAGATCCGCCCCGACTGGGACCTGAGCAAGCCCGGGCTGCGCGAAGCGTGGGATGCGGGTGACTACACCCCATTTCACGGATGGAACAAGCGCTCCCCCGAGTCCATGCCCACCTCCTACAACTCTTGACACCGCGCTTGCCGAGCTGCACGGGAACCCTCGGGTAGGATCCGGCATGCGAGCGAGCCTTTGACATTCCCTACCGGTTCTGGGGGCCAACGCGTGAGCAGCGCAATCGATCGTGAAGCCGATATACGGGCTCGGATCCAGCTGCATTGGGAGGCCTCCGAGCGCGGCGACATCGACGCCGAGCACGCGATCTACGCCGCGGACGCGATCCTGGACTACCCGCAGTCCGGCGAGCGCTTCAGAGGCCGCTCAAAGATCCAGGCCCAACGCGGTGGGCATCCCGCCGAGCGCCACTTCACCATCGGCCGGATCCTGGGCCGCGGCGAGCTCTGGGTGAGCGAGTGCGTTATCACCTACGACGGCGTGCCCACATGTTCGCTCAGCGTGATGGAGTTCACCGACGGTCTGGTGATGCACGAGACCCAGTACTTCGCCGACCCCTTCCCCGCGGCCCCCGGGCGCGCTGCGCTCGCTGAGCCGATTCCGGCCCGCGGGCAATAAGCCGGTCCAGCCTGCTACTAGGCCGGGACGAGCTGCTGGCCGCCGTCGATGGTGTAGGTCGCTCCGGTCAAAGCTGTGTTGCTCATGATGTGGACGGCGAGTGCCGCCACGTCAGCCGGTCCGACGACGCGTCCGATCGGGAGCGTCGCGCGCAGCTGATCACGGCGCTTTTCGATGTCGCTGCCCAGCACCGATGCCGATAGCGGAGTGTCGATGAAGCCGGCCGCGATCAGGTTGGCGCGGACCGGCGCGAGCTCCAGTGCCAGGTTGGCTATCAGCGCAGGAATCGCGGCGGCGACCGTTAACTCGGCCCCGCTGCCGACGGTCGGCCGGCCGCCCTCAGGCGTCATGAACAGGAGCGTCCCTCCCGGCCTGAGCCTGCCGGCGGCGATGCGGGCGGCCTCGATGGCGAGCAGAAGATGATCGCTGAGGGCGTGGCGCAGCTCGTCGGAGGTCATCTCCAGGAGGCGTCCGTAGTGCGGACCCCCGGCGGTGACCATCACATGGTCGACCCCTTTCGGCAGGCCCGCGAAGAATCGCTCGAGCTCCGCCGGATCGTTGGCATCGAACGCAGCCGTGCTGAGCGCTTCGAGGTCGAGTGCTGCACGCTGCAGGGCGTCGTTGGAGTGCAGTCCCGTGAGGATCACGTTGGCGCCTTCGGCACGGGCGCGTGTGGCTGTTGCCAGCCCGATGCCTGAGCTGCCGCCGATCACGACGACGGTCTGGCCGAGAAGCTCAGGGTCGCGGTGTGTGGGAGCGGCTGTGGTGGTGGCGGTCATGGTCCCTCCTCTGGTATAGATCGATCGGTCGTCGCGACCGTGGCGGGTCTGGCACGGCGGGGCGTGCGCCCTCGGTCTGGAGCTCGCGGCGCGGCCCAGGGGCCGGGTCGTGGGCCCTCGACGGCGGGCCTTGCTGGATGCTAGGCCGCATCGGGCCACGGCGCCTAGCCAGCGAGCACGCAACCACCCCCGGGAGCCGCCGCGCTGCGCCATGCGATGCTCGTGCTGGGCGACGCGGAGGAGCGCGAGCAGCTGCTCGCTCGCGTCAGGGGCTCCCGGTCACTCCGCCCGCGGGAATGCCGCGATCGAGGTGACAACGCGTAAGCTACGCGTGAGGCCCGGGGGGATGACTGTGACGCCAGCTCAGAACGTCGAGGTGCGGCTCGCGGATGGCAGCGAGCGGGACGCCGTGTTCGAGCTCCGGCACGAGATCTACATCGGCGAGCTCCAATTGCGCCACCTGGCCTCCGGCGAGGATCGCCGAATGATCGACGAGGAGGACGCCGACGGCCGCTTGCTCGTCGCCGTCGCAGATGGCCAGCTCGTCGGGAGCATGCGCCTGAACCTCGGCGCCGACGCACCGATCCACGCCAGCTTTCGGCACGACCTGCAGCTGGACCCCTTTCTGGAGGCTGTCCCCGAACGGCGGGTCATGATCTGCAGTCGCTTCGTCGTGAGCCCCGCCTATCGCGGCACCCTGGTCCCCTTCCAGCTGTTCGCCGGGGCCGCCGAGGAGGCGGCACGCGCGGGCGTCGAGCTCGTCTTCTGCGACTGTCAGCCGCACCTGATCCGCCTCTACTACACGCTCGGGTTCCGAAGCTACGGCCGCGTGTACAGCCCGAACGGCTGGGCCATCAAGGTGCCGCTGGTCCTGTTGGGCGGGGACGTCGAGCACATGCGGGCGGTCAGCTCGCCCCTGCTCCAGCTCGATCTCGAGTTTCCGGTGCTGTCCGAGGCAACGCGTCGCGCAGCCGCACTGCTGCCACGCGAGCCGGTCGTGCGCCCCGCGGAGCCCCTCGATCTCGGGCGTCCTGCACAGGAGGGACCGCTTCACCTGCTGCGTGGCTTGGAGCCCGATGAGATTCGCAGCGTGTCCGAGCACAGCTATGTGATCGAGCTCGAGCGCGGCACGCAGTTGATCTCCAAGGGCCAGGTCACACGCACGGTCTACCTGGTGCTCGAGGGCCAGCTGCAGGCACGTGACGGAGGGCGCTCGGTGCGAGTGATGCACACCGGGGACACGGTGGGAGAGCTCGCCTTCCTGCTCCACCGCCAACGCACGCTGGACGTGGTAGTGAGCTCGGAGCGCGCGTCGGTGCTCGGGCTCCATGAGCCGACGCTGCGCCTCATGCTCGACTCGGACGCACGGGCGGCTGCGCGCCTGCTGTGGAACCTCTGCGAGACGCTCGCCCAGCGCTTGGCCGCGCCGGGCGGGAGCTGACCAGCGCGCCAGCGTCGGTGAGCGCCGCCGACCGCGTGCTCGAGCGCCGCCGGCCCTTCGAGGGCCGGCGAGGAGTGCGCCCGCAAACCGTCCTGGCGATCGCCTCGACAGGACTGTTCATGGCGTTCATGGACGACACGGTCGTCGGCATCGCCTTCCCGAACCTGCTCCGCTCGTTTCCGCAGGCGACCTTCGCCGAGCTCTCCTGGGTGCTCAACGGCTACTACATCAGCTTTGCGGCGTTGCTCGTCCCGGCCGGACGCATCGCCGACCTGATCGGTCGCAAGCGCACATTCTCCGCGGGCATCGTGCTGTTCACGCTCGCCTCTGCCGCGTGCGCGGCGGCGCCGTCGGTGGGCGCGCTGATCACCGCGCGAGTGATCCAGG
The DNA here is from genome assembly GCA_963771085.1 of uncultured Solirubrobacteraceae bacterium. Classification (GTDB taxonomy): domain Bacteria; phylum Actinomycetota; class Thermoleophilia; order Solirubrobacterales; family Solirubrobacteraceae; genus Palsa-744. The sequence goes on along the minus strand of CAVYSB010000004.1, from coordinate 118,982 downwards.
GAGCTGGTGCGGCGATCATCGTGCCTGCCTCGCTCGCGCTCGTGGTGGAGGCTCATCCGCCGACCGAGCGAGCCAAGGCGGTCGGCATCTGGGGGGCCACGGCTGCGCTGGCCGCGGGGATCGGCCCCTCGATCGGAGGGCTCCTGGTGGATGCATACAACTGGCGCCTGGTGTTCCTGATCAACCTACCCATCGGGATGCTCGCCTGGAGCCTGTGCCGGCGTGAGCTCGTCGAGAGCCGAGCGCCGGGCCGTCGCGAGCTCCCGGACGCACGCGGAACCGGGCTGCTGGCGCTGGCGCTGGCGACGATCACGGTCGCGATCGTGCAGGCGCCGGAGTGGGGCTTGAGAAGCCCCGGCGTGATCGCCGCAGCGGGCGTTGCCGTGCTCGCGGCCGTCATGCTCGTCCGGCGGATCCGCGCGCGGCCCTCGGCCGTGATCGACGCCGACGTGCTGCGGATGCCGGGCCTGAAGGTGACCGGGGCGATGACGATCGTCGGCTCAGCGGGGTTCTTCGCTCTGGGGCTCGCCAACTTGCTCTACCTGATGCTGGTGTGGCACTACTCGCCGCTCACCGCGGGCCTGGCAACGACCCCCGGGCCGTTCGCCGCAGCAGCCGCGGCGGTACTCGCGGGCCGCCTCGCGGGCCGTTTTGACCCGCGTCGCATGGTGCTGCTGGGCGCCCTCATCTACGTGGGGGGCGCGCTCATGCTGCTCTCGCGCATGGGGCTCAAGCCGGACTATCTCGGTGCCTACCTGCCGGCCGCCCTGCTTCTCAACGTGGGCATCGGGATCGGCTTCCCACTGATCAGCGACGCGGCGGTCTCCACCGCGCCGCGCGGGCGCTTCGGCGCGGCGAGTGCTCTGAACGGGACGATCCGCCAGCTCGGCGCCACAATCGGGATCGCGATCCTGGCGGCGCTGATCGGCTCGGCGGCGACGACGGGCGGGGTGGAGCCACTCAGGCGCGCGTGGATCTTCGCCGCCGCCTGTTTCGCACTGGTCGCGCTCGGGTCGCTGGCGATGCGCCCCTTCGAGCTGCCCACCCTCGAGGGCGAGGAGGACCTCGCAAGCCTTCGCTCGCGCGTCCATGGCAGGACGCGGACGCCGCGAGCACCCGCGCAGCCATCGCCGACTCCAGTTCCGCCGAGCGGCACGGAGGAGCTGGTCGGCTCGCTGCCGTTGTTCTCGACGCTCGCGGCACCGCTCCTGCGAAAGCTGGCGGCGGGCGCGACGACCATCCACGTTCGCGGCGGGCAATGGCTGTTCCGTCACGGCGAGGCCGGCGATGCAATGTACGTAGTGCGCTCCGGGCGCCTCGAGGTGATGGGCGAGGTTCTCGGGCGCCCGCACGAGGTCATGCGCGAACTGGGAGCCGGATCGCCGGTCGGCGAGCTGGCGCTGCTCACGGGTGCGCCCAGATCCGCCTCGGTGCGGGTGCGTCGCGATGCCACCCTGATCCGCCTGCGCAAGCAGGACTTCGACGAGCTGCTGCGCGAGGATCCCGGCTTCGCCCAGGGCCTGGTGCGTGTCCTCGGCCGGGAGCTGCAAAGCAGCAAGCGGCTCGACGAGGGCGGGGCCAACGCCGCGCGAACGGTGGCCGTCGTCTCGCTGTCGCGCGAGCCCGCGGGGATCGAGGAGGCGCTGATCGGCGAGCTGCAGCGGCTGTGCCCCACGGCGCAGCTGGACGCACGCGCCTTCCGCGAGCTGCAGCCCGAGACCGAGGTCGGTAGCGGCCTGGCCCACCTGCTCGAGCAGCTCGAGCGCGAGCATGCCCTCGTCGTGCTACTCGCCGGCCCGCTTGGCTCGGGAGCATGGGCAGAGGCGTGCGTGCGCCAGGCAGACCGCGTGCTCCTGCTGATCACCGAGCCTCGCGGCGCGCAGGCGGCGCCGTTGTCGGCGCTCGAGGGATGCGATGCCGCCCTGCTCGTGGGCGCCGAAGAGCCCGGGGTCACCGAGCTGCTCGATGAGATCCGGCCCCGCTCGACGCAGCGGATTCGCAGCGGCGAGGGAAGGGCGGAGGACGTGGCGCGACTGGCCCGACGGCTTGCCCGGCGCTCGGTCGGGCTCGTCCTGTCGGGCGGCGGCGCCCGCGCATTCGCCCATATCGGCGCGATCGAGGAGCTGCTCGCCGCCGGCGTGGCCATCGATCGAGTCGGCGGCTCGAGCATGGGGGCGTTCATCGGCGCACTGCTCGCCCAGGGCGCCGAGCCGGCGGCGATCGACGCCCGATGCTACGAGGAGTGGGTGCGGCGCAGACCCCTCTCCGACTACACGCTTCCGCGCTTCTCGCTGCTGCGCGGTGCGCGAGTTGGCGCGATGGTACGACGGAGCCTGCCCGGCCTGATCGAGGGCCTGCCACGCCCGTTCTACTGCGTCAGCACAGATCTGATTGGAGGCACGCTGGCCATCCACCGCCGCGGCGAGCTCGCGCGCGCGGTCGGGGCGAGCATGTCCCTCCCGGGCATCGTCCCCCCCGTGCACCTCGCCGAGAGCCTGCACGTGGACGGCGGCGTGCTGGACAACCTGCCGGTCGCGCCGATGGCCGCGCAGGAAGAGGGGCCGATCATCGCCTGCGACGTCAGTCGGTCGGCACAGCGCGCCGAGACAGTGGGGGCATCCGCGCGTGCGCCCAGCCTGCCCGAGACGCTCATGCTCGTGCTCCAGCTCGCATCCGCCGGCTCGATAGAGCAGGCGCGCTCGCGCGCGGACCTCGTAATCACGCCCGCGGGCGAATCGGTCGGCCGCCTCGAGTTCCACGCGATCGACGTGATGCGCGAGGCAGGACGTCGGGCGGCGCTCGCAGCGCTCGAGGCGGCGAGAGCGGATCTCTTCTGATCACCGCCGCGAGGCGGAGCAGCACGCGTCGCTGCAGGCCGCGCAAGATGGGCGCCGCTGCCGCCCATCGCCAATGCCCCCGGCTGGATTCGAACCAGCGACCCTCGGATTAGAAGTCCGATGCTCTATCCAGCTGAGCTACGGGGGCGGGCCCGGCCCTGCGTGCTCAAGCGGCCATCGCCGCGTCGCGCGCATTGCCCTCAATCGTGGCACGTGGCGGGGATCGACCGCGGCCGTGGGCGCCGGCCGAGCGGCCTCGCCCGCCGGCAGCACTTAGGCAGGATTGAGACGAAACGTGTAAAAGTTGGCAGCATGAGCTCGCTGGAGGACGATGCGGACCTGACGCGCAAGCAGCGCCGCGAGCAGGCGCGCGAAGAACGCAAGGCGCTCGAGCAGGCCGAGGCGGCCGGCGCGGTGCGGCGCAAACGCATGACGCAGCTCGGGATCGTGGTCGCGGTCGTCGTCGTGGCCATCGTGGCGGTCCTCATCGCAACCGGCGGATCGGGCACGAGCAAACCGAAGGTCGGCAGCGCCAGCGCAACCAGCACCGAGACGGAAATCAACAAGCTCGTCGACGGGATCCCGCAGAGCGGCAACGTGCTCGGCAGCCCGACCGCCCCCGTCACGCTCGTCTACTTCGGCGATCTGGAGTGCCCGATCTGCCGCGAGTTCACGCTCGGCGCACTGCCCGCGATCATCCAGAAGTGGGTGCGCACAGGCAAGCTGAAGATCGAATACCGCTCGCTGGAGACGGCCACGCGCGAACCGGAAGTCTTCAAGACCCAGCAGGTCGCCGCGCTGGCGGCCGGCAAGCAGGACAAAATGTGGAACTTCGTGGAGACCTTCTACCACGAGCAGGGAGAAGAGGACAGCGGCTACGTCACCGAAAAGTACCTGCAGGAACTGGCTCAGCAGGTGCCGGGTCTGGACCTGAGCAAATGGACCAGCGACCGCAGCGAACCGGCGCTGGCCGAAAAAGTCACAAGCGACGAGCAGGCTGCCAACAGCGAGGGCTTCACGGGCACGCCGTCCTTCCTGATCGGCAAGAGCGGCGGCGCGCTCAAGAAGCTCGAAAGCCCCTCGCTGACGGAATCCAGCAGCTTCGACGCCGAAATCGAAAAGCTCCTGGCGAGCTAGGAGCGCGATGGGCACTCAGAAGCTGAGGATCGCGCTGATCGTGTTGGGCGTCGTCGGCCTGGCGATCGCGAGCTATCTGACCTACATCCACTACGCCGAAATCAAGCCGCTGTGCACGGCCGGCAACAGCTGCATCAAGGTGCAGAGCTCGGTCTACTCCAAGCTCGCCGGCGTGCCCGTCGCGCTGATGGGGCTGATCGGCTACATCCTGATCGTGGCCTCGCTGCTGGTCCCCCAGAGTGAGAACACGCGCTTCGCGACGATGGCCCTGACGCTCGTCGGCTTCGGCTTCAGCGCCTACCTCACCTACCGCGAGCTGTTCTCGATCCACGCGATCTGCGAGTGGTGCGCAACCTCGGCGGGCATCCTCACGATCATGATGTGCCTGTCGGTGTGGCGCTTCCTGCGGGGCGACCCGGAGCCCGCCGGCGGCGCGGGCGCGCAGGCCGCCGAGGCGCCCGAAGCAGGCGCCCCGCTGGGCACCGCCTCAACCTGAGCGCAGGCTCGTCAATCCGTCCACTGAGGCGGCGCCGTTCCCTGCAAGCGCGTCGCGCGGGCCGACGTGTGGAAGGCAATGGCGAGCGAAGCTGCGAGCAGACGACCCAACGGGGCGAGAACCTCGGCGATCGGCGGGGAGACGCGGATCGCGCGGCTGTTCGAGATGACCAGCGACCTGCTCGCCACGATCTCGCTCGACGGGCGCTTCACGCTGCTGAACCCGGCATGGGAGCAGCTGCTGGGCTGGAGTCTCGAGGAGCTCCTGGCGCAGCCGATCGAGCACCTCATCCACCCCGACGACGTCGAGCGCACGCTGACGCTGATGCTCGAGGGCGCCGGCAGCGCCGCCCAGCTGGAGAGCTTCACCAACCGCTACCGCCACCGCGACGGCTCGTGGCGCTGGCTGATGTGGAGCGCGCGCTGCGACGGCGACACCTGGTACGCGGCGGCCAAGGACGTCACCGACCGCATGTGGCTCGAGCGCCAGGCGCTGCGCGACCCGCTCACCCACCTGCCCAACCGGCTGCTGCTGATGGACCGCGCCCGCCAGGCGCTCACGCGCCTGCACCGCAGCGAGAACGTCGTGGCGATGCTGTTCATCGACCTCGACCGCTTCAAGGCCGTCAACGACAACCTCGGCCACGACGTCGGCGACCAGCTGCTGATCTCAACCTCCGAACGCCTCGCCGAGCTGATGCGCGACAGCGACACGGTCGCCCGCCTGGGCGGCGATGAGTTCGTGATCCTCGCCGAGGACATCGACGGCGAGGGCGAGGCGCTTGCGCTGGCTGAGCGCGTGCTCGACGCGCTCGAGCGGCCCTTCCCGTGCGGCAACGCCGAAGTGGCGATGCTCGCGAGCGTGGGGATCTCGGTCTCGCGCGACCCCGAGGCCGATCCCGAGGTGATGCTGCGCGAGGCCGACGTTGCGATGTACCGCGCCAAGGGCGCCGGCGGCAGGCGCCTCGAGCTCTTCGACGAGAGCCTGCGCCAGGAGGTCAGCACGCAGCGCGAGATCGAAAACCAGCTGCGCCATGCGCTGCCCCGGCGCGAGCTGCTGCTGGCCTACCAGCCGATCCTCACGCTCGCCGGCGGGCGCACCATCGGCGCGGAGGCGCTCGTGCGCTGGGTGCCCCAGTCGCACAAGGGCGAGCTGCTGCCCGCGACGTTCCTGCCGCGCGCCGAGGAGAGCGACCTGATCGTGCAGATCGGCAACTGGGTGCTGCACACGGCCTGCGCGCAGGCGGAGACCTGGCGGCGCAGCGGGCTGAGCATTCCCGTCTCGGTGAACGTCTCCGCGCGCGAGCTCACCGAGCTCGACCTCGCCGAGCGCGTCCGCGAGGAGCTCGCCTACTGCCGCCTGCCCGGGCGCGCGCTGTGCCTGGAGGTCAGCGAGGACGCCGTGCACCGCGACCCCGAGCGCGCCCGCTCGGCGCTGAAGGACGTCAAGCGCCTCGGCGTGTCGATCGCACTGGACAACTTCGGCTCGGGCGAGTACTCGCTCGGCCTGCCCAGCAACCTGCCGCTGGACATCCTCAAGGTCGACCGCGGGCTGATCCAGGGCTTCGAGCGAGACAAGGAGCGTCGCGCGGTTGTCGCGGCGACGCTCGCACTGGCCAAGGAGGCGGGCCTCACGGCGGTCGCGGTCGGCATCGAGACCAACCGCCAGCTCGCGCTCGTGCGCGAACTGGACTGCGCGGTGGGGCAGGGCTTCCTGCTGCACAACCCGGCCACTCCGGAGCGCCTGCGTCTCAGAGACGCGGGCGGGACGGTAACGTCCGCGCCATGGCGCCCGCTCGTGCGACTGCGCGGCAGCGATCCTCGCCCCTGAGCGAGGACGCACAGACCACGCGCTTCAAGCGCGCTGCAGCTGAGGCCGCAGCGGCGCTGATCGAGGACGGGATGCGGGTTGGCCTGGGCACGGGCTCCACCGTCGCGCAGCTGCTGCCGGCGATCGCCCAGCGCCGGCTGGGCGGCGTTCGCTACGCGGCCACCTCGCCGGCCACCGAGCGGGCCGCAGAGGCCCTCGGCCTGCACGTCGAGGCACTCGACGAGCTCGGCGAGCTCGACTTCGCGATCGACGGCGCCGATCAGATCGACCCCGACGGCTGGCTCGTCAAGGGCGGCGGCGGCGCACACACGCGCGAGAAGATCGTGGCCTGCGCTGCAAGGCGCTTCGTGGTGATCGCCTCGGCCGAGAAGCTCGTGCCGGAGCTCTCGCCGCCCGTGCCCGTCGAGCTGCTGCGCTTCGGCGCCGCGCTGACGCTGCAGGCGATCGCGCCGGCCGAGCTGCGCGACCTGCCCGAGAGCCCCGACGGCGGCATACTCGCCGACCACCTCGGCGCGGTGGGCGACCCGCGTGCTCTGGCCGAGCGCCTCGCCGCCACGCCGGGCGTGGTCGAGCACGGCCTGTTCGCACCTGAGCTCGTGAGCCTGATCCTGATCGCGGGCGAGGCGGGCGTGCAGAGGCGCGCCGGCGCCAAGCCCGAGCGCCAGCCTCAGCTCGGCATGCCGAGCACGTCGCGTACCCAGCGGCGCAGCAACCGGCGATAGGCCAGGTCGCTGGCGGCGATGACCACGAGCACCAATGCCCCCCTGTAATGGAGGGTCGAGCGGAGACGCGGCATAGCTACCACATCGGCAACGGCGCCGCTCGGCAAGCCCCTCGCAAGCTTCGCTGCAGCTCCTGGCCGGCGCACCTGGCGCCCCTCGCCATGCGGGCGCGCCAGTGCACGGAGGGGCACGTGGCGGAACAGGCGCCAGGCGTGCTGAAATAGGTGGAGCGGCGAACTGCTGCAGTACCGATCTGGAGCTTTGAGCATGACCCCGAACCAGGTGGCCGAGCCGGCCGCTATCCCCGATCTGCTGGACGGCGAGCGTGAGGTGATCGAGCTCGACGTCACCGGGATGACGTGCGGATCGTGTGCGGCGCGCGTGCAGCGCACGCTCGGTCAGCAGCCGGGCGTCAGCGAGGCGCTCGTCAACTACGCGACCGGCCGGGCGACCGTCGAGCTCGAGCACGGAGACCTGGACGCCGACCGGCTGGTCGCGGCGGTGCAGAGCGCCGGATACGACGCCACGCCGGTGCTGCCGAGCGCCGGTGATCAGGCGCAGGCGTTCGAGCTGTTGGAAGAGACCGAGGCGCGCGAGCAGGCCGGCCTGCTTCGGCGCATCGCCGTGGCCGTGCCGCTCGCCGCGACGATCACCGCGCTCACCTACGCCGATCCGCACGGCACGAGCGCGCGCTGGATCGCGGCCGCGCTTGCAGTGCCCGTCCAGTTCTGGTGCGGGCTGCCGTTCCTGCGCTCGGCGTGGGCGCGAGCCCGCGTGCGCACCACCAACATGGACACCCTGATCGCGCTCAGCACGCTCGCGAGCTTCACCTACTCGACGGTGATGCTGCTCACGGCGAGCGCGGTCTACCGCAACGGCGTGCCGGTCGGCAAGTTCAACATGCCACTCGACTACGACATGGGGGCGATCATCATCGCCGCGCTGCTGATCGCCCGCTGGTGCGAGGCGAAGGCGCGCAGCCGCAGTGGCCGCGCCGTGCGCGAGCTCGCCCGGCTCGGAGCCACGCAGGCGCGTTTGGTGGACGCCGAGGACCCAGACGCCCCGGAGCGGCTGGTGGCGGTGGAGAATGTGCGCCGTGGCGACGTGTTCCTGGTGCGCCCCGGCGACCGCGTGCCGGTCGACGGGATCGTGATCGACGGCGCTTCCGCCGTGGACGAGTCCATGCTCACCGGCGAGTCGTTGCCCGTGGAGAAGGACGTCGGCTCGTTGGTGACCGGGGCCACGCTCAACGTCGACGGGATGCTTCGCGCCCGCGCCACCGCCGTCGGCGCGGACACTGCGCTCTCGCAGCTCGTGGCCCTCGTCGAGCACGCGCAGGCCTCCCAGCCGAAGATCCAGCGCGTTGCCGATGAGATCGCGCGCTTCTTCGTGCCCGCCGTGCTCGCACTCGCCGCGCTCACAGCGTTGGCGTGGATCCTCACAGGCCAGGACCTGCAGGGGATGTTCGCCTCGATGCATCTGGAGCGCGGGATAGACGCCACGATCGCGGTGCTGATCGTCGCCTGCCCGTGCGCGCTCGGCCTCGCCACGCCCGTGGCGATCCTCGTCGGCACCGGGCGCGGCGCGAGCCTCGGCCTGCTCATCCGGAGCGGCGAGATCCTGGAGCGCAGCCAGCATCTCGACACGATCGTGCTCGACAAGACGGGCACCGTCACGAGCGGCGAGCTGTCGGTGCGCGACACGTGGACCGCTGCGGGCGAGGACCCCGATCGGGTGCTGGCACTCGCCGCGGCTGCGGAGGCCGGCTCCGAGCACCCCGTCGCGCTGGCCGTCGTGCAGGCCGCGCGTGCGCGCGGCCTGGCGGGCACACAGGCGGTGGACTTTCGCTCCACTCCCGGCCGGGGGGTGCGTGCGATCGTGGACGGCATGGGAGTATGGGTGGGCCGCCCGACGGACCTCGAGCGAGCGCCGGGGCTCGCGAGCGAGCTCGGGCGGTGGGAGTCCGACGGCTGCACCGCAATCGTGATCGAGCGCGACGAGCGGATCGTGGGAGCGATAGCGCTGGCCGACACCGTCAAGCCGGAGGCGCGCGACGCGATCGCAGGCCTGCGCCGGATGGGGATCGAGGTCGAGCTGCTGACCGGTGACAACCCGCGCGCAGCGCAGGCCGTTGCGCGCGAGGTGGGCGTGGAGCGGGTGCTGGCCGAGGTCACGCCCAGCGGGAAGCTCGACGAGATCGCCAGGCTGCAGGGTGAGGGCCGGCGCGTGGGCATGGTCGGCGACGGGGTCAACGACGCCGCCGCACTCGCCCAGGCCGACCTCGGGATCGCGATGGGAACCGGCGTCGGCGCCGCGATCGAGGCCGCCGACATCAGCGTGCTCTCCGGCGATCTGCGCGGCGTGGCCCGTGCGCTGAGGCTCGCGCGCGAGACCTACACGATCGTGCTTCAGAACCTGGGTTGGGCGTTTGGCTACAACCTGATCGCGCTCCCGCTCGCGATGACCGGCCTGCTCAGCCCGGCGCTCGCCGCCGTGGCGATGGGGCTCTCGAGCATCACCGTGGTGCTCAACAGCCTGCGCCTGCGCCGCTTCGGGAGCGCGGGGCGCCCGACGCCGGTGCGCTCGCCGCGCCAGCGCCTGGCGAGCATCGCCGTGGCGGCAGTGATACCCGCAGCCCTGCTCGGCACGCTCGTGCTCGCCGATCCTGACTCCTTCGCCGTCCCACGCACCGCCTCGCAGATCATCAGTGAGCCCGCCGGCGAGACGCTCGAGGTCTACGTTCTGCCGTTGCGGCCAGGCAACGTGGACATGCACCTCTACCTGGAGAGCGCCAGCGGCCCCAGGCCGAGCTTCCGCACGATCTCGATGCGCGCCACCTCGGCCAGCGGCACACACGCCAAGGTCAGCTTCTACGTGGCCGGCCCGGGCCACGACATCGCCGAAACCCGCCTGACCCGTGGGGTCTGGAACTTCCAGATATCGGGGAGCGACGGAGGCGGGCATCCGCTCAGCGGATCCTTCGCGGTGCCGATCAACTGACGGCCGACCGCCGCGGCCGCTCTACATCGCAAGCTGCATGGCGGCGAACATGTAGGCCATGCCGAGCGTCATCACGCACATCGAGGCGCGCAGGTCGCGGAAGCACACGAGGGGTTCGGCCGCGGCGATGGCGACGGCGCCGCCCGGCGTGACCGAGAAGCCGCCGCCGAACAGCGTGCGGTGGTCCACGTCGCGCATGCGGTCGGTGACCCACAGCAGCGACTGCGCGAGGAAATAGGCCACGAGAATCCACGTGACCGGAGCCTGAAAACCGCTCGGCGACCACATGTAGGCCATCGCTCCGAGGTCGATCGCCATCACGAGCCACAGCACGTTGACGGCACGCCCGGCGAAACCCTGGACAACCATCCACAGCAGGATCGCGATCGCGCCGTTGGCGAACGCCAGCTGCCAGAAGCCACTCGGGATATTGAAGTGGTCGATCGATGCCGGCGCGAACATGAATGCCATCCCGAAGGCCATCAGCACGTGCCCGCTGTGCCAGATGCGCTGTTGGCCATGCGTGTCGCGCAGGTGACGGACGTGAATCACGATGATCGCGATGAACGCGAGCGTCCAGATCACCGCTAGCCACTCGGGAAGGATGTTGGTCGTGCCCGAGCCGCCCATCGTCATACCGCCGATCGCGGTCGAGTGCCCGCTGCCGTGGCTCATGCTCATGCCGCTCATGCTGCCCATGACCGCCCGAAGGTATCACAGGGGCCGCGCCCGCGCGAGACCTTCGGGAGGACCCGCACGAGCACGGCGCCAGTGGGCTAACATCCCGGGGCGATGGGCAGCCTTCGCTCTGCATTTCGGCTGCGGGCAGGCGTGAGTCGGCGCTTGGCGGTCATCATCGCGCTGGGCGCGCTGGTGCTGCTCGTGCTGAGCGGCACCCTGGATCCCCTGCAATCGGGAGCGCTCACGCTGCTGCCGGCGCTCGCCGTCGCAGCCGTGATGATCCTCCGGCCCTATGCCGGGGAGCGCGTGATCGCGCGGCTGCGAGCACGCCGTTTGTGCCTGCCCAGAACGAGGCCGGCAGCACCCAGGCCGCGGCCGGCAGCGACGGGCATTGCGCGCGGCGGGCGTCTGATCGCCGCCGCGCTGGCCGGCCGCGCTCCGCCGCTCGCGCTCGCGGGCTCCCGCTGAGCATCGGCGGCTCCCGCGTTTCCAACGCGAGGCCCTGCGTCAGCGGGGCAGGTCCACGACGCCGGCCGGCATCCACACGGCCGGGTCGCTGAACGACAAAGGAGTCGCCGTGATGTCAAACCTCAACCGGCACGAGCCCATACCGGCCCCTGCCAGCTCGTCATGAGCGCCGCGCTCTTCGGCGGTCGCCTGCGCGTCACCACGCGCGGCATCCAGATCGCGCTCGGCGTGGTCTGGTTGCTCGACGGGCTGTTCCAGTTCAAGAGCTTCATGTTCACGCACGGCATCATCAGCGAAGTCTTCGCGCCCGCAGCCGAAAAACAGTGGTCGATCGTGGGCGGGCCGATGAAAACGTTCGACAACTTCTACGGCCGGGACCTCACGCTGTGGAACACGCTCTCGGGCGAGATCCAGATTGCCATCGGCCTCGGCCTGATCCTGAGCCGCAAGATGGTCAAGCCGGCGCTGGCGGTGTCCTTCGTATGGGCGCTGGTGGTGTGGTGGTTCGGCGAGGGCTTCGGCGGGCTGACCTCCAACACGCTGCCGGCGCCGCTGATGGGCGCGCCGGGAGCCGTGATCCTGTACGCGATCATCGGCCTGCTCGTATGGCCCACCGGCCGCGAAGAGGGCCGCTCGCCCGCGGCCCTCGGGCCGCTGGGCGACCGCGGCGGGCTGTGGGCGTGGTCGGGCCTGTGGGCGCTCTCGGCCGGCCTGTGGCTGGTCAACGTCAACCGCGCGAAGGACGCGACCCACGAAATGATCAAGGCGATGGCGGAAGCCTCGCCGCACTGGCTGGCCAAGTTCCAGAACTCGATCGGGGGCCACACGCAGGGTCACGGCTCGACGATCGCAATCGTGCTGGCCGTGGTCTCGGTCGCGGTGGCGGTCGGCGTGTGGACGCCGCTACGCTGGCCGGCGCTCGTGGTGGGGATCGTGCTGTCGCTCGCCTACTGGGTGCTCGGCCAGGATCTTGGGGGCCCGTTCTGGAGCGAAGGCGCGACCGACTTCAACTCCGGGCCGCTGTTCGTGCTGCTCGCGTTCGCCCTGTTCCCCGTGCCGCAGATCGCCGCCACCCACGGAACGGTCCAGCCCGTGGAGGCCGATGACGCGGCTCCCGAGGCGATCCCGCAGACGGGGGTACCCGGCATGGCCTGAGCGTGGCCGGGCGGCCAGCGGCTCAGGGCTGCCCGGCGAGGCTGTATCCGGCGGCCTGCACGGCTGCGCGGACAGCCTCGTCGTGCACGCCGCTGCCGTGCACGACAACCCCACCGCTCGCGAGATCCACCTCGACCCCGCTAACTCCGGGCAGCTCGCCCACCTTCGCGCTGACGGCCGCCACGCAGTGCTCGCAGGTCATGCCCGTGACGTTGTAGGTCTGCCGTTCGTTCTCGCTCATCGAAGCTCCATATCTCGTGGTGTGCGACCGTCTTTCCGATCCCGACGGATCCCTCTGCCGGGCCAGTCCCATCTTGACACGGGCCGGCATCGCGGGCGAGCCGTGATCGCCGCATTCCGCATCGCGATGCGGGATCGGGCGGTGTGGAGCCGAGCGGGGGACCGAGGAGTCGAACCTCGCGTTGCGGTTTTGGAGACCGGCGGTTAGGGGGTGTTTGGGGCCCGGAAACACTGGGGTTGGTGGAGTCTAGGGATAGTTGTAGGGATAGAGGCCAGCGGATCCATGGTGAAGCCAAGCGGGCGCGGCCGCGGCTCGACTCGTCGAAGGAAGACCGCGACGTCACCTCGACCACAACGTCGAGCATCCTTCGTGGAGCGCCGCGCCGGCCCTGTCGGATCGGTGATCCACAGCGGAACGCCGCAGCACGGGTTAAGCGGGCCGAATGGGGTCGCGTACCCTCGGGGCCCGATCGGCTCTAGCCTTCGCGGCGTGAAAGTCGAGGAGTTGATCGACCTGCTTCGCGCCGATCGCTCTTGAGTACTGCCGTTCGTCGGCTCAGGAATGGCGATCGGTGCCGGCGCGCCTCGCACGCCCGAGGTCGCAAAGGAGCTGGCGCGCCGTTGCGGCGTCGGCCTGCCCGCCGACGCGAGCCTGACAGAGGTCACCGCCACGGCCGAAGCGAACCTCGGCGCCCAAGCGGTCCAGGAGCACCTGGCGGAAATGGTGACAGGCTGGCGACTGCGGCCCACGCCCGCCCTCACCGCACTGGCGGGGACTCCGCAGGGACGCGTCTACACCAGCAACTACGACGACGGGATCGAGCGCTCGGCGCGCTGGCGGGGTCTCGAACCAGTGTCGCTGCTGCCGGTGGAGGTCGAGACGGTGCAGGCGCCCAGCGAGAACCAGGTCCAGGTCGTTCACCTGCACGGATTGCCCGATAGGCCGGAGAGCCTCGTGCTGCCGGGACGGGGCATGGACGAGCTGGCCTCGAGCGAGGTGTTCCAGCGTTTTGTGTCCTCGCGCATGGCCGCGAGCAACCTGCTCTACCTGGGGTTCAGCTTCGCTTCGGCCGAGCATCACCTGACGGGGATCCTCAAGTGGATCGCGCAGAACGTCTCTGGCCGCGAGCAGCACTACCTGCTGTTGAGCGAGACCGAGATGCTGGCGCGAGCGGGCGAGATGGATGCGTTCCGCGCGCTCGGGTTTGTCAACCTCGTCGGCTACGCCCCAGACCCGGCGCACACAACGGTCGAGCGGGTCGCGCTCGCGTTGGCGCCGCGAACTGCCGACGCTGTCGCTGAGACGCGGGGCCCGCGCGAGACGCCGACGACGGTCCAGCCGATCCTCGTGGAGGCTGCCCCCGGGGACGATCAGGAGCGCCTAGCGCAAAAGGTCCTCGGCTTCGACCACGGCTGGTCGGGTGGCGAGGACATCACGACCGTCGAGCAGATGCTTGAGGGGAAGCTCTCGCTACTGCTCGGCGGGCCGGGGATGGGTAAGACGACGCTGCTGGAATCGCTGCCGTTGCTGGCTGAGGGACCTAGCGCGCGGGGCAAGCTCAGATCGTTCGCTCCCGGGCGCGAGGACGCGCCGCCGGAGGAGTCGATCGCTCACCTTCTCGAGGACGGCGAGTTACGACTTGCGCGCGAGGATCTAGATGCTGGCGAACTCACACTGGGCCTCGACGGGTTCGACGAGATCGAAGAGCACCTGCGAGCGGGGGCGGCGGCAGCGATCCTCGCGGCTGTCGAGCGGTGGCCACAGCATCGCTGGCTCGTGATGTCGCGGCCTTGCGGCGAGTTGCAGTCTTTCGGGGAGAACGGTTTCAGCGAGTTCCAGATCGTGCCGAGTCGCCGCTGGGCACGCAGATACCTGGAGGTCCGCTCCGTCCCGGCGGGCCGCATCAAGGACGCGATGCTTGACGGTTACGGGCTCGGTGACCTTCTGGGGATACCTGTCTTCGCGGCCCGCCTGGCGGACAGGCTGCTCGACGAGGCCGACAAGATCCCGAGCCCGCTGCAGCTACTGGTCGAGGAGCAGTATGCGGCGAGTGCCCGCGAGGCCCGGAAGGCGGGCAAGAACCAGGCAGACCTCGGCGAGTGGATGCGCTCGCTCGCGGTCGCGCTCGAGCTCAGCGGACGATCGAGCGCACCGGCCAGTGAGCTCGCTCAGGTCACCGGCCCCGACGGGCTGGGCGGCGAGGAGGCACGCGAGCGCCTCGTCGCAGAGGCGCTGCTGGCGGATACGCCCGGGGTCGTGGCGTTCCCGCTAAAGACACTGCAGGAGGGGCTGTGCGCGGACGCGATCCTGAAAGCGCCTGACCCGGCGGCGGCGCTGCGGAATCTAGCTTGCGCCGAGGTCGCTGGCGTGCAGCGTCTGCGCGAGGACATGGAGCTGACGGTAGACCTCGTCTTCGAGCATGCCGAGCCGAGCGTCCGGGCAGAGCTACGCGCGCTCGACGAGGCGCGCTGGGCGAGGACCGTCGTGACCGGCGGCAGCGAAGAGGACGCGCGTGAGGCACTGGAGATCCTGCACGGCGAGCACGTGCGGCGTGGGATCGCCTACGGGATCGTCGGTGAAGGCGCGCTCCGCACCTCGTGGCAGGCGGTCACGGCGATCGGGGCGCGCTGGCCCGCGATCATCGAGGAGCGCCGGGCTGAACTGGAAGCGGACTCGCGCGCGGCGAACGCGACGGTCCGGTTGCGTGCGCTGCAGACCCTCGGCGCACTCCCGGAGGACGACGACACGGAGGGGTGGCTTTTGCCGCGCCTCGCCGACGAGAGCCCGCAGGTCAGCGAGCGGGCAGCGGCGGTTGCCGGGCGCCTTGGGATCGCCGCTGCGGAGCCGGCGCTGAGAGCTCTGCTGGAGTCCAAGGAAGGTCGTCTCAGGACGAGGGCGTTGGCGGCACTGGTGGAGATCGTCGATCTCGACGGGCTCGTCGAGGTGGGAGCGCAGGCGGCGAGCACGAGTAGCTTGCAACCGATTCTCGAGCGACTACTGGAGCGCCTGGACCTGGACCATGGGATCGAGCTCGTGGCGGGCGCGGGCCTCGCGCCGGACGGCGCGCTACCCGCGCTGCTCGGGGTGCTGATCGCCGACGTGCCGCGCGAGGCGTGGACGCGGCGGCGTGTCACGGCGCTGATGCGTGCTTGCGCGAACCTCGGCCCGGGCGGACCTGAGCCGCAGGCCCTTGGGGAGATCTTCGCCGGTCACCCGGAGGAGGCGATCGCTGCGGTGTGCCTGCAGCAGATCGGCGGGGGGCCCTGGGGTCCGGCGACGCAGCTGACGGCGCTCAGCTACCTGGACCCCGCGCTGCTCGCCGGCGAGGATCGAGCCGAGCTCCGAAGTGCGGTCGAGCGCGCAGTCGCCGAGACCGGCGAGCGCGAGGAGCGCCAGCATCGACATGAGCGCGAGATGGCGAGGTTCCTCGCGGCTCTCGACGAGCACGGGGCAGAGCTCGAGCCCGAGGAGTGCCCGATCCCCGCCGGAGCGCTCCACAACCTCACCGGCGCGCGCCGCGATGCCGTCGCGGGGCTCGTGGGGCGCTGGTGGCCCGCCTCGGGCCTCGCCCCCGCGCCAGCTGAAGCGGACCTCGAGGAGCGCACGAGAGCGATGCTCACCGTCGGCGCGTCGAGCAGGGCCGCGATCAGCGACGAGCACTGGCTGCAGCTGCTGGACGCGCACCTCGCGGCTCGTTCGTTCCGCGAGCCCGAGCTGGCCGAAGACAAAGTCGTCGCGTGGCTGGCGGACACCTACGAGCCGCGCTACCAGCACGCCGTGCTGGAGCGACTGAGGTACGCAGGTGACGCGCTTGACGTAAGCAAGCTATTCGCGATCGCCGGACGCTCAAAGGCAACCGGGGCCCTGACGGATGCCGCGATCGCCCGGCTCGAGCAACTCGGCCACGACACCGCTGGGTGGTCGAACGTAGTCGGCCTGCTCGCGGAAGCCGGAGCGAGCAACGGACTGCGCCGCCTCCTCACCCAGGAGACTCGGCCGCAGGCGCGCCGAACGGTGATCACGTCGCTCGCTCAATACGGAGACGCCCAGGCGCAGCTCGAAGCACTCGAGCAATATCGCGAGGCGGTCACAGCCGGAGAGCAAGTGGAGCGCCCGCACTGGCGGAGCGTCGCGGACACCCCGGAGCTCGTCGGCTATGCCGCCGAGCTGGCATCGGCGGCGCTCGCCGCGGGCGAGCAGGATCTCGCTGGCTTCGCGCTCGCACAACTGCAGGCCCAACAGAGCGAAGAGGCACTCGCGGCACTCTCCGAGATCGTGCAGGCCAACCATGAGCAGCGGCCCTGGATGAGCGCGAGCGTTGAGCAGGTGGCCAGGAAGATCGCCACGCTCCGTGTGCTCAAACGCCTGCCAGAGGGTCTTGCTGATATTGCGGCGGACTTCGCCCGTCTGGCGGCGCCTGTCTGAACCCGTGCCGACCCGGCGCGAGCCGACCCGGCGCGACCGGCGGCATGCCTACCCTGCTGGTGGTGGCAACGACGGTCAGGCCTCCTGGCGAGCGGGCACTTCGGGTGTCAGGGCTGCCCGCGGCCGCAGACGCACCCTCCTCGGGCGGCGCAGCGTTCGTGCTCTACTGCCTCGGGGGAGAAGCACGCGCCAAGCAGCGACGCGAGACGGTCAAGCGGGCCCGAGCTATCTACAGGGCGAGGATGCGCAGCAGCGGCGGGGCCTACCCGGCCGCGCTGATCTACGCGCAGCGGCTCGGTGTCGCGCTTGAGGATTTGGGACGGATGATGATCGCGCTGCAGTCGATCGGTCGCGGAGAGGCGTTCGACGCGTTTCGACGCGCGAGCTACGACGACCTCGACTCCGTGTTCGCCGATCTGCGTGGGGAGCGCGAGCTCCGGTCGGTGTTCCGGCTCCCGACGGAGGAGGAGCTCGCCGATCTGCGCCCGGAGCTGCGCGAGGCCGTTCTCGTAGCCGCGGACATGCTCGCACGACGCTGGGCGAGGCAGTGGCGCTCGTGCGCTGGAGGCTGGCCCCTGTTGCGACGGCTCGCGAAGGGCATGCGCCACGGCTCGCCGCTGATCCCCCGCGAGCTGATCGTCTGCGCGCCGGGCGCGGGTGCGCTCGGCGCCCAAGCGGGCGACCGGTTCGAGCGCTGGGTGCTGCTCGTCAACACCGAGCACGACGAAGCCGCGGAATCGCTGAACACGGGGTGGAGCGTCGCGGACGTCAGCGAGCGGACGCTGTCGCGCGCCGATGCGGCGGTGACCGACGGGATCGCGCTCGCTCGGAAGTTGGCGGCCGCGCACGTCGGGCGCGTCACCCACCAGTACGAGTGGGTGCTCGAACGCGACGTGGTCAAGCGGCTGCCGCCGGCGCAGCGCACGATCCTGGAAGCCGGGCTCGATGGCTGAACGTCCAACTGCTCCAATCGATCCAGGGGACCTTCAGCGGATGATCCTTCCGTCCCGTGCGATCTTCCTGACGGTCCGCGACACGCTTTGTGAGGCGCGGCGCCTGGGTCTGATGGACTCGGTGCAGGCGGCGCGGCGCAGCCTGTCGGGCTCTGCGGGCAAAGACGAGGACGCAGCGGCCGTTCTCGAGACGATGTGGGAGTCGGTGTCGTGCCTTGAGCTCGCCGCGAACGTGGCCGCGCTGTGGGTCGACCCGCAGCTACCGGCGCCGAACGGCCGTTGGGCAGAGGCGACGCTGTATGACCCGACGCGGGCGAACCGTTTCTTCGAGTCGAGCCACAACTGGACCGATGAGCGTTTCGCGGCGCTCTCCGGGCACCGTGTCTACGGCGATGGGGACGCCTCGACGCTCGAGCTGCTCAAACAGGCCGGGTTTGAGGATCAGCGCTTCAGCACGGCCTTCGAGGAGGCCGAAGCTTCGACGACGAAGTTCCTCCGTGAGAGCTTCCAGCGCCTCGCCGACGGCTGGCAGTTCCTGAAAGGCTACGCGGCGTCCTACGAGCACGGCCTCGTGCTTGTGCCGAGCGCCTACGGGGAAGCGGTCGACGCCCATGAAGAACCGATCCCAGTGGCGCTGATCGTCTCCGCGACCCGCAAGGACGCGGCGATGTGGCCGGAAGGACACACGGCCGAGGAGATCCTCGATTTCGCGGAGAACATCGGCGGCTTCGCGATCGACCTCGCCGAGCATGTCGCGGACGCCAGGCTGCGTCTGGTCGAATCGCTCGAGTTCGAGGAGGGCAACGTCTACATGGGGCGGTTCCGCAATCCGATCCCGTACTGGACGAAGAAGGGCGGGCTCTGCGAGCAGACGATCGCGCTGCTCGACGCGATGTCGATCAACTGGGCCGAGCCGACTGAGTAGCGATCGCGGCGCTCGCGGCGAGGTGGACGAGCAGCCCGGAGCGTCGGCACAGGCAACGTCGCCACAGAACGCCGAGGACTCATCCTACGGCGCACGCTACGCCGGCTGGGCCGGCGGCGGCGGTTGAAATCATGTGGGCGTGGCCAAGAGACGCGCTAGCTCTGGACGCGCCGGACGGAGGGTTACGCCTGCGCCCCGGACGGCCAGCAAGCCACGCGAGGTCGACTGGTCGCGAGTCGGCTGGTCACAGATCGATCGAGCCATCGCCGGGCTTGACCAAGACTCGCTGGTCTCGCTGATCGCCGCCGCTGCGGACTCGCCCGGGTGCGGGCATCGGTTGCCGTCGCTGACGGTGCTCTGGGCACGCGCTGTGAGAAGCCATCGTCAGGGAAGTGGCGCAGCCAGACCGGCCGACCTCGCCAAGCTGCTCGCGGCGGCACATCGGGCCGCGCCGCAGCTTCGGTACGTGGAGGACTGCTGGAACGCCGATCCGCGACTTGTCGTGTGCCATCCAGTCCACGGGGAGCGGCTGCGGATCCATCCGGGCGCGCACACCGACCCGTGTCAGCTGATGCGCGTGATCGAATCGACCGCGCAGGCGATCGACGCGTTCACGCTTGACCGGCACGGGTTCGCTCTCAGCGATTTGGTCGAGGCCGGGCTGCGCTACTGCGACTGGCGTACCAGTCGCCTGAGCGAGGCCTGGACCGGAGAGCTCGCTCGCGATCAGCCCGAGCCAGAGCGAGAGTCCCTGGCAGATCGAATCGGGCGGATAGCCGCAGCACCAGCCCTACTGAGTGAGGCGGAGCTGGAAGCCGCCCGGTCGCTGCAGGAGACCGACGCGGTCTGGCTCACCCAGTGCGGCCAGCCACGCCGCGCCCGGGCCGCCTGGGATTGGGCAACGGCCCCAGACGAAGAGCTGAAGGTCCAGCTTGAGCCGTTGACCGTCGCGCTCGGAGCGGTGCTCGCCGTCGAGCACCAAGGGCTGTCTAGGCCCGTGCCGGCGAGCCTGGTCCTCGATGCCGTCGCATCGTCGACGGCCGTGTTGGCCGCCGAGGCCTCCACGGACGCTGCGAGCGTCCGAGCGCTACGCAACGGCACCTTCGCACGAGCAGGCGGAACCCTAAAGGTCCCCCCACAGCTCTCGCTGGAGACCGAGCTCGACCAGGCCAACGACCCGGGCATCAATGGTGGATTGCCCTGCGGTTCCGGTCCGGTGACCGTCGCGATAGCGGGGCGACGGCACGCGTTCGCGTTCGCCCTTGCGAGCGGTCTGGACGAGGGTGGGCTACTCAGTTCGATCGCCGAGGCCGAGTCCATGCTGTCGGAAATCTCTGCCGGGCGGCTGGTCGCAAACGGCGCCGCTCTGGAGGAGGACGCCGTCGTTCGGAGTGTCGTCCTCTACGGCGGGCCCTTGCGCGAGGCTCCCGCTACGGAGGCCGGAGTGCCTCACCTACATGTCGAGGACATGGCGTCGATCGGCTACGAGGTCGGCGATCCCAAGCTGGGATTTGATCTCGTCTACCAGTTCCTCGATGAGCTGGTAAGCATGCCCGGCATCGCCGAGATCAGAAGCTTCGAGCACATGGACACGTGGCGTCACTGGCGCAAGCACGGCGTGCTGAACCCGGCCGGCGGACGTGCGGTGACCTTGGTGATCGCGGGCACTCCCGACGACACGGCCTGGGAGCAGGCAGCGAGGTGGGAGCCGATCGAGGCGGTGCTCACGGCAGCCGGTCTGCCGCCCAGGGCAGGCTGGTACATCGCCGAACTGGACAACCAGGACGGTCGCGCGACGCTGTACTCGGATCGGCTCGATCTGCTGCTGGTGCTTGCCGAGCCGGCGCTCGTGATCGCGACGTCACTCGCCGGCGGGCTTGCCGAGCTGGGGTTCGACCCGGCGTTCTGCCTGGGACTCGTCGACGGCGTGATGCTCACGTGCGTCAACTACCCGGGCGTCGCATCGGGCCTGAGGCTCGACGGCGGTGCTCCGGTGATCCTGCAGCTCAAGTTCATCGCCACACGCACCGATGGCTCAGACGACGATCGCATTGGGGTCGGCTTCGCAGCGGTGAGTGACCCAAGGCCGCTGATCAGCGTTCAGATCGGAGTGGACTGGCTGGAGCTGCTGGCCGGAGACCCGGGCGCCGCTCACGCCCTGCTCGGCAACGCGATCGGCTGCGGCCTGGACCGACTCCACGAGCAGGACCCGAACCGCGAGTGGCCCGCAACCCGGGCGAAGTTCATCGCCGCATGGGAGGCAGCGCCGCCAGTCGCAATGCTGGACGTGGGGGTGACCTCCCTGCCGGTCCGCTTCAAAGACACTGGAAGTCTGCCGCGCAGCACGGCGACCGCGGCCCGTGCGCGGCGGAGGCTCGCCGCAGCGCTCGTTGAAGATGACGTGGCTCGCTGTGAACTGCGAGGCCCTCGCGCGGAGGATTTGTGTCGGGAGCGGATCCTGCCGGCGGCCGTGCGGGTGTTGAGAGCGCTGGTCTCGGAGTGGTCGGGCGATTCGATTCGCTTGGTCGCGGAGCACCTCAATGACGCACAGGGCGAGCGCACCCGGTCGACCGGTGAGTTGGAGAGAGGCCTCGCGGCTCCGTGGGGAGCGAACTGGCGCTCCCGCGCGCTTGATGGCTTGGCCCCGTGGGAAGGCCCACGATCCCTGGAATACCTGCTCGAGCTGCTCGTAGCAGAGCAGCCGACTGGGTCCATCGCGCCAGACCGATTCGACATCGCAGAGGCGGTCGACCTCGCGGGTCTCGCAGCGCAGATCGGGCGTGCCGCAGAAGGTGCTGCCGAGGGCCTTCACTCGCTGGCGGTGCTGGTCGGGGCCGGTCGCCTCACTCACGTGGTCGCGGTCCCCAACACCGAACAGGCGGGGCGCGATTCGGGGCAGCAGGAGGGTCGCGCGCGGCCTTCGGTCGACGTTGGTGGTTATCTCGCCGCGGAGAGGGCCCACCGCACCCGGTTGCGTGACGTAAGCGATCTCGAGCCGAGCCTGCCGCTCAACGTCGGACAGGAGCGTCCCTTCGAGGCCAGTGCGTTCGTGCCGTTGGCCTCCGTGGGGCCCCCGGGATCGCTGCTGAAGGCGGACAGGGTCATGCGCGGAGAGTGTGGCCACGGATGGGATGCGATTAACGCGGTGCTCGGGACGGCCCTATGCTGGACGCAGGGTGGGGATGGGGTCGTGGTGCTCGGGCGAGCTGAGCTGCGCGACGCGGCCCAAACATGGTCGTCGGTTTCGGTGCAGGAGCTAGAAGCAGCGCTTGAACGGCTTACTCTCGACGCGGATGTGATCGGCGGTGAAGACGTTCGCTTCTGGGAGCAGGACCAGCGTCCGCAGCGCCTCCTGACGAGACCCCTGGTCGCGTCGGCAGGCGATCTGATCGTGATACCGCGACAGATCGAGGCGACGCAGGCCGTTTACGCACGCTACCTGAGCGAAGGACGCCTGCCGTGGCATCACTCCGAGATACCGCCACGGGTCCGGGATGCGTTCAACTCCTACCGCCAGCTCGTGAACCGTGACGTGGAGCGTGTCGCGGCCGGGATCGCGGCGGAGCAGCAGCTACCT
Organism: uncultured Solirubrobacteraceae bacterium; assembly: GCA_963771085.1. Taxonomy (GTDB): domain Bacteria; phylum Actinomycetota; class Thermoleophilia; order Solirubrobacterales; family Solirubrobacteraceae; genus Palsa-744. The sequence continues at coordinate 96,535 of CAVYSB010000004.1, read as the reverse complement.
CATAAAGCCAAAATCCACGAGAAGGTGGCCGCGGGGTTCGGGCTTCAGCTGCCGGGCGAGGTCGACCTGCTGATTGCCGACAGCGCGCGCTCGCGGCTGTGGGTGTGCGAGGTCAAGGACCTGACGGCTGGCTTCTCCCCCGGCACATTCACGTCGAGCATCGCCAAGTTCCTCGATCGCGAAGATCACATCGCAAAGCTCTTGGCGCGCGTGAGGGCTGTGGAGGGGAGCCCCGAGGCGGCCGCCCGCCTGCTCGAGGCGCCTGAAGGATCCGAGCCGTGGCGGGTCCTGCCGCTGATGATCACCCGCAACGTCGAGATCGCCGCGTTCCTGGAGAACGTGCCGGTCACCTTCACGGTGGTGGCTGACCTCGCTTCGACACTGCGATCAGAGCGTGACCCTGATCACGGCCAGACCCCGGTCGGCTCGCGCTGAGGCGCAAGGAATGGTCGGCGCCGGACCACGGGCTGCACCTGTGGTGGTTCGTCTCGTCATCTCGCGGCGAGACGGGGCAAATCGGAATCTCGCTGCCGCGGCGCATCCTCGGCCGCACCGCAGCCCGCGTTGTAGAGGCTGTTGGCGCCTTCAGGGGTTGCAAGCGATAGGAGTGCCCTGTCAACCCGATGAAGACTCTCGAAGCCCCAAGGCCGGTGGGTACGCCAAATCTAGGCGCGTGGGCATAGCCCCTCTGGGCGCTACGCGGCCGTGCCTACGCCTCGAGCGTGTCCGGCAGGCACAGGCGAACGACATCACTGTGAGGCCGCAGCCGCACCTCGTAGTCGGCCCCTGTCGCGACACGCCGCTCGCCGGCGACTGCCATCGCTTCCTCCGCCGTCGCGCGATAAGCCGCTGGCGCGCCGCTGAACCCGTTGCTGCGTCGTTCGGTAACTCGCACGACGACGTATGGCTCGGCTACTTGCATCATGCCTTCATTGTACGTCGCGGCCGAGGTAGACGGTACCGGCGTCTCTCGGTTAGGTTCAGTATTCGGGATAACCGCCGTCACATCCGAAGCGAGTCGTAGCGTCTCGCCTCCATGCTCTTCTCCGAGCACTTCGACATCACACGAACGTCGAGGGACGACTGGTTCGACCCGATCATGGAGACCGACACGAGGCTGTTCGTAGATCCCTTCCTGATCTTTTCGGACAAGCAGGCCCACTGGCGCGACGCGCACGCGCGGATCATCGAGCAGTTTGATCAAATCTTCGTGCTCCTAGCGAAGGCGGGCGGACAGGTCGCCAGTCCGTTTCGGATCAAGGCGGTAGGTCAGCTTCGATTCCCGGAGCCGAGGGAGTTCTGCATCGGCTACACGGCGGAGGGTGTCGATGGGGCGGGAGGCGGTCCGGGCTTGGCGGAACAGATCGCCGCCGCGATGGAAGGCGCCGTACAGCGGGGGATGAAAAATCTGCAGCACTTCGAGGTACTTGGGATCTTTAACGAGAAGATCGGCCCCGACAGGATCGGAGACCTAACGTGCGCCGCGCTCAAGAAGGAGCTAATCGACTACACCCTCAAGGTTGGGAAGCGACACAACCTGCCGACCAAGGATTTCACGATCAAGTACGTCGGCTTGGACAACAAGGTCCCGGACGAGAACTGAAGGCCGCGCTCCCGGTCAACCCGTTCTCGGAACGAGCAGCCCTGCTCGTCCCTGAGCGGTTCCTGCGGCAGTTGCCGACGCTCAACCCGGACGACTGGTGGCAGCACCAGCATTCGAAGACGGAACTGAACGTGGCAATCCTCGAAGACGTCGACAAAGCGTTCATCGTCCGTGAAGCTCGCGCCCACCAAGAGGCCGTCGTCGCCTGGACGAAGAAAATGGAGACCAGCACGCCCGACCCGTACGACCTCGGGCGCGACGTCGACCTTCTCTGGAAATGGGAACCGCTCTCCGCGGCCTACGTCCAGACGAATCCGCTCTCCCTCAAACCAGCCAAGACAAAGGCCGAGTTCTTTGACGTCGTCGACGGAGTCTGCGAGGCCTTCCGGCATTTCGTCGAAGACGACGGCGGCTGGGAGCATCTGTGGAACGAAGACGGCACAGAAAAGAAGGAGCCAGCGGCGCAGAACCTGTTCCGCGGAATCGCGAAGAACTACTGCAATGCCAACAACATCTCAATCGACCGCGAGGTCAGGCTAGGGCGGGGTCCGGTCGATTTCAAGTTCTCGATCGGCACCGAGTTCACGGCGCATCTCGAGGTCAAGAAGCTCCACAACGGTCGCTTCTGGGAGGGCCTGTACGTGCAGCTGCCCCTCTACATGAAAAGCGACGAAGTCAATGACGGCTGGCTCATAGGCATCCAGTATCGGTCCGGCGGGGTTAGCAGGAAGCGCGCTGAAAAACTCCCCGCCGAGGTCCAGAAAGCCGCGGCCAGGCTGAAACTGGCACTGCGGTACTCCTTGATTGACGGTCGACGGAAACCCTCAGCCTCCAAGGTCGCAGGCGCCCCCAAACGGAACTAGCCAGCGGCGTTACTTGGATGCCGGACGTGATTGTGAGCGGTCCCCCATCGTCTCCCTCAATCTGCGTGAGGCGGAGGCACCTCGGTCTCGGGGTCACGAGAGAGCACGTCGATAAAGCCGTCGTACACGCAGCCGATGCCCGCCGTGTCTTCCTCATCAATCCCTAGGTTCGTGAGCTCCGCCTCCACCGCTTCGCAGCCCTGCTTGATCGCTCTAAGCGCATCTAGATAAGCCGCCGACCAGCGCTCGGGGGTTGCCCTCTCGCTGACGATGGTCAGATGCCGCAGCTTGTGGCCCAAACGAGCGACCATCTGAAACAGCCAGAGGTAGATGTAGACAGTCGAGGGATGTTCGGGATAGAACGGGCCTGCGCGCAGCACCAGGCGACGATCGGTCGGATCCGCTTTCGAGACCTTCATGAGCCCCGTCAGACGCGAGCCCGCAAACCTCGGGTGCGGGCCGATCTCAGAAAAATGCCCGTACTCGTCGACGTCCGCTGACGACTCAGCCCCAAGACGCTCTCGCACGACGCGCGGGGCGTATTCCTTGCCTGGCATTGGGGCGTTGATCCAGAGCGCCGCCTCCGCGGGCTCCCGCGCAAAGAGCTCCGTGAGGTCGCAGTTCTCGTGCACCGGCCGCATGGCACCGTAGGCCTGCTGCAGAAACCCGTGACTCGCTAGATGCGCCGAAGCCATGAGATCGCTGACACTCCGGATCGCAAGGTAGAACATCGCGAAGGCGCGCTCGCCGTCGCCACGATGAGGGCCGCCGGCATCCAGGACGAAGGCATAGAGCGGTTCCAGGGCGTCCACGAACGCGAGCAGGATCGTCGCCCTGCCGCCTTCCGCAATCGGATGGTCTAGCTCGGCCATCATGTAGCCCACCGGCACACGATCCTTTGGCACGGCCATACCAGGGACCGTAGGCGTCAGCCAGGACGCAAGGGCGTGCCTGACCCGCCGGCGCAAGCTACCGAGCAAGCAAGAGTCCCGCCGCCGACTGTCGCGTGCAGATCCTCGGCCATTCGTGTGCAACCTGGCGGCGCAGCCTTCGTCGTCGTTCGATCGTGAGCCATGATCCGGGCGCTGTCCAGCATGGCGACGCTTTCGCCCCGCGACTCCAACTCGTGAAGTACAGCGCAACGCTCGATGAGCGCTCTTATGTCGGGGCGCCGCGATCCCGCGTGCTCGGTGCCGGGGCGCCCCAGCAGCGGCTCAGGTCGGCGCGGGACTGACGCGAGACTCGGCTTGCTTGGACTGCTTGGCGAGCCAAACGCCGAAGAGCGTTCGGGCCTGCTCAAGGTCGCCCGGTAGCGCGTGGGTGTAGCGCTCCTGAGTGATCTGAGCTGCACCGGCCTGTCGGGCTGGCGTTGCGTGGCCCATGATTTGCGACACGACCACTGGACGGACGCCCGCCGCATCAAGCCACGACGCGCATGTGTGCCGACACTCGTGCGCGGTGATCCTCTCCCCAACCTTCTGGCCCGTCGGCTTCCCGTCCTCGCCCTTTGGCAGCCAGGTGTCGTCTGCGCGCCTTTGGAGACCCTCGAAGGAAAGCATCCCGCTATTGCGCCCTCCCATCTTGCGGCCGGGGCAGAGCAGCTCGGTTGGAGCCGGGCGCCCCCGACGCATCAGGTCGCGACGAAGCATCGAGGCGAGCGGCTTGACAAGCGGTACCGCTCGCTGCGCTGCCCGCGACTTCCGTCCCCGGTCATCGGCGCCGAGATAGATGACTCCGAGCTTCAGATCGACGTCCTCGACCTTGGCGTGACGGATCTCGGCGCGACGGGCGGTGGCGTAAACCGCGAGCGCATACGGCAATGCGTCCGCTGACTTCAAGACGCCCAGGAGCATTTCCATCTCGGCGACGGTCGCGACCCGATCGCGCGGGCTCGCGTTCATGGCGGGCAGGCGTACCCGGGCGGCAGGGTCATGGTCGACCAGTTCGCGATCTTGTGCCCACGCATACAGGCTGCGGATTGAGTTCACGACGGTGCGGACACGGCTACCCGATTTGTTCGGCGTCAACGTGTCGATCAGGCGCTGGACGTCGCCGCGGCGAACATCGGCGAGGCGACGAGCGCCGAGAGCGTCCTCCACCGGGCCTTCAAGCGCGCCCCTCAGATCTCGGATCGCAGAGGGCTTATAGGGCCGCCCGTGCTTGTTGAGCGCGGAGCCCGCTTCGATGGCGCCCAGATACGCCTCGATCGCCTTGGCGACGCGCATGGTGCTCGAGGCTGGAAGGAAGCCCGCGCGGAGCGTTGCTTCTAGGTCGGCACGCGCGTTCCGGGCTTCCGCGGGGGACGCGAACGACCTTGTCTTGCGCGGCTTGCCGCCTGCGCGATCCCACGCCTGCCCCCAATACGAGGGCGAGCAGGTGCAATCGACGCCGCGCTCTGTCGCGCAATCCGAGCGGTGGCGGGCGTAGACACCTTGGTAGCGCGTGCGGGTGTCCTTCGGCACGCTGATCACGCTACACGCCTCCCGCCGCGGATCGTGTTCTCCTCGAGCCATTTTTCCAGCACTCTGCGGGGATAGAGACGCAGCGCTCCTGAGTACACCACCGGGAGGTCCGGCTTGACGTGCCGCTCGAAGTGGTCGACCGAGATCCCCAGCGCGGCGGCGGCCTCCTGCTGGTTGAATGCCAGGCGGGGAACGTCGCGCCCAAGCCGCCGCTGGTTCATAGTGCCGTGCCGCCCGACACGCGAACGTAGTCTCGAATCGATCTCGTTGCCCGCATCCAGCTTAATGACCGCAACGAGCGTGAAAGAGCCAATGAACGTGCAATGCGGTGGAGCGTCTAGCGCGAAGTCCATTCGCTCGGCGGCGCGCCGGGCTTCCACGCGCGCGCAACACCACCGCCCTGCTCGCGGAGCGTTCGAGCATAGTCAGCCAGCTGGGTTTGAAAGGCAAGCTCTTCGCGAGGGTCCTCCCCCCCATCGTCGATCTCCGCGCGCCAGGTCGCCAGAGCGCAGAGGATCTCAGTGTGGGCGTCGTCGGTCCACCAACCGTCGTTCAATGCCTCAAGCTGGCGCGGATAACGTCCGTGAAGCGCGACGATCGCTCCCCACATCTCAGTGCGCCAAGCGGGGTCGCCCCCGTAGGGCTCAAGCCAGCGAGCACGCTCGCCGCCCTTCTGGACCACGACGGCCCGCGCCGGGCGGAGCCGTCGCACCTTCCCATCCCTGGCCGTCTCAGCGACGCCGACGCGGACCATCTGGCCGGCGAGCGTCGACGGCGGTTCCCCAACACCGGCGGCCAGCTCGTGCAGCTGAGTCACGACCGGGTCAGGCAGAACGACCTGCAACCTCCGGCTCATCGCGTTCGCTCGCGCGTGCGGCCGGGCTCGACGGTGCGGCGTGCAACGCCCGGCAGAGCGCTGCGGCTAGGGGCGCGGTCGTGCTCGAACCCCGGGCCAAGCTCAGCGTCGGGCAGCTCTCGGTGCTCGAGTGAGGGGGTTTGGCGCTTGCTGCGACGCATGTAGGCGGCGAAGCGCACGATGCGATCGGTGTCGTGCCCCTCCTCGCCCAGCTCGCGGCGATTCACATACCAATCTGTCCCGAGACGCGCCCGCGATGCCTCGACGTAGGCCGGCTCCTTGCTCGTCTGCCATCCGCCGGTCAAGACCAGGGTCCGGGCCACCGTGGCGCCCTGAGCACGATGGATGTGCTGTGCGTAGCCAAGTCGCACGCGCGAGAGGTCCTCTCCCACCAGCGTGCGCCGTTGCCCCGTAACGTCGAACTCGATCAGAACCTCGCCGCTGGGCCTGATCTCGACGACCTCACCGAGGCTCCCGTTCTCGACTCGCTGCTGGCCCGGCTCATGGTGCTGGCCGATCATCGCCACGCGGTCTCCCTCGCGGACGCCGTAATGAACCCCGGGCACCTCGACCTCTAGCTCGCCGAGTTCGCCACGCTCGGCTCGGTAGTGTTGCGCCCGCGCGTTGAGGCGGGCGATCTCCTTGTTCGAGGCGTCGGAGATCAGAGCCACCTCGGCGATCGGGTGCGTTTCCGTCAGCTTCGCCCAGTTCTCAACCGCCTGCTCGATCGCATGATCGCGCGTGTCGGCGATATGCACTCGGCCCTTGGCCAGGTAGTGAGCCATAGCCTTGTCTGTGCGGCCGGCCCGCAGGTCGCTCCAGGCGCGTTGCTCATCCCTATCACGTGTTCGATGAACGGCGGTGAGCTGCGCACAGGGAGCGATCTTGGAAAGGCGGTCGAACATTCCTCCGGCGCCGATGGACGGAAGCTGAGCGCCGTCTCCAATCACCACGAGCTTCGCGCCCGTGCGCTCCGCCATCTCAGTGAGGCGCTCCAGCCGCGACGTGTCGGCCATGCCGGCCTCATCGAAATAGATCGTGGTGTCCTCGTCGACATCTAGCCGACCACCGTCCACGCGCGAGACCAGGGCGTCCAGCGTCATTGTCCGGTCGAGCAGCGCCGGGCTGTCCCGGCCGAGACGCTGAGCGGTGGATCCGGAAACGGCGATCCCGAGCGTTTCGCAGTCCGCGAACTGCTCGGCGCGCGCGGCAGCATCGATCACCACCCCCTTGCCGGTTCCGGCCGGGCCGATCAGGACAGCGGCGCGCTCGGGCCCGGTGACGGTTCGAAGTGCGCCCATCTGCTCATCACTCAAGCGCGCCCCTATTCGCTCGGCGACCTGATCGCTTGCTTCGGCTCGAGCCCGGTCGCCCACGTCACAACCGCCGGTCCTCGCCAACTCGCCGATTCGCTCCTCGATGTCATGCTCGCGCTGGCGGATCTTCTGGGTGGTCAACATGCCGCCCTCCAGGCGCAGCACCTTGCGCTCGGCGATCATCGCTCGAGCCAGCTCCAGCGCCGGACCAGGCGCGAGATCCCCAACCGACTGCTCGAGTAGCACGGCGCGAAACTCGCGCGGCTCGAACGTCGCAGCGCGCTCGGTCAATCGACCACCCACTCGATCCTCAAGAATCCGCTCGGAGCGTGAGCCACTCGCCGCGGCCAGACCCTCGCTGAGGGCATCGCCCGTAAAGTCAAAGCGCTGGCCCGTCTCCCTCCATGCGTGCTGCAGGTCTGTACGAGTCACGAGGACCTTCTCGGTGCGGTTCTCCAGCTTGAGAGCTCGAAGCTCCCCCCTCTCGGGCTCGCGGCCCCACTTCGCGCGGAAACGCTCGGTGGCCCTCGTCACCTCGCGGGTGCGAGCCGAAAACGCCTGCGAGAGAGCGCGCGGAACGCCCGCGATCTCGAAATAACGCCCCTGCTTGCCGGTCCCCGCATCGATCGCGTATCCACGCTGTGCGAGCTCGTGTGCGAGTGCAGATCGATAGGCCGCACCGACCTCGCGAGCTGCGCGGAAGACGGGCCTCGACGCCACAGCCACGATGCGGCTGTCCTCGCGTATCGCACACGTGACGACGACATGGCTGTGGATCTGCGGGTCGGGCACATCACCCGAGATGACACCGCGCGCGGTCGTGTGGCGGTACTCGGCGGCGACCAGGGCGATCGCGTTCTCCTCGAACACCTCCCTGCCGACCCGACGGCGGACCGTCGGGACCGTCTCGGTCAGATACCGCATCGCCTCGCCGACCGCCGCGGCGTGCGCGTCGATCATGTCGCCGCGCTGCGCGCGGCTGCCAAGCGCCCACACCGTGGAGACCGACTTGGGGGCACTGAACGTCAGGTCGATACCCCCGCCGCGGCCGCCGGCGCCGCCAGCCGCGCGGAGCCAATCGCCCGTCCGGGGGTGGCGGCCCTCCATCAGGGCGATGAAGTCCCGGCCGTCCACCGTCGCTCCTTCGATACCGAGGCGGGCCAGCGTGTCCGCCGAAGCGAGCCACCGGCCAGGAGCCTGCGTCGGCTCGCCGCTCGGGTTGAGGTAGTAGTCGCCGCGTTCCGGGGCGACGGTCTTCGACTCGAGGTAGCGAGAGTATTCCCCGCCCTTCGCGGCACCAATGCTCGACGCGGTCAGCACATCCCTAAAGACCGCGAACCACCTGCGGCGGCCAAGCGGAGCGATACAGCAGTCGCACAGCACTCGCACAGTGGTGCATCTAGTCTGTCCGGCCTTCCGTGGGAGCGGGGCCGTGGGTGTGTCGCCGCGGAAGAAACGCGAGGACGGGGATTCGCGGCGGCAAACGGCGGAGAGCGACGTGTTGCTCGGCGGGGAGCGCGAGGGCAGACGAGGGACTGCTGCGCGCCAGGCGGCCTTTCGTTCGAGAGCTCGAAAGGGCGTCCTTCTGGACCTCGGCCCACCTCACGGCGAGCGCGCCGGCGATGCGTGGCGGGGGGCGCGGGTCCGAGCAGCTTCCCGCGAGCGCGCGGCGCTCTACTCGTGCTGCTGCAGCTCGCGCCGGAGGACCTTGCCGGTCGCGTTTCGCGGCAGCTCGTTGAGGAAGATCACCTCACGGGGAGCCTTGTAGCGGGCGAGGTTCTGGCGAACGTAATCCTTGATCTCCTCGGCGGTCAGCTCGCTGCCATCGCGTGCGACGATGAAGGCCCTCAGGCGCTGGCCGAAGTCCTCATCGGCGACGCCGACGACGGCCGCCTCGGCGACCTCGGCGTGGCCGGTGAGCAGGTCCTCGACCTCTCGCGGGAACACGTTCTCGCCGCCGCTCACGATCATCTCATCGTCGCGGCCGTCGACGAACAGACGGCCGGCGTCGTCGAGGTGCCCGACGTCGCCCGTGCTCATCAGCCCGCGCACGATCTCCTTACCGCCGCCGCCCGTGTAGCCGTCGAACATCATCTCGTTGGCCACGAAGATCCGCCCTCCCTGCCCTGCTGCGGCCTCGTTGCCGTCGGCGTCCAACAGCTTCACGACGGTCCCGAGCGGGGGTCTGCCGGCGCTCCCCGGCGCGGCGCGGAGATCCTCGGGCGTGGCGATCGTGGCCCATGACACCTCGGTGGAGCCATAGAGGTTGTAGAGGACATCGCCGAAGGCATCCAGGGCGCGCGTCGCCAAATCGCCCGGGAGCGCCGAGCCGCTCAGGGCGATGACCCTCAACGCGCTCAGGTCGTAGCGGGAAATGGTCTCGGCCCCGAGATCCATGATGCGCTGCAGCATCACCGGCACGAGCGCCAGCGTGGTGGCTCGGTGGTGCGCCACCGCTCTGAGCGTGTCCTCGGGATCGAATGCGCGCCGGAGCAGGAGCGTTGAGGCCAACGGGAGGCCAAGGGTGAACTGGGCGAAGCCCCAAGAGTGGAACATGGGGGCGGCGATCATCGTCGCACCACGTGCCCTCATCGGGATCTTTGAGAGCAGTGCCGCCGCGGGCACGAGCGAATCCGGCTGCTTGCGTGCGGCGCCCTTCGGCGTACCGGTCGTTCCCGACGTGAGGATCACGACGCGGCCCGGCTCCGCGGGCGGCTCAAGCTCGGACGTGTCTCCCCGGAGAATCAGCTCCTCGAGGCTGGGCTCGGACAGAGCCACAGGCCTGTCGCTCCATGCGATGAACCGCCTGATGCCCGCCGCCCCGTCGTCCGTCAACGCGACGAACTCCTCGTCGCAGATCAGTGCCACCGGGCCCTCCCGTCCGAGTACGTCGGTGATCTGCGGGGCGGCGAACGCGGTGTTCAGATACAACGCGGTCGCGCCCAACTTCGAGCAGGCCACGGTGGCGTCGATGAATCCGCGGTGGTTGCGGCACATGATCGCCACGCCATCCCGGGCGCCGACTCCGGCGTTGCGCAGCTCGTGGGCGAGCGCATTCGTGCGTCTTTGCACCTCCGAGAAGGTCAAGGTCCCGCGGTCGTCAACGATGGCGACGCGGTGCGGATAGCGGACGGCCGAACTCGTGTACGCGGCTGCCGGCGTCGGTCCCCAGCGACGCAGGGCGCGGAGCGAGCGGGCCGCCTTGTCCGGTCGTGTGGGCGCGAACATCCCGGTGTGAAGAAGCGTGCGTGCCGCGCGCAGTCTGTAGTTCGCGCGTCGAGCGGTCATGTCAGCTTGATGTCGCCCTCAGCCTGGGACTGCGGCGATGAGGGCACGGCGCACAACAGGCGCGCTCCGTGGGCCGGGCCACCCCTGGAGCGCTGGACTGCCCGAGATGGCTCGCCCGGCATCAAGGCTCCCCTCGTTGCGCCCCGCACATAAACATTTGCGTGTAGGCTAGCGATCATGATCCCTGAACCGCACCGACGGGCCCATCGGCCGGAGGTTACGGGGCCATGAAGCGTCGTCGGGGCGTATCGTTGTGGCGGGCGGCAGCTCGTATAAACGTCGTTCTTGCTCTTTTGCCGAAGCGCTCCGGGTCGATCGGTCGCAGGGTCCCTCATGTGACGCTACGGCGCGCCAATCGGGTCGGAGGAGCCGACGCGACCACGGCCCCGCGTGGAGCTGCGAGGCTGTCGTGAACCCGCGGGCTCTCGCAGAACGGGCCGTCGCGCCCGCGGGTCACCTGCTCGAGGAGTTCGGAGACATGATGATCCTCACGTGGAGGACCATCCTCTCCGCGCTGCGCCCGCCCTATCCCTATGGCGGCGAGTTCGTCTCGCAGTTCCTGTTCGCGATGCGCCTCGTGTGGTTCCCGCTGCTGATCTCCTCGGTCGCGGTCAGCTACGGGGCCCCGGGCCTGCAGGCGGCGAACTTCCTCACGATCTTCGGCGCGCTGGACCGCCTCGGCGGCTTCTTCGTGCTCGCCTCGATCCGCGAAATCGGGCCCACGCTGACCGCGATCGTCGTCGCCGGGATCGCCGGCACCGCGATCACCGCCGACCTCGGCGCGCGCAAGATCCGCGAGGAGCTCGACGCACTGCAGGTGCTGGGCGTGGACCCCATCAAGAACCTCGTCGTGCCGCGCTTCCTGGCGCTGATGATCCTGACCGGCCTGTTCGACGTATACACGATCCTGTTCGGCCTCTTCGGCGGGCTCCTGGCGGAGGTCGAGAACGGCCAACCGCTTGGTCCCTTCTGGAACACCCTGTTCGCGAACTCGTCCACCACCGACCTGTGGGGCTCGGTGCTCAAGACAACCATTTTCGGGGCGATGATCGCGATCGTGTGCTGCTACAAGGGGATGTCCGCCTCGGGCGGCGCCGAGGGCGTCGGGCGCGCGGTCAACGAAGCCGTCGTGATCGCCTTCCTCGGCATCGGCGCGTTCAACTACGTCTTCACGCAGACGCTGCTGGCCACCCACCCCCAGATCCTGGTGATCAAGTAGCACCGGTGACAGCCGTGCGGACGGCGCACAAAGGCCGCTTCGAGTCCCAACGCCTCCGATCTACTCGCGGCTCGCCGCCAGGATGTGCTCGAGCAAGCTAAGGCATTCCTACAAGAGCGTTCGATGTTATCGGTGGCCCGCACCCGGTGACGGGTGCGGGCCACCGTTGAGGCTAGGCCGCCACGGGCTCCCGCTTCTTGCGGGCCGGCTTTGCCGGCGAGGACTCCTCGACCGGACGCGGCGCGGTCAGGAACTCGACATTGCCGACGACGGAGTAGTCGTGGCGTTTGCTTCCCTCAGTCTCCCACTCGCCGTACTCGAGGCGTCCCTCGACGGCGACCAGCCAGCCCCTTGAGAGGTACTCGGCGGCCGCCTCGCCGCCCGAGCCAAACACGCTCACGTTGACGTAGCCCACCTCGCGGCCTCGGCCCATGCCGTCCACGGCCAGTCGGAGTTCGCAGACGCTCGTTCCCGAGGGCAGAGCCTTCAGCTCCGGGTCCTTGGTCAGACGGCCAGTGCAGATGATCTTGTTGATGTTCATGGTGCTTCTCCTTCGGTTGATTGGTGCTAGTGACGCAGTCGAAAAACGCCGCTGACCGGCGTGCGGAACCGAAGCGAAGCGAAGGGGAACCCCCCTTGCGGGGGTTGAAGCGCTAGACCGGCAGCGGCGACCATGAGACAAGACACGACGAGCACCGAGCAAGCACGAGGAGAGCCGACATCGGCGCGATCACCCGGCGGATGATCAAGTGTTCGCCCGCTTATGGGCAGCCAAGCCCGTTGAGCGAGCGGCGCCCGTCCGAGGCAGGCCAGCCGCTTCGACGCTTCATGGATGGCAATGCTCGCCCGATGCTGGGGCGACGTTCGGTGGGCGGGCACGCGCCCGATGGCGCGTCCTAATAAACGTGAATGTTGTTGTTTAGATGGACGGCTGTCCGGCACTTGTCTCTGATGCTCAAGCGACACTCGCGAGGGGCCGAGACAGGCGTGACACCCAAACTGAAAAGGCAAACCCGGCGTGAGCCGGGGACGCAAAGTCAGGGGTCTCGCGTTTGGCGAGATAGCTCGGCCGCCAGTGCAAGCGAGGAAGAGCTGAGCGATCGTGCCCGAACACGCCCAACCCCCGGCGAACCCGACCCGCCTGCGCCGAGCGCTGTCGCCGGGCGGCTCAGCGCCCGTCGGACGTCGCAGAGTCCTGTGGTTCGCGCTCGCCGCGACCCTGGCGGTGGGAGGAACCGTGGCGGCACTGCTCGGGGCGACGGCGGTCGCGCGCTCGGACGCCAGCAATGAGCGCATGGCGTTCCACCTCTCCTCGAGCGAGGTCGCCGCGAGCCTCAAGCAGACGATCCAGCACGAGGAAGACCTGGTCGTCGCCGCCGCCGCGTTCGTTCGCGGCAACGCGGGAGCGACCCCTGCCGCGTTCGATCGATGGACCGAATCGGTGGACGCAATGCAGCGCTACCCGGAGCTTCAGAACATCGGGCTGGCCGCGTTCGTGCCCGCGGATCACCTGGACGAGCTCGAGAGGCGACTGGAGGCCGATCCCGTCCGGCCACTCGGCCCCCGATCGGTTGCGGTCAGCCGGAGACTTCAGATCGAGCCCGCCGGCAGACGTCCCTACTACTGCCTTGCCGTCGCGGGCGTTGCACGGAGCCTTGCCACCTATATCCCAGCCGGGCTGGACTACTGCGCGCTCTCACCGCAGCTGATTCTCGCGCGTGATCTCGGAGTCTCTGCGTACGCGCCGTTCGCCGGGCGGGACGGTACCGCGCTGGGAGTGGAGACGCCCATCTACAGCGCTCGGGCGGCGCCGAGCACGTCGGCGGGCCGCAGGAAGGCGTTCGTCGGCTGGCTCGGCGAGCTGCTCACGCCCGGGGTCGTCCTGAGCAAAGCACTCCAGGGGCATCAGGGCCTGCCCGTCAGCCTGCGCTACGACTCGCGCTTCTCGCACGTCGCCTTCACGCGAGGGCGCCCCGCCGCAGGGGCACAGAGCAGGACGATGTACCTGCTGGTCGGACGCGAAGCGCTCGCTAACGGTCACGAAGGCTGGTCGCTGGAGACGTTCGGAGCGCCGGTTCTGAGCGGCGTGTTGGCCAACGGGAACGCGTTGCTGCTGCTGACCGGCGGAGCGCTTTTGAGCATCATGCTCGGATTGTTGACGCTGGCCCTCTCGATGGGCCGTGTGCGGGCGCTGCGCGAGCTCTCGGAAAAGAACCGCGAGCTCTCCCATCAGGCTCTGCACGACACGCTCACCGGGCTGCCGAACCGTGCGCTCGTCCTGGATCGGGCCGAGCAGCTGCTCGCGCGGGCTCAGCGTCACCCCGCGATGCTCGCCGGCGTGCTGTTCATCGACATCGACGACTTCAAGGGGGTCAACGACAGTCTGGGACACGCGGCGGGCGACCTGCTGCTCGCCACGGTCGCCGGGCGGCTGCGCAGGGCGGTACGCCAGCAGGACACCGTCGGTCGCCTGGGCGGAGACGAGTTCGTCGTGCTCAGCGAGCTGAGCTCAGGCGAGTCGACGCTGGAGCTGCTCGCCGACCGGCTAACGGAGATCCTCCGCGAGCCTGTGAAGCTCGGCGCGGACGGCAAAGCGGTGTCCGTCACGGTCAGCATCGGCATCGCGCTCGGACGCTACGCCAGCCCTGACGCCCTGCTGCGCGATGCCGATCTGGCGCTGTACACCGCGAAGGCGGCGGGCAAGGACCGCCACGTGCTGTACGCCGCGGGAATGCACAACGAGGCGGAGGCACGCGCCGGACTGCAGGCGGAGCTCAGCGCCGCCGTTCACGGCGAGCAGCTGTTTCTGCTCTACCAGCCGATCTGCGCCGTGCCAAGCCGAGAGCTGCTCGGGGTCGAGGCACTCGTGCGCTGGCGCCACCCGCAGCGTGGCGTGATTCCGCCCAACGAGTTCATTCCGCTCGCGGAGGAGAGCGGGATGATCGTCGCGATCGGGCGCTGGGTTCTCGGCGAGGCTTGTCGGCAGGCGGCCGCATGGGCCGCCGAAGGGCATCGCATCGGGGTTTCCGTCAACGTCTCGGCAGGCCAGATTGGGGAGGGAGGGCTGATCTCCGACGTGCAGCGCGCCCTGCGCGACTCGGGCATCCAACCGTCTTGCCTGACGCTCGAGATCACCGAGACCGCCGTGATGCAGAACGCCGATGCCGCGCGCGACCAGCTCGAGCAGATCAAGGCATTGGGCGTCCGCGTTGCGATCGACGACTTTGGTACCGGATACGCCTCTCTCTCGAGTCTGCAGAGCCTGCCCGTCGACATCCTGAAGATCGACCGGAGCTTCGTCGCGGCGCTGGGCGGTGAGTGGAGCCGCGAGCTGCACAAGGCCAGCGAGCTGCTTCACGCGATCATGGGCGTCGGCCGAGCGCTCTCGTTGAGTGTCGTCGCCGAGGGGCTAGAGGACGAGGAGCAGCTACGCGCGCTCGAAGGAATGGGCTGCGAAATGAGCCAGGGCTATCTCCTCGGCAGGCCGAGCCCAGCCGAGGAGATCGAGTCGCTGCTGCGAGACTCCCCAGCGCCGCACGCAGCGGCCTCAGCCGCAGGATGAGAAGTCAGGATCGATGATCTCGGCTCGTTGCCGTGAGCGGCGGCCCACGGACCGCCCCATCGCGCTCAGAGCGAAGCTCCGGCTTCGTTGCCCGGCCGGGGGAAGCCTCGCCCCCGACGCCCAGACTGCGGGGGCCCGCACCCGGCTGGGTGCGGGCCCCTTGTCGCTCAGGCGGCGACGGCCTTCCGGGCACTACGCGCCGGTTTGGCCGGCGCCTGCTCCTCGGCGGGGCGAGGGGCGGTCAGGAACTCGACGTTGCCGACGACGCTGTAGTCGTGGCGTTTACTCCCCTCGACCTCCCACTCCCCGTACTCGAGACGGCCATCCACCGCGACGAGCCAGCCCTTTGAGAGGTACTCGGCGGCGGCCTCGCCGCCTGAGCCGAACACGCTCACGTTGACGTAGCCGACCTCGCGGCCACGGCCCATGCCGTCCACAGCCAGCCGGAGTTCGCAGACGCTCGTTCCGGAGGGCAGAGCCTTCAGCTCGGGGTCCTTGGTCAGACGGCCAGTGCAGATGATCTTGTTGATGTTCATGTCGTTCTCCTTTGTGGTTGGTGGTGCTGGTTACGCAGCCCAGGAACGACGCAGACCGGCGCGCGGAACCGAAGGCCGCAGGCCGCAGGGGAACCCCCGAAGTGGGGTTGAAGCGTCGAGCCGGCGGCGTCGAAGATCGGGCAAGAAACAAGGCGACAACGAACACACAGGTGAGTCCGATGAACAGAGCAATCATGAGCACATAGCCGATCTGGGGCAACCGGTGCCGGGCACCTCTCAAACAGGGCTTGAGCCGGTCACCGGCGTCGGGAGAGCTCTCCGATGAGCGCTCTACCGCGTATAACTCGCGCCGTGGCTGACAGACGCGTGCTCTTCTTTGGCGACTCTCTCGTTGCGGGGGTTGGCGACCCGGCAGGTCTCGGCTGGGTCGGCCGTATCGTTGGCGCGTCCTACGCCGCAGGCATGCCGTTGACCGCCCACAACCTCGGCGTCAGGGGAGAGACCTCCGTGCAGGTGGCAGCACGCTGGCCGCAGGAGACGCGGGCGCGCCTCTTGCCCTCGGCAGATACGCGCCTCGTGGTGTCCTTCGGCGCCAACGACACCACCGTCGAGGCAGGTCAGCGTCGCGTCGAGGAGCCCGACTCGCTTCGCGCTCTGGAGGAGATCCTCGGACGAGCCGCCGCGCTCGCGCTACCGGTCCTCGTCGTGGGTCCCGCGCCCGTGGACGATGCGAAGCAGAATCGACGCATCCAGAGCCTCTCGGTCGCCTTCGGCGCGGCCTGCGCACAGAGGGGCGTCCGGTTCGTTGGCGTGTTCGATGCGCTGCTCGCGTCCGATGCCTGGTGCGAGCAGGTCAGCCGCGGCGACGGTGCTCATCCTGGCGCTCGCGGGTATCAAGTCCTGGCGGAGCTGGTTCTCGCTGGCGGCTGGATCGAGTGGCTCAACGGCGACCACCCAGGTACCGCTCCGAGCGCACCGACGCTGTCCTCGAACCCCAGCCAGAGTGCGAACACCAGGCTCGCGACCATCTGGAGCATCCGCAGCGCCCGAGACAACGACATCGACGCCGTGTTGGCGCTCTGGGCGCTGGCGGACACCCTCCCGAGCGTGACCGACAACGCCGAGTCTCTCCGTCGCCTGCTGGCGTTCGACGGCTCGGCAGTCCTGGTGGCGGACACGGGGGACGAGGTGGTCGGCTCGCTGATCTTGGGGTGGAACGGATGGCGCGGTAGCTTCTACCGGCTCGCGGTCGCCCCAGAGCACCGTCGTCTCGGCCTCGCCACTGCGCTCGTGCGCGAAGGCGAGCGCCGGCTGCGCGAGCGCGGCGCCGTCAGGCTGGACGCGATCGTTGCCGCCGATCAGGCGACGGCGATGAGCTTCTGGAGAGCGGCCGGCTACCAGCATCAGAACGAGCGGTCGCGATTCGTCCGGAACGTCTGAGGCCCAATGCTCGGCGGACGGGCAGCCCGAGCACCCGGTGATCGAGAGTTGGCCTGACTGCGGCCACATGGTCGTGTGCGATGCAATCAGGAGGGTGGTTGGCGCGGCGCTACGTTCGTGAGCCGCGTGGGGCTTCTGCTCGCCTCACCCGCTTGGACACTCGCGGTCGCTGGCGGTGAGGATGCTCACCCGGGAGCCGCCGGCCACGACGCCGTCGCCGATCAGGTTCCTAACGGCGGCTGGTTGGAATGGCCGTGCGCATCGTCAAGCGCGGCTGGGGCGGGGTGATTCGACCGCGGCGCGAGCGAGGCCGTCGCCGGCGCGGGCGAGCGTGAGGGCGGCTCGGACAGCGGCGCTGGGGCTACTGAGGACCACACGGTCAGTCTTCACGAGCGATGCCGCGCCGGCCATCGACGCCTACGCAAGGACCACCACGTCGACACTCGGGTCCAGCGCATCGACGCATACCGCCACGTCGCGGTGGTAACCCTCGATGTCGCCCTGCTCGAAATGCCGCCAGGCATCGAAGCACGGCGCGTCTACGAGCGTGATCTCTCTGCCTGCTGCTACCGCAGCGTCGTAGAGCAGGGCGCGCGTCGGGGCAAACGTGCTCTTCAACGCCGCGACCAGCCCGATGCGCGATCCGCTGCGGACGGCGAGCTCGGCCATCGGGCGGTCGACACGGAGAACATTCACATCGGCGACGGGCACACAGCGCTCTGCGGCGCCTCCGAGCGTCGAGCACGTGCAGATCACGACGCTCGCGTCGCGTGCGGCGAGATCGCTGATCGCAGCACTGAGCTGATCGCTCAGGGTCTGATCATCAGTGCCATGCACCCGCGCCCGGTTGAGCAGTCCGGGCGCACCGCATGCACGTGGCCTCGCGTTGGGTCGATCTCCTCGACGAGCGCCCCGAACATGGCTACGTGAGCCGCAGCTGTGTGGAGAAACCCGAGCTGCGACATCCACGCGTCAGCCGCCGTGCTCAACGCTCGCTCACGAGGACGCGGTATCCGAGATCCAGAGCATCGAGGTCGAGCAGGCCGGCGTGGCGGTCATGCCACGTGCCCGACGCGAGGTCGGCAGCCAGGCGCTGGATGCCGTCGCGCACTTCAGGCGCCTGCAGGCGCCTGAAGACGGCCATCGTGTCGCGGACGGACTGGTCAAGGTAGGTGTCCGGGCGTCGCCAGAAGGCATGGAAGAACCCATCCAGACAGTCGCCCGGGACTGGAACGGTGACCGCGGTGGACGGTCCCAGGTTGCTCAGCGTCCGCTCGAAGGGCGCCCACAGGTCGTGCGCTCGCGGCAGATACTCCTGCGAGAGCCAGAACCCCTCTGCAACCGACCGATCCACGCTCAGAACGACGATCCGCTCGCGCGCGACACGTCGCATCTCCGCAAACCCTCTCTCCTGGTCGGCCCAGAACCAGTCGCTACATACGGCCATCACGACGTCGAAGCTCGCGTCCGGAACGGAAGCGCCTCCGCAGAGCCAGCCACGCAGCGCGCCGCGTCGGCCGGCCGTTGAGCGCGCATCGTCGCCGAAGGCTCCACGGCAACCACGTCGCGACCAGCGGGCTCATAGGAGCCGGTGCCAGCGCCGACGTTCAGGACGCTCTCAGCATCGCCGAGCTGCTCCCAGAGGACCGCGGCGACGCGCGGATCGGCCTGGCGCGCGAGCGAATACCCGCGGCCGATCTCGTCGTAAAGGACGCTCGCCATCCGCACACAATAAACACTGGCGATGCGACCTGGAATGATGCGCGGATGGCCGCGACGGAGTGCACGACACCCGAGCATGGCGATGTTGAGATACCGATGCGCGCACGAAGAGCGGCCTGCTGATGACACGCGCATCGTTTGCGCGCCAGCCACTCGAGAAGGTCGTCTCGCGGTACGACCGCGTCGCGCGCTGGTACCGCTTCGGCGAGTGGACAATCCTGCTCGCGCCCGGCTTCCGGCGGCGTGCGGTTGCGCGCATCGGGTTGAAACCTGGCGAGCGCGTCGTCGAGATCGGTTGCGGGACCGGGCGCAACTTGGAGCTGCTGCGCAATGCGGTCGGAAGTAAGGGGCACGTGATCGGCGTCGATGCATCGTCGGGGATGCTCGCCCAGGCGCAAGAGCTGCTTTCGCGGCACAGGTGGGAGAACGTCACGCTGATATGCGAGGACGCCGCCAAGCTGACCTTGGACGAGCCGGTCGATGCTGCGTACTTCTCGCTGAGCTACTCAGTCTTGCCTGAGCGCGCACCCGCGCTCGATCGCGCATGGGAGGCCGTCCGCCCAGGTGGCCGGGTGGTCATCATGGACGCGGGTATCCCTCAGACACCGGTCGGACGATTGCTCGCCCCTGTGGCGGAGATAGTGGCGACGGTCTTCCCGGGCGATCCGTACTCAGAGCCGTGGGAGGACCTAACGCGCATATCGGACTCGGTCGCCGTCCAGCGTTTCGAGCTCAATCTCTACTTCGTGTGCACGGCGAGTAAGCCGCGGGCATCTGAGGATCACGATGGCGCGCAACGTTGAGCTAAAGGCGCGGGACCCCGATCCGGCGGGCTCGCTGCAGGCATCACTCGAGCTTGGCGCCGCCGACCAGGGCTGGTTGCAGCAGCTCGACACGTATTTCAGGGTCCCCAAAGGACGCCTGAAGCTGCGCGAGCAGGACGGCGCCGCCGAGCTGATCCACTACGAACGCTCCGACGAGGCCATCGCGCGGGAGAGCCAGTATCGGATCGTGCCTATCGACGATCCCCAAGGCCTCAAGGATGCGCTCGGCGCCGCGCTCGGCATCCTCGTCGCAGTCGAGAAGGCCCGTCGGCTGCTGATCTGGCGCAACGTCCGCATCCATCTCGACGAGGTCCCAGGGCTTGGCAGCTTCATCGAGCTGGAGGCCGTGGCCGAGCCGGATTCTGACCTCACCCGCGAGTATGAGAACGTTGCCGAGCTTCGGGAGGCGCTTGGGATCACAGACGAACGAATCCTCGCCGCCGGGTACAGCGACGAGCTGCTGCGGGCCGGCGCCTGATGTCCACCGACCTTCCGTTCGGCGAAGAGCTGGTTTGGAAGCCGGTCAAGGCACCGGAGCGGCAATCGCTGCGCGGCTCCCATGTTCTGCTGCGGCCGGTCGACGCCGAGAACGATGCGGCCCCGCTGTTCTCGGTCTCGCACGCTCCCGACGGCGATCCCGCGATCTGGACCTATCTACCCGACGGTCCCTACGAGAGCCAGGATCACCTGCGCCAGATGCTCGCCTGGGCCGAGACATCCGAGGACCCGCTGTACTTCGCGCTGGTTCCTCTCCCCGACGCGCAGCCCCAGGGGATCGCCTCGTACCTGCGGATCACGCCGCAGTTCGGGGTCATCGAGATCGGCCACATCTGGTTCGGCCAGCAGCTGCAACGCACGACGGCCGCGACCGAGGCGATCTATCTCCTCGCCCGACACGTCTTCGATGACCTCGGCTACCGGCGCCTTGAGTGGAAGTGCAACGCGCTCAACGTCGCCTCACGGCGAGCCGCGGAGCGTTTCGGGTTCGCCTTCGAGGGCGTCTTCCGCAACCACCAGATCGTCAAGGGCCGCAACCGCGACACCGCCTGGTACGCGATGACCGACGATCAGTGGCCCGCGATTCGACATGGGTATGAGGCCTGGCTCGCGCCGGAGAACAGGGACGGCGATGGGCGCCAGACACGAGCGCTCGGCGGGCTGATCGCCGAATCTCAACGTGGCTCGCGTGATGGCTGACCGGCGCGTCGTCTTCGTTGGGGACTCTCACGTGGCGGGGGTGGGCGACCCGTCGGGGCTCGGCTGGGTCGGCCGCGTGGTGGCGGCGTCCCTCGCCGCGGGCACGCCGTTGACCGCCTACAACCTCGGCGTCAGGGGAGAGACCTCCGTGCACGTGGCGGCACGCTGGCGGCAGGAGACGCGGGCGCGCCTCCTGCCCTGGGCGGATACGCGCCTCGTGGTGTCCTTCGGCGCCAACGACACGACCATCGAGGCAGGCCAGCGCCGCGTCGAGGAATCCGACTCGCTTCGCGCTCTCGAGGAGATCATGGGCGGAGCCGCGGCCCTACGGCTGCCGGTCCTCGTCGTGGGTCCCGCGCCCGTGGACGATGCCCAACAGAACCGCCGCATCCAGAGCCTCTCGGTCGCCTTCGGCGCGGCCTCCGCAGAGCGGGGCGTGCCGTTCGTCGCCGTGCTCGACCCGCTGCTCGCGTCCGATGCCTGGTGCGAGCAGGTCAGCCGCGGCGACGGTGCTCACCCCGGCGCTGGCGGCTATCAGGCCTTGGCGGAGCTGGTTCTCGCCCGCGGCTGGATCGAGTGGCTCAGCAGCGACTACGCAGGTAGCACTCCGGCGGCACAGACGCTGTCCTCGGACCCCAGCGACCGAGCGAACACCACGCCCGCGACCAGCTGGAGCATCCGCAGCGCCCGAGACGATGACATCGACGCCGTGCTGGCGCTCTGGGCGCTGGCGGACGCCCTACCGAGCGTGACCGACGACGCCGAGTCTCTCCGTCGTCTACTCGCGTTCGACGCCTCGGCTGTGCTGGTGGCGGATGCGGGAGACGACGTCGTCGGCTCGCTGATCTTGGGTTGGAACGGATGGCGCGGCAGCTTCTACCGGCTCGCGGTCGCCCCAGAGCACCGTCGTCTCGGACTCGCCACTGCACTGGTGCGAGAGGGCGAGCACCGGCTGCGCGAGCGCGGCGCCGTCAGGCTGGACGCGATCGTTGCGACTGATCAGGCGCCCGCGATGAGCTTCTGGCGAGCCGCCGGCTACCAGCTTCAGAACGAGCGCTCGCGGTTCGTCCTGAACCTCTGAGCGCCAATGCTCAGCGCACGGCGGCTTCAGGCGGAGACCGCCCAGGACCCCCGAGCTCTTCCAGTGCGCCCGCGAGGCGCGTCAGGTTCTCTTGCGAGCGCTCCGGTGTCACGTCGATGTCGAACGTCTGCCCCTGCCAGCCGCGTGCCTGCGCGGCGGCACACGATGACCACGTACTCCACGCGGTGGCGCTCGAGCGTCTGGAGGATCACCTCACGCCCGGGCTTTCTCGGCTCGGCTCCGCTCACGCCGCGTCGGCTTCTGCTGTAGCTGGCGCATCTGGAGCGTCGCCCACAGCGCCGGCAGGAACGTGCGCGCCCGAGCACCCGAGGACTCACCGATCCGAATCAAGTCGATCAGAGAGGCGACCCTGACCGACACCCCCGGCGCTATCTGCATCCGTTGCGCGTCGCGCGCGAGGTCGCGGTACCCCCGCGTGCCGCCCGGAGCGGCCGTCGCGAGCAACTCGGCGCCCGAGGGCAGCACCCACAGCGAGGACCCTTCAGGCTGCTCCACCGCGGGCTCGGCGCCCAGACGCCGCGCAACATCCTGAACGCGCCCCATCGCCGACTCCGCGGGCACGATCTCAAGCACCCGCCGACCGAGAGAGATCGGCCAGCCATGAAGGGCACCCGCGACATCACCGACCACCACAAACCGAGCCTGCCCGGCGAGCTCGCTGAGGATCCCGAGCGGGTCAAATCCGGGCGCTGCCCACTCCGGCGCCATGCTCGCAAGCCGCTCACCGGGGTCCAACAGGAGCTGTCGCGCAATCTGGGACTCATAGGAGTCGTCGTAGCGCGCGAGCCCCACCATCAGCTCGAGCTCACACGCGCGCAAAGCCTCAACGACGCTCTCAAGCGACGGCTGTTGATGGCCCGTCTCCCAGCGCGCGATCGTCGACTGCGGCCGTCCCAACCGCTTCGCCAGCTGCCTCTGCGACAGCCCCGCCCTACGACGACCGGCCACGAGAAGATCAGCGCTCCGCATAGCCTTATGATAGCGAAAACCACATCGCCGTTCAGAAGCCTTGTTCGTAGCGGCGGCCATCGACAGCTATGACCGCAACGGACCACGGCTCAGGCCGCCACGGACTTCCTTGCGCTGCGGGCCGGCTTGACCGGCTCGGGCTCCTCTGCGGGACGCGGAGCGGTCAGGGACTCGACATTCCCGATGACCTGGTAGTCGTGGCGCTTCTCACCGCCGTCGGTCTCCCACTGCCCGTACTCCAGGCGGCCATCGACCGCGACCAGCCAGCCCTTGCCGACGTACTCGGCGGCGGCCTCGCCGGCCTTGCCGAACACCGCCACGCTGACGTAGCCGACCTCGCGGCCACCGCCCATGCCGTCCACCGCCAGGCGCAGTTCGCAGACGCTCGTTCCCGAGGGCAGAGCCTTCAGCTCCGGGTCCTTGGTCAGGCGGCCAGTGCAAATGCACTTGTTGACGCTGATTGCGTATCTACGTGGGTTGGTAGATGCCGGTGACGCAGCCGCAGCCGACGCCGACTGAGTCCGGAGCGCGGGTCCGGCGGTGTCGAACACGGGGCCAAGACGCCTTGGCGCCACCAGACCAATGAACAACGAGCGGCCGGGGCACCAGCTGTCCTGCCCACGGACGTTGGGCGAATCAGTCGGGCGAGTCGTAGTCGAGCGTGGCACGCAGGCCGCGCAGGAGCTCCAGCGCGTCGGACATCATGGCCGTGGCACTGCGTCCCTCTGAATCGGCCTCGCCGGATCGCGGGGTCTGCGTCGTGACATGGATGAACTCACAGACCGTCTCGGGCTCGAATCCGTCGGAGAGCACGGGCAGGCAATCGAGGACCCAGCGACGGCGCCGGTCAACGAATGACTTGGGGTCACCTTGGCAGTCGATGAGCTTCGCGCGCTCGCGCAGGAGCTCGCCGGTTTCGAGAAGTCCGGTGAGCAGCGCGGTCAGGGCGCCAGAATGGTCGCGGTGGGTGTGGGCGAGCCTGGATTCAGTCGAGGTGGACATCGCGGCAGAGATCATAAACACGCTCGGCGCGCCAGCGATTCGGCCGGTGCCCGGATCCCGCACGGTCCGTGATTTGGGGCTGGCGGAGCCGTCTCGCGAACGAATCTAGAGAAGGTGGAAGCAGCAGGACTTCTGCGAATAAACACCGCCGATGCGCCGACGAAGGGGCGAGTGCCGACAGTCCTCGATACAGACCGTGGGACCGTCGGCAAGACGCCACTCATCAGGAAAGAGGGCGCCACGGCGCAGTGCGCCCACCGCGATGCGCTACCGGTGTGGGCCAGGTGCAGCGCACACGGTTCTGACGGCGTCGCCGAGGCTCGAAGCCAAGGGACAGCGCGCGATCGTCTCGACCTGGTTGAACAAGAGACGCATGAGCATCACGGGCGATGCCCCACTAGCGCAGCCCGGCCCCCAATGCCTGGCACCGTGCTGCCACTCGTCGCGCCAGTCGCCATCGGAGGCAACCAGGAAGGCATCGGGCGCCAGACGATGGAAGCGCAGGAGGATTGACGTCACGGCAATGTCGTAGGGCATCCGTGCGGTCTTGCAGAAGCCATGGGCGAAACGCGAGGGCTGGGCGCCCTGCGTACAAGTCGCGTTTGACGCACTCGGGTTGATCGAGAACGCCTCGTGGCCCAAGCCTTGGACCACCGGCCCGTTCAGCCATATCCGCCGCTCGCCGAGCTCGGGCTCGCCGTTGCCATCACCGTTGGCAAGGGGAATGTCGAGTGAGGTCTGCACGAACCAGGCAATGAGGCGAGCGTCGGCGATCATCTGCGGCCAGGCAGCGACGAACGACGAAGCAGTTGGGTCATATGCGAAATAGTGGCTGTATCCCATCCAGTGGCTCCTTATCGCGTCCCGTCGAGGGGGGCCGTGAGCAGTGCGTGCATCTCAGCCACAGCTTCATCGGCGAACGTGCTCATGAGGACACGCTCCCATCGGGTGCTATGCCGCAGGTGAAGCCGTCCACGACAAAGGCGACCAGCATGTAGCCCTTGGGGAGGTCGAAGGGCTTGCGGATGATGTTCACGTTGCTGTCGGGGCGCTGGCGCATCAGGCGCGCTAGGGCCTGCGCCTGCTCGTCAGTCACGGTCTGCCTCCTGGATCGATGGCGGTCGGATCGTGGTCGCGCGGTGCGGCCGAGGTCTCGAGCTCGCGTGCGAGCTTGCGGGGACGGTTCATCCAGGGCTCCGGTCTGATGCAGCGCAGCCACTCGGACAGTGACGGGATTCGGCCACAGTCCTCGATCACGTGCTGCTCGCCGATCCAGCGGACAGGAATCGCCCTCCCGGTGCTGAGCGTGATCGTGTGGCCGAATACCCGCTCGGCTTCGAAGACGCCCTGGGCGTGGTGGCGAAGAGCACGGTGGCGGAAGTCGCCATGGTGTTCCTTCGACTCGTCGAACCAGGTGTGGATCCGGATGTAGTCCTCGACCTCACCGCCCCATTTGCGCTGGGAGCTGAGAGCGTGGTGGTAGGGGTTAGCGATGGCTACAGCCCTCCTCTGCGCGTCGAATCTTCTCGTGCGAGTGCTCGCACAGGTAGGGCGCGATGAGGGCCACGACCGCACGCGCCTCCGCGCTGCTGGCACGCCAATACCAGACAGGAGCGTCCTGCGCCCTGAACTGGTAGGGACCGTTGATTCGACCGAGCCCACCCGTCGCCGCCTGAAACCGTCGCACGGCGGACTCCTGTGTGCCAGCCACAGCCATGCGCAGGTAGTTTCCGCTGGGCTGCCTGTTGACGCTGATCCAGCCCTCGCCATCGAAGAAGCCACCGGCCCAAATCACCTCAACCTCGAGTTTGGCCATAACCAAGGCGGCCTCCCTGCTGGCCTGCGAGGGGCCGGGTGCCGCCATCAGAGCAGCTCCTCGAGGTGGTCGTATCCCGAGCGCTCGTCTCTGATCATCTGGACGCTCCTCTCGGCGACGTCCCAGATGACCTCACCGGTGACGTCGAAATCACCCGCGAACGTTCCGTACGCCTCGAAGATCGGATCGCTCAGTGCGTCGGCGAGACGATCCTCAGCCTGCTCCTCGACGGTGCGCGTCCCCGTCGGCCACGTCGTCAGGGTGGAGAGTTCCCCCTCGCCCACGTACAGGGTGATCGAGTCTGGACCCCCTTCATCGTTGCCGCCGCTGAATGCGACGACGGCCCGATCGGCGCCACGGAATGCGAGCTCGCGGAACGCCTCCGACCGCGTCATCTTGGTGCTCCCAGTCGAGTCACGCATTGCTGTCCATTCCTTCCGGTGGGGGTTACTGATGCGGGACAGCTCCCGGCCCCACCGCACGCGCCGCGTGCGCCCATCGAGGGGCCGGGCGGGCCGCATGGATTGCGTGTGCACCAACCATGGCCCGATAGTTGAGAGGGACCAGCAGGATGGCGCTTAGCAGCGTCACGCCGCAGCCGTTTCGTCTATGCCCCACGGGGCGTCCTCCCAGCCGGGAAGGCTGCGTAGCAGCGCTGCAGCGAGCGCGCGGCAGAAGGCGTGCGCCTCGCTCTCCCGCCAGCCGTCGTGCTCACAGGACTGGTATTCGTAGTTTGCGATCTGCTTGGCGATCACCACCGTGGTCGCAGGCGGCGCGATCATGTGCGGCATCCCTCGTGCGATCAGACGCGTCTCGCTCTTCAGGTAGGGCTCCCACACGTAGGGCCCCATGTAGTACGCATCCCTCGGTCCGGGCAGGTTGCCTTCCTCAGGGCTCGTGTCCGGGTAGCGGTCGTGGACGCTCGCCACGCACTCATCGAGCAGACGCTGGCCGAGCACCGACGGCGGCACGAGCTCGATGGGGTTGAAGCCGGGGATTGCGGCGGGCCGCTCGTCGCCGACCTCGGCGAGCGGATCGAGCCGGTGCAGCTGATCCTGATGGTGCCAGCTGAGTCCGGGATCGTGCACCCTGTTCCAGCTCGCCCCATCGCTCGCGCCGGCGAGGGCGGCCTGCACGAGGAAGTCGATATGGGCCTTGGGAACCACGTAGGCGCTCATTGGCGCTCGGCCTCCCCGTACAGCTCGGGCATTGTGAGCGACCAGCTGCCAGCTGCGTTGCCGTTGCGATCCCAGACGAGACCTTCGCGACGGCCGCCACGCAGGTCGCGCCCGACGTCCTCGATCGCGCTCGCCATGTCCTCGGCGCCACCCATCGCGGCGCCGCCCAGCTCGAGAACGAGGCGGAAGCCGGGCCTCGGCTCGCCGGGCACATGACCGTAATGGAGCACCTTGCGTCGGGCGAGCAGCCGCGCGAAGGCATTGATGAGCTCGAACAGGGGGCGCTCTGCCTCGTTTGGAATCAGCCCGTCCCTGTTCCATGCGATCGCCCGTCGCCACGCACGGTCGATCTGCTCCGGCTCCATCTGTGCGAGGGCGATCAGCAGGTTCTTGGCTCGCCACTCGCACTCCTCACAGCCCGCGGACAGGACGGCCTCGACGTCCTCGTATATGCCGTGGGCGGCCATCAGGCGACCGCCTCGCTGCGCTCAGCGGGCTGGGCGCGCTCACCCGCGGCGATGCCATCTTCAATGCGCCGGGCGATCTCATCGATCGTCTCGGCGTATGCAGCGAATCGCCTTCAGCTCGCCGGTCTCACCCCATCCGGCGACGTATGGCACGCTCGAGCGAGAGGTGTCGAGGCCGACGGAGCCGCAGACGATGAACGTGACCGTGTCGACGAGCACCTCGGCCCTGCGATGGCCGTACTCCCCGTAGCCGACCCCGAGGGCATGTGCAATCTCGTGCACAAGCACGCGCACCTGGGCGTTCGCCGAGATCGCACCGTTGATGACGATCTCCTTCTTGCCGGTGTCACACCAGCCATCGGCGGAGCCATCGAGTGACTCAAATCGTGCGGCGTAGCCGAGCTCCCCCGCAAGATCCTCAAGGCCGGGGAGAAGATGGGCGTGGCTCTTGCCCTCGATCGGCTGACACGGCGACTCCAGCGGGATCGGCTCCGTGCCGGGGAGCGGATCTGTCTGTGAGACGTCGAACACGGAGACTGCGCGAAAGACGGTGCGCCTCGTTGGCGCGGCATCGTCGCCCGGCTTGGCGGTGCTCGCGTCGCGTTCGCGGGCGCCGAGCGTCATCGGCGCGAGGATCCGGATCGAGCGCTCCCCCTTTCGCACGCACCGGTTGAGCTCGAGGAACGCGCGGAAGCCGGCGACATAGGTGGCGTCCGGACGTTGCATTGCGATCAGGAGCTGGTTCCCGAACGAGTAGCGCGACAGCCCGTTGGTTGAACGGATCCGCACCCAGCGCTGCCAGCCCTCGGAGCTGAGAAGCGCGCGTGCCGCCTGCTCCAGTCGATCGCGGTCAGCCTGACGGCGCTCGGCTCGCTCGGCGTCTGTCGGTTTGCGGCTGCGCATGCGGGTCACTCCTTTCAATCTCCTGCGGGGGCGATCGCGGCGGCGGGCGACGGGCGCCTGACGGAGCCCGCCGGCCTCGGCTCGCTCGCCTACGCGCTCACCGGGCCCTCGTCGGACTTGTGAGCACTCGCCCGGTTCCGAGGTGCCCTCGGAGTCCGTGGTGGCATCGGGATGCGAGTCGGAATCTGACGGCGCCCCGCGGCTCTCGCGGGCGGCCGTCCGGAGCTGCTCCTGGCGCTTGGCGAATTCGCGCGCCTCGCGCTCCAGCGCGCGGCGCAGCTCGACATGCGTTGAGGGCAGAACGCTCCTCGTCACACGCTCGAATGCCTTGCGCGCCGCGTCGTTGCGCGAGCGCGGCAGCACCGATCCGCGGCGCTGGCTCATCGGGAGCACCAGGTCGCGTGCGTAATGCTGTGCTGCGAATACGACGAGCACCCGTCCGTAGAGCTCACCGGCGCTCTTGGCGCCATCGACGAACCTCCACAGCCATGCCGCGGCGGCATCGATCTCGCCGTACTGGACTCTTCGCCTTTCCTGGCTCTCCGCTCTTCAGGGTCGGAGTCTCGGTCCTACGGAGCTCTTCGATGACGAGGCGGATCCCGTTCGCCGCGATCGTCTGGGCCGTGTGCTCGCCTCCGCCGGCGTATCCGCGACCGTCTGGCCCGAGCAGGCCGTACGCGAAGAACCGCGCGACGTCCATGTCGCCCGCGTCGACGCTGGCGAGCTTCTGGAGCAGCGCGGCGCCGAGGTCGAGGTTCGTGCCGTGTGCACGCCGCGCGAGCTCGCGAACAGCTGCCACGATGCTCGGACTCCAGACGCGCCCGGGGCGTCGGCTCGCTCTTGCCCTGCGCCTTACGGCTCGCCCGCTCGGAGGCATCTCGCGCCTTGGCGGCCCGGAGCTCCTCCAGGGTGCGCTCGATCGCCTGTCGCGCAAGCTCTCGAAGGAGCGCGCGATCGGTGATGATCGGGGTGCCGTGATCGAACTCGATCAGGACGCCCGCGGCACGCGCCTGGTCGATCTCCTCTGCCGCGAAGCGGATCGTCGGCGGGCCGTAGGCGTGGCGATCGATCTGCTTGTGCAGCGCCTCGGCCTCCGCGTAGGACCCCAGCGCCTTCTTGGCCAGACGAAGCTCGGAGATCTCCCGCTCGCCGAGTGTCGAGAGATAGGCGGCGAACACCTTCGAGGAGCCCTGCCGCAGTGCATGGCCGATCACCCAGCCAGGATTACCCGCGAACTGCTCACCGCCGATCTCTCCCGCCGCGATCGGGGCCAGCGCGGCCTCGCACAGCTCGGGCGAGACGTCCGCGATCTTCGCGAGGGTCGCCACGGCGCTCACTGGAAGCTCGCCGGTGCCCAGCAGCCGCTGAGCGATCTGGGGAAGCCCGAGAATCCGCGCGCGGGAGGCGACCAGCTTGGAGCTCCAGCCGAGGACGGTCGCCGCACCGTCGAGCGTATATCCCTCATCCAGCATGTGCTTGACCGCACGCGCCTCCTCGAGCGGCGAGAGCTGCTTGCGGACCACGTTCTCAGCGGCGCTGTCGGCGCTCGTGCCGTCCTGCTCGCGCAGCGTGATCTCGACCTCGGCCAGGGCGAGCTTGCGGCACGCGGCATAGCGGTGATAGCCGGCGATCAGCACGAAGCGATCACCGAGGGGTCGCACAACGAGGGGAACGATCAGACCGCGCAGGGCGATCGAGCTGGCGAGCGCCTCGACGTGTTGCTGCATCCAGCTCTCGTGTGTTCTCGCCGACGTCGATCAGGTCGAGTCCGACGCGCTTCGGTGCTACGGCAACGCTGCTCATGAGGACACCTCCCTTTTTCGCGGCCCCGCCCAATGCCGGGCCGTCACAGTTCTTGGCCTCGCTCCGCGCGGGCCCGATTCCCCGTTCCCGTGCACGCCGCAGGCGTGCAAAATTCGGGACGGGGTCGGGTCTGCGCGAGCGCGAAGCGGCGATCAGTCACAGTTCGACCTCGTAGGGACTCAGACCGAGACCCTCACGGGCGATGAGGGCCAGCGTGTCGCTATGCACCCATGGGGTGGGCACGGTCTCCCCGCCCTCGGGCGCCACTCCAATTCGCCGGGCGAGCCAACTGGTCTCGCCACTCAGCGTGCCGCGGCGATCACGTTTCATGCGACCACAGCGGATGGCGATCTCACTCATGCTCAACTCTCCCGAGGCGACCCTGCATTGGACGGCTTCGCGCAGGCCGCGGTTCAGGACGATTGGGCTGGACGTGACGCGTTCGAACTCAGCAGCCAGGCGACAGGTCGACACGAGCTCGTAGCCGTCTCGATGCGCGAGTGCGGCGGCGGTCATCGCTCGCGCGGGCTCGTAGTCCTCCAAGCTCGCGATGACCCGTCGCAGCGTCACGATGTCGACGGCGTCAGCCTGGCGGAGATCCGCCGAGCGCGTCCAGCACAGCTCGGGAGGAGACTCGTTGTAAGCGATTATTCGCATGGCGTACAGCCGTCCCCTTGGGTCCGGCAGGGAGGCCTCCTGGAGGGCCGTGAGATCGAATGGGCGCCGTGGATCTGCTGGAGCGGTCGGACTCAGGTCGGCGGCAATGAGCGCTCGGCAAAGCCCGCGGGATTCGTCGGCCAGGTAGAGATCGCAGAGAATGCGAGCGTTCTCGCGAGGCTCGTCGGGCGCCAGAACCGCGAGGAGCCGTGCGTCCTTTAGCGTGCCGTTGAGGCAGTCGATCACGAGCGCGCTTCCGTCGTCTCGAGGAAGGCTGAGGATTTCGCGGACCTGCGTGCCGGCGGTGGTCTCGTAACGGCCCAAGCGCGTAACCGGGCGCTTGCGTGGGGACGACTTGGGTGCAGTGACGGTGCTCATCGCTCTCCTTGGACGGGTGCGGGCCCGCCGCATGCGGGCCGTTGCCCCGCGCCGGCGCACGCGCAGCGTGCGAAGATCGGAAGGGGCGAGGCCCGACCGGCGTGCGCATGGGCGAACGTGAACTGGCCAGCCGGGACTGCGAGTCCTCCGCGTTGCCGAAATGGACCTAGGCACCTGTGCTGACCCCGGCCAGCCGTTGGCGAATCGCGCTGGCAGACATCGGAATGTCGTCGAGATGGCGAGCTTGCTCGAGGTAATCTGACACCAGGGCCTCAAGCGCCGCGTGCTCGTCCAGCGCGACGTCGGACTCGACCAGGTATGAGCGCCCGTCACCGTGGGCAGGCCGGTCGGTGACGGTGACGTGGTGATCGATCAGCCGCCCGTCCAGAACCCGCTCACCAGTCGAAAGCTTGTAGCGAGCCAGCTCGGTCACCTTGCCGTCTGCCACCTTCGCCAGCGGCGGATAGCGCGCGGGGCGCGAGCCCGCCCTCCAAGTGGCGGAGGCGCCGTAGCCTGAGACCTCGGAGTCGTGCACGGCAGTCGCATAGAGAAGGTGCTCGCAGTCGAGCTCTGGGACCTGCGGAGACGAGGTCCGCGGCTCTCTCTCGAGCTTGCGCAGCCGGTCGATCTGGTGGCTGGCCTGTGCTTGCGTCACGGGGTAGGCGAACGTCGTCGCGCTCCTCGCCGCGAGAACACGCAGGTAGCGCAGCTGGCGCTGCGTTGGAGCAGCACCCATGGGCACGGTCATCTGAGACTCCTTCTGTCGGGGTTGAGCACGCCTCGGCCAGAGCAGGCCGGCGTGGCGCGTCAAGCCCCGTCCCATCAGGGATCGCCACCGGCGACGCGAAGCGCGGGGCTTGACGCGCCAGCGGCACGCCGGTCTGCTGGCCTTCGGAGGTGCGCTCAACCCCCCAGTAAAGGAGCAGCCCATAGGCATGGGTTGGAGTGGGCTCCTTCACGCCAGCACCGTGAACTCGTGGTTTGGCCAAGTGCAGACGCCGCAGCCACATTCAGCCACGGCATTTCGCTCCGGGTCCATGTCAACCTGCGCCAGCGTCTCCGAATGGCACACTGCCGCTCCAGAGAGCCGTGGGCGCCAGCGCCAGCGAAGGAACATCAGGCGGGTCGGTCGACGAGATCGAATACGAGCGCCAGCCGCTCGCGAATCTCGAGGAAGCCCGCTCCCTTCGGCGAGATTCCCCACAGGTGCCCGGCGAAGTCGAAGATGGTTCCGCCGGCCTTGCACCCCGAGCCGAAGCAGTAGAAGCCGCCACCATCGCGATAGAGCTGGAGGCTCGGGTCGCTGTCGTCGTGCAATCCGGCAGTGCTGGGGTGGCGTACGCAACGGAGGTCAAAGGGCGTCGGAGGCCCCTGTTCGCTCTGTTGCGTACGAGTTATCCGTGAGGTCTGGGTGATGGTGGGCGATGGGGATGCCGCCGGACGTGAGAGGAGCCCCGGAGGGGCGACGACCTCGTCCGGCGGGCGCTGCTCGGCGGGCACCCCGGGCACTGGCTCGGGCGTGGTGGGTACGTCCGCCGGGGTCGGCATGATGCGCGGCCCCCGATGGTCGCCGAAGCCCTCACCAGTTCTCTGAACGGCTCCTGCCGGACGCAGCGTGTTGTGCTGCCGGACGGCGAGCGCACGTGGACGGTGCTGGATGGCGATCACGGGGTGGTGGAGCCGGCGGAGGAGTATCTGGAGTACCTGCGGATGCTCGGCCGGTCGCCGAACACGGTGAAGTCCTACGCCCGCGCGCTTGCGCTGTGGTGGCAGTTCCTCGACGTTTACGGGCTTGCCTGGGATGGGGTGAGGATCGAGGATCTCGGCCGTTTCCTTGGCTGGCTTCGTTCGGGCGATGAGCCGGGGCTTGTTTTGATCGAGCAGCGGCCCGCGCGGTTCAGCGAGGGCACGGTGGCGCTGCGCCTGCAGGCGGTTTGCTCGCTCTACCGCTACCACCACTTCAATGGTGTGGAGGCGGCCTCGCGCCTGTATGAGCGTGTGTTCTCTCGCCAGCACGCTTACAAGCCGATGCTCGAGCATCTTGCGCGCAGGCGGAGCCACGAGCGCCGCGTCGTGCGCATCGTGCGGGCGAGGCCGAGGACACCGCCGACGCTCACGCCGGAGCAGGTGGGGCTGATCCTCGATACCTGCGCGCGTTGGGATGAGCAGCAGCGCGACTGGGATGGCTCGGTGCGCGACCGGCTGCTGTGGGCGCTTTTGGCGGAGAGTGGGATGCGGCTGGGCGAGGCGCTCGCGATCAAGCACTGCGACTGGCACACGGGGCTCGGCGATACGCCGTTCGTTGAGGTCGTCCCGCGCGAGGATCACCCGCACGGTCTGCGGGTTAAGAACGGCGGGTACCGGCGCATCTACATCTCCGATGAGCTGGACCGTCTCTACGGCGAGTACCTGTGGCGGCTGTGCGAGATGGGCGCGGACACTGCGGTGGGTGACCTGGATTCGTGGTGGGTGTTCGTGAACCTCGCGCGCGAGCCGCGGTTCGCCCCGCTGCGAGCGGAGACTGTCGCCTGGCAGGTGCGCCGCCTTCGTCGCGTGCTTGAGGGTCGTGTGCCTGAGCGGTTCACTCCGCATTGGCTTCGTCATACGCACGCCACGGCACTGTTGTTGTCTGGGGTTGCTGAGCATGTCGTTAGCCGTCGCCTCGGTCATCGCGATATCCAGACGACTCAGAATCTGTATGGCTGGGTTTCTGAGGAGGCTGAGCAGCGCACGGTCGCGCAGTGGCGAGAGCTGACCGCGGCATGGAGGACGGGGTGAGCAAGGTCGCTAGCGCGGCGCTCGCGCAGGCGATGGACGGCAGTGGCCTCTACACCGAGGAGCGCAACCTCGCGCTGTTCGGGCAGGTGCCGGCAGAGCTGCGGCTGACGGAGTTCTCGCCGCGGACGCTGCCTGATCATCCGGCGTTTCGCTGGCGGCTGGGGTGCCGGCCTGAGTGGCGCGGCTTTACCCTGCAGGGGCTGCCTGAGCCGATGCAGCGCGACTTCGCCTACGGCGTGTCGCGGCTCATCGATTCCGGGCTGACGGTCAACGCGCCGTATGCGCTGACGGTGAGGTGGTTCATCCGGCTGGCCGAGGAACGGCGCCAGGCGGGGCGCCCGCCGTTGCGCTCGCTGATCGACCGTCCGCTGCAGGAGTGGGAGCGCGAGCTCGTCAAGGCGCGTGCTCGGCGAACCGGCAAGCTCGGCTGGCCGTTCTGTGGGCCAAATGAGCTCAGGCGCTGCTACCGGCATCTGCTGATCGCCTACGACCCGCGCGAGTGGTGGCAGCACGACGCCTGGAGCCCACGGTTCGACGCGCGTATTCCGATCCGCCAGCATGAGCCAACCACAGCGCGCGCTGGCTTCGATTTCCTGGTCGTTCGGCAGCGCTGGCTGCGCGAGGCGTTGAAATGGCGG
Source organism: uncultured Solirubrobacteraceae bacterium (assembly GCA_963771085.1). Classification (GTDB taxonomy): domain Bacteria; phylum Actinomycetota; class Thermoleophilia; order Solirubrobacterales; family Solirubrobacteraceae; genus Palsa-744. Next base: position 61,995 of record CAVYSB010000004.1, on the reverse strand, counting down.
ATGAAGGTCGCGCTGGAGACCGGTGCGCTGCGCTGGGCGTCGGTCCTCACCCGCCTTGAGTCGCTGAGGATCCTCAGCGAGTTCCTCGCCGAGCGCGGGATCGAGGAGCCCTGTTTGTCTGAGGATCGCGCAGGGCTGCGGCTTTTGGCGCTGGACTTCCTCGCTCATGTCAAGCAGCGCCGCGCGCGCTGCGGCGCCAACCGTGGAGCGCTGCTCACCAACGGGACAGTCCGCCACATCGTCAAGCACGTCGAGCAGTTCTACGCGTTCATGTCCGACCACAAGCAAGAAGCGGCACGAGCGCTCGGCGAGCCGCGCTGGGAGGCGTTGGGCGATCAGCACGCGCGCCTTTGGCGCCAAGGCGAGATACCGCGCCCGGCGCGCTTGCCCGACGAAGACGTCTTCTTCGATGAGCACACGATGGCGCAGGTGATGCGCCACGCCGGCCTGGTCGGCGCCCCCAAGGAGGAGGGCGGGCTGGGCGATGAGCAGGCAATGCGCATCCTGATGTTGCTGACGCGCACCGGCCGAAGGGTGGGCGAGCTGCTGCTGTTGGATTTCGACTGCCTGCTGGCGATCCCCGGCCTTACCGCAGCAGACGATGACGCCAGCCCTGATGCGGTCGTCGCGAAGCTCCGCTTTCAGCAGACGAAGATCGAGGGCGCGCCGGACACGATCTTCATCGACTCCGAGGTCGTCGCGATCATCCACGCACAGCAAGAGTGGATACACGCTCACGTGCGTGCACTGCTCCACGACGCGGCGGCGCCGCCACCCCGCTACCTGTTCCTCGCGCTGACCGCGAATAACCGTGGCCGGCACTCCTATACCCGGACGACGCTCGCGAGCCGCTTGAAAGCGCTCGGCGAGCTGGCAGACATCCGCGACAGCCAGGGACGCCGAGCGCCGTTGAGCAACGTGCACCGCTTCCGGCACACTCGCGCGACGAACCTGATCAACGCCGGGGTGCCCGTCCACGTCGTGCAGCGCTACCTCGGGCACCTCTCGCCGGAGATGACGATGCACTACGCAAGAACGCTGCGCGAGACGCACGAGCGCGAGTTCCTGCGCTACAAGAAGATCACCGCCGAGGGCAGCGAACTTGAGCTCGACCCGCGCGACTTGTTCGCGCTGATCGAGCTCGGCAAACGCACCGACAGGGTGCTCCCCAACGGGCTCTGCATGCTCCCGCCCAGGCAAGCCTGCAACCGCGGCAACGCATGCCTGACCTGCGACAAGTTCGCTACCGACGCCAGCTACCTCACCGAGCACGAAACACAGCTCAGAAAGCTCAGCGACTTGATCACCCAGCGCCAGGAAGCGTTCCGTGCGAGAACCGGAGAGGAGATGTCTGCCTCTAACGTCTGGCTCGAGCAGCGCCGCAGCGAGCAGCGCGCGCTGCAGAAGATCATGGCCGCGCTCTCCCAGCCCGAACTCTCCAGCAGCCCCAGCCAGGCCGTGCGCGGCGCCGGCACAAGCGCCCGCGCCGCGGCACAACAGCCGGGCCTCTGAGGTGCCGCGCGGGAACGCCACGAACCTCCGCGCCGCCGCGCAACGCAAGCACCAGGCCGCCGTCGCGCGCGCCACGACAGCACTTGACGCCCTCCAGCGCGACGGCGAGCCGATCACTTTCCGCGGCCTGGCAAAGACCGCCGGCGTCTCGGTCGATTTCCTATACCGCTCGCCGCTGCGCGAGCGCGTCGAACAGCTCCGCGCCCACCAACAACACGCGCCTCCCACGCCGCGCCAACCAGAACCAGAGCAGCCGCCGTCGAACAGCAACGTCATACGAGCCCTCACAGCGCAGCTGGCCGAGCTCAAGCGCCAACATCGAGCGGAGCTCGCACGCCTGCAATCGGCGCTGGCTGCCGCGCAAGGAGAGAACCTGGAACTCCGCCGCCGCGTCGGCCGCCCAGCGCTCAACGATCCGTCGGACACACAACGCGACACTGAGCGGCTCATCGAAACAGTGCCTCCAGCCCTTGGCGCAGCTCGATGAACTCGCGGCCACGGGTCTCGTGCGCGAGGATCAGTGACGCAAGGTCATAGATCGAGCCGCCGAAGCCGCACGAGAAGCAATACCAGCCCCGCGCCGGCTCCTCATACACATGCAAGCTGGGGACTCGATCAAGGTGAAACGGACAATGAACTTTGCGCGAGCGCCCGACCCGCTGGCCGGTGAGCCGCTCGAAGTACACCGCAGGAGGAACAAGCAGCAGAGGGTCACTCCCTCCCGCAGGCCGCGCCCGCTCAGCAGCACACACGGGCTGCTCGACCACGATCCCCGCGTCTTGCCGCGGAAGGCGCCTCTCAAGCTCCTCCACGCTCAGCAGATGCTCGCGCACCTCAATCAACCGCACCGCCTCGGGCGGCTGATGCTTGTGATTCGCTGACCCCGCCGGCCGCAGGATCGTGTGTGGCTTTGTCACCACGCCCGCGTCGGCACCGAGCGCGAGCGCGAGGCGACCGTTCAACCGCTCAAGCGTCTGGAGATCGACCGGCTCCCGCAAGAACCAGTACGCGTGACGGTTCTCAGCACTCGAGGCGACGATCATCGAGGGCCGCAACGGAAAAGACGCCAGCGCGCTCGCCGACGCGGGCGTGTCGCAGTCGGCCCAGAGCACGGCTGCGGAGCGCTGCACGTCCTGCAGGCGGCCCCGCCGCCGCACACGCGGAAGAACCCCGACGAACACGTCGGTGCTCCCCGCCGAAGCGAGCACCGCGTCGACGACCGCCGTCAACCTGGCGGCCCTGAAGAAGCGCTGACGCATCCCCGACGGCACACGCCAGCGAACCTCGATCAGCAACCCGCCCGCGACCGACCCGAACAGCGCATCCACATACCGAGCCGCCTCCTCGCGACACAAAGCACGCTCAACCACCGCGAGCCTCCCCAGCCATTGCGGACGCGTCCGCAAACGAACAAGCAGGCAAAAACACGTCGCTCCAAGCCCGCCTTACGGATACTTGATGAAAGGGGCAGTGCACCTTGCCCTCCCCGTTCGCGACCCGGCCGGTCAGGACCCGGACGTATTCCGCGGTGGGGATCGCCAACAGGTCACGGTCAAGTGGGCTTCGCCCCGTGCGCTGCCGGCCCGAGCGGCGCAGGGCCCTGGGCTTTACGGGACGCTCGGAAGGAAGCCCCGCGCTCAGGTCCGCGAGCGTGTAGCGAGCGTGCTCCCGGAGGACCAGAAGGCTCACTGCGCGGGGCGGGCTGTGCTTGTGATTCAGCGTTCCCGGGGGACGCAGGATCCTTGCGGCGTCTGCGCACGCGGGGTCGCCCGCCAGGGCGAGCGCCAACCGCCGATTCAAGCCCTCGATCTCCGCCGGGGCGTAGCGACGATCAAGCAGCCAATACACCTGCACGTGGCCAGGACTGCCGGAGGCAACGACCATCGCGGGTGGATGAGAGAAGGAGACGAGTCGCTCGGCAGTGTTCGCATCGGACTCGATGTAGGCGAGGCGCGACCCCGTGATCGCGGCCCGCCCCCCATAGCTGTCCCCGTCGCGCAGCGCGACACCGACGTACACATCGTTCTCGGGCGCCAGGTCCCTGATCAGCCGGGTAGCATCCGGGAGGCGCTGCGCGGCGACAAAGCGCCTGCGCATCGACTGATCCGGCGGGCGCCAGCGCACGTCGAGGAACTGGCCCCGCTCACAGCCCGTGGCGAGCAGCCTGAGGTAGGCCAATTGCGATGCTTCGGATGAGGACTTGGCGTTCTCGGACATGGTTGGCGTCTCGGTTCGGTTCGATGCACGCAACGTGGCCGGCGAGCCCGCGTCCCTGCAGAGCGGGACGCGGGCCATCGGGGCTAGGCCGCGACGGGCTCCCGGCGACGGCGGGGGGCCTTGCCCTCCTCGCCCGCCTGGCGGGGAGTGGAGAGGAACTCCACGCTGCCCACAACCGAGTAGTCGTGGCGCTTCTCGCCAGCGTCGGTCTCCCACTGGGCGTACTCGAGGCGTCCCTCCACCGCGACCTGGCGGCCCTTGGTGAGGTACTGCGCCGCGGCTTCTCCCGGCTTGCCGTAGACGCTGACATTGATGAAGCCGACCTCCCCGCCGCGGCTCATCCCGTCCACGGCGATCCGCAGCTCGCAGACCGACTTGCCGGAGCTCAGCTCCCGCAGCTCCGGGTCCTTTGTGAGGTGGCCGATGCCGATGTACTTATTGATGCTCATTGCGGATCTCCTTCGTGTTGGTGGTGCCGGTCGCGCAGCCCAACGACGCCGCCCGGCCTGCGGACGGCAGGCCCGCAGGCACGCACGGAATCCCACCTGCGGGGCACCGGGCGCGAGAGGGCGGCGTCGAGAATCGGGCTAGTGACAACGCACCACCGACCGACCAGACCGCGAGGGCGGTCGAGACATCCACCTATGCGGTGGCCTTGACCCGTATGTGATCTCGGTCTCTGGAGCATCGTCCATCACCCACTGCGCGCCGCAGGAGTGATCCCGCGGCTAGGGGTCACTGACCACCAAAGTTCACTTCCGGCCAGCGAGCCATATCTCGGATGGCTGCGCAGTTGCGCAAGCAGCCGCGACCTGCCGGTGGCCGTCAGCCGCGGATGACGGTCAACACGCGGTAATGGAACTCGCGCCCGACCTGCGGTGCTTCTCGTGCTCACCCCGCGAGACTTGCGGAAGAGGACTCCGGTGAGGATCCACTCACTCGGCGTCCGAGCACCGCTGCGCCTCTCGGCATTCGCGGCCGGCCTTCTGATCTGCGCAGCGGTATTGAGCGGAGCACTCGCGTGGTGTTGGACACAGGCCGCGTGCCTGGCGTCCCTGCGCACGCCGATGCGGTTGTCAGACGTGGATGCGGCAAGTGCGACCTGGCAGCTGCTGCTGCATGGGGGCTGGAGCCAGCCTGCCGGAGCGTTCCCGGTTCGCTCTGAGCGGGCCGGCGCACCTGACATGTGGGCCTACGTTGCCGTAGCCGGCCTGATGGTGCTGATCGGCGGCCGCGTCGCCTGGCGCGTGGCCAACCACGTGGCGGGCTGGCGAGCGGGTTCGCCGCTCGGTAAGGATCAGCGTTCGCTCGGCCGCCGCGCCGTCGAGCGGGGCTGGGTCAGACAGCGAACGTGGGCGCGACCCACGGACCTGCGGCGACTCTGGATCGAGGCTCCGCAGTCGGGGCGCCCCTACCTCGGAATCGTCGGGGGGCGAGCCGGGCGCATGTTGGCGGCCGAGGTGGAGGTGCAGCCGATGGTGATCGCACCGCCGCGGGCCGGGAAGTCGAGCGGCTATGTGGTGCCGTGGCTCCTGGATCATGACGGGCCCGCGGTGGTGCTCTCAACCAAGCGCGATGTCTATGAGGCCACCGTGACGTCGAGGGCGCGTCGCGGTCGGGTATGCGTGTATGACCCCTTCGGCGATGAGCGAAGTGCCACATTCACACCGCTGATTCCCGCACGCACCTGGTCCGGCGCGATCCGTACCGGCGAGGCGCTCGCCTCCGCCGCGCACCCCGATCAGGCCAACGCCGCGAATGAGTTCTGGGACAAGGAGGCCGCGAGCATGCTCGCGCCCCTGCTCCACGCGGCGGCGCTGTCGCGCACTGACATGAGCGGCTCGTTCGTTGGCTCGATGCGCGGCACTTCACGGACGCCGTGGGTGTCCTGAAGGATGCGGGTGCATCGGCGGCCGCTGATCAGCTCGAGGGGGTGGGGCGACGTGACGAGCGAAACCGCGAGACGACGGTCATGAGCGCGTTGAACCTCCTGCGGGCCTATCGCTACCCACAGCTCGCCGCCGCTGCCGGGGGCGGGCTGACGCCCGAGGGGTTCCTCGACGGGAGGGCAAACACGATCTATGTCGTGGCGGCGGGCCACGACCAGGAGGTGCTGCGGCCGGTCATCCTCGCGCTCCTCGCGGCCGTTTATGAGACGGCGGTGACGCGCGCGCGGCGCGAGGGCCCGCTTGAGCCGCGACTGTTCATCCTGATGGACGAGGCGGCAAACATCGCGCCCGTGCGCAACCTGTCCTCGTGGCTGTCACAGTGCGGCGACCACGGGGTGATGATCGCGACGATCTGGCAGTCGATCGCACAGATCGATCATCGCTACGGCCGCGCCGCGCGGGACGCGATCTGCGCAGCGTCCACCGCGCAACTGTTCCTCCCGCCACTTGCCGAGCCCACCAGCGCGGGCTACCTATCTGAGCTGCTCGGCGAGGAGCCGGTCGCCGACGCCTCGACGGGACGTTCGGGCCAGAGCCTCGCCGTCTCTCACCAGAAGGCGGCGCCGGCGCCGTGGCTCAGACAGGTCGGGCGCGGTCGCGCGATTTTGATCTATCGCGACCTGCCGCCCGCGATCGTCACCGCGCCGGGGTGGTTTGAGGACCCGCGGTTCGCACATTACAGGCGCGCACTCGCTCTGCACAGCTGAGGCACCGAGCCTCCGCCAAGTATTCCTCCGAGGGCTCAGGAGAACTCGATGGCCGTCGGATTGCGCTCACGGCCAGAACACGGCGATGAGCAACACCCTCACAGCACCGACGCCAGGCAGCGTCAAGAAGACTTCAGGCCGGGGCGAGACCCCAGGGCGCCTCCAGGTCGGTGACTATGTGGGAGCCCTCGCCGCCCAAGCAGCGCAGGCGGTTCGCCGCTCCGGGTTGAGGCCTGGGCTCGAGCGATCGTTCGGAGGCGATCCCGATCTGATCGGATGCATCGTGGCGCAGCAGCCAGCGGCCGGCGAGGAACTCGCGCGCAACGGGATGGTGACGCTGTACGTCGCAGCACCTACTCCGGCCGGGAGCGACGCCACCACCGACGTCCACGGGAGTCGAGCGATTGCGCTGGAATCGAGGCCGCCCGCTTCTCCGGCCGCCGCGTCCGATCATGGGGCACCACGGAGCCCGCACGCTCACCGGGCGCGCAAGCGCCGCCCTGCGGCCACCTTCAGCGCAGAGAGCTTTGACGTCGCGCCGCAGGCGGCATCATCGGCCACTGAGGGGCACGGATACGAGGACCTCGCGGCTTCCTCGCATGCCGGTCAGCCACAGCCGGGTACGCGATCAGGGGGTTGGACCGCATCAGCAGATGTGGAGGCGGAAACCGTCGAGCTCGGGCAACCGCATCGCTCGCGAGGCGGCCGAGCCGAATTGGCTGGATGAGGATTTCGTCGAGCACGCACACGACATCTTCGCCGGGCGCCGCCAGGATCACGGCCCCTCGCACACGAGATCCTCGCGGACAGCGCCGACGCGAGCTGCCAGAGGCCTGCTCGGATGGAGCAGCAGGCATCCGGTACTGGCGACGACGACGGCGGCATTCACCGTGTGGGTGATCGCGCTCGCGCTCGCGGCGTTCAGTGGACATCCGGTGCATCCGCCGCGCCGAGCGACAGCGTCCACGACCAATCCCGCGCTTGCCACCGTCGTCGGCAGCCCGGCCGCAGCGACCCCGCTCAAACAGAGGCCGCTGCCTTCGCCCGGTCAACGCGTACGGAGCCGGACTGCGGCTCGGACGAGGGGCCTATCGCAGCGACAAACGGTGAAAGCCACAGCAGCCGTCCAGGCACCCGTGGCGCGCAACGCGGAGGCGGTCCTCCCTCGCAAAGCCGCATCCGCGCCGCCCGAACGTGCGGTCGACACCGGCCAATCGGAGCAGACAGGGGGACCTTTCTCCCCATGAGTGGAGCGAACCAGCGATCGAGGAGGTGGCGCCGGTGACGGCGGCAACATACACATTCACACCGGGTGGCCGGCGCCTGCAGCGGCGTGTCTTGGGGGCCGCGTGCGGCCTTGTGGCAATCATTTTCGCGAGCGCTGGCCTGACGCTGCTGGCGGACGCTCACCTGCACGCCCTCGACGCGGCCGGCGCATTCAAAGGCGAAGCGATCGGCGGTGTATCGAATTTCGTCGACAAGCTCAAGGGCAATCTCGTGTGGCTCGGCGGGACCGCGATGGGGCTCGTCATCGCCGTGGTCGGGATCATGTTCATGGCGGGCCACTCGCGCGCGCACGACGTCGCGATCCGCACGATCGTCGGCCTCGCCATCCTCGCGTCGCTCAGCGGCATCATCGCCTAGGCTGCAATGCGCGGTCGGAGACTCAGGCAGCTCAGTGCGCTGATTGCCACATTGCTCGGCGTCGGCATGATGCTCGCGCCCGCGGCGTCCGCGTCCACCGGCGTCTCGCTCCTGCCCGCGGGGTTCCTGGGGCTACCGTCGCTGCACTCCATCATTCAGGCGATCGCGAGCGGGTTTTTCAGCGCGCTCGCCGGGGCGCTGGTTCCGAGCTGGCTCAAACATGGCACCGTCGCCACGATCCAGCAGCTCGTGGCGCTGCCCGACCCCGCCACGTGGGCTCATGTCGGCGCACTGCAGGGCGAGATGACCTATCTCGGGGCGATGCTGCTGCCGGTGACCCTGGCCGTCGGCGCCGTGCGCTACTGGCTCGTCGGGCTCACGGGCGCCGCGCACCCCGCCACGGCGGTGGTTCGGTGCGTGTCGGTCACGGGGATCCTCGTCGCCTACCGATGGATCGTCGAGCAGGCCGTTGCGGGCACCAACACCGTGACCCACGGCATCCTCGGGCTGCCTGCTGTCGCCGGTGGCCTTCAGCGGATCATCGGCGTGCTGTTCGGCGGGGCGCTCCTCACCGGCAGCGGCGGTGTGTTCGGCGCGTTCCTGGTCATCATCGGCGTCGTGTTCGCGGCGGGCCTGTTCGCCGCGCAGGTGCTCCTGACGGTCGTGCTCGCGGTGCTGGTCGTCGCGGGCCCGCCGCTGATCGCTGTCTCGGCGATACCCGAGCTCTCGCATCTCGCGCGCAGCTGGGCGGACACGCTGCTCGCCGTGGCGCTCGTACCGCTCGGATGGACTGTGCTCTTCGCAACCGCGGGGGCGCTGTGCCTGGACGCCACAAGCTTCACCGGCGCGAGCGGCGGTCTGCCGGGTCACGTCGCCGCCGCGTTCGCCGGGCTGATCACGTTCGTCCTGGCGGTGAAGCTGCCGCTGATGATGCTCGGCGAGGTACGGCACCTCTTCTCCAAAGGAGGCCTCAGAGGCCCGGCGCCGAGCGGGGCGCAGGGCGCGATGCCCGGCGGCGAGCGCGTCCGACTGGCGCACGCACGCCTGCGAGCCGTGGGGGTCGCGAGCGTTCCATCGCTTGGGCGCAGCGTGGGCAGGGCGGCGGGCGCCATGGGCGCACCACGGGGCGGGCCGGCCGGCGCCGCCCGGCGGGGCCTGGGGTCCGTGGGGCGGAGGGCCGGGATCCTCGGCGGGGCTGCGACCGCGCCAGCAGCGGGCGGCGGTGCTCGTTCGGGCTCGGCGACGCCTCCGCCGCGCCCGCCGGCAAGCAAGCGGCCGCCCATGGGAGCGCGGGTCGGGCGCGCGTGGGGCATTCTGCGCAGCGCACCGCGCGAGGCGATCGTCGCGATGGGCAGCAGCTCACACAGGTCGCCGACGTCGCACGCCCGCCCAGCGAGCGGGCCCCCGAACGCGAAGCCGCCGCGCGGGCCCGGACCCGCGGCCGTCGACGGAGCCGTGGCGTCCGCAACGAAGGGCGCGCGCGCGCGGGCACCCCGCCCGCGCCCAGGCGACACAGCGGCACTCGGCGCTCGAGAGACAGCGCCGGCTCGTGCAGCGAAGCCGTCGGCGGGGGCACAGACATTGCGTAGGACGAGCGCGACGACATCGACTCCAGCACGACGCCCCGGCGCCGCGTCCCGGGAGGGTCCGTCACATCAGGGGGGCGGATCATCCAGGCTGACCCAACCACGCGCACCGGAGGCGCCTCGCTCGGCGAAGCCGAGCGCCGGCCTCGGAAAGAACGCGGGGTCCTCGCGGCGAGCGGCGCCCACGAGCGGCGAGGAATCGCGAGCGGGGGGCGGACGTGCGTCCGCCGGGCCCGGCACGGCGCGGCCGGTGCGGGGGCCGAGCTCGACCCCTTCAACAGGGCGCCCGAGGATTGAGGGCGAGGCAGGGCCAGGGAGGCGGACATGATCCACCGGACCTTCCGCTCACTCGACGAGGCTCCGAAGCTCGTCGGGTTCACGATCCGCCAATGGCTCCTGCTGATCGGGGACGGCGTTCTCGTCCTCGGCCTCGTGCACGTCGCGCACATGTCGGCAAAGCCCGCGATCACCCTGTGTGTATTCACCGTCGGTCTTCCCGCCGCGCTGACCTACGTGTCAGAGAGTGGCGGCCTGCGGCTGGGGGCGCTGCTCGGCGATATGTGTCGCTGGCGTGCGCGCGCAAGGTCGCTTGTGTCGGCCTCAGTCGCCGAGAGGGGCCCGAGAGGCGTGCAGATCCAGGCGGAGCGCGAGGATGCGAAGCAGGAGCCGGCCGACGAGACGCGGAGCGCGCGTCCGGGTCTCACGCGGGGAGGGCAGTGGAAGTGAGACGCCGAGCGCAAGGGAGCGCCGCAGAGCTGCTGAACGTGGGCGCCGTAGAGCCCGACGGCTTGCTCATCACCGGCGATGGCACCTACGTCCGCTACCTGGAGACCGGCGCCGTCAATCCGCTGAGCATGGACGCCGGGAAAGCGGAGCGAATCTCTGGCGCATTCGCGCAGATCGCGGCTAGGCTTCCCGACCGCCAATCACTTCAGCTGCATCTCGAGGCGACTCCGTTGGACCTGGAGGAGCTGCTCGCCCACGAGAGCTACCGCTGCGAGCAGGCGGCGGGAGCCGCCGAGGACGCGGGCCAGCGCGCGCGCGCAGCGACCATTCGGGGGCTTGGCGGCGCCCACGAGCAGTCGATCCGCTCCAGCGCAGCGGCGATTGCGCCGCTGCGAGTGCGCCACCTCGTCGTCTGTCCGTGGAAGCCGGCTCAGAGGGCGCTGCCGAGACTCCGGCTCGGCCCGGGTCCCGTCCCGATCGCCGCGGAGGCGCATGAGCGATGCGTACGCGATTCGCTGCGCCACATCGATGGCATCCGTCGCGACCTGGAGGCGATCGGGGTCTGCGCACGGACGCTGAGCGGGCTCGAGGTCCTCGACCTGCTCCACGGCCGGCTGGACCCGGAGTCGCTCGAGGGCGAGAGCCCGACGGCCAGCTTCCTGCATCCGGAGGCGGTGGAGGCCGTGCACGCGGGCGAGCAGCGGACTCAGGCCGCCCGCCGAGCGCGCGCGCTCGCGGCGGCGATATGCACGGCAACACTCGACCTCTCGACACCCGGCCATCTGCGGGTCGGGCAATCGCTCGCGCGGGTGATCTACGTCTCCCACCCACCGGAGCACACATGGCTCGGCTGGCTCATGCACATGACGCAGGCGCCGCGGCCATTCACGCTGAGCGTCCACGTTCAGGCGACTGAGCGCTACCGCGAGCGGATGGCCCAGAAGCGCCGCTACAAGCGGCTGTTCGGCGTGAACCGCGGCGTCGAGCAGCGCGGGCGCCCGCTTGACCCCGACGCGCGCCTGGCCGAGGAGGAGGCCGCCGAGCTCACAGAGGAGCTGGCAACCACGGCGGGGGCAGGCATATACCGAGTGAGCATCTACCTCGCGCTGCGTGAACCTGCGGGCGATCCCGATGCGCTGCGCGAGCTGGCCGGCAGCGCCGCGCGAGAGCTGACGATGGCATGCGACGCGCGCGTTAGCCATGGACTGTTCGCCCAGGAGAGGCTGTGGGCCTCGACGCTGCCGCTGGGACGCGATGCCGCCGCCCGAACGCGCAAGTACGTCAGCCGCAACGTCGGTGACAGCTTCCCGCTGGTGGGCAGCGGCTGCGGCAGCCCCGACGGCATCCCCCTCGGGTTCGCGCTTCCGGGCCGGACACTCGAGCGCCTCGATCCGTTCGACTCCGAGCATCCCAACCATCTGCTGCTCGTTAACGGCATGAGCGGTGCCGGCAAGACAATGGCGGCAATCATCCTGCTGAGCCGTGCGCTCTCACAAGGTGGGAGCGGGTTCATCATCGACCGGGCCGGGCACTTTGCGTTCCTGACATCGCTCATCTCGGGTGCAAGCGCCGTTGAGATCGGCGGCGATGGCCACGCGATCAACTCCTGGGACGTCGAGGACGCGAGCCAGGTCCCGTCGGAGAAGGTCGATTACCTGCTGGCACTCCACGCTCTTCTGCTCGGCGAGCACAACGCGGGGCGCGACAGCTACGGCCTCAGCGACCTCGAGTCCAACCTGCTCGGCCTGGCAATCGGCGAGGTGTACGCGCGCTGTGCCCATACGGGTGAGGAACCCCGCGAGCTGCTCCTGCAGGAGGAGCTGGACCGCCGCTACCAGGCGGAGCGAGCCGAGGGATCGGTCGGCATCGCCGAAGCCCTGCGAGACCTCTCCATGCGAGTCAACAACTACCTGCAGGGCGGGCCCTACAGCTACCTCACCGATCGGCCGACAACGATCGGAGAGGACGCGCCCCTCGTTGTGTTTGACACTCGTCTCATCCCAGAGGCGAAGGCCGCGGCGGCGCTCTTTGTGATCTGTGAGCACGTGAAGTCGCGGATCGCTCGCACCCGACGGGAGCACCTCGCCGGCAGAAGCCCGAAACACGCGTGGGCGGGACGGAGCTTCCTGGTCATCGACGAGGCGTGGAAGCTGATCGAGCGTCCCGCGACAGGACGGTGGTTCAACGAGTTCTGTCGCCGCAGCCGTCACTACGCGCTTTGGCTGATCGCGATCTCACAGCAGCTCTCGGACTTCGACAACGAACACGGCAAGGCACTGCTCGCGAACGCCGCGATGCGGCTGTTCCTGCGCCAGGAGGCACGCGAGCTCTCCTACGTGAAGGACTCGCTCGCGCTGAGCGACGAGGCGATCGAGGCGATCTCGGCGCTGCAGACGGTGCGGGGGCAGTATTCGACGGCGTATTTGATGAACGGAACGCGCGGCCAGGGGACTCTGCAGATCGCAGTCGGAGCCAGCGAGTACTGGATCGCGACCTCAGACCCCGCGCGCGATGAGCACATCCGCCAAAGGGCGCTCAGGGAGAGCGGCCAGGATCCGTGGCGTGCGCTCGAGCTGCTCGGTGACGAGCGCTGGCAGCAGGCGGCGGCGGACGAGCTCGAGGGGGCCTCGTGATGGAGCCGCGGGTGGCGATCATGCTCCTGAGAAGCCGCAGCGTCCGGGCTGCGCTCGTGACGGCGCTCGCCGTGATCGTCGTGATGCCTGTACTCGTGGCGGCTGCGGTCACGGGGCTGCTGGCCCAACAGGAAGAAGCGGGCTGCGGCGCATCGGGCTTGGTCAACGTGCCGGCCGGAGGAGGCGCGCTCGGTGGCGGGCAGTACGCCCCGCCTCTGGCGCTGGTGCCCGGGCGCTGGTATGAGGTGGGGGCGACCGAGTACGGCGGGCCGGGAGACCCCAGCTCGAGCGACTTCGGGTCGATCCCAGACCCGGCTCAGTCCTACCTTCCGGCGCACCCGAACACGTTCGCCGAGTTATCCGTGCTCAGGAGCAATCCCGCGAACGGGGGAACGTTCACCTTCGCGGATGCCAACGCGCTCGACCGCCTGCCCTATATGTCGCTCCTGCGCGTCGAGCACGCCGGGCGCAGCCGGCTGCTGTACAAGCGCGACATCGGATACGGGCAGGGCCCCGGCCAGTTCGTCGAGAACGGACAGCCCTACCGGCTGGACCTCTGGTGGCAGGCGGCTCAGTCACTGGGGGTCAGCAAGAGCGCGGTGCTCGTGCAGCTCCCCCCGCCGACCGGAGCCGCCGGCGCGCTGGAAGCTCTGCCCGAAGGAGACGAAATCGCCAGCGAGGAAACGACCGGCGCGGCCTGCCCGCTGAGCGAAGCGGTGGGCGCCGTCCCCTTGGCGCTCGCGCCGGGGAGCCGCACCCGGATCCTCGCGAGCGGCCTGGCGGCTGCCGGAGAAGAAGCGCCCACCGCGGTCAAGGCGATGGTCGCCGCGGGCAACCGTCTGTACGGGACCGCGTACCTCTACGGCGGCGGACACGGCAGCTCGCTCGACACCCTGCAGCCGGCATACGACTGCTCCTCGGCGGTCTCCTACCTGCTGCACTGGGGTGGCGTGCTGGGCACGAGCGCCCTGGATTCGACCGAGCTCGAGAGCTACGGGGAGCCGGGCCCCGGTCGGTACGTCTCGATCTACGCGAACCCTGACCACGCGTTCATGTACGTCGCCGGGCTGCGGTTCGACACCGTCGAAGACCCCGCCTACGACACCGGCCCGAACTCCGGAAAGCCCGGCGCACGCTGGCGCGTCTGGCCGTCGGTCCCCGCCTGGGCAAGCTGGACCGTCCGCCACCCCGCCGGACTATGAGCAGACGAGCAATGAGGGCCCCCAAGCCAGCGGCCATGCTGCTCGCCGCACTGGCGCTCAGCGGCTGCAGCAACCCCGACGCGCCGAGTAGGAGCGCCAGCGAATCCGAACCCGCGAGGACGACGGCGGCTGCGCGGAGCAGCCAGGGCGAAGGCCCGGGACCGGCCCCGCCGACGCCGGGCTCACAGCGGCCGGCCGAAGTTCAGCGCACGCCGCAGACGGCACTGAGCGCTTTCGCGCGCCTGTACGTCAACTGGACCTACCGCACGCTGAGCGCCGAGCAGCACTCGCTCGCCGCTATATCGGTCGGGGCCGCACGCCTGGCCGAGAAACAGGCAGCGGCCGGCACTGCCGCGGACACCACGATCAACCAGGGGCGCATCCACAACAGCGGCCAGGTCGTCAGCGTCGGCGCCGATCTGACCCAGCGCGGCACGTGGATCGTCATAACGCGCGAGCAGACCGGCGGCAGCGCGGAGTACGAAGCCCTCCCTTCCAGCTATCACGTCACGCTCGCGCAGGTGGCGCAGGTTCCAGGCGGCTATGCCGTCAGGGAATGGCTGCCCCAGAGCTGAGCGCGTGCCGCGCTCGCACGGTGCCATCGCGACTGGTGGTTACGTGGCTGCACGCGTATGCGGGGGTGTGGGGCGCAACGCTTGCGGCGGCGGCGATCGTCGCGCTCATTGGTGGAGGGCTCGCTCGGCTGACGCGGCAGCTGCTCGAACTGGAGCTGAGCCCAGCACAGACGCCCCCACCACAGCTCTCTCATGTTCTCGCACTTGCGGCGCACAACCTGCCGGTTGCCGCGTGGCCACTGTTGCTCGGCCTCACGGGCGCGGGGGATCACCAGTACGCCAGGCGTCTCGCAGACGGGCTCGTGGTGGCGTGCCTCGTTGCGAACGCGGCACCCGTGGGGGCGGCCCTCGGCGCCTACGGTCCCTCCGTGATCGCCTACATACCCCAGCTCCCGCTCGAGTGGGCCGCGCTCGCGCTCGGCTACGCCAGCTGGCTTACCCAGCGCGAGCGTCCGCTGCGATCGCAGGAGCGCCTCGGGCTGCTGGCGGGCATCCTCGCCCTCCTGCTCGCTGCCGCCACCATGGAGACCGCTGTTGTGCCGCACCGCGCTCGCACGCCTGGCGCAGCGGCCGAGCACGGATTCCCGTGCACACGAGAGGCGCCCCCACGCCGCGCGAGTCGATGCGCCCACGCGCCGGAGTTGAGGAGCGGATAAACGCCGTTAGCGACAAAACGAGCATCTGGACAAGTGTTCTAGCCGCCTACTTACGCTGCAAGAAAACTTGCAAAAAGACGCGCACTTTGCGGAGCTTCTCGCCTTCGTGCAAGATGGCGGAAGGTCAAGGCTGACTGGGGGATAAACGAGCATGGACGTTCAAGGAAGGCCGCCGGGCGCCGACGGTCCCGATGGCAGTGATGAGGCTCCCGCCGCGTTGCCGGGTCGCTCGGGGCGGCTCAGCGGTGAGCGCGTGGGCCGCGCGCTCGGTGAGTGGCAGGCCGGCGAGCTGCGGCTCGCGCGCTCGTTCGGAGAGTGTCGCGGCCTCGGCCACGAGCAGCTGGAGGATCTCTATCAGGAGACGGCGCTCGTGCTGCTGGAGCGAACGTTCCACAGCGAGCAGCACCTGCGCAACGCCCTGCGCTGGGGAATCAAGCACCGGGCGCTGCATCTGCACCGCGACGAACGCCGCCGCGGCGAGATCCTCTCCCAGCGCGCCCCGGAAATGCAGCTGGCAGCGGAGGGCCGGGAGGCCGATCGCGCTCCCGAACTGGCCGCGGTTTCGGAGGACGACAGGCTGATCGTCACGGAGTTCCTGACCGAGCTCGACGATCTCGAGCGACGCGTCTTCTGGCTCATGGCAGAGGGAATGCGCTACCGGGCGATCGCGCCCGTGCTGCAGGTCTCCGTCAACGAGGCGCGCAAAGCCGCCCGTGCCTGCGAAGCAAAGCGCGCGCGCTTCCAGCTGCTCTACGACACCGGAAGACTGTGCGGGTTTCGCTCCCAGACGATCGCCGCGATGCGCGCCGGCGAGCCGGTCGGAGACGATCTGGCGCAGCGGGCCTTCGCACACCTCGAGGGGTGCGCACATTGCCGCACCGAGCACAGGACCAACGCCCGGCGTCTGCGGCGCACCTTCCAGGGTCAGGCGGCGGCGCTGCTGCCGATTCCGGCGATCGCCGGCCATCTGGGTTGGTTCGCCAAACTCGGACTGCGGGTCCGAGCCGTGCAGGAACGCGCGGTGCCCTTCGGCTCGCCGCCCGGAACGGGCGGCAGTGCGCGAACGAGCCGATGGCGATCCTCGCGAGCGGCGGCGCCGCGGCGAAGCTCGCGGCCGGCGCAGCGACGGTCGCCGTCCTCGCCGGTGGCGCGATCGGAGCGACGCATGCCCTGCAGCCTCACGCCCACCGGCAGCACTCGCCACCGGCGACCATCACGGGCGCCACGCCACACGTCGGCGTCGAGCGCAGCCCGTTGCAGTCCGACGCTCCGCCGGGTCTCGCGGCGGAGCGGCCCGGCGGCAGCGCCACACGATCGCCGCACGTCGGAGGCGGACATGGCGACGGGCGCCCGTCACGAACCGGGCGGGTTCTCGTTCCTCGGGGTGCCGAGCGCATCGACATCGCACTCAGACGCGCCGGTCCGAGCGAGCACCGCGAGCACGCCCAGCGCCCCGCCTACGAGCAACGGCGAAGGCAAGGGCGCCGCCGTCGGCGGAGAAGAGCAGCGAGGCGGGGGGCCGTTCAGCCCATGAACCTCCGGCAACTCGATGGCCGGCTCGCACTGGTCGCGGCCAATAACCGCAGGCGCGTCGCTGACGAGCGCCCGGGAAGGAGACGATCGCAGCCATGCCGGCAACAAACAGCTCAATACACACGCGCTCACCAATGCTCGCCGAGCCAGAGACCGCCGCAGCGGAGCCTGGCTGCATCGGCTAGCGCTGGCGGCCGTCACGGTGCTGGCGCTCTGCGCCGGCAGCCCGGCGTATGCCGGGGAATGGATGCAGGTCTCCTGTGTGAACCCGGATGAGACCGTCGCGGGCAGTGCCGGATGGACCAGCGAGATCCGCCGGAGGCGGCTACGGATCGAGCACCGACACGGCCTGCGGCCCGGAAAGCCCGATGTTCGCGCACCCTCTCAAGCGACGCCGCCGTCGGAGCGCCCTCCTCCGAGACGCTGCGCTACGTGCCCCCGGCGGGCTCCAGCCTCGTCGGCGGAGACCTCGACATCGGCATGTACGCCTACGGGTATGGCGCCGGCGCGCAGGGCACCGCGACGGCCTACACGCCCGAAGTCTCGCCCGACGCGGCCGACATCGTCCTGCAGTGCGCGCACGGGGCGAGCCCGTGCTCGCCGATGGGCAACGAATTCCTCGGCGAGCTCGAAGTACCGCGCGGCCGCGGGGGCGATGTCTATCTCAGCGCCGGCTGCGCGGGAACGGCCGGGGCGAGCTGCGATGAAGGCGCCAGCGGCGGCGCCTGGTCGCAGGTCAAGCTGTGGGAAGCGCACCTTCGGCTGGCTAACAGCTCGACGCCCGGCGCTCTCGACGGCATCGTGGGCGGCACGCTGCTCGCCGGCGGCGCCGGGGCTCGCGGCACGCAGAGTCTCACGTTCACGGCCACGGACTACGCGGGACCTGGCGTCTACAGCGTGACCGTCCAGGCCGATGGGCAGACGCTATACAGCGCGACGCCGGACACGAACAGCGGGCAGTGCGTACCGGTCGGCTCGAGCGGCAACGGTGTTTGGGGCTCGGCGGCCGGGACACTCTGGTTCGATGCCAGCCAGCCGTGCAAGCAGAGCGAGCCGATCGAACTGCCGATCGACACGACGTCGGTGCACGACGGAGAGCACACACTGCTGGTAAGCGTCACCGACGCGGCGCGTAACTCGAGTGTCGTCTATGACGCGCCGATCACGACGGACAACGCACCGCGAGGCGAGCACGGGGCCCTCTCTTGCGGCGGGGCAGGCGGCGGTCGGCAGCACGCTCTCCGCCCAGCACGGCGAATGGTCGGCGCCGACGGGCGCCGGCGCAATCGCATACGCCTATCAGTGGGAGAGATGCGACGCCGAGGGCAACGACTGCCAGGCGATACCGGGGGCCGAAGGCGCCAGCTACACCGCCGCGGCTGGCGATGCCGGTGCAGCGCTGCGGGCACTCATCACCGCCAGCGACAGCGACGGCTCGACGTCGCTGGCAAGCGCGCCCAGCGCTCCCGGTGGCCTCGGCGCCGCGGCTGCGGCCGGCCGATCAGCGCCGGCGATCCCGGGCACACCCAACGGAACCGATGCAACGCGAGCTGGCGCAGCTGCACCTCGCGGGGCGCTCCGCGATCTCGCGCGTGCTTCGCGAGCCGGGCAATCACGATCATGGGGCAGCTGTCGAACAGCGCGGGGACGCCCATCGGCGGCGCAACACTCGACGTGCGCGAACAGGTGGCCGGCGCCGCCAGCCCGAAGGTGATCGCACACGTGATGACCGCGGCGGACGGGGACTTCACCGTGCACGTGGCGGCAGGGCCGTCGCGAACCGTGCTCGTCGACTACCGCGCACTCTCCAGCGACCCCTCCTACAGCGCCCAGGCAGCCATCCAGGAGACGGTCGAGCGCCGGGGTCCAGCTGCACATCACACCGCGCCACACCCGCTCGACGGGCAGCATCGTGCTCGCCGGGACGCGTGTCGGGTCCGATCCCGCGGCAACGGGTCGTCGTCGAGCTGCTCGTGCACTACCGCGGGCACCTGGGAGCCGTTCCGGACGCCGCGCACCAATCGGGCCGGCCACTTCGCGGTCGCCTATCAGTTCGAGGGAGGCGTCGGGCGCTTCCCGTTCCGCGCGGAGGTCCTCGGCGGTCAGTCTGGCTTCCCCTACGCAGCGGCGAGAGCGCCGCGGTGGACGTAGAGACCCACTGAGATGCGGCGCGGAGATTGCCTGGCGAGAGCCGGCGGACCAGCCGGGCCCTCGGGACCATTGCTCGGCGAATGGCGGCGGGCAGCTGTCGGCGCGCTAGTCGTGGGCGCGATCGCCTGCGCCACGGTGGCCGGGCTCCGGTCTCCAGCGGTGGCGCACGCGCTGCCGGTGAACGGCAACGGCAACTACACACAGATCCTCTGCGCCGATCCCTCGAGCGAAGAAGGACTCGGGATCCCTGAGATGCCCGAAGGACTCACCAACCCGGCGAGCACCGACCTGTGGCAGGTCACCAGCGCAGAGACCAACTGCGCCTCCGGGCGGATGACCCCCACGCACGGCATACCGATGACAGACGGCAAGGAAGCGGCCTACGGGCAGGGCACATGGTCGGCGCTGCTGTACCAGGCTCCCGCGGACATCACGATCAACGGCGGCACCATCTACCGCGCGGAGCGGGCCGAAGGCGCCGACAACGGCTTTATGGGGATCATCCAACAGGGCGGTGAATACGGAACGCTCTACTCGCTGCCGCGCAATGTCAGCGATCAGGGAGACTGGTTTGCCGGCAACATCGCCTCGAGAGGCACATTCTCATGGCCATTCTCGCCGGAAAACCTCGTCAACCTGACGATCTCCCCCGACGGGGGACACTGGGACGTCAACGCCACCTGCGACCCGAACGGCAACAACAACAGCAGCTGCACGCTGAGCGCCGGCCAGTGGGAATACCGGATCTACGGCGGCGCGATCAGCCTGTATGCGAACAACGATCCGCAGGCCAGCAACATCTCCGGTCCCCTGAGCAGTGAATCGGCACTGCGGGGAAGCGCGACCGTGACGTTCTCCGCCACAGACGAGGGCCCCGGCCTCGCATACGTGAAACTGATCGTCGACGGCAACGTCGTGCAGTCACAGACGATCGACACCAATGACGGTCGGTGCGTCCCCGTTACGGGAACCGACGCCTACACGTGGGCCTATCAGGTGCCCTGCAAGACATCGGTCGGCGGACGCACATACGAACTGAACACGACAAGCGTCGCCGACGGCTCACATCACGTGCAGGTGATCATCGAAGACGCGGCCGGCAACCGGTCGATAGTGATCGACCGAACGGTCGAGACCAACAACGCGCCCGCGAACGACGTGGCCCCTAGCATCTCGGCAGCCGGTGGGGTGTTCGGCGGAAGCGGGCTGGCCGCGAACCCGGGCACATGGTCGGCACCAAGCGGCGCGGGCTCGATCACTTACTCGTATCAATGGGAGGATTGCGACCCGCAAGGCAACAACTGCACGGCCATCGCGGGCGCCGATGCGAGCAGCTACGCGCCAAGCGCGGCAGACGCCGGGCACACCCTGCGCGTTATGGTCGATGCGGCCGACACAGATGGCTCCGTCTCCCTGACGAGCGCCCCGACGAGCGCCGCACTCACGCCGCCAGGCTCCCTCGCGCAATCGCCCCCGGCCGACGCGGGCGGCGCGGCGGGCAGCCCCCCGACGGGCGCGGGCACGCGCAACGGAGCGAGCGCGAGCGAGGACGCTCAGCTGCGTCTCGAGGACCCCGCGACGATCTCGCGCTCGTTCACAGATCGTGCCCTGAAGCTGAGTGGGCGGCTCCTCGACGGCAATGGGCAGCCGATCGGCGGGGCCACACTGGACCTCCTAGAGCAGATCACGCCCGGCGGTGCTCGGCAGTTTCTGGGGCATGCACAGACGAGCGCGAACGGGGACTTCACGGCAGCCGTCGGGCCGGGGCCGTCTCGCACGATCATCGTCGGCTACCGCGCGTTCTCCGAGGACCCCGGCTACACGGCAACGGCGGAGGTGAGCGAGAACGTCGCCGCCGGCGTGCAGCTCGAGGTCAACCCGAGCGCCATCTCGTCCACGGGCATGATCACGCTCAGCGGCAGCGTGAAGGGCCCGATGCCGCGGCAGGGGGCGCTCGTCGAGCTGCTGGTGCACTACCGTGGGCGCTGGGAGCCGTTCCGCGCACCGCGGACCAACGCAGCCGGGCGCTTCCGCGCGACCTACCAGTTCGAAGGCGCGGTCGGGCGCTTCCCGTTCCGGGCTGAGGTGCCCGCCGGGCAGGCGGGCTACCCCTACGCGAGCGGGTACAGCCGCTCCGTCACCGTCAACGCGGACTAGATCGTGGGCACTGATTTTCCCCGCGGATCCTGCGGCGAGAAGGCCAGCCGTCCGGTCAGACGGTCCTGCCCAGCCTCGTGGCCTCCCGCTTCTGCTGCGCGCGTGTCGCGATGAGCTCGCTCACAGCCACGGGGTAAATGAAGCAGCCAGCAAAGAGTACGCTCAAGAGCGCCCAGGCGGCCAGGGCGTAGACGACCGTCATGCCGGCACCTGCGTGCGAGCAGACCGAGCAACGAAAGGCGGGTGGGCGCCACGGGCCGTCCAGGGCCCGTGGCGCCCACCGAGGTCCCGAGAGGGATCAGAGGACCAGGACCTCTTCGAGCGCCATAGGAGATGACGCTTGAGCAAGCTCTCGTCGTGGACCGCAAACGTTATCTGTGTAGACGCCACGTCTCCCCAACCTCCCGCGATCGACAACAATGATCGAAGGGCCGACTCCCCTGCACGAATAAACAACCGCGTTGCAATCTACTGCAACAGGATGAGGATGTCAACAACCTCTTAGCAATATCGTTCCTTGAGCATAACAATGGGCCTGTGCGCGTCTGCTAGGAGGCGAGACCGTCGCGGGGGTCCTGCCGCAGATAAACAGGGCAACTGGTGATCGGTGCGGCGTGCTTAGGTCGGCTCGCCGCGGTCAGTCCTGCAACGCCACCGCGGGTGAGACCCCCGCGGCCAGGTAGGCCGGTACGGCCAAGAGCAGTCCAGCCCCCGCCATCACAGCCAGGAGGCTCAAGATGGCAGCGGGCGCAGCCAGCGAGTAGACGACGGGGAAGTTGATGACGCTGGCCAGGGCCCGGTCCAGCAGCTGCTGGCCATAGAGACCGAACAGCGCTCCCGTAAAGCAGCCGACTGCTAGCAGGAGCGCGCTCTCGAGAAGAATCGTGCGCCACAGCTCGCGGCGCGGGAAGCCCTCAAGCTTGAGCTTTGCGAGACGGGGGCGGCGCTGCCACACCATGTTTCCGATCGCCGCGGCCATCGCAAGCACGGCCACCACCAGGATCAAGGTTGCGATCTGCGTCGGGCGCTGCAGGCCCTGGCGGCTCAGCGCATTCTGTTCGGCGGCGTGCGCCGCCGCGCTCTGGACGCCAAAGCCCGAGGAGGGTCCGAGCGCGCGACGAATCTCCTCTGAGACCACTGCGAGGCTTGCCCACGGGTCGAGCAGCACGTTGTACGCGCTCGCCTCGGGGCTCCCCCAGGCGCCGGCGAACTCGGGGGCGCTCATGATCACGGCGCCCGGCGCCCATCCGATGTTGCCGGATAGGGCCGCTACCCGCACCGTGACAGGGACAGGGGTCGGCAGCGTCACGCTCCCCCCGATGCTCACGTGATGTTCGTTCGCGAGGGCCTGGGAGAGGACAGCCCAGCCGCCGCGGCGCACCCGCGCGCTCGCCTGCGCAATGCCGCCCTGCACGATCTGCGACTCCGGAAGGAGGGGCGTGGCCGCCGTAGGTGGCGCGATCACCCAAACGCGGCGTGTCCCCCAGTCAAGCAGCCCGCCACGGTAGAGGCGCACGGCACGCACACCCGGCAGGCGTTCGATCCTCCCCTGCTGCGTCGCTGCGAACGGTGCCGTGCGGAG
Organism: uncultured Solirubrobacteraceae bacterium; assembly: GCA_963771085.1. GTDB lineage: Bacteria > Actinomycetota > Thermoleophilia > Solirubrobacterales > Solirubrobacteraceae > Palsa-744. The sequence continues at coordinate 39,165 of CAVYSB010000004.1, read as the reverse complement.
CAGGTTGTAGGCGCGCGGCGGCGAGACCCAGATGTCGGTGTAGGCGTTCTCGTCGTGCGCGGCGTTTTCCAGGCCCCTCAGCAGATCCGCGTGTGCGCCCTGGATCGCCACGGCGCCGAACACCGCGACCGCGCCCGTCGCCGCGACGCCGATCGCCCTGGAGCGCGCGGCGCCGAGCTCCATCGCCGCGACGTGCCCGACCGCGCCCGTCAGCGCCCGTGCGAGGCGCCTCAGCAGCGTCAGGGCGAGCTCGAGTACAAGCGGGAGCGCAAGCAGCATCGAGGCGATCAGCAGGATCATCCCGATGATCGCCTGCGCGGGCGCGGCCAGCAGGATCGCGGTTGCCCCCGCCAGGCAGAGGGCTGCGCCCAGCGACGTTGTGAGATTCGCGCGAGCAGCCACCGCGAACTCCCGGGGGGCGAGCGCCGCGAGCGGGTTGCGGGAGACGATGTCGCGCAATGGGCTGAGCACCGCTATGAGCGCCGCGAGCATGCCGCCCCCAGCCGCGATGGCGATGCTCTGCCAGCCGACGACGCGCTGGGTGCCCACCGCAAACGCGGAGCCGAGGTAGCCGGGGTTGGAGTGAAACAGGTGGATGGAGAGCTCCTCGCCGAGCGCCAGGCCAAGCACACATCCGGCGAGGCCCAGGACGACCGCGTCGAGCACGAGCACGGCGATCACGGTCCGTGGGGTGTAGCCGTCGCGGCGCAGATCTGCGATCAGGCGGCGGCGCTGGGGCACGGTGAGGAGCATCGCGTTGAACGCGAACAGGAACCCGACCAGGGCGCTGATCACCGCGAACAGCGCCGTGGACTGGTTGCTCGCCGAGGCCGCCTTGGAGAACAACTGTTCGTCCTAGCTCGTGTCCTCGACGTTCAGGCGCCCTGCCGCGAGCGCGAGCAGGCTTGCCCGCACACGGGCCTCGCTGCCCGGCGCGACGCGAACGAGGATCCGGGAGAGACGCCCGGACAGGCCCGTCAGTTCCTGGGCGTAGAAGAGAGGCGCAACGACGATCGGACTTGCGATCAGGGGGCCGATCTGCTTGGCGTGAAGCTGCTCGTAGAGCGGCGCGTGTTCGGAGCGCCCGTACATCTCGAGCGTCACTTCGCGACCGAACCTCGTGACGCCCAGGTGGGCGGCTAGGGGCGAGGGCAGCAGCACCGCGCCGATCCCGGCGAACGCTTCCAGTTCGGTGTGGGCCACGAGCGTGCCACCGAGCGCTTTCAGGCTCGAGTCGGCGCCGATGAGCTCCACGGACTCGGTCCCCCCTGGGCCGCTCGCGTTGGCGCTCGCTTCGAGGAGGGGCGCCGCGACGTCGACACCGCGGATGTGACGCACGCGTTCGAGCAGCGCTTCGGGCATCCCCTGCGGATCGCGCGCCAACAGCTGCAGGCTCGCGTTGCCGACGATACCGCGGGAGAGCTGTGCCACGGAGCTGGAGAGACTCTGGCTCGCGACCTGAGAGGCGAACAAGAGCGCCACTCCCGCGGCGATGCCGATCAGCGCGAAGAGCTCCTGAACGAGGCGCGCGCGGACGCGGATCCTGTAGAGGTGCAGGAGATTCCGAGGCCTCACGCGGCCGGTGCCGCGGGCTGATCGGGCCTGTAGTCGCAGAGCACACCGTCGCGCAGCGCGAACACGCGGTCGGCATAGGCCGCGGCGAGCGGGTCATGGCTGACGAGGACGACCGCGACCTGGCGCTCGCGGCAGAGCTCACGCAGCAGCTCCAGCACTTCGCGCGAGCGCTGCGTGTCGAGACTGCCCGTCGCTAGGGAACGGTCCCCACAGGCGGGTTCAATGGCATACGTCCTACCAACGCGCTCGAGCACCGGACCGAAGGCGCTCAGCAGATCCGGCTCGCTGACCGCCTCTAGCATCTGAAGAAATGTGTCGCCGTCGAGATCTGCGACGTGGCGCATACGCACGATGTCAAAGGCGTGATCCTCGACCTCGGGTGGAGACGGCCGGGGAACCACCGGACCGACGTCGACGAGCGAACCCATACCGACCGGTCCGCCCTGATCGCGCAGCAGAGTCCTCGTCAGCGGCGCGGTGGCGGACATGGGGCGAACGTGCTCGAACGCCTCGGCGTCTATGCCCGCGATACAGATCTCAGGCGCGCGGGACATCCGCGTCACGTGGTTGACGACGATCTCCATCCGATCACAGATGGACCGCGCGGACGTCCGGCCAGCGGCCAGCGAGATAGTCACAGACCAGGCGGCGGTGGCAGTGCTCGGGGGTCGCCTCGCTGCAGAGCAGAGCCGTCGGGGTACGAAAGTCGGCGGGCGAGAGTACTTCCTCGATGCGGCGGTCGTGCATCAGCTGCAGAAACTGGCTCTCGTATATGGCCCAGTCACCCTTGCGCTTCTTGAAGTCGTCCAAGAGCTCCTGTGTGGGAGCGAGCACGGGGGCGTGCTCGTAGCGGGCGCCTATCAGCTCGGTCAGGAAGTACGGCAGATCCCTTGCCTTGGCGAAGCCGGCGAGCTGGGATGTGTTGTTCAGACGAACATCGAGCACGCGCTCGATGTTCGCGGCGGCTAGGCGGCTGAAGAAGTGCTCAGCCGACGTCTGTGTGAAACCGATCGTGTAGATCTCCACGGCTGCGCCTCCTCTCCCAGCAGCGAGCACTGCGCGCGGTCCTCCGAGAGCGCAACCGTGTCCTCGGCGCGAACGGTCCCGTCCGAAAGGATGTGGCGCAGCTGCACGCCCCGGTCGGTGAGGACCCTGCCGACCAGGAGGCGCCGGTGACAATGCGTAGGGTCGGCCTCGCTGCACAGCAGCGCGAGCCGGTGGTCGCGCGAACCGGCGATTAGGCGGTCGATGGCGTCCCGGAACGGCTCGTCTTCGGACATCGGGCCGTAGAGCGCATGACCCTCGGCGTCGTAGTCGTCGTCGCGGGTGGGACGGCCACCGAGCGCGTCCCCCATAAAGACGTAGCGGACGCCCTCGTGCGCGACGGCGGCCTCCAACTCCTTACGGTTGAACTGCGGCGCGTAGCGCGAGTGCGGGAAGGAGCGAACATCGATCAGGAACTCGATCCGCTCGGTTGCGAGCAGGCGAGCGAAGCGGGCGAAGTCGTGGTTTGAGTGGCCCACGGTCCAGATGGCGGGAGGCGTCGTCATTGGCAGGCTTCATGGTACGGGGCGCCTGCGACAGGATGTGATGGGCGGCGTCGCGTACCGGGGCGTGGTTCTGTGGCGGCGAATATGGCCAGCCCTCCCCCACCCGCCCAACCTTGAGATGCACTGCGTGGCGCGCTCAGGTGAGCGCTTGGAGCTGACGGACCCGCTGTGCCTCGGAACGAGGATCAGCCGGCAACGAGTCCCACCGCGTTTCGTCGACGATCACTGGAAGCTCGTGCTCCGGCAGATGACGCTCGAACAGGGCGAGCGTCTCGCCGAGCTCGGTTGCGGCAGGCGCGAGGATGCCGTGCAGCCCGAGCTGGTGGGCAGCCTGCCCGACCCGCTGGCACGGGCCATGGCCGCTGAGCAGCGCGGCGTGGTCGAGACCGAGCGGCCGGAGGGCCTGCGGATCGCGAAGATCGAGGATCTGCGAGACGCGGACGTCGACTTCGAAGAGCGTCCGCGGACCGACGAGGGCGCCGGTCATGCCCTCGACGCCGTCGACGAGCAGACGGTATGCCTCGGCGAGCACCGACTCGACCGGACGCCCGAGGTAGATCACGGGATAGGTGTTCGGAAGGCTCCAGCGCCCGCCGGCCGTGCTTCCCGCGAGCGTCCGTACCTTCGGGCTGGTGTGACGCTGGAAGCGTCCGGCGAGCGCGATGATCGGTCCTGCGGCGACGGCGGCCGCGAGGTTGCGGTCCACGCTACATCGCCCCCGTCTCTAGCCGCTCAACCGCAGCCAGCACCGTGGCAAAGTCGCCCTGCGCGAGCAGGTCGATCGGCCGCTGCCCTGAGAGATCTCGGTTGCGGGCGTGGATCCAGATGTCGATTCCCTCCGGCCTATACACGTCGCGCAGACGATCGATGATGTAGGCCAACTCCAGCAGGCGGTCGCGCTTGGTGCCCAGCGGGCGATGCGTGCCAGCCACCCAGTGCTGGACCTGGCGCTCCTTGACGCCGGCGATGGTAGCGACCTCCGCGGCGGTCAGAGCCGTCTCGCGCAAGTCTTCGACGATCCGTGCGTAGTAGCCGGACTCCATCAGGGAGCCTGCCGGCATGAATACCTCCTACAGTCCAAATGACAGAGCTAATGACAGGTATGATAGCATGCCGGACGACAGGAAAACACCATGGCACCAGAGCTTCTGATCCGACCAGGCATCAACGACCACGAGGTGATCGACGAGCTTCTCGCGCCCGATTCCACCGCGATGCTGCTGCCGGGAGACCCGCGGAGGCCGATCGATCGCCTGATCGCCGACGCCCACATCGCGCAACGGCGCCCACAGCTGCGGCTCGCCGCCGAGTCAGCGGGCATCCCCTACCTGATCGACCCGCTCACGCACTTCTGGCAGACCGACCTGCGCGAATCCGACAAGCTGGCCGCCCTCCCGTATGGGTCCTTCGTGGCCAAGGTCTCTGAGGACTTCACCGATCCGCTCAGGCGCGAGAGCCTGATAGCCGCGGTCATAGACTTCCAGGTCGAACAGGGCGCGACGCAGCTGATCGCGCCCTATCTTTACGCGCGCAGCCCCGAGGACGAGTGGTTCAAGCGCACGCTTCGAGCTGCTCGAGGCCACGCGAAGGCGTATGGATCGCGTCGGCCTGCACCTGCCCCTGTTGGCCGTGCTGACCGTCGCGCACCGAGGCTTCGCTGCGCCTTCCACTTGGAACCACGGTATCGACCGTTTCGCCCGCCGAGCAAGGGAACTTGGCGTCGCAGCCGCTGCGCTCGGGTTCTCGCCGATCACGCCTGGCGACGGTTACGGCAAGCTGGTCGCGACGTTCGCCGCGACCGCGAGGGTCAAGGAGGTTTCCGAGCTCCCGACCTACGCGTGGCGAGACGGGATCTACGGCGCAGGGCTCACGGCCGCAGGCGTTGACGGCTATGAGACAGGCATCGCCACGAGCGAGGCATGCAACATCCCCCGCTCGCTCGCATCGCGCCGGCCGACGCCAAGCCCGAAGAAGAGCGGCGGCAACGCCCCGGGGATCTTCATCGACACGCTCGGACGAAGCGTCTCGGCCAAGGTGGGCAAGCTGCTGCTGGACTCCTCGCTGAAGGCGCGCGTCATGTGCGATGACGAGCGTTGCTGCCCGGACGGTCCTGCGAGCACGGCGGCGCACCCGAGACAGCACGCGGTCCGCATGCGCTCGCGTCAGCTGCGCTCACAGGGGGCGCTGCCGCACGTCAGCTGGCGACTGCACCAGCTCACGAAGGACGCGAAGGCCGGGAGCACGCTCACCCTCCAGGCCAACCAGGTGCTTCAAGCCGCCGGAATACGCGAGCGGCTGCCCGCAACCGGGTTGGACGCGATGGCCCGGGTCGCGCGTCATCTGCTGGCAGAGAGCACCGCGCACGCAGCGTAGTGGCCCGGAAACGACGAGTGCGCCGGCCGGGCGCGCGAGATAGTTCTACGGGCGCGACCGCGGCCAGGCCGACCCATCCGCCTCGGAGACGCACGCCGGGGCGTGCGGTGCGGTAGTCCCCGAGCGCCCCTATTTCCTTTTATTGGCTTTCGTTTTGCTCTTGGTTTGCGCGAGGTCGCTGGCGGCGACGCTCTTCTGAGCTTTCGTCGCTTTCGGGCTTTTGAGGACCCTGGAAGCTTTTTTCGCGACTCGTTTGCTCGTTGCCACGGCTGTGTCCTCCTATTGGTTGGGGTTCATCGGCAAGCTACTCGGCGTTGCGGATCGAGCCCGCGCGCGACGCGACGCTTTGCCCTGGCGACGATGCGACGAGACGCGGTGCATCGGCGGCAACGCGGGTCTCTGCTGCGAACGTTGCGTGGCCGCCCCCACCCGCCCGACCTTCAGATGCACTGAGTGCGGCCGTGGGTGAGGCGCTCGACTTCGGCATGACTATATCGAAACGTGTATAATAGCTTCGTGGACGCAGTGACACTGATCCGGGCCGCTCGAGGAGCCGCGGACATCACGCAGGTCGAGCTCGCCGCTCGCGCGGGCACGACCCAACCGGCCGTCGCCGCCTATGAGTCGGGCGCCAGCACTCCGAACCTGGCGACGCTCTCGCGGCTGCTGGACGGGTGCGAGCACGACGTCGAGGTCCTCGCACGCCCGCGGGTGCGACGCGGTGCGGCGTCGCTCGCCGAGCTCTCCCCCACGGTCGCCGAGGACCTGGCGCGCGATCGCGAGGGTGATGCGCTGCGGCTTGCTGTACGGGTTCGCGGACGACTTCAGGGGCTCATCACGCCCCGGTCAGATTGCGCTGATCGCCGACGAGCCGCCGGCCACCGGCGACGCGCGCTTCGACGCGGCTCTGGCTGGCACCGCGGAGTTCTTTGCTTCCGAGGCCGGGATCGCGCCGCCAGCATGGGTCAACAGGCCCGGGCGGTTTGTCGAGCCGTGGTGGTTCGTCGCGAGCCGGCTTGCGTTCCACGCGTACACGCTCGCCAACACGCCTGCGTCGTTCGCACGTCACGGAGTCTTCATCGCACGCGAGGTCTTCGACCGTGCCTGAGCGGCACTTCACCCGGGCCCGGATCGTCGAGCGCGCTTGAAGCGCTCGGAGCCGAGCTGACGAGCCAGGGCATACGCGGACAGGTCTTCGTGGTCGGCGGCGCGGGGATGGCGCTCGCCTACTCGACCAGGCGCGTCACGAAGGACATCGACGCGGTGTTCGAGCCCAAGACCGCCATCTACGACGCCGCCGCCAAGGTTGCCGAGGAGCTCGGGCTGCCCAAGGACTGGCTGAACGACGCGGTCAAGGGCTTCCTGCCCGGGCCCGACGAGGACCGCCGCCCTGTTCCCAACATCCCCGGCATCGAGGTCACCACGGCCTCGCCCCGCTACCTGCTCGCGATGAAGCTGATGGCGATGCGCTTCGGCGAGGACGACGAGGACATCGAGATCCTGCTGAGAGAGTTGGGCATTCAGAGCACGCAGGAAGCGCTCGATGTGCTCGCGGCGATCTATCCGCTGAAGGAGCCGCCCGCCAAGACGCGGTTCTTCCTGGAGGAGCTGCTCGGAGCGTAGAGCGCGGACCGCAGCTACTTGGTGAGGATGCCGAGGCCGCCGCGGGTCTCGGGGTGCCCGAGGCCGGGTGGCTTCGACCCTGCTGCCTACAAAACCTCCGAAACCACGCGCTCCGCCGTGGAATCAATCATCTAGGGCAAGCCGCCGACGGGGCGGTCCGCGAGAACCAGGCCGTTCAGCTGGAGCCAGTGGCGAGCGCGGTCGTCTGAGGGCACCCGGTGGGCGCGGGCGACCCCGAGCATGAGATAGGCGTCCACCCCAGCGCGCAACCTTGCGTTGACGCGCTCGACCGCGTCTGCGCGGATCGTCTTGTGGTCATCCTCGACGAAGCGGACGTCTGTGACCGGGAGAGTCGCCGTCGGTTCGACATCGGGCAGATGCACTCGGAGCTTTCCCCACCCGTCCACCTCCAGGGTCGGCTGCTCACGCGCACGGACAACGGCGAGCGAGCAGCCTCCACAGCCGGGTTCGATGGCGTAGGTCCGCCCGACGCGCTCGAGCGCCGGACCGAACGCGGCCAGGAGGTCCGGCTCGCTGAGCGCGTCCAGCATCTGGAGGAACGTGTCGCCGTCGAGATCAGCGACGTGGCGCGGACGCGTCATGTCGAAGGCGTGATCCTCGACCTCGGGTGCGGACGGCTGGGGAACCACCGGACCGATGTCCACGAGCGAACCCATGCCGATCGGCCCGCCTTCATCGCGCAGCAGGGCCCTGGTCAGTGGATCGTTGGCCGACAGAGGACGAACGTGCGTGAATGCCTCGGCGTCTATGCCCGCGATGCAGATCTCCGGCGCGCGGGACATCCGCGTCACGTGGTTGACGACGATCTCCATCCGATCACAGATGGACCGCGCGGACGTCCGGCCAGCGGCCAGCGAGATAGTCACAGACCAGGCGGCGGTGGCAGTGCTCGGCGGTCGCCTCGCTGCAGAGCAGGGGCGGTCGGCGTGTTGAAGTCCGCAGAGTCCAAGGCGCCCTCGATGCGGCGCTCGGCCATCAGGCCCAAGAACGCCGACTCAAAGGCTGACCAGTCGCCTTTTCGCTTCTTGTATTCATCCAGGATGTCCTGGGTGGGAGCGAGCAGCGGCTCGTGCTCGTAGCTGGCTCCAACGAGTTCGCGCAGGAAGTACGGGAGATCCTGTGCCTTCGCGAAGCCGGCCAGCTGTGAGGAGTTGTTCGGGCGGACGTCGAGCAGCCGTCCGATGTGGGCGTCGGCTAGGCGGCGGAAGAAGTTCTCAGCCGTCGTCTGTGTGAAACCGATCGTGTAGATCTCCACGGCTCCTCCTCTCCCAGCAGCGAGCACTGCGGGCCGTCCTCTGAGAGCACCACGGCGTCCTCGATGTGAACGGTCCCGTCCGGGAGGACGTGACGCAGCTGCACGCCGCGGTCGGTCAGAATCCTGCCGACCAGCAGGCGGCGGTGGCAGTCGGTCGGCTGCCCGCAGCTGCACATCAGCGCCAGGCGGTGGCTCGACGCGCCGGCGATCAGGCGCTCGACGGCGTCCCGGAACGGCTCCAGTTCGGCCATCGGGCCATACAGCGCGTGACCGTCGGCGTCGTACTGATCATCGCTGGCAGGGCGGCCACCGAGCTGCTCTCCCATGAACACGTAGCGGACGCCCCAGGCTCCGACATTCGCCTGCAGCTGCTCCGTGTTGAACTGCGACGCGTAGCGCGAGTACGGGTAGGAGCGGACATCGATCAGGAACTCGATCCGCTCAGGCAGGAGCAATTCCATGAAGCAATCGAACTCGCGGTTTGAGTGGCCGACGGTCCAGATCGTGGGGGTCGCTGGCATCGCAGCTCAATGTTACGGCGCGCATGAGACGCGACGCTACGCTCGCCACCCTCCGCGCCGGCGGCCGGCAGACACGGCCCGACCGCCCACGAGCTGGGCCTGCAGAGCACGATGGCCGAGACCGCCGCGGCGTTCTTCGCCGGGGAGAGCTGGCCGGAGCGGGTGTGGGAGGCGGGGCGCGCGTTCACCGGGTTTCTGGAAGCGAACCCGCTGATCGCCCACATCGGGTTCGTCGAGGCCTATGCGGTCGGTGGGGAGGCGGTGAAACGGGTCGAGGACAGCCACGTGGGATTCACGATCTTCCTGCAGGAGGGCTACCAGGCCTACCCGCAGCCGACGCCTCCCTCGCGCGTCGCGCTGGAGGCGATCGCCGCGAGCACCTTCGAGGTCGCCTACCGGCTGACCCGCGAGGAGAGCGGGCGCGGGATGGCCGGCCTGCTGGCGAACATGGTCGATCTCGCGCTCGCACCGTTCATGGGGGCGGCGGAGGCGAACCGCTTCATCGACGGCAAGCTCGCGGAGGCGGCGGCGGGCGCCTGAAGGGGCTGGTCCTGCAGCGCCATGGCGTGCGAGGCAGAAGTCGCGCGCGGAGACCCGCTTCTTTCCCGAGGAGCCGCCCAAGACACGTGAAGGGGCACGCCGCGTTGCAGACGCCCCTCCGTGCGCCTCCAAGACGGCCGTCAACTTCCGCCCGCACAGCGGGCTACGTCAGGTGAGCGCGAGGGCGGCGAGGCCTCCGGCGGCGCCGCCCGTGGCCGCGGTGATGGTGCGTCCGATGCCAAGTGCTTTCAGCAGCAGCCCAACCAGCAGGGCCACGAGCCATGCGATCGCGGCCCTCGCGAGCTCCTTGGGGATGTTCGTGCTTTTCATGAGTTCACTCCTGTTCGGTTGATGTTGACGCGACGGTGGGGTCGCCGCGGCCTTCCTGCACGCAAGCCGGACAGCGGGGACGGCGGCTCGGCAGCTCGTGACGCTCAAGCTGGCCGCTGCGGCCGTCGTACTGCCAGAAGCGCGCGCCTCGCTCGCCCGCGCTGTAGCCGGTGATCAGGTCGAGCACGCAGTTGCATGCCTCCGAGGCCAGTGTCCCGTTCATCGAGACGACCTGCGGGTCGCCCGGGGCGTCGGGGTTCCGGTCATATCCAGGAGGGCGCTCGCGACGCTCGCGTGCGAGGAGCGCGTCGCTCAGCAGCCAGCAGCGCAGACATGGGCGCCCGGGCAGAGACACAGCGAGCTGGCCGTCAGCGACCGTTAGGTGCTCTGTTGAGGAGACGATCGTGATGCCGATGTCGATGAGCGGGATGAGGTAACGGCGGCAGAACGCGTTGACCCCCTCGCGCGCGTCGAACCGGTCGAGGCAGGCCACGACGATGTCGGCGTCCTTGAGCGCGTCGATCGCGGCGCGGGCGGGGAAACGTTCGTTGACCCGGATCACCTCGATCGAAGAGTCGATCCCGGTCGCGACGCGGCGGGCGAGCTCGACCTTCGCTGTGACGTCAATGTCGGCTTCGGTCGCGCCGACGAGCCTGCCGAGGTTCGTCTCCTCGACGGTCTGATCGTCCACGGCGATCAGCGTGCCGACACCGATGTGAGCGAGCTGCTGCACGACGTGGGAGCCTCCGCCGGAGACGCCGAGGATCGCGACCTTGGCGTCTGCCAGCTTGCGGTCGCTGCCCGGTCCGATCGCGACGGTCTGGCGGCGCAGGCGCCGGCGGGCCGGGCGGGGCTTGAGCGCCGCCCCGGTCGGGTGCCACACCTCGATCGTGTCGGCGAGGACCACGAGGCGGCGAAAGCGCGGGTCGTTGCGGCCCCCCTGCCAGAAGGAGCCCGCCGCGTCGCCGCGCCCCAGCAGCAGTGTCCCGGTTGGGAGGGGGTCGAGGAGGCGGCTGAACGCGCCGAGGAGCGGCCGCTCCTTCGCAAGGTCGTCGGAGGAGAAGACCGGGTTCGGTGTGCCGTGGGAGTGCACGAGCACGGGTGTGCCGTCGAGCTCGATGGCGCGGGCGAGCACCTGGGAGTTGAACTCGGCAGACCAAGCCAGGACGGACCCCGCGTTGCGAGTGATCGCCCTGTCGGGGATCGGGATCCACTCACGGGCGAGCAGAACGTCGTTCGTGGCGAGACGGCTCAGCGCGCAGATCAGGAACCCGGCCTCCTCGCCGCGGCTGAAGTCCTCGACATGCGCGCGGACCTCCGCGAAGAGCCCGCCCGCTATGCGCACGTCGACGGTGCGACGTCTCGCGGGCTCCCGGGGCGAGGCGTGCGAGGGGTCCTTCCCGGCGCGTCTGGCGCGCCAGACGGCGAGAAGCCCCATTCAGCTGCGCTCGCTGACGAATCGTGTCAGCCACCGCTGGATCGCGTGCACCGGGTCATCGCCGCTCCAGGGGAAGCTGAAGCTGAACTCTCGCCAGCCTTCCCCGAGCAGGTAGACGAGCTCACTGCTGCGGGGCGGCGCGTCGGTCTCGCCGACGACGCGCTCGTCGAGGACGAACCTCGGCCGCGCGGCTGGCCATCCCTGCCAGATGGTCAGCGCGCGAGCGGGAGACGGCGTCCAGGGCTCGGGCAGCTCAAGCGCGGCGAGCAGGACGTGGAGGGGCTGATCATCGCCGGGCGTTCGGTTCTCGACGGCGCCGAACGCACCCGCGAGGCGGGCGAGGATCGCGTCGGCCTCGGCGGCGTCCATCTAGCTCACCCCGCCGGGAATGATCGTCTGGTAGCGGTCGCCCTCCCTGACGTCGTGCTTCTCGTGGCCGGCGAGAAGCTTCTTCGTTCCGTTTTTGCGGATGACCCAGAGCGATAGCTCCTCGGCGACGCCGAGCTCGGTCTTGAGGGTGGCGACCTCGGTGGAGCCGCTCTCGATCTCCTTTGGGACGGTCTGCGTTTCGCCGTCTTCGGCGGTGATCTCCAGCGTCACGGCGACCGTGTGGCGGTGCTTCTCGGGGCCCGCGGGCACTACGTCAGATGTTTGGGTCATTGACATCTCCTTTCCAGAGCGTTGACTGTGCAAACAGGCTACGCCGGCCCGCGGACGATGTCAAGGCGGATCGCGGCCAATCCCGCGAATGTCAGCAGGGTTGACATTCGCCCGGCGGCTGCGGCATACTGGCGGCTCGATGGATCTCGATGAGCTCTACCGGCAGTTCGGCCTACGGCTGCGGCGACTGCGTCTCGCCGCCGATCTGACGCAAGCCGAGGTCGCCGGGCATGTGGGGCTGACCCGAACCTCGATCACGAACATCGAGCGTGGGCGCCAGCACGTGATGCTCCATCAGCTCGTGCTGCTGGCAGGCGCCGTCAAGGTCAGCCCCGCACAGCTGCTGTCCGAGGAAGGGACGGCGCTCGAGGATCTCGTGCCGGCGGACACGCTCGCGACGCTCCGCAAAGACAACCCGGAGGAGGATCTTGCCGTGCTCACACAGGCTTTGAACAGCTCGCAGGCCGGCCGTCGCACCGTCGCGGTCGCAACTCGATGAGCGACCCATCTGCCGCCGAAAAGCGCGCGATCGAACTGCTGGATGAGACCGGGACACTCGAGACACCCGTTCCCGTCGAGCGGATCGCGGCCGCAAAGGGCGCCCAGATCACCTATGCCGCGTTCGAGGGGGACGTGTCAGGTGTGCTGTATCGCGAGAGCGAGCGGATCCTGATCGGGGTCAACTCGACGCACGCTCCGACGCGGCAGCGGTTCACGATGGCTCACGAGATCGGACATCTGCTGATGCATGAGGGGCGTCCGGTGGTGGTCGACCGACTGGTCCGCGTCAATCTGCGCGATGGCACTTCGAACCAGGAAGAGATCGAGGCGAACGCGTTCGCCGCCGAGTTGCTGATGCCCAGGAGGCTGATCAGTGCTCAGATCCAGCGCATGGTCGAGCGGGCACGTCCGATCGTGCCGCAGGAGCTCGTGGCGGAGCTCGCGGCGGCGTTCCGGGTCAGCCCCGAGGCGATGAGCTACAGGCTCGAGAACCTCGGCATCCTCGACCCGAACGCCGGCTACTAAATCGCCGGGCGAGCGGTGTCAGCGCTGGTCTCGGCGCGCCTGGTGCCCGGAGAATCAAGCCGCGTTCGGGGTCCTGTCGTCGGCGCGCTGTGCGGTCAGCCCGTGAGAGCGAACGAGTGCGCAAGGTCTTCGGTATTCGCGCGCACCGGCAGGTCGAGGACGAGCTCGCCGCCGGCCTGCTGCACACGGCGCTGGGCGTCAACGATCGTCAGGCCGACCAGATCGCCGCGGTCGTCGAAGCGGAGGGCGTGACCATCGGCGGTCTCGTCGAAGTCGACCGCACGGGCCGGATCACCGATTGACAGATACAGCACGTCGGCTTCCGCGTCGTATCGAACGCGGTCAAACGTGTATGGGCCGATATGGATGCTCATGGCTTGCTCCTTCTCGGAAACGCGGTGATGACCGCACCGTGTCCGTTCTCGTCAAAGGCTACTACGACCTTGAGCCACGCCGAAGGGCCTGCCTGTGCCCTTCAGGGTGCGCCCCGGAGGTAGTACCACCGCTGGCCGGGACGGCCCTCGATGACCTCGGTGGGCTCCTGCACGGCGCGCAGCACCTCTGAGCGCAGAGCGCTCAGCTCCGGATGGCCAGCAACGATATGCGCCCAGCGGGCGTCCGTCAGAGCCACCCAGGCGAGCTCACGCTTCAGGGCGTGCGGCCGGCAGGGATCAGACGTATTCCTACCCTGAAGGGCACACCCAGAGGGCGCTGCGCAGGCATGTGCAGTTCTTTTCGCCGCCTTCACCCCAGTGGTCACAAGGGCCTGCCATCGGCCGCGTTCATACACGTATCACCGTGACCGACTGCTCGAAGTCCGAGAAGTCCGAGTCCTGTGTCCAGACCTCGGCGTCGTTGACCATCGCGGTTGCGGCTATCCACGTGTCGTGGACCCGCGGTCTGCGGCCTGCCGCGATCACACCGGCCGCCAGCTGCGCGTATGCGGAGGCGGTGCGCTCGTCGAGGGGGAGCGCCCCCGCCAGCGAGCGGACCTCGCCGAGGGTGCGGAGACGGCCCGCGCGGGTCTGGGAGTCGCGGGCGAGGAGCACCCCCAGCTCCAGCTCAGCGATCGAGACGACCGAAACGGCCACGCTCTCGGGCAGCGCACGATCGAGAGGGCGTCCCTGCTCGCGCGCGATCAACACGGAGGTGTCGAGGACAGCTCTGCTCAAGCCGCGTCCACGGTCTGCTCGCGCAGCGGCGCGAGGTCATCGAGGAACCCGGCGTCCAGCGGAGCGTCGCGTAGAACACGTTCCGCCGCCGCGCCGGAAACCCACGCCGGGCGGCCGAGCGGGACGAGCTCGGCCACAGGGCGACGGCTTACCGTCACACGCAATCGCTCGCCGGCCTCGGCACGACGAAGCACAGCCGCGGTGTGGTTGCGCAGATCACGCGCAGAAACATCCATGCACGTAGTGTAGCAGCGTTGCTACGTTAGGAGCGCGACGGTCTGTGCGCTGGGGCGTCGGCCCTCGGATGCACGGTGATCTGCTGGCGCCACATCAAGGAGTTCTGAATGAGTTCTTAAGGTGTGTAGCGGATCATGTACTGGTGGTTGTCTTCGCAGGTCATCAGGAGGATCGCGTTGCCGTCGGGGCCGGATTCGATCGGTGGTAGAAGACTGTCGCCGCCGTAGTCGATCCCGCAGTTGTACAACCCCGGGTCGAGGAGGTGCGGCTTGCCGAATGGCTGGCCACGGCGAGCGAGTATGGCGTCCAGCAAGAAGCCCCGCTTCTCGTGGTGGCGGTATATGACGACTGCCTCGCTCTTGCCGCCGACGAACCCGACCGGTTCGCCAGGGAAAGCCGGGACTCTGACGCTGGGCCCGAGCGGACTCGACAGGCCACCGACAGCGAAGCGGCTGACGTCTTGCTGGATGCCGTCGTGGGATGCTTTGGTCCAGTGATCCCAGGAGGCGAGCAGCGTGTCTTGCGGGCCGAGCAGCGCCCGTCCGCTGGGGATTTCCGGCGGGATCGTACGGATGAGCCGTGGCCGGCTGAAGGGGCTCCCATCACGGCTGGTGACCGTGAGGAGCCGGCTCTTGCCGTGCGGCGCCGGGGTCTGGTAGGCGAAGAGCGTCTCGCCGCGGTTGTTCGTGCTGAAGCCGTACGAGGATTCCTTGGCGAGGGAGGTTGTGTTGGCGAGCCCGGGCAGCGGTTGCACCCTGTGGGAGCGGTGTAGCGCGCCGGTTTGCAGACCGGTGACGGTGCGCAGCTCGTTGCCGTCGTCGACCCAGCTGGCGAGCGGCCGCCCGTCGCTTGCCGTGGTGAGGGCGTAGTCCCAGATGCCACCGGGAGCGCTCATCAGCGTCTGCGTGTCGTAGGGGCCTCCGAACGGGCCGAACGCCTCCCGCAGCCGGACCGGCCCTCCGCCTTCGTAGGATTCTTCGAATTCGCCGGCGCCGAGAGTCCATAGCGCCGTGAGGCTTCTCTGGCCGAGGACGATCTCGGGTCCGCTCGGTTCCTGGTAGGCGTGGGCGACCCCGGTGAGCTTCGGGGTCAAGGTCTGGGCGGTGGGGACCGCTTCGCCGAGGCGCCAGCTCGCGATAGCGACCCGATCACAGCAACCCGCGCCGCCGTGCGGTTCCCCAGAGGGTTCTTCGGTGTGGTCGAAGTAGGTGAATGCCAGCGCAAGGCGGTGTCGGTCATCGAGAACGCCATCGCTGAGGGAAAGGCCATAGCCCCCCACCACCGTCACAGGCACCGGTGGGCCGAGCGTTGTCGAGGTTCCGAGCGGATACACGAGCGCGCCGTGTTCGGAGCCGCGGACTGCGACGGCCTCGCCGTCTGGCGCGAGGACGAAGCTCCACTCTCCAAGCAGTCCCGGCAGCTGCACCGGCCGCGAGAAGCTGGCGCCGCTCGCGGACGAGCACGCAACGCCAATCGCTGCCAGCCAAGCAGCAACCCCAATGAGCGAACGCCTTGCCATCGACACCCTGAACACCGATTCGAGGCTGTCAGAGCGGATCAGACACCTCCACCTTCGGGGCTATGCCATCCAACCTCAGGATTCGTCGCCCATCCGCCCGACCCTTCTGAAACCGGTTCTAAGCGCCAACTATGTCGCAGCGGCGAAGGCGGCCAGGCCGGTCACGGCGCGGGGCCGACGGGCCTGTCCTTTAGGACGAGGCCGTTGCACTGCAGCCAGTGGCGCTGACGGTCATCCCATGGCATCTGCATCGGACGGGCCAAGCCGAGCATCAGGAGCACACCGACGTCGTCCTGCAGGCGCTCGTTGACGTCTCGGACGACGTCTCCTCTGATCGTCTTCTGATCGGGCTCGTAGAAGCGGACATCCGCCACCGACAGGTTCGGTGCGGGGTCCAGGTCGCGGACGTGGACGCGGAGTTTGCCCCAGCCGTCGACGAGCAGCGTCGGCGCCTCGATCGCACGTACGACGGCGAGGGAGCGCTCGCCCGCGCCGGCCTGCACGGCGTAGGCGCTTGCGACGTTCTCGAGGCCGGGGCCGAACGCGGTCTGGATGTCGGCGTCACGGACCCGATCCAGCAGATCCAGGAAGTCCTCGCTCTCGAGGTCCCTGACGAGCTCGACGTTGGCGGTCTGAAAGCCGTGGTCCTCGCTCTCCGGCGGCGAGGGCTCGGGCGTGACCTCGCCGATGTTCACCAGCGCGCCCATGGCGAGCGGGCCGAGCTCCTCGCGCAGGAGACCTCGCGTGATCAGATCGCTCGCGGGCGTGGTGGGGCGGACATGCCGGCGGAGATCGGGTCGATGCCGGCGATGCAGATCCGCGGCGCGCCCATGCGGGTGATGTGGTTGAAGACGAGCTGCATCGACTCACAGATGGACAGCGCGAACGCGGGGCCAGTGCTCGGCGAGGTAATCGCAGACCAGGCGGCGGTGGCAGTGCTCGGCTGTGGCCTCGCTGCAGAGCAGCGCGGTGGGCGTTTCGAACTCGGCGCGGGCGAGAGCGTCCTCGATGCGGCGTTCGGCCATCAGCGCCAGGAACCGCTCCTCATAGGTGCTCCAGTCGCCTTTGCGCTTCTTGTAGTCGTCGAGAAGCTCCTGGGTGGGGGCGAGCAGCGGCGCGTGCTCGTAACTCGCGCCGACGAGCTGACGCAGGAAGTACGGGAGATCCTGGGCCTTGGCGAACCCGGCGAGCTGTGAGGAGTTGTTCAGGCGGACGTCGAGCAGCCGCCGGACACCCGCATCGGCTAGGCGGCCGAAGAAGTGCTCAGCCGTGCTCTGCGTGAAACCGATCGTGTAGATCTCCACCGCGTCTCATGATGCCCGAATAGCGATTCTTTGACCGGACCGTCGCCGATCTGCACCGAGCTCTCGCTGAGCAGCGTGCCGTCGGGCAGGATGTGGCGCAGCTGAACACCCCCCTGACAGAGGACCTTGCCGACCAGCAGGCGACGGTGGCAGTCGGTCGGCTGCCCGCAGCTGCACATGAGCGCCAGGCGGTGGGCTGAGGCGCCGGCGATCAGGCGCTCGACGGCGTTCCGGAACGGCTCCTCTTCGGACATCGGGCCATACAGCGCACGGCCGTCGTGGTCGTAGTGATCATCGCGGGCAGGGCGGCCGCCGAGCTCCTGCCCCATGAACACGTAGCGCAGGCCTCGGGCTTCGACATTCGCCTGCAGCTCCTCGGTGTTGAACTGCGGGGCGTAGCGCGAGTACGGGTAGGAGCGAACATCGATCAGGAACTCGATCCGCTCGGCGGCGAGCAGCCGCGCGAAACGGTCGAGGGCGTGGTTCGAATGGCCGACGGTCCAGATAGCAAGGGACGCTGACATGGTCTGCCCGATGTTACGGAGCGGCTAAGACGGGATGCGGTGGCCGGCGTCCAGGACAGGGCCTGCTCTCTGTCGGCGCGAACATGGCCAGCCCACCCCACCCGCCCAACCTTCAGATGCACTGCGTGCGGCGGCCTGGAGGGACTCGCCGAAAGGAGCCTGTGGTGCAGCGAGCCTGGTGGCTGTCTTTTCAAGGGGACAGCCTCCAGACCGGAGCGGACGGATCAACAGGTCCCGTCGCTCTCGAACGGTGCTCGCTCGGCGCGAGGCGACGCACTCTCGGCGTCCGGCTAGGTGTCTGTGTCGGGTGTTATGTCCTCGTCGGGGTCCTCGGGCAGTCCGCCGGCCGGCTCGGGTTCGCGGCGGCGGCGCACCTCGACGTGCTCGGCGATCGGGCTGCGCTCGCACACGAGCTCGGTCATGTCGGTGAAGAAGCGGGCGGCGCCGAGGTCCTCAGCTGGCTGATCGACGTTCGTGACCTGTGGGACTGCGTCGTTCTCGTCCCACTCGGCGACGAGCAGCAGCGTTGCGTCGAACGCCTCGCCCGGGCGGCGCAGGCGCGCGAGGATGTCGTAGAGGATCGCGTAGGCGCCGTCCTCCTGAACGATGTTGCTGCGCACGAGGTAGGCGTAGCCGATCGCCGCCATCGGATGCCGGGCCCGCAGGCTTGTAACCTCCCCGACTGCCTCCTCGTGACGGTTGATGAGGTTCTTGCGGTAGGAGGAGAACATCGTCTTCGTGGAGATCAGCACGTCCGGCCCGCGCCGCCAGGTCGAGATCGCGACGTCGACCTGCTTTGAGTAGAAGTCGCCGAGGATGTAGGCCTCGGCTGCGCCCGGGAGGCCTTTCCCTGCCGCCTTGATCGCCCTGCGCAGCGCCGCGGGCTTTATGGTCTCCCCATGGGCCTCGGTGTTCCTCAACGCCGCGTCCAGGGCGTCAAGGCGAGCCTCAAGCGGCGCGAGGTCTCCGGGCAGCACGCGCGGGCGGCGCGTGCGCGGCCACACCTCATCCGCCGGGAAGCCGCCGCGGCGTAGCTCATGCGCGATCCATGCGTCATAGGCGTTGGCGACACGGCCCGTGTTCTGCGTGGCGCCGGTCGAGATCGGCAGGCTCAAGAGCTCACGCAGCAGGTCAAGGTCAGGCAGGTAGCGCCCGTGCTGCCACGGGCTCGTCGTGGTGTCCGCCGCCCTCAGCAGTGGGTCGAACATGGCGAGGACATCTTCGGAGGGCTTGGGCATTGCCTAGGTGTCCTTGCGTGTGCGCCGGCGCCGCAATGCGTCTGCCGCCGAGCGCACCGCTTCGATCGCCTGCGACGGTAGTGCGGCCGCGTCGTAAAGGAGCGCCTGATCGACACGGTCGACGACCGTCTCCCACTGGCCGGCGCGCAGTAGCTCCTCCAGCTGCGCGCGCTGTGGGGCGATCGTCTCCCAGCCCGCCGCCAGCAGCTGCGGAGAAGGGACGGGCAGCTCGGCTGCCTCCCGGGGCTCCATCTTCAGGATCCCGCCACCGTAGGAGCGACCGTGCAGCTCGGCGCCGAGCATCGTCACGGAGTTCAGCGCGAGCAGCGGCAGCGCCTCGCGGGCGATCGGCGGCGACTCTGCACGCAGCGTTATGCCGTGCATCGAGTTGACCAGCGTCACGCCCGCGTCGTTGGTGATCAGCCGCGGGTAGCGGTGGCTCATGTACGTGAAGAACAGGTCGGGCGCGGGGACGCTCGGGGGACGCCACCACGGGGTCCTGACCCTGCACTTGTAGGCGCCGTGGACGTCCTTCGCCTCACCGTGCTTGATGTACTCCGCGAGGCCGACCCTCGGCCGGTCGGTTTTCGGGTCGAGCATCCACACCGGCGCGCCGCGCAGCCGCAGGTCTTCCCACTGCCCCTCGGTGAAGCGGGTGCCGCGGAGATGCCTCGTGCCGGGCGGCACGATCCGCGTCAGGTGGGCACGGTCGATGCGGAACTCTCGGCGGGTGCCCTCCGACAGCGCGAAGAAGGAGTTGCAGCCCGTGACGGTGCCGAGTTCGGGCTGCCCGTAGGAGCCAAGCTGGGCGAAGTGCTCGGCGGTGATCCGTCCGAATGCCAGCCGCGACTCGCCGGTGAGCAGCAGGTCGGTCCACTTGCCAGTCGCTCGTGGCGCGACAGCGGTGCCGTCGAAGACGTGCAGGCCCGCGAGCTCCTGCGCGTCTCGGACCTGGTGCAGGGCGATCGCGTCACATCCGCCGCTGCCGCGCGCGACGAGCAGCACGACCTGCTCCTCGGCGTCATCGAACTGCAGCTGTTCGAAGAGCACCAGGTGAACGGCGGCAAAGCGCCGTGAGAGCCAGCGCCGAAGCGGCTCGGCGTAGCCGACCGTCAGGAGCTCCGCGGGCAACACCATCGCCACACGGCCCTCCGCTGTCAGGAACGCACTGGCGTGGACGAGCAGCGCAGCCCACGAGGAGGCCAGGCCCGAGAGCCGCACGCCCTGAGCGAGTGCAGCGGCGGCCGAGCGTTTGCGCTCGATGCCGGTGTGCTCGTGGTAGCGGACGTACGGCGGGTTGCCGATCACCGCGTCCATCGCGGGGAGCGTGCCGTCGAGCTGTGTGGGGGTGCCCTGGGAGAAGAAGTCATCGCACAGCAGGCTCGCCTTGAAGCCCTCGCGTGCAAGCAGACGCCTTGACTCTCGCAACGAGGCCCCGTGAAGATCGACGCCGAAGAGCTGCTCGGAGCCGCTGTCGGGGTCGGCGCCGTTCTCGATCAGCTGCCGGGCGGCGGAGAGCAGGAAGACAGCCTCGCCGCAGGTCGGGTCGAGCACGCGTGCCTCGGCGCTGCCGGCGAGCGCCCACTGGGCCAGGAAGTCGGCGATCGCGGGCGGCGTGAAGAACGCGCCGCGCTGCTTTCTGAGGAGCAGATCTTCGGTTGCCATGGCTTTCGGAAGCTACCCGTCGAGGCGGTCATCTCGACACGGCAGCAGGACCGGCCCGGTCCGATCCTCCTGCCCGCGCGGGTGTCCTCTTAGCGCCCGGCGCCGCGAGCGTGGCGCAGCAGGTCCTCGATCGAGGTCAGCCCCGTCTGTTCGCGCAGCGTGTCCAGGCGCATGTCGCCGCGGACGCCGAAGTCGACGCCGTACTCCTGCTCGATGTTGGCGACGAGGGTGTCGCCGCGCTCCTGGCGCAGCTGCCCGTCGTTGTCGCGGGTGCGGTCGGTGCGCATGCTCGGCGCACGCTGGTGTGGATCTGTCATCGCGTCTCCTCCCGTTGGGATCCGTATACGAACACCTGTTCCTATTCTAGCGGTGCCGGAGAGCTTGCGGGGACGTTTATTTCCGCGCGGGCACGGCTGGATGGACAGGGCGCGTGCGGGCGTGAATCGTCTAGCTCGCTTGGCCCGGTCGCCCGTCGTTGACCGGCTGGGGCGCATCAGCTAGCGTGTCCGTGAGCGTTTATTTCAGGCCTACGGGTCCCACGAGCCTGCGAAGGCTCGCTGTGGGTGCGTGAGCAGCCAGGAGGCGGGGATGACACGCAAGCCGAGACTTGAGAAGCTAACGATCTCCCTGCTGAAGGAGGGGCTCTCGCGCGCGCAGGCGCTGCGCGAGCCTGAGGCGCTCGAGGGTCATCGAGTGCGCGAGATCGACGCCGCCGCGGACTCGCTGTTCACCGCGTCGACGGACCCTCACCCACCGCGCTGGTCGCGATATCTCGAGCCGCACGTCTCCGGAGGCCTGGATGGGCTGATGAGCGCCTCGGCCTCTGCGGCGCTGCTGATCGAGGCGGCGGGGCGGCTGTTCGCCGTCACGTTTGGCCAAGGCCGTCACCTGCTCGACCCCGAGGCCTTCGAGCAAGACTTTGGCCTGCGCGTCGTCCTGAACACGGTCGCTGCGGATCAGCTGAAGAGTGTCGATGCAAGGACGATCGAGGAGACCACGCTGCACACCCGCCGCGACGTCAGCCGCGACTCCTCGTTCTCCGCCTTCGGCCTGGATGTCAGCCGCGACATGCTGCGCGCGGTCACAGGTACGCCGAGGGACGACTCGCTGGCGCATCGCCTGACAGGCGCGGACGCACTCGGGATCGAGACCCGGCTGCAGGTGGGCGAGCTGCCCGTACTCGCCGAGCGTCTGCTTGCCGAGTACGAAGGAGACACCTACAAGGAGAACTTCGAGTTCATCGACCACCTTCGACCGGAGAAGGGTCTCGCCAAGATCCGTGAGCTGAACGAGGCGCTCGTGCTCGCGCTGGGCACCGGGGAGATCACCGACGCTCACCTCGCGGCGCCCGAGGTGCTCGACTGGCTCGCGCTGGGCGGGTTTCGGCTGTCCTGCCTGCCAGACGCGGAAGACCTGGAAAGCGACCCCAGGATCAGCGCCTATCGAGAGAGTCACGCCGACGTGGAAATCGACCTCGCGATGCTCAAATCCGACCGGCTGATCGCTGTGACGACGGACGGCGTCGTCCTCGATGAATGGCCGATCTACCGGTGCCTCGTCTACCAACTCGAGTTGGAGGGCTACCTGTACATCCTCTCCGGCGGACGGTGGTTCCGAGTCGAGGCCGACTACAAGAGCAGGATCTACGCCCAGGTGGAAGCGCTCAAACGGCTAGCGGGGCTGCCGGACGCCGAGGCGGGGACCTCCGAGGGCGACTACAACATGAAGGCCGCGCAGGCGATCGGTGCCCTGTGCCTCGACAAGAAGCTCGTCCAGGATCAAGGACCCGACAAGATCGAGCTGTGCGACCTGCTGACCCCGGAAGGTGGGCTCGTACACGTCAAGCACCGGGGCAGCTCCTCGACTCTCAGCCACCTTTTCGCCCAGGGGGTAAACAGCGCCGAGCGGCTGCTGCTCGACGGCGAGTTCCGTGCCAGGGCCCGCGCACTGGCCGGCAGCGAGGACGCCTCCTACACCGAGGTGCTGCCTGCCGAGCGTCCGAACGCCGCCGAGCACGAGATCAGCTTCGTCGTGATCACCCGCAGCGACCGCGCGACCCCGCTGACGCTGCCGTTTTTCAGCGTCATCAGCCTCGCCACGGCTGCGGCGCGGCTGCAGAGCTACGGGTTCGGGGTATCCGTCGCCGCCGTGCGTGAGCAGGGCTGACCGCAGAGCCGCTGACTCAGGGCCGCGGGGAACGCCACAGAAGCCTGAGCGGGCAGGCGCCCCCGGACGCTGCGGTTCACCCGCCGGGGGCCGCCGCCGGACCGGTCGAGGGGTGAGCGTGCGCCCCTGAACGAGGTCCCAGGGTGAGGGGTGGTGTGTGATCGTGCTCATGCTCGGCTCATGTCAGTGCCGTGAGGTGGTGGGTTCGCATGAATGCAAGGCCTGCGCTGCGCGGGGCATCACGGTATGACGTCGTAGACGTAGGCGACCTGGGCGGGGTTGACGTAGCGGACACCGTCGTCGGTGTGTACGTCGACGAAGCCGGGGGGCAGGCCGATGCCGTGCTCGCTGGCGCGTTGGCCGCCGGCGGTCCGGGCGAGGTTGCCCATCATGCCGTGGGCGTCGGTGCCGGTGCAGACCAGCTTCGCGCCGCCGCTGAAGACGATCGTTGCCATTCATTGCTCCTCTCGTGATCGGGTGTCACGTGGGTGTGGTGCCCTGGGGCGGTATGCACCGGCGAGCCGTCGGTCGATGTACCGACGGTGCCGGGGTGCGGATGCACCCCTGGCCTGATGCACCGTCGTGCGGGAGTGCAGGATGCACCACGGCGGCGATGCACCGCGGACCGTGCGGACGCAGCCGTCGGTCGATGCACGGTCGGTGCGGTGGTGGCGATGCACCACTGGGTCGGGCTGTTTGATGCACCGCCGTCTCGCGGCGGTGCGGGGGTGCTCGGCGGGCGGGCGGTGCTGAGGAACCCGCCCGCCCTGAGATGCACCGCCGTGCTGTCTTCGCGGTCCGGGGAACCGCGGAGCCAGCACGCCGATGGACCTACGAGCGGTGGCTGGGTACTCACGTTCGGCGAACATGGGTGCAGGATCGCTGTGCGGGGTCGTCAGCGAGGGCGACCGTAGGACGCGGTCTGCTCGTGGCAGGGCTGACAGAGAACTTCGCAGTTTGAGAGGGCGTCGCTGCCACCCGCCGACTGGGCGGTGATGTGATGGAAGCGGGCCGTGCTCGCGGTCAGTGCGGTTGTGCAGCGACCGGTGTGGCCGTGGCCCAGTCGTTGGCATTGGCAGCGGGCTCCGGCGAGGTGGAACGCCGCATCCTTGGTGCTGTCGGTAAAGCCAGGCATCGTCTCTCCAATCTCCGCGGTTGTTCAGGTCACAGACGCTTGCTGCTCGACGACGGAGGCCGGCAGGGAGTTTGCGGCGGCCCAGGCGACTATGTTCTGTGAGCCGTCGATGATGGTTCCGTCGCTCAGGACGAGGGTTGGGACCTCGAAATTGCCGGTCAGGCGCCTTACGTTCCTGCGGCCGGGCCAGAAGCGGTCGGTGCCGGCGCAGCCGAAGGTCCTGACGACCTTTGGGCGATGGCCGGCTGCGGCCAACGCCGCCTGAGCCCTCGCGCACGGGTGGCCGCCCGGGAGGGGGAACGTGCCGTAGCAGACATAGAGGTGCATGGCTTGGCTGGAGGCGTCAGCTCGCGCGCCGCAGGTAGTCGTCCAGGGCCGCGCGGGCGATCTCGCTGATCGATCGCGTGCGCGGGCCTTCAGCGCCAGCGCTGTGGGCGAGCGTCCGGCACCGCCTCAGACGTATTCCTACCCTGAAGGGCACGTGCAGTTCTTTTCGCCGCCTTCGCCCCAGTGGTCGCAGGGGGCGAACGTGGTGCCTGCGGTGACGTTGTCGGTGACGCTCGGGTGTTGCGTGCACTTGACCTTCCCGCTCTTCGGCACTGTATCTCCGGGCCTGTAGGTTTCGGCCATGTTCGTCCTCTCTGTTGTTGGTTGTCGGCGAACACCTCGGCACGCGCCCCCGCCTGGCGCAGTCAGCGCGTGGTGATCACGTTCGGGAGCGCCAGAGATCGCTTCTCGTAGGCCCTGCCGGTGAGGGGCGTTTCCCTGTGGGACGGGGATGGGGGAGTAAGCACGGGTCTGGTCGCTGACGTGCCACAGCCGGTCGCGGCGAGGGCGAGCGCCACGAGCAGCAGGCACGTGGGGCAGAGCAGGCCGGCACGGGGACGTGGCCCGCGCCGCACCGCGGCGGGTCGCGCGGCGCCGCGCTTCTCGATCGGAGACCGGATGGCGCTGGAGCGCATCGGCGGGCTAGCGCCTCCCCGTCCTCGACGTCCTGGACGCTTTCGCGCCGTACTTCTTGCGGGCCGCCCTTTCGCATGCCTGGCGCTTGGCCTTGTTTTGTTTCTTGCGGCAGAGCTTCAGAGCGACTGTGAGCTTTTGGGAGGCCGTCAATGCTTTGGGGCAGCCGGTGGGGACGATGCCGGTGGTCTGGCGGATCACCGCGCCGTTCTGGCCCGTTATTTCGGTGGGCATCTGGAGGTTCGCGTTGCAGAGGTCGTAGGAGCCGTTCTTCTGGTAGGCGGTGAGGATCGATTTCGAGCCGGCCGGGAGTTCGGTTTCGAAGGTCGTGAACGGAGCGTCCGGGGCCGTTTCGAAGCGGCTGTAGGTGACGCCGCTCTTGATGTCGGTCTTGCCGTCCAGCGCCAGGGTGACTCCTTCGCGCTGCAGGACGAACTCGACGTCGGGGAACGCCGCGCCGCTGTGGCTGACGAGTTAGGCCGGGCCGGTCAGGGGCCGTTCAGGAGCGGCTTGTGGATGGTGGCTTTGCCGATGACGGAGGCTTCCGGACAGGCCGGCGGGTTGGATTCGAACGTCGCGGCCAGGCACGCTTTCTGGAGGGTGGTGAGACGCGACGGCAGGGCGGCCGGGAGCTGCAGGTCGACGTTGTGGATGTTCGCCTGACCCACACCGGCGGATTCGAGCTTCACGTCGAAGGTCATGCCGTTGACTTTGCGACGTTGGCTCGCGACACCGCGATGGTCTTCAGTGGGTACGTTCGACGTACTCGCTCAGTGCCGTGCGAGCGATGTCGCTGACGGAGCGTTTCTCGCGGCGGGCGCAGGTCTTCAGGGCCTTCGCGAGCTGGGGGTCGACCCTCGTCTGAACACGCGGTGAGCTGCCGGCTTTGCCGAGTGGTGGGCGGCCGACCCGCTCGCGGCGCGCCTTGGTGAGGTCGTAACCCCGCTCGGCCTCGTCTGCGAGTGCCTCGATCCTCTTCCTGGTGAGCTTGGTCCCGCTGCGGGTTCTCAGAGTCGCCATCGGTTGGCCTCCTCGTATTGTGGCTTGTACTTGTCGCGTAGCGGCATTGCGTGGATCACCAGCAGCTCATCGTCGACGGTCTCGACCGCGATGACCTCGAGTGCGCGGCCCTCAGCGTCGTCACCGAGATAGACGAGCCTGAGATCCAGTACCTCGGCACCAGCCTGTGGCGGTGGCTCTTTGAAGCGTCAGACCGCAGTGGGCGATGACATGGCTGATGCTCTTCCTCGATACACGGTGGCGGGTCGCGGAGCGTGCGAAGCGCAGCTGCACCTCACGCAATCTAGCAGTTTTGTCGGACAGAATTGCTGGCGTGTTCTGGCGCGTCGCTCGAACACTGCGTCTACGTCCGTCGCGGGTCATAGCGCCCAACCGCACCCGGACGGGTGCGAAAATTGGGCGGCTGGCCCGGGACGGAGCGGTCAGCGCCCACGACAGAACGCGACCTGCAGCGGCTCCGTGCAACCGCCACCCGTTCGGCCGGCGGGATGGCCAAGCTCGGGCGCGAGGAACCAGGAGGCAGCAAACAGCGGGGGTCAACGCCGAGGGCGGAGCGGGTTCGCAGGACGGATGGTCGTCGGACTGCCATGCCCAGCCCAGCCACCCGAGATATGCACGTGGGGCGTAGCCCTTGATGCACGGCGTGGCGCCGTCCGCGCGTGTCATGCACTTTGGTGCGTATATCCCGTCCGAGAGCCTGCCTTGGCGCAGTTGGGGGGTCTAGATGGTTGATTCCACGGGGCTCGCACGTCTGGCCTTCGCACCCTGAAGGGCAGACTCTGAAGGGCGCAGGCAGGCCGGGCGGTGTCCTCGGCCTGGCCACCAGCAAGGCCTTCGACTGCGCGTGCCCAGCATGGGTAGGTCCTTGGCCGGCTCGACCATCCGCACCTCCAGAAACCGGCACATCCCAGTGGAATCAACCATCTAGCGTCCGATGCTCGCCGTCACCGCGGCGGTGAGGCTGCGTCCCCTTGCCGGGGTGAACCTGATGGCGATCCTGGTCTTCAGCGTGCCGTGGCCCTGGGCCTTCAGGGTGAGTGTGATCGCGCCACGGCCATCGATGCTCCTGGTGGCGGTGGACAGACCGCGGCCGCTCGCGGTGAGCCTCCCGGCACCTGGCACGACGAGCCTCAGGGTGACGGTGCGCTTCCTGACGGCGTAGGAGAGGATCGTGAGCCTGTCAGGGCAGCCTTCCGCTTCGACCGCGGTGTCCAGCTTGACGACGGCGCCGTTCTGGGCGGTCAGGGTGCTCGGCATTCGAAGCGCCGCGAGACAGAGGTTCGTGTTGGCGCCGAGGGCGGAGTGCGGACCCTCGGGGAGGGCCACCTCCAAGGAGGAGAACGGGACATCGGGCAGGCTTTCGAACGAGGCCGAGGTGACGTTGCCTTCGATATCGGTGACGGCATCCAGGCGGATCTCGATGCCTTCGCCCTGAAGGACGGCGGCGATGTCGGGAAAGGCCGCGCCGCCGTGGCTCACCAAATAAACGGGGCCCGAAAGTGGGCCCGAGAGGATCGGCGTGTGGGCGGCCGCTGTACCGATCACCGAGGCCTGCGGGCAGGCCGCCGGGTTCACGTCGAACACCGTGTCGAGGCACGCCTGCTGGAGTGTTGAGAGGCGGAGCGGGAGCTGGCGCGGCAGGACGATCCGAGCGCTTCTGAGGTTGGCCTGCCCCCGCGGGGATGAGACCTTCAGGGTCAGGCTCGCGCCGTTGGCAAGGCTCGCGTGCGCGCCCGTGCTCGCCTGCAGGACCGGGCTGAAGGGCAGCGTGGCGCAGTTGGCGACCTCGAACGGGGTCGAGACGGTGGCGGTGGCGCCTTCGGCGCTCGTGACGGCGCCCGTGAGGGGCAGCGGCGAGCAGTTGGTCGGGTTGAGCACGAAGCCGGGGCGGTCGAGGGTCACGTTGATGCTGCGCAGGT
The DNA here is from genome assembly GCA_963771085.1 of uncultured Solirubrobacteraceae bacterium. Classification (GTDB taxonomy): domain Bacteria; phylum Actinomycetota; class Thermoleophilia; order Solirubrobacterales; family Solirubrobacteraceae; genus Palsa-744. Next base: position 11,394 of record CAVYSB010000004.1, on the reverse strand, counting down.
GCAGCGGTATGCCGCTGAGGATCGTCGGGAAGGGGCCGGTGGTCAGGGTGAGCCGAGCGCTGGCCGGGTCGACGCGGACGGCGCCGCGGATCACGACGGGCCGGCCGTCTTCGTCGAGGTCGAGCGGGCCGACCTGGGCGGGGACCTCGACGGCCAGGCCGAACGGGGCGCCCGGCTGATTAGGTCCCTCCGGGAGGGTGGGGCCGGTCAGGTAGACCGTGCCGGGCAGGTAGACGGGGCCCGGGCCTACCCCGGCGGAGACGGACACGGTCCCGATCTGGGAGGCCTGCGGACACCCCCCTTGCGCTGCCTGGGGTTCTTCGCAGCGCTGGACGCCCGCGATCTTCGCGAGCACACCGGGCGGCAGCTGGGCTTCCACGCTGCCGAGCGGCTGTTCGGTGTCGCCGCGGGAGAGGGAGAGCGTGAACGGCGTGTAGCCGCCGGCGTCGATGTCGACGGAGCCGGCGCTGAACGCGGGTGCGAACCCTGGCGGGGCGCAGCCCTGATCGACGGTGAACGCGCTCGACGGGACGGCACTGACGGGTTCAGCGGGGGTGCTGCTCCAGGCGGTGAGCTGTGAGGTCGTGGTGGCGACGGCGCAGCCGGGCGGGGTGGCAAGCGGCGCGCGCTGCCCACCCCACAGCGTCAGGTCGAGCTCTTCGAACGGGAGCTGTGGCAGTTCACTCAAAGTCATGGTGAGCCGTCCCGTCTGCGTGTCCGCGCTGATCTGCGCGGGGAGCTTGACGATCACGCCGCTCACAGGATCTTCGAGAACGATGTAGACGGCGAGCAGCGAGCCGAACGGGTTGGCGTCGGGTGCCGCCAGGTACACCCAACCGGGCAGCGGCTGGGCGAACAACGGCGTGTGCAGCGTGACTTCGCCGATCCTCGACGGGTTGGGGCAGCGCGCGGGCAGCGCCGTGTGCAGTTCGATCTGCCCGCCGGGCCTTTCGGGTTCCGTGCCGCTCGCCGCTTCCGGGGTGTCCGTGCACCCGGTGCGGCCCGCGGCGAGCGACGGGTTCAGCGTCATCCCTTCCGGGAGGGTGAGGGTCAGATTGCGGAGGTCCGCCTCGGCGGGCTCGCCCACGCCCTCGCTCTGGGGCAGGCGCACCGCGACGCTCAGCCCGGTCTGGGTGTTCGCGGCGAACGTTTCGGGCTGGACCTGCAGGGTCGGTTCGAACTGGAGCGAGCCGCAGCCGCCCAGCGGCGCCGAGCCGGCTTCGGCTTCCAGGGTTACCCCGGGCTGCTGCCACGATTGGACGGCGAGGCGGGTGTCCAGAGCTTCCCGGGGCAGCTGGTGGGCATCGTCATGAACGGTGTTTCGGAGCGCCCGACCGGGCAGCTGGCGGCGACCCCTTCGGATTTGGAGGACGGGGGCGATTCGGCGCATGCACCGCGCTGGGGGTCGTGGGCGGGGTCGGAGGGGTCGCCCCAGAGGGTGACGGTGACGGCGTAGATCGGATAGGCGCGCGGGATGCTCGAGAGTTCCGCCGTGAGCGCGTAGCCGTGGGCGGGGTCGAGCCTGCCGTCGAGGTGGATCACGATCCCCAGCCCGCCGAGGTTCGCCGCGAGCTGGGCGGGGATCCGCTGCGGAGGGAGCATGTTGTAGATGGGTGCGAAGACCCGGTAGGGGAATCCGGCGACGTAGGCAGCGAGGAGCCCGACCGCCGCCGATGTGGGACAGGAGCCGGTCTCGAGCGCGACCTCGGTGCACGGGTTGGGGGTCGCCCGCGGGTCGATGATGACACCGGGCGCGAGGCGGAGCGCGACGTTCCTGGGGTCACCGTAGGTGAGGACTTCGGTGGGAATCTCTTCTTCGGGATCACCGCCGGGATCGACCACTTCTTGACGCTTGACCTTGTGCTCGAAGTCGATCGTGGCCGTCAGCGCGAACGGGTGGCCGCCGGCCTGGGTGAACGGCGTGCCCCCCTCGTCGAGGAACGGTTCGGAGAACGGCGGCTGCGCGAAGGAGCCCGAGAAGCTTTCGATGGCGAAGGCGGGACTCGCGTCGGCGGCGTTGGCGCCGACGGCGGCCGCGATCAGGCAGAGGGCAGAGGCGAGCAGCAGGAGGAGCGCGAGAGCGCAAGCGATCCGCACGGGCGTCGATGCGTCGGGCTGGGTGCTCGCCCGCCTGCTGTCCCCTCTCACCAGCGCGGCCATGCCCGATCCGCGTCGCGCAGCTTGCTCCATGAATCCTCCGCGGTCGCACGGCCTGCCCCGAGGCAGGCTCCTGAAGTCTAGAGGACCGCGACGTACCCCGACCGCTGCGGGTCGCATGCGGGTCAGGGTGCGAACTGCCGGGCTCGCGGGGCCGGGTGCCCGAAGATCTGAGAGCTCAGCGGTTGAGGGCAGGCGAGTGCAGGCGGTATCCGGAACGGTGAGCCCGACCCTCGAGGCGACGCAGTCGTGAAGCGAGGCTCTGTGCCGGCAGGCGCGAGCCTGCACTGCTGGCTTCGCTACGGTCGCGTGTGCCAGGGCGGGGCGAGCCGTCGAGGTCCGGTTGCATGCGACTCGCTGTCAGAGCTCAGTCGGTCCGAGGACGAACCCGAGCCGCTCGGCGCCGCGACGCAGACGGGCATCGACGGTGACGAGCCGGCAGCGGAGCAGCGACGCGAGTGCGACGTACTCCGCGTCATAGGTCTTGGCCCAACCGAGCTCGTCGGCGATGCGCCATGCCTGCTCGCTCAGGCGAGGGTGTGCGCGCGGCTTGACCGGGACCGCCTGGAGGCGAGAGCGCGCGCGCCGGGCGGCGCCGGTGCCCAGATCGCCACGCCAGGCGCGCTCGTGCAGCACCGAGGTGGCCTCCGACCACATCAGCGCCGGCGCGCAGAGCTCGTCGGCCAGGAGCTGATCAAGCTCGCCGCGCGCAAGAGACCACGCGACGACGAGGCTGGCGTCGACGACCAGCACTCAATGACCGGCCCGCGACTCCCTGATCCAGGCCACGACGTTCGGCATCGGATCGCCCCAGGACGTCTCATCCCAGCCCCAATCCTTTGGGACCGGCAGCATCTCGGCGGGCTCGAGCGCCTCCAGATCGCGCTCCTCGATCACGTGCTGTGTGCCGATCTTGCTCGCAGGAAGCCTGCCCTCGCGAATCCAGCGCCGGATGGTCTCGGGGTTTCGGCCGGTGCGCCTCGCGGCCTGCGGCACGGTGAGCATTGTTGTAGCATGATACAACATCCCGGCATCAGATGTCCGCCACGCCCCGGGTGCACTGAACTTCGCCGGTCTTCGGGACGGTGTCGCCCGGCTTGTATGTCGCCGCCATACCCATCCCCCCTTTCGCTATGGCGGCGTGCCGCCTGCGTTACGCTTGAGGTATGAGCGAAGCGCTTCACTTGACGATCGTGTATGAGCAGGACCCGGAAAGCGAATGGATCGTCGCCTCGATCCCCGAGGTCCCCGGCGTCCACACCCAGGGCAAGACGCGCAAGGAAGCCCGCGAGATGATTCTCGACGCGTTGGCCGGAATGCTCGAGCTGCGAGCCGCCGCACGCGAGCCGACGGGCAAGACGATGGACAGCGAGTCGCTCGCGATCGTCGCATGAAGCGGCGAGACCTCGAACGCCATCAGTGAGGCGATCGGCGGCGCATCTCTTCGTCCTCGCTCGACTCACGTGCAGAGCACGCCACGCTCGCTGCGTCCTCGATCTGCTTGCCCCTCGCTTCCCTGAAAGTGCAACCGCTGATACATAGCTACTGGGGAATAGACGCGGAACGCTCGGCGGCCGTGCCGCGCCATCGCGAGATCGCGTACCCCGTCGCGCGCGGCATATGTCGCGATCTGAAGATCCCAGCGCCCAAGGGGTCGCGCTAGAGGTCATCGCCTTCCGACGGCCGCCCTGACGGCCAACACCCTGATGGGCGAAATCCCAAGCAGGCGGGGCTGGGGCGGGCGCTGAAGCCCTCCCCAAGCAGCATGGACACCATCCGGATATCCCATCCGCAGTCGTCATGCCTTGAGGGTTGTAGTGGCGGTGCCGGTGAGGCCGGACAGCGTCTCGGATGCCTGGATCTTCAGCTTGGTCCTGTGCTTCTTGGCGGCGCGGCCCGTTGCGGTCAGGGGGACGGTGATCGTGTGGGAGCCGGCCTTCACGCCCTTCTTCGTCGTGGTCTTCAGGCCCCTGCCGGTGATCTTGACCGTGCCCGCCTTGGCGAGCGTGACGGTCACCTGCACGGTGTTCCCGCTCACCTTCGTCTTGGTGATCCTCACCGACGGCGGGCAGGCGCCGGTTGCGGCTATCGCGGTGGTCTGCCTTATCACCGCGCCGTTCTGGTCAGTGATTTCCGTTGGCATCTGCAGGTTCGCGCCACAGAGGTCATACGGGGTGCTCTTGCTGTAGGCGGTCAGGATCGATTTCGGGCCGGCCGGGAGTTCGGTTTCGAAGGTTGTGAAGGGGGCGTCGGGGGCGGTTTCGAATTTGCTGTAGGTGATGCCGTTTTTGATGTCGGTCTTGCCGTCGAGAACCAAGGTGACGCCTTCGCCCTGCAGGACGAACTCGACGTCCGGGAAGGCGGCGCCGCCGTGGCTGACCAGGTAGGCCGGGCCGGACAGGGGGTTGCTCAGAACGGGCGTGTGGATCGTGGCTTTGCCGATGATCGATTCCGGGCTGCAGGAGGCCGGGTTGGATTCGAAGACCGCCGCCAGACACGCTTCCTGGAGCGTCGTCAAGCGGGACGGGAGGGCGGCCGTGCGTTCACCCAGTGCTGCAGGAGAACCCGGTCGTTGCGTAGATCGTGTTCGCGGATGCCTACGCGGTGGGCACTGGCGTGGTGCAGCGGATCGAGGATAGCCACGCGGCGTTCCTGTTCTTCCTGCAGGAAGGGCTGTTGCAGGTCTCACTGCGTGAGCCTCCCTCGCGGGCGGCGATGGAAGCGATAATCGCGGCGACCTTCGAGATCGTCTAGCTGCAGAGGAGGGCGCAGAAGCCTCGGATCGCGGCGATGCTCCCCCATAATCGCCCACCTTTAGCTGACCCCGTCCCTGGGTGTCAATAGGCGTTGAAAAATGTCGTGTGATCGGCGTCCAATTTTGTCGGTGGATCGGCGTCGAAAAATGTAGGTCGGGTGGGCGGTCAGCTGCCGCGTTTGCGTCGTGGGGTCGGCTCGTCTGGATGTTGGTGGCCGTTGGGGTTGAGGGTGTCGTTGAGGATCTCTGTGCGGCCGCGTAGGCGCCAGGAGGGCCCGTTGATGGTGAGCACCTCGGCGTCGTGTAGGAGCCGGTCGAGGATGGCGGTGGCGAGGATCTCATCGCCGAGCAGGGCGGCCCACTCGGAGATCCGCTTGTTCGAGGTGACGATCGTCGATGAGCGGGTGTAGCGGCGGTTGATGACCTGGAAGAAGCGGTTGGCGTCGGCGGGCTCCAGCGGCAGATAGCCGACCTCGTCACAGACCAGCAGGTGGGGGCGCTGGAACTGGGCGAGCTTTTGGCGCAGGTTGCCGAGCTTCTCGGCGGCGCGCAGGTCCGCGATCAGGTCGTCGAGGGTGGTGTAGCGAACGAGATAGCCGGCTCTGAGGGCGTCCATCGCCAGGCCGACGGCGATGTGGCTCTTGCCGACGCCGGGCGGGCCGAGCAGGAGCGCGCAGACGCGGCGCTCGATGAAGCGCAGGGAGCGCAGCTCGGCCAGGCGCTTGGGGTCCAGCTGGGGCTGGAAGGAGACGTCGAACTCCTCCAGGGTCTTGTGGTGCGGTAGCCCGGAGAGCTTCAGCCGCGAGGCGTAGCGGCGGCCTTCGAGCACCCCGACCTCGGTCTCGAGCACGAGGTCCAGGAACTCGCGGTAGCCGAGCTTGGATTGCTCGGCGCGGTCGACGAGCTCGTCGGCGGTCTCGGCGAGCCCGAGGAGCTTCAGCTCGCGGGCGTTGCGTGTGACGCGCTCTGTGATCAGCTCACCCATGGATTGCCGCCTCATAGCGCGCCAGCGGCCGCGTGTGGACCTCCGGGTCGGGCAGGGCCGCGAGCACCGCGGCGAGTGGCACCGAGCCGCTCTCAGGATCTCCGAGCACCCGGGCAGGCCCGCAGCGCGTGTGGCGAGCCAGGCGTTCGCCGTCGCTGATGCGGTAGGCCTCGATCTCCTGGGCGCCGAGCAGCAGCTCGACCCGCTCACCCGGCTTCGCGTCCGGGACCGCATAGCGGCGCCCCTGGAAGCTGAACAGCCCATCACGCGCCACGATCCGGGTCGTGCGCTCCACGACCAGGTAGGGCGCGGGCGGGCACTCAAGCAGCGCCGCCCGGTCGCGCTCGGCGCGGATCGCGACGACCTCGCCGTGGGTTCCGTGCACGCGCCGGCGAGCGACCTCCTCGTTCCAGGAGAGCCACTCCTCGTTGGCCTGCTCATAGCTTGAGAAGCGGTGGGCCCGCAGCAGCCGCTCGCGGACATAGGGCACGTCAGACTCGACCTTGCCTTTCGTCTGCGGCCGCCTTGCTCGGCACAGACGCATCGCGAACCCGTAGTGATGCGCGCTCGCCAGCGCCTGCGGGTGAAAGATGCGCTCGCCGACGCCGACATCCCGGCCGATGTGGCTTCTGATCACGGTCTTGGTGCGGTCATAGAGCAGCTCGCGCGGCACCCCGCCGAAATGCTCGAACGCGCGCCGGTGGCACGCCCAGAACGTCACGAGATCCTGCGAGCCCGTCAACGCGCAGAACGAATCCCTTGAGTGCCCGAGGACCATGTGAAAGCAGAACAGCGGCAGCTCCAGCCCCGCGCTCGTGCGGATCGGCTGCTCGTGCGACCAGTCGATCTGCGCTTGGTGCCCCGGCGCCGTCTCAAACCGCTCCGACGGTGTTTCTCTGGGCCTCGGGCGCGCCCGTTCGACGTACCGACGGACGATGTCGTAGCTGCCGCCGAAACCATAGTCGCGCACCAGGTCCTGGTGGATCCTGGTCGCCCGCAGCCTCGGCTCCGCGGCCAGCCACTGGTCGATCAGCGGCTTGTGCTGGTCGAGCATCGAGGGCGTGCGCCCGCGGCGATAGACCGGCTGGGTGCCGTGCTCCAGATATCGCTTGACGGTGCGCCAATCGCGGCCCACCAGCCGCCCGATCTCCGAATAGGAATACCCCTGGCGCTGCAGGGCCCTGATATCCATCCACTCCTCCTCGCTGATCACGACGACCTCCAGCTCGACGACGAATCGCGCGAGCCTCAAGGCCGCCTCGGACGGACGACCACGGCCCCAGGGCCACGGCCGCCACAGCTGTTGGGGAGCCCCTCCGGAGGGGCTCCCCAACAGCTACTCACCCACGTTTATGGACGCTCATCGAACGACATTATTGGGCGCCGATCCACACTGGGCGCCGAACAGAGCGACGAGTTCATTGAGCACCAGCTGGCGGGCGGGGGCCGAAAGGGCCCCGCGGCTGGCAGGCGCCCGCGCTGCCTATCACCGCCGGGGAGGCGGTCAGGTAGGCGTCGAGGAGGCCGGCGGCCTCGTGCTCGGCGCCGGGCGCGAGGTGGCCGTAGCGGTCGAGCGTAACCGAGATGTTGGCGTGCCCCATGAACGTGGAGAGCGCCTTTGCGCTGACGCCAGCGGCGATCAACATGCTCGCGAACGTGTGCCGGCAGTCGTCCAGGCAGATCGGCACCGTCCACCGGGTCACCGCGCGCGACGGCAGGGCATCTGGCGGCCGGACTGCGGTGCCCGATACCGGGAGGCGCTGAGGAGGGCTTCACGTGCTCTAAGGGCGCGATCAGACGCGCGGAGGAGGCCGGAGGTGTTGGGAGCACGAAGGGCCCGGGAGCCGCGCCCGTTCACTGGTTACGGGGTTGGCAGCACCCGGTAGCCGAACTCGCGTTCGGCGCGGGCGATCAGCTCGGGCGGGATCGCCCTGCTCGGGTGCGGCCATCTCCGGTCACCCGGCTTGGCGGAGCCGGCGGGGTCGAAGAGGGCGATCCCGTAGAGCTTCTGGGCGGGGTCGTGGCGCACCAGGTAACGGATCCCGTCAAAGCCGGCGGCGAGCGCCTTCAGAGCGAACTGCTGGCTGGCCCGGTAGTCCTCGTTCGCTCCCAGCGACGCGGTCACGCCGTAGCTGAGGGCTCGGCGGCTCGTGAGGTTGGCCAGTCGCAGGTCGCGGTCGAGCGCGACGCTCATCAGTCGGCGTCCGGTGATGTCGGCCTCGGCTAGCAGCTGGGTCTTTCGGAACACCTCCACCCAGGCGCCGAGTGGGTCCTCGGCCAGGTAGCAGACGCCCATGCCGGTGCCAGTCGGATCAAAGCGAGCGGACCCGTCGTGGGAGAACCACCAGGCACCCTTGTCGCGGCGGTGCATGCGGTGGATCGTCCGCCCGCCGCGCAGCGTGCGTCGCGGGAAGCCCGCGAGCTCACCGGGCAAGTCGTGCGGCGTCCTGGCGGGCGACCCGAGCGAGGGTATCCTGCTCGCGTTCCTGCAGCGCCCATTGCAGGGGCGAGAGGCCCTCGAGGGCGTCCCGGTCGGGTGCGACGCACCAGGCGGCGGCGCTCCAGGGGCTGATCGCAGCGTCAGCGAGGGTCCAGTAGGCGTCGATCAGCGGCGTGAGCGGACGTCCGTCGTGGAACTGGAAGGCCGGGTAGCGGCGGTGCCCGGCGCTGTCGGGCAGGGAGATCAGCCGTCCGGTGCGCAGCAGCTCATCGACGCGCTGGCGTGAGACGCCGAGCAGCAGGCGCGTGTCGGGCGTCGAGAGCAGCGGGCCGAGCTCGCTCTCCCAGGCGGGGCCGGCAGCGGTGAGCAGCGCCGCGCGACGGGCGGCCTCGACACTGAGCGTGCTCTCGCCGTCGAGCAGGCGCCCGAGGGTGCGCACGAACTCAAGGACAATCTCCTGGGGTAGCTGGAACTCGTCGGCGAGCTCGCCGACGGTGAGATCCGCCTGCTCGTGGGTGAGCTCGGCGCCCTGCCCGATGCGCTGCAACTCGGCGCTGGCCTGCGCCAGGGCGGACTGGGCGCTCGCGAGCGCCTCCTGGAGATCCACCCGGTCCTTGACGGCCATGACGTCATCCTAGCAAGATGCTAGCTGTCGTGCAAGGGCGTCAGGGGCATGGCCGCGGCGCGTCATGGCCTACCCGTCGTCCCGTTGTAGCGGACCGTGGCGAGCAGGGGCCCGCAGCATGCGAGGACAGCGACGCCGCCAGCCCTCACGGGCCGTGAGGCCGGCATCGTGCGCCTGTCGTCGAACATGGGGGCGTACTCCTCCATGGTGTGGTTCGAGAACTTGCGTCTTTGGGAACCCACTGGCGTGGCCTCATCTGAGGACCTCGATCGTGCCGTTCATCGTGGCGGGCTGGGTCGTGGACTCGTAGTGGACGATCCCGGGCTTGGTGAGCTTCACCTCGAAGGTGGCGCCTTCGCCGAAGCTGGCGGAGGCGAAACGCTGCGGGCCGGACATGCTGGTCACGTTATGGGGCGCTGGGTCGTAGTTGGTGCAGCGGACCGTGGCGAGCAGGGGCCCGCAGCATGCGAGGACAGCGACGCCGCCAGCCCTCACGGGCCGTGAGGCCGGCATCGAGACCTTCGCCTGGGCGGACAGGGGAGCGAGGGGAGAAAGCGAGGCGTGGCTCGCTCCACTCGCGTCCCACTCTCGTGTCGGTCTCCTACTTTCCCGCTTCTGGAGCACATGGGGTTGGGTTGCGGAGGTGGGCTTGGCCTCGAGCCACGAGCGGCGTGCGGAGCATCGAACTCGACACTCACGGTGTGCCGGCGCAGCACGGCCTCTCAGAACCTTGGCAGGTTGTCGAGATTGTCCTTCCTGATGGCGCCGGCCTTGGTTTTGATGAACTTGACGCCCTCGATCTCGACGACTTTGACGGCGGCGCCTTTCTGCCACTTGCCGTCGCTGTCCTTCGTGGCCGTGCAATAGGTCGTACCGGAACTGATGGAGGTTACGACACTCGCGCGCGACACCTCGGTGGCCTCGCCGAGCTTGTCGCCGTCGTCTGCTCGGCGCTTGACCTTGTCGATGTGGGTGTCGGCGGCGTTGAAGCGGACTTCGGTTATTGCGTAGTCCGCCCATTTGTCAGCCATGGCAAGGTTCCTCCATAGCGTCAGGCCTTCAGGGTTGTCGTGGCGGTGCCGGTGAGGCCGGCGAGGGTCTCGGAGGCCTGGATCTTCAGCTTGGTCCTGTGCTTCTTGGCGGCGCGGCCGGCCGCGGTGAGGGGGATTGTGATCGTGTGGGTGCCGGCCTTGAGGTTCTTCTTGGTCGTGGTCCTGACAGCGATAGGGCTCATTACGGGTGTCGAGGGGGCTGCTGCAGCTCGCGGGTAACGCCACCTGAGGCGTCCGCTGCACTTCACATGCCCGCGCCCTCCCTCGCTCTCGTGCCGGGTCGCCCGCCCGATATACAGCGGATGGCGATGCTATGATGCAGGTATGAAGCGCACCACCATATCGCTGCCCGACGATCTGGCACAAAGCCTCAGTCGAGAGGCGCGGCGGCGCGATGTGTCGGCATCGGAGCTGACGCGCGAGGCGCTGCAGGCCCACCTCGGCCTTCAGCCCGGGCGCCCGCGCACGCTGGCCTTCGCCGCCCTCGGGCGCAGCGGCCACGCCAGCACCGCACGGGACATGGAGACCCTGCTTGAGCACGAGTGGAATGACGACGCTCGCGATCGTTGACGCCGGGCCGCTGTACGCGGCCGCCGACGCCGACGACCAAGACCACCTCGCGTGCGTCGCCGTGCTGGGACGAGAGGACCTGCGGCTCGTCGTGCCGGCGCTCGTCGTCGCCGAGGCGACGTACTTCGTTGGACGCCGACTCGGCAGCGCCGCCGAGGCCGCCTTCCTGCGCGGCATCGGGGAACTCGACGTGGAAGGCCCGAGCAGAGACGACTTCACGCGCATCGCCGAACTCGTCGAGCAGTACGCGGACTTCCCGCTCGGCGGCACCGACGCCTCAGTCATCGCGCTCGCCGAGCGGCTGGACACAGGCACGATCGTAACGCTCGACCACCGGCACCTCGCGGCCGTCGCACCACGACACCGCAAGGCATTCGAACTGCTGCCGTAGGAAGCGTCGGGGCGGCGAGAGAACGACATCCGACACGCCATCGGCGCTGCGTGCGGGGAATGGTCGGGACCCCCCAATGGGTTGGCTCTGGGTGTGAACTGTTCTCGTCAGCGTCGTCATCGCTTCCTACGCCTTCACGCTTGCCGTGGCGGTGCCGGTCAGGCCGGCGAGGGTCTCGGCGGCCTGAATCTTCAGCTTGGTCCTGTGCTTCTTGGCGGCGCGGCCCGTTGCGGTCAGGGGGACGGTGATCGTGTGGGAGCCGGCCTTCAGGCCCTTCTTCGTCGTGGTCTTCAGGCCCCTGCCGGTGATCTTGACCGTGCCCGCCTTGCCGAGTGTCAGGGTCACGAGCACGCCGTTGCCCTTGATCTTGGTCTTGGTGATGGTGAGGGATGGCGGGCAGGCGCCGGTTGCGGCTATCG
>CAVYSB010000003.1:0-2293688 GCA_963771085.1 uncultured Solirubrobacteraceae bacterium | reverse complement strand
GGCCAGCTCCTCGCTCGTGCTCTCCCCGTGCTGCAGGGCGTGGATCGTCTGCGCGCGATACCCGCACAACCGGCCCGTATCGTAGAGGAGCTGGAAACGCTCGCGCTTGCGGTCGCACGCCCGCGCGATTTTGCGAGCCTCGTTCTCCGGGATGCCCAGCGCGGTCGCGATAGCCCGGTACGCCATCCCCTCCACGAGCCCGCCGAAGACGCGCCGCTCCTGCTCCGTCAGCTCCGTCGTGAACTCGCTCGCGATCAGGCGATCCTCACGGGCAAGGGCGGCCAACTCAGGGGCGCCTTCGCGTTCCCTGGCCTCAGCCATGACACGAAAGCCAGGTGTCCCCCGCGCGATTATTCGCCCGTGACGCCGTTCATCGCGGTGCAACCGCAGAGCGCGCTTCTTGATTCCGTCCCGCAGGGCGTTGCGGAGATGTTCCTCGCTGTCATACGCCCGTCTGTAGAGAGCGAGCGCCGTCTCCTGGTAGAGGTCCTCGAGCTGCTCGGTGCTGAGCCCTCGACACTCCGCGAAGCCGCGAGCGATCCGCAGCTCTCGCTTCTGCCATTCGCCGAGAATCTGACCGGGCCGCTGCGAGCCAAACGGTCGCACCCTACCGTTGCCCGGCGCTGCCGTGCCTCCTTGCCCTGGTTCTCCATCGGGCGATCCAGCCCCCGCGCGTCGTTCTCCGATTTCCATTCTCACCGTCTCCAGGTCAGCCCTGACCCACGCGACAAAGCCCAGCTATGCGGCAAATTCTACCTGCGATGCCCTTGCAGGTGTCGCCCGCTGCGCTGCCGGCCCGCCACTCGCGCGGAGCAGAGCCTGCCCAGCTGCAGAGGATCGGCGCGGTCTCATCGGTGCGGCACCGCGACGGTCTCCAGCACGGCCGCGCAGAGGAGCACGACGACGGTCAGCGCGAACAGTCCGATTCCTTCGCTGGCGGTGAGCGCTCGTCGTCGCTGCACGAGCCAGCCGCTCGCGCCCAGCGCGAGGCCGCCCCACTCCAAAGGCAGCTGCGGGAGAAACGGCAGCACCGCCGTTCCGTATGCGCCGAGCGCCGCGCCCACCGGCAGCGTGTTGGCAATGATGCACGCCAGCAGCACTCCGTCTGCGACGTGCATGGCGAGGCGACGGCGGTGGGCACCCAGCACCCCGAGCAACAGCGGCCAGGAAGCGATCGGGATGTTGTGGGCCGCCAGCACGAGAACGTGCCCCACGTGCGGCGGCGGGTTGCGCTGCGCGCTCAACGCGAGCCCCAGCAGGCGACGTGTCGGCAGCGCGAGCGGACGCCCGACGAGCACGACAAGCGCGGTCGGAGCGAGCGTCGCCGCCCAGACACCGGCGTAGGCGTATGGCCACATGTGCGCCATGCCCGCCGGCAGCCATCGGTGTGCGGCCCGCCGACTTGCATCCGATGCAATACCTCTCTGTTTTCGGTCAGCTCTGTGCCAGCCATTCGCTCACCGCATAGCCGCCGGGCACGCGGGCGAGCCGCGCGAGGGTGACGTGGTAGGAGGCGGCAGCCCTTCGTACTGCGCGGAGCCGCCGGTCTGTTCGCGGGTGACGATCGCCCAGGTTCCCGGCTGAGCCGCGTCGCCGGCGATGCTGACGATCTGCCCGCTGTTCCAGATGCCTCCGCGTGTGATCGTCGTGTCCGCTTCGGCTTGATGCCGCTGCCTGTTGCTCGGCCAGTCGCGCCGCGCCGACTGACATCGCGGCGAGTGTCCGCTGATCGGAGGTCAGGGTGCGATACGTCCAGTTCGAGTAGAGCCGGCTGAACGCGGCGAGCGCCGCAGTCGGCGTGGACTGCACGCCCACCGGCGCCTGGGATGCCGGGGACGCGGGCGCCGGGGCCGGCGGCTCGCCGGCGTTCTGCGGCGAGCTGGTCGAGGTAGTCATCGGCCCGGTGCTCGGCGCGTCGGGGTTGCTACACCCGGCGAGCGCGACCGCGACGGCCAACAGGCAGCAGCCGCGCTCCGTCCTCTCATGGCACGGCTGCTCATAGGCCACGGGGGTGGCGGACGGTCCAGGTCGCCCAGTCAGGCGACCGAGGCGGAGACGCGCCACTTCGGGCCGGGCTTGCCCGAGTTGGGGCCGCTGTCGTAGGCGGGGTCTTCGACGGTGTCGAAGCGCAGCCCGGCGACGTACATGAAGGCGTGCCCGGCGTTGGCGTAGATCGAGACGTACTTGCCGGGGCCGGGTTGCCCGTAGGACTCAAGTTCGGTCGAGTCCTCCGCGTATTCGCCGAACACGCCGCCGGCATGAAGGACGTAGGAGACCGCCGAGGAGCAGTCATACGCCGGCTCGAGCTGGCTCAGCGGCGTGCCGTGCGCGCCGCCGTACAGGTAGCTTGCGCCGAACAGGCGGTTGCCGGCGGCGACCATGCTCTTGACCTCGGCGGGAGCTTCTTCACCGGCGGCGGCCAGGCCGCTCGGCAGGATCTTCGTCTGTGTTCCCGGCGTGAGCGGCAGCGGGATGTTGCCGGCGCCTTCGCCTGCCGGACAGGACCCAGCGCTCGCTTCACTGCCGCCGCTGGCTTCGCTTGAACCAGGGAGCGCCCCGAGCGTCGGCGCCGCGCCAGTCGCTGGCGCGAGCTGCACCTTCACCGGGTTCTTCCTGATGCCGAGCGGCTGGGCGGCCTGCCACCACACGTCCAGCCGGTAGGGCTGCCCGTTTGCGATGAACTGGCCGGGGCCTTGCCCGTAGCCCATGTCGCGCTTGAGCAGCAGCTCTCCTGGCCGTCGTGCGCGACCCGCAGCGCCGTGAGATACGGAAGGTTGCTCAGCGCGTTCGCGTCGCTGAAGGTGAACGTCCCGCCGTTCGCCGGGTTGCTGTCGAGCACCGACAGCTCGGCGAAGGACGTCGGGGTGCGCGGGCAGGTAGGACTCGCCCGGATTGGGGATCGAGCCATAGTCGCCCGATGTCGGGTCGCCTGGGCCGCCGTACTCGGTCGCGCCGACTTCATACCAGCGGCCGGGCGCCAGTTCCAGCGGCGCCGCGTACAGACCCTGAGCGAGCGGGCCGCCGCCGGCAGGCTGATTGACCGCGCCGATGCTCGCACCGCCACACACGCTTTCGGCTTCCTGAGAGAGCAACCCGGCCACGCCGGCAGCGACCAGAACCGGGAGCATGACGACCATCAGCACCGCGACGACGAGCACCGTCCGCACCTGCCGGTTTCTCAGCAGCGCTATCGCGACGCGCGCCTGCATCACGCCGCCAGTTCCAGCTCGTCGCTGATCGCCTGCTGCCACTCCTCGCTTACGAGCAGCCGCAGCGCCGGCCAGCTCTGCTCGCCCGTCTCGCGCAGCGCGCGCTTGCGTATGTGCTCGTCGCGGGCCGGGTCGGAGCTGGCGATCCAATACTCCAACGCGCCGACACCGATCTGCAGCGTGCCCTGTCCGCGCGACCCGTTCATCAGGTAGGCGGTCGAGAACTGGCCGCGCACGGTTTTCAGCGTCGAGATCGCTTCGATCGCCTCATCCGTGAGGTTCAGCGCGCCCTTGACGTAGGCGAGCTCGCGGGCCTCTTGGCGCAGGAACAGCCGCATCGCCGCGTTCGCCAAAAGCGCCTGGCCGTGCTCGTTGTCGAAGTCCGAGAGCTGCTGGCTGATCGCGATCAGCCACAGCGCGTAATGGCGGCTGCGGCGGCAGAACTCGTTGAACCAGCGGCCCGTGCTCGGGCGCTCGATCAGCTTCCACGCCTCGTCGATCACGAGGAACGACTTGCCGGCCCAGGCGTGCTTCGGGCTTTCCCCGGCGAGATGCTGCTGGCGGGTGCGGGCGATCCTGCTCTTGACGTGCTCGCAGATCACGAACAGCGCCGCCGCGGCCTTCGCGTCCGGGATGCTGCGGGTGTCGAACACCACGAGCGGCGCGTCAGCCGGGATCGTCGTTTCGCGGTCGGCGAGGTAGGCGTAGGGGCCATCGCCGATGTAGTTGTTCAGGCGCATCGAGAGGTTGCGCAGGCTCTCGGCGATCCCGACCGACCCCTCGCCGCGCTCCTGGTGGTAGCGGCGCTCAAGCTCCTCCTGCAGCAGCAGCTCCCGTGGTTCCTCGCCGGTCAGCGCGCAGCGCGCATAGACCTCGGCGATGGCGAGCCCGAGCAGGTTCGCCTCAAGGTCTGAGAGCCCGTAGCTGTCGCGGCCGGCGTGATGCTCGCCCAGCAGCAGCGCGTGCAGCGCGAGCAGATAGTCGATCTTCTCCGCGCCGACCTGCGCGGGGTCCTGCGACGTCCCACGAGTTGATCGCGTGCGCGCCCGCACCGACCTGAAGCGACGCACCGCCGGGAATCAGGCTGCACAGGAACTCGAAGTGCCCGGCGCGGTCGATGATGAACCCGCTCCCGCCCTGCGCCAGCGCCCGCGCCAGCAGGATGATCGCGGCCATCGTCTTGCCCGCCCCGCTCATGCCGTTGATCAGCAGCAGATGATTCGGATGCGCCGGATCGAACGGGTCAAGCCGCTCCAGGGTGCGCCCTGGCAGCGCGTAGCCGAGCGGGATGCCCTGCGGGCTCCCGCACGAGGTTCCACACAAGGGAAATGTGTCGCCGACGTTCCGGCTGACGTACTTGCGCCGGCGGCCGGCGACGTCGCGGCCGAGCGGCAGCGTTGACTCCCACAGCCGGCGTTGGGCGAACAGGCCGTGCTGAATCCGCGCGTCGCAGGCCATCGTGACCTCCCGCCCCGTCGCCTGGCACAGCTCCTTCAGCGTTTCCGGGTCCGCGTCGGGGCCCGGCTCCTGCAGCGCGCAGTAGATGCTCACGCGGTAGATGCCCGCGCCGGCGCTCGTGGCCAGCTCGTCGTTCAGCTCGGCCGCCTCCTCCTCCTGCACCCTCGCGTCCGCGTCGAGCGGCCTGCCGCGCTGCTCGACACCGCGGTTGACGCCGTGGATGCGCTTGTAGCGGCGCTTCTGCGCCATCCGCTCGCGGTAGCGCTCGGTCGCCTGGACATGCACGCTCAGCACGAACGGGCGCGGCGCCTGCATCATGTGAAGCAGCCACCCGAGCCACGTCTGCTCCGGCGCGAGGCTGACGTAGAAGACCTCCTCCAACGTCTCGCCCAACGCGATGCGGCTGCGGTCACAGAGACCGACCGGCGCGGTGCAGATCGCCTCGGTGAGCCGCTGGGCGCGCTCGGTCGCCGCCTCTGCGCTCTCCCCCGCGATGAGCGGCGCGACGACGTGCGGCGACATGAAGCTCGCGGGCAGCCCGCCCGCCAAAGCGCTGTCCGGGTCAAAGCGGCGGTGCAGAAGATCGAGCAGCTCGGCGCCAGCGAGCAGGCGACCGGGAACGCCCATCGCCTCAAGGTCCGCGCGGACCCCTTCGCAATGGCGCAACGAGTCGCGCCGTGCCCGCTCGTGCGCGTCGGCCTTCACCCGAAGCGCCCGCCCGCGCGCGAACGAGGGGACGCGGCTCGCCGGCTGCCACGGGCAGACGACGAGGTAGCGAAGCGCAAGCGGCGCGACCGTCAGCGCGTGGGTACGGATCGACTGCTCCTGGGCGATCCCAAGCCGGCGGATCGCCTGCGCACGCTCGTGCTCGCCGATGTCTTCGGCGGCGCCCGCGGCCTGCTCGCAGTGGTGCGTCTCCTCCGCCAGAATCTCATCGAGCGCCAGCGGCGTGCCCTGCACGTAGAACTGAAGCGACTGGCGGTCGGGCAGCCGCGCCGCTACCTGACCGAACGCGGCTGACACGCGCTCGCCCTCGGCCGGTTCGAGCGCGAGCGGGTTGACGGCGCCGACCTCCAGCGCCCGGACATAGGTGCCGTCCTCGCGTACAAGCAGCCCGTCCGGCTCGATCGCCGCGACGGCGAGCAGGTCTCCGGCGCTGGCGGTGCCGGGCATCAGCCCCAGCGCTCCTCGGACAGCAGCCCCGCCAAGGACGGGTCATCATGCGCTCCTTGTGCTTGACGGCCGGGCTCCTCGAGACTGGCGAGAACGACCAGTCCGCGGGCACGCGGGTGCTCCGGTGAGGCCGGCGGGAGCGCGTGCCGGCTCCAGCGCCAGCGCCACATTTCGCGCAGCAGCACCCCCAGCTGCAGGCCGCCGCTCTCCGACACATAGGTCAGGGCCGCCGGCAACCCGATCACGAACACGCACAGCGTGATCGCGGGCTTCGTCGGCAGACGCGACAGGTGGATCAAGCCGAGCACCGCCGCGCTGCCGGCGATCAGCACCGCCCACTGCTTGATCGTGAACGCCACCAGCCGCGGCGCCTCATCCAGAGACCGGAACGTTCGGTGAATCACCGTCCCCTCCCCCCTCGCTGCTTACGCTTCGCCGGCGCCCGCCGAGTCCCGGCGGGTGCTGCCTTGGGCGGCCTCGCAGCCGCCGGCACCGGGGCGCTCGCGTTGCGCTGTGCGCTGCTCGTCACCTTGCGGCCCGGGTGCGTCGTGCTCTGCGCCCCACCGGCTGAACGTGCCGGGCCTCCAGCCGTCATCCGGGGCGGCTGGGTGCGCGGCACCGTCCGCGACGCGGGCGACGGGCCGCCGGACGCACGCCGCGGGCCTTTCACGGCGACCGAGCCACCGGCGGCACCCTGCGGTTTGCGAGCGGCTACCCGCGTTGGCGTTCTGCCGGTCGTGGTGCCTGCCGCCGCGTGAGTCCCGGCTCGACCACCGTTTTGCGCTGAGGCTCGTGCTGCCCTTCGCGAGCTGCCGGCCATCGCCGTCCGCGCCTCGCGTGGGGCGCCGGCGAGGATCGTCCGCGCGTGTGCCAAGCGCTCGCGCACCCCGCCCCGACCGCCCGCCGCCCTCACAGCCGCGCCGGCTGCGCCACCGGCCGCCACGCCGCCGATCCCGCCGGCCGCGGCGGGTGTCACGCCGGACACCAGCCCAGTGCGGCGTGCTGCGCCGGCCAAGCCTCTGCGCGCCGCGCCAAGCGGCCCGCCCTCCGGGGCGCCCATCGCGCCAGCGGCGCGACCCGCGCTACGCCCCAGCGAAGGGACTCCCTCGGAGGCGACGCTGCGCAGCCGCGCGTGCGCCGCGCGCACGCGCTCCGCGCCCGGCATCGTGCTCTGACCCTGCGCGCCACTGGCACTGCCGCCACCGCGCAGAGCACCGCCGAGGATGTGCCGCAGCTCCCCGAACAGCATCAGCGGCAGCTTCACCGCAAGCACGAACGTGATCAGCCCCGCAAACGCCGCGGCGACATGACCCGGTAGGCCCGCCGCGCCGCCGGTGAAGCTGGTCGCGTCGAGCGTCAGCGCGCCCGCCGTGGCGAACAGAATCGTCCACCCGATCGGCACGAGCACGATCGCCATCAGCGCATGACCCCACACTCTCGCCAGATGCGACAGCTCAGGAATCGGCGCAAGCGCAATCAACGGAGGCCCCGCGCAGAACACCAGCGCCAACAGCACCGTCAACGCCTCTGCGGAGGCGAACAGTCCGGCAGCGAACACGACGCCGACGATCACCAGGAACGCGCCGAACACCCCGCCCGCGCCGAGCAGCAGCGCGCCGCCGAACAGGACGGTGATGATGCTCGCAAGGCCGTTAGCGACGACCGGGAAGCCGAGGATCGCGTGCGTCAAAGTGTTCGTCGCCGCGACGACCTGCTCAACCAGCCAGCGGTAGCCCACGAGCACCCCGGTAGCCCACGCGCAGCGCGACAGCGCGCTCACCGGGTGAGCCGCGCCGCTGAGGCCCATCATCCAGTAGCGCAGCGTGCAGACCGCCAGCGTCACCGGCATCAACGACATTCCCAGGTAGGTCATGTCGCTCTCCAGTTCGCTTACGTGCCCCCAGCTCGCGGGGTCCGGCAGCGCCACGAGATGCTGGATCGTCGCGACCGTGCCGTGCTTGAGAAACCCGGGCACCAGGGCGCCCGCCAACGCCGAGAAGAAGCCCTTGGCTATCGCTTCGATGATGCTGTGCAAGCTCGGCAAGCCGAGGAAAGCCAGCGGTGCAACCTCGCCGCCGCCCGACGCGGCAGAGGCTGCCGGTGCGAACACGAGCAACAGACAAAGCGAGCCCGCAACCGCGGCCGGCAGCAACCGTGCGCGTCGGCGAACGAGCACCCGCCACACGCCCCTTTACGCGACGATCCCGCTGATCGACGCGAGGATCGCAAGCCCGACGAGCGTCTTGATCGCCACGTCGTGCGCCCGCGAATGCCCAGCCATGAACATGATCCCGACGACTGCGATCACCAAGCTCATCGCCGTGCCGCCGAGCCATACCAGGCTGCCCTTGAGCTTTTCGACGAAGTTCTGCACCCCGGTGATCGGTGTCCCTTTAAATGCACCGGCCGCGTTCAGCGCGTGCGCGTGCGCGTAGGGGAACACCGCGACAACGGCGGCCCCGATCACCAGTCCGCCCAGCGCCGCGACGGCCAGCAGCAGACCCGCCTGCCTTCTCTCTCGACAGGCGAGCGCCCATCTGAATGTGAGCGCCATCACTGGCCTCACCTCCTTTGTGTTCGATTGCAAGCTCATGGCGAGAACAGGCCCCCTCCCGTCTGTTCCGGGGCCGCCGCAGGCGGCGCGCTCGCGGGAGGCGCCGCCGCCGGCACTGGCGCCGCGACCGGTGGCGCTTGAGGCACGGGCGCTTCTCCGACTGCCGCGGCGGACGGCGCGACCGTCTCCCTGACGGGAGCCGCTGCCGGGCGCCGCCGCCGCGCGCGAAACACAGGACGTGGCTGCGCGGTGCGGGCAGCGGATCGCGGCGCCGCGCGCAGCGTCCTCGAGCTGGGCGCAGGCGCTCGCTTCGACGCCTGCATCCGATGCCTCGTGGCGGGCCACCCGCTGCGCGTGATCGCGCTCCGAGCCGGCGTGTGCGAGTGCTGGCCGTCCAGCGCAGAAGCGAAGCCGACGATCGCCCACAGCAGGACCGCGGCGCCGACAGCGCTGCCTGCCAGCCGATGCTCGCGCAACCATCCACGAACACCGCGGCCGGCGCCCAGCTCGCGGAGCGCGCGCCGGCGCGGATACACCCCCCGCCACCTCACCGGGCCGCTGCGACCGGCCAGCACATCCTCCACATGCACCACGAACTCCTCGTCCGAGAGCGCGTCCTCGCGTGCGTCCTCTGGCACTTCGTCGTCGAGCGGCTCGCTATCCGGCTCGCCCGGCACCGGCTGCCACCCCGACGCCGGCCCGACCGCCGGCTGCGCGAGCACCACCGTAGGCAGCTCGGCCGCCGAAGCGCGATCGGCAGGCGCGGGTGCCGGCGGAGCATCGACCACTGGCGCAGCTCGCCGGGCACGGCCCCGCTTGCGTCGCCGCACTCGCGCTGGCGCGCTCGCAGCCCCGGCCTGCCCCTCCTCGACCGACGCGACCGCCGCCGGCTCTGGGCCGCCGCTTTCGACCTGCGCCGCGTCAGTCCCCTCGTCGATTGGCTCGCTTCCCGGTGCGGCGACGTACAGCGTCACCATCCCGTTGCGAGCCATGCTGCTGCCGGCCGTCGGCTCCTGCGCCACGACGAGCCCGATCAGCTCCTCCGCGCAACCGAACGAGCGGTCAAGACCAGGGCGCAGCCCAGCACGGCGCACGGCCTGGGCGGCATCGCCGGCCGGCTGCCCAACATAGTCGCCGACCGCCTGGCGACCCGATCGGCCACCCCGACGAGCGGACTTGGCACGCTCCGCCGCGCGGCCTGCCGATGCGGTTCTGTCGGTCATCGCGGGTTACTGACCTCAACCGCCGCAAACCGGCCAACGAATTTCTCCGGGCTACCGACTCCGCAGCGGCGCCCCACCAACTCGCCCGTCAGCGTTCAAGCCACCGCGCGCTTGGCGACAGGCCCGCGGAGCCCGCGCCGCCTACCTACGGCTGGTGCGTCGGCGCGCCGGGCGCCTGCTTCGCGTGGGGGGCAAGAGCGAGCTGCGAGGCGTGGAGGACTCTCGTTGCTCGTCCACGGCGAGCGCGAGCGCAGTTCCTAGTTCGGACGTTCGCTTCCACGCGATAGCGGCACCACGGCCGGTCTCTAGCTGCGTTTGGCTTGGTGCTCGATCACTTTTCCGAAGGTGTCCTCGAGCTGAGTGGTCATGCTCTGCTTGAACAGGGCCAGGAGCGCCTCGGAGGCGAGCGGCCTTAGGGTGTCGACGGCGTCGATGACCTCATCCCACTGATCGTCGGGCTGGCCGGCCCGCTGGAATGGTTCCCAGAGCTCCTTGAGGTAGAGCCTCGTGAACGCTCGTGAGATCGACTCGCAGCTGCGGCTGACCCGCTCCACGAGCGCCAGGGCAGCGTGCATGGAGATGCCGAGGTCCAGGACCTCTTCGGCGGCTCTCAGCAGCGCCGGGCTCGGGACTTCAAAGCGGTCCTCGCCGAGCGGTACGAGCAGTTTGAGCTTGCGGACCCGTGGGATGTCCTTGGCGTCAATCTCGCCGAACCGTTTGGTCAGCTCCTCGCCGGTGATGACCTCCGGGGACTCGGGCTCGAAGGGCGCGGTCACCGCGTTGCGCAGGCCGAGCAGACGCTCGGCGAGCCCGTCCGACCCGTTCAGGAGCCGCTCGATGGCGGCGAGGTTGAAGCCGTCGGCCTGCAGGTCGAGGATCAGGCGCAGCCTCGCCACGTGCTCTGTGTTGTAGTAGCCCACCCGCGCTCGCACCTGGGGCGCGGGCAGCAGCCCCCGCGTGTGGTGGTTGCGGAT
The DNA here is from genome assembly GCA_963771085.1 of uncultured Solirubrobacteraceae bacterium. Taxonomy (GTDB): domain Bacteria; phylum Actinomycetota; class Thermoleophilia; order Solirubrobacterales; family Solirubrobacteraceae; genus Palsa-744. Next base: position 2,283,097 of record CAVYSB010000003.1, on the reverse strand, counting down.
GTTGCGCACCGACATCCCGACCTCGGCAGCGAGCTGCTCGACCGTGAGGTCATAGCTCGATGGGGAGCCCCCTCGTATGCGATCCGGCCCGTCAATGGTCTCGGAACCCGCCTGCGCCATACGCAAGTTCAGAATACCACAAGTGATGTAACCTCAAGTGAGGTATCCTCATCTCCTGCCATGGCTATCCGGGTGCTCCGATCGAGCGAGATTCGCCCTCGTGGCCTCGGCCGCCGTGTGCTGCGGTCGAGCCTGCTCGAGGCGCTCACCTACCCCCATGGCGTCGACCGCTACGTCGAGCTCGTCCGCCCGCTGCTGCTCGCCCGCGACGTGCGGGCAGAGGTGACGGCCGTACGCCACCAGACCCCGAAGAGCGTCACGCTCACGCTCCGCCCCAACGAGAACTGGCGCGGCCTCCGTGCCGGGCAGTTCCTCGGCGTGAGCGTCGAGGTCGACGGGGTCCGCCTGAGGAGGCCATACTCGCCCGCGGGCTCTGAGCACGCTCCAAACGGCGAGCTCGAGCTGACCGTCTCCACCCACCCGCAGGGCAGGGTCTCCCGCCATCTGCGCGACCACGCGCGCCCCGGGATGGTCGTCGACCTGACCGAGGCCCAAGGCGAGTTCGTGCTCCCCGAGCCTCGCCCGGAGCGCGTCCTTCTGATCAGCGGCGGCAGCGGCATCACCCCCGTGATGGCGATGCTGCATACCCTCTGCGACGAGGGCTTCGAGGGCGAGATCGGCTTCCTGAACTACGCACGCTCGCGGACGCTCGCACTGTATGACCCCGAGCTGCGCAAGCTCGCCCAGCATCACAAGCGGCTCAGTGTCGCACGCGGCTTCACCCGCGCACGCGGTTCGCAGCTCAGCGGGCGCTTCGATCGCCAGCACCTGTCCGCCGTGATCTCCGACCACGCCGATGCCGCGACCTTCGTCTGCGGCCCACCGGCGCTGATCGACTCGGTCCGCGCCCTCTGGGCGAAGGACGGCCTGCGCGAGCCGACGGTCGAGACGTTCACGCCCCCGGCCGTGCGCTTCGACACCGACGGCGCCAAGGGCCGCGTGAGCTTCACCGCGAGCGGGCGCGAGGCCGCCAACAGCGGCCTGCCGCTGCTCGAGCAGGCCGAGGACGCCGGCCTCGCCCCCGACCACGGATGCCGAATGGGCATCTGCAACACCTGCAGCTGCCGCAAGAGCACCGGCACCGTTCGCAACGTCATCACCGGCGCGAGATCCAGCGCCGGAGCGGAGGAGATCCGCATCTGCGTGTCCGTGCCAATCGGCGACGTCGAGCTAGACCTCTAGAACACCCATCCCGAGAAGGAGCAAGCCATGCCCACTGCCGCACCGACTCTCACGCCCGAGCAGCTCGACGCCTTCGGCCAGGAGCTCGACGAGATCCGCGCCCGCGTCGTCGCGGACCTCGGACAGCGCGACGTCGACTACATCAACAACCTCATCCGCGTCCAGCGCGGCCTTGAGGTCGCAGGCCGCGGCCTGCTGTTCGCCGGCTTCCTGGCGCCCGCCTGGCTCGGCGGCACGGCCGCCCTGTCGCTGTCGAAGATCCTCGACAACATGGAGATCGGCCACAACGTCATGCACGGCCAGTACGACTGGACCGGCGATGAGCGCCTGAACGGCAAGAGCTTCGAGTGGGACACCGCGTGCCCGGCCGACCAGTGGCGCCACTCGCATAACTACATGCACCACACCCACACGAACATCGTCGGCAAGGATCGCGACATCGGCTACGGCATCCTGCGCATGTCCGAGGATGAGCCGTGGCGCCCGTACTATCTCGGCAACCCGATCTACGCGGCGCTGCTCGCAGCCTTCTTCCAGTACGGGGTCGCGATGCACGACGTCGAAGCCGAGCAGATCGCCAGCGGCGAGAGCGCCTTGGACGACGAGAAGCGCGAGAAGCTGCAGGCCATCTGGCGCAAGGTCAAAGGCCAGACGCTCAAGGACTACGTGCTCTTCCCGCTCCTGTCCGGCCCCTCGTTCCCGTTCGTGCTGGCCGGCAACGCGACCGCGAACCTCACCCGCAACCTGTGGGCATTCACGATCATCTTCTGCGGCCACTTCCCCGACGGGACAGAGCAGTTCACAGAGGAGGAGACCGAGAGCGAGACCCGCGGCGAGTGGTACTACCGCCAGATGCTCGGCTCGGCCAACCTGACCGGCGGCAAGCTCTTCCACATCCTCGCCGGCAACCTCAGCTTCCAGATCGAGCACCACCTCTTCCCCGACCTGCCCGCCCACCGCTACGCCGAGATCTCCGGCGAAGTGCAAGAGATACGCGAGCGCTACGGCATCCCATACAACACCGGCCCGCTGCACAAGCAGTTCGGAAGCGTCGTGCGCAAGATCGTCAAGCTCGCTCTGCCGCCCCTGCCCGGCCTCAGCCGCTCCGAGCCGGCTCTGGACGAGCCCGCTGCACAGGCGCGGCCGCAGAAGCTGGCCGCCGCCAAGACGGGCTCGCGCAAGCTGACCCCTGCCAAGGCCGGCCCGCGCAAGCGGGCCGCTGCGGCCTGAGCGGATGGGCGACACGCTCGACGGGCACCGAATCGCTGCAACCCTCGCGCTATCCGCGAGCTCGTGGTGTCTGTGATCTCGCTGGAGGCAATCCCGATCCCGCCGATCCCGCGCCTCCCTCTGGTGCCCGATCCGCTGCGCCGCATCCGGGTGCCCCGCGACCTCGACGCGGTCAGCCCGCGCGCTCCCGAGGCGAGCGATGTCGAGGCGCTCGGGATGACGGCTGCCGGCGTCGAGCGCATCTGGGCGGGGGTGGAGCGGCTCTACCGCAGTGGCTTCTATCCGGCGATCGCGCTGTGCGTGCGTCGCCACGGTCAGGTCGTGCTCGACCGCGCGATTGGCCATGCACGCGGTAACGGGCCGGCGGACCGCGAGGACGCGGCGCGCACGCCGGCCACGCCCCAGACGCCGTTCGTGATCTTCTCGGCATCCAAGGTGATGACGACCGTGGTGACCCACCTGCTCGAGGAGCGCGGGCTGCTGCACGTCGGCGACCGTGTGTGCGAGTACATCCCCGAGTACGCCGCCAACGGCAAGGACGTCATAACGATCGAGCAGCTGCTCTCCCACCGCGCCGGCGTGCCCAACCTGCCCGCAGACGCGTTCGACCTCGACCGCTTCAGCGACAGAGAGTTCATGCTCCAGACGCTGTGTGCGGCCAAGCCCCGCTCGCGGCCCGGGAAGCTGCTCTCCTACCACGCGGTCTCAGGCGGCTTCATCGTTGCCGAGATCGTCCGCCGTGTGACGGGCAGGGACATTCGCACGGTGCTCCGGCAGGAGATCCTCAAACCGCTCGGCTTTCGCTGGGGCAACTACGGCGTCAGCCCCAGAGACGTGGGTCGGGTTGCCCTCAGCTACCCCACCGGCCCGCCGGCGCTGCCGCCGCTCTCCACCGTACTGGAGCGCGCGCTCGGCCTCCCGCCAGATGAGGTCACCGTCCGCTCCAACGACCCGCGCTTCCTGACCGGCATCGTGCCGTCGGGCAATGTCGTCACGACAGCCAACGAGTTCTCCCGCTTCTTCGACCTGCTGCTCGCTGGAGGCGCGCTCGACGGCGTGCGCATCCTGGAGCCGCGCACGATCCGCCGCGCGATCTCTGAGCGGGCGTTTCGCGAGATCGACTTCTCCCTGGTGGCTCCCTTGCGTCACGCCAGCGGGTTCATGCTGGGCGCCAGCATGTTCAGCCTGTTCGGCCCCGACACCGACGAGGCGTTTGGCCACCTCGGCTTCACCAACGTCCTCGGCTGGGCCGACCCCGAGCGCGCGCTCTCGGTCGGCCTGATGACCAGCGGCAAGCCCATGCTGCACCCGGCGCTCGGCGATCTGTGGCTGCTCACGCGTGCGATCGGCCAAGAGGCGCCCAAGGTGGCGCGCACCGGAATCTGGTTCACACAAACATGACGGGTCGAGCCACGCCGCAAACCGGGCGCGGCGGAGCAACAGCGGAGCAACAGCTGTGGCCGATCTAGAAGGATCGAGCTGGATCGACATCGACGCGCCGATCGAGTGCTGCTTCGACATCATCGCCGACGTCGAGCGTGCGCCCGAGTGGCAGGGCGCCATGCAGAAAGCGCGGGCACTCGAGTACGACGCTCAAGGGCGCCCGGCCCTGGTCGAGACACACATACATGCCATCGTGGCGAACGTCGCTCTCTGGTTGCGCTTTGACTACTTCGAGCCAACCGGCATGCGCTGGACGCGCGAGCGGGGTGACCTCAAGTCGCTGCTCGGCGCTTGGCAACTCGAGGACCGTGGCGACGGCCGAACGCGTGCGACCTATTCACTCGAGATCGGACTAAACCGGACCCTCGGACTTCTGCGCAAGGGTGTGCGTGGACCTGCTGAGGCAAAGGTCCGAGAGCTCCTTACGAATCGCCCAGTCGAGGGCCTCAAGCGCGAAGCAGAGCGCTAAGCGGACATTCTGCGCCGACGCTCAGAACTAGGAGAGACCGCGACTACAGACCAGCCCTGCACCGGCGGCGCCGGGCCGCAGGCGGATGCCGGATGACAGAGCTTGTGCCGGCAGGTCCACGCGGCGAGGGACTGTGTCAGCACCAGCGATCACCAAGACACGCTCGGCCAACCAGATCACGTCCATGCAACCGTCGGGCACCACTCGTTGCGCACGGTTCTCGGCAGGCTCGTGCTCCTACAGGCCGGCCACCACGGGCTCCACGCGGACGGGCGGCCGGTACTCGCGGTGGGCGGGGAGCATCCGCGCAAGGTACTCCGGGACGCGGTTCTTCGGCGGTGCGGAGCGCCTGGCGTACCCGTCACTGGCTACCGCATCCCTGCGGGAGCACGTGGGACCACCTGCGCGATCGAGACTGTCGAGTGCGACGATCAGCAAGAGCGCAAACGCCGTGATCGCACGCGACTGCTCTCGTGCGAACGCGGCAGCACGGGATCTCGCAACAGCGCCTCTGCCCGCGAGTCCGACGCACATGCGAACGGTCAATAGTCCGTGAGCGCGCGCGAAGGCCGCTCGCCGGACGCCCACCCATCGGTCATGAACCGCACCCACTGGGTCGCGAGCCCTATGGCCTCCTGAGCGGACTTGGCGCGAAATTCATCACGGCCGCCGTCGACGGTCGTCTGTGCGACCCACCCTCCCGTGCCACCAACCAGTCGGACATGAATCTCGCACTCGCGCTCGTCCATTCCGACAGGTTCGACAAATGCCGTCATTCTCCTATCGCCGTATTCACCACTCCCCAGTCGCTTAAGGAAGCGGGCCCCCTAATCCAGGCCCCCACAGATGCCCCCTGGGGACGAGCGACGACAGTCCTTCCCGTCTCGCAGCTCGCTCCTGCATCCGACGCGAAGCAGGCACGCGAAGCGCGATGCCGAGGGCTCAGGTTGACGGCAGACCGTCAGACGTGTGCCGCAAGCAGCCGGACGTACGCGCTGAAGCGGGGGTCCTCGAACCAGCCGGGGGCGCGCACGATGGCCGGCGGCAGGTCGCGGTAGACGAGCACCGCGCGCCCGCGGGCGATCTGCCTCAGCCACGGCGACGGCCCGGCCTTCTGATGGCCGACGCTCAACGTGTGCCGTGCCAGCCCGGTTGAACTGGAGGCGTTGGCGACCGGCTCCTCGCCGAGCAGCTCCGTGAGATAGCCCGCGCTCGTCGGCTCAGCCAAGGGCGGGATGAACACCTGCGCTGTGGACGCCGCGCAGATGGCGTCCCGCGCCGCGCGTCCGTAGCGCTGGTCGATCTGCGCGATCGACTGCCAGATCGTTGCGATCACGATGCCGTGATCGCCGCATTGCGAGAGCCACGGTGCGAGGTTTCGCACCGGCGCGATGTTCGCCGCCTCGTCCATGAGGATGAACAGCCGCGGGTCCAGCACGCCGTCTCTGCGTGCCTTGACGATCGCCGCCTCGTACATCGCCGCGACGAGCGCGAGGATCACGGGCCGTAGTGCGTCCTGGTCGTGTCCGGCCGCGACGACGTAGATCGTGTTGGCGTTGCCGTCGAGGAACCGCTCGGGTGTGAGATCCCCGACGGCGCGCGCGGCCACCTGGGGGTAGCGGTAGGCGCGCAGCAGATTCAGGGCGCTCATCACGGTCGTCTCGCGGTTGCGCTCGTCGCGGCGGCTGACACCCTCGAGCTGGTCGGCGGCAGCCGAGGCGCCCGCGCCCTTCAGGCAGGAGATTGCGTCGGTGAAGTCACGCGCGTCCAGCCAGCGCACGAGCTCGCTCATGCTCGCGCCGGCTATCGCAGCCGCGTGCAGCAGCGGCGCCAACATGCTCGCCGCCTCCTTGTCCCAAAACTCGTTCGCGGCGTTGCTGCTGTCCGGGTGCGCGGCTGAGGCCAGCGCTTCGCCGGCGCGGATCGCGCCCGGCCAGCTCCGCGCCGGCACGAGCGGCGTGAAGCCCGCGCTGGCACGATCCCCGAACGGGTCATACACCCACACGCGCCCGAGGCCACGGCGGTAGGGCGCGGTCGCGTCGTAGATGTCGCGCTTCGTCGATAGCACGAGCGCCGGCCCGTGGTGATCCAACAGCCACGGCACTACAAAGCCACTTGACTTCCCCGCGCGCGGCGGCGCCACGACCATCGGCTGAACCTCAAGCTCCGCAGCGAGCGTCCGTGGCGGCACCCTGCCGATCACACCCAGATACGGGCGGCCCGAAACCGGGCCTTGGACCCACAGGCGCCGCAGGTCTGCGGGCACCGCCCAGGTGCGCTGGCGCACCCATCCACGATCGACCGCGCGCCGCGCGAGCGTGCGCTGCTCCTTGCCAAGCGGCGAGCCTGCCCGCCAGGAGCGCATCCGCCCGTAGACGCTCCAGACCCCCCAGCCGAGGAACGCCAGCAGAAACGCGGCGACGAGCACGTATGCAGGCGCTGCGGGGGCAGCCGCGCGCTCAGCCGCCGTCGGAAATGCACGGTATGGCGTGCTCCAGCCGCCGCGCATCACCAGCCGCCACATCGCTCGCGCGGCGTCGCCGGCCGGCAGGCGCATCGGCGCATGCAGCGAGACCAGACACGCGGCCTGCGTCCAGCACCAAGGCGCCACACCACTCACGAGACCCGCCAACGCGAGCACGCCCACGCTGCAGATGAGAAGCCTCATCGCAGGACGACGCCCAACCGCATGAACCCTCATGCCGCTCCCGTCGATCGAAGGGCTCGCCCCCGCCTCAGCGGGCGGGCGCGCCGTGGGTCTGTGTCTGTCATCGGTGGTACTGACCCCCAGCGGCTCAAACCGGCCAACGACTTTCAGAACCTGGACCCTCGGCTATCCGCGCGAGCCCTCCACACGCGCGCGCGCACCAGGGAGTCTCCGGCGCCAGGGCGCCCGTGCGGCCGCCTGCGGAAATTCGTTGGCCGGTCGGGGCTGGTTGTGGTCAGTAACCCGCGAAGGCCGCCGACAGGACGCGGCCGCGATACGCAAGGAGACACAGGCGATGCCGCCCAAACAGCGGCCGAGAACGGGCCACGGTCACTTCAGAAAGCGTGAGGCGACTGGCTGTTCAAGCAGTCCCCGTTGGTTGTCGGCGCGTCGTGTCTTGCCCCATTTTGGACACCGCCGGACTAGCGCTTCGGCCCCCTGTCGGGGGCTTCCCTGCGCCCTTACGGGCTCCGGCTCCGCGCGCCGGTCGGCGTCTTTTTTGGGCGGCGTCACTAGCACCACCAACCACCAAACAGGAGGAACAGCAATGAACAACATCAACCGCGTCGTCATCACCGGCAACCTCACCGCCGATCCCGAGCTGCGCTCGACGCCGAGCGGGACGTCGGTGTGCAACCTGCGGGTCGCCTGCAACACGCGCCGCAAGGACGGCGAGGAGTGGGTCGACAAGCCCAACTTCTTCAACGTCACCGTATGGGGTGCCCAGGGCGAGAACGTCGCCCGCTACCTCTCCAAGGGCCGCCCGGTCGCAATCGACGGGCGCCTGGAGTGGCGCGAGTGGGAGGCCCAGGACGGCAGCAAGCGCCAGGCCGTCGACATCATCGCCGACTCCGTTCAGTTCCTGAACAACGGCAACGGCTCCAGCGACGCAGACGAGCCGGTGGCGGCAAGCGTGGGTGCCGAGTAGCACATCGAGTTCCAGGGCTGACGGCCCGCGCTCCGACCGGGGCGCGGGCCACAAGCCCACGGCCGAGGACACGACCATGAGCCACCTTCTCATCGACCACGCTCTCGAAGACCTCAGCGCGCGCGAGGAACGACTGCGTTCCCTGTGGCAGATGACAGTTGCGCAGCGGGTCGCGGCGATGCGCCGCGCCGAGTTGACGCTCGAGCAGTGCTCGGCATGGGCGGCGTGCTATCCCGAGCAGGTGCCGCTGCTGGGCGGCGAGTTCGAGTACCTCGCCCTGCTCACGCCGGAGGTCTGCGAGTGAGCGCGCACCCCGAGCTGCCCCCCGACGCGCTGCTCACCTACCTGCGAATGCTGGCGGGCGACTCGCAGCCCAGCCAGTTCTTTGACCTGCGCTACGCCCCGCCCGAAGGAATGATGCGCCAGCGCTTCGTCTCCGTCCTACGTGTCCACCAACTCGCCGGACGCATCGCAGCGTTGGCCGGCCGTGCCGACGTCTACGTCGGCGTCGCGCTGCGCGACCGCGCACACGGCGACAAAAACGCGATCAGCGGCTCGCACATGCTCTACATCGAGTGCGATGACCCCCGCGCCCGCGAGCGCGTCGAGAACTTCGCCTACTCGCCGTCGATGATCATCGCCTCCGGCACACCCGGGCACCTCCACGTCTACTGGCGCTTGCGTGACCGCGCGAGCAGCGCCCATGTCGAGAGCACCAACCGCCGCCTCGCCCTACTCCTCGAGGGGGAGCCGGGCTGCGCTGACATCGTGCGAATGCTCAGGCCGCCGACCAGCCTAAACCACAAGCACACGCCGCCGATCACGGTGAGGCTCCTACAGCACAACGCCAACGCGCGTCACACCCTGCCGGAGCTGACCGCCAGCCTCCCAAGCGACCCCCAGCCGAGACAGGCGTGCGCCCGACGGGCGTCGCGCAGCCGCGTCGAGGGCACCGCGCTCGACCGCGAACTGCTCGCGATCCCCGCCAGCGAGTACGTCCGCGTGTTGGCGACCCTCACTCCCAACCGCGCAGGAAAGGTCCTCTGCCCCTTTCATCCAGTATCCGTAAGGCGGGCTTGGAGCGACGTGTTTTTGCCTGCTTGTTCGTTTGCGGACGCGTCCGCAATGGCTGGGGAGGCTCGCGGTGGTTGAGCGTGCTTTGTGTCGCGAGGAGGCGGCTCGGTATGTGGATGCGCTGTTCGGGTCGGTCGCGGGCGGGTTGCTGATCGAGGTTCGCTGGCGTGTGCCGTCGGGGATGCGTCAGCGCTTCTTCAGGGCCGCCAGGTTGACGGCGGTCGTCGACGCGGTGCTCGCTTCGGCGGGGAGCACCGACGTGTTCGTCGGGGTTCTTCCGCGTGTGCGGCGGCGGGGCCGCCTGCAGGACGTGCAGCGCTCCGCAGCCGTGCTCTGGGCCGACTGCGACACGCCCGCGTCGGCGAGCGCGCTGGCGTCTTTTCCGTTGCGGCCCTCGATGATCGTCGCCTCGAGTGCTGAGAACCGTCACGCGTACTGGTTCTTGCGGGAGCCGGTCGATCTCCAGACGCTTGAGCGGTTGAACGGTCGCCTCGCGCTCGCGCTCGGTGCCGACGCGGGCGTGGTGACAAAGCCACACACGATCCTGCGGCCGGCGGGGTCAGCGAATCACAAGCATCAGCCGCCCGAGGCGGTGCGGTTGATTGAGGTGCGCGAGCATCTGCTGAGCGTGGAGGAGCTTGAGAGGCGCCTTCCGCGGCAAGACGCGGGGATCGTGGTCGAGCAGCCCGTGTGTGCTGCTGAGCGGGCGCGGCCTGCGGGAGGGAGTGACCCTCTGCTGCTTGTTCCTCCTGCGGTGTACTTCGAGCGGCTCACCGGCCAGCGGGTCGGGCGCTCGCGCAAAGTTCATTGTCCGTTTCACCTTGATCGAGTCCCCAGCTTGCATGTGTATGAGGAGCCGGCGCGGGGCTGGTATTGCTTCTCGTGCGGCTTCGGCGGCTCGATCTATGACCTTGCGTCACTGATCCTCGCGCACGAGACCCGTGGCCGCGAGTTCATCGAGCTGCGCCAAGGGCTGGAGGCACTGTTTCGATGAGCCGCTCAGTGTCGCGTTGTGTGTCCGACGGATCGTTGAGCGCTGGGCGGCCGACGCGGCGGCGGAGTTCCAGGTTCTCTCCTTGCGCGGCAGCCAGCGCCGATTGCAGGCGTGCGAGCTCCGCTCGATGTTGGCGCTTGAGCTCGGCCAGCTGCGCTGTGAGGGCTCGTATGACGTTGCTGTTCGACGGCGGCTGCTCTGGTTCTGGTTGGCGCGGCGTGGGAGGCGCGTGTTGTTGGTGGGCGCGGAGCTGTTCGACGCGCTCGCGCAGCGGCGAGCGGTATAGGAAATCGACCGAGACGCCGGCGGTCTTTGCCAGGCCGCGGAAAGTGATCGGCTCGCCGTCGCGCTGGAGGGCGTCAAGTGCTGTCGTGGCGCGCGCGACGGCGGCCTGGTGCTTGCGTTGCGCGGCGGCGCGGAGGTTCGTGGCGTTCCCGCGCGGCACCTCAGAGGCCCGGCTGTTGTGCCGCGGCGCGGGCGCTTGTGCCGGCGCCGCGCACGGCCTGGCTGGGGCTGCTGGAGAGTTCGGGCTGGGAGAGCGCGGCCATGATCTTCTGCAGCGCGCGCTGCTCGCTGCGGCGCTGCTCGAGCCAGACGTTAGAGGCAGACATCTCCTCTCCGGTTCTCGCACGGAACGCTTCCTGGCGCTGGGTGATCAAGTCGCTGAGCTTTCTGAGCTGTGTTTCGTGCTCGGTGAGGTAGCTGGCGTCGGTAGCGAACTTGTCGCAGGTCAGGCATGCGTTGCCGCGGTTGCAGGCTTGCCTGGGCGGGAGCATGCAGAGCCCGTTGGGGAGCACCCTGTCGGTGCGTTTGCCGAGCTCGATCAGCGCGAACAAGTCGCGCGGGTCGAGCTCAAGTTCGCTGCCCTCGGCGGTGATCTTCTTGTAGCGCAGGAACTCGCGCTCGTGCGTCTCGCGCAGCGTTCTTGCGTAGTGCATCGTCATCTCCGGCGAGAGGTGCCCGAGGTAGCGCTGCACGACGTGGACGGGCACCCCGGCGTTGATCAGGTTCGTCGCGCGAGTGTGCCGGAAGCGGTGCACGTTGCTCAACGGCGCTCGGCGTCCCTGGCTGTCGCGGATGTCTGCCAGCTCGCCGAGCGCTTTCAAGCGGCTCGCGAGCGTCGTCCGGGTATAGGAGTGCCGGCCACGGTTATTCGCGGTCAGCGCGAGGAACAGGTAGCGGGGTGGCGGCGCCGCCGCGTCGTGGAGCAGTGCACGCACGTGAGCGTGTATCCACTCTTGCTGTGCGTGGATGATCGCGACGACCTCGGAGTCGATGAAGATCGTGTCCGGCGCGCCCTCGATCTTCGTCTGCTGAAAGCGGAGCTTCGCGACGACCGCATCAGGGCTGGCGTCATCGTCTGCTGCGGTAAGGCCGGGGATCGCCAGCAGGCAGTCGAAATCCAACAGCAGCAGCTCGCCCACCCTTCGGCCGGTGCGCGTCAGCAACATCAGGATGCGCATTGCCTGCTCATCGCCCAGCCCGCCCTCCTCCTTGGGGGCGCCGACCAGGCCGGCGTGGCGCATCACCTGCGCCATCGTGTGCTCATCGAAGAAGACGTCTTCGTCGGGCAAGCGCGCCGGGCGCGGTATCTCGCCTTGGCGCCAAAGGCGCGCGTGCTGATCGCCCAACGCCTCCCAGCGCGGCTCGCCGAGCGCTCGTGCCGCTTCTTGCTTGTGGTCGGACATGAACGCGTAGAACTGCTCGACGTGCTTGACGATGTGGCGGACTGTCCCGTTGGTGAGCAGCGCTCCACGGTTGGCGCCGCAGCGCGCGCGGCGCTGCTTGACATGAGCGAGGAAGTCCAGCGCCAAAAGCCGCAGCCCTGCGCGATCCTCAGACAAACAGGGCTCCTCGATCCCGCGCTCGGCGAGGAACTCGCTGAGGATCCTCAGCGACTCAAGGCGGGTGAGGACCGACGCCCAGCGCAGCGCACCGGTCTCCAGCGCGACCTTCATCCGCCATTTCAACGCCTCGCGCAGCCAGCGCTGCCGAACGACCAGGAAATCGAAGCCAGCGCGCGCTGTGGTTGGCTCATGCTGGCGGATCGGAATACGCGCGTCGAACCGTGGGCTCCAGGCGTCGTGCTGCCACCACTCGCGCGGGTCGTAGGCGATCAGCAGATGCCGGTAGCAGCGCCTGAGCTCATTTGGCCCACAGAACGGCCAGCCGAGCTTGCCGGTTCGCCGAGCACGCGCCTTGACGAGCTCGCGCTCCCACTCCTGCAGCGGACGGTCGATCAGCGAGCGCAACGGCGGGCGCCCCGCCTGGCGCCGTTCCTCGGCCAGCCGGATGAACCACCTCACCGTCAGCGCATACGGCGCGTTGACCGTCAGCCCGGAATCGATGAGCCGCGACACGCCGTAGGCGAAGTCGCGCTGCATCGGCTCAGGCAGCCCCTGCAGGGTAAAGCCGCGCCACTCAGGCCGGCACCCCAGCCGCCAGCGAAACGCCGGATGATCAGGCAGCGTCCGCGGCGAGAACTCCGTCAGCCGCAGCTCTGCCGGCACCTGCCCGAACAGCGCGAGGTTGCGCTCCTCGGTGTAGAGGCCACTGCCGTCCATCGCCTGCGCGAGCGCCGCGCTAGCGACCTTGCTCACCCCGTCCTCCATGCCGCGGTCAGCTCTCGCCACTGCGCGACCGTGCGCTGCTCAGCCTCCTCAGAAACCCAGCCATACAGATTCTGAGTCGTCTGGATATCGCGATGACCGAGGCGACGGCTAACGACATGCTCAGCAACCCCAGACAACAACAGTGCCGTGGCGTGCGTATGACGAAGCCAATGCGGAGTGAACCGCTCAGGCACACGACCCTCAAGCACGCGACGAAGGCGGCGCACCTGCCAGGCGACAGTCTCCGCTCGCAGCGGGGCGAACCGCGGCTCGCGCGCGAGGTTCACGAACACCCACCACGAATCCAGGTCACCCACCGCAGTGTCCGCGCCCATCTCGCACAGCCGCCACGGGTACTCGCCGTAGAGACGGTCCAGCTCATCGGAGATGTAGATGCGCCGGTACCCGCCGTTCTTAACCCGCAGACCGTGCGGGTGATCCTCGCGGGGACGACCTCAACGAACGGCGTATCGCCGAGCCCCGTGTGCCAGTCGCAGTGCTTGATCGCGAGCGCCTCGCCCAGCCGCATCCCACTCTCCGCCAAAAGCGCCCACAGCAGCCGGTCGCGCACCGAGCCATCCCAGTCGCGCTGCTGCTCATCCCAACGCGCGCAGGTATCGAGGATCAGCCCCACCTGCTCCGGCGTGAGCGTCGGCGGTGTCCTCGGCCTCGCCCGCACGATGCGCACGACGCGGCGCTCGTGGCTCCGCCTGCGCGCAAGATGCTTGAGCATCGGCTTGTAAGCGTGCTGGCGAGAGAACACACGCTCATACAGGCGCGAGGCCGCCTCCACACCATTGAAGTGGTGGTAGCGGTAGAGCGAGCAAACCGCCTGCAGGCGCAGCGCCACCGTGCCCTCGCTGAACCGCGCGGGCCGCTGCTCGATCAAAACAAGCCCCGGCTCATCGCCCGAACGAAGCCAGCCAAGGAAACGGCCGAGATCCTCGATCCTCACCCCATCCCAGGCAAGCCCGTAAACGTCGAGGAACTGCCACCACAGCGCAAGCGCGCGGGCGTAGGACTTCACCGTGTTCGGCGACCGGCCGAGCATCCGCAGGTACTCCAGATACTCCTCCGCCGGCTCCACCACCCCGTGATCGCCATCCAGCACCGTCCACGTGCGCTCGCCGTCCGGCAGCACAACACGCTGCGTCCGGCAGGAGCCGTTCAGAGAACTGGTGAGGGCTTCGGCGACCATCGGGGGCCGCGCATCATGCCGACCCCGGCGGACGTACCCACCACGCCCGAGCCAGTGCCCGGGGTGCCCGCCGAGCAGCGCCCGCCGGACGAGGTCGTCGCCCCTCCGGGGCTCCTCTCACGTCCGGCGGCATCCCCATCGCCCACCATCACCCAGACCTCACGGATAACTCGTACGCAACAGAGCGAACAGGGGCCTCCGACGCCCTTTGACCTCCGTTGCGTACGCCACCCCAGCACTGCCGGATTGCATCAAGAGAGCAGGCCCAGCCTCCAGCTCTACCCCGACGGCACCTTCTACTGCTTCGGCCGCCACAGCAAAGACCGCGCGTGCCGCAAGGGCGGCACCATCTTCGACTTCGCCGCCGCGAGCTGGAGTCTTGGGACGCGCGGCAACGACTTCCTTGAGCTCCGCCAGCGTCTAGCGACGACATTCGGCCTCACCAAGGCGGGTCGCGCTTCCGCGCCGACAACGGCTGCGACTGTCACATAACGCTGCTGGCAGAAGCTTGACTCCCCCCTCGCGTAGTGCCCGTAGACCGTCCGCCCACCGGGCTTATTGAGCCGTTGACTCCGGGTCGGGGGTTGAGCCCACCCCTGTAGGCCAGCAGACCGGCTCTCGCGGCGCGTCAAGCCCTGCGCTTCGCGTCGCCTGCGGCGATCCCTGACGGGACAGGGCTTGACCCGCCTCGCCGGCCCGCTCAGGCCGGGGCGTGCTCAACCCCGACCTCAAGGAGACAGCAATGAGCAAGTCAACACGGCGACCCAGCGGTCTGCTCGTCCCAGCGTATGTGCAGCTCGGCAGGCCGCGTGCGGTTCACTGCAAGCGCGAGCGCCACCACGTTTACATAGGGCGCCCCTCGAAGTGGGGCAACCCGTTCGTGGTCGGCAAGCACGGCGCAGCGCGGCGAGTGCATTGGGCTGTACGAAAGTTGGCTGCGCGAGAACGCGGCATTGTTCGCAGCTCTGGACGAGCTGCGGGGATTGGTGCTGGGATGCTGGTGCGCGCCGCGCGCTTGCCACGGCGAACTGTTGGTGCGGTTGGCGAACGCGAGCACGGAGCAGCGCGAGCGCTGGCTGGCGCTCGCGGCGTAAGCGGGTGCAGTGAAATCCCAGTGACTCGAGCCCACCCTCAGCGCGCAACAAGCGTGACAGCGCGAATGGCCGCACTCGGCCTCCATGGCCGCCGGTCTCCGGGAGTTAACACGAGAGTCGTATCACACCCCTCCCCGAGAGACCGGCTTACGCCTTCAAGCAATTGAGAATCGCCCCTGGCGGGGCGCGCTGATTTCACATTATCAATTGCTTGACTCTCCTTCCGGGGCGTGATGAGCAGAGGGCAGGTTCGCAAGCTCACAACCACAGAAAGGCACGTCACCATGAGCCCTCACGCATCAGCACCCAGCGCAGCAAGCCCTCAGCAGCTTTCATATCTCAAGGCCCTCGCTCAGCAGACCGGAACGACGTTCACATTCCCCAGGACTCGACGCCAAGCTAGTTGTGAAATACAACGATTGAAGGGGCTCAAGGCGAAGCGGGGGCGCTATCTCGAAGCTCCACGACTCGACCTGGACCCCGCCGAGCAGCCCTACGCCACCGAGCAGAAGCCCGGAGAGATCATCGGATACGGGTCTAGCGCACAGCGCGCGGACCCGGGCCCGCGGTGCGCCGCGCCAGCGCCACGGCAAGCGGAGGGCGAGCCGTTCGAGCTCGGGCGCTATAAAACGAAAGCAGGAGAAAAGAGGGCGCTCTACGGCATCCGCGTGGACGGCAAGCCGCGGATCATCGACGCGGCAGCCGGGCGGGCAGGGCGCATCTACACAGTCGAGCAGGAACTGTGCGAGAAGGGCGGCGCTGGCGAAGTCACGGCGCTCGTAGCGGATTACATCTCCCAAGCCGAGCAGCTCGGGCGTATCCCGATGGCAAGGAGCCGGCGGCCCGGGTAGGCGCGCGAGACGCCGGTGCACGTAGCGCCTGACCGCGGCCGGCGGACCTCGCCCCTCCCGATGATCGCACGCTCCGCGTGCGCGGGAGCGGGGCAACGGCCCGCGCCCGGCGGGCTCATACCCCTGCGAAGGAGAACCATGAGCACCACCACCACAGCACCGCTTCCCCACACCGGAGAGGCAACTCCTCCACAAGCCGGCGCGGGCGCCCGTCACACCCGAAACCTCGGCAGCTACATCGCGCTGGACACCGAGCAGACACGCGAGGTCGTCAGCCTCCAACGACCAGACGGGAGCACTCTCGTCGTCGACTACCAACTGGGCACCCTCAGCGATGGACGCCTGATCGCGCATCTCGCAGCCGACGAGCCTCCCGAGAACGCGCACATCGTCTGCGAGCTGTACCTCGCCGACAACACCAAGGGCCGCTGCCGCGCCGTCACGCCAGAGGACTTCGACCTCACTCGCCACGCCACTCCACCGCCACCGGCCGCCGATGCCCCGACGGCCGTCGATGCCCTGAAAGACGCCGAGGGCCACGTCTACCGCATCCGTCGAGCTTCCCACCCGCGGGACGACGCCCGAGCTGCGCTGGACGCGCTCCCGCGACCCCGGCCGCGAGTTCGGCTTCGACGCCGTGTCGTTCCGCGATGTCGTCGCCGCCCTCGAAGCCTACGAGCCGGCGCGAACCCTCACCACCCAGGCGCTCACCCGCTGCGCCGGGAACCTCTCCACCCGACGGCTGCGGGAGGAGTACGAGCGCGTAGTCGGCAGCCCCATCGTGCTCAACCGTGGTCTACGCGAGACCGTCCAGCGGAAGGTCATGGGTGGCGAGCTGAGCATGAGCGAGATCGCGATCCGCTGCGGACGCACCAAGCGCGACAGGCGCGGCAACCTCAGCGGTGAGACCAGCTGGCTGGCGCGCCGCATCGGCCAGCTCCCGGAGGGAGGCGAGAGCGAGCCGACGCCGTGGGTGCACACCGACGTGCTGGCGCGCATCGCGCGCGATGGTCTTGGAATCGCCCCGCGAGAGGCAGAACTGTGAGTCGCCGGAGCGCGGCTGCGAGACAGCGGTCCGGGGGCCGACCCCACCCCAATGCTGGCACGCCTTACGGCGTGCGGTGGGGATGGGGATCGGCCCCGCACCCCGCGGGACCAGCAACCCGAAGGGATGGTCGCTAATGGCTCACCACAAGTTCACGGAGGCCGAGCGCGCCGCGCGCCGCCAGGCCGACCGAGACCGCCTCGAGCAAGCAGCACGCGCACTGCTTACCTCCGAGGGGTGGCAGCGCTGGGTACGGGTACGCTCGACCAACGGCCTGTCGCGCTACTCGTTCGGCAACCAGCTGCTGATCGCCATGCAGCGCCCCGACGCCACCTACGTCGCAGGGTTTCGCGCGTTCCTCGAGCTGAACCGCTGCGTTCGCAAGGGCGAGCGCGCTATCCGGATCCTCGCGCCGATGAGCATCCGAACCCGCGAGTCCGAGACTCAACCCTCGAGTACCGACGCCCACGACGAACAGTCAAGACGCACAGTCTTCCGGGCGGTCTCCGTATTCGACGTCTCACAAACGGACCCGCTGCCTGGCAAGGACCCGCTCCCGCTGCATCCGCCGACGGAGCCGATCGAGGGCGACAGCCACGCGCACCTGCTCGCCCCGCTGGAGCTGCTCGCCCGGGAGCTCGGCTACACGGTGTCCACCCGCAGCCTCGACGGGCCGGCCGACGGCTGGTGCGACAGCGCGAAACGCGAGATCGTCGTCAACCAGGCCCTGTCCGCCAACGCCCAGGTTCGCGTCCTCGTCCACGAGATCGCGCACGCCCTCGGAGTGGGCTACAACGAGTACGGCCGCCGCCGAGCCGAGGTGCTCGTCGACACCGTCACGTTCGTCGTCTGCGGCTCCGTCGGCCTGGACACGTCGGGCTCGAGCGTCCCCTACGTCGCCGGCGTGGGGCGAGAGCGGCGAGCTCGAGGCGATCCGCGGCTACGCCGAGACGATCGACAAGATCGCGCGGCGCATCGAAGACCACCTCCGGGAGGAGCAGTCCCCCGCGGCCGTCGAGCACACCCCGGTCGCAGCATAAGCGCGGCACCCACGCATCCGTCGTCTGTCTGAGGCGACGGAAGCCAGCCGGCCTGCGCAGCCCTGCGGGCTTGCGCCCGGCCCGGCAGCCTCCGGCTGCACGCCGACCACGCCGCGCCGGCGACCGCCGACGGCGCGGCCGACCGGCAACGGCCAGATAGCGCACGCCGGCTTCGCCGGCTGTAACCGAGCCTCCCTGCGGTCGGCTCTCCACCGACCCCGGCGTCGTGCATGCCGGCCGGCAGCCCTTCGGGCTGCTCGCTCGCCGCTCGCTGACGCTCACCGGCTCCCGCGGCCGGCGCACACCGCCAAGCCCGGACAGACTAGATGCACCGCTGTGCGAGCGCTGTGTCCGCGCTGTGCCAATTCGTTGGCCGGTCTGGGGCAGTTGGGGTCTGTACCCGTTGTGATGACCGCAGCCAGCATCGGCGCCGCCAAGGGCGGCGGCTACGCGCGCTACCTGGAGTCAAAGACCGTCGAGCCAGAGCGCGGCGACTACTACCTCTCCCCCGACGGGGAGCCCACCCAGGCACCCGGCCAGTGGCTCGCCTCGCCCGACACGCTCGCGCGCCTCGGCATCGAGGGCTCCACCGTCGAAGGCCGCGACTTCATCTCGCTGATGGAAGGCAAGCACCCCCGGTCAGGACGGTGGCTGCGACAGGCCGGCTCCAACGGCGCTCGCGGCGGCGGGATCGACCTGACCTTCAGCGCCCCCAAGTCGGTATCCGCCGTGTGGGCGCTCGCCGACGAGTCCCAGCGCCGCGAGATCGAAGCCGCACACGCCGCAGCGGTCAACGAGACGATCGCGCACCTGACCGACACCGTGCCGACCGTGCGCCGGCGCTCCCACGGGCAGGTGTTCGAGGAGCCCGCGCGGGACGTCGTGGCCGCCGAGTACCGGCACACCACCGCCCGCGGCGTCCTCGAGACAGACGCGCCCGACCCGCAGCTCCACAGCCACGTGGTCATCACCAGCGCCGTCCGCGATGACGGGAAGATCGTCGCTGTCGCCTCCCGGCCGATCTTCCGCTCCGCCCGCGAGCTTGGCGCCTACTACCGCTCCTCGCTCGCGCACCAACTCCAGCAGCGGGGTTATGCGATCGAGCGGGGCACCGGCAAACACGGCCGCTACTTCGAGATAGCCGGCGTACCGCGCGGCCTGCTGGACGCCTTCTCCTCCCGCAGCCGCGAGGTCGCCAGAGCCGCCGAGCGCTTCCGCGCGAAGTGGGGCCGCGCACCCGAGCGCGGCGAGCTGCGCCAGCTCAAGCTGGAGAACCGCAAAGCCAAGGTGCTCATCACCCGCGCCGACCTGCAGCAAGCCTGGAACGACACCGCCGCGCGCTTTGACTTCGCCGGCGAGCAGCCCGGCCGGCTGCTCGGCGCCACCGTCGAGCCCCCGCCGGAGGGTCCGCTTGAGGATCGTGTCGAGCAGCGCCTGACCGAGCGCGCCGCGACCTTCGAGCCCGGCGAGTTCCGGGCGGTCCTGCTGGAGCAGTCCGTCGGCGAGCTCTCACCCGGCGACGCGCTCGACCTCTCACGGGCGATGATCGCCGAACGCCGTGTCCTCCCCCTGGAGGGCGGCCTGATGACGACGCTCGCCGTGCGTGCCCGCGAGCAGGCGATCGAGCGCAGGTTCACCGCGCTCGCCGCCGGCGGCGGCCGAGACGTTGGCGTACAGGCTCGCGCGCTCGCCAGCGACCAGATCGCCGAGCGGATCAGCGGACGCCTCAGCGCCGAGCAGGCACACGCGCTGGAGGTCATCACCGGCCCCGAGCGCGCCGCGATCCTCGTCGGACCCGCCGGCACCGGCAAGGGCGTCGTCATCGACGCCGCCGCCAGAGCCGAGCAGCACGTCGGCAACCAGACGCTGGGGATCGCGGTGTCCGGGTCCACCGCGCAGCGCCTCGGCCAGGACAGCCCCGCGCTCGCCGGGCGCACCCTGACGCTCGACGCGCTCGTCTCGCGCGTCGAGCGCGGCCAGCTCGCCGTCGACCAGCACACGACGATCTACTTCGACGAGGCGGGCATGGCCGACACCGACCGCCTCAGCCGGCTCACCGAAGTCGTGGAGCACACCGGGTCAAAGCTCGTGGCGATCGGCGACGCCGCGCAGCTGCCCTCGATCGGCGCGGGCGGCATGTTCGCCCGGCTCTCAGACATCGCCCCGAGCGCCGAGCTGTCGAACATCCGCCGCACCCTTGACCGCGACGAACAGCGCGCCTGGGCGGACCTCCGCGCCGGCCGTTCAGACCGCGCGATGGCGCACTACCACGCGCGCGGGCAACTGCACATGGCAGACACCCGCGACGAGGCCGTCGAGCACGCCGCGCAGAACTGGGCGACGCTCACCGAGACCCTCGACCCGAGCGAGGTCGCGCTGATCTCCGACGCCTCAAACCAGGAGATCGGCCGGCTCAACGCCCGCGCCCAGCACTTCCGTGCAGAGCGCGGCGAACTCGGCGACCTCGAAGTCCCGGTGCCCGGCGTCCACTACGGCATCCGCCAAGGCGACCGGGTGGCGCTGATCGACCAGCACCGCGAGCCCGGCGTCGAGCGGATCGAGAACGGCAGCCGCGGCGAAGTCCTCGACATCACCGACAGCCGGCGAGGTGCTGATCGAGTTCGACGTGACCGGCCGCCGGCGAACCATCACCGGCGATGACCTCGCCCGCGTGCGGCTCGGCTACGCCCAGCACATCCACCGCGCCCAAGGCGCGACCGTCACCCGCACCCTCGTCGTCACCGGCGGCTGGCAGACCAGCAAGGAGCCCGCCTACGTCGAGGCGTCCCGCGCCCGCCAGGGAACCGCCTGGTTCGTCTCGCGCGAGGATCTCGGCGTCGAAGGGCACGACACCGACCGCATCCAGCGGCTCGCCGAGAACATGCGCCGCAGCCACGCCCAAACACCATCGCTCGCGCACCCCGAGCTGCGCCGACCGCGACTACGGCACGAACTTCCACCGCCAGCTCGCGCCCAGCCGCACCAGCCGGATACCGGGGATCGTCCGCGCGATCAACCGGATCGTCAACCCACCAGCACAGGAACGAACACGATGAGCCAACGAGTCCAAGTCGTCCTATCCGACCCCGTAGCCCTCCAGCTCCGCGAGCTGGCCGCCGGCGCCGACACACCACACTCGACGCTCGCCGCACAGTTCGTCGCAAACGAAATCGCGCGCGCCATCAAGAACGGCCACGTTCGCCCGCTGCGCTCAGCCCCCGTGCTCGCCGACGGCAACAGCGGCGAGCGACCGCCCTGGCTTGAGCCCTACGGCGGCGACCCCGAGTGGCGCCAGCAGATGTGGGGCGCCATCGTCGCCCTGCGCGGCCGCTACCCCGAACAGCTCGAAGCGCTCAAAGACAAATGGTGGACCGACGAATCAACCCTCGAGACACTCGGCGCGCTCGCCGTCTGGCGAGCAGAACTCGACGAAACACGCCAAGACCCCCGCGACGAGCTCGCGTTCCAAACCCAGCTCAACGACTACTCCCAACTCCTACGCCAAAAAGGCGGCGGCGTCACCAAGGCATGGAAGCCCGGCGCGACCCCGCCAGAGTGGGCCGCGAACTAGGTACCGGCGGAGCCAACCCAATCTTTGGGTAGTGAGCCACATTGCCTCTCTGAACCAATCGTCGTCCGACACCGGATCGAGATTCGGCGCAGACAGCGATGAACCCAGGCATCGGCCCGCCGCCGCGAGCCCCACGCGGTCGGCCAGCCCGCGCGGAGCGAGCACACCTGCAGCTCGCTCGATGTCGCGTCGAGCAGGTACCGGTCAGCCGGACACGACCGCAGTCACTCAGGTGACGTCGATGGTTCTGACGGCGTAGTCGCCGTCAGGCAGCGCTAGGCGGACGTGGACGATGCCGGGCCGGGGGAGTGTGTAGCGCACCCTGAATCCGCCATTGCTGGCGTTCGTGGAGGCGAGCTCGTACCACGGTCCTGATTCCCAACGGCCTTCCACGATGATGGGGCCACTTTCGCCCGGGGGCAGCGTGCCGGTGACCGTCATGTATGTGCCACGGGGCACCGAGCTCGGGCCGCTCATCGTGGTGTAGCGCGGGGAGGGAGGCGCGGCCGCAGTGGACGTGTGCGGCAGCCGTAGATACGGCGTCGGAGCAGGTCGAGAGGTAGGGCTAATCGTGCGCTGGGCGGAGTGGTCGAGCACACCACTGTAATATGCCACTGCGGCTGCGATCAGTATGAGCGCCGCGAGAGCCTCTCTCCGCGTTCGACGCTTACCGACGGCCTTCAGGCTGGACGTGGGTGCGCGACTGGTTGAGCGCGTGGCCCCGAAGAAACGCTGGCGCTCCCCGTCTGTCCACTTTGCCCAGTCTCGCTCGCGCCAGCCCACAAGATAAGTCTCTCTAGGCTCTCATCCGTCCTCGGACATGCGTCTATACATGCCGCTCTAATCGACAGGTGGATTGGGAGGCTTGAGTGCGATTCTGCGGCATCGGACTCATGTGGTTCGATTTGCCCGTGCGTCGCTGCTCCGGGACGACAATGCAGTCGTCGAGTACTACCTGCGGAAGACCGGCTGGTCGTGGGTCACAAGCGGGGTCACACCCTCGTCCCACACCGAATTGAACCGGCTTCCGATCGCTGGCTTCCTCGAGCAACCGCAGCTCGCCCCACACAAGCGCATTCGCGCGATCGAGTTGGTGGAGAGGAGATTCCGAAGTCGCCGTCGGGGAAGATCCTCAGACCCCTGCTGCGTGAGCGCGAGCGAGCGCGTGCGCGGGTGCCGTAGCTTTTCCTCGCAAGATGCGGTGAGCTCGCGACCGCAGGGCTTGAAATCCTCACGGGCCAAACCTATCTTCGCCACAGACGCGGACCCGAGCCGCAAAGAGCGAGGCCACCGAGGTGTGAGGCCGCGCCACCCAAGCCGACACGCCCTCACGGGCGCGACGACGAAGGTTCCTCAAGCGGCCGGGACCGCGTCGATTCGCGTTCGAGGCAGGGGTCACGAACAGGTGGCGAACTGCCGGTCGCGGGGCACGCGAACTCACGAGGCGCAAAGGTGGCGGGAGCGACGCCCGACATGCGCCTATCGGCGCATCGCTGGCGAGCTGCAACGGCTCGGGATCGAGATCGCTCCCTCGACCGTGTGGGCAGCAGACTTTCGGGAGACGCGAGTCCGACACCGAGGCACACGCGCCGCTAGTGGCAGCCGGCGACGCATGAGGGTTCCGGCGGTTAGCGCCAGCGACACGACCGCAGAGCGCGGAGACAGTCCTGGCCCACCCCGTCAAAAGCGCCGGCCAGCGTGCCGACGAGCAGTCGCAGCTCCACCTGCTCGCCGGTGTTCGGGCTGATCACGTAAAAGCGATCGCCTTCGCCAATCGCACGACGCACCTCAGCGAGCAGCCAAAGGCGATGGGGCACGCCCTCGGAGCCGCCGGTGCCGACAGCCACGATCTGGCCCTGCTCCTGTTCGATGCACAGAATACGACGGTCCACGGTTCACAGCTGCTGGGCGAGAACCGGGATCTGGCCCCAAGATGCCCGCACATCAGGACATCGGCCGGGCTGCTGGCGAGCTCGTGCTCGCCGGCCACCGCCAGCGTCGCGGGCCTGGCTAGCTCCAGGCACAGGCGCGGAGATCGTCGAGGTTGTTGTCGGTGACTTCGTCTGGGTTGGTGCGGATTGTGTCCTCGAACAGCTCGACGTCGGCGTGCTCACCGGTGGTCGGGCTGACGGCATAGAAGCGTGCGCCTTCCTCGATCTCGCGGCGAGCTTCGGCCACGGTCCAGCGTCGATCAGCGGTGCTCGCCGCGGTCGCGCTCGTTCCGACGGCATCGATGTGTTTGTCCTTCTCCACGCACACCACTCGATAGCTATCGCTCACGTTTCCTCTCCTCCCGCGAGATTCCCGGCATGGTCTTATGCCGCCCTCAGGGGCGCACAACCACCACGGCGCCTCCCTGAAAAACCTTGACCGGTCTGGAGTGCGACGCAGGCGTGCATCACCGCGGCCGCGCAGCTCGCTCGATCTTCGCCCCGTACGCCGTCAGGTGCCATGCGTTGGCCGCGCCGTTCGGTTGACCCTCGCCGCGGTTCTCGATGAGGCCCAGCCGCGCGAGCCGTGTCAGGAGCTTGGAGATCTGACCCTGGTCGACGATGCCCGAGCCTTCCGCGACCTCGCGATTGCTCGCTCCAGGGTGCTCCGCGAGAGCCATCAGAGCCCGCACCGTGCGATAGGTCAGCCGCGCATCCAGACCTTCAAGGGCGTCTTTGCTCCTGGCCGGTCGGCGCGTGCGCCTGGCTCGTGGAGCCGGCGGCCTGTTCAGTTCCCGCCCTGCGGACCCCGCTCCCAGATAGGGCAGCACGATCACGCTCATCAGCGGCCCGAGCAGATCCGTCGCCGACTCCCTGCGACCCTCCAGCACGTGCGTGTGCAGGACCGCGAAGATCCCCCCGACCACCGCTTCGGCCGTGACCTCCGGCGGGTTGCGACTTGCGCTGGTCGCGAGACGGCCCCCATCGACGACGTTGGCCGCTTCAGCGAGCAGCCGCGAACGACGCTCCAGGACGCGCTCGCCGGCCCCCAGCGTCTCGATGAAGCAAAGCCTGGAGAGAGCGGGCTCCTCGTCCATGAACAGAAGAAGCGTCCCCAAGGCGGAGCGAATACCCTCGCGCCAACCGGACTCACACGCATATGCCTCGCGCGCACGGATACTTACGCGGGAGAGCGCCTCCTCGAACACAGCCAAGAAGCAGTCCTCTCCGTCGGCGAAGAAGTCGTAGAAGGTCTTGCGCGAAACCCGCGCTCGGCCAATCACCTGCGAGACCGTCATACGCGCGTAGCCGACCTCCTCCACCACGTCCACCGCCGCCGAGAGCATACGACCGCGCTGAATCTCCGACACCCTTGTCCGCGGCAGCCCATTTCGGCTCGAACGCAGCTGCGGGGTCGCGGTACGTGTCGCGTAACTAGCGATGCCGTCGCCCTCCACACGCCCGCGCGTCAGACCGCCGCTGGGATGCGGGCAGCTGTCCGCCGACATCGAGCAGCTGAACTTGAGCTCTTCCGCCGTGCCTCCCTCGATATCGCCTCTGGTGGAGGCACGTCGCATCATGCGGCGGCTCGGGGTTCACTCCCCCCGGGTCGCTCAAGATCGAGGTAGACAACCCGAGTACGCGGCATGCCACCGTCGCTGGTGCGGCCGACGGCACCAACGAAAGCGCCGCCACCACGAGTCGCATGGGGGCGAGGGCAATGATGCGCCCGCTCTTCACGAGATCCTCCCTAGCCTTGATTGGTGGCCCCGACCAACTACGTGCGCGTGACAGCTCAAGCTCTCACCCCAACTCGCCTCAATGTGTCCTCCGTCCGCCCGACCGGCCTGAACGATGATCTCCAGTTCAGCATCTGCGTGCGCCGCCACGCGGCACGCGGCGATAACCATCGTCACCAGGTTGAGCCAGGCGACCCCTATAAAGATCGGAATCATTGATACACCTGCCTCCAACCGGATCTCTCACTGCGGAGGGCGCGGGCGCCACGACCGAGAGGGGCGGACGTGGCGCCCGCTAGGAGGAGTGGCTGGACATGCGAGTAGCACATTAACCTCCGGCTCGACTCGAATGCAAGAAACGGTTTCTATCTTTACCGGCACTTTCCGGGGTTTCTGAGGCGCTTTCCGAGGTACGCCCCGCCTGTCAGCCCAGGGCCGGCGGACATCCCCTGTCGTCGTTCGGTGTTGAGGGTCCTCTCCACGGCCAGCGCCCTCTCCGCTCGCTCCCGCAGAAACGCGGTCCGGCCTGTCCGGCCCCCGCCCTTGAGGTATGATCCGCCGCGCAGTGTTGCTTGGTGCCCCGGAGCGCTCGTCTTTTCGAGAGGATGCGCTCCGGGGCTGGTTATATAGCGACCTGTCCGTGTTCGGCAGAGAGGTCGGCTTCGGAGGGCCTCGGGGACCCGCTGCCTCGGACGGCGTGGAAGTCCTGCTGATCTGGGTCGCTGCCCTCCTCGCGATCTACTTCACGATCCCAACCGGCGGGACGATTGCTCGCGCCGGCGACGGCGATAGGGAACGGTTTACCAGATCGCAGAGGCGGAGTGTTACCAGAGTGAGTCCGTCGTTTCGCTGCAGGAGAGCCTGCAAATGGCGCCTTTGTCGGTGCTCGGAGAGGAATCTCCTGCAATCATGGAAAGTCCAGATAGGAGGACGGTTCGCTGAGCGTCTGGCCCGTGGCGAACCTAAAACTTTCCTAAAGCCAGCGCACGAGGTCGTTTGCGAGGTTCTGGCCGCTTGGGGGCGAACCATCCCACGGCCAGCGCGCTCGCGGGCACGCGAAGCTTCGGCTCAGCGGCTGCGGGCGAGCTCGTCGTGGCGGCGATATCCGAGCCGCGCGGAGATTCGGTCGGCCGTGGAGACGAGGTGCGGGCCGAGCGCGTCGACGAGCTCCTCCAGCGAGATCGTCGACGTATCCGCCGAGAGGCCAAGTGCGGCAACGACCTTGCCGGAGACGGCGCGCACCGGGACGGCGATCGCATGCACCCCCTCGGCAAGCTCCTGGTCGTTGACGGCGAAGCCTTCCTCGCGTATCTGATCGAGCTCCACGCGCAGCGCGTTCTTGCTGGTGATCGTGTTCGGGCCGCGCTGTGGCAGCTTCATCGTGGCGAGCAGCTCGCTCTGCTCCCGCTCGGGGAGGTTGGCGAGCAGCACCTTGCCCATCGCCGTGCAGTAGGCGGGCAGGCGCGATCCCGTGTCGAGGCCCAGGTCGATCTCGTTGCGGAAGCTCGGCGCCCGGTCGACGTACACGATCTCCGCGCGGTTGAGCACGGCGATGCTCACGGTGTAGGAGGTCTCCCGCCGCAGCTCCTCCAGGTGGGGATGGGCGTGCTCGCGCAGGCCGGTGGCGTTCAGCACGGACATCCCCAAGTCGGTGACGCCCAACCCGAGCCGGTAGCGTCGTGAGGAGTCCTGCTCGAGATATCCCAGGGCGAACAGCGTGATCACGTAGCGGTGGGTTGTTGAGCGGCTTATACCGAGCTCCTCGGCGATGTCGGCAATCCCCAGCACCGGCCGTTCGGGCGTGAAGCAGCCGAGGATCGCCAGGCCACGCTCGAGCGACTGCGAGTAGCGTGGTTCGTGCAGACGCCGGTACCGCTCCGAGCGCTGGGAGCCGTTTCCCGTTGCGCTCAGGCTTGCGCTACGTGGCGGGGTCATGCACGCCCGACCGCGTCGCCGTTGCCGTCCTTATACGCCATCACGCGCTCATCATGACGGCTCCCGCGTTCAGGGTGGCGGAATTAGCGTCCCAAATGAACGGAGCCGTTAAACTTAGGACACCGCGCGCCGCCATCGGCATCGTGCCCGCTGAAGTCCCTCCATGCCTTTTGCGGAGTACGATCCGTGCGCCTCTTCCCGGCGTCACGATCACACTGCGCCATCGCGCCGTCTCGATCCTTCTTCCGACCGGTGTCACTTCGAGGTCGTGGAAGACCGTCTCAAGAACAGTTTGCATCTCGAGCATCGCGAGATGGTGACCGGGGCAGCGCTTGCGTCCGCCCCCCCACGGCATCCAGACCTCCGGTCGCGGCGGGGCATCAAGGAAGCGCTCGGGCTCGAATCTGTGCGGCTCGGGGTACAGCTTCGGGTCGTGCTGCATGAGATGAATGCAGCCGACAAGCTGAACAGGCGGCCGATAGGTGATGCCCGCGATCTCCAACGGCCGTCGGACCAGCCGGGGAATCGTGAACAGGAAGACAGGGCGGTGCCGAAGCACCTCCTGGATCGTGGCCGTCAGATACTCTGCGCGACCACCGTCCAGGTCGTCCACCAGCCGCCGGGCAACAACAGGATCGTGGGCGATCAGTTGAAAAGCCCAGGCGAGCTCGGACGCCGTCGTCTCGTGCCCCGCGAGAATCACCGACATCAGGGTGTCTCGAATCCGCGTGGTCCTCGTCGTACCCCGGTCAAAATGGCGTTCCTCCAGCAACATGGCAAGCAGGCCGCCGTGGCTGGCGGGGACTTCGTCCTCGATCAGGCTGACCACGATTCGGTCTACTCGCGCGCGCTCGAAAACGAACCTCCTCCAGATGCCTCGCCAACCCGGTAGGCGTCTGAGCCCGGGCTCTTGCAGGGTGAGGCTTCGCGTCACCGAGAACATCGCGAGCAGCCTCCTGTGCAGCTCCTGCACTCGCACCTCTTCGCTCCCAAAGATCGTTCTCAGAATCACCCTCAACGTCAGTGAGCGTAGATAAGGATGAATCATTACGGGAGATTCCAGGGGCCACGTGGCCACCTCGCGCGCCGCGATCTCCCCCACCATCTCCGCGTGCTCATTGATAACTCGATGGTGGAACGCGGGGAGAATCGCCCGCCGGCCAGCCAGATGCTCGTCTTCCTCTGCAAGCATGAACGACCCCTCCCCGACCAATGGCGCGATCGCCCTCCCCCCGCGCCGGGGTGAAGAATGTTCGCGGGGGCGCCGACGATCGCCCTGATGTCCGCCGGGTCTGACATGAACACCATCGGCGGCCTCCCGACCGCGTTGACCGTGAAGCGAGCGCCGTACCGGCGCCGGCACCATTCGAGGTACGCATGTGGGTGGCGCCAGAACGCGAGCGTCTGAAGCGCCGAGGGCAGTGCTGGGCTGGGCGGCTGTTGACGAGTTTGATCTCGCATGTCTTCCTCCTATGTCGCTCGTTGTCCGTAGATGAGCCGCCAGACCCGCAACACCGGCGTGAGCAGGCGTGTGAGGGGACCGGCGGCGTGTGTCAGGCTTTGGGTGAGCGCCCGCGTCTGAGGCGTCCGGACGCTGTCCTTGGAGAGGTACATCGCGATCATGCAGCTGGCGAGCACGACGTGGCGCTCGCCGTTGCGCAGCGATGCCGCGCCGTAAAGTGAACGACGGATGATCTCGGCGACGCGCCTGGCTGCCACATCCGTGCTGCCGTAGTGGGCGATGTAGCTGTGCGCGGCGCTTGCCGCGTCCTCCGCGATGTCGCCGTAGCTGTCGAGCATCGTGCCCGTGAGTGACACCCACGGCAGGTAGACCGCGTAGGTATCCTTCGCCTCGCGCGCGTCGCGGCCGGGATCGGCGGCCAGGGCAAGGAGCGCCAGGATCGTCAGCCAGGCACTCGCACCGCCCGACCACTCGAACCAGGCGAGCTCGTCGTGACCGGCGAAATTTGTGTCTGCCCACGCTCTCAGTAGCGCGTCGCGTCGTGTGGGGTCCGGCTCGTGGTTGAGCGCGAGAACCTGAGTCAGACACGCGGCGCGGTGGAGCAGCGGCCTGACCGCCTGATACGAGGGGAGTCGCACACATCTCAGACGGCATGTGTCGACCAGAGCCCGGCCGTATCCTCCGTCCCGGGTCCAGGGGTGGTAGCGGTAGTAGTCCGAGACGTCGAGGTCCGGGTCGAGCGCCTCGATCAGAGCGCGGTGCAGCTGGCGTCCGTTCACGGTCCCGGCGTGAGCGGCGCGCTCGCTCGTGCAGTCCAGGAAATCGGCCAGGATCTCGTAGGCGACGAGCAGCCGCAGCAGCTCGCGCGAGCGGACCCGTGGCAAGGTCCAGAACAGTGCCGCGCCGTCGATGTTGGCGCGCTTGTTCTCGATCGCCGCAAGCGCATCGTGACGGAGTGCGTCATCGGGGATGCCTTCCGCGACCGTGCGCCAGCGGTCGACCTCGCGGGATACTTCCATCGAGCCCCACCGCAGCTCGCGGGTCGCGGCGCCCGCCAGGGCGATCACCGCCCGGGCCGATAAGGCCGCCGGATGCCGGGAGCGGCTAGGCGGGCCTAACCATCGTTGCGCGCACGCGAACCGCGAGATAGCCGGGCACGGCCACGATGGCAAGCGCCGCGATGCTGACGACAGCAACGCTCGTGAGTGCGATTAGAGGGCCGACATCGATCACCAACGGAAAGCCCGTGACCGTCGTCAGTGCATGTGAAAGCAGTAGCTGGCCGTAGATGCCGAACAGCGCGCCGATGGAGCAGCCGGAGAGGAGCAGTACCGCGCTCTCGAAGCAGAGGGCACGCCAGAGCAGCCCGCGGGTGAAGCCCTGCCGCTTTATGTAGGCGATCCGTTCGCGGCGCTGCCAGATCATCGAGGTCATCACGCCCGCCATCGCGAGGATCGCGGCGATCAGAACGAGGGTCGCTATCTGCGTCAGCCGTGACAGACCTTCACGGCTGACGCTCTTCCACTGACTCTCGCGTTCGCTTGCCGTCTGAACAGCCAGCCCAGAACCTGCCCCGAGAGCACTGATGACCAGCGTCCGCGCATGCGCGGGGGAGACACCAGGTGCGAGGTCGATGTTGAGCGCGCTCGCCGCGGTAGAGCCCCAGGCGCGAGCGTAGTCTTCCGCGTTGATGACGATCGCGCCAGGCGGCCACCCGGCGTTCGTGCTCAGGCCGGCGAGACGGAACGTGGTGGGGTAGGGCGAGGGAAGGATGAACGACTCGCCGATGTGGAGGTGCAGTTCATTGGCGATGGCTTCGGAGACGAGTGCCCATCCGTGACCACGCAGGCGCGCGTTTGCCTCGGTGACGCTGCCGAGCGCGAGCTGACCGGGCGGGACGAGCTGCGCCGAGGCCCGGGGTGGCGCTATCACCCACGCGCGCCGGTCGCCGAGATCCAGGAAGCTCCCCCTGTACACCTCTACGGCGCGCAAGCCTGGCAGACCGGTCAGCTTCGCCGCGACCGACGCTGGGAACGGGGTCGTCGCCAGCGTGTTGTCGACCCCCGAGGGCGACACCCATAGGCCGGTCACGTGGTTCCATTCGTAGGCCGTACGATCCAGCCCGTTCTGCAGGTTGTGCTGCGCTCCCGTGATCGCGACGCTGCCAAAGACCGCGATCGCGCCGGTGGCGGCGACAGCCAGCGAGCGCACCCGTGTGAGCGGATCCCGCAGCTCTTCGAGAGCGAGCACCGTCGAAGCCGCGTGAAACTGGCGCTGGACGCGTTTGAAGGCCACGACGATCCCATCGAATAGCAACGGCAGCAGGGCCAGCATCGCGGCGATCAGCGTGAAGCTACCCACCGCGGCCGCTTGCGGCCGGAAAACGAGAATCAGCGTCGTGATCGTCAGGCAGAGCGTCCCCGCGATAACACGAAACATGGTCCAGCCGCGAGGCGCCCGCTCGGCCGCGGCAGAGAATCGCAGCGGACGAGAGAGAATGTCCCGGAGGGGTGCGAGCACCCCGACGAACGCCGCTAGCAGGCCGGCGGCGACCGCGAGGGCTACGGTGGGCCACGTCACGACCCTCTGCGAACCCACGGGGAACGCGAACGACAGGTAGCCCGGCTGTGCATGAAACACCTCGATTGACAGGAGCTCGCCGATCAGCAGCCCGAGCCCGGACGCCAGGACGCCGATTACGAGCGCGTCGAACGTCAGCGCCTGGACGGTCATCGTGCGAGTGGCGCCCCGGCGGCGCATCGCCTCGATCATGCGGCGACGCTCGGGCACCGTCAGGAGCATCGCGTTGAACGCGAACAGGAACCCGACGATCGCGCTGATCACCGAGAACAGGCCCTCGCTCTGCTGAGCGGGAGTGGAGGCGACCGCGAACAGCGTCGCGTCAAAGTCAGCGGGCTCGAGGTTCAGATGCCACGCCGCGGCGAGTCGTGCAAGGCCCGCCTGAACCTCGGTCCGTCGTCCGGGCCGCACCTGCACAAAGACACGGGTCACCCGTCCCGTCATGCCGCCAACCCGCTGGGCGTAGGTGACCGGCGCGAGCGCGACCTGGCTATGGACCAGCGCGCCAACGTCCCGTTCCTGCAATGTGATTCCGAGCAGGGTTCTGACGACATGCGCACCGATCTGGAGCTCGATCGGCCGCAGGACTTGGGTACGTTTGGATGTTCCCGCCGCTCCTGAACCAGCGTGCTCCAGCGTGCTGGACTGCACAAGCGGCACGCCGGCCCCGATCGACGCCGCGATCGGCGCCGGCAGCGCGATCACCTGCTGGAACGCGAGCCGCCGCAAGCTCAAACGCCGCAGCAGCGGTCCGCCGAGCGACGCGAACCGCTGGTCGGCTCCGATCAGGTCGACTGAGGCCCGGCCAGACGGGCCGATTACGCTCGCCTGCTCCTCCAGCAGCGGCAGCGCCGCGTGGACGCCAGGCAGAGATCGCGCTTCGACCACGACTCGTTCTGAGAAGCCTTCGGGACCGCGAGCATCAAGCTGGTACTGCATCCCTCCGACGAGCTGCTGTGAGAGCTGGCGTACCGAGCTGTCCAAGCTCATGCTGGCGACCTGAGAGGCGAACAGGAGCGCCACGCCGACCGCGATCCCGAGCACCGCCAGCATCTCCTGCACCACCACGGTCCGCTCCCGCAGGCGTGCACGGTAGATGAAGAGGATCTCCCCGAGCGACATCACGGCGTCAAGGCTCCACGAGCTCCTCGCCGGTGTGCAGGTACAGCTCGACCGGGTCGTACTCGTGAAGACGGCCGTCGCGGAGCTCGTGGACTCGATCTGCGAACGCGACCGCTTGCGGATCGTGGGTGGCGAGCAGCACCGCCGTGTCGCGGTCCCGGCAGAGACTGCGCATCAGCCATAGGACTTCCTTGCTGCGGCGCGCGTCGAGGTTTCCGGTCGGCTCGTCCGCGAGGACGAGCCTCGGTTTCATCGCCAGCGCCTGGGCAATCATCACGCGCTGGCGCTCGCCCATCGATAGCTTGTTCGTGGGCTGCCTCATCCGGTGGCCGAGGCCAAGCTCTACCAGCAGCGGTTCGATCAGGCGCGTCGCGTTGCGAGGATCGGTTCGCAGGAGCTTCAGGGCCGCGTTCTCCCGCGCGAGCGCCGCGGGCAGCAGCTCGCTCGGCTGACCGACGATGCCGAGCACCCGCAACAGATACTCGGCGTGCTCGCTTTCGGAGAGCTCGGAGATGTCCTGCCCATCGACAAGCACCGCCCCCTCATCGGGCACCTGGAAGCCCGCGATCAGGTCGATCAGGGTCGACTTGCCGGAGCCGCTCGGCCCGTAAAGCGCGACGAACTCGCCGGCCGCGATCGAGAGCGACACGCCGTCGACCGCGCGGATGGCCTCCCGGCCGACGTGGTAGTGCTTGACGAGATCGCGAGTCTCGAGCATCTCAGGCCCCGGTCATCCATCCCCGGCCTCCGTCTCTGGCCTTGTGCAGTGGGATGAGGTCGGGGTCGGTCATGTCTGCCATCAGCTTGAGCCGCCCGCCGCTGAGCTGCCACACACGATCAGCGGGCAACGCTGCCGCGTGATCGGACACAGCCATCAGAACAGCACACCCGAGATCGTCCGCGAACCCGCGCAAGAGCTCCATCGCTGCCTGCTTCTTACCCAATCCCAGCCCGTCGATCACGTCATCGACCAGCAACAGCCGCGGCCCGCCGACAACCGCCTGCGCGAGCTCCACGAGCACCCGCTGCCAATCAGACAGCTCCCGCCAGCGCAGCTCGGCACAGCCCGCGACGTCAAGCTGCTTCAACACGCGCGCGACCCGCTGACGCCGCTCGCGCCAGCCAAGCCAGCGACCCGTCGCCAGCGGCAGCCCCACATAGTCACGGACCCGCACCCGCACCTCCGGCCCAGTCCTCGCCGCCCACCCGATCTCCGTGCGCAACACGCGGGCAAGCTGCGCGTCCGAGAGCCCCGTCAACTCGAGATCGCCAAGACGAATGGACCCCCGATCCGCCTGCAAGCTCCCCGACGCGACCCGCAGCAACGTCGTCTTGCCCTGATCGCGGGTGCCGACGACCGCCACGATCTCCCCGGCCGCGACGGACAGGGACACATCCACCAACACCCCTAGCCGATCGTCGCCGCGATAAAAGCCCTTGAACACACCTTCCAGCACCAACACTGCCTCAGCCATCTCCAACCCCCGATCGCGGGTCGGAGATCTCCCTGGCGATCTCTTCCAGTCGCTCGGCGATCGATGCGTACCGTTCAGAGCGAGAGGACCAGTGCATCGGATCGGCGTAGAGCAGGACCTCACGGATCCGG
The DNA here is from genome assembly GCA_963771085.1 of uncultured Solirubrobacteraceae bacterium. Lineage (GTDB taxonomy): Bacteria > Actinomycetota > Thermoleophilia > Solirubrobacterales > Solirubrobacteraceae > Palsa-744. Next base: position 2,249,164 of record CAVYSB010000003.1, on the reverse strand, counting down.
CGCGTGTAGTCGACCGGTTCGGTTTTCCGAAGTCGCTGCTGGCGGAGTCTCCAGGCCGCGTCCTTGTACATGTCGTCACTGACCGCCTCTTCCTGGCGCACCATCTTGATCAGGCGCGGTAGGTCCTCGGGCCGACAGAACTCGATCCGGCCGTACATCGCCTCCCGCAGAGCGGGCATCGCGCTCGGCAGCTCGAACATCCACGTGTGGAACGCCTCGAGGCCCTCCACGGTCGCTTCATAGCGATCCAGGGAGCGATCTTTACCGCGTTCCAGGTGCGTGCGGCGGACGCGTCCGCTGTGCGCGAGCCGCGGCAGCGAGCTGTGAGCCGTGGATCGCGCAAACCGCGCCCGGCTGAAACGCTGACCCAGGCAATGGCTTATGTGCGAGACGGTGTCGTTGGGCTGCTCGATGACGATGCCCAGCACCGCCATGCTCCCGGGCAGCTCCGCGGGGTTTACGCGCGACATCTCATCAGCCTACGCCATCCGGATCTGTACGCGTCTCTGGAACATGTCTGCCGCGTCGTAGGCAAGAGGCGCGGGCGCCACGGCCAGAGGGAAAGGCCGTGGCGCCCGCTACGAGCGGGGACCGGACACGCGCGGGTCCCGCATGTCCGGGCACCTTCCTCGAGCGCCGCTGGAGAGGGATCTGCGGTCGCTCAAGCTTCATAACAATCAGTAACCACGTATCAAGTCTCCAATTCACCACGCTTGCTAAAGGCTGGGTGCCCGCCATCCTGCGACGGGCACCCATGCCTGGACCATGTGCTGCTGTGCTGCTATTCGCTTGCTTTGACTGCTGCTGCCACCGCCTCTTCCAGATTGCCGTTGAGGATCGCGGTGTTGTGGCCCGCAGCGGCTGGTAGCCCAAAGGCCGAGTCGACCAACGGATCGACGAGTTTCGAGAAGACCCCGCCGCAGCCGGAGGCTTCGGGTGCCGCGAACGCGTTGTCCACGAGCGCCCCGCCCTTCAGCGCGACAATATTGAATTCATCTTTGAATTCGATTTCGCCTACGCTGCCTTTGATCGGTTTGTTCGGTTCCGGCGGACTCGTCGTGCCCGTCGTCAGGTTCAGGACGATCGGATGGGCTTCCGAGCCGACGTAGCAGCTATTCCCGAGGAACACGTTGCTCAGCTTGACCTTCACTGGTAGAGAGAGCGCCACGCCTTCTTCGCCGATCAGGTTGTTCGTGTTGATCCCGATGTCGCTCGCAGGCTTTGCGAGTTCGGTCGTCTCCGTCACGCCCGTCAGCCCCTTGTTGACCATTTCTTCGAAGCGTTCTTTCGCTTCCGGGGGCCATGATTCCGGCGGTTTGGTCCCGAACAGGCCACCGGGAACGTACAACGCGGTTTTCGAGAGCGTTTCGCCGTTTTCCGCCCCGACGAACGTCAGCGCACCGGTTTCTTCATTCTCGATCGTGCCGCCTTGCAGCGTAATCGTCTTGTTGATCGGCACCGTCTTTTTGCCGACCGTGAATTCCCCGCTGCTCGTCTGCGCGACCAGACAGAACGTCAGACTCGGGTTGCTCAACGGACAGTCCACAAACGGGGCGTAATCGCCCGTCGGATGATGCTCGCCCGCCAGCGCCGGCGAGGCCAGCCCCAACGTCGCGAAAGGCATGACGAGCGCGAGAAGCACTCGCCTTATCGTTATATAACTCACAGTGTCTTTCCTTTGCTTGGTTTGGTTTTGGATCTTGCTTAGAGGAAGTTATGGCGCCATTAGCGCCATCGCGATGAGAAGCGTACGCCTAGGAAAGCTTCTCGCTTGGTGGATAAAATTTAGTGAGCATACGTTTTCACTCCCTTTCCAGAGATATATCGATGATATTGCTGTTGTGACTAGTGCTTGAAGCGCGCCTTGACCGTCTTGGTCTGCTTCTTGCCCTTGCGCGGTGTGAAGGTCAGCTTGATCTTGGTCGCGAGCTTCCCGGCCTTCTTCTGCTTGAGGGTGAAGGTGAGGGCTTCCCGGGCCGAGTAGGTTTTTGAGCCGCTGGAGACGCCCTTGCCGGAGGCCGTCAACTTGCCGGCGGCAGGGGCGTAGACGTACAGCGTGAGGGTGCGCTTGTTGACGCTGTGGGAGAGGACGGAGATGGAGTTGGGGCAGCCTTCGACTTCCACGGGGGTGTCCTGGCTTATGACCGCGCCGTTCTGTCCGGTCATGACCGTAGGCATCACCAATTTCTGGTCACAAAGGTCGCCGTTGGCCGCGAACAGTGCGTATTCGCCCTGGGGGGAGATGAATTCGAAGGAGCTGATCGGCGCGTCCGGGATCGTTTCGAAGTGCGAGTAGGTGATGCCCTTCTTGATCTGGGTCTTGCCGTCCACGATCAGCTCCACGCCTTCGCCCTGCAGCACCATCTCGACGTCTGGGAACGCCGCGCCGCCATGGCTCACGAGGTACGCCGGTCCGGTGAGGGGGCTCGCGAGGACGGGGGTGTGGACCGTTACCTGCGCGATGTCTGAGTGCGGTGGGCAGCCGGCTGGGTTGCTGTTGAACTGCGCTTCCGTGCACGCCTTGTTCAGCGTCTTCAGCTGAGTCGGCAGGGCCTTCGGCAGCTCAACGTCTACCTTCTGGAGGTTTGCCTCGCCCTCGGCGGGATAGGCGATCTTGACGGTCAGACTTGCGCCGAGCGCTTTGCTGGTCTTCGCCCGGGTGCTCGCCGAGAACGCCAGTTTGAACGGGAGGTTCGCGCAACCCGCGACAGCGAACGGGCTCGACACCGACGCCGACGCACCCTGCGCGGCGGCAATCGTCCCCGTGATGCTCTGTGCGGAGCAGTTCGTCGGGTTGAACATGAACCCGGGCCTGTCGATCGTCACGTTGACGGTCTGCAACCGGAACGGGATGCCGTCCAGTTTCTGGGGCAGCGGGTCGCTGACGATGGTCAGTGCCGAGGTGTGCGGGTCGATGTGGATGGCGGAGCGCACGATCTCGTTGCCGAGGTTGAACGGTCCGGCCTTCGCGGGCACCACAACGCTCAGTCCGAACGGAGCTCCCTTATACGGCCCGGTCAGGTACACCGGGCCGCTGACCCAGAACGCGTGCGAGCCGGGACCGGCAGCAACGCTCGCCGTGCCGATCTGCGAGGCGGGCGAGCACGTCCCCGCGTTCGCCCCCGCTTCGGGGCACTGCGGGATGCCTGCGATCTTGCCGAGCAGCCCCGGCGGGGTGTCGACGGTGATCTGAGCGAGGTCCTGTTCGCGGTCGTGTCTTGAGAACGTGAGCGTGAACGGGCTGAACGCGCCTGCCGAGGGCGTGACCGTGCCCGCGGTGAAGGACGGGGCGAACGGCAGCGAGCCCGGGCACGCGCCACCGGCGCCGTCCCAGTCCACGGGGAACGACGAGGACGGCGTCGCGTCCGGTGTGACCGGCGTGCTCCACGGCGTCAGGTCGCTGGTCGTCGTGAAGCTCCCGCAGGTCTGCGGGTTCGCCAAAGGCGCCCTTGGGCCGCCATTGAAATGCAGCTTCAGTTCGCTGAACGGCAACTGCGGGTTGTCCTTGAACGTCGCCTGCAGCTGGCCGGTGGCGGGGTTCGCCGAGGCTTCGCCCTTGAGCTTGACGATCACCCCCGAGCCTTCGAGTTCGAGGTACAGCCCGTATAGTTCGCCGTTCGTTGCACTGGCTTCGGTACACGCGGGCTGGCCCGCCCCGCCGCACTTCGGCTGCGCGAGATACACGTTGCCGGTCAACGGTTTTTCGAGCAGGGGCGTGGTGAGTTCGACAGTTCCCAGCGTCGAGCCTGCGGGGCAATGCCCGTGTTCGGCGTGAAGCTGGCCGTCGTCATAGGGGCTCCCGTTGCCACCGGGATGACCTTCGCCTAGTTCTTCGGCGTTCAGGTTGATCCCTTCGGGGCCTGCTTCATCACAGCCGACGAGGCCGTCTGCGGCCGAGGGGGATAGCGAGACGCCTTCGGGGAGTGTGACCGTCGCGTCTTTGAGCTGCGGTGCGGCGAGGTCCGGGAACAGGTTGGTGGCCTGCGGGACGCTCAACGTCACGCCGTAGCCCGAGGGCTCATCCGCCTGCGTGGTGTCGGGCGCTACGGCGATCATCGGCTGGAACTGGAGCATGTCACAGCCCGTCAACTGCGGGTACACGGTCGTTTCCCTGGAAACGTAGACCCCGGGGTTCTCCCACGAGTCCACGGACACCGTCGCCTTCAACGGGGTCGTCGAGCATGCCGTCGGGTTCGTCAGGAACGCTTCGGGCGTATCTGTGCTCACCGCGCCGGCTTCTTCTCGCGTATTCTGCTTCTGTCGCTGCGGTGTGTGACTTTGGTCCGCCGGCGTGCCCCAGAAGGTCAAGGAAGCACCAACGACGCCGACACCGCGGATGACACCGGGGACTGTGACCCGTACGCCATAATGCGTCAAAGGGTTCACACTCACATACATCGTGATCGATTGGCCTTTATAGTTGAATCCAAACTCGGCCGGATCACCCTTCTCCGGAACTATGTTATAAACCGGAAAGACACCTGATTCATAGTAGCTACGGATAGAGTCGACGTTAAACAGCGTGCTAAAATAGTCCTCCACAACTACTGTCCCAACCTGGCTATCTGGGGGGCACCCCGTTTCGCCTACAATTCCTTCTCCACCCGTACCTCCAATTAGAGAGGACTCGGGGCATCGTGGGGTCGCCTGTGGGTCGCCCATGAACCCCGGCGGCAGATCAACCACGATATCCTTCTCGTGTTCCACGGGAACGTATTGAAAGCCAGTGCCGTTGATAACGGTCGGGAAGGCGATGTTCGCCGTCACCGCGTAGGGGTGCTCTCCCACCTGGGTATCGGTGACGCCTTCGGCGTTGTCGACTTCAAGGCCAAAGTTTGCGATCCCAAACGGCGGCAGCTGTTCGCTGACGGTGTTCTGGCTGCTCGTCGAAGCAGGTTCCGCGCCTCCCCCTTCGACGCTCGCTTTGTTCGTCAAAGCGCTACCTTCGAGGATCGGTTCGGGTTCCGCCTTCACGTAGATCCTCACCACAAGTGACCCGCCAGGGACCACCGCTTCCGAGGTCGTACACTTCAACGGAGTCGAGGGTTCGCATTCCAGGCCCCCTGTGGTGTTTACTTCTTCTCTAAAGATCCCAGCATGCGTGACATCCGCTGGGAGCGTGTCGAGAATTTCGATCGGTCCGCTCGTCACTGCGCCGCCCACGTTTTTGACCACCAGCACATAGCTGTCGCAGTACTGTTCGCTGTTCGAAAGCCCTTTGGCGAGACATTTTGCTGGGTTCGTCGGCGTGAAATTGGTGGGCTGCGCGAGCGAGGTAATCTGCCACGCCGGCTTCGCACTCTCCGCTACCGCGGAGGACGCGCCCATCCCCGCCATCGGCACGATCACAGACACCGCGAGACCCAATGCGATCCGGGCGCGCTTGGACGATCCGCTGAAAAGCCGGGGCGTCACTGGGCCCTCCCAATCCTCTTGCTCGCTTTCAATGTTCGGCCATAGCGTTTTCTGGCCTGCGATTCACACGCATGGCGCTGCTTGCCTCGCATGCGCCTGCACGCCTTCAGCGCTTTGGTGAGCTTCTGTGCTCGCGTCAACGACTTCGGCTTCGGCTTGGGCTTTGAGGCGGGCGGTGGCGCCAGGTTCCCACCGGCTGCCTGCGTTGCGCTGCCTGCGGCGGGTAGCGCCAGCGGCGCGCCCAGCGGCCCTGACACGAGTCCCCCATGCAACCGACGGGCGATACCGGCGCCGGGAAGCCACCACCGATACGAGCGTCGTAAAAGTCTCTCTGAGTATCGGTATCTTGCGGCACCAGCCGATCTCCCGTTCCGAAGAACACATCTTCCCCGCTGGAATCCATCTTTCCCTGACTCCACGCACACCGACCGTTACTAACGGAAAGGTCTTTGCCGTCCGAGATCAGATACACGTTCCCGTCACCGACAGCGCCACTGCTCTCATACTCGTAGACGCTCCTACAGCCAGGCTGCTGACTGCTGACAGCTTGCGGAGTCAGACCATCGGGACTTTCAAACACCACACGCGAACCATCACGCGACACAACCAGAGTACTAGATTCTATCGTAGGGAAGTCTGCGCCTTCAAAATTGGGAGCTGCTGCGAATGCCGGTTCGTCTGCGTTCGTTTGAATATTTCCGTCGCAGTTGTAGCCTTCTTCCACTTCGTTGCTGGCGGGGCAGAAGTAGCCTCCGAGCGCCTTCTGCCCGATCGAGATCCGCGCGAGATTGCCTTCTTGCGCATCGTACTCAAACAACTGCGACGCTTCCGGACTGCTCTGATCGTCAGGCGTCAGATGCGCATGACTCGGGAAGACCAGGAAGCGGCCGTCGGGCGTCGCCTCAACCTGCCGAGAGTCTCCCTGACTCCAGTTCCCACTGTCTTCTGTGGATAGTGTCGCGATAAACGACGTGTGCCCTCCGGGAAAGCTCGTGTCGCGCTCGAACACATACAGGTTGTCTTGACCTATGGTGGGTTCCTTGCCTTCCGTATTTGCTCCCGTGAGCTTGCCCTTCGCGACGAAATAGACGTGTGACCCGTCGCGAGAGATCCGCGCGACTCCCTGCACCTGGGCGCCCGCCGGATCACCCCCTGACACCAGCACTAGGTTGTGCCCCGCTTCGTTGCCGAAGTCGTACTCGTAGAGGTTGCAGCCACCCGCGCCTGTCGTTTCCGAGCATCCAGGTGTGAACGCGCTGTCGCCGCTGGTGCTGTCCTCGGTGGCTCCATTCAGGAGCTGTTGGGTGCTCGTGAAGAACACCTTGGACCCGTCGCTTGAGGCGCCGTCGAAGTTTGCGTCCTCGGGCGTCGAGGTCGCGCACCCTCCCGTGCAGCCGCTGGGCGACCGTTCAGATATCAGCAGCGTATTCGACCCGCCTTCGCGCACATACAGTTCTTGCAGAGCGGGCTGCACGCCCGCGCAGCTTTCGCTGTCTTTGCCCTGTGGGGTGAAGAACACCCTTTCGCCATTTTCGGAGATCGCGTTGTATGCCGAGTGTGATCCCGATCCCAAAAGCGTCCCGCACTGACTGATCAGTTCGGCCCCTTCGTTGATGTGGGGTTTGCCGTCAAGCCGTCCTTCGTTTTTCACGCCCACCAGCATGGGTTCTGTGTTGTTCATCCCGGCATACTCATATAGAGACGCAACGAAGCTCTGGCTGATGGTCGTATCGCCCGGCCACAGAAAACCCGATGGTTCGCTTGCAATGCTATAGACTATAAGGTTCAAATCAGCCGACGCCCCGGTATATACAGGTGGGTTGTTGTCCGCACTCAACATTTCTGGGCCTGGCGGCCCCTCGGTTGCCGCCGATGGAAGTCCAGGTCCAATTTTCGTGAACGCGCCGTCCACGCCGCGCACATAGAAATCGTGCACAAAGACCGACTGCGACGGCGTATGAAGAACCCACAAGGTCCGGCTGAGATCTGCGCTCGCACCGAGGAATTCGCTGCCGGAAAACTGCGACACGGGCGGAGGCAGCGCGAACGGCGCCCAACCCAACGCCGTACGCGACAGCTCAATCACATTGGCTTCAGTGGGTGTGTTGGTCTCAGACGAGCCCGCGAAGGCACCAAAACTGTCGACGATCACGTGGGAACCATCGTCAGAAACCTCAGCCAATCCGGGCAGTTCAGCATCCTCCTTATACGGAGGGCTCACAAGCTCATACGCCCTGCAGTCCGGCAGATACGCCCTGAAGCCCGGCGACCCTTCGGTCCCGGGAAATTGGCCGCAGCTCGCCATGTTCGCGTCCCCCGCCGCCACGGCCAGGGGCGCCGCCGAGCCCGAGAGAATGCTCGCAAGCACCGTCACCAAGCCGATGGCACCCACGAGGCGCCGCCTATGCTCACTCCGACTCGCTTGGAGACGCGCCGGATCCACGCCATCACGACTCATGAGAGGGACTTCTCTCCTTTCCAGTACTAGTTGTACACACCAACGCGTGGGTAGGCCGCGCAGCATGCGGCCCACCCACGTTGTTCAGGCTACGACGCCAGTCTGGTTGCTGTTGAGCTGCTAGGCATCCCAGCATTCGTCTTCTGACGGTACCCCGTTTAGGTTCTCCACGCCCTCAAGCTGTATCGTTTGTACGAATTCTTCAACTGCGGCCCCCGCAGCTTTAAGCGTGCTTGGTTTTTCATTGATTGTGAGGACGTGATTTTCTTCGCACACGCTCGGATTGCTTATCGCACCAATTGTATGCCCGGTTACTTTAACTTTTTTACCTGACAAGGTTTTGCAGCCTGTTTCTACTTTGAATTCGAATTCAGCGAACGGCGATACTGTTTCTTTGAATTCGACTTCGGTCGAGGTGCTATTTAGCGCCAATGTTATTTCGTTGGTTGTGATTGTTTCGCCCACAATGTGGCAGCTAGCGGGGTTTGTAACTTTGCATTCGGTGAAAACTAGTTTCTTGATGTGGCCGCCGTTTGTTCCTTCGATGAAGGATTCTGTGGGCTCTTCCGGACTTCCTGCCGCTGTAAAACTTAGCCCTTTACAGCTGATTGTGATTCCGGCGAGCACGATCTTAGAGGTTGTGACCGCATTCGCAGGTAGCTCGCTAAATTCTGCTTTTTCGCCGGCCAGCAGCTTTTCGGTGTATTCTTTTGAGCCTCCCGCTTCTTCACATTTGCCGGAGGTACCAATTTTGTTCCATTCGCCGCTTCCCGCTACCAAGACTTTGTGACACGGTACGGTCCAGCCTTCCGCTGACGCGGCAGACGCAACGACGGCACCGATCGCGAACACGGCCAGCAGGCTCAATAGGCTTATTCTAAGTCGTGACATTTGTCACCGATCTCCTTTGCTCTTGATTACCAATACGATGCCCCACCGAGTGCTCATCGTAAGAGCCACTCCGGCACGGGATCCTGCGGCGAGGTCGGCTGGACGGGTTGGTTCCCGCCTCGGGGACCTCGCATACAACCTGAAGGTTCCATCGCCGATCACGCTAGCCCCCGGCTCGCTCGAGCGCAAGAAACGGTTTCTATCTCGGCGAGGACCCCTCCGAGACGCGCCGCAGATCAGCCCTGCCGGTGGCCGTCGGGCGTCGTCGCGGTCGGCACGGCGGCGGCGACGCATAGGTCCGAGAGCTCACCGGTGAGCTCCGCGGTGCGACCGTCGCGCAGGCGTGCGCGCACGAGCTGCGTGCCATCCGCCACGATCCGTTTGACCGTGAGCGGCGAAGGCGCGGGCGTGTCGGAGCCCGGCACGGAGGCTCCAGCAGATCACCCGTTCGACCAGCCGTCTCGTGCGCTCGGCATGCGCAAGCGCCGCCGGCCCGCGCACGCGGCCTCCACCAGCACGAGCCGCGCGGCGTTCGGGTATGCGGCCACCTCGTGTGCGAACGCCTCCACAGAGCGCGCAGCCGCTCCAGCGGGCCGGCCCCGACGACGCCGTCCAGCGCGCACCGCCCCGCGGTGAGGATGTGCATCCCGGCGCGGCGCACGACGATGTCGTAGGTCGCCAGGAAGCACTGCTCCTTGCCGCCCGGGAACCGTTCGTACAGCGTCCGCTTGGAGACCCCCGCCAGCGCGCACAGCTCCGCCACGGTGCTCGCCTCATAGCCGCGGGCGGCCACCAGCTCGATCATCGCGCCGTACAATCGCGCGCGCTGATTCGACGCGACACTCTCCCGCTCGAACGAGTGCGGGCCCGGCCGCAGCTTCGGATACAGCGCCCCCACGCGGCGCCGCGGCACAGACACGACGCCGCGATCGCGCGCAGCCTCAGATAACATCGACCGCGCTCCGCCGACTTCGGTCGGCGTTGTGATTACCAATGCCGGCGCCGGGGTGCTCATCGTAAGCAGCACCAAGCCACCCCGGCGCCGAGCCTTTTGCGCCGGACGCCTGAAACGGCGACCGGTCACGTATCTGCGCGCAACTCCTTGGCCTCCCTCCCCCGGCGGGGCCGCCGGGACGATCAGGCGAACGGAACTAGAGCCTCGTTTACCACACCTTGAAGGTGCCGTGTCACCGGAATGAGGCCGCTTCTCGGGCTAAAGACGCTGCAAATTGCGGACGATCAGGGTGAGCAAGAAGATTGCCCTGCATCCCAGGAAAGTCCAAATTGGAGGACGCATCGCGAGAGCGAACCGCGGCCCCAGATAAAACTTTCCTAAAGTGGACGCTTGCTGGGGTCTGCGCAGCTTCAGGCGAGAAGCGCCGTGCTCAAGGCCCCGATGACGGCCGCCAGCAGCTCCTCGTCGCCGCTCATCGCGATCGGCCCCTCGCGCCGGAGCAGCGCCTCGCACCACGCCGCAGGCGTCGCGCTGCCGACGGCCACGGGTGGCGCCGTCGGGGGCGCCCGGAAGAGCAAGTACGTTGCCGGCGCGTGCGGCCAGGTAGATGTTGGGGTCATCCGCGCCGCCCGCGTCGAGGTGCAGCTGGCAGATGCCGGCCACCGGCTCGGAGACGTGTGCGACGGGCGCGAGCATGTGCAGCAGCTTGTCGAGATCCCTGCCCGGGTCTGGGTGCTGCTGGCCTCGACCACTGCCATTCCCAGTGCCCGGCGCGCATCGCCACGAGCGCGAGGTGCCGGGCGCCATCGGTCAGCTCGTACAGAAGAGGTATCCGTCCTCCGTCGCGCCGTTCGAGCAGCCCCGCGAGGACGAGGTCGCGCAGGCGCCGGCGCAACGCCGAGCGGCCCAGACCGGGCGTTCGCCCGTCCAGATCGGTGGTGCACAGCGGGCCGTCGGCCAGCAGGAGCGTGATCTCGCGCATGTGCTCGTCGGCGGTGAGCGTGATCGCCAGGGCGCCGGGCGGGCCGCGTCGCTCGGCTTGCGAGCACCAGGCCCGCTCCCAGCGCCTGGCCTCGGCGGGTACCTCGAGCAACGCGCGGCCGGCGTCGGTCAGGTCGTAGTGAGCCTCGTGTGGGACGGTGGCGCTGCGAGCGTGCGGCGGCTGTCCCGGCCGGTGCTCGTAGGTGACGAGCTCGCTGTCGAGCAGGCGATGCAGCCGTCGCATCACCAGTGAATGTCCGGCATCGGGGATGCGCCGCTCGATCTCCGCGGGACGCAGCGCGCCGTCAGCCAGGCCGTCCAGGATCGCGACCATCGACTCCTCGGCGAGCAGTTTCAGCACGGGTACTCCCAGCTGGTGTCGTTGACTCATGCTCCCTCGGCCTTGCGCCTCGCAACTCGCGATCGGTGCGGACAGGCCTGCCCGAGCATACACCTCCCGTTCCAGCTACGTGAACCGCCCTGGACATACGGCGTATCTACGTAACCGCTGCCGGCTGCTTTCAGACTCAGCGAGTACCGCGGAGATCGCGGTCAGGCCGGTGTGCAGCTTCCCGCGCCAGCGCAGCGCGGGCGCGGCATAGATCCCGAGCCGCGCGAGGCCGCTGGCGAGCGCGTGCAGCTCGACATCCCACTCTGAGCCCTCCCGCGCGGCGAGCTTGGCGTCGCAGACGTCGAGTCCGATCTCCTCAACCATCAGGCGCAGGTACCCCTCCGGGTCATCGTCCGGCTCCGATTCCTCCAGGCCGGCGCCGCGCTCGAGGCGATCGAGATCGGCGCCGGTGGACCACGCCAGACGCGTCGCCCGGACGGTGAAGAGCGCCCCACGAGCTCGCGCCGCGGCGAGCGCCGCAATGCGCATCGCCGTGGGGACCGGCGCCGGATGACGCGCGGGGCGCACGAACGGAAGCCGCAGACTATGCGCGTGGACGATCGCGGCGTCGATGTCGAGGTCCAGCGAGGCGGGCCTGCTGGCGAGCGGGCACCAGAGGGCGCCATCTTCCTCGACGGCGAGGTAGGAGAGCGGCCGGACGAGAAAGTATGTCTCGACCGACGCGAGATCGATTGCGACGAGCGGTAAGTCCGAGTCGATCGAGACGCGATCTAGGAGGCTCGTGCGCCTGTGGGGGCTGGCCGAAGCAGTCATCTGAGACGAGGAGAGCGCCCGAGCGTGCCCAGGTCCCCTACCCCGAAGATTAGGGCTCTTCGTCGCAGAGAATCACCTCGGCCGCGGCCTCGCCGCCGATCACGGGGGCCAGCGCGATGTAGGTGATGTGGTCGGCGAGCCCCGGCAGCAGGTGCGTGGCGCCCCCCGTGACGTGATGGTGGACGGTCCCCCAGACGGCGCCGACGCTCGCCTCCGCCGCCAGGCGCGAGGGAGCTCGCGACTCCGGCAGAACTCGAATGAGCTGGTCGGTGAACTGGCCGAGCAGGCGTTCGCGGCGCTCGATGCCGGCCGGGCCGAGGGCAAAGATCTCCACGAACGCGACCTGGACGAGCACGGGACTGGTCGCGATGTGCCGCAGCAGCGCCGCGACTCCGGCCTGCACTGCTGCCAAGCCGCCGGTCTTCTGCGCGGCCCGCGTCGCACACACCAGGGCTTCCAGGCTCAGGCGATCCAGCGCGTCGAGAAAGCACTGCTCGCTGCTCTCGAACAGCTCATCGAACCTCGCTTCGCCGACACCGGTCTCGCGCGCGATCCGTGCCGGGCTGAGCTGGGCATAACCGCTGGTGGCCGCAATCTGAGCCGCACAGCGCAGCAGGCGCGCCCGATCGCCCTCACTCCGAGCCGGTGGGCAGCACGGCACAAGCCCATCGCATTGCTCGGCCGAGGAGACCGCGCCCAGACCGGCCGCCGCCGGAGTGCAGTAGGAGAGCGCCCACGCCAGCAGCTCCTCGGCGAGCGCGGGCAGCTCCTCCACTTCGCCGGCGAGCAGCCGCTGGCGCGTGATCCGCTCCACCCCGCACACGATCGCCTTGGCGATGAGCGGCGGCAGCGTCACGCCGTCGGGCGCCTCGCCGAAGCTCGCGCTGACCATCCCCTCGAAGATCAGCCGCGTGCGCCGCATCCGCGCCACCGCCGCCGGCCCCGCGCCGAGAGCCTCCACGAGCACCAGCCGCGCCGCCTTGGGCTCCTCCACGACCTCCGCGGCATAGGCAGCGAAGCCCGCGCACAGCCTCGCCTGCCAATCGCCCTCGGACCGGTAGGCCGCGCGAATGCGCCTGACCGCGTTACCGACGATCGCGTCATACGTCGCCAGGAAGTACGCCTCCTTGGTCCCGAACAACTCGTGAAACGCGCGCTTGGAGACCCCCGCCAGCGCGACCAGCCTCGCCAGGGTCGCGCCGGAGTACCCGCGCTGCGCGACCTCCTCGATCATCGCGCCGATCAAGCGGCTGCGCTGATTGCTCGCTATCGCGTCGTGCTCCAGATCGCTGGGGCCGGGGTGCAGCTTCACGTACAGCGGCTCGGGCCGCCCGGGCTGCGGCGCGTCGGTCGTCGGCCTCGCGCTCATCGTGGCCGCACCCCCCGAGCGTCGGTGAGAACGAGCTGCATCGGGACTCCACCTGGGCGCGCAGCTGGCCCTATGGCGTATGCGCCACAGGTGCGGCTCCGCTGAGCCGGAAACCACGTTGTGTGGCGTCCCATGAGCCTCTACCTCAGCTGGCAGCCAACCTGCGCGCTTCGCGCGAGGCGGCTGGTATCTCGCAAGTGGTCCTGTCGCGGCGCAGCGGCGTGGACCTCTCGCACATCAACAAGATCGAGAACGCCCGCCGCGACCCGACAACGACCATGCTCCTACGGCTGGCCCGCGCCCTCGGCACGACGCCGGCCGATCTGCTGCGAGACATCAAGTGACGGCACGCGATGGCACGAGACGTCGCGCTCGCGTAAGTCGCCACCCGCTGAGTTCCCTCCATGACTTGAGAGATTATACATGCCGGATTCGCCGGCATCAAAGAGGGTTCGACCCTCATGCCCGCAAGTCCCGACCCGCAGGTCGCGCTCGGCCGCGCTATCCGTCTACGCCGCGAGGAGCTCGGCCTCGAACAACAGACCGTCGCGCTCGACGCCGGCGTCGAGCCCTCCTGGATCTCGCACATCGAGTCCGGCCGGCAGAACCCAGCCTGGGGCACAGTCGACCGCATCGCCCGCGCGCTCGGATGGTCGATCGCGCAACTGGCGCAGCTCGCCGACGAACTCGAGACCAAAGACCGGCGGCCGACCAACGAGCCGCTCCCACCGCGCGACTGAGCGGCGCGCGGCGTCCTCGACACTCCTGAGACTCCCTCCATCGGCTCTCTCCTGTTCAGCCAACTGAGCCCGGCGAGGGATATATACCGCCTGCTGAGCGCCGCGTGTTACCGATGGGCGCCGAGGTCTGCCGTCAACCGGCCTTGAGAATCCCCTGCATTTCGACCAGAAACAACGAATGCCCTGCATCTCAGGAAAGTCCAAATTGGAGGACGCATCACGCGGCCGATCTCGAAACCAAAGATAAAAGTTTCCTAAAGCAAGGTGGGCAGCCGGGTATCGGTGAATGATCCCCCACTTCGTCCTTGTATATGTTGGCCTCCCATACCCCAGCAGCGAGGATTGCCCATGACCGACTTCCTTGACGAAAAGCGCCAGCAGATCACCGACCGGCTGACGGAGCTGGAGCCGCTGGTCGAGGAGCACCGACGTCTGAAGGCGGCCGCCGCGGCACTCGCAAAGTTGGGAGCATCGGCTCCCGCCGCCGCCACCACCACCGTGGCCACCACCACTCGCCGCCGACCGGGACGCCGGCCGGGAAGCGCCAACCGTACGAGCAAAGCAGCCCCAGCCGCCTCTCCAGCGCCCACTCCGGCCGCCACCCCAGTCAAAGCCGCACCGAAAAAACCGGTGCGGCGCAAAGGTCGCCGCGGACGGCGCAAAGGCAGCGGGACGCGCGCCGCCCAGGCGCTCTCGGCCGTGCAGGGACAGCCCGGAATCACGATCCCCGAACTCGCCGCCAAGATCGGGGTCCAGGCGACCTACCTTTACCGCGTGCTGCCCGGCTTGCAGCAGGAGGGGAAGGTGGAGAAGAAGGGGCGGGGGTGGTTTCCGAGGGAGGGATCGTAGCGGGCTCGAGCCGCAGACGAGGCCCTCCGCCGTTGCCGCTCAGGACGTATCCGAATGTTGTGGGACGTCGCGGCCGAGCTACCACGGCCCCCTCCCCGGTCGAGGCTAACCTCTCCGGGCATGGGCGCGTCCGATCGAGAGTCTGAAGCTATCATCGGTCCACAGCGCCGGATGCTCGAGGTCATGTACGAGAGTTTCGCCGTCACCGGGCAACGGCCACTCTTCCAGTCCGTCAGCATCCGACTATGGCAGGAGCTGCAAGTCGAGCCCCGCGACGTGTACCTCGAATTGGCCGAACGTGGCCTGGTCGACCCAGCGATGACTCGCAGCCATCAGTTTCAACTCCGCGAGGACACGGTCGTGGGAGTCAGCCTCCAGGGCATGATGCACCTTCGACCGGCAGCGGAGGATCTTGGCCGCTTCGCCTCCGTGGTGCGCTATGTCGCGGAGCGTGCAGCGCGGTTCCGGCCGCCATCGGCGACCGAGGTGGCGCGCCTGTCGATCACCAGCGAGGAGATCCGGCTACACCTCGAGCTGGAGCCGCGAGATCGAGCATTGCTGCGAGTTGGCGTGCTGGTCAGTAAAGAAGCGTCACAACTCTGGACCTCGTTCGCCGGACCAGACTCCGATGGCTGGTCCTTCGAGGTCAACATCGAGCGTGCCCGACGCTACCTCGACATCCACACCGTGATCGAATTCCTCGCCATCAGCTATCCGGAGGGACAACAGCCGACCTCACTGCCAGCGTCGCCCACTTCGTTGGGCTCGACACTCGCCCTGACCAACAACAACAAGGTGATGGTCGTACACGGCCGCGACAAGGCGCGCGACGATCTCTTCAATCTGCTCCGCGCTCTCGGCTTGGAGCCCATCGAGTGGTCGGCGGCGGTCAAATCGACGGGCACGACGAAGCCCTACACCGGCCAGGCCGTCGAAGCGGCGTTCGCCACTGCCCAAGCCGCGGTCATCCTCCTGGTCCCCGAAGAGCATGTCGCGCTGCGCAACGACCTGCGCGATCCGCAAGACCAGTCTGACAATCAGCTGGCCTGGCAGCCACGCCCGAACGTCTTCTACGAGGGCGGGATCGCGGTCACGTCCCATCCCGATCAAACGATCGTTCTCGAACTGGGGCGTCCACGCACCGCGACAGACCTCGCCGGCGTCAACACGATCAGGATCGGCTCCGATCCAGCGTGGAGGCACAACCTCGCCACCCGGCTGCGCGACGCCGGCTGCCCGGTGAACACCGAGGGCACGGACTGGCTCAAAGTCGGCGAGTTCGCGGAGCCCGATCTGATGACCTGACACCACTGCGAGAGAGTCCCCGCGGCTCGGCGCAGACCACAATTGTCCGGTCGGCGCACTACCGTCGCAGCGATGACTTTGCGTAAGCGTTTGGGGATAACTCTCCTGCTCCAGCAGGAGCGCCCGACCGTGGTCGAGCAGGAGCTGCTGTGTTCGGGTATCCGCAGCGTTCGCGCCGCGGCAGCCTCCACCACTCATGCGGGGTCGAGCCGGGTCAACAAAGTCGCACTCGAGAGTCGACGAGTCTGCTTTCACAAGGCGGCCTCGGGCGTGAACGAACCGCAAGCCAGGCTCTACGGGCACGATCCGTTCGGGGTACTCATCAACGAGTCAGCGGCATGGATGATCGCCAAGACCCTGGGCTCCCCCTTCACGGAGTGGGTGCCGACCACTGTGATTCGCTCGATCTGGCCAGCGGACCCGGCCCTGGCCGGCGGCGTCGGAGCGCTCTCGACGGAGATCAGGGGCGAGACCGACGTCGATGAACCGTGGCAGGAGCCGGCCTATTGCGACCCCGCCGCTTTCTGGGATGCGGTGATCGGCCAGCAGCACCGCCACTACGGCAGCTATCGCTTCGACGTCCGAGCCCAGCAGCCGCCTCTGGGGCTGATCGACAACGGCTATGCGTTTGCCGCGCCCACACAGTGGAACGACTACCACCCCCACGCCTCGATCTTCGTCCACCACATGCGACTCGCAGGTCGCCTCGCGCTCAGCCAGGACGAGCTCGCCTCACTATCAGGGCTCCTCGCCGACGGTGAGCTGCTCGACAACCTGAGCGACATCCTCGCCCCCGAGCAGTCTCAAGCACTCCTCGCCCGGATCCAGCGGATGGCCAATCCCCCGCACGAGATTCTGGAGGTCCTGGAGTTCTAGCGAGAACGCCTGTATAACTCAAGAGGGTATGCTAGGCTGCCGATCAGGAGAACACCATGCATCGCATAACCATCACCCGCTCAGACTACGACTTCGACGCCGATCGGTGGCTGACCGAGACCGTCTGCGCGTTTGTCGTGGGGCCGCGCGGTATCGAGCAGATCGATGAGGGAGCGCAGCGCATCCCCCGTCGAGTCGCCGTGCTCGACCCCGACAGCGGCGAGAGCGTGACATTGGAGTCCGACCCGGAACGCTGGGCGGAGCTTCTGCCCAGCGCGTTTCGCAGCGGAGACCTCACGGTCACGGTGGATGTCGAGCAGCCGGTCGAGATCGAGACCCGCTCGGTCGAGAACCGCCAGCCCGTCCGCGCCGAGGCGCTCGCTTTCCAAGCGATCCGCCACTAGGACCGCCATGCCCAGGACCACCTCGTCCGTCGCATACAGCGAGATGGTCGGAGCGGTGCTGCGCGCGCGACGCATCGAAGCAGGTCTCACGCAGGCTCAATTCGGTGAGCGCCTCGACGTCTCGCAGAGCTACGTCAATCGCATAGAGACTGGCAGGATCAACATGACGATCGGTCAGCTCGGACGAGTATGCGAGGCGCTCGGTGCGACGCTCCGCGTGCGGCTCGACGTCCCCGAACGCGATCCGCTGCTTCACCGCATGCTGGACGGAGCCCGCCCAGCCGCCGGCCGTCGCGCTTGAGGTTTCCTCGCCCGTATACGGAGCTCTCTCTCCCCCTCCCCTACAACTCATCCCGGATGGAAGTGAGGATTTGCTCGCGGGCTACGGGTGCCCGCCTGGCAGGCCCGCGTGTCGCAACAGGCTCGCCATGTCGTAGAACCCGGTCTGGAATTCGGTCAGACGTCCCGGCGGTCCTCCGGCGGCGACCGGGTCCTTGAACCGGGCTTCGGCCCAGCTCTGGCGCCATTGCACCATCTGCCTCGAGAGGGCGCTGTGGTCGGCGACCGCTGGGCCGCGGGCGGGCCCGGCGGGGTCGCTGAGGAGGTGCCCAAGGTGCTCTGCGGCCGCGACACGGCCGGTGAGCTTCGGGATCTGCCCATTGGTGCTGCAGTAGCGCGTGAGGATCGTCTTGATGATCGAGGTGTGGTCGAAATGGATGTCCGCTGCGAGCTCGCTCGAGGAGGATCCGGCGGCAACCAGCGGCGAGACCAGAAGGGCGGGCACCCGTACGCCGAGACGCTGGAACCGCGGGTCGTCGTCCACGGCTTGCGGTGGCGCCACGTGGTCGTAGAAGCCGCCGTGCTCGTCGTAGGTGATGATCAGGAGCGTCTTTTCCCATGTTGGCGCCGAGCTGAGGGCGTGGTAGATCGTGAGGATCAGGTCCTGGCCGGCGATGACGTCGCTGGGCGGGTGGTCGTCGTTTGAGTCGGGGCCGAGGACACGGAGGTCCTTGAAGCGCGGGTCGATCCAGCTGACCTGCGGCAGCTTGCCTCCGGCGACGTCGTCGAGGAATGATGGTCCTTCCTCGGTCAGCTCGCCGACGGCACGTTCGAGGGTGCTGAGGTCGCGGGAGTCCAGGAACGCGAACCGCTCGTGGTTGCTCAGCCGGTATTCGGGGTCGATGGCTCGAAGTGTGGCGGGGTCGAAGGAGTACCAGCGCCAGTCGACCTGGTGCTCGTCGAGATAGCGGGCGAAGCTCGGCAGCGCGTAGATCGGCGGTGATTTATCGTCGCGGCTGCCTTCGGCGCGCCCCGCGACCGAGTAGAGCCTGTTGGGCCACGTCGCGCCGGGCACCGAGCTGAACCATCGGTCGACGACGCAGTACTCGCCGGCGAGATGGTCGTAGACGGGGAGATCGTCCGCGTCGTAGTACCCCATCACGAGACCGGGTTCCGGCACCGGCACCTTGAGCGCTTCGGCGCGCGCCTTGGAGATCCGGGCGAAGTTGCTCACGAACCCCTGGCCACCATTGGCGAGCTGCTCATCGACAGAGGCCCCTGAGTGGTCGGGGTCTTCCGCCTCGCCCCCGAAGGCTGTCTTGGCGAGATGGTGGATCGGATAACTCGTGCCGTCGTAGGTGTTGACGTTGTCGGCGGGCCCCTTGAGCCCGTCGACGTTCGTGCGCCCTTTGCCCCCTTCCGCCGGGGGCAGGGACAGGTAGCCAAGCATGTGGTCGAACGAGCGGTTCTCGAGCATCACGACGACGATGTGCTCGATCTGCTGCAGCCGAGCCGCGGCGAGATCGGTCGGCGCGTCCACCGTCTCCGGCGGCGTCGGCGGCACGGAGGCGGCGACCACATCGATCATCTGCTGCCACTTCGCCGGCAGCAGGTGCGCGACATCACGCAGCGCGGCTCGCTCGGCGTCTTGGAGGAGGTCGGTCATTGGTGGCGATTATCGGCCGGGGTTGAACTGGAATACGCGATCGGTCTTGGCATCTGCCCTCCCAAAGATCGTGACGGCCTCCCGCGATGCCGAGTATACGGAATCGTCGCCGCTGCTTGGATGTCCGAGCGACGCGGCAGAATGCTGGGCATGACCGCGGTACGGAGCTCCAGCCTGCGGCAAGCGAGGGGGGCAAGCTGCTGTCAAGCTATCCGCTTCGCGATGGCGCAAGAGCGTGTCCCACCCGCCGCTGGCCCAGGATCCGACCGACCGCGCGAAAAGGATGCCATCCGCGATGGCTACGCCAGCCGGCGCGAGCGCGCGAGCGATCTGATCGTCGAACTCGCACTGTTCATGTCCTCCTATGCGCCGCTATTTGCGATTCTCGCGATCCGCTTCCGCTCCACGGGACTGGTCGTCGCGTGTGCGACGCTCTCCGTGGTCGGGTTCGCCGCCGGCGCCGCGGTACTGGTCCGGTTCCGGCAGGTGACGGGCAGCACGTGGACGGTTCGGACCGTCGAGGATCGCGGAGGGGAAGTCGCCGGATATCTGGCGACCTACCTGCTGCCGTTCGTGACCGTGGCCGAGCCGGGCGTGCGTGACGTCGTCGGATACGCCCTGTTCCTCGCGGTGGTCGCCGTGATTTACGTCCGTTCGAGCCTCGTGCAGATCAACCCGACGCTCTACCTGTTCGGCTGGCGGCTGTACGCGATCGAGATCGGGAACGGCTGGAGCGGCTATCTGCTCGCCCGTGGACCCGTGCGCAAGGGCAGCGACGTGGCCGCGGTACGCATGACCGAACGCCTTTTCGTCAGCTACTCGTCCCGGCGCAGCTGACGTGGCCGGCGACGTTCTCGGGCTCGACGAGCTGGAGGTCCCCGAGGAGCTGTCGCTGATCGTCGCGTGGAAGCAACGCGACGGGTATGCGGGCGGCGAGGTGCGGGTCGTCGCGGGCGTCGCGTCGTATCTGCGCGAGGCGTGCGAGCGTACGCTCGAGCAGGTCTCCGAGCGCGAGCCGCGCGTCTACACACCCGACATGCAGCTCGAAGAGGACGAGGAGCTCCTGGTCCTCGAGGACGCCGAGCTCGTCGGCGACTCGCAGATCGCGGCGATCGTCCTACCCACCGAGCCGCTGCCGATAATCAACGCACAGTCCCTGCCCCGACGGCCGCTGCAGCTGTACGCGGTACGGATCCGGACCGACAGCGGCGATGTCGCCTTCGTGCGGAAGACCAACCCGCACACCCCCATCCGCGCGGGTCGGATGTTCGCGCTGCTCGGCAACACGCTGTCGCGCATCGGGGGCCCCGTGTTCGGCCTGGACAACCACTTCGATCTCATCGTGACCGAGCGCGGCGTCGTCGCGCTGCGACAGAGCTACTTCGAGCTGCTCTTTCGAGAAACGCCCGCCTTGCAGCGGCACATCCCCGAGTGGGTCAACGCGATCGACGCAAACGTGCCGTTCGCCGGCGACGGAGCCACGCGGCTCGCAGAGCGCGCAGCGACAGATGGACGCCTGCGGCGCAGGTTGCGCTCGATCGCCGAACGCGGCCATCTCTCGACCGTCACGGCCGATCAGATACGCAAACACCTGCAGGAGGTCGGCCTGCCCGAGTCGGCATTCCTCGACGGCGACCAGCTGCTCTACGACGAGGCCAACCCCTTCGCGCTTGTGTATCTGCTCAACGAGGACTTCTTCCAAGGGGGCCTCACCGACGCGTCCTTCCGCAGCGACCGCAAGTCGCCACGCTGACCTACCCATGCATCGATGAGCTCCGCCGTACCCGACACATCATGCGGGCCAGTTTGAGCGACCCCAGGCGCAGAGATTTGTGAATGCGTCTCCACCGGCGAAGACGTTGTCATCCGGCGAAGGAAATGGGGGTTGCTGCGCGTTGGTGAGCTGGCTACTCACGACCGCCACGACACGCGAGTCGGTCCCGTTGTTCCACCAAGCAAACATCGGCCCGCCGGAGTTGCCATGGTTCAGGTCGCAGTTCTCGGTTTCCAGCTCTTCGCCACCGCCGCCATCGCCGACCGTGTCGCCGATCGAAAAACCCTCCTGGAAGGCCGGCTCCTGCGCATTGTCGATATCGCCCGGGTAGCCGATATTGCTCCAGATCGGAAGGTTGTCCCAGGAGTCCGAGTAGCCGTTGTAGCCAAAATAGCCCAGCGATGTCCCGAGTGGCTCGTATAGCCGCAGAATGGCATAGTCATACCCGATGAAAACGTCGGAAATATTGTAGCCTTTCGCATCAGAGACAAACGATTCCACGCCGGCTCCAAACAGCGACGTTCCGTCAAAGTATGCGGGGACGAACTGCATCCACCAGGGTGAATCCCCCCACGGCACCATGTGCCCGGCCGTCACTACAAGACGATCCCGATCAGTGTCCCGCTGCCACTCTCACCGCGGTTGTTGAAGATGCGCCCGACGAGCCCCCAAGGCCAGGAGTCATCGTCGAAGGCGTGGCGGGTGCTGTCGTACACCCAAAGTGGTTCGCCGCGGCGTCCATCAAACCGCTGCAGCAGGCTCGCCGGACGAGAGATCAACCTGGGAACTGGTGTGAAGTCGATCCACTCGGGCCGATGTGAGGCAAAGGACACCGCCGAATCTACCTCGGCAAGCTCCTGTGCGGGAAGCCGCTCCAGCGTGCGACCCGCACGGGCGCCCTTCAGCACGTCATCCACGGGAACATCGATCCGCCATGCCGGCTCGCCGTCGGCCTCAACTTGATCGACCCGCACGTCCGGTTTAGCGTCGGAACGACCGTCGACGTAAAGGGACCGGACGCGAGCCATCTCGCGCAGAGCATCTGGTCTTTGTCCGGTTCCCAGAACGGTACGCCGCCTGCGCATCGAGGAATATGCCATCGGTCGGTCGCGATCACCAATAAACATCCTAGGCTCCTCTTCTGGTTAGTATGTGGGACCGAAGTACATAAGTAGATGTGCTCGGGACGCATCGCCGGCCGCGCGGAACGTCTCGTCATCGCCGACGAGGAGCGCCATCGCCTCTGCACCCTCCTGCACCTCTCTCAGCAGCACTCGGTCCGGCGGTAGGTCCAACATCATGGCCCCCAGGTGTTCTCGCCGAGCAACTGCTTGAAGCGCGCGCTCACGCCGGAGCGCGGATCTCACGCCGATGCTCCTGCTTCAGGTCGAGATTAGATCGGCGGACGCGGAGAATGTAAAGATCGCGTATCCATAGCTGGAAGATTCTGACTGGCAGCCAAGAGCGCCGCCCGTTCGTGCGATGCGTCCTCCAATTTGGACTTTCCGTAGATGCAGGGCTTTCACGGTTTCTCGCCAGAGATCGCTCAGCAATCGAGACGATCCGGTCCGAGAGCGGCTCCCGACGCAAAACGTACAGGCGGGATAGACTCGGCCAGTCGAACAAGTTGAGTAGGAGGAGACAATGGGAGAAACGGCCGGGATGTCGAACCGCCGCTCTGATGGCACCGCTTTGGAGACAAGGGTGTTCGAGGAGGCCGTGGCTACCGCGACCAACCGAGTCGTCGCTGCCTACGACCCCGAGGCGACGTGGGAGGGTCGCGTGCGCGGAGGCCTGCTCGCGTTGCTGGGGCTCCTCGACGAGGAGCCCGACCTCGCACGCTTCTGCGTCGCACACGCGCTCGCGTCCCCCGCGATACTCACCCACCGCGGGGAGGTGCTCGACGCGCTCACCCGGATCATCGACGAGGCTCGTAACGGCTCCGACGCGACCGGAAACCCACCAGCGCTGACCGCGCATGTCGTTCTCGGCGGCACACTCGGGCTCCTCTACGCGCGGCTGATGACCAGCGACTCGCAATCGTTGCTGGAGCTCGTGAACCCGTTGATGTCGTTGGTCGTGCTGCCCTGTCTTGGTGCTCCGGCGGCACGCGGCCAGCGATGCCGGCCGCCGCGGCCGCGTCCTCCTGCGGCACGCAAGCGCAGGCAACGTCGTGAGCCGCTTGCCGATTTCGGGATACCGCTGACCTACCGCACCCGTCGCGTGCTGGGGGCCGTCGCTGCCGAGCCTCGGCTCAGCAACAGACAGCTCAGCGAACGCGTCGGGATTACAGACCAGGGACAGATCTCGAGGCTCCTTTCTCGCCTGGCCCGCAACGACCTGACCGAGAACGTCAGTGAGAGCCAGCGGAAGGGTGAGCCCAACGCCTGGATCCTGACCCGCAGGGGCAAGGAGCTCGAGGCGCGATTGGGACCCCGCGATGAGTGAGCCCCGGGTGCATGCACATTGCGTCCGAAAGTTCCCGCCGCCCAAGCCGGGAGGCGCGGCGCGGCGCAGGGTCCGCCACGCCTGGTATTCGTCCCGGCCATGCCCGAATGGAGGATCCGAAGCGCAATTGAACAGGACATCGAGCCTGCGCTTGTCCTGTGGGACGCGGCGGGCGTCCCGCCGAGCATCACCGATACGCGCGAGGGCCTGCTGTGCCTGTTGGCCGCCGATAAGGAGTCACTGCTCCTCGCGCAGGCCGGCGAAGTGGTAGTCGGGTCGTTGATCGCCGCCTGGGATGGATGGCGGGGCAGCTTCTACCGGCTCGCGGTCCATCCCGACCGGCGGCGGCAGGGGATCGCCACGGCACTGCTGCGCGAGGGCGAACGTCGCCTGCGAGCGCGCGGCGCACTCAGGCTCACCGCGATCGTCGCCGACGACGACTCGGCCGCAATGAGCTTTTGGCAGGGTGCCGGTTACGCGAGGCAGCGCGACCGCGCGCGGTTTATCCGCCTCGCAGAGGACTGATGCGTGAGCGGCGTTAGAGCGAGGTCGGGCTGAGCCGCGCTACAACTCGAAGCAGGGAACGTGAGGAGAGCCTAGCCTAGATCCGACAATGCGGTTTTGTGCGGCTAGCGATACGACGACAGTGCTTCTGACGCCCGGTCAATAGGATCGCTTCGACTAGGGAGATGGAGGAGCGGAGCATGATCTATTCGGGCGGACGGCTTGAGGCCGAGGTGCCCGACGTCGACCTTGCCACCTTTGTGCTGCGGCGCGCCGGGGAGCTGGGCGAGAAGCCCGCGCTGATCGACGGCCCGTCCGGTCGCGTGCTCACCTACACCCAGCTGGAGCGGTCGGTGTGCAGCTTCGCGGCGGGGCTCGCTGGGCGTGGATTTGTCAAGGGCGACACGTTCGCGATCTACATGCCGAACGCGCCCGAGTACGCGGTTGCCTTCCACGGAGTGGTTGCGGCGGGCGGACGCTGCACGACCGCCAACCCGCTCTACACGGCGCGCGAGCTGGGCTCTCAGCTCGCCGACTGCGGCGCGCAGATGCTGCTGAAGGTGCCGGCGTGCCTCGACGTGGCGTGCCAGGCAGCGCAGCAGGCGGGAGGTTGTGAGGTGTTCGTGCTCGGCGAGGCCGACCAGGGCACGTCGTTCTCGGAGCTGCTCGGCGATCCCGAGGCAGCCCCGACGGTAGCGATCGACCCCGCGATCGATATCGCCGCGATCCCGTATTCGAGCGGCACGACCGGGGTGAGCAAGGGAGTGATGCTCAGCCATCGCAACCTTGTCGCGAACATGGTCCAGTCGGAGGGGGCACTCGCCCACTCACCCGACGACGTCGTGATCGCCGTGCTCCCGTTCTTCCACGTCTACGGGATGTGCATAATCATGAACCTCGGGCTGCTCGGCGGTGCGACGCTCGTCACGATGCCGCGCTTCGAGCTCGGGCAGTTCCTCGATCTGTTGGAGCGCTATCGGGTGACGCGCGCGTACGTGGTCCCGCCGATCGCGCTTGCGCTCGCCAAGCACCCCGCGCTCCATAGCCGGGACCTCTCGGCGCTGAAGCACATCCTCTGCGGCGCGGCTCCGCTCGGCGGCGATCTGGCCGAGGAAGTCGCTGAGAGGATCGGCTGCTCGGTGAGCCAGGGCTGCGGCATGACCGAGATGAGCCCCGTCACCCATCTCGTGCCACCGCTCGCCGCGGCCAAGAAGCCAGGCTCGATCGGACCTCCGATTCCGGGGACGGAATGCCGGCTGGTCGACACGGACAGCGGCCATGACTGCTACCCCGGAGAGCGCGGCGAGCTCTGGATGCGCGGCCCCCAGGTGATGCAGGGCTACCTGGGCAACCGCAAGGCCACCGCCAAGATGATCGACGCCGACGGCTGGCTGCACAGCGGCGATGTCGCGATCGTCGACGAGGATGGTTGGTTCACGATCGTCGAC
Organism: uncultured Solirubrobacteraceae bacterium; assembly: GCA_963771085.1. Lineage (GTDB taxonomy): Bacteria > Actinomycetota > Thermoleophilia > Solirubrobacterales > Solirubrobacteraceae > Palsa-744. The sequence goes on along the minus strand of CAVYSB010000003.1, from coordinate 2,223,637 downwards.
CGCGTCAAGGAGCTGATCAAGTACAAGGGCTTCCAGGTCGCTCCCGCCGAGCTCGAGGCGATCTTGATCACCCACCCGCACGTGGCGGACTGCGCGGTGATCGGCGTCCCCGACGATGAGGCCGGCGAACTGCCGAAGGCGTTCGTCGTTCCGGCAGGCGACGAGCTCGACGCCGACGTGCTCACCGCCTTCGTCGCCGAGCAGGTCGCCCCACACAAGCGCATTCGTGCGATCGAGCTGGTAGCCGAGATCCCGAAGTCACCGTCGGGGAAGATCCTCAGACGCCTGCTCCGCGACCGCGCACGAACGGGTGCCGTAGCTTTTTCTCGCAAGGTGCGGCCACCTCGTGCCGAAGGGCTTGAAATCGCCCCCTGCCGAATCTATCTTCGCCGCCAGACGCGGAACCGAGCCACAAAGAGCGAGGCCACCGAGGTGTGAGGCCGCGCCACCCAAACCGACCGGCCTTCGGGTCAGCCGGAGCGGGTTCCTCAAGCGGCCCGGGACCGCGTCGCTTTGCGCCCGGAGGCGCGTGTCGCCATGAGGGGTGAAGCTCGGTGCATGGATCGGCCGCGCGGACGTCCTCCCTCCTCGGCAGAAAGCCGACTGGACGCGCTAGGTTATGCTCGGCCGATGGACTCCAGCGAGCATGCCGCATTCGCGCGAAGTCGAGGGAACTCAGCATGGTCCGCTGGCTCAACGACACACCCGTGACAACGATCCGCCGCGACACCCCGAACTAGAGGCACGGTGGTCACGACTTATCCGAGCCATGGAGACCGCTCTTGGCGTTCAGCAGACCTAGCGCTCGCCAGCCCGATCGTAGGCGCCTCGCAGCGAGGAGTCCCCTATCAGAGTCCGTAGCGGCCGGGCTCTAGGCTTCCCGCCGTGACCGCCGAGCAGCTGATCGAGCTCCTGCCCGCAGAGCGCACGAATGTGCTCCCGTTCGTGGGCTCCGGGATGACCGTCGCCGCGGGCGCGCCGACCGGCTTACACGCAGCTAGCAATCCGCGGACCGTCGGAGCCAAGAGGGCAGCTCGGGTCGTGGCACTTGTGGTCAGAAGCCAAGAGCTTGTGCCGCTTCGGGTTCTAGAGCCACCGCCCCGGCCGCTACCGCCGGGGCTGCTGGGCGAACCATTCGTCGAGCATGGGCCGCGTGAAGCGGATATGCCGTCCTACTCGATGGCAAGAAAGGCGGCCCGTCCGCGCGGCCTCATAGGCCCAGCTCGCCTTGACGTTGAGATACCAAGCCGCCTGGTCTGGGCGAAGGTCCGATCCCAACTTGGTCGTGTACGTCAACCGGGACGGTCTCAGCCATGCCCTGGATGCGGCCGAGCGGCGTGAACTCGATGAGCTAATCCAAGCTGCGCGGTCGCTCTCCGAGGACGCTCGACGCTGAGGTCCAAGCCCAAAACCTACTGTCTATTGATTTAGGTGTCGCAGCAGTGGGCTTCCGCCCTGTTCTGGGGCGATGATTGTCCACCGTTTCGACGCGCGAGTGATCGCGACGTAGAACAGCCGACGCCCAGCGTCGTCGTCCGGGAATTGCGCATGGCCCGCGTTCACGAGGATGATTGCATCAAACTCCTTTCCCTTTGCCTGGTGTACGGTCATAACGAACAGTCCGCGTCCGAAGCGGGGCGCCGCTTGGGACGCCGAGATGATGCCTTGTGCGTAGCCGGCAAGCACGCTGTCCAGATCGGTGGCGGTTTGGCCGTACAGCTCGGCGGTAGTGCGCAACGCACGCACGGCCTCCAGCCGCGGCAGGTGATGGCTGGCTTCGGCGCACGTGTCAAGTGCGGCGACGACGCTCGCCACGTAGCGATGTGACCCTTCGGCGTAGAGCGGTCGCAGCGCTTCGAGCAGGCCGCGGGCTTCTTTGCCACAGTTTCCGCTTAGGTCAACGTCCGAAGTGCCCAGGCGGCGCCTTACCTGTTCGGCGACAGTTCGGGGGAGTGTTGGGACAAGCTTTGCGATGCGCTCGATGGCGTGGTGGGCGACGCTCTGGATGTCACCCAAGAGAGGGAGCTGCTCTATGTCCCCGCACGCCTCCTCAAAGTCATCGCCGCTGCCAAGCTGCCGCGGATAGAGGCCCTGCTTGCAGAGATAGGTTCGGAGCTTGCCGATGTCACTGTTCCATGCAGCGAGCACGGCGACTGAGGCCATGCCGTCGCGAAATGCATTCGCGGCGCCGATCTTGACGTGCGTCATCATCGCGTTGAAGTACTTCTCGCGAATCACCTTCAGTGATGGCGGTGCCGGTGTTGGATCAGGATTACCTACGAGGCGTGTGCGCACCGCGAGCAGCCAGCGACCGGCTGCCTTGTCTTGGTGCCAGCGGTGGGGTGTGCGCAGCTCGAATTCCCTTTGAGACTCTTCAACGTGGCGTTGGAGTCGCTCGGGACGCGAGCCGCGGAATCCGTAGATCAGCTGCATGGGGTCCGCCAGGATTATCAGGCGCCTGCTGCCAAGGCGACGCACGACGGAATCCTGAAGCTCAGAAGCATCCTGGTGCTCGTCGGCGATAACAACTGGGTAGCGCGTCTTGTACGCCTTGTCGAGCACGGGGAACGTCTTGAGCAACCGCCAGAAGAGAGCCCCGAGGTCGTCGAAAACTAGGCGACCTTGCTGTTGCTCGTGTTCCAGTGTGGCGAGCATCCGGTCAAGGGCTTCCTGATCCGGTGTTCGGTCGTCGCGAAACCTCTCGAAGCGCTGCTCAGCGAGCGCTTCCAATACGCCGTCGTGCTTGGCAAGTAGAGCTACGCCATCGGCATCGGCCGCTTTCAGTGCCTCGGTTCGGGTACGGCGGCTGCGGATCTGTGTGTCGAGGGGCAGGCCGAGCGCTCGGCGGTTAGCCCACACTGCTCGCCAGAAGAAGCCATGATAGTTCGTGACCTCGATGCGACGGCGACGGTCGCGATCGAGCTGGCGTGCAGCCTCGCGCTTGAGCTGCACGCGCGCCTGGTTTGAGAAAGTCACCAGCAGCACGCGCTCAGTTGGTTTGAGATCCTCGGCGATCGTTGCTGCCAACCGAACAGACAAACAGGTCTTGCCAGTGCCAGGCGGCGCCACAACGACTAGGTGCCGATCGGCCGCGTTGCAGACATCGTTGTGGTCTGGGTCGTGGCGAAGAGTAGTCACGTTCCCATCGAAATCTCTTCGCCCACTGGACCGCCGCTTTCGATCCAGGCGACCATCCCGGCGAGCGCGCGACCAAACGGCTCTGGGACGCCATCCAGCTCGACGATGGTTTCGGCGACGATCCGGCCCTGGCGAGCGCCCTTCATCTCGAACGGCGCGACGCTTTTCGCCGCAAGAGCCTGCGTGATGAGTGTGCGTGCCTCGCCCTCGTCGAGCGCCGCGAACAGCTCGCCGACGGATGCGGCTCGCTTCATCGCCTCGCGCTCCTCTCGGGTGATGCCTTCGGCGGTGCTCACGAGATAGTCGCGCTGCTTCTCCCAGGAGTAGCTCCGACTCGCTGCGAGTGCGTCGAGCGCCTTGGTCAGCGCCGGCATGGAGGCTGATCGTGCTAGTGCCGCCTCGAGATTTTGACGGTCCGGCGCGTCGTCGTGCACCACGAGGGCCGCGCAGTTGCCTTGTCGGCGGAGATCCTCGATCGTGCTCGGCACGTCTTGCTCGACCCAGGCGACCACGGTCTTACCGGCCTCTGCCAGCAGTCGGGCCATCATCGGCATCTCGCCGGCCCCCTCGCAATTGACGATGTCAACCCCAAGTTGCTCCGCCGGTCGGAGGGGACTCGTCTCCGCGTCGTCCGTTTGCTCGTCACCCTCCTCTGGCTCCTTGAGGCGTGGTGTGAGCGCCTGCCAGAACGTCTCGATGACTGCCCGATCTCCAGGTCCCTCGACGAGAAGCGGCATTCGTGAGAACAGTGCCCGCACGACTGCGCGATCCAGCCACCGCTCATACTTCTGACGCACTGGGACCGAGAGCGTCTTTCTGAGCACCCGAGCATCCGCTCCCGCGGCGCGCTCTTGCAGCAACACGATGTCCTCGATCGAAAACGCACGGGCGATCTCCGGCGAATGGGTAACCACAAATATCTGCCCGCGGTCATCCGCGATCCGGCTAAGCATTCGTGCCATCTGGGTCTGTCGGAGCGGCTCAAGTGCCTCCTCGGGCTCCTCGAAGCCACCAATGGCCGGCCGCCCGGACGCCTGCGCAAGCCGAAGCAATATCGCGACGAGCAAGAGCCGCTGCGCACCTCGACCCTGGCGGAAGACGGGAATCTGCACGTCTGGCCCCGGCAGAGCGAGGCGCAGTGCTTGCAGAAGCTCGCGGGCCGATACCGCTCCAACCTCGAACTGAGGAAGCTCATCGGCCTGGAGCAAACCCACTGGCCGAAGCTCGTCGGCGAGCTCTGCCAGCACACTCGATACAGCCTCATCGGCGTTGACGCTGGCGGCCCCCTGACTCAGTGCGTCCTTGAGGGTCGCGACAGCAGGGTCAAGATCGACGCCGCCAAACACTCGCTCAAGCAGGCCCCCTTGATAGAAGCTCAGTTGCCGAACCGGGTCACGCGTGCGCCCGTCGAACACCCAGCCGATCGCCGAACGGTGCCGAGGCCCAAAGCGAGCGCCGGCCGCCTCCTCCTTGGCGAACTCGTGGAGAACATCGAAGTCCTCAGTTCCCCTCACCCGAACGCGTATGACCGACTCGATCCCGTCGCCGTCTGGCTCGGGAACGAGCTCCTCGGCCTCCGACTTCCAGCCCTCCAAATACTCGCGGACTTCGGCGATGAAATCCCCGGGCAGGTCCCCGATCACGGCTTCGATCGAAAAGCCCGGACCAGGATTTCGCTCGAAGTAGTCAATCTCGCTCGGACTCGGGCGCGGACGTCCCAAGCCGGAGTACAAAAGCCAGTCAAGCGCCTCGAGAATAGTGCTCTTCCCAGCGTTGTTCGGTCCGAGGAAGACGGTGCGGGCGGCGGGCACCAGCTCGAACTCGCGAAGGCCGCGGAATCTCTCGATCCTTAGCCAACGGATTCGCACATCAAGTAGCTTCGCAGCCCAGCCGGCAGCTGGCTACTCGCGTCGCCGGGCAGGCTTGTCCCGAGGGCTCGGATGGCGTGGACAAGCGGGCGCCTGAGGAGCGACAGACCCGGCGCGTTCTGGCGTTGAGATACCAAACGGGCCTGATCTGGCCGAAGCAGCCGGTCCTGCAGGAGCGAAGCCCCGTTGTGGTTGTCGCTGCTTCCATGCGGACATAGACCCCAAGGCAGCCGAACCAGCCAACGGATTTGCACTTGCTTGAGTGCGCCGTTCCATCAGAGGCGCCCTTGCCAAGGGCTTCCTGCCTTGAAGCGCACGGCCCAGCGGGCGTCAATCAGGGCTCCCGACGACCGCGAGACGACCGCTCGGCAAAGATGGCCTGCCACCCCAGACTCGTGATAGGTGCGTCCCCCCGCAGGCGTAACGTGGTGCACATGATCGAGGGCATATCAGCCTTCCCCGACGGGGCCGACGGGATCGCGGCGATGGCCGTTGTGCCGCTCAGCCCCCACAACATCCCAATGGTGGTCGTGGTCGTGGACGATTCCGCAGACGACGAGCTGGTCGAAGCCATCGCGAAGCTCGCTGAGAGCGCGGAGTCCGAGCCGGTGTCCGCCGTCGGCTACGACGGCGCGTGGGACGCGCTAGATACTGGCGACCACCACACGCTCAAGTTCAAGCTCGCTCGAGTGGCCGACTTGTGGGAGCGCGCTTGGACCTACGTCGACCCACCCCGCGACATTGTGGACGCGATCACGTCGGGCGACTCGCATTACGTGGCGGTCCTTCCGCGCGAGCTGGCCGGCGACCTGCGCGAGCTGAACGTGGCGAGTCTCGCCGGCGCGCTGATCGTGGAGGTGAGCATGCCGCCGCACGCCCAGGCTGCGGTGCGTGCCCTCTGCGGCTTCTAGTCGCGTCGTGCACCTGCCTCCGCGCACGCTCGCTTGGCTGCTGATCGCGCTGGGGTGCGACCCGGCCTATGCAGAAGTGGGCACACCGACGCATGCGTTCGCAGCGACGGGCATGTGTTCGCGTCGCGCGCTCGGAATCTCGCTAGGCTCGCCCATCGTGCACGACTTCGCGCAATACCCGATCCCTGAGCGGTTCGTCGTCACGTATAACGACGGGCTCGGCCGGTACGAGGCCACCCCTGCAGAAGGCCCGTGGGCGGACGGCTCGATCCCTGGCGCCGAGGCGATGATAGCAATTGGCGCGACGCCCGACGAGGCGATTGCGAACGCCAGAACAGTGATCGAACACGCGCGAGCAAGGGGCCTATAGGCAGGCTCGCCAAGCGCACTCGCCGTGCTCGCTAGCTGTAAGACCCGAGAACGTTGGTTCGTTCACCGAGGCGAGCAATGGGCGGCTTGTGGCCGAGGGCTGTATGTCGTCTGTGATGGTTGTAGTGCCAGAGCCATCCGTCAAGTGCTCTCGTGCGCTCAGCGCTACTCCGGTAGATCGCCCCGTAGGCCCATCCGCCCAGCATCGTGCGGATGAAGCGCTCTGCCTTCCCGTTGGTTTGGGGTCTGTAGGGCTTGGTGCGTAGGTGGCGAATACCGAGCGTCCGGCAGGCAACAGCGTGGGCGAGCGAGAGATAGGCGCTGCCGTGATCCGTCAGCAGCTGCTCGATCTCGACGCCGTGCCGGCGGTAGAAGGCACGAGCGCGGCGTAGAAACGCGATCGCAGTGCCGGCCTTCTCGTCGGGGAGCACCTCGGCGAAGGCCAGCCGCGTGCAGTCATCGATCGCGATATGCACGCACTCCCAGCCAACCATCTTGCGGCGCGTGCCAGAGCGGTCTGAACGCTCCCAGTTATGACGGGGCTTACCCGTCACGCGCTTTCCGGCCCCACCCTGGATCCGCCCGAGCTTCTTGACGTCGATATGGATCAGCTCGCCGGGCCGGGCACGCTCGTAGCGCTGGGCTGGCTCCAGGCCGAGCCGTCCGAGCTTGCCCATCCCGATCCGCGTCAGGATCCCCGAGACGGTCGAGAGCGCCATCCCGAGGATCTCTGCGATCTCAGCGCCAGTGAACCGGAGCTTGCGCAGCGCGACGATCGCCTGAACGCGCTCCTCGCTCGTGCGATGAGGGATCGCGGAGGGGGCCGATGAGCGATCGAGCAGACCGAGCTCGCCAGCGACGCGATAGCGACCAACCCACTTGCGAGCGCACCGCTCGCTGACCTCAGCGGCCTGGGCCGCCCTCTTCAGCGTCCATCGGTCATCAACGACTCGCCGGCAGAGATCCCGGCGCTTGTTCAGGCTGAGCGCGGCGTTAGCGTGCAGTTTCATCCGGTGTCCTCCTTGGGACTGAGGTGCTTGCCAGCTCTCAGCCTCCAAGGGGGCCCGGATGAACCAACCCACTCAGGAACTACAGCTAGAGCCCGCGACGCACTGCCACGAACGCGACCGTCATCACCATCGTCGCGTCGAGGACGGCGGTTCCGTGCGCCTGCGCGTGCCAATGGATCTCAGCAGCCGTCGAGGGAGCGATCGTGATCGCGCTTCCCGCGTAGGCGGAGGGTGTGGACCGAGTGCTCAGCGTCAGCGACGCGGCGGATCTGGCGACGGCCGGTTCGAGCGGTATCTGCGTCGGCGCGCTGAGCGCGAGGCTGGCGCTTGACTCGGCGCACGCGGGCTGGAGACCGAGCCTGACCGCAAACGGCGGCGGTGAGCCGCAGTGTGGGCACCGACGCTCCCAGCTGATGCCGCTCGGGCCTCGGAAGTCTCGCTCGCAGCATGAGCATGTGTAGTGCTGTTCCGGCGCCGGTTCGCCCGGACTGGCAAGGAGGTCGAAGGCCGTATCAGCCATTCCAAAAGCCTAACCCCGAAGCCGGCTGGTAGCCACCTCCGGCGCGCGGAGCTATGCAGCCGAGAGAGCAGGACCGGGACCGGAGTCCGGGCGGGATTGAAGCCAGCGCACGAGGCCGTAGAGGAGAAGAGCGAGTAGTGCCGCGAGTAGCGCCGGAGCGGCCACCGATACCGTCAGCCCCGCGGCCATTCCACCCCCGAGCGGTGCGCCGACTGCGCAGAGCCCTGAGCTGAGACCTGCAGCACCGTAGCCAGGCACTCCGAGAGCACCAACCAGATAGATGACGCCGCCTGCGCCGAGTGCGCCACCAGCCACCGCGCCACCCCGTGCGGTCCTCCGTGCCGAGCGCTCCTCTGCTGGGAGGTATTGCCGATCACGAAAGGCGAAGTACATCGATCCCGCGCCGAGTGCGCCGCCGGCAGCAGCGACAACTCCTATGCCAGTGGCCGCGCTGCCGCTCGCCGAATACCGCCGCCTCTACGTGCTCGCGCGAGCCGGGGTGCACCGCTACCACCACAAGCCATTGACACTGGAGCGGATCGCCAGGGCAATCGCAAGCTCCCCCGCCAGATGCAGCGTGCCTATGCGCGGTTCACGTTTTCGATCGACTTTCCGGAGCTACGGATACCGCGCTGAGGCGCGCGCGAGACGGCCGCGCGGCTGCTGGCTGCCCGACAGGGAGGGACAGGCGCATCGGGCTTCTACGCTGGGACGACATGGGGGCAACCAAGGCTGAGACCGAGACCATCCGGGCCTACGCCGAAGGCCAGGCCGAGGAGGCAGTCGTGCATCTTGAGAAGGCGGCCTCCGAGATGGTCGGTCCGGTACGCCACGACATCTGGGACGTGCACTGCTCCGACTCACGTTGGTGGGTCGTCACCAACCCGACGATGCTCTACAGCCAAGCCGACCTCAAGAGCCGCGACGTCGTGCTCACCTTCCACGTCGGGCTCGCGCTTCGGCTTTTGTACCAGCAGGAGCGGCGGGTACCCGTCGCCCCGGAGCCAGCGCTACTTCTTTCCGGGTCCTGGCGGCGCTGGCAGCAGGCGTTCGAGGCGTACGACAGCGGGGATGAGGCAGAGAACTTCCAGGCGGTCGGCGTTCGGCTACGGGAGTGCCTCCTGGCGTTCATCGGGGAGACGTGTAGCGACGACCTCGTCGCGGATCGAGAAGCGCCTCCGGAGCGGGGAAACTTCAAGGACTGGGCGGAGCTACTCGCGAACCGCCTCGCAGCCGGCGAGAGCGCGGACAAGCTGCGGTCCTACCTCAAGAAGCTGGCCGTGGAGACCTGGAAATACGTGAACTGGCTGACGCACGCCGAGAACGCGGTTCGCATGGACGCCGAGATCGGGCTCAAGGCCGTCGAGCATCTCCTCGGGGCCTTCACGGCCGCACGGTTGCGTCTGGATCAGGTCGGCGCGCGCTGTGATGAGTGTGGCTCGTACCGGATGGTGGGCGGCGCCTGCCAGCACTGCGAGTGGGTGGACCCAGCGTACGAGCCGCCGCCGGACCTGCCAACTATCAGCGAGGAGGAGCGCGCACGAAGGCTGGCTGAGCCGTGCACGCCCAGCTCGGATATCTCGACGTTCATGGGACCCGGCGACTTCAGCTAGTTCTCCTGGTCGAGTAGCCGCGCTCGACAATCCGTCCTGCGAGGGGGCGCGAGAGCACGGCGCTATGCTGCGCCGATGCCCACTGATCTGAACGATGTAGATGCCCTGATCGAGAACTTGGTCGATGCCTTCCGCAAAGCGGTCATCAAAGGCGTGCACGTGCGCGTGGACGAGAGCGGGGAGATGATCGTCAAGGACGGAGGCGCGGAGCGCGCCCACGTCTCCGCCACCGGGATAATCGCGGAGATCGACGGCGAGAAGGTCCGCTCGAAGCCGCCGCTGTCGGACCTCTTGAGGCATACGGACGAGTCGCAGGCTGAGACGGAGCGGCGCGTGCTCGGCGACGACGGTGGAACCTGAGCGGTTCGTATACTCGGAGCGAAGATGGCCGATCAGCGCTACCTCTACTTGTTTAGGAAGTACCCACAGGAGGTTCCGGGCTGTGGGCCGTGGCCGCTCATCAACACGTTCTCCGACGAGGAACTGAGGGACGACCTCGCCGTGTCCCACGCACTGCGTGACGAGTACGGCACGAGCACGACCGAGGGCGCGATCGGAGGCGGCACCATCGGCGGCTGGATTGCGCAGGCGCTTCGAGCGCGTCCGCAGTTCTTGCAGTATCCCGTTGGGCTGATCTAGCCCGAATCACGCCAGCTCGCTGACGACCTCCTGTCCAGCCGTGCGCGTGCGCGGAGCGACTGCCCGTCGAGCGTCGTCTTCGGTCTCGATGACCTCGTACGACATGGCCCTGCTCGTGCCGTCCTCCGCCTGCTGCGCGATGTAGCGTGGCCATCCTTTCGCGGCGTTCCGGTCTGCGATGGCGGGGTCCGCCGTGCTCGGGTCCTCCAACAGCACCATCCGCTTCTTGATCGGCTTGGGTACGGATGCTGGATCGGCCTGCGCCGCTTCGTGCAGGCTGGTGAGCAGGTCCTGCGAGGGGCCGTAGACGTAGCGCGTCGCCGAGCCATAGCTGCGCAGGTTGATCCGTGTGACCTGCTTGACCGTCGGCTGGACTCCGGTCCGCTGCCGCTGGCGCGCGCCGATCCGCACGCACGCGTTCTTGCTCAGGGGCATCGTCGCCTCGACCCACGGCGAGGATTCCCACCCCGGAGCCGACCAGGGGAACTTCGGTGTTGGGTCGTGCATCGTCAGGGGCCGGTCGCAGCACACGAACGCGCCCTCGGTGGCTGCCAGGAGGGTCCACGGCAGCGCGTTCGCGACGAAGGATGTCTGCGCGAACATCTGCAGCGACATCGTCAGCACTTCCTGGTCGGGAGGCTCGATCCTCACGCTGCCGTCCGTCAGGGCCTCGTAGGTTTCACGCGCTTCTCTCTGCTTGCCCTTCGGTCCCTTCATGTTGGCGAGCTCGACCGCCAGGTACCCCATCGCGGCGTACGTCATGTTTTCCTTCATCTCCGCCAGGAACCCAGGCACCCGCTGCTCCTGAATCGCGATCAGGAAGGCGAGGTCGCCGCGATCGTCATCGGTCAACGACGCGGGTTCGGCCAGAAATCGGCGAAGCGCGGGTGCGGCGAAGTTCTCGGCGAGCGCGAAGTACCCCTCGATCATGCCGTCGTGCTCGCCGGACGTGCTCTGCACCGTGTAGAGGTTGGTAGCCCAAGCGGCGTCCTTCGGCGTCGTCGGCGTGACCTCGCCGGTCTCCTTGTCGAGCTGGTACAGGCGCCCTTTGCCGCGGAACCTCGCGAGCTGGAACTGCGCCACATAGTGATGCCGCTCGCCGTCGCTGTTCGGGAACGCCACCTTGCCTTCCGTGAAGGCCAGCATCCAGTCGTAGAACTTGCCTCGTAGCGGCTGATCGATCACATGTCGATGGTAGAACGCGCCCGCGCGTTGTCGAATAGCCGCGCCGCGCCAGGATCACGCGAGATGACGATCTCGATGCTCTCGCTCTCGCTCGCGCCCGACCCGACGAGGCAAGGGATACCCGCTGTTTCCGGTTGATTGGGGGTCGGGTGTGGTCGATGAACGCAGGCTGCACGTTTCAAGCAGCGCGCGGCGGCGCAGCCAGCGGGTCCTGCTCGCCGGGCTGCTCGCGCATCTGCGCGATTGCATCGACGGTGCTCTCAAGCACGGCCGAGATCTCGGCGGTGATCTTCTCCCCGCAGATCTCCAGCAGCGCGTCCTTGAGCGGCTTCTCGCGTCTGCGGTCGGCCTCGATCCACCGCGCGGCCGCTGTACTAGCGTTGACGAACGGGGTCAGCCGTTCGTCAACGTCATCCTCGCTCGAGAACGCGAACCTCAGGGCGACCCCGAGCGTGACCGCAGCCAGGCGGGCCACCTCCTCGTCGTCGCCGCGAGGGGAGAGCGCGTCGATTGCGTGCGTGAGATAGACGAGCAGATCTTCATCCCATCCGAGCTCCTCAGAGAGACCTGGGAGAGGATTGACGGCTCGCTCATCGAGCCTGCCGCGCCGGGCTGCGCTGAGCAGCTGTCCGCCGAGGCTCTCGGCGAGCTGGCGCGAGCGCTCGCCGGCGAGCAGCCACGCAGCGCGTTTGTAGAGAGTTGCGGCGCGCCCGAAGCGCTTGGCGTCGAATTCGAGATGCGCCCGTCCCTTGAACGCCTGCGCTTGCAGATTGCGGTCTTTGAGGGTTGCCGCGAACTCTTCGGCGGCATCGAGATGTGCCTGGGCGCTGTCGGCGTCTTTTTGGTCCTCAGAGTTGAGCGCCAAGAGCGTCTCGGTTTCGCACTCCGCGCGCGTATCGTGCAGCCTGCGTGCGATCGAGAGGGAGCGGTTGAGGTGTCTTGCCGCTGACGTCGTGTCGCCTTTGCGGCGCTGTACCTCACCGAGGTTCATGTGGGCCTGCTGGGTGAGCGCGCCGTCCTTCATCATTTCGGCGATTTGGAGGCACGCGCGCAGATCGGCGACCGCGGCAGGCAGGTCACCGAGGTCCGCGTTTGCCAGAGCGCGATCGTTTCGAATGAAGAAGGCCTGGCGGCGGTCGGCGCGACGCGCGAACACTCGCAGGCTGACCGTGAAGAACTTCCGCGCGGCGGCGGTCTGTGATGTGTGACTCAGAGTCGCCCCGATCTCGGCGGCACGCCATCCCCAGCGCTCGGGGGGCTCATTGCTGCGGCGAAGCTTGAGCTCCTGCTCGAAGATCTTCGGGGCCTCGGCAGCCGTCTCGGGCGAGCTGATCGCGCTCTCGCCAGCGACGCGCAGCGCCGTGACGCGCTCGGACGGCTCGCTGGCGAGGTTGGCGGCCTCGAGCAGGCGCTGCAGTGCCTGCTCATGTTCGTCGAGAGCCTCGAGCTCCGCGGCGAAGTTGGTCAGCTGATGGGCTCGCCAGTGATCGCCGCCCCCGCCGGGCATCGCCAGGGCTTGTTCGGTCAGCTCGCGCGCCCGCTGCAGGTCGCCGGCCTGCATCGTGGATGCGCCGGCGTCGCCGATCGCGATCGCTGCCTGGATCTGGTCGCCGAGCTCTTGGGCCTCCTCGGCGGCACGCAGGAAAAGCTCGGCGGCCTGGTCGTGTTCGCCTAGACGGACGTGGGCGAGCGCCAGCGCTTGGCGCTGGATGCGCCTCTGTGTGAGGTCGTCAAGGCCCTCCGCGAGATCGAGTGCCTGCGCGTACCAGCGCCTCGCGCGGACTGGTTCGCCGAGGTCGTGCGCGACGGTGCCGAGGTTCTGCATCGAGGTGATGATTCGCGGCTCGGACCGCGAGCGCCGGGCGCAGCGCAGCGCTTGGCGAAAGTGGGCCTGAGCAGCTTTCAGGTCCCCGCGGGCGATCGCGACTGTCCCCCGTTGGCCATACAGGCTGCTGCGCAGGAACGGGTCGCGCAGCCTGCTCATCGCGGCCTGTAGGTCATCCAGCAGCCGATCGGCGAGGTCGAGCTTCTCTTGGCCCACGAAGACGTTGACGAGGTTGGACAGCACCTGCAGTCCTCCGTGCCAGTCGCCTATGTGGCGCTTGAGCTCCAGGCTGCGAATGAACTTCGCTTGTGCAGCGGCGTGATCGCCATCAAGCACGTCCTGCACGCCGAGATTCTGCAGCGCTGTGCTCTCGAGGTCGGCGTCATCCAGTGCCCTGCCGAGCTGGCGCATCCGCTCGAATTCGCCGCGTGCCGCCGGGCTCGGGCTGCCTTTGGAGAGCGCGAGCCCACGGGTGTTGCACAGCCAGCCGCGCCACTGGTCGTCGATCGCCTCCGCGGGCACGATCCGCTGGATCTCGTCCAAGCAGCTTCAGCGAGAGCCAGCCCAGACCGGCGTCGTAGGCGCCCTGGGCGACCCCCCACAGCTCCTCGAGGACCTGTGCCACCTCACCGTCGTCGACTCGTTGTTGAGCCTGCGCAACCAGGTCGGCGATCGTCACCGTCGATCCGTCCTCGCCAGCCGAGACTTCCACGCCGCGGAAACCCTCGGCGACGAGCGCCTCGCCCACGGCGCCCCCTTTAGTGTGTTCGCGCAAATGAAGCATCTGCGAGCGCCCGGACCTGATCGCCCAGGTGCGCAGCGCTTTTGCGACCCGTGTCTTCAGCTCTCCCGCGGAGGAGAAGTTGGCGGTGGTATTCGCTTGCTCGCGAACGCGCTTGATGAACCGTTGTAGCTCGGCATCTCGGGCAACGCCGACCTTGAGCATCAGGAAGATCGGCGCGCCGGCTTCTCGTGCGGCCTTCAGCTCGCGGCGCGTGATCGGGGTGATCTCGTCTTCGACGATCAGCACGAGGCCGTCTGATGTGCCCGCTTGGGCGACGCACTCGCGCTCTGAGCAGTACGGTCCCGCGTCGGCGCTCAGCTCCCAGGCCCATGGGCGTGTCAGCGGAAACTCTTCGACCGCCTCGATCGCGGCTATCCGCTCAGACTTCAGCGCGCCGCCGGTCATCCTGGAAGAGATGAAGATCTTCCAGTACTCCAGCGGCCGGGCGTAGATCAGGTTTCGGGGGTCGGCCGCGTCGAACTCCACCACATCAGGATGGCGCGCGCCGCGGGCGATGCCGATACGGCTTGTGTCCCGTCTGCGGGATTGGTGGCGAGGTCCGTGCCGATGGGCGCCAGCTGCGCGACCTCATAACGCTGCGTGAGACTCCGGTCCCGCCGAGCTGGTCGACCGACCCTCGCCGGCCGGCCAGCGGGCAGGCGGACTAGATCCAGCCACGGCGTTTTCCGGTCTCTAGCAACATGCCAAGACCGATCACCGAGAGCGAGATTCGGATCAACCATTCGTTCTTCGGACTCACGTCGCACCTCCTTTCTGCGTCGATAGTACACTATGTGATGTGGATTATGGGCAGTCTGATCCGACTGCTAGCTGGCATTGTTGCCGGCCCGCCAAGAGCCGTCAATAGCCATGTATCGCCCTTTTCAGTTCTCGCGGGGCAAAGTGGGATCACAAACCGCATTGGACAGTTATGGGACTAGAAAGTGAGCGTCATGGAGCCTGAATGGCTTGACTCCCGGACATTCCGCGAGGTCGCCATCGAGCACGGGGTCACCGCGCGTTCCCTCGAGCTCTGGCGCTCGCGCGGGCTGCTCCCAGCACCCACCCGGCAACCCAGAGGACGCGCCGTCTGGCTCTATCCGCCCGGCACCGAGCGACAGCTAGAGCGCCTCCTGCACTGGCGCGGCAAGACCCGAAGCCTCAACCTCGTTGCGATTGCGCTGTGGATCGAGGGCTTCCCGATCGAGGTGGAGCACATCCGCACTGCGCTAGGCAAGGTCACTGATCAGCTGGCGAGCGAACTCGATCCAAGCGGCGATACCCACGCCTTCATCGAACAACAGGCACGCAAGCTTGCCGGAGCGCGCGGCAAGCACGCTTTCCCCCGAATCGTGAAGATGAAAAGCGATGAGCGAGTCCGTGCCTGCGCCTACCTTCTCGCCGTCGCCCTCGACGCCAAGGACGAGATCGAGCACCGCAGAGGCGACGCCGTCCTCGTCGAGCGCATGCTTGGGCTGCGAAGCGGACAACGCGGAGGCCTCGCCAACCACGAGCCGTTCATCGACATCGTCCGAGGCCTCAGGCCGATCATGGCGGTCGCGAAGGTACGCGAGGCGCTTACTGCAGCGACCGACCAGCAGCTCGAACTGACCCGCTTGACGGCGCGCATGACCAGCGTGTGGATGCCGCTGTTGCTGCCCGAGATGCTTGATGAGCACCCCGCTACCGAAGCAGGCCCGCTGCGAAAGCTCTCCGAACAGAACTTCAAGGAGCCCGCAATCGAGGCCTGCGTCCTACAAGTCATCCACCAGCTCCTAGCCATGCACGAGCGCCAGCCCCAACCCGACGAGCTGACCCAAGCCATCGCTGCGCTTCAATCCGTCACAACAGACCTAGCAATGCTGAGCATCTTCCCCGCAGACAAGCGGCGGGGCATCTTGAGCCAGCTACCCGCCGAGACTCGTCAGCCAATCGTCGGCGAGCTCAAGCGGAGAGCAGGATCCGGAGGCTGACCCACGCGCACCTCTGCGCGCGAAGCCCGGTCCAGCGCAGGGTCGCGCGCCTGTCGCTAGCGGAACATGTAATCGAGGCCGTAAATCAGCCGTCGCGCGCTCGGCCAGCCGGCTCGCACCGGCGAGCGTCAACCTACGCCTAACATCTTGCCACTAAAACGTGATGGCGATATCACGTAACCGTAGTATCATGCGAAGCCATGAGCGCTCCTCCTGAGCCGATCGGCTCGCTGTTTCCCCTCGGAGGCCCGGTGCCATCCGATCTGATTATTGGACGTCGCGGCGAGATCGACGAGATCGGCGGACGACTACGGGAGGGTATGAGCACCATGCTCGCCGGCGAACGGCGGATCGGCAAGACGACCGTCTGCGCCGCGGTCTGCGAGCAGCTGAAGAATGATGGCGCTCTTGTCATCGAAGTGGATGTCCCCGAGCGGCCCGACTCGCGAGCGTTGTTGCAGCTCATCATAGACGCCTGCAGCAGGGTCTCGCTTGCGCACGCCGGGCGAGCTGCTCTGCGCTTCGCACGCCCCACGATCGAGAAGCTCCTCTCTGAATACGGAGTGCCGCTGGACCTCAGCGCGCTCGATCGTGAGGCACATGAGCTGCCGGCGCGCACAGTGCTGTCCCTTCCGGCTGAGCTCGCCCGACGCGAGGGCAAGCGATCGTTGCTTTTCCTCGACGAGCTCCAGCGCGTCGTGGATTACGCCGATGGCGAGATCGTCTTGTGTGACCTGATCGACCTCTACGGCGCCTCGGGCGACGCCGTCGTGCTCGTCGACGGAAGCAACGAGCGAGCCCTGAACGGCATGTTCGGCGAGCCAGTGCACTTCGGCAAGCTCGTCGACCGGATCGAGCTCGACGCGCGGATTCCGCTTACCAGCTGGCGCGAGCCACTGACCGAGCGCTTCTCCCGAGCCGGGCTATTGCTCGAGGACACCCCGCGAGAAGAGCTCTTGAGATGGAGCGATGGACGTCCATACGCGACGATGGCCGCTGCGCGCTACACCGCACAGAGCGCCCGTCGCACGAGCTCGGACACCGCTACCGAGTTCGACGTGCAAATGGGCATCGACGAGGCAGAACGACACCTGCACGACGATGGCGCCTAACCACTCCAGCCAGAGCATCCCCGACGGCCAGCTTCTCAGCGGGCACGTCGCCGAGTGGGGCGAGCTTCTACTCCTCCTCGAGGAGCGTCGCGGGCTGACAGCCATCGTTGCTGACCCGCTGAGCGGAACCAGCGCGCTGCTGGCCGCGGCCTTGGAGCACAACACCATCCCGAGCATCAACATCGACGCGCGACGCTGCGCCAACTCACTGGACCTGGCGATGGCGATCGCGGACGAGGCGATCGCCTCCCTGGCAGCGAACGCGAGTGCCTGGTGGATGGGAGCAGCACCGCCGAGCAGCACAGCGGGCCTTCGCGTCTCGCGGCTGCTGAGCGAACATGGCATCGATCCCCAAGCGCTACGCTCAGGCGAAGGACAGGACCTCAGCGGGCTCCGCGAGGCGCTCGAGCTCACCACCGCTCTCACAGACGGTCCCGTGACTCTGGCGATCGACCACTTCGGATCCATGCTCGCGAACCTCCGCGGCACCGCCAGCAGAGAGATCCTCGGCGCGCTCCGGGCAGCACGCCAGCAAACCAGCAATCTCGATCTCATGCTCGTCGACCATCCCGACGGGCCGATCAGTCACGCTCTCAGCGACCAACAGCACCCCCTATACCGCGCTGGCGAGCGTCTACGCATACGCCGCCCCAGCCCCAGCCGCATCGTCGAGGACCTAGCGATCACAAAGCCGCTCGTCAAAACACCCATCGCGTTGCTGCGCGCCGCCGCCGAGCTCGCCGCCGGCGTGCCCGCCCTCACCTGGCAAGCAATAGACATGGCACCCCGTGCGGGCGAGAACCCGGCGCGCGCGCTATCCGGATGGGAAGCGCTGCGGCGCGCAACAGCGGTCTCGGTCCGACGAGAGTGGGATCTGCTGCGCCGCGTTCACCCCGCCGCGCAAACCATCGTCGGGGCCATCAGCCTCGGGCTCAAGCCGCACAACGCTCCTGGCGCCAGCAAGACAGTTGACGACGCGCTCAACCGACTGCGCGACGTGGGCATGGCCTGGCAACCAGCCGAGCGCACCTGGGCGATCGCCGACCCCCTGCTATCCGCCTACGCCCGCGACCACCCCCAGCCCTGGGCGCTCCGCCGACGGTCCTTTGCCCGGATCCGCGCACGGCGCGGGTCTCCGGTCGTGTAGAGCCTCGCGAAGCCTTCGCGTCTCACCGGGTCCGCTCCTCCTCCCGTCACTATTCACTGCCATGACCGATGATCCGATCCGTCAGCCTGACGCGAACGATCGTGTCGTCTACTTTCGCGCTCATCTAGGTGAGCTGAGGTTGCGCTGGCCCCAGCAGCACGACCCGGCGCTGCGCACCGCGCAGCTTGGCGCGATGCTCGCGCTCGCCAGTCACTTTGCGACTTCCGAGGAGCCAGCGCAGGCGGTACTTCCGACCGGGGTCGGCAAGAGCGCCGTTATCTGTGCGCTGCCTTTCCTGATCCCCGTCACGCGGGTCCTCGTGGTGGTGCCAACGCGGCTGCTGCGCGACCAGCTGGCTTCGGAGTTCGCTGAGCTCACAACGCTGCGGCGACTGGAGGCTGTCGAGGGAGATTTGGTAGCACCCCGCGTCAAGCGGGTCGATCATCGGCTCGGCAGCGCCGGGGATTGGGCGGCACTGGAGGATTTCGATGTTGCGGTCGGCACACCAGGTGTCCTAAGCGCTACCCATGAAGGGGTCGCGACTCCGCCCGAGGGGCTGTTCGACCTGGTCATCTTCGACGAGGCTCATCACCTGCCGGCTGCCACGTGGTCGGGCATCCTCGCGCAGCACACGGCGCGTGCCGCGCTGTTGACTGCGACGCCGTTTCGCCGTGACCGCAAGCTGCTGCCGGGTCGGCTCGCGTACCACTACACGCTGCGCCAAGCGATTGCCGACGAGGTGTACCTTCCCGTGGACTTCATCCCCGTCGACTCCCAGGAGCCCGACTTCGACCGCGATATCGCGCAGGCGGCTATCGACCGTCAGCGCTCTCGCCCTCACAGCGATGAGGGCAGCCTGCTGCTGGTCCGCACAGATCGCGTCGCTCACGCGAAAGTGCTCGTCGAGCTGTATGAAGAGCTCGGAGTACGTGTCGGGCTCATCACGGGTGAGCACAGTGCCCGCCACGTGCGTGGCGTGATCAAACAGCTGCACGAACGTGAGCTCGACGGCGTCGTCTCAGTTGCGGCGCTGGTGGAGGGCTTCGATCTGCCAGCCCTCAAGATCGCCGCTTATCACCGTCCACATCGTACGCTGCCGCCGACGCTGCAGTTCGTGGGGCGAATCGCACGGGTGACCGGCGGTCGGGCGCCAGCCGAGCTGGTCGCGGTGGCAGCCCAGATTGCATCGGAGACCGCCGAGTTGTACAGCGAGGACGTCGCTTGGACGGAGCTGCTGCCGAAGCTGATGGACGCAGCGGTCGACCGCGAGCTCGCAACGCGCGCGTACCTTTCGGAACTGGACAGCGACGGCCCGGAGGGAGTTTCGCCGTCAGCGCTGCGCCCGCAGCGCATGGTGCAGGTGTATCGCACCACCGGCATGGCGGTTCACCTCGACACGCCGCTGACGCGCCTGTCGCGCACCCCAGTCGTGTTCCACGCAGTCGACGAAGCGCATGTTCTCATGGCCGCCATCACGGAGCAACGGGTCCGCCCGCAGTGGATCGCCTCCGATGCGCTGGACTCCTTCGAATACGAGCTCTACCTCGCTGTCTACGATCGGACGCGCGAGCTGCTATTTGTCGCCGCGCCCTCTGATGCCGCGGGGCGCGAGCTGCGCGACGCGGTCGGAGCCGATGGTGCTCTGCTGATCTCCCCGCAACTGATCAACCGCTGGCTGTGGCGCCAAGATCTCGTCGCCTACTCCTCGGTCGGGATGCGCTCAACGCGGGCACCGGGCGCGCGCCAGGCGTCATACCGGATGCTCGCCGGCTCGACGGTCGAGGGGGCACTGCTCCCGTCGGAGACACGCAGCTACGCGGTGGGCCATCTAATCGGCCGACGCCGCGACGGCGAGCGGATCGTGGGCATCGGCGTCTCGATCCAGCGGTCGAAGATCTGGGAGACGGCGGCGGCAGAATCTCTCCTGGAGTTCCGCGACTGGTGCACCAGCCTCGCCGACGCGCTGGGTGGCGACGCCGCGGCGCACGCCACGGCACCCCGGCTGCGGCTCGCTCTCCCGGGGGCGCTGGAGCGGTTCCCCGAGCATCCGGTTGCGGTCGTCCTAGACTATGCCCTGCTTCAGGCTACGGCCACGCTGCACATACCCGGCCGCGGCTGGGTCGACCTCTCACTGTTCGAGACCCCGGCGCAGCGCATCGACGACGACCGCGTGGACGTGCAGTGGGCGTTCGATAACACCGATCTTGCACACGTCCAGCTCCATCGCGACGGGGACATTGTGATCGAAGGGCCCGAGCCGACTGCTCGTTTCGATGGAGGTCAAACCGGACTGCGCGACCTCCTTCTCGAGCATCCACCCTACGTGTACTTCGCCGACGGGTCCTCCACCCAGGGCTCGACGCTGCTCGTCCCGCCGGCACAGTTGCCGATGCTCCCCGCGGACCTCTACCGGGAGTGGGACTTCACCGACACCGACATCCGCGCAGAGGCCAGGCCGCCACGTGCCGGCAAAACCCACAACGTGCAGCAGCGCACGCTCCAGTGGGCGCGCGAAAGCCTCGAGTCACCAACGCTGATTGTCGACGACGCCGCGTATGAGATCGCGGACATCGTCGCAATCGAGGGCGAGAACAGCCACCGCGTGCACCTCTTCCACTGCAAGTTCTCCTCCAAAGACACACCCGGGGCACGTCTTGCCGACGTCTATGAGGTCGCCGGCCAAGCAATCCGATCGGCTCGCTGGACGGACACGCGAGCCTGCTGGGGCGAGCTCGCCCGCCGTATTCTCGAGCGAGACGCGACTCAGGTCGACGGCGGCGACCGCGCGCAAGTCGCCGCGCTTCTCGAGGGGTGGAGCACCAGTCCGCCAGGGTTGGAGCTACACATCTGGGCAGTGCAGCCCGGCCTATCGCACGCAGCGATGCAAGGCTGGCTCGAGGGTCAGACGCTCCTGCTCGCAACGATGGAGTGGTGCAACACCCAGGGAGCCACCTTCCACATGGCCGGCAGCCCGTAGGCGGACTGCCGACGAGCGACCACGATTGAGAGCGGCACGACGTTCCAAATGGGACAACCGAACCCGAGCGTAGGCTAGCCAGCGTGACGGTCACCACTGGCCAAGCCGCGACGCCGATAACGACCTTCGCCCCCGGCTCGGCGGGCGTGCGCGAAGGTGTTACGACGGCGCGCAGAGGCGAGATCGAGAAGACCTCGAACCAGCGTCCCTCGGCGCCGGCGAGGAGCGGCTGCACGCCCAGCACTCTTGAGCTTCTGTCCGTCGGGCTTCCGCATGGCGGGAGCAGCGTATCGAGCCCCTCGGGACCGCAGCTTTTCTCGCAAGTTGCGGTGAGCTCGTGGCTGGAGGGCTTGAAATCGCCCCAGCCGAACCTATTTTCGCTGCCAGACGCGGAACCGAGCCGCGAAGAGCGAGGCCACCGAGGTGTGAGGCCGCGCCACCCAAGCCGACACGCGCTCACGGGCGCGATGGCGAGGGTTCCTCAAGCGGCCCGGAACCGCGTCGATTTGCGTCTGGCGCCAGCACCCCCCGGTGGCTCGGCGCGGTACTCCTGGACTCATGTCGTCCGCGGAAGAAGACGCCAAAGGGTGTGGCGCCCGTTGGACGTTCCTCCTCCGCGCGAAAACGGGAATCAGGCGTGCAGCGACCGCTCCTGGGTTCATTGCTCAAGCGCAGGATGGGATTAGCCGAGAGATTCTCGGATGGCCAGTCCGGACCTGTTCGTAATAGCCGCCTTCTTCGGCCTGCCGCTCGTCACGCTGGCGCACGAGCTCGGCCACGCCAGCGCTTCGATGTCCTTCACGAACGGACCTGTGGGGGTCTACGTCGGTCGCACCGACTGCGCGCTGAGGTTTCGCGCTGGACGGCTGCGCATGTCGCTCTCCCCGATCGGCGGTGGAGGTCTCTGCCGATCGTCCAGGCGTGGCATGTCGAGACAGCAGGTGCTGATCAGAGTCCTCGCAGGGCCGGGCGTAATGTGGCACTTGCGATGGTTGCGTGGCTTGTCGGCAACGCCGTGACTGGGAGCTTGCGCGCGGTGCTCTTCACGCTCGCCGCAATCAGCTCCCTGCAGATCCTCAACCTGATTCCCCGCTGGGGCGTCTGGGGTCCGCTGCGTAAGGGTGTCCCTTCTGACGGGCTGCAGGCGCTCTGCCTGATACGCCGACGGCCGCTTCCGCCGCCCCCCGAGACCGCGACGGCACACGGGCTCAGAGATCCTGTCGGTTGGTCCCAGGCCATCGCGATGGTCGCCGCGCTTGCCGTGGGGGCACTCCTGGCCGCGCGGGTGATACCCGTCGACGCCGTGTATATCTTCGCCGGCCTAGCACTGCAGCAGGTTCTCGACGCACGCGCGCCAAGGCTCAAGCCCCCCGTCCACGGGCCTGCGCCGTCGTTGGGCGGCGAGCCGATGAAGGTTTGCCCCAACTGCGGGGCGCAGATCCGACGGGCCGCCCAGCTCTGCTACTGCTACCACTCTTTCGCCCCTCAGCCGGGGCATACACCGACCACCGACACCCAGGCGCACCGACCGAGCCACCCGACCGGCGGCCATCTTGGGCGCATCGTGCTGTACGGGATCCTGGCGGTGATCGTGACGATCACACTCGTACTCGTCCGCAACGAGCTCACCTGCGGACGGCACGCCTGCGACGTACCAGCACAATCGGCAGCGTCGCGCCGCTAATAGCAGCTCCGCTGCGCCCCACAGGATTCGAACTCCCGACCTTGCAATCCGTAGACGGACGCGCTCGAGCGAGCAACAGCTAGCCGCATCCACCTGGCTCAGACGGGGCTGGGAAGGGGTTGCGCGTCGAGGCCTACCGACCGCCCTCCCGGCAAACTGTCGGGGGCTATCGGCGTCGATCCCGAGCCTGCTGAGCGGCCGGATCTCGCGCGAAACGGTACCGCACTGGTACCGCAGATTGGTGGCCGCCTTGCCCGCTATTATCCGTGTTTGACCGGCCTTAGCTTCCCGAGTCGAGTAGCCCAAGCCCGTTTGCTGGAGCCAAATCTGGCTCAAGTTCTCGTAAGCGGCGAACGGGTCTCGAACCCGCGACCTCAAGCTTGGGAAGCTTGCGCTCTACCAACTGAGCTACCGCCGCATCGGGCGGATTCTAGGGCTTTGGGGGTGGATCGAGTGCTCGTCCGGGACAGCTATGGAAGCGCTATGGAAGCGTCGCCGCCTAGCCGATAACGACGGCATGACGGCAAGGACGCCTGAATGAGCCTCCGGCGGGCCGCTGCGGGAGTCCTGACCGTGATCTGTCTGTGGACGAGCTTCGCACTCGTGCGGGGCATGGTGCTGTCAGCCGAAGGCTCGCGGCTTGGCTACGTGCATTGGCCCGCGGTGGCTCTGACGTCCCTCGTGGCCATCGTGGCAGGACGGTACGCGCTCCGGCTCTGGCACGGCACGGGTCCGCGCCGCTAGAGCCCCACAGTCGCCGTGGGCCGCCTTCGGAGGGCATGGCGACGGGTCGGGGTAGGGAGCGACCGGTTACGCTGCGCCCGGTATGGGACGGTGGACTCGATGGCGGCCGATCGGCGTGGCTGCGACGATCGCTGTAGCGCTCTGTGGTTGCGGCGGCTCTGGGTCCACGGCGACGGTCCAGGCAACCGCCCCCGCGGCGGCGAAGGCGGCTCCCACTGCGGTCGAGTACGCAGAGCGCGTGAATGCGATTTGCCGCCGTTGGCACGCTCGTCGCACGCGCGTAGCCGGTGGGACGATCGCATCAGTCGCACTCGAAGCCTCCGCTGACCTCCCGGAGCTTCGGGCGGTCAATCGGCAAGAGGCGAGCGTGCCCGTCCCGCCCTCGGAGGAGTCGCTCGTGAAAGCTCTCCTCACGGCGGAGGCCATGAAATACACATTGGAGAGCAAGATACCCGCGGCGGCCGCGTCCGAAGGCACAGCGGGGCTGCTCAAGCTAGAGCCGGGTTTGGAGCGGAACGCGGGCGAAGTGGTGGCGCTCGATCATCAGCTCGGGCTAACTACTTGCGCGCAGTAGTGCGACCTGAGCGGCTCACGCACGCTGGCGGGCTGGACAGGGGGTATGTCCTCGACGGGTGCGAGCATCGGTGCGTACTTCGGCGTCGAGCGGGTCGAAAATCGGCTAGAGGAGCGTTAGCGGTCTTCCAAGATGGAGTCGAGCCCGGTCGATATAACGGAGTCTCACTTCTACGCGGTCTATGTGCCCTACCTGCCGCTTGCTTCGCGTATTCGGATCGGCGCCTGGGACCTGATCCCGCAGGCGGACCTACAGGAGTCGGACACCTTCGATGCGCGTGTGGCCGAGTGGTGTCACGCGCTCGCTGCGCTCCACGCCCTGCCCGAGTCGGCGCGTGGTGTGGGCGCGTTCGGACGGCCCGTGGGAGGACGCATCGGGGATGACCCGGCCGACAGGAGCCTCATGGACGATCTGCGCCGAGCGCTGGTCGTGGCGATCATCGACGGGAACGAGTCGCCGCTCATCGAGCCAGACGAGCGCGACCCGAACGCAGGGCATTGGGCGATGTCCTCCGAGAACGCCAACGTCACGACATACGGCATCGACTACAAGGAGGGCTGGACAGCGACACGCACGGGGGGACGTATCCCGTGGCTTTCACTTGGGATTCCGCTCCGCCCAGCACGCGGACTACCCGTCACCCCGATACAGCCTCCGGCCGACCTACGCCTGCCAACGATGTCCCGCTCGATCGACCATGAATACGCGGACGCCGTGTGGGAGTCGATTCGCCGTGGCACGGACGATGCACGCCGCCTCGCGCGGGCTATCGAGTGGCTACGCCTGGCGTGGCTCAACACGTCCGACCTGACGCCCGATCTGCGTATCCCTGCCCTGCGCAGTGGCTTCGAGGCACTTCTCGACGGTGAGAAGACACCGAAGCTCGCTCGCTCGCTCCGGGCGTTGCTCTCGGACGACTCGCCTTCCGTCGTGCGGGAGTGGACCCATACACGCACCAAAGAACCGACCTGCCGGGCGCTCACGGACATCGAATGGTGGTTCTGGAAGTTCTCGTTTCTACGCAACGAGCTGATGCACGGCGGCGAGCCGAGCGCAGAGGCATGGGCGTACGATGGCCGGTCCCAACTTGATCTCGGCTCCGGCTATCTCACGCGAGCCATCAAGCTGACCGTCATCAACGACGGGCACAGCAATATCCGCGACGACCTAATGTGGCGCAGAGCGATCCGCGAGACTAGGGCTAGGCTGTACGGGGATGATTAGCCTGAGCTGCCTGGCAAGCTATTTGTCGCCATGTACTTCCGAGACTTCCTGCGCGCGAGAGCAGGTCGGCTGGCCCGGGGCGAAGCTGACGTCGACGAAATAACCGGGAGTGACTCCCCAAAAACCCCTGCCGAGCGAGGCTTCACCGATCGGTCTCACAAAAAGCCCGGACTTGTACGCACCGACGCAAGTCCAGTCGAGCTGGAACACATACCGACTCGATAGCCCAGCGACCAACTGTGTTGGCGTGTTGACGGCTCGGTTGAATTCATTGGTTCCGTACGGAAATCCGAAGTGGAAAACCCTTGCTTTCAGGTACGATTCCTCTGTCGTGAGTTCGAGTTCGTAGCTATATAGGGTATTGACGAGCAAATCCATCGTCGGGCCACCGACCAAACGCACACACAAGACGTTTTCTCCGCCTTCGCCTTCATTGCGCACTAGTCCCCCCGGGCACGGAAATTCCGGTAAGGACTCGTGAAGCGTTACCTTCTCAGAGAGCTGCACCGTTTGGGTATGGTCGTCAGGAATAAAGCGTGCGCGACCAGTGATAGGCTCTTCAACGTTGTATATCAGCCAGTGGCGTCCGAGCGCTGTAAGATGCAGCACGAAGCTACCAGTTTGTCCTTGGCGATAGCTGCGCTCACCAAATAGGATTTGCGTTCGGGCGCGGCGGTTCGAGACGCCAACCCATTCGATTATCAGGGTGCCTGCCACTGTTGCGTGAAATGGGGCTTCGACGATGCCATCATGGAGGATGTGCGATTCGGTGGTCCTGTCCAGAGACGAGAGGGTGTCACGAAGCGCGTTGCTCGTCGTGCTAGAGGGAGGCTGGCGCGCCGATGCCGACGAGGAGGCGAGTGCGACGAGCAACATCGTCGTTATCAGGGTTATCGCTGTCTTTCTGGTCATGTTCGGCTTTACGCGGTCTGGGGCAAGGGCCGCCTTGGCGGGCTGGGGAGGTCGGTGTGGCGAGTGTATACAAGCAAGGTCGACTTTGGCTAGTCCTGCCTCGGGCGATGCTTCGCTTTACACCGCAGACCAGAGTCCGGGTCCCGCGGGGAGCTGAGTTATGGGCGGCTGTCTCCGCCACCGGCGGACTCGCCCCAATGACAACCAAGCGGATTGACTGCATCGGGCTGTCCGATGGCCGGTCCCCTGTCAATTGGGAGAGAGCGCTTCGGGATACGGTTGCCCTCACCGGGAGCGATGGTCGATTGATCGTCGTGGTGATTCGCGGCGCGGATCAGGGCCGCTGTGCTGGCGCTGTCGGGGAGCGTGCGGGATTCGCCTGCGAGTGAGTCGGCGGGGTTGACGGCTTGCTTGAGGCTGGGCATGTTGTCTCCTATGAAGATTGAGCGCCCCGGCACTTAGAGTTGAGGGCGCCTTGCCTGGCCCGAAGCTCACGGCAAGATTGAGAAAAATCGCCCCCCGGCGTTACGCCATCGGAAAGCTCACAACGGCGCAGGTTCAAGCCGGGGGGCGCTGGGCGTGTGTGTTCACACATGCAACGATCCTGAGTGACCCGCGGCCGCAGTCGGATCAATCCTGCGGAGCGCCAAGCCGGAGAGGAGAAACTCCCGGCAAGCTTCTAGAGGGCCTCGGGGAGCGGGGGTTTGTGATACTGCTGGGGGTCGGGGAGGTCGCTGGGGGAGAAGCCGGGATTTTGCCCGATAAAGAGCGTGACCGCATCGCGTATCTGCGCGTGTCGCTCGCGGAGGGGACGGAGCTTCGCCTCGCATTCCTCTTGAACTTTGAGGTATTCGGCTGCCACGCGCTCGGCCTCGGGCTTGATCTCCTCGACCAACTCGCCACCGTGGGCCTTGATGAACTCCAAGTAGGCGTGCTCGGCCGCGTCCACAAGGGCCTGTGCTGCGTGCTTGCGTGGATTCTGGACCTCTGGACTAGCCTCCGCTTCGGCCGCGTTGCGCTTGGCGAGCAATTGAGCGTCAATGCTGCTGATCTCCCCGCTCGCAGCGGCGCGCTCGACCTCAGCGACGTATGCGTCATGTGCGACCTGGACGGCCTGGACAGCATCCCTCGCTGCCTGCTCTACCGCGGCAAGATGCTTGCGCCTGCGCTTTATCTCCTGCCAGAGGGCATTGCCCTGGCGGTCTATCTCTGATTTGCCGTCGAGCGGAAACTCGCGCACGCCTCCGTGAAAGGGGCGCCACTGCTGGGCGTGCAACTCGTGTGTGGTAGGCATTGATTCTCCTTCGGTGGGTCAACGTCGCAGGCCGGGAATGGCCTGCAATTTCTGCGGTGCAACCTGAATCTCCGGCGGGAGCGCCAAGGGGTCTTTCCCCGTTATCAGGCGCTCGATCCCCGGAGGGAGTGGCTTGCGTGGACGCGTCAAGGCGGCAATCGCTTCAACGTGGGTCCGCTCGTCGTTACGGGCATAGCGGCCGGTTACGGGGTGCCGTGGCTGATCCATCAGAAGTCAAGCTCCGCGTGTTCAGCCCGCGGTGGGACGGCCTCGGGCTCGGGAGGGCGCCAACACAGGATCGTGTCGGGATCGTCGCTGCAATAGACGGGCGTCATCTCCGGGCGCGCGATCCAACGGGGGACGTGCTCCCGGCCCGCGCGTTCAGCCTGTCGGCGCTGTCGGGCTTCGGTGTGCTCGCGGTTGTGGCGCTGAGCGGGTGTCTCGGCCTCCATCCATGCGGGAGTGGCCTGGACAGTCGATCGCTGAGCGCGGCGCGCGGCAATGCGTGCGGCTCGGTTCATGTGCCCTTCCCTTGGGGTGTGTGCAAGGCCCCGACTGGCGGCCTGCCTGTCCGTCTGACCTTGCCCACGGGGAATGCCGGTGGCTCGGGCTCGACGTCTAGGGCGAGCTGCTTGAGCAAGGACTGAAGGCGCAGGATCGCCTGTTTCTGGACGGCGACGGCTGGGTGCGGGGCGAGGTTCCCGGAGGGCTTCTTCTCGATGACAGGGCCGTCGCGGCGAAGACGGTTCCGGCACTGCGCGATGAGGTCGAGCTGTTCGCAGGCGCACTGCAAGAGCCGCAGGTCCTCGGGGCCGAGCCCGTCGTTCTCATCGATGACCTCTTGCCAGAAGGCTTTGGACCCCGCGAGATGGGCTGGCGGGTCGTAGTTCAACTGACTCTCCCTGGGTCGGGCAGACGGCCCGAACGGGCGTGGTCTGCGTTACATAAATCTGTGCGCACCATTGACGAGGCAATTCCCCGGGTTTCCGGGGGATTTGGCGCGCTACTCGGCGGTTTCAGGCAATTCGCTTTCGAGGCGGAGTTGAAAAGAAGCCCCCCCGCAGGCGTAGCCTCGCCGCTGCCTAATGAGGTCCCCCCACCCGCCGCCGGGTAGACGTTCGCTCGGTCAATCTGTCGGCAACCGAGTGCGACGACTGTCCCGAATGCCCACACCAAGGGCTCCGCTTGTGTTCTCCTCGGCTACGATTCGCAAGCAATGTCAGACGACCAGCCTCCGCACGAGCGAGATACGGACGCGGAGGACGGCGGCTTCGACTTTGAGGGGCATCGCCGCCGGGCCGTGGACGCCTATCAGCGAGTGCAAGCGAGATATGGCGATTGCGCGGCTGCAGTTCAGGCGGTACTGACTGCGGCTTTGGCACAAGAGAAGGTGCTCGTCCACTCGATTGAGTCGCGCGCCAAGACGCTCACGAGCTTCGGTAACAAGGCGGCACGACCACTAGCCGAGGACCCATCGCGGCCTCGTTACACCGATCCTCTGGGCGAAATTACGGACCTATCCGGCGTCCGGGTCATCACCTTCTTGCTTGCAGCTACAGAGCGGGTCGCATCAATCGTTGAGACGCACTTCACTGTGCTGGAGAAGATCAACCGCACAAGCCTTCTCCAAGAGCAGGAAAAGCTCGGCTACCAAAGCATCCACTACCTAGTGCGCTTTTCGGCGCCCCGCTCGACTATGCCCGAGTACGCGCGATTCTCTGACATCACAACCGAGATCCAGGTTCGGACGATCTTGCAGCACACTTGGGCGGAGATTGAGCACGACATTCAGTACAAGGCCGTCGAAGCTATCCCCACGATGATTCGGCGGCGGTTTATGTCCCTCGCGGGCCTATTGGAGATAGCCGACCGTGAATTTCAGGCCATCTCGGACGAGGATGAGCAGGTCCGTAACGATGCCCGCCACCTGGTAGAAACGGGCAATCTAGACGGCGTTGAGGTCACGTCGGACGCACTCCGCGCCTATCTCGATCGGCGATACAGTCCCGACGGCCGCATGTCTGAGTGGAGCTATGAGTGGATGGCGGCGCTGCTCAAGCGTTTGGGTTTCATAAATCTGGCCGAACTCGACGAGGCGATAGCAGGATATGACGATGATAAGGTTAGCCGCCTCCTCTGGGGGAGTCGCCAGGGGCAGCTACGGCGCCTAGAGGACGTGCTACTCGCAAGCATGGGTGAGACGTTTGTGTCTAGGCATGTATGGGCCGACGCCGACTGGTATCGGCCCCGCGCAAACGAGCACCTAGAAGCTCTACGCGCCCACGGGATACCGATCGGTACATACAAGCCGAACGGTCCGCACGCCTAGTCGCGCTGAGGGCATACCCGGCGCCCCCGCGCGTCCGATGGTGGTCGCGGAAAAAGAGCTTTCAGATCACCACGGGTGTCTACCCCCAGCCTTCGCCCGAGAGCTGTTTGCAGGCGGCGGAACCATATTCCTGGGAGCCAGTGTCTGTCACGACGGCATGTTCTTGGTTGTTCGCGCTCGTGAGTTCGCACACGACGCTGCGGGTCGCAGATGTTGCCTGAGCTTCCGTTGTCCAAGGTGTCTGTCCCGCACGGTTGACGAATCGTTCGCAATCGGCAGCAGCTTCTGACCCGGTGATTTCAAGGAGGGCGTTGTGGTGCTGCACGTAGAGGCTGCACGGGGAGCCGTATTCGTGCTTCGGGGTCGCGGTGGCTGCGGCAGGGGCAGAGGGCGCGGCAGGCCCGCTCGGTTCTGCTTCTGATTCGACGTGTTCGTCCCGGCACATCTTGAAGCCGAGAATGTGGGTTATGTAGTGCCGGGTATGTGCCGCTTCGTCGCATCCACCGAAGTAATAGCCGTTCCCGATGGCTTTGCCGAACGACAATGCGAGGACAAGGACGACTAGCACAATCAGGAGATTCCTTGTTTTGTGCGTATTTGGCTCCGGCTCGGCGGGCACCGTAGCGTCCGGCACTGGTGGCGGCTCATTCACGGTCGCGGACCCCTCAGCAAGAGAGTAAAGGGTTTTCGTTCTGGCCGGGTAGCGGCGGCCCGCTTAGCCCTCGTCTTCCTCGACGGACACATCGACGGGCGGGACAGTCGGCACGGGTGGGAGCAAGGATGGACCGCGAGCTTCGCAGGTCCTTCGGGGCCGGATGTTTCTTCGGGCACATCGCAGTTCTCGGTTTCTCTGGCACGCCGTGCGTGACGAGATGCCGTAGTCTGCACGGGTCACGTTGATCTGATCTTGGGAGAGCGATGCATCGGTCGGTGTTGCTGGGTTGTCCGCTAGGTGCGCTGATCGTCTGTTGGGCGCTTCTGGCCGGTCCGGCTGTCGCCCAAGCCGAGTCGCTCCAACTGGAGACGAGCGCCTATCCGACCCAAGACGTACCCATGACTATCACTGCCTCTGGGATTGCCGACGGAGGTCACAGGCTGTTCGTGTACGTGGACGAGCTAGGCCGCTCGTGTGCAGCTGAGCCTGGTAATGAGACGGGGAGTACGCCACTCACCGCTGCGGGCGGCGAACTATTGTCAGCAGGTAGCTATACAACGGAATTCACCTATACGCCCGAAGACCTAGTCGGCACCGTAAGTGAATACACGATCTGCGGCTACTTAGATACTGAACCGTATCACGCCCCAGATGCTGCTGACACCCAAGACTTCGAAGTGCACCTGCCGAGTGCTTCAATTGCCTTCGAAATCAGTCCCGGTCACGTTATTCAGGGCCAGGAGGTTGCCGTCACCGTTGCTGGGACGACGGAGGTCGCACGCGAGCTACTACTTCGGCCCAGTAAACGTCCGACGGGGCTGGTAGGTTTTGGTGTGTGAGGACTCGGGATGCAAGGCGACTTGGGCAGGCGGCACAGGAGGAGCTGCGCCGGCGTGCTGTTGCGCTGGTCGGGGAGGGGCGCTCGCAGACGGAGGTCGCTGGGCTGCTTGACGTGTCGCGTCAGTCGGTGAGCGAGTGGGTGCGCGCTCAGCGTCTCGGCGGCGATGGCGCGCTTGCGGCCGGCAAGCGTGGGCGCCGCCCGGGTGAGAAGACGGCGCTCACGGCCTCCCAACAGGCACAGATCGCGAAGGCGATCCGGGAGAAGAACCCTGACCACTGCGGCTGCCGGGGTTTCTGTGGACCAGGGCGTTGGTGTGCGAGCTGATCGACCGGCGGTATGGGATCCGTGTCGCGGAGAAGACCGCCGGGCGGTATCTGCGCTCGTGGGGGTTCAGCCCGCAGAAGCCCGCCAGACGAGCGTTTGAGCAGAACCCGGAGATGGTCGAGCGGTGGCTGACCGAGCGCTACCCCGCGATCAAAACGCGCGCTCACCGCGAAAAGGCGCTGATTCTGTGGACGGATGAGATGGGACTACGCTCTGATCACACCGCGGGCCGCTCGTGGAGCCCGGTCGGCAAGACCCCCGTGATCCAGGGCACCGGCCAGCGCTTTGGCACGAACGTGATCAGCGCGATCTCCAACAAGGGGCATCTGTCCTTCCGGGTGTTCAAGGAGAAATTCGTCGCCGGCGTGTTCATCGACTTCCTGGGCCGACTGGTTCGCCAGAGCAACGGGCAGAAGATCATCCTTATCCTCGACGGGCACCCGGTGCACCGCTCCAAGAAGGTCAAACAATGGGTGCAGGAGCACGCCGAGCAGATCGAGCTGCAGTTCCTGCCCGGCTACGCACCGGAGCTGAACCCGACCGAGCTGCTCAACCAGGACGTCAAGACCAACGCCCTCGGCCGCCGTCGGCCCCACACCCAGGACGAGCTGATCGGCGAGACCCGCAGCTACCTACGCTCACGCCAAAAGACACCCCGCATCGTCGCACGGTATTTCGAGGAGAAACACGTCAGCTACGCCAAAGCCGCCTGACGGCCATTTACTAGGCCGAAGTAGTATATGTGTACGTGGACGAGCTCGGTCGCCCCTGTGCTCAGGATCCGGGCAACGAGACTGGGGCGCAGCCTATCGCCCACGGCCAAGCCCTGAGTCCGGGCAGCTTCGTCGAGCACTACGTCTATACGCCCGCCTATTTCGGGCTAAAGGAAAGCCCGTACACGCTCTGCGGCTACGTCGCGCAGGGAGAATTTGGTACGCCGAACGCCACGGGCACCGTCAGCTTCAGCGTAACTTCGCTCGCGGCGATAGCCGAAGCCGAACAAAAGGCAGCGGAAGAACAAGCCGAACGACGGACGGCGGAAGAACGCGAAGCGAGAATAAAGTACGAAAATGAAGCCCCTGCTAGAGAAGCAGCCGCGAACGCTGCGGCGCAGGCCAAAGCGGAAGCGGCCCTCGCGGCCGAAATCTCGAGGGCACGCAGCAAACCCGTGACGCGGCTCTTAGCCAGGACGGTCGCTCACGACGGGCGATCCAGCCAGGATCCGGGCTACACCGAACTCTACGTGACCACTTCGCACTACGCATACGTGACGGTCAAGCTGACGCGCTACGGCCACTCTACCGAGCACTTCGAATGGGGCGACACATCGACTGAAGTAGCTGAGACGATTCCTTGGACATGTGCGAGTCCGGGCGGGATTTACCGCTACGTCATTTCCGCGCGGACCAAGGTTGGAGCCACACGCACCGTCCGTGGCGCCTTCGCGCCAGTCTCAGCTTCGCGTTGCCGGAGCCTGAAACGGCAAGAAACGGAAGCAAGGGAACGGAGTGAACACGAGGCCGCCGAAGAACGCCGCCGAATCGAACACGAAGAACGCGCGAGGCTGGAACGGTTTGAATTCAACTGTCGCGCCGAGGGGGGCACGCCGATCACGCTCTATACGGAAACCGGCTCAGAGCGGGGCTGCAAGGCGCCCGACGGCGGACTCCTGCCCGTTCCGTAGTTGCAGGGTGTCAGCCCAGGCTCGACCGGTCGGCCGTTGCATCGAGTAGCTGCGCGGGTTGGCCTGGATAGGCGCAGTGCAGGAGCAGCCTGTCCAGGCAGACAAGCTGGTGGTAGATGCTCGGCGCCAGCGTGATCTGCGCGCACTTAGCAGCCACTAACAAATCCAAGAGATGTGTCCCCTATTAAAGGGGCCGGTGAGTTCTCGGGGTTCTACCCCTACCTGATCGAATCCGCGCACTCCGGGATGCCACTCCCAGCCCACTCACGTCCTTTTGCGCGATTGCGCTGGCTAGGACCCCACGGGCGATACTCACGGGACCCGCACCGGACTGTATGGCCCCGTCGTAGGGGAGTCCGACTTGTATGCGGGATTTGGAATGACCACGGCCGGGATCGACTCCGGCGGCTCGGCGCGTGCGTGATCGAGGGCGTGCACCCCTCGGACAAAGAAAAGGCCGCGCTATGCGGCGGCGAGGCGTTGGAGGCCCTCGCGTGTGAGTTGAGCGATCAGGGCTGAGCGCGTTGTGTCGCGCTCGTCAGCGACCTTCTGCAACCTGTCCAGGTCGGCGGGCCGTAGCCGGACGCCAACGGGAGCGGTGATCGTTGAAGGCATGTGGACCTCCGAGAGGGGACTACGCGAGGACTTCGACCGTGATCGGTTCGGCCTTGAGCTGCACGGCGATGGCCTCCGGGATGACGCCCTCTAAGAGCGCGTCTAGATCGACCGCGGTCAGGCTCTTCACTTCACCCGCCTCGAATCGACGGATGCGTTGATATACCGTCCCCGGACGAGTCGGACGGTTATTTCTGGTGAGAGCGTCTGCAAGCAGCTCGCCTAGTTTGCGGGCACTCAGCCCGAGGCGCTTGCGTGTGTCGGTCAGGTCCGCTGGACCAAACTCAGCGCGGTAGCCGCCCCGTCCCTCAAAGAAGTGCGCTTGCCATTCAGGCAGCTTCTCAGCGATCCTGTGGGGGTTGGGCGGGGTGCCGTCAATGCGGGCACGCAATACGGCTTCGGCAACGTCCAGGGCGCCGTCGGCATCGAGCAGCGGCACGCCGAGGGGATGGCCGTCGCCGTCCTCGTACTCGTACTCGTACCACTCCGCGTCCAGGCGCGCGATGTAGAGAGTGTCGAGCGGGTGAGAGAGGCGAATCAGCTCGTCGTAGCGGGGAAGCGGACGCCAACCGTCCTCGGCATCCCAATCGTGTGCCCCGATCTCCGAAACTGTGTCCAACTGCATCCTGTCTCCCCTGATTTTGGGCGCACTACACCCACCCCTAGAACTGTACCGGCGCAATAGGCTGATACTCCCTTTAGGAGAACGACTGCCCGATCGGCAGTGAATCCACAGCCTAGAGCGGCCGTAGCCTTGGCGTACGGACTACCCCTACCTCGACCCTCAGAAGCCGCCAGAAGCTCGGCCGTCTGGCTCAGGAGAATGTGTCGCGTGACAACGATCAGCCTGGACATCTCGCCTGAAGTCGTGGAGACGATCGCGCGGCGTGCTGCCGAGATCGTGCGGGAGACGGCTGCCCCCGATCAGTGGCTCGACGCGAAGGGCGCGGCCGAG
Source organism: uncultured Solirubrobacteraceae bacterium (assembly GCA_963771085.1). Taxonomy (GTDB): domain Bacteria; phylum Actinomycetota; class Thermoleophilia; order Solirubrobacterales; family Solirubrobacteraceae; genus Palsa-744. The sequence continues at coordinate 2,188,731 of CAVYSB010000003.1, read as the reverse complement.
TACCTAGCGGTGCCCCTCTCCACGATCCACAAGCTGACCGCGGCGCGAGCGATCCCGTTCTCCCGGGACACGCCCGGCGGAAAGCTCTACTTCAAGCGCTCGGCGCTCGATGAATGGCGCTCATCGAACTGAGGGTGTACGCTGCTCGAAAGCGCCCCCGCGCTGCGTCAACAGCCGGGGGCATGGCCGACACGTTAGGAGCGTGACGACATGAGCAACGCTACACGCAGGAGCCGCGTCGAGAGCGGCATCTTCAGGCGGCCCGACAAGCGCCTCGAAATTGGATGGAGAGACGCTCAGGGGAAGCAGCGCTGGCGGGTCGTGGAGGGCGGGATCAAGGCTGCCCGTAACGCGCTGGCCCAGGAGCACGCCAAGCGAGCGCGTGGAGAGGCTGTAGCCGCCGACCCTAGGCTCACCTTCAATGACGCCGCCGACGCGTGGCTAGAGGCCCGTGTGGGCCGTCTGAGGCCCGGTACGCAGCGCGCATACGCGGTAGGGCTCAAGCACTTGCGGGCACGCTTCGGCCGTCAGCGGATGACGGCGATCACGCCTGCCGATGTCGCCGCCTACGTGGAGAGCAAGGGCGCCCTCAAGGGCTGGACAGTCAAAGGCCACCTGACCGTGCTCTCGGCCGTCTTCAAGTACGCGAACCGCTATCTCGGCGTGACGACGCCCAACCCCGTGTCCATGCTCGATAGCGTGGAGCGCCCCAAGACAGACGACGAGAAGCCGAAGCGAATCCTCAACGGCGACGAGCTGTCCAGGCTCATTGCCTCAGTCAATGAGAGGCATCGTCTGATCTTCGAGGTCGCGGCCGAGACAGGGTGCCGAATCGGAGAGGTCCTAGGGCTCACTTGGGAGGACATCGACGTGACCGGCCAGACGATCACGGTCGCCTACCAGCTCGACCGTCAGGGCCAGCGAGTGCAGCTCAAGACGGCTCGATCAAGGCGCGTCTTGGAGGTGACGCCGCGGCTCGCGGGAGAGCTACGCAAGCATGAGGCCGCCGCCGATCGCACGGCTCCTAACGATCTTGTGTTCACGCGCCGGACTGGCGTCGGCCACGACCACCGCAACATCGGGCGCGTGCTGGCGAAGGCTGCCGAGAGGGCTGGCCTCGACCATGCCCCAACCTTCCACGACCTGCGCCGCACTCATGCCAGCGCCCTAATCGCGCAGGGATGGGACGTCGAGTCGGTCAGCGCTCGGCTCGGCCATGCAGACGTGACTACGACGCAGCGGGCCTACGTTCACGCCTTCGACGCCGCGAACCGGAGTGACGAGCGTCGGGCCAAACTGTCGGCGCTCTATGGAAGCGCTATGGAAGCAACAGGACGCAAGAGAGCGAAGCCGAAGCGGCCCACCACTGCGGCCGAAGCCCCAAAACTGCGGGCTGTCGTGTCCAAGAGATGACACGCCGAAGCGCCTTGGACGGCTTGGGAAGCTTGCGCTCTACCAACTGAGCTACCGCCGCATCGGGCGGATTCTAGGGTGTGACCGCAGGGGCGGACGCTCGCCTCGGCCCTCGGGCACGGTCTCGCCGCGTCCCGTCCTCGAATCCGCGATCGGATCCGCTAGCTTTGCGCTCAACCAACACTCGGAGGGAGGCATCCGATGCATGCGGTTCTGATGGAGGTCGACACGAGCGGGCAGCCCGATGCCGAGGCGGGGCTCGCGATGCTGCGCGAGCGGATCGCGCCGGGTGTCGCCCAGGCGCCCGGGTTCCAGGCCGGCTACTGGCTGAGGCCGCTCGGGGACGCCAAGGGAACATCCCTGGTGCTGTTCGACACCGCCGAGCACGCCGAGGCGGCCGCTCAGGACATCGACGTGGGCAGCAGCGTCGGGCCGGGGGTGACGGTCGTGCGCAAGGAGGTGCGCGAGGTCGCCGTCTCGGCCTGACCGCAGCCGTCGAGCAACCGCCCGCCACACCGGCCCGGCCGCGGCGCTCCCCCTCTACTCTTAGGAGCCGTGAAGCGCCGCGCCCTGCCGATCCTCGTGTCCGTGCTCGGCGCCGCCCTCGTCGCGCTGCTGATCTACGGCATCTCCACGCAGGCGGCCAGCCGCACTCTGGATGAGCTCGTCGTGCGCGGGGATCGCCCCGCAGCGCCGCAGGCCACGCGCATGCTGCCGATCCTCGGCGCCGGCGGCAAGAGCTCGCTGGCCTCGCTGCGGGGCAAGGTCGTGGTGCTCAACTTCTGGGCCTCGTGGTGTGAACCGTGCCAGATCGAGGCGCCCCTGCTCGAGCGCAACCAGGCCGCCCTGGAACGCCACGATGCCACTGTGCTCGGCGTGACCTACCTCGACGCCTCGCCCGACTCCGAGCGCTTCGTGCGCCAGTACCACCTCACCTACCCCAACCTGCGCGATGACACCGGCGACTTCGCGCACTCCTACGGCACCGACCAGCTGCCCGAGAGCTTCATCATCGACCGCTACGGGCACATCGTGGCGATCTCGCGCGGCGAGATCGAACAGCCCTTCCTCAACAAAGCGCTCGCGCTGGCCGACAGCGCATGAGCTCGCGCGCGCCCAGGCGCCTGCCACCGCTGCTCGCCCTGGCGGTGCTGCTGCTCGCGCTCGCCGCCCCCGCCGGCGCGACTGCTGGCGCTCCGCGTGCCTCGCTGCCCGCCGTCGAGCGCCAGGTGATGTGCGTGACGTGCAAAATCCCGCTCAACGTCGCCCAGTCCCCGCAGGCCGACCGCGAGCGCGCGTTCATCCAGGAACTGATCAACCAGGGCGAGGACGAAGCGCAGATCAAGAACGCGCTCGTCGCCCAGTACGGGCCAACCGTGCTCGGGCTGCCCGCCACACACGGCTTCGACCTCGCCGCCTACCTCGTGCCGCTCGCCGTCGTGCTCGCGCTCGCCCTCACGTTCGCGCTGCTGTTGCCCCGCTGGCGCCGCCACGCGCGCGCCCAGGCCGAGCGCAGGCGCCCCGCCGTCTCGCTCAGCCCCGCCGACGCCGCGCGCCTGGAGTCCGACCTCAGCCGCTTCGACTGACCCGCCGGCCCGCTACATCTCCTCCGGCGCGCTGACCCCCAGCAGCTCCACGGAGCGCGCGATCGTGCTCTTCGCCGCCACGCACAGCGCGATGCGCGAGAACTCCAGCGCGGCCGGCTCCGCGCCCACCACGCGGCAGTCGCGGTAGAAGGCGGTGAAGCCCTGCGCGAGCTCAAGCGCGTAGGCCGCCACGCGGTGGGGCGCGCGCCGCTCCACCGCCTCGCCGAGCTCCGCGGGGAAGGCGAGCAGCAGCTCCAACAGGGCACGCTCGGTGGCGTGCAGGCCCTCGCGCTCGAAGCCCGCGCCGCCCACCTCGGCGAGCGCCTCGTGCACCCGCTCGCCGCCCGCCTTGGCGAGGATCGAGGCGATCCGCGCGTGGGCGTACTGCACGTAGTAAACGGGGTTCTCGTTGGACTGCTCGCGCGCCAGGTCGAGGTCGAGGTCAACCGTCGTGTCGTGCGAGCGCGCCAGCAGGTACCAGCGCGCCGCGTCCACGCCGACCTCCGCCTTGAGCTCGTCCAGCGTCACGAACTCGCCCGCGCGCTTTGACATCTGCGCGCGCTCCCCAGCGCGCACCAGGTGCACCAGCTGCATGATCAGCAGCTCGAGCTGGGCCGGGTTGCCGCCGAGGGCCTCATAGGCCGCCTTCATCCGTTGCACGTAGCCGTGGTGGTCTGCGCCCCACACGTCGATCTGGCGCTCGAAGCCGCGCTCGCGCTTGTCCTGGTGGTAGGCGATGTCCGAGGCGAAGTACGTGTGCTCGCCGCTGGAGCGCACCAGCACGCGGTCCTTGTCGTCGCCGAACTCGGTGGTGCGCAGCCACAGCGCGCCCTCCTGCGAATACGTGCGCCCCTGCTCCGCCAGCAGCGCCAGCGTGTGCTCCACAGGACTCGGATCGCCCTCGTGCAGCGCGCTCTCATAGCTCCAGGAGTCAAAGCCCACGCGAAAGTCGCTCAGCGAAGCTGCCAGCTGCCCGATCACGACCGCCACCGCGGCGCGCCCCAGCTCGCCCGCCTCCATGCCCGCCGCGCCCTGGATCTGCTCGGCCAGCTCGCTCACATACTCGCCCTTGTAGCCGTCCTCGGCCACCGGCTCGCCGCGCGCGAGCGCGCCGATCGATTCGCCCAGCTTGCGCACCTGCGAACCCGCATCGTTGACGTAGAACTCGCGCTGGACGTCGTGCCCGTGGAAGGCCAGCATGCGCGCCAGCGCGTCGCCGTAGGCCGCGTTGCGCGCGTGGCCCACGTGCATCGGGCCCGTCGGGTTCGCCGAGACGAACTCCACGAGGATTCGCTCGCGCACCGGCGCCCCGCCCGCGCCGAAGCGCTCGCCTCCGTCGAGCACCGCAGCCAGCGCGCCCGTCAGCCACGCGTCGGAGAGGAACAGGTTCAGAAAGCCCGGGCCCGCCACCTCGAAGCGCTCCAGATCTGTGCCGAGCTGGCGCTGCAGCGCGCTGCCAAGGCGCTCGGCCACATCGCGCGGCGGCTCGCCCAGACCGGGCGCCAGCAGCAGCGCCGCGTTCGTGGAGTAGTCGCCGAACTCCGCCCTGCGGGGGCGCTCGAGCGTGATCGCCGCGGGCGCGCCCGCGCCCTCGCCGCCGCCCACCAGCCCCTCCGCGGCGAGCAGCACGGCGGCCCTGAGATGCTCCAGTGGCGCGGGCCTGGGCGCCGCGGGGTGCCCCGCGGAGGCCTGTTCATCGCTGGATACGCGCTCGGTCATGGGTCGGGGCCCGGCGCTTGCGATACTAGCTATGTGAACGACCAAGACTCAGGCGCCGAGCGCCACATAAACATCCACCTCTCCCCCGAGATCATGGGCGGCGTATACGCGAACTTCGCCAACGTCAGCCATTCCGACTACGAGTTCACCGTCACCTTCGCGCGCGTCGACCACGAGGTCGAGTCCGAGGAGGTCCCCGGTGTGGTCGTGTCGCGCGTCAACCTCTCGCCGCGCTTCATCCGGGAGCTGATCGACGCGATGGAGGACAACTACTCCAAGTGGCTCACCCGCGAGGGCATCAAGAACCTGCCCGAGTACGGCGGCTCGGAGACGAGCTCAGAGGAGGAGTAGGACCGCAGCACGTTCGATCGGCGCGGGCGAGAGAGCCGCCGGTGCTGGCCGAACGCTTGCAGTGCAACCGCGCGCGGAACGTGGGTGGCGGTGCGGTGTTCCTACGCTGCAATGATGAAGGTCGCAGTCATCTCCGATATCCACAGCAACCGCCACGCCTTCGAGGCGACGCTCGAAGCGATCGCGGCCAGCGACGCGGCCGAGCTGTGGTGCCTCGGCGATCTCGTCGGATACGGGGCCGAACCGGACGCCTGCGTCGAGCTGGCGCGCCGGCACGCAGCGGTCTGCCTGGCTGGCAACCACGACCTCGCCGTCACCGGCGAGATCGCCCTCGATGAGTTCTCGCGCGGCGCCAGCCTCGCCGCGCAGTGGACGCGCGAGGTGATCCAGCCGGAGAACATGGCGTTCCTGGAAAGCCTCAGCCCGCAGGCCGAGGAGGACCTCGTCGGCCTCTACCACGCCAGCCCGCGCGACCCGGTCTGGGAGTACGTGCTCTCGACGCTGCTCGCCGAGCTCTGCCTCGATGTCCAGCGCCAGCGCATCTGCCTGATCGGCCACTCCCACGTCGCGCTGTCCTTCGTGCGCAACGAGGGCGAGCTCGCCACCGGCGAGCCGCGGCGCGAGGGCACCGAGCTCGACCTGGGTGCCGGCGAGTGGCTGCTGAACCCCGGCAGCGTGGGCCAGCCCCGCGACGGAGACCCGCGCGCCTCGTGGCTGCTGCTCGACCTCGACCACATGGCCGCCTCCTTCCACCGCTGCGATTACGACATCGCCGGCGCCGCCGCCGCGATTCGCGCCGCCCGCCTGCCGGACTCGCTGGCCGAGCGCCTGGAGTACGGTCAGTGAGCATGCACCGCAGCGCGCCCGCCGCCGGCGCAACCCCCCCGGCCTTCGCCTGGACGCCGCTCCTGCGGCTGCTGTGCGCGGCCGCGCTCGGGCTCACGGCCGCCCTGCTGGTCGGCTGCGGCAGCACCAGCGGCAAGCTGATCCCGCTCGCCAACGCCGGACCGCTCACGAGCGATGTGGAAGCCATCGAACAGGCCGCCGAGAGCGGCGACGGCAACTGCTCGGCCACCGAACTCGCAATCGCCAAAGCCGAACAGGACTACGCCTCACTGCCCTCCAGCATCGACGCGGGCCTGCGCAACACGCTGCACCAGGGCCTGACCAACCTGCGCACGCGCGCGCTCGCGCTGTGCGCGCAGCCGCTCGCGCCGAGCACCGTGACAACGCCCGCGCCGAAGACCACCACGCCCCCGCGGAGCGCCACGCCCCCAACCACCACAACCACAACCACAACGACCCCCACCACCACGCCCACCACCCCCACCACGCCCGCGACCACGCCCACCACGCCCACGCAGGGCGCCGGCGGCGGCACCGCCGCACCCGAAGGGGGCAAATCGGGGCTCGGTGAACAGGGCGGCGGCGCCGGCGCCAATGAAGGCGCCGGCGGGGCCGCACCCGGTGGCGCGCAGGAAGGCGGCAAATGAGCACCGGGGACATCGCCGATCGCTACCGCCTCGAGGGCCGCCTCGGCTTCGGCGGCATGTCCACCGTCCATCTCGCCTTCGACCTGCGCCTCGAGCGCCAGGTCGCGGTCAAGCTGCTCGCCGAGCACCTCGCAGATGACCCCACGTTCGTCTCGCGCTTCCAGCGCGAGGCCCAGGCCGCCGCACGCCTGGTGCACCCCAACGTCGTGCAGGTCTTCGACTCCGGCCAGGACGAGCGCACCGCCCAGTACTTCATCGTGATGGAGTACATCGAGGGCTCCTCCTGCGCCGAGATCCTGCGCGACCACGGCTGGGTCGAGGTCGACGAGGGCCTCTCGATCATCGAGCAGGCCTGCGAGGGGCTGCACTACGCCCACCGCCACGGCGTCGTGCACCGCGACGTCAAGCCCGGCAACCTGCTGCGCTCGCGCGAAGGCGAGGTCAAGCTCGCCGACTTCGGCATCGCCAAGGCCACCGAGGAGTCGAGCATCACGCAGGTCGGCTCCGTGCTCGGCACCGCCGCCTACCTCGCCCCCGAGCAGGCGCGCGGCGAGGAGGCCGGGCCGCGGGCCGACCTGTACGCGCTGGGCGTGGTCACATATCAGCTGATATCGGGGCGCCTGCCCTATGAGGCGACCTCGCTCACCGAGCTCGCGCTCAAGCAGCAGCAGGAGACGCCGCCCACGCTCGACACGATCGTCGCCGCCGTCAGCCCCGAGCTCGGCGAGGCGGTCGCCGTCGCGCTCGCGCTGGACCCGCGCGATCGCTACCCCACCGCCCGTGAGATGGGGCGGGCGCTGCGCGACGGCGCCAACGGGATACCCCCGGGCGAGCCCCGCGCCGGGGCCCGCGGAGCGCCCGCCACGCAGGCCACCAGCGTGCTCGCCAGCGGGCGCCGCTCGACGCCGCCCACGCGCGCCCTGCCGCCGCGCCAGCCGCGCCAGGGACCGCCGCGCACCGCGCCCGCGCAGAGCCGCACCGCGCCGCGCGCGGATGCCGCCGCCGGCCCGCGCCGGCGCCGCTCGCTCGCGCTGATCCTCTCGGTCCTGCTCGTGGTCGTGCTCGCCGTCGTCGTCGCGGTGCTGCTCACCGCGCCCACGCCCACGCGCGTGGTGCTGCGCAACGTGGTCTACAGCGATGTCCACCAGGCCTCCTCCGCGCTGCGCCAGCTGATCTCCGAAAACACCCAGTAGCGGTGCTGGCAGCGATCCTCGACGTGGAACACCTCGTCGAGGTGTTCGGCTACCCGCTGCTGTTCCTGATCGTCATGGGCGAGTCCAGCGGGCTGCCGATCCCCGGCGAGACCGCCCTGATAGCCGGCGGCGTGCTGGCCAGCCAGGGCAAACTAGAGATCGCGCTCGTGATCCCCCTTGCCGCCGCCGGCGCCATCGTCGGCGACAACATCGGCTATCTGATCGGGCGCAGGGGGGGCGCTGGGTGCTCGAGCGCCCCGGGCGCTTCGAAGGCCAGCGCCACCAGGTGCTCGCCACGGGCGAGCCGTTCTTCGAACGCCACGGGCCGAAGGCCGTGTTCTTCGGGCGCTTCATCCTGGGCCTGCGCGTGTGGGCCTCGTGGCTTGCGGGCGCCACGCGCATGCGCTGGAGCGAGTTTGTGCTGTGGAACGCGCTCGGCGGGATCTGCTGGGCCACCGGGGTCGGCCTGCTCGCCTACTTCCTCGGCAGCACCGCGGGTAACGCCATCGAAGCCTTCGGCCTGTACGGCCTCGCCGCCCTGCTGGTGGCGATCGGCGGCGCGATCATCCTGCACCGCCGCCACCGCCAGCGCCAGCGCAGCTAGGGGCGAGGCGCCTCGGAGCAGCCGTTGCAGGGCGCAACGCGCTCCCACATGTCGGCCAGCGTACCCAGCTCCTGCTCGCAGAAGTGCGAGAGGAAGTGCTCTCTGACGACCGCCAGATGGGTCACGCGCGCCGCTTCCAGACGCTCCAGGCCGGACTTCGTGAGGCACGCATAGGAGCCGCGCGCGTCGTGTTCGCAGGAACAGCGCCCCAGCAGACCCTCGCGCTCCAGGCGGTCCACCAGGCGGGTCAGCCCGCTGCGCGAGAGCTGCGCCTGTTCGGCCAGTTCGCACATGCGCATACGCCCGCCGGGCGCCTCCTGCAGGTGGTGCAGGACCTCGTAGGAGGTCATCGGCAGATGGTGGGAGCGCTCGAGCTCCGCGTCCAGGCGCTTGGCCAGCGAGGCGTGCGCGCGGAGCAGGCCGCGCCAGGCGCGCAACTCCCCCTCTGTGAGGGGCTCCTGCCCCGATGGGGCGATCTTGACGGCGGTCGCGGTAGACATGGCGGTCCGGATCTAAAGCGCTGCTGAAGCGAACATAGCAGCGTCCCGCGCCGCTCCTGCAAGCGCGCCCGTCATCGCCGCGTGGCACGCCACACCCACCACATCATCAGCGGCTGCAGCGCCAGGCGCCCGTACAGCGCGCGCCGCGGGATGCGCGGGAAGCGCTCGGGCGTCCTCGCCATGTAGATGTTCGCCGGGAACACAGCCGCCAGCAGCGCCACCAGCCACAGCCCCGACAGCCGGCGGGTGCGCGGCACGAGCACCCCCACACCGCCCGCGATCTCCGCCACGCCGCTCAGCTGCACCACCAGCTCCTTCCTAGCCTGCAGGCGCGGCGGCACGATCTGCTCATACACGCGCGGCATCACGAAGTGGTTGATGCCCGCACCGATGAAGAGGTTCGCCAGCAGGCGCCAGGAGAGGCCCCTGCCCCGCGTCTGCTGCGCCTCTGTCTCCATCTCGCCTCCCTCCCGCCGAGCCGCACGCACGCCCGACATCAAAAAACCTAGCGAGCCTCGATGAGCGAGTGTCCAGTCATCGCCGCCGGCTGCTCGATCCCCAGCAGCTCGAGCACGGTCGGCGCCACGTCCGCGAGGATCCCGCCCTCCTGGCGCAGGGCGACCGCGGTGCTGCTCACGATCACGGGCACCGGGTTCAGCGAATGAGCCGTGTTCGGGCTGCCGTCCGCCTCCAGCATGTGGTCCGCGTTGCCGTGGTCGGCGGTCACAACGCACACGCCGCCCGCCTCGTGCACCGCGCCGACCACCTCGCCGAGGCACTCGTCCACCGTTTCGATCGCCGCAACCGCCGCAGGGATCACGCCCGTGTGCCCCACCATGTCCGCGTTGGCGAAGTTGATGATGCCGAAGCGGGGGCTGTCCTGCCTCCACGCGGCCACGAACGCATGTGCCGCCTCGCGCGCGCTCATCTGGGGCTTGTGGTCGTAGGTGGGCACGTCGCGCGGCGAGGGGACCAGCTCGCGCCGCTCGCCGCTCAGCGCAGCCTCCTCGCCGCCGTTGAAGAAGTAGGTCACGTGCGGGTACTTCTCGGTCTCCGCCACGTGCAGCTGGCGCGCGCCAGTTGCAGCCACCACGACCGAGAGCGTCGTCGACGGGTGCGACGGCGAGAACACCACCGGGTAGCTCCAGTCCTCCTCGTACTCCGTCAGCGTGGTGTAGCGCCCCACCGGCGGCGCGCCGCCGCGCCCGCTCCAGCCGGGCAGCTCCTCCTCGCCCGCCGGCGACGCGCCGGTCGCGCCGAAGCCCGGCTCGGCCAGCGCGCGTGTCAGCTCGCGCATGCGGTCAGGGCGGAAGTTGAAGGCGATCACGCTGTCTCCCGGGCGGATCTGCGCCTCCTCGCCGACCAGCGTCGGCTCGATGAACTCGTCCGTCTCGCCGCGCCTGTAGGCCGCCTCCACTGCCGCCTCGCCGGTCGCCGCGCGGTGCGGCGCCTGACCCCGCACGAGCAGGTCGTAGGCGCGCTGCGTGCGCTCCCAGCGCCGGTCGCGGTCCATCGCCCAGTAGCGTCCCACCACCGAGCCCACACGCGCGCCCGGCAGCTCATCAAGCGTCGCCAGGAAGCCCGCGCCGGCGTGCGGCAGCGTGTCGCGCCCGTCCGTGAAGGCGTGCACCACGAGATCCTGCACCGCGAGCGCGTGCCCCAGCTCGATCAGCGCGCGCAGGTGATCCAGCGAGGAGTGCACGCCGCCGTCGGACACCAAGCCCAGCAGGTGCACCCGCTCGGAGTCCGCAAACGCCGCCCGCAGTACGTCGTTCTGGGCCAGCGAGCCGTCGGCCACCGCGTCGTCGATGCGCACCAGGTCCTGGCGCACGACCGCACCCGCGCCGAGGTTCAGGTGCCCCACCTCGCTGTTGCCCATCTGCCCCTCCGGCAGGCCAACCGCCAGCCCGCACGCCGTCAGCGAGGTGTGCGGGTAGTCCTCCCACAGCTCGTCGAACACCGGCGTGCTCGCCAGCGAGATCGCGTTGCCCGCTCCCGCCGGCGCCAGGCCCCAGCCGTCCAGCACGATCAGGCAGGCGCGCTCCGCGGGGACGCCCGCCGGGCCCGGGGGGATCGTCATCGCGCCACCGCCGCCGCCGCGATCTCGGCGAAGGACTCCGCCTCCAGCGACGCGCCGCCCACGAGCGCCCCGTCCACGTTGCTCTGCGCCAGCAGCTCGGCCGCGTTCTCCGGCTTCACCGAGCCGCCGTACAGGATGCGCACGCGTGCTGCCGCGCCGCTGTCGCGGTCGCCCACCAGGGCGCGGATGAACGCGATCGCCTCCTCGGCCTGCGCCGCGCTTGCCACCCGGCCCGTGCCGATCGCCCAGATCGGCTCGTAGGCGATCACCACGTCCGCCAGGCGCTCGTCGGGGATCCCCGCGAGGCCCTCCCTGATCTGCTGGCGCAGCTTGCGGTCGGTGTCGTCGTTGTCGCGCTCGGCCTCGGTCTCGCCCACGCACAGGATCGGCACGAGCCCCGCTGCCAGTGCCGCCGGCACCTTCAGCGCCAGCACCTTGTCGCTCTCGCCGAAGTGCTCACGCCGCTCGGAGTGCCCCAGCACGACACCGCGCACGTCGAGCTCGGTGAGCATCGGCGGCGAGATCTCCCCCGTGAAGGGGCCCTCGGATGCGTGGTGCATGTTCTGCGCGTAGACCTCCACGCGCGAGCCGCGTGCGCTGTCCACCATCGCGCGCAGGTCCGTGAAGGGTACGCAGATCGCCACGTCCACCCCGTCCAGCGCAGACACCCGCGGCAGCAGCGCCTGGATGTACTCCTCGGCCTGCTCCTCGGTCTTGTACATCTTCCAGTTGCCCGCCACCAGCGGCGTGCGGCCCGAGCTCAACTCGCCACCCCCGCGCCTTCCAGGGCGCGCACACCGGGCAGGACGTTGCCCTCGATCAGCTCGAGTGTCGCGCCACCGCCCGTGGAGAGGTGATCGACCGTGTCCTCCATCCCGAACTCCGCCAGCGCAGCCGCCGAGTCGCCGCCGCCCACGACCGTCAGTGCCTGCGTCCGGGCCACCGCCTCCGCAACAGCGCGCGTGCCCGCCGCGAAGGGCTCCAGCTCAAAGGCCCCCATCGGCCCGTTCCAGAAGACCGTCCCCGCACGCGCGATCTCCTCGCCGTAGCGCGCCGCCGTCTCCGGCCCGATGTCCAGTCCCATCCAGCCCCTGGGCACCTCCACGCCGTGCAGCACGCGATGCTCTGCCTCCGCGCTCAGCGCGTCGCCGATCACGAGGTCGCTGGGCACCAGCAGGCGTGCACGGCCGGGCTGCGGGGAGTGGGTGTCGCTCGCGCGCGACAGCGCGCGGCGGGCGTGCTCTGTGTCCTCGTCGTCGCACAGCGACTCCGCCACTTTGTGCCCCTGCGCGCACAGAAACGGAAAGCACATCGCGCCGCCGATCATCACCACGTCGGCGATCTGCAGGAAGCGATCGATCACCGCGATCTTGTCCGCCACCTTCGAGCCGCCCACGATCGCCACCAGCGGGCGCCGCGGATGCTCCAGGATCTCCGTCAGCGTCCTCACCTCCCGCTCCAGCAGCCGCCCCGCCGCGCTCGGCAGCAGGTGCGCCACGCCCTCAGTGCTCGCGTGCGCGCGGTGGGCCGCGCCGAAGGCGTCGTTGACGTACAGATCGCCCAGCTCCGCCAGCGCACGCGCGAGCTCGGGGTCGTTGCGCGTCTCGCCCGGCTCGAAGCGCACGTTCTCCAGCAGCAGCACCTCGCCCTCGCCGAGCTCCTCTGTGAGCGCGCGCACCTGCTCGCCCACGACCGCCGGCGCGAGCGTCACCTTCGCATCGGTGAGCTCGCGCAGGCGCGCCGCGATGGGCGCCATCGAGAGCTCCTCATCGCGCCTGCCATCGGGGCGCCCGAGATGGGAGACCAGCACCAGCCTCGCCCCATCCGCGCGCAGCTCCTCGATCGTGGCCAGCGCCGCCACGATGCGCGTGTCGTCCGCCACGACCACGGCGCCGTCGGCGTCGTGGCCCAGCGGCACGTTGAAGTCGACCCGCACGAGCACGCGCCGCCCGCGCACGTCGAGATCATCCAGCGTCCTCATCGACCGCCTCCCCTCCGCTCACCGGCGGGCGCCCCGCCACGCCCGCGCTGCCATGCGCCGGGCCCGCTCCAGTGCCTCACAGCACCCTCTCTATGAGGTCCACGAGGCGGTTGGAGTAGCCCCACTCGTTGTCATACCAGGCCACCACCTTGGCCATCGTGCCGTCCAGCACGGCCGTCAGTTTGGAGTCCACGATCGAGGAGAAGGGCGAGCTGACGATGTCGGTGGAGACGATCGGATCCTCGGTGTACTGCATGATCCCCGCCAGCGGACCGCTCTCCGCCGCCGCCTTCAGCGCCGCGTTGATCTCCTCCACGCTCGTCTCGCGCTCGCACTCGACGGTCAGGTCCACGACCGAGCCCGTGGGCACCGGCGCGCGGATCGCGAAGCCGTGCAGCTTGCCCTGCAGCGACGGGATCACCACTCCGATCGCCTTGGCCGCGCCCGTCGAGGCGGGGATCAGGTTGATCGCCGCCGCGCGCGCCCGGCGCAGGTCCTTGTGGGGCAGGTCCTGCAGGCGCTGATCGGCCGTGTAGGCGTGGATCGTCGTCATCAGGCCGTGCTTGATGCCCACCGTGTCGTTCAGCACCTTCGCCACCGGCGCCAGGCAGTTGGTCGTGCAGGAAGCGTTGGAGATCACGTCATCGGTGTCGCGGTCGTAGGCCTCATCGAAGTTCACGCCCAGCACCACCGTCGTGTCCGGGTTGGTGGCGGGAGCCGAGATGATCACCTTCTTGGCGCCCTGGGCGAGGTGCGTGGCAGCGCTGTCGCGGTCGGTGAAGCGCCCGGTGGACTCGACCACCACCTCCACCCCCAGCTCCGCCCACGGCAGCTTCGCCGGATCGGACTCCGCCAGCACCTTCAGCTCCGTACCGTCGATCACGATGGCGTCCTCGCCGCGGACCTCAACGGAGCCGGGGTAGGGACCGAGGATCGAGTCGTACTTGAAGAGGTGCCCCAGCGTGCGCGCGTCGGTCAGATCGTTGACCGCGACCCACTCGATGTCCGTACCCTCACCCTGACCTCGAGCCTTAGCGGCGCGGACCAGATTCCGGCCGATCCGCCCGAAACCGTTGATTCCCACGCGTACAGGCATTCATTGCCTCCTGAAAGCGACGACGAAAAATGAGCGATGCCGGTCTCAGGAGCGCCCGCTCCTTCCCCCGGCGTGCCCGGAGGCTATCAGCGCACCGCTGCTCGGGACATGTGTATATCTACGGACGCGCTCTCCGCGAGAGCTACCCACGCCCGTGACGCCCGGCGCCGGGCGCGACCCCCGCTCGCCGCTCAGGATCCCCGCGAGGGCTCCTCGATGTCGCGGTGGGCAACCGCCACATCCAGGCCCTCGTGGTCGCGGTAGCGCTCCGCGAGATGCTCCGCGATCGCCACCGAGCGGTGGCGCCCGCCGGTGCAGCCGATCGCGATCACGAGGTGGGCCTTGCCCTCCTCCACGTACTGCGGCAGCAGGAAGTCGAGCAGCTCGTGCAGGCGGGCGTAGAACTCCTCCAGGCGCCCGTCGCGCGCGATGTAGTCCACCACCGCCTGATCGAGGCCGGTCAGATCGCGCAGTTCCGGCTCGTAGTGCGGGTTGGCCAGGAAGCGCACGTCGAAGGCCAGGTCCTCCTCGCGCGGCGGGCCGTACTTGAAGCCGAAGCTCATGAACGTCAGCGCGAGGCGGGCCGCGGGGTTGCGCGGCAGGAACTCCTCGGCGATCCGCGCGCGCAGCGTGGCGGCCGACATGGTGGTCGTGTCGATCACCAGGTCCGCGCGGCTGCGCAGCGGCTCCAGCAGCGCGCGCTCGGCGGCCACGCCCGCCGCCACGCTGCCCTCGGGCGCCAACGGATGGCGCCGGCGCGTCTCCTTGTAGCGCGTCACCAGCGTCTGCTCGGCCGCCTCCAGGAACAGCACGTGATGGCTCAGCCCGAGCGCGTCGAGATCGTCCACCACCGCGCGCAACGCCTCGAAGTAGACACCGCCGCGCACGTCGGAGACGACCGCCGCGCGCTCCACCTTGGAGCCCTTGTGCACGAACAGCTCGACCAGCGAGCGGATCATCTCCGGCGGCAGGTTGTCGACGCAGAAGTAGCCCGCGTCCTCGAACACGTTCATCGCGGTCGACTTGCCCGCGCCGGAGAAGCCCGTGATCACCACGAGATCCTTCAGACGCGACTCGACGACGACCGGATCGGCGGATTTTCCACCGGCCGCTCGCAGCGGGCGCAGGGGCCTGATCACGGCCATCGTCTCCATTGTGGCGCGAGCAGCGGACGCGCGTGTGACCGCCGCGAGAAGCGCCGCGCGCCCGGGCTTTGCGTTCTCGCCCGCGCCGCCGCTCACCCGGCGCGGTGGAGGTGGCCGTAGAGCTCGCGAGCGACCTTCGCGGGCAGCCCGCTGACCGCCTGCAGCTCCTCGCTGGAGGCCGCCGCCACCCCCTCCGGCGAGCCGAAGTGCTGCAGCAGAGCGCGCTTGCGCGCGGGACCCACACCCGGGAGCTCGTCCAGCAGCGAGCTCGTCATCGCCCGGTCGCGGCGGCTGCGGTGATGGGTGATCGCGAAGCGATGGGCCTCGTCGCGCACGCGCTGCAGCAACTGCAGCTCGGGCGTGGCGTGGTCGAGCACCATCGGGCTGCGCCGCCCGGGCAGGAAGACCTCCTCGATCCGCTTGGCCAGCGAGACGACCGTCACGCCGCGCTCGCGGAAGCCGCGCAGCACACCCAGGCCGGCCGCCAGCTGGCCCCTGCCGCCGTCGATCACCACCACGTTGGGCAGCGCAGCGAAGCTCGCGTCGTAGTCCGCGTCGTGGGGCGAGATGTCGGCCTGGCGCTCCCACTGGGCGTAGCGCCGCGCGAGCACCTCGGCCATCGCCGCGTAGTCGTCGGAGGAGCCCTCCTCCACGCTGCGGATGCGAAAGCGCCGGTAATCGGACTTCTTCGGCGCACCCCCCTCGAAGACGACCATCGAGGCCACCGTGTGCGTGCCACCCAGGTTGGAGATGTCAAAGCACTCGATCCGGATCGGCGGCACGTCCAGGCCGAGCGCGCGCTGCAGGCCTTCGAGCGCGTCCACGCGCCCCTGGCGGCGGCGCTCGGAGCGCAGGCGCTCCTGGTCGAGCGCCAGGCGCGCGTTGCGCTCGGCGAGCTCCAGGATGCGGCGCTTCTCGCCGCGCTCCGCCGCGCGCAGCTCGACCGGCCCCTCGCGGCGGGCCGCCAGCGCCTCGGCGAGCGCCTCGCGCCCGCCCAGTTCGCGCTGGACGATCAGCAGCGCCGGGATCGACATGTGCCCGCCGTAGTACTGCAGCATGAACTCCTCGGTGACCTCCGCGAGGTCGCGCTCGGTCTCGTTGGCCAGGTAGAAGGACTGGCGGTCGGAGAGCACCCCGTCGCGCACCTGGAAGACCTGCGCGTTGGCCTCGCGCCCGTCCAGCGCAACAGCCACCGCGTCGAAGGTGCCGCCCGAGGCGTTGGCCACGCGGCGGCGCTCGAGCAGCGAGCGGACCGCGCGCAGGCGGTTGCGCTCGAGCGTGGCCTGCTCGAAGTCCTCCGCCGCCGCGGCCGCGCGCATGCGCGCGTCGAGGTCGCGCTCGATCGTCGAGAAGCGCCCCGACAGGAAGTCGATCACCCCGTCGATGCTCTCGCGGTAGTGCTCCTTGGAGACGTAGCCCACGCATGGCGCCTCGCAGCGCTTGATGTAGTAGTCCAGGCAGGGGCTGCCGCTGCGCCTGCCCGGCTCGGGACCGGTGCAGGAGCGGAACATGAACACCTTGGCAAGCACCTCCAGCGTGGCCCGCACGCGCTTGGCGTTGGAGTAGGGCCCGAAGTACGCGCGGCCGGGACGGTGGCGCTCGCGCGTGAAGTACACGCGCGGGTAATCCTCGTCGAGGGAGATCGCGATGAAGGGATAGGACTTGTCGTCGCGCAGGCGGATGTTGAAGCGCGGGCGGTACTGCTTGATGAAGCTCTGCTCGGCCAGCAGCGCCTCCGCCTCGGAGGCCACCACCACGCACTCGATGTGCTCCACCGCCGCCACCATCTCGGCGTGGCCCGGGCTGCCCGCGGGCTGGGCGGCGAGGAAGTGCGAGGCCACGCGCTTGCGCACCGACTTGGCCTTGCCCACGTAGATCACGCGCCCCGCCGCGTCGCGGAACAGATACACGCCGGGCTGGTCGGGCAGCGAGCGCCGCTGCTCGGCGAGGCTCGCGCCGGCGTCCTCGCCGCTGCTCACTGTGTCGCTCACCGCCACCTCAACGAGGATAGGAGCCCACGCCCGGCGCGCTCAGTAGCTGCGCGCGCGGCGGAGGACCTCCAGCGCGGCATACACCACGCAGCCCACCAGCAGCCACCAGCCAAGCTCGCCGAAGCCCGTCAGCCACATGCGCGCCCGCGCCGCCACGAGGAACACCGCGAGCGCCACGCCCCCATAGAGCAGCCCGCGGTGGTACTCGCCCAGGCTGTACAGCGCGACGCGGTGTTCGCGATAGAGGCGCAGCGCGAGGTAGCCGATGCCGACGCCGAAGCCCACCCACAGCGCTGCTTCGAAGGTGGACGCCGCGCGCCCGCCGCCCGGCAGCAGGTACACGCCCGCCGCAATCACCAGCACGATCGCCACGTTGCGCGCGGTCTTCATGCGTTCCATGCGCCAAGTGTAGGTCAGTCGATCAGCGCCTCGAGGCGCGCGTAGGCATCCTCGACGGCCCGCCGGGCGGCGGTGTGGCGCGCCTCGGACTTCGCCGCCTCGTAGCGGCTGGCCCACGCCGCCGGGTCGGTCAGCTCCGCTTCCAGGACGCGCATCGCCTCCTCCGCCTCCTCGATCGCGCGCTCGGCCTGCTGCTGCGCGCTGAGCCTGTTCTTCGACGGCCCCGGCTGCCTGCGCTTCGCCTTCGCGGTGGCTGCGGCAGCCGGCGCGGGCGGGGAGGACGAGCCGTTTGCGCCCGCGCCCTGCCGCGGCGGCGGGGTCGCGCCGGCGGCACCGCCCGCGCGGCGCTCTTCGCGCACGCGCACGTACTCCGGCCAGCCGCCGAGGTAGCTGTGCAGGGAGCGATCCTCGACGGCGATCGTGCGCGTGCCCACGGCGTCGAGCAGGGCGCGGTCGTGGGAGACGAGCAGGACCGCGCCCGTGAACGCGCGCAGCGCGTCCTCGAGCGCCTCCCGGCTCTCGATGTCCAGATGGTTGGTGGGCTCGTCGAGGATCAGCACGTTGGCGCCAGACTGGACGAGCACGGCCAACGACAGGCGCCGGCGCTCGCCGCCGGAGAGGCCGCTGAGCGGTTTCTCGGCCTCCTCGCCGGAGAACAGGAAGCGCCCGAGCAGCGCCCGCGCCTTGCCCGGGCTCAGGCCGGTGGCGCGCTGGGCCGCGTCGAGCACGCTCTGCTCGGCGGCCCCGCCCGCACCGAGCTCCTCGGCGTGCTGGGAGAGGTAGCCGATCTTGACGTTGTGCCCCACGCTCAGACGGCCAGCCGCGAGCTCCCGCCGCCCCGCCAGCGCCTCGATCAGGGTCGTCTTGCCACTGCCGTTGGGCCCCACCAGCGAGACGTGCTCGCCGCGCTCCAGCCACAGCTCGGCGTGCTCGAGCAGCGTGAGCGCGTGGCCCGCGCCGTCCTCGCCGCCGACCTCCACGCGCGCGTCGAGCAGCTCGAAGATGACGCGCCCGCTGCGCGCGGGCTCGGCGAAGGCGAACTCGAGGCCCCTGCCCTCGCGCGGGTCTCGCTCGATGCGCTCCATCTTGGCGAGTTTCTTCACGCGCGACTGCGCCTGGCGCGCCTTCGTGGCCTTGTAGCGGAAGCGCTCGATGAAGCGCTCCATGCGCTCGATCTCCGCCCGCTGGGCCTCGATCGCCCGTCCCAGCGCGAGCTCGCGCGCGGCCTGCTCGCGGCGCCACTCGTGCCAGCTGCCGGAGAAGAAGCGCGCACGGGTCGCCTCCAGCTCGAGCACCGCCGTGCCGACCGCCTCGAGGAACCAGCGGTCGTGGGCAACCAGCACCACCGCCGCGTCGAGGTCCACGAGGGTCTGCTCGAGCCACTCCAGCGACTCGATGTCCAGGTGGTTGGTGGGCTCGTCCAACAGCAGCACGTCGGCGCCCGTGGCCAGTGCCCGGGCCAGCGAGGCGCGGGTCAGCTGCCCGCCCGAGAAGGTGTCGAGCGCGCGGTCGAGGTCCTCCCCCGTGAAGCCCAGCCCGCGCGCCATCGCCGTGGCGCGGTCGCGCCACAGATAGCCGCCGCGGGCCTCCAGGCGCGCCTGCGCGCGGGAGTAGCGGGCAAGCGTCGCCTCGTCGCTGCTGCCGGCGCCCATCGCGGCCTCCAGCTCGGCCAGCTCGGCCTCGATCGCGAGCTCCTCGCCGCAACCCGAGAGCAGGTACTCGCGCAGCGCCAGCGAGCGCTCGCGCGGCGGTCGCTGGTCGTGCAGCGCGATGCGCACGCCCCTGGCCACGCTCAGCTCACCCCGATCGATCGAGGTCTCGCCCGCGAGCATACGCAGCAGCGTCGTCTTGCCCGCGCCGTTGCGCCCCGCGATCGTCAGGCGTTCGCGGCGCTCGAGCTTGAAGGAGACGCCGCGCAGCAGGGGCTGGCCGCCCATGTCCTTGTGCAGGTCGGATGCGATCAACAGAGCCATCGGCTGCTGATGGTAGGGACCTGCTCTCCCGCGCCCTGAGGTAGGATGCGAGGCGATGCGCAACCGCCTGCTCACACGGCTGCTCCCGCTCTCGCTGGCGCTCTCGCTGGCGCTCGCGCCGGCCGCGCAGGCCGAAAACGACGGGCGCGGCTTCTACGGGGCCAGCAACGACAAAGTGGTCGTCGCCGCCGGCTTCATCGTGATCGCGTTCTTCGCCCTCTTCGTATTCGTGATGAGCATGATCCAGGGACGCCTGGAGAAGCGCAAGGAAGCGCGCAAGGCCGCGCAGAAGGCGCTGCTGGGCAACGCCCGCTGGCGCGGCGGCTGGTAGGAAGCCGCGCGTGCCCGAGCCGGTGCGCTACGAGCGGCGCGGCTCCTCGGCGCTGATCACGATCGACCGTCAGGAGCGGCGCAACGCGGTCGACGGGCCCACCGCGGAGGCGCTGCACGAGGCCTATCTGCGCTTCGAGGAGGATGAGCAGGCGCGCGTTCTGGTGCTGTGCGGCGAGGGCGGCGTGGCGTTCTGCGCGGGCGCCGATCTGAAGGCGACCGAGACCTTCGCGGGGCGCCTGCGCAACGAGGAGGGGCCGATGGGCTTCACACGCCTGACGCCCTCCAAGCCGACGATCGCGGCGATCTCCGGCTTCTGCCTGGCGGGGGGCCTGGAGATCGCGCTGTGGTGCGATCTGCGGATCGCCACCGAGGACTCCACGCTCGGCTACCCCGAGCGCCGCTGGGGGGTGCCGCTGATCGACGGCGGCACGCAGCGCCTGCCGCGCATCGTGGGGCTCGGCCGAGCACTCGACATGATCCTTACCGGACGCCTCCTCGGCGCCGCCGAGGCCCACGCGATCGGCCTGCTCACCGAGGTGGTCGCGCCCGGCGCCCACCTCGAGCGCGCGTTCGCGCTCGCCGAGGGCCTTGCGCGCTTCCCGCAGCGAACCATGCTCGCCGATCGGCGCGCCGCGATCGAGGGGCTCGGGCTGCAGCTCGCGGAGGGGCTCGCGCTGGAGGCCGCGGCGGGACCCGATGTCTTCCAGGACGGCGTGCAGGGCGCCCGCCGCTTCGCCGGCGGCGAGGGGCGGGGCGGGGCCGGCGCGGGAGCCTAGTAGCCGGTAGGCTCTGCTCGCGATGGCCTACTTCGTCACCGGCGCAACGGGCTTCATCGGCCGCCGTCTCATCGAGCGGCTGCTCGAGCAGCGCCAGGGCAAGATCTACGTGCTCGTGCGCGAAGGCTCCAAGGAGCGCCTCGAGGACCTCGTCGAGCGCTGGAGCATCCTCGCCGGCGCCGCCGCTGTCGATCGCATCGTGCCCATCACGGGCGATCTGCGCCGGCCCCTGCTGGGCATCGAGTCCGAACAGGTGGCCGACCTGCACGGCAAGGTCACCCACTTCTTCCACCTCGCCGCCGTCTACGACATGACCGCGCCGGCCGAGCGCAACACCGCGGTCAACGTCGGCGGCACCACCCACGCGGTCGAACTGGCGCGCGCGCTGGCGGCCAAGCACCTGCACCACGTCTCCTCGATCGCGATCGCTGGTGAGTACCGGGGCGTTTTCTCCGAGGACATGTTCGACGAGGGCCAGCGCCTGCCCTCGCCCTACCACCGCACCAAGTTCGAGTCCGAGCGGATCGTGCGCGAGCAACCCTATGTGCCCTGGCGCGTGTACCGGCCGGGGATCGTGGTGGGCGATTCGAAAACCGGCGAGATGGACAAGATCGACGGTCCCTACTACTTCTTCAAGGCGATCCAGACGATGCGCCACCTGCTGCCCGAGTGGGTCCCGCTGGTCGGCGTGGACCTCGGGTACACCAACGTCGTGCCCGTGGACTGGGTGGCGGGCGCGCTCGAGCACATCGCCCACGAGCCCAACCTCGACGGCCGAGCCTTCCACCTCACCGACCCGCGCCCGCAGCGCGTGGATGAGCTGATCAACGACCTCGCCGGCGCCGCGCATGCGCCGCGCTTCGCGCTGACGATCGACAAACGCCTGACCGACCCGCTGCCGCGCTGGCCGCTGGCGCTCGCCACGCGCCTGCCGCCGTGGCGCCAGCTGGGAGGGCTCGCGCTGCGCGAGCTGGGCATCCCCCCGGAGGTGCTGGCGCACATGGAGCTCGTGCCGCGCTTCGCCACCAGCGAAACCGCGCGCGCGCTGGCCGGCTCGCCGCTGGAACAGCCGCCGCCGCTGCACGACTACGCGGCACGCTTGTGGGACTACTGGGAGCGCGAGATGGATCCCGACCTCGGGCGCGGGCGCACGCTGAAGGAGGCACTCGACGGGCGCCACGTGATGATCACGGGGGCCTCCTCGGGGATCGGGCGCTCGACAGCGATGCAGGTCGCCGCCGCGGGCGGGGTGCCGCTGCTGGTGGCCCGCAACGTCGAGAAGCTCGAGGAGGTGCGCGCGGAGATCGTCGCTGCGGGCGGCACCGCCTACGTGTATGCGGCCGACATCTCCGACATGGAGTCGATCGACCGCCTGCTCGAGCGGGTGCTCGCCGACCATCGCAACGTGGACATGCTCGTCAACAACGCCGGGCGCTCCATCCGGCGCTCGATCGCCCTCAGCTACGACCGCTTCCACGACTTCGAACGCACGATCCAGCTCAACTACTTCGGCGCGGTCAAGCTGATCATCGGCCTGCTGCCGCACATGCGCAAGCGCGGCTCGGGCCACATCGTGAACGTCTCCTCGATCGGCGTGCAGACCAACCCGCCACGCTTCTCGGCATACGTCGCCTCGAAGGCCGCGCTGGACGCCTTCACGCGCGTGGTCGCCTCGGAGGTGATCGGCGACGGGGTGACCTTCACCACGATCCACATGCCGCTCGTGCGCACCCCCATGATCGCCCCCACGAAGATGTACGACGCCTTCCCCGCGATCAGCCCCGAGGAGGCCGCCGACATGATCTGCGAGGCCCTGCGCAGCCGACCCAAGCAGATGGGCACGCGCCTGGGGCGCTTCGGCGAAGTCGCCTACACGCTCTCGCCGAGCGCGGTGGACAGGCTGCTGCACCTCGCCTACCGCGTGTTCCCCGACTCGGCCGCCTCCAAGGGCCAGAGCGACGTCGAGGAGCGCGCCTCCTTCGAGCAGATCGCGATGGCGACCCTGACTAGGGGCGTGCACTGGTAGCAGGCGAACGGCCGTCCCGGGATGGCCGCACCGTGAGCGATACGGCCCCGGCGATCGAGGTGGGCGCGCTGTGCAAGCGCTACGGCGAGTTCGAGGCGGTCCGCGGCATCGACATAACGGTCCGGCGCGGCGAGGTCTTCGGCCTGCTCGGCCCCAACGGCGCGGGCAAGACCACCACCGTGGAGATCCTCGAGGGCTACCGCGCGCGCACCAGCGGCGAGGTATCGGTGCTCGGCCGCGATCCCGCGCTGCGCTCGATCGAGCTGCGCCGGCGGATCGGCATCGTGCTGCAGTCCGGCGGCATCTACGGCCACATCACGCCGCGCGAGGCGCTGCGCCACTGGGCGAGCTTCTACCCGCATCCGCGCGCGGTCGAGGAGGTGCTCGAGCTGGCGGGCCTGCAGGAGAAGGCCGACGTCCTGAGCCGCCGGCTGTCGGGGGGCCAGCTGCGGCGCCTGGACTTCGCGCTCGCGCTGGTGGGCGACCCCGAGCTGATCTTCCTCGATGAGCCCACCACCGGCTTCGATCCCGAGGCCAGGCGCGCTGCGTGGGAGACGATCCGCTCGCTGCGCGCGCTCGGCAAGACGATCCTGCTGACCACGCACTATCTCGACGAGGCCCAGGCGCTCGCGGATCGCGTTGCGATCGTCAAGGACGGCAGGGTGCTCGCGATCGGACCGCCGCGCGAGCTGGGCGCCGGTGCGGCGCGCTACCGCGTGGCCTACCGCGCTGCCGACGGCGGTGTGCGCGAGCGCGAGACCGACGACCCCACCACGCTGCTGCACGAGCTGACCGGCGAGGCGCTCGCGCGCGGCGAGCGCCTGGAGGAGCTCTCGGTGGCACGCCCCAGCCTCGAGGACGTCTATCTGGAGCTGACCTCCGATGCCTGACGCGCTGCAGCTGGGCTGGCGGCAGTATCGCCTCGAGCGGCGCATGTTCTGGCGCAATCCGAGCGCCGCCTTCTTCAACTTCGCGCTGCCGCTGCTGCTGCTCGCGGGAGGCGGCGCGATCCTGAGCGGCAACCAGCACAACCTCGACAAGCTCGTGCCCGCGATCGCGGGCATGAGCGTGATGTCCACCACGTTCGTCGCGCTGGCCTACAACACGGTCTTCCTGCGCGAGCGCGGCGTGCTCAAGCGCATCCGAGGGACACCGCTGCCGACGCTCTCCTACTTCGGCGGCGTGGCCGCCAACGCGGTCACCAACACCGCGCTGCAGATCGCGATCATCGTGCTCGCCGGGCGCGTCTTCTTCGGCATCGGCTGGCCGCAGGACTGGCTCGCGCTCGTCGTCTTCGTGCTCGCCGGCGTCGTCAGCCTGGCCTCGCTCGGCGTCGCCTTCGCACACGTGATCCCCAACTTCGAATCCACCGCCGCCTACGTCAACGCGGTCTTCCTGCCGGTCGTGGCGGTTTCGTTCCTGGCCTTTGACTCCAGCAGCGCGCCCGGGTTCGTCGACACGATCGCCGACGCGTTGCCCCTGAAGCCGCTGATCGACGGGCTGTCGGGCGCGATGGTCACCGGCTCCAGCCTGTCGAGCAACCTGGACGAGCTCGCCGTGATCGCGCTGTGGGGCGCCTTCGGCCTGTATCTGGCGGTACGCGGCTTCAGCTGGGAGCAGTCGCGCACATGAGTAGCGAGGAGAGGACCGAGCCATGAAGCAGCTCGCCGAGGACGTCCACCTGCTGCGCGGCTGGCCACCGAACGCGATCAACGTCTACCTCCTCGGCGACGTGCTGATTGACGCTGCCACACGTCAGGGCGAGAAGCGGATCATGCGCCAGATCGCCGGCCGCACGCTCAGCGCGCACGCCCTCACGCACGCCCACCCGGACCACCAGGGCTCGAGCCACGCGATCTGCGAAGCGCTGCAGATCCCGCTGTGGTGCGGCCAGGGGGACGTGCCCGCGATGGAGACGCCCGGCGGCGTGTTCAACTCGCAGGCCCCCAGCTGGCTGAACCGCATGCAGCGGCGCTTCTGGACGGGACCCCCGCACCCGGTCGCGCGCGCTCTCATAGAGGGCGACGAGGTGGCCGGCTTCACGGTGCTGGAGTGCCCCGGACACTCCCCCGGGCACCTCGCCTACTGGCGCGAGTCCGACCGCGTGCTGATCCTCGGCGACGTGCTCAACAACATCAACGTGAGGACCGGCGTCCGCGGCCTGCACGAGCCGCCGGAGCTGTTCACGCCGGACCCCGCGCGCAACCGCGACTCCGCGCGCCGGCTCGCCGCGCTGCGCCCCGCGCTGGCCTGCTTCGGCCACGGCCCGCCGCTGCGCGACCCCGGCCGCCTCAGCGCGTTCGTCGACGGTCTGGCGCGGTGAGCGAGAGCATCTTCCGCGCCGACGGCGGGCTGTTCACGCCCACCGAGCACGCGCGCGGGCCATGGGATCCGCAGGCGCTGCACGGCGGAGCGCCCGCCGCGCTGCTGAGCGCCGCCTTCGAGCGCATGGAGCCCGGCTCGGAGCTGCGCATCGCACGGCTGGGCTTCGAGCTGCTGCGCCCCGTCCCGCTCGCGCCGCTGTCGCTCTCCACGCAGATCGTGCGCGCCGGGCGCCGCGTGCAGGAGCTCGCCGGCGAGCTGCACTGCGGCGAGCAGCTGATCTGCCGCGCGAGCGCGCTGCGCGTCCAGGCAGTGCCGGCCGGGCTGCCCGGCGTCCCCGCCGCGCCGGCGCCGGGCGCCGCGCCGGGCCCCGCGGCGATGCCGGGACCGGACGCCGGCAGGCCCGTGCGCTTCGCCCTCGAGCAGGGCGACGCGGCGGGCTTCGGCGCCAGCGCCATGGAGATGCGCTGGCTGGATGAGCCGGGGAGGCTCGGGCCCGCGCGCGTGTGGATGCGCCTGCGCTTCCCGCTGGTGGACCGCGAGGCGGCCACGCCGCTCGCCAGCGCGGCCGCCGTCGCGGACTTCGGCAACGGCGTCAGCGCCGTGCTGCCGTTCGCGCAGTTCCTCTTCATCAACGCCGACCTGGTGCTCCATCTGCAGCGCCCCCCGCTGGGCGAATGGATCGGCCTCGATGCCCGCACGCTGTTGACGGGCGGCGGCAGCGGGCTGGCGGAGAGTGTGCTCCACGACGTTCACGGGCCCGTGGGCCGCTCGTTCCAGACGCTCGTCGTGCAGCCCCGCTGAGCGCCACGATCCGCGCTGCTGGCGCCCGGCGCGCTGCACGCGAGCCTGCGGTCGGCGTCGCCTCGCGGGCAAGATAGTTGCGTGCGCAAGCAACTTGTAGTAGCGTGGCGGTTGCATGTACAACTATTGCCGCCCGGTCGCCGGACGGCGCGGCCACGAAAAGGAGTCCCGATGTCCACAGCTGAGCAGACACCCACGCAGGCCCTGCAGGCCCCCCTGCCCGTCGGCACCTGGAAGCTCGACCCGGTCCACTCGGCCGTCGAATTCCAGGTCAAACACCTCGGCATCGCCAACGTGCGCGGCCAGTTCAAGGAGTTCGAGGGCACGCTCGACGTGGAGGCCGACGGCGTCCGCGCGTACGGCACGGTGAACGTCGCCAGCGTGGATACGCGCGAGCCCCAGCGCGACGCGCACCTGCGCTCCCCCGACTTCTTCGACGCCGAGCAGTTCCCGCAGATCACCTTCCAGTCGACCTCCGTAGCGCCGATCGACGAGGACACGTTCCTGATCGAGGGCGACCTCGCGATCCATGGCGTGACGCGCCCGATCAGGCTGACGGCCACGCTGGAGGGCACCGAGACCGACCACGAAGGCAACCCGCGCGTGGGCCTCTCGGCGAACGGGCAGATCAACCGCTCGGACTTCGACATGAAGTTCAACATGGCGCTCGGCTCCGGCAACGTGGTCGTCGGCGACAAGGTCAAGATCACGCTCGAGATCTCCGCCGTGAAGGTGGACTGAGCCCCCGGCCCAGCGGTGCTGCGGGCGCGTCGTCCTCAGCGCACGACGACGTCGCCCAGCGCCGCGTCGATCGCGGCGAGCGTGTCGGGGCTGAGCTCGATGCCCGAGGCCGCCGCGTTCGCGTGGACCTGCTCGGGCCGGCTGGCCCCCACGATCGCGGAGGCGACGTTGGGCTCGCGCAGCACCCACGCGAGCGCCATCTGCACCATCGTGAGGCCGGCCTGCTCGGCCACCCCGGCGAGCCGCTGCACGGCGGCGAGCACCTCGGGCTGGATGAGACGGCCGATGAACCCGCTCATCGTCTCGCTCGCCGCCCTGGAATCCGCGGGCGGTGGTTCACCGGGACGGTACTTGCCGCTCAGCACGCCCTGGGCCAGCGGCGACCACACGATCTGGGAGATGCCCTCGCGCCTGCACAGCGGGATCACCTGCGCCTCGGGCGCCCGCCACAGCATCGAGTACTGCGGCTGGCTCGAGACCCAGCGCTCGACGCCCGGCAACGCGAGCGACTGCTCGATGTGCTCCACGGGCCACTCGCTGAAGCCGATGTGGCGCGCCTTGCCCGCCCGCACCACCTCGGTGAGCGCCCCCATGGTCTCCTCCAGCGGCGTGTGCTCGTCGTAGCGATGGCACTGGTAGAGATCCACGTAGTCCGTGCGCAGGCGCGCGAGCGAGGCGTCGAGCTGCTTGTGGATCTGCGCAGCCGAGAGGCCGCGGTCGGTATCGGACATCGGGAAGAAGACCTTCGTTGCAAGCACATAGGAGGAGCGCTCGCGCCGCGCGAGCACCTCGCCGAGCAGCGTCTCGGCGGCGCCACGCCCGTACACGTTGGCGGTGTCGATGAAGTTGATGCCAGCGTCGAAGGCCGCATCCACACACGCCCTGGCCTGCTCGGCGGCCACGCCGCCAGAGTAGGTCAGCCACGAGCCCAGGCTGATCTCCGAAACCTCGATATCGCTGGTGCCGAGTTTGCGGAGGTTCATGTCCGCCGAAGCCTACCGGGAGCAGTGCTCCGGAGAACCCGGCGCGGCGCCCGGGCTCCGCGAGGGGGCCCGGGCGCGTGCGTCGGGGGGTTCGGTTACTTCAGGGTGATGATCGTGGTGTGGGTGGTCCCGTCGCTGACCTTCACGCGCAGGGTCCAGGCGCCTGTGCTCAGCCCCGTGGTGGCGAGGCTGTAGTCATAGATGCCCTTGCTCGCCGCCTGGAAGTGATCACCGCTGTTGGTGGTCGAGGTCGCGGGCCGGAACACACCGGCTTCCGCTCCGCTCGCGGGGGCGATTTCAAGCGTGGCGGCGCCATCGGTGACGTACCCGAGGACGTCGCTGAGCTTGAACGACACGGCCGCGTTCTGCCCTGGCGTGTATTTCTTGCCCGCAGCCGGCTTGAGCTTGGAGAAGCCGTACACCACATCCGTGGTGCATGACCTGCTCGTCGCGTAGCCGACGTTGGAGATCGCTGTCTCCATCGTCGTCTGCGATCCCACGCTGCCGTCCGCGATCGGCACCGATCCCGAGGGGTTCTGTGCCAGCCCCGAATAGGCATCCGACGCGGTGACCGTCGCCGCCACACCCGGGGTGTCGAGGATCACGCTTGCCGGGCAGCTGACTTCCAGGCTCGGCGGCGTGGCATCGACTTTGACCGTCGCACAGCCTTCTGCGGACACGTTGCCGAGGACATCGGCGACGGTCCCGCACGCGGTGTGCGACCCGCTCGTGCTGAACGGCTGCGGCGAGGACAGCGAGAGCAGGTTCAGTTCCGCCCCTTCGCTGCCATCCGGCAACGTCGCCCGGCCGTTCGGGCTGAACGCCACTTCGACGCCGCCCTTGTACCAGGCACCATACGCCGGCGCCGTCGTCGCTGCGGCCGTCGGCGCCGGCGGACCGACCCGATCGACCGTCACCGCGGACGATTCACCCGACGCTTCGCTTTCAGCGCCTTCGCCGCTCGCCTTTACGCGATAGGTCCAGGTGCCTTCGGCTTCCGAGGTCACCGTGTATGCGGGGCTCGTCAGGCCGCTCGCCAGGACACTCCAGCCACCTTCGTGGTTCTTGCGTTCCAGCGTGTACGTCACGGGCACCTTGCCCGCTTCGCGGCTCGGAGCCCATTCCAGCGTGTACGCACCCCTGTTCGGGCTGGCGCCGCCTGCCGTCAGCTGCGGCGTTCCCGGGTCAGCCCACGAGCAGCCCTGGCTGCTTTCGAACGACGCCGCTTCCTTTTCGTAGTGGACGGTCGGCAGGTATTCGCCCATCACCGCGCGGTCCGTGCCGGCTGTCACGACGTTCTGCGCGGCGTGTCCGAACGACCTGTTCGGGAGCATCGTACGCATCTGCAGCATCCCGAATTCTTCGTTGGTGGCGGGTGCTTCTTCGCCGTCGCCTTCCTTGCTCCACGGAATCCAGGCGACGCCGCAGAAGCGCACCGCGTTCTTCGGTTTGTCTTCCGCCCGGCTGACCGCGATCGTGTATTCGCGGCTTGCGTTCAGCGGAATCTGCTCGTCATAAACGCACGCCATCACCATCGTCGTGCGAGGCGATTGGTTCATGCAGAACGAGGTGTAGCGGTCCTGATAGGAGCTCGCCGCCGGCAGGGTCGCCGATTCGTTTTCGTAGGTTTCCGGCGATGTCGGGAGCTTGCCTTTCGCAACGACAACCTTTCCGAACGTCCTGCTGAGCAGATCGCGCTCGTAGTTGTTGTCGATGTTCGGGAAGAACCCACCCCCGCCTTCCTTCAGCGGGCTGGTTTCAGCACCGATTCCCGGAGCTTCGCCGGTCCAGGCCTGCAACAGGTACTTTCGCGTGAACTGGCCGCGCCAGTTTTCCGCTTCCGTGGCCGGGAATGCTGCCTCGTCTTCGACCGGCCTCGGTATCTGCTCGAGTTCCGCAGCAGCCAGAGGCGATTTCACTTTCGGGCAGATGTTGCCCGCTGCCGCGACTTCTGCAGCCGTCGCCGCGACGTTGCACGGTTCGCTCAGCAACCACGGTTTGCTCAGGGCCTGCCAGACGCTCTTGTTCAGCAGCAGCGACTGCAGTTCGGGGAGGCGGTAGCTGGGCGCTTCTTTGTTGGCTTCCTGTTCCGCCCTGCGCGATGCCGATTCGGAGTCCATCTTGCTGCACACTGCGGAGCCTTTGAGCGTGGCGCCGCCTTCCGCTGCTGAGAGTTTCAGTTCGGGTTCGGGCAGCGCGACGCCGCCGAGCTGGCTCATTCCCTTGTTCGGGACGTACACGCGCAGGACGACAAGCTCCGTTTCGTATTCCGCCGTCTGTGCGTGGGTTTCCTGATTCACCAGTTTTTCTTTGTTGGCCGCGGGCGCGCCATCATAGAGTTCGTTGTTCGTCCGAGCCGGTTCTTCGGCGAAATGCAGCGCTTTGCTCGTTTTGTATTTTTCGCCTTTTTCGTTCGTGAGTTCGGCCGGGAGCGCTTTGTTGATCACTTCGACCGTGTAGTTCCGGTTGGGCGTGTTGCGGGGGACACCCGCACGGAAGGGGTTCTGCGACCCCGGGTCCGGGTTGATCATTTCGTCGTCCAGGCCGTCGATCGTGTTCCCCGCGGCGTTGTAGCCGACAAGCGACATGTAGCGCGAGTAGGGGAACTGGCCGTGCAGCTTGAGTGTGGAGCCCGCCGGGACCCGCACGTAGGCGCCCCAGTAGTAGGCACCCGCGTCGGGGTAGGCGATGTTCGCCGACTTTTCGCCCGCCGCGTTTTCGCTCGGGCCGGCCGCTCCGTAGTAGAAGAAGCAGCTGTGGTTGGTCCCGCCGATCAACGCGCCGGGCACGTTGGTCGTTTCTGCCTGGGCCGCCGGCAACGCGGCGAGGCCCATCGTGGCGACGATCGCGAATCCGATTGCGAACGTCCTCATCCAAAGATTTCGCATGCCTGCCTCCAGTTGTGAGGTCCCCTCGAGACCTCTCGCTCCCCCAGGTGCACGAGGGCTTGGTGCAAAGCTTCACGGCCCGCAGCAGCGCCACGCAAGGGGAGCAGTAGGCGTTCCGCGGTGCGGTTTTCTGGCGTCTTTTCGCACCTGCTGTCCCGGCGGTTTATGCTCAAACGCAGAGAGGAGTTGGCGAATGCCTGTTCGAACAGTGGTCGTGGACGACAACCTGATCGTTCGTGAAGGCGTCCTGCGGCTGCTCGAGTTCGAGCCAGAGGTGGAGGTGGTGGCGTGCTGCGCGACGGCGGAGGAGGCGCTGCGGGCCGTCGAGGAGACGCTGCCCGACGCGGTGCTCACGGACATCCGCATGCCGCCCACGCACACCGATGAGGGCCTCGCGCTCGCCCGCCGGCTGCGGGAGGCGCACCCCGATCTCGGCGTCGTGGTGCTGAGCCAGCACGTCTCCTCCGCCTACGCCATCGGTCTGCTCGAGGACGGACCGGCGGGCCGCGGCTATCTGCTGAAGGACCGCCTGCACGATGTAGAGGCGCTCGGGCAGGCGCTCAGGACCGTCGCGGCCGGCGGCTGCTACGTGGACCCGCTCGTCGTCGAGGCCCTCACGGAGGCGCAGTCGCGCGGCGCACCCTCGCCGCTCGATCAGCTCACGCCGCGCGAGCGCGAGATCCTCGGCGACATCGCCGAGGGCGCCAACAACCAGGCGATCGCTGATCGCCGCGTCCTGACGCGCAGGGCCGTGGAGAAGCACGCCAGCTCGATCTTCCAGAAGCTCGGCCTGACCGGGGACAGCGAGGGCAATCGGCGCGTGAAGGCCGTGCTGCTGTACCTCGCGGAGAGCCCCTATTGAGCTCTCGCCGGCAACAGTCCGCGGGCGTGCTCGCGCTCGGGCTCGTGCTCGGCGGCGTGGGCGCAGCGGTAACGGCCACGAGCCCGTTCGTGCACGGCTCGCTGGCGGTGGGCGTCGTGGCCCTGTCGATCGTGCTGCCGTTCGCTGTCGCCGCGGAGCTGCGCGCGCGCTACCCCGACCGTGTGCTCGGAGCACTGCTGATCGGCATCGGCATCGCGTACTTCATACGATCGCTGGCCGCGATCGACAGCAGCCTCACGTATGCACCCGCACGAGCGATCGGCCAGTTCAGCGAGGTGCTCCTGGTCTGGCTGATGCTCGCGTTCCCCTCCGGGCAGCTGCCCCGGCCGTGGAGCCGCGCGATAGTGATCGCGGGGGCCGCGAGCATCGTGCTGCTGTGGCTGCCGGTGCTCGCCACCTCCCCGCAGATCCCGGCGGGCGGCGTGTTCGTGCCGTGCGGAGCCGATTGCCCGGCCAACCGCCTGATGGTGTCGAGCAACGCGAGCGCGAGCGAAGCTCTCGAGGCGCTCTTCCGCGGCGTCGCAGCGCTCATCATGGTGGCGACCGCCGGCGTATTGGCAGCTCGGCTGCACCGTGCAAGCGACGTGATGAGACGCATCCTCGCGCCGGTTCTGCTCGCCTCGATCGCGCGCACCGCAGCGGTCGCCGCATACCTCGCCCTCGGCTCCACGGCGCCGGTGCGGGCGCTGCTCGTGGCCTCCTATCTGGCGATCCCGGTCGCGATCATCATCGGGCTGGTGCGCGGCCGCTCATACGACGCCGCGGCACTCGAGCGGCTCGTGCGCGGCCTGCGCTCGCGGCCCGGACCCGCGCAGCTGCGCACGGTGATGGCCGAGGCCCTGCAGGACCCCACGCTCGAGATCGCCTACTGGCTCCCCGAGGCGGACACCTACGCAGGAGCGGACGGGCTCGTGGTCGCGCTTCCGGAGAGGTCGGCGCAGCGGGCTGTGACGCGCGTGGCCGGCGCCGACGGCACGCCGGTAGCAGCACTCTCGCACGACCCGGCGCTGCTCGACCATCCGCAGCTGCTCGACGCGCTCTCCTCCACCGCGGCGCTCGCGCTGGAGACCAACCGCCTCGAGGCGGCCGTGGCCGCAGCTCGCACCGGGACGATCACAGCACTCGACGCGGAACGGCGGCGCATCGAGCGCGACCTGCACGACGGAACCCAGCAGCGCCTGATCGCGCTGCGGATGAAGCTGAGCGTGGCCGAGCGAATCCTCGGTCCCGACGCCGGACGCGCGCAGTCGGTGCTCGACGAACTCGGCGGCGACATCGACTCGGCGCTCGCTGAGGTGCGCGCTGTCTCGCACGGGATCGCGCCCCCCCTGCTCGTCGAGCGGGGACTGCCGGACGCGCTCACGGCTGTTGCGAGCAGCGCGCCGCTCCACGTCGAGGTTCACGCGCAGGATCTCGCGCGCTACCCGCCGCACATCGAAACGGCGGTCTACTTCTGCTGCCTGGAGGCGCTGCAGAACGTCGAGAAGCATGCGGGCGAGCGCGCGGCCGCGGACATCCGGCTGCGCGAGGAGGGCAGCGTGCTCGCGTTCGTCATCGCCGATGACGGCGCGGGCTTTGACCCGCGGAAGGTCAGTGTCGGCAGCGGGCTGCGCAACATCCGCGAGCGGGTGGAGGAACTGGGTGGATCCACGCGGATCGGCGGGCGGCCCGGGGGCGGCACGGAGGTATGCGGGGCAATCCCCCTGCCCGTGTAGCACGCGCAGCGAGCAGACAGGCCCGCCGGCGCCGGCGGGCGCGCTCAGCTGCCGGGCGGCTGCTGCGCGGCCGCGCTGAGGCGCGCTAGCTCCTCTGCGGCGAGCGAGAGCTCGGTCGCGGGCAGCAGCTCGGCGAGCTGCTGCGGTGAGGTTGCGCTGGCGATGGGGGCGAGCACGGTGGGCTGCGCGAGCAGCCATGCGAGCGCGACGGCGGCCACGCTCGTGCGCTGCGCCGCGGCGATCTCGTCGAGCGCGTCGAGCACCGCGAAGCCGCGCTCGTTGAAGTAGCCCTGGCGCACACCCTCCGCACGCGGGCTGTCGACCTGCTCGCCACCACGGCGGTACTTGCCCGTCAGAAAGCCCCGCGCGAGGCCGAAATAGGGGATGCACGCGAGGCCGCCCCGCTCGCACACGCCCGCCAGCTCGCCCTCGTAGTCAGCGCGCTCCATCAGGTTGTACTGCGGCTGCAGCGCCACGTAGCGCGCCATGCCCTCGCGCGCGCCGAGGCCGAGCGCCTGCTCCAGGCGCGCGGCGCTGTAGTTGGAGGCGGCGGCGTGGCGGATCCTGCCCTCGTCGATCAGCGCCTGAAAGGCGCCCAGCGTCTCCTCCATCGGCGTGTGGGGGTCGTCGCGGTGGGCGTAGTAGAGGTCGACGGTCTCGATGCCCAGGCGCTCCAGCGAGCCCTCTATGCCCGTGCGGATGGTCGCCTCCGAGAGACCGCTGAGGTCGGCCGACATACCCACCTTGGTTGCGATCACGAGCTGCTCGCGATTGCCGCGCGCGGCCATCCAGCGACCGATGATCTGCTCGGAGGAGCCCGCTCCGCTGGGCCCGCGGCGTCCGTATGTGTCGGCCGTGTCGATGAAGTTCCCGCCCGCCTGCGCGTAGGCGTCGAGCACGGCGAAGGATCGCTCCTCGTCCAGCGACCAGCCGAACACGTTGCCGCCGAGGCACAGCGGGAAGACGTCGAGGTCGGTGTGGGCGAGGCAGGCGATGGGATGGAGCGTAGTGCAGTGCGGCCGGCGTGCGGGGCCGAGCGGTGCTGCCGCAGACCCGGGCGCCGGAGGGGGATTTGCACCGCTCCCGATCGAAACGATTATTTCGCTCTTGTCGACTGGAATTGTGTGCGATATCCTGCTGCCCTGGCGCCAAGGGAGCGGCGGAACGCAGGGACCCAACGAGGGAGATGACAGCGTCGTGCACATCGATCCATACATCGTCCTGGGCAGCGCCGTGGTGGGCGTGCTGGTCGGCATGACGGGCGCGGGCGGCGGTGCGCTGATGACGCCCATGCTGATCCTGCTGTTCGGCGTCAAACCGTCGGCGGCGATCTCGAGCGACCTGGTGGCCGCGGTGGTGATGCGCCCGGTGGGGGCGAGCGTGCACTTCCGCAGGGGCACCGTGCACAAGCCGCTCGTGGGCTGGCTGGTGCTGGGCTCGGTGCCGATGGCGTTCCTGGGCGCGTATCTGTTATCGGTGATGGGCAACGCCAAGTCGGCGCAGACGAACATCGAGCAGGTGCTCGGGGTGGCGCTGCTGCTGGGCGCGGCGGCGATGGTGCTGCGCTACTACCTCGACAGCCGCGAGGGCCACGAGCGCGTTGCGCACGTCCACGAGATCGTCGCCAAACCGCTGCCGACGCTGGCGGTGGGCATGATCGGCGGGGTGATCGTGGGGATGACCTCGGTGGGCTCGGGCTCGCTGATGATCATCCTGCTGCTGTTCCTCTACCCCACCATCAGCGCCAAACAGCTGGTGGGCACCGACCTCTCCCAGGCGGTCCCGCTGACGCTCGCCGCCGCCTGCGGCGCGCTCATCTTCGGCCACGTCGAATTCGGCGTGACGACCTCGCTGATCCTCGGCTCGGTGCCCGCGGTACTCGTCGGCTCGATGCTCTCCTCCAGCGCACCGGACCGCTACATCCGGCCGGTGATCACCTTCGTGATCTTCGCCTCGGGCCTGAAGTACGTCGGCGTGGGCACCACGCAGCTCGGCTGGATCCTGGTGGCCACGCTGGCCGCCGGCTGGGTGTTCTGGCTGGCCATCCGCCAGCCCTGGCGCGACACCGCGCGCGCGCCGGCGACGGGCGACGCCGAGGCCCCGGCCGTGGATCCGGGGGTGCCCCCGGAGCCGCCCATCGCCCCCGCAACCAGCCGGGCGGGCGCGCAATAGCGATTGATGCGAGGGCCTCCGTGCCCTCGCAGATCGCAACGCCCCGCCGACTGCGGACGTTGCCGCGCGACGGGACGGTGTCGTGGAGCCCTCGGGCTCCACCTGTACATAACAGCGGCGCGCGCCGCTAGTTGCGCCCCGCCGCCGTCGGCTCCCGGCGGTGGCCTAGCGGCGTCGCCCCGAGGCGAAGCTCTGCACGGGCGGAGCGACGGCGCGCATGCTGGAGGCGATCTCGCCGGCGGCCGGCGCGTCGGCGGCGAGGGGCTCCTCCTGTGCGGCGCCCGGCAGGCGGCGAACGCGGCCCTGCGCGAGGTCCGCCTCGCCCTCCAGCCCGCCGGGCAGGAAGCGCTCGAGCGCTGCGAGCTCGCGCACGACCAGGTTGATGACCGGGCGGATCTGCTCGTGCCCGGCTCCCTCCTGCAAGGAGCTGGGATGCGCGCGGCGGGCGCTCCAGGCGCTCATCTCGGTGGGCTCCTGCGAGCGCTCCAGGCGGCCCCGGGCGAGCAGCAGCGGCTCCGCGCGCGCCAGCTGGCGATGGCGCTCATAGACGGCCCGGGAGACGATCAGGTTGACCGTGCCGAACTCGTCCTCGAAGAGCAGGAACATGGTTCCCTTGGCAGTCCCCGGCCGCTGCCTGGCGATCACCAGCCCCGCCACCGCGACCTCGCAGCCGCTCGGCAGCCGGGGGAGCTGGGCGCTGGTGGCGAGCTTGGGGACGCTGAGGCGCTCGCGCAGGACGCTCAGCACGTGATCGCCGATCGTCACCCCGCTGGTGGCGTAGTCGGCGATCAGGCGCTGCCAGCGCCCGAGCGGTCGCAGGCGGGGGGCCGCGGCCGGCTCGATGGGCAGCGCGAGCTGGGTGCCCTCGCCGCCGGGGGCGGTCTCGGCCGCGGCGGCGAGCCCCAGCTGCCACAGGGCCGTGCGCCTGCCCTGCTCCCCCCGGTCCGCGCCCGTGCGGGCGTCCCCGCCGCCGCAGAGACCGTCGCAGGCGCCCGACCAGGCCAGCTGCTCGAGCGTCACCCGCCGCACGCCTGCGCGTGCGGCGAGCTCGCCGAGGCTCGAGAAGTGCCCGCCGCGCTCGCGCTCTGCCACAAGCGCCTCGACCTCCGCGCTCGCCACGCCCTTGATGTAGCCGAGGCCGAGGCGCACCGCCCCGTCCTGCACCGCGCACTGCGCCTGCGAGGCGTTCACGTCGAGACCCAGCACGGCGATGCCGCGGTTCTCGGCCTCGTGCACGAGGCTGTCGGGCGCGTAGAAGCCCATCGGCTGCTCGTTCAGCAGCGCACACAGGAACTCCGCGCCGTAGTGGACACGCAGCCACGTCGACTGGTAGGCGAGCAGGCCGAAGGCGGCGCTGTGGGCCTTGGGGAAGCCGAAGCCGGCGAAGCCCGCGACCATCTCCCACACGCGCTGCGCGGTCTCCGCGGTGGCGCCCACGTGACGGCTGGCGCCCTCGAGGAAGCGCTCCCGGTGACGGGCGAGCATCTCCTGCGAGCGCTTGCGGCTCATCGCCCGGCGCAGCCCGTCCGCCTCGCCGGGACTGAAGCCCGCGAAGGCTTCGGCTACCTGCATCACCTGATCCTGGAAGATGATCGTGCCGAGCGTCTCCGCCAGCACCGGCGCCAGCGCGGGGTGCTCGTAGGGGATCTCATAGGCGGGGTCCCCGCGCAGGCGCTGGCGGCGCTCGATGTAGGGGTTGATCGCCCCGCCCTGGATCGGCCCGGGCCGCACGATCGCCACCTGGATGGTCAGATCCTCGAGGTTCACCGGCCGCGTGCGCAGGAGCGACTGCATCTGCGCACGGCTCTCGATCTGAAAGACGCCGACCGTGTCGGCCGCGCGGATCGCCCTGAAGGTGCGCTGGTCGTCGAAGGGGATGCGCGAGAGATCGATGCGCTCCCCGCGCACGCGCGCGATCTCCTCCACACAGCGCTCCACCGCCGAGAGCATCCCCAGGCCCAGCAGGTCGATCTTCAGAAAGCCCGCGTCGGCGCAGGAGTCCTTGTCCCACTGGACCATCTGCCTGCCCTCCATCGCCGCGGGCACCACCGGACAGCAGTCGATCAGCGGCCTGGTCGAGATGATCATCCCCCCCGAATGCTGGGAGAGGTGGCGGGGCAGGCCGTGGGCCTGCTCGGCCAGGCGCGCCAGCCAGCGCCAGCGCTCGGAGGCCGCTGCGGCCCGCCCGCCCTGCGCGGGCTCCCCGCCGCCGGCGAGCGCGACGGCGATGTCCTGCTCGCGGCCCGGGCGGACGGGTCCATATACGTCCGCGCCGCGGGCCACCCGCTCGATCTCCCCGGCGGGCAGGCCGAGCACCTTGCCCAGCTCGCGGATCGCGCCCCGGGCGCGGAAGGTCGGGAAGGCCGCGACCAGCGCCGCGCGGTCGTTGCCGTAGCGCTCGTGCACGCGCGGTATCAGCCGCTCGCGGATGTCGCGTGGGAAGTCGAGGTCGATGTCGGGCAGCCCCCGCAGGTCCTCGTGCAGGAAGCGCCCCAGCGCGAGCCCGTTGATGAGCGGATCGATGTGGGAGAGCCCGGTCAGATAGCACACCAGCGAGGACACCGACGAGCCCCGCCCGCGCCCCGGTGCCAGCAGCGCGCGCACCGAATCCGGCCCGCGCACCTCGAGGGCGACCTCGCGTGCCAGCTCGAGCATGTCGTGGTGGAGCAGGAAGAAGCCGGCCAGCCCGAGCCGCTCGATCACCCTCAGCTCCTGCTCGAGGCGCGCGCCGGCCTCCCCGCGCCGGGCGCGCGCCGTCGCGGGCGCTCCCGGGCCATAGCGCTGCGCCAGGCGCTCCCGGCACAGATCGGCCAGGCGCCGCAGCGAGCTCTCATCCTCGGCCCCCGGGTAGCGGTAGCCGAGGTCCCTGCTGAGGTCGAATGTCAGCCGCTCGGCCAGCAGCAGCGTCTCGCGTACCGCCCCGGGATGGTCGGCGAAGCGAGCGGCCATCGCCGGGGGCGCGCTCATCACGTGGCTGTGGTTGCCGCGGCGCAGCGGCTCGGAGGCATCGAGCGTGCTGTGGTGGCGCAGCGCCACGAACGCGTCCTGCAGCTCGGCCCTGGCGCGCGTGTGCGCGTGGACGTCGCCGGTGGCCACGCAGCGCACCCCCAATCGCCGCGCGCATGCCGCCAGCGCGCGGTTGCGGGCGCGATCGTGACGGGCATAGGGGCGCTGCAGCTCCACATACAGGCCATCCGGGCCGAACGCGTCCAGCAGCGCCCGCGCCGCGGACCCCTCCCCCACGCCGCCGAGCACCGATCGCTCGGCACAGCCGGTCAGGCAGATCAGACCCTCGGCGTGGTCGGTCACCGCCTGCAGGTCCACCAGGGGCTCCCTCCGCACGCGCTGGGCAGAGCCCTCGCGGGTGTGGGCATGGGCGATGGTGATGATGCGGCAGAGGTTGCTCCAGCCCCGCTCGTCGCGCACGAGCAGCGTCAGGTGGCGCCCGGCGCCGGGCTCGGCGCCGCCCGCGCCCGTGTCCACGTCGATCTCCGCGCCGTGGATAGCCCGCACGCCGTAATCGGGCGCGGCCTGGGCCAGCTCCATCGAGCCGGAGACCGAGTTGTGGTCGGTCAGCGCGAGCGCCGCATGACCCAGCTCGCCCGCTCGCTGGGCCAGCTCCTGCGGCAGCGAGACGCCGTCCAGGAAGGAATAGGCCGAGTGGCAGTGCAGCTCCACGTAGGGGGGCGTGGACGTGGAATCAACCATCTAGGAGTCCTGGAGGAACCAGGCGCCCGCGCCGCCGCCTGCGGCCAGGTCGTGGAAGACGACCACGTTGCGCCCGCGCTCGCCCACGAGCTCCCAGTAGCGCCGCCGCAGCGGCTGTGCGGTCCACCAGCGGTCCTCCACCAGCCAGGACTCGCGCAGCGACTCGATCGCTTCGCCGTTGACCTCGACCGGGTGCTCGCCCCCCCAGCGCACACGCACCGGGCGGGGATTGTTGAGGGCTCGCGCGATCATTCGGGGATCGGCGCGAGCACCACCCGGCGCTCGGGCACGCGCGAGTGGGGATCCACGCAGACGGCCCGCAGCGCAGCGTCCTGTCCGGCCACCGCGCGCATCTGGGCCATCGCCTCTCGCAGCCGCGCCGCGCGGGCCGCCCGCGCCCGCGAGCGCATGCCGGCGCCGCCCGCGCCGTCCACCAGCACGCCCTGTTCGCCGAGCGGCGCTCCGAAGCGCTCCACGGTCAGCCCCAGCGCGGCGGCCGGGGCGGGCAGCAGCTGCAGACGGATGGACAGCGCCAGGCGGATGCGCTCGGGGTCGCAGAGCGCCTGGCGGAAGACCACGCGCTCGCGCCATCCGCCGCCCGTGAGCAGGCACGCGGTGAGGGTGACAGCGCGCAGGGTGCGCCCTCGGCGCTCGGGTCTGGCCAGCAGCCTGCCCACCAGCACGCCCAGCACACGCCCGAGCGCCACCCCCGAGCCGGCATCGCCGACATCCATCGCCTCCTGCAGACGCTCCTGCACGCTGCGCGCCCGCAGCGGGCTGTCCTCGCCGCGGGCCAGCGCGTGCGCGTGCACGCCGGGCGCCCCGAAGCGGTCGCTGAGCGCCGGGCGCCCCAGCCTGGCGAGCTCGCCGAGCGTGCGCACGCCGAGCCGGCTCAGCGGCGCCACGAGTGCAGCGGTCTGCTCACGGAAGCCGAGCAGCTCGATCGGCTGGGAGGCCAGCCAGCGCGGGGCCTGTGCCTCCTCGAGCACGAGCGTACGGCGCGAGCGGGCCGCCAGGGCGGCGGCCAGCGCACAGAAGCGCGTCGGCCCGGCGCCCGTGCGCACCGCGCGGCCGAGCGCGCGCCGCGCGGCCGCGATCGTCGCCGCGTCCGTGCCGTGCAGTCCGCGCAGCCCCTCGGCCGCGAAGTAGGCCAGGCCCGGGCGGGCAGGCTCGACGGCGGCGCCGATCGATTCCAGGGCGCGCAGCGCATCCTCCCACGCCGCGGCAACCTTCACCGGGTCGGCCGGCACGAGCACGAGCTCGGGGCAGCGGGCGAGCGCCTCGCCGAGGAGCATCCCGGCGCTCACGCCGTGGGCCTCGGCCGTCCCCGAGACCTCCCCCACGCGCTGCTCGCGCCCCACCGCCGGCGCCACCGCCAGCGCCCTCCCACCCAGCGCCTGGCGGGCGATCTGCGAGCCGTCCCCGGCGGCTACGAGGAGTTCGAAACGGGGCAGATCCACGCACACGACCATACGAACGTATGTTCGCACATGGTCGCCCGCGCGTCAATCCATCGTCAGCGGGCCCTCCGCCGATCCGCTCAGGAACTGGCGCACGAAGGCGTTCTCGGAGGAGAACATCCGCTCGGCATCACCCGCTTCCACGATCCTGCCGCGCCACAGCACGGCGATGTATTCGCCGATCTGCCGCGCCGAGGCGATGTTGTGCGTGACCACGATGTAGGTGCCTTTGTGGATCGCGTGCATCTCCTGGATGAGGTCGCACAGCAGCGCCGTGCGCACCGGGTCAAGACCCGAATCGGGCTCGTCGAAGATCACGATGTCCGGCTCCATCACCAGCGCGCGCGCGAAGCCCGCGCGCTTGCGCATGCCGCCCGAGAGCTGCGAGGGAGCGGAGTCGATCGCATCGGCCAGGCCCACGTCGTTGAGGCGCTCGGTGACGCGCTTGGCGATCTTTGCCTCGGAGAAATCGGTGTGCTGGCGCAGCGGGAAGGCGACGTTGTCGAACACGTTCATCGACCCGAACAGCGCGCCGTCCTGGAAGAGCACGCCGATTTTGCGCCGCAGTTCCAGCAGGTCGGGCATCGTCAGCTTCGGCACCGACTGCCCGTGCACGATGACGTCGCCCTTGTCGGGGAACATCAGCCCGATCAGGTGCTTGATCAGCACGCTCTTGCCCGTGCCCGAGGGACCGAGCACGACCGTGATGGTGTCGTCCGGGAAGGCGACGTTGAGCCCGTTGAGGACCGGCACCCTGCCCAGGCGCTTGTACACGTCGATGCAGCGGATCGACCAGTTGCCCTCGGCGGGGTCGCCCGTCAGATGGAGATCGTTCGCGTGGTACTGGAAGCCGTCGTCGCTCATCACTTGCCACCGTAGACGACGTGCGGGAACTGGCTGACCTGCCCGTTGAAGCTGAACGGACCCTGCTGGTTGCAGCCGGGCGTCTTGACCAGGTTGCCGCCGTGCGCCGCCTGTTCCTGTTCGATTTCCGCGCGCCGTTTCTTTTCTTCTTCCCCGGTGAAGATGCCGTTGGGGTTTTCGGGCAGGTTCCCGACCCCGAATTCGATGATCTGTTCGATCGTCTTGGGGGTGATCGTTTCATTGCCCGGCCCGTTGACCGAGGGCGCGGAGTTCGCGCACGTGGAGCTGCTGAACACGGGCAGCCCGCCGGCGAGCTGGTTGAAGGAGCCGGGATGGTGGTAGGGGTTGGTCCTGGCCGTGCCGATCGGCTTGGGGTAGATGGCGAGGCTTTCGGGGCCGAGCACCTGCATCGCGGAGAGGTAGTGCTGCTTGGGCCCTTCGCCTTCGGGGACGTTGGTGTTCGACGCGCTCGCCTGCGTGGCGGCGGTGAGGTTGGCGAAGAAGGCCTGCAGCTCGGGCACGTATTCGCCGACCGACTGCAGGAATGGATCGAGGTTGTGCAGCACGGGACGCAGGTTTTCCAGCGCGGGGGTGGTGAGGTCGAGCGACTTCTTCAGGTAGGGCAGATCTGTCTTGGCGGCCGCGGTGGTCGGACCGAGCGTGGTGAGGAAGGCGTTGAACTGCGGGACGAAGGGCTTGGCCGCCTGCAGCAGCAGCGTGAGCTGGCGCTGGGCGGGCTGGAATTCTTCGAAGAAGGGATTGGCGACGACGCTGAACTTGTCGATTTCTTTCAGCGCGATCCGCGAGTTGTGCTC
Source organism: uncultured Solirubrobacteraceae bacterium (assembly GCA_963771085.1). Lineage (GTDB taxonomy): Bacteria > Actinomycetota > Thermoleophilia > Solirubrobacterales > Solirubrobacteraceae > Palsa-744. Next base: position 2,146,717 of record CAVYSB010000003.1, on the reverse strand, counting down.
GAAGGCGGGCAGCGCCTGGAAGGCTTCGGCGAAGGCCTGGCTGCTTTCGGCGGCCGCGTGGAAGGTGCGCTCGCCGTTGACGATCAGCCCTTCGAGCTGATGGTCTCGGCTGGCCAGCGCGTTGAAGACGACGCCGGTGTTGCGCACGAGCGCGCTGACCGCGCCTTCCTGCCGATCGAGGATCGTGACGAGCTTGTTGGCGTTTTCGACGAACGGTTCTAGCTGGGTGAGGGACCCGTTGATCTGTTCGCCGCGGCCGGCGATCCCGGCGGCCAGCGCCTGCTGCCAGATCTTGAAGGAGGCGCGCGTCTTGGCGTCGAAGGCGGAGAGGATGTCATCGAGCGTGACGGACGGTTCGACCTGGCTCTCGGCCAGCTGCGCGTTGTCCTGCAGGTAGGGCCCGGTATGGCCGTCGCCCTGGGGGATCAGCTGTACGTAGGTCTCGCCCAACAGCGTCTTCTGGCGCAGGATGGCGTGCATGTTGGCGCGGATCGGCGCGTACTGGCTGGAGAGTTCGAGCGTCGCGCGGGTGAGCCCTTCGCTGCCGAGTTTGAGTGCCACGACGTGCCCCACGTCCACCCCGCTGATGCGCACGTCTGACTGTTCGGCGAGCGCCAGCGTGCGCGGGAAGGCAACCACGATGCGGTAGCCCTTGGGTTTCAGCGGCAGCGGCCCGCCGAAGGACTCCCACAGGAACATCAGCAGCCCGAAGCAGCTCAGCACGAACAGGATGATCACGACGATGTTGCCGAGCGTGGGTGCGCGCTTCTGCAACTCAGCCACCCCCTCCGTGCGTGCTCGCGGTCTTCGCGGTGGCGCTCTTGGCCGCCGCAGCGTGGCCGAGCGCGCCGGCGCTCAGCCCGGAGAAGACCCCCGCGAGCGGCGCCTTGGTGTGCGGGCGCTCGCTGCCCGCTTTGGTGGCGGCGCCCTTGAGGATGCCCTGGGCCTGGCATTCGGCCTTCGTGGGCGGCTTGAGCAGGGCGACGAGGAGGTTCACCGTCGGGTTGATTTCGGCGGCGCCGCTGAGGATGGGCAGCACTTCGCAGTTGAAGTAGACGAGACTGCGCCCGAGCGGTCCGACGCCGTCGCTGGAGCTGACCACGCTGTTGAGGTTGTGGTTGGCCCAGTCGAGGAAGAACAGGAAGCCGCCCTTGCTCGGCCCGGGGTTGTAGGCGAGCTCGTTGAAGAATTCGTTGACCACCGAGAAGCTCGTGGCGAGTTTCGGGAAGGCTTCGCCGAGCTGCTTGGTGGAGGGGCCGAGCAGGTTGACGACCGGCAGGATTTCGCGCGCAAAGGGCCGGATCTGCGTTCTGAAGATCGGCGTGGTCTTGTTGGCCAGCTGCTGGGAGGCCGCGTTGGCCGGCGCCAGCGCCTTGGCGAACGGCAGCAGGTCGGTGAGCGTCGGCGCGAGCACCGCCTCGGCGCCGGCCACCTTGCCCAGGCCGACGCTGGTCTTGTGCAGCGCGGTGGGCAGCAGGTGCAGCGTGCGGCGGAAGTTCGCATCCTCCTGGGCGAAGGTGGCATACACCGCGTTGGCGGCCTCGACGAGTTCTGAGAGCTGTTTGTCCTTGCCGCCCAGCGCTTCGATCAGCAGGCGGAAATTGTGAATCGAGTGTTCGGTCTCGGCGTGGCGCAGAGCCAGTTCTGAGGAGATCTCCTCGACCAGGCGCGCCGTCGGGGAGAAGCGCTTCACCGTGGCGGAGAAGGCGGGGCCGTTTTCCTTGAAGGCCTCGCCCGCGCCCGCCAGCAGCTCCTGCAGGTAGCCGCGCGTTTCGGCGTCGAGGCCGGCCAGGAATTCATCGAAGTCGACGTTCGCCGCGGTCTGGACGAGCGGGACCACTTCGCCGCTCTTCAAGCGCCCCGCGGAGGGGGTCCCGGGGTTGACCTCGATCGTGATGTCCTGCAGCTGGGTCTTGGGGCGCAGCAGCAGCGTCGCGTTGCGGTAGAAGCGCGCGAACTTGGGCGTCACCTTCATCGTCACCAGCGCCACGCCGTTGCGCAGGTCCACGCTTTCCACTTCGCCGACCTTGGCGCCCGCGATCGTCACCGCCTGGCCCTGCCCCGGCGTCACCGCCTGGGCCGTCTGGAATTCGGCCTTCAGCGAGTAGTAGCTGCGCCCCAGGACCGGCACCCAGCCCGGCAGCGTGAGGTTCTCGTGCGCGAGGATGTAGCCGCCGACAGCAGCGGCGAGCACGACCATCGAGACGACCGCGATGAACGCGGTGCGGTAGCGCGCGATCTGGTCGCGCACGCTGAGACCATGGCTCTCCTCGGGCGGCTCGGCCTCGGTGGGGGCGGGTGCCTCGACGCTCATCAGCCACCCCCGTCCGCGGGGCCCTGGGAGAGCGGCCCGTTGAAGTTGGGCACCTTCTGCGTGTCGCAGGGCACGAGCGGCTGATAGGTGGGCTCTTCAGCGGGGTAGGCCGGCCGCGTGCCCAGCGGCACCAGGGGCGAGCGTGCCAGCAGGTGCAGGCCCTGGATTTTGGTGTTCAGCACGGACACGGGCGCGGACTTGAGCGTCTGGCCGCTGTTGCCCACGACGAAGTGCGCGGAGGCGCCATTGCCGTCAAAGCCCTGTCCGATGCCGGCCAGACCCACCAGGCCATACCAGAATTCCTTGTAGTTTTCGACGCCCGAGGTGCTCGTGCCGTCCTGGATCTTGGTGTTGCCGGCCGGGTAGATGATGTTGGTGAGGCACTTGTTGAACGCTTCGGTCTGCTTGTACAGCGGGACCTGTTCGGCCTGCAGCTTGGCCAGCGACGGGGCCGCTTCGGCGAGCCCCTTGGCCACGCCGCCGAGTTCGGCGGGCGAGAGCGAGGCCTGCACCTGTGCGATCCACGGCAGCAGTGCCGTGACGGTCGCGTTGGTGGTCTTGACGCCGGGCAGGATGTCGCGCGCGAAGGCCTCCGTGGGCCCGAAGGAGGCGTCGAGGCCGGCCAGGCCACGGTCGATGTTGATCAGCGAGCTCGGCAGCTCGGCGACGGTCACGTTGAGCGCCGCCGCCTGGCTGGCGAGCGCGGCGAAGAAGGTGTTGAAGTTGGGGATCAGTTCGCTCAGCTGCTGCTCGTGCACGTTGAGCGCCGCGGTCACCTTGCCGATGCTGGCGACCAGTTTGGAGAGGTCGTGCGGTTCGGTTCCGGTGATCGCCTGGTTGATGATCGCGCCGCCGCGCAGCGACTCGGGCCCGCGCTCGTAGGCCTTGTTGATCGCCTGCGCCCCGTTGAGGCCGCGCACTTCGGGGTCCTGTTCGGCGTCCTCGGCGGCCGTCGGCTTGGCCGTCAGGCCTTCGCCGTAGCCGATCAGGAAGTTCTGCAGGTTGGCGCGCGTGTCGCTGTTGAGCGCGTCGAGCACCTGGTCGAGCTGGACCGGGTCCGAGGTCTGCGTGATCGGGATCGTGTAGCCGGAGGAGACCGTCTTAGCCGACGGGCTCCCGGGCTGCAGTTCGACGAACCAGTTGCCTTCCAGGAACGTGCGCGGACGGATCTTGACCGTGGCGTCTTCGTGGATCGGCAGGCCGCCCGATTCGATTTCCATCTTCACCACGCCGGCGTTGCCCTCGCGCGCGATGGAGGTGACCTTGCCGATGTCCACGCCGGCGATGCGCACGGGTGACTTCGGTTTGACGTTGACGGCGGTGTTGAAGACCGCATTCAGGCGGAAGCCGTGTTTGAACGGGACGTGCTTGGTGAAGCCGGCATAGGCGACGATCGCGATCACGATCACGAAGATCAGCCCGTGGCGCACAGGATGCGAGCGCTGCAGCTCGGCCGCGGGGACGTCTTTGTGGCGGCGCCACACGCGCAGGCGGCTCATTTCGCCACCGCCGCCTTCTTGGCCTTCGTGCTGCTCGAGCTCGTCAGCCCGAGCGCCTTCTGCTGCGCGGCGGGGTAGGGCTGGCCGAACAGGTTTTCCTTGCGTGAGGTGAATTCGCGGTTGTTGGTGACCGAGTGCGCGGGCAGCGTGCCGATCACGGCCTGGCCCTTGATGAAGACCTCGTTGCCGGCTTCGCAGACCTGGCGCTGGCCGGGTGCGGCGACGTTCGGGTAGGGGTTGACGTGCACGTAGTTGTTGGGGATGATCGGCCCGAGCGTGCCGTTGAAGGTCTTTTCGCGTTCAACCGAGGGGCCGTTGGCGGGTGCCGAGGCCGGATAGCCCTCGTTGTTGGGTCCGGCGGGCGCGAGCACGAGGCCGGTGCGGGCGAGCGTTCCGACGCCGATGTTCTCTGACTCGAGGCTGGCGAGGTTGCGGAAGGCCAGCGTCAGATAGTTGCACTTGGCCTGCACGGGGGCGAAGCCGGAGAGGAGCGGGTTGCCGACTTCGAGAGTTTGGGTGAGGTCTTCGAACGCGAGCGTGACGACGGGGTTCTCACCGAATTCGGCGAGCGCTTCGGAGGATTCGCGCAGCTCGGTGTTTAGGGCGGTGGCGGCCCTCAGGTTGACCGCGCCGACGGTCACCGCGTGCCCGAGCGGCGCGGCGAGCGTGCGCAGGATGGCCGCGCTCGGGCGCAGCAGCTGCATGAATTCGGTGGCTTTTTCAAGGAACGGTTCCTGGTGGGGCAGCGAGTAGATCGCCTGTTCCAGCGACGGCGGGCCGCCTTCGGTTGCCAGTTCGATCGAGCGCGCCACGCTCGCGAAGGCGGTGAAGAAGGTGTCCAGGTCGGTGTAGTAGGCCGCCTGCGTGTAGGCCACCGGAGCCGACTGCGAGGCCACCCTGTCGAGCGCGGGGAACAGTTCCTTCAGGTCGGTCTGCGGCGCCGCGAGGTTCCTCAGCGCCGGGATCGCGCGGTCGACCAGCGGACGCAGTTCGGCGATCGTGTTGTTCAGCCCCAGCCCGCGCTCGGCGAGCCCGTTGCCGAAGTTGATGTCGTTGACCTTGATCGCTGTTCGCGTTTTCTGGTCGAACATGTTGAAGAGTTCGTCGATGTTCACCGGTTCGCGCGTCTGGCTGACCGGGATCGTCTGCCCCGCCCTGATCGTGCGGTGCGAGGTGCCCTTTTCCAGTTCGAGGTACTTCAGGCCGATCGCCGAGACGGACTGCACGATCGCCCTGGTGTCGGCCGGGAGCGGTTCGACGCTTTTTTCCAGCTTGAGGTGGGCGATCGCGGTGATCCTCCCGGTCCGCGGGTTCTGGAGGGCGCTGAGCGAGCCCACGATGCCCACGCGCGTGCCCGCGACGCGCACCTGGTTGGCGGGCTCCAGGCCCGAGCCCTCCGGCAGCGCCACGTTGATGTTGTACGTGGGCACGAACGGCAGTCCGTTGTTGGCGTTGTAGGAGATGTACACCGCCACCACCGCGATCAGGGTCGTGACCGCCCCGATCAGCAGCGGGCTTGAGGCGAGTGAGCTGCTGCGGCGCCGGTTCATCAGGGCGTCTCCGAGGGGTCGCAGCTGAGCAGTTCGCCGTCGGCGAAGGGCGAGGAGCCGTCGGCAGCCGGTGCCGTGGCGGCCCCCGGGCAGCGCCGCAGCTGGCCCGTTTTCAGGCCCGCGAGCGCCTGCTGCGGGCTCGTCGGGGTGAGCGTGTTGTTGGCGCCCAGCGTGAAGTCGGGCAGGATCGGGGTGATGTGCACGTAGTGCCCGTAGGCGTCGTAGTAGGCGCTCGTCTGCCCGAAGGTGCGCAGCGTGCCCTCGAGATCGGGCGAGTAGGGGCCGAAGAAGGCCGTGATCGGAACCGATTCCTTCTCCGCGGTGACCGCTGCGGGAGACGCGGTGGTGAGCGTCTGCGCGAGCGCGGGCAGCGTGCGGATCAGGTCGGTGAGGTCGTTGTTGGGCCCGGGACGGTTGAAGGCCAGGTTGAGGTTGCCGACGACCGGGGTGGCCTGCTGCACGAGTGGGCGCAGACGGCTGAACAGCGTGGTGAGCGGGCCGGTCGTGGGGCGCGAGGCGATCACGAGCTGTTCCAGCGCCGCGAAGGCGGCGGGCAGATTGGCGAAGGTCTTGTTGCCCTGGCGCAGGGTGACGGGCAGCTGGCGCAGGCCCCGCGCGAGTGCTTCCTGGTGCGCGCCGAGCGCCTGGAAGGTGGTGTTGGCGTTTTCGACCAGGTCGGCCAGCGATTCCTGGCGCGCGCCGATCGTGGTCACCGCCTTGGCCGTTTCCACGAGGAAGCTCGTGAACGTGGGTTCGTCGCGGACGAGCTCGTTGAAGAAGTGGCTGGTCGCGGCGAGGGCCGGCGGAAACAGTTCGGTGCTTTCGCCCAGGTTCTTGCTCTGCCCCACGTACTGTTCGGCGGAGCCCTGGATGAACTGCTGCAGGCCCTTGCGGGTCTTCGGGTTCAGCGTGTTGAACAGCTGGTCGAGGTCGACCACTTCTTTGGTCGCGGTGGCCGGCAGCGTGGAGCCCGCGGGGAGTTCGGGGTTGTTGTTGGGGCCGGGCTGCAGCGCGATGTAGCGGTTGGCCACGCTCGAGAGCGACGGCACGCGCACCTGGGCCACGGTGCCCTCGTGCAGGGGCACGAGCGACTTTTCGATGTGGATCGTCACCTTCGCCTTGAAGTCGGGGGTCAGCACGATGTTCGTGACGCTGCCCACGGGCACGCCGCCGACGAGCACCTGATCACCCCTGACCAGCTGGCCGGCTTCGTTGAAGATCAGGTTGTAGTTCGCGCCGCCCGAGCTTGAGAAGACGATGTAGGCGACGACCAGCACGACCGCCCCGAGCGCGCTCACGGCGAGGATCCTCGCGACGTTGCGCCGCGAGGAGCGCGGCGCGGGCGCTCCCGGCACGGGCGGCGTCGGCGGCGGTGGCGTGCTCGGGGGGCTCGGGGGGCTAGTCGTTGCCATTGGCTTCGCTTTCGCCACCCGCGCCCGCGGCGCCGGGCGCGTCGGGGATGGCCGCCGGGGATGGTCCGCTGGCGACGGTCGGGTCGGGAATCTCACCCAGGCGCGCGATCAGCCTGATCCACTGACTGGGCGAGAGCGAGGAGTCAAACAGGCCGGCGGCGTGCGCCGGCCCGCCGGCGGGCGCCTCGTAGGTGACCGCGATCGCGTCGGCGCTCGCCCTGGTGACCGCGCCGACGGCGCCGGGGTAATCCATCTGGCTCACGATTCGCTGCGGGCGTGTGATCCCCTGGAGCATCAGCAGCTTGCGCACGACCGTGTCGGCGACGGTGCCGGGCCCCTCGTGCCCGGCGACCGGGATCCCGTTGACGGCGGTGATCTGCACCGACTCGCCCGAGTCGGCAGCGAACGTCGCCGCGCTGGCCACGGTGGCCGTCGCACTGCAGGGCAGCCCCGCCACCGTGGGCCTCAGCCCGGAGACGGAGAGGTACTCGAGCATCGCCAGCACGCGCTTGTCCACGCGGCCCGTCTGCACGTCCTGGCGTCCGCACACGCCGAGCTGGATGCCCGCGTCGTGGAGCACCTGCGGCTCGAGCTGGGACTGGGACTCGAGCAGCACCTGCCCGACGGTGGGGGACGTGGCGAGGAACGGGTTCTCGCCCTTGGCCCTGAAGATCGAGGTGTTCTCGAGCGCCACCCAGCCGTCGAGGATCGGCTTCGGGTCGATCAGCGGCGCGCCCTCGCCCGCAGGGCGGATCTGAAAGAGGATGTGCGGCCCGCCGTCCACCCCGAGGGCTTCGTTGCCCGCCGTGGCTCCGACGTGGCCGAGGACGGTCCCGGCCAGCACCTGCACGCCGGCGTGCAGCGGATGCAGATAGACCTCATCGGGGCCTTCGCTGAACTGGCGCACGCCGGCTGTGGGGGCCGGCGGCCGCGGCGGCCGCGCGGCCGCGCGCGCGGAGGTGGCGGCACCTTCGAGGCTCGCGGCGGCTCCGAACGCGAGCGCCGAGACGGTGGCGCCCTCGGACATCGGCGAGCGCGGCTGCACCCCCGCGGTCGCAGGGCCGCTGGGTGCCGGTTCGCCTGCCGGGGCGGGATTGGAGATGCGCGCGCTGACCGCGGATTTCACACGCGCCTCGAGCACCGGGTACAGCGGGGCCACCTCGCCCAGCTCGGCGTAGACGTAGGTGTTGCCGAACGCGTCGCGCAGCGAGACGAATCGACCGAGCTCGGGCGATTCCCCGACCTGCACCACTTCGCCGTCCTGCACGGCGATCACGGGCGCGCCGGACTGGGCATAGATGGTCGTGCCGACGAGGCTCTGCGGCGCGGCCGAGCCGTGGCCAGCGAGCGTCTGGAAGCCGTCGCTGAAGTGCGCGGCGGCGTGGACCGGGAAGCGCGCCTCGGTGAGGTCGGTGATCGCGCCGAGCAGTTCGGAGGGGGTGCCCCCGAGCAGCTGCGCGCGCAGCATGACCGATTCGACGTAGGCCTGCGAGTGGTTGTAGGAGAAGACCGCCGCCCTGATGTTCTGATCGCCGCCCGCCGCGCGCAGGTAGCGGGCGGCCGCGAAGATGGCGTCGGCCGGGTTGTAGGGGTCCTTGTAGCCGGCGCCGTTGGCGTCCACGCCGTACTGCGCCCACTCGGCGGGCAGGAACTGCATCCAACCCTCCGCGCCGGCGCTGGAGACGCTCAGGTCGCGCCCGTAGTCGGTCTCGACCTGGTTGATCGCCGCCAGCACCTGCCAGGGGATCCCGTAGGCGGTGCCAGCGGCCTGGAAGATCGGCAGCAGGAACGGCGGGATGCCGAAGCTTTCGATGAAGAAGCTCGGAACGCCCGAGATCGATCCGAGGCCGGGCGGCAGCGACGGCGTGAGCGCGGAGGGCGCGACCGCGCGCCGGCCCGCACGCGTGAGCGCCGCTGCGCTTTCGCCGGCTTCCGCGCCCGCCGTACCGGAGGGGCCGGTGCCCTTGGCACGGTGCGCGCCGGCCTTGCCCGCTGCGGCCCCGGGCGTGGTGCCCTGCGCGTGGCCCGTCTGCACCTGCGGCGTCGGCGGCGGCGCTTCCGGCGCGGTGGCCGCAGGGGCGGGCTGGGGCACCGTCTGCGCCGGTTCGCCCGGCGCGGTCGTGGGCGCCGGCACGGAGGTCGTTTCGCCGGGCGGGCTCGCGGTCGTCGTCGTGGCTGCTTCGCTCGCGCGGCCGCTGGCCGGAATGGCGAGCGCGAGCGCGAGCGTGCAGCTGCTCAGCAGGCCGGCGGTGAGAGTTCGCGTCCTCGGCCTCATCGCATCGCTCAGTTGCCGAGCAGGTAGTTGAGGAGCATGCCGCCCGCTTCGGAGCCTTCGGCCGAGGGCGAGTAGTAGGTCGTGCCCGCCGTCGATCCGCCCACCGGCTGGCTCGATGCAGCGCCGCCGCCGGACGGGCTGGATGCGCTGCCGCTCGGCGCCGCGCCGGAGAGTTCGCGCGGAGTGGGCGCCGAGCCCGGGTACTTGGCCAGCGCCTGGGCCGGCGTTTCGCCCTTGAGCACCGCGAGCGTGCGCGCCATCACGAGGCTGGTGTTGCCCGCGCTCAGCTGCGCGAGCTCGCTCTTGAGGCTGGCCGCGGTGGCCTTCGGCGGGCTGCCCGAGTTGGCGAGCGTGGCTTGGCAACCGGACACCTTGACCGAGATCGCGTAGGTCACGCAGGCGGTGCCGACGCCCTCGGCGCGGAGGAAGTGCCCGAGCGAGTCGTAGCCGTTGGAGGCGCCGGCGCCGAGGAAGATGAAGTCGAGCAGGCGCTCGAGACCGCCCGTGCCGCGCAGGCTGGTCAGCAGTTCGGAGAGGTTGCCGGTGAACGGCAGCGCTGCGCTCCCGAGCAGTTTGAGGCGGTTGAGCAGCGGCTCCGTCTTGACGAGCGCAGCGCCGTTGGCCTTGGCCTCCTTGCCGAGGTTTTCGTAGAACACGGTCGAGCTCGCCGAGAACGCGGGCAGCTGCGTGAAGGCCTGGTTGAGGCCGGGGGCGGCGACTTTGAGGTCGGTGAACACCGGCGTGGTTGCATCGGCGAAGCGCGCCAGTTTTTCCATCGAAGGGATGAGCTCTTCGAGGAACTTCGGGAACAGCTGCAGGTTGCGCGCGAGGTTGCCGCGCTGGTTGGCCGTGGCCTGCGCCACCGTGTTGCTCTGCACGAAGAAGTTGGCGAACTTTTCGCGCACCGCCGCAAGCGGCGCGAGCGCCTGGTTGGAGTCGACCGCCAGTTTGGCCAGCACGTGGTTCTCGTCGGCCAGGATCGTGAGGACCTTGTCGAGTTCCTGCAGCGCGGGGTTGGCGCGGATCAGGACTTCGCGCAGGTCGCTGCCGCGCCCGGCGAGGCCCGCGCCGAGTTCGTTGAGGATGATCGTGAAGCGCTGGCGTTCGGGCAGGCGGCTGATGTCGCCGAGCAGATCCACGTCCACGGGGCTGCTCGTGTTCTGCAGCGGCAGCAGATAGTCGCCGGCGCCTTCCCGGCCGGAGGGGATCTTCTTCAGCGGCGGCGGCAGCGGCGTGCCTTCCACGCGCGGCTGCGTGGGTATGCAGTCGACGAACTTCTCGCCGATCAGCGCCTGCGGGCGGATCGTGCAGGTGGCGTCGGCGCGGAAGTCCTGAAAGCCCGGCGTTTCGATGCTCATCGTGACCGCGGCCTTGGCCTGCGGCGTCGGTTCCACGGCGCTGACCGTGCCGACCCTGACACCCGCGATCTTGACGTTCTCCCCCGGGATCAGGTTCCCGGCGTCGTCGAAGATCGCGCGCACGTTGTAGCCGCCGTTGGACCCTCCGGCCGAGGTGGCGAGCAGGACGATCGCGACCAGCGCAACGAGGCAGGCGGCGCCGGCCAGTGTGGCCAAACGGCCCCTACGCCCGCCGCTCTCCTTCCTCACCCCACTCCTTTCAAGCCGTTCACGACGAGGCGGGCGACCCCGTTGCTCCGAGATCGCCCGCCCCCATTGCTGCGAGAGAGCCTACGCCCAGCGGCGCGCGGGCCCCTCCATGGTCACGCTTTCCTCGGGCACGGCGCCGTGTAGGGCACGGTCACGACCTGGCGCGGCAGACCGCCGAGTTCCGCGAATACGACTTCGGCCTTGAGCGGCAGCCCGCCGTGGCATTTCGTCGGCTCGACGCCGTAGTAGATGGTTTTGCCGTGTTCCTTGCGCGCCGCGCCGACCTTGACGTTGATCTTCAGCACGGACGCGTCGGGGGCTCCCGGCACCGTTTCCACGAGCGGCACTTCGGTCAGGATCTCTTCGCTGAATTTGCCGCCGGCGTGGCTGAATTTACCCTTGGAGACGATTTCCAGCGCGACCGGGCTGTGCCCGTCGGTGAAGAAGTCCAGGTTGCCACCGCTCGTGAAGAAGCCCTGGACGGTGGTTTCCTCTTCGACGCGTTCTTTGCCGAAGGACACGATGCCGAGCGCGTGGCCGATGGGGCCCGCGGCCGAGCCTTTCGGACACCCGGTGGGACCGATGTGTTCGAGCGTTTCGGTCGTGCACTGCTTCCAGCCGCTCTTGTTGATCTTGGCGCCCGCGGGCAGGCTCACGTTGACGCCGATCACCGGCGGCGGGAAGCCGCCGTATTCGGTGCCGCTGATCGTGAATTCCGAGCGCAGCGCGGCGCCGGCTCCCAGGATGTTGCCGGTGTGCGAGTAGCCTTCGATCGGTTCGGCGGTCGCTTTGAACGTCACCGTGGGCGCGGCCGAAGCGACTGCGCTCAGGCCGAAAAGTGCAAGGCCGAGCACGGCCAGACAGGTGGATGCTCTGCGCATCAGTTTCTCTCCTCTTTTGATGGACAGGGTCCGCCTCGATCCGGGTAGCTCCGGAGCCTTCCTGGCCCGGCGACATCGAGATCCCCGACAAACGTCGGGAAACAGCGGCGATTCCTTCCGCGGGAGCTTATCTGTCCGGCGCGACAGCTTCAAGTTCGAGCACCCCGCCGGGCCGGGGCCGGCGGGCGCCCCCAATCCCTCAGGCTGACCTTGAGCCTCAGCCGGTGTCGAGAGACAGCTCGAGCGCGTCGCCCGCGAAGCTCACGCCGACGGGCTCGAGGACGACCTCCCGCGGGCCCTCCTCGACGCGACCCGCGAGCAGCGCGGCGAGGCCCAGGCGCTGCGCGGTGCGCACGACACCCTCGCCGGCGCCCGCGGCGCAGTACAGCGCGAGCCCGCAGCCCATGTTGAAGGTCGAGTACGCCGCCCGCGTGTCGAGGCCGGCGGCGTCCACCAGGAAGCTCAGCACGGGCGGCACCGGCGGCAGCCGCTCGATGCGGTAGCGCAGAGCGTGCGCGGGTCGCATCAGCTTGAGCAGGCCGTGGCCGGTGATGTGGCTGATGTAGCTGAGTGCGACTCCCTCCTCCAGCAGCGCGGCGACGAGTGGCACGTACATCAGCGAGGGCTCGAGCAGCGCCTCGCCGAGCGTGGCGCCGCCGGGCAGGGGCGTGGCGTAGCCGCCGCTCAGCCGCGCGGCCACGAGCCGGGCGAGCGAGGCGCCGTTGGCATGCAGTCCGCTGGAGGCCACGAGCACGATCTCGTCGCCGGGCGCCAGCTGCTCGCCGAGGATCGGCGAGCGTCCCGCCGGGAGGACCCCGACGGCGGCGCCCGCGAGCTCGATGTCGCGCTCGTCGAGCAGCCCGGGCAGCGACGGCGACTCGCCGCCGCCCCACGCGCAGCCTGCATCCGCGCACGCGCGCCGCCAGCCCTCCAGCAGTGCGCCGGAGCGCTCGGGCTGGCGATACCACTCCGAGGCCCCCGTCGCGAAGTAGGCGTTGACGACGAGCGGCAGCGCGCCCACGCAGCAGAGATCGTTGAGGATCGCGGCGACGGTGTCATAGGCGACCGCGTCGAAGCGGTTGATCCCCTCCTCCTCCAGCACCTGGCGCGCGACGATCGACTTCGTGCCCAGGCCCTCCACCACGAACGCGAAGGCACGCCCGTCGAGCTCGAACACGAACGCGGGCTCCCCGCGCGAGGCGTCGAGCGCGCGGCCGCCGCGCGCGGCGAGCAGCCCGGAGGTGGACAGCGCCTTGACCATCGCCAGGCGCTTGCCCGCGTCGAGCGCCTCGTAGTCCACCCCCGCGGCGCGGTAGCTGACACCGTCTTGGCTCATCCGGGATGATCCTAAGCCCATTGCCGTCAGCGAGGAGAACCGATGGACTTCGAGCCGAGCCAGGCCTGTAGCGAATTCAAGGAGCGCCTGACGGCGTTCATGGACGAGCACATCTATCCGGCGGAGGAGATCTACCACCACCAGCTGCAGGAGTCGGGCAATCCCCACCATCAGCCGGCGATCATGGAGGAGCTCAAGGTGCGCGCCCGCGAGGCGGGGCTGTGGAACATGTTCCTGCCGGACGCCACGCTCGGCGCGGGGCTCTCCAACAGCGATTACGCGCCGCTGGCCGAGATCCTCGGCCGCTCGCACATCGCCTCGGAGGCCTGCAACTGCTCCGCGCCCGACACGGGCAACATGGAGGTCCTCTACCAGTTCGCCACGCCCGAGCAGAAGGAGCGGTGGCTGATGCCCCTGCTCGACGGCGAGATCCGCTCGGCCTTCGCGATGACCGAGCCCGCGGTCGCCTCCTCCGACGCGACGAACATCGAACTGCGCATCGAGCGCGACGGCGAGGACTACGTGCTCAACGGGCGCAAGTGGTGGATCTCCGGCGCGCTGCACCCTCACTGCCGGATCATGATCGTGATGGGCAAGACCACCTTCGATGGTCCGCGGCACAAGCAGCAGAGCATGATCCTCGTGCCGCTGGAGACCGCGGGAGTGACCATTGTGCGCAACCTGCCGGTGTTCGGCTACGACGACCAGGAGGGCCACGCGGAACTCCTCTTCGAGGACGTCCGCGTGCCCGCCGAGAACCTGATCGCGGGCGAGGGCGACGGCTTCATGATCGCGCAGGCGCGGTTGGGGCCGGGACGCATCCACCACTGCATGCGCGCGATCGGCGCGGCCGAGCGGGCGCTCGAGGCGATGTGCAGGCGGGCCGTCTCGCGCGTCACCTTCGGCCAGCCGCTGGCCAGCCGCGGCAACGTCCAGGACTGGATCGCCGAGTCGCGCATCGAAATCGAGATGGCCCGCCTGCTCACGCTCAAGGCGGCCTGGATGATGGACACCGTCGGTAACCGCCACGCGCGCACCGAGATCGCTGCGATCAAGGTGGCCGCGCCGAACGTCGCGCTGAGGGTCGTCGACCGCGCCATCCAGGTGCACGGCGGAGGGGGCGTCACGGAGGACTTCACGCTCGCCGCCGCCTACGCGCACCTGCGCACACTGCGCCTCGCGGACGGCCCCGACGAGGTGCACAAGATGGCGATCGCGCGCCGCGAGCTCGCGCCCTACGTGCCGCGCGAGGAGCACTAGGCGCCCGCGCCGGGGAGACGGGCCGGGGCCGCCACGTGAGTGCTCTGCTGTTCGCCGAGCGCCCGCCCGCAGGCGAGCCCGACGGGCTGCTGATCCTGCACCACGGGCGCGGCACCGACGAGCAGGATCTGCTCGGGCTCGCCGACGTGCTCGACCCGGCGCGCCGGCTGCACGTCGTCAGCGCGCGCGCGCCGCTGCGCCTGGAGGGCTCCCCCGGCTACCACTGGTACCTGGTCCCTCGCGTGGGCCATCCCGATCCGCAGACCTTCCACGCCGCCTGCGAGAGCCTCGGCGCACTGCACGACGAGCTGTGGGAACGGACCGGGCTGGCGCCCGCGCAGACGATCCTCGCGGGCTTTTCGATGGGCGCGGTGATGAGCTATGCGCTCGGCCTCGGTGCGCAGCGCCCCGCGCCGGGCGGCATCCTCGCCTTCTCGGGCTTTGTGCCAACGGTGGGGGGCTGGCGTGCCGACCTGCTGCGGCGGCGGGGACTGCACGCGTTCATCGCCCACGGCCGCCACGACCCCGTCATCGACGTCGCCTTCGGGCGCGAGGCCGCGCGGCTGCTGCGCGAGGGGGGCCTGGCGGTCGAATACCACGAGTCCGACGTCGGGCACCAGATCGACCCCGCGCAGCTGCCCGCCGCGGTCGTCTGGCTCGCCGCGCGCGTGCCCGCCCGCGGAGGGTGAGCTCGCCGAAGGGCTAAGGTTCAGGCCTGCAGCGCAACGCCAGTGGAGAGGAGAGAGATGTCGGCGACGGCCGTGCATCGGGCAGATTCTCAACGCAGCCTGGAGGTCGTGATCATCGGCGCCGGCTTCGGCGGGATCGCCGCGGCGATCGAGCTGCGCCGGCACGGGATCGCCGCCATCACGATCCTCGAGAAGGCCCCCGACCTGGGCGGCACCTGGTTCTACAACAGCTACCCCGGCGCGGCGTGCGACGTGGCAAGCCACCTGTACTCCTTCTCCTACGCCCAGCGGCGCGACTGGGAGCGCCTGTGCCCCACTCAGCAGGACATCCACAGCTACATGCACGACGTCGCGCGCGAGCACCACATCGACGAGCTGATCCGGACCGGTACCACGGTGAGCGCCTGCACGTGGGACGCGGCCCGCTGCCGCTGGAGCATCGAGACGGAGTCCGGGAGCAGCTATGAGGCCGACGCCGTGATCCTCGCCACCGGCCAGCTGCACCAGCCCCACCGACCGCAGCTGAAGGGCGCGGAGACGTTCGCGGGCAACAGCTTCCACTCCTCCGAATGGGATCACGCCTACTCCTTCGCGGGCAAGCGCGTCGCGGTCGTCGGCACCGGTGCCAGCGCGGTGCAGTTCATTCCCGAGATCGCTCCCGAGGTCGAGCAGCTGACCGTCTTCCAGCGCACCGGCAACTGGTTCATGCCGCGCAGGAACAGGCGCTATCCCGCGCTCGTGCGCGCGCTGATCGAAGGGATCCCCGGGCTGCAGCAGCTGCGCCGCGCGTTCTGGTTTCAGTACGGCGAGTCGCTCACCGTGGCGATCCGCCATCCGCGCGGCTTCGGACGCGTGCTCGGCGCGCGCTCTGCCAGGTTCATGCGCGGACAGCTCAGGGACCCGGCCCTGCGCGCGCGCGTGTGGCCCGACTACACCTTCGGCTGCAAGCGCGTGCTCTTCAGCTCCTACTTCCTGCCCGCCCTGGAACGCGCCAACGTTGAGCTCGTGACCGAGCCGATCACGGAGCTCACCGCGGAGGGGCTGCGCAGCGCGGACGGCAGGCTGCACGAGGTCGACTGCCTGATCTGGGCGACCGGCTTCAAGACCAACGATTTCATGTTCCCGATGGAGATCTCGGGCATCGACGGGCTCAGCCTGCACGAGTACTGGTCCGCGGGGGCGCATGCGCACCTCGGCGTCAGCGTTCCCGGCTTCCCGAACATGTTCCTGCTGTACGGGCCCAACACGAACACCTCGGGCGGCTCGATCCTCGTCTACCTGGAGGCGCAGTCCGCCTACCTGCGACAGGCCCTCGAACAGCTGCTCGCGCGGGGTGCAGGCGCGATCGAGGTGCGCCCCGAGGTCGAGGCGGCCAGCGACCGCGCGCTACAGGCGCGCTTCGCGGGCACGGCCTGGACGCAGTGCGACTCCTGGTATCGCAACGATCGCGGCCGGATCGTGGCCAACTGGCCGGGTTACATGCGCGAGTACCTACAGCGCACGGCGCAGCTCGAGGTGGACGAGTTCGAGCTCCTGCCCGTCCCCGAGCGGGCCGCCGTGACGGGCGCCTAGGGAGCGGCGGCGAGGGGCATGCACGACTACGTGATCGTGGGCGCGGGCTCCGCCGGCTGCGTGCTCGCCAACCGCCTCTCCGAGGATCCCTCGGTGCGCGTGCTGCTGCTGGAGGCCGGCGGCAGCGACCGCTCGCTCAACATCAAGATCCCGGCCGCGTTCCCGAAGCAGTTTCACACCAAGCTCGACTGGGAGTTCGCGACCGAGCCCGAGCCGTGCGTGGACGAGCGCGAGCTCTACATCCCGCGCGGCAAGGCGCTGGGCGGCTCGAGCTCGATGAACGCGATGCTCTACGTGCGCGGCCGGCCGCTGGACTACGACAGCTGGGAGGCCCAGGGCGCCACCGGCTGGGGCTATCGCGACGTGCTCCCATACTTCATGAAGTCCGAGGACAACGTGCGCGGGGCGTCCGCCTACCACGCTGTGGGCGGACCGCTGCGGGTCAGCGAGCAGCGCTCGCCGCGACCGCTGGATCGGCGCCTGCTGGCCGCCAGCGAGGCGGCGGGCATCCCGCGCATCGCCGATTACAACGGACCGGAGCAGGACGGCGCGTCGATGTTCCAGGTGACCCAGCGCAACGGACGCCGCTTCAGCGCCGCCGATGCGTTCCTGCGCCCGGTGCGCGCGCGGCCCAACCTCGAGATTCGCACGGGGACGACGGTGCTGGGCGTCGAGTTCGAGGGCGAGCGGGCGGTCGGCGTGCGGCTGCGCAGCGGGCGCGACGGCGTGGAGGTGGCCCGCGCGGGGCGCGAGGTGCTGCTCGCGGCGGGCGCGATCGGCTCCCCCCACCTGCTGCTGCTCTCCGGTGTCGGGCCGGCGGACGGGCTGCGCGAGGCCGGCGTGGAGGTGCGCCACGAGCTGCCCGGCGTGGGCGCCAACCTGCAGGACCATCCGTTCGTGACGATGATCTGGGAGGTGTCGGACCCGGACACGCTCTACGGCGCCGACCGGCCCAGGCCGCTGGCCGAGTGGCTGCTGCGCAGATCCGGGCCGCTCAGCTCGACCGTGGCGGAGGTCGTGGCGTTCACGCGCACGCGCGGCGGTCTGCCCGCTGCGGACATCCAGTTCCACATGGGCGCGGCCTACTTCGACGACCATGGCGCCGAGACCTACGAGGGCGACTGCATGGTGATCGCGCCCGTGCTCGTCTCCCCCCGTGCGCGCGGGCGGGTGTGGCTCCGCTCGGCCGACCCCCTGAGCAAGCCGCGCATCATCACCAACACGCTGTCCGAGCCCGAGGACCTCGAGTCGCTGATCGCGGGCATGTGCCTGGCGCGGGAGATCGCCGCCCAGCAGCCGCTGCGCGAGATCGTGCTCAAGGAGCTCAAGCCCGGCGCGCAGGCTGCAGAGCGCGAGGATCTGGAAGCGGACCTGCGCCGCCGCCTGATGCTGATCTACCACCCTGTCGGCACGGCCCGCATGAGCGACACGCACGAGCAGGCGGTGGTGGACTCGCAGCTGCGGGTGCGCGGCCTCGAGGGGCTGCGTGTGATCGACGCATCGGTGATGCCGAGCATTCCCGGCGGCAACACCAACGCCCCCACCATCATGATCGCCGAGCGGGGCGCCGACCTCATCCGGGGGCGGGCGTGAGCGTGTCGATCAACTACCACCGCGAGGGCTCTGGGCCGCCGCTCGTGCTGCTCCACGGGGTGGGCCACCACTGGCAGGCCTGGCAGCCCGTGATCGATTTGCTCGCCGGCGAGTTCGACGTGATCGCCTGCGATTCGCCCGGCTTCGGGCGCTCGGCGCCGCTGTCGCCCGGGATCGAGCCCACGATCCCCGCCTACGTGGATGCCTTCGAGCTGTTCCTCGCCGAGCTCGGCCTCGATCGTCCCCACGTGGCGGGCTGCTCGATGGGCGGCGGCATCGCGCTCGAGCTGGCCCGCAACCGGGCTGTGGCCTCCGCGGCCGCTTTCTGCCCTGTGGGCTTCTGGAGCGCGGCGGAAGCCCGCTACTGCCAGCTCGTGCTCGGCTCCCTGGCGCGCATGCCGCGGGCGCTGCACGCCCCCACGCTGGCGCTCGCGCGCACGCGCCCCGGCCGCAGGGCGCTGCTGCGGACGCTGTATGGCTTCCCCGCGCAGGTGCCCACCGAGGAGGCGGTATCCGCGTTCGAGGATGCATGGGCCGCACCGGCGCTGACGCGCACGCTGCAGTGCCTGCCCCGCTACCGCTTCGCGCCGATGGGTCGCCCGCGCGGCGTGCCCGTCACGGTCGCCTGGGGAGTGCGCGACCGCCTGCTGCCCCACGCGCGCCAGGCACCGCGGGCGCGCGCGAGCCTGCCGTGGGCCACGCACGTGGCGCTGGGAGCCGGCCATGTGCCCTTCAGCGACGATCCGGGTGCGGTCGCCGAGGTCATCCGCTCCTGTGCCCGCTCGGCGCAGCCGGCGGTCCTGGCGGCCGACTGAGCGGTGGCGGCGGGGCGCTCGTGATTGCTCGGCGGCTCGGCGCGGAAGGTCCGGAGGTCTCGGCGATCGGGCTGGGCTGCATGGGGATGTCGGGGATGTACGGGCCGGCGGACCGCGCCGCGGGCATCGCGACGATCGCGGCCGCGTTGGATGCGGGCGTCAGCCTGCTCGACACGGGCGACTTCTACGGGATGGGCCACAACGAGCTGTTGATCGCCGAGGCCACCCGCGGGCGCCCCCGTGAGCAGTACCTGCTGAGCGTGAAGTTCGGCGCCCAGCGCGGGCCCGACGGCGCGTGGCTCGGCTACGACGCCAGCCCGGCGGCGGTGAAGACCGCGCTGGCGCACTCGCTGACGCGTCTCGGCGTCGATTACATCGACGTCTACCGCCCCGCGCGCCTGGACCCCGACGTGCCGATCGAGGAGACCGTCGGCGCGACCGCCGAGATGGTCCAGGCGGGATACGTGCGCCAGGTCGGGCTCTCGGAGGTCGGCGCCGAGACGATCCGCCGCGCGGCCGCCACGCATCCGATCTGCGACGTGCAGCTCGAGTACTCGCTGATCTCGCGCGGGATCGAGGCCTCTATCCTGCCCGTCTGCCGCGAGCTCGGCGTGGCGATCACCGCCTACGGCGTGCTCAGCCGCGGGCTGATCAGCGGCCACTTCGCCGCCGGGCGCGAGCTTGCGCCGGGCGACTTCCGCACCCGCGCGCCTCGCTTCAGCGCGGAGCACCGGGAGCACAACCTGGCCCTGGTGGAGCGACTGCGCGTGCTCGCCGAGGCCAGGGGTGCGAGCGTGGCCCAGCTTGCGATCGCGTGGGTGCTGTCCCGCGGCGAGGACATCATCGCGCTCGTCGGGGCGCGCACGCCCGAGCGCCTGCACGAGGCGCTGGGCGCGCTCGCGCTGGAGCTCGACGCGCAGGACCTCGCCGCCCTGGAGCGCGCGATCCCGGTGGGCAGCGCCCGCGGGGAGCGCTACCCGCCGCCGCAGATGGCCACGCTGGACAGCGAGACCCCGCCCCGGTGAGCGCATCCGCGCGGGACTCCTCCGCCGGCGTGCCCCGGCCGGGCCGCCTGACGGCGCTGGGGCGCAGCTGCGCGCGGCGCCCGGGTCGCGTGGTCGCGGCGTGGCTGCTCGCGCTCGTGGCGAGCGTCGCCGTCAGCCAGCTCGCGGGCGGGGCGTTCAACGACAACGTGGAACTGCCGGGCACGCAGGCCAACGCCGGCCTGAAACTGCTCGAAGCCAACGACAAGGACGCGGGCGGCCACATCGGGCAGGTCGTCTTCCACGTCTCCACAGGCAGCCTGCGCAGCGAGGAAGCTCAGATCGAGCAGGCGGTGGCCTCGCTGCGCCAGCTGCCCCACGTGCAGGGTGCCTCGGACCCGCTCGCCAAGGGCTCGAGCACGATCTCCGTCGACGGGCGCACGGCGTACTCGAGCGTTCACTTCAACGTGCGCCCCAAGACGCTCGGCGACGGCTACATCGCCAAACTCGAAGCGGCCACCAGCGCGCCCCGCGCGGCGGGCGTGCAGGTCGAGTACGGCGGCGGCCTGGACGAACTGTTCCGCCCGGCCCCCAACGACGTCCTCTCCGAGGTGATCGGCTTCGCGGTGGCGCTGATCGTCCTGCTCGTCGGCTTCGGCAGCGTGGCCGCCGCGGGCCTGCCCCTGCTCACCGCGCTGCTCGGCGTGGCCGTGGGACTGAGCCTGCTCACGATCGCGGCCGCGGGCCTCACGTTCGGCACGGCCTCCCCCACGCTCGCGCTGATGATCGGGATCGGCGTGGGCATCGACTACGCGCTGTTCCTCACCACGCGACATCGCCAGCTGCTGATGGACGGAGCCGATCCCGTCGATGCCGCCGCAGCGACCGTGGCCTCCAGCGGTCACGCGGTGCTGGTCGCGGCCGGCACGGTGTCGCTGGCCCTGCTCGGGCTGTTCGCCTCGGGAATCCTGTTCATCGGGCAGCTCGGCCTGGCGGCGGTCTTCACGGTGCTCGTCGCGGGCATCGCCGCGCTGACGCTTGTCCCCGCCCTGC
Source organism: uncultured Solirubrobacteraceae bacterium (assembly GCA_963771085.1). Taxonomy (GTDB): domain Bacteria; phylum Actinomycetota; class Thermoleophilia; order Solirubrobacterales; family Solirubrobacteraceae; genus Palsa-744. The sequence continues at coordinate 2,125,878 of CAVYSB010000003.1, read as the reverse complement.
TCGGGCTGCTGGGCCGGCGCATCGATGCGCTCGCGGTGCGCACACCCGTCGCCGAAAGCGGCGCCGACGGCGACGCCTGGCACAGCTACGCGAGCCTGGTCGGGCGCAGGCCCTGGCGCTTCCTCGCCGCGGGCGTTGCGATCCTGCTCCTGCTCAGCATCCCGCTGCTGTCCATCGACCTCGGACACATCGACGACGGCGCCGACCCCACCAGCTACACCGACCGCCGCGCCTACGACCTGATCGCCCAGGGCTTCGGCGTGGGCGCCAACGGGGCGTTCACCATCGTGGTCGATCTCACCAAGGCGGGCGAGCCCCCGCAGCAGATCGCAGGAAGCGTGGAAAGCGCGCTGCACAGCACCGCGGGCATCGCCCACGCGAGCTCCCTGTCGCCCTCTGAAAACGGCAAGATCCTCGTGGGCAGCGTCGTGCCGAGCACTTCGCCCCAGGACGGCGCCACGGCGAGCCTGTTCAAGCAGCTGATCGACACGACCGTCCCGGACGCGCTCAAGGGCAGCGGCGCGCAGGGCTACGTGACGGGCAACCTGCCGACCCAGCTGCAGTTCCGTGACACCGTGGTCAACCGCCTGCCGGTCGTGATCGCCGTCGTCGTGGTGCTCGCCTTCCTGCTGTTGATGGCCACCTTCCGCAGCGTGCTGGTGGCGCTCAAGGCGGCGATCCTGAACCTGCTCTCGATCGGCGCCGCCTACGGGATCGTGGTGGCGGTCTTCCAGTGGGGCTGGGGCGGCAGCTTCTTCGGCGTCGCCGAGCATGTGCCGATCGAGTCCTACGTGCCGGTGCTGATGTTCGCGATCGTGTTCGGGCTCTCGATGGACTACGAGGTCTTCCTGCTCTCTCACATCAAGGAGGGCTGGGATGCGAGCGGCGATAACACGAGCGCCGTCGCGACGGGCCTGGCGAGCACCGCGCGCGTGATCACGTGCGCCGCGCTGATCATGGCGAGCGTGTTCATCTCCTTCGTGCTGTCGAGCAACGTGGTCATCAAGATGCTCGCGGTCGGGCTCTCGGCGAGCGTGCTGGTCGACGCGACGGTCGTGCGGCTGGTGCTCGTGCCGGCCACCATGACGCTGCTTGGCAGGGCCAACTGGTGGCTGCCGGCATGGCTCGAGCGGCTCCTGCCGCGCATCGAGCCAGAGGGAGGGGCGAGCGTGGCCGCGGTGCAGTCCTCCGGAGCACAGCCGCCAGCGCAGCCCCACCCGGCGGGACCACCGCTTGAGCGCGGCTCGCCGGCAGGCAGCTGAGGAGGAGTTCCGCCTAGGACACGCGCGCGGCCTCAACCGGCCCGGCTTCAGCGGCCTCGCGCCACTCAGCCACCGCGGCGAGCTCGGCGGTGGGTCGCTCCTCGACCACCTCGAGCGCGCCTGCGAACACGAGCCCGGACTCGCCGTCGAGCGTGAGCGCATCCCCCTCGGCCAGGGTGCGGGAGCCGATCGTGGCCGTTCGGGCCTCGAGGTCGACGCTCAGGCCGGCGCAGCCGACGAGACATGGCTTGCCCAGCTCGCGCGCGACGACGGCGGCGTGGGAGGTGCGCCCTCCGGTCGCGGTCAGAACGCCGGCCGCGTGGGCCACATCGGCGCTGTCGTCGGTCGAGATGCTGCGCCGCACGAGCACCGGTGGCTGGCCGGCGCCGGCCAGCCGCGCGACCGCGGCGCCGTCGAGCGCGAGCGGGCCGCCCGCGACACCGAGGCTTGCGGGAACGGCGCGAGCGAGCGCGGTCGTTGCATCGGCGCCCCGCACCCGCGTGCGTGTGAGCGCGCCGAGATCGATGTCAGCCAGTCGTTCGAGCGCCGTGCCGGGCGTGATCAGCCCCTCGCTGACCTGGTCCACGGCGATCCGCAGAGCGGCCCACGGGGTTCGCTTGGCGGTGCGCGCCTGGAGCAGGAACAGCTCGCCGTCCTGCACGGTGAACTCGAACTCCTGGGCCTCGCGCATTTCCTCCTCGAGCAGCCGGCAGGCGCGGGCGAGCTCCTCGCGCAGCGCCGGGTCCAACGCTGCGAGGTCGTGCTCGCCGCGTAGCGACTGGCGGCCCGCAACGATGTCCTCGCCCTGGGCGTCGAGCGCGAAGTCCATGTAGGTGCCGGGCTCTCCGAGTGCCGGGTCGCGCGTGAATGCGACCCCTGAGCCCGATCGCCCGCCCGCGTTACCGAAGACCATCCGCTGCACGATCACGGCGGTGCCGATGTCGTCGGGCAACCCACCGTGACGCCTGTACTCGCGGGCCTTGGGAGCATCCCACGAGCGCAGGACGGCGGTCACGGCCCGCTCCAGCTGGAGATGTGGCTCGTCGGGGAACTCCTCGCCGGTGAGCTCGCGGTACAGCTCCAGGTGTGAGGCGGCCAGCTCCCTGAGCGCGAGCGCCTCCAACTGCACCGCGCGCGTCACGCCCGCGGCGCGCAGGCGCGCCTGTAGCGCCTGCTGAAAGGGCTCCGGCGCGCAGCCGTGCACGGCTGTGGCGAACGACTCGATCAGCCGCCGGTAGCAGTCCCACGCGAGCCGCGGGTTGCCGGTGGCGGCGGCGAAGCCCCCGAGTGTTCGCTCCGACAGGCCGACGTCGAGCACGGTCTCGAGCATGCCCGGCATTGACACGGGCGCGCCGGAGCGCACAGAGACCACGAGCGGCCGAAGGCGATCACCCAGCCGCATCCCGGTGTCGGCCTCGAGGGCCGCGAGCGCGCTGGCCGTCAACTCGCCGATCTCGCGCGTGCCTCCGCCGGCGCCTGTCTGGGCGCGCCGTGAGAGCGCCGTCGTGAGGACGACCGCGGCCGGCACGCGGAGGCCGGCCCTCGCCATGCGCGCCAGGCCGTGGGCCTTGGCGCCGATCCTGTCGGGCCCCGGAAGCGGGCCCTCGGCCCTGCCGAGCAGGTACACCTCGTCGCTGTCGGGCACGACCGGCTCGTGCGCCAGAGCGTTGGGCTCGCCGCGACGCGAGGGCGCCTGACCGCGCACGGCGCGGCCGAGCACCTGATCGCGCAGCAGCAGCGCCGTGTGCATCAGCGCGTCCGCGGCCTGCTCGAGGGCACGCGTCACCTCGACCAGCACGAACAGGTCGCTGGCGGCGGGTGCGCTGGCGACCACGGCGGCGTGCACGGCACGCTGCGCATCGTCGGTCTGGTGCTCGAGGCTGACGACCTCGTGAGCGGCCTGCAGGAAGGCGTCCATCTCCTCGCGCGTGGCACCGCGCTGGATGTCGCCGGCGAGCGTCACCGCGCGCAGGTGCGCCCGCACGGAGGCGAGCACCATGGCACACATCCCGCGCAGCTGCCCGGCGATCTCCGGGCCGGGGCCCGGCGCACGCAGCAGCGTGAGGTTGAAGGCGGCGTCCTCGAGGCTGTCTGCGATGTCGTCAGCGGCCTCCACCAGCACGAGCAGCGCGCCCGGCTCGTCGGTGCGCTCAACGTAGGCGCGCACGCGACTGACGATCTCATCGGCCTCGTGCTCCCAGATGCGTGCTCGTCGCGCGTCGTCGTCGCGGCTCCCCGCACCGGCGCCCGACAGCGCCCGCTCGAGCTGGTCGCGTGTTGCCTCGCCGATCTCCACCACCAGCTCGCCGTGGCGCGTGATCAGCTCCAGCAGCTCCTCGCGCGCTGTGTGCACGTAGCCGACGAGCTCGGCTCGCACCTCGTCCTGGATCAGCGGCATCGCTCGCCCGGCAAGCAGACCGTCGGAGCAGATCCGCAGCACGGAGCGCAGGTAGGCACGCGCGGCGGCCGCACCGAGCACGTCGCTAAGCGACTCGCCGGCCGCGGCGCCGGGCCGTCCCGCAAATTCCAGCGCGTCGTGCACCAGGCGCTCGGCCCCGGCGAGCAGGAACGCCCTGTGGCCGTAGCGCTTCTCGGCCGCCCAGGCGAGCAGCTCCACGGCAGCGGCCTTGCCTACAAGGCTCCGCAGCCGCTTGCGCGCACGATTCCAGTCGATCATGAAGACGAGCTGCGAGGCCAGGCCGGCGAGGAAGCGCTCCAGCGCCGCCGTGTCCGCGGCCACGAAGCGCCCGAGCGCGAGGTGGAAGAGGCCGCCCTCCATGTTCGGCTCGGCGCGCGAGCGCGTGTCCTCCCAGACGACGCCGCGGCGTTCCAGCAGCTCCTGGAAGAAGATCAGCCGTACGAGGTGCACGTCGGTGTAGGTGATCGTGACGGTCCTCTCCAGCACCCGCACGACGAGCACGTGCGCATCGGTCATGCCGAGATCGTTCTGCAGCACGAGCGCGGGTCCCGATCGAGTGGCGATGGTGCCCAGCCCCGGGTGCCCGAAGCGCAGGCGCTCGGTTTCGTGCAGGCCCTTCATAAAGGCGCGCACGAGTGGGCGATCGCCCTCCTGGAGGCGGTGTGCGCGAGCACCGTCGAGAGACTCGCTGGCCAGCCCCGCGAGGAGCCGGTTCAGCTGACGATGCGTGTCGACCACCAGCAGATGCAGGCTGTCGCCGCCGTGTCCGGCGGAGGTCAGCCTGAGGAAATCATCGGCGTGGATCGTCTCGCCGGCGACGGTGAGCCCGTCCGCGATCGCCGCCAGGCGTCCGCCCAGCGGCTCGGCGGCGCTCTCCCCCGCCGCCCGCAGGGCTGCGAGCATCGTGTCGACCTCGGCGAGCGCCTGCCCCGTGATCCTTGCGGCGAGCGGCACGCGATAGGCGCCCTCGCCTGCGAAGATGCTGTCGGCGGCGACCCGGTCGAGCGCCGGGTCCTCGACGCCGCTGGCGAGGCGCTCCTCGCGCAGATTCGCAGCAGGCGCGCCGTCGGCGGCCGCACGCGCGGCCTGCAGCAGCGTGAGCAGGTACTTCACGCGGTCGTTCGCCGCGAGCGCGCGGCGCACGAGCTCGGGTAGCAGCAGCTCGCCCTCACCCAGCTCCTGGATGATGCGCTCCTTGGCCATCAGCTCTCGCCCGCAGGGGATACGCACATCCCAGCAAGTATCCGCCCGGCGCGACACGGGCACATCCGTTCGCTGCCGAACGGCGCCTGCGGCAAGCCCGCACGCCGCCCGCGCGCGTCCAGCCCGGCTCGGCGGCCCGCGAGGCGCCGGCGCACGGGGCGCACCGCCACCGAGCCCTCGCTGACGGCGGATGCGACGCGCTCGGGCCGCTCAGCTCGTGTCCTCCAGCACCTGCTCGAGCGTGCGCCCGCTGAGCACCGAGGCGGGCCGCTCGGCGAGCACGTCGGAGCCCGGCGCGGCGTGCTCGTCGCGGCGCTTGAGCAGCAGCCATTGGGGCTTGGGGCCAGGGCGCGTGCGCTGCAGCGCGAAGCCGCCGCGCAGCTTCTCGCCGTGCAGCACGAAGACTGCGTGACCGCGCTCCAGCGCTTCGGGCCAGGCGACCCGTCCCCCCTGCTCATAGGAGCCGCGGTCCCACACGATCGCCCCGCCGGCGCCGGTGCGCCCCTCGAAGCCGTTGTGGGCCATGTCGTGGTCGGCCACCTCGACCGCCAGGCGCCTGACCGAGGGATCGAGCGTCGGTCCCTTCGGCAGCGCCCACGACCGCATCACCCCGCCCACCTCCAGGCGCAGGTCGAAGTGGCGTGTGCTGGCGGCGTGCTGCTGCACCACGAAGACGCCCGCGCTCACGCCGCGCACGGCGAACTGCTCGTGGCCCTCGACGCGGACATCCTCCACGGCGACGCTGCCGACGCGTGCTCCACGCGGGCCCTCACGCAGAAACGCGAGCAGCGACTCGAGCGCCTCGGACGGACCCTCGGCGTGCACCGCCACCGTTCCCTCCTCGGTGTTGCGCACCCACCCGAGGACGCCGAGCTCGTGCGCCCGGCGCATGGTCGCCTCCCTGAAGCCCACGCCCTGGACGCTCCCCGCGACGAGCGCCCGGATCGCACGGGCGCCGCTGCGCCCGAAGTGAGTGGGGCTGGGTGCCATCCCGCGCAGTCTGCCACCGCGGCAGCCCGCGCAACCACCTATGACGGCTGGCTCGGCTCCTCCTCGCTGAGCGCGAGCAGCTCCTCGTCGGTGATCTCACGCGCCACCGCAGGGTGGTTGGCCTCCATGTGTCTGCGCCCGCCGCGGAGCAGCTCCTGCTCGTCCTCGCCGCGCACGACGGTGCCACACTCGCAGGCAATGATGCGCGCCATGACTGAGTAGTCTCGCACGTCGATGGCGGACCCCCCGGCCACCCGGATCCAGCTGTGTGGCGCACTCACCGTGCGACTGGCGGGAGTCGAGCTCACGGGCTCGCTGCCGGGCGCGCAAGGACGTCTGGCCTTCGCGTATCTGATCTGCAATCGCACGAGGGTGGTCACCCGGGCGGAGCTGTCGGGCGTGCTGTGGGGCGATGCTCCTCCGCCCGAGGCGCCCACCGCAATCCGCGCGCTGCTCTCGAAGCTGCGCCGTGCCCTGAAGGCCGGGGCTGAGGATCCGCTTCCCGGCGGTGATCTGCTCAGGATCCGGCTGCCGGTCGACGCGTGGATCGATGTGGAGCGTGCCACACAGGCTCTGCACGATGCCCAGGCAGCGGTCGCACAGGACCAGGACGTGCGGGCGTGGATCGCTTCGCACATCGCGCTGAACATCAGCGCACGCACATTCATGGCGGGGCATGACAGCGACTGGGCCGCTGGACAGCGTGCAGCGCTCGAGGACGTGCGGGTGCAGGCGCTGGAGGCGCTGGCGGCCTGCGCCGTGCGCCTCGGCGGCACCGAGCTCGACACCGCCGTGCGCGCATCGCGCCGCCTGCTGGAGCTCGCGCCGCTGCGCGAGACCGGCTACGGCTGGCTGATGCAGGCACTCGCCGCGCAGGGCAATGCGGCTGAGTCGCTGCTCACCTACGAGCGATTGCGCACGATGCTCCGCGACGAACTGGGCGCGATCCCGAGCCCGCGCCTGCAGGCGCTGCACGCCGGCCTGCTCAGCCCCCCGGGATCAGATGGGTAGAGCTCGCGTGCGGGCGAGGGCGAGGGCATCTGCTCAGCGGAGGATCACGCAGCCGGTGGTGGCGTGGGCCAGCAGCGACCCGCCGGACTCCACCGACAGGCGGCCCTCGGCCGTTGCCGTGCGCGACCCCTCGTGGACGACGACGCCGCTAGCGAGAACGCGACCGGTCGACCGGCTCATCGGGCGCAGGTAGCGCACCTGCAGGTCGCCCGTGGCGTAGCGCTCGCCGGCCTCGAGGGTGCTCTGCACCGCGCAGCCCATGCACGAATCGAGCAACGTCGCGGCAATGCCACCGTGGACGGAATCGATCACGTTGTACATCCACTCCTCAGGTTGCATCGCAAACAGGACCCGGCCCCGCTCCGCCGCAACGAGGCTGATCCCGAGCAGGCGTGCGATCGGCGGCGGCGGGAGTGTCCCCGCGAGGATTGCGAGCATCGTGTCGAGTCCCGACAGCTCGAGTCCGGCGGCGGCGGCGATCGCGGGATCCTCCCAGTGAAGGTGCGGGCGCGCCGAATCGGCCCGGGCGCTCATGTGCCCCTTCCGCCCCGCGCGGCGGAGCGCGAGCGCGGCCCGAGCATGCCGGTCGCCTGGCCGACCCGATGAGATGGCCGTCGGGATCGCGCAGGTAGCAGCGGACCTCGCGACCGTGATCGGTGGGCTCGGTGAGGAACGCCGCACCGCGCGTGCTCCACTGTTCATAGACCGCGGCGATGTCGGCCACGCGGATGTTCAGAAAGCTGGTCACCCGGTCGGGGTCGCTCGGCGCCGCAAGCGTCACGGTCGGCTTGTCGTCGGTCGGCCCGCCGCCCGCGTTGATGATGATCCAGCCGTTGGCCAGCGCGACCGCCGAGGGCTCGCCGGTGCGCACCACCTCTCCCCCCAGGACCTCCGAATAAAAGCGCAGCGAGCGTTCGATGTCGCTCGATACAACGATGTGCGCGAGTGCAATGCCCTCGCTGGGTGCCGGAAAGCCGGCCGCTCGGTTTTGCTTCATGCCGGCGAACCTAGCGGCCCGGCATTGGCGCACCGTTGGCGCGATGCGAGCGCCCGGGGGCGAGCGGAGCGGGCACGCCAACGCCGCGTCAACGCCCACGCGCTACAAGACGGCGATGAACCTCTACACGATCGGCTTTACCCAGACGAGCGCAGAGCACTTCTTCGGGCGGCTCGCCGACGCCGGGGTCCGGCGCGTACTCGATATCCGCCTCAACAACTCCTCCCAGCTGGCCGGGTTCGCCAAGGCCAAGGATCTGCCCTACTTTCTGCGCGAGCTCGCCGGCGCAGGCTACGAGCACGCGCCCCTGCTGGCACCGACACCTGAGCTGCTCGATGAGGCCAGGAAGCCCGGACGCGACTGGCTCGGCTTCGAGCGGCGCTTCCTCGCGCTGATGAGCGAGCGCTGCATCGAGAGCGTGCTGAGGGCACCGGACTTCGAGCTCCCCACGGCACTCCTCTGCAGCGAGGCGAGCCCCGAGCACTGCCACAGACGCCTCGTCGGGCGCTACCTGGCCTCGCACTGGAGCGAGGTGAATGTGATCGACCTCTGACCCGCGTGGCCGGCCGGCCCGCGTGGCCCGGGAGATCCGGCGCGCACCGCCCGGCGGCGCCCCGCGGCGCGCCCCGCTGCGCTCAGCCCGCTGCCGCTGCGCCGTCCCCGTCAGCGGAGGCCTCGCCGCCGGCGGTGTCCTCGCAGCGCGGAACCAGAACGAAGGACTCGACCGCAACGTCGGGGTCGATGTGGTTGTCGCTGAGGAACGCGAAAACGCGGCGCCCGGTGATCTCCTCCACGGCGGCGGTGAGCCGGCTGCTCATGGTTCGCTGGAAGGCCTTGCGGCTGGCCAGCACGAGGTCCACCTCACCGTCGCGCACGAGGCTGCGCTCGCCCATCGTCAGCGTGTCCTGCAGGACGGTGGTGATCAGATCCTCGTCTATGTAGGTGCGCGCCTTCGTCGGCCCGCGGCCGGTGTACTCGCGTACCAGGCGTACGACCGCGCTGGAGATGGCGGAGGACATCGTGCCCCTGGCGGTGGCGGGTTCGTCGGACAAGGGGAGAGCCTCTCTCGCCTCCCTCCTCAGATCGGACCCGGCGAAGGAAAGGAAGGAGACGGAATGGAATCCGTCCGCCGGGCCCGTGTTCCCCTGCGTGCCGCACAAGCTGGCGACGCGTCATGAACCCACGTTGCCTTCAAGCTTAGTCGGTCGAGCACCGGAAATCGTGCGGCGCACGCCGCCGGGGCACGAGAGCACGCGCTGGGACCGTGTCGCTTCTCCTGGGCGGCCCCTCACGGTGAGGCGGGGGCGATGCTCCCGCTGCCTGCCGCCGCGGGCTCCGTCTGATCGAGGAAGTCGGCGATCAGCGTGGCGAGCTGCAGGGGCTGATCCTCCGGCACGAAGGCGCGGCTGTCGGCGGTCTGCTCGAGACGCGCGCCAGGGATCATCGCGGCGAGGCGCTCGGCGAAGGGCAGCGGGAAGATGAGGTCATCGGGGGCCCACGCGAGCAGCATCGGCAGCGGTCGTTCGCGCAGGCTCTCGGCGGCGCGCAGCGTGTCGCGTTTGTGGATGGCCCTCAGCGTGGCCAGCACGTCCGCCCGGATCGCGCGATCGGCCAGCGGCGCGGCCCACGCTGCGGTGAGCTCGTCCGGGATCGGCCGGTGGGTGAGCATTCCGAAGCCGAGCGGCGAGCGGCGTGCGCGCGGCGATCGCATTAGACGGGCGATCAGCCAGTAGGCGCCCGGCGCATATGCGAGCCACTGCAGGGGTCGCAGGACCGGCGGCAGGAAGTTCTCCAGGCAGTCGCAGTTGGTGAGCACGAGCGCGCGCAGGCGCGCGGGGCGCTCGCTCGCGAGGATCTGGGAGATGGCCCCGCCCGTGTCGTTGGCGACGATCGTCACGTCCTCGAGCTCGAGCGCATCGAGGAGGTCGGCGATCAGGTTGGCGACGCCCCGGGGCGAGCGCTCGGCGCCGGGTGAGAGGGCGATGCGGTGCGAGCCGAGCGGCAGGTCGGGGGTGATGCAGCGGTGCGCGTCGGCCAGCGCCGGCGTGACCTTGCGCCACAGGCGCCCGTCGACGAGCAGGCCGTGGACGAACACGATCGGGGGGCCCTCCCCCTCGTCGCGGTAGCGGATCGTGCCCTGCGGGAGTTCGATGCTCGAGTCCATGTCCGGGGCCTCCTCTATCGTGGTGCAGGTTACGTACAGCTCGCACGTAAGATACATACAGACTGCATGACTGTCAACCGACAAGCGGCGCGCTCGGCGGCGACCCGCGCGAAGCTGATCCGCGCGGCGCGCAAGCTGTTCGCGCGCAGGGGCTATGCGGGCGTGGGAACCGAGGAGATCGCGCGCAGGGCGGGTGTCACGCGCGGCGCGCTCTACCACCAGTTCCCGGCCAAGGAGGACCTCTTCCTCGCCGTCTACGAACAGGTCGAGCAGGAGCTGACCGAGGGCGTGGTGCCGCTGCTCGCCGGCACGGGCAGCCCGTTCGCCGCGCTGCGCGCCGGCATCCGCGTCTTCCTCGAGGCATGTCGTGCGCCGGAGGTCCAGCGGATCGTCCTGGTCGACGGCCCCGCGGTGCTCGGCTGGGAGCGCTGGCGCAGCGTGGCCGAGGACTACGGACTGGGCCTGATGGAGAGCGCGATCCGCGCCGCGATCGACGCGGGCGAGATGGCCCCGCTGGCGGTGGAGCCGCTCGCCCATCTGCTGATGGGGGCGCTCGACGAGGCCGCCCTGCTCGTCGTCCGCGATCCGGCCGGCACCGACGTGATCGCGGCGACGCTCGAGCGGCTGCTCGAGGGTCTGCGCGCACCGGGGCCGTGAGGCACGGCTCGCGGGGCGCAGACGCCAGAGGTAGGATCCGGCGTTGAGGGGTGCGGAAATTGCATGACTTACGAGACGAGCGCCTGCAGGCCGGCGCCACCGAGCCGCTGAGCCACGCCGATGCGGTGTGGCTGGCCGAGCGCTACGTCGGTGCCTTCAACAACCGGGATCTCGAGGCGATGCTCGCCGTGCAGGACGAGAGCGTGCTGTGCTATCCCGCGCCGCTGTTCGGGCACCGGCCACACAGCGGTCACGCGGGTGTGCGCGACTGGTGGGCCGCGATGCTGGCCGGCGGCCGCCGCTATCAGGTGCTCGTCGGCGAGGTGCGCCTGCTCGGATCAAACGGCATTGCGATTCTGGGGCAGGTGCACGAGGACGGCGAGGTGCTCAGCCCGTGGGGCGTGCTCGTGCGGGTCCGCGAAGGTCTGATCGTCGAGACGCGCTCCTACCTGAGCGACACGGAGCTGCTGGACAGGCTGCAGCTGCTGGGAGAGCCTCCGCACGAGCCATCAGCCTAGCCCCGCGGGGCGCAGCGCGGGGGCGCGTCACTCGCTGTGACGTCGGCGTCGCAGGTCGCGCTGCTCACCTCCCTCCTGCCCCGATCTCTTGCTCCTGCCCTCAGCTGCTCATCGGCCGCCCCGCGCCGACCGTCTTTGACGCCGCGGCCATCTCGCCGCGAAGCGCCTTCAGCCCGGCCACGTAGATCTCCGAGAAGGTGGGGAAAGGCTGGATCGTGTCGGCCAGAACGTCGAGCGGGATGTGCGCGCGGATCGCGAGCGTGGCCTGCTGCAGCCACTCCCCCGCCTCGGGGCCGAGCGCGTAGGCGCCCGTGAGCCGCCGGCCGTCGCTGAGGAGCGTGAGAAAGCCGTTCTGCTCGGCATAGGCGCGCGTGTAGGTAGCGGTCTTCGCCACCTCCGAGACCGGAACCATCGCGCTGAAACGGCCGGCCGCGGCGCCCACCGCGGCGGCCTGCGGGTCCGTGTAGACGACGCGGGGAACAGCCTCGTAGTTGACCTTCCGCGGCTCGCCGAGGATGTTCGCGGCGACCACCTCGCCCTCGTACTTGCCGACGTGGGTCAACGGCCACACGCCGTTCACGTCGCCGATCGCCCACACACGCTCCGCCGCGCGCAGGTGCGCGTCGACCGGGACTCCGTGGGCGTTCGCCTCGATACCCACCGTCTCGAGGCCGAGCCCGGCCACCCGCGGACGCCGGCCGGTGGCGACGAGCACGCGGTCGCCGCGCAGCTCGCGCCCGTCATCGAGCCCGAGGACGTAGTCCTCGCCTTCGCGTCGCGCGGCGTTCGCGTTCGCGGAGAGGAAGAGCTCGATGCCTTCGCCCGCCAGGACATCGCCGAGCGCCTCACCCAGCGGCGCGGGCTCGCGCCCGAGCACGTGCTCGGCCATGTCGATGATGGCGACCTCCCCCCCGAGCCGGCGAACGGCCTGCCCCATCTCCACGCCGACGGGCCCGGCGCCGAGGATCAGCAGGCGTCGCGGGACAGCCTTCATTGACGTCGCCCCGCGGTTGGTCCACACGCCGTCGAGCTCGCGCAGGCCCGGCACGGGCGGCACGACGGGATCGGCGCCGTTGGCGAGGACCACGTTCTCCGCGGTGTGGCGCACGCCGTCGACCTCGACGACCCCCGGGCCCGAGAGCCGCCCGCTGCCGCGCAGCAGATCGATCCCCTGACCGGCCAGCCAGCGCTCCTGCCCCTCATCGGAATAGTTGGAGACCATCAGGTCGCGCCAGGCGAGCGCCGCCTCGACGTCGACATCGGCGCTCGCGGCCGCCTCGCGCGCACCGTGCACCGCCTCGCCCGGTCGCAGCAGCGTCTTTGAAGGGATGCAGGCCCAGTAGGAGCACTCCCCGCCCACGAGCTCGCGCTCGACAATGGCCACGCGCAGGCCGCCCTCCGCGAGCGCGCCCGCGCAGTGCTCACCGGGGGAGCCGCCGCCCAGCACGATCACGTCGTAGTCGCTGCTCATCTCGGGAGCTCCTCTCCGGCGCGCTCGCGCACCATGTAGAGCGCGTACCAATCCGGCCAGTTCAGATCCGCCTCGCCGGTTGCCTGCTCGTGCCTGCCGTGGGCCTCCTCCGCCCACCTGAGCGCCTCCGCGAGGTCGCTCGCGGACTCGTAGGTGGTGCTCATCAGCCTCTCCTTTCAGCGCCCGGGAAGCCGGGTCGTGATCTCCTGCAGCAGCCAGCCGTTGCCGTCCGGGTCGCTGAAGACGGCGAACGAGCCATAGGTGCTGTGCTCGGGCGCCGGCCCGGGCACGCGGCCGGCCTCGTGAAACCGATCACCCGGCGCGCCCTCGTGGAACACCTCGCTGACGTCCACACCACGGGCGCGCAGGTCATCGCGTGCAGCGTCGATGTCGCAGACGGCCAGATAAAGGCCCTGCGCCGAGCCGGGTGCGCCGCTTGCGATGTTCGTGCCGAACTGAATCGAGCACTCCGAGCCCGGGGGCGTGAACTGAACCAGGCGCAGGTCCTCACGGCGTTCGACGTCGGCGTCGAGCCTCCAGCCGAGGCCTGCGTAGAACTCCTTCGCCCGATCGACATCGGACACGGGCACGACCACTACCTCGAGCCTGACCTCCCCGGCCTTGACCGGCGGTGTGCCCGCCGCGTTCCCGCTGCTCACATCAACACTGCTCATCTCGCCTCCTTCCGCTGATGCGCCACGACACGCGGCGCGTGTTCTCACCGGCCCGCGCAGCGTGCGCCAGCGGCGGCGGGAGGGCCGACTCTGCAGGCGTTCGCTGCGGAAGGGTTGGCACGGGCCCCTTTCCGGGTTGCCCGCCGGCGCTCGCCGGCCGAGGGCTCCCCTCGGGTGCACACACTCTGCTTCTCATCCGGGCAGAAGTCAAGACCTCGCCGGCGCCGGATTGGCTCGGCAGCTCTCGATCTGGCCCGCATTCGGATCCGGGGGAGACCCCGCAAGCCGGGTGTCCGATAAAGCCTTCCCGGGGCTCCGGCCGCGCCCGCGGCCCTCGCTCGATTGGCCGCGCGCGAGGGTTAGCCGCGCGAGCCAAAGTTCAAGCACCGCGCCGGCGAGGTCGATCAGGTGTTCATGCGCGCGCATGGCGGAGGAGCCCCACCACGGCTCACGGAGATCTCGCTGCCCACCGCGGAGTGCCCGGCCGGTGGCCGCACGGCGGCGGCGACGTGACGCGCGTGGCCCCCGCACACGAGCAGATCGCCCTGCAGGCACAGCTGCTCGACGAGGTCGACGCCGCCGTGATCCTGCTCGACTTCTCGAACGGGCACGGCCTGGTGCGCTACTGGAGCGAGGGCGCCCAGCGCCTCTACGGCTACACCTCCGAGGAGGCGATGGGCCGCATGCTGATGGATCTCGTGACGCCCGAGGAGGTCCGCGAGGAAGCGCTGCGTCATCGTCCCACGGTGCTCGCGGGCCTGACGCTCGACTACGAACCTGACACGTGCGACAAGCATGGCCGCGTGTTCCCGGTGCACGCCCGCATTCGCCCCGTGCCGCCCGGCGACGGGATCGGACCGAACATGTACGTGGCGGTCGCGGTCGACATCAGCGCGCGCCGTGAGGCCGAAGCGGCACTGCTGCGCCACGTCGAGGCACAGCAGGAGGTGGTCAACCTCGGCCGGCTCGCCCTGAGCGGCGGCTGTCTGAACGAGCTATTCGACCAGGCCGTCGACGCCGCGGCGCGGGTCCTCTCGGGTGACTGCGCACAGCTCTTCGAGGTTGACCCCGGCGCCCAGGGGCTCACCGTCACGGCATCCGTGGGCTGGCCCGAGGACCACAAGGGGGACGTCGTCAGCCAAGAGCCATCCTCGCTGGAGAGGGTGGCGAGCGCAGGCGGACTGGCGATCGTCCAGGACTGGGAGCGGGAGCGGCGCTTTACGCCCTCGCAGCGCCTGCTCGATCGTGGCGTTCGCAGCAGCGTCGCCGTGCTGATCGGCGAGCGCGAGGCGCCGCTGGGGGTCCTCGCGGTTCACTACAAGCGCGCGCAGGCGGTGCCTGTGGATTGTCCGCCCTTCCTGGACGCGCTGGCGAACGTCCTGGCCGACGCCATGCACAGCCGCGACCTGCAGGAGGCGATCCGCTACCGGGCTCTGCACGACGAGCTGACCGGGCTGCCCAACCGCGCGCTGTTCCTCGACCGCGTGGCCCACGCGCTGATCCCGAACGAGCGGGACTCCCGGCCGCCGGCCGTGTTCGTGGTCGACCTCGATCACTTCAAGCTCGTCAACGACAGTCTCGGCCACGAAACGGGGGACGAACTGCTGCACCTGGTGACCCCGCGGCTGGCCGGCGCGATCCGCCGGCAGGACACACTCGCGCGCCTGGGCGGCGACGAGTTCGCGGTCCTGTGTGACCAGCTCCCCTCCGAGGGGGCCGTCACGGCGATCGCCGGCCAGCTGAACCGCGCGCTGCAGGAGCCGATCATGCTCGGCGGCGATGAGCACACCGTGAGCGCCAGCATCGGCATCGCCGTCGGTACTCCCGGCGCGGGCGCCGCAGAACTGCTGCGCGACGCGGATGCGGCCATGTATCAGGCGAAGACGGCAGGCCGTGGGGGATTCGAGCTGTTCGACCGCGAGATGCACGTGCGCGTCCTGGATCGAGTGCGAACCGAGTCGGCACTGCGGGCGGCGCTCGCCAACGAGGAGATCCACCTGCACTATCAGCCGCTGGTGTCACTGAGCAGCGGCGAGATCGTGGGCGCGGAGGCCCTCGCCCGCTGGCGGCATGTCGACTGGGGCTCAGTGTCGCCGGCCGAGTTCGTGGCCGTCGCCGAGGACAGCGGTCTGATCCGCCAGCTCGGCGCGCAGGTGATGCGCCGGGCGGCGCGCGAGAGCGCGGGCTGGCAGCACGTCCCGGCGTTCGCGGGCATCGCGGTTAACGTCTCCACGCGCCAGCTTTTGCAGCCCGAGGAGGTTGCCGGGCTGATACGCGAGGTGACGGCCGCTGAGGGCATCCGGCCGGGCTTTCTCACGGTCGAGGTCACCGAGAGCGTACTGATCGAGCGCCTTGACGCCGCGAAGTGCGCGCTCGACGCGCTCAACGACCTCGGCGTGCGCCTGTCGCTCGACGACTTCGGCACGGGCTACAGCTCGCTGAGCTATCTCGCCAATCTCAACTTCGATGACGTCAAGATCGACCGGCTGCTGATCGAGCGGATCGTCACCTCGGAGAAGGCCGCCGCGCTTGCCGCCGCGATCATCCACATGGGGCACGCGCTCGGCCAGCAGGTGATCGCCGAGGGCGTCGAGACCGTGGAGCAGGCCACCCGCCTGCGCGAGCTCGGCTGCGACATCGCCCAGGGCTACTACTTCGCAAAGCCGATGGAGCCCGAGGCGTTCACCGTTCTGCTCGAGGAACGGGGCGGGCCAGGTTGGCCCGTGCTGACTGCGGAGTCCGCGCACACGGCGCAGCCGAGGCGGCGCCAGGCTCGCGCGAGCGGGCAGCCGGTGGCCGGTCGCCGCAAGCCGAAACGTCCGTCGGCCAAGCTCTAGACCGAGCGACCATCTCTAGACGGGGTGCCTGGCGGTGCGGTAGGCGAGGTAGAAATGCGCTGCTGCGGCCGGGACCAGCAGCAGTCCCCACCACCCTCCAACGCCGTAGCCGTACATGACGGCGGTGAGGGCCACCAGCCAGATCCCGATAACAACGCGCACGGGGACCATGACGCGCCGGTGCCTGTACTCCCATGCCCAGGAACTTCGCAGCCTGCTCAGCACCCGCATGTGGATCGCGCTTCTCAGCAGATCGGCGGCCTCCGCCGGTCGCGGCCACCGCTGACCCTCCTCGGCGCCGGCCATCAGCACGGAGAGGATCTCCTCCCCGTGCTCGTCACGGAACGCGGTCGGGTAGCACGCGAGCAGACGCCCGTAGCGGCGCTCGAGATCAGCGGTATCGCTCATCGCATCACTCCGACCGCGTTCAGCCGCGAGATCGCAACAAGGGCATTCGCCTGCATGCGCGCTGCCTCGGCGGTCAGGCGCTCCTGGCCCGCGGCCGTGAGGCGGTAGTAGCGGCGCAAGCGGCCGTCCACGATCTCCTCGCACTCCACCTCGACCAGCCCGTCCGCACGAAGGCGCTCCAGCGCCGTATACAGGGTCCCGGCGCGCAGTCGCACACGCTGCTCGGAGATCCGCTCGACGTCGGTGATGATCCCGTAGCCGTGCTGGGTGCCTCCAGCCAACGCGGTCAGGATCAGGAACGTCGCCTCCTGCATCGCACGCTTCCTCATATAGACAGTATATATCGCTCAACTGTCGATAGTCAAGATGTCGGAGAGCGGGCGTGTGAGGAGCCTCGGGCGGCGCAGTCGGGCTTGCGATCGAGGGAGACCCGGGGGCGCCCCCCGGCAGGGGCGCCCCCGGTGAAGCGCGCTACGCCGCGGCAAACTGCGGCGCGAGCTGAGCCAACCGCAACTGATTGCCGGATGGGTCGCGCAGGCCGCAATCGCGGCCGTAGGGCATGTCCGTCGGCGCCGCTGTGAACTCCACCCCGGCCGCACTGAGGCGCTGGTACTCGGCGTCCACATCGTCGGTCACCAGGAACACGGTCCCGGCGAAGCCCTTCGCCATCAACGAGCGGACCTGATCGGCGGTCTCTGGGTCCATCACCGGCGGGCCAGGGATCGCCATCAGCACGACGGCGAAGTCGGGCTGGCTCGGCGGGCTGACCGTCAGCCAGCGGAAGCCGCCAAGCTCGGGCATGGTGACGTCGCTGCGGACCTCCCAGCCGAGCTTGCCGACATAGAAGTCAAGCGCCTCGGCCTGGTCGTGGACCCAGAGTTGTGCGTTTTGTACCTGCATCGTTGCTCCTTTCAGTGGTGTGAGAAGCAAGCTAGTCCGCCGCCGCCGCCCGGTCTTCTCCCTTTGTGCTGTGTTGCGGGCGGCCGTACAGGCGCATGTAGCAGGCAGGGACGATCACCTGGGCGGAGGCCGGCGGGAAGCTCGCGCGGTACGCCGTCGGCGTCTTGCCGAAGTGGCGTTTGAAGCTGGTGGTGAAGGACCCCAGCCCGACCAGCCCGACGTCGAGGCAGATCTCGCTCACCGACCTGTCGGTGTTACGCAGGAGCGCGGCGGCACGCTCCAGCCGGCGGGTCATCAGGTAGGCCTTCGGTGACTCGCGGAACGTCCGGCTGAACGCGCGGCTGAAGTGCGCCCGCGAGAGCCCGGCGGCGGCAGCCATCTCGTCGACGCCGATCGGCTCGGCGTAGTGGCGGTCCGCGAAATCGCGTGCGCGCAGCAGATGCCTGGCAGCTGGCACGGGGGTCATGCGGCCAGGCTATAACCCTGGCGCGAATGCCGGCCAGAGCGCTCCCGATGCCCGAGCCGGCCTCGCAATAGCTTTCTCGGTGAGAGACAATGGTTCCGATGAGCGTTGATCGAGGCCGGCTCGATCGGATATGGCTGGCGGGTGTGCTGCGAGAGGTGGTGGAGACCCTTGCCGCGCTTGACCGCACCCCGTGTTCGCCCGGCGAGCGCCAGGCCGCCGAGTGGCTGTCTGCGCGACTCGGGGCGATCGCTGGAGTCGATGTCGTCCTGGAGGACGAGCCCTCCTGGGGGACGTTTCCACCGACCGTGACCGGGCTGGGCCTGCTCGGCACGGCAGGCGCGGCGCTCGTTCTCCGAGGCCGCCGCGCCCCGGGAGCGCTGCTGGCGCTCGCAGCCCTCGCGGGCATCCTCGACGAGGCTCAGAACGGGCCCCGGATCCTCCGGCGCCTGGTGCGTCGCCGCCGCACGACCGTGAACCTCCTCGCGCGGGTCGGCGAGCAGGACGCCGGCGAGCGCGACGGAGCCGGCACGCTCGTGGTGCTCGCCCACCACGACGCCCCCCAGACGGGGTTGCTGTTCGACCAGACCCTTCAGCGCCGCCTCCACGACCTCGCGCCCGGACTGCTCGAACGGGTGAAGACCCCGCCCCCGCAGTGGTGGATCGGCCTTGCCGGACCGCTGTCCACGGTTGCGGCAGCGGTTGGCCATCGTCGCTGGCTGGCTCGCGCCGGCCTTGTGATCGGCGCCGTCGGCACCGGACTCGTCGCCGACGTGTGGCGCAGCCGGACCGTCCCGGGCGCGAACGACAACCTCTCCGGCGTGGCCGCGCTCGTCGCCCTGGGTGAGCTATTACGGGAGCGGTCCGTGCCACACCTCCAAGTGCTGCTGGTCTCGTGTGGGGCCGAGGAGACCCTGCAGGACGGCGTGCGCGCGTTCCTCGCGCGCCACCGAGAAGAACTGGACCCCGAGCGCACGTGGTTCGTAAACCTCGACACGGTGGGCTCACCCCACCTGGTCATGCTCGAGGCGGAGGGTCCGGTGTGGATGGAGTACTACGCGGGCCCGTGGCTGCGCGACCTGCTGGCGGCGCGCGCCGAGCGGCTCGGGATAGCGCTGCAGCGCGGCTTCCGCGCACGCGCATCGACCGACAGCGTGATCCCCAGCCGCGCCGGCTATCCGACCGCGACGCTCGTCTCGATGACCGACTGGCGCAGCCCGGCCAACTACCACCTGCCCAGCGACATACCAGCGAACCTCGACTACGACACGGTCGCCGACGCGACCGTGCTGGTGTATGAGCTGGCGCGGGCGCTCGCGGGGAACTCTCCCTCCGGACACCTCTCAGGGGGCCGCCTCTCGGGCGTGTAGCCGCCGTGTCTCATCCCCCGCGTCGGGCCCGTTCCCGTCAGCCCAGCGACCAGCCCACTTCGCAGTCTTTGACATCCTCGGTGTCGGTGACGGCGCCCGAGCCGAGCGAGTCGCAGCTCTGTTCCACCGTTTTGCCTGCCTTCGCGCCGTCGAAACCCTGCGCACACGCTTCTTCATCCTTTGCGGTGCTCCCTTCGGTCGCCCGCGAGCATTCGCTCACCGCCGCGGCACTGGGCTTCGCGGCTTCACCCGTACCCGCCACATCGGCGAGCACCCAGCCGTCCAGGCAGTCTTTGACATCCTCGGTGTCGGTGACGGCGCCCGAGCCGACCGAGTCGCAGCTCTGTTCCACCGTTTTGCCGGCCTTCGCACCGTCGAAACCCTGCGCACACGCTTCTTCATCCTTCGCGGAGCTGCCTTCGCTCACACGTGCGCATTCGCTCACCGCCGCGGCATTGGGCTTGGCGGCTTCACCCGTTCCGGCAACGTCGACGAGCACCCAGCCGTCCAGGCAGTCTTTGACATCCTCGGTGTCGGTCACCGCTTCGGAGCCAACCGGGTCGCAGTCCTGCGCCTCGGCCTTGCCGGCCTTGGCAGCGCCGTAACCCTGGGCACAGGCTTCTTCGTCCTTCGCTGAGCTGCCTTCGGTTACCCGAGCGCATTCGGCGACCGCCGCGGAACTGGGCGGAGTGGAGGCGCCGGCAGCTGATACATATGAGGAAATCGACATCGCCAAGACGACTCCGACCAGCGACAACACTGCTCTACGCATGCTCGCTCCCACACTCGTGGTGGATTTGGCAGCCGCGGCCAAATGCTTAATGCAGTGACGCTAGCGGCGCTCGATAGCCGTCGATATAGACGCCTGGACAATCTGCGCCCGGGATGTCATCGACAGCTGGCCCAACGCCTACCCCAACTCGTGCGCGAGGCGTTCGGCTGCACGACAAGCGTGCGCCGGAGCACGGATGTCAAAACATGGAGACGGTGGGAATCGAACCCACGTCCGTGATCGCGTGAGAGTGGCTTCTACGAGCGTAGCCGGCGCTCTGATCTCGTCTCCCGCTCGCCTCGCCGGCGGGGTTGCGGGCGACCAGCCTCCTTGAGATTCCCCGGCTTGGCGAAGGCGGACCGCACCGGGTGAGCCTGCTATCTGATCCCGGCCTTCCCCACCGCAGGCGAGCGGGGCCCGAGACCTCACGGCTTAGCTATTGACTAAGCGGCGAGGGCGTACTCGTGAGAGTCCGCACTTATGTTTTTCCCGGGTGTTTTACGAGGCCGCCCGGGACCTCGACTCGCAACCACACCCACGAGCCGACCGCGTCGAAGCCTGTCGTCCCCGGGGTGTTCCTGCGCTCCCAGTGTAGCCCTCCCCGGAGGGGACTGGGCGGCGCGCGCGTTGCGGTGACTGCGCCCGGAACGAAATCGACGCGGTTCCAAGCCGCCTGAGGAACCCGTGACGTCCAGCCCGAGGGCCGTTCGCTGTGGGTGGCGCGGCCTCACACCTCGGTGGCCTCGCTCTTCGCGGCTCGGTTCCGCGTCTGGATTCAACGTAGCTCGCCCGCTCGGCGATTGCAAGAGCCCGTGGAGGATCAATCGTGCACCTTGCGAAAAAATCGCAGATGGAAGGCCGTGCGGGGAGCGGCTGCACACGCGCGCGGGCGCCCGTTAGGCGGCGCTTAGCCGGGATGCCACAATGGAGGGCATGGAGAACACCGAGATCTCACTGCCGACGCCGATCGGCTCGGCGCCCCAGCCGCTGGCGGGAGCGCACCAGGGTGTGGTGCAGCCGGCGAGCAACCCCTTCGGCGAGCGCGCGCAGCGCCCGGGCGAGGGCGTGGTGCGCCGCATCCGCCGGCGCATCGGCAGCGCGCTGGCAGCGATCGTGGCGATGCTTGCGAAGTTCTGGGCGGCGATCAAAGGCGTGCTGCTGCTGGCGCCCAAAGCGAAGCTGCTGACGACGGCGGGCACGGCGCTGATCTCGGTGGCGGCCTACTCGCTGTTCTGGGGCTGGACGTTCGCGGCGGGCTTCGTGCTGTTGCTGTTCGTGCACGAGATGGGTCATGTGATCGCGCTGCGCCGCGAGGGCATCAAGGCGAGCGCGCCGATGTTCGTGCCGTTCCTGGGTGCGCTGATCACGGCCAAGTCGCTCGGCGAGAACGCGCTGGCGGAGGCACGCGTGGGGCTGGCGGGGCCGATCCTCGGCACGCTCGGCTCGGCGGTGTGCTTGGCGATCGGCGAGGCGACCAACAGCGACATGCTGCGGGCGCTGGCCTACGTGGGCTTCCTGCTGAACCTCATCAACCTGGTGCCGCTGGTCCCCTTCGACGGCGGCCGCGCGATGGCGGCGATGGCGCCGTGGCTGTGGTTCCTGGGCCTCGGGGCGATGGTGGCGCTGCTGCTGCTCACCGGCAACCCGTTCCTTTTGATCTTCGTGCTGCTGGGCGGCATGGAGACGTGGCGGCGCTGGCGGCTGCGCGGCACTCGCTCGCTGGAGCAGGCGGCCTACTACCGGGTCTCCCCGCGCCACCGGCTGATCGTGGGAGCGGTCTACATCGGGCTGATCGTGGCGCTGGCGCTGGGCATGCACGAGAGCCAGGTCCTGACCTCGGCGGGCCACAGCTTCCGCATCGCCTGAGCGGCGGGCGCGGCCTCAGCGGCGCGCTTCGCGCACGGCGCGTTCCATGTCGCGCTTGGTCTCCTTCTCGCGCAGCGACTGGCGCTTGTCGTAGAGGTCCTTGCCGCGCGCGAGCGCGATCTCGACCTTGGCGTGCGAGCCGGAGAAGTAGATGCGCGTGGGGACCAGCGTGAGGCCGCGCTCGCTCGCGCGCGCGGCGATGCGATCGAGCTCGCGGCGGTGCGCGAGCAGCTTGCGCGGGCGCTCGGGGTCGTGGTTCTCGCGCGAGGCGGGCGCGTAGGGCGGTATGTGGATGGAGTGCAGCCACAGCTCGCCGTCGCGGATCGCGGCGTAGCCGTCCTTGAGCTGGGCGCCTGAGGCGCGCAGCGCCTTGACCTCGGTGCCCTCGAGCACCATGCCGCACTCCAGGCGCTCGATCAGCTCGTAGCGGTGGGAGGCGTAGCGGTTGGACGCCACGTCCCCCGCGCCCAGCTTGCGCTTGCCCTTGCCCTTTGCCACCGTCCGAGACTAGCGTTCGAGATTGATGGGCTCCGCCCTGGCGGGCTCCGCTGCGGCGTTCGCGGTGGGCATCAGGAGGCGGGCGTCAGATCGACGCGCCCGCGGATCGCGTCGACGCGCGCGACGCGCACGGCGAGCGGGTCGCCCAGGCGCAGGGTCGCGCCGGTGCGCTCGCCGCGCAGGATGGTGCCCTCCTCGCTGAGCTCCCACCACTCGCGCTCGCCCGCCCCGCGGCGCGGGGCCTCGGGGTGCCCGCGAGGGCGCTGGGCGCCGGAGCGCGCGCGCGTGGCGCTCGCGGCGGGGGCGGGGGCGGGCGCGCGGAGCAGCCTCACGGGAAGCATGCCCTCGAAGGGCAGCGATGGCGTCTCGCCGCGCTCGGCTTCGGCTTCGGCGAAGGCCACGAAGGCGCCAGCGGAGATCAGCCCGGTGATCTCGCCGTCGAAGCGCATGTCGGGGCCCCCCTCGTAGAGCACGCGCTCCAGCGCGAAGCACCTGGCCACGTCGTCGGCGTCGCGCTCGATGATCATCGCCCCGCGCTCGCGTTCAGAGCTCCAGGCGCCGAGCTCGGCCATATCCTGCGCGCGCGGCGCCTGCTCACCGCCGCCCACCGCGGAGAGCAGCGCACGGTGGCAGACGATGTCGGGGTAGCGGCGGATGGGCGAGGTGAAATGGCAGTAGGCGGTGGAGTGCAGGCCCGCGTGGCCGAGGTTCTGCGGGGAGTAGTAGGCCTGCTTGAGCGAGCGCAGCACGAGCGAGCTGAGCGCGATGCGCCCGTGCCCGCTGCGGCGCACGTGCTGATCGACCATCCGCGAGATCGCGCCGAGCAGCTCGGCGGCCTGGGATGAGGACAGCGGCTCGGGCAGCGGCGGCGTGGGCACCTCGAGCGAGGCCAGCTGGGCGACGAGCGCTTCGATGCGCGCGGGCTCGGGACGCTCGTGCACGCGGTAGAGGCAGGGCACGCAGCGCTCGGCGAGGAGCCGCGCGACGGCCTCGTTGGCGGCGATCATGAGGTGCTCGATCAGCCGGTGGGACTCCGTCTGCACGCGCGCGCGAATGTCGATCACATCGCCGGTCGCGTCGAGCGTGAACTCGGGCTCCTCGGAGTCGAGCACGAGCGCGCCGCTGCGCTCGCGCCTGCGCGCCAGCGCAGCGGCAGCCAGGCGGGCGGCCTGCAGCGAGGAGCGCCACGCCGGATCGGGGGCCTCGGCGCCGGTGAGCATGCGATCGACCTGCTCGTAGTCCAGGCGCGCGTCGGAGCGCACCAGCGAGCGGTAGAAGGCGGCGCTGATGACCTCGGCATCGCGCAGCACGAGCTCGACGGTGACCGCCGCGCGCTGCGCGCCGGGCGCCAGCGAGCAGGCCTCGCTGGAGAGCGCGTGCGGCAGCATCGGCTCGACAGCTCCCGGGACGTACACGCTGCTCGAGCGGCGGCGCGCCTCGCGATCGAGCGCGGAGCCCTCGGGCACGTGGGCGGCCACGTCGGCGATGTGCACCCACACGCGGATGCGCCCGTCGGCGAGCTCCTCCGCGGAGATCGCGTCGTCGAAGTCGCGTGCGCCGGCGGGGTCGATCGTGAACGTGGCCAGCTCGCGCAGGTCGCGCCGCGCCAGCTCAGAGCGGCGCACGCGCTCGGCGGCCTCCCGCGCCTCGCGTTCCACGGCCTGCTCGAAGCCGCGGCTGCAGCCGCGATCGAGCATCAACGCCTCGATCACATCGCGCGCCACGTCGGGGCGCCCCAGCACGCGCACCACGCGCGCGCCCGCCGAGCCGCGGGCGGGCTGCAGCAGCACGAGATCGCCCGCCCCCGCGCGCGATGCGGCACCCCGGCCGGATCCGGGCGAGCGCAGCGTGATCCGCGCCGGCCCGCGCTGCGCGCGCGGGCCGGCGGGCTGCTCGCGCGGGGGGAACAGCGGCTCGGCGGTGAGGAAGCGCCCGCGCCGCTCGAGCACCGCCACGAGGGCGCCCGGCGGCGCCGGGGCTTGCGCGTCCTCGCCGCGCGCGGCCGCAGCGGGGGAGGCGGGGCGCCTGCGCGCCCGCGAGCCGCTCACCTGACTTTGGCGGCGAGCGTGGCGAGCGCGACCGCGAGGCCGTGGGCGCCGTCCACTTCGTGGGGCACGAGCACTTCAGGCGTGATGCCAGCGCCCTGTTTGACCCCGCCGCCGCCCAGGTTGCGCCCGTCGGGCGTGTAGTACTCGCCCACCGTGATATCCAGGGCGCCGCCGTTGGACAGCGGCTCCTCCTCCTGGAAGACGCCCTTGCCGAAGGTGTGCGTGCCCACCACCGTCGCGCGGCGGTGGTCCTGCAGCGCGGCCGTGACGATCTCCGCGGAGGAGGCGGTGTTGGAGTCCACCAGCACGACCATGGGGATCGAGGTGGAGATCGCATCGCCGGTGGCTGTGAGCGTCTGTGTGGGCTGGCTGCGCCCGCGCGTGGTCACGATCGTGCCCTTGGGGATGAAGATGCTGGCGATCAGCTGCGCCTCCTCGACGAGGCCGCCGCCGTTGTCGCGCAGGTCGAGCACGATGCCGCGTGCGCCTTTGTGCAGCTGGCCTTCCACAGCTTCGCGCACTTCGGCGTGCGCGCCGGGGCTGAAGCTGGCGAGCGCCACCACGCCGAGCTTGACGCCGTGCACGGTCTTGGTCTCGGAGGCGACCACGGGCTCTGACACCGTTGCGCGCGTGATCGTGACGGCGCGCCGGTGCGCCGCGTGGGAGCGGCTGCTGGGCGGGCCTTCCAGCTCGAGGTGCACGTCGGTGCCGGGCTCGCCCTTGATCAGGCCCGTGGCGGCGTCCGCGGAGAGCCCCGCGAGGGTGCGCCCGTCCACGCCAACGATCAGTTCGCCGGGCTGCAGCCCGGCGCGGGCCGCGGGCGAGGAGTCGAACACGCGCGCGATCAGCAGGCCCCGCCGTTCGGGGCCGACCTCCACGCCGATCCCGGTGAAGTGCGGCGGCGAGTTGAATTCGCGGAATTCGGTGGGGCTGAGGTAGTGCGAGAAGCGGTCGCCCAGGCTGGCCACGGCGCCCGCGATCGATGCGTTGGAGAGCTGCCCCGTGCTGATCGGGCGGTAGTAGTCGCTCGAGATGCGCTGCAGCGCTTCGTCGACCACCTCGGTCTGGCGGTTGGCCTCGAAGGCGCTGCGCATGAAGGAGGGCAGATCCTGCGGGTGCCCGCCGAGCCACAGCCCGGCGATCAGCAGGATGGGGAGCAGCAGCGCGAGGACGGCGCTCAGCGGGTGCGGGCGGGAGCGTGGCTGCATGGCAGCGTCCAGGGTAGTGGAGGCGCGCGGGTGCCCCGGTCGGTTCAGAACCTTCTAGGGTGGCCCCATGGCCTCCGCCCCCGCGAGCACCGTCACAGCCAACGGACTGCAGATTCACCGCGTCGAGCTGCCGGGCACGCGCGCGCTGACCGTGCTCGTGGCCTTCGACGCGGGCGCGCGCAGCGAGCGCCCCGAGGAGAACGGCATGGCGCACTTCCTCGAGCACCTGGTCTTCAAGGGCGGCGAGAAGTACCCCACCTACACAGATGTGAACGAGACCGCCGAGCACCTCGGCGGCGTGCTCAACGCCTACACCAGCCACGACCTGGTCGCCTTCCACATCACCGTGCGCGCGCACAGCGCGGGCCCCGCGATCGACCTGCTGAGCGACTTCGTCGGGCGCCCGCGGCTGGACGCGGAGGAGCTCGACCGCGAGCGCGGCGTGGTGATCCAGGAGATCAACAGGGCCTACGACCAGCCCTCGATGGTGGCCGAGTACCTGATCGACCGCGCCGCCTTCGGCGATCATCCGCTGGGGCGCACCGTGCTGGGCCCCGAGGAGAACCTGCGGAGCTTCACGCGCGAGGGCATCGTCGCCTTCCGCGAGCGCCGCTGGGCGGGCACGCGCGGCGGCGTGTTCCTGGTCGGCAACCTCGAGCACCTGCCCCCCGAGAGCGAGCTGCAGGCGTGCTTCGCGCGCTTTCCCGCGCTGGGCGAACCCGAGCCCTACCTGCCCGCGCCGGACTTCGCGCCGCAGACCCTGGTGGAGCAGCGCGACAGCAACCAGTCGCACCTGCGCATGATCTACCGCCCCGAGATCGACGTGCGCGACCTGCGCCAGCGCGCGGCGCTGTCGATCTACTCCACGCTGCTGGGCGGCTCGATGGGCTCGCGCCTGTTCGATGAGATCCGCGAGAAACGGGGCCTGTGCTATTCGGTGTATGCGCTCAACCACACCTTCGCCGACATGCCCGTGCTGCAGCTGGGCTCGGGCTTGGAGTCGGCCAAGTGCGTGGAGGCCTACACGCGTATGCGCGAGATCGTCGATGAGCTTCGCGCTGAGGGCCCGCGCGCGGAGGAGGTCGAGCGCGCCCGGGCGTATGCCGCGGGACGCCTCGTGCTTGCCTTCGAGAACACCGGCGCGGTGGCGCGCCATGCGGCCAACCAGCAGATCGTCTTCGGCGAGGACATCGATCCCGACGCAGCCATCGCGGCGCTCGACGCGGTCAGCTTCGAGGAGGTCACGGAGGTCGCCGCCGGTGTCGCGGACCGCCTCGCGGTGGCCTGCGTGGGCCCGCACGAGGCCGCGGAGTTCTGAGCGCACCGCCCGCGGCCGGCGCCGGCCGCGGCGCACCTCAGCGGCGTGAGTATCGACCCCACGCCCCCCGCGGCCTCAGCCGATCGCGACCATCCGGTCGATCGGAACACGCGCGCGCTCGGCCGTCCCGGCGGGCACGCGCACCTCGAACTTCATGTCCCGCAGCGCGTCGCGCAGCTTGGGCAGCGTGATCATCTTCATGTACACGCAAGAGGCCTCGGGGTTGGCCGCGATGAACTCCACGTCGGGCGCAGCCATGCGCAGCGGGTAGAGCATGCCCACCTCGGTCGCCACCACCGCCTCGCGCCGGGCGCCCGGCGCCGCGGCGCTCTCGCGCTCGGCCTCCTCGGCGTAGTCCAGCATGCCGCCCGTGGAGAGCATCCGCACGCCCTCCGAGGAGATGTCGCCCGCGGCCACGTACTCCATCACGCTCGTCGAGCAGCCGCACTCGGGGTGGATCAGGAAGTCGGCCCCGGGGTGCGCCGCCCGCGCGGCCTCGATGTCCGCGGGGCGGATGCCGGCGTGCACGTGGCACTCGCCGTCCCACACGTGCATGCGCCGGCCCAGCTGCTTCTCCACATATGCCCCCAGCCACATGTCGGGCCCGAACAGGATCTCCGTCTCCGCGCCATGGGTCTCATAGATGTGGCGCACCACCTCCACCGCATTGGCCGAGGTGCAGCAGTAGTCCGTCAGCGCCTTCACCTCCGCGGTGGTGTTGACGTACATCACCACCACGCCGCGCGGATACTGAGCCCGCCATGCCGCCAGCTGCTCTGAGTCGATCGAGGCCGCCAGCGAGCAGCCCGCGTCGAGGTCGGGGATCAGCACGGTCTTCTCTGGGCACAGGATCGACGCGGTCTCCGCCATGAAGTGCACGCCGCAGAAGACGATCGTCGAGCCCGCCGCCGCGGCCGCCCGGCGCGAGAGCCCGAGCGAGTCGCCCACATAGTCGGCGACCTGCTGGATCTCCGGCAGCTGGTAGTTGTGGGCGAGGATCACCGCATCGCGCTCGCGCGCGAGCGCGCGCACCTCGCCCTGGAGCTGCTCGATCTCCTCGCGCGAGAGGGGCGCGGGCGCCGCGCCGGGGGCCATGGGGAGCGTGGGCGCCATGGACAGGTTCATGGCAGTGCCTCCAGGGTCAGGGAGAGATCCAGAGCGGGCGCCGAATGCGTGAGCGCGCCCATCGAGATCCATTCTACCCCCGTCTCAGCCGCGCTCCGGAGGCTCTGCAGCGTCACTCCCCCGCTCGCCTCCAGGCTCGCGCGGCCCGCCACCTGCTGGACCGCCGCGCGCAGCTGCTGCTCGCTCATGTTGTCCAGCAGCAGCCGCGGCGCGCCCGCCGCGAGCGCCTGCTCGATCTCCTCCGGGTCGCGCACCTCCACCTCGAGCGTGTCCGCCAGCGCCGGCGCCGCCGCGCGCGCGCTCTCCACCGCCGGCCCGATCCCGCCCGCAGCCACGATGTGGTTCTCCTTGATCAGGATCGCGTCGTAGAGCCCCGCGCGATGGTTGCTCGCCCCGCCCGCCGCCACCGCCGCCTTCTCCAGCGTGCGCAGACCGGGCGTGGTCTTGCGGGTGTCCAGCACCCGCGCGCCCGTGCCCTGGACCGCGCCGGCCGCGCGCGCCGCCATGCTCGCCACGCCGGAGAGGTGAGCGAGGAAGTTCAGCGCGGTGCGCTCGCCCGTGAGCAGCGCGCGCGCGAGCCCCTCCACGCTCAGCACCGGCCCGCCCTGCTCACGCCACAGCCCCTCAGCGATGAGGCGCTGCGCCTGCATGGCGGGGTCGAGCTCCGCGAACACCGCTTCGGCCACCTGCAGGCCGTAGATCGCGCCGGGCGCCTTCTGGGTGATCAGCGCCCGCGCGCGCGCCTGCGCGGGGACGGTCGCCTCGGTGGTCACGTCGCCCGGGCCCACGTCCTCGGCCAGCGCCTCGCGCACGAGCGCCCCGAGCCCGTCCACCGCTAGCCGCCCCCGCGGGCGCTGGAGAGCAGGAACGCACGCACGAATCCATCCAGATCTCCATCGAGCACGCGCTGCACATCGCCCATCTCGTACCCCGTGCGGTGGTCCTTGACCATCGTGTAGGGGTGCAGCACGTAGGAGCGGATCTGCGAGCCGAAGTTGACGTCCTGGGCCTCGCCCTTCTCACGCGCGATCTCCTCCTGGCGCTCGCGCTCGCGGCGCTCGAGCAGCTTCGCGCGGAGCATCGCCATCGCGGTCGCGCGGTTGGAGGACTGCGAGCGCTCGTTCTGGCACTGGACCACGATGCCGCTGGGGCGGTGGGTGATGCGCACCGCCGAGTCGGTCTTGTTGACGTGCTGGCCGCCCGCCCCCGACGCGCGGTAGGTGTCCACCTGCAGATCGTCCTCGTCGACCTCGATCTCGCCCGTGTCCGCCACCACCGGCGCCACCTCCACACCCGCGAAGCTGGTCTGGCGGCGGTGCGCGGAGTCAAACGGCGACAGGCGCACCAGCCGGTGCACGCCGCGCTCGGCGCCGAACAGGCCGTATGCGTTCTCGCCCGACGCGCGGAAGGTCGCCGACTTGATCCCCGCTTCCTCGCCCTCGCCAACCTCCAGCAGCTCCACCTGAAAGCCGCGCCGCTCAGCCCAGCGCATCAGCATCCGCAGCACCATCTCCGCCCAGTCCTGCGCGTCGGTGCCCCCCGCCCCCGCATTCACCGTCACGAGCGCATCGCCCGCGTCATAGCGCCCCGAGAACAGCCGCTGCTCCTCGAGCGCCGCCAGGCGCTCCTCCACCGAGGCGATCTGCTCGTCCACCTCGCCCTGCAGCGACTGCTCCTCCGCCGCCATCTCCGCCAGGCCGTCCAGGTCCTCCACGTCCGCCGCCAGCTCCCTGAAGGCGTCCAGGCGCCTGCTCGCGCGCGCGTGCTCCGCCGAGACGCCCGCCGCGCGTTCCGCGTCGTCCCAGAAGCCCGCCTCGCCCATCTCCCGCTCCAGCGCGCTCACGCGCGCCTCCAGCGCAGCCGGGTCAAAGATAGTCCGAGAGCAGTTTCATCTGCTCACGGATGGCGGCCAGCCGCTGGGGTGTGGACTCGCTCGCCGGCGCTGTGGCCATCCGCCCACGCTATCAGCCGTGTCGCCGATCTTCGCGGCGCAGGCGGTAGACGATCCACACGATCACCCCCACGATCAGCGCCAGCGAACCGATTTCGCGTACGGCCAGGATGATCGCTTCGCCCACACTGCCTCCTCGTCCCGCCGGGCCGCGGTCCCGTCCAGCGGCCCGCGGGCCCAAGCGTAGCGCAGCCCGCGCCCGCCCCTGCAGGCCTCCGCGGGCGCCGGTGGAGTAGCCTCAGCGCCATGGCCCAGAGCGACCGGCG
The DNA here is from genome assembly GCA_963771085.1 of uncultured Solirubrobacteraceae bacterium. Taxonomy (GTDB): domain Bacteria; phylum Actinomycetota; class Thermoleophilia; order Solirubrobacterales; family Solirubrobacteraceae; genus Palsa-744. Next base: position 2,095,482 of record CAVYSB010000003.1, on the reverse strand, counting down.
TATCGAGGAGAAGGACCGCTGCAGCGCCTGCGCGGGAGCGGGCTGGACGTGGTTTGCGGCCAACGCCGAGACGGGCGCCGAGGGCAGGTGGATCGTGTGCCGCGCCTGCATCGGCACCGGGCGCACCGACCAGAAGGGCCGCAAGCGCCAGATGCCCGCCGAGAGCCCCGGCTGAGACACGCCTGCCGCTCGGGCTGGCGTTGCGAGCCGCCGGCGCCCCGCGGTGGACCGGCTTCAGGTCGGATAGGCTCGGCCCCTCGTTGGCCCTCCTCGATCACAGTGGTGCGCAGCTTCACGCTGTGAGGCGCCTGCGCGATACTCGCGTGGAGATGTCGCCAGACAAACTGGACGCTGCGAGGCGAATGGTCGATGCCTACAACCGTCGTGATGTCGACGGCGTGTTCGCCGAGCTCGCGACCCCCGACTTCGAGTGGTACCCGGGGATCGTCAGGGCGCTCGACGGGGGTGGCTACCGCGGACGCGAGGGCGTCGAACGGTTCGCCCTGGACACGCGCGAAAACTGGGAGGAGCTCCAGATCATCCCTGCGGAGTTCCGCGATCTCGGCGATCGGGTGCTCGTGCTGGGCAGAATGGAGGGACGCGGGAAGGGCAGCGGTGTCCCGGTCGATCAGCCGTTTGCGACAGTCCTGGATTTCCGCGGCGAGCGGATGTGGCGCTGCCGGGTGTACCTCGATCGCGCCGAGGGGCTGCGAGCTGCGGGGCTCTCCGAGTAGACGCCACCGCGCTTGGTCCTCAACTTCGCCGGCAACCTCGAGCACCCGGCGGGGCTCAGCTGAACCGGGCCCTGACGCGCTCGCGGCCCTCCAGTTACGTCGCCTGGCGCTCAGGTGAAGAGCCCGTTCTGCCGATGCAGGGCGCATGTCCGTATACCCGGTGAGCCTGCTCGTCGACCGGAACGTGCTGGCGGCGGCGAAAGCGATCTGCTTGATCTGGCACGACGATGACCTGGCGAGCGCGAACGGGGCATGGTTCGCTGATCGCGCACCATACGAACGCGCCGCCTTGCGCGTCCTCACGGCGCTCGACTGGATGAGCATGGTCGATGTCGAGGTGGTCGGGACGACCCCTATGACGATCGCGCTACAGCCACCGCGATCGTCGGCGGAATCCTGCTCAACGTAGCCTGACGCAACTGCTGCCCCCCGCCCTCCGACCGCGCCCCCCATTGCCCTGCCAGCCCTGGGCGGAGCACGCGCCCAATATCTTGTGGCCATGGCCCCCGACTCCCCACAGGCCGTCTCCGCCGCCTTCGCCGCCGCGCTGGAGGCCCGCGACGTGCCCGGCGCGATGGAGCTGTGGCTCGACGATGCGCTCATGATCCAGCCCGATGGCGGCACGGTCCAGGGCCGCGACACGATCGAGGCGGCGCTGCGCGCGCTGATCGAGCATGACATCGACATCGACATCGAGCTCGCGCGCGTGTTCGCCACCGGCGATGTGGCGGTAGGCGTGGGCACGCTCACGATGAGCGGCGCCGGCGCCGACGGGCAGGCCTTCGCCCAGCGCAGCCAATCGGTGGTGGTCTACGCGAGAGCGCCCGACGGCTCCTGGCGCCTGGCACTCGACGCGCCATGGGGGCTGCCGGAGGTGTAGTGCCCAGCGAGCGGTGAGCATCGGACCGTGCTCCGGAAACGCGGGTCCTTCTAGCCGAAACCCCGCACCCTCCTAGGCGCCGTGGCACTTCTTGAACTTCTTACCGCTACCGCACCAGCAAGGGTCGTTGCGCCCCACCTGGTGCTCATCGTCGACCACGCGCTGCTCGACGACCGGCAGCGCTTCGCCGAGCTCCTCTGCCTCGTAGCCGGCAGCGCCGGCCTGGCCGGCGACGCCCGCGGCTGCCGCTGCGGCCGCCAGCGCGCCTGCGCCCACTTCGCTGTGGCCGCCCGAGTAGGAGACGCGCCCCGCCCGCGTCGAGCTGCCCGACGCCGCGAACGGGGCCGGTTGGGCGCCGCCGCCGTTGGGGCCCTCGACGTTGACCTGGACGTTGAAGATCAGGCGCGCGAAGTCCGCCCACACGCTGTTCATGAGGTCGCCGAACAGGTTGAACGCTTCGTTCTTGTAGGCGACCAGCGGGTCGATCTGGGCGAAGCCGCGCAGATGGATACCCTCGCGCAGGTAGTCCATGTCGAACAGGTGCTCGCGCCAGCGTTCGTCGATGATCTGCAGCAGCAGGAAGCGCTCCAGCGCACCCATAAGCTCCTCGCCGAGCGCCTCGTAGCGGGCCTCGTAGCGCTGCTCGGCCATCTCCACGATGCGTTCGCTGAGCGCATTGCGATCGACGGCGTCAGGGCGGAGATCCTCGCCGTCGAGATCGAGCGGGAAGAACTGCCCCACGGCGGTGAACAGCCCGTCGATGTCCCAGTCCTCGAGGAAGTCGCCCTGCGTGTACTCATCCACGGTGCGCTCGAGCACGTTGGAGACCTCGCGGCGGGCCTCCTCGCCGATGTCCTTGCCTTCGAGCACCTCGTCGCGGTAGGCGTAGATCACGCGCCGCTGCTCGTTCATCACGTCGTCATACTCGAGCACGCGTTTGCGGATCAGGAAGTTCTGCTCCTCGACCTTCTTCTGGGCTTTCTCGATCTGTTTGGAGAGCATGCCGGCCTCGATCGGTTCCTCGTTGCCCTCCTCGTCCACGCCGCCGAGTTTGTCGAGGATCCGGTAGATGCGATCGCCCGCGAACAGGCGCACGAGGTCGTCCTCGGCGGACAGGAAGAAGCGCGACTCGCCCGGGTCGCCCTGGCGTCCCGCGCGCCCGCGCAGCTGGTTGTCGATGCGCCTGGACTCGTGGCGCTCGGTGCCGCAGATGAACAGCCCCCCGGCCGCCATCACCACCTCGCGGGACTCGGCGAGCTTGCGTTCCACCTCGGGCAGCGCCTCGCTCATCCGCCGCGCGTACTCCTCGGCGTCGGCCGGCTCCACACCTTCGCGCGCCAGCTGCTGGCGGACGAGGTGCTCGGGGTTGCCGCCGAGCTTGATGTCCACGCCGCGGCCGGCCATGTTGGTCGCGATCGTCACGGCGCCCGGCTGCCCCGCCTCGGCAACGATCTCGGCCTCGCGCGCAGCGTGCTCGGGCTTGGCGTTCAGAACGGTGTGCTTGATGCCGCGCTCGGTCAGCCGCTGGCCCAACAGCTCTGAGACCTCGACCGAGATAGTGCCCACGAGGACCGGCTGGCCGCTCTCGTGGCGGGCGGCGATCTCTTTGACCACCGCGTTCCACTTGCCCTCCTTGGTCTTGTAGACCTGATCGTTTCGGTCCGCGCGCACCATCTCCATGTTGGTGGGCACCTGGACCACGGGCAGGTTGTAGATCTTCATGAACTCGGTGGCCTCGGTCAGCGCCGTTCCGGTCATGCCCGAGAGCTTCTCGTAGAGGCGGAAGTAGTTCTGGTAGGTGATCGTGGCGAGGGTCTGGTTCTCCTCCTGGATCGGCACGCGCTCCTTCGCCTCGACCGCCTGGTGCAGCCCCTCCGACCAGCGCCTGCCCTCCAGGATCCTCCCCGTGAACTCGTCGATGATCTTGACCTCGCCGTCGATCACCGCGTAGTCCACGTCGCGCTTGTACAGCGCCTCCGCCCGCAGGCACTGGATCAGGTGGTTGACCAGGTGGCCGTTCTCGGCGCGGTAGAGGTGGTCGATGCCGAGGAAGCGCTCCGCCTTGGCAACCCCCTGCTCGCTGATCGAGACGGTCTTGTGCTTCTCGTCGATCTCGTAGTCGAAGTCGGCCATGAACTGCTTCTTCATGCGCGGGTCCATGCCTTCGGGCGTCTTGCCGACGACCAGCTGCGGCGCCAGGCGCGCGAACTTGACATACAGGTCGGCCGCCTGTTCGGGCGCACCGGAGATGATCAGCGGCGTGCGCGCCTCGTCGATCAGGATGTTGTCGACCTCGTCCACGATCCCGAAGTAGTGCCCGCGCTGGACCTTTTCGGCGAGGTCCTTGGCCATGTTGTCGCGCAGGTAGTCGAAGCCGAACTCCGAGTTGGTCCCGTAGACGACGTCGCAGGCATAGGCGCGCTGCTTGTCCTCGTAGGACTGCATGTTCTGCAGCACGCCCACCGACACGCCGAGCGCGTCGTAGATCGGGCTCATCCATTCCGCGTCGCGGCGCGCCAGGTAGTCGTTGACCGTGACCACGTGCACGCCCCTGCGTTCGGGCTGCGGGGCCGCGCCGTCGCCCTCGCCCTCGGGCGGCTCGGCCACGGTGTCGCGCACGGCGAGCGAGTTCAGCACGACCGCCAGCGTGGCCGTCAGCGTCTTGCCCTCGCCCGTCTTCATCTCAGCGATCTGCCCCTCGTGCAGGGCCATCGCGCCGATCAGCTGCACGTCGAAGTGGCGCATGCCCATCTTGCGCTTGCCGGTCTCGCGCACGACCGCGAAGCACTCGGGCAGCAGCGCGTCGAGCGACTCGCCGTCGGCCGCGCGCTCGCGCAGCGCATCCATCCGCTCGCGCAGCTCCGCGTCGCTGTCGTGTTCGAGCTCCGCCTCGAAGGCGCCGATCAGCGCCACGCGCCGCTGGTAGGTCTTGAACTTCTTCGCCTCGCCGACGTTCAGCGCGCGGTCAAGCAGTGAGGGCATACGCGAAAGGATAGCTCCCGGCGCTGCGCCCCTCGCACGCCTGCAGCGCGCCAGCGGCCCGCACGCTCGGGTGCGGGCCTGCGGTGGCGCCGTGCTCGCCCGGCCGGCCGCCGGGCTGGCTCAGAGCAGTGGGTAGGCGGCCCCGGGGGCCGCCCGCGCGGCGCGCGCCGCGGCCGCGTGCGCCTCGCGGCGGTGGCGCAGTTTGTCGCGGTGGCGCTTGACCTGGCGGGCGAGCTCGTCGACCATCAGGTTCAGCGAGTGAAGGAGGTCGGGCGAGGCATCGTGGGCACGCAACGTCACGCCCTTCAGGTAGAGCGTCGCCTCGGCCACATGGCAATCGGACACGCGCGGGTTGGGCTCCTTGAAGAGCTCGATCTCCAGGCGAGCGAGGTCTGAGACCTGGCGCGTGACCTTCCGCAGGCGGCGCTCCGCGTGCGTGCGGATCTCATCGGTGACCGGGACGTTTCGACCCTTGATGTCGATTTGCATCACAGGCTCCTTCGGTCGCGTAGTAGGGCGCAATTCGATGCTACGCCCGCGTGCGGCGGATGTCCATAGCGCTCGACGGATGGCCAGCGGGCGGCCCCCGCGCGGGCCGCTGAGTGCGACAATCGCTGCGGATGAGTCCCAACCTGTCCTGGTCGCTCAATCCCGGCGTGCTGCTCGGCGGCGCACTCGTCGGTGGCGTCTACATCAAACGCTGGCAGTACGTGCGCACCGGCCCCTCGCCGCGGCGCACAGCGGAGGCGCCCGTATGGCGGCTGTGCTGCTTCATGGCCTCCGTGCTCGCCGCCATGATCGCGCTGATCTCGCCGCTCGACGCGCTGGCCGACCAGCTCTTCTTCATGCACATGATCCAGCACATGCTGCTGCTGGACGCCGTGCCGATCCTCGCGATCCTCGGCCTCACGAAGGTGATACTGCGCCCGATCACGCGCTCGGTGCGCGATCTGGAGCGCCGCGCCGGGCCGCTCGCCCATCCGGCCTTCGCGGTCGCGCTGTACGTGGGCGTGATCTGGGCCTGGCACGTTCCCGCCGCCTACGACCTCGCCGTGCGCCACCCGGTCGTGCACGTGTTCGAGCACGTCAGCTTCGTTCTCGCCGGCTCGCTGTACTGGTGGCATCTGATCTCTCCGATCCGCGCGCGCATGCGCCTCAACGGGATGGGGCCGGTCGTCTACTTGGCATCGACCAAGGTGCTCGTCGGCGCACTCGGCATGGGCCTCGCGTTCGCGCCCGTGGCGCTGTACCCCTACTACGCCCACCACGCGCGGGTGTGGGGCATCTCGGCGATCAGCGACCAGTCGATCGCCGGCCTGATCATGGCGGTGGAGCAATCGCTCGTGATGGGCATCGCGCTGGTGTGGCTGTTCGTGCGCGCTCTCACCGAGTCAGAGCGCGAGCAGCAGCGGCGCGAGCGCTTCGAACTGGCCGCCTGAGCCAGCGGGGCTAGGGCCGGCCGGCGTGCCCGCGGCGCAGGCTCCGCAGGATCCCGCTGTGGCCGGCGATCGCGCCGATCAGGATCGAATCGGCGTCGATCGCGGTGCCCGGGAGCAGGATGCTCTCGCGCAGCTGCGCGCGGTCGCCCACGCTGGCGCCGTCACCGAGCACGACCGGGCCGGTGAGGCGCACGCCCGTGCCCAGGCTCACGCCCTGCCCGATCCACGCCGCGCCCTCGATCTCGATGTCCGCGGGCAGCGCCGCGTCCGCCGGCGCGATCACCCCGGGGCTGATCTCGCTGCCCTGCACCTGCAGGTGCAGCTCGCCCGCGAGCGCGTCGAAGGTGCCCTGGCGCAGCTCGCCGAGCGAGCCGACGTCGTTCCAGTACTCGCGCACCTCGTGGATGTAGAAGGGGACGTCGTTCTCGAGCAGCACCGGGAAGACGTCCTGGGCCCAGTCCACGAACGGGCGCTCGGGGAAGTAGTCGAAGATCTCGGGGCTGAAGATGTAGATGCCGCAGTTGCCGAGGTCCGAGAGCGCCTCGTCCGGGCTGGGCTTCTCCTGAAAGCCCGTGATGCGGCCGTCGCGGTCGTGCAGCACGACGCCGAACTCGCGCGTGTCGGGGACCTGCTTGACGGCCAGCGTGGCGATCCCGCCGGCCTCGCGGTGCCTGGCCGCCAGCGCACCCAGGTCGATGTCGGTGAGCGCATCGCCCGAGATCACCAGGAAGGGCTCCTCGCCGAAGAACGCCGAGCAGGCCCGCACGCCGCCGGCCGTGCCCAGCAGCTCGGGCTCGTAGCGGTACTCCAGGCGCGTGCCAAAGTGCTCGCGGATCGAGTCCGGGAAGTAGTGCAGGTTGGCGATCACGTGCTCGAAGCCGTACGCGTCGAGCAGATCGACGATGTGCTCCATCACCGGGCGATCGAGCACGGGGACCATCGGCTTGGTGATCTCGTTGGTGAGCGGGCGCAGGCGCGTGCCGAGCCCTGCCGCGAGAACCATCGCCCTCATCTGCTCATCCTTTCAGGCTGCGCCCCGAGGAGGCAGCCTCGCGCCGGCCGGCGGCCACCCTGGGCTAGTAGCGGTAGTGGTCGGGCTTGTACGGGCCGTCCACGGGCACACCGATGTAGGCGGCCTGCTCGGGCGTGAGCTGTGTGAGCTTCACGCCGAGCGCGTCGAGGTGCAGCCGGGCGACCTTCTCGTCGAGGTGCTTGGGCAGCACGTACACGCGCTTCTCGTACTCGTCGTTCTTGGTGAACAGCTCGATCTGGGCGATCGTCTGGTTGCTGAACGAGTTGCTCATCACGAAGCTGGGGTGGCCCGTCGCGTTGCCCAGGTTCAGCAGCCTGCCCTCGGAGAGCATGATGATCGCGTGGCCGTCGGGGAAGACCCACTTGTCGACCTGCGGCTTGATGTTGACGCGCTCGATCCCCGCGACGCGCCCGAGGCCGGCGATGTCGATCTCGTTGTCGAAGTGGCCGATGTTGCCGACGACCGCCTGGTGCTTCATGCGCTGCATGTCGGCCGCGGTGATGATGTCCTTGTTGCCCGTCGTGGTGATGAAGATGTCAGCCGTCTCGAGGACTTCGCCGAGCCGTTTGACCTCGTAGCCCTGCATCGCGGCCTGCAGCGCGCAGATCGGGTCGATCTCGGTGATCACCACGCGCGCGCCCTGGCCGCGCAGCGATTCCGCGCAACCCTTGCCCACGTCGCCGAAGCCGCACACCACCGCGACCTTGCCGCCGATCATCACGTCGGTGGCGCGGTTGATGCCGTCGATCAGCGAGTGCCGGCAGCCATAGAGGTTGTCGAACTTGGACTTCGTGACGGAGTCGTTGACGTTGATCGCCGGGAACAGCAGCTCGCCGCTCTCGACCATCTCATACAGCCGGTGCACGCCCGTGGTCGTCTCCTCGGTCACGCCTTTGATGCCCTGGCCGATCCGCGTCCAGCGCTGGGCGTCCTCGCCGAGCGAGCGCGTGAGCAGCGAGAGGATCACGCCGAGCTCCTCGGAGTCCGCGCCCGCCGGGTCGGGTACCGCGCCGGCGCGCTCGTACTCGGTGCCCTTGTGCACGAGCAGCGTCGCGTCGCCGCCGTCGTCGAGGATCATGTTCGGCCCGCAGGAGCCGTCGTCGGCCTCGGGCCAGCGCATGACCTGCTCGGTGCACCACCAGTACTGCTCGAGCGTCTCGCCCTTCCACGCGTACACGGGGACCCCGCGGGGGCTCTCGGGCGTGCCCTCCGGGCCGACCGCGACGGCCGCCGCGGCGTGGTCCTGGGTGGAGAAGATGTTGCAGCTGCACCAGCGCACCTCGGCGCCGAGCGCCGTCAGCGTCTCGATCAGCACGGCCGTCTGGATCGTCATGTGCAGCGAGCCCGTGATGCGCGCTCCCTTCAGCGGCTGCGCGTCGGCGTACTCGCGGCGGATCGCCATCAGGCCGGGCATCTCGTGCTCGGCCAGCGTGATCTCCTTGCGCCCGAACTCGGCCAGGGACAGGTCGGCAACCTTGAAATCGGTGTCGGTCAGCGTGGCAGTGGGCGTCATCGTGGGATCTCCATGGTCATAGGTGGCTCAACGGTTGGCGAGCGCGGACTTCAGCTCGTCGATCATCTTCACGGGGCCCGGATCCACGCCACGCAGGGCCGCCATGTAGATCGACACCAGATCGCCGAGCAACAGCAACGATACAACGCGCTCGATCGCGGTCTGCCCACGCGTCTCCAGGCGGTAGCTCGCCACGGCGTTGTCGGCGATCAGCTGCTCGGTCAGGTCCATGCGCTCCTTCAGGCGGGGATGGGCGTCGGAGTCGTCCAGGAAGACGGCCGAGAAGCGCCCCAGCGCGCGCGCTCCCTCCCAGCCGGCGATCTCGTTGTGGTCGAGCTCGGGCAGTTCGTTCCAGAAGCAGGGCTGCTTGGCGTTCTCGTTGATCTGCGTCTTCCAGCGGTAGGCGATCGGGCTGGTCAGCCCGGCGCCCGCGATCACGGGCGTCGTGTCGCACAGCCCGCGCGCCACTTCCTTGGCCAGCGAGTCCTCGGGCGCGTCGGGGCCCCACTCGGCCACGAGCGACTCGAGGTGCGAGGCGGCGACGTCGATCTCGGAGGTCAGGCGCGGCCCCGCGCCGCATAGCGCGGCGACCTCGAGCGCGGCGACGGTCATGTAGGCAACCGCGGCCCGCGGCTGGAAGCCGCCCGGCAGCGGGATCACCGGCACGCCGTCCGCGCGCGCCATCTCGGCCAGCCGGCCGCCGGTGCAGACGACCGTGCGCCTGGCCCCGAGCGCGCCCGCGGACTCGTAGCAGGCGAGCGTCTCCTCGGTGTCGCCCGAGTAGCTTGCGCACAGGACCATCGTGTCGGGCGTCGTCCACGACGGCAGGCCGTAGGCGCGCGTCACGAAGATCGGCCGCGAGGCGTGGTCGCCGAGCGCGGCGCGCGCGAGGGCGCCGCCGATCGCCGAGCCGCCCATGCCCGCCACCACGAGCCCCGCCGAGGTGTCCCAGTCCTGCATGATCGCCGACTCCACCCGCCACAGCGCGTCGCGCAGGTGCTCGGGGAGGGCGAGCACGTCGCCCAGCTGGTCGGACGGGTCGACCCCCGCGATGGCCGCGCGTGACAGCTCATCTGCGGCGGTGCTCGCACCGGCTTCGCTCATCTGCTGCTCGCCTCCTGTTGGCCTGGGTGTGTTGTGGGCATGGGTGTGTGCATTCTGCAGATCGGCGCTGCGGGGATGGGCAAGCCTAGAACTCGATCGCCCGGTCGGGCAACTCGACACCTGGGAAGATACGCGCCCCGCGCGTGATGACGTTGTCCGCCCCCACGCGCACGCCCTCGCCGAGCACCGCACCGCCGGTGATCTTGGAGCGCGCCCCCACGCTGCAGCCGGGGGCGATTATGCAGTCGCGCAGCTCGCAGCCCTCGTCGATCTGAGCGCCGTCGAGGATCACCGCGCGCTCGACCGTGGCGCCGGCACCGATCGAGACGCCGGCGGCGAGCACAACGAGGCTGCCCACGTGCGCGCCCGCTGCGACCCGCACGCCGCGCTCCAGAAGCGCCGGGGGGATCACGCGTCCCAGCACCTCAGCCGGCTCCTCGATCGCCAGCCAGTCCTCGCCCAGGCGCGCGCGTACTGCGGTCTCGACGTTGCCCTCGATGATGTCGAAGGTGCCCTGCAGGTAGCGCGCGGGCGTCCCGATGTCCAGCCAGTAGCTCTCCGAGGGGAAGCCGTAGAGGCCCTTGCCCACGAGCAGCGGCCAGACCTCCCGCTCGATCGAGACGTTGCGATCGGGCGGCACCAGCTCGAGGATCTCGCGCTGCAGCACGTAGGCCCCGGCGCTGATCAGGTTGCTCTCCACGCGATCGGAGCTGGGCTTCTCCACGAAGTCCCTCACCGAGCGGTCCTCCTCGAGGATCACCAGGCCGTAGGCGGTGGGGTCGGCCACTGGCACCAGCGCCAGCGTCGCGCTCGCGCCGGTGGCCGCGTGCTGGGCCAGCTGCGCGCTGAGGTCGATGTCGGTCAGCACGTCGCCGTTGAGCATCAGGAAGCGCTCGTCGAGCATCGGCTCGGCGAGCTTCAGGGCGCCCGCCGTGCCGCGCGGCTCGGGCTCCTCGACGAAACGCAGGCGGATGCCGAGATCCGCGCCGTCGCCCAGCACCTCGCGCACGCTGGTGGCCAGAAAGCCGCAGGACATGATCACGTCGTCGATGCCGTGGCCGCGCAGCCACTCGAGCATGAACGAGATGAACGGCCGGTCCACCAGCGGCAGCACCGGCTTGGGCACGCGCGCGGTGAGCGGACGCAGGCGGGTCCCCTGCCCCCCGACCAGGATCACCGCCTGAATGCGCTCACCGCCTACCGATGCCCTCGTACACCAGGCCGGCCGCGCGCACGAGCGCGGGGTCCAGGGCGTTGCGCCCGTCGATCACCAGCCCGCCGCTCATCGCCGCCGCCACCTGCTGCCAGTCGAGTCCGATCAGCTCGCTCCACTCGGTCACCAGCACGGCCGCGTCGGCATCCTGGACCGCGCTCAGCGGCGAGTCCGCGAAGGCGATCCCGGTGACCAGCTTGCGCGCCTGCTCCTCGGCGACGGGGTCATAGGCCACGACGTGGGCCCCGTCGGCCTGCAGCCGCGCGGAGAGCACCAGCGAGGAGGCCTCGCGCATGTCGTCGGTGTTGGGCTTGAAGGCCAGCCCGAGCAGCGCCACGCGCTTGCCCACCAGCCCGCCGAGGTGCTTGTGCAGCTTGCCAATCACCCTGCGCTTCTGCAGTTCGTTGACCTCGATCACCGCGGTCAGCAGCTGGAAGTGATAGCCGGAGTTGCCCGCGAGCTGCTTGAGCGCGTCGACGTCCTTCGGGAAGCAGCTGCCGCCGAAGCCGATGCCCGCCTGCAGGAACTTCCCGCCGATGCGATCGTCCAGGCCCATGCCGCGCGCCACCTCCACCACGTCCGCGCCGGTCTCCTCGCAGACGTTGGCGATCTCGTTGATGAACGAGATCTTCGTCGCCAGGAACGCGTTGGAGGCGAGCTTGACCATCTCCGCGCTGGCCACGTCGGTGCGCACCAGCGGCGCGTTCAGCGGCGCATACAGCTCAACCACCGCATCGCCCGCCCAGTCGCCCTCGTCGCCCACGACCACCCGGTCGGGCTCGAGGAAGTCCCTCACCGCGGAGCCCTCCTTGAGGAACTCCGGGCAGGAGACGTAGGCCAGGCCGCCCTTGCCCTGCTCGGCGCATACGCGGCGCAGCGAGGCGCCCGTGCCGCACGGCACGGTGGACTTCATCACCAGCGCGTGCGTGTCGGATCCGGGGATCGCGTCCACCACCGCGTGCACGGCCGAGAGGTCCGCGTCACCGGAGTAGGTCGGGGGCGTGCCCACCGCGACGAACAGCAGCCGCGCGTGCTCGAGCGCCCCGCCGAGCTCCGTCGAGAAGTGCAGCCGTGCGGCGTTGCGCGCGAGCAACTCCTCCAGGCCGGGCTCGTAGATCGGCACCTCGCCGCGGCGCAGGCGCTCGATCTTCTCGGCGTCGATGTCCACGCACCACACCTCGCTGCCGAGCTCGGCGAAGCCGGCAGCGGTGACCAGCCCGACGTAGCCGGTCCCGATCACACCGATTGGCTCTCTGGCGCCGCTCATCACGCGGGAAGGCTAGTGGCTCGGCCGGTGGTGCCCCGCGCCGGGCGCGGCGGGAGCGCTCACGAGGCGCCGGGTCCGATCCGGAACACGGGATGCCGGGGTGCGATCGCACTTAGCTCCGCGTCGGAGGAATCCGGTCCGACACCTTCGAAGAACACGCCCACCTCGGCCTTCCAGCGCTTGAGGTAGGCGCGCAGGACCGGAGCCTTCTCGCCGTCGGCGAGCTCGCTGGCGGTGAAGCTCTCCCCGCGGCGTCCCAGCAGCAGTCTGCCCTCGCCGCTGGCGCGCAGGTTGCGCACCCACTGGGTGTTTCCGCGCGGGGCCACGAGGTAGCGCTGGCCGTCGTGGCTGAGCAGGTTGACCGGCGTGCGGCGCAGCTCGCCGCTGCTGCGACCCCGCACCTCCAGCACGCGCGAGCCCCACACGCTGAGCCCCATGCGCGTGAACAGGGCCACGAGGCGGTTGAAGACGTGCGTGGTGAACCAGCCGGGGCGCTTGAAGTGGGTGTCGGCGGAGGGCTCCATCGCGCGCCGCGCAGCTACGCCGAGATCGCCAGGAACGCCTCGTAGCGGCGCACGTCGCGCTGCGCACGTGCGAGCTCCTCGCTGTCCTGCGGAGCGCGCTCAGCGGCCGCGCGCGCTTCGCTCAGCCGCGTCTCGAACATCGCGCGGTCGAGCGCCTCGGGGGCGATCGCCTCCTCCACGAGCACGAGCGCGCGGTTGCCCGCGAACTGCAGGTAGCCCTCCGCCTGGGCGAAGCGCACGACATCCTCCTCGCTGCGGTACAGGCGCAGCTCGGTCGGTTCCAGCTGGGCGAGCACGGGCTCGTGGTTGGCGAGGATGCCGATCGAGCCCACGGCGGTGAACGTGGAGAGCATTTCGACCTCCTCGGAGAAGACCTCGCCCTCGGGCGTGAGCACTTCCACCGGGAATTTCGCGTGCGCCATCAGGCCCTCACTTCTTGGCCGCCTCGACGACCTCGTCGATCGTGCCCTTCAGGAAGAACGCGCTCTCGGGCAGCTCGTCGTGCTTGCCTTCGATGATCTCCTCGAAACCCCTGATCGTCTCCGCGATCGGCACGTAGGCACCGGGGGTGCCGGTGAACTCTTCGGCCACGAAGAACGGCTGGGAGAGGAAGCGCTCGATGCGCCGCGCCCGGTTGACGGTCAGCTTGTCCTCGTCGGAGAGCTCGTCGATGCCGAGGATCGCGATGATGTCCTGCAGTTCCTTGTAGCGCTGGAGGATCTCCTTGACGCGGTTGGCCACGCGGAAGTGGTCCTTGCCGAGAATGTCCGCCTTGAGGATCGTCGAGGTCGAGTCCAGCGGGTCGACGGCCGGGTAGATGCCTTTCTCGGAGATTGCTCGCGACAGGGTGGTCGTGGCGTTGAGGTGCGCGAACACCGACGCGGGGGCCGGGTCGGTGAGGTCGTCGGCGGGGACGTAGATCGCCTGCACCGAGGTCACCGAGCCGTCCCGCGTGGAGGTGATGCGCTCCTGCAGCTGGCCCATCTCGGTCTCCAGCGTTGGCTGGTAGCCGACCTGCGAGGGCATCCGTCCGAGCAGCGCCGAGACCTCGGAGCCGGCCTGCACGAAGCGGAAGATGTTGTCGATGAACAGCAGCACGTCCTGGCCCTGGTCGCGGAAGTATTCGGCCATCGTCAGGCCTGAGAGCGCAACGCGCATGCGGGCTCCGGGCGGCTCGTTCATCTGGCCGAACACGAGCATCGTCTTGTCGAGCACGCCCGACTCCTTCATCTCCAGCCACAGGTCGTTGCCCTCGCGCGAGCGCTCGCCCACGCCGCAGAACGCCGACAGCCCGCCGTGTTCCTTGGCCAGGTTGTGGATCAGCTCCTGGATGAGCACCGTCTTACCGACGCCCGCGCCGCCGAACAGCCCGACCTTGCCGCCCTTGGCGTAGGGGGCCAGCAGGTCGACGACCTTGATGCCCGTCTCGAACATTTCGGTGGTCGGCGTGAGGTCCTCCGCGGAGGGCGCGTCCTGGTGGATGCTGCGGCGCTCGACGTCCTTGGGCAGCTCGGCACCGAGGTCGATCGGCTCGCCCAGCAGGTTGAAGATGCGCCCCAGCGTGGCCTCGCCGACGGGGACGGTGATCGGCGCGCCGGTGTCGATCACCTCGGCGCCGCGCGCCAGGCCGTCGGTCGTGTCCATTGCCACCGCGCGCACGCGGTCGTCACCGAGGTGCTGCTGGACCTCGCACACGAGCAGGCCCTCGCCGGCGCTCGAGCTGACCCCGGGCGCCTCCTCGTCGGCCGCGGCCGCGGGTCGTGCGACGGTGATCGCGTGGTTGATCTCGGGGAGGCGGTCGGGGAAAACGGCCTCGATCACGACGCCCTGGATCTCCTCGATGCGCCCGACGTTGCGCTCAGTCGTGGCGGTGTTCGAGCCGCTCGGCTCGGTTGTGGTGGTGGCGTCCATTTGTGTCGATTCTCCTCTTTATCTGTTCCAAGTCGTTGGTTGCGAAGCGCCTAGCTGAGGCCCTCGGCGCCCGCCACGACCTCCATGATCTCCTGGGTGATCTCGGCCTGACGGGCACGGTTCATCTGCAGTGTGTAGTCGGTGATCAGTTCGCCGGCGTTCTCCGAGGCGCTGCGCATCGCGGTCATCTGCGCGCCGAAGAAGCCGGCGGCGGACTCCACGAGCGCCCGGTAGATCGAGATCTCGATGTAGTCGGGGACCAGGCGCCGGAGGATCTTCTCGGGGTCTGGCTCGTAGTCCACGCTCGCCCGCTGGAAGCCCTGCGCCTCCTCCTCCGCGTCCCCGCCGATCGCGGAATGCGAGAGCGGCAACAGGCGCTGGCGTGTGACGTGCTGGGTGAGCGGTGAGACGTAGGAGTTGTAGACCATCTCGACGCGGTCCACGCGACCGTCCACGTAGGCGGCGATGAGGTCGTCGGCGATCGTGCGCGCGTCCGCGTAGGCGGGGCGGTCGGCGAAGCCCGTGTAGGCGCCGCTGAGCTCGTGGCCGCGGAAGGACAGCGAGGAGACGCCGCGGCGCCCGGTCGCATACCAGCTGCTCTTGAGCCCCTCCTCGCCGAGTTCGCCCGACAGGCGCAGCCCGTCGCGCACGATCTGGGAGTTGAAGCCCCCCGCCAGGCCTCGATCGCCCGTGATGAGCAGCAGCCCGGCCTCGCTGGGCGACTCGTGCTCGCTCAGCAGCGGCAGGCGCGCGGCCTCCGCGCCGGCCGCCGCGGCCGCCTGGCGCGTCATCCGCCCGATCGCGTCGGCGTAGGGGCGCAGCACCGCGATGCGCTGCTCGGCGCGGCGCAGGCGCGCGGCCGCCACCATCTCCATCGCCCGCGTGATCTTCTGGATGTTCTTCACCGAGGCGATCTTGTTCTTGACGTCGCGCTGAGAGGCCATGGCTGTCTTCCTGCAGCGGCGCTAGGCCGCCGCGGCCTCCTCGAGGGGCTGGCCCTCCTCGTCGAGGTCATAGCCGAAGTCCGCGGCGAAGCTGTCGAGCACCTCGCGGACCTCCTGCTGGATCGCATCCGACCAGTCCCCGCCGTTGACCTTCTCGCGCAGCTCGGGGTGCTGGGCGTGCAGGCGCTCGGTGATGCCGAGCAGGAACTCGGGCACGCGATCGACGTTGAGCCGGTCGAGATAGCCGTTGGTGGCGGCGAAGATCTGGACGGTCTGATCCTCCACCGCCAGCGGCTCGCGCTCGTGCTGGTTGAGCGTCGCCACCAGGCGTTCGCCGCGCGCGAGCGTGCGCTGCGTATCGGCATCGAGGTCCGAGCCGAACTGCGCGAAGGCCTCCAGGTCGCGGTACTGGGAGAGCTCGAGCTTGATGCGCCCGGCCACTTTCTTCATCGGGCCGATCTGCGCGTTGCCGCCCACGCGCGAGACGGAGATCCCCACGTTGATTGCGGGGCGCACGCCCGAGTTGAACAGCGCCGACTCGAGGAAGATCTGCCCGTCGGTGATCGAGATCACGTTCGTGGGGATGTAGGCCGAGACGTCGCCCGCCTGGGTCTCGATGATCGGCAGCGCCGTCAGCGAGCCGCCGCCGAGCTCGTCGCTGAGCTTGACGGCGCGCTCGAGCAGGCGCGAGTGCAGGTAGAAGACGTCGCCGGGGTATGCCTCGCGGCCCGGCGGGCGGCGCAGCAGCAGCGACATCTGGCGGTAGGCGTAGGCATGCTTGGTCAGATCGTCATACACGCACAGCGCGTGCCCGCCTTTGTAGAGGAAGTGCTCGCCCATCGCGCAGCCCGCGTAGGGGGCCATGTACTTGATCGGCGCCGCCTCGTCCGCGGGCGCGGCCACGATGATCGTGTTCTCCATGGCGCCGTACTCCTCGAGCGTCTGCGCGAGCGCCACGACGGTGGACATGCGCTGCCCGATCGCCACGTACACCGACACCACGCCGGTGTCCTTGTTGTTGATGATCGTGTCGATCGCGATCGCCGTCTTGCCCGTCTGGCGGTCGCCGATGATGAGCTCGCGCTGGCCGCGGCCGATCGGGATCATCGCGTCGATCGCCTTCAGGCCGGTCTGCATCGGCTGCTTGACGGGCTGGCGCTGGACGATGCCGGGCGCCTTGAACTCGGCCGGGCGCGTCTGTTCGACGGAGATCGCTCCCTTGCCGTCGAGCGGGCGCCCGAGCGGGTCGACGATGCGCCCGAGCAGCTGATCGCCGACGGGGATCTCCAGCAGGGCGCCTGTGCGCTTGACCGTGTCACCCTCGGAGATGCGCTCCCAGTCGCCGAACAGCACCGCGCCGACGTTGTCGGACTCGAGGTTCAGCGCGAGGCCGGTGACGCCGTGCGGGAGCTCGAGCATCTCGAAGGACATGCAGTTCTCCAGCCCGTGCAGGCGCGCGATGCCGTCGGCGACCGACAGGACGGTGCCCACCTCGGTCAGCTCGGCGGCGCCGCTGTCGAGTCCCTCGATGCGGCTCTTCAGGATGCTTGTGATCTCGTCGGGGTTGATCTGCATGTCTGCTCCTAAGAGGCTCCTTGGGCAACTTGCCTGCGCAGCTGCTCCAGTCGGTTGCGGATAGAGGCGTCGAGGATCGAGTTGCCGACCCTGATGATGATGCCGCCGATGATGTCGGGGTCCACGCGCGCGGCCAGCACGACCTTGCGCCCGGCGCGCTCGCCGATCGTCCTGCCGAGGCTCTCGGTGGTGCTCTCGTCCAGTGCGATCG
This sequence comes from uncultured Solirubrobacteraceae bacterium, assembly GCA_963771085.1. GTDB lineage: Bacteria > Actinomycetota > Thermoleophilia > Solirubrobacterales > Solirubrobacteraceae > Palsa-744. Next base: position 2,078,152 of record CAVYSB010000003.1, on the reverse strand, counting down.
CGCTCGTGATCTCGACGGGCAGGGTCCGGTTCTCCTCCTCCCACAGGCGCTCATACTCCTCGCGGATGCGGAAGATCACGGGCATGCGGTGGTTTTCGATGAGCAGCGTGAGGAAGTTCAGGAGGATCTCATCCGCCCCCACCAGCACGGTGCTCAGCGACTGCTGCTGCTCGGCGCTGGAGAAGTAGGGCGAGAAGAAGAACACGGCGAGCTCGCGATACTCGCCCAGCGCATCCGCGAACTGCCCGAGCTGCTCGCGCAGCTCATCCAGCCGGCCCTGTTCGCGGGCGACCTGAAACAGCGAGCGCGCGTAGACGCGGGCGAGCGCCTCCATCAGTTGCTCTGTGCGCCCGCTGAGAGGCTCGAGAGGTCGAGCTCGCCGAGCGCTTCCTCCACCAGGCGCCGCTGGTCGGCCTCGGTGAGGCTCTTGCGGGTGACCTTCTCGGTGGCCATGATCGTCAGGTCGGCGACCTCCCGGCGGATGTCGTCGAGCGCGCGCTTGGTCGCGGCGTCGATTTCGCGCTCCGCGCGCTTGGCCGCCTCGGCCAGCATCTCATGGCCCTGCTCGCGCGCTTCGCCTTCGTGCGCCTCGGCGGTCTGGCGCGCGCGCTGGAGGATCTCCTCGGCCTGCACCCGCGCCTCCTTGAGGCGCTCGCGGTATTCGCCGAGCAGCTTGTCGGCTTCCTCGCGGGTGTGTTCGGCCGCATCGATCGACTCCTCGATCGCGTGACGGCGTTCATCCAGCGCATCGCGAATGCGCGGGAAGACGGCCTTGATGAGGATGAACAGCGAGATCCCGAAGACGAGGAACGTCCAGATCATCAGCCCCACGTTGGGCGTGATCAGCCACGAGTCGCTCGAGGCGATCGGGATGCTGGCGATGGCGGCGAAGGCTGGCATCGGTCTACAGGAAGAAGGCGATGAAGCCGCCGACCAGGCCGTAGAAGAACGTCGCCTCGGTGAGCGCGAAGCCGAGCCACTGGATCGAGGTGATCTCATCGCGCATCTCCGGCTGGCGCGTGACCGACTCGATCACCTTGCCGAACAGCATGCCGATACCCGCGCCGGCGCCCGCGGCGCCGCCGCCCGCGCCCACGCCGAGCGCGATCGCTTTACCGGCGTTCGCGCCGACTTCCTTCGACGCTTCCGCAGCCGCGAGCAGCGGGGTGCCCAGGTGGATGGACATGAAAGGTAAGAGGTGAGTCAGCATCGGTCTCCTTGTCGGGTGCTTAGTGGCTTGCGGCGGTGGCGCCGCCGAGGTAGATAGCGGTGAGGATGGCGAAAATGAAGGCCTGCAGGCCGGCGATCAGGACCGCCTCGAAGAGGTAGATGATCACGCCGAGCGGCAGTGTGAACCAGCCGAGCAGCTGCAGCCCGAGCAGCACGGCCAGGTTGCCGGCCATGAAGTCGATCAGCAGGTGCCCGGCGAGCAGGTTGGCCCAGAGTCGAATGGTCAGCGAGAGCGGGCGCAGGACGAAGTTGGAGAGCATCTCCAGCGGGAAGATCAGGATCAGCATCGGCCCGCCCACGCCCTGCGGGATCAGGCTTTTGAGGTACCCGAAGAAGCCGTGGGCGCGGATCCCTTCGGTGTTGTAGGCGAAGAACACGCCGAGGGCGAGCACGAGCGGGACCGCGACGTTTGTGACCGACGCGTAGATCTGAAAGGAGGGGATCGTGGCGCCGAACAGTTTGAAGGTGTCGTGCGAGTCGACCGGCAGCGGGATGTAGCCGATCAGGTTCGAGACGAGGATGAAGATGAACAGGGTGAAGACGACCGGGAACCAGCGCCTGGTGAGCTTGTCGTCCATGTTGTCGCGCGTGACCTGGGACATCAGGCCGTATCCCATCTCGACGGCGACCTGCATGCGACCGGGACGCTTCTGCATGTGCCGGGCGGTGTAGATCATGATGCCCAGCGTGATGATCGTCGCGAGCAGCAGGTACAGCACACCCTTGTCGAAGTTCAGCGGCCCTGCGATGTGAAACCAGGATTCCAGGTGGAAGGCGTCGATGACCTTGAAGGTTTCGTTTTTGTGACCCTTGACCCCGAACGCCACGGCGAAGCCGACGAGGCCGACCAGGTACACGAGGGCGATGCTGTAGCCGATCTTGCGGCCGCGGCTCATCGCGCGAGGGTTCACCGCTCCGCCTTCCGCGGCTGGCGCGGCGGTCCCGAGAGGACCCTGACCGCAAACGCCACCGAGTAGGCGCCGAAGATCGTCAGAGCGGCGGTGAGGCCGTCGGCGCGACCGCCCACGATCCCGGCGAGCACGATCGCGCCGGCCAGCAGCCAGATCCGCCCGAAGGCCTCGAACAGGCTGAGCCCGAGCTGCGTCCGGGGAACCTGCGCCCTGCGGATCCAGCGGCGGTCGGCCTCGGCGAGCACGCGCTGGAGCAGCCAGGCACCCGCACCGACGAGGAAGCCGAGTGCGGGCGCGCCGAGCGCGAGCGCCACCGGCGTCGCGATCACCAGCAGCACGACGTCCAGGTAGCGCACGAGCGCGCCTGCGCGCCGCGCAGCCTGGCCGGCGCCCCCGCTCGCCATGCCCGACCCTTGCGAGGAGGTGCGGGCGGCGATCTGCAGATGCCGCGGAATCACGATCTATAGCTCGTGGCGCGCAACCGCACGGCGCGCGAGGCTGGAGCGCCGCTGCGTGCGGGGTTGCGGCGGCACACCCGGCCGGCGCCGGGCAGGCGGCTGGAATGCTCGTTGGCGGCGAAGTCTGGCATGTTCGTAGGGCCACCCTACAGACGAGAAAGTCCCCGCGCTCTCTGCGGCGGAGCCGTCGAAATGTCCCTCAACAGTCTGCGGCGGCGGCGTGAGTCTATCCGGTCTCAGACTTCGTGACAAGTTTGTGACATGCGCTACGGGCTCACCGGCCGCTCTCGGGCGGCCGGCCGGGCCCCGCCGGCGCGCGCTGGCGCGGGCCTGCTCGCAGCCCCGCCGCGAGCGCCGCGCGCTGCGGCGCCAGGAGCGGCGTGCGCCGCGCCACGAGGCCCACGATCAGCGCTGCGAGCGCGGTCACGACGAGCCCGCCGAGGATGTCCATCAGGAAGTGGTTGCCCGTGGACAGCACCGCCAGCGCGGTCGCGCACGGGTAGATCAGCGCCAGCACGCGCACCCACACGCGCCGCGAGAGCTGCCAGATCACCAGCGTGCACCACGCAGCCCAGGCGATGTGCAGCGAGGGCATCGCGGCGAGCTCGTTGGCGTGCGAGGCGAGCGCGCCGCTGTGCCAGGAGCCGATCGCGTGCGTGCTGGCGACCACGTCGGTGAAGCCCGGCAGCATCCGCGGCGGAGCCACCGGGTACAGCCAGAAGATGACGAAGGCGAGCACGTTGACCAGCACGAGCATGTTGCGCAACGGCCGGTAGATGTCGGCGCGCCGCCACCACAGCCAGCCGAGCAGGCCGAGCGTGACGATGAAGTGGGCGTTGTCGTAGTAGTCGGAAACGAGCAGCCCCAGCGTGGGGTGCGCGGCGAGCCAGTGGTCGAGCGAGCGCTCCGGGTCGAGGTGCAGAGCGCGCTCCAGGCTGAGCACGCCCTCGGCGTGCGCGAGGGCGACGGGCAGGCGCAGATGAGCGAGGTCGGTGATGCCGTCATAGACCCAGCACAGCCAGGCGATCACGAGCGCCTCGACCCACCAGCGGGTGCGCGCCTGCACGGGCGCGAGGACGCCCGCGGAAGCGGCCGGGCCGGCAGGCGCCCGCGTGTCGATCGTTACCGCGGTGGACAAGCACCCGATGTTATCCCGCCGCTGGACGGGACCGGCCCGGAAAAGGCAAGGAGCCCGCCTGGGCGGGCCCCTTGTCCAGGCGAAAGGATCTGCAGCATACCCCAGAACTGGCCATCTGGCCAGTACGTCGGCCGGGGGCGTGCTGCGTTCAGGGCTCGACCGGCTCGAGGCCCCGCTCGGCGAGCGTGCGCAGCACCGCCGGAAGTGCGGCCGCGGTGCGCTCCCACGAGCCCGCCGCGGAGTAGTCGTCGGCGTCGTGCAGCAGCAGCACCGCGCCCTCGCCCGCGCCGTCTGTGACGCGCGCAGCGATCGATTCGGGCGTCGCGCGGGCCTCCCAGTCGCGGCCCCAGTGACTCCACAGCAGCGTGCGCCAGCCGCGGCTGCGCGCGAGGCGCAGCGCGGAGGCGTTGAGCACGCCGTAGGGCGGGCGGTACAGCGCCACCTCGCGGTCGGTGCCCGCGGTGATCGTTGCGTGCGCGCGCGCGATGTCCTCGTGCACCTGGCGGGGCGTCAGGCGCAGCAGGTTTCGATGGCGGTCGCAGTGCAGCGCGATCGCGTGCCCGGCGTCGGCGACCTCGCGCGCCAGCGCGGGGTCTCGCCGCACCTGCTCGCCCACCAGGAAGAAGGTCGCCCGCACATTCTCGCGGGCGAGGATCTCGAGGATCGCCGGGGTGCCCTGCGCGTGCGGGCCGTCGTCGAAGGTGAGCGCGTAGCCGCGTCCGCTCGCGGTCCGGTCCTCCACCCCGAGGGGACGGCGCAGCGCGGGCCACGCGCCGGCGAGCGCGGGCAGCGCGTAGCCGGCCAGCGCGGCGCCCGCGATGGCGCCCGCGAGGCGCGTGCCGGGGATGCGATGATCGTGGGCGGACATGGTCGAAATCGACATCCTGTTGGGAATCGCCGCGGCGATCGGGGCATCGACGCTTTACAGCCTAGGGATCGCCCTCCAGGCGATGGACGCCAAGGAGACCTCCCACAGCGAGCACCTGCGCGTGGCGCTGCTGCGGGGCCTGCTGACACGCTCGCGCTGGCTGCTGGGAACGGGCCTCTCGATCCTCGGCTGGCCGCTGCAGGTCGTCGCGCTGATGCTCGCGCCGCTCGTGATCGTGCAGCCGACGCTCGCGGTGGGGCTGCTGGTGCTGCTGCTGATCGGCGACAGGATGCTCGGCGAGCACGCCGGGCGCTACGAGTACGTGGCAATGGCCGCGATCGTGATCGGCGTGATCGGCGCAGCGCTGACCTCGCCGCCGCGCGCCACGACCACCAGCGCGGAGGTGCTGACGGTCACGCTGGTGCTCGTGGGCCTCGGCGTGGCGAGCCTGCTGCCCTACCTGATCCGCGCGATCGGGCGCAGCCCCGGTGCGGTCGTGACGATGCTCGGCGCCGGGTTCGCCTTCGGCTGGAGCGGCGTGGCGACGAAGCTGGCCTCCGACGACCTCTCCGCGGGGCACCTGCTGCCGGCCGCCCTGTGGGCGATCTCCACGGCCGCCGCCTCCGGTGTGGGCGTGCTCAGCGAGATGAGCTCACTGCAGTCGCGCCCCGCGATCCAGGTGGCGCCGGTGGTGTTCGTCACGCAGACGGTGATCCCGGTGGCACTCGCGCCGCTGTTGCTCGGTGAGCGCTTCAGCCAGACACCGCTGGGCGGAGTCCCGCTCGCGCTCTCGCTCCTGCTGCTCGTCGGCGGCGCCGCGATGCTGGCGCGCTCACCGGTGCTGGTCGCACTGATGGAAGGTCAGCGCGTGAGCCACGCCAGCGGCTCCACGCCGAGCCCGCCGGCCTCCACCGAGGAGACGATCCGCTCGAGCCCGGACACCGAGGCGGGCGAGCCGTCGAGCTCGACGACGAGCACGTCGCCGGCCCGCATCGGGCGCTGAGGCGACCCCGTGGTGGCGGACACGCGCTGGGCTCCCTGCACCGGCGTGGCACCGTCCGTGCGCGCCAGCACGAGCTGACCCACCGACAGCCCGCCCCGCGGCGGCAGGTAGTAGAAGTGGTGGTGCAGGCCCAGCGCGCGCGCCTGCGAGCGCAGCGTGCCGCGCGTGCGCTCCCAGCGAAACGGCGCCGAGGAGGGCACTTCGGGCAGCAGTTCATCGCCGCGCGTGCGCAGGCTGGCGATCTTCGCCTGCGAGGGCACGCGACTGCCGTCGGCGAAGGACACATGGATCCCGCGCGCGGCCAGCGCGACGGCCAGCGGGGCGATGTCGCCGACGGGGGCGTGCACGATCACCCCGACCTCGGGCTGGGTGGTCGCGACATGCGTCAGCGGATGCACGCGCAGGACCTTCGCGGCGAGCGCGGTGACCTCGTCGGTGGACATCATCCACGAGCCCACCGCGAACAGCAGCGCCACGTAGGTGGCGGCGGCCACCGCGCGCAGTCGCCACCCGGGGATCGGGCGCACCCGCCGCGGCGCGTCGAGCACGACGTCCACCGCGGTGCGGCTCGGCGCAGCGCCGCCGGTGCTCGCGTCGAGCCCGTCCCTGTCGTCCGCTGACTCGAAGCTGGCCTGCACGTGGCGGCGCAGCTCGTCGGTGTTGCGCGCGAGGCGCACGAGGTCCAGGTCGGCCATCGCGCGCGTGTTCAGGCGGGCGTGCCCGACCGGCAGGCCATAGGAGACCACCGGCGTGCCCGCGGCCCGCGCCTCCAGGCAGGTGACGCCGCCGGTGGAGTGCACGAGCACGTCGGCGGCCGCCAGCAGCTCGGGCATCCTGTCGGTGAAGCCGTAGACGTGCACGCGCGGTTCGTGGGCGAAGGTCGAGCGCAGCTTGAGCGCGAGCTGGTCGTTGCGCCCCGCCAGGCAGACGATGCTGCTGACCTCCGCCACGCGGGTGAACTCGCGCACCGCCCCCGCGATGTCGCCCACCCCCCAGCCACCGCCGGAGACGACGACCATGCGCCCCTGCTCGGGCAGGCCGAGCTCGCTGCGGGCCGTCAGCGGGCAGCGCGGCTGCAGGAACTCGGCGGAGATCAGCGGGCGCACGAGCTGAACGCTGCCGTGCCCGGCGATGCGCTCGACGGGGCGCATCGACTCCCCGTACATCACGAGGTGCATGTCGATGCCGGGCTGCGCCCAGAAGAACAGGCCGGTCAGGTCGGTGATCGTGGCGATCGTGGGACAGCGCACCGCGCCCGTGCGGCGCAGGCGCGCCAGCACCACGGTGACCGCGGGATAGGTGGAGACCACGACGTCGGGATCGTGTGCGGCGATCGCGCGCGCCAGCGGGCGCGAGCCGAGCAGGCACAGCAGGCGCCGGGCGACCACGCGCACGGGCGCGACGTGCTCGAGCATCCAGTAGATCACCGTGTAGGTCCACGGCAGGAAGCGCAGCTGCACGCGGTAGCCGTCCTCGACAACGGGACGCAGCAACGGGCCCATTGCGGCGAGACCGTCGATGACCGTGACCTCCGAGGGCTGCGGGGAGGCCTGGACCTGCTGCGCCAGCGCGCGCGCGGCGGCCGCGTGACCCTCGCCGACATCGGCAGAGAGCACAAGCACGCGCTGCGGGCCCGGGGAGCGGGCTTGAGTGCGTTTGCGTTGGCGACGCGACATAGGTCTTTCAGGCGGCCGCCCCCGGTGGGCTGGTGCGGGCCTGCGCCCACGCCGAAGCCCCCCGACGGGCATGGCTCTGAAGACAGGCTAGCGGGCACGGTGGACACTTGCTTGTCCGCGCAGACGCAACAATGCAGGAGGTGGGAGCCACAACCCCCATACCGGGCGTGCTGACGGCGGCACGCGGGCGCGGCGCCGCGAGCGCCACGCGGGGCGGGCGCGCGCCGGAGGCGCTGCTGCGCGTCCTCGGCGCGCTCGGCCTGCTCGGCGTGCTCACCACGGTCCTGCTGCTGAGCGCGGACGCCGCGGCCAAACCCTCGGAATTCGTGCCCGCGCGCAGCGGCGGCTGGCCCGGCTGGCTGGCCGGGCCGCTTGCGGGCCTGGGCACAGGGCTCGGCAAAGACGGCTTCCAGACGCTGATGCTCGTGATGTGCGCGAGCTACGCGCTGGTGCTGGTGAGCGCTCGCGCGCTGCCGCTGGGCGCGCTCGCGGCGGGCATCGTGCTCGCTCACGTGATCCTCTTCCTGGGTCCGCCGCTGATCTCCCAGGACGTCTTCGGCTACCTCGCGTTCGCGCGCCTGGGGGCGCTGCACGGCCTGGATCCCTACACGCACACGGCCGCCCAGGCCTCCACGGACGCCGTCTACCCATTCCTCAGCTGGGTCTTCCAGCACTCGCCCTACGGCCCCCTGTTCACGCTGGCCAGCTACGCGACCGCGCCGCTGGGGCTCGCCGGCGGGCTGTGGGTGCTGAAGGCGTTCTCGGCGCTGTGCAGCCTCGGCGCGATCGCGCTGATCGCCCGCGCGGCCGCCCGGGCGGGCCACTCGGCGCGCTGGGCGGCGGCGTTCGTGGGGCTCAACCCCGTGGTTCTGGTGCTGGCCGTGGGCGGCGCCCACAACGACACGCTGCTGCTGTTGCTGCTGGCGGTCGCGCTGGCGCTGACCGCGGGGACCAGCCCACGCTGGCGCGCGGCGGCGAGCGTGCTCGTGGCGGGCGTGGCCGTGAAGGTGACGGCGGGCCTGGCCCTCCCGTTCGTGGTGCTCGCCCCGCGGCGCAGGCGCGAGCGCATGGGCGCGCTCAGGAGCGCCGCGCTGACCGCGCTCGTGCTTGCGCTGCTCGCGGTGATCGGCTTCGGCGTGCACGCGTTCGGCTTCCTCGATGCGGTCAACGAACAGCAGCAGCTCGTGGCCACGCACAGCGTGCCCGCCGAGACCGCGCGCCTGTTCGGGCTGAGCGGGACGCCGGGCTGGTGGCGCCACCTGTTCGTGGCGGCCTTCCTCGTGGTGCTGTGCGTGGCGCTGTGGCGGACCGCGCGCGGCGCCGACTGGCGCGTGGCGGCCGGCTGGACCACGCTCGCGCTGCTGCTCTCCACGGCGTGGCTCTTGCCGTGGTATGCGATCTGGCCGCTGCCGCTAGCGGCCGTCAGCGGCGACCGGCGCCTGCGCGCCGCCTCGCTCGTCTTCTGCGTCTACGCGGTCCTTATCCACCTGCCGCTCGCCAACCCGCTGCTCAGTCCCGCCACCCCCCGGGTCGTCCACCAGCAGCACCCCCGCGTCCCCGGTCTGCGTCACGACCTCGAACTCACCGGTTTCCAGGTCCTGCGCGACGCCCAGCTCGATCTCCGCTGGTGAGGCCGCCGGGCGCAGGCGCCGCAGGCGGATCGAATCGAGGCGGCGGAACTTGAGGATCTCCAGCACGTAGACCAGGTAGACGCTGGCGGCGACGACGATCACGCCGAGGCCGATCAGCACGAGCGTCCAGCCCGTGTGGAAGTGGCCTCTGTGGTCGCTGTAGGGGATGAAGCGCAGCGCCAGCGCGAGCCCCGCGAGCAGCAGCGTCCAGGCGTACAGGTAGGCGATCGTGCGCCGGCTGGAGAAACCGATGCGCGCCATGCGGTGATGGAAGTGCTCGCTGTCGGAGCGATACAGCGGCTGGCGGTACTTCAGGCGCTTGAGCAGCACGAAGGTGGTGTCAAGGAAGGGCACCGCGAGCAGGATCAGGGGCAGCACGAAGGACACCACCGCGGCCGTCTTGACGGCCGCCTCGATGGCGATCACCCCCATCAGCAGACCCAGCAGATTGGCGCCGCAGTCCCCCATGAAGCTCGACGCGGGCGGGAAGTTGTAGAGCAGGAAGCCGAGCGCGGCGCCGGCCGTGAGGGCCGCCAGGACACCCGGCTGCGGGCGGCCGAGATCGAAGGCGATCACCGCCATCGTCGCGGCGATGATCGCGCAGACGCCCGCGGCGAGGCCGTCCACGCCGTCGGAGAAGTTGACCACGTTCATCATGGCCACCAGAGCGATCACCGTGAGCAGCGGCCCGGCGTTCGTGATGCCCGCGTTGGGGAAGGCCAGTTCGCCGATGAAGGGCAGCGTGATCGCCTTGACGGCCACGCCGAAGTGCACCGCGATCACCGCCGCCACCAGCTGACCGACGAGCTTGACCGCGGGGTGCAGGTCGAAGCGGTCATCGAGGGCGCCCACGACCGTGATCACGGCGGCTGCGAGCAGCACGCCGTGCCACAGCTGGGGCTCCTGTTCCTTCAGGTTGACCACGCCGGCCGGCAGCCAGATCCAGGCCGCGACGAATGCGCCGGCGAAGATCGCCAGACCGCCCAGCAACGGTGTCGGGCGTTCGGAGAGGCCGCGGTCGCGCGGTTCGTCGATCGCGCCGACCAACCGCGCCAGGCGCATGGTGAGCGGCGTCAGCACTGCCGTCACGGTGGCGGCGACAAGAAAGGCGTAAAGCGCGTCGAGCTCGTTCGGATGCGCCATCGACTCCCAACAGCATCGCACGCGCGGAGGTCGCAGGCGCCGAGGCTCGCGCGGACGCGGCCCGCGGCTAGGCGACGGCGGCGGCGGCGAGCCCCTCGTAAAGCGGGTAGCGCTCCACGATCGCACCGACGCGCTCGGCCAGCTCGGCGGCCCGCAGCTCGTAGCCCGGCGTCAGCGCGCTCGCCAGGATCTGCCCGACCTCGCTGAAGTCCTCCGCCTGCAGGCCGCGCGTGGCCAGCGCGGCGGTGCCGATGCGCAGGCCGGAGGCCTCCATCGGCGGGCGCGGGTCGAAGGGCACGGCGTTGCGGTTGACCGTGATCTGGATCTCGTGCATGCGGTCCTCGGCCTGCCGGCCCGTGAGCTCGGTCTCGCGCAGGTCGACGAGCAGGAGGTGCACATCGGTGCCGCCGGTGAGCACGTTGACACCGTGGCCCGCCTTGAGCAGCTCTGCGGCGAGCGCCCTGGCGCCCTCCACGGTGCGCCGCTGGCGCTCGGCGAACAGCTCGCTGGCGGCGATCTTGAAGGTCACGGCCTTGGCCGCGATGACGTGCTCGAGCGGACCGCCCTGCTGGCCGGGGAACACGGCCGAGTCGATCTGTTTGGCGTAGTCCTGCTTGCACAGGATCACCCCCGCGCGCGGTCCTCCGAGCGTCTTGTGGGTGGTCGTGGTGACGACATCGGCCCCGTAGTGGAGCGGGTTGGGGTGCAGCCCGCTGGCCACGAGGCCCGCGAAGTGGGCCATGTCGACCATCAGCAGCGCGCCCACCTCGTCGGCGATCTCGCGGAAGCGCGCGAAGTCGAGCTGGCGGGGATAGGCAGACCATCCCGCCAGGATCATCCGCGGGCGCCGCTCGCGCGCGATGCGCGCAACCTCATCCATGTCGATCAGCCCCGACTCGCGATCGACCTCGTAGGCGGCGATGTCATACAGGCGCCCGGACACGTTGAGCTTCATGCCGTGGGTCAGGTGCCCGCCGTGGGCGAGCGAGAGCCCCATGATCGTCTCTCCGGGCATGAGCAGCGCGTGGTAGACCGCCGCATTGGCCTGCGAGCCGGAGTGCGGCTGCACGTTGGCGTGCTCGGCGCCGAACAGCGAGCAGGCGCGATCGATGGCGAGCTGCTCGGAGATGTCCACCCACTCGCAGCCGCCGTAGTAGCGCCGGCCCGGGTAGCCCTCGGCGTACTTGTTCGTCAGCACCGAGCCCTGGCACTCGAGCACGGCGCGGGGGACGAAGTTCTCAGAGGCGATCATCTCCAGCGTGCGCTGCTCGCGCTCGAGCTCGCCGCGCAGCACCTCGGCGATCTCGGGGTCGACCTCCGCAAGCGGTCGGTTGAAGTAGTCGGGGCTAAGCTCGGACACGGCGCTCTCCTTGGCAGACAACGACGACTGTGGTGCCCAGGCGCGCGGCGAGTTCGCTGACCGCTTCCCGGTGGTTGATTCCACCTCAGGGCGCCAGTCGCGGCAGCTGTCACGAGGCTAGCACGCGCGCCGGATCGCGGGTTCTCAGCCCGCGGTGAGGGCTCTGAGCTCTTCGAGCGATGCGCGGATGAGCAGCGGCAGCTGCCGGCGGCCGGGGTCCTCGACCCAGCTTTCGAAGGCGACCTTGAAGACCGCGATCGCCGCCTCCGCGGTCAGGCTCGCGGCCGGGTCCTCGAGGCCGCGCCCGCGCAGCGCCTCGGCGAGCGCTGCAGCGAGCGATGCGAGCTTGATCAGCTCGCGCTCTTGCAGCTCGGCGCTCGCCGCGATGATCGCCTGGCGCTGCTGCGCGAGCTCACCTGCCTCCTGGATGCTGGCGCCGGCGGCCTCGAGGCCCAGGCCCGCCGCGTCGAGCGGCGCCAGCGACGCGGGCGCCGCGGCGACCGTGTCGATGAGCACCTGCTGCAGCGCCGCCGCACCGGCAAAGAGAACCTCGCGCTTGTCGCTGAAGTAGCGGAAGAACGTGCGCTCGGTCAGCCCCGCGCGCCCGGCGATCTCCGCCACCGTGCTCTGCTCGAAGCCGCGCTCGCCATACAGCGCGAAGGCCGCCTGCATGAGCCGGCCGCGCGCGTCTGGCTGCCATCGGCCCATGTCCCAAGTCTAGCGACGGCAGAGGCTGACATCGCGTGCTATGCTGATGGCAGTCGCTGTCATCAACCGTCACCTGGAGGTCTCCCATGCGTGTTCTCGTCACCGGCGCGTCCGGCTGGATCGGCTCCGCCGTAGTTCCCGAGCTCCTCTCGGAGGGCCATCAGGTCATCGGGCTGGCGCGCTCGGATGCCTCGGCCGATGCCCTCATCTCCGCCGGGGCAGAGGTGCAGCGCGGAAGCCTCGATGATCTCGACGTCCTGCGCAATGCAGCTTCCGCCGCGGATGGCGTGATCCACCTCGCCTTCAAGCACGACCTGGCGTTCTCGGGAGACTTCCAGGGCGCCGCGGACGCCGATCGCCGTGCGGTCGAGACGTTCGCGGAGGCGCTTGCGGGCACGGATCGCCCGCTCCTGCTCGCCTCCGGGCTGCTCGGGCTCTCGCCGGGACACGTGGCGAGCGAGCGGGACGGGCATGGCTCCGACGCGGCCGTCGCCGCCTTCGGCGGCGGTCCGCGGGCACGCTGGGAAACCGCGGAGTTCGTGCTCTCCCTCGCCTCCCGAGGCGTGCGCTCGTCGGTCGTGCGACTTCCTCCGACCAACCACGGCGACGGGGACAACGGCTTCATCGCGACCCTCGTCGCGATCGCCCGCGAGAAGGGCGTCTCCGGCTACGTCGATGCGGGCAGCAACCGCTGGCCCGCGGTGCACCGCCTGGACTCGGCGCAGCTCTTCTGCCTCGGGCTGGAAGGGGCCCCGGCGGGATCGACGCTGCACGCGGTCGCCGAGGAGGGCGTTGCGGTCCGCGACATCGCCGAGGTGATCGGAGCCCACCTCGAGGTCCCCGTCGTCTCCGTGGCGGCCGCGGATGCAGGCCAGCACTTCACCTGGCTGGGCGGCTTCCTGGGGCTAGACGCGCCGGCCTCCAGCACGCTGACGCGCGAGCTGCTTGGGTGGCAGCCCACGCAGCCGGGGCTGATCGCGGACCTCGAGCAGGGTCACTACTTCCAGCACAGCCGCGCGGCCACGGTTTGATCGGCGCAGGGGCCCGCCCGCCTACGCGGCGGCGAGCGACGCGCGCAGCGCGTCCTCGCCGAGCGCCCCGGCGCGCACGATGCGCCAGCGCCCGCTGCGCGCGTAGTCGCGCAGGTCGAGCACGGTGGAGGGCGTGCCCGGGAGCTCGCCCCCGTCGAGCGCCAGGCCGGCGCCGTCCAGCAGGCGCGCGGGGACTTCCTGCAGGCGGCGCGGGTCGGGCCCGCCGGAGAGGTTGGCGCTCGACTGCATCACCCCGATCTCCAGCGAGCCGAGCGCGGCGAGCTGCTCGCCCAGCTGCGGCACGCGCAGCCCGAGCGTGGCGGGCTCGGGCCCGCAGGCGGGCGCGAACAGGCCGCCGCGGTTTGCCAGCAGCAGCGTGAGCGCGCCGGGCAGGAGCGCCTGCACGGCGCGCCGCTCGGCGGGCGTGAGCTCGCCGAGCGCCGCCAGCGCGGGCTCGAGCGCGAAGAACATGACCGCCGCGGGACGGGTGGCGGGGCGCCCCTTCAGCGCATACAGGCGTGCGACCGCGCAGGGATCGTCGGGATCGCAGCAGAGCCCGTAGACGGTGTCGGTGGGCAGCACCGCGACACCGCGACCGGCGACGCACTCGCGCAGCGCGCGCGCGTCCTGCGCGGTGAGCGGCGCCGGCCGCGGCGTCTCACGCGGCGGCATGCCTCTCTCCAACCATCACACGCTGGATGCCCGCCAGGTCGCGCACGATGCGCACGCGCTGGAAGCCCGCGGTGCTGAACAGCGGGGCGACCTCGGGCGCCTGGCCCTCGCCGATCTCCAGCGCCAGCAGGCGTACGCCGTGGCGCTCGGCGAGCGCGAGCAGCAGTGCGCGGATCACGGCCAGCCCGTCGAGCCCCGCGAACAGGGCGCCAGGGGGCTCGTGGCGGGTGATCTCAGGCGCAAGCAGCGCGCGCTCGAACTCGGCGACGTAGGGCGGGTTGCAGAGGATCGCGTCGAACTCGTCCCGCAGGCCGGTGAGCAGGTCGGCATGCAGCCAGCGCACATCGAGACCGAGCTTCAGGCCGTTGGCGAGCGCGAGCGCGAGCGCAGCCTCACTGACGTCGCTGGCGCTGACGTGCAGGTCGGGGCGCTCGTCCTTGAGCGCGAGCGCCACCGCGCCGCTGCCCGTGCCGAGGTCGAGCACGCGCGCGCCGGCGGGCAGTTCCAGGCCGACCTCGACCAGCAGCTCGGTCTCCGGCCGCGGGATCAGCACGCGCCGGTCAACATCGAGCTCGATGCGGCGGAAGCCGCGCCGGCCGATGATGTAGGCCACCGGCTCGTGCTCCACCGCGCGGCGCTGCACGGCGTCCTGGAAGGCGCGCACGGCGGGCCCCTCAACGCGCAGCGCGCTGTCGGTGATGAGCCGCTCGCGCCGCACGCCGAGGACGTGCGCGAGCAGCAGTTCAGCGTCCAGGCGCGGCGTCGGCGAGCCCGCGGCCGCGATCGCGGTGATCGCGCCCTCGAGCGCGTCATTGACCGTGTGCGCGCTCCATGTCCCGGCGGGCCCCCCACCGCCTGTGCTCATCCCACGGCCGCCTGTGCCTGCAGCGCGCGCCGGCGCTCGTCTGCCTGCAGCGCCGCGGTGAGCTCGTCGAGTTCGCCTTCGAGCACCTGATCGAGGTTGTGCACGGTGAGCTTGATGCGATGGTCGGTCACGCGCCGCTCACCGTAGTTGTAGGTGCGGATCTTCTCGGCGCGGTCGCCGGTGCCGACCTGCGAGCGGCGGTCGGCCGCGAGCCCGGCCTGCTGCTCGGCCAGCGCGCGCTCGTACAGGCGCGCGCGCAGCACCCGCAGCGCCTTCTCACGGTTCTGCAGCTGGGACTTCTCGTCCTGCATCGAGACGACTATGCCGGAGGGCCGGTGCGTCACGCGCACCGCCGAGTCGGTCGTGTTGACCGACTGCCCGCCCGGCCCCGAGGAGCGGTAGACGTCGATCTGCAGGTCGCCAGGGTCGATCTGGACGTCGACCTCCTCGGCCTCGGGCAGCACCGCGACGGTCGCAGTGGAGGTGTGGATGCGCCCCTGGGACTCGGTCTGTGGCACGCGCTGCACGCGGTGGGTGCCGCCCTCGAACTTGAACACCGAATAGGCGCCGTCGCCCTTGATCGCGAAGGTGTACTTGCCCTCGCCGATGTCCATCTGCTCGGTCTGAAAGCCGAGGCGCTCGGCGTAGCGGCTGAGCATGCGGTACAGGTCGCCCGCCCACAGCCCGGCCTCCTCGCCGCCCGCGCCTCCCTGAATCTCGACGATCACGCTCTTCTCGTCGTTGGGGTCGCGCTCGACCATCGCCAGGCGGATCTGCTCCTCGAGCTCCTCGATGCGCCGCCGCGCCTCGCCGAGCTCCTCGCGCATCTCCGCGTCCTCGCCCATCTCCGCGAGCAGCTCCTCAGCGCCCGCGGCGTCGTCGCGCGCCAGGCGCCATTGCGCGGCGAGTTTGGCCGCTGCTTCGAGCTGGCTGTAGGCACGCCCGGCCTCGGCGTAGCGCTCGCGGTCGGAGATCACCTCGGGATCGGTCATCTGCACGCCCAGCTCGGCGAAGCGCGACTCGATCTGGTTGACGAGCTCTTCGATCACCGTGCGAGCGTACAATGCGCGCGTGCGGGGACCGGCTGCGCGCGCGATCCACTCAGCGATCCGGGGGAGCGTCTCCGCCCGGCGCGTGTGCGCGACGCTGACGCTGGCCGCGTGCGCCGGCGCGCTGCAGGCGCCGGCGGCCCTCGCACGCGGACAGATATGGGAATGGAAGCCAAACGGCCCCGAAGCGGGCCCCCAGGTGGTGCTCGAGCACAAGCCCTCGCCATGGGTGAGCGGCAGGTTCGGGGTGCAGTGCGGCAAACACTGGCTCTACTCGATCTTCGGCCTCGCGTTCAAGATCGACGCGGTGCCGGGCACGATCTCCGGCACGGTTGGCTTTGCGACGAACAGCGTGGGCCTGGGCTCGAGCTACCGGGGCGCCGAAATCGATTTCTTCGACTTCAAAAGCGCGGGCCCGGTGACCGTCACGATCAACGCCCAGGAGACACCGGCGAGCGCGGTGGGCACGCTCGCGCTGAAGCTCTACTCCTACACCAAGCCCAGGCGCCACGACGGGCACACGATCAAGGCCAAAAAGGTGCTCAGCGCGAGCTGCTCGATCGCATTCGACGCGGTCGACGAAGCCCCGGGGCCGCCGGAACCGGCGGGCGAGCCGAGGCCGAGCGCGCCGGGCCCGGAAGGCATCAGCGAAGAAGCGCCCTAGGCTAGGCCACGACCTCGACGCCGAGCAGGTCCTCGGCGGAGAGCTCACCGGGGCTCTCGCGCGCGAGCACGGCCTGCAACGCCGCGATCGCCACCGCGAGCTGCTCGTGGTCGGGCTCGCGCGTGGTCAGCAGCTGCAGCTTCAGCCCGGGCCACATCACGGCCCGCACCCAGCGCCGGCTGCGGTGGCGACCGGCGTACTTGATCAGCTCGAAGGAGATGCCCGCGATGAGCGGCACACCGAGCACGCGCGTGAGCATCAGCCAGTACCACGCCGGCAGCCCGATCGGCGCGAACACGAAGATGGCGACGATCATGACGACCAGCAGGAAGCTCGTGCCACAGCGCGGGTGCAGGCGCGAGAAGCGCCCGGCGTTGGCCGGTGTGAGCGGCAGGCCCGCCTCGTAGCAGGAGATCGTCTTGTGCTCTGCGCCGTGATACTCGAATACGCGGCGCAGGTCGCGCATGCGCGAAAGCAGCAGCATGTAGCCGAGGAACAGGGTGGTGCGCACGATGCCCTCGACCACCCAGAAGAGCACCGAGGAGCCGAGTTCGCCCTTGATGAGGCTGGTCAGGCCGACGGGAATCAGGAAGAACAGCACGATCGCGAACACCACGGCGAGCACGACCGTTCCGATCCACAGCCCGCGCGATATTTCCTCTTCCTCCTCGGGCGGCAGCTGGGCGTTGGCGGAGACCTCCAGCGCGCGGAAGCCAATCGCCATCGATCCGCCCAGGGCAACCACGCCGCGCACGATCGGCAGGCGCAGCAGGCGGTGGCGCCGCGCCGCTGACTCCAGCGGGAAGGCCTTGACCTCGATCTCCCCCAGCGCCGCCTCCTCCGGCGAGCGCTCGCCCTCGGCGAGCTGCTCCGCGGTGGGCTTGCGCACGGCAACCGCCCAGTTGGCCACGCCGCGCATCATCACGCCCTCGAGCACCGCCTGCCCGCCCACCGGAGCATCGCGCTGGGCGCTCAGCTCACCGTCGGCCTCCACCTGGAACAGCGCGTCCGGGGCCTCGCCCGCGCCCGTGCCGGGCGCCGTGGGCGCGCTCGGCGCGGCGTCGGTCGGGGCGGCGGCCACGCTCATGCGCGCTGGCGTCGTCGGCAAGCGGCGGCCGGCTGCGCGCGGGCCATCGGACTACTTGGCGGACCGGGCTTGCGCGGTGTGCAGACGGCCCTTGGCGACGCGGCGCTGGAAGCGCTCGACGCGTCCGCCGGTGTCCATCAGCTTCTGCCTGCCCGTGTAGAAGGGGTGGCAGTTGGAGCAGACCTCGACGTGCAGCTCATCGCGCGTGGCGCGCGTGATGAACTCGTTGCCGCACGTGCAGCGCACATGGGCCTGCACGTAGTTCGGGTGGATCTCGCTCTTCATCGCCGCTCCATTCTAGCGGTCCGGCTCAGGTGCCCGCCGCGGGCGTGGTGGTGCCCGTCGGGGCGGGTGCCGGCGGAGGCGCCGGCGCAGTCTGGGCGCAGCGCGGCGTGCGCAGCTCGAGGTTCTTGATCGGCCGGCCTTTGGCGCCCACCCAGCGGAACAGCACGGCGCCGCGGTAGACCGCGGGCGCGGAGAGGTTGGTGACCTGCTTGAGGAAGCGGAACACCTTCACCCCGGCCGCCGCCGAGCGCCATACGCCGAGGCCCGGCGCGAGCACCGCGTGGAAGGTCGTTTCGGTGGGCAGGCGCTCGAGCACTTCGATGCGCATCTCCATCCGCGCGCTGCCCGGGATGGCGTTCATTTCGCCCGCGAAGGTGGCCGAGCGTTCGGCCTGGGCGCCCGTCGTCAGGCACTGTTCGAGCGTCGCGGTGGCATCGGGCTTGGGGGTCGTTGGGCTGCTCAGCGCGGGCTGCACATCGGCCATCGACGCGGGGCCTTCGACGAGCACCGCGGTGGCCGCCTGCGCGGAGGCGGCGCCCTGTGCGAGCGCCCCCGCGGGTGAGGCGGCGCCCACAGCGAGCGCGGCGCAGGCGAGCGCGAGGGCCACCCGCGCGGGCGTGCGCCGGCGCGGCGGGCGGCTGGGCTGGCTGAACCTCATATGCCCCCTAACACGGCGCGGGCGGGCAGGTTGCGCCGGGCGGCTCTCGGCGAGGCTCCTGCGGTCGCGCGCTCAGAGGATCTGGTAGAGCGGCCCGTCGCCGCCCTCGGGCACGGTCAGGCGCCCGCCCTTGGCGGTGATCGCTCCGCACTGCACGCAGTTGGTGTAGTTGACGATCACGTCCACGTTGCCGTGCTCGGGCGCGTCCTCGGGAATCTCATAGACCCCTGCAGGGCACATCGCGCTCCACGTCTCGGCGACCTCGCGGGGAACGTGTTTCTGCAGGCGGATGTGGTTGGGCGCATCGTCCCTGGTGGCGTTGCCGGTGATGAACACCGAGGAGAGCTTGTCGAAGATGTACTTGCCGTCGGGCTTGGGGTAGACGTCCTTGGTGTTGCCGACGAACATCGGCTTGGCGTCGTTGCGGTGCCACGAGGCGCGGCCGGGCAGCTTGCCCTTGGTGATCTGCTGCAGGCCGCTGAGCGGGCCGCCGAGCAACAGGCCTTTCTGCAGCGGCTGGCGCGCGTTGCGCACCTCCCACAGCTCCTTGCCCACGGAGGACTCCTCGATCACCTGCTCGTAGGAGGAGAAGCTGTTCTCGCCGCGCTTGAGCGCGGCGTAGATCGTCTCGGCCGCGAGCATGCCCGAGCGGATGCAGTGGTGCACGCCCTTCAGCGCCATCGTGTCGACCATGCCACCGGCATCGCCGACCAGCACCGCGCCGGGCATCGAGAGCTTGGGCATCGACCAGTAGCCCCCGCCGGGCAGCGCCTTCGCGCCCCAGGCGACGCGCTCGCCGCCCTCGAGGATCCCGCGCACCAGCGAATGGGTCTTGAAGGTCTGCAGCAGGTCGTGCGCGGAGGTGGTCGCGTCGGCGTACTCGAGCTCGACGACGAAGCCGATCGAGACCATGTCCTCGCCGGTCTTCTCGTTCTTCATGGGGTAGATCCAGGTGCCGCCGATCTGCCCGTACTTCGGCGAGAGCTTCAGCGGCCATGGTCCCATCGTGTGGATCAGGCGGTCGAGCGGCCGGGGGACCTTCCAGACCTCCTTGACGCCCAGCTCCCACACCTGCGGCTCGCGCCCGGCGGCCAGGTCGAACTCCCTGATCGCGGCGCCCGTCAGATGCCCCCAGCAGCCCTCCGCGAGGACCGTGGCGTGGGCCTTGATGTCGGTGCCCGGCTCGAAGTTGCCGAGCGGCTCGCCGTCCTTGCCGCGGCCCTTGTCGCCCGAGCGCACGCCGACGACGGTCGGCGAGGCCCCGGTCGTGCCGTCCTGCACGATCAGCTGCGTGGCGGCGGTCTCGGTCAGGATGTAGGCGCCGGCGTCTTCAGCCTGCTGCTGCTGGTAGCGCGCCAGGGCGGAGACGGAGATGACCTCGTTGCCGTGGTTCTTGAAGGAGGGCGGTGTCGGGATGCGCACCGCGCGCTTGGCCGTGGGCGTCAGGTAGACGGCCTCCTTCTTGACCTCGCCGAAGGCGAAGCCCTCCCTGCGCCAGTCCTCACGGGTGAGCTCAGGGAAGAGCTCCTGCAGCGGCCCGGGGCGCACGACCGCCCCGGAGAGGTTGTGCCCGCCGCACGTCTTGGCCTTCTCGATGACCGCCACGGGCACTTCGCCCAGGCGCTCCATCGTCTCGGGGTCGTCGGCGAGCAGCTGCAGCAGGCGGTTGGCGCAGGCCAGGCCCGCGGTTCCGCCGCCGACGATCGCCACGCCCACCTCGATCAGCTCGTCCTCGGGGTCCAGGCCCCGCTTGACGAACTCGCTGCGCGAATCGACGGGCGGCGGGAAGGCTGCCGGCGCAACCCTGCCGTTGGCGGAGCCGGCGCTCATCCTCAGCTGCCCTTCTTGGCCTTCACGGCCTCGGTCAGCTTGGGCAGGATCTTGTTGAGATCACCCACCACGCCGAGGTCGGAGAATTCGAAGATCGGAGCGTTGGCGTCCTTGTTGATGGCAACGATGTTCTCCGAGCCCTGCATGCCGACCTTGTGCTGGATCGCCCCGGAGATGCCCGCGGCGAGGTAGAGCTTGGGCGCGACCGTCTTGCCGGTCTGGCCGATCTGCGCGGCATAGGGGTACCAGCCCGCGTCGACCACCGCGCGCGTGGCGGCCACGGCGCTGTTGCCGCCGAAGGCGCCGGCGAGGTCCTCGGCCAGCTGGAAGCCCTCGGCCTTGCCGAGACCGCGCCCGCCGGCGATGAGGACGTCGGCGCCCTCGATGTCGACGTCGGCCCCGCGCTGTTCGCCGCGGGTGATCATGGTGGCCTGCGAGGCGTGCGGGCTGAGCTCGAAGCTCAGCTGCTCCACGGGCGCATCGGCGCCGCCGCTCTCCCTGATCTCAAAGGCGTTGAGGCGTCCGATGATGATGCCCACGTCGGAGCGGTATTTGACTTCGGAGATCGCCGAGTCGCCCAGGATGGGGCGCTCCGCGATCAGCTCGCCGCCCTCGGCGCGCACGGCGGTGACCTCCATCACCACGCCGGCGCCGAGACGCGCGGCCAGCCCGGCGCCGATCTCGAAGCCGAGCAGACCGCCGCCGAACAGCGCGTAGGAGTAGCCGCCGTCGGAGATTGCCGCGGCCATCGCGTCGACGAGCGGCTGCGCGAGGCCCTCGGGGCCATCCGCCACGAGCACCTTCTTGGCGCCATATTTGCCCAGCGAGGCGGCCAGGTCCTGCGGCACGCTCTCGCCGAGCAGGATCGCATGCGCCTCGCCGCCCAGCTCGGCGGCGAGCTTGGCGCCCTCGGAGACGGCGCCCAGTGAGTTCTTGTTGATCGCGCCGTCGTAGTGCAGCGCGTAAACCAGGATGTTTGCCATGTCAGTTCAGTTCCTTTCGCTCATCCGCGGATCAGATGAGCTTGCGCTCGTCGAGCCAGGCGATGATCTTTTCGACGGTCTCGCCGGTGTCCTCGTCCTCGATGATCTCTCCGGCGGCCTTCGCGGGGGGCGGCTTGGAGCCGACCCACTGTGCGGCCGAGTGCTCGCCGCCGACCTTCGCGGCGTCGATCTGCACGTCGCCCGCCGTGACGCTGTCCAGCGGCTTCTTCTTGGCCCCCATGATCGCCTTCAGCGAGGGGTAGCGCGGCTCGTTGATCGCATCGCCCACGGAGATCACCGCGGGCAGCTTGACCTGCACGGTGTCATAGCCGTACTCGGCCTGGCGCTCGCAGCGCAGGGCGTCTGACTCGACGTCCATCTTGATTACCTGCGTCAGCGAGGGCATGCCGAGGTGCTCGGCCACGACGGCGCCGATCGTGTAGCACTCGCCGTCGTCGGACTGCTGTCCGAGCAGCACGAGGTCGGGGCTCTCGCGCTCGAGCGTCTTGGCCAGCGCGTAGCCGGTGGCCGCCACATCGGAGCCCGCGACGGCCTCGTCGCAGAGGTGCACCGAGCGGTCGGCACCCAGCGAGACGGCCTTGTGCAGCGCGCGGACCGCGCTTTCGGGGCCCATCGTCACGGCAACGATCTCCTCGACGGGCACGGCGCCGCCCTCTTTGATCTGCATCGCCGCCTCGATGGCGTGCGTGTCATACGGGTTGAGGTTCTTCTCGCCGCTGCGGTCCATTCGCCCCGTCGAGGGGTTGATCCTCTTCTCGACGGCGGCGTCCGGAACCTCCTTCACCAGGACGCATATCTTCATTCTCAGGCAACTCCTTGGGGTCTGTTGACTGCGATCCTATCTCTTTCAGCGGTTGACTGACGAGTCAATCAGCGGCCGGGGCGCCGCCCGCAGGGCGCTGCTCGGCGGTCGCGCCGCGAATGAAATCGACGATCGCCTGGGTGGGGGCGCCCGGGGTGAACACCTCTGCCACGCCGAGGCGCTTGAGCTCGGGGATGTCCTCCGCGGGGATCGTGCCGCCGACCGTGATCACCACGTCCTCGATGCCCTGCTCGCGCAGCAGCTCGACCACGCGCGGCACGAGCGTCATGTGCGCGCCGGAGAGGATCGACAGCCCGACCGCGTCGGCGTCCTCCTGGATGACGGTCTCGACGATCTGTTCGGGCGTCTGGTGCAGGCCCGTGTAGATCACCTCCATGCCGGCATCGCGCAGCGCGCGGGCGATGATCTTTGCGCCGCGGTCGTGCCCGTCGAGGCCGGGCTTGGCAACGACGACGCGGATCTTGCTCTGGGTTGGCGGGGCGGCGGAGGACATGGCGGGGCGCGGGGCGCGCGGACATAGATTATGCGCCCGCGCGCTTCAGCGCCGGGAGGAGCGCCCGCGCTCGAAGGCGACCCGCCCGAGCGAGGCCAGCGCGGCGCTCGCGCCGAGGGCCCCCAGCAGCTTGAGGCGGCGCTCCAGGCGATCGAGATGCAGCATCTCCCATCCTTCGGCGATCGCGATGCGGCGCAGGTCGGCGTCGGGATTGACGACGACGGCGTGGCGCACCGCGCGCAGCATCGGCAGGTCGGACTCGGAGTCCGAGTAGGCGTAGGAGGCCTCCAGCGCGATGCCCTCGCGCTCGGCCACCTCGCGCATGGAGAGGACCTTGCCCTCGCGGTAGTTGAAGGGACCGGCCGGCCGCCCGGTGTAGCGCCCGTCGACGATCTCCGAGCGCGAGCCCAGGCCGCCGTCGAAGGCGAGCACGTGGGCGAGCAGGTCCGCCATCTCCTGCGAGGCGGCGGTGAGGATGTAGACGAGCATGCCGTCGTCCTGGTGGGCGTAGGCGCGCGCGAGCATCTCCGGATACAGGCGCGGGAGCACGCCCGCGAGCACGCGCGGGGAGAGACGCGCCAGCTCGCGCACGCGCACCCCCGCGATCATCTGCCCCACGCGCTTGCGCACCTCGTCGGCCCGATCGTCGGTGGAGCCGCGCAGGCGGAAGCGCAGGTTCTCATAGGCGTCGCGCGCCAGGCGCGCGCGCGAGATCATGCCGGTCTCATAGGCCGCCCGGGCGAAGAAGATCCCCGAGGAGCCGGCCATCAGGGTCTTGTCGAGGTCGAAGAAGGCGGCCGCGCGCAGGCCTGCGTGCTCAGCGGCGCCGTTGTCCTCGGACACTAGCTCTGCAGGCGGTCGCGGGTACGGCGGGAGCGCGGCGCGGAGGGCGCGGCACGCCTGCCCGGGCGGTGAGCGAGAACGCCGTCTGGCGAGGCGATCACTGTCGTCTCAGACCTTCAGGATCACGGCGTCGCCCTGCCCGCCGCCGGAGCAGATCGCCGCACAGCCGAGCCCGCCGCCACGCCTGCGCAGCTCCAGCAGGAGGCTCCCCAGGATGCGGGCGCCGGAGGCGCCGATGGGGTGCCCCAGGGCCACGGCGCCGCCGTTGACGTTGACCCTGTCCTCGTCGATGCCGAGCATGCGGATCGAGTTGAGGGTGACCGAGGCGAAGGCCTCGTTGATCTCCCACACGTCGATGTCGCCGGGCTGCAGGCCGGCCTTCTCGAGCGCCTTGCGGGCAGCCGCGGCGGGCGTCGTGGCGAGGTAGGCGAAGTCGTTGGCGCTCTGCGCGTGGGTGAGGATCTCGCCGAGGGCCTCCTTGCCGTTGGCATCGGCCCATTCATCGGAGGACAGCACGAGCGCGCCGGCGGCGTCGTTGACGCCGGGCGAGTTGCCGGCGGTGTGCGAGCCGTCCTTGCCGACGAGGCCGGGTAGCGCTGCGAGCTTCTCCAGCGAGGTGTCCCGGCGCGGGCCCTCGTCGATCTCCACGAGGGTGCTCTGCTTGCGCCCGTTGACGGTGACGGGCACGATCTCCTCCGCCAGGCGCCCCTCGTCGATGGCCTTCAGCGCCAGTTCGTGGGAGCGCAGCGCCCAGCGGTCCATGTCGGCGCGGGTCATCTCGAGCTCGTCGCCGACCTCGGTGGCCTCGACGAACATCTGCTTGCCGGAGAACGGGTTGGTGAGCCCGTCGTGAACCATCGCATCGAGCATCTTGGCGTCGCCCATGCGGTAGCCGAAGCGCGCCTGCGGCAGCAGGTAGGGGGCCTGCGACATCGACTCCATGCCGCCGCCCACGCCGACCTCCACGTCGCCGGCGCGGATCGCCTGGTCCAGCAGCACCGAGGCGCGCAGCCCGGAGGCGCAGACCTTGTTGATCGTCTCCGAGGAGACGTCCTTGGGGATCCCTCCCTTGATCTGCGCCTGGCGCGAGGGGATCTGGCCCTGGCCGGCCTGCAGGACCTGGCCCATCACGACGTGCTCGACCTGCTCGGGCTCGACCGCAGCCCGCTCCAGCGCGGCGCTGATCGCCAGCCCGCCCAGCTCGGTGGCATCGAGGGATGACAGGCCACCGCCCATCTTGCCGATGGGTGTGCGGGCGGCGCCGAGGATCACTGTCTTGGGCATGTGGGCGGGTGTCTCCTCTGTGAAAGTCGCGGACGGGAGAGGAAGAATGGTAGTGGACGACCGCGCGAGAGCCCCTCGGCGCGCCCGCTGCGAGCAGCGCCCGTGCGGCCACGGCGGCGGATGGATATCGTGCTGGCGATGCAGACCACGACGACCGATCAGCCCCCCGCGGACAGCGCCGCGGACACCGTCGCGATCGGCGTGTTCGAGGGCGAGCAGCCCGGCGCCGGCGCGCCCGCGGAGCTCGCGCAGCTGCTCGCCTCGGGCGAGGCGAGCCGTGCCTTCAAGAAGCTCGCGCTGGCGCACGCGCAGGGCAAGCGCTGGCTGCTCGTGGGCCTGGGCGAGCGCGCGCGCTTCGACCACGAGCGCGCCCGCGTGGCGGCCGCCACCGCGCTCACGAGGGCGCGCGAGATCGGCACGCGGACGCTGTGCTGGGAGCTCCCGGCGGGCGGCGAGGCGGCGACCGCGGCGGCGCTGGTGGAGGGCACGATCCTCGGGGAGTACCGCTTCGAGCGCCACAAGTCGGCGGCGGACGCCGAGGAGTCTCCGCGGCTCGAGCAGCTGATCATCTCCGCTGCGCCCGCCCCGGCGGACGCGGTGGCCGAGGCGGCGCTGCTGGCCGAGGCGGTCAACCGCGCGCGCGACCTGCAGAACCGGCCGGGCAACGACCTGACGCCGAGTGCTCTGGGCGAGTACGCGCGGGGGCTCGGCGCGGAGATCGAGGGACTGTCGGTGGAGGTGGAGGGTCGCGAGCAGATCATCGCGCGCGGCATGGGCGCGTTCGCAGCGGTCGCCAGGGGCTCCGACGAGGAGCCCGCGCTGATCACGATGCGCTACGAGGGGCCCGGCGCGAGCGGCCCCACGCTCGGCTTCGTGGGCAAGGCGGTGACGTTCGACAGCGGCGGCATCTCGCTGAAGCCGGGCGCGAAAATGGCAGAGATGAAGTTCGACATGTCGGGCGGCGCGGCGGTGATCGAGGCGATCGCCACAGTCGCACGCCTGCAGCTGCCGGTGCGCCTGCTGGCTGTGGTGGGAGCCACCGAGAACCTGCCCAGCGGGCACGCGGTCAAGCCCGGGGACATCGTCAGGGCGGCCAACGGCAAGACGATCGAGGTCAACAACACCGACGCGGAGGGCAGGCTGGTGCTGGCGGACTGCCTGTGGCACGCGATCGGGCAGGGAGCCGAGCGCGTGATCGACCTGGCGACGCTGACCGGCGCGGTGATCGTCGCCCTGGGCTCCACCTACTCGGGGCTGATGAGCAACGACGAGGAGTTCGCCGAGCGGGTGCTCGCGGCGGGGCAGCGCAGCGGCGAGATCGCCTGGCGCCTGCCGCTGCACGAGGAGTACGGCGAGCTCATCAAGGGCACCTACGGCGACCTCGACAACGCGCCCGAAGGGCGCAAGGCGGGCACGATCGTGGGCGCGACGTTCCTCTCGAATTTCGTCGGCGAGGTGCCGTGGGCGCACCTGGACATCGCGGGCTCGGCGTGGGAGCTGAACCGCGCCTACGTCGGCAAGGGCGCCTCCGGCTACGGTGTGCGCCTGCTCGTCGAGCTCGCCCGCTCCTACTGCGCCTGAAGGCGCTCTGATGGAGGAGGAGCGCCGGAGGGTCGCGCGGCGCCCGCGAGCTCGCGCGGCGCGCCCAGGCGGCTGGTGACGGCCGCCCAGGCCTCCCCGCGCGGGTCGATGTGCGCGCGATGGTGCCCGGCGGCCCCGGCGATCTCCACCAGCTCGACCTCGCCGCCCGCGGCGCGCGCGGCGGCGGCGTAGTCGCGGCTCAGCTCCACCGAGACGGTCTCATCGAGCGTGCCGTGGACGAGCAGCGCGGGCATGTCCAGGGGCAGCAGGCGCGCGGGGTCGCCCGCGGCGTAGCGCTCGGGGAGCTGCGCGGGGCTGCCGCCCATCAGCGCGGCCACCGCGCCGCCGCGCCAGAGCCCGTGGGCACCGGTGAGATCGCACACGGCGGCCTGGGCGATGACGCGGCGCACGCGCACCGGCGGCTCGCCGTCGATGCGACCCGGGGCCCCCGCAGGGAGCGCAGGCCGCGCCGCCGCCCACAGCGCGAGGTGCCCGCCCGCGGAGTGCCCGAGCAGGCTCACCTCGTCGAGGTCCAGGGGCGCGTCCAGCTCGGCGAGGCGGTCGATCGCGGCGGCCACGTCGGCGAACGTGGCGGGCCAGCCGCCGCCGTTGCCCACGCGCCGGTACTCGATGTTCCACACCGCCCAGCCGCGCCTGAGCAGGTCGCCGATCAGCGCGCGCATGACGATGCGCCCGTAGCGCGCCCTCCACGAGCCGCCGTGGATCGCGATGATCACCGGGTGCGGCCCGGCGCCCGCGGGCAGATGCAACTCGGCGTGCTGAGAGGGATCGGAGCCGTAGCTGTAGCTGCGCCCGCGCTGGCGCACGAATTCGAGGAGCACACGCGGGCGGGCCATTGGCGGGCAATCGTGACACACAACCGCAGTGCGCCCCCGCGGGGCCGCTCGCGGCCTGTCCACGACGTACGATCGACAGGCAATGGCATCCATCGGTCCTGACAGCGCGGACGGTGCCGGCCACACCGCGCGGCTGTTGATCACGTGCCCGGACGGGCCGGGGATCGTTGCGGCCGTGTCGCGCTTCCTTTTCGAGCAGGGAGCCAACATCGTCAGCTCGGACCAGTACTCGACCCACCCAGAGCACGGGACCTTCTTCATGCGCTCGGCCTTCTACCTGCCCGCGATCGACGCCGAGCGCGACGCCTTCCAGGAGGCGTTCCGCGCGCTCGCAGAGCGCTTCGGGATGCGCTGGCGGATCGCCTATTCGCGCGATCGCCGTCGCGTCGCGCTGATGGCCTCGCGCGAGGATCACTGCCTGCTGGATCTGCTCTGGCGCCACCGCCGCGGCGAGCTGGACATGGACGTCATCTGCGTGATCTCCAATCACGAGCAGGCGCGCGGCGAGGTCGAGGCGCTGGGCGTCCCCTTCGTGCACATACCGGTCACGAGGGAGACGAGCCGAGAGGCCGAGCAGCGCGCCCTCGATGCACTGGCGGGCCGCGCCGAGCTGCTCGTGCTGGCGCGCTACATGCGGATCCTCTCGGCTGACTTCCTGGCGAGGCTCGCCTGCCCGGTGATCAACATCCATCACTCCTTCCTGCCGGCGTTCGCGGGTGCGGAGCCCTACCGGCAGGCCTATGAGCGCGGCGTGAAGCTGATCGGCGCGACGGCCCACTACGTGACCGAGGTGCTCGACGATGGCCCGATCATCGAGCAGGACGTTCAGCGGGTGGGGCACCGCTACACGGTCGCTGACCTCGAGCGCGTGGGACGCGACCTCGAGCGGATGGTGCTGGCGCGCGCGGTTGGCAGCGAGCTCGACGACCGCGTGCTCGTGCACGAGGGCCGCACGATCGTATTCTGAGCCAAGACACGGCGGGGCGGGGGCCGCAGACGGAGTCTGTGAGAATGCCCGCCGTGGACTTCGACCTCTCGCCCGAGCATGAGCTGATCAGGCGCACGGTGCGCGACTTCGCCGAGGGTGAGGTCGCCCCGCGCGCCGAGGAGCTCGACCGCAGCAAGTCCTTTCCCTACGACATCGTGGCCAAGCTCGGCGCGCTCAACCTGATGGGGATCCCCTTCCCCGAGCAATACGGCGGTGGCGGTGGCGACACGCTGGCCTACGCGCTGGCGGTCGAGGAGCTCGCGCGCGTGGACTCCTCGGTCGCGATCACGCTGTGCGCGCACACCTCGCTGGGCACGCAGCCGATCTACCTGTTCGGCAGCGAGGAGCAGAAGCGCGAGTGGCTGCCGCGGCTGTGCTCGGGCGAGCGCCTGGGCGCATTCGGGCTGACCGAGCCCGAGGCGGGATCGGATGCGGGCAACACGCGTACGCGCGCGCGCTTGGCGGACGGCGAATGGGTGATCGACGGCGCCAAGCAGTTCATCACCAACGCCGGCACCGAGATCTCGGGGGTGGTGGCGATCACCGCGGTGACCGGCAACGGCGGCGATCCCGGGGGCTCGAGGGAGATCTCCAACATCCTGGTGGCCAACGGAACCGACGGCTACGAGCAGGGCGAGCCGTATCGCAAGATGGGCTGGAACGCCTCGGACACGCGCCCGCTGAGCTTCAGCGACTGCCACGTGCCCGAGGAGAACCTGCTGGGCCCGCGCGGGGCCGGCTTCAAGCAGTTCCTGCACATCCTGGACATCGGGCGCATCGGCGTGGCCGCGATGGGCGTGGGTCTCGCCCAGGGGGCGCTCGATGAGTCGCTGCGCTACGCCAAGGAGCGCCGCGCGTTCGGCAGGGCGATCTCCAAGTTCCAGGCGATCCAGATGAAGCTGGCGGACATGTCGACCGAGATCGAGGCCGCGCGGCTGCTCGTCCACAGGGCGGCGCTGGAGAAGGACGCGGGGCGCAACTTCACGCTGACGGCCGCCCAGGCGAAGCTCAAGACGGGCCGCCTGGCGGTGCGCTGCTCGGAGGAGGCGGTGCAGATCCACGGCGGCTACGGCTACATCGAGGAGTACCCCGTGTGCCGCTTCTACCGCGACGCGAAGATCCTCACGATCGGCGAGGGCACCGACGAGGTCCAGCAGATGGTGATCGCGCGGGCGCTCGGCGCCTGAGCGGCCCGCCTCAGCGCCGCGCGCTCTGCGGCGCGCGCTCGAGCAGCGCGGCGGCGGCGCTGGCGGGATCGAGCCGGCGCTCGACGACCTGCTCGATCAGCTCCTGGAAGGCGGCGTCCTCGCTGAGGCCCTCCTCCAGGCGCCTGCGCATGCGCGCGGTGGCGATCGCGAGCACCTCGTTGCGCAGGTTGCGCCGCCGCCGCTCGGCCAGCTGACCGGCGGCGAGGATGTGCGCGCGGTGCTCCTCCAGGGCCGCCACGAGCTCGGGGATGCCGCGGCCCTGCGTGGCCTCGGTCTTGATGATCGGCACGCGCCAGCGCTCGCGCACCTCCTCGGGCGAGCGATCGAGGTTGGCGAGCGAGAGCACGCCGCGGATCTCGCGGATCATGGTGTCGGTGAGCGGGTGGTCGGCCTTGTTGATCACGATCACATCGGGGATCTCCATGACGCCCGCCTTCAGGGCCTGGATGGAGTCCCCCGAGCCGGGCATCAGCACGAGCACGATCGTGTCGGCGTGGTCGATGATGTCGATCTCGGCCTGCCCCACGCCGACGGTCTCCACGAAGACGTCCTGGCGCCCGGCCGCATCGAGCAGCAGCGCGGCCTGCAGGGCGGCCTCGGAGAGCCCGCCGAGCGCGCCGCGGTTGGCCATCGAGCGGATGAACACGCCGCCGTCGAGGAAGTGCTCGGACAGGCGGATGCGGTCTCCCAGCAGGGCGCCATGGGTGAACGGCGAGGAGGGATCGATCGACAGCACGCCGACCGTGCGCCCCGCTTCGCGCCGCGCCCTGGTGAGCGCGCCGATCAGCGTGGACTTGCCCACGCCGGGTGGCCCCGTGAAGCCCACGACGGCCGCTCTGCCGGTGTGCGGGTAGACCTCCTTGACGAGCTCCCAGCCCTCGGGGCGGTTGTCCTCGACGAGCGTGATCGCGCGCGCGAGGGCGCGGCGGTCGCCGTCGAGCAGGCGCTGGGCGAGCGTTTGGCTACTCATCGCAGCGCGCAATCATCGCAGGGGCCGTCTCCGGGCCCGGCCGCCCCCTCGTCCCCTACGATTGGGCCGCGATGGAGCTGCTCGCAGACGCCAGCGCAGCCACGGCAGAGGAGCGCATCGCCGGCGGTCTGCGCCCGCCGCCGCCGCCCCGCCACGGCGGCCCGCTCACGCTGCTTGCCTTCATGCGCGCGCACCGCATGCTCAGCCTCGACTACGCGCGCCTGCTCTCCCGCCTGGCGCTGCTCAAGCTGCGCCACGGAAGGCGGCTGCAGACGGACGGCTTCTGCTTCATCTGCCCCGGCGTGAAACTCGAGATCGGCCCCGAGGCGACGCTGCGGATCGGCCGCTGGGCGTGGATCGGGCACGGCTGCAAGATCCGCGTGCACGAGGGCGAGGTGAGCATCGGCGCGAAGACGGTGATCGGTCAGGAGGCAACGATCTCCGCCTACCAGCACGTCTCCATCGGGCGCGAGTGCATCATCGCCGATCGCGTGATGCTGATCGACTTCGATCACGGCGTCACCGAGGTCGAGCGCCCGATCCGGGCACAGGGCATCTACAAGCGCGACGTGCGCGTGGGGCACAACGTGTGGATGGGCTACGGCGCGTGCGTGCTGCGCGGCGTGAGCGTGGGCGACAACAGCGTGATCGGCACGAGCTCGGTGGTCACGCGCGACTTCCCCGCCAACTCCGTGCTCGGCGGCGTGCCCGCGCGGCTGATCCGCATGCGCGAGACCCCGCGCTCGCTGCGCTGGGAGTGATCAGGGCGCGAGCAGCAGCGCGGGGTGGGCGTCCACGGCGAGGTTGCGCAGCGCGCCGGGGTCGGCCTCCTCGTCCTGCGTGAGCGCGCGCGCGAGCGCCCCGCGGTGCGCGGCGAAGCGCTCACGCGCGTACGGGGCGGCGATGTCGCGCGAGACCATGAAGGCCCAGTCGCTTGACTGCAGCGCGAGCAGCTGGCGCACCGCGCCGGCGCCCGCACCGGCGCCCGCACGCAGGACCTCGAGCTCGGCGGCGCGCGCCGCGAATGCCATCTCGGCGACGGCCGGCGCGGACCAGGTCGAGAGGTCCCCGTTCGCGCCCCAGCTGCTGGCCGCCAGCGGCTCGCTGAGCGCGGCCGGCTCGGCGCGCGCGAGCGCGTCGTCGAGGCGCAGCAGCTCGAGGCCCTGACGGGAGCACTCCTCGAGGACCGCGCGCAGCCAGGCGATGCCCTCATACCACCAGTGCCCGAACAGCTCGGTGTCGATCGCGAACACGACGAGGCCGCCGCCCGACGGGGCGGACGGGCCGGCCTGCTCGAGGCGCGCGAGCGTGCGCGCGACGAAGTCCGCCGCGTCGCTGCGCGCCTGCGCGAGCGCCGCAGCGTGGTCGTAGGCGCCGCCGTGGTTGGCCCACGGGTTGCGCTGGTGGACGGTGTGGTGGTGGTAGTCGCGATAGACGGGGCCCGCGGGATAGCCGTCCTCGCTCCACACGAGCGCGATGGTGGCGCGGTCGATCGGCACGAGCTGCAGCCCGGAGGCGCTCTGCAGCGGGCGCAGATGATCGGCCGCGCCCAGGCCGAAGCGCTCGGTCAGCTCCACGCAAACCGCGCCCACGCCCGCGTCCTCGAGGGCGCGCTCGAGCGAGGACTCATAGGCGCACTCGGGCAGCCAGAAGCCGCCGTGCCACTCTCCAAAGCGCCGCCGGTGGGCGTTGATGGCACCCTGCACCTGCAGGCGCACGCCCGCCTCGCTGGCCAGCAGCGGCAGGATCGCATGCGTTGCCGAGGAGGTCCACTGGGCGTGGCGGGCGAGCGCTCCGAGCACGTCTCCCCCGCGCCTGCTGAGGCTCTCCAGCGCGCGGGTGTAGTCGCCGAAGGCGCGCTCCACCTCGAGCGCCAGTGGCTCCTGCCCGCCGGCGCGCAGGCCCGCCGCGTCCTGCGCGTGGCTCTCCCGCCGGG
The DNA here is from genome assembly GCA_963771085.1 of uncultured Solirubrobacteraceae bacterium. Taxonomy (GTDB): domain Bacteria; phylum Actinomycetota; class Thermoleophilia; order Solirubrobacterales; family Solirubrobacteraceae; genus Palsa-744. Next base: position 2,045,898 of record CAVYSB010000003.1, on the reverse strand, counting down.
GGCCCTGCACGAAGGCGGCGAAGCGCTCGGCCAGCCCGGGCGCCTCCAGCTGGTCGCACAGCACGGGGCTCAGCGAGAGCGTCAGCGCGGCGCCCTCGTCGAGCAGGTCCAGCAGCGGCAGGTAGCAGCTGGCCAGCGCCTCCCACAGCCACTCCTCCCCGAAGGGCCAGGTGCCGAAGCCCTCCACGTAGGGCATGTGCGTGTGCAGCACGATCGCCAGCGCGCCGCGCCCGCGCCCGGCGCTCACGCCCGGCACACCGCAATCAGATCCAGCGCGCGATCCAGGTCGGCCTCGCCCTCGGCGCGCAGCGCGAAGTCGCTGGCGGCGATGGCGGGCGTGAAGCGCCCGTAGAAGGGTCCTGTGAGACCGAGGCGGGGGTGCACCCGGTCCCAGCCCAGGCGCAGCGCGAGCTCATGCGCGCGCAGCTTGCGCGCGTGGAAGAGGCCGTACAGCTCGACCGCTGCGAAGCACGAGCGGCACAGCTGCGCGAACTCCGCGGCGCGGTACTCGTGCACGTGCCAGGGATTGCCCGAGCGCGAGGCCCCCTTGGGCGCGAGCGTGAGCACGTTGGGCGTGGAGATGAAGGCCACACCGCCGGCCGCGAGCAGCGAGCGGAAGTGCTCGAGCACCGCGACGGGCTCCTGCACGTGCTCGATCGTCTGCAGGAAGACGACCGCGTCGGCCGGCTCGCTGAAGCTGTCCACGAGGTCGCGCTCGAAGCGCAGGTTCGCCCGCACGTAGCGCAGCCGTGCGTGCTCGTGCGCCTCGGGGTTGGCGTCGACGCCCACCACGCTCGCGGCGCTGCGCGCCAGCACCTCCGCGCCGTAGCCCTCGCCGCAGGCCATGTCGATCACGCGCAGGCCCGCCACCTGCGCGGCGATCCACTCGTAGACCACGAGATGGCGGCGGAACCAGTAGTTCTCCTCGGGCACGTCGGGCAGCGTGCGCTCGCCGGTCAGCGCCAGCGGGGGGACGCCATCGGGCTGGTCGCGCTGCAGGTAGATCGCTGGGGTCAAGTGGTGCTCCTGCTCCGGGCGCCGGCGCCCGCGGTCCAGGCGCTCCTACGGCGCGCGAGTATATGGTGCCGACCCGTGCCGCCCGCCCTCAGCGCCGAGAAGATCCGCGAGGCCAACACGCGCTACCACGACGTCGCGGCGGGCCACTACGACGCCAAGTGGGGCATCGACTTCTCCGCCATGGGGCGCGAACAGGTCACCGCGAAGGTGCGCAAGGCACTCGGCCACGAGCCGGGGCACTACGCGCGCACGCTGGAGATCGGCTCGGGCACCGGCTACTTCACGCTGAACCTGATGCAGGCGGGGCTGATCGGCGAGGCGACCTGCAGCGACATCTCGCCGGGGATGCTGGAGACCCTCCAGGCCAACGCCCGGCGCCTCGGCCTCGACGTGCACACCGCGCCGGCCGACGCCGAGCGCCTGCCCTTCGCAGATGCGAGCTTCGACCTCGTGCTGGGCCACGCGGTGCTGCACCACATCCCCGACCTGGGGCGCGCGTTCGCCGAGTTCGAACGCGTGCTCGCGCCCGGCGGCAGCGTCCTGTTCGCGGGCGAGCCCTCGCGCTACGGCGATCGGATCGCACGCGTGCCCAAGCGCCTGGCGGTGGCGCTCGCGCCGCTGTGGCGGCGAGCGCTCCGCGCGGGACCCGCGGCGCAGGGCGCCGAGGGCGACGGGGACGCCGCGCTGGAGGGCGTCGTGGACGTCCACGCCTTCGCGCCCGCGCAGCTCGCGCAGGCGGCGCGCTCGGCGGGCTTGGAGGAGGTGCGCGTGAGCGGCGAGGAGCTGCTGGCCAACTGGTTCGGCTGGACCAACCGCACGCTCGAGGCCACGGCCGCGCCCGAGGACGTGCCGTGGCTGTGGCGGATGTATGCCCACCGCGGCTACCTGCTGCTGCAGCGCGTGGACAGCGGCCTGCTCGAGTCCCAGCTGCCCGCGGCGCTCTTCTACAACCTGATGCTCACCGCGCGCAAGCCCGCCGGGCGCTAGCGGCTCACTCGCTCAGGTGGCAGACCTGCTGGGCGGTCTGCAGCACGAACAGGGCAAGCTGGTGCATCGCCGAGGACTGCCGTGCGGAGTTGTCGGCGAAGCTGAGCGTGCCGGCTTCGTCGTGCAGGCGGTAGCTGAGCACCGACCCGGGGCGGGCGGGCAGCACGAGGTCCTTGCCGGCGTCTTCTGCGAGTTCTTCCTGGATGCCCCGGGCCTGCACCAGCTGGGGGTCGCTCAGTTTGAGCGTGGGGCCGCCGTTGCAGTTGACCTTGCCTTCTTCGTTGACCAGCAGCGTGAGCCGCGCGGCGGGCGTGCTGCCGCTGCGTTCCACGAGGAACAGGTCGCCGGCCTTCACACCGCAGCCGCTCAGCAGCGCAGCGGCGAGCAGCGCGAGCGCCGCCGCCTGCAGCCTCATGCCCTGACCGCCACGCCGCCCCGGCGCGGGTCGCCCGCTCCGCTGAAGACCCCGCCGCGGTGCTCTGCGGCCTGCACGCCACCGAAGAACAGGTTGAGCGCGCCGAAGCGCACGAGCCGCCAGCGGCCCTCGAGCTCTGCCAGCCCGATGCCCGGCTCGGCGAACACGACGCCGTCCTCGAAGTGCACGCGCGGGGAGTCCACCGCCTCGCGCACCGACAGCCCGCGGTCGACCACGCCGACGATCGTCTGCAAGATCGCCGAGCGGATGCGGTTTGACCCCGCGCTGCCGAGCACCAGCTCGACCTCGCCGTCGCTCATCACGATCGACGGGGCCATCATGCTGGGCATGCGCCGCCCGGCGGGATGGAGATGGAAGCCGAGCGGGTTCAGGTCGGCCTCGCCCATCACGTTGTTGAGGTGGATCCCGGTGCCGGGCACCACCACGCCGGAGCCCTCCCCGTTGGTGCAGGTCGCGCTGCACGCGCAGCCGTCCGCATCGATCGCAGAGATGTGGGTGGTGGAGCCCAGGCGCGTGGCGAGGAAGCGCTCGAGGAAGCCCTCCTCCTCGAGGCCTTCCACGAACTCGGGCGTGCGCTCGGACTGGGCGGCAACCATCGCCTCGACCACGCCCGTCAGGCCGGGCGGGCGGGGGCCGCGGTCGAGCAGCGCGAGCGCGTAGGCCAGGAGCGTGCCGCCCGCCGAGGGCGGCGGGTTGGTGAGGATCTCGCGGTCGCGGTAGCGCAGCCTGACGGGCTCGCGCTCGAGCGCGCGGTAGCCGGCCAGGTCGGCGGCGCACAGCGTCCCACCGCGGGCCTGCAGCCAGGCGAGCACCGCGGCGGCGATGTCCCCGTCATAGAACGGCGCCGCGCCGGCGCCGGCGAGGCGCAGCAGCGCGTCCCCGAGCTCGGGGTTGTGCAGCGTCTCGCCCTCGCGCAGGATGTGCCCCGACGGCGCCCACAGCGCAGCGCACTCGGGCGTGGAGGTCAGCAGGTCGCCGAGGATCTTGGCGACGTAGGCCTGCCCGGCGTTGAGCGCGACGCCCTCGCGCGCCAGGCGCACGGCCGGTGCGACCAGATCCCCCAGCGACGCAGTGCCCCAGCGACGCACCGCCTCGCAGACGCCGGCGGGCGTGCCGTAGACCCCGCAGGAGGCGGGGCCGATGTGAAACACCTGCGCGGCGTCGCCGAAGGACACGTCGATGGCCTGCAGCTCGGCGATCAGCGCGGCCTCCGCCTCGCCCGCGCCCGGCCGCGTGGGCGCCTGCACGAAGAAGTCGAGCAGCGCGGGCTCGCGCCCGGCCCCGGCCACGAGCATGTAGCCGCCGGCGCCGAGACCCGTCAGCAGCGGCTCGGCGGCGAAGGAGACGAGCATCGCGGCGACCACCGCGTCGACCGCGTTGCCGCCCTCGCGCAGCACCTGTGCGCCGGCCTCCGCGGTGAGCGGATGCCCGGCCGCCACCACTCCTCGCTCAGCCGCGCCCATGCAGGAGCGATACCACAGCTGCGCGCGGCGCAGCGGCGCGGCGTCTCAGAGGTTGGGCAGGAACTCGGGCACGTCGAGCTCGTCCACCGAGAGCCCGCCGCGCCGGGCCGCGGGCTGGGCGGGACGGGGCGGGGCAGCCCGCTGGACCTTGACCTCGCCGGCGGCGGCCGGCTCGCGGAAGCGCTCCGCGCTCTTGCGCCGGCCCTCATCGCCGTAGCCGGTGGCCACGACGGTCACCCAGACCTGGTCGTCGAGCTTCTCGTCGACCATCGCTCCGAAGATGATGTTGGCGTCCGGGTGGGCGGCCTGCGAGACCGACTTGGCGGCCTCGTTGACCTCCCACAGCGAGAGGTCGTTGCCGCCTGTGATCGACAGCAGGATCGAGCGGGCGCCGTCCATCGAGGTTTCCAGGAGGGGCGAGGCGACGGCCTGCGCGGCGGCCTCGGTGGCGCGGTTCTCGCCGACGCCCATACCGATCCCGAGCAGCGCGCTGCCGGCCTCGCTCATGATCGTGCGCACGTCCGCGAAATCGAGGTTGATCAGCCCGGGCAGCGTGACCAGATCGGAGATGCCCTGGACGCCCTGGCGCAGCACGTCGTCGGCCACGCGGAAGGCCTCGACCATCGCGGTCTGCTTGTCGAGCACGGCCAGCAGCCGGTTGTTGGGCACCACGATCAGCGTGTCGACCTCGGCGGCCAGGGCCCGCACGCCAGCTTCGGCCTGCTCGCCGCGGCGCGAGCCCTCGAAGCCGAACGGCTTGGTCACGATCGCGACGGTCAGCGCGCCCACTTCGCGCGAGATGCGCGCGAGCACGGGCGCTGCGCCGGTGCCGGTGCCGCCGCCCGCGCCCGCTGTGATGAAGATCATGTCCGAGCCCTTCAGCAGGGCCTTCACGCGGTCGTAGTCCTCCATCGCTGCCTGGCGGCCGATGTCTGCATCCGAGCCCGAGCCGCGGCCCCTCGTCAACTCGGCGCCGATGTGCAGCGTGATGTCGGCCGTGGACTGCTGCAGCGACTGCACGTCGGTGTTCACCGCGATGAACTCGATGCCCTCGACCTCGGCCTCGACCATGCGGTTGACCGCGTTGACGCCCGCACCGCCGACGCCGACCACGCGGATCACCGGCTGCCCGTCGCCGCCGGCGAGCGCGCGCTCGGCGCGGATCTCGCTGTAGTCGCCGAGCGTGCGGGCGGGAGCGGGGCGCTCCATCAGGCTCTCGGGGATCTCCGAGGAGAAGGCGTGGCGCAGGCGCTCGCGCGGCGAGGGGACCTGGACGTCGGGCTCGTAGCTCGCCGGCGAGGCGCTGAGCGCCGGGTGGGGCAGCCCGCTCTCGCGTGGGTGCGTCGGGGTGGGCGCGCTCGGGGCGGCGGCGGGCTCGGCGGGCGCGGGCCCGGCGTCCGCCGGGGCGTCGTCCTCTTCGGTCTTGCGGAACAGCGCCGCGAGCGGCCCTTCGCGCATGCTCGCGCGTTTAGCGTTGGCCATTGGTGAGAACCTCCTGCGCGAGTTGTCGGTAGGACTGAGCGGCCACGCCGTCAGGCTCGTACTTGAGCACCGACATCCCCTTCACGGGAGCCTCGGCGAAGCGGACCGTCTTGCGGATGCGCGAGGCGAACACGCGGTCGCCGAAGTTTTCCTCGAGGATCTCGATGGCCTCCTTGGCGTGGATCGTGCGCGAGTCCACCAACGTCGGGAGGATACCCTCGATGTCGACGCCCGGGTTGAGGTTCTCGCGGATCATCGCGAGCGTGTTCTGCAGCTGGATGAGGCCACGCATCGACAGATACTCGCACTGCACGGGGACGATCACCTTGTCGGCGGCCGTCAGCGCGTTGATCGTCAGCAGCCCGAGGCTCGGCGGGGTGTCGATGCAGATGAAGTCGTAGTCCTCGAGGATCGGTTCGAAGGCCTTCTGCAGGGATCGCTCGCGCCCGATCATGGTGGACATCGCGATCTCCGCGCCGGCCAGGTCGATCGAGGCGCAGGCCACGTCGATCTCGCGCCGGCGGATCACCTCGCGGATCGAGACCTTGTGCACGAGCACGTCGTACATCGATTTCTCAAGCGTGTCCGGATCGATCCCCTGGGACATCGTGAGGTTGCCCTGGGGGTCCATGTCCACGCACAGCACGCGGTGACCCTCCTCGGCGAACGCAGCCGCCAGGTTGAGGGTCGTCGTCGTCTTGGCCACGCCGCCCTTCTGGTTGGCGAATGCGATGACCTTGGCCTTGCCGTCCACGCTCGCTCCGATGCTCGATTGCTGGAAGCCGTCCGGTGGGTATTCGCATGGCGAGGGGCGATTCCTGCATGGGAACTACGATCCCCTGATGCCCGCCGCCGCCGTGAAGCGCACGCCGAGCCTGCGGGCGGCACTCCGCGGCAAGCGCGTGGTGATCTGCGTGGGCGCGGGCGGCGTGGGCAAGACGACCACCTCGGCGGCGCTCGCGCTGGGCCTGGCCGCGCGGGGGCAGAAGGTGGCGGTCGTGACGATCGACCCCGCCAAGCGCCTGGCCTCGGCGCTGGGGCTGGAGGAGCTCTCGGGCGAGCCGCTGCGGATCGCGCCGGAGATGCTGGCCGCCCAGGGCGTCCAGGTCAAGGGCGAGCTATGGGCGATGATGCTCGACGCCAAGCGCACCTTCGATGAGATCATCACGCGCCTGGCGCCCGACGAGGGCGCGCGCGAGGAGATCCTGGCCAACCCGGTCTACAGGGAGCTCTCAACGGCGGTCGCGGGCTCGCACGAGCTGAGCGCGATCACCAAGCTGTATGAGCTCTACGAGGAGCACGACTTCGACGTGATCGTGCTCGACACGCCCCCCTCGCGCAATGCGCTGGACTTCCTCAACGCCCCCACCCGCCTGCTGGGCTTCCTGGAAGGGCGCGCGCTGCAGGTGTTCCTCGCCCCCGGCGGACTCACCGCCCGCCTGTTCGGCCGCGGCACCGGTCTGGTGTTCGCGATCTTCGCGCGCGTCACCGGCGTGGACATGTTCGGCGAACTGTCGAGCTTCTTCCGCGCGATGTCGGGCGTGCTCGACGGCTTCGGCGAACGCACCCGCGGCGTCGCCGCGCTGCTGCGCGCGCCCGAGACCGCGTTTCTGATCGTGACCTCGCCCGAGCCGGAGCCGGCGCGCGAGGCGGTGTTCCTGGCCGACCGGCTCGCCGCGGCGGGGATGCCGGGCGGCGAGCTGATCGTCAACCGCGTGCACAGCGACGGCCTGGACGGACGCTCGGTCAACGAGGTCTGCGAGTTGCTCGCGCCGCAACTGGGCGAGCAGCTGGCGGCGCGGGTCGCGAGCAACCTCGCGGACTTCGACGCGCTCGTCCAGCGCGACCGCGAGACGGTGGCCCGCCTGGCCAGCGCCCTGCAGACGCGCAGGCCGCTGCTCGTGCCCCACCTAGATGAAGACGTCCAGGATCTCCTCGGCCTGTCGCGCATCGCCGCCCACCTGCTCGGCTGAGACGAGCAGCTCGGCGCCGGGCGCCACGTCCATGGGCTCGCCGGCGTGCGGCTCGGGAGCCAGCAGGATCTCGTCCGCGAGCGATGCCAGGTTGGGGTCCAGATGGCCGCAGATCACGTCGCGCAACAGCGCCCGCAGATGCTCGCCGATCTCCGCCGCGAGCAGCGTAGCGCCGGCGTGCTCGACGGCGGTCCCGGCCACCACCGCGCGCTCGAGCGCGAGCGCCTCGACGGCCCGCTCGGTCAGCGTGAGCCGCTGCTCGGGGGTGGCGCACAGCGCGGCCAGGCGCCCGGCCAGCAGGCCGCTGGCGGGGCCCTCGGGCTCGAGCAGCGCGCGCAGCGCGAGCAGGTTGTCGGTGAGCGCCTCGTATGGGCTCGGGCGCTCGCAGCCCAGCTCGAAGCGTCGCAGCGCCCACGCCAGCTCGTTGCCCTCGGGCGCGCGGCGCGCGACGAGGTTGCAGAACGCGCGCAGCTCGTCCTCCTGCTCGGCGGTGACCACGAGCATGCCCTGCGGGCGCCCGCCGGCGCCGAGCGCGAGCGGGGTCCACGCCCCGGCGCCGATGCGCGCCCACGCCAGCTCGCCGAGCGTCACGCGGCCGTCGCCGAACAGGCGCAGCGCGCGCAGCAGTTCCTCGAGCAGCTCGCGCCCGCGGCGCGCGGCGGCGCCCACATCGGCGTCCTCGGTGGCTAGCACCACCACGAGGTGCTCGCAGGCGCCCTCCTCGGCGCCCTGGCGGGCACCGTCGGGCAGCCCCTCGAGCGCGTCGAGATGGGCGATCGTGAGGCCCTTCGTGAGCGCCAGCTCGGGCGAGGTCAGCGTGAGCCCGTGCAGCGTTGCCACCAGCGTGACCGCGTCGGTGCGCGCGAAGGCCGACTGCTCGAGGCGCTCGAGCGCCGCCTGCATGCGCTCGGTGCGCAGTGCGAAGTCGCTCTGTTCGGCGAACACGTCCTCCAGCAGCACCCTGACGGCGGCTCGCACGCGCCCGCTCGTGGCGGTACGGCCGGGATCGATGCCGGCGCTGCGCAGATAGCTCTCCAGGCCCTCGTAGCCGGCCAGCGCGGCGGCCGCCTCCGCGTGGCTGGGCAGACGCTCCAGCGCGGCCTGGCGCTCGGCGATGAACTCGCCGGTCAGCGCGCGGTAGCAGTACAGCGCCGCGGTGCCCGTGCTCCTGCGCCCGCCGCGCGAGTCAAGCTCGAAAGGCACCTCGGCGCCCGCCTGCACGTCGCCTTCCAGCAGCGCGGCGGCCGCCTCCACGAACTCCACCAGCGCGGCCTGCAGCTGAAGTGAGCGCATGGTGGGCGGGTTTCGCGCTCGCGCCGCGCGCTCCTGCCCGGCGCAGGGCCTCTTGCACCGCAGCGGCTAGTGCTTCTGCAGCACGAACTGCGTGCCGATCACCGTCAGCGCGGCGCAGCGGGGGGCGAACTCATCGACCGCCCGGCGCACACCGTCCTCGAACCACGAGCCCTCATGCCCGTAGTCATCGCCCGCCAGGAAGCCGCCCGGCCTGACCACGCGGAAGAACGCCTCGAGGTCGCCGCTGACGCCCTCATAGCTGTGATCCGCGTCGATGTAGACCCAGTCGAGGCTCTCGTCCGCGAAGCCCGCCGCCGCCTCCAGCGAGCGCGCGCGCCGCACGAGCACCTGGCCGGAGCGTATCTGCGCATCGAAGCGCTCCAGCACGCTCGCATGCATCGCATCGAGCCGCGCCTGTCCATCCTCGCTGTGCCCGCCGTAGCTGGCCTGATCGTAGCCGGGGTCGGTGCGGTACTCCCACGGGTCGATCAGGTAGAGCCGGGCGGGCCGGCGGCTGGCGAGGATCGCCGCCGCGAAGTCCCCGCGCCAGGTCCCCACCTCGGCGCACTCTGCCCGTGCGGGCAGCAGGCTCAGCAGCCGCTGGCGCTCCTGTCCGCGCCGGCGCACGCGCACCTTGCGCGGGATGCGCGTGGGGTGCAGCGACAGCCTGGCGAGGCGGCGCAGCCGACGCCGGTAGAGCGACACCCGATCTGCCACAGCGCCACTCTATGCGACGGCGAGCACCGGCGAGGCGGCACGCTCGGCGCACTGCTCGCCGAGCCACTCTTCGCCGTAGGTGCGCATGCCGTCGATGATCGGCAGCAGCGCGCGGCCCTTCTCGGTCAGCTCATACTCCACGCGCGGAGGCACCTCGGGGAACGTGTGGCGTTCCACGATGCCCTCCTCCTCCAGCGCGCGCAGGCGCAGCGAGAGGGTGCGCGGGCTGATCCCCGCGAGCGAGCGTTCGAGCTCACAGAAGCGCGAGCGTCCCTCAGCGAGGTCGCGCACGAGCAGCAGCGTCCACTTCCCGCACACAATCTCTGCGGTCATACACACCGGGCATGTCTCATCTACGGCCATCGCACCCCTTACTTTACCAACTGAAGTAAAGGGGAGCGGACGGAGGCTAGGAGGCGATCGTCAGCGACGGGTTGGGAGCGGGCTCGCGTTTGGCTTCAGCCGCAGCCACGTCCTCCATCGTCGTCCCGCGGCGCCCGTCGGCCTGCATCAGCAGCTTGAAATCGTGCGGGCTGGAGGCCACGCGCATCGCGTCGTCGAAGGTCACGCGGCCCGCCTTGACGTGGCCGAAGAGCGCCTGGTCGAAGGTCTGCATGCCGTAGTAGCCCCCGCTGGTGATCACCTCGACGAGCTTGCCCGTCTGGTCGGGGTCGACGATCATGTCGCGCACGCGGCCGGTCATGCGCAGGATCTCGCACACCGCCACGCGGCCGCCGTCAGCGCCCGGGACCAGCCGCTGGGAGATGACGCCCTTGACCGTTCCCGCGATCATGCTGCGCGCCTGGCCGTGCTGGTGGGGCGGGAAGAAGTCGAGCATGCGGTTGATCGACTCGGTCGCGTCGACCGTGTGGATCGTGGAGAGCACGAGGTGCCCCGTCTCGGCAGCGGACAGCGCCGTCTGGACGGTCTCCTCGTCGCGCATCTCTCCGACCAGGATCACGTCTGGGTCCTGCCGCAGCACCCTGCGCAGCGCGCGCTTGAAGGACGCCGTGTCCATCCCCACCTCGCGCTGGTTGATCGCCGAGCGCTTGTCTGCGTGGACGAACTCGATCGGGTCCTCGATCGTCACGATGTGCTTGCTCATCGTCTCGTTCATGTGGTCGATCATCGCCGCCAGCGTCGTCGACTTCCCCGAGCCGGTGGTCCCCGTCAGGAGCACGATGCCGCGCTCCTCCTCGGCCAGTTCGCGCACCACGTCGGGCAGCGCGAGCTCCTCGATCGTGCTGATGCGATGCGGGATCGCGCGGCAGGCCAGCGAGATCAGGCCGCGCTGGCGGAAGGCGTTGACGCGGTAGCGCGCCACGCCCTGCAGTTCGAAGGAGAAGTCCACCTCGTGTTCGTGCTCGAACTCGGCCAGCTTGGCCTCGTCGCTGAGGAGCGCCTTCAGTGCGGCCTCGGTGTCCTGCTCGGTGAGCACATCGGCGCCGGTGTCGACCGCCAGCTCCCCGTGAACGCGGAACAGCGGGCCCGAGCCGACCTTCAGGTGCAGGTCCGAGCCCTCTTTCTCCACAAGCTCGCGCAGCGCAGCGATGACGTCGAACATGCACCCCTGATCGGCATCAGCGCCGCCTGCCTTGAATCGCGCGACGAGCTCTGGACACCGCGCGGGCGAGCGAGGACACCGGCGGCGGGGAGCACACGAGGCAGGCCCACGGATCCTCCTCGCCGGCAGGGACGCAGAGAGGGTGACGTGCGGGGTTGCGCGCGAGCGAGCGAGGAGCCGGCCCGCGGCGAGGAGACGAGGCCTCAGGCGACGTCGCGGAGCTTCTGGGCCTCGGCGAGGCTCTGCAGCTTCTTCAGCGACTGGTTCTCGATCTGGCGGATCCGCTCGCGCGTCACGTTGAACGTGCGCCCCACCTCGTCGAGCGTGCGGGGATGCTCGCCCCCCAGCCCGTAGCGCAGCTCGAGCACCCGCCGTTCGCGGTAGGAGAGGTTCTCGAGGGCCTCGCGCAGCGCCTCCTTGGTGAGGATCTCCGCGGCGCGCTCGTAGGGGGACTCCGCCCGCTCGTCCGCGATGAACTGCCCGAACTCCGACTCCTCCTCATCGCCGACCGGCTTCTCGAGCGACACCGGCGCCTGCGCGGAGCGCTTGATCGAGTCGACCTCCTCGGGGTCGATCCCGGTCACGTCCGCGATCTCATCCGCGGTGGGCTCGCGCCCGAGCTCGGTCACCAGCTTGCGCTCCGCGCGGCCGATCTTGTTGAGCTTCTCGACCACGTGCACGGGGATGCGGATCGTGCGCGCCTTGTCGGCCAGCGCCCGCGCGATCGCCTGGCGGATCCACCACGTCGCATAGGTTGAGAACTTGAAGCCCTTGCGGTAGTCGAACTTCTCCGCGGCACGCACCAGGCCCAGCGTGCCCTCCTGGATGAGGTCCAGGAACGGCAGGCCCTGGTTGCGGTAGTTCTTCGCGATCGAGACCACCAGGCGCAGGTTCGACTCCACCATCTTCTGCTTGGCGTCGAGGTCCCCGCGCTCGATCCGCTTGGCCAGGTCCACCTCCTCCTGGGCGGTCAGCAGGCGCACCTTGCCGATGTCCTTGAGGAACAGCTGCAGCGAGTCCGTCGTCATGTCCGGCTTGAGGTCCAGCGCCGCTTTGGATTTGCGCCGCCCGCGCTTGTCCGGCGCGCGCTCGACCTGCGAGGAGGCCGCGATCGCCGGATCGATGTCCTCGACGAGCTCGATCTCCGAGCGCTCGAGGAAGCCGTGCAGCTCTTCGACGTCCGACTCGTCGAGATCGAGCTCCGACATCGCCTTTGCGATCTCCGTATAGGAGAGAACGCCCACCTGCTGCCCCTTGGCCAGCAGACCCTTGACCTCGTCCAACTCCTGAAGCTCGACTACTGACATCCGGTTTTCCATTCTTCGCTCGATCGACAACCCGCGGGCGACCGCCCTTGGCGCCCTGCCGGACAATGGCTGAGGAGAACCACGCCGACAGACATACGGCCGTGGACATGCCAACGTTACAAGTGGAGCGTAGTCCTCCTTGCGGTCATGCTAACGCGTCGCCGCTGAATATCGGAGCGATCTTCGCGTTGCTTGAGGTCCGCCGCCCACGCTCGTTAAGCAATGATGTGCCCATGAGCGAGGTTGACGAGGGCGCCGGCGCGGCGCAGGAGGACCCCGGCGACGCCGGGGTCCTCGGCAGGCTCCCGCGCACCCGCCCGCAGCGCTCCAGCCCGCGCCGGGCCGCCGCGCGCAAGTCCACCACGGCTGCCACCGCCGCGACGACGAACGGCGCCGCTCCCGCGGCTGCGACGAGCGCCACCGCCCAGCGCGTGCGCAGCGGCCAGCGCGCCACCCGCAAGGCCAAGCCATCGGTGCGCGCTGGCGGCGCACGCGTCCGCAGCGCGCGCGTGCTCGAGGACGTTCCCCCCCAGGGCTATGAGTGCGAGGACGACGCCGCGCGCGGAACGGTGCGGCCGCCCGGCAGCGCCGAGCTCGTGGCCTCAGCGGTTGAGCTCGTCGGCGAGCTTGCCAAGAGCGGCATCTCGACGGGCGAGCGCCTGGTCAAGGACGCGCTCTCGCGCCTGCCGCTCTCCTGAGCGCCCCGCCGCGCGGTCTGTATACTGGCGCCACGCCGAGCCGCCGTGACCCAGGTCGCGGCGGACGGGGGACCCAACGCGGATCGATCCGATCCGCAGGGGCGAATCGGCCCGGCAGGGCCGTAGCGCCGCACCTCGGTGCCGCGCGAGCCCGTCAGCTCACCCCGTAGGCGTCGAGAAACATGAGATCGAAGCTCACGCCCACCACCCCTGTGCTCGCCCTGATCGCCGCCGCGGCGCTGATCGGGCTGCCGGCCAGCGCCCTCGCGGAGAGCACCGGCGGCTCCGTCGCGCCCAGCGCGCCCAGCGCGCCCAGCGTCCACACGACCGGGATCGCGACCTGGTTCGGCCCCGGCTTCTACGGCAACAAGACGGCCTGCGGACAGACGCTCACGCCCACCGTGGTCGGCGTCGCCAACCGCACGCTGCCCTGTGGCACGCTGATCAAGGTCAGCTACGCCGGACACGCCATCGTCGTCCCCGTGCTCGACCGCGGGCCCTACAGCAACATCGGCGCCGACTGGGACCTCACGGCCGGCGCCGCGGCCGCCCTGGGCATCACCGAGACGGTGCGCATCGGCACGCGCGTGGTCGGCAGGACCGCCAACACGCCCACGCTCGGCCTGCCCGCCGGCGGAGCGGGCAACGGCGAAACCCTTGCCGGCGGCGCGCTCGTGGGCGCCACCGCAGCGCGCTGAGCCTCAGGCCAGCTCGTCCACCGACGCGCCGGCGCGTTCCGCCGCCGCGGGCGCCGCCGAGCGGGCCGCGTAGAGCTCGATGTCGGCGTGCGCCGCGAGCGTTGCCGCCTCGCGCCCGTCGGCGGGACACACGGCGCTGCCCAGCGCGACCTCTGCGGGGCTCATGCGCGCGCGCAGCAGCGAGCCCACGACCGCGGTCAGGCGCTCGCCCAGCCGCTGCGCGCCCGCGCGATCGGTTTCCGGCGCCAGCAGCCAGTAGCGCCCGGGAGCCTCGCGCGTGAGCGAGCCGCGCAGCGGCGCCACCTCGCCCGCCAGCACGTCCTCGACCTGGACTGCCAGCGGCGATCCCGCGCCCGTCTGAGCCTCCCTGCGCAGGCGCACCAGCTCGACCAGCAGGACCGCGAAGGGCCGCCCGTCCACCTCGAAGCGCTCGAGCTGGCCGCCGATCGAGCCGATCCATGCTGCCGGCCCCGCCTCGCGGCGCTCGTCGCGGATCTCGATCTCCGCCGGCCGCGGCCACGGAGGCAGCTGGCCGGCGGGAGGCGCGCTCGCGCCCGCCGGCGCGGCGTCGCCGGGCGCCCGTTCATCCACGATCACCGCCTCGCGCCCCTGCGCCGAGGCCTGCCGGTGCGCGGGGGGCGCAGCCGCGCTCGCCGCACCGGACGGCGCCGCGGAGCCCATCGCTCCCAGCGCCGCAGCCAGCATGCGAGCGCACGCGTAGGCGAGCCGGTCGGCCAGGTCGGCCACGCGCCGCGGCGCCGTGCGCTCGGCGCTCTGAACGTTCAGCTCACCCAGCAGGGCCTCCCACAGCACGCCGCGCAGAGCCTCCACGGCGATGACCGCCGCGCGCGGATCCTGCGCGCCGGCGATCGACGCCAGCTCGCGGGCCCCCGCGGCCTGCGCGCCGCCGCCGTCCGCGCGCTCGGCGATGAGGCGCTCAAGCTCCGCGTCGGACCCCAGCGAGCGCAGCAGCTGCTCGCACAGGCCCGGCGCCCGGCGCGCAATCTCCTGCAGGGGCACATCGCCGATGAGCCCAGGCGGGCGGGCCAGCAAGAGCGCCACCGCCCAGCTCCTGGCGAGCTCCTCGGCGCGCCCCGCGAGCACGTCGAGTGGCAGATCAGCGAGCGGCGGCGCGCCCTGGGGACGATGCGTGCCTGGAGCGTGAGCCACCACACTTGAATAGCAGTTGCCGGGGACACCATGCGCGGACGCGCGCCCGTGGATAGCCTGCTCGCAGGTGGGCAAGCCGAGGGCGACAAGGACCGGCGTGTGGATGACCGCGGCGGCCGGCGCGACGCTCGCCGGCGCCGCGCTGCTGCGCGGGCGCCGCGGCGCCCGCCGGGGGCGGCGCGCCGAGGTCGTCGCGCTGGCGGACTCCACCGCCGTCAGCGATGAGGGCGCCGTGCGCTCGGTGCAGCGGGCGGACCTGCTGATCGACCCGGCCGCGCTCGAGGAGATCTGGACGCCCGCGCACCTCGAGCGCCTCGCGCGGACCTACTGGCGCTTCCTCACGCGGGTGACGCTCGGGCTGATCCGCGTGCACTACTCGCCCCAGGGCCGCTCGATCGTGCTGCTGTGCCGGCCGCTGCGGCTGCTCAGCTTCCAGGCACCCGAATACGAGATGGACGCCACCCGCGGCCTGGTGCGCTGGCGCATCGAGCGGGGCCTGCTCGTCGCGCGGGGGCGCCGCGGCCACGGCTACCTGCAGATCGAGGTCCGCCGCCGCCCGCCCGCCGCCGCCGAGGGCGGGGCGCCCGCGCGCGTGCCGCTGCACGTCGAGGTCGAGGTCGCCAACTTCTACCCCTCGATCGCCTCGCGCCTCAGCCGCGGCATCTACAACGCCACGCAGTCGCGCATCCACGTGATCGTCACCTACGGCTTCCTGCGCTCGCTCACCCGCCTCGACCTCGCCGAGTCGCGCGTCGGACAGCTGCTCGGGACACCCGCCGCGCCGCGCTGAGCGGCGCGCGCGGGGCAATATAGTCAGATGCCGTGAGCACAGAGGAGCGTCAAGCGGGTGCGCGCCCGCGCGTTGCGATCATCGTCGTCAACGGCTTCGCCAGGCGCGGGCCACGCGGCCCTCAGCGAGCCGCCGAGGCGCTGCGATACCCGTGGATCGAGCTGTGCCTGCGCCAGGTCACGCGACACTCACGGGGATGGGACTACCAGGTCTTCGTCTTCGACAACTCCCACTTCAAGCCCCACCGCGAGCTGATTCGCCGCTTCGAGCACGTGCGATTGCTGCCGCGCAGCTGGGTGGCGATGCTGGGGCGCCTCGCCAACCGCCTGCCCGGCCCCTATGCGGGGCGCCTGCTGGAACGCCGCCACCCCAGCGCGCTGGACTACCTCGCCGCCCGGGTGCCCGCCGACTTCGACTACATCGTCACGTTGGACAACGACTCCTTTCCGGTGCGCGAGGACTGGCTGGAGGTGCTCGTCGGGGAGTGCGAGGCGGGCGCCGCCGTGGCCGGCGTGTACCGCGACGAGATGGCTCCCGATGTTCACCCCTTCGTGCACGTCAGCGGACTGTGCGTCAAGCGAGCGGACCTGCGTGCGCTCGGCGTCTCCTTCGGGCGCGACATCAGGTACATCGGCGATGAGTACAAACAGGTCAGCGACTACAACCAGGACGTCGGGCAGAAGATCACATACGAGTTCATCCGCCGTGGTCGCCCGATCGCACCGCTGCGCCGCAGCAACGCGGTCAACTTCCACTTCCTGATGGGCGGCATCTACGGCGACGTGATCTACCACCAGGGGGCCGGCAGCCGCAGCGCGAGCTTCCGCACCGCGCGCGACCTCGAGGCCAACGAGCAGGTCAGCAACGCGCTGCGCGACGCCGCGTTCGCAGACGTCGATCACCTGATGGCGGTGCTGCGGGGGCGCGACGGCGACGACCTCGGCCTGACCCCGCTCGCCGCAAGCGACGAGCAGGCTCTCACTGGCGCTCGGCGCCCACCGCCCTGAGCTTCGCGCGGTCGTGCGTGGCGCGGATGCGCCGGATCGTCCCCGAGCGCGAGCGCGTGACCAGCGACTCGGTGGTGGCCCCGCCCGCGCTCGGGTAGCGCACACCCTCCAGCACGTCGCCGTCGGTGATGCCGGTGGCCGAGAAGAAGACGTCGTCGCCCGCAACCAGGTCGTCGCGGTCGAGCACGCGGTCGAGCTCGTAGCCGGCCGCAAGCGCCGCGCTGCGCTCGGCCTCATCGCGCGGCCACAGGCGCCCCAGCAGCTGGCCGCCGAGGCACTTCACCGCCGCCGCCGAGATGACCCCCTCGGGGGTCCCGCCGATCCCCCACAGCAGATCCACCGTGGAGCGCTCCGTGACCGCCAGCAGCGCCGCCGAGACATCGCCGTGGGCGATCAGGCGCACGCGCGCGCCGGCCTCGCGGATCGCCGCGATGCCCTGCTCGTGGCGGGGACGGTCGAGCACCACCACGCTCACGTCGCTGATCGGCGAGCCCTTGCGCTCGGCGACCAGGCGGACCGTCTCGCCCAGCGGGCGGTCCAGGTCCAGCAGGTCCGCGATCTCGGGCGCGCCCGCGATCTTTTCCATGTACACGCACGGGCCGGGATCGAACATCGTCCCGCGCGCCGACAGCGCGATCACGGCCAGCGCGCTGGGCATGCCGTGCGCGGCCAGCGTCGTGCCCTCCAGCGGATCGACTGCGATGTCCACCTGCGGCGGCGAGCCGTCGCCGATCATCTCGCCGTTGTAGAGCATCGGCGCCTCGTCCTTCTCGCCCTCGCCGATCACCACAACGCCGTCCATCTGGATCGACTGCAGCATGAAGCGCATGCCGTCCACGGCGGCCTGATCGGCCGCCTCCTTGTCACCCCTGCCCACCAGCGGCGCCGCCGCCAGCGCCGCGGCCTCCGTCACGCGGACCAGCTCCAGAGCGAGGTTGCGGTCCGGCAGCTGGCGGGATTGATCTGGGTTCATTGGCTTTTGCGAGTTCGCGATCGGGGCCCTGCCGCGCGCGTCGGCCGCACGCGACGGCCCCGACGCCGGCGGACCGAGCCCCGGCGGGCGAAGGCGGAAACCTATACCAGGGGCGAGCCGACTACGATCGTGGCGTGAGCGACCCCATCCCGACGCTCGAGGCGCGCATACCGGCTTCGCTGCAAGCGGCGGTCGAGGAGCGCCTCGCGCTCGCCGAGCGCGAGCGGGTGGCCGAGCGGGTGCGCGCAGCGGACGCAACGCTGTGGGGCGCGCCCGGCACGCCCGAGATCGCCAACCGGCTCGGCTGGCTGACGATCGCCGAACGCATGCTCGGCGAGCTCGACGATCTCGAGGCCTTCGCTGCGGAGATCCGCGCCGAGGGCTTCCGCGACGCGGTGCTGCTCGGCATGGGCGGCTCATCGCTCGCACCCGAGGTGCTGCGCCGCTCCTTCGCCGCGCAGGACGGGGGGCTGCGCCTGCACGTGCTGGACTCCACCGACGCGGCCAGCATCCGCGCGGTCGGCGCCGCCATCGAGCCCGCGCGCACGCTGTTCATCGTCTCCTCCAAGTCGGGCGGCACGATCGAGCCGCTGTCGCTGTTCGCGCACTTCCACTCGCTGATCGCCGACGGGCGCCACTTCGTCGCGATCACCGACCCCGGCTCGGGCCTCGAGCAACTCGCCGCCGAGCAGGGCTTCCGCCGCACGTTCGCCGGGGACCCCGACATCGGCGGGCGCTACAGCGCCCTGTCGGCCTTCGGGATCGTGCCCGCCGCGCTGATGGGCATCGACGTGCGCGCGCTGCTGACGGGCGCACCCGCCGCCTGGCGGACACCGCTTGCGCTCGAGGACGGCGCGCAGCGCCCCGATGCCGCCGTGCACCTCGGCGCCGCGCTCAGCGCGCTGGCGGGCGCGGGGCGCGACAAGCTCACCTTCCTCATCGCCGAGAGCCTGCCCGGGCTCGGGCTGTGGCTCGAGCAGCTCGTCGCAGAGTCCACCGGCAAGCACGGCAAGGGCATCCTGCCCGTCGCCGAGGAGCCGCTCGGCGAGCCCGCCGTCTACGGCGAGGACCGCGTGTTCGCCTACCTGCCCGACCTCGACACGCCCGACCCGGAGCTCGAGGCAAGGGTCGCCGCGCTCGCCAACGCGGGGCACCCGCTGATCACGATCCCCACCCACGGCCCGCGCGACCTCGGGCGCATCTTCCTGCTCGCCGAGATCGCGGTGGCGGTCGCCGGCTGGGGCCTTCAGATCAACCCCTTCGATCAGCCCAACGTCCAGCAGGCCAAGGACGCCACCAACCGCGTGCTCGGCGACTACGAAGCCCGCCAGCAGCTGCCCGAGCTGCCAGACGCGAGCGCCGCGGAGCTGCGCGCGCTGCTGCTGGGCGCCGCGGCGCCGCAGTACGTGGCGCTGATGGCCTACGCCCAGGCCTCCGCCGCCTTCGACGAGGCCGCCGCCGAGCTGCGCGTGGCCGTCCGCCGCGCCACCGGCGCGACCACCACGTTCGGCTACGGACCGCGCTTCCTGCACTCCACCGGGCAGTTCCACAAGGGCGGGCCCAAGACGGGGCGCTTCCTGCAGCTGCTGCACGACGGGCCCGAGGACGTCGAGATCCCCGGCGCGCCCTACACCTTCACCACGCTCAAGAACGCGCAGGCGATCGGCGACCTGCAGACGCTGCGCGAGCTCGACCTGCCCGCCGAGCGCATGCGCCTGCAGGGTCAGGACGCCGTGGGCGCGCTGCGCGCCCTCACCGCCAACATCAAGGAGCAATCGTGACGCAGATCGGCTTCGTTGGGCTGGGCAAGATGGGCGGCAACATGGTGCACCGCATCCGCCGCGACTCCGAGCACGAGGTCGTGGCGTTCGACTTCGATGCGCAGGCGGTCCGCAAGGCCGTCAAACACGGCGCCTCCGGTGCGAGCTCGCTGAAGGAGCTCGTAAGGCAGCTGGAGGCGCCGCGCATGGTGTGGATCATGGTGCCCGCCGGCGAGCCCACGCAGCAGACCGTCGACGCGCTCGCCAAGCTGCTGAAGCCCGGCGACACGATCATCGACGGGGGCAACTCGAAGTGGACCGACGACAAGCGCCGCGCCGCTGCGCTCAAACGCAGCGGCATCGACTACGTCGACGTGGGCACCAGCGGCGGCGTGTGGGGCCTGGAGGTCGGCTACTGCATGATGGTCGGCGGCCCGCAGCGCGCGGTCAGGCGCCTCGCGCCCATCCTCGACGTGCTCGCGCCGCCCACCAACGAGCAGAGCGTCGCCGCGATCGGCCCCCGCGGCTGGCTGCGCTTCGGCCCCTCCGGGGCCGGGCATTACGTCAAGATGGTCCACAACGGCGTGGAGTACGGGCTCATGCAGGCCTACGCGGAGGGCTTCGACGTCTTCGACAAGTGCGAGTACGAGCTCGACAACGCCAAGATCGCGCACCTGTGGGGGCAGGGGTCGGTGGTGCGCTCGTGGCTGTGCGAACTCGCCGCCCGCGCCTTTGAAGCTGACGGCAACGGGCTGGAGAGCATCGAGGGCTACACCAACGACTCCGGCGAGGGCCGCTGGACGATCGCCGACGCCACCGCCCACGACGTCCCCACCCCCGTGATCACCGCCTCGCTGTACGCGCGCCTGCGCTCGCGCGGCAACGGCGACTTCGCCGACCGCGTGCTCGCTGCGCTGCGCAACCAGTTCGGCGGGCACGCCGTCATGAGCGCCCCCAGGGCCCCCGCCAAAGCCGCCCGCGCGAGCCGCTCGCGCAAGACGAGCGCCGCGAGCCGGCGCGGAGGCCGCTGAGCGTGGCGGTCCTGGCGGGACGCCCCACCGATGAGCCCGAGCCCGAGAACCCGCTCACAGCCGGTCTCGAGCGCCTGCCCGTCGCGCCCACCACGCTCGTCATCTTCGGCGGCAGCGGCGACCTCGCCAGGCGCAAACTGCTGCCCGCGCTCTACAACCTCGCCCACGAAGGCGCCCTGCCCGAGCGCTTTCACCTGATCGGCGTCTCGCGCAAAGAGAAAACCCACGAGGAATACCGCAGCGACTGCGAGCAGGCGATCCGCCGCTTCTCGCGGCGCCCTCCCAAAGAGGACGTCCTGCACACGCTGCTCGAGAACATCCGCTACGTGCCCGGCTCCTTCGACGACGACGGCGTCTACACCGAGCTCGGGAAGCTGCTCGACGAGTTCGAGGAGAAGGCCGGCGAACCGCTCAACCGCGCCTTCTACCTCTCCACCGCGCCCAGCTTCTTCCCCGTGATCGTCAGGGAGCTCGGGGCCTCCAAGCTCGCCCACCACGAGGGCGCGCAGGTGCGCGTGATCATCGAGAAGCCCTTCGGCACCACGCTCGAAGAGGCGCGCGAGCTCAACCGCTGCGTGCTGAGCATCTTCGATGAGACCCAGGTCTTCCGCATCGACCATTACCTGGGCAAGGAGACCGTCCAGAACATGCTGGCGTTCCGCTTCGCCAACGGCATGTTCGAGCCGCTGTGGAACCGCAACTACATCGACAGCGTCCAGATCACCGCCGCCGAGGACCTCGGCATCGGCTCGCGCGCCGACTACTACGACTCCGCCGGCGCGCTGCGCGACCTAATCCAGAACCACATGCTGCAGCTGCTCTGCCACGTCGCGATGGAGCCGCCCGTCAACTTCGCAGCCGAAGAGGTGCGCAACGAGAAGGTCAAGGTCCTGCAGGCCATCTCAGAGCCCACCGCCGTGGACATCCCCGCGATGGCCGTGCGCGCCCAGTACGGCCCCGGGCACTCCGGCGGCGAGGACGTGGCGGGCTACCTCCAGGAGCCCGGCGTGCCCGAGGACTCGACCACAGAGACCTACGCCGCGCTGCACCTGGAGGTCGACAACTGGCGCTGGGCGGGCGTGCCCTTCTACCTGCGCACCGGCAAGCGCCTGGCGCGCAAGGTGACCGAGATCGCGGTCACGCTGAAGCCCGTCCCCCACCTCGCCTTCAGCCAGGCCGGCTCGCTCGGCGTGCAGCCTAACCAGCTCGTGCTCACGCTGCAGCCCAACGAGGGTGTCGCGCTGCGCCTCGGCGCGAAGATCCCGGGCACGCGCATGATCATCCGCCCCGTGAACATGGAGTTCCTCTACGGGACCGCGTTCCTGTCGCAGTCGCCGGAGGCCTACGAGCGCCTGATCACCGACGCAATGCGCGGCGACGCCACGCTGTTCACCCGAAACGACGAGGTCGAGGCGCAGTGGCGCATCTGCGATCCGATCGTCAAAGCGTGGGCGCAGGCCCCCGGGCCCCTGCCCCAGTACGCCGCCGGCTCGCAGGGACCGAAGGAGGCCGAGCTCCTGCTGCGCGAGGGCGATCACTGGCGCGCGATCTGATGAGCGAACGCAGCGACGCGGTCTGGAGCGAACAGGGCACCACCCCCGACGAGATCGAATCCGCGCTGCGGCGCCTGCTCGTCGAGCGCCACGCCGAAAACGCGAAGTTCGTGCCCGCGCGCGTGCTCAACATGATCGTGTTCGTCGACCACGAGTGGAGCGGCGAGATCGCCAACCGCCTGCGCGGGGTGGGGCGCTACCACGCCTCGCGCCTGGTCGTGCTCTCCTACGAGCCGCGCCGCAAGCGCCTCGACGGGCGCGTCACGATCGCCTCCGAAGGAGATCCCGAGAAGGGCGAGCTGGCGCTGCTGCGCGAGAGCGTGATCGTGGATCTCGGCGAGCAGCACCTCGACGACCTGCTCACGATCGCCGATCCGCTCGTGGTGACCGACCTGCCCACGCTGCTGTGGTCCCCGCACGGCCACCACGACGTCCTCGATGAACTTCTCACGCTCGCTCAGGCCGTGCTCGTGGACTCCGTCGATGAGCCGCTCGCCCCCGACGCGCTGGCGCGCGCCTGCGCGCTGAGCGAGGAGGCCTACGTGGTCGATCTCGCGTGGCTGCGCTCGACGCCGTGGCGCGAGCGCATCGCCGCCGCCTTCGACCCCCCCGCGCTGCGCCGCGAACTGTCCGCGCTGAACAGCGTCACCGTCCGCCACCACCCCGCCTCCACCGCCGCCGCGCTGCTGATGATCGGCTGGCTCGCCTCGCGCCTGGGCTGGCAGCGCACCGAGCTGCGCGGCGAGGACGGCGCGCACCTCGGCAGCGCGCACCGGGGTGAGCAGGAGATCGCGCTGCGCCTGCAGGCCGCACCCGAGCTGCAGGTGCCCGGGCTCGAGGGCGTTGTCCTGGAGACCGCCGGCGGGCGCTGCCTGCGCCTCGACCGCGGGCCCGGGGGCCTGCACGCCCGCACGCTCGACCCCAGCGGCGTCAAGCGCGAGTGGACGATCCCCGGCGCCTCCCGCGGCGAGACCGGCGTGCTGGGCGAGGGCATCCGCCAGGCGCTGCTGCGCGACCCCACCTACGTGCCCGCGCTGTCCTGCGCGCGCGAGATGCTCGCGTGACCCGGCTGACCAGCTGCCCGGACGCCGAGACGGTCGCCCAGCGCGCAGCCGCCGAGATCGCGCGCCAGCTCGCCTCCGCCCGTGAGCAGCGCGGCGTCGCCCACCTCGCCCTCAGCGGCGGCAGCACGCCGCGGCGCACCTACGAGCTGCTCGCCGCCGAGCCCGTCGAGTGGCCCAGCACGGAGGTGTGGTTCGCCGACGAGCGCTGCGTAGCGCCCGAGGATGCCGACAGCAACTACCGTCTCGCCGCCGAGGCGCTGCTGAACCCCGCCGGCGTGCCCGCCGAGCGCGTTCACCGCATGCAGGGCGAGCTCGGTCCCGAGCAGGGGGCTGCCAGCTACGCGCAGCTGCTGCGCGAGCACCCCGGCGCTGACGGCGCGCAGGAACCCACGCCGCCGGTGCTCGACCTAATCGTGCTCGGCATCGGGCCCGACGGGCATGTCGCCTCGCTGTTTCCCGGCGCCGCCACCCTCGACGCGGGACCCGAGGCCCTGTGCCTCGGCGTGCACGACTCGCCCAAGCCGCCCCCCGAGCGGATCACGCTGAGCCTCGCCGTGCTGCAGGCCGCGCGCAGCTGCCTGCTGCTCGCCACCGGCGCCGCAAAGGCCGACGCGATCAGCGCGATGCTCGGCGAGCGCAGCCGCCACGTGCCCGCCAGCCTGCTGCGGCGCGAGCGCCTGACCGTGATCGTCGACGACGCCGCCGCGCGCGGGCACGCGCCGTGATGAGCACCCGCGCGGGCGCCGGCGAGCACGAGATCGTGCTCGTGCGCCACGCCGAGACCGAATGGAGCCTCACCGGCCGCCACACGGGCCGCACCGACATCCCGCTCACCGAGCAGGGCCGCGCCGCCGCCGCCGCACTCGCTCCGCGCCTGCGCGGGCGCAGCTTCGCGCTCGTGCTCGTCAGCCCGCTGCGCCGCGCACGTGAAACCTGCGAGCTGTGCGGGTTGGGCGCGCAGGCCCGGCCGCTCGAGCAGCTGCTCGAGTGGGACTACGGCGACTACGAGGGGCTGACCACCGCCGAGATCCACAGCACGAGGCCCGGCTGGAACCTGTGGCGCGACGGCTGCCCGGGGGGCGAGAGCGCCGCCGACGTCGGCGCGCGCGCCGACAGCGTGATCGCCGAGTTCGAGCACGCGGACGGCGACGTGGCCGTCTTCTCGCACGGGCACATGCTGCGCGTGCTCGGCGCGCGCTGGATCGCCCTGTACCCCGCCGAGGGCGGACGGCTGGGCCTCTCTACGGGCGCCATCTGCGTGCTCGGCCACGAGCGCTCCACGCGGATCCTGGCGCGCTGGAACGATGTC
Organism: uncultured Solirubrobacteraceae bacterium; assembly: GCA_963771085.1. Classification (GTDB taxonomy): domain Bacteria; phylum Actinomycetota; class Thermoleophilia; order Solirubrobacterales; family Solirubrobacteraceae; genus Palsa-744. The sequence goes on along the minus strand of CAVYSB010000003.1, from coordinate 2,021,606 downwards.
TGAGACCGCCCGCACGCGGGCAGCGGTGGGGAGCTCCGCGTAACGCTCAGCACCCCCGGGCGGACCTACGTTCTAGAGTGGTCGCAGCACAGCCTTCTATGGCAGCCCGTGCGGAACAGATCAGCCCCGCCTCCCCCGCCGCCGAGCAGACGCTCGCGGACATGCACGCCACGCGCGAACGGACGCTGGAGCTCGTCTCCCAGCTCAGCGACGAGCAGCTTGAGCGGGTGCACTCACCGATCATGAGTCCGCTCGTGTGGGATCTCGGACACATCGCCGCCTACGAGGATCTGTGGCTCGCCCACCGCCACAGCGGCCTCGAGCTGCTGCGCCCCGATCTCGCCGGGCTGTATGACGCCTTCGAGACTCCCCGGGCGGTGCGCGGCGAGATCGAGGCGCTGCACCCGGCGGGCGCCCGCGACTACCTGCAGGAGGTCCGTGAGCGCAGCGCCGCCGTGCTCGCCGAGCGCGGGCTCGGCGACGGCGTCATCCCCGAGCTGGTGCTCCGCCACGAGCTCCAGCACGGCGAGACGATGCGCCAGACGCTGGCCATCGCCGGCCTGCTGCCCGCACGCGAGCGCACGTACCGTGAGCGCGCGCTGCCCGAGACCCGCGGCGAGGAGTGGCTGCGCGTGCCCGCGGGCAGCTTCGCGATGGGCGCCGCGCCGGAGGGTTTCGCCTACGACAACGAGCGCCCCCGCCACGACGTCGAGCTCGGTGCCTTCGCCCTGGCCCGGCGGCCCGTCAGCAACGCGCAGTGGCTGCGCTTCAGCGAGGACGGGGGCTATGCGCGGCGCGAATGGTGGTCGCCGGAGGGCTGGGCGTGGCTGGGCGAGCAGGAGGTGGCCGTGCACCCCACGCTCGCCGCAGGCCACCCGCAGGCGCCCGCCTGCCACGTCTCCTTCTACGAGGCCGAGGCCTTCGCCCGCGCCAGCGACGCACGCCTGCCGAGCGAGGCGGAGTGGGAGCGGGCTGCGCGCCAGCTGGAGGGTGTGGGGCGCGTGTGGGAATGGACCGCCTCGCATTTCGGCGGCTACCCCGGCTTCGTCGCGCATCCCTACCGCGAGTACTCCGAGGTCTTCTTCGGCGAGCACTACCGCGTCCTGCGGGGCGGCTCGTGGGCCAGCGATCCGCGCGTTGCCAGCGTCACGTTCCGCAACTGGGACCTGCCGCAGCGCCGTCAGATCTTCGCCGGGCTGCGCCTGGCGCGGGAGCTGTGATTAGGTTGGAGGGCGCGATGGCACCCGAGCCGATCCTCGCCGAGCCGATCCGCATCGAGTCCCACCTCGACGGCGCCGAGGAGCGCTCGCTCGCCGACGACGTGCTCGACGGCCTCACGCGCCCCTTCAAGGAGCTGCCGCCGAAGCACTTCTACGACGCGCGCGGCGCGCAGCTGTTCGACCGCATCTGCGAGCTGCCCGAGTACTACCCCACGCGTGCCGAGCGCGCCATCCTCGAGCAGTCCGCCGCCGAGATCGCCCAGCTGACAGGAGCCGTGGAACTCGTCGAGCTCGGCTCCGGCACCGCGGCCAAGACGCGCGTGCTGCTCGACGCCCTGCACGCCGCCGGCACACTGCAGCGCTACGTGCCCCTAGACGTCACCGAGAGCATGGTCCGCGAGAGCGCCGAAGCGCTCACCAGCGAGTACCCCGGCCTGCGCGTGCACGGCGTGATCGGCGACTTCGAGCGCCACCTCGACCACGTCCCCGCGGCCGCCGGCCCGCGCATCGTGGCCTTCCTGGGCGGCACCATCGGCAACTTCCCCCCCGGCAGCCGCCGGCGCTTCCTGCGCGAGATCGCGCGCCTGCTGGGACCCGAGGACCATCTGCTGATGGGCACCGACCTGGTCAAGGACCCGGGCGTGCTGGAGGCCGCCTACGACGACGCCGAGGGGGTCACCGCGGAGTTCAACCGCAACGTCCTGCGCGTGCTCAACCGCGAGCTGCAGGCCGACTTCGATCCCGACAACTTCGAGCACGTGGCTCTGTTCGACCCAGCCCACGAGTGGATCGAGATGCGCCTGCGCGCGCGCCGCGAGCACACCGCGCTCGTGCGCGACATCGACCTCTCGGTGCACTTCAACGCCGGTGAGGAGATGCGCACCGAGATCAGCGCGAAGTTCACGCCCGAGCGCCTGGAGGGCGACCTCGCCGCCGCCGGCATGCAGCTGGAGCGCTGGCTCACCGACCCCGATGGGCTGTTCGCGCTGACGCTCTCGCGCCCCGTCTGAGCGCCGGGGCCATCAAGCGGCGAGACCATCCGCCTGGACGGCGCGCTGCGCATGGGACCCGGCTGAGGGGACGCACCGCGCAAGCACTCCAGGCCGCCCTCCAGGCGGCCCCATCCCAACCGATCACAGCCGTTCCACGAGCATCGCCATGCCCTGCCCGCCCGCCACGCACATCGACTCGATGCCATAGGTCGAATCAAGCGTCTCCAGGTCGTTGAGCAGGGTCGTCATGATGCGTGCGCCCGTCATGCCGAAGGGGTGCCCCAGCGCGATTGCCCCGCCGAACGGGTTGAGCTTCTCGTCCTCGATGCCGAGCTCCTCTTTGCAGGGCACTATCTGGGCAGCAAACGCCTCGTTGATCTCCACCACATCGATGTCGCTCATCGCCATGCCCGTGTTCGCAAGAAGTTTCTGGATCGCGGGAATCGGGCCCAGGCCCATGATCTCCGGGCGGATCGCCGCCACCGTCGAGGCGATGATGCGCGCCCGCGGCTTGAGGCCCAGCTCCGCCGCGCGCGCGTCGCTCATCACCAGCAGCGCCGCCGCCCCGTCGTTGAGCGGGCACGAGTTGCCCGCCGTCACCGAGCCGCCCTCCTTGAACACCGGCTTCAGGGCCGCCAGCCCCTCCATCGTGGTTCCCGGCCGCGGCCCGTCGTCCCTGGTGACCACCGTCTCCGCCAGCTCGACCTCGTTGCCCTCCTTGTCGGTCTCCGTGTGTGCCGGCACCCTCACCGGGACGATTTCGCTGTCGAAGTGCCCCGACTCCACCGCCGCGACCGCGCGCTGCTGGGAGATCAGCGCCCATTCGTCCTGGGCCTCGCGGGTGACGTTGCAGCGTTCCGTCACGTTCTCCGCCGTCAGGCCCATCGGGATGTACACGTTGTAGAGCGATCCCTCCGAGCCGTCCACCTTGTGGTTGAGCTCCGGCGGCTGGCTGCGCCCCACGCGGCTCACCGACTCCACGCCCGCCGCCACGTACGTGTCGCCCTCGCCCGCCCTGATCGCGTGGAAGGCCATCCGCGTGGTCTGCAGCGAGGATGCACAGAAGCGGTTCACGGTGCATGCCGGCACGTGGTGGTCGATGCCCGCCAGCAACGATGCCACCCGCCCCACGTTGTAGCCCGACTCGCCCTGCCCGTAGCCGCAGCCCATCATCACGTCGCCCACCGTCTTGAAGTCCACCTGCGGGTTGCGCTCCATCAGCGCCTTCAGCGGGATCGCCGCCAGGTCATCCGGGCGGACCGCGCGCAGCGAGCCCTTCACCGCCCGCCCGATGGGCGTGCGAATGGCGTCCACGATCACTGCTTCTGGCATCTGTGCCTCTCTCCTTGGTGGTGGGGCAAGCTGGGTCATCGCCGGCCGCTCACCTCAAACGAGCCACCGACCGCTTCGAGGCTCAATCCTATGACACGGCCCACCGCCCGCGACCGAGGACCGCGCCCCGCGCCGCCCCGGCCCCTCCCATCTGGCGTTTGTGGACCAAGCAGGGCACGGACGCAGGGAGCGAAGTGTGCTTCGCACACGAGCGACCGAGGACACCGCCCCGCGCCGCCCCGGCCCCTCCCATCTGGCGTTTGTGGACCAAGCGGGGCACGGACGCAGGGAGCGAAGTGTGCTTCGCACACGAGCGACCGAGGACACCGCCCCGCGCCGCGTCCACGGACGCCAGATCAGAGGTCCAGGCGGGACACGCCGAGCTCATCGAAGCCGACGTGATGCGCGAGCTCGTGGCGCACCGTGCGGGTGACCTGGTCGCGCAGCAGGTCGGGATCGTGGCCGAAGTCGCGGCGCAGGGTGTCGCGGAAGACGACGATGCGGTCGTGGTGGTCGTCGCGCGTGGCGCCGTCGCCCTGGTAGAGACCGTAGGCGCGGTGGCGGCGCCCGCCGTCGGAGATCACCACCGCCACGTGCAGCAGCGCGTTGCGCAGCAGGTCGGGCAGATCGTCGAGCGCATCGCGTACCAGCTCCTCGAAATCGTGGTCGTTGAGCGGATCGAGCTCCATGAAGTCGCTTTCCTCAGGGTCGATCGCCAGGCCCTGGCGCGCCAGCTCCTCGCTGTGGCGCACGATCTCTTCGAACTCGGACTCCGACTCGGGGTCGCGCCAGCCGGCCAGGCGCACCGCCACGAACGCCACCGCCCCCATCAGCGCGCCCGCCACGACCACGCCCAGCGCGATGTCCTCGAGCGCCCGCACCACGCCGATCGAGCTGAATCCCTGGCCGACCACGAGCACGACCAGCCCGACCGCCATCGCCACCAGCGCCGCCACGCCCACGCGTCGCAGATGGCTCGCGGGACCTGGTGATGAGGACCCGGGCATCGCAGCGTCCTATTTGAGCGTGCGGGCGATCACGAGACGCTGGATCTCGTTCGTGCCCTCGTAGATCTGGGTGATCTTTGCGTCGCGCATCATCCGCTCCACCGGGTACTCCTTCACATAACCGTAGCCGCCCAGCACCTGGACGGCCTCCACCGTCACCGCCATCGCCGCGTCCGAGCAGAACACCTTCGCCATCGAGGAATACTTGCCCAGCTGCGGATGGCCCTGGTCGGCCATCGCGCACGCCTTGTAGAGCAGCTCGCGGCCCGCTGCGGTGCGTGTCTCCATGTCGGCCAGCTTGAACTGGATCGCCTGGAACTCGTTGATCGCCTTGCCGAACTGGCGGCGCTCGCGCGCGTAGGCCACCGCGTAGTCGGTCGCCCCCTGGGCGATGCCGATGGCCTGCGCGGCCGCCCCCAGGCGCGTGCGTTCGAGCGTGCCCAGCGCCACCGACAGGCCCCTGCCGACCTCGCCGATCACGTTCTCCTGCGGCACGCGGACCTCATCGAAGATCGGCTGGCCGGTGGGTGAGGCGCGGATGCCGAGCTTGTGCTCGAGCTTGCCCACGCTGAAGCCCGGCCGATCGGCCTCCACCACGAACGCCGTCAGCCGCCTGGTCTCGCGGTCGCTCACCGCGAAGCAGATGTAGAAGTCCGCAATGCCGAGGTTGGAGATCCAGTTCTTGGTGCCGTTGATCACCCACTCATCGCCGTCCTTCACCGCGGTCGTCTTCATGCCCGCCGGGTCCGAGCCGGCCTCCGGCTCCGACAGCGCGAACGCCGGCGAGAACTCCCCGCTGGCGCACCTCGGCAGGAAACGCTCCTTGAGCTCCTCCGAGCCGTACAGCTGGATCGGCAGCGTGCCCAGCTCCTGCACCATCAGGATCAGCGCGCACGAGGCGTCGACCTTGGCGATCTCCTCCACGGCCATGTTGAGCATCAGCGTGCCCGTGCCCGTGCCGCCGTACTCCGTCGGGAACGGCAGCCCGAGGATGTCCTGCTCGCCGAGCACCTTGCGCACGTCCCAGGGATATTCCGCGCGCTCATCGATCTCCGCCGAGCGCGGCGCGATCTTCTCGCGGGCGATCTGGCCGATCGTCGCGCAGAAGTCCAGGTGCTCCTGCGGGACCGCGTAGACCTCTCCCACCGCGTGCATGCCGTGATCCTAGTGATGCGCAGCGGTCGACGTTCCAGCTGCGTCACCGCCTGGGCGCATCGCTACGCTCACTGCAATGAGCAGCAGCGCGGACAGCATCGATGAGATCGGTATTGAGCCCGCCCGGGTAGCCGAATGGCTCGCCGCCGACGGCGCGCTGCAGCTTGTTGACGTGCGCGAGCCCTACGAGCACGACGCGGGACACATCGCGGGCAGCCGCCACATCGAGCTCGTCCAGCTCTCCTCGCAGGCCGCCACGCTCGAGCGGAAGCGCCCCGTCGTCTTCTACTGCCGGGCGGGCTCGCGCTCGGACATGGCCGCCCAGGCCTTCCGCGCGGGCGGCTTCCAGGCATACTCGATGCTCGGAGGCCTCTTGCGCTGGGCGCGCGAGGAGCGGGAGCTCTCACCCGAGGGCGGCACCGTGGCCGAGCACTGAGAGAGGAGACAGCGATGGAGGCATCGAGCGAGTTCCCGGGCGTGAGGCAGGGCGATGGGTACGCCGTCGCCGGCCTGGAGGACCTCGGCGAGGGGCCCGGCTTCCGCAAGGTGCGCCGTGCCCTCGGCGTGAGCGCCTTCGGCGCCAACGCGATCGTCCTGCCGCCCGGCATCGAAACCGGCTTTCACTACCACGACCTGCAGGAGGAGCTCTACTTCGTGCACAGCGGCACAGTCGAGATGGAGTTTGGCGACGGCTCCATCGAGCGCCTCGGACCCGGCGCCATGGCGCGCGTCGACGCCGCTACCGTGCGCAAGCTGCGCAACGTGGGCCAGGACGACGCCGTCTACCTGTGCGTCGGCGGCAAGGACGGCTACATCGGCCGCGACGGGCGCGTGCGTCCCGGCGAGGAGCAGCGCGTGATGCCCAGCGCGGCCGCCGGCGGCGACTCGGGTGAGCGAGGCTGAATCCCCGCAGCGGCGGCTGCGCATCGACCGCGGGCTGTCCATTCCGCTCGCCGAGATCACGCTGCGCACGAGCCGCTCATCCGGCCCGGGGGGCCAGCACGCCAACGTCACCGCCTCGCGCGTGGAGGCGGTCTTCGACGTTGCCGCCTCGCCGTCGCTGAGTGAGGCCCAGCGCCAGCGCCTGCTCGCGCGCGGCGGGCCGCGCGTCGCGGCGGTAGCCCAGGACGAGCGCTCGCAGGCGCGCAACCGCGAGCTCGCACTCGAACGCCTCGCCGAGCGCCTGCGCGGCCTGCTCGCCGTTCCCCGCAGCCGTCGCGCCACACGCCCCACCGCCGCCTCGCGCGCCCGCCGCGCCGAGGCCAAGCGCCGCACCGCCCAGCGCAAGCTCGAGCGCCGCCCGCCCCGCGGCGAGGGCGAGTAGCGGCCAAGCGGTCCTAGTTCAACAGCTCCTTGACGTAGCGCTGGTGCAGGCGGCCCAGCGGCGTCTTTTCCGGGTGGAAGCCGATCGCGCTCCACAGCAGTCCCGACGCCGGGGACCACGCGAGGATCATGTAGACGCCGAACACGAGCACCGCCACGCGCAGCCTGCGCGAGCTCGACAGCGCCGCGAACGGCAGGGCCCACAGCACGTACCACGGCAGCACCCAGCCGAGCGTGACCAGCAGCGCCATGCTCGCCCAGCCGCACGCCGTCAGCGCGTCGCGCCGCCGCCACGCCTGCACGCAGCACGCACCGATCGCCAGCGCGAGCACAACGCTCATCACCTTGTGCAGCGATTCGCTCTGCCCGCCTTCGCCGAGCACCAGGCCGATCAGGTTGGGCACGCTCTCGTTGGTCACCACCCGGCTCTGCGTGCCCAGGTCGGGAATATGCAGGCCGAACGCCATCAGGCTCGCCCCGCCGACCACCGCGACCGCCACCAGCATCCCCAACGCCACCTGCAGCAGCGCCCGCGGGGCGCGCAGCAGGCCCGCGAGCACGACCGGGATCAGCACGCCGCCCGAGGCCTTCAGCCCAGTCGCCATCACGAACGCCGCCCCCGCCCCCATCTCCGTCGCACTCAGCGGCAGCAGCCACGCGCGTCCCCGCGGCCGCGCTGGGGCCGCGGCCGGCGCCGGGGCGGCCGCGACCTGCGCCTGCGCCTTCGGCTCGCCCGCCAACGCCACGCCCGTTGCTGCGCCGCGCGCCTGCGCGCGCAGCAGCAGGTAGAAGCCGAGCACGATGCAGAACATGATCAGGAAGTCGTTGTGGTCGCCCCCCAGCCCCCACACCAGCACGATCGGGTTCAGGCCCACCAGCGCCACCGCGGTGGCCTGGTCGCGGCCGAGCAGCCGGGCGCAGCGCCACACCAGGTAGATCGTCGCGAGGCTCGTGAGCCCCAGCACCAGCTTCAGGACCCAGAACGACGCCGCCACGCCGAGCGGGACGACCGCGAACGTCAGCAGCGTGAACACCGGCCCGTAGGGACTCAGCAGCTGGTGCCAGTTGCTCAGCAGGTAGGCGGGGTCGTTGTGCGGCTCGAGGATCGGGATCGTCGTGTACGGGTTGAGGTGGTGCACGATCTCCATGCGCCCGTAGTTGATGTAGTTGAAGATGTCCGTCAGCGCCAGCGGCGGCGAGAGCAGGAAGATCACGTGCACCGCCGCGATCGCCGCCACCACCCAGCGCAGCGGCAGCGCGCGTGCGTTGGCCACGATCAGCAGGTAGCCCCCGTACATCAGCACCACTGCGCCCGAGAAGATGTACTTCAGCGTGTTGGCGCCGCGCGGTGCCCCCGGCCACAGCCCGCCCAGCGGGCCCGCCATCCAGCGCGGGAAGAAGCCCACGTGGCTCGTAGCCGACAGCAGGCTCGGCCGGTCCGCCGCGAGCACCACGATCAGCGCGCACAGCAGCACGATCAGGCCGAGCGACAGAGCGGCCGCGCGCACGCGCAGCTGCGCGCCCGCCAGCGCGCCCGCGCGCGGGCCCTGCCGGCCTCGCCGGCGCGCCCGGGCGCGGCCGGCCAGGTTCTCGCGGAGGGGAAGGGTTGTCGCGTCGCCCGGCATGCTGAGCGTCGCCACCATACCCCTCCACAACGCAGAGGGCCCGCCTAGGCGGGCCCTCAAGATTCAGCGGTGCGTCAGGACTCTAGATGGCCTGGACGTTTACGGCCTTGGGGCCCTTCTCGCCCTGCTCCGGGTCGTAGGAGACCTTGGCCCCCTCCTGCAGCGAGCGGTAACCCTCGCCGTTGATCCCGGTGTGATGCACGAACAGGTCCTTGTCGCCGTCATCGGGGGTGATGAAACCGAACCCCTTGTCGTCGCTGAACCACTTTACGGTGCCAGTAGGCATTGTGTGAATTCCTCCACGGTATGTGCGCGCTGCTCCGCGGAGGATGCTGCTCAGAGCTTCGACCTGCGAGCGCTTGCACTGCTTTCGCCGGTCTAATGCGCCGGCCCCACAAGCACGACCGTAGCAGGTCCGCCGGAAGCCGTGTTGCGCAGCTGTTGCCCGCGTTAGCGCACCCGGACCCGCGGGCCGGGGGCAGGTTAGGCTGCGCGGATGGCCGAGCAGAGCGACCCCGGGGACGCGCCGCCGCCGCGCCTGCGCCCGCTGCTGACGGGCGGCGAGCCCGCGAGCGCGGCCGAGACCGTCGCGGCTCTCGGGCTGTGGGATCGCCCGCAGCTTCCGGGCCTCCGGCCGCGCGTCCTGCTGAACATGGTCAGCACCGCCGACGGCCGGGCGACCCTCGGCGGGCGCTCGGGGCCGATCAGCGATCGCGCCGACCGCGCGCTCTTCCACGCCCTGCGCGCGGCCGTCGACGGGGTGCTGATCGGCGCCGGCACCGCGCGCGCCGAGCGCTACGGCCCGATCGTGCGCGACGAGGCGCAGCGGCGCCTGCGCCGCGAGCGGGGCCTCGCCGAGGAACCGCTCGCGTGCATCGTCTCCGGGCGCCTCGAGCTCGACGAGGAGCTGCCGCTGCTCGCCGCTTTCGCGGCCCGCGTCGTGATCCTCACGGCCTCGCCCGCCAGCCTCGCGCCGAGCGCCGCCAGCGTCGACTACGTGAGGACGGCCGACGCCGGCCGGCTCGACCTGCCCGCCGCCCTGGGCGAGCTGCGCGCGCGCTTCGGCGTGGAGCTGCTGCTGTGCGAGGGCGGCCCCCACCTGAGCGAGCAGCTGTGCGCGGCCGGCCTGGTCGATGAGCTCTTCCTCTCGCTCGCGCCCATGCTCGGCGGCGGCGAGGCCTCACACGGCGAGGCACTGCGGATCCTCGCCGGCCCAGAACTCGACCCGCCGCTCGCGCTGGAGCTGCTGGGGGTCCTGCAGAGCGACTCCCACCTGTTTCTGCGCTACGGCGTCTCCGCGCGGGAGTGAGTCTCGCGCGAGACCACGCTCAGCAGTTCGCTGGCCAGCAGGCGCCCCTGCGCGGCCACGCGCGGGGTGGCCGCTATGCGCACCACCACCTCGTCGCCGTCGAGCTCCTCCAGCGTTATGCGCGGCGCGTCGCGCAGCGGGGTCTGCAGCGACTTCTCGAGGATCTCCTGCAGGTCGCCCGGGGTCATCCCCGCGCGCAGGCGCGCGCGCAGGTTGACCGCCTCGGGCTCGCGTAGCGGCAGAACCGCCACGTTGAGCACCACGCTGTTGGGCACCATGATCGAGTCATCGCCGGTGGCGAAGGTCGTGTACAGCAGGCCCAGCGAGCTGACCGTGCCCTCGATCTGGCCCGCCAGCGGTCCGCCCTGCAGGCGCACGCGCTCGCCCACGCGGAACGGGCGCGCGCTCAGCAGGACCGTGCCAGCGATCAGGTTGCCCAGCGTCTGCTGGGCCGCGAGGCCGAAGATGACCGCCGTGAAGGCGGTGCCGAGTGCGAGCGTTTTTGCTTCGATCCCCGCCACCCGCAGCGCCACGAACAGCGCCACAATGACCGTGCCGAGGCGGATCACGAAGCCCACCGTGCCCGCCGTGGCCGGGTCCAGGCGCCGGAACAGGGGCGGACCCAGGCCGCGGCCGATGTCCCGCGCGATGGCCCAGCCGAGGATCATCAGGACGAGCACCGTGACCACGCGCACCGTCGCTTCCAGCGGTTCTTCCAGCGAGGTGGCCACCTGGCCGTGCGCGCCGGGGGTGCCGAGCAGGCTGAAGCGGTTGTCGTAGAGCAGTACCACGCCGACGAACAGCGGCAGCAGCACCAGCACCTCCAGGCGCGCGCGCCTGACCACGCGCGGGCTGATCTGGCGCAGCAGGCCGACCTCCTGCCAGGCCTGGCTGCGGGTCTCGAACATCTTTGCTGGGGTTCGCGGAACGGGCATCGGCCTCAATGATGGTGCACGACGCGCCCGCAGCCCGCCTGCGACCGCGGTCGTGCAGCGCTGCTGCTCAGCTCAGGCGGCGGTGTAGATGACCATCGCCCCGCCGAACACCAGGCAGTAGATCGCGAAGGGCATCAGCGTTTTGGTTTTGAACCAGCGCATCAGGAAGCCGACCGTGAAGACCGCCGTGACGGCCGCGCTGATGCAGGCCACCGCCGCCTGCCCGCGGATGCCGTCGCCGAGGTGGCCCAGCAGGTCGGGCAGCTTGAAGATGCCGGCAGCGAGGATGATCGGCGTGGCCAGCAGGAAGGCAAAGCGAGCCGAGTCGCTGTGGTCCATGCCGCGCACCAGGCCCGCGCCCATCGTCACACCCTCGCGGCTGATGCCCGCGATCAGCGCGGTCGACTGCGCGGCGCCGATCACGAATGATTCGCGGTACTCGAGCGTGTCCAGTTCGCGTCCCCCGTCGGGCTTGGCGCCCTCGCGGATCGCCAGTTCGCGCACCTCCGCGCGGCGGCGGTAGCGCTCGGCGCCGAACAGCAGCAGCCCGTTGAGCATCAGGAAGATCGCCGCCAGCTCGGGCTTGGCGGTCAGCGTGCGCAGCTGGTGCTCGAAGACGATGCCTATGATCCCCGCGGGGATGCTCGCCGCGATGATCAGCCAGGCCAGGCGCTCGGTTGGGGTCTGCACGCGACGCGTCGAGAGGGTGCGGAAGAACGCGCGGATGATCTTCACCCATTCGCGCCAGAAGTACACGAGCAGGCCGAGCGCGCTGCCCACGTGGAGCATCACCACGAGCGCCAGCCAGAAGGATTCCTGTTCGGACTGGGCGTCCACGAGCTTGTTCCAGCCGAACAGCGTGGGGAACAGCACGGTGTGCCCGAGGCTCGAGATCGGGAACAGCTCGGTCACGCCCTGCAGCACGCCGAGCACGATCGCCTGGAAGTAGCTGATCGCCTCGGCCAGGGGGAGCAGGTTGGAGCCCGGCATCGCGGCGAGAGCTTAGTCGCCCGGCCGCGCGCGGGAGTTGCCGGAGCGTGAGGAAATGTTCACGACCGGTTCACGCGATCGTTGCCGGTTGGTCACAAAAAATCGCAGTTTGCGGAGAAACCTGTTTGAAATGGACGCTCCGCACAGCACACCTGAGCAGGCCACGCAGCCGGCGTGGGCGCGCGCGAGCCGGGTGGATATGCACTGCCACTCCAGCGCCTCCGAGCACTCTCGCCTGGGCGTGCAGCGGGCGATGGGCCTGCCCGAGTGCGCCACACCGCCACAGGAGGTCTACGCGCTCGCCAAGCGGCGGGGGATGGACTTCGTGACGATCACCGACCACGACACGATCGCGGGGGTCCAGCAGATCGCGGGGCACCCCGACGTGTTCATCTCCGAGGAGCTGACCGCACGCTTCCGCGGCCAGCCGCAGGCCGTGCACGTGCTCTGCTACGGCATCGACGCGGAGGATCACGAGTGGCTGCAGGCACACAGCGATGACGTGGAGCTGTGCGCCGCCTACCTGCTCGAGCGCGAGATCGCGTGCGCGCTGGCGCATCCCTACTACACCGTCGCCGCGCCGCTCAGCGCCGCCCACCGGCGCCGCCTGGCGGAGCTGTTCGGCATGTGGGAGACCCGCAACGGCGCCCGCTCGCGCGAGCTCAACCGCCCGGCCGCCACGTTCGTCGCCACGCGCGAGACGATCGGTATCGCCGGCAGCGACGACCACGCGGGCGTAGACATCGGGCGCACCTTCACCGAAGCGCCGCCCGCGCGCACACCGCGGGACTTCCTCGCCCACCTGCGCGCCGGCCAGGTGCGCGCGCGCGGCGCACAGGGCAGCGCCGCGAAGTGGGCGCACGCCGCGATCGCGCTCGCGGCCCGCTCGCTGGGGTCGGGCGGCGCGGGCGAGCGCCCACGCCCGGACCCACGCCGCGTGATGCACATGATGCAGCGGCTGCTGCGCGAGGCCGACGCCCGCCAGGGGGCGCTCGCGGGGGACCTCGCCCCCGACGACGCCCGCTGCCTGCTGCGTGCCTGGCTGAGCGCCGTCGAGCTCGACCACCTGGACGAGCGCGGCCTGATCGAGTACATGCAGGACGAGCGCTTCAGCCACGCCGAGCTGCACCGGCGCGCCTGCCGCATGCACGAGCGCAAGCTGCGCGGCGCCGTCGATGTCGCGCTTGCCGCAGCGGGCGGGCGGGCGGAGGTGCAGAGCGCCGCCGAAGGCCTCTTCGAGGCGTGCACCGCCGCCATCCCCTATGCACCCGCGAGCGCCTTCCTCGCCAGCGAGCAGGCCAAGCTCGCCGCGCTGCCCGACGGCGCGCGCGAGGACGGCGAGCCGCCGCGCGTGGCGATCGTCGCCGACGGCATCGGCTCGACGCACGGCGTCGCGCGCACGATCGAGGAGATCCGCCAGCGCGGCGTGCCGGGCTTCGAGATCGAGGTGCTCGGCACCGACCCCAACGTCGACAGGCGCCTGGCGGCCGTGGCGGAGGTCGAGGTGCCCTTTTATCCCGGCCTGCGGGTCGGGGTCCCGAGCCTGCCCGTGGCCGTGAGCGCGCTCGCCGGGGCCGGCGGCTATGACGTCATCCACGTCTGCTCGCCCGGCCCCGCTGGGGTCGCCGCGGCGCTGCTCGCGCGCACCCTCGGGCTGGCGCTCGTGGGCAGCTACCACACCGAGCTGGGCGCCTATGCCGAGCTGCGCTCGGGCGAGCGGCGCGTGCGCGAGGCGATGGACCTGGCCGTGAGCGCCTTCTACCACGCCTGCGAGGTGGTGCTCTCCCCCAGCAGCGCCGCGGACGACGCGCTGCGGGCGATCGGGATGCCCGGCGAGCGCGTGCTGCGCTGGGATCGCGGCGTGGACACCGAGCGCTTCGACGCGGCGCGGCGCGTGGGCCGCGCGCGGGGGGAGCGCATCAACGTCCTCTACAGCGGGCGCATCACGCGCGAGAAGGGCGTCGAACTGCTGGCCGACGCGTTCCTGCTCGCGCGCCGGCGCGAGCAGCGCCTGCACCTGCTGCTCGCGGGCGGCGGGCCCGAGCAGGAGTACCTGCGCGAGCGCCTCGGCGCCTGCGCGACGTTCCTCGGGTGGCTCGAGGGCGCCGAGCTGGCGGAGGCCTACGCCGGCGCCGACCTGTTCCTGTTCCCCAGCGCCACCGACACCTTCGGGCAGGTAATCCTCGAGGCACAGGCCAGCGGCCTGCCGGTCATCGCGGTCGCCCAGGGCGGGCCCGTATCGCTGATCGAGCACCGCCGCAGCGGGCTGCTGTGCGAGGCCGACGCCGGCCAGCTGGCCGCCGCCGTGCTCGAGCTCGCCGGCTCGCCGCTGCTGCGCGAGCACCTCTCGCTGGGCGCGCTGCGCGCCGTGCGCCCGCGCACCTGGGAGCACACGCTCGAGCGCCTCGGCGCCGGCTACGAGCGCGCGCTGAGCCGGGCGGGGCACGGCACCGCTGCCACCACCAGCCGGCGCGCGGCCTGAGGCGCTCGTGCCGTCCCTGCGCGACAGCGGGCGCGAGCGGACGATCGCGGTCGCGCTGCACGGCATCGAGCCCGCGAGCTTCGAGCGCTGCGCGCTGATCCGCGACTGGCTCGATGACCACGGCATCGAGCGCGCCACGCTGCTCGTGATCCCCGCGCGCGACCTGCACCCCGTCGGCGAGCGCTCGCCCGGGATGGTCGCCTGGCTGAGCGAGCGCCGCAGCACGGGCGACGCGATCGCCCAGCACGGCTTCCAGCACGAGCGCCTGAGCCGCAGCGCCGCGCCGGGCCGCCTGCTCGCCCACGCCCGCGGCCTCCGGGCAGGCGAGTTCCTCGGGCTGGACGTCGAGGAGACGCGCCGCGCGGTGCACGCCGGCTGGCGGGTGCTGAAGCTCGCCGGCATCGAGCCCGACGGCTTCGTGGCGCCGCGCTATGCCTACACTCCCGCGCTGCACGCCACGCTCGCGACGCGTTTCCGCTGGTGGGCGGGGCTACTGCGGCTGCACCGCGCACCCGTCGACCCTTCCGCCGCAGGCGGGCGCGGGCGGGCGCGGCGGGGCGGCCTCGCGCCGGCCTGGAGCCTGTCGGGCGGCGGGTCGATCAGCGGCGTGCTGGCACCGGCGCTGCTGCACGTCGGCGCGCTGCTGCCGGGCGACGCGCTGCGCCTGGACCTGCATCCGGGGGACCTCGAGCACCCGCACCGCATGATGGCCCTCGAGCGCCTGCTGCAGCGCTGCGCCCCGAGCCGCAGCGCGGTCACCTACGAGGAGCTCGCGGCGCGCGAGCCCACAGCGGGGCGCGCCGCGCCCGCTCCCGGCGGGCTTCAGCCGGGGGTGTAGGCGGAGAAGATCGCCGGTTCGAAGGGGCTGACCTTCGCCAGCGCCGCATATCCGAGGTGCTTCAGACCGAGCAGATCCTCGATCGTGCGCAGCAGCGAGAAGTGGTTGTACGGTTCCTGGTTGGTCGCCGCGCCCTTGATGAAGGGCGAGAGCAGCAGCGCGCCCACCGCCCCGCCGCCGCGCGGCGAGAGGCCCGTGGCGGGCGCCGGGATGTTGGGGAACTGCGGCTGTCCGCAGCAGCCGCTCGAGTCGGCGAATTCGCCGCTGGAGGGCGCCTCATCGGTGGTGATGACGAGCAGCCCGCTTTCCTTGTAGGCCTTCGCGGCCATGATCTCGGGCACCACGCGCGCCAGGAAGCTATCCGCCGCGGCGGGGCCGGCGGGGGCGCCGGGCGCGCACGGCGTCGGGTTGCCGTCGTGGCAGCCGTCCGGCGCTATGTAGGCGAAGCTCGGCGTGCGGGCCACGCTCGCGAGGTCTTCCTTCAGCGCCGCCAGACCGACATCCTCGGCTTCACAGCCCGGCGATTCGGTCACCGAGGCGAAGTACACGAACGGGTTGCTGTACGTCGCGTGGGCCACGCCGCCGCCGGCGGTGGGATCGGGCTGCCCGAGCACCGGGTGCGCGCAGGCGCCCACAGCGGCGCCGGGTTCGTCGGTCCCTTCGATGTAGGCGCGCCAGCTCAGCTGCTTGGCGCGCAGCTGCCCGAGCAGCGTCTGGGTGGCGCGCGGATACACGCAGCCGTTGCCCAGGACCTGTTCCTCGGCGCCGCTCGTGGCCGGTGCGATCGCGCTGTACAGCGGGCAGTTGGCCTCCGTTTCGGGCGTGGGACCCTGACCGCTCAGCAGGGCGAGCTCGTTGGCGAGATCCTGGTGGGCGACGGCGTCGTAGTGCGCGAGCAGGACGCCGCGGGCCTCGAGCGTGTGCGCCAGATAGGGCGCCGTGGAGGAGGGCCCGAACATCGCCGCGTAGGGCTCATCGGAGAGCATGATCACGAACACGTGCTTGACCGGGGGGAGCTTCGAGGTCGAGCCGCTCGCGGGGGCGCTCGTCGCGGCCTGTTTTTCGGGAGCGCTGGTGGCCGGGCTCTTGGCGGCGCTCGTCGTGCTGGGCGCCGATTGTGTACCCGCGGTGGCCGCGGGCGTCGGTTCGGCTTCCGCCGCAGGGGCTTCGCTGCCCGCACCCGCACCAGCACCCGCGGACGGCGATTCAGCGGCTTGCTTCGTGCCGGCCGACGCGGGCGCGCTGCCCGGTAGCACGAGGTGCAGGGGGCCCCTGGAGGCCGCGAGCTCGCCGTCCACGGGCGAGCTCGCAGCGTTGCCGAGCAGCACGCCGAAGCCGAGGAACGCGAGCACGAGCAGCGCCGAGACGGGACGCGGGGGAAGCGTCAGGCGGCGGCCCGCAGCCGCGGGTTCCTGCGCCACCGCCACCGGCCGCGAGGCCGAGGGGCTCGCCTGCTGCGGGCGCCCGCCTGCCAGCACGCGCTCCAGCAGCGCGCTGCGCGCGCCGGCCCGCGCGCCGCACTCCAGGCAGTAGGCCTGGCCGACGGCGAGCGCCGCGCCGCACTCGGCGCAGCAGGCACCGGGCTCGCCGCCCACGCCTGCGCCCGCCTACTCGTCCGCGCCGCCGGCCGGTTCGGCGGCGTGATCGTCGCCGCCCGCCAGCAGGGCGTCCATCACGGCCGTCGCCTGCTCCGCGTCGCCCTCATGCGCGGGCAGCGGCGTGGCGGCGGGCGCGCGCTCCATCAGCGCCGCGCCGCACTGCCAGCAGAAGACCGCACCGCGGCTGTGAGGCGCACCGCAGTGCGGGCAGCTGCCCGCGACCCCGCCCTCCTCCAGGCGCAGCAGCCGCTCCAGCTCTGCGAGCTCCGCGTCGCGCTCCTGCAGCACGGCCGCGCGGCGCACCAGAACGTCGAGGCGGAAGTGATCGCGGATCGCCATCTCGTAGGCGAGTCCGCCGAGATCCCAGTGCAGCTCCGTGACGACTTCGGCCAGCGCATCGCGCCTGCGCTGCAGTTCCGAACGTCCCGCCGCCTCGGCCGCGGCGTCCGGCGGGCCCGGCGCAGCGGGCGTGGACGCCGGCGCCTGGCCCGGGCCGGCTCCCGGGGGCTGGCTCGCGTCGCGGATGATCCCCACAGCTAGCCCGTTTCGACCACGTCGGGGAGATTCTTCGATTTTTCCTCATAGCTCTTGCCTTTGGCCGAGTTGAGGTTCTTCAGGACGCTCGGCGGAGCCGGATGGGCGTCGCTCGAGCCGGCACCCGAGCCGGAGGAGCCGGCTGAGCCCGATGTGCCGGAGGAGCCGGCCGCCTTGTTTGAGACTTCGATCACCGCCGCACCCGGGAAGCTCTTGGCGAGGCCCGCCAGCGCCTTCTGCGCTTCAGCGCGTTTGTGGTAGACGCCCGCGTAGATCACGTAGTTTTCGCCGTGCAGGCTGCTGAATTCTTCGGCCTTCAGCGCGCCGACCGCCGTGGCGCCCTTGGCGCCGGCTGCTGTCTTTGCCGCTTCCACAGCACTCACGCTCGTGCCGCTCACCGGCAGTGTCCGCAGCTGCACGGTGAAGCCCGAGGTGCCGCTGGGCCAGCTGCTCGTGAACGTCGCTTCGGCGCTCGCGCCGGCACCCGTGCCCGCGGAGGGCGTCGAGGCGACGCTGATGACCTGGGCGGGCGCCGTCGTGGTCTTGCCGCCGCCCGCCCGGCCGATGAGCACGCCCACGCCCATCGCCAGCAGCAGGACGCCGACGCCGGCGATCACTGTCAGGGTGGTGCTGCGCTGCCACGGGCCCTCGCCCGAGGCTCCCGCCGGCGGGAGCGGTGGCGCGGAGGCCGGCGGGACGGCAGCACGCGCGGCCGCGGGCGGGCCTCCGAGCAGGACGCTGCTCGTAGGGCTGCGCCGCTCGCCGCACTCCAGGCAGTAGCGCTGATCGGGCGCCAGCGGAGCTCCGCAGGCCGCGCACGACTCCCCCACGGCGGCGGAGGAATGCGACGAACTGGCGATCGATTCGGTGGACACCGTGGCTTACCTCGTCTGTGCTCCGTGCGTTCGGCCCGCGGCTCCGCACGCAGGGCACGCTGGAGCGCCGGCTCCAGGCCACATGGTCAGGGACGCGGGGCCGCCCCGTCGTGAATATTTGGTGAAGGCACCCGGCGCGCTACTGCGCTTCGAGCGTGACACCCGTGCCCGAGTAGATCGGCACGTATTTCTTTGCCGCCGCTTTCTTGATCTTGTTGCCCTTGACCTTCGTGAAGGTGCCCGTCAGCGCCGCGGAGGAGAGGATCGGGAATCTCTCCCCCACGGTGGGCACGAACGGTTTGACCTGCACGAGCAGCAGCTCGCGCGTGATCGTGGCCGCGCCCGTCACGGCCAGCGCGCCGTAGCTCGAGGACCCCGCGATCGTGGGCCGGAAGAGGGCGTGCTTGCCGAGCTCGCTGAAGGTCCCCGTCACTTTCAGCGTGGCGCCCGCGCCGACCGCCACGGTCCTTTCGCTGCTCACGCTGCCTTCGATCGTGCGGCTGCCTCCATGGGGCTCTTCGGCGTCGATCGTGCCCTCGTTCGTGAGCGTGCCGCCGCCGAGGTTGAGCGTGGCGTTGTTGCCGCAGCTCCCCGAGTTCGTCAGCACGATCGTGCCGGTGTTGGTGAAGCTCGCAGCGGTCGACTTGGCGTGCTCGCCGCAGGTGCTCGCGATGATCAGCTCCTGCCCGGCGCTGACGTTGCCGCTGAGCGGGCTCGATTCGCCGTGTACGGCGATCACGCTCGCGCCGGCGCCCGTGTAGTCGAGGGCGCTGTCGTCCAGCACGACCGGTTCGCTCCCGCTCGTCTTGCCGGCGCCCTGCTTGAACGTGCCGCCGTGCTGGGCGAGGGCACCGCTGCCGGCGGCTTCGATCGTGCCGCCTTCGTTGAGCACGGTCGATTTGCCCGCCACCGACAGGCTGACTTCGTTGGCGATCTGCACGGTGCCCGTGTTCGTGATGCTGGTCGCGAACGAGTTGTTGGCCATTTCGGTGTTCGCGTCGATCGCGAGCGTGCCGCTGTTGCGGACTTCGCCGAGCAGGTCGCGCGCGCCAGCGGTGGCGCCGTGGGCATAGCTCGTCGTGATCGTGCCGCTGTTCGTCAGAACTGCTCCTTCGGCCAGCGAGAGCGTCACCGCGGTGTTGCACCCTTCGGCGTCCGTCAGCGTGACCGAGCCCGCGTTCGTGAGGTTCGCGGCAGCGCTCACTTTGGTGTTCTCGCCGCATGTGCTCTGCAGGATCAACGCCTGTTTGGCGCCGGGGGCGCCCGTCAGCGCGGAGCCTTCGCCGCGCATCGCGATCGTGCTTTCCCCGCCGGAGGGTTCGTAGGTGAGCGAGCCGTCGCGCACGATCACGGGCAGCGTCCCGGTCGTCGTGCCGGCGCCCTCGGTGAAGGCCGAGCTCGGTTCCAGGAACACGTTGCCCGTGGCGCCCCCGGCGATGCTGCCGCCCGCCGCGTTGAGAACCGACGCTTTGTTGGAGAGGACCAGCGAGCGCCCTTCGGCGACGTCGATCGCGCCTTTGTTGCTCAGCACCGCGCCTTCACCGTTGTAGGAGGTGCCCGCGTCGACCGTGAGCGTGCCCGTGTTCGTGACGTTCCCCTGGATGCTGCGGGTACCGGCGCTCGCGCCGTCGGCGTAGCTCGTCGTGATCGTGCCCGAGTTGCTGATCGCCCCGCTCGTGACCGCGAGCGTCACGCTGTTGTTGCAGCTTTCGCCGTCGGTCAGCGCGATCGAGCCGGCGTTCGTGAAGCCGCCGGCGACTGCCAGGCGCATGTTTTCGCCGCATGTAGCCTGCAGCAGCAGCGACTGTTTCGCGCCCGTCGTCCCGCTGATCGAGGAGTTTTCGCCGCGCATCGCGATCGTGCTTTCCCCGCCCGAGGGTTCGTAGGTCAGCGAGCCCTGGCGGATGACCACCGGCACGGCCCCGCTTGTCGTGCCGGCGCCCTCGGTGAAGGCCGATTTGGGTTCCACGAACACGTTGCCCGTGGCGCCCCCGGCGATGCTGCCGCCCGCGGCGTTGAGAACCGACGCTTTGTTGGAGACGGCCAGCGAGCGCCCTTCGGCGACGTCGATCGCGCCTTTGTTGCTCAGCACCGCGCCTTCACCGTTGTAGGAGGTGCCCGCGTCGACCGTGAGCGTGCCCGTGTTCGTGAGGTTCCCCTGGATGCTGCGGGTACCGGCGCTCGCGCCGTCGGCGTAGCTCGTCGTGATCGTGCCCGAGTTGCTGATCGCCCCGCTCGTGACCGCGAGCGTCACGCTGTTGTTGCAGCTTTCGCCGTCGGTCAGCGCGATCGAGCCGCCGTTGGCGAAGCCGGCGGCCACGCTGTCTCGCATGTTCTCACCGCACGTGCTCTGCAACAGCAGCGACTGTTTGGCCGACGTCGTGCCGCTGAGGGAGGAGCCTTCGCCGCGCTGAGCGATCGTGCTTTCCCCGCCCGAGGGTTCGTAGGCCAGGGCGCCGTCGTCGACGACCACCGGCAGCGTCCCGCTGGTCGTGCCCGCGCCCTCCGTGAAGGACGTTTTCGGTTCAAGGAGGACCCTGCCCGTGGCACCGCCCGCGATGCTGCCGCCCGCGCCGTTGACAACCGACGCTTTGTTGGAGACGACGAGGGAGAAGGATTCGGCGACATCGATCGCGCCCCTGTTGGTCAGGGTCGTGCTTTCGCCGTTGTAGGAGGAGCCCGCGTCGATCGCGATCGTGCCCGTGTTCGTCAGGTTGCCCTGGATGCTGCGGATACCGGAGGTCGCGCCTTCGGCGAACGCGGTCGTGAGCAGCCCTTCGTTGGTGATCGCGCCGACGACCGTGACGTTGTTGTCGCAGTGATCGCCGTCGGTCATCAGCAGTTCGCCGCTCGAGGCGATCGTCAGGCCGCTGGTCGCCGTGAGCTTCGCGTGCGCGCCGCAGGTGCTCTCCGCGGCGAGCGTCTGCGTGCCCGTCCCGCCGCCGATCGTCAGCGCCTTGACGGTGATCGTTTCGGTGGTCGCGGTCACGGTGTAGGTGCCGTTCAGGCTGATGCACACTTCTTCGCTGGCTGTGGGGACGGATTTCTTGCTCCAGTCTTCTTTTTCGAACCAGCTACCGCCTTTGCTGTTCGTCCAGGAGTTTTCGCAGCCGCTCGCGCGTGCGGCGCCCGGCGACCACGCGGCGAGGGCGAGGATCGCAGCGGTCATGGCGAGCGCGGCGAGCGCGAGGCGCACGAGCGCGGCGTTGTTCGAGGAGCCAGTCCGTCCAGGCATAGTCGACCCTCCATAACCTTCGTCCAGAGCTCGCCGGCGCCGGCCCCCCCGGCGCAACGCGGCGCGCGACCCCCGCGCGCGGGCGCAGACTACATAACGGCGGGGCGCGCGTCAAGCCCGGCGCCGGGATGCCGCCGACCGCATCGATCCGCCCGGCGGTGTGTTTCAGCTGCGAGCCCACCGTGGGATCTCAGCAATGGATCATTGGGCCTGGCGCTGCCGGGGCGCTTCGGCCGGCAACTGCGATAATTGGAGAGGAATCCTCACGATATGCGGAAACTGGCGATGAGCAGGAGTTTTGCGTTGCGCGTGGCAGCCGCGGCGTGCATCGCCGCTGTCGCGGCGGCGCTCGGACTCGCGGGCCAGGCCGCGGCATCGACTCAGGCGCGCCCCAAGGTCGCGACCGGCGCCGTGCACGTGCACGGCACGACGCTCGACCTCGGTGGGCTCGTGGACCCGCGCGGCGCGGCGACGACCTACTACTTCCAGTACGGCCCGACGAGCGCCTACGGCATGCTGACCGCGACCGGCAGCCTGCCCGCCACCACAACCTCCAAGGTGGGCGTCCAGGAGCCGGCCCCGGGCCTGGCGGTGGGCTACCACTTCCGCCTCGTCGCCATGAACGCGGGCGGGACCGCCTACGGCGCGGACCACACCTACACGGTCAAAGTCAAGAGCAAAGGCAAGGGCAAGGTCAAGGTCAAC
Source organism: uncultured Solirubrobacteraceae bacterium (assembly GCA_963771085.1). Taxonomy (GTDB): domain Bacteria; phylum Actinomycetota; class Thermoleophilia; order Solirubrobacterales; family Solirubrobacteraceae; genus Palsa-744. The sequence goes on along the minus strand of CAVYSB010000003.1, from coordinate 1,999,451 downwards.
CTGACCGCCCCCAGCGCGCCGGTCACGCTGGGCGGCACGGTGCTGCTCGGCGGCGAGGTCTCCGGAGCCGGCTCCACCATCTACAGCGTCGTCCTCGAGGACAGCCCCTACCCCTACCGCGAAGCCTTCAAAGCCGTCGGCGGCCCCCAGCCCACTGAACCGGGAGGGCGCTTCTCCTTCCGCGTATCGCACCTCACTGCGAGCACCCGCTTCCGCGTCGTCACGGTCGGGGCCAAACCGCTCGAGAGCGGCACCATCACGGCCGAGGTCGAGGTGCGCGTGAGCCTCAGCGTGCGCACCAGCTCGAAGGCGCCCGGGGTGGTGCGCCTGTACGGCCTGATCAGCCCTGCCGAGGTCGGCGCGCAGGTCTTCATCGAGATCGAAAAGAAGCCGAAGCCCAAGACGAGCGTCAAGCCGCTGAAGTCCGAGAAGGCCGAAGAACGGGCCAGCCAGGCCGAAGAAGCCGGCCGCTTCGCTAGCGTCGCCACGACGGTGAGCAAGCGCTCGACCAAGACCTACTCGCGCTTCAGCCGTGTCCTGACCGTCCGCACGACGGGCCGCTACCGCGTGCTGGTGGCCGTGCCGAAGGGGCCCCTGGTGTCAGGCTACAGCCGCGAGATCACGCTGCATGCCGCGCCCGGCACCGCGAGCAAGGCCAAGAAAAAAGGGAAGAAGGGCTGAGCTGATCGGGCGCGGGTCCGGGCGCTTTCAGGGCGCGCTCGCCAGCAGGCCGCGGGCCACCAGCAGCTCGAGCACGCGCTCGACCTCGGCCTCCACGGTTTCGCGATCGGCCCCGAGCACGAGGTCCGGGCTCGTCGGCGCCTCATACGGCGCACCCACGCCGGTGAGGCCGGCCAGCTCGCCCTCGCGGGCGCGCGCATAGAGGCCCTTCGGGTCGCGCTGCTCGCACAGCTCGAGCGGTGCATCCACGAAGATCTCGAAAAAGTCCAGCTCGTCGGCCGCGTGCAGGGCACCCGCGGCCTCGCGGTCGGCCGCGTAGGGGCTCACCAGGCTCACCAGGGCGATCGTTCCCGACTCGGCCAACAGGCGCGCCACGTGGGCGGTGCGCCTGACGTTCTCGCGGCGCGCCTGCTCGTCGAAGCCGAGATCGCCGTTGAGGCCGTGGCGCAGATTGTCGCCGTCCAACAGGAACGCGGGCAGACGCGCGAGGACCAGGCGCTCCTCGACCGCCGCTGCCACGGTGGACTTGCCCGCGCCGGGCAGGCCCGTGAACCACAGCGTCGCGCCGTTGTGTCCGAGCGACCTCCAGCGGCGCGGGCGCGTCATCCTCGATCCCTGCCACATCACGTTGGGGCTGCGCTCGCTCTTGGGCTCCGCGTCGGGCGTTTCGACCTCGGTGTCCAGGATCACGCCGGCGCCGACCGTTTCGTTGCTCGCCTCGTCGATCACGATCAGGCTGCCCGTCACGCGGTTGCGCCGGTAGGAGTCGAACACCAGCGGTGAGCTGAGCTGCAGCTGCACGCGGCCGAGGTCGTTGAGCTCGAGCGTCCTCGCACCCTCGTCGCGCCGCAGCGTCTCGACGTCGATCCGGTAGCGCACGTCTGCCGCGCCGAGCATCGCGGTACGCGTGCTGTGCTTGACGAGGTAGCGTCGCTGCGGACTGAGCGGCTGCTCGGACATCCAGCACAGCAGGCACTCGAAGCTGCTCGAGACGGTCGGCTGGTTGTGCGGGCGCACGATCGTGCTGCCGCGGCCCACGTCGATGTCGTCGGTCAGCCGCAGCGCGACGGACATCGGCGGGAAGGCCTCCTGCACCTCCCCCTCGAAGGTGTCAATCGCGGCGATCGTGGTGTGCCGGCCGCTGGGCAGCACCACCACGTCGTCGCCCGGGCGCAGTACGCCGCCCGCGACCTGGCCGGCATAGGCGCGGTAGTCGGCGACGCTCGTGGAGGGCGGGCGGATGACCCACTGCACCGGGAAGCGCACGTCGATCAGGTTGCGGTCCGAGGCGATGTGGACGTGCTCGAGGTGGTAGAGCAGCGGTGGGCCCTGATACCACGGCATCGCCTGCGAGCGCTCGACCACGTTGTCGCCCAGCAGCGCCGAGATCGGGATGAATGTGACGTCCGGCAGCTCCAGGCGCGCGGCGAAGCGGTCGAACTCCTCCACCACCGCGTCGAAGACGCTCTCCTCGAAGTCCACCAGATCCATCTTGTTGACGCACACCACGACGTGCGGGATCCCCAGCAGCGAGCTGATGAAGGCGTGACGCTTGGATTGCGCGACGACGCCCTTGCGCGCGTCGACCAGCACGATCGCCAGATCGGCGGTCGAGGCGCCCGTGACCATGTTGCGGGTGTACTGCTCGTGACCGGGCGTATCGGCGATGATGAAGCGCCGCTGGGCGGTCGCGAAATAGCGGTAGGCCACGTCGATCGTGATGCCCTGCTCGCGCTCGGCGCGCAGCCCGTCGGTGAGCAGCGAAAGGTCCAGGAAGTCCTGGCCGCGGCGCTGGCTGGCCTGCTCGACGTGGGCCAGCTGATCGCTGAGTACCTGCTTTGAGTCATACAGCAGCCGCCCGATCAGCGTGCTCTTGCCGTCGTCGACCGAGCCCGCGGTGGCGAAGCGCAGCAGATCGGCGGGGCGCTCGGTGAGGCGCTTGAAGACCTCTGCAGCCGTCTCGGGCGCCAGCTCCGCGCCCTCGCCGGGCGCCGCCGCGCCATTGCCGTTGAGCACGCCCGGCGTGGAGCCACCGGGCGGCAGCGGGGAGCCGGCCATCAGAAGTACCCCTGCCGCTTGCGATCCTCCATCGCCGCCTCGGTGGCGCGATCGTCGGCGCGCGTCTGACCGCGCTCGGTGACCTCGGTGGCGGCTATCTCCGCGACGACCTGCTCGAGCGTCATCGCGTGGGACTCGACCGCGCCGGTGCAGCTCATGTCTCCGACCGTGCGGTAGCGCACGCGCGCGGCGAACGGCTCCTCCCCCTCCTGCAGCTCGACGAACGGGCTGACCGCGTAGAGCATCCCGTCACGCGCGAACACGTCGCGGTCGTGTGCGAAATAGATCGACGGCACCTCCAGGTCCTCCTCCGCTATGTACTGCCACACGTCGAGCTCGGTCCAGTTGGAGATCGGAAAGACCCGCACATGCTCGCCCTTGCGGATGCGCCCATTGTAGAGGCTCCAAAGCTCGGGGCGCTGGCTCTTGGGGTCCCACTGACCGAACTCGTCGCGGAAGGAGAACACGCGCTCCTTGGCGCGCGCGCGCTCCTCGTCGCGGCGCGCCCCGCCGAAGGCCGCATCGAAGCCGTGCTCGGCGATCGCGTCGAGCAGCGTGACCGTCTGCAGGGCGTTGCGCGAGGCGCGCGGCCCGGTCTCCTCGACCACGCGCCCGCTGCGGATCGACTCCTCCACCGACGCCACGACGAGGCGCTCGCCGAGCTCCGCTGCGCGCCGGTCGCGGAACTCGATCGCCTCGGGGAAGTTGTGCCCCGTGTCGACGTGCATCAGCGGGAACGGGAACGGTCCCGGGCGGAAGGCCTTCTCGGCCAGGCGCAGCAGCACGATCGAGTCCTTGCCGCCGCTGAACAGCAGCACCGGGCGCTCGAATTCGGCGGCGACCTCGCGCATCACGTGGACCGCCTCTGCCTCGAGGTCACGCAGATGCGAGAGGTGGTAGGTGGGGGGCATCCGTGCTGAACCTCGATGAGCTGCCGACTTCGCTTGCGTGGGAGTTCAGGGTGCCAGCCGCCCCGAACGTTGTCAAGTCCGCCACGGGCCCTGCGGGGCACGCGCAAGGTTGCTGCTAGGTTGTCGGCCCCCGCAGCGAGCGGGCCTCCGGTCACAGGCAACGCACCCGGCTTGTCGAACAGCGTCAGCAAACCTTGGCAGGAGCCAGCCGGTCCACCCGGCGGCGCAGAGGAGCGTCCACGGGTGCTGATGCTGGGGATGGGCTGGTTCCCGGCGACGCTGGGCGGGCTCGACCGCTACTACCGCGCCCTCCTGGAGCAGCTGCCCGAGGCCAGCGGCGTCGTGCTCGGACCGGCCGATGATGCGCCCGCGTCGGTCGCTGTGGTGGCGCGCCAGGACGCCTCGCTGCCGCGCCGCCTGCTTGCCTTCTGGCTGGCCGCCCGGCGCGCCGGACCCCGCGCCGAACTGCTCGATGCGCACTTCGCACTGTATGCGGCAGCGCCGATGCTGCTCGGCGCACTGCGCGGACGACCGGCCGTCTTTCACTTCCACGGCCCGTGGGCCGACGAGGGCGCGGCCGCCGGCGAGCACTCGGCTCTGAAGTTCGCCCTGCGCGCGGCGGCTCGAGCGCGTTGCCCTGCGCAGGGCGGACGCGCACGTCGTGCTCTCCGGCGCCTTCCGCCGGCTGCTGGTGGAGCGCTATCGGGTGCGCCCGTGGGATGTTCACGTGCTGCGCCCCGGGGTGGCGCTGGACGTGTTCACGCCCGGCGAGCGCTCCGCGCTCGCGCGCGCAGCTGGGCATCGGCGCGGATGCGTTCGTGGCGGTCTGCGTGCGGCGCCTCGTGCCGCGCATGGGTATCGACGTCCTGCTCGACGCCTGGAGCGCGCTGGCGGGGCAGCTGCCCGACGGCTCGCTGCTGCTGCTGATCGGCGAGGGACCGCTTGCGCGACGAGCTGGCCGCGCGCGCCGCCCGCCCGCCGTTGGCGGGCCGCGTGCGCATGCTCGGCCGCCTGCCGGACGAGGAGTTGATCGACGCCTACCGCGCAGCCGACGTCGCGCTCGTGCCGATCGCTCGCCTTCGAGGGCTTCGGCCTGGTCGCGCTCGAGGCGGCGGCGTGCGGCACGCCGAGCATCGTCAGCGATACGGGGGGCCTGCCCGAGGCCCTCGCCGGCGCTCGACCGCTCGCTGTGCGTGCCCGCCGGGGACAGCGGCGCGCTGACCGCGCGCCTCGCGCGGGCGGCACAGGGCGCGCTGCCTGACCGAGCGGCGACGCGCCGGCACGCCGAGCGCTTCGACTGGCCCAGCGTGGCCGATCGCCACCGCGAGCTCTATCGGCGGATTGCGCGCGGGGAGCGCGACGCGCGCCCGCGGGTCGTCTACCTGGACCACGTCGCACGACTCTCGGGCGGGGAGATCGCACTGCTGCGCGTGCTTCCCCACCTGCGGCGGGTCAATGCCCACGTGATCCTCGGCGAGGACGGGCCGTTCGCGGTGCGTCTGCAGGAGGCGGGCGTGTCCGTCGAGGTCCTGCCGATCGACGCGGCCGCGCGCGACCTGCGCAAGGACACGGTGCGCGTCGGCGGGCCCTCGCCGGCGGCGCTGCTCGGCACGGCCGGCCACGTCGGCAGGCTGGCGCTGCGCCTGCGCTCGCTGCGCCCCGACATCGTGCACACCAACTCGCTGAAGTCAGGCGTCTACGGCAGCCTCGCCGCGCGGGCGGCGGGAGTGCCGGTCGTCTGGCACGTGCGCGACCGGATAGCCGAGGACTACCTTCCGCGCCCGGCCGTGCGCCTCATGCGGCGGCTGATCCGCCGCCTCCCGAATGCGGTGGTCGCCAACTCGAGCGCCACGCTGCAGACGCTCGGGCCGGGCGGGCGCGGCGCGCTGCGCTGCGTGATCCCCGACTCGGTCGAGCTCTCCGCGCGGCCGCGCAACACCTCGGGGGAGGAGCCGACGTTCGGGATCGTGGGGCGCCTCGCGCCGTGGAAGGGCCAGGACCTGTTCCTGCGCGCCTTCGCCGCGGCCTTCCCCGATGGTGGCGCGCGTGCCGTCGTGGTCGGCACGGCGATGTTCGGCGAGGAGAGCTACGAACGGGAGCTGCCTGGGCTGGCCGCGCGCCTGGGCCTCGCCGAGCGGGTCGAGTTTCGCGGCTTCCGTGAGGACGTGTGGGATGAGCTGGCCTCCTTCGACGTGCTCGTCCATGCGTCCATCACGCCCGAGCCCTTCGGGCAGGTGGTGCTCGAGGGGATGGCGGCGGGGCTGCCGGTGATCGCGCCCGACGAGGGCGGCCCCGCGACGATGATCACCGACGGCGAGACCGGCGTGCTGTTCCGCAGCCGCGAGCAGGACTCCCTGGCGGCGGCGATGCTCGCGCTCGGCGGGGATGAGGCCGCACGAGAGCGCCTCGGCGCGGCCGCTCAGGGCGTACTCGGCGAGTACCACCCGAGCGCCGTGGCGGCCCACTGGGAGGAGCTCTACGCGCAACTGCGCCATCCGGCGCGCCGCCGCTCACGCCCGGGCGCCGTCTGAGCTGCGCCCCACCCGCGCCCGGCCACCGAATGTCCACCGCCGTGGACATACGTCAAGCGCAGCCGGGAGGGCCTCCGATGAAGCGCGCAGAAAGCAGCGCTCCCCACAAGCACCCGCCCGAGGACCTTTCGCATGCCCCGCACGCTCTCGCAGTCCGGCCCGCCGAAGCGCGCAACCGCGATGCTCGCCCACGCGGCGCTGGTGCTCGCGGCGGTGCTGCTGCCGGCCGTCCCCGCGTGGGCCCGCAGCGCATCGCACGAGGCGTCCAGGCGCCCTGTCGTGCACCGCTGCGCGAGTGCCTCCAGCACCCGCGCAAGGCTCGCCGCGAGCCACGCCCGCGCGCTGCCTCGCTGCCCGAGTGCCAAGCGGCGGAGCCTCGTCGCGACATCGCACCCGGCGGGGCTGACCGTCACCGACGAGGACCGCAACTGGAGCGCAGCGACCGTCGTGGCAGCGCCTGCAGCGGGTGTCTCCCCCCAGCCGCCCGCCGAAGCAGAAGCCGCCGGGCGCTCACACCGCAAATCCAGCGGCGGGTCGGGGGAACCCGCCGGCTCGGGGCAGCCTGCGGAAACGGGCGAAGTCCTCACCGACCCGATCGACCCGAGGTACCTGACCGAGCTGCCGTTCGGCACCAGCTCCTTCTGGATCCAACCCTGGCGGGCCTATATCGACACCTGGCCGGCGTCCACGCTGCTCGACTCGCTGGGCATCAACTTCAACGTGCAGCCGGCCGACGCCGAAGCCGTCGCGCAGCTGCTCCAGGAAAGCGGCTTCAAGCTCGCCCGGCGCGAAATCCCCTGGAGCGCGCTCTCCTATGAAGACCCGACGCAGTTTGTCAACGAAGCCAAGATAACCGCGATCCTGACCGCCCTGCACAAGCACGGCCTGCGCCCGCTGATCCTGTTGAACGCCAACAGCGGCATGCCCGGGCCGGAGAAGCAGTTCTCGCTGACCACCACTGCCGAAGCGCCGGCCGGCGCCACCACGGTCAATCTCGAACCGGCCAGCGCGGCCAGGGTCGTGCCCGGCAAGACAGGTTTCGACGAACTCACCTTCGGCACCGGGCCGGACGTGCTCATCACCTCGGTCGGCGCCGGCGACGTGGCCACCCTGTCGCGCCCTCTGACGAAGGCCCTTCCCGCCGGCAAACACCGCGCCGCGACGCTGCTGTACGCGCCATTTCAGCCCCCGAAGCTGGCAAGCGGCGAACCCAACCCGGTCTACGAGGAAACGCTCGCCGGGTGGCTCAGCTATGTCGCCACGGTGAGCAGGCTCGCCGCCGGCATCTTCGGAGCCGAAGGCTATGACCTCGAGGTCTGGAACGAGCTCACCTTCGGCTCGCAGTTCCTCAACTACGAACACTATTACCAGGTGAGCGCCGCCGAAGGCGCAGCCACGGCCGCGGTGGCCGCGCAGCAGGAAGACGCAGAAAGCGAAGAAAGCGTGGAAGGCCGCGAAAACTCCGAAGCGATGGACAAACGCGAAGCGGAAATCGAAGAAGGCTCGGAAGGGGAAGCCGCCGCCGAAGGCACGGGCTCGGGCAACGGGGAGGAAGACTCCGAACCGGAATCCGCCTCGCCGAACGCCGATGAAACCGAAGTCGAATCCACGCCCGACTCCGAAGCGGAAGCGCAGACACGCAGCAGGGAAGGCAGCGCCGCTGCGAAGATCACCGTCAAGAAGGAAATAACGAAGGAGATCCGCCGTGCGCTGCTGAAGGAAACGGTGGCCTACGTGCGAAACCCCGCCAGCGGGATCCCCGCCGGCGTGGGTATCTCCGACGGCTTCGCCAGCCAAACGCCGTTCCCCTCTGGAGCCGACGCTCCTGTCGGGCTGACGGCGCTCAGCAAGCATCTCTACAACGGTGCCAAGAGCTACCCCGGCGGCTACCCCAAAACCCACATCCGCCCACTCAACGCGCTGGGGATCCGCGACAGCGAACCGGGCAGCGCGTTCAAGCCCCTGTTCATCCCGACCTACCAGTCACTGTTCCCGGAGTATTACCTCTCGGGCCTGACCACCGAGACGATCACGCGCGACATTGCGCCGATCACCACCCACATCTACGGGCAACCGCACGGACGCGAAGTGGGTCCCGCCGGAGGCAGCCCGGTGCAGAAGTGGATGACCGAGTACAACCTGAGCCCCAACAAAGGCACGCCGGTGGGTCCCGACGGAGTGACACCCGCGGGAGTCACGCTGACGGCGGCCGACAAGGAACACTTCCAGGCCAAGGCGCTGCTGCGCAGCCTCGTGGCGATGGTCAACAAGGGCCTCAGCCGGGAGTACTTCTACGCCGCGGCGCCCGGCCCTCTCAGCCTGATCGGCAAGAGCTTCTACTCCGCGCTCGAAGCCGCCCCGGAAACCTATCCGGGTGCGGGACTCGGCGGAGAAACGATGAGCGGCTTCCGCAACATGCTCAGCCGCTTCCAGGGCCCGGGCCCGGGCGGCGAACTGCGCCAGCTCACGCTCACCTCGATCGCCCAGGACGGCAACCACGCACAGTTCGCCGGCGACGGCACGGCGGCACATCCCAGCCTCTACGACCGCGACGTGCTCGCCGTCCTGCCCTTCCAGTCCTCGCCCACCCGCTTCGTGATCCCGGTGTACGTGATGACGCTCGACCTCCTCACGCTGTATGAACCCGAACAGCCGGCGAGCGACATACATCGCTTCGACCTGCCCAACGAGACGTTCCGCATCACGCTCGGGAACCTGCCCGAAACGAGCGAACCACCGATCGTCAGCGCGTACGACCCCCTGCGCAACGAATCCACTCCGGCACGACTGCTCTCGAGGACCGGGAGCAGCGCCGAATTCGAAATCGCCGCCACCGACTACCCCCGCCTGCTCACGCTCGAATACTAGCCGGCGTGGTGGGCCAGGCGCCAGGCGGGCCGGGGCGATTCCCTAAGCTGTTGAGGCCATGACAGCACCGGCCGAGCAGGCGGCGTCCGCGCGGACTCTGCACAAACGCGTTCCCGACTTCTTCATCGCCGGCCATACCAAGAGCGGTACCACGGCGCTGTGGGACATGCTCAAGCGCCACCCGCAGATCCACATGCCGCGCAAGGAGCCCTGGTTCTTCGCCGACGAGGTGCACCCGCCCGCGGCCCCGCGCCCGGTCGGCACGGGAAAGACCCCCAAAACGCTCGAGGAGTATCTGTCACTGTTCGATTCGGCCACACCCGAGCAGCGCATCGGCGAGGCCTCGTGCCTGTATCTGTGGTCGCACACGGCGGCCCGCAACATCGCCGACGTGCAGCCGGACGCGCGCATCATCGCGGTGCTGCGCGAGCCCGCGAGCTTCCTGCGCTCGCTGCACTATCAGTTCGTGCAGGTTACATCGAGCCCGAGAGCGACCTGCGCCGCGCGCTCGAGCTCGAGGAGGACAGGCGGGAGGGCAGGCACCTCCCCAGCAACCCCTACTGGCCGGATGCCACCCTGTACTCCGAGCATGTCCGCTACGTCGAGCAGCTGCAGCCGCTACCACGCTCTGTTCGGGCCCGAGCAGGTGCTGGTGCTCATCTACGACGACTTCCGGCGCGACAACGAGGCGACCGTGCGCAGGGTGTGGCGCTTTCTCGACGTCGACGACACGCTGGCGGTGAAGGTTCGCGACGCGAACCCGACCGTGCGCGTGCGCTCGCGAAGGCTGTACTCGCTGATGCACAGCGTCGCCGCGGGCGAGGGGGCGCTCCCCCGGGCGGTGCAGGCCACGGCGCGGCGCCTGGCGCCGCCGCAGCTCAGCCGCCAGTCGGCCATCGCGATCCGCGATCGCATCTTCTACGCGACCCCGCCCCCGCCCGAGGCGAGCCTGATGGGCGAGCTGCGCAGCCGCTTCAAGGGCGAGGTCGTCGCCCTGAGCGAGTACCTGGGCCGCGATTTCGTGGACCTGTGGGGCTATGACAGCGTCGAGTGAGGCCGCGGCACAGCCCGATCGCCCGCCGCAGCAGGGGTCGATCTCGGTCGTCGTCCCCACCTACAACGACGTCGGGCGCATGGGCGACGCGCTGGACTCGATCGTCGGGCCAGACGCTGCACCCCCGCCGAGGTGGTGGTCGCCGACGACGGCTCAGACGACGGCACCGAGCGCTTCGTGCAGCGATTTCGCCGCCGCGTGCGCGGGCCGCGTGCCGGTCCGCTATCTGCGCCTGCCGAGCCGCTCGGGCGTCGTCGCGGCACGCAACGCGGGAATCGCGGCCGCGCACGGCGAGTGGATCGCAACGTGCGACTCCGACGATATGTGGGCGCCCGGCAAGCTCGAGCGCCAGGCGGCGTTCTTCGCGGGCTGGAGCGGCAGCCGGCGGTTGGCGCTGCTGGGCAGCTACGGCTACAACATGAACGACGCAAAGAAGGTCATCTCGACCGCGATCATGGGGCCGACCAGCGAGGAGCAGTACGCGGCGCTGCGCGATCGCGGCGGGATCTTCTTCGTGATCCACTCCTCGGCCTTCTACTCCCGTGCCGACTTCCTGGCGGTGGGCGGCTACACGACCGAGTACGGGGCCGCCGATGATTTTCACTTCTTCTGCAAGATGGCCGCGCGGGGAGTGGTGATGAACCTGCCCGAGCCGCTCGTCTACTACCGCAAGCGCTCCGGATCGGTTCAGCTCGCCCGTTTCTGGGATCAGCAGGAAGGCGTGCTGCGCCTGACCGAGAACGAACGCCGGCGGGCGGCGGGCGAGCCGGCTCTCAGCGAGGAGCAGTTCGCCGCGAAGCTCGCTGCGGCGCCGCGGTGGAGACGGGTGAAACGCAGCGGGCGGGTGTGGGGGATGTACTACTACCGGCTGGGCGCCAACGACATGGTGAACGGTAGACGCGTGCGCGGAGCGCTGAAGCTCCTGCTCGCCTCGATCCTCGACAGTGGGCGGCTGCGCGCCGGCGTGCACGGCGCGCTGCGCGGCATGCGCCCCTCGTCGCGCGCGCGCCTGCCGCTGCCCGCGCCCGAACGGCGCACCGGCTGAGAGCACTCAGCGCACGCGGTTCCCTGCGACCAGCTCCCAACCGACCTCGAAGCGATGGATCTCGGGATCGGCGAGCACGTGGCGCGCCCCGTACTCGAGCGCCGGCAGCTGGCTGCGATAGCAGCGCATCGCCGCGAGCTTTCCAGCAGCCGGGGCATCGGCGAGGCGCCCGACCGTGGCGCTGCGCAGCGGCGGCAGCTCGGGCACCCCGGCCAGGGCCCCGCGCCAGAACGCGTCGACGTCCCGACAGGGCTCGGCGGGGCGCCCATCGACCCAGTGCGGCCAGCCGTGGCGCACGCAGTAGGGCAGCTCCGCATAGAGCCGCACGGGGATGCCCGCTTGCAGCAGCATGCGCCCGTAGCGACGGGCGAGCAGGTGGTCTGGGTGAGCGCCGATGCCCGCGGGCACGTGCACCCGGGCGGCCGTCGCGAGCAGCGCGCCGAGCGCGCGGTCGATCTCCTCGAGGCGCGGCGCGAGGCCCTCCGCGCGATACTGGGCATCGAGAAAGCCCAGGTTGTGGGCCCGGCGCCCCGCCCGCGCGAGCGCCGCTGTGTCCTCGGCGATGCGCTCGTGCACGCGCTGCGCGGAGTCCGTCGCGCCGGTGAGAGCGTCCCACGGAGCGAGCGTCCCGCGCGCGGGTGTCCCCGCAAAGACGTTGACGACAACGAGATCCCGCTCGCCGGCGAGCAGCTCCCAGCAGTCCAGCACCGCGTCGTCGAAGTGCGGTGAGAGCAGCAGCTCGGGCGCGTCCGGGTCGCTGCGCAGCCGGCTCTGAAAGCGCCTCTCCTCGAGGGCGTCGCGCAGCCCGCCGAGCCTGCGCCGCGCACGGCCGGCAAGCACACGCGCGCGCAACACCCCGCGCGCGGTCCCTACGGCGAGGGTGCCGGGGTGGCGAGCACGTGCACGTCCCACTTGGCCTCGCGCGGCGGCACGTCGGGCGTCTCGATCGTGCGCAGGGTATAGCCGTGAGACTCCAGCAGATCGCTGACGGCCTCGTTGGTGCCGTGAAACTCGCAGATGATCAGCGGGCGCAGCTCGGAGAGCAGCCTCGAGGCACCCCGCAGAGCGGCCACCTCGGCCCCCTCGATGTCGATCTTCACGAGATCCGGCGGCGGCAGGCGCTCGAGTTGGCGGTCGATCGTGGAGACCTCGACGTTCACGTGCCCGGCGACCTCCAGCTCCTGCTGAAAGGGGGTGTCCGCGCTCGTGTCGAGCTTCGCCCAGGTCTGCTCCGCGTGGATCTGCAGCTCTGCCGTGCCCTCGCTGTCGGCGAGGGCGAGCTGCACCACGCTGACGTTCGTGATCCCGTTGAGCGCGAGGTTGCGCCGGATCGCCTCCGCGTTCGCAGGCAGCGGCTCGAAGGCGATCACCTGGCCCTCCCCCACCCGCCGCGAGGCGATCAGGCTGTAGAAGCCGATGTTCGCGCCGATGTCCCACACCACGGCTCCCGGCATCACGTGCTCGGCGAAGGCGTCCTGGATGAGCGGCTCGGTGGTGCCGAGCGCGTAGCCCGCGTTCGCACCGGAGGGGTCGATCTGCATGCCCGCCGCCTGGCCGTATGCGACCGCCCGCGGCCGGTGGCGCAACCACGCCGTGGAGGCTCTCACCACAGGTCCGATCACCGGGCGAAACTGCTGCCTGCTGAACCACCGCATCGCCGGCGCCGGGACACGCTCAACGATGCCCATGGCGAGGAGTATCCCAGCTCGTCCAGTGCTGTCAAGCCGCGCGCGCAGCAACGCGGGTGCCGCCGCGATGGTGAACGGCTGATCTCAGGACTGGCTTGTGAGCGCCCTGCGCAGGCGCCGCGTCTGCGATCGGCTGACCCGCAGCGCACGACCGAGCCACCCGGCCGGCACGCGCCGCTGGGCGGGCGTGACCTGTACGAAGTCGTTCATATGAGTGTGAGGCGCGGAGGCGTCCAGCAGGTGATCGGCGGCGTAGCGGCGCAGCTCGCTCTCGGAGTGAAGCTTGATCAGCGCCGGATCAACCTGAACGCGCCAGCGGTGCCATCCCCCTGCGACCTCCTCGGGGGCGTAGCGGTTGGGGCCGAACTTGCGCGCAGCATGGGCGACGCTCAGAAACAGGTAGTGGCGCGAGTAGAGCGAACGCGGCGCCATGTTCAGCCCGGGGAAGCGCACCAGGTGCCCGGCGGCGGCGAGCTCGATCGGCCCGTCCTGTCGCTTCCACGCGTTGAGGCGGTGGGGTACCCGTGGCAGGTAGGGGTAGTAGAACTGCATCGTGCGCATGAAGTCGGGGTGGTCGTGATCGGGCGCCTCGATCGTCGGCATGAAGATGAACTCGATGAAGTTAATGGCGTTGAAGCCACCCTCGTCGATCTCCTCGATCGCCTGTGCGAGCGAGCGCCCCGGCTCCGTCGCCACACGGAATTCGTCGGTGTCCAGATGGATGAACCAGTCGGCATCGAGGCTCCCCGCGAGCTCCTCCTTGCGGGCCAGCTGCTTGCGCAGCGCGAACGTGCCATCGCGCGGCAGCGTCTCGATCCCGATCAGGTTCCCGCCGAGACGGCTTTCGGCGATCGCGACCGTGTCGTCGGTCGATTCGTTGTCCACCAGGTATGCCGAAATTCCCTGCTCGGCGAGATGGTCGAGACAGTCGCCGATGAAGCGTTGCTCGTTGTATGTCTGCAGGAGGGCGACGATCTTCACGGGATCCGATCCTACCATCGGCCCCGCGAGCGCTCAAGCATCCGGCGCCGCGAGCCAGTTCACAACCGAGCCGGCCGCGAGGAACGCCTCACGGGTGAACGGGCCCTCACCCGTCACCGCGAAGATTCGATAGCCCAGCCCGCTCAACAGCTCCCAGGGGGCCGCGGGCGCGTCGCCGTACATGGCGGCCGCCTCGGGCACGTGCTCGAAGATGACCAGCGGCCGCGTCCTGGAGAGCACCTCGCGAGCCCCCTCGAGCACCGCCAGCTCGGCACCCTCGACGTCTATCTTGATGAGGTTCGGAGCGAGCTCGCCGAGCTCCGCGTCGAGCGTCGAGACCTCGACATCGATGTACTCGGGACGTCCCTGCTCATCGCTGATCATCGTGTTGCGGCGCAGGCCGCTCCAACCGTCGAGGAGGGTGAAGTGACAGAACTGTGTCACTTCACCGCGCGCGCCGATCGCCATTTGGCGACAGTCGACCGTCGGGAACTCATCCCGGATCTCACCAGCCAGGGCCGGGATCGGCTCGAAGGCGATATGGCGCCCCGCAGGGGAGATCCGCACCGCCTCGCGCAGCAGCTGGCCCCTATTGGTGCCCACGTCTACATAGGTCCCGCTGCCGGGCAGCGCGCTCGCCAGGATGGCCGTGATGGCCAGCTCGTCGCGTCCGGCCTGACGCGCGGTGGCGTCCACCAGCGCCAGCAACTCCGGTCTGCCCAGACGTCGCGACGCGGCTCCGATCGCTCGCTTGTAGAAGCGCACGCCCGGCCACCCTCGCTCAGCGCGCCTGCGACGAGGTGGCCGGCGCGCGCGCGGGCGATGCGGCCACGCGCGGCTGCATCCGCGAGAACACGGCTCGCCAAGGGGATTGCAGCGCCGCGGTCAGGCGCGAGCCCTCCGCGGGGCGCTCCGCAGTGGCGCGGAGCGCGACGACGTCGGAGCTGAGCAGCCGGTTGCCGCGCAGTGGCAGCCCCGTGCTGAGTGCGGCCAGGTCGGGAACCGCCGCGGGAGAGCCCACATGAGCGAGAATCTCGCTCAGCGCCGCGGCGGGATCGGCGAGGAAGTCCTCATGGCGCAGGAACATGCGCCGGGCACGCGGCTGGCGCAGGAACACGAGCACCGAGAGCAGGTGGGTGAGGAACAGATCGGCGTTGGTGATGAGCGTGAGCCGGCGCCGGGCGCCGATGTCGTTGCTGTTGACATTGCGCGCGAAGGAGCTCACGACGCTCTGCGGGTCGCGCACCAGGAAGAGCAGATATAGCTCGATCCCCGCAATGCCCTGCAGCTCGCGCGCGCGCAGCGGGAAGTGCGCGGTGTCAACGACATAGCTCACGTCGGCCTCGCGCGCTATTGCGCGATACAGCTGCTCGGTGACGCGCCGGTAGCGCCGGCGCAGCCGTCGTCGCGCCCCCCACCTGTCGATGCGCAGCACCGCGGCGGAGCGTTCCAGGGTGTGCAGCGAGCGCCCGCCGAAGAGCTCCTCGGCCCCGTCGACGTCAGCGCGAACGCTGCTCCAGAAACGGGTGCGCTCTGTACCTCCGATCGCCGGTACACCGGAGCGCGTGAGCCAGTTATCAAGCTCACCCGCGTAGAAGAAGTCCGCGCAGTTGCCCAGAGCAATCCCGAGAATGGTGCTGCCACTGCGCCCCGAGCCCATCACATAGACGACCTTCGGCCGCCCGGATCCTTCCGGGGAGGAGACATCGGGCGGCTCGGCCATTGCGCGGTAGTCTTGCAGATCGCCTCCGGGCCGGGGCTCGCCGGGCGGATATCATCCGTTTGCCAATGGCGATCGGTGACACCGCAGCTGAGCGCAGGTCCACATCACACCAGGGCCCGCTGCGCTCGGTGCTGATGGTGACACCGCTGTGGAGCCGGCACGGCGGCGTGGCCACGCACGTGCAGGCCAGCGCTGCGGCACTCGGTGCGCGGGGTATCACGGTGACGGTGCTGGCCGCGCAGGTCGAGCCCGATCCACCCGCCCCGGGTGTGACCGTCTTTCACTGCGCCGATCTGTTGAACACGGAGATCTCGCCGAGCGCGCGACTTGGTGAGATCCGCCCAGGTAGCCCTGATGCGGTTCACTTTCACCAATTTGACGACCCCGTGATGGTGCGTTCGCTGCGCGCGCAGGCGCCAGTGGTCATCAGCGCACATGGATACACCGCGTGCACCTCCGGTGTGTACTACTTCCGCCCGGGGCAGGAGTGCACGCGCGCCCACGGCACGGGCTGCATCCCCAACCTGCTGGCGCGCGGCTGCGCGCACATGCGCAACCCGCGACCGCTGCCCAAGGCCTACCGGCGCGCGGGGCGCGGACTGGAGGCGCTGAGGGCCGCCGACCTGGCGATCGCCTACTCGAGCGCGGTCGACCGTCACCTGGCGGCCAACCGCATCGCCCGGCGCACCGTGGTCCCCCTGTTCACGACGATGCCCGCCAGCCATGGCAGCGGACATGCCGGGCGCCGGCGCGTCGTCTTCGCGGGCCGCGTGGTCGCCGCCAAGGGGCTGCGCACGCTGATCCGCGCCGCCCGCGAGGTGGATGCGGAGTTCGTGATCTGCGGCGAGGGCTGGCAACTGGAGGCGATGCGCCGGCTGGCACGCCGTCTCGAGGTGCAGGAGCGCGTCAGCTTCCGCGGCTGGCTGCCCGCCGAGCAGCTGGCCGAGGAGCTCGCCAACGCCTCTGTGGTGGTGATGCCCTCGCTCTGGCCCGAGCCATTCGGGCTCGTCGGGATCGAGGCGCTCGCGGCCGGCCGGCCGGTCGTGGCGAGCGCGACCGGCGGGATCGGCGACTGGCTCGAGGACGGTGTGAGCGGCGTGTGTGTGCCGCCGGGCGATCCGCGCGAGCTCGCCCGCGCGCTCAACGCGCTGCTGGCCGATCCGTCGCGACAGCAGGCGATGGGTGCGGCCGGGCAGCGGATGGTCGCCCAGCGATTCTCGACCGAGCGACACGTCGAGGCGCTGATCGCCGCATACGCCCAGGCACGCGCCACGTGGGCGTCGCGCGGCGTGGGCGCGGGCGTCTAGGGAACCATCGCTTCGAGCAGCTCCCGCGCGGCCGCCGCGGTCCGCGCCGGGCCCATCTGCTCCTGCGCAAACGCCCGGCCGCGGGCGCCGAGGGCCTCGCGCTCCTGCTCATCGGCGAGCAGCGAGGCAAGGGTGTCGGCCAGCGCCCGAGCGCTCGGCGCAACCACCCGCAGCGCGTCCGCGTCGACGAAGGGCTGCCAGCGGCGGGGACCGTCGAGCGCCACCACCGGCCGGCCCGACGCGAGCGAACCCGCCAGCGTGCCCTTGCGCGGCGTCGGACCGCCCGCGCCGACGAACAGCAGCACGTCGCACTCCGCGAGCGCATCGGAGAGGACCTCGGGCGAGAGCGTGCCCGAGAAGGACAGCGCGCGGTCGACCCCGCGCCCGCGCGCCGCCTCGCGCCAGGCCTCCGCAGCCGCCGAGGACTCTCCCGGCGCGCCGAGCAGGCGCAGCTCGGCCTCGGTTCCCCCCGCGCGCAGATCGCGCAGCGCGTCGAGCACGAGCGAGCTGGCCGCTCCCTCGTAGGCGTAGCCGAACAGCCCGATCAGCCCGCTGCGCTGCCCGGGGTGCTCGCGCGGGCCGGGCGCGGGGAGGTTGGAGAAGACCGGCGCGAAGGCGCTCGGCCGGGAGGGGAGCCAGACCCGGGAGGCCAGCCAGTCCGCGCGGAACTCGGCGGTCACGAGCACGGCGCTGGAGGCGCGCATCACGTCGAGCAGCAGCGCGCGCTGGGTGAGGGCCCACACCTTGCCGCGCGCGCCGCCGAGGTTCCAGGGGTAGACGAACTCGTGCATCACGGCTATCACCGGCACCCGTGAGCGGCGCAGCGCCGAGAGCGTGGGGTGCACGAAGAACGGCACGCCACGGTATGAGTAGGCGAACACCGAGTAGTGCAGCAGCACGGCGTCCACCCCGCCGCGCTCGAGCTCCTGCGCCAGCCCGCGCGTCCATGTTCGCACGTCGGCGCGGGCTGCCGGCAGGGAGTCTTCGCGGCGCGAGAGCCAGTACAGCGAGCACGAGATGTGGTCCTGCTCGAGCGCCTCGGCGAGGATGCCGGCGTGCGCGCGCACGCCGCAGGTGGGTATCACCGACATGCCGACCGCGAGCGTCCTCACGGCGTACCGCCGCGCAGGATCTCCCCCGCGTAGGCCGCGCCGATCGCCTCGCTCAGCGCGTCGAGGTCGCCCGTCGGCACGACCATGCCCAGCTCCGGCGAGGAGATCAGCTCCTTCATGCCCGTGTCCTCGCTGACGATCACGGGTACTCCGCAGGCGAGCGCCTCGGCGGGAGCGTAGGCAAAGCCGTCCTCGTAGGCCGGGTGGACGTACAGCCGCGCGCTGCGCAGGTGCGGCAGCGGGTCGCCCGGGCAGATCACGATGCGCGGATCGCGAGCGCGGGCACGCTCGAGGTAGCGGCGCATGCCGCGCGTGCCCCAGCCCCCGACCAGCACGAGGCGCATGTCGGCGTGCGCGAGGCGCCCGAAGGCCTCGACCAGCAGCGGAACCCCCTTGGCGACCGTGAGGCTGCCGACGTACACCACGTCGAAGCTCGC
The DNA here is from genome assembly GCA_963771085.1 of uncultured Solirubrobacteraceae bacterium. Classification (GTDB taxonomy): domain Bacteria; phylum Actinomycetota; class Thermoleophilia; order Solirubrobacterales; family Solirubrobacteraceae; genus Palsa-744. The sequence goes on along the minus strand of CAVYSB010000003.1, from coordinate 1,981,055 downwards.
CGAGCTGGGGCGCGCAGCGGGCGCGTAGCGGGGATCCGGTGTGAGCGGCAGCGCGCAGAGGCGCTCCTCGCTGAAGCCCTCTTCCAGGAACGACTCGCGGATGTAGCGGGAGGAGAAGTAGATCCGGTCGGCCCGCGCATACTCCCGCAGGTTGCGGGCGAGCAGGCGCGGCGCCCACGAGCGCTCGAGCGGATAGCGGGCGTAGGCCTTGGCGTGCTGGCGCACGACGCGTCGCAGGTGGGAGTTGGCGGCCACCAGCGAGACCGATGCGCACGACCCCCGCCGCGCGCGCGCGAACTGCGCCAGCGCCTGCCCGTTGAACGCGATCAGGTGATCGGTGTCCGGCTGCGCGCGCGCCGCGCGCGCGTCGAAGGCGACGCTCGCGGCCCACGTACGCCAGGCGGGAGAGGCTGCGGTGAGCCGGCTGAGCAGCTGCTCGGGCAGACCCGCCCGCAGCTCGTGCAGCGATGCTCCCGCGGTACCCGCGGGCAGGGAGCCGCACAGCGCGATCCGCGGCTGCCCGCACCGGTCGAGCGCCGCCACGATCTCCTGCAGGTGGCGCCCGAGCCCGCCGACGCCGAACGGCGCCGAGCAGGAGACCACCACGCGGCCGGCCGGCAGCGCGGCGGCCTGCGTGCGCTCGCTCGCCCAGCGCCACTGCGCACCGAGTGAAGCATGCGCCGCGGGCCCCGGCGCATCGGGCTCAGTCGATGTCGTCATAGCCCCACAGGCTCACCAGATCGCGACCCAGGTAGTCGCTCAGCGCAAGCACCTCGCCCTTGAACCGGCGGCGCAGCTCGAGCATGAACTGCTCGTCGGCCGGGCGCGCGCCGCCGTAGACGATCCGCCGGCGAACCCTCAGGAAGGCATCGCCGTGCCAGCGCTCGGGGGTCAGCGCCTTGACGGTCGCCTTCGTGGCGCGCAGCACCGGGCCCCGCCCGCCGTAAAGCGCGCGCACCGCGCCGTCGAGGCGCACGGAGCGCACGTGTACCGTCGGGTTGGCCTCGACAAGCGCGACGGGCACGGCGTCGTCGACCTCCAGGAAGCGCAGCACCCTGGCCACGGTCGCCTCGTTGTCGGCGCGGAAGTCGTCATAGATCAGAACGAGCATCTGCTCAGGGGGAAACACCGCGCGATAGCGCTCGAGCTGCTCCACGTAGCGCACGCGGTCTGAATAGCGCGGCAGCTGTGCCGCGGCGGACGCATGGTCTGCGCTCGCCGGCGCGCCTGCCCGGTCCTCGCCTGCGAAGGCCTTCCTGAAGTCCTTCTCCCGCTCGACGTGGTTCTGAACGAGTTCGAGATGCAGCGAGCGCAGAAAGCCGGCGGGCTCCCTCAGGATCGCGATGATGCGCGCAGCGGGCTGGGCCTCGGCGATCAGCCCCGCGGCCGTAACCGAGCGCAGATAGGAGGGCGATGACTCCCCGACGCGCTGGGAGGGCAGCGCTGGCGCGAATAGCGCGAGGTACTCCTCGAGCGTCTCCGGCAGCAGGAGCCGCGGCGTCCCCGCGGTGCTCTGCGGCCTGAAGCGCGAGCGCAAGTCGCTGGCGAAGAAGCGCGGCTCCTTGAGATCGGGCATGAAGATCTGCGGATGGCTGCGCAACATCTCATACAACGCCGTGGTGCCGCTCTTGGGATGTCCGACGATGAAGAAGTCCGGGATTCTCCCCTCGCGCGCGCCCGGGTCAGTCGAGGGCGTCATAACCCCACAGGCTCACCAGATCGCGACCCAGATACTCGCTGAGCGCAACGACCTCTGCCTTGAAGCGCCGGCGCAGCTCGAGCGCGAGCTTCTCGTCGGGCGCCTGCGGAGCGCCGAAGACCACGTGGCGGCGGATCGCGCGGTGCGCGCCGACGCGCAGATCGCGCGGTGTGAGTGTTTTCACCGCACTCCGGACCGCACGTGTAACGGGCCCGGAGCCCACCGACACCGCGCGCACCGTCTCGTCGAGGCGCACCGAGCGCATGCGGACGGTCGGATTCGCTTCACTCATCTCGATCGGCACGGTCTCATCGACCTCGAGGAAGCGCAGCACCTTTCGCACGGTCCCCGCGTTGTCCCTGCGGAAGTCATCGTAGATCAGCACGAGCACCTGCTCGGGTGAGAACGCGGTGTGGTAGCGGCGCAGCTGCTCGACGTAGTGCACGCGATCGGTGTACAGCAGCACCCGCGGCCAGTTCGAGATCGTGTCGGGCAGGTTGCGCCCTTCACGCCTTGAGTCCTCGAGGGCCAGTGCCTTGCGCAAACTCTTCTCCTTCTCCACCCGAATCTGTAAGAGCTGCAGATGCATCGAGCGTACGAAGCTGGCCGGCTCGCGCAGGATCACGATGATGCGGGCCTGCGGTTGCGCCTGAGCGATCAGCCCGGCGGCGGTGTGTGACCATATGTACGCGGTCGAGGCCTCGCCGACGTGCTGCTCAGCCCCGGCCGGCTCGAACAGAGCGAGGTAGTCGGCATAGGTTTCCGGAGGCGCGCCGGAGGGTCGGTCGTTGTACCGGGACGGCAAATCGCTCGCGAAGTAACGCGGCTCCTTGAAGTCGGGCATGAAGATCTGCGGGTGACTTCTGAGCATCTCATACAGCGCCGTGGTACCGCTCTTGGGCTGACCCACGATGAAGAAGTCGGGTACCCGTCCGTGCTCAGACTCAGGCGGTGGTGTCATAACCCCAGAGTGTAATGAGGTCCCGATCCAGGTACTCGCTCAACTCCAGCACCTGCGGCCTGAACTCCCTCCGGAGCTCGAGCATCAACTCCTCATCCGGTGAGTCGGGCTCGGCGACCACGAAGCGTCGCTGGGTGGCGAGGAGCGCGCGGCGGCGCGCCGTCTGAGGAACCAGCGTCTTCACCGTCGCCTTCGCTGCCCGCGAGATCGGCCCCGCCCCCACGGATACCGCGTGCACCAGCTCATCGAGCCGCTGCGATCGCATGCGCACGGTCGGGTTCGCCTCCACCTGCTCGATCGGGGGCGTGTCGTCGACTTCCAGAAAACGCAGCACGCGCCGCACGGTGGCCTCATTGTCAGCGCGAAAATCCTCGTAGATGAGAACGAGCATCTGCTCGGGTGCGAACAGGGCGTCATAGCGGCGCAGCTGCTCCACGTAGCGCACGTGCTCGGAGTACAGCAGCACCTGCGGCCACAGCGAGCGCGGCGGGATGTTCCTGCCCTCGCGCCGTGAGGGCTCGAGCGCAAGCGCCGTGCGCAGGTCCTGCTCGTTCTCATAGTGCGACTGCAGGCACTGCAGGTGAAGCGAGCGCAGAAAGCTGGCGGGCTCGCGCAGGATCGCGATTATCCGCGCATCCGGCTGCGCCTGCGCGATGCGCGCGGCGGCCGTGCGCGACCACAGGTAGGAGGCAGACGCCTCGCCACGGCGCTGGCCCGGTTCGGCGTCTGCGAACAGCGCCATGTACTCCTCCACGGTCTCCGGCGCGATGTAGCGATGAGCGCGGCGCGGCAGCTCGCTGGCGAAGAAGACGGGCTCCTTGAGATCGGGCATGAAGATCTGCGGATGGCTGCGCAACATCTCATACAGCGCCGTGGTGCCGCTCTTGGAGTGCCCAACGAGGAAGAAGTCGGGCATCCCTGGCTCAGCCGAGCTGGTCATAGCCCCAGAGACCCACGAGATCGCGATCGAGATACTCACTGAGGGCCGCGACCTCGCCCTTGTAGCGGCGACGGATCTCGAGCATGACGCTGTCCTGCGGCGGCTTGACCTCGCCGTAGACCACGTGACGCAGGGTCATCCTGAGGGCGTCGCCGCGCACGCTGTCGGGCATCACCGTCTTCAGGGTGGCCTTGGCCGCGCGCGAGACCGGCCCGCGGCCGACGGAGATCGCGTTGACGAATTCGTCGAGCTGCTGAGAGCGCATGCGCACCGTCGGATTCGCCTCCTTAGCCTGGACCGCAATCGTGTCGTCAACCTCCAGAAAGCGCAGCACCCTACGGACCGTCGCCTCGTTTTCAGCGCGGAAGTCGTCATAGATCAGCACCAGCACCTGCTCGGGTGAAAAGACGGCGTGATAGCGGCGCAGCTGCTCGACGTAGCGCACGCGCTCGGAGTAGAGCAGCGCCTGCGGGCGCGTGGAGCGGCGCGGGATGCGTTTGCCCTGGCGCCGCGCCTGCTCCAGCGCGAGCGCCTTGCCGAGATCCTTCTGTGACTCGATGTGATTCTGCAACAGCTGGAGGTGAAGCGAGCGCAGGAAGCTTGCGGGCTCACGCAGGATCGCGATTATGCGCGCGTCGGGCTGCACGGCCGCGATATGAGCGGCCGCCACCTGCGACCACAGATACGAGGAGGACGCCTCGCCGACGCGCTGCCCCGGGGCGGCGCCGGCGAACAGCGAGAGGTAGTCCTCGAGCTCCGTCGGCAACGGCCCCGCGGCGCGCCGCTGAAAGCGCGCGCGCAGATCGGTCGCGAAGTAAAGCGGCTCCTTCAGCTCCGGCATGAAGATCTGCGGATGCGGTCTGAGCATCTCATAAAGCGCCGTGGTGCCGCACTTGGCATGGCCCACGATGAAGAACTCCGGAACGCGTGTCTGCCCGGTGCGGACGGGCGCGGAGGTGTCCGGCTCAACCGACATCGTCATAACCCCACAGACTCACGAGGTCGCGCCGGAGATACTCACCGAGGGCCTCAACCTCTCCCTTGAAGCGCCGGCGCAGCTGCGCCATCAGCTCCGCGTCGGGCGGCTTGGGCTCGGCGAACACGACACGCCGCTGCAGGGCGTACAGGGCGCTGCGCCGCGGCCCCGCCGGCGTGATCGCCTTGATCGTCCCCTTGACGGCGTGCGAGACGGGTCCGCGCCCCACCCCCACCGCGTGGACCAGCTCGTTGAGCAGACCGCGAGCGCGCGCGCACCGTCGGATTGGCCTCCACCACCTCGATCGGGGCGGAGTCATCGACCTCCAGGAAACGCAGCAACGCGGCGCACTGTCGCCTCGTTGTCGGCGCGGAAGTCGTCATAGATGAGCACGAGCACCTGCTCGGGTGAAAAGGCGGCGTGATAGCGGCGCAGCTGCTCGACGTAACGCACGTGCTCGGAGTACATGAGCATCTGCGGCCAATAGGTGTACGGCGGCACATTGCGCCCCGCGCGGCGGTCGTGCTCGAGTGCGATCGCCTTCGCGAAGTCGGTCTCGGTCTCGTAGTAGATCTGCACGAACTGCAGGTGCAGCGAGCGCAGGAAGCTCGCGGGCTCGCGCAGGATGGCGATGATGCGCGCATCGGGCTTCACCTGCGCGATCGCGGAGGCCGCCGTGTGCGACCACAGGTAGTGCGGCGAGGCCTCGCCGACGCGCTGGTCCGCACCGGCACCCTCGAACAGCGGCAGGTATTCCGCGAGCGTCCTCGGCGTGCCCTGGGGTCGCGGCGGGGTCCGCTCGTGCAGCTCGCTCGCGAAGAACCACGGCTCCTTGACGTCCGGCATGAAGATCTGGGGGTGGCGCCTGAGCATCTCGTACAGGGCCGTCGTCCCGCACTTGGGGTGCCCGACGATGAAGAAGTCCGGCACCCGCTGCGGCGAGCCGCGCGAAGCGGACGCGCTCGCGGTCTGCTGCTTCACCTCTTCCCCACCTCCGCCGCCGGTCGATCCCACGCCCGCGGTCAGAGCAGCCTGGCGCCGGTCGCCCCGGCGGCGAGCGCCGAGGCGGAGCGGTAGTAGGCATTCTGCTCCTTGAGCAGCTCCGTGGTGTCGAAGGCGACCATGCGGCCGTCGAGGATCACCATCACCCGGTCGCAGATGTCCAGCGTGGACATGCGGTGGGCGATGATGAACAGTGTCAGTTCCTCGCGCAGGCTGGTCAGCGACTCCTGGATGAGCGCCTCGGAGGCCGGATCCAGGGCGCTGGTCGGCTCGTCGAGCACGAGCACCTCCGGGCGCCCCGCGAGCGCGCGGGCCAGGCAGATGCGCTGCTGCTGGCCGCCGGAGACCGCATCGGCACGGGGCCCGACGAGCGTGTCATAGCCCTTCTGCCAGCCCGTGATGTCATCGTGGATCCGGGCCAGCAGGGCCGCGCGTTCGACGGACTCGTCGTCGATGTCGCGAAAGAAGCGGATGTTTTCCGCGACGGTGGCGTGGATCAGGCGCGGTTCCTGGGGAACGTAGGACACGCGCCGGTGCCAGTCGGCGGCGATGTACTGCTCGGCGGAGACTCCGTTGACCAGGTAGCGCCCCTCATCCGGCTGGCGCAGGCGCAGCAGGATCTGGATCAGCGTCGACTTGCCCGCACCGGAGGGACCGATCACGCCCACCGTCTCGCCGCCGGCGACCTCGAAGGTGACGTCCGACAGCACGGGACGCCCGGGCCGGTAGGAGAAGCAGACGTGCTCGAAGGCCAGCGAGCTGACGCCTTCGAGCGGCACATCGCCGTCGGGCACGATGCTGGCCACATAGCGCCGTTTGGTTTCCTGCAGGCGCTCGATGAAGGGAATGCAGCCGCGCAGGTTCTGCCAGCCGCCCTGCACCGACTGACCGGCTTGGCCCGCGCGGTAGAGCAGCAGGATCACGGCGCCGAGCGAGACCACGTGGGCCGTTCCCACGCCGACCAGGACGGCCAGTCCGCCGACGAGCAGCATGTACACGACGCTCTGGTAGATCGCCGGCGATATGCGGCCCAGCAGCTGGGTGCGGTAGAAGACGTCAACGGCGGTGTCGATCAGGCCATCGACGTGTTCGCGCTGTGCCTCGGCCACGCCGAAGACGCGCGTCTCCTCGGCCAGGCGGTTGGCCGAGGCGACGCCGCCCGCGTATTCCATCTGCGCCCGGGAGAGCCTGCGCGCGCGTCGCACGACCGCCCTGTTGAGCGGGCGCAGCGCGATGAACAGCGCCACCGCGACCACGAGCAGGATGGCGGCGGCCTCGACGTTGAGGACTACCGCGGCGCCGAGCAGGATCAGAAAGGACAGCGACGAGCCGATCAGGCCCGTCGTCTGCAGCGCCGCGCCGGTCGCCGAGGCCACCTGGCCGGTCATCGTTTCCTGCATGTGCCCCTCGCGCTCGCGCGACTGCATCCCCCACGAGGCCGCGGTGAAGGCGTAGAACAGCTCCTTGCGCATGCGCCCCTGCACCCCCGAGGCGATGCGCGCCGGCAGGATCGCGAGCGGCAGCTGGAGCACCGTTCGCACGATGACCACGGCGAATGCGATGACCACCAGCGTCCTAGAGGTCGCATGCACATGGAACAGGCTCGAGTGGGCGTTGGTGTGCCCTTTGCCGCCGACCAGCGTGACGGCGAGCTCGACCAGGATCGCCAGGAAGGCGGCTTCGGCCAGCCCGGCGAGGAACGAGAAGCTGACGAGCCACGCGACGGTGCCGCGGCGATCGCCGATCAGCAGGCTGACCAGCTCTCGCGTGCTGGCCTTTTTCGATTCACCCCACGGGTCGGGCGGGAGCGGACGTATGCGGGGTGCCATCAGCTGACCCCCGCAAGCGGTGTGAGCGACCGGCTCGGCGCCGCCGCGACCCGGCGTCCGGGACCGGCCAGCCAGTAGGCGGCGATGCCCGCCGCGAACCAGAAGTACGGACCCCCGGCCTGGCCGGCCGAGAAGGCACCGGCGAAGCCCATCACGAACAGGCCGGCGAGAACCGAGAACACCGCGGCCAGCGCAAGGCGAATGTCGAGGTCCTGGATCAACGACAGCCGGCGCACGACGAGCACGCCGAGGTAGATGTAGAAGCACAGCCACAGGAGCAGGCCCGGCAGCCCGATTTCGTTCATCAGGAAGTTGAACTCCGTCTCGGAGCTGAAGCCATGGCCTTCGAGCGTGACGGTCGTGCGCCCGCCGAAGCTCGAGGCCGCGCCCGCGGTTCCCAGGCCGAAGCCGAACGGATCATCGGCGATGTCGACCGGTATCTGCGAGAGGCTGACCGACTTGTAGCCCGTCGCCGAGCCGGCGGCCTGCGATCCGGCGATGCTCGAGTAGCGCGAGAAGATCGCGGTGCCCTCGGTGGAGGTGACCACGGACGCCAGCGGGACCACGAGCGCCATCACCACGAGCAGCGCGGCGAGCGGCCGCGCCACGCGGCTGCCGATACTGAAGGACAGCGCGGCGAACGCCATCAGCGTGAGCACCGCGCCCAGCACCGCCGTGCGCGACAGCGAGATGCCCACGCCGAGCGCCGCGGCGAGGCACAGCAGCGTGTAGACCCAGCGCCGGTTGGGGCGCGAGGTCGCGAGCAGCATGAGCAGGCCGGGCAGCGCGATCACGCCGACCGTGCCGCCGAAGCCGATGTCCGAGCCGAGCGCGAGCGGGCGCACACGCCCCGTCCCCCCGCTCGCGAACGTGGTGCCGGAGACGCCGTTGGCGCCCAGCACCTTTTCGGCGTAGCCGGGGCCCCATGCCGCCAGCGCATGCGGGTTGAGGCGCACCTGGTAGGCGCTCGTCACGGCGTTCGCCGCGGCGATCACGCCGAGCACGATGAACAGCTTGCGCAGCCGCGCCCGCGAGCGGATCAGCAGGTAGCCGAAGAAGAAGAAGGGCACCCACTCGAGCTGCTGGCGAAAGCCACCCAGGATCTTCAAGGTGCCGCCCGTGTTCGGGTTGAGCGCCTCGAGCAGCACGACCAGCACGAAGCACGCCACCCACCCGCTCAGCGGAGGGATTTCGGTCTCCCGTTTGCTCGCGAAGTGGCGCAGGAGCGCCCCGAGGCAGACGGCCGCGATCAGCACGTCGCGCGTCGCCGAGACCAGGTTGCCCCCGGAGAACAGCTTCACGGGCCCGTCGAGGCAGCCCAGGAAGACCGCCAGCACGAGCACCGTGACCTCGAGGCGGGGCTGCACCATCAGGTAGATCAGCGCCAGCCCGCCGACCGCCGCCACGGCCAGCAGCAGGAGGTTCGGGTTGGGCACAGCGGTGGTTATCGCCAGCGCGATCAGCAGCGCGATCAGGCCCGTCACCCCGAGCAGCCACAGCTCGCGCACGCGCCGCCGTATGACGGCGGGGTGGGCGCCACCGACGCTCAGGGAGGATCCGCTCATCGTCCCAGCAGCGTGCGCGGCCAGCTGCGCTGGCCATATTCAGGTGAGAACCCGTACTTCTCCATGTCCGAGCGCGACACGGCGTTGGCGACGACGCCGAGGATCGGCGCACTGGAGGTCCGCGCGAGCAGCTCCGTCAGGCGTTTCGCTGACGCCTGGCGCGTGTGCCCGGCGCGCGCGACGACGATGATCCCGTCCACGAGCGTGAGCAGCGGCAGTACGTCGCTGACCTGCAGCGGTGGCGGCGCGTCGATCAGCACGTGCTCGTACTCCTCCGAGAGCGCCCGGACGAGCTCGGCCATCGCCGGGCGCGCGAGCAGCGCGGGTGGATTGGCCACGCCGCTCGTCCCCACGAGGACCGACAGCGATCCGATTTCAGCGGTCTGCACCACGGTGGCCACCCCGCCGGAGGCCGATGCGGGGTCGTTGAGGTCGATGGCCGGACTCCCGCGCACCACCTGTTGCACCGCCTCCTGGAGCGGGAGCGCGCCGGTGAGCACGTCCGCGAGCCCATGGGCACTTCCCACATCGAGCAGCTTGGCCAGCACTGGCCGGCGGAAGTCTGCCTCGACGACCATCACCCTGCGGCCGGCATCGCGTTGCACGAGCGCAAGCCCGGCGGCCACGCTCGACTTGCCATCACCGGCATCGGCGCTGACGAACAGGATCGAGCGCGGGGCACGCGCCTGGCCGTTGCGGTTGCCCTCCAGCTGGAGCGTCGCGTGCAGGCGCCGCAGGGGCTCGCTGAGAAGCTTTGCGGGACGCAGTTCATCGCTCCGATGGACGATCGGCGTCCTCACGCTCGGCAGGGCGGTGAGGATCTCCATCTAGTAGCCGGCCTGGAAGGCGAAGTCGATGTCGCGCAGCGAACGCAGGCGCCCGTCGAAGCGGCTTGCGATGTAGACGACGAGCATTGCGAGCACAATCCCGATCGCAAAGCCGAAGATGGCATTCTTTTTTGGTGACACTGCCACCATTTCTGCCTTGCCCGGCTTGGCAGGATCGACCTGGTAGACGCCCTGAACGGTCAGATCGGCTTCGAGCTGGTTCATTTTCGTGTTGAGCGCGGCGATCTGAAGCGTCGCCGCGTTGCTCCCCGCAGACTTGCCGCCCTTCGCTTTGGCGGTTGCGACAGGTGTTTCAAGGCGCCGGATCTGGCGGTGCGTGGCGTCGATCGCGGCGTTGATCGAGCGTTCCTGGTTGGCCTGGTGGCGTTTGATGTAAACGACCGCGTAGGCGTTTGCGATCGCGGCCGCGGCGCGCGCGGTGGAGGCTTCCGCGGTGATCGTGATGAAGTCGCTGCCCGCGGTTGACTTCGCTTTCGCTTTGGCATGGGTGGCGGCGCCGTTGTGTTCTTTGCGCAGCCGCGTCTTCACGGATTCGCCGACGGCCGTGTTGATGAGCTCGACCTGGTTGGCCAGCTCGGTGCCGCTGATGGTCGTCTTACCCAGGGTGTTGTTCAGCAATGCCTTTTCTTCGGCCACCCCGCCGAGGTAGACCTCGGTTTTGGCCACGTAGGAGACCGGCTTGCCCTTGTAGTAGCCGTAGGCACCCACGGCGACGAGGATCCCGACGATCAGAATGAGCCACTTGCGCCTCCATATCGGGGCGAAGATCGCAGATGCGTTGGGGGTCTCATTCATCGTCGGATCCGTCCAGACAGCGCTAAAAGGCCAGCTTATGCATCGGCTTAAGCCGGCACTAAAGAGTAGCGTGTCGAGGGCTCCCGCAAGCAAGGCTCCGTGCACGCATGCAACGATGTGCCGATGCCCGCATCGGCCCTCCCCAGCCGTGACCGATGCGCCGTGGAGCAGGGCGGAGGGCCCGCCGGCAGCCGGCTGCTCGTGGTCAGCCATCCCGCCGTGGTGAGCGTCAACCAGGAGGTCTACCGCGAGCTCGCGCGGCGCGGCTGGGACGTCACGATCGTGGTGCCCAGCCGCTGGCGCCATGAGTACTCACACGCGGTCGTGCACCCGCAGGCGCTCGCGGGGCTGGAGGGGGCGCTGCGGCCCACGCCGATCCTCTTCCCGGGCCGTCCGCAGCGCCACATCTATCTCACCAGCTGCCGCGTGCGCTGCGCGCGCTCCCGCCCCGACGTGGCCTTCATCGAGGCCGAGCCGTACGGGCTCTCGGCGAGCCAGTGGGGCTTTACGTTCAGCCGCCTGGGCATCCCCTTCGGCGTGCAGTGCTACGAGAACATCGACAGGGCCCTCCCCGTGCCGGTGCGCTGGCTGCGCGCGCGGGTGCTGCGCGAGGCCGCGTTCGTGGCCGCGCGCTCGCAGAGCGCGGCGCGCCTGGCGCGCGCGTGGGGCGCTGCCGGCGAGGTCGAGCTCGCCCCGCCGGCGGTGCCCGGCTGGGAGGTCACGCCGGCGCGCTCGGAGCACCCCTTCACGGTCGGCTATGCGGGCCGGCTGATCGAGAGCAAGGGGCTGCTGGACCTGCTCGCCGCCGTGCGTGCGCTCCCGGCGCCCGTGCGTCTGCTGCTGATAGGCAACGGCGAACTGCGCGCGCAGCTCGAGGGACAGCCGATCCCCGGCGGCGAGGTGCGCGTGCTGGACGGGCTCAGCCACGCACAGATGGCGGCGGGGTATGCGCAGCTCGACGTGCTCGTGCTGCCCTCCCACACCACACCCACCTGGAAGGAGCAGTTCGGCCGGGCGATCATCGAGGCGCTGTCGTGCGGCGTCCCGGTGGTGGGCTCCGATTCGGGTGAGATCCCATGGCTGATCGAGCTGACCGGCGGCGGGCTGGTCTTCCCCGAGGGCGACCGCGCGATGCTGGCCGGCCGCCTGTCAGAGCTGCGCGAGGCGCCGGAGCTGCGCGAGCAGCTCGCGAGCAGGGGCCGCGCGGCGGTGGAGCGTCTGTTCACCGTGCCCGCGGCCACCGACCCGCTCGAGCGGATGCTGCGCCGCGCGATCGCCGCCGGGGCCGGGCAGAGGCAGGGCTCAGCCGCTGATACAGCTGCTCGTGGCGTGCCACCATCCGCTCCCAGCTGAAGCCGAGCGCCGACTCGCGAGCGGCGGCACCCATGCCGATCCGCAGCGGAGCATCGGCAGCCAGGCGCCCGAGGCGCTCGGCGATCACGCCCGGCTCCTGGGTGATCAGAAAGCCGCTGTCGCCGTCGGCGATCAGCTCGCGCACACCGCTGACGGGCGTGGCGAGGATCGGCAGGCCGCTCGCGGCGGCCTCGAGCAGGACCAGCGAGAAGGCCTCGTAGCGGGAGGGGAAGACGAGCGCGTCGGCGAGCTGATAGACGAGCTGGACATCGCGCGTCACACCGAGCCAGTGCACCGCGTCGGCCACTCCGAGCGAGCGCGCCAGCTCGCGGTAGCGCTCCTCATCGCCGCCGCCCGCCACCACGAGGTCCCAGCCGGGCGCCGCGGCGAGCGCGCGGATGACCGCGCCGAGACCCTTGCGCTCCCACTCGCCGCCCACGAACGCGGCCACGAGGCGCTCGCGCGCGATCCCGAGCGAGGCGCGCAGCGCGATCGCCTCCTCGCGGCGCCTGCCGGGCGCGAAGAGCTCCGTGTCGACACCGTTCTGGATCGCCACGATGCGCTCGCGTGCGGCGGGGTAGTGCGCGCGCATCTCATCGGCGACGCCTTCGGAGACACACGCGAAGGTGGCCGTGCGGTTGGCCTCATAGCAGCGCCGCTCGACGACCCTGTTCATGACCCCGACCACCTTGCTGTAGAGGCGCGAGAGGCGCGTGGAGCGGCTGGGAGTGGCGGGCCCGATCTGCTGGCAGTAGTGCACGGCGATCACATCGACACGGTTCAACACGATCGCGCCGGTCGCCTGGAGCACCCCTCGGCCCCGCCTGCTCACGGCGAGCGAGCCCGTCAGGAAGAACCACGGGTAGGCCAGCAGGAACGGCCGTCGCGGCCCGCGCACGCGGTGGAACTCGACCCCGGAGCCGGCGGGCAGCTCGCACGTGCGCGCGATCACGGTGACGCGGTGACCTCGCTGCCGCAGCCCCGTGATGAGCGCCACGAGCTGGCGCTCCATGCCCCCCACGGGGCCGATGTCGTGGGCCACGATGGTGACGTCGCAGGCCTCGGGCGCAGGCCGCGCAACCATGGGCTCGGTCTCTTGATCGGATTGCATGGATGCCTGCCCGCCCGCCCGCTGCAGGTTAGCGAACGCCCGTTTGCGGGAGCCCGGGGTGGCGCTGCTCGGCGAGCGCCTCGAGCGCCCTGAAGAAGCGCTCGCGCATGGCCGTGTCGGTGAAGTCGGCCATGAAGCGCTCGCGGCCCGCAGCAGCGAGCCTGCGGCGCAGCTCGGGCGAGGCGAGCAGCTCCGCCAGTGCGTCGGCGAGCGCGCCCGGCTCGCCGCTCGGCATGAGCAGGCCGCTGCGTCGATCCTCGACGATCTCCGCCGGGCCGCCCCCGTTGACGGCGACGACGGCCACGCCGCGGGCCATCGCCTCGAGCAGCACGATCCCGAAGGGCTCCGGGTCGGAGGCATTGACGAGAATGTCCATCCGATCGATGTAGGGGCCCGCATCCGGCACCTGACCGGTCATCGTGACCTGCCCATCGAGCCCCAGGCTGCTGACGAGCGCGGGCAGCGAAGCCGCGTACTCGGAGGAGAGCCCGTGCGCGTCGCCGCCCACGATCAGCGTGTGCAGGCGCAGGCCGCGCTCGCGCAGCAGCGCGTGGGCGCGCAGCAGGCGGTCCTGGCCCTTCCACGGCTGCAGGCGCCCCACGAGGCCCACGACCGGAATCCCGGCGGGGAGCGCCAGCTGTGCGGGGACGCTCGCGGGCACGGGCGTGCCGGGCGCCACGACGAAGGTCGGGCGCGAGGGGCGCAGGCGCGCCTGCGCGGCGGCCGCGGCGCTCGATGAGCAGCCCACGGCCAGCGCGGGCAGCGCTGTCGCGCAGCGGTCCAGCCAGTATCCGGCGGGGATGCTGTGCTGCCACCACACGAGCCGGTCGCGCATGCCCACCAGCATCGCCGCCGGGGCGCAGTACAGCTGCGCCATGGCGATCCAGTTGACGATCAGATCGGGGCGGCGGCGACGCAGCAGGCGCGCCAGGCGCACGATCGATGCGAGCAGGCGGTGCAGCTGGCGCACGCGGCCGGTGGCGATCACCTCGACGCGAAAGCCGGCGTCGGCGAGCTCGCGCGGCCACGGCCCGGACTCGAAGAAGACGAGCTCCAGCTCGTGTCCGCTCTCGCGGGCCCCGTCGAGGATCGTCTGCAGCATCACCTCGGAGCCGCCGAGACGCTCCCCCCACGGAACCGTTATGAGTATGCGCATGAGGCCGCCACGCTGTGCCCGCTTCCGCGCACCGGTGCCCATCCTATCCGCCCCCGGCGACGCGCGGCCGTGAGACCACGATGAGCGGGGCGCCCGGCTCACGGCCCATGGCCGACCGCGTGGCCCTCGTGCACGACTACCTGCTCGTGATGCGCGGCGCCGAGCGCACGTTCGCGGCGATCGCCGAGCTCTACGCGCAGGCTCCGATCTTCACCCTGCTCTACGACGAGCAGGGCACCGACGGGCGCTTCGCGGGGCGCTCGGTGAGCACCTCCCCGCTGCAGCGCCTGGGCGCCGGGCAGTCCAGCTTCAGGCGCCTGCTGCCGCTCTACCCGTGGGCCGTCGGGCGCCTCGCGCTGCCCGCCTGCGAGCTGGTGCTGAGCAGCAGCAGCGCGTTCGCACACGGCGTGCGCGTCCCCCCAGGCGCGATCCACGTCTGCTACTGCTACACGCCCTTCCGCTACGCCTGGTATGAGCAGGAGCGGGCGGTGAGCGAGGTGCCGGCACCGCTGCGCCCGCTGCTGGCGGCCGAGCTCAGGCGCATCCGCCGCTGGGACCTCGCGGCGAGCCGCCGCGTCGATGCCTACATCGCGATCTCCGAGCTCAGCCGCGAGCGCATCAGGCGCTACTACGGGCGCGACTCGGTCGTGATCCACCCACCCGTTGAGACGGAGCGCTTCCGTGTGGGCGAGCCCGGCGAGGCGCTGCTGCTCGTCTCCGAGCTGGTCGCGCACAAGCGCGTGGACGTCGCACTCGAGGCCGCACGGCGGGCGCGCATGCCGATCCGCGTGGTCGGCTCGGGACCCGCCCGCGCGGCGCTCGCGGAGGCATACCCCGAGGCCGAGTTCCTGGGTCGGGCCGGCGACGATGAGCTCGCCGAGCTGTACGCGAGCGCACGCGCGGTGGTCGTGCCGAGCATGGAGGAGTTCGGGATCGTCGCCGTGGAGGCGCAGGCGGCGGGGCGCCCGGTGATCGCCGCCGCCGCCGGCGGAGCGCTCGAGACGGTGCTCGACGGCCAGACAGGACGCCTCGTGCCCATGGACGACGTGGCGGCCTTCGCGCAGGCGATGCTGAGCATCGAGCAGCTCGACTTCGATCCGGCGCGCGCGGTGCAGAGCGCCGCGCGCTTCTCTGTGGCCGCGTTCAAGGCCCGCCTCGCCGAGGAGGTGGTGCGCGTGGTGCAGCGCGACGAGCGCCCGGCGGTCGATGCCGAGAACCGGTGAGCACAGCGGATAAGGTGGCCCCCGTGCCAACCAGATCGCTCCGCATCGCGTGGCTCGGGGTCGGGCCCGCGGCGCGGGAATCGGGCGGCGTCCCCGGCGTTGCCGCCGAGCTGCTGCACGGCCTGGCGGGCCTCGGTCACCGGATCGACTGCTTCTCGAGCGGATCCGCGCACGAGCTGCCGCCGCGCCTGGCGGGAGACGAGAACCTCACGTTCGTGTGGGGGGACAGCGGCTGGCGCTGGGACCGCTGGTACAGCCGCTCGAAGATCGCGGCGTTCGCCTCGGGCCTGCTCGCGCGCGGCCTCGGTGCGCTGCGCCTGCGCCGCGAGGTCGCGCGCCGCCACCGCGCCGAGCCCTACGACCTCGTCTATCAGTTCTCGAGCATCGAGACGCTCGGCGTGCCCACGCGCGTGGCCCGTGAGGTGCCGCTGGTGATCCATCCCGAGACCCACGCCGCCGGCGAGCTGCGCTTCCTCATCGCCGAGCGCCGGCTGAGCCTGAGCTGCCAACCGGCTCACACCTGGGCGATCGCCGTGGCGATCATGTCGCTGCGCGCAGGCGTGCAACGCGTTGCGATCCGGCGTGCCCGGCTGCTGGTGTGCATCAGCAGCGTGTTCCGCGACCATCTCGTCGCCGATTACGGCTTCCCCGCGCAGGACACGGTCGTGATCCCCAACCCTGTGCGCATGGAGCGCTTCCCCGACTGCGAGCGACGGCTCGGCGAACCACCGACCGTGCTGGTCCTCGGCCGGATCGCCGTCCGCAAGGGCATCGAGGACGTCGTGGCACTCGCTCGGACCCTGCGCGAGCGCGGAGCTCCCCTGCGCCTGCGTGTGGTCGGCGGCCCGGGACTTTGGTCGGACTACACCCCGCTGCTGGACGAGCTGCCGAGCGAGAACGCCGAATACGCAGGGCGCATCCCCCCGGCCGAGGTCCCCGCCGAGCTCGCGCGCGCCGACGTGCTGCTGCAGGCGAGCCGCTATGAGCCCTTCGCCCTGACCGTTGCGGAGGCACTCGCGGCGGGCATGCCCGTCGTGGGCACGAGCGAGGTCGGAGCGATCGAGGGCGTCGCGCGCTCGGTGGTCGCCGAGGTGGCCCCCGGCGACGTGGCGGCGATGGCCGACGCGCTGACCGAACTGCTGCAGCGCGTCGCCGCGGACCCGGCCGGCATGCGCGCGGCCGCGCGGGCGGAGGCAGCGCGCCTGTTCGCCAGCGGGGTGGTGTGCGCGCGCGTATCGGCCGCGCTCGAGGCGCTCCTCGCCGGCGCCCCGCGAGCGGCGTGAGCGCCCGTCGCAGTCCCCGCGGGCGTGTTGCCAAGCCGCGGTGGCGCAGGTAGCCTGAGCGGATGGCCACCCCGGCTCACCCGTCGGCGCCGCCGCCGACGTCGCGCAAGCGGGTGCCCGACTTCTTCATCATCGGCCCGCCCAAGACGGGCACCACCTCGCTGCACCGGATGCTCAGCTCCCATCCGGAGATCTACATGCCGGCGCTCAAGGAGCCGATGTTCCTGGCGAGCGACATGCGCCCGCGTGCGGGCTTCGAGCGCGAGCCCAGGGAGCTGCAGTACCCGCAGAGCATCGCGGACTACCTGGCGCTGTTCGAGCAGGCGCAGCCCGGCCAGCGCGCCGGCGAGGCGTCCACCTTCTATCTCTGGTCGCACGCCGCCGCGGGACGCATCGCCGAGCTGCAGCCGGACGCCCGCATGATCGCGCTCGTGCGCGAGCCGGCCAGCCTGCTGCGCTCGCTGCACATGATGTTCCTGCGCTGGGGCGTAGAGAGCGAGCCCGATCTGCGCAGGGCGCTCGCGCTGGAGAGGGAGCGCGCGGAGGGCAGGCAGATCCCGCGCCGCTCCCATCGCCCGCAGCTGCTGCAGTACTCACAGCACGTCAACTACCTCGAGCAACTGCGCCGCTACGAGCAGCATTTCTCCCCAGAGCAGCTGCTCGTGCTCGTATACGAGGATTTCCGCGAAGACAATGCGAGCGCGGTGCGCCGGGTGCTGCAGTTCCTCGACGTCGACGAGCAGGCTCCGATCGAGCCTACCAACGTGAACGTGACCACCCGCACGGTGCGCTCGCAGCGACTGAAACGCGTTATGTACACCGTCTCCAAAGGGCAGGGGCCGCTGGCGCGCTCGACGAAGGCGACGATCAAGGCGCTCACCACGCGCAGGCTGCGCAGCGAGGCGATCCGCACGATCCGCCGCCGCGCGGTGATGAGGGAGCCCGCCGCTGCGGATGCGGCGCTCACGCTCGAGCTGAAGCGACGCTTCGCGGGGGAGGTCGCAGCACTGAGCGAGCATCTCGAGCGCGATCTGGTGAGCCTGTGGGGCTATGAGCGTCTATGAGGAGCGCCCGGGGCCGGCGCGGAAAGAGGCCCGTCGGTGGTGGCGCCACGCGAAGCGGGGATTGACCCTGTCGGGGCGCCGGCTGCAGGTCGCGACGCTGTCCCCCCTGCTCGCCCTCGATGCAGCCCGGCCGCGGAAGCGACGCGCTGCGGCTCCGGTGGATGGTCGCGGCGGCGGCGCCGCGACCAGGCCCACCGGCGTGTTTGCCGCAATGCCGCACTGGCGCGAACAGGCGGGCTCGGGCACTGCGCCGGCGTCCCGCCGCATCGACCGCTCGCAGATCCTCACCGACTGCATCGCCAGCCTGCTCGATCTCGACGTCGATCGAGTGACCGTGGCCGTCCTGACGAACGCTCCCGAGACTACCGCCGGCGATCTGCGCTCCCGTTTTGCAACCGGTCCGCAGGAGGTTTCAGTGACGACAGTGGCGGGCGTCGCGTCCTTTGACCGACAGCCCGCCGGCGGCCACCGGATCCTCGTCGTCGGCTGGCGTCCGGGGCCGCTGCGCAGGAGCGGCTTCTACCTCACGTGGGCACACAAGGAGCTCTTTCGCCGCGCGCTGCAGGACCCGGGGCTGTCGCACCTCATCTACCTGGAGGACGACATGCGCTTCACCGAGGAGTCGCTGGCGTACTGGTGTCGCTTCCGCGAGCCGCTGGCGCGCCACGGTCTGCTGCCCGGCTTCATCCGCTACGAGAGCTTCAAGGATGCACGCTATGTGGTGGACCAGAAGGCGCCCCAGCGCGTCGATCAGGCCGGCCGGCCGCGCCTGGTGCTCAGCGCGCCGGGCAGCGGCCCTGATCCCGATCTGCTGTTCGTGAGCCTCGACAATCCATACCAGGGCATGTACGTGCTCGATCGAGAGCTGGCGATGGAGCACCTCTCGAGCTCGCCGGCTCGGTCTCCCCTGCTCAGCCGCGCGATCAGGTGGCCGAATGGCGTTCAGTGGCGCGAGGCGATGGTCCGCGAGCGGGCTGCCATCGGCCCCATCTTCGATGACGTTCCCGCGGGCTTCGGGTCGCGCAACGTGGTTCCGGTGCAGATGCTGGGCGCCGGCCGGTACAGCCCCGATCCGGCCTGCCTGATCGAGCACCTCACGGGGAACTACGTGCGCTCTGGCACTGCCTTCGGGACGATCCGGGTCGAGGACATGTTCCTGCCCGGCGCCGGCGACCCTCACATGGTGGGAAGCTCGCCGCGGCAGTAGAGCAGGTTGACGTAGGTCCGGGGACCCGGGTTCAGCCACGAGTCCGCGAGCGCTGCGCGCTTTCCGTTCAGCACCGCCCGTGGCAGGTATGCCCGGTAGCCGCGCTCCGCCAGGAAGGGATGCACGTCCCAGCTTCCCAGCTCGCGCGAGCCGGCGAGGTCGCTGTTGAACTCGATCAGCATCCACGGGTAATGCCGGCGGATCGTCTGCTCCCCCCCGCGGAGTGCTTCCAGCTCGAAGCCCTCCACGTCGATCTTCAACCCTGTCACCGTGGGTGAACCCTCGAGGATGTCGTCGAGCGTGACCGTTGCGCTCGGCTCTCCAGCGCTCCCGGGCCGGGCGTCGACGTGCATGATGTTGTGGACATCGCCGGCAAGGACGACCTCGACGCCCGGCTCGGCTGCGAGTGCCCTGTTGATGAGATGCACGCGGTCCCCGAAGTTGTTGAGGGCGCAGTTCTCCTGCAGCCGGGCGAACGTCCCGGCCACGGGCTCGAACGCAAACACGCTGCCGGTCGCTCCCACGGCGTCGGCACCGCAGACGGTGAACAGGCCGATGTTCGCTCCGCAGTCCACGAAGACGTCGCCCGCGGCCAGCAGCCGAAACACCAGCCGCAGCTCGGCGACCTCCTCTTTGCCCGAGAATACGCTGCGATCGTAGGGGATCGACATGTCGCAGATGAGCTTGCCGGATGCTCCGAGCGTGGCGACCTGCAGGCCCTTGCGGGGCAGCGCAGGCTCGCCGCTCCTGCGCTGCCTGACCGCTGCGCCCAGTCCGCTGTTGCGCCACCGCCGGCGAGCCACTGCGAGAGCGTCCTCCACGCGCCTGTTCATGTGGCCGCGATCCTACCTCAGCGCTGCTCGCGGATTGAGGATCGCGGGCGGCGCTGGGCCTCGGCGGTGGCGTCCAGCTCAGATCAGGTCCGCCAGCCAGTCCGAGCCGCCGCGCTGGATCTTCTCGTAGAGAACTCGCGACTGTTCGAGATAGCGCCGCTGTGTGCGCTTCGCCCAGGCCTTCTCTCTGCGCCAGTTCGCGCGCCGCGCGAGCGGGCGCAGCAGCGCCAGGCGCGGCGGGCGCGGCGGTGGCGCCAGGGCGAGATGCGCACGGCTGAACTCGCCCTCGCGAAAACCCGCACCGTGGTGATAGACGACATCGCCGTAGACGGCGAAGAACAGCGGGTCGGGGTTCCTCACGTTGGAGCGCAGCACCTGCACCCAGGGCGTGCCCGTGAGCTCGAGCGCGCGCAGCAGGTTGCCCCCGACGTCGGTCACGCGGGCACCGTCGGAGCCGATCCAGGTGTATCCGCCCGACCAGTCGCCCGGCAGCGCGCGCCACGTCCCCACGGTCGTCACGCAGAAGCACGGGTGCGGCTGCGGGTCGTCCAGGTTCTCGGCTCGGCGCACGGCCAGCAGCGGAGCCTTGCCGAGGGCATCCTCGATCAGCGGCATCGGGTCGGCGATCGGAAAGGCGTCGCCGTCGAGAAACATCAGCAGGTCATCCTCCTCGGCCTGCGCGGCGATCTCCATCGCGAGGTGGTTCAGCTTTCCCGGATGACGGCCGCGCTGGTCGAAGACGTGGTCGAAGCTGGCCGCATATGCGGGATCGATCCGCTCGAGCGAGGTCCAGGTCTGAAACGGCACGCGGATGTGTTCGCGCAGGTGGCGCGTCTGGATCTCGATCCATTGCGGGGATCGATAGTGCACGGTTACGACGTGGAGCACTAGCCTGCCGGCGTCCGCCGTGTGCGATGCGCGGCCTGCATCTCAGATGAACTCCGACAGCCACTCGCTGCCGCCGCGCTGAATCCGCTGGAAGATCTGCTCGGACTGTTCGAGGTGACGCTTCTGAATGCGGCGTTCCCACGAGCGCCACCTGTGCCGGTTGGCCAGGTGCCGCAGCGGACGCCGCCATGCTGCGCGGGGAACAGGCAGCGGCTGTGGTGCGGTGTCGCTGTGGGCACCGCTCAGTTCGCCCGCGCGAAAGCCCGCGCCGTGGTGATAGATGGTGTCTCCGTAGACGGCGAAGTAGAGCGGGTCGATGTCTCTGCGGTTCGACCGCAGGACCTGGACCCACGGGGTTTCCGTCAACTCCAGCTCCCGCAGGAGGCTGCCGCCCACGTCGGTGACACGGTCGCCCTGGGCGCCGGGCCACGTGGGTCCACCCGACCAATCGCCTGGCAGGCGGCGCCACGTACCCACTGTCGTCACGCAGAAGCAGGGATGGGGCTGGGGCTGATCGACGTTCTCGGCTCTGCGCACCGCGATCAGCGGTGCGCGCTCGAAGCCGTCCTCGATCAGCGGCATCGGGTCGGCGATCGGGAAGGCGTCTCCGTCGAGGAACATCAGCAGATCCTCATCTCGTGCGACGTGTGAGATCTCCAGCGCGAGGTGGTTGAGCTTGCCGGGGTGACGGCCGCGCTGCTCGAAGACGCGGTCGAAGTGAACCCCGTAGGAGGGGTCGATCCGCTCGAGCGAGGTCCACGTCTGATAGGGCACACGGATGTGCTCACGCAGGTGGCGCGTCTGGATCTCGATCCAGCGAGGAGACCCGTAATGCACCGTGACTATGTAGAGCACTGGATGGGAGGTCTCGCCGCTGAACGCTGGCGCGATGATACACGATGGGGTCGGCTGGCCCGGAGGCGCTGAGACGGTCTCCGGCAGCATCTAGACTGGGAGATGTGGGTGCTCTGGACGTCCGATTGCCGCCGCGCGCCGCTGTGCGCTGTCTGATCGCGCTTGGCTGCGCGGGTGCGGTGGCCGGCTGCGGAGGCTCGGGAGGAGGGAAATCCACGACCACGCCCGCGCAGCGTGGAGCGGACATCGAACGGGCCGAACGCAACGAACTGGCGGCCTCGCTCGCGCACGAAGAATCCGCCGAACAGGCCAAGGACCGCGAACTGCTGGCCCAGCTGGAAGCCAAGAAGCGCGAAGAAGAAGCGGAAGCCAAGGCAAAGAAGACAGAAGCCGAGGCGCTGGCCAGGGCGAAGAAGCGAGAAGCGGCGGCGGTGAAGGCCGTCAAGCTCAAAGAACGGGCCGCGGAAGCGAAGGCGAAGAAGAGGGAAGAAGCGCTGCAGGCCGAGATCAAGAAGCAACAGGAAGAAGAAGCGAAGAAGAAGAAGGAAGAAGCGGGCAAGCACAGCGGCACGCGCACCGTCAAAGCGCCGGTCCCGCCGGTGAGCACGACGTCCACGAGCGCCCCGCAGGCGAGCACCGGGGGCTGAGCGCGGGCGGCCCCTGGGCTCGCGTCAGAGCCCGCGGCGCCCGAGCACGTGCGGGACGGTGCGCAGCAGGATCTTGATGTCGGTCCAGAGCGACCAGTTGGCCACGTAGAGGTAGTCGATCGCGACCATCTCCTTGAGCGGCACACGCGAGGGCCCGAGGATCTGCCAGGGGCCGGTCATGCCCGGCATCAGTTCCAGGCGCCGGCGGTGCCAACCCTCGATGCGCTGGTCCTCGTCCACGACAAGCGGCCGCGGCCCGACGAGGCTCATCTCGCCGCGCACGATGTTCCACAGCTGCGGCAGCTCGTCCAGCGCGGTCTTGCGCAGCAGCCGCCCAACGCGCGTGACGCGCGGGTCTTCGGCGATCTTGAAGAGCCCCTCCTGCGCCTCGTTGCGGTGGCGCAGAGCGTCCTTCATGGCCTCCGCGTCGGGCACCATGGTGCGGAACTTGAGCATGTAGAAGCGCTGCCCGTGGCGTCCCACCCGCAGCTGGCGGAAGAACACGGGTCCGCGGCTGTCGAGCTTGATCGCGACCGCGATCACGAGCAGCAGCGGTGAAATCGCGAGCAGGCCGAGCGAGGCCCCGAAGAGGTCGAAGGCGCGCTTGAAGCGCGCCGAGGAGCGCGTCAGATCGAAGCGCCGCACGCCCATCACGGTCACGCCGTGCAGGTCGTCGAACTCGACGGAGGAGCCGACCACCTCCAGCAGGCGCGGCAGCACGCTGACGCGCACGCCGACCGCCTTGAGCGTGCGCACCAGGTTCAGCATCTCGCCCGCGTCGGCGCTGCGCGGCGCGATGATCGCGCGGTGCACGTCGAGCGTCTGGGCCAGGTCGCGGATCTCCCGCAGGCGCGGCTCTGAGAAGGTGTCGGTGGACCACGGTGCGACCTTGTCGAGATCGAGGTGGGCGACCACCTCGGCCTTGACCCCGCCGTGGCCGGTCAGCCGCGAGCGGACCGTCTGCGCCGAGACCTCGTCGCCGATGAACAGGCAGCGCTCGGTCGGGGCGAAGCGCAGCGTGACCGAGCGGGAGGCGGCGCGCAGCAGGATCAGCAGGGCGGCCAGCGCGAGCCAGAAGAACAGCGCCTCGCGGCGATCGAGCTGGCCGCTGACGAGCAGGCCGCCCGTGAGCCACGCCACCAGCGCGCACAGCGTGGCGAGCTGAAAGAGCTTCGGCGCCTCGTCGAGCGTGGTCTTGCGCAGCAGCGTCTCATCGCGGTCGTAGAGGCCCGCTATCTTGGCCCCTACGAGCAGGATCGGCACCGCGGCGATGCCGGCCCAGGTCAGCTGCAGCGAGCGGCGCGAGAGCATCACGGTCAGCACGAACGCACCGACGATCGCGGCCACGTCGGCCACGAGCAGCATGCGCCGGAACAGTGAGTCGCGCCGCATGCTCGCGGCCGGCCCACGCACCTCGGCGATTCCCCCGGCCGCCAGGCGCCGCTTCGCCGCGCGACCGAACAGGCCGCGCGAGCCGGCTGTTGAAGAAGAGCTCCAAGGAAGACCCGCCTCGGTGCTGCTCCCCGTATCGATGCTCATCGATCCCTCGGCCTCCTTGCTTGCCACCACATCCCCATTGTTCTCCCCACCGGCCCAGGAAATGTCGAGATTTCGTGACCCTGCGCCGGCCGAGGCATCATAGACACCGGCCCGCGCCAGCGCAAGTCCCCGCAACGGCGCGCCCGCCGCGGCCGCCCGAGCCAATCGCACCAACTCCGTGAGCAATGTGGCCCATCTGGACGTTTGACCGAGTGCCGGCCGGGGCATTCAAGTGTCTACCGAGCACAGCCGATTCAGGGGCTGGACGCCCCCTCGACCCCGAGGAATACGCACGCATGCTGCTTCTGCTGATCCCCATCGCCTGGCTCGCCGTCGTCACCCCGCTGCTCGCAGCATGCGTGGCGGCATCGCGCGCCGAGGCCCCTGCCGCCCCGGCGGCCGAGGAGCCGGGAAGCCGGATCGGCGCGGGCCTGGTCGTGTGGGACCCCGCCGCGGCCGCGGCGCTCGCAGGTGCTCGCGGCCGAGCTCCCGGCGCCCTGCTCGCGGGTCGCCCGCGCGCGCGCCACGGGCGCCGCCGCGGCACCGCACGCAGCACCCGCTGACCCGGCCCGCGTCGCGCCGCCGGGACGCGGGCGCTCGCCACGCGACGACCCAGTACCCAAACGACGACCGGGCCACCCCATCCCTGGGGCGGCCCGATTGCCACTACGACTTCCCTGTCCACCCAGCCGCCAAAGACGGCCGAGCCCGGCTGCTCAACAGCGAGCCTAACGGCTGCCCGTGTTAGCTGATTTTTTCTACGCCTTTCGATGCAATCGCCTTGACGCTCTTTGATTCTTCCGCGTTTTCCGGCAGAAGGAGGTAGTCCGAGCCAGCGATCAGCGACGCGCTTTCGTTGATCATGAATTTGAAGTAGCTCTTCACCTCGGCGATCTGCGCTGCCGTCGGCCGTTCACTTTCGGCGATGTCGTTGAATCCGACCAGCGACAGGTCGTATGTGAACCCGCAGATCGGGTAGGCCGGCTCTTCGGCGGTAGCCGAGACTTCGTTCCACGCTTCTTCAGTGGATTTCGGCGGGAATTTGGCACCGACACCGTTGACGTACACGGTGCCTGCACAGTTCGACGTACCCTCTGCGTAGGCCTTCGGTTTGCTTTTCGCGATCTTGGGGCCTGGCAGTTCGGGCCCGATGAACTTCGGCTTCTTGCCGCCGATGTGCTCGACCGTTGCCCATCCCTTAGCGAGACCCTGTTTGCCGAAGCCGCCTTCATAGGCGTTCGCCAGGTTGACGTAGCCGATCGAGCCGGCGTTGTCCGCGACTCCTTCGACAATGCCCGGGCTGCCTTTGCCCCTCACGAGGTTTTCGGTTTCTTCAGGCCAGCTGAGGTTTTTGTTTTCTTCAGCCAGGTTGTTCCACGTTTTGCTGCCGTCAACCGGGTTGGGGTTGATCTGGTAGAACCACTTCTTGGTGATCGCCGTCGTGCCCGAGCCTTCGACGCGAACCACGCGGGTGATCGGCGTCGAGCCTTCGCACCCAGACGGCGAAAGGGTGTCGCCGTGGTTTTTCAATTCGCTCCACTTCGTGATGTGGTGACGGAAGATTTCTTCGACTTCCGGCTGGGAGAGCGCCATCCGGCCCGTTTCTTTCTTAGCGCTGCTCGAGATCGAAGTGCAGCCCGTGGGCAGGTTGTAGATGATCGCCACGGCAGCCTGCAGCGTCGGGATCGACAGCACTTTGGCGCCCCCGGCCGCGGTTTCAATCGCCGCTTTCTGCGTCGGGTTGGGCGGCTGGTCGGTACCCACGTACTGATACGTGGCGAATTCCGGAGTGTGGCCGTTGTTGCCCCACGATTCGAGGCCCGGCCCACTGCCCGTTTCGACGTATTCGACCTGTTCGCCGGGGAATTTCGCTTCGAACCCCGGAATGAACACTTTCTTCTGTGCGAAGGACTGCAGAGTTGAGCCCGTGCCTTTGATCTTCGTCGCGGCGCTCGCCGAGGCGGCGCCGGAGAGCAGCGCGAGAGCCGACACCGCGGATACGGCGACGACCGACGCGATGCGGCGGGCTGAATGTCCCGTCATTATTTGACTACCTCCATGAGATGCGGGTTGGTGTTGCCCATTAGGGACTCTCCGGTCCCTCGGACAGCATCGCGAGGGCGGCGCCGGCCGCGGTTATCAAGCTGTGACATCAGCGGCGACGAATGTGAAGGCGATGTCGCCTGTCTGTGAACGCACAGCACCCGCGGCAGTGCCTCGACGGGAGAGCGGCGTGTCCGCGGCGTCCGCCGGGGGCGCGCCGTGTACAGTTGGCTTTGCCAGCTAGCGTTTGTGTTTGGCCGGCGCCGGACGGAGGGTGATCAGCTTCGTGCTCGTGGCCGATTCCCCGGCCGGATCGTGCGACGCGACGGTCGCCTTCGCGTGCAGCGTATGGAGCTTCGCCAAGAGCGTCCGTGCCTGCCCGGTCAGATGGACGGCGATCGTCTTCGACTGACCGCTGGCGATGCTGAACGATGCGACCGCGAGCGTTACGACCGTCGGTTTGTGTTTGGCCGCCGCAGCGACCGCACTTGCCGTCCGCAACGTCACCGTGCCGGTGCAGGTCGTGGCCCCCGTCGCACACGTCAGCTTCAGCGACAGCGCCCCCGATGAGCTCACGAGGACCGACGCCGTCGCAAGCGTGGCCGTGGGGGAAACCTTCTGTTCGTGAAGGACGCCGGTTTCGCCCGGAGGAGGCGACACGATCGTGACGGTCGGCCCTGGACTCGGGCTCGGGCCGGGACTCGGCGGCGGCGTCTGCTGCGGCGGGTTCACGGTCAAAGTCGCCGTTTGCGTGGTCGCTTCTTCTTTGGCCGGATTGGTGAACACGGCGTAGTATCTGTTCCCGCTGTCGGTTTCCGTGGTTTTGACTTCGAGGCTTGTGCTCTTGTTGCCGGCGTCCACCTTGTCTTCTTCGAATTTGCCACCGTGGACCGACACCCACCATTGCGGGCTGGGGGTGGGTTTGCCGCTTGCGCCGGCCGTGAACCGCGCGGTTTCACCGGCCGTGACCGTCTGGTTCTGTGGTTGAAGGGTGATTTTCGGCGCTTCCTTTTTTTCTTCCACGACGAGCGTGCGGGTGGGCACCGTAAGCGTCGGCGTCTCCAAGTTGTCGGTCTTGATTTCCTCGGTGATCTTGTACGTTCCGGGTTCGGTGAACGTTTCCACCAGTTTGGGCGTCTGGTACTGATCTTCTGTCTGTTCGTGTGTCACCGGACCCGATTTCTTCGTTTCGTTTTCGATCTTCCACGTGACCGAGAGCGCGTCGCCCTGCTTGACGAAGGTCGACAGCGTCACCGGCTGTCCGGTGGCGACCGGGCCGGTCGTTTCTTTGCCGCCGACCAGCGCGACATTCTTTTCGGCGACCGCGGCCGGGCAGCCTTTGCCGCTCGGACCGAACTCGATGATGGCGTCGTGCGTCGGGAACGAGCCCTCGCCGGGTTCCCGCAGGTATTCGGGCACGAGCACGAAGACGTCGCCGTTTTTGCCTGCGGCCAGCTGGATGTGTTCGCCTTCATAGATGCCGGGCTCGAGCACGCAGTCATCGGTCGAATCAGCCCGTTGCCCACCGCTCCAGCCGATCGGCTGGAGCGTTTCGGCGGAGCGCTCGGAGATCCCGTAGAGCGGTTCGGGGGGGCCCGCATCTTCTTCGTTCGAGATCCTGGTCACGCCATAGAGGGTCGTGCCTTCGGGCGAGACGGCGAGGCTGCCCCCGAGGTCGCCTTCCGGTTCTTCGATGACCTCGTCGAACCCGTTTTCGGCGCCGCCCGTGTCGGGAAGCACGAGCTGCTTCGGCGAGCCCGACGTCGGAAATTCAGCCAGTGTCCGCTCGTACGTGCTCGGCTCCGGCTGCACAAGGTGCTCCATCAGGGTCCGCTCCGCGGTGCCGGATCCCACCACGACGGGCGATCCCGGTGCGTAGAAGCCTTCCCCTCCCTGCTGTTTGAGAACGTTGCCGGTGTCTTCGACGCGTGCGCCCATTTCGCCGTTTTCCTTCACCCGCTGCGTGACGTAGTGGTCACCTGGACTACTCAGCTTGTCCGGTTCGCATTCGGGTTCTCCTGGTTCTTCTTCTGGACATTTGGTGGTGTCGACGTGCGCCCCGATGATCACTTCATGGGTGTGGGGATCGACGGTTATGCCGTGCGGCTGCAGGAGCGGTACGCCCGGTTCTTCCGATGTCGGCTTCAGCTTTTCCGGACCGGCGAGCACGCCACCGGGGGCGCCGGCCACGGGTTCGAGTTCTTTGCTGGCGTTTGGGGTGGTCTTGAAGGCGTACAAGCTGTCGGCCGCAGCCTCGTTTTCATCGCGGACTTCTTCCGTGCGTTCCGAGGTCACCAGGAAGTACAGTCGACCCGCTTCCGCGTCGACGGCGATTCCCTGAACCTGTTCGGTCTGGAACGGGGTGCCTTCCCCTTCCGAAGGGGTGGCGACGCTCAGCTCCGTGCTGCCGAGAAGTTTGCCGTTTTCGCTGCTGCTCAGCTCCTGCAGACGGAAATAGCGCGTCGATGTTTCTACTTTTTTTTCCTTCTTCAGCGTGGATTCCTTGTATTCTTCGAGCACGAAGACGTCGTTTGTTTTGGGTTCCACCCCGATTAGGTGCCACGGACGGAATTTGAACGAGTCTGGGGGGTTGTTGAAAACGGATGGCGTCAGCTCGCCCGCTGCGTTTCCCGGCCCCCCGAAGCGCGTGATTTCCCCGAAACCTTCCGCGTGCGCCACGCCTGTCGCGGCGAGGATAGCGGCCAGCAGGAGGCCGAGTAGCAAGAGCGGACTCCTCCAGATGACGCACGCCTGACTCATCCCACTCCGATCTGTTGGGTTCCTGCGAGACACCGCCCGAGGGTTGCGCGGCTGACACGCCGGCGACGGCTCCATGTGACCCCTCGAACCCCATCATCGTGCTCGGACTCGGACCATATGTTGCCGAACTGTGAAGGGCGTTTGAACGGTCAGTACCCCTTATTGCGCTCGCCGAGGCGGCGCTGCGTGCGGATCGTCGAGATCGTCGCCGGCGCCACGCGGATCTCGCGCGGGCCTCGCCGGGGGCGCCTGACCGTCGAGGCTCCCGCGAACGCCGCCAGCAGGATGAGGCCGAGCAGGTAGACCGGCGAGGGCTCGTGTTCGTGCTGGCGATAGGCGAGTGCCTGGTTGCTCACCGACTCGGTTGCTTCCTCCCGATCCTCTTCCTTCTGGGCGGCCTCCACGGGCGAGGTCACAGCCGAGGTCCCGCTGGGAGGGGTCGGGTTGACGGGCTCGAGCAGCGGCGGCGGCACGAAGGGCGCGACGAGCACGGGGGTGACCGCTTGGGGGAGGAACGGCGGCGGGGGCGTGTGTGCCGCTGTCCGGGGCGGCGCGGGAACCACGACGGGGGGCGGCGGCGGCGGTACCGGCAGCACCGGTGGCGCGGCGGCGGGCGCCGGCGCGGTCGCGGGGACAGCAGGCGGCGGCACGGGCGCCCCGGCCGCCTGTTCGGGTGCCGACGGGTGCTTCGCCGGGACTGTTCCGCAGGGGCGACGAACGCTGCCCGCCTCGACGGTCACGTTGAGCGACGCGGAGACGCCTCCCGCGCTGATCGTGACGGTGGTCTCGCCTGGGTTCAGCGCGCAGAAGAGTCCCGATTTTGATTCGACGAGGCCCTGCGACGAGCGTTTGCCTGCTTCAAAGACCGGTTCTTCCTGCGCGTTGAACTTGACGGCGTTCTGTTCGGAGGAGTGCAATTCGGGCTGAACGAACTTCCCGACTTCTTCGTTGGAGGACGTGAACGAGTATTCCGGGAGCAGGCCGGGGCCCCCCGAGGCAGGACAGATCGCACCGACGCAGTTGGCGGGAATCGGGGTGAAGACATAGGAGAGACTTTCGGTTTCGCTCTCGCCGGGCCCCTCGTTGCCCGCCCGCGGCCTGCGCGCGAGACCGGCGAACATCGCCGCCTCGCTGCGGCGTAGCAGCGTGCCCTGCTGGGCTTCGAGTGCGAGTTCGCCTTCACCGTGTTCGCCTTCGCCGATCTCGGGAATCAGCTCGGCGTTGACGCTCGCGCGTTTTTCGGCTGGTTTGTAGGGGCCGACCTGCGCGAGCAGGAAGCCGCTCGCGCCGATGAATTCCGGCTCTTCGGAGCTCAGCACGTTGACGTAGCCGAGCGTCCCGGAGCCGAAGGCGGGGATGCTCGAGCCGTGCAGGGTCAGCCTGAGGTTCTGTTCCGGCGCGTCGAAGAAGTACGCCGAGACGTTGCCCGCCACCATCACCTGGACGACGGCTGCTGCGTCTCCTTCGCGGTGTTCTTCCTGCGCGTTGAGATCGGCGTTGCCGACAACGATGGCCGGCTCGCCGGCGCCTCTCGCCGCCGCGAGCTCCCCGGCGAGCCAGCTCAGCTGTTCTCCGTCGACGGAGCTGCTGTCATCGAGCACGATCATGCGAACCTGTCCACCCTGCCCGGCGGTGGTGAACGCGTAGTAGGCGGCCTGGCCCGATTCGCACTGCCCGCTGGCTGCTTCGAAGAACTGCGGGAAGTTGGCCTGGAACAGGCACTCGCTCCCGCCGGCCCGGTCGGTCGGCGAGGCGGCGGCGTAGACCGGAAGCGGAGCGCCCTCATCGAGCAGCTGCGCATAGCGTGCGAACTCTTCTTCATAGGGTATTTCGACCGTCGCTTTGACCAGCGTCGCGCCGGTGGTCAGCCGCGGCCCCGTGTACAGGAAGTCGCGCACTCCCGGGATCGAGCGGGCCCGCTTGAGCGCGGTCGAGAGCCACACGTCGGGGCCCACGCGCGCGTCGGCACGGGCTGCGCAGGGCGCGCCACACTGCGCCCCCCCGCCGATTGCGAACAGGGCGGTGCCGGGTTCGACCGGCACCGGTGCGCTCTGAACGCCGGGGGGCGGGGTGCTTTCAGCGGTGGGATAGGAGTAGCGCGCTATGTCGGCGGTTTCGAAGCCGGCCTCCGATTCGCCCCGCGGGAAACCACCGACCGCCCAGCCGCTGTCACCGGTGGATGAGACGAGCAGGGCCCAGCTGGGATCCGGCTCATACCCTTTGTCGTAGAGCTTGTAGCTGCCGACCGGTGGACCGACTTCATCATGGTCGTGTTCCTCTTCGCTCCAGCCGCTGGCGGTCTGGCGGAACATGACAGCCGGCGCCTGCGCGAGCGGATAGGGGCGGATCAGGGCGGGCGGGAAGCCGGCCGGCGGTGGCACCTGTTCGTCTGCGTGCGCCGTGTCGGGTACGGCACCCGCGCCGATCACCCTGATCGCCCCCCCTTCGCGAAAGATCGACAGCGATCCCGGCGCGCGGTAGCCCGGATACGGTTGCGGGGTCGCTTCCCAGGCGCCACCGGCGGCGTTGCGCTCGAAGACGTGCGCTACGTCCGCCCCGCTTTCTGCGGACAGCGCGGCACCGCCGTCGGGCAGGCCGGCCACGGCCCAGGGGATGTCCTCAGCTTCAGTTGCCAGGGCGCCCGCGGCGCCGGTATCGACCTGCCAGCCCGAGCCGTTGTTAACGAGCAGTCCGCCGGTGTAGCTGAAGGTGGTCGAGTTTCCGGTGAACGTGAAGTGTGGCAGCCGGTAGGCGACAATCGCTTCTGAGCCCGCGAAGGCGATCGAGGTGAAGCTGGCGCCGGCGACTTCGGGCGGCAGGCAGGGCTCGGAAACGCCGGCTCCACACGTCGGTTCCTGCGCCCAGGTCTTGCCGAAGCGCAGCAGCGCCCCACCTTGGCCCACGGCATAGCCGTTGCTTGCGTCTTCGGGGTCGAAGGCGATGCCCAGCAGATCGCCGCGAAAGTTCACAGGCGTCGCCGGGTCTTTTTCCCAAAGGCCCGTTTCCCCGCGCCACAGCCACATCTGTCCGGCCGTGCCCACGGCGTAGACGCGGTCCGGGGTCGGCCAGGCGACGGCCCGAAGCTGCGGTGTCTGTCGCACGCCGGCGATGTTCAGCAGGCTTTCCGGCTGCCAGCCGGCACCGGGCAGATAGCGCGCGACCTCGCCTTCTTCGCCGACGGCGATCGCTTGGCTGGAGAGCGCGCCGGCGGGCGCTCCCGGCTGTGGGGCGATCGCCAGCAGCGGGTGACGGAAGGGCGTCGGATAGTTCTCCAGCAGGTTTTCTTCCGGCGCGAGCGTGAGGTGAACCGGAGCATTCGCGCTCCCGAGCCACCCCTCCTTCGGTGTCGAGAAGGCCGCGCCGAACCTCCCCCCCACGTCGAACGCGAAAGACGCGCCGAGCGCGAGCACGCGCCTGAATTCTTCACCTTCCAGGCGCAGAGAGACCCCTTCGCTGAGACCGGTGATCACGCGTTCCCCGAACGTCGTGGAGCCCGTCCAGGCGAAGCTGCGCGACGCGCCCGTGGGCAGCCCGCCCGGGATCGTGTGCGAGCAGGCCAATCCCGAACTGGAGCCGCACCAGCTCGCGAGCACGGTCCCGCTCGCGGCGCCTTCGGGCCTGAAGAACATGGTGATCCGCTGGGCGGAGTCCAGTCGCTCTCCGTCGATCCAGACGCCCTGCCCGCTCACGGTGAGCAGCTGGGAGCGGGTGGTCGGCGGCTCGCCGATTCCAGCGACCGTGTATTGCGTGCTCTGTCCCCCAGCGAGCGGAACCCGTAGCGGAGCGCCGGGCGCTTCGCCCGAGACGGCCACCGGCTGCCAGACAGCGCCTTTGCCGCTTTCCTCGCGATGAAACAGGGCGACGGCGTCCGACTGGGCTCCGAGCTGCCCCAGCAGCCAGGCATTCGTGGGCGAGCTCGCGGCGATCGCCAGCACCCGGAATCCGCCTTCCGGCGGGCTCTGTGGGGGGATTTCGATCGGCTCGGTGCTCCACGAGCGTGTCGCGCCGCTCCAGTGCAGCACGCTGTCCTCTTCCGCCGGGGATTCCGGAGCGACGGGCGCCACGAGCGCCCCCGCGGACCCGCCGCCTTCTTCGAGCGCCGCGACCAACGGCGCCCGGCTGGGGTTCGGATCGAACAGGCGCTCTCCATGCTGGAGGGGGGCTTCGCTCGTTTCCGTGAACGCCTGGCCGGGGTCGCGGACCAGCAGGATCTGGCGATGTTCGCTGCCCTCGGGGACTTCTCCGAGCAGCGCACCGCTACCGTCGGGCATGACCGTGCCCGCGAGATTGCCTTCGGCGGGCACGAAGCCGCTGAGCGGATTGCCCGAGGCATCGAGTATCGACGGCGCGAGCTTCCAGCCTTCTCCCGAGCTGTAGCGGACGATCGCCCAGGTGGCGCGGCTCTGCGCGCCGACCTTGCCGATGCCCCACGTCTCCGCAGCGGCCTCCTGTGGTGAGGAGCCGAGCAGGCGCACTTCATGAGCGGGCACCGCCGCATCGGTCTGCGGGGTGACTTCCGGCGACGGCGACTGGCCCAGGGCCCGCGTCGCCGCGGTCGGACCCGCCGGCGCTCCCGTGAGGATCAGCGCGGCGGCGCAGGCCACGATCGCGAGCCCGGCGAGGGCGCGCCGGGCGCGAACTCTGGCGATCCGGCTCATGGGAGCAGGCCTGGGAGCGCTCGCCCCGGCGCGTTCGGGAACACGAGCGAGGTCGACACGCTCGTCTGGTTGCTTTCGTTGAGCGTCTGCGTCGGGAGCGGGGCCAGTGCCCGACTCTGGAGCGCGAGCTTGGTCGGCCAGCGCTTCGGATTCAGCCGCAGCTGCAAGCTCCGGTTGCCCGCCTTGAGCGTCCGCGTCGGCGTCGAGGCGACGATCAGCTTTCCTCGTCTGGCGATCAGCTTGAGACGCGCGCGGACGGCCAGATGAAACAGCAGTTCGAGCGTGTCGCCGTGCACCCGCGAGTGCACGTGCGAGAGCAGCGGCACGGTCACACGCGACAATTCCGCTTTGGTGGTCACTTCACGATTGGCGGTCTGGGGTGGGGCTGTTAGTTCGCCGAGCAGTCCGGAGTCATCGACCGGCAACGTCACGGGAACCGGCAGGGGAAGGCCCTTGTCTGGTGGGCGTTCTGTGATGAGGGTTTCGAACGCGGGGTCGGGGTCCCGCGTCAGGCCCGCCGCTTTCTGTTCCTGTTCTTGCGGGGTGGAAAGGTGGAACAGCCAGCCGCGCGTGGTCGCAAGCCAGCAGTCGTGCGGGCCGGGGCAGGTCATCGCAAACGCCGCACCCTTCGCTCCAAGCCCTGGTTCGCTCGCAGCGGGGAGATTCTGTTCGTCTTCTGATGAGAGCACGCCATCGAGGCCGATGCGCGCAACCCGCGCGTATTCGGTGCCAGAGGGCTGTTCGCCTTCCCGGGTGGCCTTGGCGTAGTCTTCCGGCGAGTCGAGGCCGAACCAGGCGCTTTCCGTTGAAGGTTCGGCCGCGATCGAGGTGACAGTCAGCCCGGGGAATGGTTCGTGGCCCGTGCTCGCCGTTTCCGGTCCGAGGAGCTGCAGCCAGCCGCCGCCCTGATCGCGCGCGATGGTCACCTGGCCCGACATCGAACCCGGCGGCGTGGGCTGTGCTCCGGCGGCAGCCCACAGGGTTTCCTGGCTCGCCGAGAGGTGCAGGAAGTCGAGTGCGGTGGGGTACTCCCCGGATCCGTAGAGCGGGAGTTCTTCCCACGGCAGCGCTTCAAAGAGCTTCAATGATCCTTCGGGGTTGATCACATGCAACGGTGCGGGCTGTGCCCCCGTTTCAACGCGATCTTCTGCGTCTATCCTCACGCTCTCGAAGATGCGGCCTTCGAACTCCTGCATGCTCTCCACCGGGTAGCCTTCTTCCGGGTAGGGTTCCTCGAGCAGCGCGCTTCCATTCCAGTGCAGGTGAAACGACCCGGCCTGTGCACCCTGCGAGGGCAGCGGTTCTCCGGCAAACCAGCAGTCGCTCGGGGACAGGCATACGCCGCCGTTCATCGCCTGATAGGAGTCGGCTTCAAATGCCGGGAACGCGAATGATTCCATCACGCGCAGCGGTTCGCCTTTGTGTCCCGGGTTGGAGAATCTGCAGAGCGTGTTGTCGCGCGTGGGCGGAAGTTCACCGTGGACGTTGGGCTGCTGGCCCGGACGTCCGTTTGAGATCGTCCAGAATTCTTCAGGCCCGGCCCACACGATCTGCCCGTCGCTTGCGCCGCACACCGTGGAGAGCTGGTGCCAGGCGACGCCGTTGAACTCCCAGACGCCGGGTTCGATCGTTGGGGGACTGCCGGACGTGATCAGCGCCCCGCGGTTCGTCATTCCCGGAGCGAACGCGATGTCACCGATCCGTCCCAGGCCGATCGGGGCGGGAGCTTCCGGGACCCCGGGCGGTGGCGGCGGGGGCGCGGGCTGCTCCAGGTGCCATGCCGCGCCGCCGTCGTCTTCAAGTGCATGCGCGGCGGCGGTCGTCCCGGCAGCTCCGGAGCCGAGCACGAGCGCCGTCGCGAGGAGCGCGCGCCGGAGAAGCTCACGTTTGCTCACTGGCCCGCACCCCCGCGAGCGTTAGCACCCTTTTTGCTCGTCGCCTTCTTGGCTCGCTTGGAGGCCTTCTTCGCCTTCTTGATAGACGGCTTGCGCACGAACGTCACCCGTAGCGAGGCCCGCAGCAGCGGCCGGCCGGGCGCCGTGAAGGTGACGGTCACCATTGCCGCGAACCCTCCGCGCTTGCTGGCCAGTGATCGGTAGGCCGGGTCGAGCGTCAGTGTCAGGCCGACAAGACCTTCGTCGCGCTGGACGACGGAGGTGTGTGCCGCGGCCACCGTCCGCGTAGCGACCGTCACGACCACGCGAGGATGCGACGTGCCGTGCGATGAGCCTCGTGCACGCTTGACGGTCTCGTGAACGAGCACGCTGCTGCTCGCCTGTGCACGCAGCGCCCCGGCGCCGGGGACCTCTGCATACAGTCGCACGCTGCCATCGGCGAGGGAGCTCGCCGTGATACCAAGCTTCCATGGAGGCACCAGCGGAGGGTTCGCGGGCGCCCCCGAGACGTACTGCTCGACTTCCTCCGTGGGTGGTAACAGGCGATGGACGACGAACGCGTCGGGGGCATCGTTCCCGTCGCCGAAGACGAGGTTGTTGGCGGTGGACGAGAACGCCAGCGAGTTGCCGTCCGCAGAGAACGAAGGGGAGTATGCGCCCTGTTCCTCCTGATAGGGATCGGACCCCGGTTTTTCCTGCTCGGGTAGTTCTTCGCTGCGCCAGTCTTCTCCCTCGAATCCGTGGGTGACGCGCGTCAGCGTGTCGTTGTCCAGGTCGACGTCGAAGAGTTCGTACATGCCGGGCACGACCGCGATCTGACTGACGAAGGCGGGGGAGCCGAGCGGAAACTGGGTGCGCTGCGTCGTGAACGCGACCTGGCTGCCGTCGGGGGAGACGCTGTAGTCGACGATCTTCGCTGATTTTTCGAGCTTTTCCTGGGAGCTGCCTCCGCCGCCGATCTCGGTCAGCCTGCGCAGCGCCTGGATCCTTGTCAGGCCGTTCGCCATGTTGACGGTGTAGAGGTCGTCGGTGCCTTCCGCGTCTTCGAACTGCGTCACCCCGCTCGCAAGTTCGCGCGCACCCGTGATGAACGCGACCGTCATGCCGTTTTCGCTCAGTTGCGGCACGAAGTCGGCGTGAACCCTGCCGCCCCAGAGCCCTTCCTTGCCCTGTTCTTGGAAATGTTCGAAGGGTCCCGTGCAGGGATCGAGCGGAGAGGGGAACCGTTCGGGAATTTCCTGCTCTCCGCTGGCTTGGCAGAGCGTGCTCGTCGGATCCGAGCCTCCCGTGACGCGACGGATCGGCGCGCCGGGCCCTTCGCTGATGCGGCGCCAGAGCGGTTCTGCGGTCTGCGGCGGCTCCCCGGCCTGTTCCTGGGCGAGCAGCTGCGTCTGCTCGCCCAGCTGCTGGCCCATCCAGCTCACGACTTCGCCGTTCGCGCTGATCGACGCGCCGAGCCACTTGGCCTGATGGTCTTCCGGGTAGGAGCTCGGGGCCGTGCCAAAGGTCGGCGTTTCGACACCGCTCGGGAACACCGCGCCGTAGACCGTGTCCCCAGACTCGCTGCGGCTGGGCTGGACCGGCCGGCCGGCGCTCCAGCCGATGCCGGGTTCATATTCGGCGCTCACAAGCCGGGTTTCGCGGGTGGCGACATCGCGCACGAACACCTCCCCGGTGGGGGTGGGTTCTGATTCGCCCAGCAGGTTGGACTGCGCCGTCGTGATGAAAGCGATGTAGTTGCCGTCGGCGCTCATGGCCGAGCGCGCGGCCGCCAGCGCCCCGAACTCGGTTTCTCGCTGCTGCTGGCTGAAGCCCTGGCCCGTGTAGGTGTACGACGCGCCTTCTTCGGAGCCGTTGACTGCCGAGACGAGCGTGTACTCCGGTTCTCCCGCATTCGGTTCCATATCACGCCTGTACACATCCGGCGCCTTGTTGGTGTCCTGCGGGAGGAGCTGTTCATTTGTCGTGAAGCTCACATAGCGGCCGTTGGCGCTGATCGAGGGCATCGTCGATTCGCCGGGCGCGACCTGTTCGACCGTCCCGGTCAGGAGATCTCGCCGCCAGATGCCCGCTACCCCGCCGAAGCGCCCGACGAAGGCCACGTAGCGTCCATCGCCGGAGATCACCGGGAAGCGGGCTTCTTCGGCCTGCTGAGCCAGGGCGCCTGGAACCGCGCTGGTGGAGGCGAGTTCGATCGGCCCGAACAGGTCTGCGTGAGCCGCGGGCGCTCCCGCGAACACGAGCCCGAGCAGCAGACCGCCGAGGAAACGGGCGACGTGCTTCACGGTATCCTCACGAGTTCCTGCACCACGCCGGCGTTGCCAAGGTTGTCACGCACGTGGACGGTTATGCGGTAGACGCCTTCGTGCGCGTAGATGTGCCTGAGCAGCTTCTTGCCGTGAGCGCTGTGGCCATCTCCGAAGCTCACTGTGGTCGCAGCCGCATCGACGCCGGAGTAGGCGTCGCTGATGCGCACCGTCACAGCGTCCTCACCGCGCGAGCGGGTTATCCTCACGGTCGGTATGCCGGTGTCGATCTGCAGCTTCACCGCCGGGCTGAGCGTGGACTGCCCGTCGATGTCGGTTGCCAGGAGCTGGGCCTCGTGGACGCCACCGCTGAGCCTCCGCGCGTCGAGTCGCAGTTCACTCGTTCCAGCTGGAACTGCGAGCTCTCGCCCGTCGAACACAACGTGATAGCTCAGCGGCCCGTCGGCGCTCAGCGATGAAGCCCAGCTGACCACGGCCTGGGCGGGCCTGATCCATCCCCTGGGAGCTGAGAGAAACACGTCGGCGGGCGGTGCTGTCGCCTCCGCTGCCACGATCGCCGCGTTACCCAGGGCGCCCTGCTGGAAGGCGATCAGACCGTCGCCGAGCCCCGAGCGTGCGACCGCCAATTCCCCGATCGACCCGCCCGCGCCGCCGCCGACGAGCCCTGTCTGGATGGCGCCGTCGGGGAAGTCCTCAAGGACGGCGACCGCAGGAGTGCCGTTCGGCTCGGCGCTCGCCCACGCAGATACGCCGCCTCCGGCGGGGTTTATGGCGCTTACCGCCGGCTCTTCGGAGCCGGTGAAGGGCGGCCCGAGCGAGAGGGTCGTCAGGACCCCTTTGTCGTTGCCCTCGACGACGCGCGGAAGGCCGTTGGCGTCGTAGATCAGCCGCAGTTCGCGCTGTTCGTCGATGTCGACGCTCGGCGCTCCGACTTTCGCTGCCGCCCCACCCGAAACGCCCGCGTCGGCGATTCTTGCGCCCGTGAAGACCGACCCGTTTTCAGCTTCGCCGTCGGGCAGCGTGTTGAGGAAGATGCGCGGCCCGGACAGCGGCGAGTTCGGCCCCCATGCCTGGCGGTAGGCGACGTCCGCCTGGCCGAGCAGCGAGATCGCCACGCTCGGCGCGTCGGCTTCACTCGCGATCGGGACACCGTCGAGACTTGTAGCGCTGGCGGGAAGCACATAGTCAAGATTCGCCCCGAACAGGCGTCTGGCCCAGATGCGCGCGATCCCGTTGATTTCCGGCTCCTGCCAGGCCACGACGCCCTCGCCCGTCGCGTTGACGGCGATCTGGGGCGCGTTAGCCTGGGTCGGTGGGCGCATCGAGACGCCGGGGTCGCGGTTGACGGCCCCGAGGTCCAGCCACCGCTCGCCCTCGTAGTGGGCGACGCGTACTTCCTCATCGACGTCACCGGGGTGCAGGAGCGGGATCCTCCCGCTCGAGTTGATCACCCGATAGACCACGTCGGCCTGGTTGGTCGAGCTCATCGCCAGATCGGGGCTGGTGCCGGTCGCATCGCCAATGTCCGGGTCCACGATCACTTCGGGACCGAATTCGGAGGACCCGGCGCCGAGCGTCGATCCGAGCAGCTCGTCCACGGGCCGTTCCGACCCTTCTTCTTTTTCGGTCGCGAACGGCGTGGCCCACACAACGACCAGCTCACCGTTGTCCGCGGCGCCGATACGCGGCCAGCTGGCCGCAAACGGCTGACCGCGATCGACCTGGATCGGCGCCAGCCAGTGACCCCCGACGAACCGCGAGACGAAGACGTGCGCGACCCCGTGAACCTTCTTTAGGTAGACGAGTCCGCCCGTGCCATCTTCAGCTACGGCCACCCCGCCGAAACCGACGATTTCCTGACTTGGCCCGTCGATCGTCGCCGCCGGGATGATGACCGCCCCGGCGGGTTGAACATGGAGCGTCATGACCACGCCGGCCAGCAGGACCAGCAGAGCGGGGCCGACCAGCCGCGCCCCGGGCGGGCGCCCGGTTGCCCGTCGGCGAGGAGACCGGGGCCCCTTTGGCATCCTCATGTTTCCGGTTCGACAAGCGCCCCGGCACGCAGGTTGAAGGCGCAGCGGAAGTTCTCGGCATCTGCCACCGGCTCCGAGCCCGCGAAGCCGCCCTGCTGGTGGTTGCTGTAGACCGTCACGTACTGAAGCGATTCCGGCAGCGGGTTGGCCGCCAGCGGGATCGGGTTCGCCTGCCCCTGTCGTGGGTCGCCCGTCGCCCCTTCGGTGACGCCCTCCGAGCCCGCGGCGGCCGAGCCCGCTTCGGTGGTCACGAGCGTGGCGCTCATCTCGCGTTCGTCTTTGAGCCCGCGACTCGGGTCGAGGTCAATCGTCGCGGTGAGCTGGGAGTCGTTGATCGTGGACTCGAGCTTGACGCGCGCGGCGGCACCGAGGAGCTGCGCAGCGGTCGGCAGGTAGCCCCCTTCGGCCTCGCAGGCTTTGCTTGCCCAGATGTAGTTGTTCTTGCCCGCGTCCGCCTTGGTGAGCGGATAGGGCGCGGAATCCAGACACCAGGTGCCGAGGTCAACGGTGTCCGGCGGGCATGTGCCGGCCAGCTGTTCCGCGGTTTTCCCGTCTATCAGGCTGGCGTTTTTGACGGTCGGTATCGCCGAGGCAGGGAATTTCTTGTTCTTGCCGAGCAGCAGCACGCCTCCGGCGTATGGCTTGGTGCTGACGCGGTGCCCCTCGAAGGCGCTGACCACGGCGCGGCGGGCCGCGTCGGCGAGGCCCGTGGTGGAGAACACGAGGGCAATGAGCGCGATGGTCATCGCCGGCGATGGCAGCCAGCGCCGGCTCACGGTGCCTGGTTTGGATCGCGTTCGGTGAAGCGCGGCGGCGCCGCACGACGCACCTGGCGAAGCTCCTCGAGCGTGATCTCATGCACGGTGGAGAGCACCGCATCCAACGCCACACCGGAAAGCGTCTCCTGCTCGAGCAGCGCGCTGGCTGTCTCCTCGACGGTGCCCCAGTTGCGATCGAGAATGAACGCCGAGCGCGCCTCGGCGTCGCCCACCAGGCGCTCGATCTCGTTGTCGATCATGTTGAGCGTCTCGGGTCCGACCGAGCCGAGGTCCTGGAGGGAGGCGCCGAGGAACACCTCACCGCCCTTCTCGCCGATCGTTACCAGGCCCAGCGCCTCAGACATGCCGAAGGACGTCACCATGCTGCGCGCGAGCGCGGTCGCCGCGTGCAGGTCGTCGTTGACGCTCGTCGAGGTGTGCCCGAAGGCGATCCGCTCACCGGCGAGTCCCGCGGTGATCACGATCAGCTGTGCCTGCAGGTCGGGCTCGGTCATGATCGTCTGGTCGCGGTCGGAGAGCATGTGCGCGGCGGTCCCGAGCTGGCGTCCGCGCGCGACGATCGAGAGCTTGCGCGTGGAGGTGGTGTGACCGAGCGCGTCGGTCACGACGGCGTGCGAGGCCTCGTGGATGGCGATCAACCAGCGCTCCTGTTCGGTAAGAATGTGGCGCTTGGCCGGGCCGGCCACAACACGGTCGATCGCCTCCTCGAGCGTGGCCTGGTCGATTTCGCGACGCCCGTCGCGCACGCTCAGGAGGGCTGCCTCGTTGATCACATTGGCGAGCTCCGCACCGCTGAAGCCGGGCGTCTGGCGCGCGACCTCCTCGAGTGAGGCATCGGCCGCGAGCGGGCGTTTGCCCCCGTGCAGGCGCAGGATCTCGACACGACCGTGGACGTCGGGGACGTCGACGACTACCTGGCGGTCAAAGCGCCCCGGGCGCAGCAGCGCAGGATCGAGGATGTCCGGCCGGTTCGTGGCGCCCATCACGACCAGGCCCCCATCGCCGGAGAAGCCGTCCATCTCGACGAGGATCTGGTTGAGCGTCTGCTCGCGCTCGTCGTTGCCCTGCCCGATGCCGGCGCCGCGCTTGCGCCCGGCGGCGTCGAGCTCGTCGATGAAGATGATCGCGGGCGAGACTTTGCGCGCCTTGGCGAAGAGGTCGCGCACGCGCGCCGCCCCCACCCCCACGAGCGACTCGACGAAGTCCGAGCCGGACAGCGAGAAGAAGGCCGCGTCCGCTTCGCCGGCCACGGCCTTGGCGAGCAGCGTCTTACCCGTACCGGGGGGTCCGACCAGCAGCACGCCCTTCGGAGCTGCGGCCCCGACCTCCAGATACTTGCTCGGGTCCGCCAGGTAATCGCGGATCTCGCGCAACTCGGCCAGTGCCTCGCCGGCACCCGCTATGTCGGCGAAGGTAACCCTGTCGCTCGTTCCCTTGCCCTTGCGCCGGCCCTTGCCACCGAACTGCGAGAAGGCCGCGATACCGCCCGCAGCGCTGTCGCCGCCGAGCCGCATGAACAGCGAGAACAGGCAGACGAGCAGCAGGATCGGGATCAGGAACTGCACGATGATCGTCTCCGTCGCCTTGAAGGACTGCTGGTCGACCGTGACCGTCGCGCCGCTGGCGTTCAGTTCGGAGAGCAGCTGCTGCGTCTGCGCACCGGACGCCGGGTAGGCCGCCCACAACTGCTGGCCCGCGCCCCCACTGGTCGCGGCCGCGCCCGTGCTCGCAGCGGTCGATGGCGCGGCGCCCGCGCCCCTGCGCGCCGTCGTCGCCGTGCCCAGCGCTTCGCCGGCTGCCGGCGTTGAGACGATCGCACCCCCGGCTTCGACGTGGGCCGTGGGCTTCGTCGTCAACTCGACGCGATCGTCGTGGTCGAGCAGCACCGCGCTTGCGACGTCGCGCTGCTTGGCGAGCTTCTGAACGGTGCTGATCGGCACTTCCATCCCGGAGCTCTTGGGCTTGATCGAGCCGAGCAGCAGGGTGAAGGCGATCGCTAGGCCGATCGAGGCGAGCAGCAGGAACAGCGAGAGCGGGTCGCGCGAAACCGTGCGGCGAGTGTTGGAAACGAATTCGCCGAGCCCCACGAGGACCGGGTTGCGGCGCTGGCCGAAGCCCGAGCGCACCTTCGTCGCGGGCTTGGGCCCAGCACCGTTGCTGGCGGTGGCCGGCTCGTCGGAGCCGGCGCCTGCGGGGGGCTTGGGGAACTCGGGGTTGTCGGTCATCGGCGTTGAGTACTGCGAAGACGGCGACGATGCACCGCTCGAGCGGGCCCGCATGACGGTCTGGCCCGGGATCAGAGCGCACCCTCGAGCCCGCTGCGGGGCACCGGTGACGCTCGTTGTCCGGCAGGGTCACACGACTCGCCGCGAAAAGCAATGGCGTTCACAAAAACGACACATCGGGTTGGCCCTCGCAACCGCTTCCGTGCCCACGTACGCCTCCTGCGTCCAGCTCTACGCACCAACACGCCGGTTGCAAACGTTGTTCACAAAATCATTACATGAGGCGTTTGCATGCCCGCCCGCGTATCTGCCGACGTTCACAAAAACGACACAACGCGCAAACGATCGCCAGCCACGCTGCACACCGGGTGCCCTCCCTCGCACCGACCGCGTCGAAGCGAGCCATCAGTGGTTAGCGCCTGCGTCGGTCCCCAGCAGCAGCCAAATCACGCCCAACAGCCA
Organism: uncultured Solirubrobacteraceae bacterium; assembly: GCA_963771085.1. Taxonomy (GTDB): domain Bacteria; phylum Actinomycetota; class Thermoleophilia; order Solirubrobacterales; family Solirubrobacteraceae; genus Palsa-744. The sequence goes on along the minus strand of CAVYSB010000003.1, from coordinate 1,938,159 downwards.
AAGGAGCAAGCAACGTGCGCGCCCACCGCACCCTGATCATCTCCATCGCAACCTGCCTCCTGTTGGCGGCTCCCGCCGCCGCCGCCCAACGACTGATCATCGGCGGTTCGACATCCGTGCTGCCGCTGCAGCAGAAACTCGCCGCCGCCTACCACAAGGCCTTCTCCAGAATCGCGGCGCCCGAGGTCAGCGGCGGCCAGTCGGACATCGGCATCGAGGGTGCCTCCACCGGCCGCTTCAGCATCGGTGACTCCTCGCGCGACCCGATCCCCGGCGTCGACCCCAAAGGGCTCGTGTTCACGAAGCTCGCGCGCGACGGCGTGTGCGTGATCACGAACGACGCCAACCACGTCTCCAACCTCTCCCAGGAAGAGGTCGAAGGCATCTTCACCGGCAAGACGCGCGACTGGAGCGAAGTGGCGGGCGCAACGGTCACCGGCCCGATCGACCTCTTCGACCGTGACAGCGCGTCGGGTACGCAGGATGCCTTCCAGCACATCTTCCTTGGCGAATACCTGAAGATCTCGCCCGCGGCGACCTCCGAGACCTCCAACGGACTCGAGCAGAACGCTGTGGCGGCCGACAAGTCGGCGATCGGCTTCGTGTCCTTCGCCTACACCGGAGGGGTCAACGCTGTCGGCTACGAGGGCGTCGCGTGCAACCTGCGCAACGCCAAGTCGGGGCAGTACGGCGGCGTGCGTAACTTCTGGATGGTCACCAAGGGCCGCCCCAAAGGCGAAGCGGCCAAGTACATCGCCTGGGTCACCAGCGGGAACAGGATCACCAAAGAAATCATCAACTCCAGCTGGATCGCCGTCTACTGACAGCGGTGTCGGGCGGCGCACTCAACCGCAGTTCGCGCGGAGGCGCCGCGAGTAGGGACCGGCGCGCCGAGCTCATGCTCGGCGCGCTTGCCGTCGGGGTGCTCGCCCTGATCGCGCTGATGCTGGTCACCGTTGCCGTGAACGCGTGGCCGTCGTTCGAGGCCAACGGGCTGCGCTGGTTCGGCCCCGGCGGAAACGTCGTGACCCAGTTCCGCGCCATGCACACGGGGGTGCCGCTGCCCGGGCACTCGCTGCTCTACTTCCGCGCGTGGCCGCTGATCTGGGGCACGCTTCTCGTCACGGTCACCTCGGTGCTGATCGCGATCGTGATCTCCACGCTGGCCGCCGTGTTCCTGACCGAGTTCGCGCCGCGGTCGATAGCGCGCGTGCTCGAGCCGGTCGTGCGCCTGCTCGCGGGCGTCCCGTCGGTCGTCTACGGGCTGATCGGGATCCTCGCGATCGCGCCGTGGATCGACGAACACCTCATCAGCGAGGGCCGCAAGCAGTCGGTGGCCTACGTGGTCCAGCTCAACGGCGCCGACCTGATGACCGCCTCGCTGATCCTCACGATCATGATTCTGCCGATCATGATCGCGCTTACCGCTGGGGCGCTGGCGACCGTTCCGACGGCATGGCGCGAAGGCTCCGCAGCCCTCGGCGTGAACCGCTGGCGCACGATCTGGCGGGTTTCGCTGCGCGCCGCGCGGCCCGCGATCGCCGCCGCCACCGTGCTCGCCTCGGCGCGCGCCCTCGGTGAGGCGATCATGCTCGCGATGGTGTCCGGCGGGCTGCCCTTCGCGGCCAATCCGCTCGACGGCCTGACGTTCCTGTTCGAGCCGGTGCAGCCGCTCGGGGCGACGATCGTTCAGGAGTTCGGCGGCGAGACCAGCGGGGCGGTCGCGAGCACGATCTACGCGATCGCGCTGGTGCTGCTCGTCTCGGCCGCCTTCCTGTCGTTCGCCGGGTGGGCGGTCAAGCAGCCGCTCAAGCGCTACGGCATCGGCGTCTGATGGCCACCGTCGAGCTTGCCCGGAGCAGCACGCCGCCGGTGGCGATCCAGCCGCCGCACGACCGCACGGCCTCGTGGCCGCTGCTCGACAGAGTCGCCTATTGGGCCTGTTGGACCACCGGCATCGGCCTGTGTCTGATCGCCGCGGCGATCGTGCTGTTCATGCTCATCGAAGGGCTCTCCGCGCTGCGCCTGAACCTGTTCGTGGAATCCCCCGCGGCGTCGCTGCACCAGAGTCAGTCCGGCGGCTTCCTCGACCCGATCATCGGCACCTTCATCGTGACCGCCATCGGCATCGCGATCGCGGCGCCACTCGGCGTGGGGCTCGCGGCGTGGCTGTCGGAGTACGGGCGCCCGGCCGGCCTCGCGCGGGCGGTCGAGTCGGCGATCGAGATGATCGCGGGGGCCCCCAGCATCGTGCTCGCGATCTTCGGGCTGATCATCTTCTCGCAGGGCTTCCTCGGCTTCCTCTCCCAGAGCGCCAGCGGCGGCTCGGTCACCGCGCAATCCTTCCTGGTGGCCGGCATCGTGATGTCGCTGCTCGCGCTGCCGCTGATCGTGGGCGCCACGCGCGAGGCCCTCGCCCAGCTGCCCGGGCGCATGCGCGAGGCCTCCTTCGCGCTCGGCAAGACGCGCGCCACGACGCTGCGCAGCGTGCTGCTCCCGTCGATCCGCCCCGGCATCGCCAGCGGCGTGGTGCTAGGCATCGGGCGCATCATCGGCGACACCGCGATCATCGTGATCCTGCTGGGGGCCACACTGAAGAACGAACCCGTCGGCAACGTCCCGCTGCTGAAGACGCTGCGCGGCACCGGCTCGACGCTGACCAGCTACATCTACAACAACTCGCCGGCGGGGGAAGGCAACGCCCCCCAGAAGGCCTATGCGGCAGCGTTCGTGCTGCTCATGGTGGTGATATTGCTCAACGCGCTCGTCACGCGGCTGAGCGCCCGCCCGGAGCGCTCGCGGTCGCGTAACGTGGCGGCCATGCTCGTGGGGAGGATGCCGTGGATTCGATGATGCCCCCGCCCGTGCGCCGCATCGTGCTCGACGGCGATGCCCGTGTGGCCCCGCCGCGCCCGCCCCTCAACGGGGGCACGAACGCCGCGGTGCCCGCGCGCACCGACCGCCCCGCACCGCCGCTCGTGCGCGAGCGCATGCACATCGAGGATCTGTGGCTCGCCTACGGGCAGATCTGGGTCGTGCGCGACGTGACGCTGCCGGTGCGCCAGGGCGAGGTGCTCGCGCTGATCGGCGCCTCCGGCTCGGGCAAGACGACGCTGCTGCGCTCGCTCAACCGCCTCACCGAGATCACCGCCGGAGCGGCCCGCAGCGGGCGCATCTCGCTCGACGGACGCGAGATATACGAGATGGAGGTCAACGACCTGCGCCGCCGCGTCTCGATGGTCTTCCAGCAGCCCAACCCCTTCCCGATGAGCATCTATGACAACGTCGCCTACGCGCTCGCCGAGCAGCACCTGCCGCGCGTGCGCAGGCGCCGGCGCACACCCGAGCTCGAGCGCGCCGTCGAAGACGCGCTGCGCCGCGCGGGCCTGCACGAGGAGATCGGCGGCGACCTCGAACGCCCGGCGCTGAAACTGTCCGGCGGCCAGCAGCAGCGCCTGTGCATCGCCCGCGCGCTCGCCGCCGGGCCCGAGGTGCTGCTGCTCGATGAGCCCTGCTCGGCGCTCGATCCGATCTCCACGGCGACGATCGAGGAGCTGATCGTGGGGCTGCGCGACAGTGTGGCGATCGTGATCGTCACACACAACCTCCAGCAGGCCCAGCGCGTCGCCGACCACGTCGCCTTCATGCACCTCGGCGACCTGGTCGAGTACGGGCCCGCAGAGCAGGTCTTCGAGCACCCCCGCCAGCAGCGCACCCGCGAGTACATCAGCGGGGCGTTCGGGTGAGGCGCACGGCGCTCGCGCTGGTGGCGCTATCGCTGACACTGACAGGATGCGAGACGAGCGCCGAAAAGAGCGCGAAGCTCGAACACGAAGCCAAGGAGCTGGCCGCCCGCCGCCCGCCACCGCCCAAAGGCCTCACGATCACGCGTGAAAGCACCGTCGTGAAGGTCGTGAGCACCGTCCTGCTGCACAGCGCCGAAGGCGCCGCCGCGGTGGTCACGGTGCAGAACACCTCCACGCGGACGCTGCGCGCGGTGCCGATCGCCATAACGGTCAAGAGCAAGGCCGGCGCGACCGTCTATCAGAACAACCTCGCTGGCCTTGAAGCGGCGCTCGTCTCGATCCCGGCGCTCGCACCGCACGCCGTCCTCAGCTGGATCGACGACCAGATCCCGGCCGGTGGGGAACCGGCGAGGGTCAGCGCACGGCTGGGGGAAGTGCCGGGCGCCGCCACGCCGCTGCCCAACGTCGTGCTCGGCGGCCTGCACCTGAGCGAAAGCGCCTCCAACGGGCTCGGCGCCGGCGGCACCATCAGTAACCACTCCGCTGTCGCCCAGCACAAACTGGTTGTCTTCGCAGTCGCGCGCCGCGGCGGCGTCGTCGTGGCAGCCGGCAGGGCGGTCGTGCCCGAAGTCGCGGCGGGTGCCTCGATGCCCTTCGAAGTGTTCTTCATCGGCGAACCGCGCGGAGCCCACCTGCAGGCGAGCGCCCCGCCCAGCACCGGCTGAGCGGATCGGCCGGCTCAGCGCCGGCGCCGGCCGCGCTGCTTGAGCGTGATGCCCTCGAGCACGTGCGCCACCGTCTCGCAGGCGTCGACCGCGGCCTCGAGGGACTCGAAGATGTCCTTCCAGCGGATCACCACCATCGGGTCGATCCCGCCCGCGAACAACGAGGCGACGCCGTCGCGCTGCAGGCGATCGCCCTCGTTCTCCAGACGGTGGATCTCGACGAGGTGCGGCGCCAGCTCGGTGCCGGTCCGCAGGCAGCGCAGCGCCTGGGCGATCTGCTCACCCGCGCCGACGAGCACCTCGGTGAACGCGACGGCCTGCTCCATTGGTGCCTCTACGCCGTAGAGACCGAGCTGGGCTGCAACCTGCTCGGAGTGATCGACGATGTCATCGAGGGCCGTGGCGAGCACGTAGCCGTCGCCCGCGTCGAAGGGGGCGCGCACGCGCCCGTCCCCGGCGAGGCGGTGGATGATGTCGTGGGTGATGCGATCGCCTTCCTGCTCGCAGACCTTCAGATCCTGGGCCAGCGTGGCGCGCTCGGGGTAGTCGGTGAGCAGATCGCGCAGCAGCAGGCCGCAGCGCTGCACGTTGCGTCCCGCCTCCTCCACCAGGGCCAGCAGGGCGGCGTCGTCGCTGCGGCGCAGCAGGTTCATGCCGCGAGACTATTGAGCCGCCGGCGATCGCGCATCGCCTTCACGATTTTTTTACGCTCCGATCACGACTTTGCAACTCCCCGGCGACCTGCCGTTGGCATCGTGCGCAACCATGGGGGCCCCTCCCGAGAGTCCTGACACGCTGTTTGCGGGCGAGCTCGAGATCAGGCTGGGCGAGGGGCTCGTGCTCGCCAACGGGCGTGCACTGACGCTGTCGGTGCGCGAGTTCGAACTGCTCGCCGCGCTCGCGGGGCGGATGGGCGCGATCATCACGCGCGAGCAGCTCTACGGCACCGTCTGGGGCGGCGAGCTGCGCCCCGGGGACCGCTCGGTCGACGTGTACGTCAGCAAGCTGCGCGGCAAGCTCGAGGCGGCGATGCCCGATCGCCGCTTCATCCACACCCACCAGGGCTTCGGCTACCGCTTCCAACCCGAGCCCGCGCACGAGCTGGCCACAGCGCGGCTCTCCGAGCCGCAGGCGGCCGGCGGGGACGGACACGGAGAGAACGCGCGCTTTTCACGTAATCTTCACATTCGCGTCCCCGAGGCCTAAGAGGCTGGACCTCTGCAGCACGGCAGGTGGCGTCGACGCGGGCGTCCCGGCCGCCGGCAAGCAATCCAGTCAGAGGAGACGTAGTGATCACCAAACAGATGGGCGCAATCGCAAGCTGTGCGCTGCTCGCGTTGGGCCTGGCGGCATGCGGGAGCTCGAACTCGTCCACGGGCACCACGTCGAGCAACGGATCCGCGACGATCTCCGGGGCCGGCTCGACGTTCGCGGCCCCCGTATATGAACAGTGGGCCTCGGCCCAGTCGGGCCTGACGGTCAACTACCAGGCCGTGGGCTCGGGAGCGGGGATCACGGCAATCGAGAGCAAAACCGTCGACTTCGGCGCGAGCGACCCGCCGCTGAAGCCCGCCGATGAAGAAGCGATCGCCAAGAACGGCAGCCCGGCGGTCCAGATCCCGATGTTCCTCGGCGCGATCACCGTCTCCTACAACCTGCCCGGCGTCAAGTCCGGCCTGAAGCTCGAAGGCAAGACGATCTCCAACATCTTCCTGGGCAAGATCAAGACCTGGAACGACCCTGAAATCAAGGCGCTCAACCCGGGGGTCAGCCTGCCGAGCACGGCGATCACGGTTATCCACCGCTCGGACTCCTCGGGTACGACCTCCGGCTTCACGAGCTATCTGTCCGAGGTCGATCCCGAATGGAAGAGCAAGGTCGGCGAAGGCAAGACCGTGCAGTGGCCCACGGGCACGGGCGGCAAGGGCAACGCCGGCGTGGCTGGCGCGGTCCAGCAGACGACCGGCGCGGTCGGCTACGTCGAGCAGGCATACGCGCTTGAGCACAGCTTCACCTATGCGTCGGTGAAGAACAAATCGGGCACCTTCGTCGAACCGTCGCTGGCCTCGACCAGCGCCTCAGGGGAAGGCGTGACGGTGCCGGCGAACCTCGGCATCAAAGTCATCAACTCGCCCGCGCCCGGCGCATACCCGATCACCTCACAGACGTTCATCGTCGTCAACAAGGACCTCTGCAAGGCCGGCATCCCCGGCGGCGAAACGGCCGCCAAGGGCGTCGTGAAGTTCGTGCAGTACGGGCTCGGCGAAGGGCAGTCGATCCTCGCCAAGGCCGACTACGCGGCCCTGCCCGCCTCGATCCTGGCCAAGTCCAAGGAAGCCGTGGCGGGCCTGCAGTGCAACGGCACGACCGTCGGCTGAGCATGGCGCCACGGCCGCGTTTCCGGTAGAGAAGGGGCCGTGGAGGCAGCATCGATCCCCAAAGGCGAGCGCTCGATCCTGGAGCGCTCGCCTTTGGCGCGCCTGCCCGATCGCGCGCTGAAGTGGGGACTGACGGTGCTCGCGGGGCTGATCCTCGCCCTGATCGTCTTCTTCTTCATCCGCCTGTTCGGCGAAGCCCGGCCGGCGTTCGCCAAGGAAGGCGTGCTCGGCTTCGTGTTCGGCAACGACTGGAACGTCAGCGCCGAACACTTCGGGGCGCTGCCGCTGCTGGTGGGGACGCTGATCACCTCCGTCCTCGCGCTGCTGATCGGCGTGCCGGTGGCCGTCGCGACCGCGGTCTATGCGACCGAGCTGTGCCCCCGGCGCCTGCGCGGGGCGCTGACGATCCTCGTCGAGCTGCTCGCGGCGGTGCCGTCGGTCGTCTACGGGCTGTGGGGCATCTTCTTCCTGGCGCCAAAGCTGCAACCCGCCGAGCAGTGGGTGGCCGACCGCCTGTCGTTCATCCCGTTCATCGGCGGCGGCCTAGTCACGATCCCCAACTACTTCATCGCCGGCCTCGTCCTGGCGATCATGATCCTGCCGATCGTCAGCGCGATCAGCCGGGAGGTGATGGCGACGGTGCCGCTCGACCACAAGGAGGCGGCGCTCGGACTCGGGGCCACGCGCTGGGAGATGATCCGCATGGCCGTGCTGCCCTACTGCCGCTCGGGCATCGTCGGCGGCGCCATGCTGGGGCTCGGGCGCGCGATCGGCGAGACGATCGCCGTGACGATCCTGATCGGCGACTCGCCCACGCTCAGCCACCACCTCTTCCAGCAGGGCTACAGCCTCGCCGCGGTCATCGCCAACGAGTTCGGCGAGGCGCAGGGCCTGCACCGCTCGGCGCTGTTCGCGGCCGGCCTCGTGCTGTTCGTGCTGACCCTGCTCGTCAACGGGATCGCGCGGCTGCTCGTCCTGCGCGCGACGCGCAACAAGGGCCAGGCGCCGCCGGTCGATCAGGGGGGAGCCGGCGGGCTGCTGGCCGGCGCGGCGGCGGGGGCATGAGCACACCCGGCCCATCCAGCGGGCGGCTCGCGCGCTTCGCCGTGAGCCCCGCGCGCAGGCGGCGCGATGCGCTCGCGCGCGGCGCGATCCTGGGCGCGACCGTGATCGCGCTCGTGCCGCTTGTGCTGATCATCTACTACCTGCTGAGCAAGGGCCTCGGCTCGTGGAGCCCGAGCTTCTTCACGAGCGACCCAACCGGTAACACGTTCTTCGGGGGCGCCAACATCGGCGGGATCCAGAGCGCGATCCTCGGCACGATCGAGATGGTGGCGCTGGCCTCGGCGATCTCCATCCCGATCGGCGTCGGCGTGGCCATCTGGCTCGTCGAGTACGGCAAGGCCAGCTGGTTCGCGAACCTGGTGCGCTTCTTCGTCGACGTGCTCACCGGCGTGCCGTCGATCCTCTTCGGCCTGTTCGTCTACATCGTGCTGATCATCGGCACCGGCAGCACCTACGCCGGCTACAAGGGCTCGATCGCGCTCTCGCTGCTGATGCTGCCGGTGGTCATCCGCTCGGCCGAGGTGATCCTGCTGCTCGTCCCCAACGCCCTGCGCGAATCCGCGCTGGCACTCGGTGCACCGCGCTGGCGGGTGATCTTCAGCATCGTCCTGCCCACCGCGCTGCCCGGGATGATCACGGGCATGCTGCTCGCGGTCGCGCGCGCCGCGGGTGAGACCGCGCCGCTGCTGTTCACCGCCGCCTACACGCACAAGACCACCTTCAACCTCAACTCGTTCATGAACTCGCTGCCGGTGCAGATCTACAACGACGTGACCTCGCCCACGACCGCCGTGGTCAACCGGGCCTGGGGCGCGGCGCTCACGCTCGTCACGATGATCCTCGTGCTGAACCTCGTGGCGCGGCTCATCGCGCGCAGGAGTCGCCTAGCATGAGCTCCACGCGACCGACTGCAAAGGCGACTCAAATGGACCCCGATGGCCGGCCGGAGCTCGAGCGGCAGGAGCAGCAGACATCCCAGCGCAGTCCCGAGACAGCCCCGCCGCGCATAGTGCCACCGCGCACCGCGCCACCCCCCGCCGAGGGCGCGGCCGCGATCGCCGCACGGCCAGCGGTGGGCGTGCGACTGGAGGGGCTGCGCGCCTTCTACGGGGCCTCCGAGCAGGTCAGGGGTGTCGACCTCGAGTTCCGCGCCAACGAGGTGACAGCGATCATCGGGCCCTCGGGCTGCGGCAAGTCGACCATGGTCCGCTGCATCAACCGCATGCACGAGGAGATCCCCGGAGCGCACGCAGAGGGCCGCGTGATGCTCGACGATCTCGACGTCTACGACGCCTCGGTGGACGTCGTGGCGGTGCGCCGCGCGATCGGCATGGTCTTCCAGAAGCCCAACCCGTTCCCGACGATGTCGATCTACGACAACGTCGCGTCGGGCCTGCGCCTGAGCGGCCGGCGCCGCGGCGACATCCGCGCCAAGGTCGAGGCGGCGCTGCGCAGCGCGGGCCTGTGGGAGGAGGTCTCCGAGCGCCTCGACGAGCCCGGCGCGGGGCTCTCCGGCGGTCAGCAGCAGCGTCTGTGCATCGCGCGCTCGCTCGCGGTCGAGCCGGAGGTGCTGCTGATGGACGAGCCCTGCTCGGCGCTCGACCCGATCGCCACGCTGAAGATCGAGGAGCTGATCGACGAGCTCAAGACGCACGTCACGATCGTGATCGTCACGCACAACATGCAGCAGGCCGCGCGCGTCGCCGACCGCACCGCGTTCATGCTTGAGGGCAAGCTCGTAGAGGTGGGCCCGACGGACGAGATCTTCACCAAACCCGGCGACTCGCGAACCGAGGAATATGTCACCGGCAAGTTCGGCTGACGACGAGCGCCCCCGCGCGGCGTTCCCGGCGCAGACGCCGGGGGTCCACCGAGGAGCGCTGGCCGAGCCCGACGATGCGCACGCCCAGGGCCGGGCGCACTTCCAGGCCCAGCTGCGCGAGCTCGAGACCAACGCGCTCGGCGGCCTCGACCTGATCATCGAGCAGCTCGACCGCGTGCTCGAGTCGCTGGCCCACCAGGACGTCGAGCTCGCGCAGATGGTGATCGCCGACGACGACCGCGTCGACGGGCGCTACCTGGAGGTCCACCAGGGCATCCTCTCGCTGCTCGCGCTGCAGGCGCCCGTGGCCGGAGACCTGCGCCTGGTCGCGGCGCTGCTGCACGTGATCAAGCACATCGAGCGGATGGGCGACCAGTGCGTGAACATCGCCAAGCTGATCCCGCTCTCCGGGCACGAGCCGCCCGTGCGCCGAGAGGTGCTCGAGGCACTCGCCAAGATGGGCGCGTTCGCGCGCTCGGAGGTCGTGCAGGCCAAGGCCGCGTTCGCCGGGCGCGACATCGGCCTCGCCGAGGACCTCGTCCGCCAGGACCGCGAGATCAACCGCCTCAACCGCGAGATCTTCCGCCTGGCGATCGAAATCGGCGATGACCCCGACACGCGCGAGTGGGCGATGCACATGATCCTCGTCGCCCGCGCGCTCGAGCGGATCGGCGACAACGCGGTGGACATCGGCGAGCAGGTCGCGTTCGTCGTGACGGGCCTGTTCCGCGAGTTCTCGGAGTCCTCGCGCCCGCCCGGCTCTCCGCCCGACGCCGCCCCCGATCCCAGCCGCGAAAGCTTCTGAACCGCCGGCTCCGGCCGTCTTTCAGACGCCGCTCGGCGCCTGTGAACATCCTGTTACATCTGCTTGCAGAGCTGACGCAAGTCGATTCGATCGCTTACACTGCGCCTCGATGACGGCAAGCGTGCGCGCCGACGATCGGGGGGGCGAAGCCGGCGCCCTCGACGGACAGGCCTCCTCCTCCGCCTCACTGCGGATCGCCGTCCTGGACCGCGACAGCGGCTTCATCCAGGTCCTCAGCAAGCGCCTCGATCGGCTCGGCTGGGAGCACCGCGTGCTCGCGAGCCCCGTCCAGCCCGACGCCGTCGTCGCGATGCGCCTGAGCGCGCTCGTCGTCGACCTGGCTGTCCTCGGCCCGCAGGCCTGGGACTGGCTCGAGCGCCTGTGCGAGGCGCTGCCCGAGCTCGGCATCGTCGTCTGCACGGGTCCCTCGACGGTCGCGCAGCGCGTGCGCGGGCTGCGGCTGGGCGCCGATGACTGGATCACCAAGCCCTGCCACCCCGAGGAGGTCATCGCGCGCGTGCAGAGCGTCGTGCGCCGCCGCCGGCGCAGCACCGGCAGGTCGGAGTCCGCGCCGGTCGTTGCCGGCGAGGTCGAGATCCGCGCCGACCGCTTCCAGGCCTTCGTCGGCGGGCAGAGCATCGACCTGACCCGGCGCGAGTTCGAGCTGATCGAGCTGCTCGCCGCGGCCGAGGGCCGCGTGCTCGAGCGCGAGGAGATCTACTCCCGCCTGTGGGGCTACACGATGGTCCGCGGCGACCGCTCGGTCGACGTGTTCGTGCGCAAGCTCCGCCAGAAGCTCGAGAAGGCCTCCCCGAGATGGCGCTACATCCACACGCACTTCGGCATCGGCTACCGCTTCGCCGCCGAATCGCTCGAGGTCGTCGACCCGAGCGCGGTGCCCTCCTCACTCCCCGCCGACTGGGGCAGCGACGGAGCGGAGGGCCGGCTCGGCGAGCAGGGCGAGCTCGCGCGGGCGCATGACGACGACGAGCTGAGCACCCGCGCCCTCTAGGCGCAGCACGGCCACACCGCCCTTCTTCAGATCGACGCGCCCGCCGCCCAGTTGGGCGATCACGTTCGTGAAGTCGGGCTCGTGCCCGACGAGCAGCACGTGGCCCTCGCCGCCGACGCCCGCCATCGCCTCGAGCGCCTGCGCCGCGTCGAAGCCGCTCGCCAGCGGCGGGTGTACGCGCAGCAGCGCGCGCTGGGCCGCGGGCCACTGCTCGGCCGCCAGTTCCGCGGTTCGCTGCGCGCGCACCTTCGGCGAGAAGAGCACCGCGTCAAAGCCCGCCCCCAGGCGCCTTAGCGCGGCGCCCGCGGCGCGCGCCTGGCGCTCGCCGCGCTCGGTCAGGCGGCGCTCGGCGTCGAGCGGGCTCGCGTGCCCCGCGCGCTCCGCCTCCGCGTGTCGTAGTAACCAGAGCTGGCGAGCCATCCTTGTAGGGAAGCACCCTAGCGCGTGTGGTGTAGCTTGAAGGGTCGGTGGAGGAGCTCACGCAGACAGGCGCAAACGAGCATTCCGCGACGGACGTCGCGGACCCATCGCTGTACATCAACCGCGAGCTCTCCTGGCTGGAGTTCAACGACCGCGTGCTGCAACTCGCCGAGGACGAGCGCCTCGCGCTGCTCGAGCGCGTCAAGTTCTGCGCGATCTACACCACCAACCTCGACGAGTTCTACATGGTGCGCGTCGCCGGGCTGCGCGACCAGATCGACGCGGGCGTGGAGGTGCCGACCCAGGACGGGCTGATCCCCTCGCAGACGATCGCCCTGATCCGCGAGCAGGTGCTCGCCCAGGGCCGGCGCCTGACCGACTGCTTCGAAGGGGTGCTGCGCCCCGCCCTGGCCGACGAGGACATCCGGCTCGTCGCCGTGAGCGAGCTCGACGACGAGCAGCGGGCCGATCTCGCCCGCCACTTCCAGAAGGCGATCTTTCCCGCGCTCACGCCGCTGGCGGTCGCCCCGGGGCGCCCCTTCCCCTACATCTCCAACCTCTCGCTCAGCCTCGCCGTGCTCGTGCGCGACCCGATCAGCGACCAGACCGTCTTCGCGCGCGTGAAGGTCCCGACGGAGATCCTGCCGCGCTTCGTCACGCTCAAGCAGCGCGCGCCCGCGCCCCCGCTGCTGGTGCCCCTCGAGGATGTCATCGCCAGCCACCTCGACGCCCTGTTCCCGGGCATGGAGATCGCCGACTACAACGTCTTCCGGGTGACCAGGGACGCCGACCTGGAGGTCTCCGACGACGCCGCCGATCTGTTGCAGGCCGTCGAGGACGAGCTGCGCCGGCGGCGCTTCGGCGAGGTCGTGCGGGTGGAGGTCGGCGCCGACTGCTCGCCGCGGTTGGGCGAGGCGCTGGCGGAGCTGCTCGGCGTGCAGGAGGAGGAGGTCTACCCGGTGGACGGGCTGCTCGACATGGGCGCCCTGTGGCAGATCGTGAAACTGCCCGGGCACGCCGATCTGCGTGAGGAGCCGATCGTCGGCGTCACCCACCCACGGCTGCTGCCGCACGAGGGCGAGCGGCCGGACGTGCTCGGCGCGATGCGCGAGGGCGACCTGCTCGTGCACCACCCCTACCAGTCCTTCGCCACGTCGGTCGAGCGCTTCGTCGAGCAGGCCGTCGCCGACCCCAATGTGCTCGCGATCAAGCAGACCGTGTATCGCACGAGCGACGATTCCCCGCTCGTGCCCGCCCTGATCGATGCGACCGAGCGCGGCAAGCAGGCGGTCGCGCTCGTCGAGCTGCAGGCCCGCTTCGACGAGCGCCTGAACATCCACTGGGCCAAGGCGCTGGAGGAGGCCGGTGTGCACGTCGTCTACGGCCAGCCCGCGTTGAAGACCCACGCCAAGTGCGTGCTCGTGGTGCGCCGGGAGGGCGACGGCGTGCGCAACTACGTGCACATCGGCACCGGCAACTACCACTCGGCCACCGCCCGGCTGTACACCGACTTCGGCCTGTTCACCACCGACGAGCAGATCGGCGCCGACGTGGCCGACATGTTCAACTACCTGACCGGCTTCGGGCGCCCGCTGCACTACCGCAAGGTGATGATGGCCCCCAACCACCTGCGCGAGGGGATCATCGGCGAGATCGAACGGACCGTCGCCGCGCACTTGGCTGGCTCCTCCGTGCGGATCGCGATGAAGATGAACTCGCTCGTGGACGGACGCTGCATTCGCGCGCTCTACGCCGCCTCGCAGGCCGGCGTGCGCGTCGATCTGAACGTGCGCGGCATCTGCTGCCTGCGCCCCGGCCTGCCGGGGGTCTCGGAGAACATCCGCGTGGTCTCCATCGTCGGGCGCCTGCTCGAGCACTCGCGTGTATACGCCTTCGAGCGCGGCGGCGAGCACACCGTCTACATCGCCTCGGCCGACCTTATGCCGCGCAACCTCGACCATCGCGTCGAGCTGGCCGTGCCGATCGAGACCGCCGAACTGCGCGCCGATTTGCTCGACGTGCTCGATCGCTGCTTCGCCGACAACCAGAGCTCATGGGACCTGGACGAGGAGGGCGTCTGGCACCGCCGCTCGCCGGGACCGGGCGAAGAGCCGCGCAACCTGCAGCTCGAGCTCGCCGACCTCTACGCGGCGCGTGCCGGCAGCGCACGAACCGCGGAGGAGGCCGAGGCTGCAGTAGGCTAGCCGGCAGGCCCACGAGCCGGCCCGCCGTGGGGCTCGAAGTCCACACCGCCATGCCAGCCAGCAAGCGCTTTCCCGACTTCTTCATCGTCGGCCATCCAAAGAGCGGCACCACGGCGCTCCACCGAATGCTGAGGCGCCACCCGCAGATCTTCATGCCCAAACTCAAGGAGCCCTGGTTCTTCGCCACGGACTTCCGCGAGCGCCGCGCCGGGAAGCTGGCGCTTCCGCATACGGTTGAGGAGTACCTGGCCCTGTTCGAGGCCGCCCCGCCCGACCAGCGCATCGGCGAGGGCTCGCCCTCCTACCTGCTCTCGCGCACCGCGGCCGGCGCAATCGCCGAGGTGCAACCGAACGCCCGCTGCATCGCCATCCTGCGCGAGCCCGCGAGCTTCCTGCATTCGCTGCACCTGCAGCTGCTGCAAACCCACATCGAGCAGGAGACCAGCCTGCGCAAGGCGATCGCCCTGGAGCCGGCGAGACGCGAGGGAAGGGAGATCCCGTGGCTGTCCGACCGGCCTCAGCTGCTGTTGTACTCCGAGCACGTGCGCTACGTCGAGCAGCTGCGCCGCTACGAGTCCGTCTTCCCCGCCGAGCAGCTGCTCGTGTTGATCTACGACGACTTTCGCGCCGACAACGAGGCGGCGATTCGCAAGATCCTGCGTTTCCTGGACGTCGACGACGCCGCCCCGATCGCCGTCAAAGAAGCGAACCCGACGGTGGTCATCCGTTCGCAGCGCCTGTACCGCTTGGCGCGCAAGGTCGGGCGCGGGCAGGGCCCGCTCGCGAGAGCGCTGGCCCCCATGACCAGGCGACTCTCCCAGCAGCAGCGAGGGCGCCTGGGCGCGTTCCGCGATCGCCTGATCGTGCGCAGCGCGCGCTCGAGCGACGCGGACGAGCGCCTGATGGGCGAGCTGCGCCGGCGCTTCGAGCCCGAGGTCGTCGCGCTGAGCGAGCACCTCGGCCGCGACCTCGTGACGCTGTGGGGCTACGACCGGCTCGATTGAGCCGCTCGCCGGGCTAGGGACATGCCGTCGACAGCAACGCTGAATTGCCACTGATCCTCGGACCGTGTCGGGCGGTCGACCCGGGTGGCGCTTGCGCCGTGTCGCGCCAAGGTAAGTGAGCTGCGGACAAGCAGGTGAGAAGGGCCTCCCACACTACCCTCAACTGCCGGGAGCCAGGAGGCTCACGATCGAGCGACAGCTCAAAACGTTCACACGATGGTTGCATCCATCCGGCCGTGACCGTGAAAACTGACGAGCACATTCTCGGGGGGATCCGGCGAACGCGGCTGGTCTGTAGGTGGTCGGTCAGGCGAGCCGCGGCAAGGACGTCTCGACCGTCGGATCCGAGCGACGATCGAACCTACATGGAAGGGACCAACAGATGCGCCTTCTCAATACCCGCCTCCTGACGGGAGCAAGCGTCGCGGTGACGGCACTGTGCCTGTTCGGACAGCTCTCCACCGCGTCAGCCAAGAGCACAATCACCGAAATCAAGAAGATCTCGCCCAAAAGCGCTCCTGAGCTGGCGCCCGTCACGCTGACTATCAAGGGCTCGAACTTCAATACTGAACCCGGTGGCACGACCGTCTCGATTGGCGGGGAACCCGCTACCTCGGTCACTTGCTCTTCTTCCAAGAGGTGCACCGCCGTTACGCCGGAGCTCAGCACGGGCTCCTACGCCGTTACGGTCACGAGCAATGGCATGACGTCGGCGAACGTTGTGATGTTCACGACGACCCCTTACTCACCGCCGGTCGTGACTGTCGGACTGTCGAGAGGGGATGCACTGAAGTTCAGCAAGGACCGGCTGGTGGACAGCTATGCGGCCATCTTTGACTTCGGCAATGTTTATCTGGACATCCAGAACACGCTGGACCGCTACCTGTTCATCGAAGGTCCCACCGGCCTGGTGGATCTGCCGCCCTTCGACACGGAGGGCTACAACATCCCCGCGAGCCCTACCCCGTATCTGTTCTCCCTCGAAGAAGGGCCTACCCTGTCGGTGCTCGCTGAGACGCCGAAGTGAACCGGGCGGTCGCCGTGTCCCCGCCAAGAGACACGGCGACCCCCCCTCCACCCCGAAGCGCCGCGCTTAGACTGCGGGCGCAGGAAGCGCGTCGAGCGCCGCCTTCAGATCGTCCACGCTCTGGTAATCCAGGCCCAGCAGGTGGTCGTGGCGGTGACGCACGATCCCCTCCTCGTCGATCACGATCACGGCGCGCTTGGTGCCCAGGCGCGGCGAGAAGGCGTCGTAGGCCCGAGCGACCTGCCTTTCGGCGTCGGCGAGCAGCGGCACGTTGAGGGAGTGCTTGGCGATGAAGCCCTCGTGCGAGGCGAGGTCCTGCGCGGAGATCCCCACGACGGTCGCGTTCAGCCCCGCAAAGTCCTCCGTCCGGTCGCGGTAGGAGCAGAACTGCTTGGTGCAGACCATCGTGTTATCGCCCGGGTAGAACAGCAGCACCACGCGCTCGCCGCGGTGCTCGGAGAGCCTGAAGGGACCGTCGGTCCCGGGCAGCTCGAAGTCCGGTGCCGGCTCTCCAACCTGCGGCGTCTTGGCCATCGCCCACCCTCCTCGTGCCGTCGCTGTGACCTGCGCAGCTGAGCATAGCGGCCGCGATCGCCGCGGCGGAGGGGCGGCGCCATCGCGCGGCATGATGCGCTAGAACCTGTCGCCATGCGCGCGCCCCGCCACCTCGCCCGCCTCGTGCTGGCCACGGCGGCGAGCGTGCTGGCCGCCTGCGGCAGCAGCGCCCCCGCGGACGTGTCCACCCCCACCGCCAGCGCCAGCGCGATCCCCGCAGCGCGCACAGCCTCAGCGGAACGGCTGCTCGACTGGAGCGAGTTCGGGCTCGATCCGCAGCGCAGCGATGTCAGCGAAGACTCCACGGGAATCACCGCAGCCAACGTCGGGCACCTGCAGCAGCGCAGCGTGAGCCTGCCCGGCACGGTGGACTCCTCTCCCATCTACCTGCACCAGGTGCTCGTCGACGGCGCCCCGCACAACACGATCGTTGTGAGCACCACATACGGCAAGACGTTGGCGATCGACGCCAACAGCGGCAGGACCCTGTGGACCTTCACGCCGCCCGGCTACTCGAGCTGGGCGGGCAGCGCGCAGATCACCACCGCCACCCCCCTGGCCGACCCCGACCGCCAGTTCGTCTATGCCGCCTCGCCCAACGGGCTGATCCACAAGCTCTCGCTGGCGAACGGCAGCGAGCAGCACGGCTGGCCGGTGAGCATCACGCGCGAACCCAAACACGAGAAGATCGCCGCCGCGTTGAACATCGACGGCGGCGACCTGCTGGCTGCGACCGGCGGCTACATCGGCGACGCTCCCCCCTACCAGGGCCACGTGGTCGCGATCGAACGCGCCAGCGGGCACCTGGTCAGCCTGTTCAACACGCTGTGCGCCAACCGCCGCGAACTGCAGCTCCCCAGCACGTGCCCGGCGAGCGACTCGGCGATCCTCTCGCGCAGCGGCCCCGTGGTCGAGCCCGGCGGGCAGCGCATCCTGATCGACACCGGCAACGGCCCCTGGAACGGCACGACCGACTTCGGCGACAGCGTGGTCGAGCTCAGCTTCCCCGGCCTGCAGCTGCGCCAGTCCTTCACGCCGACCGACCAGGAACAGCTCAACGAAACCGACACCGACCTCGGCTCGAGCGCGCCCGCGCTGCTGGGCGACGGGCGCATCGTGCTGGCGGGCAAGGACGGGATCATGCGCGTGCTCGCGCTCGCGCGCCTGGACGGCCATCCGCCCTCGGGCGCGCGGCTGCATCCGCTCGGCGGCGAAGTGCAGCGCCTGCAGCTGCCCGGCGGCGGCGAGCTGTTCACCGCCCCGGCCGTGTGGAGCCGGGAAGGACGCACGACGATGTTCGTGGGCGACGAACACGCGACCGCGGCCTATGTGCTGCGCGCCGGGCGCCTGTTCCTGGTGTGGCAGAACTCCAGCGCGGGCACGAGCCCGGTGATGGCGGGGGGGCTGCTGTATGTGTATGAACCATCGGGCGGCGGCATCTATGTCTACCGGCCGGCCTCGCCGCGGCCGATCGCCAAGCTGGCGGGCTCGCCCGGGCACTGGAACAGCCCGATCGTCGTCGACGGGCACGTGATCGAGCCCGAGGGCAACGCCAACGAACACCAGCTCAGCGGCAAGCTCGAGATCTTCTCCGCGGGCTGAGTCGCTCAGTCGATGTCCTCGTAGCCCCACAGGCTCACGAGGTCGCGGCCCAGGTACTCGCCGAGCGCCTGCACCTCGGGCTTGAAGCGCCGGCGCAGCTCCAGCATCAGCTGCTCGTCGGGGGCGCGCGGGCTGGTGAACAGCATGCGCCGGCGGATGCTCGCAAGGGCCTCCGTGCGCACGCGCCGCGGAGTCAGCAGCTTGATCGCCCCCTTCAGCGCGCGCGCGGGCGCGCCCCGGCCGAGGCTCACCGCCTGCAGGGTGGAATCCAGGCGCACGCGACGGCGGACCGTCGGGTTGCTCTGCACCTGCTCGATCGCCACCTTGTCGTCCACGCCGAGGAAGCGCTGGACCGCGCGCACCGTGCCCTCGTTGTCGCTGCGGAACTCCTCGTAGATCAGCACGAGCACCTGCTCGGGCGCGAACACCTCGTGGTAGCGGCGGAGCTGCTCGACGTAGCGCACGCGGTCGCTGTACAGCAGCACCTGCGGCCAGCGCGCGTTGATCTCGGTGAGCTCTCGCCCTTCGCGCCTTGCCGGCTCGAGCGCGAGCGCCCTGCGCAGGCTGGGCTCCTGCTCGGAGTGATGCTGCAGCAGCTGCAGGTGGAGCGAGCGCACCTGCGCCGCGGGCTCGCGCACGATCACGATGATCTTCGCCGCGGGCTGGGCCTGGGCGATCAGGCCCGCGGCCGTGTGCGACCAGATATAGGCCGTCGAGGCCTCGCCCACCAGCTGATCGGGCCGCGCGGGCGCGAACAGCGAGAGGTAGTCGGCATAGCTCTCCCCCGGCTCGCCCGAGGCCCGCGGCTGGTAGGGCGAGGGCAGGTCGCTGGCGAAGAAGCGAGGCTCCTTGCGCTCGGGCATGAACACCTGCGGGTGGCTGCGCAACATCTCATACAGCGCCGTCGTGCCGCACTTGGGGTGCCCGACGATGAAGAAGTCGGGCACCCTACCCTCAGGAGACATCCGCCAGCCAATCCGATCCGCCCTGCGCGATCCTCGCGTAGAGCAGCTCCGAGCGCTGCACGCAGCGGCGCTGCACGCGCCCCCTCCACAGCCTCATGCGCTCGCGCTCGAGCGGGGCGGCCGCCGCTGCGAGCAGCGGCAGCCGGCCCAGCGCCAGCGGCCGCGGCGCGCGCTCGCGCTGCGCGCGGCTGAGCCAGCCCGCGTCGGCGCCGTGGTGATAGACGATCTCGCCGTAGATCGCGAAGGCCAGCGGATCAAGCCGGCGCGGGTTGGATCGCAGCAGCTCCACCCACGGCGTGCCGCTCAGCTCCAGGCGCCGCAGCAGGTTGGCGCCCACTTCGGTCACGCGCCCGCTTCGCCCGGCGCTCCACGGGTAGCCGTCCGACCAGTCGCCCCCCAGCCGCCGCCACGCTCCCACGCTGGTCACGCAGAAGCACGGGTGCGGCTGGGGATCGCCGGCGTTCTCCGCCCTGCGCACCGCCACCAGCGGCGCGCGCGCGAGCCCCTCCAGCACGGCCGGCATCGGGTCGGCGATGGGGAAGGCGTCGCCGTCGAGGAACATCAGCAGATCCTCATCGGCCGCCTCCTGGGAGATCTCCACCGCGAGGTGGTTCAGCTTGCCGGCCAGCGGGCCGTTCTGCTCGATGATGCGGTCGAAGTTCGATCCGTAGGCGGGGTCGATCAGCTGGATCGACGCCCACGTACGGTGGGGCACCTTGATGTGCTCGCGAATGTGCCGGGCCTGGATCTCGATCCAGCGCGGCGAGGTGTGATGTGTTGTGGCGATGTGCAGCACCGATGGCCCGCTTTCAGATGAGCTCTGCCAGCCAGTCGCTGCCGCCGCGCTGGATCCGCTCGAACATGCGCGCCGACTGGTCGTCCAGGCGCTCGCGCTTGGCGCGTTCCCAGGCGAGCCACCGACGACGGCGCAGCAGCGAGGAGCCGCGCATCGGCGAGGGGTCCCGCGCCCCGGCACGGTGCGTCGCGGCCAGTTTCTCAGCGCGGAAGCCCGCGCCGTGGTGGTATACGAGATCGCCGTACACGGCGAAGTAGAGCGGGTCGAGGTTGTTGCGGTTGGAGCGGAGCACCTCGATCCACGGCAGGCCCGCGAGCTCCAGCTTGCGCATCAGCAGACTGCCCACGTCGGTCACGTTCCATCCCTGCCCGCCGGGCCACACTGGCCCCCCCGACCAGTCGCCCGGGAGCGTGCGCCAGGTCCCCGCCGTGGTCACGCAGAAGCACGGGTGCGGCTGCGGCGAGTCGACGTTCTCGGCCCTGCGCACGGCGACCAGCGGCGCCTGCTTGAGGGCGTCCGCGATGAACGGCATCGGGTCGGCGATCGGGAAGGCGTCGCCGTCGAGGAACATCAGCAGATCCTCATCGGCCGCCTCCTCGAGGATCTCGATGGCCAGGTGGTTGAGCTTGCCGGGATGGCTGCCCAGCTGCTCCACCGTGCGGTCGAAGTGCACGGCGTAGGACGGGTCGATCCGCTCCAGCGAGGCCCACGTCTGATAGGGCGCCGAGATGTGTTCGCGCAGGTGGCGCGTCTGTATCTCGATCCACCGGGGAGACAGGTAGTGAACGGTGGCGATGTACAGCAACTTGCCGACTTCCGGGATGCGTGAGATCAGTCGGGGGCGCGCAGCCAGCCGCGCCTTGCGGGATTGCGCAGAACCTGCCACCACGGAATCGACGGCGGCGGGGTCTCTCGCGCAAGCGCGGCCAGCGAAACATCCTTGGAGCAGATGAACGCAAGCCGCCGTCGGATCCGGTAGTCGTTCATGCCCGTGTAATCGGTCATGTTGTGCGCGAGCGGCACCGTCTCATAGCCGAACTCCGCAGCGAGGTCGATCAGCGCCTGCCTGGTCGGCACGAGCACGATTTCATAGTCCACCGCGTTGCGCGGATCATCCATGTCGCGGTCGCGGTTGATCTCAAAGAAACTCGATGGCGCGAACGAGATGCTCGTGTCGATCACGAGCAGGCGCGCACCGACGCCGGCCATGATCTCGAAGAGCTCGACGGGCTTTGAGATGTGATACATCAGCCCGAGACAGAGCACGATGTCGAACTGCTCGCTGAACTCGTGCTCGAAGATGTTGGCCTCTTCGAAGCGGTAGCGGCTCGGCTCAACGCCCTTGGCCGCAAAGACCAGATTCGCCTGTTCCAGGTGCATGTCGCGACCGTCCACTCCGAGCACGAAGTCGGCGCCCGCCTCGATCGCCTGCAGCGACCAGAAGCCCGCGTTGCAGCCCAGGTCGAGCACGCGGCGCCCCTCCAGCGAGCCCCCCGTCACGCGCAGCAGCGCCTCGAAGAAGTAACGGCGGCGCTGCTCGTGGCGGTTG
Organism: uncultured Solirubrobacteraceae bacterium; assembly: GCA_963771085.1. Lineage (GTDB taxonomy): Bacteria > Actinomycetota > Thermoleophilia > Solirubrobacterales > Solirubrobacteraceae > Palsa-744. Next base: position 1,916,484 of record CAVYSB010000003.1, on the reverse strand, counting down.
ATGTCGGTCGGGCGCGCGATCGGCGTCTTGACACCGTTGTCGAACTCAAACTCGTAGTGCCAGCGGGGGAACGCGGCGATCCGCTCTTCGAGCTCCTTGGCATCCATCTTGCTCGGTCCTCTCAACCGCGCAGTCGCTGCGAGACGCGCGTCCTGGCACGCTCCGCGAGCGCCACCCAAGCGTTGGCCGGCTGCGGCCTTTCCGCCTCCAGGGCGTCGAGCGCCACGCTGCTCGAACATATGAACGCCAGCCGGCGACCGCTGCGGTAGTCCTCCATGCGCGTGTAGTCGGTGATGTTCTGTGCCAGGGGAACCGTGTTCAAGCCGAACTGGCCCGCGAGGTGAACCACGGCCTGCCTCGTCGGGACGAGCACCATAGCGTAGTCCACAGCGTTGCGAGGCTCGAGCATGCGCGACACTTCGACGAAGCTCCCCGGCCGCGGTGACAGGCCGGTATCGATGACGATGAGCTCCGCGCCGACCCCTGTCATCAGCTCGAACAGCGCGACCGGCTTGGCGACCAGGTTCAGCAATCCGAGGCACAGAACGACGTCGAAGCGTTCGTGCAGGTCGTGCCCGAACACGTTGCCCTGCTCGAAGCGATAGCGCGCGGGATCGACGCCCTTGGCCTCGAAGACGAGGTTGGCCTGCTCGATATAGGTGTCGCGGCCGTCGATGCCGAGCACGAAGTCGGCGCCCGCGTCGATCGCCTGCAGCGACCAGAAGCCCGCGTTGCAGCCCAGGTCGAGCACGCGGCGCCCCTCCAGCGAGCCCCCCGTCACGCGCAGCAGCGCCTCGAAGAAGTAACGGCGGCGCTGCTCGTGGCGGTTGACGCGCTCACGGTCGGCGACCGGCGTCCTGACCCCGCCATCGAACTCGAACTCGTATTGCCAGCTGGGAAACCTGGCGATCCGTTCCTGAAGTTCGTTGCTCTCCACGCGCGATCCTCTCCCTGAGTGTGCGGACCGAACGCGGCCCTCCGCCAGCGCCCTCAGACGTGCCGGGTGGCGCGGAATCCTAGCCGAAGACGGGATAGCCTGTGAGCGACCATGACGGCATTGCCCGCGGGAGCGCTGCTGCTCGCCTCACCCTCGCTGCTGGACCCCAACTTCGCGCGAACGGTGGTGCTCCTGGGGATGCACAGCGACGAGGGAGCGATGGGCCTCGTGCTCAACCGGCCCGCCGCCGTGAGCGTCGCGGAGGCCGTTCCGGCGCTCGGCGATGCGGTCGAGGAGTCCGAGCCGATCTACGTTGGCGGCCCCGTGCAGGCGAGCTCGGTGGTCTTCCTCGCGGAGTTTCTAGACCCCGCCGAAGCGGGGCTGCTGGTACTCGAGCGCATCGGCTTCCCGGCGCCCGACGCGGACGTCGAGCAGCTCATGCGCGCCACCGGCCGCCGGCGCGTGTTCGCCGGCTACGCCGGCTGGGGCAGCGGACAGCTCGACGCCGAGATCGCCAGCGGCGACTGGATCGCCCACGCCGCCGAGCCCGAGGACGTCTTCACGGACGCGCCGGAGGAGCTGTGGAGCAGCGTGCTCACACGCATGGGCGGCAGCTACGCGCTGCTGGCGCGCATGCCCCCGGATCCCAGTGTCAACTGAGGCGGGCGCTACGCTTCTGTGAGCGTGCCCGCGCGAGGCCTCCCCGAGGCGCAGCGCGCCGCAGCCCGTCCCCGCCGAGCCACCCGGAGCCCCCTTGCTGAAGCTCGCCCGCTGGTCGACCACACACCGAAAGTACGTCGTGCTCGGCTGGCTGGTGCTGCTGCTGGGCGTCAACGCCTTCGCGCACTCGGCCGGGACGACCTACTCCAACAACTTCACGCTGCCCAACTCCGACGCGCAGCGAGCCGCCGACCTGCTGCAGCGCAGCTTCCCCGCCCAGGCGGGCGACCGCGACACGATCGTCTTCGCGGTCAAGGCGGGCACCGTCCAGGACCCGCGGGTGCGGGCGTCGATGAGCGCGATGTTCGCCCAGGTGGCGCGGCTGCCGCACGTCACCGCCGTGATCAGCCCCTACGCGGGCCGGTCGGCCGGGCAGTCGATCTCCGCGGACGGGCGGATCGCCTTCGCGACGGTCGTCTTCGACGAGAAAGCCAACCTGCTGCCCAAGTCAGCCCCCGAACGCGTCGTGCAGGTCGCGCGCGCTGCCGCACGGCCGGGGCTCGAGGTCGAGCTCGGCGGGCAGGCGATCGAGGCGACCGAGCAGGCGGGCTTCGGCGTGTCGACCGCGGTCGGGCTGATGGCCGCGATCGTAGTGCTGCTGCTCACGTTCGGCTCGCTGATCGCGATGGGCCTGCCGATCGTGACGGCGTTGTTCGGCCTCGGCACGGGCCTCGGCGTGATCGCGCTGTTCACGCACGTGGTCGACACGCCCAACTTCTCCTCCGAGCTCGCCGCGATGATCGGCCTGGGCGTGGGCATCGACTACGCGCTGTTCATCCTGACGCGCTTCAGGGAGGCCTATGCGACGCCCGGCCCCACCCTGGGCAACGCGCGCGAGTCGGTGGTGCACGCGATCGACACCGCGGGGCGCGCCGTCCTGTTCGCGGGCTCCACGGTCGTGATCGCGCTGCTGGGCATGATGCTGCTCGGCGTCGACTTCCTCTACGGGGTCGCGATCTCGGCATCGATCGGGGTCCTGCTGGTGATGCTCGCCTCGCTCACGCTGCTGCCGGCGCTGCTGACGATCGCCGGCGCCCGCGTGGCGCGGCCGGGGCGCCGGGCGCGCAGGCGCGCCCGGGAGGGCACCGCAGCGCAGGCCGGGGGCGGCAGCGGCGCATGGCTGCGCTGGAGCGCCCACGTGCAGCGCCACCCTCTCCCCATGGCGGCGGCCGCCACCATCGTGATGCTCGCGATCGCCGCGCCCGCCGTAGCGCTGCGACTCGGCTCCAGCGACGCATCGAACGACCCGGCCGGCCAGACCACCCACCGCGCCTACGAGCTGCTCGCGCAAGGCTTCGGCGAAGGCTTCAACGGGCCGCTGCTCGTCGTCGCGAAGGTCCCCAACCCGCAGCGCGAAGCGGCCCGCAACGGGGTGCTGCTCATCGGCCCCCCCAAGACCGGCGCGGGCGCGTTGAGCGGCCTCTCCAGCGCGATCGCGGCCACCCCGGGCGTCGCCTCGGTGACGCCCGCCAAGCTCAACGCCACAGGAGAAGTCGCGACCATCACCGTCTACCCGCGCTCCTCGCCGCAGGCCTACGCGACGACCCAGCTCGTCGCGCAGCTGCGCGAACACGTGATCCCTCCGATCGCAAGGCGCACCGGCATGAGCGTCTACGTGGGCGGGGTCACCGCGGGAGCGGTCGACTTCGCCGCCGTGCTGGCTCACAAGCTGCCGCTGTTCATCGGCGTCGTGGTGCTGCTCTCGGCGCTGCTGCTGATGGTCGTCTTCCGCTCACTCGTGATCCCGCTGCAGGCAGCCTTCATGAACATGCTCAGCATCGGCGCCGCGCTGGGCGTGATCGTGATGATCTTCCAGTGGGGCTGGCTGGGGGGCGTGATCGGCGTGCAGCCCGGCCCGATCGAGTCCTTCATCCCGGTGATGCTCTTCGCGATCGTCTTCGGACTCTCGATGGACTATGAGGTGTTCCTCGTCTCGCGCATGCACGAGCGCTGGATACAGACGCGCGATCACTCGCGGTCGGTCGCCGAGGGCCTCGCGCTGACAGGGCGCGTGGTGACGGCGGCGGCGGCGATCATGGTGTGCGTGTTCCTCTCCTTCATGCTGGGAGAAGATCGCATCATCAAGGAGTTCGGCCTGAGCCTGGCCAGCGCCGTGTTCCTGGATGCCCTCGTGGTGCGCTGCCTGCTGCTGCCCGCGACGCTCACGCTGGTCGGGGCGGCGACCTGGTGGCTGCCGGCGTGGCTGGCGCGACTGCTTCCGCGCATGAACATCGAGGGTGCGGCATCCGCACGGGCCGGCAGGGAGGTCCGCCCGGAGACGCCGGCGGCGCACGGCCCGCGCGGCATCGCGACCGAGGGAGCGGAGGGCTGAGCCGAGCGCGGCGGGAGGGCGCGCTGGCCCTCCTGCTCTGCCTCGCGGCCCTGGGCGCCGGCGCGCCGGACGCATCCGGCGCCGCGATCACAAGCCCCTCGGTGCTGCTCGTCTTCCTGCCCGCCGGCGAGTCGCAGCTGGCGGGCGTGCCGGGTCTCTCGGTGGGGATCATGTCGGCCACGCAGGGGCCCTACACGAGCTCGCAGATGCTGCTCGACATCACCCAGGGCGCGCGCGTGGCGGCCTCGGCCTACCCCCACGACCAGCCGCCTCCGCTGTCGCTGAGCCCCCGCGGGACGGGCGGGCTGATCGATGGCTGGGCCGCCGCGCTCGCTCGCGCCGAAGCGGCGCCGCAGCTGCTGCGCCCGGGCCTGCTCGCTGCGCAGATCCCGGGCGGGGCGGGATATGCGGGGATCGCGGGGACCGATGACCTCGACGCCGTGGCCGCCGCCGGGCGCGGCGGTCGCGTGGCGGCCGTGTCGCTGGGCGACGCGCGCACGCTGCTGGCGCACGTCGCGGCGCTGCGCGCCTCCAAGAGCCTCGTGGTGGCCGACCTGCCCTCCTCGGCGGAAGGCCTTGCGGACCTGCGCGCGCTGAGCGCAGCGCGCACCCCGGGGGAGCTGCTGCTCGTGGTGCAGCGCGCACCCGACCGGCAGGGATACGAACTGCTGTGGGCTGGCGCCGCGGGACTCGCGGGCGGCGGCGCCCGCGAGCTGCGCTCGCAGACCACCAACCAGCGCGGCCTGATCGCGGCGGTCGACCTGGCGCCCACGATCCTGCGCCACCTGGCGCTCACGCCGCTGCCACCCGACATGCGCGGCGAGCCGATCGAGACCGACGGCGCACTTGACTCGGCGAGCCTGCGCGCGCTGATGAGCCGCCTGCACGTGATCGCGGGGCGGCGCCTGAAGGCGCTGGGCTTCCTGCTGCTGGCCTGGACGCTGATGCTCGCGCTCACCGCGCGCTCACCGCGCGGGCGCCGCTGGGCGATGCGCGCGGGCGCGCTGGGGGTGCTGTGGGCGCCGGTGGCGGTGCTGATACCGGCAGCGCTGGAGCCGGGCGCGGCCGTCGAGTACGCGATCATCGCGGCCGCCTGCATGGGGCTCGGCGCGCTCACCGACCGGCTGATCGGCTGGCCGCGCGCTCCGATCGCCCCGGCGCTCGTGGCGGTGATCGCGCTGAGCGCCGACGCGCTCGCCGGGACGCAGCTGCTGATGCGCTCCCTGCTGGGTCCCGATCCGATCCTCGGCGCGCGCTTCTATGGCATCGGCAACGAGCTCAAGTCGGGGCTGGCCGTGCTCGTGCTGGCCGCGCTCGCCGCCGGGCTGTACCCGGCGGTGCGCGGCCGCGCGGCCGCACTCGCCACCGCGCTGGCCGGGGTCGCGCTGGCGGTCGTCGAGGGCTCGGCGAGGATCGGCGCGGGGGTGGGCGGCGTGATCCTTGTGAGCGTCGCCTTCGCGGTCGCGACGATCATGCTCCTTCCGGGGGCCCTCACGCGCCGGCGCGCGCTGATCGTGCTGCTCAGCCCGCTCGCCGGCCTCGTGGGCCTGGCCGCGATCGACCTCGCCGCCGCGCATGGCGGCGGGCACTTCACGGGCAGCGTTCTGCACGCCCGCTCGCCCCAGGATGTGCGCGACATCATCGTGCGCCGCTACAAGGCGGCGTGGGACGAGCTGAAGAACCACGTGATGCCGCTCGCCACCCTGGCCGCGCTCGTCTACGCCGGCTGGGGGCTGCGCCGCCGCGAGCGCCTGCTCGCGCCGGTGCACGGCGATCCCGCTTGGCTCGCCGCCTTCGCCGGCGGGCTCACTGCGGGCGTAGTGGGCGCGCTCGTGGAGGACTCGGGGCCCGTCCTGCTCGTCGTCGCCGTGTTCGCGCTCGGGTGCGTGGCCAGCTACCTCTGGGGCAGGCCCGCGGCGAGAGCCTGATCGCCGTCCTCAGCCGGGCGGGCCAGGGATGCAGAGCCGCCGGCCGAGCTCGGCCGCGGTGATTCCCTCCACGCGCACCAGCTTCTCGCGCGCCCCCGCTCCGCGCACGATCGAGACGCTGCGCACCCCCACCCGCAGGCGCTTGGCGAGCAGGCGGCAGAGCGCGTCGTTGGCGCGCCCATCCACCGGCGGGGCGCTCACGCGCACGAGCAGCACGCCGCCGCGCCGGCCGACGATCTCGCTCGTCGACGCGCGCGGCTGCAGGCGCACTGCTATCTCGCAGGCGGCGCTAATCGTCCGCGCGTTTGCGCCGACGGTCGATCAGCAGCACCACCGCGACGACCACGATCACGACGATCACGATCCCGCCGGCGATATAGCGGAGTTTGTGTTTGACCGGTTTTTTGGCCGCTTCGGAGGTCGCGGCCGTTTTCGTCAGCACGGTCACGGGCACGCCCCGGGCCGCCAGCGCGGCCGCGATCTTCTTCTCTTCGTGGGCGCCGTAGCGGTAGAGCACGTGCGTCCCGTTCTTCAGGGTCAGGTGCAGGGAGCGGATCTTCTTGTTGAAGGTCGCAGACTGGATCTGATGCCCGGCCAGCTGCGCTTCGTAGGCCTGCCTGCTCTCCTTGGTGTACACGATCGTGGCCGTGCCTTCGGCGGCCGCCGTGGCGGCGCCGGCGAGCGCGCACAGGAACGCGATGCATAGGGTGCCCAGGAGGGTTCTGCTGAGTTTGAACGCTCTAATCGGTCTGATCATCGGCGGTACCTTAGCGTCATCGCCCCGCCCGGGCGGCGCCACGCGCTCGTGGCCTCGGGCTCACTTCCGCGCTTGGCGGATGGCCTTCAGGCGCTCGACCTTGCCGAGCACGCCCTTGCGCATGCGCACCGCGCTGGGAGTCACCTCGACCGCCTCGTCCTCGCGCACGAACTCCAGTGCCTCATCGAGTGTGAGCTTGCGGTGCGCGTCCAGGCGCACGAGCACGTCCGAGGTCGAGGAGCGCATGTTCGTGAGGTGCTTCTCCTTGACGGGGTTCACATCGAGGTCCTCCGAGCGCGCGTTCTCGCCGATGATCATGCCCTCGTAGACCTCCTCGCCGGGACCCACGAACAGCGAGCCGCGCTCCTGCAGCGAGAACAGCGAGAAGGTGACCGTCTCGCCGCTGCGGTCGGCGACGAGCGCGCCGTTGGTGCGCATGCTCAGCTCGCCCGCCCAGGGCTCCCAGCGGTCGAAGACGTGATGCATGATGCCCGTTCCGCGGGTTTCGGTGAGGAACTCGGTGCGGAAGCCGATCAGCCCGCGCGCGGGCACGAGATAGTCCATGCGCACCCAGCCGGTGCCGTGGTTGGTCATGTGCTCCATGCGGCCCTTGCGCACCGCCAGCAGCTGCGTGACGGTGCCCACGTGCTCCTCGGGCACGTCCACCGACAGGCGCTCGACCGGCTCGTGGCGCCTGCCGTCGATCTCCCGCTCGACCACATGCGGCTGGCCGATCGTCAGCTCGAAGCCCTCCCGGCGCATCATCTCGACGAGCACCGCGAGCTGCAGCTCCCCGCGGCCCTGAACCTCGTAGGTGTCCGGGCGCTCGGTGTCCTTCACGCGCAGCGAGACGTTGCCGACCAGCTCCTGGTCCAGCCGGGCCTTGATCTGGCGGGCGGTGAGCTTGTCGCCGTCTTTGCCCGCCAGCGGCGAGGAGTTCACGCCGACGGTGATCGACATGGCGGGCTCGTCGACCGTGATGACGGGCAGCGGGCGCGGATCGCCCGGATCGGCGAGCGTCTCGCCGATGGTCACCTCGGCGATGCCCGCGACGGCGATGATCTCTCCCGGCCCGGCTTCGGGCGCATCGACGCGATCGAGCGCGTCGGTGACATACAGCTCGGCAACCTGCACGCGTTTGATCGACCCGTCCGCACGGCACCACGCGATCTGCTGTCCCTTGCGGATGTTGCCGTGGCGCACGCGGCAGATCGCCAGGCGCCCGACATAGGGCGAGGCATCGAGGTTCGTCACGAGCGCCTGCAGCGGGTGCTCGGGGTCGTGGCGGGGCGCCGGTATGCGCTCGAGCAGGAGATCGAGCAGCGGAGCGAGTGTGGTGCCCTCCAGCGGGCTCCCCACCTCGTAGTGCAGCGCCGCGACGCCGGCCTTGGCATTGCAGTAGACGATCGGGAAATCGATCTGCTGCTCGTCGGCGTCGAGGTCGAGGAACAGCTCGTAGACCTCGTCGACCACCTCGGCGACGCGCGCATCGGGGCGATCGACCTTGTTGACGACCAGGATCACGGGCAGCTTGGCCTCCAGCGCCTTGCGCAGAACGAAGCGCGTCTGCGGCAGCGGGCCCTCTGAGGCGTCGACGAGCAGCAGCACGCCGTCGACCATCGTCAGCCCGCGCTCGACCTCGCCTCCGAAGTCGGCGTGGCCGGGCGTGTCGATGATGTTGAGCTTGACGTCGCGATAGCGCAGCGAGGTGTTCTTGGCGAGGATCGTGATGCCCTTCTCGCGCTCGAGATCCATCGAGTCGAGCACGCGCGTGGCGACATCCTGGCCTTCGCGGAACGCGCCCGACTGCCACAGCATGGCGTCGACCAGCGTGGTCTTGCCGTGGTCGACGTGCGCGACGATCGCCACGTTGCGGATGTCATCTCTTGCTACGAGCACGAACCCGACAGGCTAGCGGCGGAGGCGAGGAGCCCCGGATGGCGCCGCTCAGCGCCGGCCCGCGCGCGCCGCGCGCATCCCGGTACGCAGTCCGAAGCGCGCCAGCGCCGCCGGGTAGCGCTCGGCGGCGGCGATCGTGTGCTCGAGCGCGGCGGCGAAGCGACGCAGCTCGGCCTCCTCGACGCACAGCGCGGGCAGCGCCTTGATCACGTTCATGTGGTGGCCCGCCACCTGGCAGAGGATCCGGTGCTCGTGGAACAGGGGCACCGTCACGAGCTGGGAGAACAGGCCCGGCTGGCGGCGCTCGACGCGCTCCCACAGCCGCCGCCGCCTCGCACCCTCGGGCGGGCCGAACTCGATCGCCCACATCAGGCCCAGCCCGCGCACGTCGCTGACCACCTCGAAGCGCTCGGCCAGCGGCTGCGTCAGCTCGAGCAGCAGCGCGCCCATGCGCTCGGCGCGGGCCACGAGCCCCTCACGCTCGAGCACCCCCAGCGTCGCCAGCGCCGCGGCCGCCGCGAGGTCGTTGCCGCCAAACGTGGAGCCGTGGCGCACGGCGCGCTCCATGCCGTCAAAGACGCGGTCGAAGGCCGCGCGCGAGACGAGCAGCGCCCCGATCGGCACGAGCCCGCCGGAGAGGGCCTTGGAGAGGCACACCATGTCGGGCTCGAGCTCCCAGTGCTCGAGCGCGAGGAAGCGCCCGGTGCGCCCGATGCCGGTCTGGACCTCGTCGCAGACGAACAGCGCCCCCGCCTCGCGACACAGGCGCTGGGCCGCGGGAAGGTAGTCCGCGGGAGCAATGTTGACGCCCTTGCCCTGGACCGGCTCAACTAGGAACGCCGCCACCTCGCCCTGCGCGAGCTCCCGCTCCAGCGCGTCGAGATCGCCGAAGCCCACCGCCTCGCAGCCCGGCAGCAGCGGCCCGAAGCCCTCGCGGAACTCGCTGCCGCCGTTGAGCGAGAGCGAGCCCAGCGTCAGCCCGTGGAAGGCGTGCTCGGCGTAGAGCACGCGCGGGCGCCCGGTGGCGGCGCGCGCGATCTTGATCGCCGCCTCGACCGCCTCGGTGCCGCTGTTGGCGGGGACCATCGCCCCGACGCTGCCCGGCGCGCGCGCGAGCAGCTGCTCGGCGAGCACACCGCTCAGTAGGGTCACGCCGAGCTGGGGCAGGTTGGCGGTCCGGGCCGCCATCACCTCCTCCAGCGCCGCGATCGCATCCGGGTGGTTGCGCCCGATCGCGAACACGCCGTAGCCGCCGAACAGGTCCAGGTAGCGTTCGCCGTCGGCGTCGATCAGGTGCGCGCCCTCGCCGCCGGCCCACACCTTGTCGAAGCCGAGCGTGCGCAGTATCCGCCCCATCTGCGGGTTCAGGAAGCGCTGGTTGAGCGCCATCTCCTCCCCCATGCGCGAGCGCAGGAGCTCCGCGATGCCCGGCGGTGGCTTGGCGGTCATGCGCGGAGCCTAGCTCGCGCGCCGATCGGCGCAGCGCGTGCGGCGCGCGACCGCCGCTCAGCTGACCGACAGCAGCTCGCGCTTCGCCGCCGTGAACTCCTCGTCGGTGATTGCGCCCCGCTCGTGCAGGCTCGAGAGGCGTTCGATCTCGGCGGCCTTGGAGACCGGCTGCGCCGCGGCCGGCGGCGCCGTGGCGGCCCGCGCCCGGCCGGCACGCGCGCCCATCGCCTGGACGGCGCCGTGCAGGGAGTCGCGCATGGAGCCCGTCTGCGCATCGGGGAACTCGGCGGCGATCTGGCCGCGCAGGATGTGGGCGCCGAAAACCGTGAGCGCGATGAACAGCAGCATCCACCACGGGTTGCGTGTCGCCGGGATCGGACCCCACACGAAGACCAGCGCGAGCAGGCCCAGCGGGATCCCGTAGGCGAGGCCCGGATGCTCCTCGAAATGCGGCGCCAGAAAGCGCCGGCCGGAGACCGCCAGGCGCGCTGGTCCCGCGAACCAGGCGGCCAGGACAACCGGCACGCCGATGACGATCGTCGCGCTCGCGACCTGCACCATCAGCGAGGTGGCAACCGAGTAGGCGTCGTTGGCAGCCGGTTCGATCGACGCGTCGCTGGTGATCGCCGAGACGAGCTCGCCCTGGCCGATCTTGCGCCCGACGAGCACGATCAGTCCGGAGAAGATGAGGCTCGTGCCGACCCACAACAGCGTGCGCCGCCGGTAACCCTTCGCGAGGGACATCGCGAGCACATACAGCGCGAGCACCAGCAGGACGAGCACCACGGCCAGCGCGTGCAGGGCTTTGGCAAGGCTGCGGAACAGGCCGAGCTCGCTGGAGGTCACGATCTTCAGCGTCGCCACCGAGGCCGGCAGTTTTTCAGCGACGCCGGAGGGCAGGCCCAGGCGGTCGGCCACGTCGGCCACGATCTGGCGCATGTTCAGCGAGACGGTGCCACCGTTGATCTGGGCGCGGCTGCCGCCGCCCTTGACGACCGCCACCAGGGCCTGGTCGGCCGCGTAGTTGGCCTTCATCCAGATGTCCTGGACCTTGGGCGCCGCAAGAGCCCGCTCGGCGCCCTGTTCGGCGACGCTGTGCAGCGCCCCCGCCAGCGGCCCCGCCAGGGGCCGCAGCTGCGTGGGCAGGCCCGACTGCAGCTGCGCGGGCACGTTGACGTTGGCATAGAGCTGATCGATCAGGTATCCCGAGAGCGCCGTGCGGATCGTTTCCTTCTGCAGCAGCGCGGTGCTCGTCCGCGACCAGTTGTGCGGGTCCATCAGCTGGCGGTTGGCCCACACGGCGAAGATCGCAAAGACGGCCAGCACCGTGGCCAGGCCGAGGATCACGCGCACCCAGATCCGCCGCGAGCGGCTCGCGCGCGCCGCGCCCGTCGCTGCGCCCGCGTCAGCGGGCGGCGGGGGTGCGCCCGACGGGACCTCGGCGGGCTGCTCGGCGCTGCTCATGTCGCCGCCGGCGCGTTGGGCGCGAGGACGTCGTACTCGGCCTGTGTTATCGAGCCTTCAGCCAGCAGCTGCCGTGCCTTCGCGTTCTGCTGCGGCCCGCCCGGGCGGGCTTGGCGCGCGCTCGCCCGTTCGCCCATTCCGCGCTGCTCGGCGATCAGATAGATGAACACGCCCAGGTAGGGCAGCACGAGCACCAAGATGATCCAGAGCACCTTCGCCCACCCGGACGTGTCCTGACGGCTGATGATGTCGCCGAGCACGTACACGAGCAGGCACAGCCACGCGACGAGCAGGAAGAAGAGCACCATCGTCCAGACCACTTCCAGAAACGGGTAGCTTGCTGCGAGCACCATCCGGAACCGCCCTCCTCGGCCTGCTGGTTTGGGTCCCGCTCTGCGAGCACGACCGTTGCTGGCAGCTTCACCGGTGCACGCCGCGCGCGCATCGCGCATGCGCCGCAGTCCGCGACCGTAGTTAATACCTACTCCGCAGCCGGCGCCGGAGCTCGGAATGCGCACGCTCTAGGCTCGCTCCTCGCCGGCCGCCTCGGGCATCAGCGCGAGCGCGGCGACGAAGAAGCACACGCCGCCCAGTGCCGTCCCGCCGTTCGCGAGCCGGGCACTCAGCGGCTCGCCGCTCGCCGGCTCGAGCAACGATGCGACGGCGGCCACGCCGAAGGCGATCGAGCCCAGCAGGTTGAGCGCGACGATGACCCACGACAGCGAGCGACGGCGCAGGCAGACCCAGCGGTGGCAGACCTCGGCGAGGGCGAGCTCGCTGGAGACGAGGAAGCAGATCGACCCGAATGCATCCGGCGCCCACACGCGCCTGTTGCTCTGGCTCGTGCCGAGGCCGTGTTTCATCGCCGCGAAGGTGCTGATGTTGAAGAAGACAGTCCCCGCCAGCTGCACCGCGGAGGCCAGCCAGTCGATGCGCTTCGGCTCCCACGAGGCCGGCCGCAGGCGCCCGCCCGCGGACGCAGGTGCACCCGCGCAGCGCCCAACGTTGACGGCCTCCAGGTACTGCAGGTAGGCGGCCGCCGTGAACATCAGCGAGCCGGCGAAAAAGGTGACGTCGATGCCCGCGCGCGGGCTCGACGCCCACTGCGCCGCGGCCGCCGCGACCGCGAAGCACAACGCGCCGAGCGAGAACAGCACGCTCATCCACCACCCCCGCCGCCCCGGGCGCCACCAGGTCGGTTCTGCGGCGCCGGCCGCGTCGGCGCGGTGGCGCTTGCGGTGCGCGCGCGAGCGCCAGCGCACCTCGCTGCCATCGGGCCGGCGCAGGATCTCGCGCGTCACGAAGGGGCCCGGCCCGCCGGATGAGACGCGCTGCCAGCCCTCGGGCAGCTGCAGATAGCCGCTCACGGCTCGGTGGTCGTGAACGCGCAGCGCAGCGCTGTGGGGGCGGGCGCGTCCATCCTCAGGGCACGCGCACTCTAATCGCGCTGCCCTTCGCGGGCCACCACCTCGACATGCTTCGGCCCGGTCGTACGCACGCACGTCGGGCGGGGTGTGCGCACCCATGTATCTCAAGCGCAAAATTGGGAGACTGCCTCCGCGGATGAACCGGCACAGGGCACAGCGCGCATGATCACCCCGGCGGGGGCGCCCAGGCGCACGCCCGATCGCGGCCTGGACTCCGACGGCGTGCGCCCCGCCGATGTCCTCGTCATCTTCGGCATCACCGGCGACCTCGCGAAGGTGATGACGTTCCATTCGCTCTACCGGCTGGAGCGCCGCGGCCTGCTCGACTGCCCGATCGTGGGCGTGGCGGGCGATGACTGGACGGTCGATCAACTGCGCCAGCGCGCGCGCACGTCGATTGAAGGATGCGGTGAGACGATCGACGAGCAGATCTTCGAGCGCTTCGCCGCGCGCCTGAGCTACGTCAGCGGCGACTTCACCGATGCCGCCACCTACAAGCGCGTGGCGGCGGCGCTGGGCGAGGCGCAGACCCCCGTCTTCTACCTGGAGATCCCGCCGTTCCTGTTCGGCACCGTGATCAAGCAACTCAAGGACGCCTCGCTCACGGGCGGCGCGCGCGTGGTCGTCGAGAAGCCCTTCGGCCACGACCTCGCATCGGCGCGCGAGCTGGCCGCGGAAATCCACCAGTCCATCGACGAGTCCCAGCTCTACCGGATCGACCACTTCCTCGGCAAGATGGGCACCGACGAGTTCCTCTATCTGCGCTTCGCGAACACCATGATCGAGCCGATCTGGAACCGCAGCCACATCGCGTGCGTGCAGATCACGATGGCCGAGAGCTTCGGCGTCGAGGACCGCGGCCACTTCTACGACCCCGTCGGCGCGCTGCGCGACGTGGTCGTCAACCACCTCATGCAGGTGGTTGCCCTGGCCGCGATGGAGGCGCCGGCCGGCAACGACGCGGCCACGCTCAAGGACGCCAAGTTCTCGCTCTTCCGCTCGATCCACGACGCCGAGCCCCGCCCACTACGTGCGCGGGCAGTACGACGGCTACCTGGACATCGACGGCGTCGCCAAGGGCTCCACCACCGAGACCTATGCGGCGCTGCGCCTGGAGATCGACAACTGGCGCTGGGCGGGCGTGCCGTGGTTCATCCGCACCGGCAAGAAGCTGCCGGTCACGCAGACCGAGCTGCGCGCCGTCTTCCGCGACGCGCCACGGCTCGGCTTCATGGAGCACGGGCACCGCCGTCCCGAACCGAACCAGTTCGTCGTCAAGCTCGATCCGATCGACCGGAACACGGCTGGTGCTCGACGCGCATCGCGCCGACGTCGTCCGGTCCCGCGGTGGTCACGCTCGACATGGAGTTCGCCGAGGAGGGCGGCGAGGCGCCCGACGCCCTACGAGGTGCTGCTGCTCGACGCGATGCGCGGCGACAGCACGCGCTTCACGCGCCAGGACAGCGTCGAAGAGACCTGGCGCATCTTCGAACCGCTGCTCGAGGCACCCGCCGCCGGTGCACAGCTACGCGCCGGGCTCATGGGGCCCGCCGGAGGCCGACAGGCTGGTGGCGCGGTACGGCGGCTGGCACGGCCCCTGGCTGGCATCATGAGCCCCGCCAAACCGACCAAGCCAAGAGCTAACGCCGCCAAGCGCCGGGCCGGCGCGAAGAAGGCGGACAACGGTGGCACTGCAGCTGCCGCCGAACCGCGCGCGCCGCAGAGCGCGGCGAGCCCTCGCCGTTCCCGCCGATCGCCGACTACGCCTTCCTGTCGGACTGCCACACGGGCGCGCTGGTCGCGCCGGACGGCTCGATCGACTGGCTGTGCGTTCCGCGCTTTGACGCGCCGAGCGTGTTCGGCACGCTGCTCGACCGCCAGGCCGGCTCCTTCCGCTTCGGCCCGTTCGGCATCAACGTGCCGTCGGCTCGCATCTACGAGCCCGGCACGAACATCGCTGCTGACCACGTGGAAGACGACCAGCGGCTGGGCGATCGTGCGCGACGCGCTCACGCTTGGGGCCGCCGCGGCGTGGACCGCGTCACGCCGCATACCCGGCCACCGGCCGACGAAGACGCCGACCACCTGCTCGTGCGCGTCGCGATATGCCTCGAGGGCGAAGTCGAGATCGAGCTGATCTGCGAGCCGGTCTTCGACTACGGGCGCGTTCCCGCCGAGTGGACGCTGTCGAGGAGGACAGGCACACCGCCGACGCGACCGGCGCCGGAGCTGACGATCCGGCTGCACACCGACATGGCGCTCGGCGTCGAGGGCGACCGGGTGAGGGCCCGCCACGTGCTCAAACAGGGCGAGCAGATCTACTGCTCGCTCTCCTGGGAGGATGAGCTTGCGGGCCCGGACGACGTCGATGAGGCCAACGAGCGCCTGGCCGCGACCGCCCGCTTCTGGCGCAGCTGGCTGGGCCGCGCGCCGCATCCCCGACCACCGCTGGCGCGACCCGATCCAGCGCTCGGCGCTGGCGATCAAGGGCCTGACCTACATGCCCACCGGCGCGACCGTGGCGGCGCTGACGACCTCGCTGCCGGAGACGCCGGGCGGCGAGCGCAACTGGGACTACCGCTACACCTGGATGCGCGACTCGACCTTCACGCTGCAGGCCCTGCACTACCTCAACCTCGACTGGGAGGCCGAGGAGTTCATGCAGTTCGTCGCCGACCTCGAGCCCAACGAGGACGGGGCGCTGCAGATCATGTACGGGATCGACGGGCGGCGCGACCTGACCGAGTCCACCCGCGATGACCTCTCCGGCTACGCCGGCGCGAGCCCCGTGCGGATCGGCAACGGCGCCTTCGACCAGCGCCAGAACGACGTCTACGGCGCCGCGCTTGACTCGATCCTGCTGCACACCCGCCGCAGCCAGCGCCTGCCGCGGCGGCTGTGGCCGATCGTACAGGCGCAGGCCGAATGCGCGACGCAGGGTCTGGCGCGAGCCCGACCAGGGCATCTGGGAGGCGCGCGGCAAGCCCCAGCACTACGTCTCCTCCAAGCTCATGTGCTGGGTGGCGATGGACCGCGCCGCCAAGCTCGCGGCGATCCGCGGCGACGCCAAGCGCGAGTCGAACTGGCGCGCCACCGCCGAGGAGATCCAAGCCGACATCCTCGCCCACGGCGTCACCAAAGACGGCGTCCTGCGCCAGCACTACGACACCGACGCGCTCGACGCCTCCAACCTGCTGGCGGCGAACTTCGGCTTCCTGCCGGGCAGCGACGAGCGCATGCACGCGAGCGTGCTGGCGATCGCCGACGACCTGACCGAGGACGGCTTCGTGCTGCGCTACCGCACCGACGAGACCGACGACGGCATGTCGGGCAAGGAGGGCAGCTTCCTGATCTGCTCCTTCTGGCTGGTCTCCGGCGCTGTCGATCGTCGGCGAGCAGCAGCGCGCGCGCGACCTGATGGAACAGCTGCTGCGCGTCGCCTCGCCGCTCGGGCTCTACGCCGAGGAGTTCGACACCTCGACACCGGCCGCCACCTCGGCAACTTCCCCCAGGCCTTCTCCCACCTCGCGCTGATCGAGGCCGCCGGGCGGATCATCCTCGCCGAGCGCATCGAGAAGAGCTGATGTGAGCGACTACGACGTGATCGTCATCGGCAGCGGCGCCGGCGGCGGCACGCTCGCGCACCGCCTCGCGCCGTCGGGCAAGCGCATCCTGCTGCTCGAGCGCGGCGACTGGCTGCCGCGCGAGCCGCAGAACTGGTCGGCGGCGGAGGTTTTCGTCGACAACCGCTACATCTCCAAGGACACGTGGTATGACGCGGAGGGCAAGCCCTTCCAGCCGCAGGTGCACTACTGCGTCGGGCGGCGCGACCAAGCTCTACGGCGCGGCGCTGTACCGCATGCGCGCGGAGGACTTCGGCGAGCTGCGCCACCACGGCGGCATCTCGCCCGCCTGGCCGATCTCCTACGAGGAGATGGAGCCCTACTACACCCAGGCCGAGCAGCTCTACCAGGTCCACGGTGCGCGCGGCGAGGACCCCACCGAACCGCCGGCGAGCGCTCCCTATCCGTTTCCCGCCGGTCTCCCACGAGCCGCGCATCGCAGCAGCTCTCCGAGGACCTTCGCGAGCGCCGGGCTGCACCCCTTCCACGCCCCCTGCGGGGTGATGCTCAACGAGCAGAACATGCCCTACAGCCCGTGCGTGCGCTGCTCCACCTGCGACGGCTTCCCCTGCCTGGTGCACGCCAAGTCCGACGCCGAGGTGCTCGCCGTGCGCCCCGCGCTCGAGCACGACAACGTCACCCTGCTGCGCAACGCCCGCGCTGTGAAGCTGAACACCAACGCCGCCGGCACCGCGGTGACCGAGGTCGTGGTCGAGCGCGACGGCGCGCAGGAGACCCACAGCGCGGACATCGTCGTCGTCTCCTGCGGCGCCGCGAACACCGCCGCGCTGCTGCTCGCCTCCGCCAGCGAGAAGCACCCCGGCGGCCTGGCCAACGGCTCCGATCAGGTGGGGCGCAACTACATGTTCCACAACAGCCAGGCCGTGCTCGCGATCTCCAAGGAGCCCAACCCGACCGTCTTCCAGAAGACCCTCGGCGTCAACGACTACTACTTCGCGAGTCCGATGCCTGGGAGTTCCCGATGGGCAACATCCAGATGGTGGGCAAGTCGGTGGCCGAGATGTACCGCGGCGAGAAGCCGCTGATGACGAAGCTCGCGCCGACCTTCTCGCTGGCGGACATCGCCGAGCACGCGGTCGACTTCTGGCTGTCCACCGAGGATCTGCCGCAGGCGGAGAACCGCGTCACGCTCGACGCGCGACGGCCACGTGATGCTCACCTACCACTCCACCAACGACGACCGCGCGCGATCGCCTGCTCGAGCAGCTGCGCTCGCTGCTCGGCCAGCTCGGCATGCACGAGCACCATCTCGTGCCCCGCTGGGCCTACCTCGAGAACAAGATCCCCGTCGCCGGCGTGGCCCACCAGGCCGGCACCTGCCGCTTCGGCGCGGACCCCGCCTCCTCGGTGCTCAACGAGCGACTGCCGCGCGCACGAGCTCGACAACCTGTACGTGGTGGACACGAGCTTCTTCCCGAGCATCTCGGCCGTCAACCCCGCGCTCACCGCGATGGCCAACGCGCTGCGCGTCGGCGACCACCTGCTCGAGCGCTTGGCCTGAGGCCCCGAGCGGGCCGCCCGCGGTGGCCGCGTCGGCCGATCGGAGTCATGATCGCGCGATGAGAGCACTCGACCCGCGCCTGCTGCGCTACGCCCGCGCCACCCGCACGTTCCTGTCGATCTCGGTGACGCTGGGCGTGCTGGCGGCCCTGCTGATCCTCGCGCAGGCATGGCTGATCGCCGATGTGGTCTCACGCGCATTCATCGACGGGCGCAGCCTCGCGCAGCTGCAGGGCCGGCTGCTGGCGCTGCTGGCGGTCGTGCTCGGCCGCGCGATCGTCGCCTGGGGTGCTGAGCTGGCGGCGAGCCGCTCCTCGGCGCGGGCCAAGTCCCAGCTGCGCGGGGCGCTGCTGGAGCGGGTGGCGGAGCTCGGGCTGGACAGCTCGCGCGAGCAGCGCACGGGCGAGCTTGCGATCCTCGCCACGCGCGGCATCGATGTCCTCGACGGCTACTTCTCGCTGTACCTGCCCCAGCTGTTCCTCGCGGTGATCGTGCCGCTGGCGGTGATCGCGGCGATGCTGTGGGACGATTGGATCTCGGCGGCGATAGTCGCGTTCACGATCCCCCTGATACCGCTGTTCATGGCGCTCGTGGGCGCCGCCACCGCGGAGCGGATGGAGCGACAGGTGCGCTCGCTGGAGCGCCTCGGCGGGCACTTCCTCGACGTCGTCGCGGGGCTGCCGACGCTGAAGGTCTTCGGGCGCGCCAGGGCGCAGGCGGCGGCCATCGCGCAGATCAGCGAGCGCTATCGGGCGGCTGCGATGGCCACGCTGCGGATCACCTTTCTCTCCTCGCTGATCCTCGAGCTCGTCGCCACCGTCTCGGTGGCACTGGTCGCGGTGGCCGTCGGCCTGCGGCTGATGAGCGGGAGCCTCGACCTGCGCACCGCCCTGTTCGCGCTCGTGCTCGCCCCCGAGGCCTACCTCCCCCTTCGCAGGCTCGGCGCCAACTACCACGCAAGCGCCGAGGGCATCGCGGCGGCGGAGCAGGTGTTCGCGGTGTTGGAGGCCCCCCGGCCGCCACAGGGGACGCGCACGAGCTTTCCCGACCCGGCGCGCTCCGCGATCGAGCTCGATGGCGTGTGCGTCAGCTATCCGGGGCGCGCCGAGCCGGCGCTCGACGGCGTCTCGCTGACGATCGAGCCGGGCGAGCTGCTCGCCCTGGCGGGGCCGAGCGGCTGCGGCAAGTCGACGCTCCTGGCGGTGCTGCTCGGGCTGATCGCGCCGAGCGCGGGCTCGGTTCGGGTGGGCGGGGTCGAGCTCGCTGAGCTCGACCCCGCGGCGTGGCGCGCGCGGCTGGCGTGGGTTCCCCAGCGCCCACATCTGTTCAAGGTGTCGATCGCCGAAAACGTGCGCCTCGGCAGCGAAGCGCCGGTGCAGGAGGTGTGGGGCGCGGTCGAGGCGGCGGGGCTCGCGGCGGCGATCCGCCGCCTGCCCGCGGGCCTCGACACGGTCCTCGGCGAGGGGGGCGCGGGCCTATCGGCCGGCGAGCGCCAGCGCGTGGCGCTGGCCCGGGCATTTCTGCGCGACGCGCCGCTGCTGCTGCTCGACGAGCCGACCGCCAACCTCGACGGGCGCACCGAGCAGGGCGTGCTCGAGGCGATCCGCCGGCTGTCGGCGGGACGCACGGTCGTGCTCGTGGCGCACAGACCCGCGCTCATCGCGATCGCCGACCGGGTGGTTGCGCTCGCTCCCGTGCAGGTGCCCGCGTGAGCGCGCCGCTGGCGGCTCCCCCGCGCGGGCTGGCGCCCGAGGCGCACGCGCCCGAGGCCCCGCTGCGGCGCACGCTCGCGATCGCGCGCCCCGCCGCCGGGCGCCTGGCGCTCGCCACGCTGTTCGGCGCCGCCGCGGTGCTCGCCGCGATCGGCCTGATCGCCACCTCCGCGTGGCTGATCTCGCGCTCGGCCCAGCACCCCCAGGAGTCGGCGGTCGCGGTGGCGATCGTCGGCGTGCAGTTCTTCGCGCTCGCGCGCGGGCTGTGCCGCTACGCGGAACGCCTGATCGGCCACGACGCCGCCTTCCGCGTGCTCTCCGAGCTGCGGGTGCAGGTGTACACGCGCCTGGAGCGTCTCGCGCCGCTGGGGCTGCCCGCCTTCCGCAGCGGTGAGCTGCTCGCGCGCCTGATCCACGATGTGGACTCGCTGCAGGACCTGCTGCTGAGGGTGCTGCCGCCGTTTGCGATCGCCATCTCCGTTGGCGCGGTGACGGTGGGCGCCGTGTGGCTGATGCTGCCCGCAGCAGGGCTGATCCTGCTGATCGCGCTGGTGATCGCGGGGACGCTCGTGCCGTGGCTGACGGGCAGGCTGTCGGCGGGCGCGGAGTCGCGCCAGGCGGCCGCGCGCGGGGAGCTCACGGCGAGCGTCGTTGACCTGATCGAGGGCGCCCCCGAGCTCGCGGTCAACGGGGCGGCCGCCGCCCAGCTGCGGCGGGCGCTTGCGGCGGACGCGCGCCTGACGCGGATCGCGGCCGCGGGCGCCCGCACGGCGGGCGTGGGCCAGGGTCTCACCAGCCTTTGCACGGGGCTGGCGATGTGGGGCGGGCTGGCGGTGGGCGTCTCGGCGGTCCACGCCGGGCACATGAGCGGCGTGCTGCTCGCGGGGGTGGCGCTGATCCCGCTGGTCGCCTTTGAACTGGTGGCAGGGCTGCCGGTGGCCACCCAGACGCTCCAGCGTGTCCGCCGCTCTGCGGCGCGCGTGCTCGAGGTGCTTGACACGCCCCCGCCGGTGAGCGATCCGGCGCGGCCGCCGGCACTCGCGCCGGGCGGACCGCACACGCTGCGCGTGCGGGGACTGTGCGCGCGCTACCCCGGCGCGCACGCAGCGGCACTCACGGGGATCGACCTCGACCTCGAGCCGGGCCGGCGCGTGGCGCTGTTGGGAGAAAGCGGCGCCGGCAAGACAACGCTGGCGGGCGTGCTGCTGCGCTTCCTGCCCTACGAAGGGGGAACGGTCACGCTCGACGGGATCGAGCTCAGCGAGCTCGCGGGCGAGGACTGCAGGGGCGTCATCGGGCTGGTCTCCCAGGACGCCCACATCTTCGACAGCACGCTCGAGGAGAACCTCCGCCTGGCGCGGCGCGAGGCCGCAGCCGAGGAGCTGCGCGCGGCGCTCGCGGCCGTGCGGCTGCTGAACTGGACCGAGCGCCTGCCTGCAGGACTGCAGACGGAGGTGGGCGAGCACGGAGCGCGCATGTCGGGCGGGCAGCGCCAGCGCCTGGCGATCGCCAGGGCGCTGCTCGCCGACTTCCCGATCCTGATCCTCGATGAGCCGGGCGAGCATCTCGACACGGCGACCGCGGACGGCATCCTCGCCGACCTGCTCGCCGCCACCCGCGAGCGCGCGACGCTGCTGATCACCCACCGCCTGGCCGGCCTGGAGGAGGTCGATGAGGTGATCGTGCTCGACCGGGGGGCCGTTGCCGAGCGCGGCACGCACGCTGAGCTGCTGGCCCGCGGCGGGCGCTACGGCGAGCTGTGGCGCCAGGAGCGCGGCTAGCGCTCTGACACCAGCCGCGAGAGGTCTTCCTCGCCGGGTTTGACGCCCGCGGCAGCCGCGACGACGCGCGCGGAGGCCTGCTGCATTGTGATCGTGCGCTCGTCGCGTGAGCTGCCGACGAACGCGGAGATCCACTTGAACAGCGCGATCCAGCGGTTCTTGAAGCCGGTCAGGAAGGTGAGGTGCACGAACGCCCACATCAGCCAGCCGATGAACCCGCCGACCTTGATGCCCTTGAAGCTAACCACCGCGCGGAAGCGTGCGATGGTCGCCATGCTGCCTAGATCGCGATAGGCAAAGGGCCTGGCGACTGTGTCGCCGTCGAGGCGGTGTTTGATCGTGCGAGCGGCGTGAATGCCCGACTGCATCGCCACCTCGGCCACGCCCGGCAGGCCGTTCAGGGACATCATGTCGCCGACCGCGAACACCTCCGGATGCCCGGGCAGCGTGCAGTCAGGGAGCACTTCGATGTGCCCCCCGCGGTCGGTCCCGGCGCCGCTGGCCTGCGCCAGCAGGGCCGCGAGCGGGGAGGCCTGGACCCCGGCGGCCCATACGCGCGTGTGGCACGCGATGCGCTCCTCCCCGTTCGGGCCCTGCACGATGATCGCGCCCGTTTTCACGTCGCTCACGCGGCTGCGCATGCGCAGCTCGACGCCGGCGCGTTCGAGCTCGCGGGCCGCTTTCGCGGAGAGCCTGCTGCCGAAGTTGGCGAGCACTTTCTCCCCGCCGTCAAACAGCAGCACGCGGGCGCTCGCCGGATCGATGCGGCGGAAGTTGTGCTTCAGCGAGCGGCGCGAGAGCTCGGCGATCTGCCCGGCCATCTCCACGCCTGTGGGCCCGCAGCCGATCACGGCGAACGTCATCCACACAGCGCGCATCTCGGGATCGGGCTCCTGCTCGGCCATCTCGAAGGCGCCGAAGATGCGCGCGCGCAGCTCGAGCGCGTCGTCGACCGTCTTCATCCCGGGCGCCAGCGTGGCGAACTCGTCGTGGCCGAAGTAGGAGCCCGTGGCGCCCGCGGCCACGATCAGCGAGTCATAGGGAAACGTCAGCGGCGCGCCGAGCGGCCGCGCCGCTGTGACCGTCCGCGCGTCGAGGTCGAAGCCGGTCACGTCGGCCAGCTCGACCCGCACGTTGGCGTGGTCGCGCAGGACCTCGCGCAGCGGGGGGGCGATGGCCCCCTCCGACAGGATGCCCGTGGCGAGCTGGTAGAGCAGGGGCTGGAAGGTGTGGTGATTGGTGCGGTCGATCAGCGTGACCTCGACGGGGGCGCGGCGCAGGAACTTCGCGGCGAAGAGGCCGCCGAAGCCCCCGCCCACGATCACGACGCGATGCCGTGCCGAAGCGGACATCGGCGCGCCTAGGCCTGCGGCGCAGCCGGCATCGCAGCGGCCGGCGGCGGCGTCTCGCCCTTGGCCGGGGGAGCCTTGACGCGTGCCCGGAAGACATGGAAGGACCAGCCCTGGTAGACCAGCACGAGCGGAAAGAACAGCACGGTGACGATCGTCATGACGACGAGCGCATAGTGGCCGGAGGCGGTGTTGGAGACCGTCAGGTCATACGCGGCGCTCGTGCTGGAGACCATCACGTGAGGGTAGAGTTCGATGAACAGCGAGCCCACTGTCGCGGCGATCGCGACCGCCGAGGTCGTGAACGCCCAGCCGTCGCTGTCGGTGCTCGCGAGCCGGACGGCGGCCAGCACGGCGAGCACCGCGAGCGCCTCCACCGGCCCGGGCACGTCGGCGTGGCCGGTCACCGCGAGCGTCCAGGCGACCCAGCCGATCACCATCGCGATCGCGACCCAGCCCAACGGCCGCGCGAGCGCGCCGGCCCGTTCGCGCACCACGCCGGTGGTCCTGAGCTTGAGGAAGCTCGCACCGTGCAGCAGGCACAGGCTGACGAGCGTGAGGCCGGTCCACAGGCCGTAGGGCTGGAGCAGGTCGAAGAAGTTGCCCGTGAAGTTGTGGGCCGAGTCGATCGGCAGCCCGACCAGCAGGTCTCCCAGCCCCACGCCGATGAGCAGCGGGATCAGCAGGCTGCCGATGCTCATGCACCACGTCCACGTGGCGCGCCAGCGCGGGTCATCGCGCCGGCCCCTGAACTCGAAGGCGACGCCGCGCGCGATCAGGGCAGCGAGCAGGACCACCAGCGCGAGGTACAGCGCCGAGAACATCGTGGCGTACCAGCCGGGGAAGGCCGCGAAGGTCCCCGCGCCGGCCACGATCAGCCACACCTCGTTGCCGTCCCACCAGGGGCCGATCGTGTTGATCGCGACGCGGCGCTCGGTGTCGGTCCGCCCGACGATCGTGTGCAGCATGCCGACGCCGAAATCAAAGCCCTCGAGCACGAAGAAGCCGACCCACAGGAGCGCGAGGATGATGAACCAGAGCGTGTGCAGGTGCAGCATCAGTAGGTCAGCGCCGGGATCGGGGTGGTGCCTGCTGCCTCTGCGCCCGCGCTCTCGCCGTCGTCCTCGCCGAGGCCTTTGCGCGCGTAGCGCAGCATCAGCAGCAGGTCGGCCGCGCCGAGCGAGAGATAGATCGCCACGAACACGATCAGGCTGATCCAGATGTCGGTGGAGGTGACCGACGGCGAGCTCGCGTTGATCGTCTTCATGAGGCCCTGCACGATCCACGGCTGGCGGCCGTTCTCGGTCAGCATCCACCCCGCGGTGTTCATCACGAACGGCGTGACGACCGCCCACATCGACAGGCGCAGGAACCATTTGGAGTCCGCCAGCCGGCCGCGGTGCGCCAGCCAGCCGCCCCATAGGGCGAGCAGCACGATCAGCGAGGCCAGGTAGGCCATGATGCGCATCGACCAGTACTGGATGAAGACATCGGGGACGTAGTTGCCGGGGCCGTACAGCGCTTCGTACTGCTTCTGCAGTTCGTTGAGGCCCTTGACTTCGCCGCTGAAGGAGTTCGTGGCCAGCAGCGAGAGCAGGTCGGGGATTTCGATGATCTGCGACGGCGTCTTGTCATTTTTGCCGCCGCCGATCTGGAAGGCCGAGAAGGAGCAGTGCGTGCACGTCGTCCACTGCGCCTCCGCGGCGGCGATCTTCATCGGCTGGTATTTCGCCTCCACGACGCCCAGCTCGCTGCCGACGAACATGCTCAGCAGGATCGAGGGCAGCAGCACGATCACCGAGATCCGTGCGGTGTGCACGAAGGACGCGGCGTCGCGCTGCCTTCTGATCTGCCACGCGGAGACGGCGAGCATCACGAGCGATCCCGTGATCAGCGAGGCGAGAATCACGTGCACGTAGCCCCACAGGAACGTGGGGTTCGTGAACAGCGCGCCGATGTTGTTCAGTTCGGGCTGGCCGTGGCTGTTGAGCGCATAGCCGACCGGATGCTGCATCCACGAGTTGGCCACCATGATGAACATCGCCGAGAGCACCGTCCCGGCCGCCACCAGCCAGATGCAGGCCAGATGCACGCGCTTGGGCAGCCTGCCCCAGCCGAACAGCCAGAGCCCGAGGAAGGTGGACTCCAGGAAGAACGCGGCCAGCCCCTCCATTGCGAGCGGAGCGCCGAACACGTCGCCCACGAAGCGCGAGTAGGCCGACCAGTTCATCCCGAACTCGAACTCCTGCACGAGTCCCGTGACGACCCCGACGGCCACGTTGATCAGCAACAGCGTCCCGAAGAATTTCGTCAGGCGCTTGTACTCGGGCTTCTCGTTGCGATACCAGGCGGTCTGCAGCAGGGCGACGAGGAACGCCAAGCCGATCGTCACCGGGACGAACAGGAAGTGGTAGATGCTGGTGGTGGCGAACTGCCAGCGCGCGAGATCGTTGGTCATGCCCCGCACGTCCCCCGTGAGGGTTCGCCTAGACTGCCGCTGGCGTGAACGTCTGGATCCCGGACCGAGTCGTCGCGCGCGACGCGATCGGGCCGCTGCCCGGCGCTGTCACGCTGAACGTGATCCCGCGCGAGGGCGAGCTGCCGCGCGCGCTCCTGCAAGCGGAGTTCCTCGTGCCGGGCGCCGCCGACGCTCGCCTGGAAGCGATGTTCGCGCAGATGCCCTCGCTGCGCGTGATTCAGACGCTCTCCGCGGGCGTCGACCGGCTGCTCGAGAAGGTGCCGGCCGGCGTGGTGCTGTGCGACGCGCGCGGCAGCCGCGATGCGGCGGTGGCGGAGTGGGTGCTCGCCGTGATCCTCGCCTCGTTGAAGCTCCTGCCGGAGATGCGCGATGCCCAGCGCGCGCATGCCTGGGCACAGGAGCAGCCCGGCGAGCTCGCGGGGCGCACCGCGATGATCCTCGGCTACGGGTCGATCGGCGCAGCGGTGGAGGCGCGCCTGGAGGCCTTCGGTGTGGAGCTGATCCGCGTTGCACGGCGTCCCAGGCCGGGCGTGCACGCGGTCTCGGAGCTGCACTCCCTGCTCCCCCGCGCGGACATCGTGATCGTGCTGCTGCCGCTCACCCCCGCCACAGAGGGGCTGCTGGACGCCGGCCTGCTCGCGCAGCTGCGCCCCGGCGCGCTGCTCGTCAACGGCGCGCGCGGGGCGATCGTCGATCCCTCCGCGCTGCTCGAGCTGCTGCAGCCCGGGCGCATCCGCGCGGCACTCGACGTGACCGAGCCGGAGCCGCTGGCGCCCGCAGACCCGCTGTGGGACGCGCCAGGGACGTTGATCACACCCCACTTCGCGGGCGACACGGCGGCGGCGGAACGGCGCGCGTTCGCGCTCGTGGGCGAGCAGGTCCGCCGCTATGTGCGGGGCGAGCCGCTGCTCAACGTCGTCGAAGGCGGCTACTAGCGCCACGCCCTAGAGCCCCGTCTGCGCCTTCACGCGGCCCGACTCGACGGCCGCTGCCAGGGCCTTGTAGTCGCTCTCGTTCTGCTCGGCGTAGGCGCGCGAGAACTCGAGGATCGCGCGGTCGAAGGCGTCGCTCTTGCCGAGGTAGGCGGCGATCGCGATGCAGTCGCCGCTGCGGGCGTGTGCGCGGGCGAGCGTCCAGCCGCACAGCCGGCCGTACGTGGCCAGGCCCTCCGGGACCATCTGCTCGATTTCCGCCGAGCCCTTCCAGTCCTTCAGCTGGCGCCCGTAGAAGTCGCGCTCTTTGCCGTCGATCCCCTCCTCGACGTGCAGCCAGCCGAGGAAGATGTCGCTGGAGGCCTGCATCAGGCGCTGCCCGGCGACGACCCGCTCGCCGTGGTTGTCGAACTCGCTGGGCTCCAGGAACTCCTCGAGCACCGAGGCCTCGGCCTCCTTCAGCTGCAGGAACAAGGGGTCCTGGCCGTCACGGCCCAGCATCAGGGCGATCCACGCGCGGGTGCCGACGCTCCCGACGCCCACGACTTTGCGCGCGAAGTCGGCGAGTTGGAACTGCTCGAGCAGGACCCGGCGGTCGAACTCCAATGTGGCGCGGTAGGAGCGCAGCAGTTCGTGCAGGCCGTCGAACATTTCCTCTCTTTCGCGGCCTTCCGCCAGATCCTCGAGCGGGACGATCAAGGGCGGTTCGGCGACGATCCGCGCCTCGCCGTCCACGACATGCGTGAGTTTGGAGAACGCCGTCATGCTGTCCTTGGTGCGCGCCTTGGCGAGCGCCTTGTCGGTCCGCTTGAGCATTTTCGGCTTCAGCTGCGAGCCGAGTTCCTGCAGGACATTCTCGATGTCCAGGCGCGCGTACCACACTTCGAGGTTGTTCATCGCGGCGAAGCCGGCCATCGCGGTGCGGTACTGCTCGACGGTGGCCAGCACGGCCCTGTCCTGGTGCTTGGCGGCGAATTCATTGTCGCGCGCGGCGATCAGCATGCTCACGGCGAGGCGCTTGAGGTCCCACTCCCAGGGCCCGGGAAGCGTCTCGTCGAAGTCGTTGACGTCGAACATGAGGCGCCGCTCGGGCGAGGCGAACACGCCGAAGTTCGACAGGTGCGCATCGCCGCAGCACTGCACCTGAAGGCCCGAGCGCGGCGTCTTGGCCAGGTCGCTGGCCATGATCAGCGCGGCTCCCCGATAGAACGTGAACGGCGAGACGAGCATCCGCCCGTAGCGAATCGGCACGAGCCCGGGCACGCGCGTCTTGGCCTGGCGTTCCAGCAGCTTGACCGGGTCGGGCCGGCGCGCGGGCGGCTCGTAGGCCGCGTGACTGGAGCGCGGAACCTCCTTGCGTGCCGCCTTGCCGAGCGCCACCCGCTCGGCGACGCTCAGGTGCTCGACCGCCGGGGCGCCAGGATGCGAGGAGTTCGATGGGATTGTGGCGGGCGATGACATTGCGATGCCCCCTTCCGGAGCTGTGCTCAGGACGCGGGACGGCCGCCGGGGAGCGCGGCCGCCTGCGCTGATTTCCCTCAGGCCGCCTCAGGCTCGCCCAGGACGGCCAGACCGTGGATGCAGATGATGCAGATCGCGAAGATTCCCAGCGACCACCAGGGGTGCGGGCCACCGATGTCCAGCAGCGCGCCGATCGCGCCGAGGCTGGCCGCGACGATCCCGATCACGCGCCCGTAGGCGCCCCCGCCGAACAGCGAGATCGAGGCGGTCAGCTGGATGATGCCGAGGATGATCGCGACCCACCCCCAGGCGTGCAGGCTGGAGAACAGATACGCGGTTTCTGCGACGTAGAAGTGCGAGTTGGCAACCGCGGCGATGCCATAGATGACGTTCAGCACCCCCGCGATCATCAGGAGTGTGCCCACGAACAAAGCGCTGCCTAGTCCCCTCATCGTGCTCCCTTCGTCGGAGATCGACCCGCCCCGGCTCCCACCGGGTACTCAAGCCAAGGATCCTAAGTCCGCGACCGGGACCGGCCAAGGATGCGCACACGTATCTTCGCGCACGGATACACCCCCTCTCGGCACCATCCGCACCCGCCTCGGGCCGCTCTACCCCGCGGCGGGGCGCGCGTTCCAGGTCTCGTGCAGCAGCGCGCTGCGCAGGTCTCGCTTGCGGTTCACCGACACGGCACGGCGCGCGAGCGCGGGCGGCAGCGACTCGGGCGGCTCGTGGGCCGTCACGAGCAGCATCACGAGCTCGGGCTGGAGCTCGAGCAGGCGCCGGGCCGCCTCGAGCCCACCGAGATTGGGCATGCGGATGTCCATCAGCACGAAGTCGGGCACCCCGGAGGCGACGGCCGTCAGCGCCTCTTCGCCGCAGGCGGCCGTTGCGACGACGCTGAAGCCCTGTGTCGCGGCGACGAGCTCGCACATGACGCCGCGGAAGAACTCGTGATCGTCCACGACCAGCACCCGCACCTCGGCGTCGCCCTCGCGCCGTGCGCTCCTCGGAATCTCCCCACCCATACCACCGCTCATTACCGGGCCTGAGCCCTCCTGCCCATACACGGACAACTCGGGCGAGCATCATCGTCGAGACGCCACGACTCTGCCATGTTGTCGGCAGGCCTCTTTGCGGTTGCCAGCGCCCCCACGCCCGGGTGGACACACGCCTGCCCGGCCACCACGGCGTCCGTAGTTTCACGCAACCGCGTGCGGAGAATGCCCGCTGGAGCAGGCCGGCCGCAGCCGCTAGGTTTCATCGCCATGGGAAATCCGCGCCGCGAACAAGCATCGGCGGCGGTGGCGCTCCCGGCAGAGGCCGCGCGGCTGCGCCACCGGGTCTCGACGTGGTCACGGGGGGCTGCGCCGAGCGGTGAGCTGTGGCCGCGCAGCGCGCCACGGCGCACGATCCTCGCGGGCCTGGCGGTGGCGGTGGCGGTGTGCCTGCTCGTGGCGCGGCCCGGAGCCTCGCTGCAGGGCCAGCTCGCGCTCGTGCTCGCGGGCGGCATGCTGATCGGGCTGCCGCTGGCGATGTGGCTCGCGCTGCTGGGCAAGCACCTCGCCGCGGCGCGCTCTCGCAACCGCCAGCTGGGGGTCCAGTTGAACACCTCCCTGGCCGACCTCGCGGCCTCGCGCCGGCGGCTCGTCGAGGCCGCTGATGCCGAGCGCCAGCGGATCGAGCAGAGCCTGCACGACGGTGCCCAACAGAACCTCGTCGGGCTGCGGCTGCGCCTCGAGCTGGCAATCGAGGCCCTCCGCGAAGGCTCGCAGCGCGGCATCGAGATGCTCACCGAGATCGGCGGGCAGATGGACGAGGCGCTCGAGGAAGTGCACGGCCTGGCCAGGGGCATCTACCCGCCGCTGCTCGCCGAGCACGGCATCGGCGAGGCGCTGCGCTCAGCCAACCGCCGCTCGCCCTGGCCGGCTTCCCTCGACGTGGACACCGTGGGGCGCTACTCGCCGGACACCGAGGTGGCCGTCTACTTCTGCTGCCTGGAGGCTCTGCAGAACATCGCCAAGCACGCCGGACCCCGCGTCGGCGGCACGGTACGCCTGTGGGAGCACGGCTCGCGCCTGCACTTCGAGGTGCGCGACGAAGGCATCGGCTTCGCCGAGCACCGCGACGGGAGCGGCGCGGGGTTGACCAACATCCGCGACCGGATGGCGGCCGCGGGCGGCACGGCACGGGTGAGCTCGCGCGTCGGCCGTGGCACGGTCGTGTCGGGGTCGGTGCCGATCGCCAGCCGCGTGCCGAGCCCGCTGGGAGTGTGCTGATGGCGAGCGCGGCCGACTGCGATCGCCCACTGCGCGTGATCGTTGCCGAGGACTCCTATCTGATCCGCGAGAGCCTCGCGGAGATGCTCGGCAGCGCGACCGGTCTCGAGCTGCTCGCCGTGTGCGCCGACGCCACGGAGCTCAACGAGAAGATCGACACCCTCGTCCCCGACGTCGTGATCACGGACATCCGGATGCCGCCCTCGGGCGGCGAGGAGGGCATCCGCATCGCGCGGCGCCTGCGCGAGACCCACCCGCAGATCGGCGTGATCGTGCTCAGCCAGTACGTCGAGCCCGCCTACGCGCTCGCCCTGCTCGATGAGGGCACCGGTGGGCGCTCGTACCTGCTCAAGCAGAATCTCCGCAGCCGCGGCGAGCTGCTCGACACGATCTCCGAGGTCGCCTCGGGCGGGTCGCGCATCGACGCGCTCGTCGTCGAGGCGCTCGTCAGGGCGCAGGCCCACGAGGCCCGCTCGCCGCTCAGCGAGCTGACCCCGCGCGAGCGCGAGCTGCTGGCACAGATCGCGCAGGGAAAGAGCAACGCTGCGATCGCGGAGTCGCTCGTCATCACCAAGCGCGCCGTCGAGAAGCACGTCAACTCGATCTTCCAGAAGCTGGATCTCTCCCAGGAGGAGGGCGGCAGCAGCCGCCGCGTGAAGGCGGCGCTGATGTTCCTCGCCGACCAGGCGCCCGCAGAGCAGGCCTGAACACGCGTCGCTAGCGGGGGACCCTGCGCTTGGCCGAGCGCCGCGCCATCAGCCAGCCGGCGGCGAAGCCGACGAGGCCGCAGCCGATGATCACGACGATCACCGGCGTCTGTGTCGTCGTGAACAGCCAGTGGATCGTCACCGACTGGCTGTTGAGCAGCGCGAACACCACGATTATGGCGGCGAGCACGAACGCGACGATCGTCCTCGGGGAAACGCTGCGGGAGGACGCTCTTGGCTGAGGAGTCGACATAGGGTTCGGCGAGGGTACTCGGTCCGCCCCTCGGCGGATGCACGGTCCCGGTGAACCAATCCTGCCCGGCCGCCGGATCGCCCGCAAGGGCGCGCGCCTACCTGTGCCGGTGTGCCGGCACCACCCACGCGCGCGGGGCCCGGTGGAGTGGTGCTTACACGTCGCTCATTGGCGGGGCGGCCACCTTGCCGGGGCGCGCGCCGCGCGCGATAGTCAGGCCCCCACGGCGAGGATTGGAGCCTGCATGCCCGCACCGTTCAGAGGCACGATCAACATAGACATCCGCGACTCCGAGCCCGACTGGGTCCCGTTCGAGCCGCCGCGCGCGCCGGAGGGCTCGCCGAACGTGGTTTACATCGTGCTCGACGACGTCGGCTTCAGCGCGCTGGGCTGCTATGGCGGCCCCGTCGAAACGCCCAACCTCGACCGGATCGCCGCCGAGGGGGTGCGCTACACGCAGTGGCACACCACCGCGCTGTGCTCGCCCACGCGCTCCTGCCTGCTGACCGGGCGCAACCACACCCGCAACAGCATGGCCTGCATCACCGAGGCCGCGATCGGCTTCCCCAACGCGAGCGGGACGATCCCGCCGGAGAACGGAATGCTGCCGGAGATCCTCGGCGAGCTCGGCTGGAACACCTACATGGTGGGCAAGTGGCACCTGTGCCCGACCGACGAAATGAACCTCGCCTCGACGCGGCGCAACTGGCCCACGGGCCGCGGCTTCGAGCGCTTCTACGGCTTCCTCGGCGCGGAGACCAACCAGTGGTATCCGGATCTCGTCTACGACAACCATCCCGTCGATCAGCCCGCCTCCCCCGAGGACGGCTACCACCTGACGGTCGATCTGACCGACAGGGCGATCGAGTTCATCAAGGACGCACAGGCGGTCTCACCCGAAAAGCCGTTCATGCTCTACTACGCGCCCGGGGCCTGCCACGCTCCGCATCACGCGCCGAAGGAGTGGATCGCGAAGTACAAGGGGCGCTTCGACATGGGCTATGAGGCGCTGCGCGAGCAGACGCTCGCGCGCCAGAAGGAGCTCGGGATCGTTCCGCCCGAGACGCAGCTGCCACCGCTCAATCCGATCGGCACCCCGGAGACGCGAAAGGGACCCGAAGGCAAGCCGTTTCCGATGCTCGACGTGACGCGCCCGTGGACGAGCCTCTCACCCGAGGAGCAGGAGCTGTTCGCGCGCATGGCGGAGGTCTTTGCCGGCTTTCTTGCACATACCGACGATCAGATCGGCCGGCTGCTGGATTTCCTGGAGGACATCGAGCAGCTCGAGAACACGATCGTCATCGCCGTCTCGGACAACGGCGCGAGCGGCGAGGGCGGCCCGAACGGGTCGGTGAACGAGAACAAGTTCATCAACGGCGTCCCCGACGACATGGAGGAGAACCTCCGCATGCTCGACGAGCTCGGAGGGCCGAACGCCTACAACCACTACCCCAACGGCTGGGCGATGGCCTTCAACACGCCGTTCAAGATGTGGAAGCGCTACGAGTTCAACGGCGGCACCAGCGACCCGTGCATCATCTCCTGGCCCGCCGGCATGAGCGCCCGCGGCGAGATCCGCCACCAGTACCACCACGCGATCGACCTCGTCCCGACGATCCTCGACGTGCTCGGCGTCGAGGCTCCAGCGAGGATCAAGGGGCACGTGCAGAGCGGATTCGACGGCGTCAGCATGCGCTACAGCTTCGCCGGCGCCGGGGCCCCCGGTGCCCGCTCGACCCAGTTCTACTCGATGCTCGGCTCACGGGCCATCTGGCACGAGGGCTGGAAGGCGGTCACCGACCATCCCACAATCGCCGGCTGGAGCAACTTCAATCTCGACGAGTGGCAGCTGTATGACACCGAGCACGACCGCTCCGAGCTGCACGACCTGGCGGCCGAGAACCCGGAGAAGGTCAGCGAGCTCGTGAACCTGTGGTTCGCGCAGGCCGGCGCCAACGGCGCCTTCCCGCTCGATGATCGCTCGCCGGTCGAGATCATCAACACGCCGCGGCCGCAGCTCAGCAAGCCGCGCAGCCGCTACCGCTACTACCCCGGCGCAGCGGACGTGCCCGAGGCTCAGGCGGTGAACGTGCGCGGTCGCTCCTACGCGATCGGCGCGCTCGTGGACCTGCCCGCGGCGGGAGCCGAGGGCGTGCTGTTCGCGCAGGGCTCGCACTTCGGGGGACATGCGCTGTACGTCAAGCAGAACCGCCTGCACTACGCATACAACTTCGTGGGCAGCACGGTCACGACGATCGCCGCCGACAGGGAGCTACCCACCGGTGAGGACCTGATCCTCTCGGCCGCATTCGAGAAGGACGGCGAGGATCCGCCGGGGGTGGCCACCGGGATCCTCTCGATCTATCACGCGGACGAGAAGGTCGGCGAGGAGCGCATCAAGACCCAGCCCGGCACGTTCGGCTTGACCGGCAGCGGCCTCACGGTGGGGCGCAGCACCACGGCGATCACCGATGACTATCCCGGCGCGCGCCCGTGGCGCTTCACCGGCGGAACGCTCAAGTTCGTCGCCGTGGATGTGAGCGGCGAGCCGTACGTCGACCTCGAGCGCGAGGCACAAGCGATGCTCATGCGAGAGTAACCTCTCGCGTCAACGAGAAGGAGGAGCCGTGTCAGCCGAAGACCTGGAGATGGGCCCGATCGACGTCGTCGTGATCGGCTACCCAGCCGACGCGCCCCGCACCGGCGAGGCGATCCCGCTGTTCGTGGACCTCGTCGACCGCGGGATCATTCGCGTGCTCGACGTACACGTGGTCGAAAAGGATGCCGAGGGCCGCGTGTCGGGCATCGAGCTGGACACTCTGGACGGCGACCTGCTCGTTTTCCAGGGCGCGCGCTCGGGCCTGCTCGGCGAGGAGGACGCCGCGACAGCGGGCGAAGCGCTCGAGCCGGGCGAGATGGCGCTGCTGATCTGCTTTGAAAACGCGTGGGCGGCGCCGTTTGCGACGGCGGTGCGCCGCAACGGCGGTCGCATGCTCGCCTACGAGCGCGTTGGCGTGGAAGACCTGCTGGAGGCGCTCGACGCGGTCGAGTCGGCCGGCGCCTAGACCTGAAACCGAAAGGATCGACGAGATGCCGCTACTACGCACGATGGCCCGCACGACAGTGATCGCAGGCACCGCGACGGCTGCCTCAGGGCGGGTGTCCCGCCGCCAGCAGTCGCGCTGGGCAGCCCAGGAACAGCAGCAGGCGCCCCCGCAGGCTGCCGCACCGCCGCCCGCCGCGGCGCCGGCGGAAGACCCGATGGAGAAGCTCAAGGAGCTCGGGCAGCTGCACGAGTCGGGCGTGCTCACCGACGAGGAGTTCTCGGCGGCCAAGGCAAAGATCCTCGCCTGATCCCGTGGGCCGGCGGCTGCGAGTCGGCCCGCGCGCCGGGACGATGATCGACCGAGGGCACGATGGCCGAGCCTGAGGTCTCCACCGAGCAGGTCGAGGCGACGCTGCGCAGCCGCGGCTTTGTCGGTCTGCTGCTTCTCGCCGCGATCGCGGGCGTCGTCGTCTCGCTCGCCGCGTGGTGCTTTCTCGAGCTGGTCAACCAGATCCAGCGGGGCGTCTACGTGCACCTGCCGAGCGACCTCGGCTACCACGATGGCCCGCCGCTGTGGTGGTCGCTGCCGGTGCTCGCGCTCGCCGGCCTGATCGCCGCGTTCGCGATCGAGCGCCTGCCCGGCGAGGGCGGCCACGTCCCGGCGAACGGCCTCTCGACGGCGGGCGGACCGACCCTGCCATCCGTCCTGCCCGGTGTGCTGCTTGCGGCCTTCGCGAGCATAGGGCTGGGCCTGGTCGTCGGCCCTGAGGCCCCGCTGATCGCCCTCGGTTCCGGCCTCGGGGTGGTGACGATCCGCCTCATCCGCCGGGACGCGCCGCCGCAGGTGGTGACCGTGATCGCCGCTGCCGGCACGTTCGCGGCGGTCTCCTTCCTGTTCGAGTCGCCCGTCATCGCGGCGGTGCTGATGATCGAGGTGATCGGCCTGGGCGGCCCCAGGCTGACGCTCGTGCTGCTGCCCGGCCTGCTGGCCGCGGGCATCGGCTCGCTCGTGTCCGTGGGAATGGGCTCGTGGACCGGATTGAGCACGAGCGCCTACGCCCTCGGCACGGTGGAAGGCCTCGCCAGATTCCCGCGCCCCGACATCGCCGACTTCGGCTGGACGATCGCGCTTGCGCTCGCGGTGGCACTGGGCTGCGTGCTGATCGTCGGCGGCGGCAGGCGAACGGTGGGGATCGTGGCAGCGAGGCGCTTCGTGCTGTTGCCGGCAGCAGGGCTCATCGTTGCTGCTCTTGCGATCGCCTTCCAGCAGGTGAGCGGCAAGCCCTTTCAGGAAGTGCTCTTCTCCGGTCAGGGCTCGATCGCGGGGCTGATCGGCAAAGCCGGAACCTGGTCGATCGGCGCACTCCTGCTGCTCGTGCTCTGCAAGGGCATCGCCTACGCCATCTCGATCGGCAGCTTCCGCGGGGGCCCGACCTTCCCCGCGATCTTCCTCGGCGCGGTGGCCGGGCTGATGGCGGGGCAGCTGCCGGGCTATGCGATCACGCCGGCCGTCGCCGTCGGTTTGGCGGCCGCGATCGCGGCCGTGCTGCGTCTGCCGCTGACGGCGATCGTGGTCTCGGCCGTGCTCACCGAGGGCTCGGGGGCCGGGAGTGAGCCACTCGTGATCGTCGGCACGGTCGCCGCCTACCTGCTCAGCAGCAGGCTGCTGCCACCCGCCGCCGCAGCACCCCCACCGCAGGCCGCCGTGCCCGCGGCCCCCGGTCAGCCGTCTCACGTCAGCTAGCGGGCCTCGGTTGAGCCTCCCCGGACCAATGCGACCAGCGCTCGACATCGACGGCGAGCACAGCGCCGACGGCGCGCTGCTGGGGATAGCGCTGCGCGAGCAGTGCGACGGCCCGCTGAGCCTCGGGCTCATAGGGCGCGAGGACCCTTGCGCCCCCGTCGGCGCGAACCCACCACAGCGAGCTCCAGTCGCGGTCGTCGTAGTGATCGACGAGCACCGAGACGCGCGGGTTGGCGCGGACGTTATGCAGGCGCCGCAGCTCGGTGGTCCGCTTGCGCTTGGCGTCCACGACGCTGTAGATCGTCTCGTGCTCGAGCGCGAAGACGATCGGCACGAGATGCGGCGCGCCGGTGGCATCGACGCTCGCCAGGCGCGCCACCCTCGCGGCGGCGAAGCGCGCTCGCGCCTGCGCCGCGGTCACTCGCCGTGCAGCTCGGCGATCGCGCGCTCCCAGCGCTCCAGGGCGCTTTCGACGGGCCCGAGCGCCGCAGAGGGGATCCAGCGCACGACGCGCCGCACGCCCGCGTTCACGAATTCCTCCAGCACTGCCGGCTTGGCGGGCGCCCCCATCACCATCACCTCGACCGGCCGCTCGGCCCGCGCCCACAGCTCGCGTGCGCGCTCGAGCACATCCCCTCCCGTGTAGTTGGGCAGCCACGCGTCGCCGAAGCGCAGCACGCGGTCGAGCACGGTCGGCCCGTTGCCGCCGACGAGCACGGGCGGGTGCGGGCGCTGGGCGGGCTTGGGCCAGGACCAGATGCGCTCGAAGTCCACGTGCTCGCCGTGGTAGCTCGCCTCATCCTGCGTCCAGATGGCCTTCATCGCCTCGACCCGCTCTGCCATCAGCGCCATCCGCACGCGCGGGTCGGTGCCGTGGTTGCGCATCTCCTCGCGGTTCCAGCCCGCCCCCACCCCGAACTCCATGCGCCCGCCGGAGAGGTGATCTACGCTCGCGACCTCCTTGGCGGTGGTGATCGGGTCGCGCTCCACGACGAGGCAGATGCCGCTGGCGATGCGCAGCTTCGAGGTCCTCGCCGCGGCCATGCTGAGCGCAACGAACAGGTCGTAGGTGTGGGAGTACTTGCGCGGAAGCTCGCCCCCCGCGGGATAGGGGGTCTCGCGGCTGGCCGGGATATGTGTGTGCTCCGGGAAGAACAGTGACTCGTGCCCGCGCTGCTCGACCAGCTGCGCGAACGCTCCCGGGTCAACGCCATCGTGGGTGGGGAAGTAGCCGATCCCGAAGTCCACGGCGCGAGTCTAGTACCCGGTCGCCACGGGGTGCTGCGGCCCCTATCTCATCCCCGGTGCCGTGCGCACGCTCCAGCCAGGGGTCAAATACGATTTCGCTTTCCATGCCGGCCTTCTCAGCTCGAGGCAAGCGACACTGGCCATGAGCAGCGGACCGGGCGCCCGCCGCCTCGGCACGGCGCTGGCCTGCGCCGCGATGGCGCTCCTCGGCGGATGCAGCGGGGCGAGCGCACCGGAGAGCGCGGACGGGGTGCGCGCGATGTACCGCGCGATCGGCCTCGATGCGGGCGCCGGCGACTTCCCCGACATCTGCCGCTCCTACATGGACCCGGCCCTCGGTGCGCGGACCGCGCGCACAAACCACGACTGCACCACGGCGAGCTCGACCTCGACCCTCGAACGCTGGGCGGAAAAGGTCCGCCTCGCGAAGGTCACCACGGCTACCCGCATCGCGCTCTCGCGCAGCGAAGCGCTTGTCTATGACGGCGCCAAGCCCGAACGCGTGCTCTATGCGGGCGGGCAGTGGCGTCTGGCCGAAGTGCCTGAACTGAGCGTCGCCGGGCGGGGCTCCGCCCGCTGAGTCCAGCCGATCCAGCACGTGCGGCTGGAACCGCCGATTATCCGTCGGGGGAGCGCGGCTCGCCCAGATCGGGTGGGCGGCCGGCGATGCCCGGGGGAACAACCTCGCCGCGTTCGATCGCGTGTGCGAGCTTCTGCCTCGCAGCGTGTCTGCCCTCGTCGAGCACGCCGGACCCGGCGGCGTAGGAGATCGGATCCCCGCCGCCGCCGCGCAGGATCCAGGCACAGCCCACCGCGATCAGAGCCCCCACGAGAGGTCCCACGACGTAGACCCAGTAGCTGGTGAAGTCACCGCTGACGAGCGCCGGGCCGAACGAGCGCGCGGGGTTCATCGAGGTGCCGCTCACGGGCGCCGACCACAGCCCGGCGAGCGCGATGTAGCCGCCGACGCCGAGCGCGGCGATCGCGCCGATGTTCTGGGCGGCCGATGCGGTCCCCAGGATCACGCTCACGAGCCCGGCGGTGAGGACGATCTCCATCAGCAGCGCCTGCCAGGCGGCATATCCCGGACCGGGCAGGGTTGCGCCGAGGTGCTGGATATTGCCGAAGACGGCCTCCAGGAAGAGGCACGCGAGCACCGCGCCGACCAGCTGGATGAGGATGTAGCCGGGCACGCGTTTCCAGGGAAAATCGCCGCGCAGGGCGAACGCGATCGAGACGGCGGGGTTCAGGTGGGCGCCCGAGACGGCGCCCATGAAGAGGATGATCGCCATGACCATGAGCCCCGGCGCAACGACGGCCGAGGGCAGGTCGATCTGGCCCTTGCCGTGGAGAATGCCGCCGCCGGCGGCGACGAGCACGAGCAGGAATGTGCCGAGCAGCTCGGAGAACAGCCTGCGCCACTCCAGGGCCGGGTCGTCGAACTGCGCCCTGTTGCCGAACTCGAGCGCAAGCAACCGTCTCGTGCGCGGGCCCAGCATGCCCAGGCCGGGGCCCTCTCCGGGAGGTATGGGGACATCGACGTTGGTCTCATCCTTCGACATCGCCACAACCCTATGGCCTCGGGCGGAGCCTGGGCATGCGTAATTCGCCGCATGGCAGGCCCGGAGTGCGCCTCATGTGGCAATCTCAGCCGGCGTGATCCCCCAACACAGGAGGCCGTCGTGACGAGCACCGAGACGCACCTCAACAAGATCAGCACGGTCGTCGTCCCGACGTCCGATCAGGACGTCGCGATCGACTTCTACGTCGAGAAGCTGGGCTTTCAGAAGCGCACCGACACACCCTTCGGCAACGGCTACCGCTGGATCGAAGTGGCGCCGGGCGACACGGTGACCACGATCGCCCTGGCCCCGCCGCCGCCCGGCCAGCAGGCGGGAGGGCGCGAGACCGGCATCGCCCTGCAGAGCGATGACATCGATGCCTCCCACGCCGGGCTGAGGGACAGAGGAGTGGACGTCGACGCAGAGGTCACCCGCATGGGCGGCCCCGTACCGCCGATGTTCTGGCTGCGCGATCCTGAGGGCAACAGCCTGCTGGTCGTCGAAAGCAGCTGAGCGTGTGCCAGGAAGGGGCAGCGCTCGGCGTCCTATAGATGGGGGCGCCGGCTCGAATGTAGTTCTGCTCCGCTACCGAGCTGAGTCCCCTGGCGCCCCAACGGGCGCGGCGGCGCTCACCACGCGGCCGCGTCCGGGCGCAGCCAGACGGGGAGCGCCCCCACGGCCGCCGGGCGCCACCGCGGGCCACCAAGCTGGGAAGATGAGCTCGGTCCACGCGAAAGGAGCAAGCCCTGTGGCAAACGATCAGAGCACGGCCCTCAGCCCTGTTCCCGAGCGTGCCACCGTCAGAGGACGAACGGAACGAGCATCTTCGTGCGGCTTCGGTACGCCGGATAGGCCGTGGGAAAGGTTGCTATGAGGTTCTTCTCCTCCACCGATGCGCTGTAGTAGAAGTACCCGCCCAGGACCGCGACGATGAGCAGGCCGATCAGGTTGGTCGCGAGTGCCGTGCCGAGCAGCCCGGCGAGGAGACCCGTGTAGATCGGGTGGCGGACGAAGCGGTAGGGACCGCTGGTGACGAGCTCGGGCTCGGCCTTCTGGGTCATCGGCATCCCCCAGTTGCGTCCCAGATGGATGCGAGCCCAGACCGCCAGTGCAATCCCGGAGGCGAATACGAGGGCGCCGATCGCTCCGAGGACTGGGCTGTGGACCTCCAGGCTTCCACCGCGGAAGACGCGCAGGAGCACCACGACGGCCAGGGCACTGAGGCCGTTCAGCGGTATCCGGCGCCGCGCGGCGCTGCCCTCCTTGACGCCGACCGCGGAGGTGAGCCAGTAGACCCAGAAGATGATCCAGACCACGGCGATTGCAGTCTTCAGCGCTTGCATGTCTTGCGGCGCACCTTTGGCTGGGAGGCGGGACGCCAACAAGGCTAGGAGGTCACGGCGTCATGACAACCCGGCCGAACGCCTTACGGCTCACGCCATATTCGCGCGCGGCGGCATCCGAGAGCGGGACCGAGCGAGTCGAGCACGTCCTCCACGCCGCGCGTCCCGAGCTGATGCGTACGCTGTACGCATAGGCTGATACGTTCCCGGTGTGCGTATACAGGTGTTCCCCTGACGAGGGCGCGAGTTATCGAGGCCGCGCTGGTGGTAGCCGAACGCGACGGCTTCGAGACGCTCTCTATGCGCGTGCTCGCACGCGAGCTGGACGCGTCCCCGATGGGCCTCTACCGGCACGTGAAGAACAAGGAGGACCTCCTGGACGGCGTGGTTGAGCGGCTCCTCGACGAGCTCGAGCTGCCCGACGAATCACTCCCCTGGGGCCAGCGCCTGCGCCACCTCGCGGGCGAGCTGCGTGCGCTTGCGCGGCGCCGACCGAGCGCCTTCGGGCTGCTGCTGCAACGCCGCGCTGTAGGTACGGGAGCGACGCGGGCTCGTACAGCCGCGCTGCGCGCGCTGGGCGATGCGGGCCTGCCGCCGGAGGCCGCCGCGAGATCCGAGCGCCTCCTGAGCACCCTCGTGATGGGCTTCGCCTTCTCCGAGGCCGCAGGTCGCTTCGACGGGGTCGACGTCGACGCGGAGTTCGACGCCGCGCTGGATCTGCTCGAGCGCATGCTGGTGAGCTGATGGAGTCCGGCGGCCCGTCCCGCACCGCCGAATACGTAGCGCTCTTCCGGGCGCTCGAGTCGCTGCATCAGCCGGGGGAGCGCCAGTTCGTCGATCCGCAGGCACGCCGCTTCCTGCGCCCAACCCTCCGCCTCATCGCCTACGCGGCAAGGTTCGGACCGCTGCGCGTCCGCATCGAGGCGTACATCGACCGGCGCTGGCCCGGGCCACGACCGTCGGCTGTGGCGCGGACACGCGTGATCGACGACTTCGTGGCAGACGCGGTGCGTGACGGATGCACGCAGGTGGTGCTGCTCGGCGCCGGGTATGACACGCGCGCCAGCCGCCTGGAGGCTCTGAGCAAGGTTCCGGTCTTTGAGGTCGACCACCCCGCCACGCAGGCGCGCAAGCGCAGAGCCCTCGGAACCCACCCCCGAAACGTCCGCTACGTCGCCGTCGATTTCGAGCGCGACTCGCTCGAGGAAGCGCTCATCCACGCCGGCGTGGACCCGAGGAAGCGGGCAGCGGTGCTATGGGAGGGCGTCTTCAGCTATCTGAGCGAGGACTCGATCGACCAGACCATCCGATCCTTGATCGCGACGTGCGCACCGGGGAGCCGGGTGCTGCTCACCTACGTCGACCAGTCCGCCCTTGAGGATGCCTCCTCGCGGGGATCAGCCTGGCTCGAGGCCGTACGGAGCGCCGGGGAGCCATTCCGCACAGGTCTGGATCCCGCGGGCGCCCACGAGTTCTTCTCCCTGCGGCGCCTGACGCTGCGTAAGGACGAGTCCACGAACGAAGCCGCCCGCCGAATCGGCGTCCCCGGAGCCATCCCCGGCTTCTACCGGCTCGCGACACTGGAGATCGCAACCCCGGCGCCGGCGCCACGCTAGCCGTGTCGCGTCATACGCCGCGCCGCGCGAGGTGTCCGCTCGCGTCGCGCTCCCGCCGCATCGTCGGGCCCCGCCGCTGATCAGAGGACCAGCGGCGCCGGAGCATGTGCGGTCCTCGCGAGGCGCGTAATGCGTCGCCGATGGCTCGGCGCCCGGCCCGCTGCCATCGCGGCTCTGCAGACTGCCGCCAGGGCCTCCGTTTGAGGGAGACGCTAGCCTCGGGTTCATGGTGACGCTGGAGATGGGGATGGCCGACTACTTCCTGCAGGGGTTCGGCTCGGTTCTGCCCGACAAGCATCCAGCGCGGCCGGACCTGATGCAGGCGCCGCGCTTGGGCAAGGAGAAACATACGGGGCTCGTTGCGTACGAGCTGACCGATCTCGCCGTGGACTGGCTCCAGGAGCTGGTCGGCGCGGAGGGAGGCGACATGAAGGTCCTTGACAATCTTCCCCCTCCCAATATCGAGTTGGAGAGGAGGCGTCGGCGAATACTGCAAATCCGGGCGACCGGCCCACTGTCGCGAGAGGCCTCGGACCACGCCCTCAAAGTGCAGGAACTGTTCTCGGAGGGTCGCCTTTTTCCGGAGGCCGAACGGGCGGGCGCGTGCTTTTATGTCCTGCTCGTCGGTCGCGAGTCGAAAGACGACGCACTCGCCGCTGAGGCAACGCGCCAAGCCGCGGAGCTCAACGAACTCGGCAACCGGCATGACCCAGAAGACCCGGCCAAATTGGCTGTGCGCTCCTAGCAACCTGCGGGACGCCAGCTCCAATTGCCCCTCAGAGGCCCCAGCCGACTCCAGCCTCCACGAGAACCTCAATCGGGGCGCCCGGATTCGAACCGGGGACCTCACCGACCCGAACGGTGCGCGCTACCAGGCTGCGCCACGCCCCGACG
The DNA here is from genome assembly GCA_963771085.1 of uncultured Solirubrobacteraceae bacterium. Classification (GTDB taxonomy): domain Bacteria; phylum Actinomycetota; class Thermoleophilia; order Solirubrobacterales; family Solirubrobacteraceae; genus Palsa-744. The sequence goes on along the minus strand of CAVYSB010000003.1, from coordinate 1,874,021 downwards.
CAGGCGACAGTATCCCACACGCGCACGGGCGCTATCTTCGCCGGGTGCCCGTTGCAACCTCCGAGCTCATCGACGCGGTCGCTCAGCTGCTCGAGCCGGAGCGCTTCGAGGACTACGGCCCGAACGGCCTGCAGGTGCCGGGGCCGGCCGAGGTCACGCGCCTTGCCACGGGCGTTTCAGCGCACGCCGAGCTGTTCGAACTGGCGGCCCGCGAGCACGCCGGCCTGCTGCTCGTCCACCATGGGCTCTTCTGGGGCGAGGGTCCCGGCCCGATCGATGAGCTGCTCAAGCGCCGCCTGCAGATCCTCTTCGAGGCCGACATAGCGCTCGCGGCCTACCACCTGCCGCTCGACGCCCACCCCGAACTCGGCAACAACGCGCTGCTCGCCCGCGCGCTCGAGGGCGGGGACCCGGAGCCCTTCGCGATGCATCGCGGGGAGCCGATCGGCTGCATCGCGAGACTTCCCGGCGCGGGGCTCACGGCCGCGGAGCTGTGCGCGCGGGTGCGGACGCTCACCGCCCGCGATCCGCTGCACCTGGACTTCGGGCCCGAGCGGGTGGCGCGCCTTGCGATCGTCTCGGGAGCGGGCGCGGACTACCTCGGCGAGGCCGCCGCTGCGGGGGCCGATGCGCTGCTCACAGGCGAGGCGGAGGAGCGGACGATGGCGCTGGCCCGCGAGCACCGCCTGCATGTGATCGCCGCCGGGCACTACGCCACCGAGACACTCGGCATCCGGCGCGTCGGCGAACTGCTCGCCGAGCGGTTCGGGCTGCAACACGTGTTTATCGACGTTCCCAATCCCGTGTGAAGGAATGCGCAGGTCGCCGCCGCCGAGCCCCGCCGCTGGTGGTTTTCCGCAACGTCTAAGATCAAGAAGCTGTTTGAGCCAGCCTGCCCCCGAAGAGTCGATAAGGAGTGTCCCGATGGAGCCCAGCGCCGTGGCGCCGCCGACCGCCCGTTTGCGGACGATCGCCGACCTCATCCCGCGCTCGGCCGCCGAGTACGGAGACCGCGCCGCGGTGCGCCACAAGCAGGACGGCGCCTGGCGTGACGTGAGCTACACCGAGCTGGCCCAGATCGTCCAGGAGATCGGCCTCGGGCTGATCGACCTCGGCGTACAGCCCGGCGAGCGTCTGTGCATCCTGGCCAACACTCGTCCCGAGTGGTCCTACGCGGACATGGGCGCGACCTCCGCGGGCACCGTGGTCGTACCGATCTACCAGACCAACTCGCCGGAGGAGTGCCTGTGGGTGCTCTCGGACTCCGACGCCAGCGCGGTCGTGTGCGAGAACGACGAGCAGCTCGCAAAGATCGCTGCGATCAGGGACCAGCTGCCGAGCCTGCGCACGATCATCGTGATGGAGCCCTCGGCGCAGGACGCGGCGGGCAACGGCGCGGCCCCCATCCGCGAGGAGCTCGGTGCGGTCACCCTCGATGAGGTTCGCGAGCGCGGGCGCGGGCGCCCGGTCGAGGAGCTCGAGGCGCGGCGCGCCGGCGTACGCCCCGAGGATGCGTTCACGTTCATCTACACCTCCGGCACCACGGGGCCGCCGAAGGGCTGTGTGCTGACCCATGGCAACTACTGCTCGATCATCGAAATGGTCGCCGAGGCGGGCGAGATCCGCGGCGGCGATGAGCTGGTCTACCTCTACCTGCCGCTCGCGCACTCCTTCGCGCTGCTGGTCCAGCTCGCCGTCTTCAACCTCGGCAGCGCCCTCGCCTTCTACAGCGGCGACACGAAAAAGATCATCCCCGAGCTGATGGAGGTGAAACCCACCTACCTGCCCTCGGTGCCGCGCATCTTCGAGAAGATCTACACGCTCGCTCACGGCACGATCGAGGCGCAGTCGCCCGAGGAACGCAAGCGCACCGAGGAGTCGATCCGCCTCGGCGTGAAGGTGCGCGACATGATGAACCGCGGGGAAGCCGTGCCGGAGGAGCTCATGCGCCCGTTCGAAGAGGCCGACGAGCAGATCTTCAGCAACGTGCGCGCGCTGTTCGGCGGGCGCGTTTCGCACGCGACCACCGGCGCAGCTCCGATCGCGCGGGAGATCCTCGAGTTCTTCTGGGCCTGCGGCGTGCCGGTGCTCGAGGGCTATGGAATGACCGAGACTGCCACCGCGGCCACTGTCTCGACGGTCGCCGACCACCGCTTCGGCACCGTCGGGCGCCCGCTGCCGGGCGTGGAGGTCCAGATCGCCGACGACGGCGAGATCCTGGTCAAAGGCCCCAACATCTTCAACGGCTACCACAACCATGCGCCCACGAGCTTCGGCGCCGTCGAGAACGGCTGGCTGCATACCGGCGACCTCGGCTCGCTCGACGAGGACGGCTACCTGTCGATCACCGGGCGCAAGAAGGACATCATCATCACCGCCGGGGGCAAGAACCTCACCCCCGCCAACATCGAGAACGATCTCAAGCAGTCGCGCTGGATATCGCAGGCGGTGATGCACGGCGACCAGCGCCCCTACCCGGTCGTGCTGATCACGCTGGACGAGGAGGAGATGCCCGTGTTCGCGCGCGAACATGGTCTGGCACAGGACATCCCCTCGCTGTCGCGCGACCCCACTGTGCGGGCGATGATCCAGGCGGAGATCGACCGCGCGAACACCAAATACGCCCAGGTCGAGCAGGTCAAGAAGTTCGCCATCCTCGACCACGACCTGTCACAGGCGACGGGCGAGCTCACGCCGACGCTGAAGGTCAAGCGCAACGTGGTCAACGAGAAGTACGCCGAGGTCATTGACGCGCTGTACGCGAGCTGAGCGGCGACGCCCGGCGCTGTAGCTGCGAACATGGATACTTATGCGCAGCGACCCCTCCGATAACGGCGGACTGTTCGTCGGGCGCCGGCCGGGCACCGCGCCCGTGCGCTTCCGGCGGCTGCCCCAGCGCGGCAGCGAGCTGCGCCAGCGCATCGACGGGTCGCTCGCCGGCATCCTGCTGGCGGCGATGGCCGTGCTGTGCCTGCTCTGCTGGGGGCCGATCCCGCTGGCCTGCCTGTGGCTGGGCTCCCGCGCGGACTACCTCGCGGGCAGCGTGAGCCTCGGCATCCTCGTCTCCTTCATCGCCCTGTTCGCGTTCCTGTTCGGCGCGCTCGCGCTGCTGCGCCGCCTCGACCAGGCCTGGATCCTCGTTCGACGCGCCGCGGGACACGACCAGCGCTCGGGTGCGCTGGGGCGGGTGTTCGCGGCCTCGGCGGTGGTGTGCGGGCTCGCGTTCGCGTTCTGGTTCATCGTGATCCACGGACCGGGCAACCTCGGCTCCTCCGGCCCCGGCGGCGGATGAGCCCCGGGCCCGGCGCCCGGTGGCGCCCGGCGGCCGGTGCACTTCCGGGCTCGCTGCTACAACGGGCCATACCGTGGGCCTGATCGACTACTACCGCCAGTTCGAGGGGATGTCCGAGGAGGAGGTCAACCGCGGGCTGCGCGAGGAGGCCGCGGAGCGCAAGCGCAAGGCGCTCACCCGCGTCGAGACGCTCGACCTCTCGCAGACCACGTGGCCCGAGCTGCCACACCCGCGGATTGTCAACGCGATCACCTTCGTGGCGCGTCGCGGCCTCAACCGCTACCCGCACGTGCACACGGGCGAGCTGCGCATCGAGCTCGCCGCGCGTCACGGCGTGGACCCCGGCTGCCTGATCCTCGGCAACGGGGCCGCCGAGCTGCTCAGTCTGGCCACGCGAGCACTGATCGAGCCGGGCCAGCAGCTGCTGAGCCCGTGGCCCTCCTACCCCCTCTACCCGATCATGGCGCGCCGCGCCCACGGGCGCGCGGTCCCCGTCAGCGGCGGCATCGACGCGCTGATCGAGGCTGCCCGCGACCCGCAGGTCCGCGTGATCGCCCTGGCCAGCCCCAACGATCCCACCGGCGAGCTGCTCTCCGTCGGCGAGCTGCGGCGCCTGCTCGAGGCGCTTCCCGACCACGTCGCGGTCCTGCTCGACGAGTCACTCGTCGAGTTCGCCGACGCGCAGCCCACCAACGCGTCGCTGGCGCTGCTGGAGGAGCACTCGCGCCTGCTTGTGTTCCGCAGCTTCTCCAAGGCCTGGGGGCTGGCCGGGCTGCGCATCGGCTATGCGATCGGCGCACCGTCCGCCGGCGAGCTGCTCGCCGAGCTCGATCCCGACCTGGGCGTCTCGGAGGTCTCCCAGGCGGGCGCCCTGGAGGCGCTGCGCGGCTGCTCGGAGCTGGTCGAGCGGCGCGTGCGCACGATCTGCGAGGAGCGCCCGCGCTTGATCGGCGAGCTGCGGGGGCGCGGCTTTGAGGTCAGCGACAGCCAGGCCAACTTCCTGTGGGTCGCCCACCCGCTGCTGCACGGCGGTGAGCTCGCCGCGCACCTGGCGCAGGCGGGCGTGCTCGTGGCCGCCGGCGAGGCGCTCGGCGAGCCGCGTTACGCGCGGATCAGCATGCGCTCAGCGGCAGCCAGCGAACGGCTGCTGGGCGCGATCGACAAGGCGCTGGGCTAGCCGGTCGAGCCGGCCTGGCGCAGCAGGGCGCCGGTGGTGCCCTCGAGGATCTTGCGCCATGCACTCAGCTCTTCGGGCTCATCGTCGAAGTGTTCGACGACCTGGCGCACGCGCTTGCCCGAGATCGTGATCCCGTGGCGCTCGGCGACAGCGTTGAAGCGCTCGTATTCGTTGGCCAGGTTCTTGGTCACCGACTCGAATCCGTGGCGCGCGATCTCCACGCGCGAGGTGAAGCTCATCATCGAGGTCTCGAACATCAGCTCATCGGTCGCGTCGGGCTCGATCAGCACGATGTCCACGCCGGGATAGCGCTCCTCCCAGTGCTTGGCGAGTTCGTGCAGGCGCTGGTGGGCGACCAGCTTGAAGACCTGGTAGCCGATCTGCGCAAAGCCCATGTCGGAGATCCGTCGCGGGCGCTTGCCGTGGAGCGTGGTGACGGTGTCGGCGAAGTCGTTGACGTAGGGCACGATCGGGTTGATCACGACCACGAGCTTTGCGCCGGCCTGCACCGCGAGATCGAGGTTGGTCGTCGAGACGATCCCCCCGTCGATCAGCTCGCGGTCGTTGACGCGCACCGGCGAGTAGACCATCGGCAGTGCGCCCGAGGCCCGCACCGCGGTCGAGATCGGGACGTCGCCCGCTTTCTCCACGCCGAAGACCACGCGCTCGCAGCTGTCGAGGTCGGTGGCGGTGAGGTAGAGCTCGCAGGCGAGCTCGCTGAAGTTGTCCGTGCGGCCCGGTTCGCTGAGCACGTCGTGCAGATAGCGCTCGATCCCCTCTCCGGTGTACAGGCCCGAGGGCAGCGTGCTGGCGAACCCCAGCATCACGTCCATCAGCGAGATGCCGCCGGGCTGCGCGAGCACCTGGCGGGCCAGCGAGAGAGCGCGCAGCGGCATCAGCGCGCCCTTGCGCGCGAACTCCCCGAGGTTGGGGCGCAGCAGGTCGCCGATATCGATGTCTTTGAAGCTCGTTTTGCCCTGGCGGGTGACGACCTGCATCATCTCCTCGGGCGAGACGCCGTTGGCACATAGCGCCGCGATGAACGAGCCCGCGGAGGTGCCCACATAGACGTCGAACTGGTTGACCGTGCTGTTGACCGCCAGCAGGTCCAGCGCGCGCAGCGCGCCGATCTCATACACCCCGCCGGTGAAGCCGCCGCCGCCGAGCACGAGCGCCGTCTTGTCGCGCCGGGGGCGCCGCCGCCGGTCGACTGACGCGGGGCGCCCGACGCCGCGCGGTGCCAGGCGGCGCTTCCTTGCCCGGGCCGACTCCGTCCTCGCCGTCGGCTCCAGCTTGACAACCTTGCCCATACAAGGGACATTTTAGGCCCGCATGGCCCGGAATACGCCCGGAATACTGATAATTCTGCTATGCGGACTTGTACTCCTCGGCGCGGCCGCCAGCGCAGACGCGGCCGGCGGCGGCAGCCTGGCGGCGCTGCAGAGCGATCTCGGCCGCCAGCTGGCGCTTGCCGGGCCCTCGGACGGCGCCTATGTGTATGACCTGACGGCCAAGCAGGCGCTGTTCTCCGAGCGCGCGAGCACGATGCGCCCCCCGGCCTCGGTGGAGAAGCTCTACACGGCCACCACGACGCTCGATCTGATGGGGCCCTCCGCGCGCCTGGACACGGTCGTCTATGGCGTCGGGCACATCGCTCCGGGCGGAGTGTGGGAAGGAAGCCTGTACCTGCGCGGCGGCGGGGACCCGACGTTCGGCAGCACCGGCTTCATCCGCGAACACTACGGCGGCGTGGGCGCGAGCGTCTCGACGCTCGTCAGCCAGCTCGTCCGCGTGGACGGCATCCACCGGATCACCGGCTCGATCGAGGGCGATGAGTCCTACTTCGACTCGCTGCGCGGCGAGCCGTCCAGCGATTACGCCCCCGACCCCTTCCTCGAAGGCACGCTCAGCGCGCTCGCCTTCAACCGCGGCGAAAGCGGATCGCTGGGCGGGGCGCACGCGCCGGCGGCATACGCCGCGCACGCGCTGTGGGGCGCGCTGAAGGCCGACGGCGTCTCGATCCATGGCTCGAGCGGCGCCGCGAGCACGCCCGCGGGCGCGGTGCAGCTCGCCCAGGCTCCCTCGCCGACGATCGCCCAGCTGCTCGGCCTGATGCTCCCGCCGTCGGACAACTTCTTCGCCGAGACGCTCGTGAAGGACCTCGGCGCGCGCTATGGCGGGGCGGGCACGACGGCGGCGGGAGCGGCGGTGGTGGCGGCCACGATCGGCGAGATGCTCGGCATCCGTCCACACGTGGTCGACGGCTCCGGGCTCTCCGAAGAGGACCGCACCTCCCCCTACCAGGTGGCCGACCTGCTCGTCGAGCTGCAGCCCACGCCGATCGGAGCGGTGCTGCGCGAACATCTCGCTGTGGCGGGGCACACGGGAACGCTCGCGCTGCGCATGCGCCACACCGGCGCCGAAGGCCGCTGCCAGGGCAAGACGGGCACGCTGACCGGCGTCTCCAACCTGGCCGGCTACTGTGAGGCCTCCGACGGGCACCTGCTCGCGTTTGCGATCTTCACCGACGGAATCGCCACCGAAACGGCCCACATCTTCCAGGACCACATGGCGGTCACGATCGCCGGCTACTGATCCAGCAGGCGCCGCAGCGCGGCTTCGTCCAGCACCGCCACGCCCAGGCGCTCAGCCTTCTCGAGCTTCGAGCCCGGGCTCTCTCCCGCGAGCACGTAGTCGGTCTTCCTGGACACCGAGCTGCTCACCCGCCCGCCCGCCGCGAGGATCTGCTCGGTGGCCTGCTCACGCGAGAGCTGCGGCAGCGTCCCCGTGAGCACGAGCGTGCGGCCCGCCAGCGGCCCCTCGGATGGCGGCGGGCCATCCTCGTGAAAGCACAGTCCCAGCTCGCGCAGCTCGGCGATCAGGCAGCGCATGCGCTCCGCCTCGAGCTGTGCGCGGATCGAGCTCGCCATCTTCTCGCCGATGCCGGGAGTCTCGGCGATCTCCTCGGGTGAGGCCGCGAGCAGCGCGTCGATGTCGCGGAAGCGCTGGGCCAGGTTGCGCCCCGTGACCTCGCCCACCTCCTCGATGCCGAGCGCGAACAGAACGCGCGCGAAGGGCCGCTGCTTGGAAGCCTCGATCGCCCTCAGCAGGTTGCTCGCGGACAGCTCGCCGAAGCCCTCGAGCTCGAGCAGCTGCTCTTCCTTCAGGCGGTAGAAATCCGCGGCGCTGTGCAGCAGGCCGCGCTCCTGCAGCAATGCCACCTGCTTCTCGCCGAGGCCGTCGATGTCCATCGCGCCGCGCGAGACGAAATGCTTGAGCAGCTGCCACGCCCGCGCGGGACACTCGGGATTGGGGCACTTGGTGAAGATGCTGTCGGTCGTCTTGATCGTCGGCGTGTCGCAGAACGGGCAGCGCTTAGGGGGGTGCGGCAGCGGCGGACGCCGCTTGGCCTCGACCACGTGCGGCGCCGGCGAGACGACCTGAGGGATCACGTCGCCCGCGCGGACCACGATCACATCCTCACCCGCGCGGATGTCCTTGCGCACGATGTCCTCCTCGTTGTGCAGGGTCGCGAGCTTGATCGTCACGCCGCCGACTTCGACCGGCGCGAGCACAGCGTATGGGCGCAGATCGCCGAACTTGCCCACGTTCCACATCACCTTCTCCAGGCGCGTCACCGCGGTCGTCGGCGCGAACTTCCACGCCACCGCCCAGCGCGGGTCGCGCCCGACGGAGCCGAGCCTGCGCTGCAGCTCGAGGTCGTCGACCTTTACCACCACGCCGTCGATCTCGAAGTCGAGCTCCCCCCTGCGCCGCTCCCACTCCAGGCACTGCGCGATCACCTCCTCCTCGCCGGCGAGCACCTTGATGCCGCTGTTGACGCGGAAGCCGTGCTCGCGCAGCCACTGCAGCGCCTGCGAGTGCGCCTGGAAGGACAGTCCCTCGGTGACGCCCACCTGGTAGCACCAGATCGACAACGGGCGCTTGGCCGCGTCGGCGGGGTCGAGCTGGCGGATCGTGCCCGCGGCCGAGTTACGCGGGTTCATGAATGTCGATTCGCCCGCTTCGGCGCGGCGCTCGTTCAGCGCCGTGAAGTCCCGCAGCGACATGTAGACCTCGCCGCGCACCTCCAGCAGCGGCGGCGCATCGTCCACGTGCAACGGGATCGCCCCGATCGTGCGCAGGTTGTGCGTGACGTCCTCGCCGACCTCGCCGTTGCCGCGCGTGGCGCCGCGCTCCAGCACGCCGTCGCGGTAGATCAGGCTGATCGCCAGCCCGTCGATCTTCGGCTCGACCACGAAGCTGAAGCTGGGATCGACGATGCCCTCGCGCGCGAGGTGGTTGCGCATCCGCTCCACCCACGCCCGCAGCTCCTGCTCGGAGCGCACGTTGCCGAGCGAGAGCATCGGCTCGAGGTGGCGGACCTTCTCCAGGCGCCCCACCGGCTCGCCGCCTACGCGCTGTGTGGGCGAGTCGGGGGTGACGAGTTCTGGGTGGAGCCGCTCGAGCGCGCGCAGCTCGTCCAGCAGCCGGTCGTAGGCATCGTCGCCGATCTCGGGATCGTCGAGCACGTAGTAGCGGTAGGCGTGGTGCTCCAGCGCCTCGCGCAGCTCCTGCGCGCGCGCCAGCTCCTGTGGCGAGGGCGCCCCGCTCACGTGCCCGCGTCGCGCGCGACGGGTTCCAGCAGTCCCTCCAGATCGAAGCTACGCAGGGCCTCGAGGCTCGGCCGGTCGGTGAGATCGAAGTGGATCGGGGTCACCGCGATGCGCCCGGCGGCCACCGCCGCAAGGTCTGTTCCAGGCTCGTCCTGATAGCCGGGGTCGGAGCCGTAGATCCAGTAGCGCCGGCGCGTCTCTTCCTCGCGATCCAGCTTGAGCTCGTCGCGGTAGATGCGCTTGCCCAGGCTGGTGACCTCCACCCCCACCGGCTCGCCGGCGGGGACGTTGACGTTCAGCAGCGTCCGCGCGGGCAGCGGCACGTCCTCGATGCGCTCCAGCAGGCGCGCCACGAACGCGGCTGCAACATCGAAGCCGAAGCCCCCGTCGAAGCGGTAGTCCAGCGAGCGCGCCCCCGACTGCTGGGAGACCGCGATCGCCGGCAGCCCCAGCACGACGCCCTCGAGCGCCGCCGCCACGGTGCCCGAGTAGGTGATGTCATCGCCGAGGTTGGCGCCGTGGTTGATGCCCGAGACGACCACGTCGGCGGCGAAGCCCTCGACGAGGCCGAGGCTCGCCAGGCGCACGCAGTCCACGGGCGTGCCGTCGGTCGCATAGCCGATCGTGCCGTCGCTGAAGGGCACCTCTTCGACCACCAGCGGTCGGCGGGTGGTGATCGAGCGCGCCATCGCCGAGCGGTTGCCGTCTGGGGCGATCACCGCCAGGCGCACGCCATCGAGCTCCACGAGCGCGCGGCGCATCGCCTGCAGCCCGTCAGCCTCGATCCCGTCGTCGTTTGTGAGCAGCACGTCGAGCATCGCTACCAGCATAGGGGCGCATCGACCCGCTCGCGTGAAGATATGCTGCGCGAGTGGAGGGTGCAAATTTGCGGGGGCAAGCGGCCATCCGCTGGGTGCTGGTGCTGACGACGAGCCTCCTGTGCGCGCTCCCACCGGCGAGCGCTCTCGCGGCTGGGCGCACCTCGAGCAAGCCGAAGCGGGTGTCGCCGGCAGACGCGGCAGCCACCCACGCCTACCTGGTCGCGACGAACCGCTACGAGGAAGCGGAGCTCGCCAACCTGCCGCAGGAAACTGCGGCAAGGCAAGCCATCGCCGCGCGGATCTCAGGCGAATGCCCGGGCATCCTCACCAACGCGCCTCCTCATGAACAGGTACTCGGATTCGGACTGGCCGGGCCGGGGCCAATATCAGGAATGCCCTCGAGCGCGCGTGCCGAAGGCGAACGACGCAGACAGTCCAGGCAACTGGGCGAGCTGAAGACCGAGTTGCTCTCCGCGCTGACCGGGCCCGGCACGGAATCGGACCGCGAAGCGTCAGCCGCCCTGACCAAGGCCCTCGCGCCTCTGAAATGGAGCAACCCTCTGATCACGCTGTTCGTCGAGGCGACGGCCGCGGGTGAGAAGGAAGAGCTCGAACTCCGCGCACCGCCCGTCTGCGAGGACATGAGGGCGTGGGTGGCCAGCGGCTACAAGACGCTGACCCCCGCCTCTAGAGAACTTGAGAGCCGCTCGGAAGCGATCCTGAAGCGCAGCTTTGAGCTCATCGCAATAGTTGCGCGGCTCGGCACAAAGACCTTCCCCAACTTTCTCGCCCCTTATGAGAACGCCGCCGGCAGGACGCTCGCTCGCCACGCGGATGCACTCAAGCTTCGCCTGGGCAAACAGGAAAGCAGCGGTCAGTTGAGGGATGCCGTGAGTCGCCTCGAAGCGACGGTCGGTCTGCCCGCCGAAACGGCGCCGAAGGTGAAATCGCCGGCGAGCAAGCCGGTCGTGGTCGCTCGCGGCAAGACCGCCGCAGGCGGGAGCTTCGTGGCGAAGGCCGAACGGTCCTCGAACGGGCTGGCGTTGGCGTGCAGCGTCTTCGTCACGATCACGGAATCCTCCCGCCCGACGCCCGGCATACTCGAAACACTCTCCGGCGAAGGAACCGGCAGGTGCCTCTCGCGGTCCCACGTCGAAGCCAACCCGACCGTCCACTGCGAATCGGGCCTGCTGACGATCGAGGCCAACCTGCTGACGAGAACGCGGAGCGTGCGCCTGTTGTTGAGCGACGGCGAAACGATCACCTCGCCCGCGATCCGGCTGCCCGCGCGGCTGGGGGGACCGGCGGGCCTCTACTACCAGGCCGTTCGCGGCCCCGCACCGATACCGGTGTCCCTGACCGAGCTGGACGCGAGCGGCAACACGGTGGCCATGCTGGCGCTGCCGCCGGTCCTGGAATGCACGAAGCACCCCGTCAAGCACTTCCCCGGCGGCAACGTGCGCCTGGTCCACGAAAGCCCTCCCCAGATACCCGCTTTTACGATCCGCGGGGAACGCTTCCGCAAGCTCGGCATCGAACACTTCGAATTGAAGTTCGAAGCCAGCAACGAAGAAACTCTGCTTGGTGGTGGCGGTGGCGGTGGCGGCTTCGGAGGGAGCGTCGCCATTCCGAACGGCGGACGAGTCCTCGAACCGATGGCCTCCAACGGCTGTGAACCACAGCCCTACGTAATCGTCTACGGCCTGCTCAGGGCCTCGCGAGATACAGTGCTCGCGCTGGTGTCCGGCAGGCTCGTGCCACTGCGCAAGGTCACGATCCCCGCGCGCTTGCACGCCGGCGGCGTGCTCGTCTACGGCGCCTTCTCGCCGCTGCCAACCGAGCTGATAATCCGCAACGCAAGCGGCAGGACCGTCAACGTGAGGAACCTCGCCGAAGCCGCAAAATCCGAAACCGAAAGCTGCGAAGGCGAAGCGGAAGGCCCATGAGACGAGCCACCTGCTCACTGGCGGCTACGCGGTAGCCTGACCCCCTGCAGAGGCGCCAAAGCCGCCGTAGCGCACCGAGGCAAGCGCCAACCCGTGCGCCGGCGCGGTCCTGCCGGCCTCGACGCGCGGGCGGCCCTCGAGCAGACTCTCGAATTCCTCGAGCGTGCGCGCGCCGCAGGCCACGTCGAGCATGGTGCCGACGAGCACGCGGTTCATGTGGCGCAGGAACATGTCGGCCTCGATCCAGAACTCGAGCAGCTCGCCGTCGGCCAGCCACTCGGCGCGCAGCACCTCGCAGCGGAAGTAGGAGTGCTCGGTTTCGGTGGGCGTGAAGGCAGTGAAGTCGTGCTTGCCGGTGATCGCCTGCGCGCACGCGGCAAGCGCGTCGCGGTCCAGCTGCCCGGTCCACCAGAACGCGCGGTCGCGTTCGAACACCGAGCGCGTGCGCCGTGCGAGCACGCGGTAGCAGTAGGTTCTGCTGGTGGCGTCGCGGCGCGCGTCGAAGGCCTCGGGCGCGGGCTCGGCGGCGAGCACCGCGACATCGTCGTCCAGCAGCCCGTTGAGGCGCAGCGGATCGACGGCCTCGTGCGCATAGCTGGCCACCTGTCCCCAGGCGTGAACGCCACGGTCGGTGCGCCCGGCGACCCTCAGCGTGAGCGGCTGCCCGTCGCCTGCGTACTCGCCCAGCACCGTACGCAGCGCGCCCTGCAGCGCCTCCTCGACGGTGCGCTTGCCGGGCTGGCGCGCCCAGCCGGCAAAGCCCGTCCCGTCGTACTCGATCGTGAGCTTGGTTCTCATCCCGCGCAGCGCGTGCCGCTGCCCGGCGCGCTCAGACGAGCTCGATGAAGACCATCTCGGTCGCGTCGCTGCGGCGCGGTCCGAGCTTGAGGATGCGCGTGTAGCCGCCGGGACGCTCTGCGTAGCGGGGCGCGACCTCCTCGAAGAGCTTGTGCACCGCGAACTTGTCCTGGCAGAGCGTCGAAAGCGCCTGGCGGCGGGCGTGCAGATCGCCGCGCTTGGCCAGCGTGATCAGCTTCTCGATCTCGGGCTTGACCGCCTTGGCCTTCGCCTCGGTCGTCTTGATCCGCTCGTGCTCGATGATCTCCTTGCTGAGGTTCATCAGCAGCGCCTTGCGGTGCGCGGAGTCGCGGCTGAGCTTGTTCCTGGTCTGCTGATGTCTCATCGTCCGCGCAGTCTAGAGGGCCTGATCAGTCCGCGCGCAGGCTGAGGCCCCGCGCGTGGAGGGTTTCGATGACCTCGTCGATCGACTTTTTGCCGAAGTTGGGGATCGCGTTGAGCTCCGCCTCGGACTTCGAGATGAGGTCGCCGACGGTCTGGATGCCGGCGCGCTTGAGGCAGTTGTAGGAGCGCACGCCCAGCTCAAGCTCCTCGATCAGGATGCCGAACTCCTCGCCCTGCAGCGCGGCGGGCGCGCCGCCCCCGCCAACCGCGAGGCCGTGCCCGTCGAGCTGTCCGCCGGGTGCCGCGCGCAGCTCCTGGATGCGGTCCGCGTCGGTGAAGATCGCCAGCTGGCTGATCAGCAGCTCGGCCGCCTCGCGCAGTGCCGCCTGGGGGTCGATCGAGCCGTCGGTCTCGATGTCGAGCGTGAGCTTGTCGAAGTCGGTCTTCTGCCCCACGCGCGCCTGCTCCACCGCGTAGGCCACGCGCCTGACGGGCGAGAAGATGGAGTCGATCGGGATCACGCCGATGGGCTGGTCGGCGGACTTGTTCTCCTCCGCCGGGCGGTAGCCGCGCCCGCGCCCGATCGTCATGTACAGCTCGAGCTTCGTTTTCTTCTCGAGCGTGGCGATGTGCAGGTCGGGGTTGAGGATCTCCACGCCGGCCGGCAGGTCGATGTCCTTGGCGGTGATGTCTCCGGGGCCTGTGACCACCAGCGGCGCCTCGACCTCGCTGGCGTCGGAGTGCATGCGGCAGACCACGCCCTTGAGGTTGAGCACGATGTCGGTGACGTCCTCCTTGACACCCCCGATCGTGGAGAACTCGTGCGCGACGCCCTCGATGCGCACGCTCGTGACGGCGGCGCCGGCCAGGGAGGAGAGCAGCACGCGGCGCAGCGAGTTGCCGAACGTGTAGCCGAAGCCGCGGTCGAGCGGCTCGATCGTGAACGTTCCACGATTCTGCTCCACGGACTCGCTTGTGATCCGGGGGATTTGGAAGTCGAGCATGAGAGTCCTAACGTCGTTTTGGTCTCGCACCGGCGTCCCTGCGACGCCGGCTCTGAAGCACCCCCGCCCGGCTGGGCGGCGATGCGGGAAAAGGTCCTATTACTTCGAGTACAGCTCGACGATGAGCTGCTCCTGCACCGGCGCGGCGACCTCGCGCCGCTCCGGCCTGCGCAGCACCTTGGCCGTCAGCGACTCGTGGTCGGCCTGCAGCCACGCTGGGATCTGCCCGGTGAGCTCGGTGGCGTCTCTGACCACCTGCGTGGCCGGCGTGTCCGCCTTGATGGCGACCACATCGCCCGGGCGCACCTGGTAGCTGGGGATGTTGACCCGCCGGCCGTTGACCGTCCAGTGGCCGTGGCGGATCAGCTGGCGCGCCTGGCGGCGCGAGGCCGCGAAGCCCAGGCGCACAAGCACGTTGTCCAGGCGGCACTCGAGCAGCGCGAGCAGGTTCTCGCCGGTGATCCCCGGCTGGCGCGAGGCCTTTTCGTAGTAGCCGTGGAACTGCCTCTCGAGCACGCCGTAGTAGCGACGGGCCTTCTGCTTCTCGCGCAGCTGAACACGGTACTCGCTCTGTTTCATGCGCCCGCGGCCGTGCTCGCCGGGCGGGTAGGAGCGACGCTCGACGCCGCACTTGTCCGTCAGGCAGCGCTCTCCCTTGAGGAACAGCTTCTGGCCCTCGCGGCGGCACTGCTTGCACTGCGGGCTGGTGTCGCGTGCCATCGCTAGACCCTCCGCCGCTTGCGCGGACGGCAGCCGTTGTGGGCCTGTGGCGTGACGTCCTTGACGCCGGTGACCTCGAGGCCTGCGGCCTGCAGCGAGCGGATCGCCGTCTCGCGGCCGGAGCCGGGCCCCTTGACGTAGACCTCCACCTTCTGCAGGCCCTGCTCCAGGCCCTTGCGCGCGGCCGCGTCGGCGGTCACCTGCGCGGCGAAGGGGGTCGACTTGCGCGACCCCTTGAAGCCCGCGCCGCCGGCGGACTCCCAGGCGATCACGTTGCCCTGCGTGTCGGTGAGGGAGACGATCGTGTTGTTGAACGAGGTCTTGATGTGCGCCTGGCCCACCGGGATGTTCTTTTTCGGCTTGCGCCGTCCGCGGGCGCGTTTGGGGGCGGCGGGCATCAGCAGCCCCCCGCGAGCTCGTGCTCAGCGCTCACTTCTTGCCCGCTTTCTTCTTGCCCGCCACCTGCATGCGCTTGGGGCCCTTGCGCGTGCGCGCGTTGGTCTTCGTCTTCTGACCGCGCACCGGCAGGCCGCGCCGGTGGCGCAGGCCGCGGTAGCAGGCGATCTCCTGCAGCCGTTTGATGTCCTGGGAGCGCTCGCGGCGCAGGTCGCCCTCGACCGAGAGCCCCTCGTCGATCGCGTCGCGCAGCTTGGCGACCTCTTCCTCGGTGAGGTCGCGGATGTAGGTGTCGGGGTCGATCCCGACCTCCTTGAGCAGCTTGTTGGACGTGGAGCGTCCGATCCCGTAGATGTAGGTCAGCCCGATCTCCGAACGCTTGTTCAGAGGCAGGTTGATGCCGGCGATACGAGCCATGCGGGCGCTAACCCTGCCTCTGCTTGTGGCGCTTGTTCTGGCAGATGACGAGCACCACGCCGTTGCGGCGGATGATCTTGCACTTCTCGCACATCGGCTTGACCGACGGTCTTACCTTCATGATCCCTTTCGGCGGCTGGGTTCCGGCGGCCCGGCTCTGGCTGCCGTTGCGGCCGCCGCTACCGAGTCGTGGATGTGCCCTCGCGCGCGCAGCAAGCGTCGCCTCGGGCAGGACTCCCCCATGCTAGCAAGTTCGCCTCAGCGGGGCCCGGCCACGCTCGGCACGGCATCCTCGGCGCCGGCGCCGGGGACGCCGTGATGCCAGGGGGTGAGCACCCGCGGCCCATCGGCGGTGATCGCCACGGTGAACTCGAAGTGCGCCGCGGGCGAGGCGTCCTGAGAGAAGATCGCCCAGCCGTCGCCGCCCATGCGCACCGCGGCGCGCCCCGCAGTGGTCATCGGCTCGATCGCCAGGACCATGCCCTCCTCCAGCAGCGGGCCCTTGCCGGGCTTGCCGTAGTTGGGCACCTGCGGGTCCTCATGCATGCTGCGGCCCACGCCGTGGCCGACCAGCGAGCGCACCACCGACAGTCCCGCCTCCTCGGCGACCTGTTGGATCGCGTGCGAGAGGTCGCCCATGCGCTTGCCCGGGTGGCATTCGGCCACGCCCGCGTGCAGCGCGCGCTCGGTGGCGGCGAGCAGGCCCTGCTTCTGTGCGTCGATGTCCTCCACGGCGAACGTGCGCGCCGCGTCGGCGACCCAGCCGTCGAGCGTGACGCCGACGTCGATGGAGATGATGTCGCCCCCCTTCAGGCAGTAGCGCCCGGGGATGCCGTGCACGATCATCTCGTTGGGTGAGGCGCAGATCGAGCCGGGAAAGCCGCGGTAGCCCTTGAACGTGGGGGTGGCGTCGTGCGAGCGGATGAAGCGCTCGGCGGCCGCATCGAGCTCGCCCGTGCTCACGCCGGGGCGGATCTTGCCGGCGAGCAGGTCGAGGGTCGCCACGAGCACCTCGCCCGCCCGCGCCATCTGCTCGATCTCCTGGGGGGACTTCTTGATGATCACCCTCGGAGCTTAGCTTCTCTTCACTTTGCCGGTGAAGGAGGCAGCCTGAGCCACGGCCCAGACGGGTCCCGCCGATCGGCGGGACCCGTCTGACCTCAAAGACCTATCGAGCCCCCAACTGTCGGGAGCACTCGGAGACAGCCCAGCTTAGCTCGCGGGCTAGAGCGTATCCTCCAGGCGCAGCGTCGCCACCGTGGCGCGGATGTGGGCGTGGACCTCATCGGCGTTCCTGCGCCCATCGAAGCGCCGCAGCAGCCCGGCGCGATCGTAGTAGGCGATCAGCGGCTCGGTCTGGGAATGGTAGACCTCCAGGCGGCGGCGGATGACCTCCTCGCGGTCGTCATCGCGCTGGATCAGGCGCGCGCCGTCCTGGTCGCAGACGTCCTCGTGCTTGGGCGGGTCGAAGTCGACGTGGTAGATGTGGCCGGGGTTCTTCACGCACACCCTGCGCCCGGCCAGGCGGCGCACGACCTCCTCGTCGGGCACGTCGATCAGCAGCGCCGCGGTGAGCCGCCGGTCGAGGCCGCGCAGGGCCCTCTCGAGCGCGTCGGCCTGCTCCTCGTTGCGCGGGAAGCCGTCGAGCAGGAAGCCGTCGCGCGCGTCGCCTTCGGCGATGCGCGAGGTGATCATCCCCACGATCACCTCGTCGGGCACGAGCTCGCCGGCGTCCATGTAGCGCTTGGCCTCCAGACCGAGCTCGCTCGCCTCGGCGACCTGCTCGCGCAGGATGTCGCCGGTGGAGATGTGGGGCAGCTGAAAGTCCTCGCGCAGGCGGTCGGCCTGCGTGCCCTTACCGGCACCCGGCGGGCCGAGCAGGATCAGGTTCAACTCGGACACGACCGACGCAGACTATCCGCTCGCGCGCCCCGAGGGGAGAGCGGACGGCTTCTTGCAGGCAGCGCGCTACCGGCGCGGGCGTGGCCTACTTCAGGAAGCCCTCGTAGCTGCGCATCATCAGCTGCGCCTCGAGCTGCTTCATCGTTTCCAGCGCCACGCCGATCACGATCAGGATCGAGGTGCCGCCGAAGTTGAACTGCTGGTGGGTGCGCGCGAACAGGATCGCGGGCAGCGCGGCGACGGCGGCGAGGAACAGCGCGCCGGGGAACGTCAGGCGGGCGAGGATGCGGTCGAGGAATTCCGCCGTGGGGCGCCCCGGGCGCACGCCGGGGATGAAGCCGCCGTACTTCTTCAGGTTGTCCGCCTGGTCGACGGGGTTGAACGTGACGGCGGTGTAGAAGTAGGTGAAGATCAGGATGAAGATGGACTGCCCGAGGATGTAGTGCCAGCCGTTGGGCGTGAAGAAGTCCGAGAGCTGGGTGCCCCAGTGGGTTTTGACGAGCTGCCCCACGGTGGGCGCGAAGGCCATGATGCTCGCGGCGAAGATCACGGGGATCACGCCGGCCATGTTCACGCGCAGCGGAAGATAGGTCTGACCGCCCTCGGACATGCGCCGCCCGATCACGCGCTTGGCGTACTGCACGGGGATCCGGCGCTGGCCTTCCTGCACGAAGACGATGCCGGCAACGACGGCGAGCACGAGGAACGGCGCCATCACCTTGAAGACCTGGTCGTTGGTGTCCCACCAGGTCTGGATCGCGCCCGGCAGGCGCGAGACGATGGAGGCGAAGATCAGCAGCGAGATGCCGTTGCCGATGCCGCGCTGGGTGATCAGCTCGCCGATCCACATCAGCAGCACGCAGCCTGCTGTGAGACAGATGACGATCAGGAAGATGTGGGCGAAGTCGAAGTCCTTGACCACCGATTCGCCAGCTTTGGCCTGCAGGCTGTGGAACAGGAAGACGTAGCCGATCGACTGCGCGAAGGCCAGGCCGACGGTGAGGTAGCGCGTGTACTGGGTGATGCGCGCCTGGCCCACCTCGCCTTCCTTTGAGAGCTTTTCCAGCGAGGGCACCGCGACCTGCAGCAGCTGCAGGATGATCGAGGAGGTGATGTAGGGCATGATGCCCAGCGCGAAGATCGCGATCCGCCCCAGGCCGCCGCCGGAGAAGAGGTTCAGGTAGCTGAGGATGCCCGAGCCGCTGAACTGCTTCTGGATGTTGTTGACGGCGGTGAGGTTGACGCCCGGCACTGGCACGTGCGAGCCGAAGCGGTAGATCAGCAGCATCGCCGCCGTAAAGGCGATCTTCTTGCGGATATCCGCTACCTGGAAGGCGTTTAGGATCGTCGAGAGCATGGGCTTTCAGCGCGCTTCTGGCAGGCCGCGCGCCCGCCCGCCCGCGCAGTCGCCGATTCTAGTGGATGTCCCCGCGCGGACCGCCGCTTGCACGGTCGCGCAACCGGCTAGGCGTCGATGATCTGGCAGCTGCCGCCGGCTGCCTCGATGCGCTCGCGCGCGCCGGCGCTGAAGGCGTGGGCATGCACGGTGAGCGCCTTGGAGAGCTCGCCCTTGGCGAGCACCTTCACCGGTATGTCCTTGCGCGTCGCCAGGCCGTTGGCGCGCATCAGCTCGAGCGTGACCTCGGCGCCGGGCTCAAAGCGGCTCTCCAGCGCGTCGATGTTGACGGGCTGGGTGTGCGTGCGGAAGGGCTCGAAGGGCATCGACTTCTTCATGTGGGGCCCGCGCAGCTTTCGCATGCGCATGTGGATCGGCATCTGCCCGCCCTCGAAGGCGGCCCGCCGCTTGGAGCCCGAGCGTGCGCCCGCGCCCTTCTGCCCGCGGCCCGAGGTCTTGCCCGTGCCTGAGCCTTCGCCGCGGCCCACGCGCTTGCGCGGACGCCTGCTGCCGGGTGCGGGTGCGAGGTTGTGCAGGCCGACGCGCTCGGGCTGCTCGTCCTTGGCCGCGGGGCTCACTTGCCCTCCTTGACCTCGACGAGGTGGCGGACCGCGTGCAGCATGCCGCGCGCCTGCGGCGAGTCCTTCAGCTCGACCGTCTGCCCGATCCGGCGCAGGCCCAGCGAGCGCAGCGTGTCGAGCTGTTTCTGGTCGGCGCCGTTGCGTGACTTGCGCTGGGTGACGCTCAGCGCGCTCATCAGGCCGAAGCTCCCTCGGCCGCGGGGGCCGGCTCGGGCAGCTGCTCGCCGGGCGCGCCGGCGGGCGCCGGCTCCTGGGCGCCGTCGGCCTCGCCGCCGCCGAGGCCGAGCACCTGGCTGATCGACAGGCCGCGCAGCTTGGCGACCTCCTCGGGGGTGCGCAGGCCCTGCAGGCCGGCGACGGTCGCCTTGACGAGGTTGATCGGGTTCTGCGTGCCGAGGCTCTTGGAGAGGATGTCGTGAATGCCTGCGAGCTCGAGCACCGCGCGCACGCCCCCGCCGGCGATCACGCCGGTTCCCGGCGAGGCGGGCTTCAGCAGCACGCGCCCGGAGCCGAAGATGCCGGTCGTCTGGTGGGTGATGGTGCTGCCGTGCTTGGGCACGCGAAAGAGGTCCTTCTTGGCCCGCTCGACGCCCTTCTGGATCGCCAGCGGCACCTCGTTGGCCTTGCCGTAGCCCACGCCCACCACTTCGCGTTCGTCGCCCACCACGACCAGCGCTGTGAACGAGAAGCGCCGCCCGCCCTTGACCACCTTGGCGACGCGGTTGATCTCAACGACACGCTCCTGGAGATCCAGGCCGGCCGAGCTGACTGATCGATCTATCGATATGGACATGGGCAGGTGTGAGGGTAGCGGGAGCGAGCGGCCGGGGACGCTAGACGGTTATGCCGGCCTCGCGGATGGCCTCGGCGAAGGTGCGCACGTGGCCGTGGTAGCGGTAGCCGCCGCGGTCGAACACGGCCTCGGAGATCCCGGCCGCCTTCGCGCGCTCGCCCAGCAGCGCACCGGAGCGCGCCGCGCGCTCGGATTTCGCCAGCGAGCGGAGCTCGGGCTCGAACCAGTTCACGGCGGCGAGCGTCTTTCCGGAGACGTCGTCGATCAGCTGCGCGCACAGGCCGCGGTTGGAGCGGAACACCGAGATGCGCGGGCGCGAACCCGTGCCGGAGACCTTCGCGCGCACCCTGCGCCGCCGCTTGAGCCGGCGATCCTCCTTCGTGATCACGCTCATGCGCGCTTGCCCACCTTGCGCTGGACATACTCGCCCTCATAGCGGATCCCCTTGCCCTTGTAGGGCTCGGGCGGGCGCTGCTTGCGGATGATCGCGGCGGTCTCGCCGACGAGTTGCTTGGAGATGCCCTTGACGACCACGCGGGTGGGCTGGGGCACTTCGAATTCGATGCCGTCGGGCGCGGGGATGGGGACGGGGTGCGAGTAGCCCACCGCGAGCTCCAGGTTCTTGCCCTTCAGCTGCGCACGGTAGCCGACGCCCTGAATCTCCAGGCGCTTCTCATAGCCGGCGGTCACGCCCTGGACCATGTTGGCCACCAGCGAGCGCGTCAGGCCGTGCAGCGCACGGTGTTCGCCGCGGTCGGTGGGTCGCGTGACGAGCAGCTGCTCGCCGTCCTGGGTGACCGCGATGTCGCGGTGGATGCGCTCCGCCAGTTCCCCTTTGGGGCCGTTGACGCGCACGCTCTCGGGCTCGATCGAGACGGTCACGCCGGCGGGCACAGGGATGGGCTGTCTGCCGATGCGCGACATCACCACACCTGCGCCAGGACCTCGCCGCCGACGCCCGCTGCGCGCGCGTCGTGGCCGGTCATGACCCCGCGAGAGGTGGACACGATCGAGGTTCCCATGCCGCCCAGCACCTTGGGTATGTGCTTGGCGTCCACATAGGTGCGCCGTCCGGGGCGCGAGACCCGCCGCAGGCCGGAGATCGCCGAGCGGCGGTCCTCGGTGTACTTCAAGCGGATCTGGATCAGCTGCCCGGCCTTGCCGTCGGCGGCCGGAACCACCGACCAGGACTCGATGTAGCCCTGCTCGTCGAGGATCCGCGCGAGCTCGCTCTTCTGCTTGGACGCGGGTATCTCCACGGTCTCGTGGGCGGCGTGGATCGCGTTGCGCACGCGCGTCAGAAAGTCGGCTATGGGATCGGTCATCGACATGGCTGGCTGTGGTCTTTGCTCCTGTTGAGGGACGGTCCTGCTACCAGGAGGACTTCGTCATCCCCGGTATCTGGCCGTTGTGGGCGAGATCGCGCAGACAGATGCGGCACACCCCGAACTTCTTGTACACCGCGCGCGGCCGGCCGCAGCGGGTGCAGCGAGTATAGGCGCGTGTCTTGAACTTGGGGGGGCGCGCCTGCTTGACGCGAAGCGATGTCTTGGCCATCAGTCGGTGCTCTCTTTCTCTGCGGTGTCGGCATCTGCCTCGGCGTCCTGCTGCTCATCACTTGCCTCAGCCTGCTCCGCGGCGGCCTCGGCGGTGATCTCTTCGGCCGCCTCCACTGTCTCAACCTCGGCGACGACCTCCTCGGCGATCTCCTCGGCAACCTCCTCGGCAACGATCTCCTCGGCAATCTCCTCGGCAACGGCCTCCGCGACGAGCTCCTCGGCAATCTCCTCCGCGACCTCCTCGGCGACGATCTCCTCCGCGACCTCCTCGGCGACGGCCTCCTCGGCGATCTCCTCGGCGACGGCCTCCTCGGCGGACTCGGCGGCGGCGGCTTTAGCGGCCATCGCCTCCTGCTCGGCCCGCGCGTCGGCCTCGGGGTCGAAGCCCTTGGGCCGGCCCTGCGCGGTGAACGGCATGCCCAGCGCGGCGAGCAGCGCGTAGGCCTCGAGGTCGCTGGCGGCGGAGGTGGTGATCGTGATGTCCAGGCCGCGCACCTGGTCGATGGCGTCGTAGTCGATCTCGGGGAAGATGATCTGCTCCTTGACGCCCATGGAGTAGTTGCCGCGGCCGTCGAAGGAGCGGGCGCTCAGCCCGCGGAAGTCGCGGATCCGTGGGATGGCGATCGAGACGAGCCGGTCGAGGAACTCATAGCCGCGCTCGGCGCGCAGCGTGACGGCGACTCCGACGGGCATGCCCTCGCGCAGTTTGAATGCGGCGATCGACTTGCGCGCGCGGCGCACGCTGGGCTGCTGCCCGGCGATCGTGGCGAGCTGATCGGTGGCTGCCTTGAGCACTTTGGAGTCCTGCTTGGCGAGGCCCACGCCCATGTTCAGGGTGATCTTCTCGATCCGCGGCGCCTGCATGATCGACGTGTAGCCGAAGCGCTCGACCAGGGCAGGGCGGATCTCCTCCAGATAGCGGAGCTTCAGACGGGCGGGTGGAGCGGTCTCGTTCATGGTGGCCACGCGATCAGTCCAGCCTCGCGCCGGAGCGCTTGGCGACGCGCACACGCACGCCGTCCTCGCGCTCGATCCGTACCCGCGTCGGTTCGCCCTTGGGGTCGAGCAGCATCACGTTGGAGATGTGGATCGGTCCCTCGCGCTCGATCACGCCGCCGATCTGCGCCTGGCTCTGCGCGCCGGCGACCTGTTTGGGGCGGGTGTGGCGCTTGACCATGGCGAGCCCCTCGACATACACCCGCTCGCTCTTGGGGTCAACGCGCAGCACGCGGCCGGTCTTGCCGCGATCCTTGCCCGACATGACCTTGACTTTGTCACCTGTGCGGATCTTGAGCGTGCGCCGCTTGCCGACGGGCGCGCTTGAGGATCGCCGCTTGCTCATCACAGCACCTCGGGGGCCAGCGAGACTATCTTCATGAAGTTGCGCTCGCGCAGTTCACGCGCCACGGGACCGAACACGCGCGTGCCGCGCGGATTGTTCTGGTCGTCGATGATCACCGCGGCGTTCTCGTCGAAGGCGATGTAGGTGCCGTCGTCGCGGCCGATCGGCTTCTTTGTGCGCACGACCACCGCGGTGACGACCTCGCCCTTCTTGACCGCGCCCTGCGGGTTGGCCTGCTTGACGGTGGCCGTGATCACGTCGCCCACGAACGCATAGCGCCGGCGCGAGCCGCCCTTCACCCGGATGCAGAGGATTTCCCGCGCGCCGGAGTTGTCGGCCACGCGCAGCCTGGTCTCGTTCTGGATCATCTCGCCCGCTCCACCACGTCGACGAGCGCCCAGCGCTTGGTGCGCGACAGCGGCCTGCTCTCGATCACGCGCACCACGTCGCCCTCGTGCGCGTCGTTGTTCTCATCGTGGGCGTGCACGGTGCTCGAGCTGCGCACGATCTTCTCGTAGCGGCGGTGTCGCCGGGCCACGTCGATCCGCACAGTGATCGTCTTCTGGGCCTTGTCGGAGACGACCACGCCCTGGCGGACCCGGCGCGTTCCCTCGACCACCGCGTGCACCGGCGCGAGCGGTTCCGCAGCTGGTGCGGCGGCACGGCGCTCGGCCGCCTTGGCACGTTCCTGCAAACGGCGGGCACGGCGGCGCACGGCCTTCTCGGCGCGCTCCGCGGCGCGCTCTGCGTGGCGCTCCTCCGGAGTGCGCGCGGGGCGCGCCTCGCCGGTGTGCTTGGAGCGCTCCCTGCGGCGGCGCTCCTTGGAGCTGAGCTGCTGCGCGGGCTCGCCCGCGGCAACGGGCCCCTCGGCCGGCGCGTCGCCGTCGGCGGGTGCCTCGGCCTCGGCCTCGGCGGGCACCTCGGTGTCGGCGGGAGCCTCGGCTTCGGCGGGAGCCTCGGGCGCAGCCTCGGCCTCGGCGGGAGCGTCGGGCGCAGCCTCGGCCTCGGCGGGAGCGTCGGGCGCAGCCTCGGCCTCGGCGGGAGCGTCGGGCGCAGCCTCGGCGTCGGCGGGAGCGTCGGCCGCAGGGGCGTCCTGGGGCGCCTCGGCGGCGGCGTCGGGCGTCTCGGTCTCTTTGTCTGTCTCGTCAGCCATCTCGTCCGCTCTCTAATCAGTTCTCGGTTGTGGCGCCCGCGGTGAGCGTACGCTCGCGCTCGACGGTGAGCGCGCGGGCGAGGTCTCGCCGGGCGCGCCCCAGACCCGACGTGTCGTCGAGTTCTCCGGTGGCGTTGGCGAAGCGCAGCCCGAAGACCTCGCGCCGCAGCT
This sequence comes from uncultured Solirubrobacteraceae bacterium, assembly GCA_963771085.1. Taxonomy (GTDB): domain Bacteria; phylum Actinomycetota; class Thermoleophilia; order Solirubrobacterales; family Solirubrobacteraceae; genus Palsa-744. The sequence goes on along the minus strand of CAVYSB010000003.1, from coordinate 1,849,553 downwards.
CGGCCACGCGCTTGCGCAGTTCGCCGTCATCCAGGTCCCTCAGCTCGGTTGCCTTCATCGCCGTGCGCCTCAGTCCTCACGCAGCACGAACTTGGATTTGACGGGCAGCTTGTGCGCGGCCAGGCGGATCGCGTCGCGCGCGAGCGGCTCGGGGACGCCGGCCAGCTCGAACATCACGCGGCCGGGCTTGACCACCGCGACCCAGCCTTCGGGCGAGCCCTTGCCGGAGCCCATGCGCGTCTCGGCGGGCTTCTTGGTGATGGGCTTGTCGGGGAACACGTTGATCCACACCTTGCCGCCACGCTTGATCTTGCGCGTCATCGCGATTCGGGCGGCCTCGATCTGGCGGTTGGTCAGCCAGCCACCCTCGAGGGCCTTCAGGCCGTACTCGCCGAACTGCACGTGGACCTGGCCGCGCGAGGTCCCGCGGCGGCGTCCACGGTGCTGCTTGCGATGCTTTACGCGCTTGGGCGAGAGCATCAGCGACCGCCTCCGCCGCTCGGCGCGCCGCCGCCTGAGCGGGGGCCGCGCCCGCCGCCGCCGGGGCCGCGTCCGCCGCCGGCGCGCCCGCCGCCGCCCGGCCCGCCGGGTCCGCGCCCGCGTCCGCCGCCGCCGCCACCGCCGCCGGGGCGGTTGCGGGAGCGCCCGTCGCGCCCGTCGCGGCCGCCGCGCCCGTCGCGCTCGGAGCTCGGCGGGGCCGGTGCGGTCATATCGGTGAGGTCCGCGCCCGTGTAGCCCTCGGGCATGATTTCGCCCTTGTTGACCCAGCACTTCACGCCGATGCGCCCGAACGTGGTGCGCGCCTCGTAGAAGCCGTAGTCGATGTCCGCGCGCATCGTGTGCAGCGGCACGCGGCCGTCTGAATAGCTTTCCGTGCGGGCCATCTCGGCTCCGCCCAGGCGCCCCGCGACCTGCACCTTGACGCCCTTGGCGCCCGAGCGCATGGCGCTGGTGAGCGCGCGCTTCATGGCGCGCCGGAAGGCCACCCGGTTCTGCAGCTGCTCGGCGATCGACTGCGCGACCAGCTTGGCGTCGAGCTCGGGGCGCTTGATCTCGAGGATGTTGACCTTGATCTGCTTTTTGGTCAGGCGGTGCAGGTCGCGCCGCAGCGCGTCCACTTCGGTGCCCGACTTGCCGATCACGATCCCCGGGCGGGCGGTGTGGATGTTGACCTCGAGCTCGTTGGCGTCCTTGCGGATGGTGATGTCCGAGAGGCCCGCGTGGGCGAGCTTCTCGGTGATGTGCTCGCGCACGCGCACGTCCTCGGCGAGGAATTCGGCGAAGTTCTTCTCGTTGAACCAGTTCGACTTCCAGTCGTGGATGTAACCCACGCGCATAGCCTCTGGATGAACCTTCTGTCCCATATCTCAGTCTTTCAGCGGTGTCTCTTGTTGGTGCCGGGCTCGGGGCTCGGCGTGAGCGTGATCGTCAGGTGGCTCGTGCGCTTGCGAATCGGTGTGGCCCGGCCCATCGCGCGCGGCCGGAAGCGCTTGAGCGTCGGCCCCTCGTCAGCGTAGGCCTCCCGGACGATCAGGTCGTCCTCGAGCAGTTCGTGGTTGCTTTCGGCGTTCGCCACAGCCGACTCGAGCAGCTTGCTCCAGTCGCGCGCCACCTCACGAGGGGTGAAGGCGAGGATAGCGCGTGCCTCCCCGATCGTCTTGCCGCGCAGGTGCCCGCACACCATCCGTGCCTTGCGCGCAGATGTACGCACGTAGCGCGCGTGGGCACGGACGACTTTGCGCCGCGGCGCAGCCTTCGCGCCCGCCGATGCACGGCGCGCGAGTTTCCTGGAGGCCTGCTCCTCCTCTTTGTCCTTCGCGAGCTCCTTCGCCTCACCCGTGTCTCCGGGGGCCGCCGCTCTGTCGGTGGCCATTTTCTTGGCGGTGCGTTTGCGGACCGAGGAGCGCTCGGCCGCCTGCGGCTCGCCGCCGGCCGGCTCCTCCGCAGCTGCCTGCTCGGCCGGGGGCTTTTTCTCGGCGGCCGCCTTTTTCGCAGCCGGCTTTTTCGCGGCGGGCGCTTTTTTGGCGGCCGGTTTTTTCGCGGCGGGCGCTTTTTTGGCGGCCGGTTTTTTCGCGGCGGCTTTCTCGGCGGCCGGTTTCTCGGCGCCCGCCTCCGGCGGCGTCTCCTCCTCGGCGCTCATCGGACCTTCCCCGATCCGGCATGGCCGCGGAACACGCGCGTGGGCGCAAACTCGCCGAGCTTGTGGCCGACCATCGACTCGCTCACGTAGACCGGCACGTGTTTCTTGCCGTCGTGCACCGCGATGGTGTGCCCGACCATCTCCGGGAAGATGGTCGAGGCGCGTGACCAGGTGCGCAGCATTTTTTTGTTGTTGGCCGCGTTGAGGGCCTCGATGCGGGCCATCAGGCGCTCTTCCACCCACGGGCCCTTCTTGCTCGATCTGCTCATCGTTGCTTGCCCTTTCCGCGCCTGCGCCCGCGCACGATGTAGCGATCGGATGTCTTGTTCTGCTTGCGCGTGCGGTAGCCCAGCGTGGGCACGCCCCACGGGGTCACCGGGTGGCGCCCTGCGGTGGTCGAGCCCTCGCCTCCGCCGTGGGGATGGTCGACGGGGTTCATGGCCACGCCGCGCGTCTGCGGGCGCACGCCCATGTGGCGCTTGCGCCCGGCCTTGCCCACCTTGACGTTCTGGTGGTCGGAGTTGCCGATCGTGCCCACCGTGGCGCGGCACTCCGCGCGCACCATGCGCATCTCGCCCGAGGGCAGGCGCAGCGTCGCCATGTCGCCGTCCTTGGCCATCAGCTGCACCGAGGCTCCCGCCGAGCGAGCGAGCTGCCCGCCGCGGCCGGGCTGCAGCTCGACGTTGTGGATGACCGTGCCCACGGGCATCCGCGCGAGCTCCATGCAGTTGCCCACCGCGATGTCGGCGCCCTCGCCGGAGGCCACCGTCATCCCCACATGCAGGCGCTGCGGCGCGAGGATGTAGCGCTTCTCGCCGTCGAGGTAGTGCAGCAGGGCGATGTAGGCGGAGCGGTTGGGGTCGTACTCGATCGCGGCGACCTTCGCGGGCACGCCGTCCTTGCGGCGCTTGAAGTCCACCCGCCGGTAGGCGCGCTTGGCGCCGCCGCCGCGGTGACGCGAGGTCTTGCGTCCGCGCGCGTTGCGCCCGCCGCTCTTGCGCAGGCCTTCCACGAGCGTCTTCTCGGGCTCGGACTTGGTGATCTCGGCGAAGTCGGGGTAGGAGACGAATCGCATCCCCGGGCTCGTCGGCTTTGGCTTGCGAATGGCCATGGTCTAGTTCCTGAGGTGGTCGTGAGTCGAGTCAGACAAGGACGCAGCGAGCGTGGCGTAGCGATCGTCGATCGACGGGATCGCCGATCGGCCAGCACGCGAGCGAGCGAGGACGCAGTATGGCGAAGCGCTCACGGCCATCTCAGCCCTCGAGGGCGGCCAGGCCCTGGAATATCGGGATGCTCTCGCCGGCCTGCACCTGGACGATCGCCTTCTTCCACGTGCGCGTGCGCCCGCGCGAGGTGCCGCGGCGCTTGGGCTTGGACTTGACGCTCATCGTGCGGACCTCCACGACGTGCACGTCGAAGAGCGCCTCCACGGCCTGGCGGATGTGCGTCTTGTGCGCGTCGGCGTGGACGCGGAAGGTGTAGCGGTCGGCCGCGGAGAGCACGTAGCTCTTCTCGGAGACCACGGGGCGGATGAGCACCTCGGTGTGCTCCATCAGGCCTTCGCCTCCTCGCCGGCGCGCGCCTTGGAGGCGCGCGCGGTCAGCGCCTGCAGGGCGGACTCGGAGATCAGCAGCGAGGCTGCGGCCAGCAGGTCGCTGACGCCGACGTCCTCGGCGCCGAGCACGCTCGCGCGTGCGAGGTTGCGGAAGGAGCGCGCGGCCGCCGTCTCATCGGGGCCGAGCACGACGAGCGTGGAGCCGGCGAGGTGGTCGGGAAGCTGCCAGTCCTCGAGCAGCTCGAAGGCCTGACGCGTCTTCGGCGCCGTGAAGGCGCTCGCGTCGAGGATCGCCAGCGAGCCGCGCTCGGCGTGCAGTGAGAGCGCGCTGCGCAGCGCCGCGCGCTGCTCCTTGCGGTTGACCTTGAAGGTGTAGGAGCGCGGGTGGGGGCCGAACACGGTGCCGCCGCCGGTCCAGATCGGGGAGCGGCTGGAGCCCGCGCGGGCGCGCCCCGTGCCCTTCTGGCGCCATGGCTTGGCGCCACCGCCGGAGACCATGCCGCGCGTCTTGGTGGCCGCCGTGCCGCGCCGGCGGGCGGCCTGCTCGGCGCGCACGCTCTGGTGCACGAGCGGCCCCGCGAAGCGCGCGCCGAACGCGCGCTCGTCGAGCTTGACCTTTTTCGAGGAGGCCGCGCCGAGGACGGGAGCATCAAGCATCGCTGCGCACCTCCACGATCGCGCCGGTGGGGCCGGGCACCGAGCCGCGCAGCAGCAGCAGGTTCTGCTCGCTGTCCACGCTGACGATCTCGATGCCCTTCTGCGTGACGCGCTTGCTGCCCATCTGCCCCGGCCCGCGGATGCCCTTGAACACGCGCGAGGGCGTGGCCGAGGCGCCGATCGACCCGGGGGCGCGCACGTTGTGCGAGCCGTGGGCCTTGGGGCCGCTTGCGAATTTGTGGCGCTTGATGGTGCCCTGGAAGCCCTTGCCCTTGGAGGTGCCGGAAACCTTCACGCGCGTGCCGGGCTCGAAGGACTCCACGGTGACGGTCTCGCCGATGTTCAGCTCACCGGCCTCGCCGCGGAACTCCGCCAGGCGGCGCATGGGCGGCGCGTCGGCCTTCTTGAGGTGGCCGAGCTCGGGCTTTGAGAGGTGCTTCTCCTTGGTCTGGTCGTAGGCCAGCTGGACCGCCTCGTAGCCGTCGCGCTCGAGCGTGCGGATCGCCGTCACCGGACAGGGCCCGGCCTGCAACACCGTCACGCGTGCCACGCTCCCATCCTGCTGGAAGAGCTGTGTCATTCCGAGCTTCTTGGCGAGGATGGCGGACATGGCGGGCGTAGTTGGCTGGTGGTCGCGGGGGTCGGTCTCAGGTGGCCAGGCGGATCTCGATGTCCACGCCGGCCGGCAGGTGGTCCAGGCGCTGTAGCGAGTCCACCGTCTTGGGCGTCGGCTGGTGGATGTCGATCAGGCGCTTGTGCGTGCGGATCTCGAAGTGCTCGCGCGAGTCCTTGTCCTTGAAGGGCGAGCGGATCACGCAGTAGACGTTCTTCTCGGTGGGCAGCGGCACGGGTCCCGAGACGCTCGCGCCGGTGCGCGTGGCGGTCTCCACGATCTCCTTGGCCGCGGACTCGATCGCCGAGGTGTCATAGGCCTTCAGTCGTATGCGGATCTTGTTCTGGTTGGCGGCTGCCATGGAAGTCTCTCGGTGCTGGTCGTCTCTGTGGTGTGGGCTGCTGCTGTGTGGATCTCTGCGCTGAGCTGCTTGGCGAAGTGGCGCTCCGCCGGTGCCGCGGGGCTGCGGGAGAGGGGCGTGCCGGGCGGATTCCCGCCGAGACGGCGCCCCTGCTCCCCACGCCTCCACGGCGGGGTGTTAGTCGTATCGGACTGCCAATGTCTGCGCCCCGCCCCGGTGGGGTGGCGCGCGGGTGCTACTCGATGATCTCGCTGACCACGCCCGAGCCGACCGTGCGACCACCCTCCCTGATGGCGAATCGCAGCCCTTGGTCCATGGCGATCGGCTGGATCAGCTCGATCTCCATCTGGACGTTGTCGCCGGGCATGACCATCTCGACGCCGTCGGGCAGCTTGGCCACGCCGGTGACGTCGGTGGTACGGAAGTAGAACTGAGGCCGGTAACCGGTGAAGAAGGGGGTGTGACGTCCGCCCTCCTCCTTCTTGAGCACGTAGACCTCGGACTTGAACTTGGTGTGCGGCGTGATCGAGCCCGGCTTGCACAGCACCTGGCCGCGCTCGATCTCCTCGCGCTTGGTGCCACGCAGCAGGCAGCCGACGTTGTCGCCCGCGCGACCCTCGTCGAGGATCTTGCGGAACATCTCCACGCCGGTGACCACCGTGGAGGTGGAGTCGTGAACGCCCACGATTTCCACGGTGTCGCCTGTTTTGACGATGCCCTGCTCGACGCGCCCGGTCGCCACCGTGCCGCGGCCGGTGATCGAGAAGACGTCCTCGACGGGCATCAGGAACGGCTTGTCGAGCTCGCGCACGGGCTCGGGGATGTAGGAGTCAAGGGCCTCGGCGAGGTCGAGGATCTTCTGCTTGTAGGCCTCGTCGCCTTCCAGCGCCTTCAGCGCGGAACCCGTGATGAAGGGAATGTCATCGCCGGGGAAGTCGTACTCGGAGAGCAGCTCGCGCACCTCTACCTCGACGAGCTCCAGGAGCTCCTCGTCGTCGACCATGTCGGCCTTGTTGAGGAACACCACGATGTAGGGGACGCCCACCTGGCGGGCGAGCAGGATGTGCTCGCGCGTCTGGGGCATCGGGCCGTCGGCCGCAGAGACGACGAGGATCGCGCCGTCCATCTGCGCGGCGCCCGTGATCATGTTCTTGACGTAGTCGGCGTGCCCGGGGCAGTCGACGTGCGCGTAGTGGCGGTTGGCGGTTTGGTACTCCACGTGGGAAGTGGCGATCGTGATCCCGCGTTCCTTCTCCTCGGGCGCGTTGTCGATCTCCGCGAAGGTGCGCGCTTCGGCTCCTCCGTGCTCGGCCAATACGGTCGTGATGGCAGCGGTCAGCGTCGTCTTTCCATGGTCGATGTGACCGATGGTCCCGACATTGACGTGCGGCTTGTCGCGCTCGAACTTCTCCTTCGCCACTTTTTGTTCGCTCCTATATCGGCTTGGATGTTCGCCACCTTGGGGGCGAACCGGGGAAATCTATCTGAATGCGGCTCTGCTTGACTGCTGGTGCTCGCGCCTCGGCGCTGAGGGGCCATCCCGGCCCCGTCCGAGGCACCTAGGCCGGGACCGGCTCTCCGGTCCGTGTTTCGACAATCTTCTCGGCAATGTTCGGCGGGACCTCTTCGTAGGTCTCGAACTGCATCGTGTACGTCGCGCGCCCCTGCGTGTTGGAGCGCAGGTCGGTGGCGTAGCCGAACATCTCGCTCAGCGGCACCTTCGCGGTCACCACCAGCGCGTTGCCGCGGGGCTCCTGGCCTTCGATGCGCCCGCGACGGCTGCTCAAATCGCCGATCACGTGGCCGAGGAACTCCTCGGGCGTGACAACCTCGACGGCGAAGATCGGCTCCAGCAGCACCGGCTTGGCGCGCTTGGCGGCCTCCTTGAAGGCGAGCGAGCCGGCGACCTTGAAGGCGACCTCCGAGGAGTCCACGTCGTGGTACTTGCCGTCGACCAGCGTGACGCGCATGTCGACCATCGGATAGCCCGCCTTGACACCGGTCTCGAGAGCCTCTTCGACGCCCTTCTTGACCGCGGGGATGTATTCGGAGGGGATCGCCCCGCCCTTGATTTTGTTGATGAACTCGAAGCCCACGCCGGGCGCCGGCTCGAGGTCGATGTAGACGACGCCGAACTGCCCCGAGCCGCCGGTCTGGCGCACGAACTTGCCCTCGATCTTCTCGACCGTGCCGCGCACCGTCTCGCGGTAGGAGACCTGCGGGCGCCCCACGTTTGCCTCCACGCCGAACTCGCGCTTCATGCGGTCGACGAGCACCTCGAGGTGCAGCTCGCCCATGCCCGAGATCTCCGTTTGGCCGGTCTCCTCATTGGTGCGCACCTGGAAGGTCGGGTCCTCCTCGGCCAGGCGTCCGAGCGCGATCGACATCTTCTCCTGGTCGGCCTTCGTCTTGGGCTCCACCGCGACCTTGATCACGGGCTCGGGGAAGATGATGTTCTCGAGGTGGATCGGGTGGTCGGGCGCGGCGAGCGTGTCGCCTGTGATGACCTGCTTGATCCCCACCGCCGCCGCGATGTCGCCCGCGTAGACCTCCTCGACCTCCTCGCGCTCGTTGGCGTGCATCATCAGGATGCGCCCGATCCGCTCGGTGCGCCCGCTGCCGACGTTGAGCACGCGCGAACCCGCCGACAGGTGCCCGGAGTAGACGCGGAAGTAGGTCAGCTTGCCGACGTAGGGGTCGGCGGCGATCTTGAAGGCGAGCGCGGCGAAGGGCTCGGAGTCGTCGGCCTTGCGCACGACCTCGCGCTCCTGCTCCTCGCCCTTGATCAGTTCGGTGCCGATCACCGGCGGGACATCCAGCGGCGAGGGCAGGTAGTCGATGACCGCGTCCAGCAGCGGCTGCACGCCCTTGTTCTTGAACGAGGAGCCGCACAGCACGGGGGTCAGCTTGGTCGACAGCGTGGCCGTCCTGATGGCCTGCTTGAGCGTCTGCTCGGGCACCTCTGCCTCCTCGAGCAGCAGCTCGAGCAGCGCGTCGTCGTAGTGGGAGACCTCCTCCAGCAGGTGCTCGCGCGCGGACTGGGCCGCTTCGGCGAGCTCCGCGGGGATCTCGATTTCTTCCTGTTCCTTGCCGAGGTCGTCCTTGTAGACGATCGCCTTCATCGCGACCAGGTCGACGACGCCGAGGAAATCGCCCTCGGCGCCGATCGGCAGCTGGATCGGCACGGGGTGCGCGCCGAGCCGGTCGATCATCGTCTGCACGCCCTTCTCGAAGTCCGCGCCGATGCGGTCCATCTTGTTGATGTAGGCGATGCGCGGCACGTGGTACTTGTCGGCCTGGCGCCACACGGTCTCCGACTGCGGCTCCACGCCCGCGACCGAGTCGAACAGCGCGATCGCGCCGTCGAGCACGCGCAGCGAGCGCTCCACCTCGACGGTGAAGTCGACGTGGCCGGGCGTGTCGATGATGTTGATGCGGTGGTCCTTCCACTGCGCCGTGGTGGCCGCCGAGGTGATCGTGATGCCGCGCTCCTGCTCCTGCTCCATCCAGTCCATCACCGCGGCGCCCTCGTGGACCTCGCCGATCTTGTAGGTGCGGCCCGTGTAGTAGAGGATGCGCTCGGTCGTCGTCGTCTTACCGGCGTCGATGTGAGCCATGATCCCGATGTTGCGGGTCTTCTCGAGCGAGAACTTTCTGGGCATAGTTTTGATCCTGGGCGGGGCTTGGGGGCTGGCTGCGGGCAAAAAAATGGGGCCCCTCGGGCCCACGCACGCTGCAGGTCTAGCTGACCGTCTGGCGTCGTTATCTGCTCGAGGTCTCCATCCTGAGAAAAACTTCGCGGGGCATGCTCCAACGGCGGCGCCGACCCGCGACGCACGCCGACTATAGCAGAGCGATTGGCGATTCTAGGCGGCCTGCCCGCCCTGCACGGAGGCGCCCGCAGCAGCATCCCCGACGCCCGCCGGGGGCGCATCGTCGAACATCGCGCCGAGGCGCTCGAGCACGCGTGTGGCCGCCTGCAGCTCCTGCGCGGAGACCCCCTCGAGGGCCGCCGCCCAGCGGCTCTGCCAGGCCGCGCGCTTGGCCTCGATCGCGCGCCGGCCCTGCGCGGTCAGGCGCGAGACCACCACGCGGCGGTCCAGCTCGGAGCGCACGCGCTCGACATGGCCGACGGCGGCGAGGTGCTCGAGCATCTGGGTGACCGTCGCGGGCGATAGGCGCGCCGCGGTGGCGAGCTCGCCCGCGGACAGCTCGCCGCGCTCCTGCAGCTCGATCAGCAGCTCGAACTGCGCGTGGCTGAGCTCGGCGCCGCACAGGTGGGTGTCGCGCCCGCGCAGGCGGTTGAGCGTGCGAAAGACGTCGCGGAAGGCCCGCCCGAGCTCCTCCATCTGCGCGCTCGGGCGCCTGGGGCCCGGCGCGGCGCCGCGCTTGCCGAGGGTGGGTGCGCCCATCGAAGCTCCCCTACACCCCGAGCGGCTCGGCGGCCGCCTCGGCGTTGGCGGCGGCGGTGCTCAGCCGCGCCCGCGGGTTCTCGGCGCGCATCAGCACCACGCAGGGGATCAGCGCCAGCAGCGCGATGCCCAGCGACCACAGGAACGCGGTGTCGTAGGCGTCGGCGAGGTGCTCGGGCGTGGGCGCGAAGCCGGTGGCGCGCTGCAGCACCACCGCCAGCACCGCGGTGCCGATCGCGCCGCCGATGCGCTGCAGCACGTTCAGCTGGGGGGTCGCGTCGGAGAGCTGCTCGGGGCGTATCGAGGCGAACGCGGCGGTCATCGCGGGCATGAAGGAGAAGCCGATGCCGACGCCGCGCAGAACGAGCACGAGCGAGATCGCGAGGATCGAGGTGTCGGTCCCGATGAACACGAACGGCACGGTGGCCAGGCACAGGATGGAGACGCCCACGAGCGCCACGCGCCCGCCGCCGAAGCGTTCGCTGAAGCGCCCCGCGAGCGGCATCACCATGAGCATGCCGAGGCCCTGGGGGCCGGTCAGCAGGCCCGTCGCGATGACGCTCTCGTGGCGGACGTCCTGGTAGTAGTAGGGCACCAGGATCATCGCCCCGAACAGCGCCGCGCCGAGGCAGAAGGTCGTGAAGGAGGCCGACGCGAAGACGCGGTTGGCATACAGGCGGATGTCGAGCAGCGGGCGCTCGATGCGCAGCGCGTGCCAGCAGAAGACGCCCGTCAACAGCAACCCGACAATGACCGGCCACACCACGATCGCAGCAGTGAGGCTGGTGCCCGGCGTGCCGAGCTGGGCGAGGCCGTAGACGATCGCGCTGGTGGCCGTGGAGAGCAGCACCAGGCCTATCACGTCCAGGCGCCCCGCCTCACCGGACTCGGTGTGCGGGATGATCCGCCAGCCGGCGATGAACGCGATCACGCCGATCGGCACGTTGACGAGGAAGATCCACGACCAGTGCAGGTTCTGCAGGATCACGCCGCCGAGCACCGGGCCGAGGATCGGCGCGAGCATCGCGGGCATCGCCACCACGCCCATCACGCGGCCCATGCGCTTGGGGCCGGCCACCTGGGCCATGATCAGCTGCCCGACGGGCATGATCATGCCCCCGCCCGCGCCCTGCAGCACGCGGAAGAGCACCAGCGAGGTCGTCGAGGCGGCCACCGCGCACAGCGCGGAGCCGACCGTGAAGAGCACCAGCGAGGTCATGTACACGCGCTTGGCGCCAAAGCGCCTCGCCGCCCAGCCGGTGACGGGGATCACCGCGGCCAGCGAGAGCAGGTAGCCGGTGACAACCCATTGGATCTGCGCGATCGAGCTGTGCAGATCCTCCCCGAGCGTGCGCAGCGCCACGTTGACGATCGTCGTGTCGAGGATCGACATGATCATCCCGAGGATCACGACGCCCGCGATCTTCCACACGTAGGGGTCGATCCGGTCGGACTGGGCGTGGTCCTCGACTGCGAGCGTGTTCTGCGGAGAAGACATTCGGTACCAAAACGTTAGGTACCAAAGCTTCTTTCTTCAACCCCCGGCGCGCATCTTTAATCCGCCGCGCGCGCCGGCGCGCGAGGGCCCTACCAGCGGTAGTGCGCGAAGGCCTTGTTGGCCTGGGCCATGCGGTAGATGTCGTCCTTGCGCTTGTAGGCGCCGCCCTGCTGGGACTGCGCGTCCATCAGCTCGTTGGCCAGGCGCTGAGCCATCGTCTTCTCGCGGCGCTGGCGGGCGAACTCCACGAGCCAGCGCACGGCCAGCGTGCGCGCGCGCCGCGGCGCGACCTCGACGGGCACCTGGTAGGTGGCTCCGCCCACGCGGCGGGATTTGACCTCGAGCGTGGGCGTCAGCGAGCGGATCGAGGCCTCGAGGGACTCGACCGGGTCTTTGTCGCTGCGCTCGGCCAGCAGTGCCAGCGCGTCATAGACGATCCGCTCGGCGGTCGACTTCTTGCCGTCCAGCATCACCTTGTTGATGACCTGCTGGACCAGCTTGGAGCGGTGTATGGGGTCCACCTCGACGGGGCGGATCTGGGCGGCTGCGCGGCGGGGCATGTCCTATTTCTTCTTCACGCCGTACTGCGAGCGCGCCTTCTTGCGGTCGCTCACGCCGGCCGCGTCGAGCGTGCCGCGCACGACCTTGTAGCGCACACCGGGCAGATCCTTGACGCGGCCGCCGCGCACGAGCACCACGGAGTGCTCCTGCAGGTTGTGCCCCTCGCCGGGGATGTAGGCGGTGACCTCGATCGAGCCGGAGATGCGCACGCGCGCGACCTTGCGCAGCGCGGAGTTAGGCTTCTTCGGGGTGGTCGTGTACACGCGCGTGCACACGCCGCGCCGCTGCGGTGCGGCGACCTTCTTCTTGCGGCCCTTGCCCGACTTCAGGCCGGGGGTGGCGAGCTTCTTCTTGGGCGTCACACGCCCCTTGCGCACAAGCTGAGAAGTCGTCGGCATCGAGCGCAGATGCTAGCAGCGCTATGCGGCACGGGCGGCGACCGCCGCCCGTGTGGGCGCCGGCATCAGCGCGCCGGCCACGATGACCAGCAAGAAGGCGAGTGCCTGGAGCACCACGCCGGAGGGGCTGCCCGCGAGCGGATCGCCGAACACGACGATCCCTCCGGCGACGCCCGCGATGTTCGCCGCGGTGCCCGTGACGGCGATCACGGGGACCGCCTCGCCGTCCTGCAGGGCGCGCGCGGAGGCGTAGAAGGCCACGACCGAGGCGAGCACCGCGACCGCGAGCCACGGGCTCAGCGCGACGCCGATCAGCCCGTGCGGACCGACGATCCCGGTCAGCGCCTTGATGGAGGTATCAGAGACCCCGAACAGGATCCCGGCGGCGGCCGCGAGCATCACCCCGTGGTGGTGGGCAGGGCCGCCCATGCGCGGTCCCATCAGCAGCAGGCCGCCGAGGCCGAACAGCCCGGCCTCGAAGCAGACCATCACGACCGGGGAGAAGTGCGAGTGCGGGCCGTGCATGGCGGGCAGCGTGACGCCGAGCAGCACGAGGCCTGCGGCGGTGAGGATCAGCCCGACCCACTGCCGGCGACCGACCTCGAAGCCGAACAGCCGGTCGGCCATCACGGCGATGAAGACGACGCCCGCGGCGAGGGAGACCTGGATGACCGACATCGGCGCCATCGCCAGCGCGCCCACGTGCAGACCCCAGCTGGCCATCGCGGTGAGCATCCCCAGCGCGAACCACTTCGAGGAGTACAGCTGCCGGGCCGAGCGCAGCGGGTGGCGTGGATCGACCTTGGCGACGGAGTTGGCGCCGCGGTACTTGTAGAAGAAGCCGAGGTTCGCGACAAAGGCGCAGGCCAGCGCGAGCAGTATGCCGATATCGATGGTCATAGTGGGGAGTCCTTCGGTGAAGCGGGGATCCATCGACTGCGGCCACTGCTTGCTTTACTCCCCGAGTGCGGCCTAGGCGGATGAACCGTCTGCTCCAGCAGCCTACCCCCTAATACCTGTATGGAAGCTAAAGACCCTCTCGGCCCCGCCGAAGAGCGTGCGGGCGCCGGCGCGGGGCCGGCCGCGGGGCCGCGGCCGCTGCTGATGGTCGATATCGACGGCGTCATCTCGCTGTTCGGTGCCCCCGCGCTGCGGCCGGGGGCCGGCGGGCCGATCGACGGCTCCTTCCACTCGATCGACGGCACACCCCACTTCCTTTCGTCCACCGCCGCCGCTCACCTGCTTGCGCTGGGCGCGCTGTTCGACCTCGTGTGGGCGAGCGGCTGGGAGGAGCGCGCCAACGAGCACCTGCCCCACCTGCTGGGCCTGCCCCGCGAGCTGCCCTTCCTGCGCTTCGCGCGCTCCCCGGGGCGCGCCAACGCGCACTGGAAGCTCGCCTCGATCGACGCATACGCCGGCGCACGCCCGCTGGCCTGGATCGACGACGCGCTCGGCCCCGCCTGTCAGGAGTGGGCCGCAGCGCGCCCCGCGCCGACCCTGCTCGTGCAGACCGCGCCCGAGCGCGGTCTCACGGGCGCGGAGGCCGAACTGCTGGCCGCGTGGGCCAGGCAGCTGCGCTGAGCGCCGCGGGCCGCGGCGCTCCTCGCGCCGCGGCCGCACGGAGCCGAAGCTCAGCCCTTGTCGGGCAGCTCGCCGGCGTCGGGGATCTCGAGCTCGGCGAGCTCCTCGGCGAAGCCGGGGTCCCCGCCGCCCGCGCCGATCTTCTCGAGCGATGCGAGGTCCGCGTCGAACTCCTGCCCGAAGCGCCCGTTGAAGCCCTCGCCGGCGGTCAGCCCGAGCTCGGCCGCGATCTCGTCCTGGTCGAGCAGCCCGACGTCGTCGATCGCCCGCGGCAGCGGCTCGGAGGGCTCGATCTCGATGCGCCGGTAGCGCTTCAGACCGGTCGCCGCCGGGATCAGCTTGCCGATGATCACGTTCTCCTTGAGCCCGTTGAGCCGGTCGATCTTGCCTTCCAGGGCGGCGTCGGTGAGCACCTTGGTCGTCTCCTGGAAGGAGGCCGCGGAGAGGAAGGAGTCGGTGTTCAGCGACGCCTTCGTGATACCGAGGATGATGTCCTCGAACTGGGCCTGCTCGCCGCCGTCCTGGTCGACCGCGTCGTTGACCTTCGCGAATTCGAAACGGTCCACGAACTGGCCGGGCAGGTAGTCGGTGTCGCCCTTCTGGTCGACGCGCACCTTCTTGAGCATCTGGCGCACGATCAGCTCGATGTGCTTGTCGTTGATGTCCACGCCCTGGGACTTGTAGACCTCCTGGACCTCCTTGACCAGGTACTGCTCGGTCTCGGTGCGCCCGCGGATGGCCAGCAGCTCGTGCGGGTACACCGACCCCTCGTTGAGCTGCCTGCCGGCCTTGATCTTCTCGCCGTTTGAGACGAACAGCCGCGTGCGCCGCGGGAAGGCGTGGCGGTGCTCCTCGCCGGCCTCGTCGGTGATCACCACGGTCAGCGCTTTCTCGGTCTCCTCGATGGAGACCGCGCCGTCCTGCTCGGCGATTTTGGCCAGGCCCTTCGGCCGGCGCGCCTCGAAGAGCTCGACCACGCGGGGCAGGCCGTGCGTGATGTCCGCGCCGGCCACGCCGCCGGTGTGGAAGGTGCGCATCGTCAGCTGCGTGCCCGGCTCGCCGATCGACTGCGCGGCCACGATCCCGACCGCATCGCCGATCTGCGCGAGCGCGCCGGTCGCCATCGCGCGCCCATAGCAGGCCTGGCACACGCCGCTGGGTGCCTCGCACTTGAGCACCGAGCGCACCGGCACGGTGACCTGGACGCCCTTGTCGTGGTCGTCCTGGAAGGCACCCACGATGTCGGCGAGCTCCGCCCGCCCGATCTCGGCGCCCTGCTCGGCGAGCATGCGGTTGCGCTTGGTCGTGATCGGCTGCGCAGCGATCCGCCCGACGAGACCGTCGTTGGGCTCGCCGCCGTCCTTGAAGACGGCCATCTCGATGAACTCCTCGGTGCCGCAGTCGGCCTCGCGGATGATCACGTCCTGGGCCACGTCGACCAGGCGGCGCGTCAGGTAGCCGGAGTCGGCGGTGCGCAGGGCCGTGTCGGCCAGCCCCTTGCGCGCGCCGTGCGTGGAGATGAAGTACTCCAGCACCGACAGGCCCTCCATGAAGTTGGCCTTGATCGGGCGCTCGATGATTTCACCCTTCGGGTTGGCCATCAGCCCGCGCATCCCCGCCAGCTGGCGGATCTGCTTGAACGAGCCGCGGGCACCCGAGTTGGCCATCATGAAGATGGGGTTGAGGGTGTCGAGGTTGGCGACCATCGCGTCGGCGACCTCGTCGGTTGCCGCGTTCCACTGCTCGACGACGGCCTCGTGGCGCTCCTCCTGGGTGATCAGCCCGTCGTCGTACTGGCCCGTGATGTCGCCCACCAGCTTGTCGTAGCGGTCGAGGATGTCCTGCTTCTCGGGTGGCACGACCACGTCGTTCTTGGAGATCGTGATGCCGGCCTGCGTGGCGAACTTGAAGCCGAGGTCCTTGAAGGCGTCGAGCACCAGCGAGATCGTGGTCGCCCCGTAGGTCTGCACGAGGATGTCGATCAGCCTCGTGGTGTCGCGCTTCTTCATCGACTGGTTGACGAACACGTACTTGGAGGCGTCAAAGCCGTCGCCCAGGGCCTCCGCGAGCGCCCGCTCGATGCGGTCGTTGTAGATGATCCGCCCGATCGTGGTGAGCACGTGCCCGCCCTCGCGCCCGTAGGGGCGGAACTCGGCGAGATCGTGCAGTTTGACGACACCCGCCTCGTAGGAGAGTTCGGCCTCCTGCGCGGTGCGGAAGACGTGCGGGCGCGGCTCGTGCGTGGCCCGGTCGATCTTCGCGAGCTCCTCGGCCTCGGGCCCGTAGGTCAGGTAGTAGGCCCCCAGGATCATGTCCTGGGTCGGCGTCGCCAGCGGCGCGCCGTGGGCCGGGGAGAGGATGTTGTTGGAGGAGAGCATCAGGATGCGCGCCTCGGCCTGCGCCTCGGCGGACAGCGGCAGGTGCACCGCCATCTGGTCGCCGTCGAAGTCCGCGTTGAAGGCGTGGCAGACGAGCGGGTGGACCTGGATCGCCTTGCCCTCGACGAGCAGCGGCTCGAAGGCCTGGATGCCCAGGCGGTGCAGCGTGGGCGCGCGGTTCAGCAGCACGGGGTGCTCGTGGATGACCTCCTCGAGCACGTCCCACACCTCGGCGATCATCGAGTCGACCATCTTCTTGGCCGCCTTGATGTTCTGCGCGGACTTGCGCTCGACGAGGCGCGCCATGATGAACGGCTTGAACAGCTCGAGCGCCATGATCTTCGGCAGGCCGCACTGGTGCAGCTTGAGGTAGGGGCCGGCGACGATCACCGAGCGCCCCGAGTAGTCCACGCGCTTGCCGAGCAGGTTCTGGCGGAAGCGGCCCTGCTTGCCCTTCAGCATGTCCGACAGCGACTTCAGCGGACGGTTGCCCGGTCCGGTGACCGGGCGACCGCGGCGGCCGTTGTCGAACAGCGCGTCGACGGCCTCCTGCAGCATGCGCTTCTCGTTGTTGACGATGATCTCCGGCGCGCCCAGGTCGAGCAGCCGCTTGAGGCGGTTGTTGCGGTTGATCACGCGGCGGTAGAGGTCGTTGAGGTCGGAGGTCGCAAAGCGCCCGCCGTCCAGCTGCACCATCGGGCGCAGCTCGGGCGGGATCACGGGCACGGCGTCCAGCACCATCATCTCGGGCTTGTTGCCCGACTGGATGAACGCCGAGACGACCTTCAGGCGCTTGACCGCGCGCGCCTGCTTCTGGCCTTTGCCGGTCTTCACCTGGTCCTCGAGCTCGACGCGTTCGGCGTCCAGGTCGACCTGCTGGAGCAGGTCGCGGATGGCCTCCGCGCCCATGCCGCCACGGAAGTACTCGCCGAAGCCGTAGGAGGAGCCGAAGCGCTCCTTGAGCTCGCGGAAGGTGGTCTCGTCGTGCTCGATCTGCTTGGGCTCCATCGTCTTGAAGAGCTCCCACACGCCGCGCATCCGCTCGGCTGCATCCTCGATGTAGGCTTCGGTGTCCGCGATGTCGGCCTCGAAGGCCTTGGCGAGCTCCTTGAGCTGCTTCTCGCGCTCCTCGTCTGAGAGTTTGGCGAGGTTGATGTCGAGCGAGTCCGCCCACAGGTGGTCTTCGTCGTTGAAGTTGGTCTGTTTGCCGCTCTGCAGGTACTTTTCGCGGCGCTTCAGCGACTCGCGCAGTTCGAGCACGCGCTCCTCGCGCTCGGCGGCGTAGCCGTCGAGGACCTTGTTGACCTCCTTCTCGAGCGAGTCGAGGTCCTTGGTGCGGGCCTCGTCATCGACCCAGGTCACGATCGAGGCCGCGAAGTAGAGGACCTTCTCCAGTTCCTTGGGCGCCATGTCGAGCAGGTAGCCGATGCGGCTGGGCACGCCCTTGAAGAACCAGATGTGGCTCACCGGCGCAGCCAGGTCGACGTGGCCCATGCGCTCGCGGCGGACCTTCGAGCGCGTGACCTCCACGCCGCAGCGCTCGCACACGATGCCCTTGTAGCGCACGCGCTTGTACTTGCCGCAGTAGCACTCCCAGTCCTTGGTGGGACCGAAGATGCGCTCGCAGAAGAGGCCGTCCTTCTCCGGCTTGAGCGTGCGGTAGTTGATCGTCTCCGGCTTGGTGACCTCACCCGAGCTCCAGCTGCGGATCTGCTTGGAGGAGGCGAGGCTGATCTCGATTGCGTCGAAGTTGTTTATGTCAATCATGTAGCTGTGCTTTCGCTCGCGGGTGAATCGGGCATGGATCGGTGGTTGTTCTGATCGCTCACTCGGCGGAGCCTCGCTGTCCAGGCTCTCCAGGTCGATCTCGGGAGCCCCGTCGAGCAGCTCCTCGACGTCGATCGCGGGCTCCTCGGCCTCGCTGCTCGTCCTCGCCCTCGCCGCCGGCGGCGGCGTCTGTGGCGTCCTCGCTCCCCAGCTCCTCGTCGTTGGCGTCGCCGGCCAGCGCGCGCACGCCCGAGAGGTCGATGCCGAGCTCCTCGGCCGCGCGCAGCAGGTCGTCGTCCTCGTCGCGCATCTCGGCGCGCTGGCCCTCCTCGGAGACCACGTTGACGTCGAGCGCCAGCGACTGCATCTCCTTGAGCAGGACCTTGAAGGACTCGGGGATCGACGGCTCGGCGATGTTCTCGCCCTTGACGATCGCCTCGTAGGCCTTCACGCGCCCGACCGTGTCGTCGGACTTGATCGTGAGCATCTCCTGCAGCGTGTAGGCGGCGCCGAACGCCTCCAGCGCCCACACCTCCATCTCGCCGAAGCGCTGCCCGCCGAACTGCGCCTTGCCGCCCAGCGGCTGCTGGGTGACCAGCGAGTATGGGCCGGTGGAGCGCGCGTGGATCTTGTCGTCGACGAGGTGCAGGAGCTTCAGGATGTACATGTAGCCGACGGTCACCTGTTCCTCGAATGGCTCGCCGGTGCGCCCGTTGAACAGCGTCATCTTCCCCGAGGCCTGCTCGCCGACGCGCCGGGACTTGTCGACGTCCATGCGGATGCGCCCCTCGTGCGCGTCCTGCCACTTGACGAGCGCGTTGTCCACGTCTGCGACGGTCGCCCCGTCGAACACGGGCGTGGAGACGTACACGCGGCGCTTGCCGTCGTGCGCGTCGGCTTCCTTGTAGGCCTCGGTGCCGTCGTCGTACCAGCCCTGCGCGGCGGCCCAGCCGAGGTGGGTCTCGAGGATCTGCCCGACGTTCATGCGCGAGGGCACGCCCAGCGGGTTGAGGATCACGTCGACGGGCGTGCCGTCCTCCAGGAACGGCATGTCCTGCTGGTCGACGATCTTGGAGATCACACCCTTGTTGCCGTGGCGGCCCGCGAGCTTGTCGCCCTCGGAGATCTTGCGCTTCTTGGCGACGAACACGCGCACGAGGTCGTTGACGCCCGGCGGCAGGTCATCGCCGGCGTCGCGGCTGAACGTCTTTACGTCGATCACCACGCCGCCCTCGCCGTGGGGGACCTTCAGCGAGGTGTCGCGCACCTCGCGCGCCTTCTCCTTGAAGATCGCGCGGATCAGCTTCTCCTCGGCGGTCAGCTCGGTCTCGCCCTTCGGCGTGACCTTGCCCACCAGCAGATCGCCCGAGATCACCTCGGCGCCCACGCGCACGATGCCGCGGTCGTCGAGGTTGCGCAGCGACTCCTCGGAGCGGTTGGGGATGTCGCGGGTGATCTCCTCCTCGCCGAGCTTCGTGGTGCGGGCGTCGATCTCGTACTCCTCGATGTGGATCGAGGTGAGCTCGTCGTCCTGCACGAGGCGCTTGGACAGGATGATGGCGTCCTCGAAGTTGTAGCCCTCCCAGGACATGAACGCGACCATCAGGTTCTTGCCGAGCGCCATCTCGCCCTTGTCGGTCGAGGAGCCGTCGGCGAGCACGTCGCCGCTTGCGAACCTTCTGCCCGGTGCGCACGAGCGGCTTGTGGTGGATCAGCGTGCCCTGGTTGGAGCGCATGAACTTCTGCAGCTCGTACTCCTCCTTCTTGCCGTCATTAGCCCGCGATCGACGATCTGATCGGCGTCGATGTACTCGACGGTGCCCGCGCTCTTGGCCAGCAGCACGTCGCCCGTGTCGAGCGCCGCGCGGCGCTCCATGCCGGTGCCCACGAGCGGGGCGTCGGCCTTCAGCAGGGGCACCGCCTGGCGCTGCATGTTCGAGCCCATCAGCGCCCGGTTGGCGTCGTCGTGCTCGAGGAACGGGATCATCGCGGTGGCCACCGACCAGATCTGCTCGGGTGAGACGTCGATCAGGTCGACGTCCTTGGGCCCCACCGTCACGTACTGCCCGGCCTGCGTGCGGCAGAGGATCTCGGGGCCCTTCAGGCGGCCCGTCTTGGCGTCCACGGGCGTGTTCGCCTGGGCGATCAGCAGCTCCTCTTCCTGAGTTGCGTCCAGGCGGCGGACCTCGTCGGTCACCACGCCCTCCTTGACCACGCGGTAGGGCGTGGTCACGAAGCCGTACTCGGAGACCTCGGCGAAGGAGGACAGCGACCCGATCAGGCCGATGTTCGGCCCCTCGGGGGTCTCGATCGGGCACATGCGCCCGTAGTGGGTGGGGTGCACGTCGCGCACCTCGATCGGCGCGCGCTCGCGTGTGAGCCCGCCCGCGCCCGAGCGCCGAGAGGCGCCGGCGGTGGGTGAGCCCGGCCAGCGAGTTGGTCTGGTCCATGAACTGCGAGAGCTGCGAGGAGCCGAAGAACTCCTTCAGCGCGGCCACCACGGGGCGGATGTTGATGATCGTCTGCGGCGTGATCGTGTCGGCGTCCTCGGTCGTCAGGCGCTCGCGCACGACGCGCTCCATGCGGTAGAGGCCGATGCGGAAGGCCTCCTGGATCAGCTCGCCGACGGTGCGCAGGCGGCGGTTGCCGAAGTGCTCGTACTCGTCGAGGTGCTCGGCGACGGGCTCGCGCGGCATGCTCATCGCCTCCGCCGCGTAGTCCTTGATCTCGACCTCGCCGTCTTCGGGCAGGCCGAGGCGCTTGGGCAGCGAGACGAGCTCGCGCACGAGCTGCAGGATGTCGTCGTGGGTCAGCGTGCGCGTGTCGATGTCCACGTCCAGGCCGAGACGCGAGTTGAGCTTGTAGCGGCCCACGCGCGTGAGGTCGTAGCGCTTGGGGTCGAAGAACAGCTGGTTGAGCAGCGCCTTGGCGTTGTCCACGCTCGGCGGCTCGCCGGGGCGCTGCTTCTTGAAGAGCTCGATCAGCGCGCCCTCTTCGGTGCGCGTGGCCTCGGTGTCGGACTCGATCGTGTTGCGGATGTAGAGCGAGTTCTCGAACAGCCGCAGGATCTCCTCGTCGCTGGCGTAGCCCATCGCACGCAGCAGCACCGTGACGGGCAGCTTGCGCTTGCGGTCGATGCGCACGAAGACCTTGCCCTTCTTGTCGATCTCCAGCTCCAGCCACGATCCACGCGCGGGCATCAGGTTCGCGATGAAGACCTGCTTCTCGCGGTCCTTGGGCTCCATCAGGTAGGCGCCGGGGGAGCGCACGAGCTGCGTGACGACCACGCGCTCGGTGCCGTTGATGACGAACGTGCCGCGCTCGGTCATCCACGGGAAGTCGCCCATGAAGACCGACTGCTCGCGGATCTCGCCGGTCTCGCGGTTGATGAACGCAACGGTCACCGTCAGCGGGCGGGCATAGGTCAGGTCCTTCTCGCGGCACTGGTCAAGCGAGGCGACGGGCTCGTCGAAGGTGAACTCGCCGAACTGCACCGCGAGGTTGCCGGTGTAGTCCTCGATCGGCGAGATGTCGTCGATCGTCTCGCGCAGGCCGCCGGTCTGCGGGTCGGTCAGCCACGCGAACGAGCGGCGCTGAATGTCGATCAGGTTGGGGACGTCAACGGTCTTATTCAGGCGCGCGAAGCTTCTACGCGTCCGGAGAGCATCTGCAGCAGCCAAGAAATGACTCCTTCGGAGGGCGAAACACGGGCAGAGGAGGGCGCCGAGGCGCGACCAGCAAAGATAGCACAGGCCATCGCCGCCCTTAAGGGCCGCCGGTGCTCACGGACCCCGTCCCCGAACCCGCGTATGTGGCGCGAGTCGTACAGCGGACGGCTTCGACTATCGACCAGCCGAGCGCACTCTACCGGAAAATGCGCGTTCGCGGGCGAAACCCGGCGACCCTTGCTAGCTTGCTAGCATGGCCCAGGTGGACGAGAACACCGGACGGAGCGAGGACAAGCAGCAGTTCAACGTGTACCTGCCACCGAGCCTGATCCGCCGCGCCAAGCACGCGGCGATCGACCACACGATGTCGCTCTCGCGGCTGGTCGAACAGGCGCTGCTGGCCCACCTCGACGGACTCGAGGCAGACGCCGAGTGAGGGTTCGCCCGGTCCACTTCGTCCCCGACCTCGACGCCGCACTGCGCTTCTACGAAGCGCTCGGACTGGAGGCCGAGCTGCGCTCGCGCGTGGGCAACTGGATCGAGCTGCGCGCCTCCGCGGGCGAGCTCGGCGTGCACGACGGCCCCAGCGCCGCCGACGGCGAGGGGCGCGCCGGGGTCCTGCTCAGCTTCGTCGCGGACGAGCCGCTCGAGGCGGTCGCGCACAGGCTCCGGGCCGCGGGCTTCCCGCCGCAGGGGTCGATCGTCGATCGCGAGTGGGGGCGCTCGCTGCTCGTGCACGCGCCCGACGGCACGCTCGTCCAGATTGATGAGCAGGAGCGCGAGCTGTACACCTGAAACTACGACCGCAGCGAGGAGCAGCACATGCCCAACGTCAGCGTCCGCTACATCGTGAGCGATGTCGATACGGCGATCGACTTCTACCGCGACCACCTCGGCTTCGAGGAGATCATGCACCCGGCACCGACCTTCGCCATGCTCTCGCACGGCAGTCTGCGCCTCGCGCTGAGCGCTCCGAGCGGAGCCGGAGGCGGTGGACAGGCGATGCCTGACGGGACGCTGCCCGAGCCCGGCGGCTGGAACCGCTTCATGCTCGAGGTGCCCGACCTCGAGGCCATGGTGGCGAGCCTGCGCGCTGCCGGGGTCGCCTTCCGCAACGAGATCGTGACGGGCGTGGGCGGCAAGCAGATCCTGCTCGAGGACCCCGCCGGCAACCCCATCGAGCTGTTCCAGCCGACCCGCCCGGAGGCATCGCTTTAGGCCGCCGCCGCGTGCCGTCCTGCGCACTCGGCAGCGAAGCCGGCTTTCCAGCGGTCGCCGCGTAGTCGCGACCGCTGGACCGCCGGCGAGGCCGCGCTACTTGAGCTCGACCGCCGCGCCTGCCTCCTCGAGTTCCTGCTTGAGCTTCTCGGCCTCCTCGCGCTCGATGCCCTCCTTGACCGGCTTGGGGGCCTCGTCCACGAGCGCCTTGGCCTCTTTGAGGCCGAGGCCGGTTGCGGCGCGCACGACCTTGATCACCTGGATCTTCTTGTCGCCGGAGCCAGCGAGGATCACGTCGACGGTGCTGCTCGCCTCCTCCTCGCCGCCCCCGCCGTCGCCGCCGCCTGCGCCGCCGCCCGCAGCGGCTGCGGGCGCCGCGACCGCGGCTGCCGATACGCCGAACTCCTCCTCGAGCGCCTTGATCCGCTCGGCAAGTTCGAGCACCGAGATGCTCTTCAGCTCCTCGATCCAATCCTGTGTGCTGGTGGCCATCGTGTTCAGTCCTCCTTGGTGGGGTTCGTCTCGGCGTCCTCGGCCTCAGCCGAGACGTCCGCCTGGTTGTCGTCCTCTTGCGCCGGCTCATCGCTCGCCGGCTCAGCTTGATCTGCGCTCTCCTGCGCCTCCGCGGCCGGCTGCTCCTCCTCGGCGGCGGGCGCAGCCGCGGCCGGCTCCCGCGCAGCGGCGGCCTCGCTTGCGGGCGCCGCCTCGGCGGCGGGCTCCTCGGCGGCCGGCGCCGCGGGCGCCTCGCCGGCCGGGATCTCGCCGGACTCCTTCTTCTCGCGCACCTGCCCGAGCGCCACAGCAAGGCCGCCGACGAGCGCGCCGAGCGTGCGCACGAGGCCCGCTGACGGGCGAGGCGACGACGCCGACAAGCTGTCCGTAGAGCACTTCGCGCGAGGGCAGGCGCGAGAGCGAACGGATCTGATCGACGTCGAGCGGCGCGCCTTCCATGTAGCCGCCCTTGAAGGCCAGTAGCTGGCTCGCGCGGGCGTAGTCGGCGACCGCCTTGGCGGCGGTGGCCACGTCGCCGCGCACGAACGTCAGTGCGGTGGGGCCCGACAGGTAGTCCTTCAGGGTCTCCGCGCCGACCTGGTCGGCGGCGCGCTCGGTGAGCGAGTTCTTGACGACCTTGAACGTGGCGTCGGACTCGCGCAGCTTGGCGCGCAGCTCGGCGACCTGGGCGACGGAGATGCCGCGATAATCGACCGCGAAGATCGCCTCCGACTCGTCTATGTGGGCGGCGATCTCGGCGATCGCCACTGCCTTCTGGTCTCGGTTCATGTCCTCATCGCTCTCGAAGTTGCCGACCTGCAGGCAGACGAGAGAGAGCGATCTTCAGACCGCAGTCCTCTCGCTCCAACCTGCCCCGGTCTTCTCCGCTGTGGCGGTGCCGGGGGTCTCGGGCGGTGCGTTTGCTGGGAGTGAGTGTACAAGCCGGCGCGCCCCGCGGCGGCATCCACCCGGTGGGCGCTGCGCGGATGGCCGCTGGCGAGAGGCGGGCTAGGCGGCGACGCCCGCCGCGGGCGTCTCCTCGAGGATGTCGCGGGTGCGGCTCGGATCGACCTTGATGCCCGGGCCCATCGTCGAGGCCAGCGTGACCGAGCGCAGATAGCGCCCTTTGGCCACGGAGGGCTTGGCGCGGATCATCTCCTCGATCACCGCAGCGTAGTTCTCGAGCAGCTTGCGCTCGTCGAAGCTCGCCTTGCCGATCAGCAGGTGCACGATCGCGTTGCGGTCGGTGCGGTACTCGACCTTGCCCGACTTGGACTCTTCGACGGCCTTGGCCACGTCCATCGTCACCGTGCCCACTTTCGGGTTGGGCATCTTGCCCGACGGCCCCAGGATCCGCCCGAGCTGGCCGACCACGGACATCAGGTCGGGCGTGGCGATCGCCACGTCGAAGTCGTCGAAGCCGTCCTGGATGCGCTTGGCGAGGTCCTGGGCACCGACCACGTCCGCGCCGGCCTCTTCGGCCTCGCGGACCTTCTCGCCCTGGGCGAAGACGGCGACCTTGACGTCCTTGCCGAGGCCGTTGGGCAGCGCGATCGTGCCGCGCAGCTGCTCATCGGCGTGGCGCACGTTCAGCCCTGTGCGGATGTGGACCTCGATCGACTCGTCGAACTTCGCGCTCGAGAGGCCGCGCACGAGCCCGATCGCCTCTGCGGGCTCGTACTCGCGCTCGCGGTCGATCCGCGCGAGCAGCTCGGAGTAGCGCTTGCCGTGGCCGCTCACGGCGCCACCTCCACGCCCATCGAGCGCGCGGTGCCGGCGATGATCTTGGCGGCCTGATCGACGTCGTGGGCGTTGAGGTCATCGAGCTTGCGCTCGGCGATCTCGCGCAGCTGCTGCTGGGTGATCGTGCCGACCTTCACGCGGTTGGGCTCGCCCGAGCCCTTGCCGATGCGCAGCGCCTGGCGGATCAGCACGGCGGCCGGCGGCGTCTTGGTGATGAACGTGAACGAGCGGTCCTCATAGACGGTGATCACGACCGGGATCACGGTGCCCGTTTCGCTCTGGGTCTGCGCGTTGAAGGCCTTGCAGAACTCCATGATGTTGATCCCGTGCTGGCCCAGCGCAGGGCCGACCGGCGGGGCGGGGCTCGCCTGCCCGGCATTCGCCTGCAGCTTGATCGTTGTCAGAACCTTCTTGGCCATGGGTTGCTCAGCTTAGAGCTTCTTGACCTGGTCGAAGCCCACCTCGACCGGGGTCTCGCGGCCGAAGATGGAAACCAGCACCTTCAGGCGCGCGGCATCCTCGTTGATCTCGGAGATCTCCCCGGAGAAGTCCGACAGCGGTCCCGAGACAACCTTGACGGACTCGCCGATCGCGAACTGCGCGCGGGTGCGCGTGGCGGTGGCGACCTCCTTGTGCAGCAGCCGGTCGACCTCGCCCTGGGTGAGCGGCACGGGCTCCTGGGAGGAGCCTACGAAGCCGGTCACGCCGGGGGTGCCCTTGACGACGCCCCAGGAGTCCTCGTTGAGCTCCATGTTGACGAGCACGTAGCCGGGCATGGTGCGCTTCTCGACGGGGTTCTTCTGGTTGTCCTTCATCTCCATCACGGTTTCGGTGGGTACCACGACGGTGCGCACAGCGCGCTGCTGGCCCAGCGAGACCACGCGGTGCTCGAGGTTGTGCTTGACCTTGTTCTCGTGCCCGGAGTATGTGTTGACGACGTACCAGCGAAACATTCAGACCTCAGAGGATGAATTCGACGATTTCCTTGGCGACCTCGTCGGCCAGGCCGAGATAGAGGCCGGCGACGGTGACGAAGCCCAGCACGACCGCGGTCGCCTGGGTGACCTGCCGGCGGTCGGGCCACTGTACGCGCTGCAGCTCCGCCCAGCTGGCGCGCAGGAAGCCGATCGCGCGGTTGCCGCCGCGGATCGGCGCGCCGGAGGCATGCTTGGGGCTGACCGCCGCCGCACCGCCGCCGCCGCCCGCAGCACCGGTCTCGAGCTCCTGCATTTCATCGTCGCTGAGGTCGCCCTCGAGCTCGGCCTCGGCCTCGATTTCGTGCTCGGAGAGCGTGTCGGGAGCGGGCGTCTCCTCGGCGGGCACGCCCTGGGCGCCGCGCACCAGCGCCGCGTCGAACTCGTCGGCCTCGCCGGAGGCGTGGTCGAGCGCGCCGGGCACGTCGGCGCGCACCGGCTGGCTGGCAGCCGGCGTGGGCGTCTCGGGCGCCTTCGCGCGACGGGCGCCGCGTTCGCGGCGCTGCTTTGCACGTTTGCGGTCACGGGCCACAGCAGCGCTCCCGCGCTAACGGGTCTCCCGGTGGCTGGTGTGCTTGCGACACCAGCGGCAATACTTGCGCAGCGTCACCCGGTCGGGGTTGTTGCGCTTGCTCTTGTTCGTCTGGTAGTTGCGATGCTTGCACTCCTCGCACGCGAGGGTGATTGCGATTCGGACATCTCCGCGGGCCATGTGTGAAATCCCTGCGTGGTCGTGGACGGCGAGCTTGGGCGAAGAAAAACCCCGCCCAAGCGCGAGGTAGGAGCAGTCTAGCGTGCATCGGTCGATGCGCGGAGCGCGAGGGGAGCCTCGCGCGCGAGCTGCGTCGCTGCCCGCAGCTTGCGGGCAACGCGCCGTGGCGCCCTTGACGGCGCGCGCGCGAGCAGCGAAGCTCAGCCGGCCCATCCGAGAGGCCGCGCTCCGTGCTGCGCCCTCGCCCGCCCACCAACCACCGGCGCGCCCCGGCCCGGGACGCGCGATCTGAAGGAGGCCGCCATGCACCTGCCCGAGCCGATCCCCGCGAGCGTCCACGACGAGAGCTTCGCGGGCGTCACCTACCACGTCCGCGGCGAACTGGTGCCCGAGCTGCAGATCGAGGTGGGCAACGCGGCGGTGATGTTCGAGCACCACGTGCTGCTGTGGAAGGAGACCCAGCTGAACATCGAGCTGAAGAAGCTGCCGGGCGGGGTCAAACGCAAGATCGCGGGCCTCGAGTACTTCGTGACGCGCACCTCGGGCAGCGGCCGCGTGGCCTTCTCGCGCGACTCGCCCGGGCAGTGCGTGCCGATGCACCTGCAGCAGGGCGAAGGCCTCGACGTGCGTGAGCACCAGTTCATCGCGGCCACCGACAACCTCGACTACACCTTCGAACGCATCAAGGGCGTGCAGAACATGGTGCTGGGCGGCTCGGGCTTCTTCATGGACAAGTTCCGCGCCACCAACGGCGACGCGCTCGTGTGGCTGCACGGCCACGGCAACGTGTTCCTCGTTAACCTCGACCCCGGCGAGCAGCTCGACGTGGAGGCCGGCGCTTGGCTCTACAAGGACCCCACCGTCAACATGGAGGCGGTCACGATGGGGCTGAAGACGGGGATCTTCGGCGGCGGCGGCAAGCTCACCTGGAACCGCTTCACCGGCCCCGGGCGCCTGGCCATCCAGACGATGTTCATCTCCCCCGCCGAGGGCGAGGAATCGAACACCGCCCAGGCGGCGGCCACCGGCGGCGTGGCGGGGGCGCTGATCAGCGGGCTCGCCGGGGGGCGCTGAACACCCGGCGCTCACTCATACAGCGTGAGCGAGGCGACGATCACGAAGAGGGCGATCAGGGCCCAGCCCTCGAAGGCGGCCGCCTCGCCGTCGCCGGTGATCTGCCACAGCGCCAGCGCGCTCAGCACGAGCGCGCCGATGTACACGGGCGCCAGCGCGAACGTCAGCGTGGTGGCCAGCGCGAAGGAGATCAGCACGAGCAGCGGGAACAGGAAGGCCGCGATCTGGGCGACCGAGTTCTTGACCACCGAGACGGCGAGGTCCGACTGGCCCTTGTAGGCCAGCACCACCCCGGCGGTGTTCTCGGCCGCATTGCCGGCGATCGCGATGATCACGATGCCGGCGAAGGCCTGGGAGATGTGCAGCTCGGTGATCGCCGGCTGCAGGCCGTTGATGAACCATTCCGAGACAAACGCCGAGGCGGTGCCCGCGACGAACAGCAGCCCGAGCGTGGCGGGCAGCGTGATGCGCGGCTCGGCCCGCGGCAGCTCCGCCGGCGCATCGCCCGTGCCGGGCGGCGCGTCGGCGCGCAGGTAGGGCACCACCCAGGCCAGGTAGACGACCAGCAGGCACACCGCGCCGATCGCCGAGATCGCCTTGACGTGATGGCTGGCGGGGTCATGGGAGGCGAGCGAGAGCCCGAGCAGCACGATGATGAACGAGGCCAGGATCAGCAGCGTGGCGGTGTCGCGCGGCAGCCGGTGGGAGAAGCGCATCACGCCGTCGGGCGCGCGGCGCGCGCCGACGACGATCACGATGCCGAGCACGAGCAGCCCGTTGGCGAGGATCGAGCCCACGATCGCGGTCTGGGCGACCAGCAGCTCGCCCTTCTGCAGCGCGAAGATCACGACGAACAGCTCGGGCAGGTTGCCGAGCGTGGACTGCAGCATGCCGGTGACGCCCGGGCCGAAGCGCTCGCCGAGCTGCTCGGTGGAGAGGGACACCACCCACGCCAGGCCCGCGAGCGCGGCGGTGGCCAGGGCGAAGCGCGGCAGCGTCGCCCAGGCTCCGTAGTTGGCCAGCCCGGCCAGCGCCGTGAGCACGACGATGAGCGTCAGGGCGCAGCGCTCGAGGCGAGTGGTACCGGCCATGGGGCGCCCGCGACAATAGCCTGCGCTGCGGGCACCAGCCGCTGTGCGGCGGGGCGCGCGGGCCTCAGTCGACGATCAGGTGCTCGATGCGCCCCAGGCGCTCGATCTCGATGGCCACCACGTCGCCGGGAGCGAGGAAGGCGGGCGGGTCGAGGCCCATGCCCACGCCCCCGGGTGTGCCCGTGAGGATCACATCGCCGCTCTGCAGCGTGCACGTCTCGGTGATGAACTCGATCAGCTCGGGGATCGCGAAGATCAGGTTGGAGGTGTTGGACTGCTGGCGCAGCCCGCCGTTGACCCAGGTGCGCAGCGCGAGCGCGTGCGGGTCCTCGATCTCATCGGCGGTCGTGATCCACGGCCCCAGCGGGCAGAAGCCGTCGGCGCCCTTGGCGCGCACCCAGTGCGGCTCGCGCGCCTGCAGGTCGCGCGCGGTGAGATCGTCGGCCACCGCGTAGCCGGCCACCGAGCGCCCCGGCCCCATCACGACCGCCAGCTCGCCCTCGTAGTCGAGCCGGCGCACCACCGGCGGGCAGCGCACGGGCGCGCCCGGGGCGGCCAGCGAGGAGGACAGCTTGGCGAAGACGACCGGGCGCTCGGGCGCCTCGCCGCCGATCTCACGGACGTGATCGGCGTAGTTGAGGCCGATCCCGAAGATCGCGCCGGTGCCCGGCACGGGCGCCAGCAGCGTGACCTCCTCAAGGCCCCACGAGGCACTCTCGACGGGCAGCGCCTCGGGGTCGGCGAGGCGGTCGAGGATCGTCAGCTCCTCCTCCGCATAGCCATACACACGATCGTCGCGCACCTCGCCGGTGCGCGGCGCGCTCGAGCCGGGTGCCAGGAAGCGGGCCAGGCGCACGGCCGTTGCTCAGTGGCTCTCGAGCACCCGATCGACCATGCCGTACTCGACCGCCTGCTCGGCGGTGAAGAAGCGGTCGCGCTCCATGTCGCGGCGCACCTCCTCGGTCGGCCTGCCGGTGTGGGTCGAGTAGATCTCATCGATCCGCTCGCGCACCTTGAGGATCTCGCGGGCGTGGATCTCGATGTCGGTGGACTGGCCTTCGAAGCCCGCGGAGGGCTGGTGGATCAGGATGCGCGAGTTGGGCAGCACGGCGCGCTTGCCCTTGGTGCCCGCGGCCAGCAGCAGCGATCCCATCGACATGGCCACGCCGACGCACATCGTGGCGATGTCCGGCTTGACGAACTGCATCGTGTCGTAGATCGCCAGGCCCGAGTAGATGCTGCCGCCCGGGGAGTTGATGTAGATCGAGATGTCCTTGTCGGGATCCTCGCTCTCGAGGTGCAGCAGCTGGGCGACGACGAGGTTGGCGACCTGGTCGTCGATCGGCGTGCCCAGGAAGATGATCCGCTCGTTGAGCAGGCGCGAGTAGATGTCGAACTCGCGCTCGCCGCGCGCGGTGCGCTCGATGACCATCGGGATCAGGGGCATGGCCCCTACCCTATCGACAGGCGCTGCCGAGCCCCTCGAGGGGTGCGGCTGGCCGGATGTTCGAGTTGCGCGCGCAACGCTCAAGTCAGCGCGTGGGACGTCGATCGCCTGAACAGATGCGCGCCCTTGCACCGTCCGCCCGCCCGTCCACCGCGGCGCTCGTTGCGAGCCTCCTGCTGGCCGGGCTCTGCCTGGCGGCGCTGTATCTGGCGGAGGCTGCGCCCGCGATGACCAGCCACGCCGGCTGGCCCGCCGATCAGCACCTCGTCATGGACCGCGGCCCCTCGGGGCGCCACAACGTGCTGGTGGGCCGCGCCGACGTGCACAACTACCTGCTCGGCGGCTATGGCGATGACACGATCTACGGCGGCAGTGCGGGCGATGTGATCTGGGGCGACTACCACGAATCGGGCTGGCCGTCGTTTCAGACGGCGGTGATCCACGCGGGCGACGGGCCCAACATCATCTACGCCAACGACACGCTCAACTACGTGTGGACGGGCACCAACCCGGCGACCGTGGTGCACGTACACGAGAACGCGGGCGCGGTCCACTGCGAAAACCCGGACATCGTCGTCTACACGAGCCACCGCGCGCTGCCCCACTACGAGCTGGACGACTGCCGGCACATCAGCTTCTACTCCGTCGGCTACTGAGCGGCGCGCCTACAGGTTGACCGAGCGCATCCCCGCCTCGTCGTAGCGCTCGCCGGCGGGCGGCGGGACGGCCTCGGCGATCGCCCGCACCTCCTCGTCGCTGAGCTCGACGTCCGCGGCGGCGAGGTTCTCTTCCAGGTAGGCCACGCGCTTGGTGCCGGGGATCGGCACGATGTGCTCCCAGCGGTGCAGCACCCAGGCGAGCGCCAGCTGCCCCGGCGTGATCGCCTTCGCGGCGGCGAGCTCTTTGACGCGCGCCGCGAGCTTGAGGTTCTGCTGCAGGTTCTCGCCGGTGAAGCGCGGCCCGTAGCGGCGGAAGTCGCCCTCGTCGAGCTCGTCCGGGGAGCTGAAGCGCCCGGACAGGAAGCCACGCCCGAGCGGCGAGTAGGCCACGAGCGCGATACCGAGCTCCTGCAGCGTGGGCAGGATCTCCTCCTCCACGTCGCGCGTCCACAGCGAGTACTCGCTCTGCAGCGCGGTGATCGGGTGCACCGCGTGCGCCCGGCGGATCGTCTCGGCGCCCGCCTCGGAGAGCCCGATGTGGCGGACCTTGCCCTCGGCGACCAGTTCGGCCATCGCGCCGACGGTCTCCTCGATCGGGGTGTTGGGGTCCACGCGGTGCTGGTAGTACAGGTCGATGTGCTCGACGCCGAGGCGCTGCAGCGATCCCGCGCAGGCCTCGTGCACGTACTCGGGGCGCCCGTCGATCGAGCGCCGCGGCGGCTCGCCGGGTCCGCCGGGCTCGATCTTGATGCCGAACTTGCTCGCCAGGAAGACCTCCTCGCGGCGCCCTTTGATGGCGCGCCCCACGAGCCGCTCGTTGGTGTGCGGCCCGTACATGTCTGAGGTATCCAGGAAGTTGCAGCCGAGATCGAGCGCGCGCTCGATCGTGCGCACCGCCTCCTGTTCGTCGGCGTTGCCGTAGAAGGCGGACATCCCCATGCAGCCGAGACCGATCGCGGAGACCTCGGGGCCGTCGGGACCGAGCGTGCGCTTGTGCATTGGCGCTGTTCCTTTCGCGTGAAGGCCGGGCCGCGCGGAAGCCCGCGCGCGCGTTTCGGGGTATAGCAAGATCGGCGCACCGCGGCTCGCGTAAGCTGGACGGGTGTTCCCGCTCAACCTCCCCAACGTCCTCACCGTGCTGCGCATCATGCTCGTGCCCGTGCTCGTGGTGGCGCTGCTGGGCAACACGCCCGTCGGCGACGTGCTCGCCGCGGTGGTCTTCGCGCTGGCCTCGCTGACGGACTTCGTGGACGGCTACCTTGCGCGCGCGCGCGACTCGATTACCACCTTCGGCAAGCTGATGGATCCGCTCGCCGACAAGCTGCTGGTCGTCGCGGCGCTCGTCTCGCTCGTCTCGCTGCACCGCCTCGCGGCATGGGTGGCGATGGTGATCATCACGCGCGAGCTCGCGGTCACCGTGCTGCGCCTCGGCGCCACACAGGTGGGCGTGGTGATGGCGGCGAGCAACTTCGGCAAGCTCAAGACGTGCCTGCAGATCGCAGCGATCCTCGCGGTGATCGCGGTGCCCGGGCAGCCGCTGTGGGTCTCCGCGCTGCTGTACGTGACGGTCGCTGTGACCGTGCTCTCGGGCCTCGACTATTTCTTCGGCGTGCGCCGCCTGATGGCCAAGAGCGCTCAGGCCGACGGCTGAGGCGGGGCGCCCGCGTTCAGCCACTCCTCGAGACTGGTCTGATGGGCGGCGGGGACGCCCGACTCGATCTCCGCGCGCAGCTCGCTGAGCAGCCCGTGGCGCTCGGCCAGCACGTTGTGCTGGTGGATCGTCTCGAGGTTCTCCTGGCGCGCGCAGACGAAGCTCGCGCCCTCCAACGCGGGGAAGGTGCGCACGACGCCGGCGAGCATCTCGCGCACGCAGTCCTCCACGAAGCGGGGGCGGCGGTGGGCCTTCTCGACGACCGCGACCTCATCGACGCGCTTCATCAGCTCGTAGATCTCCGAGGACATGCTGGCCTCGGCGATCGCGAGCAGCGTGGTGGCGTCGATCTCCTCGGCGCAGTCCTCGGTGCAGCCGATCTGCAGCGTGGCCAGGCCGCGCTGGTTGTGGGTGGCGACGGGCACCTGCTCGAGGATCCGCTCGATCTGCTCCGCGGAGAACTCCCCGCCGAGGCGCTCGCGGGCGCGCGCCGCGACGAGCTCCTGGGCGCACGGGCACGCCGTCATGCCGGTGGCCGAGACGCCGACGGTACCGCGCGTGCCGTGCTCGAAGGCGACTGCGCGCCCGTGCAGCGTGTAGATCTCCTGCGTCTGCACGCCTGAGACGGGGGCGGGCTTGTTCTCGGGATAGCGCGCCGCGATCGTGACCTCGGCGCGCTCCGCGCCCTGGCGCGCGCGCACGAGCTCGGCGATGTGCTGGGCGAGCGTCTCCGCGCGGAAGGGCGCCTCGCTGAGGACGACCTCGCCGATCGCCTCGTTGACGACCTCCTCGAAGCGCGACATGTGCGCGCCCTTCTGCCTGTGCCCTGAGATCCACGTAGCAGTCCAGGCGGGCGAAGAACAGCTCCTCGCGGATGCGCACCACCTTCTCCACGCCGGTGACGCCCACGCGCGAGAGCCCGAGCGCCACGGCTGGCCGGCGTGCCTGGACGTCATCGCCCGCACCCTGGGCGGGCGAGTGCGAGGAGGTGAGCGACGTCGCCTGCACCGAGGCAAGCCTAGCGCGGCCCGGGGCCCCGATCGATGGCCCGGGAGGGGTCGATCTGTCCCGCCGGAGATTCTGGTATCACTCCGCACTTGGAGGTAGGT
Source organism: uncultured Solirubrobacteraceae bacterium (assembly GCA_963771085.1). Taxonomy (GTDB): domain Bacteria; phylum Actinomycetota; class Thermoleophilia; order Solirubrobacterales; family Solirubrobacteraceae; genus Palsa-744. Next base: position 1,815,794 of record CAVYSB010000003.1, on the reverse strand, counting down.
GAGAGGGACCGTCGGAGGGGATGGTCGCTTCGGCGGAGCCATAGTCGTCTTTGGGGAGAGATCAGTGATCGAGAAGCTTGAGAGTCTGTCGATCGCCACCGAGCCGGCCGTGGTGGAGATGGAGGAGTTTCAGGGCATCGTCGGCGAGGGCCAGCAGCGCGGCTTCGTGAGCGCTGAGGCGCTGGCCGCGGCGCTCGAGGATGCGGACCTGAGCGCCCAGCAGACCCAGGAGCTGCTGGGCCACCTGGAGGAGCACGGCATCGAGGTGCTGCCCGCGGGCGAGTCCGCGCTCGAGGCGCCCGGCGGGCGCGATCATCGCGCCGTCCCCGACGCCCTGCCGGGCGCCGGCGAGAGCGGCTCGCTGGCGGGCGAGATCGACGATGGGGCCGAGCATGAGCGCGCGGGCGGGCTGGGCGTCCGCCTGGAGCTCAAGCGCCCCGCCGACCTGGACCTCTCGGTCGAGCCCAGCCTCGACTCGCTGCGCCTGTACCTGCGCGCGATCGGCCGCGTGCCGCTGCTCAGCGCCGACCGAGGAGGTCGCCCTGGCCAAGCGCATCGAGCGGGGCGACATCGCGGCCAAGCAGCACATGGTGGAGGCGAACCTGCGCCTTGTGGTCTCGATCGCCAAGGGCTACGTGGGGCGCGGGCTGACGCTGCTGGACCTGATCCAGGAGGGCTCGCTCGGCCTGATCCGCGCGGTCGAGAAGTTCGACTACCGCCGCGGCTACAAGTTCTCGACCTACGCCACCTGGTGGATCCGCCAGGCGGTCAGCCGCTCGCTGGCCGACAAGGGCCGCACGATCCGCATCCCCGTGCACATGGTCGAGCGCCTGAACAAGCTGATCCACGCCGAACGGCGCCTGATCCAGCAGCTGGGGCGCGAACCGAGCGCGGCCGAGCTGGCGGTGGAGCTCGAATGCGAGGTGCGCGAGGTGCGCGACGTGATGCGCATCGCCCAGCAGCCCATCTCCCTGGAGAAGCCCGTCGGCGAGGAGGACGACTCGGCGCTGGCGGACTTCGTCGAGGACGTCACCGCGGAGTCGCCGTTCGAGATCGCCTCCGAAGCGCTGCGCCGCGAGAACGTCACGCGCGTGCTCGCCGGGCTGCCGCGCCGCGAGCGCGAGGTGATCGAGATGCGCTACGGCATCGTGGGCGGGCGCCCGCGCACGCTCGAGGAGGTGGGCCGCGCGTTCAACATCACGCGCGAGCGTGTGCGCCAGATCGAGAACCGCACGCTGAAGAAGCTGCAGACCCTGCCCGACGCCCAGCAGCTGCGCGAGGCCTCCTAGCCCGCAGCGCCCCGCCCGCCGGGCTGCGCGCCCAGGCCCTAAACTCATGCCCGCCCCGGCGGGGTTCCCGAGCGGTCAAAGGGGACGCGCTGTAAACGCGTTGGCTCTGCCTTCGCAGGTTCGAATCCTGCCCCCGCCACCTCGAGCACTAGAACGCCGAGAAATACGACGCGTCGAGATCCCCTGCGTGTCTCGCGAGCGGCCCTCGCCTGGCCAAGGTTGGGACTGCGCGACCCGGCCGGTGGCCATCCTGGCCACCGGCCGGGTCACCGCGATCGTCAGTTGATGTGCACGGCGGTCGTCGCCGTGTTGCCGGCTCCGTCCGTGATCGTCACGAACCCATCCAGGTGCCTGCCATGCAGAGTGACGGTCGTGCCGTCGGCGGTCCTTCCGTCCGAGAACGTCCACTGGGCCGCCACCACGTTCCCCGTGCCGCCCTCGGCCACAGCCGTGGCGAGGATGCTCTTCCCACGCCCCGGTTCGTGCACCACAGCCGCGCTCAGCGGCGCGTCGATCTGCACCGACTGGGTCCAGCTGTAGGTCTTGCCGAGGTTGTCAGTGACGCTCGCCGTCACCTGGTAGAGGCCAGGGCCGGGGAACGTGTGGGTGAAACGCGCTTCGTCGGGTTGGACCTCGGTCGTGCCGTCACCGAAGTTCCAGCTGATCGAGCCGTCGCCCTGCGTGCCGGCGCTCGAGCCGATCGTGGTCGATGTGGAGTGCGACGCGGAGTCCGCCGCGTGGGCCGAACCGTAGAAGCTCACCGTCGGTTCTGCGGTCTCGACCTGGTCGGGGTAGAACTGGACCCCGGGCTGCGAGAACGCCTGCGGGTTGGTGATGTCCGCGGTCACCTGCTCGGGAGTTGGGCTCAGGCCGAGCCTGTCGCCGGCCTGCACGACAGCGCTGAGGTTGTCCTGCGCCACGTTCGGACCGACGTTGTTGGTGGTCAGGTCGCCCTGCATCTGTTCCGGCGGGTAAGCCGCATAGTCGCCGAAGTAGCCGAGCGTGTCGCTGCCCTCATCGATCACATGCGCGGCCTCGATGCCGGGCGACGTCGCGAAGGAGCGCTCGATAGCTTCGGTGACCTCAGGGAACCCCTCGCCCGGGACAGTTGCGTACACCTGGTCTCCGATGCGAGCGACCGTCGTGGATGAGCCCACGGTGCCGGCAGCGGCGTTGAAGTACGGCGCGTTCAGCGAGCGGTTGATCGTGAAGATCCCGCCGACCGCTTCCCAGTTCCACGTGCCTTCACCGTTGTTGCTGGCGGGCTCGCTGAGCGGGCCCGGACAGCCGAGCGGCCCACCGGGATGGTTGCAGGACATCGCCGCGAGCAGACCCATGTTCGTGGCTTCTGTCGTAAACGGCACGTTGTCGGCGCCGAGCGTGGTGCCGGTGATCGGGTGAGCGTTGGCGAGCGCGCGGACGATCGCGTTTGTGATGAAGCGCCCCTGCTCGGCGACCTCCGCGTAGTGCGGGTCGGAACCGATCGACTCCTGCCGGCCAAGGGTGCCGACCGCGACCACCTCGGTGCCGCCGAACAGCTGGGCCAGTCGTTCACGCACCCAACCCGGGTAGTCGGCGCTCCACTGGTTGTTGCCGGACTGAGTCGGGTCGTACTGATCGGCGTGGATCGGCACATCGGCGTACATGGCGATGGTTGCGCCGGTGCCGGGCTGGCGCGCCCACAGGATCGGCAGCTGATCGTCGACCGAGTAGCCAGCCGTCTGATCGGTCCCCTGCAGCTGGGAGACCAGGCCGCGGATGGTTCCGGTCGCCGACCACAGTTCCGCCCGGCGCGTGTTCGACGCAGCCTCGACGACGGCCTGGACCGCCGCTTCCTTCACCTCGTGCAGGTAGGCCGGGTCGGTGTGGCCCCAGAGGCCCATGAGCGTCGGGGCGGCGTGGTCGTGCGTGGTGGACAGGACGATGTTCGCCGCGGTGACCTTGTAACCCTGTGCGGCAAGGGCGGCGGCCGCGTCCGCGCGTGCGGCGTCGCCCCCGTCGCCTTCGTTCGGCGACTGGTTTTCGGCAAACCAGCCCTGGGAGTCCACCGTCACGAAGACGACAGCATGCTTGCCACGGCCGACGAAGAACGCCCGCACCTGCAGCGGATCGTGAGCTCCGCCCGTGACGATGTAATCCGAGCCGTAACCACCATCTGCCATCGGCTCGTTGGGCGTGATGTCGACGACCGAGGTCCCGACCTTGAAGACGCCCGCTGCGCGCTGAGACTTCTCCGCCCGCGGGGCGGGCGTGCCGCGGCTCGCGGCGCCCGACGCAGCGGATGCGCAGGACGCACCTGCCGCCGCCACGAGCAGCGCTGCCGAGGCCGCGGCGATCGCGGCGGTCTTGGTCTTGCGAAACTTGGTTTTACCAGACAAGGTTTTCTCCTAAATAGACGAAACGCGCCGAGTGAATTGGGCACGCAGAGACTGTTTGCGGGTTAACGCGAGAGGACCGCGGCACGCCAAGCGAACGGCTGCACCGGCGCCATCAACTACCGCATCGATTGCCAACGTGACCTATCGACTCAGGTCCGTGCGAACAGCGATCGAGCGACCTGCTTCACACTCACAATACCCCCGCGCAGAGGCCAGTTTGCCGTAGCGGACGGGAGATCACGCATTTGTGGTAGGCGACGGTTGGGCCCGTCCAGTGCGGGCAAATACCGCAACTGTGCTATGCCGCAGGAGACCCTCGCCCGTGTTCTCGAAGTATCAGTCCGGTATGAGTCCCTCGCCGAGTGCCTTGGCGACGAGGTGCGCCCGTGACCGGGCGCCGACCTTGCCCATCGCGTTGCGTGTGTGCGTGCGCACGGTGTCGTGGGCGATTTGCAGCTCGTCGGCGATCTCGGGCCCGGTGTGTCCGAGGGCAACAAGTCCCACGATCTCGCGCTCGCGTTGAGAGAGGGCTCTGGGCTTCGTCTCGAGGCTCGCGCTGCGGCGGAAGTGCGGCCCCCAACGCGACGTGCTGAGCCCCACTAGCAGGACCAGACGCCGGCCGGTCACGGTCTCCGTGGTGGCCGCGCATTGCATGCCAACCTTGCTGCCGTCCGCGGCCAAGAACTCTCGCTCACCCGAGAAGTCACCTGCGGCCATTGCGGCCCGCCATTCAGCCGCTGACATCTGGGGACCGTCGACGCTGAACGTATAGATGGGCTGGTTGATGATCTGCTCGCGCCGGTAGCCCAGCAGCTTCAAATACGCTCCGTTGGCGTCGACGATTCGGCGATCGCCGTCGAGCAGCACCATGGCGTTGCGCGACTGCAGGAATGCAGCCGAGAACAGCTTGCCCCATTCGCCCCGCTCCGCCACGGACGTAGTCTAGTTCGCAGCCGGAAGGGCGATCGAGGCGGATCACGGCCCCGCCGCCCCGAGGCAGCCGCGTGGCTGCCGCTGCTTCAGAGACTTATCGCTGAGAGATCCCCGGCACCGTCAAGCAGAGCTCGACGCGCGCCGATCAATGGGCATGCGCTGCAAGGCGGCTTCTCTGCTGATCGCTGTCGCCTGTGCCGGCGCGCTCGCCTCCCCCGCGGTCGCCGCCGCTGCGCCTGCGCCCGGCCTGCTCGTGCTCAGCAAGCATGAACTGCCGGGTTTCGTACGGGCCAGGGTGAGGTTGAACGTGACGACCTCGCCGGGTCTCTATGCCGCGGACTACATGCCGGATGCGCCGCCTCAGGGCGCTGCGCAGCTGGTGCGCCTCGGCTTCCAGGAGGGGGTCCAGGCCACCTTCAGCGCCCGCCGCCGGGAAGCCCTCTCCGAAGCCGTCGTCTTCGGCTCGGCGCAGAGCGCCGAGCAAGCCCTTGCAGAAGCGAGCGCCCGGACGCTCTCGAGCTCCGAAGCGGCGAGCCTCACGCAGTCGCCGGTTCCGGGTATTCCCGGGGCGGTGGCCTTCGCCGATTCCCAGGCGGGACAGCCGGGTGGCACCGACACGGTGCTCTTCGCCAGCGGCCGTTGCCTGCTGACGCTGAGCGATCGCATCTTCGACGCCTCGCCGCGGGCGCGCGTCGATCGTGCGCCGCTCGCCGGCGCCTATGTGCTCGACGAACGCGTCGAGCACATCTGCGCATAGGCGCCACCGGCGGTAGGCTTGGGCGGCGATGAGCGCGGCCCTCCACGGCGAGCAGCAGAGATGAGAGCGCCACGGCGAGCTCACTCCCGTAAGCGCCCACCGATGCGCGGTCGGCCGGGGTCGGCCGCGTGATCCTCTACGTCTGTGACTCCGGCACCGCCGCCGGCGGGCTGCCCGCCCCGTTCGCCCACCCCTGCGGCCGGGCCGCCAAGGCGCTCGGTGACACCGGGCACGAGTTCGAGCTGCGCCAGGTGGGTGGCGGCACGCTGAAGGTGTGGACGTGGCTCACCCGCGCACGCGACAGGGCCGAGGTCGAGCAGCTCAGCGCTCAGCGCTCGGTTCCGATCCTCGTACTGGACGACGGCGCGGTGCTCACCGGCTCGGGTGCGATCGTGCGCTGGGCGCACGATCACGCGCCCGCCGGGGGCGGCTGAGGCTCAGCCCGCCGGCTGCAGGGCCTTGCGCGGGGCGCCCGCGACGAGCGCGCGCTCTGCGACGAAGTCTTCGACCGTGGCGCCCGCACTAACGCCCGGCCACGGCGGGCCGGGGCGGCTCAGATAGAAGCCCTGTGCGAGCGGCACGCCGAGGCGCGCGAGCATGTCCATCTCCGCCTTGGTCTCAATGCCCTCCGCCACGAGCATGCTGCCGACCTGCTGGGAGTAGCCCGCGAGGGCGCCGACGAGCGCCGCGCGCTCGCCGTCGGAGTCGATGCCGGTGATCAGCGAGCGGTCGAGCTTGAGGTAGCTGGGCAGCACCGTGGTGATCTGGCGCAGCCCCGAGTAGCCCGCGCCCATGTCGTCCACCGCGGTGCGTGCGCCGCGCTCGCCGAGCGTCGCGAAGATGCTCGAGAGCTGCTCGTCGCTGTTGACCAGCGTCTCCTCGGTGATCTCGATCACGAGGCCCTCGAGGCTCCCGGACATGCGCTTGGCGGCGTCCAGCAGCATCGTCATCGTGAGCGGCTCGAGCAGCACCGGTGCGGATAGGTTGACCGTCATCGAGGTGCCCTGCGGGCGCTCGGGGAACAGCTCCAGCGCCAGGCGCAGGCAGGTGCGCTCCAGTTCAGCGCGCTCGCCGAACTCCTCCGCGAGGGAGAACCAGTGCAGCGGGCTGCCGTCCGCGCGCGGCTGGCCGAAGCGCGCGAGCGCCTCATAGGCGTGGACCTTGCCGCTGCGCACATCCACGATCGGCTGCACCACCATGCTCACGCCGTCGCCCGCGATCAGCCGCGCGAGCGCGCTGCGGGCGCTGCAGGCCTCCTCCGGGGTCATGCGCGGCGAGGCATCCGGTGAGACTGTCGAGAGCTGTCCGCCGCCCGCACGCTCGCTGCGCTCGGCCATGCGCGCCGCGATGTCCCCGGCGAGCAGCAGCGTCTCCGCGTTGTCGGCCTGCAGGCGCGCCACCTCGAGCAGCTGGTTGAGCTCGACCGTGAGGCGCCCGCTGGTCAGCAGCAACCCCAGCGTCGCGCCGCACAGTGCCACATATTCCGCGCTCACGTGTCCGTAGCGCGCGATCGGGAAGGCCAGCGCACCGAGCACGATGTAGCGCCCCAGCCAGTGCACCCGGCCGCCGCGGGCGAGCACGCCGCTGGCGATCGCCACGAGCCACAGGATGCTCAGCACCGAGACCTGCTCGCCGCCCAGGCCGATGATCAGCACCCCCGCCATCGCCGACAGAGCCTCCTCGACGCTCATCCACGACAGGCGCGGGGCGCCGATGTGGACCAGGCCGGTCACACAGATCATCACGAAGCCGATCAGCGCCAGCCCGGGATGCGGGCTCAGCTGCGGTTCGGCGAGGATCAGAGAGACGCCCGTGACGCCCATCGCGATGCGCGTCACGGCGGCCGTGCGGCGCGCGCGCAGAACCTGATCGCTGGTCTCGATCGCGGCGTGGTCGAGCAGTGACATTACGGTCGATTCGGCTCATCGGCAGGATTCCTTGACCAAATGGCGCCCGCGCTCGACCACTCGTGAAGGCGCCCTGAGCGCCGCTGAGGGGCTTCGCTAGGCCGGCTCGGCGCTCGCCGGCGCCGCCTCGGCCGCCGGCTCGGCGAGCTCCTCGTGCGCCGCGTGGGTGCCGGGCGCCACGCCCAGCTGCCCGCCCACGCGGGCGAGCAGGTCGAGCAGCTGCTCGCGCTCCTCGCCGCTGAGCTCAGCGCACAGGTGCAGCTCGTACTCCGTCGCGAGCTCCATCGCGCTGGCCAGCAGCTCGCGGCCCGCGGGCGTGAGGTGCAGCTCGCGCGTGCGCCGGTCGAGCGGATTGTGGCGGCGTTCGAGCAGGGAGCGGGCCTCGAGCGCGTCCACGAACGCGACCATGCGGCTGGGCGGGATCCGCAGGCGCTCGCCGATCGCCTGCTGGGACTGGCCCTCCGCGGCGCTCACCGCGCGCAGCAGGGCGAACTCGCGCGGCTCGAGCTCAAGCGGCGCCAGCGTCTCGCGGAAGCGCCGTGCGACCGCATAGCCGATCGAGGAGAGCGTGAAGCCCACCACGCGGAACGCCACCCCGGGGCTCGGCGGGTCGCCCTGCTCGCGTGGGTCCTCCACGCCCGGCGTGGGCACCATGCCGACGGGCCACGCGGTGTCCAGGCAATCTGCGCCGGGGCCTTCGGCGGGCGCGCTGTCGGGTGCGTCCCGATCGACATCCTCAATCCTCACAAGAAAATGATACTTCACCGGAACCGATTTTGATATAGATTGTTCTGCGCGGAACCATTCTTGTGACGAAACACTCTAGGAGCTGCGATGAGCGAGTCCCGGCACAGCGACGAGCAGAACCCCACCGCGACAGGGTCCCAGAGCGCCATCACGCGGCTCACCGGAGCGGTCCTTGCGCACAAGCGCCTCGTGATCGGCTTCTGGGTCGTGCTGACGCTGATCGGCATGGCCGGCGCAGGGCCCGCCAGCAAAGCGCTCAAGCAGAAGTTCTCCGTTCCCGGCAAGGAAGGCTGGATCACCAACCAGCAGATCGCGCAGCACTTCCACGGCACCGGCGGCAACCACGCGCCGCTGCTGGCGGTCGTGACCCTGCCCGCCGGCCGTTCGGTCGACGGGGCCGCCGTGCAAGGCGAACTGCGCAGCGTCGAAGCACGCCTGCAGCGCACGCTGCCCGGCACGCGCCTGGCGGGCTACGCGAGCACGCACAGCAGCGCCTTCCTGTCCGCCGACCGGCACACCACGTTCGTGATCGCCTACCCTCCGCCCGCAGCCAACGAGGCCTTTGAAGCCAACCCCGAAGCGGCCAAACACGCTGCCGCGGCGCTCGACGGGGCAACGGTGGCCGGCGCCCCCGTCCGGCTCACCGGCTACGACGCGCTGTCCGTGCAGAGCGGCGGCGGCAACGGCCCCGGGGTGCTGCTGGAGGCGCTGCTCGGTGGCGTCGGCGCGCTGCTCGTGCTCGCCTTCGTGTTCGGCTCCTTCCTCGCGCTCGTGCCGATCATGATGGCGATCGCTGCGATCCTGACCACCTTCCTCGTGGTGTGGGGCCTCACCGCCGTCACCGAAGTCTCGCCCATCGTGCAGTACCTGATCGCGCTGATCGGCCTCGGCGTGTCGATCGACTACTCGCTGCTCGTCGTGGTGCGCTGGCGCGAGGAGCGCGCGCACGGGCGCTCGGGCGAGGCCGCCATCGAACGCGCCATGCAGACCGCCGGGCGGGCGGTCGTCTTCAGCGGCACCACCGTCGCGATCGGCCTGCTCGCCCTGATCGCGCTGCCGCTGCCCTTCCTGCGCTCTGTCGGCTACGGCGGCATGCTGATCCCGCTGATCAGCGTGCTCGTCGCGCTCACGCTCCTGCCCGTCGTGCTCAGCCGGTGGGGCGAGCGCCTGGACTGGCCGCACGTGCGCGACGACGATAAGGCCAGCCGCGCGTGGACGGGCTGGGCGAAACTGGTCGTTCGCAGACGCTGGTTCGCCGCGCTCGGCGCCTCGCTGATCCTCGCCTCGCTCGTGCTCGCCGCCACCAACCTGCAGCTCGGCACCTCGAACGTCAACACGATCGCCAAGGAAGGGGAAGCCAAGCAGGGCCTGCTCGCGCTGGAGCGCTCGGGCGTCGGCTCCGGCGTGCTCGTGCCCGGCGAGGTGCTCGTGGACGGCTCCACGCCGCCCGCGCAGGCTGCCGCCGCGCTGGCCGCCGTCCCCGGGGTGCACGGCGCGGTCGCCCCCGCGCTGGCCTCCTGGCGCACCGCCGGCGCTGCCGTGCTCGACGAGTTCCCCACTCCCGACGCCTCCACGTCGGCCGGGCGTGAAACGCTCAGCCGCGTGATCGCGACCGCGCACGCCAGCGGCCCCGACGTCCACGTCGGCGGCATCGGCGCCCAGAACCAGGACTTCATCGACGCCGTCTACGGCAACTTCCCGCTGATGATCGCGCTGATCGCCCTGATCACCTTCGTGCTGCTCGCGCGCGCCTTCCGCTCGCTGCTGCTGCCGCTGAAGGCGGTCGTGCTGAACGTGATCAGCGTGGCCGCCGCCTGGGGCGTGCTCGAGATCGTGTGGCAGAGCGGACACGGCTCGAACTTCATCTGGGGCATCTCGGCCACCGGCTCGATCACCGCGTGGATCCCGCTGATGGTCTTCGCCTTCCTGTTCGGGCTCTCCATGGACTACGAGGTGTTCATCCTCGCGCGCATGCGCGAGGAATACGACGCCACCGGCGAAACCAACGTCGCGGTCATCCGCGGCATCGCCCGCACGGGGCGCCTCGTGACGAGCGCCGCGCTGATCCTGTTTCTCGCGTTCGTCTCGCTCGCCTCCGGACCCGAGACCGAAATCAAAGTGCTCGCCACGGGCCTCGCCGCGGGCATCCTGCTGGACGCAACGATCATCCGCGCGCTGCTCGTGCCGGCCGTCGTCTCGCTGTTCGGGCGCTGGAACTGGTGGCTTCCGCAGGTGCCCGCGCGCCTGCTGCGCGTGGACCCCTCCCCCCGGCCCGGCACGATGACCGGGCGCCCGGCCGCCGAGGGCGCACGATGAGCACCGATCACGCCAACGGCGCCAACGGCATCGTCGTCGAGGGCCTCGTGCGCGACTTCAAGGGCGGCGTGCGCGCCGTGGACGGCATCGACCTGCAGGTCGCGCCCGGCGAGATCTACGGCTTCCTCGGCCCCAACGGCGCCGGCAAGTCCACCACCGTGCTGATCCTCACCACGCTGCTGCCGCCCACCGCCGGCAGCGCGCACGTGGCGGGCCTCGACGTGGTCCACCAGGGCGCACAGGTGCGCCGCGCGATCGGCGCCTCGCTGCAGGAATCCGCGCTCGACCCCTTCCTCACCGGGCGCGAGCACATGCGCCTGCAGAGCGCGCTGCACGGCATCGGCAAGGCCCAGCGCGACGTGCGCGGCAACGAGCTGCTCGAGCGCGTCGGGCTGATGAACGCCGCCGACCGCAAGGTGGGCGGCTACTCCGGCGGCATGAAGCGCCGCCTGGACCTCGGCCTCGCGCTCGTGCACCGCCCGCGCCTGCTGTTCCTCGACGAGCCCACCACCGGCCTTGACCCGCAGAGCCGCGCCGCGCTGTGGGACGAGGTGCGCCGCCTCGCCGGCGAGGGCGTGACCGTGTTCCTGACCACGCAGTACCTCGAGGAGGCCGACGTGCTGGCTGACCGCGTGGGGATCATCGACCACGGCAAGATCGTCGCCGAGGGCACCCCCGCGGAGCTGAAGGCCGCGATCGGGCGCCCGAGCGTCGAGGCGATCCCCCAGGACCCCGGCGATCGCGATCGCCTCGCAGCGGCGCTGGCCCGCTTCGGCGAGGCGGCCGCGGCCTCGCCCAGCGGCGTCGCCGTGCGCCTGCCCGAGGGCGTCAGCGACCTCGCCGAGATCGTGCGCACGCTCGATGCCGAGGGCATAGCGATCGCCGACCTGCGCCTGCACAGCCCCACGCTCGACGACGTCTTCCTGGCCAAGACGGGGCGCTCGCTCGAGGGCGCGGGCGACGAGGACAAGGGCGCCGAGCCCCAGGCCCAGCCCGCCCCGGCCGCATGAGCGAACACTCAACCCAGATCGTCGTGCTCGCGCGGCGCTCGCTGCTGAAGACCCTGCGCCAGCCCTTCCAGCTGTTCCCGATCATCTTCTTCCCCCTCATCCTGCTCGCCGTCAACGCCAGCGGGCTGAAGGCCGCCACACGCCTGGTCGGCTTCCCCACGCACTCCTACCTCTCCTTCGCGATGGCCGTCGCGTTCATCCAGGGCGGCATGTTCGCGCTGATCAACACCGGCACGAACCTCGCCGAGGACATCGAGAGCGGCTTCTTCAACCGCCTCGCGCTGACCCCGCTGCGCCGCGTCGCGCTGATCTCCGGCCTGCTCGTCGGCGTGGCCGTGCTCGGCGTGCTGCAGTCCGCGGTGTACATGCTGATGGGCCTGATCGCGGGCGCCCACCTCGACGCGGGCCTCGGCGGCGCGCTCGTGATCCTCGTGCTCGGCTCGCTGACCGCCGTGGGCTTCGCCGCGCTGGGCTGCGCGGCCGCCCTGCAGACGGGCTCGGGCGAGGCTGTGCAGGGCCTCTTCCCGCTGTTCTTCGTGTTCATCTTCCTGTCCTCGAGCAACCTGCCGCGCAACCTGCTGAAGACGGGCTGGTTTCACACGGTCGCCACGTGGAACCCGATCTCCTACCTGATCGAGGGCTTCCGCAGCCTCTACATCGTCGGCTGGGACGGGCCCGCGCTGCTGCGTGGCTTCGGCGTGGCGATCGGCCTCACGCTGATCGGGCTGCTCGCCGTGGCGGGCGCTATGCGCACGAGGATGCAGCGCACATGAGCACGGCCGCCCCCCCAGGCGCGGCCGCGGCCGGCACGCACGGCAGCCTGTGGCGCGTGGCGCGCACGGTGGCCTGGCGCAGCATGCACACCTACGTGCGCAGGCCCGATCTGTTCGTGCCCTCGCTGATCTTCCCGCTGGTGTTCTTCGCGAGCTTCGCCGGCGGGCTCTCCGCGCTGGGCGACGTGCCGGGCTTTCGCTTCCCCGCCGGCTACACCGCCTTTCAGTTCGTCTTCGTGCTGTGCCAGTCGGCGATGTTCGCAGGGCTCTTCACCGGCTTCACGCTGGCCTTCGACTTCGAAAGCGGCTTCGCCCGGCGGCTGATGCTCGCGGCCGAGGATCGCCGCGGCATCGCGCTCGGCTACGCCCTCGTGGGGCTGATGCGCGCCGCGATCACGCTGTCGGTGGTGACGGGCGTCGCGCTGCTCTCGGGCATGCGCATGACGGGCGACGGCGTGGAACTGTTCGGCCTCTACACCATGGCCGCGCTGCTCGTGCTGATCGGCTTCGGCTGGGCGGCCGGCGTGGCCTTCCGCTTCCGCTCCATCCAGGCCGGCCCGCTGATGCAGACCCCCGTGTTCCTGATCCTCTTCCTAGCCCCCGTGTACGTGCCGCTGGCTCTGCTCAAAGGCTGGATCCACTCGGTCGCAAGCGCCAACCCTGCCACCGCGTTCCTCGACGCCGGCCGCGGCCTGATCTCGGGCGTGCAGGACCACACGGGGCTCGCCTTCATCTGCGCGGGCGCGCTGATCCTGCTGTTTGGCGTGTGGATGCTCACGGGCCTGCGCAAGGCCGAAGCGGCGGGGTAGCTCAGCCGGAGGCGCCCAGCCGGCGCGCGAGCTCGCGCGCGTCGGGCGTGCTGAGCAGGATCCGCTTGAGCTTGCCCTGGTTGCTCACCGCCAGTGAGAGCGCCGGCACCCCGCGGCGCACGACGAGCATCTCGTCGAGCTGGATCGTGCGCGCGGCGTAGTAGAGCCAGGGCAGGCGCAGCCCCACCTTCACACCGGTCTGCATCGCCTCGGCCACCCCGTCCTCGACGATGTGCACCTCGCTCACGTCCGCACGCGGCACCTCAACGCTGCCCATCAGCCCGAGCGCCTTCTGCCACGGCGCCAGCTGCACGCTGATCGTCTCCTCGCCGAGCTCGATGCGCATGAGCCGCAGCCTAGCCGTGCAGGCGATGCGCCCGGGCGCAGGGGGTGACACGGCGCGGCGATTGCGTTAGGAATGCGCATAGAGGGCGCGCCGCGAGCGCCACACCACGCGAGAAGGGAGTCCCGATCATGGAGTCCTCGAGCGCACCTGCCGAGCCCACCGGCGCCGCCGCCAGGGTGCTGGTCGTGGCCCACAAGACCGCCGCCACCCAGCCGCTGCTCGACGCGGTCAGAGCGCGCGCGCAGCGCGGCCCGGCGACGTTCACGCTGCTCGTCCCCAACGCCGCCCACGGCCTGCACAAATTCGTGGACCCCGAGGACGTCGACCCCGGCGAGGCCCAGGCGGTGATCGAGCGTGCGGTGCCGCTGTTGAGCGAGGCGGCGGGCTCCCCCGTGGAGGGCATGGTCGGCAGCGCCGACCCCGGCGCCGCGATCGAGGACGCGATCAACCTGCGCGGCTTCGACGAGATCATCATCTCCACGCTCCCCGCGCGCGTCTCGCGCTGGCTGCACCTCGACCTGCCCAGCAAGATCTCAGGCTCCGGGCTGCCCGTCACGACTGTCACGCCGGGCGAGGAGCCCGGCGCGTAGCGAACGCACCTGTCATAGGCGCTCGCTACTGTTTCCTGCTAACAACCAACCCGCGGCCGAGGCCGGCGGGGATGCGCTGGCGATGACAGGTGTCTGTGGAACTTTCGTCTGCGCGCGGGGACAGTTGGGCCCATGGACAGCGTTCGCACGCAATTCGCCGCCAACCTCCGCCAGCACCGCGAACGCGCAGGACTCTCGCAGGAGGCACTGGCGGAGATCTGCGACCTGCACCGCACCGAGATCAGCCTGCTCGAGCGCTGCAAGCGCTCCCCCCGCCTGGAGACGATCGTGATCCTCGCGCGCGGCCTCGGACTCGCCTCCGCCGCCGAGCTGCTGGAGGGCATCGGCTAGAGCGCCCGGGGCGCCAGCCGGCGCGCTACAGTCCCCTTTCGCTCCCCGCCCAGCTAGCTCAGTTGGTAGAGCACTTCCATGGTAAGGAAGGGGTCATCGGTTCGAGTCCGATGCTGGGCTCTCGTGAGAGGCGCTCGATCGCACGAGGGCAGCGTTCGCGGACCACGGACTTCGACGGTCCGTAAGCCCAAGCCACATACAGGGTGCCACTGGGCGCCACGGCGAGATACCCGGCGTCGCCCCAGTTGTCTGCCTGCTGCGGGCTCAGGGAGTTCTCGACGGTGAACGTCTGACCCTGGTCATGGGAGACGTCGATGATCGGGTATTCGCGGCGCCCGATGGGTGTTCATGAAGGCGACGTAGAGGGTTCCATCGGGCGCGACCGCCAGCGACGGGTCCCAGCCCCCGTGCGAGCCGGGCAGGGCCACGGGCGGCGAATAGCTCGTGCCGGCGTTCGTGGAGCGCACGAAGCCGATGCCGTCGCCGTGGTCACAGCCCTCGAACGCCACGTAGACGTAGCCGCCCTGCCGGCCGGAGATCGGGGCCGGCCGAAGCGGCTCGGGCCACCTCGCCGGTGTGAGATAGTTGGCCGGTGAGCGCCGCCGAGCCGCCCCTCACACCGCAGTTCCGCGCGTGGCTTGAACAGGAACACGAGTGGGGCAGGCAGGCACTCCATGCAATCGGACGCGAGCGCCGAGAGCTGCAGCGGGAGACCCACGGGCTCGATCGTTTCAAGCTCCGCATGGCTCTCGTCAAGCTGACTGGTTCGGTGGCGCAGTGGGCCAACGGTCTGGGCAAGGGACTGAACAAGCTGGATCGCGCGGAGGCTGCCGCGCTGTTCGCGATCAGCCCGCCCTTCGCCGCAGCCGATCCGAGCCCCGATGACTGCGACCGGCTTGCCGAATTTGTGGAGCAGCGCATGAGCGCGGTGGACGAGGTGCTCGCCGAGGATGCCCCGTGAGGGAGCCGGCACCTCCGCCCGAGGCCGCCCCCGGGCGACCTGCTCGGGGGCCTGGCGTCGTGCACGGCGCATAGCATTGACGGCCGATGACCGCCGACGCTCACACGGGGACCCCGGCGGCCGGTGGGGGCAGGGAGTCCAGCTTCGGCCTCGTGTCGCGCTACTTCGACATGGCGGCCGACCGGCTGCGCATCCCCGACGGCCTGCGCCGGGTTGTGAGCGTGCCGGAGCGCGAAGTGCAGGTGCAGATACCGATCCGCCTGCACGACAGGCAGATTCACGTCTTCTCCGGCTATCGCGTGCAGCACAACGCGGCGCGCGGCCCGTACAAGGGCGGCATTCGCTACCACGAGCGCGTGGATCTCGATGAGGTTCGCGCGCTTGCGGCGCTGATGACCTGGAAGACCGCGATCGTCGACCTCCCGTTCGGCGGCGCCAAGGGTGGTGTCAACTGCCCCGCGCGGGATCTCCACGAGACCGAGCTGGAGCAGGTCACGCGCGTATTCGTGGACAGGATCGGCGATGTGCTCGGGCCGAATCGCGACATTCCCGCGCCGGATGTCAACACCAACGCGCAGGTGATGGCCTGGATCATGGACGAGTACGGCAAGCTGCACGGCGACACCCCTGCGGTCGTGACCGGCAAGCCCGTCTCGCTCGGCGGCTCGCTGGGCCGGGAGTCCGCGACCGGGCGAGGCGTGGTGTGTGCCTTCACGGAGGCCGCCCGCGAACTGAACCTCGATCCCGCCGCGACACGCGTGGTCGTGCAGGGGTTCGGAAACGTCGGCTACTGGGCAGCCCTGATCATGACCCAGCTGGGATGCACGCTCATCGCCGTCTCCAACACGAGCGGCGCGATTCACTGCGAGGCCGGCATCGACCCGGACTCGCTGCTGCGCCACCTCCAGGACGGCGGCAGGCTGGTTGAGTACCCGCAGGCCCAGGAGGCGAACGGCGCGACGAGGATCACAGCGGAGGAGCTGCTCGCGCTCGACTGCGAGGTCCTGATACCCGCCGCGCTCGGCAGCGCGATCGACGCGAGCAACGCCGGCGCGGTCGCTGCGCGCGTGCTGATCGAGGGCGCGAACAATCCCACGACCCCGGCGGCGGATGAGATTCTCAACGCCAACGGCGTTCTGGTGATACCTGACGTGCTCGCCAACGCGGGAGGCGCGATCGTCTCCTATTTCGAGTGGGCGCAGAACCTGCAGCACTTCGGATGGGATGAACGCGAGGTCAATGACCGGCTCGCCGAACGCATGCGCCGTGCCTACGGTGAGGTGGCCGAGCGCTCCCGGGCGGGGCGCACGTCGATGCGGGTCGCGGCGTATGAGCTGGGGATCGCTCGGGTCGTGGAGGCCGGGCGCCTGCGCAGACATCGCGGCTACGTGTAGCCGGACCGGCGCTGTCGCTGTCGCTGACGATCGCCTGCAGGGCGGCTCGGACAGAGCCTGCTCGCGCGCTTCTACAGCCTGCCCGCCACCCTCACACTCGCAGGAATCATCTCGCGCACCAGGGTGATCGACTTCAGATACGCCCGTATCAGATCGCTGATCTCCTTCACCTGGGCCTTCACACCGAGCTCCACCACTGCACAGCAGCTGGAGACCTCGAGTGTGCCCGCGGCGGGCTCCGTGGAGGTCCTCTGCCATGGCGGCGGCTGCCCCTTCTCCACACGCCAGTTCACTCCAAGCGGTGGGCGAGTGGTGCTGTCATCCAGCTTCAGGAAACGACACCTGCGTCCCAACGCCAGCGTGACGCTCGAGATAAGCGCCCCGAACCGCATCGGCAAGGTGGCGATCTTCACGATCCGCTCCGGCGAGCAACCGTCACTCCTCGAGCTGTGTCTGCCACCGGGCGCCACGAGCCCCACGCGCTGCCATTGAGCATGGGCTCGGTCGGCCGCAACCGCGGCGATCGCCTCGATCTCGGGTTGGACGCCCTCCGGCGAGCGGCAAATCAGGGCCACGCCTACAGCGGCGGGACCTGGTTGTCGACCTGCGCTCCGTGGTACAGGTGGTCGTGCCCCTTGCACGCAGGCGGGAAGGTGAACTGGGCGCTGTCGCTGCGGACGCCGTTGTAGCTGGCGAACAACGTCAGGTGCCCCACGGTGCCGACCGCGCAGCTCGGATCGGTGCTGCTCTGCACGCGAACGGTGATGCTCATGATGTTCCCGGGGACGCCCCACATCACCGCATAGTGCGAGTGATAGAGGAGGTGATGCTCGACCGTCATGATGAGCAGGCGGTCGGGCTGGTTTCTGACCCGATCGACCTGGCAGAGGATCCCGGAGACAGTGTTGGCGGCGAGGTTGATTTCGCCGTGCCCGCGAGCGAAGCTGCCGGTCGCGCCCGTTATCGGCGAACCGGTGTGAAAGCCCCATGGTGGGATGCCGCCCACGACCGGGATCTGGGCGCAGTACTGAGCAGAATCGCCAGACGCCGTGGCGGCCGTGCCCGCACACATCAGCAGCACTGCCAGGACGGAACCCGCGAGTCCGAACCGCCGCGTGATGTGGTCTCGTCGCATCCTCCCCTCCGACCATATGTCGCCGCGCGAGAAGCGCCGCGGCAGCTGGACGAATTGGCGAAGGGCCGTCCGTCGCGGCGCATGAGGTCGCGGCGCGAGTGTGCCGGAGCAGGGATGATTGGCACATGACTGCCAGCACGCCCGAGATGGTCGCAATCCTGATGACCGATCTCGTGGGTTCAACGGCGATGGCCGATCGGGTCGGGCCGGCCGTGGCAGAGCAGCTGCGCAGCGAGCATTTTGCGCTGCTTCGAGGCGCGCTCGAGCGCGCGGGTGGCCGGGAGGTCAAGAACCTGGGCGACGGCCTGATGGTCGTCTTCTCGAGTGCATCACAGGCGCTCGCCTGCGCGGTGGCGATGCAGCAGGCTGTGGAGGCGCGCAACCGTCGCGCCGAGGAGCAGCTCGCGCGGCGTGCTGCGAGGCCGAACAGCAACTCGATCTCGCGAGGGTTCGCGGCGCTCGCTCTGATCAACTGCGGCCGCGGCGAGGAGGCACGCGAGCTGTGCCTCGTCGAGGACTTCCAGAGCGTGCCGTGGGACTGGATGTGGTTGCTGTCGATCTTCCTGTGGGCCGACGCCTGCTGCGCTCTTGGATTGGGCGACCGCGCGCAGGAGCTGTACGAGCTCCTGACTCCCTTCGCGAACATGCTCGCCGTCAGCGGGACGCTGGTGGCGGGCTCGATCGACTGGGCGCTCGGCGCGCTGGCCACGACGCTCGAGCGCTACGAGCAGGCCGAGGCGCACTTCGCGGCCGCGGCGGAGATCGAGGAGCGCTTCGGCGCACCGCTGTTCGTGGCGCGCACCCGCACCGGCTGGGCCCGCGCGCTGATCGCGCGTGGCCGTCCCGAGGACCTCGAGCGCGCGCAGCAGATGCTCGAGCAGGCCGAGGAGACAGCCGTGCGCCTGGGTGGGGGACTCGTGGCCGGAGAAGTCGCGGACTGCCGCGCCGCCCTCGCGGCGCTCAGCGGGTAGCCCCGTGCGCGTTCTCTTCGTCGGTGATGTGGTGGGGCCCCGGGCCGTGACGTGGCTTGCCGAGCTCCTGCCGTCCCTGCGCGTGAGCCACGCGCCGGATCTCGTGGTGGTGGATGCCGAGAACTGCGGGGCCGACGGCGCGAGCATGAGTTTCGACGCCGTGGAAGAGCTGCTCGCGGCGGGCGCCGACCTGGTGACGGGTGGCAACCACGCGTTCGACGGGCAGGAGGTGGAGAGCGTGCTCGCCCATGAGCGCGTCCTGCGGCCCTTGAACGTCGGCGACGGCGTGCCCGGACGTGGCTCGATCGTGCTCCCAACAGCCTCCGGGGAGGTGCGCGTCGTTGTGCTCAGCGATCGGCTCGCGCTAGATGTGGCGCCGCCGCTCGCGCGCATGCAGTCCGAGCCCTACGCCGCCTTCAAGGCCCTGGAGCCGAGCCCCACCACGATCATCGAGATGCACGCTCTCTCGGTGATGGCCAAGCAGTCGCTGGCCTACGCACTTGACGGCGAGGTCGCGGCGGTGCTCGGCACGCACACGCACGAGCCCACCGCCGCGCTGCGGATTCTGCCGCGCGGCACGGCGCTGGTTACCGAGGTCGGGATGACCGGGCCGGTCGGCGGGCCACAGGGGATGGACGCGACGGCGGTCGTTGAGCGCGTCCGCAGCCTGTCGCTCGACGAGCCCTCACCGCTCGGCCCGGCCGACGGGGCAATCGAGCTCGGCGCCGTGCTGCTCGAGCTCGAGGATGGCCTCACGCGCGCGCTCAACCGGCTCTGACGGCCGTCCTAGCTGAGGTCGGCGATGCTCTGGTCGGCCCAGGTGACCGCCTCGCGGTAGACCCGCTCGACATCGGGGTGATCGGCGATCAGCTCGCAGGCAGCGCCGAAGTCTCCGCACTGGTAGGCGATGACTCCGCCGAGAAGCTCACCGATCCTGCCGTTGCCGTAGAGCAGTGCGTCGACGATGTCATAGCGGAACGGCAGCTGCTCGATCACGAGTGGCATCGGTGCGTCGGCGAGCGCATCTGCGAGGGAGAACAGGCCGACGGTGAAGTATGAGTCTGCGGCTGCGCTGTCTCCCGCACCGGAGAGCAGTTGGCACATTCGGGCCCGCACCAGCGCGGTCACGAGCAGCTCGTTGGGGACGTCGTGAGCGTTCGCGAGAGCGACCATCATGGCAAAGCGGCGCACGGTCACCGCGCCGAGCCACGCGAGGCCTTCCTGGACGGAGCCGACGCGCCGAGGCAGGGCGACGTATGCCGAGTTGGCGTATCGCAGCAGACGCATGCTCAGACCGGCGTCGCGCGTGATGATGCGGTTGAGCTCGTCGAAGTCCTCGGTCGCGCTGAGTTCAACCATCGTGCTCAGCGACGCGAGACCCTGCGTCGGCAGGCGCGGCCGCTCCAAGCGCGAGGGCCGCGCAAAGAAGTAGCCCTGGAAGGCCTCGAAGCCGAGCCTGCGGCAGCGCGCCCACTTCGCTCGCGTCTCGACCTTCTCGGCGAGCAGTGTCAGTCCGGGGTAGTTGGACCTCAGATGCCACACGAGGTCCTCGAGGGCGCGGCCGGTGTGCTCGAGCACGTCGAGCTTGACGATGCTCGCATACCTGAGCAGCCGCTCCGTGGCAGGGGTGAGGCGGAAGTCGTCAAGCGCAATCGTGAAGCCTTCAGCAACGAGGTCCTGCAGCACGCCGAGCAGCGCCTCGTCGACGACCTGGTCCTCGAGCAGCTCGAGCACGACGCGCCGGGCGGGCAGCGGCAACGGGCGCACGCTCAGCAGAAAGTCACGCGAGACGTTCACATAGGCCACGTTGTCGCCGACGAGATCCAAGAGGCCGACGTCGAAGAGCCCGTCGAGGATAACCGTGGACGTCGCAGCCCGGTCGTCGATGACCCCCGCCGCCTCCGTGTTCGGTTCGCGAAACAGCAGCTCATAGCCGAGCAGGCCCCCGTCGCGGTCGAGGATCGGCTGGCGTGCCACGGCGACCCCGTCGCGCACGCCCGACGCTCCGGCGGCCCGGAGGCCGCCGCGCCGCTGCGCCTTTCTGCGACGAAGGGCCAACACACGACAGTTTCGGCTTGCACCGACGGCACCTTGAGTCAGCGGAGGTCGCCGTGGACTCGGGTGCTGCCAGGGGGCGAACGAGGCGAAGCTAAGCTCTACGCGATGATTCGCCGGTTGGCAATCACTTGGGTTTTCAACACCGTCGCGCTATTTGTGGCGAGCTGGTTGCTGTCTGGCCTGAGCTACGGCAGCGACTGGTGGGCGCTGCTGATAGCCGCGCTGGTGTTCACGCTGGTGAACTTCTTCCTGAAGCCCGTCCTGACGATCCTCTCCATCCCATTCATCATCGTCACGCTCGGCCTGTTCTATCTGCTCATCAACGTCTTTATGCTCTACCTGACGCATTGGATCGTGCCCACGTTCACGATCGCCAGCTTCTGGTGGGCGCTGCTGGCGGCGCTGATAATCAGCGTAATCAACGCGGTCCTGCGGTCGTTCTCGGATTCGGCGGCAAGCCAGTGACGGTGCGAAGCACGCGCGCCACCCGGAGGACGCCCGACTCGTCCGACGCGGCCTCCCGTTTCGTAGGAGACGAGCCCGACGCCGCGGCCAAGGTCGCGAACCTCCACCAGTTCGCCGGCCGCCTCCTGCGAGGTGCCCCAACATGCGCCGTCAGCCTCCAAGGGGGCCCGCATGAACCACCCCACTCAGGGAACTACCGCTAGTCAGCCCACCAGTTGCGCCGGCCTTCGACGTCCTCGCGCCGAGCATCGCCCAGACTGGGCGCGCCGACGACGAGGATCTCCAGGCCCTCCGGCCCGGCCTCGTAGCCTCGCCACGTACCGGGCGAGACGCGCACCGCGTCCCGTTCCTTGAGCTCGACGATCTCATCGTCGAGCTTCATCCGCCCGCTCCCGCGCAAAACCACGTACACCTCCTCCTGCTCCTCGTGCATGTGGCCGAACGGGAAGCGATAACCCGGCGGGACGCGCTGGTAGCCCAGGCCGGATTTCTCGAGCTCGAGCGCGTCGGTCGCCAAGCGGAACTCCAGGTCCGGCGCACCGTCAAACCTGGAGCCGATGTCCTCCAGGTCCTCCTTGAGGTTCTTGAGCGTGAACGGCACAGCGTAACCCTATCGCGCCGGTGTGAGGCCGCCGGACGGTTCGTCTGACCTACCTTCCAGCGAGGCTCGCGGTGTTGAGTCCGTAGCCGCCGTCGACCCGGATCACCGTGCCGGTTATGTAGGCGGCTGCCGGAGAGAGCAGGAAGGCGACCGTAGCGGCAAGCTCTGCCGGTTCGCCGATCCGGCCGAGAGGCAGCGCCTCGCTCATCGCGGTCCTGGCGCCCTCGGGCAGTGCCAGCACCTTCGGTGTCGCAATCAATCCGGGCATCACGGCGTTGCAGCGGATTCCGCGGCGTCCCCACTCTGCCGCGAGCGTGCGGACCATTCCCACAAGTCCCGCCTTTGCTGACGTATAGGCCACCTGGCCGGGAAGCCCGGTTTCGGCAGAGGCCGAGGAAACGACCACCACCCGGCCGTCACCCGACTCGCACAACACCTCGAACAGCGCCCGGATGACATTGAATTGGCCGGTCAGGTTCGTGTCGAGGTCCTTTCGCCACTCATTCTCGGGGAAGCGCTCGGCGCGGTGGACCGTGTCCACCACACCGGCGTTTGCGACCACGGCGTCACAGCCGCCGAGGCGCCCGACCAGCGCGGCCATCCCCTCGTCCACCGCCGAGCGCTCGCGGACGTCGAAGTCCTCGACGTCGCAGCCCGCGACGCGGCAGCCGAGGCGCTCCAGCATCCCCACCGTTGCCCGTCCGATGCCCCCGCGGGCGCCAGTGACGATCACCCGCCGGCCGGCGGGTGTGAGCGGGTCTCTAGTCGCGCTCAAGCCCGTATCGCTGCCAGTGGCGGTCGGGGATATTCGCGGGGTCCTTGTACCAGTACCAGGTGCAGGGATCATGATCGAAGTCGCCCGGCGGATCGCTGGGATAGAGGGGGTAGCCGATCCATTGGATCGGGAGGACCTCGTTCATGAACGTGCAGTGAGTGCAATAGATGGGGAAGCCCTTGCGGTTGTAGGCCCAGTCGTGCTCCTCCTCCATCACCGCATGGCCGTGCTCGCCCTCGTATCGACCCATCCTCCAGAGCCGCTGCCCCGAGCCGCACGGGTTCATCCGGAAGGTGACCTTCTCGTCATCCTCCTCGATCGTGAACGCGCCTGGCTGCGGTCCGGTGCCGCTGCAGGAGTGCGCTCGCCACGTGGCGGCGAGCAGGTCGACGATCTCCCTGCGATCGCGACTGTCGATCGCGCGGACGCTGCGCTTCCAATAGCGCTCCATGGCCCAGCGCTGGGACTCGCCGACCGCGTCCTCGCCGCAATGCTCCTTGACCCACGTCATCGACGCGGCAATCCCGTCGACCATCATGTCGTGCAGGAAGCGCCACTCGTGCTTCATCGACTCACACAGCGCCTTCGCCTGCTCGTATTCACCGGCCTCGATCGCCTCGATCGCCCGATCCATCGTCGGACGCGACATCTCGCTCAGATCCTCCTCGGAAAACCAGCGCTCGGCCATATCGTCTCCTCTCAACGTGGTCGCACGTAACGTTACGCGACGCTGCGTCGCTCGTCACGAGTCAGGCGGCGTGCCTGCCAGCAGGACCTCCGGGGAATCGCTGCCGAAGACCTGCAACCAGCCGCCACGCGTGTCCATGTACTCGCGAATCGCCGTAACCCGGCCGTCGGCGACCTCGTAGGCGAAGCAGTAGTCGTTGACGTATCGGCGACCGTTGGGGAGTGTCGCGGACATCCTGTGCTCGGCCAGCACCACGTCCCCCTCGCCGACCATCGAGCGGGGCTCGAACGCCACGTTTGCGAAGAACCGCGGGTAGTCATAGGCCATGAATGCCACGATCGCATCACGGTCAAGGTCGTTGAGGCCCCGCGGCGGCCCTGCGTCGTCGGCGCTTCCCAGCCCGAGCGCGACCTGTGTGGCATTGCCCGCGGGAGCCACCCAGATCACATCAGGATGAAGCAACGCCGCGATGCGCTCCGGGTCTCCCGTGGCGTAGGCCGCGTAGAGCGCCTGCACGGTCTCCTTCGCGTTCATCGTTTCAACCTACTCCAGCAGGAAGCCTGAAGCTCGCCAGATTCGGACATTTAGGCGCCGGGCTCGCAGGCCGTAAAGCGTGATGTTGTCGAGGGCGTGTTGTCGAGGACGTCGTCAAGCGGCCCTCGATGAGCTGCGACCGGTGCTCGCGTCGCCGCCACGGTGTCGCTAGCCTGGATTCGAGGTCCCGCCCGAGCCCTGAAGCCCGTTGTCGCCCAGGAGGTGCCGTGTGCATGAGCCGGAGGAGAACAGAGGACGCGAGCCAGCCACTGTCCTGATCAACGCATGGACCGTTCGCGATGGCGACCAGGCCGAGTTCGCGGCGTCCCTCGCGGGCCTGTTCGAGCAACTGAGCACCATGGACGATTTCGTTGAAGCGCAAATCCACGAAAGCGTTGACGGCAGGCACTTCGTGTCCTACGTTCGAATGCGGACCGTTGCAGCGAGCGACGACGCCCCGGAGAACCCCGCGGTCCGGACTGTGGTGCGCAGGCTCTCCGAGTTGGCCACGCCGCATATGAACCGGTACCGGCTGTATCGGTCGTTTCGTCCCGAGAAGGCCGCCGACGCGGCCAGCTCGGAAGCGTGACGGAGTAAACGGCGACCCGGCTCGGGTTGCTAGGTCGGCAGCGATCCCCCGTCGAGCAGGATCGACTGGTTGCTCAGATAGCCGTTGCGAACGACCGCCGCGACGAGGTCGGCGACCTCCTCGGCACTGCCGAGGCGCCCGACGGCTCGTGACGCGCCGAGCGCCCGCCGGACCTCGGGGTCCGCGGGGATCATGTCGGTGTCCACGAGGGCCGGGGCGACGACGTTGACGGTCACCCCCGAAGCCGCTCCCTCCCGCGCGAGGCCGTGCAGCCCGGCCTTCGCGGCGGCGTAGTGCGCGCCCACGAGGCCCCCGGTGTAGGCCGCGACCGATGAGATGAACACGATCCGGCCGAAGCCGCGTTCGCACATGCCCCCGAACGCGCTCTGCGCGAGCAGGAACGGCGCGGTGAGGTTGACGGCGAGCACCCGCTCCCAATCCTCGATCCCGATGTCCAGCACCCCGGTCGGTGGCGTGACGATGCCGGCGTTGGCGATCAGCACGTCGAGCGCACCGAGTTCGCTCTCCACCCGCCCCACGAGCTGTCCGGCCACCTCCGCGCGGGCCAGGTCCCCCGCCACGGTGATCGCCCTGCGCCCTGCGCCCGTCACCTCCTCGGCGACCTCGCCGGCGGCGTCAGCCCGCTCCGCGTAGCCGACCGCGACGTCATGGCCCTCGGCGGCGAGGCGCAGCGCGATCGCTCTGCCGATCCCCCGGCTGGCTCCGGTCACGAACGCTACGGGCATCCACGCGCACGCTAGACGATCGGGCGAGCGCCGTCGCGCGCGGATCCCCCGCGGCGAGACGCGGCTCAGGCCGCCTGTCCGGCCATCTCCTGGCTGACAAACTCGCCGATCCACTCGCCGGAGATCTGCCTGGTGGCCGCGTTGACCCGGTTCCAGGCGTTGATCATGGCGATCGCGAGCACGAGCGCGGCCAGCTGAGGCTCCTCATAGTGCCGGGCGGCCTCCTCCCAGACCTCGTCCGGGACGGCGTCGGAGCGATCGGCCAGCCGGGTGGCGGCCTCGGCGAGTGCGAGCGCCGCGCGCTCGGCATCGGCGTAGTAGGACGCCTCTCGCCATGCGGCAACCGAGGCGATGCGCTCGTCCGGCTCTCCCGCCGCCTTCAGCTCGCGGGAGTGGATGTCCACGCACACGCTGCAGCCGTTGATCTGGCTCGCCCGCAGCTCGATCAGGTAGAGCGTCGTGGCGGGCAGGTCGGTGTGCCTGATGACTGCTCCCAGCCGTTGCATCGCCGCCATCGCGCCGGGAACGGTGAGGGCCGGGTTGTCGATCCGTGGTTGCATGGTCGCTGTCCTCCTGGGGAGCTGGTTGTCGTTGCCGACCCGCGCCGCGGGCCTTCTGCTTCATAGACACGGCCGGATGAGCAGATGTGACAGGCAATCCAGAGATCAGCGCGACGCGCCCGCGCGTCTCACGCGAGCCTAGGCGCCCAGGATCGTCACGTCGAGCCGGCGCAGGCGCTCGGGGTCGACGAGAATGTCCATCTCGACGATCCGCCCGCCCGCGATCGTCAGGCCCATCACGGAGAACGGCTCTCCGTCGCGCGTGGTCAGGAGCCCGGCAGTCCCGTTGATCAGCGCATGGTGGACCGTCAGATCGTCTCTTCTGAACATCAGCGCGCGGCTGGCCACGGCCTCCGCGCCCTGGACGCGGTGCGAGAGGTCCGCCACGGCACCGCCATCGGCTCTGAGCACGACGTCGGGGTGGAGCACCGCGACGAGCGCGTCGAAGTCGCCCTCGCGGGCGGCAGCGAGGAACGCGTCGACAACCGCTCTCTGCGCGCCGAGGTCGGCGTCCGGAGCGGGGGCCGCGCCGCGCACGCGACGGCGCGCGCGGCTCGCGAGCTGACGCGCCGCCTCGGTGGAGCGCTCGAGGATCGTGGCGATCTCCTCGAAGGGCATCGCGAACATGTCGTGCAGTACAAAGGCCAGGCGTTCGGGCGGGGTCAGCGTCTCGAGCACGACGAGCAGCGCCAGGCCGACGGAGTCCGCGAGCAGCGCCTCGTGTTCGGGATCGGTGCCGTGTGCCGGATCGATGATCGGGTCGGGGACGTGCACATCCAGTGCCAGCTCGCGGCGCGTGTTTCGTGAGCGCAGCATGTTCAGCGCCACGCGTGCGACGACCGTCGTGAGCCATGCGCCGAGGTTCTCCACCTCGCTCGTGTCGGCGCGGCTGAGCCGCAGCCATGCCTCCTGGACCGCGTCCTCGGCCTCGCTGAGCGATCCCAGGATCCGGTAGGCCACCGCCCGCAGGCGCGGGCGATACTGCTCGAATTCGCTGGCGAGCGGTCCCTGCGGGACCATGTCACGTTCCTCCTTCGCGTCGTGTCCTCAGGGAGCAGACCCGCGGAATGAACGGAGTGTGACAAGGAGCTTCGCGCTAACGTTGCCCGGCGTGGGAGGGCCAGCGTCCAAGCTCACGAGTGGCGAACCCGGCGAGGGTCGGGTCGAGGCGCAGCCAGCGCGGGCGAGCCGGCGCGTGCTCGCTGTATTCGAGCCCGGCCCGGCGGGCGAAGCGACGCTGCGAGAGGCCGCTGAACTGGCCGAAGCAGGCTGCGAGCTGTCGGTTGTGACGCTCGCGCCGCAGGAGCGTTGTTCGCGCTGCTGCGGAAAAGGCGGAACAGGGCCGTACAACATCGCGGTCCGCGAGGAGGCTGAGCTCGAGCTGCGCCAGGCGAGGGGCATGCTCGCAGCCACCGCCGCTCGCGCCGGCTTCTCGGTGCTGGTCGGCCACCCCAGCCCGCCGCTCGCCGCGTGGGCGCAGGAGCATGGCTTTGATCTGATTCTGCTGCCCGCTCATCGGTTCACGCGGGGCGGCAACCGACACGCGAGGGCCATGCGACGCGCGCTCTCAGCCGAGGTTCGCCTGATCCCGTCGCAGCGGCCGGCAGTTCCTGAGGGCGGGCGCGGGTAGGATCCCGCGGGCAGGTCCGTATCCAGCTCGAGAGGGGATGGCATGGTCGACGGTGCGGCAGGCGCGAGGCCTGGTGGGCGTGCCGCGGAGTGGCTCGAGGCAGGCGGCTTCTTCCACTGGACGGCGCCGGCGCCGGCCGGTGACGCGAGCGAGCTCCGGATCTTTCACGCCGAGTTCGGCGACCCGGAGGCGCCCGTCCTGCTGCTGCTGCACGGGTTTCCCACCAGCAGCATCGACTGGTATGACGTGGTGGGCGAGCTCAGCCGCGAGCACCGCGTGTGCGTGCTGGATCTACCCGGCTTCGGCTTCTCGGACAAGCCGAAGGGCGAGCGCTACTCCCTGGAGCGCGACAGCAGGCTGGTGGGCCACTACCTGAGCGAGGTCCTGCATGCGCAGAACGGGGCCATCGTGGCCCACGACCGCGGCGACAGCGTCGCCCTGCTCTTCGCCGACTCCTGCGCCTCCGCGGAGGCCCCCTTCGAGCTGAGCCACCTCGTGCTCTCCAACGGGAACATGTTCCTGGCGCTGTCGAGCCTCACCCCCTTCCAGCGGCTCGTGCTCGATCCCGCCTCGGCCGGCGGGGTGCTCGCGGTGTTGACGCCCGACATGCTCGCAGCGGGCGCGGGCGAGAGCATGTTCACCCCACCCCGCCCGCTCGATGACCCGGCGATCGCGGCGCTCGCACACACCTTCGCCGTGAACGACGGCATCGCCGTGCTGCACGACACGATCCAGTATCTAGTCGAGCGCGCCGAGCACGAGCAGGCCTGGCTCGAGGCCCTGTCCCGCTCGAGCGTTCCGACGACGCTCGTGTGGGGGCTGTGCGATGTCATCGCGCCGCTGCGTGTGGCCGCCTACATCTGGAACAGCTACCTCGCCACGAAGCGCGCCAACAACGAGTTCTGGCTGCTGCCGCGCGCCAACCACTACCTCCAGCACGATCAACCGAGCGAGTTCTGCGCGGTCGTGCTGGCCGCTCTCTCGCAGAGCTCGCCGGAGGCTCCCGGCCCGCTCTCCGCCGCGCCGAGCGCTCCCGTCCTTGTGGATCGCTCGCGCGCGAAGCTGCCGAGCGGGGCGGAAGTGCTCGCCGGCCCCTGAATCGGAGCCCCTCGCTAACCCCGCCTGACTAACCTCTCCTCCACTCGATCCCCCGGAGGCCACGATGACCGACCACGCGCACGCCGAGCCGCAGCCGAACGTCGCCGGCGCCAACGAGGCGGCCCGGCTGGAGCTTCGCTTCGACGACGCGGAGGACTTCGACGATGCCCGGCGCGGGAGGCTCGGAGGGCTCTCCGATGGCGTGATCCGCGCGACCAACGGCAGGGTGGTGTGGGACGCCGGCGCGTACGAGTTCCTCGACCGGGACTGTCCCCCCACCGTTCACCCCAGCCTGTGGCGCCAGAGCCGCCTGAACTCGATCCATGGCCTGTTCGAGGTCACCGAGGGGATCTATCAGGTGCGCGGGCTCGATCTCTCGAACATGACGATCGTCGAGGGAGACGAGGGGGTGCTGGTGATCGACCCGCTCATCTCCTGCGAGACGGCCGCGGCGGCGCTCGCCCTGTACCGCGAGCATCGCGGTGAGCGACCCGTCACCGGCCTGCTCTACACGCACAGCCACGTCGACCACTTCGGCGGCGCCCGCGGCGTCGTCTCAGAGGAGGACCTGCGCTCGCGCCGGATCCCGGTGTTCGCGCCGGCGGGCTTCCTAACGCATGCAGTCAGCGAGAACGTGCATGCGGGCACCGCTATGACCCGCCGCGCGACCTACATGTACGGCGCGCTGTTGCCGAAGGGCCCCGCGGGGCAGGTCGGCGCCGGCCTCGGGCAGACGACCTCCCTCGGCACGGTCACGCTGCTGCCCCCCACCCTCGACATCGTGCAGACCGGGCAGGAAGAGGAGGTCGACGGCATCCGGATGATCTTCCAGATGACCCCGGGGAGCGAGGCGCCCGCGGAGATGAACTTCCTCTTTCCCGAGCACCGGGCGCTGTGCATGGCCGAGAACGCCACCCACAACCTCCACAACGTGCTCACGCTTCGCGGCGCGCTCGTGCGCGACCCGCACGTGTGGGCCTCCTACCTGGATCAGGCGATCGAGCTCTTCGCCGAGCGTGCCGATGTGCTCTTCGCCCAGCACCACTGGCCGCGCTGGGGCAGCGATCGGATGGTCGACTTCCTCTCCAAGCAGCGTGACCTGTACGGCTACATCCACGACCAGACGCTGCGCCTGCTCAACAAGGGCTACCTCGCGGGCGAGATCGCGGAGATGCTCGCGCTGCCGCCGAGCCTGGCAGGCGAGTGGCACTGCCGCGGCTACTACGGCTCGCTGAGCCACAACGTCAAGGCCGTCTACCAGCGCTACCTGGGGTGGTTCGACGGCAACCCCGCGCACCTCTGGACCCACCCGCCCGAGACGGCGGCGCGGCGCTACGTCGAGCTGGCGGGCGGCGCCGAGCATCTCCTGGCCCAGGCGCGCGAGTCCTTCGCCGCCGGCGACTACCGCTGGGTCGCAGAGCTCGTCAACCATCTGATCTTCGCCGACCCCGACAACGCGGAGGCGAAGGAGCTGCAGGCCCGCGCGCTCGAGCAGCTCGCCTACGGCGCAGAGAACGCGACCTGGCGGAACTTCTACCTGATGGGCGCGCACGAGCTGCGCAACGGGGCCGCTGGAATCGCCACGCACATCCCGACCGACTTCATCGCCAACACGCCCACCGACCTGCTGCTCGATGCCATCGCGATCCAGATCGACGGACCGCGGGCCGCGGACAGCTCGCTGTCGATGATCTGGATCCTCCCGGACGTCAACGAGACCCACCATCTCACGCTCGCCAACGGCGTGCTCACCCACCGGCCCGGCCGCGGTGCGCTGGCCGCCGAGGCGACGCTCACCGTCGAGCGCTCCGCGCTGAACGAGATCCTGCTGGGCACGGCGGACCTGCAGGAGCTCGTCTCCAGCGGGCGCCTTGAGATCGAGGGCGACCAGGGCACGCTGGGCCGGCTGCTCGGGCTGCTCGACCCCCCCGACCCCAACTTCGCGATCGTCACGCCCTAGCCGCTTAGGCGGCCGATCATGCGCGTGCGCTCGACGCCGGTGCTTCCCGCGCGCAGCCCGTAGAGGTCACCGTCGCGTGCCATCCACAGCTCGCCGGCGAAGTGCGCGCGCGCTTCGCCCAGGAAGATGTCCTCCAGTCCCTTGAGCGGAAGCGGCGGGATGATGTGCGTGAGCGCGAGCGCTTCCACGCGGGCCTCGCGCGCGGCGTCCGCGGCGCGCGCCGCGCTCGCGTGGTAGTCGGGCACGTCGGCCAGGATCCGCTGGCGCAGCGGCTGCCCGGAGCGGCCGGCGGCGTCCTCGACCAGCTTCAGCAGCGGCGGTGAGAGTGCGTCGTGCAGCAGCAGGTCGGCGCCCTGCGCCACGCGAACGAGCGTCGGCGTGTACACCGTGTCGCCGCTGATCACCGCGCTGCGCCCGCGGTAGTCGAAGCGGTAGCCGACGGCGGGACGCACCGGCGCATGGTCGACCACGAACGCGGTCACCTTCAGGCCGTCCTCCTCGAGCAGGACGATCGCGTCCTGCCCCTCCGCGAAGGCGAACGGCTCGGCCGTCATGCCCACGCCGGACGGCGGTGCGACCTCGGGGCCGTGGTGAGCGGTGCGGTAGCCGCTGTCCAGCGCGTAGGCCTCGTTGATGCCCCCGACCACACGCTCCACTCCGGGTGGGCCGATCACCCGCAGCGGCACCTGCGCCGCAGCGGTTACCCAGCGCTGCAGGCTCACGGTGCCCAGCCCACCGATGTGATCGGAGTGAAAGTGCGTCAGCAGCACCGCCGCGATGCGGCCGGGGGCGAGCTGCATGCGCGCCATCGTCTCGGCGGCCCGCTCGCCCGCGTCCACGACGAAGATCCGCCCGCCCGCGATGACGGCCACGCACGGGTTGCCGCGCCTGGGGTCCGGCAGCGGCGTACCGGAACCCACGACCGCCACATGCAGGCCATCGGGCAGGCCGGCCACGGGATCGGCGGCCACCATCGCCGGCAGGCGCCGCTTGATGACGGCGAGGGCCACGCGCGAGCGCAGGGAGTGAGGCACGCGCCGATCCTAGCCACCGCGAGCAGCGCGGAGACCAACGGGGAGTGCCGGGGCGGGGCGATCCGGCGCCGCCCCCGCAGGCCCGGGGTCAGTCGCTGCTCTCGTACTTGAATGAAATCGCAAGCCGAACGCGATACTGCTTGATCGTCCCGTTCTCGATCGCCACATCCTGCCTGATGACCTCGGCGATTCGCAGGTCACGCACGGTTTTCGCTGCGGTCTCGACCGCACTCCGCGCGGCCGCCTCCCACGACTCGCTGCTCACACCGATCACCTCGGTGACTCGATACACCCCGTCAGCCATTGGACCGTCTCCTCGCTCGACGTTGGAGGCTTAACTCTCGCAGATACCTCTGCCCGCGGCAGGGCTGCCGCGGTCGCCGATGAGCGCCGCAGCAGCCCGTCGGCGGCCCTACCGCGGCGCTTGGGCCGAGACGAACTGCGCGAGGCCGACTACGTCCTGCTCGATCGCGGTCAGGCCCCGATCGCGGAGCGCCTGCGTCAGCTCGTCGCGGGCGAAGATCCGCACTCCGGTCGCAGCGCGGGTGAGCGCGCTCGTGATCCCCGCGGGCAGGGGGCCGCGGTGGCAGCTCGACAGCAGGGCGACGCGGCCGCCGGGAGCGAGCACGCGAGCAATCTGGTCGAGCGCCCGCATCGGCTTCTCGATCAGGTACAGCGCGGCGAAGCAGCAGATCGCATCGAAGCTGCCCGCGCGAAACGGCAGCGCGCAGGCGTCGCCGCGCACGTAGGCGACGTTGGCGCGCCCGGTCTCCCGCACCGCGACCGACAGCATCGTGCTGGAGGCATCGAGTCCCACCACCAGGCCTTCGCGGGCGACGCGGGCGAACTCGCGCGTGAAGTTGCCCGGCCCGCAGGCGAGGTCCAGCACCCGGCTGCTCGGCGACAGGTCGAGCATGCTCAGCGCGATGCGGCGCTCCCCGCGCATCCCGGGCCCCATCGCCCCCATCAGCATCCGCCCGCCGAGCGGGCGCCACAGGCGCTCGTAGATCAGCGCCAGCGCGCCGCTGAGCATCAGGCGCTGGCCGGGATGGGCTCCGGTGGGGTCCTCGTCCCCGAGCAGGTCCAGGTAGCCATGCGCGAGATCCGGCACCGGCGGCCGGCGCGAGGGCTGGCACAGCGCGAGCGCCTGCGCGAAGGCGGGCGCGAGCGGGGCGGGCTCAGATCTCATCAGGCAGGCGTACTTCAGCACGTTCTGGGCCGCGGGCGCCCTCAGGGCTCGCGCCACCGCACCCTGGCCACGGGGAGTCGGGCCCGGCCCTGCGAGACTTGGCTCGCCGCCATGACACTGCCGACCGAGATCATCGCCCGCCGCATGCGCCTCCCCCGCGCGCAGACCGTCGACGTGCTCTGCGAAGGGGACCTGCGCGTGCCGATGGACGACGGCGCCGTGCTGCTCGCCGACCGCTACGTGGCGCGGGCCAGCGACGGTCGCCCACAGCCGACCGTGCTCGTGCGCTCGCCCTACGGGCGCCGGCAGATCGTCGGCCTGGTCCTCGGGCGGCTGCTGGCCGAGCGCGGCCTGCAGGTGCTCGTGCAGAGCGTGCGCGGCACGTTCGGCTCGCAGGGCACCTTCAGCCCGTTCGACGAGCGTGCCGATGGCCTGGCGACGCTGCGCTGGATCCGCGCTCAGCCCTGGCACGCCGAGCGAATCGGCATGATCGGTCCCAGCTACCTGGGGCTCGTGCAGTGGGCCGTGGCGAGCGACGGGGGCGAGGACCTCGGTGCGCTCGCGATCCAGGTCAGCGCCTCGCAGTTCCACGGGCAGACCTACGCCGGCGGCAGCCTCTCCCTGGAGAACGCGGCCTCGTGGATGGTGATGGTCGCCTCCCAGGAGCGGCGGCTCGCGCCGCTGGCGATGCTCCGCGCGCTGCGCGGACTGCCCGCCCTCTTCGAGCAGCTCCCAATCGGCGAACTCGACGCCCGCGCCACCGGCGCCGAGGTGCCGTGGTTCCGCGAGGCGCTCGCCAGCCCCGCGCGCGAGGACGCCTACTGGGTGGCGCGTGATTTCACCGCCGGCATCGAGCGCGTGCGCGCGCCGGTGCAGCTCATCGGCGGCTGGTACGACATCTTCCTGCCGTGGATGCTGGAGGATTTCGCGGCCCTGCAGGCCGCCGGGCGCGCGCCGCAGCTGACCATCGGCCCGTGGACCCACACCTCGCCCGTGCTGGCCGCTGTCGGGCTGCGCGAGGGCCTGGCGTGGCTGCGCGCCCACCTGCTGGGGGATGAGCGGATGCTGCGGCGCTCGAGCGTGCGGGTGCTCGTCACCGGCGAGCGCAGCGGCGGCGGCTGGCGCGATCTGCCCAGCTGGCCACCTCCGGGCACGGGCGAGCGGCCGCTCTGGCTCGCCCCGGAGGGGCAGCTGCAGGACAGCGGGCCCGTTGGGGGAGCCGGGGCCCGCGGCGAGCACTACCGCTATGACCCGGCCCACCCCACGCCCTCACTCGGCGGGCCCGTGCTGCTGGCGCGCGAGCCGGTGCTCGACAACCGCCCGCTCGAGGCGCGCGGCGACGTGGTGACCTACACCACCGCCCCGCTCGGCGAGACCGTCGAGGCGATCGGCCCGGTGCGCGTCGAGCTCCACGTGCGCGCGGGTTCTCCGTATTTCGACATCTTCGCCCGCGTGTGCGACGTGGACGGCGCGGGCGCATCCTGGAACGTGTGCGACGCGCTCGCCCGGGTCGCACCCGGGCGCCCCGACGCGGCCGCCGACGGCACCGTGCTCGTCGCATTCGAGCTGTGGCCGATGGGCCATCGCTTCGCCGCCGGGCACCGCATACGCCTGCAGGTCTCCTCCGGCGCGCACCCCCGCTACGCGCGCAACCCCGGCACCGGCGAGGACCTCGCCACCGCAACCGGGCAGCTCGCGGTCGACATCGAAGTGCTCCACGACGCGGCGCATCCGTCGGTGCTGGTCCTGCCCGCCTCGCCGGCGGGCGCCTCCTGAAGCGCCCGCCGTGGCACCATTGGCGTATGGGAGCGGAGGAGCACCCTAGCGCGGCGGCTGAGCAGCCCGCGCCCGTCGGCGCCGGCGAAGGCCCGATCAGGATCGTCGAGTACGACCCTTCCTGGCCGGCCTGCTACGACGCGGAGCGTAAACGGCTGGCGTCGCTGCTGCCGGGCGTGCGGATTCACCACATCGGCTCGACCGCTGTGCCCGGGCTTGCGGCCAAGCCCGTGATCGACATGATCGCGCTCGTCGACGATCTCGAATCGAACATCGCGACCGTCATGCGCGGGGCAGGCTACGAGCTGCCCGCCCGCTTCAACGCCGCCCTGATCCACCGTCGCTTCCTGTGCTATCCGACGGCCTCCTACCGCACCCATCATCTGCACCTGGTTGATGATCGCGAGGCGATGGAGCAGTGTCTGCGCTTTCGCGACAGCCTCCGCCGCGATCCCCGGCTCGCGACCGACTACGCCGCGCTCAAGCGTGCGCTCGCTGCGCGCTTCCGGGGGGACCGCGAGGGCTACACCGCGGCCAAGGGCGCGTTTATCAACGACGTCTGCCGCACGGCCGCGTAGGCGATCCGCCGCCGCGTGCCGAGAGATCTCAGGCAAGCGGCCTGACGGCGCTGGGCGTTGGGCCCCCGCTCGGGGGCCCAACGCGCCACGCAACATGCCCTACAGCGATTCCGCTATCGCCGGATATTTGCCTTCCAGCGGTACGTACACCAGGAGTGAGAACTTCTTGTCGTTCGCTCCAACTTTCCACAGCACCTTGGTCGAGGCGATCGTTTCGCCGCGCTCGCCTTTGAGGTAGAACCAGTCCGATTCGTAGCTGGGCGAGCCGGGGAACATGTTTCCTTCCTCACCACCGGTTATCGCGGTGAACCTCTTGTGCACGGTGCTCGAGCACTTCTCTTTGTCGCGACCGCCTTCGGTTTCATTCCCGGGGAACAGTTCAGCGTTCGTTTCGTGGACGCCTTTGCAGAACACTTCGCCTTCGGTGGTGATGTAGGAAGAGGCGTACTGAATCGTGAACGGCTGCTTGATCGTCCTCACCTTGTGCGCACTCGCCGCTCCGGCTGTGATCGCCATGATGGCGCCCACGGCGACCAGTACCGATGCGAGCGTTGCCAATCTCGCGGGTGCAAATCTTCTCATCCGTGTCTCCAGTCTCTCGTTTGGCCCGGCTCTTTATGGCCGGTGCCACGTAGCAACCAGCCCCCTGAATCGCGTTGACGGGACCGTACGGCGATGAGGGTTGCGCTCCTCCGGCATCGAAGCGATCAAGGACCCCCCGTCGCGGAAACGGCGACGTTCTGCGACTGCCCCACGGTACACCCGATCTGCCCGCGCCGAGTGGGTGTGCGATACGGATTTGTGCACTGCGATTGGTTGTGCCTATATGCGACACTCGAGGGGCTGCTGCGCGGTGCGGCGCCTCGTGGCGTACTAGGCGAGGAGGCGCGGCATGACCTCCGCCGCGATCAACTCCACGTGCTCGAGGTCATCAATATCGATGAGCTGCAGATAGGAGCGCGACGCGCCGGCCGCGCGGTACTGCTCGAGCCGCGCCACCACCTCCTGCGGTGAGCCCGCCGCAGCGTTCTGGCGCAGCTCGTCGAGGTCGCGCCCGATCCGCTCGGCGCGGCGAGCGAGCTCGGCCTCGTCGCTTCCGCAGCAGACCGTGATCGCATGTGAGTAGATGAGCTCGCCGGGGTTCCGTCCTGCCGCCTCGCATGCCGCCCGCACCCCCAGGATCCGCTGCGCGGTGACCGCCGCGGGCGCGAAGGGAACGTTGAACTCGCTCGCGAAGCTCGCCGCCAGCGCAGGCGTGCGCCGCGGGCCGAGGCCGCCCACGATCACCGGCGGATGCGGCCGCTGCGCAGGCTTCGGCAGCGCCGGGCTGTCGAGCAGGGTGTAGTGGCTGCCGCGGAAGGAGTAGCGCTCCCCCACCGGCGTGCCCCACAGCTCCGTGAGGATCGTCAGCTGCTCCTCGAGGCGCTCAAAGCGCTCTGCAACCGGCGGGAAGGGAACGCCGTAGGCGGCGTGCTCGGCCTCATACCAGCCCGTGCCGAGCCCGAACTCCACGCGCCCGCCGCTCATCGCATCGACCTGCGCCACGGCCACGGCGAGCGGCCCCGGCAGGCGGAACGTGGCGGAGGTGACCATCGTGCCCAGGCGGATCGTGCTCGTCTCGCGCGCCAGCGCGCCGAGCGTGACCCACGAGTCGCTCGGCCCGGGCTCCCCCGTTCCCGGTTTGATGCGCAGCAGGTGATCGGAGCGGAAGAACGCACCGAAGCCGTGGGACTCCGCGGCGAGGGCCATCGCGAGCTGCTGCTCATAGCTTGCGCCTTCCTGCGGCTCGACGAAGATCCTCAGCTCCATCGCCGCCGATCATCGCACGATGCGCTCGCGGCGAGCGTCCGGGCGAGCTATAGGATCAGCGCCCGGGAGCCAGCTTGAACGACGCAGCGCCATTGGATCGTCGCGTGCAGCTCGTGTTTGCGTGGTGCGGGCCCGTGGGCCTGCTGCTGTTCCTCGTCGGCTTCTGGTTCGTGGCGGGACTCGTGCCGCCACCCACGGGCGCGGAGAGCGCGCGCAAGATCGCGCTGTTCTACCGCGAAAACAAGGACCAGCTGCGCGCCGGGCTGCTGATCGCGATGATCGCCACGCCGCTGCTGATCCCCTTCAGCGTGCTGCTCACGCTGCGCATCACGCGCAGCGACCCGCGCCTGGCGCCGCTGGCCTACACGCAGCTGATCTGCGGCGTGATGCTGATCTTCCTGATCCTGCTGCCCGTCGTGCTGATGGGCGTCGCCGCGTTCCGGCCCGGGCGAGCGCCGCAGCTGACGCAGCTGATGAACGACACCGCCTTCACGATCTTCCTGTGGGCGTTCGCGCCCGCGACCGTCGAGTACATCGCGCTGGGCACCGCAGCGCTGATGGACCGCAGCCCGCGGCCGCTGTTCCCCCGCTGGATGGGCTACCTCGACTTCGCGCTCGCAGCGATCTTCGCCTTCGGCGCCCCCACGCTGTTCGTCAGGAGCGGCCCCTTCGGCTGGGACGGCGCGCTCGCCTTCTGGGCCGTGCTGATCGCCTTCGGGGTGTGGGTCACGCTGGCCTTCAGGATGCTGCTCGCCGACATCGCCAGGCAGGAAGGGTCCGCGCCCGCCGCCCCGCTCGCGGCGGATCGCTGAGCGCAGGCGCATCTTCTGTTTGCACCCGTCCAGCAGCGGGCACACGTAGCCAAGATGCCGGTCCTCCACGCCGACCCGGACCTCGAGTTCGTGCTCCATCTCGATCCCTACGCTCCGCGCGCTGCGCGCCATCACGTGGCCCGCGTCGACCGCCCCTCGCCGGACCTGCGCGACGCGGTCATCCTGCTCACCAGCGAGCTTGTCACCCGCGCGGTGCAGCGCGACCACACCGCCGCCGGGGAGGACGTCGAGCTGCGCGTGTGGATGCCGAGCGACACGGTGCGCGTGGAGCTGCAGGGAGCCCGCGAGCTCGTCTGCAGGCCCAACCGCTACGACGGCTGGCCCGACTTCGACCTGATGCTGCTCGACAGCATCGCCGACCGCTGGTCGCCGGACAGCGACCGGGGGCGTGCGTGCCTGTGGTTTGAGATCGACCGCCACGCGCGCTCCACGGCGGCCGGCCAGAGGATCGTCCCGCCGAAGCCCGCCTGAGCGGCGCGGCCACCTCTCCCCCGCCCCCAGCGCATACGATGTCGCGCCATGAGCTCACTGCTGCTCGTGGAGGACCCCGCGCCGAAGGTCCGCCAGCTCACGCTGAACCGCCCCGACCAGCTCAACGCGGCCAACGCGGAGATGTGCGAGGCGCTGCACGAGCAGCTGCGCGCGATCGCCGCGGAGCGCTCCATCCGCGCGGTCATTCTCACGGGCGCCGGGCGGGGCTTCTGCGCCGGCGTGGACCTGCGCGGCTACGGCGCCTCGCCGGGCAACGACGGCAGCGACGAGCCGCGTGATCGCCTGGCAAACCAGGAGCACATGTCCAGGGTCGTGCTCGGGCTGCGCACGCTGCCCCAGCCGGTGATCGCGGCCGTCAATGGGCCCGCGGCCGGCTTCGGCCTCGCGCTCGCGCTCGGCTCGGACATCCGCTACGCGGCCCCCGAGGCGGTCTTCCGCGCGGCCTTCATCAACATCGGCCTCTCCAACTGCGACATGGGCACCAGCTGGCTGCTGCCGCGGCTGATCGGCGCCTCGCGCTCGCACGAGCTGATGCTCACCGGCCGGCGCTTCGACGCCGAGGAGGCGCTGCAGATCGGCCTGCTGGCCGACGTGGTCGGCGAGGCGCGGCTGCTCGAGCGCGCGCTCGAGGCCGCCCAGCAGATCGCGGCGCTGGCGCCATGGGGCGTGCGCCTTACCAAGCAGGGCATGTGGACCGCGCTCGAGATCCCCTCACAGCAGGCCGGGATCGAGTACGAGGACCGCCAGCAGATCATGGCCACGTTCAGTAAGGGTGTGCCCGAGGCGGCCGGCGCGTTCCTCGAGAAGCGCCCAGCCGAGTTCGCGGACTAGCGCGGGCCCGCCGAGCGGCGTAGTGTGGGTTGCCCAAGGACCCCGAGGAGGAGAAGATGGCGACCACCGAGCAGCACGTCGTGAGCAGGGGCGGCGACGACGCCGCCATCGCTGAGCTCCAGCAGATCGTCGAGCGCCAGCGCGCCGCGTTCCTCGCCGACCCGTTCCCCACGCTCGAGGAGCGCCAGGCGCTGCTGGGCGCGATCGCGGGGATGCTGATGGGCCACCGCACGCAGATCCAGGAGGCGCTCAGCGCCGACTTCGGCGTGCACCCCACCGAGGCCGCCGACCTGATCGAAGTGCTCGGTCCGGTGGGCCGCGCGATGTATGCCGCCGAGCAGCTGCCGAACTGGATGGCCGCCGACTCCCGCCCCTCCGAGCCCGCGCTGTACGGGAGCGGGCGCGCGTACATGCAGCCACAGCCCAAGGGAGTGGTCGGCAACATCGTGCCCTGGAACTTCCCCTTCGACCTGTCCGTCGGTCCGCTCATCGAGATGCTCGCCGCGGGCAACCGCGTCGTGATCAAGCCCTCGGAGTACACGCCCGCCTGCGCGGAGCTGCTGCGCGAGATGATCCACGCGACCTTCGAGCGCGACCGCGTCGACGTGGTGGTCGGCGGCCTTGATCTCGCGCGCGCGTTCACGAGCGTGCGCTGGGACCACCTGCTCTACACCGGCAGCCCCGCCGTCGGGCGGGAGATCGCCAAGGCGGCCGCCGAGCAGCTGGTGCCCGTCACGCTCGAGCTGGGCGGCAAGTGCCCCGCGCTGTTCTCCGAGGACAGCGTCGACGCGGAGTCGCTCAAGCAGGTGCTCGGCACCAAGGCGATCAAGAACGGGCAGATGTGCATCTCGGTGGACTACTGCCTCGTGCCGCGCGCACAGCTCGAGCACGTTCGCCGAGCTCGCCGCCGCCTACGCGCGCGGGTCGATGCCCGGCTACTGCAGCTCCGAAGGCTGCACGGGGATCATCTCCACGCGCCACCTGGAGCGCATCCAGGGGATGCTCGACGAAGCCCGCGCCCGCGGCTGTGACGTGCGCGAGCTGGAGGAGCCTGCGGACTTCGACCCCGCCGCGCGCCAGCTGCCGATCACGCTCGTGATCGACCCGCCCGAGGATCTCGCGCTGATGCAGGAGGAGATCTTCGGCCCGGTGCTGCCGGTCAAGCCCTACGACTCGCTCGATCAGGCGATCGACTACGTCAACGCGGGCGAGCGGCCGCTCGCGCTCTACGTCTTCGCGCACGACGAGGCGCTCGCCGAGGACGTGCTGCGCCGCACCACCTCGGGCGGGGCGTGCGTGAACTGCGCGGCCGTGCACGGCGCGCTCGCATCGCTGCCCTTCGGCGGCATCGGGCAGAGCGGCTCCGGGCGCCACCACGGCGCGGAGGGCTTCCGCGAGTTCTCAAACCAGCGCGCGGTGTTCGTGCGCGGCGAGGGCGATCTGCTCGAGGCGTTCGCGCCGCCCTACGGGCCCGCCGCGCAGGCCATCATCGACGCGGCGTTCCCGCCCGCCTGACGGGCAGCGGCGGTGCCGGATCTGCATTTCGCGGCGCCCTCGGGGGAGCTCGGCGGCTATCTCGCGCTGCCCCTGGGCGACGGCCGGCACGCGGGCGTGATCGTGATCCAGGACGCGCTGGGGCTGTCCGATGACATCCGCGAGCAGGCCGACCGGCTCGCCGCCGCCGGCTACCTCGCCTTCGCGCCCGACCTCTACTCCGGGCGCGGGATCCGCTGCGTGGTGGCCACGCTGCAGGCCTCGCGCACGGGCAGGGGCCCTGCCTACGCGGACATCGAGGCCGCCCGCGAGTTCCTCTCGGCGCGCGAGGACTGCAGCGGGCGCATCGGGATCATCGGCTTCTGCATGGGGGGCGGCTTCGCGCTGCTGTGCGCGCCCAGCGGCGGCTACGCGGCAGCGTCGGTCAACTACGGCGAGGTCCCCAGGGACGCAGAGGCGCGCCTCGCGGGCGCCTGCCCGGTCGTGGGCAGCTATGGCGCCCGCGACCGCGGCCTGCGCGGGCGCGCCGAGCGCCTCGAGCAGGCGCTCACGAGCCTCGGCGTGGAGCACGACGTCAAGGAGTACCCCGACGCGGGCCACAGCTTTCTGAACCGCTTCAACACCGGTCCCCTGCTCACGCCGCTGGTCCACGTCGGCGGCTTCGGCTACCACCACCCCTCCGCCGAGGACGCCTGGCGGCGCATTCTCGCCTTCTTCGCCGAGCACCTCGGCTGAGCGGCTTCAGTTCCGCGCGAAGATCCGCAGGAAGAACAGGAAGATGTTGAGGACGTCGAGGAAGATGCCGGCGGCGAGCGGGATCGCTTCGTTGTTGCCGGCGCGGCGCAGGCGGTTGAAGTCGATCACGGTGTAGAGGCCGAAGATGGCAAGGCCGGCGATCGCGTAGACGGTGTAGAGCGAGGGGATGTTGAGGATCACGATCACGAGCCCCCCCACGATCAGCGCCAGCAGCAGCCAGAAGGCGGCGCGGTAGAGGAAGGAGAGGTCACGGCGGATCGCATAGCCGCCCGCGCCGAGCGCGCCGACGAACAGGGCGGTGGCGGCGAACGCCTGGCGCACCGCGGTGGGGTCCGCTTCGGCGTAGTAGTTGACGGTCATCGACACGCTGGCCCCGAGCAGCAGGCCGAAGGCGAACAGCAGCACGAGCGCGAGGCCCGTGTTGCCGCGCGCGTTGGCCACGTTCAGCCCGACGAGGCAGCCGAGCGCGATCAGCCACGCGATGAACCACTCGGCAGCACCGAGGTTTCGCCCGAGGTAGGCGCCGAGCGTGGCGAAGCCGACGGTGACGGCGACGAGGCCCATCACGCGGCCGAAGATCGTCTGCGTGGATGCGGGCGCGAGCGTTCCTGCGTAGCCGGTGGAGCTCATCGTGGGGATCCTATGCCGTCGCGCGGGCAGGACAGGCGGCGGTCGGCTCAGAGACAGATCGCGGCGCGTGTCGCACCCCCGCTAAGCGCTCCGCGAACTGCATACGATGCGCCTCGAAGCACCTGCTCAGGCCGTGGAGCGCAGGGGCGCGCTGCGGCGAGCAAGGGGAGATAAAAGGGATATCTAGAGAGGGGTTGCGATGTTCAAAGTGAAGGCGGGAATGCTCGCCGTGGCGGCGGTTGCGCTGATCGCGGTTGCCGCTCCGGCGAGCGCGATGGCGAAGTACTCGGTGCCCTACGGCAGCACCGCGCTGGGGGATGCAATCTGGAACGAGACGTGGGAACCGGAATCGGTGACGGGCGCCAACAACGGCTGCAAGCCGAGCAGCGCGCACCCCTACCCGGTGGTGCTGGTGCACGCGACGCTGGCGGATGAGGGATCCAACTGGGTCACGCTGGCGCCGCTG
Organism: uncultured Solirubrobacteraceae bacterium; assembly: GCA_963771085.1. Lineage (GTDB taxonomy): Bacteria > Actinomycetota > Thermoleophilia > Solirubrobacterales > Solirubrobacteraceae > Palsa-744. Next base: position 1,773,535 of record CAVYSB010000003.1, on the reverse strand, counting down.
CTGGCCAACGAAGGCTACTGCGTGTACTCCTTCAACTACGGCGCCACGCTGGCCTCCCTGGAAGTGTGGCCGTTCATCGGGCCGCGCATCGACGGGCTCGGCCACATCGAAAGCTCGGCAGCCGAACTGTCCTCGTTCGTCAACAGCGTGCTGTCGAAAACGAAAGCGTCCAAGGTGGACCTGGTGGGCCACTCCCAGGGCGGGATGATGCCCAACTACTACATCAAGTTCCTGGGCGGCGCGAGCAAGGTGAACGAGCTGATCGGGCTCGCCCCGAGCAACCACGGCACCACGCTGGACGGCCTCACGAAGTTCGTGGAAGTGTTCCCGTTTGCCAGTGAAATCATCGGCGGCCTGCTCGAATTCCTGGGTGCGCCGGCGCTGCCCGAACAGGAGGAAAGCTCGGCGTTCATCAAGAAGCTGTTCGGCTCCGGCGAACCGGTCGCGGCCGGCGTGCGCTATGTGGTGATCGAGACCGAACACGACGAGGTCGTAACGCCCTACCAGCACGCGTTCCTAAGCGGCTCGAACGTGACGAACATCCTGATCCAGAGCCAGTGTCCGAAAGACCCGGTGGCGCACATCGGCATGTTCGATGACTCGCCGTCGCTGCAGAACGTGCTCAACCAGCTCAGCGCGAGCCCCAACCCGTCCTTCCAGGCGAGTTGCACGAACTACGGCCAGGGGATCTGACCCCGCGCCGTCGTTTGCGTGAGGAGCTCCCGGCCCGCGTCACGCGGGCCGGGACTCCCGCATGGGTGCGCGTCTAGTCCAGCCGGAACTCCCCGCGCGCGACGATCACAGCCGAGCCCGCCACCTCGACGCGCTCGATCTCCTCGGCGGATCCGTGGGCGCTCGCATACAGCAGCGACGGGCGGCCGATCTCGGCGCCCTGGCGCAGCTCGATCTGATCGCCGAAGGCGATCCGCCCGTGGCGGGCCAGATGGACCGCCAGCGGGCCCGCGGCGGATCCGGTGGCGGGGTCCTCGGGGACGCCGAGCGCGGGCGCGAACATGCGCGTCTTGAAGCGGCCTCCCGCACCCGCGAAGCAGCTTACGCACAGCTCGCCGAGCGCGGCGAGCGCGCGCATGTCCGGTTCCAGCGCCGCGACCTGCTCCTCGCCCTCGAGCGCGACAATGAGGTGCTGCGGGCCGTTGCGGTAGGCCTCCACGGGCAGGCCGGAGCGCGCGAGGCCGAGCGCGCCGAGCAGCTCGGCCTCGTGCTCGAAGGCCCCCCATGTGGGGATCGGCTGGCGCATGCGCCCGAACGTTGAGCGGGAGTCGTGGCGCAGCGCCACGGACACCGCTCCGCCGGCAGTCTCGAGCGTCACCTGCTCGCGCCCGTGCCCGAGCGCGACGGCGGCGCCGAGCACTGGATGCCCGGCGAAGGCCAGCTCCACGCGCGGCGTGAAGATGCGGATGCGCGCGTCCGCGCCCGCGCGCGCTGGCAGCAGGAAGGCGGTCTCCGACAGCGACAGCTCGGCCGCGAGGCGCTGCATCTGCTCGGCTGCGAGCTCGCGTCCGTCGGGGAAGACCGCCAGCTGGTTGCCCTCAAGCGCTGTGTCCGTGAAGACGTCCAGCAGCACGTAGGAGCCGGGGCCGCTCAAGCGGGGCTCCCGGCGGCGCGAAACTCGGCGGGGCGCTCGCGGGGCGCCTCGGCCAGCGCGCGCCGCACGCCCTCGGCGTCGAGGTCGGTGCCGTAGACGGGGGTGCCGGGCTGCTGGCGCCAGGACTCATCGAGCGTGCCCGCGTCGACGGGGTCGAAGCCGAGCTCATCGACCAGGCCCATCACGACGGCCTTGGCGGGTTCCTCGCCCGCCACGGGCAGCGCGACCCGCCCGGGTGTCCCGGGCGGGCGGCCGCTCTCGAGCAGGTGCGACGCGTAGGCGTTGTTGAAGGCCTTCACCACGGGGTGAGCGAGCTGTGCTTCGACCCAGCGGCTCTCGGGCATGCCCTGCTCGATCTCCTCGATCAGACCGTCGCGCTGGCGGGGGTAGTAGTTGCCGGTGTCGATCACGACGGCCCCCTCGGCGGCGCCGTCGAGAATCTCGCCCGGCAGGTCGGGGATGCGCGCCTCGGGGATCGTGACGACGACCACCTCGGCGCCGCGCGCGGCCTCGCCCGCGGGCACCGCCTGGGCCCCCGTCTCGCTGGCGAGCTCCGCGAGCGTGTCCGGTCCGCGCGAGTTGGCCACCGACACGTCATGTCCGAGCGCGCTGAAGCGCCGCGTGAGGTTGCCGCCGATGTTGCCCGCGCCGATGATCGCGATCTTCATGTCCGCTCCTTCCGCAGAGAGTCGAGGTCCGGGAGACCCCCTCGTTGTAGCGCGCGCGGGGCGTGGGGGCACCGCCGGCGCCGTACCCCTACGCTGCCTGTGGCGGCAAAGCGAACGGAGGAGGAACCAATGAGCGAGGTTGTGCAGATGACGGTCGAGGACGGGGTTGCGCTGCTGACGCTCAACCGGCCAGACCGCCTGAACGCGTGGACGGGCGAGATGGAGAACGCCTACTTCGGGATGCTCGAGGATTGCGCCGCCTCCGAGCAGGTGCGCGTGATCGTGGTCACGGGTGCGGGACGGGGCTTCTGCGCGGGCGCGGACATGCACGAGCTGCAGTCGCTCGGCGCGGGCGAGCTGGACACCGAGGCGATCACGGCGGACCGCCGCCCGCAGAGCTTCCCGCTGTCCATCCCCAAGCCGATCATCGCGGCCATCAACGGCGCGTGCGCGGGCATCGGGCTGGTGCAGGCGCTGATGTGCGACGTGCGCTTCGCGGCCGAGGGAGCCAAGTTCACCACCGCCTTCGCCCGGCGCGGGCTGATCGGCGAGCACGGCATCTCGTGGATGCTGCCGCGGCTGATCGGCCCCGCGCGCGCGCTCGACCTGCTGCTCTCGGGCCGCGTGGTGCTGGCCGGGGAGGCGCAGGAGCTGGGGCTGGTCAACCGCACCTTCGCGCCCGGGCGCCTGCTCGAGGCGAGCATGGACTACGCGCGGGAGCTCGTGCTCAGCTGCTCGCCGCAGAGCATGGCCACGATCAAGGCGCAGGTCTACGCGGACCTCGAGCGCTCGCTCGCGCAGGCCATCGGCGAGGCCGACCGCCTGATGCTCGAATCCTTCACCGGACCCGACTTCAGCGAGGGCGTCACGAGCTTCGTGGAGCGGCGCGACCCGCGCTTCGCGCCGCTGGGGGCGCAGCCCGTGTAGCGGACGCGGGACGCCCTCCCCGCCTGCGGGGCTGCGAGCGCGTAGACCTTGGCGAGTCGTGGGCTCGGTCTAGGGAGTTTGACCGGCGGAGTCCAGGCTGCGCTCCTGCGCGAGACGTTCGGCGGCGGCACGGGCCTCGTCGATGTTGGTGTAGTTCGTGACTCGCGCAATCTTGCCGTCGTCGCACAGCAGGACGGCTGCGTAGCGCTGTCGGACCTCACCGCTGCTGCCGACAGGACGGCCCCTCTGAAGCCACACGGCGAGGGCGACTCCATTGCCGAGGTCGAGAAGCTCCTCGGCCTCGCGCTCCCACTCCTCGTAAGAGCCGAACCAGTCCTCCATGAAGCCGCGAACCGCGGCGTGCCCCTCGAACGTCCCTGCCCCTATGGGTGATAAGTCCCACACGCCATTCGGCGCGTAGAGCGCCGTGATCGCGTCCGGATCGCGGCGACCGACAGCGTCCGAGAGCCGCTTCAGCAGCAGCACCAGGTCGGGGGTCGTGGACTCCTCGGTCACCGTCTAAGCCCGTTCTTTTGCGAGGCGTTCCGCGGCAGCACGGGCCTCGTCGACCTCGGAGACCGTAAGCCCTGCGATCAAGCCTCCTACCCAGACGAAGACCCATCCCTCGCGTTGTCGAAGGTGGCCGGCGCTGCCGGCCGGACGACCATTCTGAACGACCACGGCAAACACAACCCCATTGCCGAGGTCGCGGATTTCCTCGAGCCCGAACTCCAACTCCTCGTACGTGCCAAACCAGTCCTCGAGGAAGCTGCGAATAGCCGCCCGCCCCTCGAAGCGGTCGCCCAACGCCCTGCCGTCGAAGGTCGCATCTTCGGCGAAGCTGTCGGCGGCCGCGTCGAGATCACGGCGATCCGCAGCCGCAAGCGCCCTGCCCACAAGCTCAACCGGATCGGGGGTCGTCGACTCCTCAGCCATGCGAGGAAGTATCGCCCACGCGGGGGCGGCGTCCAGGGACAGCCTTTCGGAGTTGGGCCCGAAGGCCAGCGAGGCCGCCGGGCTGCTAGAGCACCCGTACGAGCGCCGCGCCCAACTCGAGCGTGCGCGCGGGCGCGTGTGTCTGCTCGGGTATCTCGACCGCTATCTCGACAAGCCCCTCGGGACTCTCGCCGGCAGCCCTGAAGCGCACCTCGGCGCCGTCGAGCAGCAGCACGGGACCCTGCTCGCGCTCCTCGCTGGACACGCCGAGGATCTCGCCCCAGCGCGCCGCCACGGCGGGCGGGTCATCGACGGCCACGGTGATCGCGCTGAGACGCCCGGGGGTGGCGGCTGGGATCTGCCCCGTCCACTGCGGGCCGCCCCAGCGCCAGCTGCCGTAGGGGGAGGAGCGGTCGAGCGAGACGATCGCCCCGCGCACGTCGGCGGGGTGCAGGTGGGTGCCCGAGATGTCGGGCAGGTCGATTTGCCACACCACGCGCACGCCCAGCGCCGCGGCGCGCTCGCGCGCGCCCTCGAGGTCCTCGATGTCGAAGATCACCATGTAGCCGCCGCCCGATCCCACGCGCGCGAGATGGCGCCCCGCGGCGGTGTCGGGGCGCGTCGGGGCGACGATCTCGAGGAAGCAGTCACCCAGCGCGAACACCGCGTTGGCCAGCCCGAACTCTCCCACACCGGGGTCGCGGAAGGGCTCGCCGAGACCGAGCGCGGAGCGCAGCGCCGCGGCGGCCGGCTCGAGCTCGTCGGCCACGAGCACCGCCTGGCGTAGCCTGACCCTGTGCGTGGGAGCCGCCATCGCCGCCACACTACTAGCGAGCGCCGAATTGCGGCAGCTGTCGAAGCGCACGTCGCGGATCTTGGCCAGCTTGCCCTACACGCCCTGCGGACGCTGCGCTTTGATGAGCAGCACCTGTAATCGGTGCGCCCCTGCCCCGGTGCGGGCGGGGGCGCACCCGACCATCCCGCGCGTGCTCTGAAACCGGTGCGGCCCGTGGATAATCCCTCCATCGAGTCGCATCCCGCCCTCCCCGCGCCCGCCCCCGAGGCCCCGCAGAGCGAGAGCCGCGCGCCGCTGCAGCGCGTGGTGGAGTGGTTCGTGCCGATCGAGAACCCCACCGGCGCGATCTACGGCATGGTCACGATCGGCTCGCTGATGGCAGCCGAGAGCGGACTGCGCGACAGCTTCCTCGACACGATCGCATCGGCGGTGGTGGCCAGCTGCCTGTACTGGCTGGCGTTCGCCTACGCAAGCCTGCTGGGTCGCCGCGTGCACACCGGCGAGCACCTCACCCCCGGCGCATTGTGGAAGGCGCTCGTCCACGACTGGGCGCTCGTGCGCGGCGCCGCGATCCCCGTGACGGTGCTCGCGGTCGCGTGGCTCGCCGGCGCCTCGCAGGCCGATGCTGTCAAGTGGGCGCTGTGGAGCGCGGTGGCCGGCCTGATCGTCTTCGAGCTGATCGCCGCCACCCGCTGCCCGGGCTCGCGGGCCGAGGTCGTGCTCGAGGTGCTCGTCGGCCTGGCCATGGGCCTCGGGATCCTGATGCTGAAGGTCGTGCTGCACTGATCGCCAAAGCCCATCTGCTCACCTGATCCCGGATCTTGGATTCTGCCGGCGCTGTAGACAAAAAGTCTCTGACATGAGATGATCGCGCCGTAGGGCCCACGGCGCCGCGGCGGTGGGGGGTTGCGAACACACACGGAGAGGACAATGGCATCGCGAGGTTCAGCGTCGTGGTCGGGGGGTGAGCAGCGCGCGGGTGCGCCACGCATCGCGCCCCTCTACAAGCGCCTGCCGCACGGGCCCCACCGGCTGCCCCGCGCCGCGGTCGTGCGCCACCAGCGCGCACGAATCCACGGCGCGATGGTCGAGGCGGTCGCGCAGAGCGGCTACTGGGGCACGAGCGTCAAGCAGGTGATCGGCCTCGCCGGCGTCTCGCGGCGCTGCTTCTATGAACAGTTCGCCAACAAGCAGGAGTGCTTCCTGGCCACCTTCGACGTGCTCGCCGGCCGCGCGCTGCGTCAGACGATCGAGGCCTACCGCGCGGTCGACGGCGGCCTCGAGCAGCGCCTCGATGCGATCTTCACAGAGCTCACCGGTGCGGCCGAGCGCGAACCGAAGCCCGCGCGCCTGCTCGCCTTGGAGGCGCAGACCGCGGGCGCGGCGGGGACGCTGAGGCTGCGCAGCGCCACCGCCACCTGCGAGCAGCTGCTCGCGCGCAGCTTCGCCGAGCCGCCCGCCACGGGCGCGCTGCCGCGGCCGATCGTGAGGGGCATCGCGGGCGGCCTGCACAGCATCCTCTCCGGCTGGCTGCGGGAGGAGCCCCCCGCGCGCTCCGGCGCGGACGTTGCCGCGGAGATGCTGCGCTATGCGCTGTGCTTTCAGACGCGGGACGCCCGGCGTCTCGGCGAGCGTCTCGGCGAGCGCTCCGCGCGGGCCCTGCGCGAGCAGCCCCCCGCGCGCACACAGCAGAGGCAGCCCCCACGGACCGGCGCGGGGCAGCGCGCGCGACTGCTCGAGGCGGTCCTGCAGCTCGCCGTCGTGGAGGACTACCACGAGCTCAGCGCGCCGCAGATCGCCGAGCAGGCCGGCGTGCCGATCGACGTGTTCTTCGGGTGCTTCGCGGCCAAGCGCGAGTGCTTGCTCGCCGCGCTGGACGCGCTCGGCGAGGAGCTGCTCGAGATCGCGGCCGCGGCGATGACCACGCAGGAGGACTGGGTGCAGGGGGTGCGCGGCGCGCTGGGCGGGCTGATGGCCCATCTCGGCGCGCGCCCGCTGCACGCCCGCGTCCTCTCGCAGGCCGCCTTCGCCGCGGGGCCCGAGGCGGTCGAGCGCGACCTCGAGATCGCGCAGCGCCTCGCGCTGAGCCTGAGCGCGGGCGCGCCCGCGCAGGACGCGGAGCTGTTGCTGCAGGGCGCCTGCGGCGCGCTCCTGCACACCGTGCGCTGCCAGGCCACGGGCGGGCGGGTCGAGCTGCTGCCCGCGCTCAGCGACCACCTCGCCTACGTGGTGCTCGCGCCCTTCGTCGGCGCCGAGCGCGCGCTCGAGGCCGTGGTGGCGGAGCCCACTGCCTAGCGCCTGCGCCGACGCGCGAGGCGTTCGGCGAGGTAGCTCATCACGACGCCCACCAGCATCGCCACGGCGATCACCACGATCAGCGGCGCGTGGCCCGAGCCGACGATCCAGTTGACCTTCACGTCTTCCAGGTTGAGCACCGCGAACAGCGTGATCAGCACCGCCAGCGCGAGCAGGCCGCCGGTGCGCGCCAGTTCGCTCGTGCTGCGCCGCGCGGGCGGCTCGCCACCGGGCTGCGGTGTCGGGGGAGCGGCCATCGCGCGTTGATGCTAGCGCCCGCCCCGCCCGCCGCGCGCGTCAGCTGCGCAGCTCGGCCTGCACCCAGTCACAGCCCGTGGAGAGATCCTCGACGCCGAGCGCGGCCGCCACGTTCAGGGCCATGCCGTGGCGGAAGAAGTCATCCAGGCGCTCCGCGTCGGCGCCCGAGAGCTCGCCCGCGAGCGCCACCAGCTCCGCGTAGCGGTGGCGCACGCGCGCGCGCACCAGCTCGTCCTCGCAGGCCGCGTAGGACTGGTGCTGGAGCATCAGATAGTCGCGGTCGTTGAGCAGCAGCTCCTTGTAGGCGTGGCCCATCGCCTCCAGCGCGTCCTCGCAGTCGGCCGGCACGCGCCCCTGCTCGAATTCCAGCGCGGCCGCGCGGAAGGTCTCGGCGACGCGCTCGAAGCTGCGCTCGAGCGCCGCAAGGAACAGCTCGCGCTTGGTGGAGAAGAGGCTGAACACGTAGGGCTGGGCGACGCCGGCGCGGCGCGCGATGCGCTCCACCGGCGTGCCGTGCAGGCCCCCGTGCGCGAACTCATGCACCGCCGCCGCGATCAGCTCCTCGCGGCGCTCGGCCGCGGGCACGCGGCGGCGGGCCTTGCCCTCCACCGCGCTCATGCGGCCCCGCCCGCCAGCGTGAGGCCCGCCTCGCCCGCCGCCGGCGCGCCCGCCCGCGCGGTGGCGAAGGGGAACGCGAGCACCACCAGCGCCCCTGCAGCGAGCACCGCCACCCCCACCCACATCGCCGGCTGCAGGCCGTCGACGAACGCCTGCGGGGAGGCGTAGCTGCCGGCGCCCGTGAACACCGACGCGAGCACCGCCACGCCGAGCACGCCGCCGACCTCGCGGATCGCGTTGTTGGCGCCGGAGGCCTGGCCGGCCCGCGCCACGCTCACCGAGGCCAGCACCGCGTTGGCCGAGGGGGCGAACACGAGCGCCATGCCCGCGCCGGCCATGATGAAGGGCACGATCATCTGCGCGTACAGCATGTGCGTGGAGAGCATGCTCGCCAGCCACGCCAGGCCGCCCGCCTGCAGCGAGAGTCCCGCGATCATGAACGGCCGGCTGCCCACGCGCTCGGAGAGCACGCCCGCGACCGGCGCCACGATCATCGTCGCGCCGGTCCACACCAGCAGCTTCAGGCCCGCCTGCAGCGGCGTGTTGTGCAGCACGTTCTGCATGAACTGCGAGAGGAAGAAGATCGAGCCGAACATCCCGAAGTACATGCTGAGGGAGGTCACGTTGGTGACCGCGAAGGAGCGCTTGGCGAAGAAGGACATGGGCAGCATGGGCTCCGCGGCGCGAAGCTCCCAGCGCACGAAGGCGCCCAACAGGATAGCCCCGCCGATCAAGCTCGCGAGCACCGTGGTGCTGGTCCAGCCGAGCGACTGGGCGCGTACGAGGCCGAACACCACGCCGAAGGCTCCCGTGCTCGCCAGCGCCAGCCCGGGCAGGTCCAGCGTGCGCGACGGGCCATGGCTCTCGTGCAGCTGGCGCGCCGCGACGGGCAGCAGCGCGAGGCCGATGGGGACGTTGATCCAGAAGATCCAGTGCCAGGAGATGCCCTGCACGACCGCGCCGCCGACCAGCGGGCCGACCGCCACGGCGATGCCGCTGATCCCCGACCACACGCCGATCGCCATCCCGCGCCGCTGCGCGGGGAAGGCCTCGGCCAGCAGCGTGAGCGTCAGCGGCGTCACCATCGCCGCCCCCGTCCCCTGCACCGCGCGCGCCGCCACCAGCAGGCCGGTGCTCGGGGCGAGCGCCGCCGCGGCTGACGCCGCGGTGAACACGCCCATGCCGATGATGAACATGCGCTTGCGCCCGAAGCGGTCGCCCAGCGCGGCGCCCGTCAGCAGCAGCACCGCATAGGCCAGCACGTATGCGTTGACCGTCCACTCGAGCGACTGGATCGACGCGCCCAGGTCGCGGTGGATGGTGGGCAGGGCCACGCTGACCACGAGGTTGTCCAGCACGACCATGAACAGCGCGACCGAGACGATCGCAAGGGTCCAGTTGTTCCTGCGCGAGCTGCTCATCTTGATGCTCCCTTGCTCGGTGGACGAAGGACCGCTCAAATTAGCAGTGACTAATAATAATGTCAAGGGCGGCCTCCGGAGGCGTGCGCGGCGCCGGGCGAGGAGGAGCAGCGACGGCGCCGAATACGATTGATGCGATGAGACGAGGCTCGATCGCAGCGGCCACGCTGGCCGCCGGCATCTGCACCGGGGCGCTGCTCGGCGGCTGCGGGGGCTCGGGCACGACCACCGTCGATCAGAGCACGCCGCCGCCCGCCGGCCGGCCCGAAACGCAGGCCGCGAGCTCGACGCCCACGACGACCGCCACGAGCACGCCGTCCACCACGCCCACCACACCGGCGGCGAGCACCGGCGGCACGGGCGCGCCGTCGACCACGCGCACGGCGCCCGAGCCCGCCTTCGCCCAGCAGGAAGCGGGCGCCGAAGGGGTGAGCGCGGCTGCGGCGCTGGTGCGCAGCAGGGGCTACACCCCCAACAACACCTCCGAATACCATCCCAATCAGACCCTGCGGGTGTTGATCGGCACGCAGACGGGATCCAGTGACGGCTACGGCCAGCAGGCATTCTTCTTCGTCAACGGGCGCTTCATCGGCACCGACACCAAGGAACCCAGCGCGACCGTCAAGGTGCTCGGCCAGGGCGACACCGCGATCACGCTGGCCTACCCGCTGTATCGCAGCGGCGATCCGCTGGCCAACCCCAGCGGCGGGCAGCGGATCGTGCGCTTCGAACTGAACGACGGCAAACTGACCCCCGTCGGGACGATCCCCCCGGCCAGCTCCGCGAGCGGGCTCAGCCGGAACTAGCCCGGCCACCGCGAGCGCCTATGGTGATGTGCACCAGCACACATCAGCCAGAAAGGGGATGCTCAGATGGGCGTAACGATCGAGGGCCGCGGCGCAGAGCTGCTGGAGGCCAAGAACTTCTGCCACGTGGCCACCCTGCGCGCCGACGGCTCGGTGCACGACGTGCCGGTGTGGGTCGACATCGAGAACGGGCGGCCGGTGCTCAACACCGCCGAGGGACGCGCCTGGCCGCGCAACCTGGAACGCGACCCGCGCATCACGCTGACGGTGCAGAACATGGAGAATCCCTACGAATACCTCGAGGTCCGCGGCCGCGTGGCCGAGCGCACGCACGACGGCGCCGACGAGCACATCGACTCGCTCGCCAAGAAGTACCTCGGCCAGGACACCTACCCCTACCGCCAGCCCGGCGAACAGCGCGTGATCATCCACGTGGAGCCCGAGGTGGCGAAGGTCTGGGGCGGCTGAGCGCGGTGCGCTGCTGAGCGCGGCGGGCGCGCGCTCAGCTGCGCCGCAGCAGTCTCGAGAGCAGCGAGGGTCCGCGCGGCTGCGCGCGCAGCCACTCTTCGCGCGAGGGCAGGCGCCCCCGTGCGCGGGCGCTGCGCACGCACTCGGTGTGCGCGTGGCGGCGGCGCCGGGTGTCGCCTTCGGGGGCGATCAGCATATGCTCGCTGAGAGCGGGTAAGCGATGACCACAGATCGGACAGCGATACGTCGCCGGCTTGCGGTTCGCCGCAGCTCTAACGGTCCACCATGGCGCGGGTGGAAGGCTGGACATCGCCCCATTGTGGCGCCGCTGGCCACGCGCGTGGCGGCGACGGTCGCGGCGAGCGTCGCGCTGGGGGTGGGCGTTGCGCTGGCCAAGGCCGAGCACGACCGCCGCTGCGAGCGCGAGCGGCGCGCCCGCCGGCGTGCGTTCGCGCTGCTGGCCGGCGAGCCGGCCGCACCGGGCCTGCAGCGCATCGCCCTGGGACAGCTGGACCTGACGATCGAGCTGCTGAGCACGGCGCGCAACGGCGGGCCCGACGAGGACGCGGTGCACGAGACGCGCAAGGCGCTCAAGCGCCTGCGCGCACTGCTGAGGCTGCTCGAGTCCGAGCTCGGCGCGCAGGCCTTCGCGCGCGAGAGCGCCGCGCTGCGCGACGCCGGGCGCCGGCTGTCGGGCGCGCGCGACGCGGAGGTGCTGGTGAGCACGCTCGACGCGCTGATCGAGCGCCACCCGCGCAGGCTGGCCCGCCGCCGCGGCGTGCTGGAGCTGCGCGCGCGGCTCTCCGCCGAGCGCGAGCGCGCGGAGGCGCGTGCGCTGGGGGACACGGCCACGCGCAGCGAGGTGCTGATCGAGCTGTACGCGCTGCGCGCGCGGGTGCAGGCCTGGCGGCTGTCCGAGCGCCCCGCGATCGCGATGCTCGAGCCGGGGCTGCGGCGCGTCTACCGCGACGGCCGACGCCGCTACCGGCGCGCGGAGCGCGGCAAGGGCGAGCGCGGGCGGGCGCTGCACGAATGGCGCAAACGGGTCAAGGACCTGCGCTATGCGGCGGAGATCCTCGACACCCGCGATGAAAGCGGGCGCGGCAAGCCCGGGCGCCGGCGCCGCCCGCGCAGCGAGGAGATCCACGAGCTCGCCGCGCGCGCGGACCGCCTCGGCGAAATGCTCGGCGAGGAGCACGATCTGGCGATGCTGGCCGAGCGCGTGCGCGGGCGCGGCGCGGCGGGCGGCGGGCGCCCCGGCCGGCGCACGCGCAGGATCCTGCTGGAGCTGATCGCCCGGCGCAGGCGCAAGCTGCGCGGGCGCGCGCTGCGCGAGGGGGCGCGCCTGTACCGCCGCCCGCCGAAGCGCTTCGTGGCGCGCGTGCGCCGCGCGCGCCGGCGCGCGAAGCTCAGCCGACGCTGATCACGGTCATCGTGCGCTTGCCGCGCGGCAGCGACACGGACACCTGCTCGCCGGTGCTGCGGCCGAGCAGCGCCACCGCCACGGGGGACTCGGCCGACAGGCGTCCCTCGCCGGGGGCGGCATCGTGGGAGCTCACGATCCTCCACGTGCGCTCCACCCCGTCTTGGTCGCGCACGAGCACCGTGGAGCCGAAGCCGACCACGCCGCTGTCCTGGGCGGGCGTCTCCTCGACGATCACCGCGGCGGCGATCTTCTCGCGCAGCCGCGCGATCTTGGTCTCGAGGTGCGCCTGCTCGTTCTTGGCGTCGTGATACTCGCTGTTCTCCTTCAGATCGCCCCACTCGCGCGCGGTCTTGATGCGCTCGGCGATCTCGCGGCGCCCCTCCCCCTCGAGCACCGCCAGCTCGTCTTCCAGCGCGGCCAGGCCCTCGGCGGTGGTCAGGTTGGTCGCATCGGGCATCGGCCCTTCAGCCTACTCCTCGCCGCGCCGCCCGCGCAGGCCCCCGCGCGCGGGCTAGAAGTAGCTGCTGGGGGGCGCGGAGAGCATCGCGTAGATCTCCACGATCGGCGCCTGCACGAGCAGCTGGGTGCTGGGCGGCGAGCCGCTCACGAACAGGTTGTTGGCCAGGCGCAGGTGCTGCCAGGCGTAGTTGACGTAGTTCTGGGCGATCTGCGGGCCCGGCGGTTCGTGCGTGACGGAGTCCAGGTAGAGCAGGTTGCGGAAGTAGATCTCGGGGAAGAACGGCACTTCGGAGGCGAGCACTTCGGGGGTGAAGTGGGCGAGCGCGGCGTTGGCGGTCTGGCGCGCCTGGTAGAGGTAGCCGCGGTTGCCGGAGATCTGGTAGAGCATCGTGCCCGCGCCGATCATGGAGCCCTGGTTGTAGCTCCAGTAGGTCTCTTCGACCTGGCCCTTGGCGTTGATGTGATCGGCGTAGAGGCCGTTGGGCGCCAGCAGGCAGGCGCGCACCCATTCGTAGGCGCGCTCGGCGAATTCGAGGTAGGGCGCCTGCCCGGTGACGCGGAAGAGCTGCATCGCGAGCTCGGCGGCGGGTGCGGTGGTGACAGTGTTGCGGTCGGTGTTTTCGATCGCGTTGGAGAAGGGGATGCCGCCCGGGCAGGCCACTTCGGGACCAGCGTCCCAGCCGGCCATCTCGAAGGCCATGATCCCCTCCGCGCTGCCCAGCAGGGCGGCCTCGTGGGTCAGCTTGTAGGCGCGCACGAGCTCGATGCCGACCCAGTCGTTGTCGTCGTAGTACTTCGTGCCGCCGGGCCCCGCGGGCGGCACCACGGTGCCGTCGAAGGCGGCGAGGTTGCTCGTGAAGGCCCCTTCGGGCTCGCCGGAGTTGTCGGTGTCCAGGTAGGACTGCAGCCCGCCCAAGCGCACCTGGATTTCGTGTGAGAACGTGCGCGCGAGCGAGGCGGGCAGGTGCGGGATGCTGGCCATGTCCACGGTCGCCGCGAGCGCCTGCGAGAACGGCCACAGGTAGGAGAACGGTTCGCCTTCATAGAGGCTCGAGCCGGGTATCAGGTAGGCCTTCTGCATCGCTTCGAAGGCCACCAGCGCCCGCGCGGGGTTGCCCACCAGCAGCGGCTTGGGCTTCTTGGCGGGCTTGCGTGAGGAGTGGGATGCGGCGTGCGCGGTGGCTCGCGACGGCCTGCGGGCAGGCTGCGCGGAGGCGAATTCCGAGGGCCGCGGGATCAGCGCGGGGCGCTCGGCCCCGGCGGGGTAGCTGGACGCGCTCGCGGCTGCGGCGCGCGAGCGGGCCCCGGCCGCGGGTGCGAGTGCGGCGCCCAGGGCCGCACAGGCGCACAGCAGCCCCGCCAAGCGGGCGAGCATCTCAGGGCGATGGAGAAAGCGCGGCATCAAGCATGCAGAACAGTCAGCGAGGGCATTCGATTTGGTATACGCATGTCCGTGCCCAGGCAGCTCAACCGCGCCGGGCCCGTGCGCGCGACCGCGTCAATCGTCCCACAGCCCGGGCGCGGCGTGTGAACGGGGCGTTGCAGCACGACTACACGACCGTCGGGCACGTCACCGTGGACGTCCTGCCCGACGGATCCCGGCGCATCGGCGGCAGCGCCTTCTACAGCGCCCTGCAGGCCGCTCGGCTGGGCCTGCGCACGCTGATCATCACGCGCGGCGCGGCCGGCGAGATCGAGGAGCTGATCGCGCCCTATCGTGGCGAGCTCGAGCTGGAGATCCTGGCGGCCGAGTGCACCACCACGCTCGAGACCGCCGGCGAGGGCCACGCGCGCAGCCAGCGCGTGCGCGCGTGGGCGGGCCCGCTGCCCGAGGACCTCGTGCTCGACACCGCGATCCTGCACCTCGCGCCGGTCGCTCGCGAGACCCCGCAGCGCTGGCGCGGGCGGGCCGGCTTCGTCGGGCTGACGCCCCAGGGTCTCGTGCGCCGGTTCTCACAGAGCGACCCGGTGTTCTCGCTGGCGGCGCTGCACGGCGAGGCGGCGCGGAGCCTGGCCGCGCGCTGCGATGCGCTGGTGCTCGCCAGCGTCGAGCGCGAGAGCTGCGCGGAGCTGATCTCCGCGGCCCGGCTGGGCGGCGCGGTGGTGGCGGTGACCGCGGGCGCGGGGGCGAGCACGCTGCTGCTGCCCGACGGCAGCGAGCTGGAGGTGGGTGTGGCGGCGCTGTCCGGCCCACGCGATGATCTGGGCGCCGGCGACGTGTTCGCGGCGGCGCTGTTCGTGCGCCTGTCCGAGGGAGCGCCCGTGGCCGGCGCGGCGGCCTTCGCGGCGGCCGCCGCGGCGGTGCGCCTGCACGGCGTGGGGCCCGCCGCGATCGGCGATCGGCGGGCCATCGAGGCGGCCCTCGCGGCCGACGGCGATCGGGCCCGCTGAGCGGCGCTACTCCGCGAGCGCCCGGTCGATCACCGGGGAGAGCTCGGCCGGATCGAGCTCTCCCCCATGTCCGCAGGCCTCCGCGGCGAGCAGCAGGCTGCCCCCCACGGGAGCCATCTCCACGAGCGTAACCTGCGCCTGGGGCGCGCACGCGTGCACGGCGCTGGTGAGCGGGTCCAGGAACACCCCGCCCGCCTTGAAGGCGCTGCCGATCAGGCCAACGGGGAAGGGAGCGCCGGTGTCGGCGAGCCCCGTCTGGCGGATCACGGCGGCGATCTGCTCGCTGAGCTCGGCGGCGCCGCGCTCATACAGCTCGCGCGCCACCGCGTCGCCCTGCTCGGCGAGCTCGGCGGTCTCGATCCCGAACGCCGCGATGTCGCTCTTGGTCAGCGGCCTGGAGTACACGAGGCTGGCCAGCGCCTCCACGCTCGCCACCCCGAAGAACGCCGGAGCGGCGTCGCTGAGCGCCGTCTGAGGGCCCGACGCCTCGCGGTCGCGCAGCGCAGCTTTGATCGACTGCACGCCCAGCCAATAGCCCGAGCCCTCATCTCCGAGCAGATGGCCCCAGCCCCCCGCGCGCCAGGTGCGCCCGTCGGCCCCCACGCCGAAGACGTTCGAGCCGGTGCCCGAGATCGCGGCCACGCCGGGGGTCGCGCCGGTCGCGGTGGCCCACGCGCCGACCACGTCGTTGACCACGATCCAGCCGTCGTCGCGTGCCTGGCGCACGTGCTCGGCGAGCGTGTCGGTGTCGGTGCCCGCGACCGCCAGCACCGCCGCGCCGAGCTGCTCGCTGGAGATCGCCGCCCGCTCGAGCGCCTCATCGGCAGTGTCCAGCAGCGCCTGCACCGCCTCTGCCGCGCCGACCGCATCCTCGTTGCTGGGGCCGCCGTGGGCCACGTGGAGTGCCCCGCTGCTCCGGTCCAGCACGGCGGCCAGCGTCTTCGTGGCGCCGCCGTCGATACCCATCAGGAAGCGGGCGTCCTCGCGGCGCGCGGGTCGCGTGAGGGCCTCGGGCAGGCGCACCAGCGGGTCTCGCAGCATCGCGTGATCCTCTCAGGCTCACCGGCGCCGGCACGCGTCCTCGCCCGCGGGCGGCGCCCGCAAGCTCCTTCCCAAACCGTCCAGGCACCCATCCGGCGCTCATGCGCGCCGAGCTCGCAGCCGATTGTGTCTGCGAGGGCCGATGCAGATGCGTGCACATCCAGATCCGAGAACAGTCCAGCTGGGGCAGGCGGGCGCAGCGGCGCGCACGCCGGGCCGCCGCGCGGGGGCGCGCGCACGATGAGCCCCCAGCGGGTCTACGACGCGGACACGGTGGCGATGGGAGCCGAGGCGCTGCTGCGCGAGCACCCCGAGGCGATCGTGTGCGGGCTTGCGAGCAACGGCCTGATTGTGCCGGTGCCGGGCTCGATCCCGCTGTGGGGCCAGGCGGCGCTCGAGGGACGCGCGCTGATCGACGGTGTTGTCGCCGGCGACCGCCAGACCGTGGTCGAGGCGTGGCTGAAGGCGCAGCACGAGGGCGTGGGCGAGGGCAAAGTGCGCATGCTGAGCAAACCGTCGCGCTGGGTGCAGCTGCACTTCCTCGACCTGCGCGAGCCCCATGGCGTGCTGCTGGGCATCCTGATCCCCAGCGACGAGGAATCCGACGAGGGCACCGAGGCCGAGGAGCTGCCGCCCGCGGCGCCGCGCTTCTGCACGCTGACCGAGGACGAGAGCGCGCACGTGGTGGAGTGCGACAGCGCCTTCACCGAGATGTTCGGCTACACCCCCGATGACGTGCTGGGCAAGTCGGTGCTCGACCAGATCCACCCCGACGACCAGGGCCGCGCGGTGGAGGGCTGGCTGGCGGTGCTCTCCACGCGCCGCGACCAGCAGACGCGCCTGCGCCGCCGGCGCAAGGACGGCAGCTACATGTGGGTGGACACCACCCTGCACAACTTCCTCAACCAGCCCGACCGTAACTACGTGCTCGTGGAGATCATCGACATCTCCGCGGAGATGGCCGCCCAGGAGGCGCTGCAGGAACGCGAGGAGCTGCTGCACCGCCTGACCGACGCGATGCCCGTGGGGCTGCTGCAGCTGGATACCGGGCGGAGCCTCGTTTACAACAACAAGCGCCTGCTGGACATCCTGCACGGCGAGCAGGCGGGCGAGGAGCAGGACGACGCGCCCAGCCACACCACCGAGACGCTGCTTGCGCCGCTCAGCGACGAGGGCCTCGAGGCCCTCGAAGCGGCCCTCGGCGAGGTGCTCGGCGAGGGCGTCGATCGCGACGTGGAGGTCGACCTGGTGCTGCCCGGCGGAGCGTGGCGGCGCGCGCTGATGAGCATCCGCGCGCTGTTCCGCGTGGACGGCGAGGTCAGCGGCGCGATCACCTGCGTGCTGGACATCACCGACAGTGCCCGCGCACGCCAGGAGCTCGAGGTGCGCGCCACCTTCGACGCGCTCACGCACTGCCACAACCGCGCCTCGATCCTGACCGCGGTCGAGCAGGACCTCGAGCGCGAGGACGCGGGGACGGTCGGCGTCGTCTACGTGGACCTCGACCGCTTCAAGCCGGTCAACGACCGCCTCGGCCACGCCGCGGGCGACGAACTGCTCGTCCTCGTGGCGGAGCGCCTGAAGGTCGCCAGCCGCGGACAGGACGCGGTCGGGCGCCTCGGCGGCGACGAGTTCCTGGTGGTCCTGCGCGAGATCCCCGATGCGGACATCGCGATGCGCGTGGCTCACCGCATCTGCGAGGCGCTGTGCCGGCCGTTCGAGCTCGCGGGCGGGATGATCGAGCTCGGTGCGAGCATCGGCGTGGCCTGCGCGCGCGGTCGCACGGTGAGCGCCGAGGAGCTGGTCGGCCAGGCGGACGCGGCGATGTACAGCTCCAAGGAGCACGGCGAGTGCCTGCCCGTGCTGGCGGGCACCGAAACGCGCGCCCGGGGCGCGCACACCGCCGAGCGGCGCTGAGCGACCCCGCGCGCGGCCTACCCGTTAAGCAGACGGGGCGGGAAACATGGCGCCGACTGCGCCCGTCTCCCGCCCCGTTCAGCTAGAAGCCGCTGAGCCTAGGCTTCTTTTTCTTTTTCTTCGACTTCTGCTTTGGTCTCGAAGCCGAGGTTGCCTTCCTTGATGTTGATTTCTTCGAGTTCCATCGCCATGCTGCCCTTCTTGAACACCACGTACCCATAGGCCGGGCTGCCGACTTCTTCGTCGACCTCTCCGGGCGGGAATTCACAGGACGACGTCGGTCGCACCCAGTTTTCGACTTTATCGAAGTGCATTTCGATGTCGAGCTTGTTCTGGAAGCCGGCCGGGAACTTCTTCAGTTTGACTTCTTTGTTGACTTCGGTTTCGTATTCGGCGGCTTCGTATTCCTCTCCGGGTTTGACGAGCGCCTTGGCCGGGAGCGTCTGCTGGGGGATCACGACTGTGCAGACGTTTTTGCCGACGGGAATCGACAGCGTGCTGTTTGCGGTGATTTTGATTTCGCCTTCACCTTCGCCGATGTTCAGCGAGCCGTTCGAGTTGTACAGGAAGTCCAGGTGGAACTTCTTCAGTTTGATCTTTTCGTCGCCATCCTTGCCGAACGGTTTGACCGCATAGCAGCGCGACAGCGTGATCGCCTGGAAGAACTTTTCCGAGGATTCTTCTTCGACCTTGCCCGTCGATCTGACGGCGCAGCCGCTCAGCTTGCCCGGTTCTTCCTTGATCACGAGCCCACCGTCGCCGAGGTTGATTTCTTCGACGCTGCCGATGCCCTTGTCGGTGGTCGGCGTGGTCGGCGTGATCGCCCCCGGCGCCAGCGGGTAGTTGGCAATGAACTTCCCGAAGACGGCTTTCGGGTGTTCATGGTGCGCGAGTGCCGGGGCGGCCATGACACCGAACGCGCAGAGCGTGGTGGCCACCCCCAGCTTTATCTTGAAGCCTCTCATTCTCCTACGTCCTCTCTTTCGCCTTTGCGGGCTCTCTCCATCATCGAGGTACCTGCCGAGATCGCCTCGTGCTGCCCCCTCCGCTGCGCCGGGAACCGGCCCCTTTGAGTCGCAGGCCTGCCCCCGCACCCGCCGAGAAGCTCCGAGACAGGGGCCGAGTCTACCACGAAGCGGGCCCAGGTGGGACGGCAACCGGCCCCGCGCGAGGGCCGCCGGCGGATGCCCCCACGGCGCCGGGAAGCGGCGGTTCTGCTGGATTTCACGGACCTGCGAGCGGATCCGGGCGAGGCGCTGCGCCGCGGCCTCTGCGCACGGCGGGCGGTGGGCAACTTAGGCGGCTCTTAGGAGAGGCTGCAATCCTTTCCGCGGTCGTCGACACCGTGCCCCTCGTCCCGGTCGCAACGGGCGCGCGGCGCGGAGCCCAGTAACGTCGAACGGAAGCCGAGAAGCCGAGCGATGACGAGGTCCCTGAAGCGCACCGCCATGATCGCCGTGGCCGTGGTCGCGGTGCTTGTAGGTATCACTGTGGCTGTTGCGATGGCCGCCGGAGGCAGCGGCCATCCCCCGCGCCCGCGCCATTCGGCGAGCGCCCGCGCAGCGCGCCGCGCGGCACGCCCGCCGAAGGCGCCCAGCCGCGCCACCAACCCGCTCGCCACCGCCGCGCGCTACCTCGGGATCGCCCCCGCGCGCCTGCGCGCGCAGCTGCGCTCGGGCGAGTCGCTGGCGCAGATCGCCGAAGCGACCCCGGGCAGGTCCCTGAGCGGCCTGAGCGCCGCCGTGCTCGCAGCGCGGGAGGCGCGCCTGGGCACCCAGCTCGCCTCGGGACGGCTGACCGAAGCGCAGCGGCAGAACAGGCTCTCGACGCTCTCCCAGCGGGTCAGCGAACAGCTGAGCAGGCCGGGGCCGGCGGCGGCCAGCGCGAGCCTGACGTGGGCCGCGCGCTATCTCGACGCGAGCCGGCACCAGCTGCGCGCGGACGTGCGCTCGGGCCAGTCACTGGCCGCGGTCGCCGAAGCGGAGCACAAGTCCACCGCCGGGCTGATCGCGGCGATCGTCGCCGCCGAACGAGCCCGCCTGGAAGAGCACCTCGCCAAAGGCAACATCAGCCAGGCGCAGGAGCAGAATCTGCTCGCGGGCCTCACCCAGCGCGTCACGCTCGCCGTCCAGAGAACGCACGCGGCGCGGCGCTGAGCCGCAGCCGGCCGATGCGCACCGCCTGGTACGCCGGACGCGGTAGGCGGGAATACCTCGCGCGGCGGATGGCGCGGCGGCCCTCGTGGCCTACCTTTTGGCCATGAGCAAGCGAACGCTCGCCCTCCGGCCCACCCCCGGGCAGGCCGACGCGCTGCTGGCGGGCGGGCTGGCACTGCTGCTCGTGGGCGTGCGCGCGTTCGAGGCCCACGGCCTGCAGCGCGCGGGATGGCTCGGCTACACGCTGAGCGTGCTCGCGGCGCTGAGCCTGGCGTGGCGTCGGCGCTGGCCGCTGGCGACGTTCGCGGCGACGCTCGTAACGGCGCTGGCAGCGATCGCACTGGCCTCGCCCACGGGGGCGATTTCGGTGACGGTGGTGCTCGCCGTGTACACGCTCGCGCAGGTCGAGGCGCGCCGTCGCGCCGCTCTGCTGGCGCTGCTCGCGGGCATCGCCCTGGCGCTCGCGCGCGGGGTCCTGCAGTACCGCGGCTGGTCGGATGCGCGGACCGCGCTCGAGCCCGCGCTGGCCCTCGCCGCGCTGTTCCTCGGCTGGGCGCTCAGCAGCCGCAGGGCTTACATCGCGGAGATCGAGGCGCGCGCGGCCCAGGCGGAGCGCACGCGCGAGGAGGAGGCCGCGCGCCGTGTGGACGCGGAGCGGCTGCGGATCGCGCGCGAGCTGCATGACGTGCTCGCCCACGGCATCGCCACGATCAGCGTGCAGGCGGGGGTCGCCGCCCACGTCCTCGACGAGCATCCCGAGCACGCGGCCGAGGCGCTGCGCACGATCAAGCACACCAGCAAGCAGGCGTTGCGCGAGCTGCGCGGCATCCTCGGCGTGCTGCGCGATGCCGACGAGCGCGAGCCGCGCGAGCCGACCCCGGGGCTGAGCCAGCTCGAGCGCCTCGTCGAGGCCTGCCGCAACGCCGGCGTGGCCACCCGCGTGAGCATCTCGGGCGAGCGTCGCGCGCTGCCCGCGACCGTCGACCTGGCTGCCTACCGCATCGTGCAGGAGTCGCTGACGAACGTCATGCGCCATGCGGGCGGCTCGCGCGCGATGGTCGCGATCTCCTACGCCGAGGACGTGATGACGATCAGCGTCGATGACGACGGCTGCGCCGCACCCGAGACCGCGGCCACCGTCAACGGCGCGCGCCCGCGGGGGCCGGGACACGGGATTCGCGGGATGCGCGAGCGCGCGCACGCGCTGGGAGGCGAGCTGGACGCTGGCCCGCATGGCGGCGGCGGCTTCCGCGTGCGGGCGCGCCTGCCGATCTCGGCCGCAAGATGATCCGCGTCCTGATCGCCGACGACCAGCCGCTCGTGCGCGCGGGGCTGCGCGTGCTCTTCGAGGACGAGCCCGACATCACCGCGGTGGGCGAGGCGGCCAACGGCGAGGAGGCCGTGAGCCTCGTCCGCCACACCCGCCCGGACGTGGTGCTGATGGACATCCGCATGCCCGTGCTCGACGGGCTCGAGGCCACGCGCCAGATCGCGCGGGAGCCGGCGCTCGCGGCGGTCAGGGTGCTGATCCTCACGACGTTCGAGAGCGAGGAGTACGTCTTCGAGGCGCTGCGCGCCGGGGCGAGCGGCTTCCTGCTCAAGGACGCCGAGCCGACCGAGCTGCTGCAGGCCGTGCGGGTGATCGCCGGCGGGGACGCGCTGCTCTCGCCGAGTGTCACGCGCAGGCTGATCACGCGGTTCGCCGCCACGCCCGAGCAGCGCGGCGTCCCGCCCCAGTCGCTCGATGCGCTGACCGCACGCGAGCGCGAGGTGATGGCGCTGGTGGCCAGGGGGCTGAGCAACGACGAGATCGCCGAACTGCTGACGATCAGCCCGGCGACCGCCAAGACGCACGTCAGCCGCGCGATGCTCAAGCTGGACGCGCGCGACCGCGCCCAGCTCGTCGTGCTCGCCTACCAGAGCGGCCTGGTGCTCGCGGGAGCGCCGTGAGCGGCCTACGCCCTGCGCGGTAGCCGCAGATACGCCCGCCGGCCGATGACAGGCGTGCGCGCGCGGGCGATACTCGCTGTGCCCTCACCGTCAGCCCGATGAGCCATCCACCCCGCCTCACGATGTACCCCACGGGACGCCGCGGCGCTTGCGCGCCGTGAGCGAGCCGCCCGGGCTGCCCCCCTCCGGAGGGGCCGCCCCGGGATCCGTAGCGCCCGAGCCGCCGCGCCGCGCCTGGTGGCTGGCGAGGCGCGTGCTGTTCGCCGGCGTGGGGATCGTCCTGCTCACGGGCGGGGCGGCCTACGCGATCGCCCTCAACGAGGTAGGCAAAGTCGTCGAAGCGCTAGGCCAGACGAAGGCCGTCAAGGTCGCTCCCAAGGTCCTGCTGCCGACCAGCAAAGGCGCGCCGCAGACGCTCCTGCTCGTCGGCAATGACCAGCGTCCGCCGCCCAAGGACAACCCCGACGGGGCCGTGCTGCCGCATTCCAACGAGATGCTGCTCGTCCGCATCGACCCCGGCAAGCCGACCATCTCGATGCTCTCGATCCCGCGCGAGCTGCAGGTCACCTTCACGGCGCCCGACGGGGAAGTGATCACCAACCGGATCAACTCCGCCTACACCTACGGCGGCATCGAACTGATGCTTAAGACGATCAAGAACCTGCTGCACATCTCCGTCAACCACGTGTTCGTGGTGACCTTCCCGAAGTTCAGGCGCGCGGTGGACGAAATCGGCTGCGTGTACATGACGGTGGACCGCCGCTACTACCACGTCAACGAACCCGGCGGCGAACAGTACTTCGAAATCAACCTGCAGCCGGGCTATCAGCGCCTGTGCGGCAAGGAAGCCCTCGAATTTGTCGCCAACCGCCACGAAGACACCTCGCTGACGCGCGACGCGCGGGACCAGCGCTTCCTGCTGGAAGTGAAGGCGCAGTACGGGCCCTCGCTGTTCGAAGACCGCGAAGAGTTCGAGCGGGTGCTCGGCAGG
Organism: uncultured Solirubrobacteraceae bacterium; assembly: GCA_963771085.1. Classification (GTDB taxonomy): domain Bacteria; phylum Actinomycetota; class Thermoleophilia; order Solirubrobacterales; family Solirubrobacteraceae; genus Palsa-744. The sequence continues at coordinate 1,750,405 of CAVYSB010000003.1, read as the reverse complement.
GCCGTGGAAACGGACCTCCACGGGACCGACCAGGTGCTCGACCTGCTCGAGCTGCTGGTGCAGTCCGCCGGCGAGCCGGTGCGCCAGGTCCCCTTCCACCTCACGCTGCTGCCCACCTTCGACACGGCCACGCCGGCGGAGCTGGAAGAAGCGTCGCGATCGTTCCTCGGGGGCACCGCGCCGATCGCCACCGGCCAGATCAACCGCGACGTCGCCACCGCGCGCCACAGCGCGCACTCGCACTCCTCCGCCGCGTCGGGGCTCTCGCTCACACCGACCACCGGCGAAGAGCTCGAACAGGCGCGCTCGCAGGCGCCGCGGCTGCCGTTCGCACTCGAGTATCCGCGCGTGCGCAACGCTTTCGCCGGCGCAGCGCCGGACACGCTGCGCATCTACGACATCCGCGATCCGCAGCGCCACCTGCATCCCAGCTACGTGATCGTGATCGATCAGGGCCTGCTGGGCCAGTTCTACGACGTCCAGGGAACCGACTGGACGGACCCGCCGCTGCTGGCCAACCCCAGCCAGACGGTCCACATCGGCTCGCGCACCTACAGCCTGTACTACACCGGCGAAGCGATCAGGACGATCGCCTGGCACGAAGGCGGCGCAGCCTACTGGATCGAGAACACGTTGACCAACAGCGTGGAGCCGCGGGAGATGCTGGCGATGGCCGAGCAGACGGCACCGGTGATCAGCACCGGCCCGCCGCGAGCGACCACGATCCCCACGCTCCACGACATCAACCTGCCTGCGCCGGTGAGCGCCGCGGACACCACCGCCTCATCCAAGCTCGAGGCCGCGCTCGGCTTCCTGGGCCTCGGCCTCGTCGCGCTGCTCGCCGTGCTCGCGCTCGCGCGCGAGCGCGAACTCAAACCGCTGCGCGAGCAGGTCGCGCTCGCGCTCGCGCTCGAGGCGCGTCAGCGGCCGCTGACAGGCGGGGGCGCGAGCATCCCTGCGCCGACGCCCGCGCGCACGCTCCATCGGGCGCGTCGCGGTCGGGCGCGCACCTTCGTCGCACTCGCGTGCGTGGCGCTCGTGGCGCTAGCTGTCCTGCTCGCCGCCCACCTGATCCTCGCCTGAGGCGAGCTCGGCCGCGCTCAGGAAGGCGTGCAGGCGTGCGTTGTAGGCGGCGCCCGTCGCGGGGATCGTGTGCGCCCGCCCGGGGATCGTCGCCCGCTGCGCGCGCAGGCCGCCCGCGATCGCGTCGCACACGGCCTCGAATACCGGGGAGTGCCCGCCGGAGATGACGAGCTTGGGAAAGGGGGCGCCGCGCAGCATCTCCAGGGGCGGGTCGGCCTCCCACGGCGGGCGTTCGCGCATCAGCAGGCGCGTGCCGTGCAGCAGCTCTCCGCTGAGCTCTGCGGGCGTCTCGTGCGTGGAGCCGACGCCGCCGCGGAAGGCCTGCAGGAACTCCAGCGGCGTAAACGTCCCGGCGCCCCCATAGAGCAGCTCGCCGCCGGCGATCGCCGCATCCACGCGCGGGTCGCCCGCGGCCATGCGCAGGCAGCCCGGCTCGGAGACCGTCAGGGAGCGCACCGCGCCGGGGCGCAGCGCGGCTGCATAAAGCGCGATCACCGCGCCGTAGGAGTGCCCCACGAGGTGGGCGCCATCACCGAGCAGCTCGGCGATCAGCGGCGCCTCGCGCTCAAAGTCACCGCGCTCGAGCGGCGGACTGTTCGCGAACCCCGGGCGGTTGGGCATGCACAGCGCCCAATGCTCAGACAGGGGAAGCTGTCGGCGCCAGGTGCGCTGGGCGCCGACCACGCTGCCGTGCACGAGCACGACCGGCGGCCCCGAGCCGGCGCGGGCGACGTCGAGCCCGGCGGCGCTCACGGGCTCACGCGGGCGGCGCTCCGCGGCGCCGCGCGCCGGGCGACCAGCGCGGCCCAGGTGCGCCCGATCGCATACGAGGCCGCGCTGGCGGTGCCGACGAAGAACCCGACGGGGTAGTTGGTTTCGTAGGAGGCTGCGATCGCAGCCCACACGATCAGCAGCGCGATCGCCACCGAGAACCCCATCGCGAGCAGCGGCCGGCTGGTGAACGAGCGGGCGGCTGCGGGCGCGCCGATCATCAGGCTGAAGATCAGCAGCGTCCCGACGACCGGCACGGTCATCGCGGTCGCCAGCGCGAGGACCGCGAGGAAGAGCATCTCCATGCGGAAGCTGCTCACGCCGCGCGCCTCTCCCACCTCAGGCAGGACCGAGGCGAGCATCAGCGGACGGTAGAGGATCGCGATGGCGATGATGCAGAGAGCACCGAGGATCGCCGTCGGCGCGATGTCGTTGGGGCTGATTCCGAGCACCTCCCCGAACAGCAGCGAGTAGACCTCCGGGGCGTACTCCACGCTGAAGCTGAGGAAAAGCGCTCCGAGGGCGAGCATCGCCACGAGCGCGAGGGCGGTTGCGACGTCGTGGCGTCCCCTGCGGCCCAGCAGGCCGATCGTCATCGCGCCACCGAGCGAGAACACGCCGAGGCCGAGGAGCGTGCTGACACCGATCAGGCTGGCGCCGGCGGCGCCGGCGAAGGACCCGTTGGGGATCGCGTGCGCGGCGAACGCCGAGCCGCGCAGCACCGTGAAGAACCCGACGACCCCGGCGACGACCGCGACCATGCTCGCGACGGTCCAGGCGTTGACCATGAATCCGGAGAACATGTGCTGCGCGGCTAACTCGGGGTCGCCGGTTGAGCCGCGGCGGACACGGACGGGGTGCGGCCCGCTCGCCTGCGGCGTTTTGCTTCGGGCAGCCCGGACAGCAGGTAGGCGATGAACACGAGGGTGACGACGAAGAAGCTCACCGGCCACCCCTGCCCGGCGGGCGGCCACTTGAAGCTGTCGTAGGCCAGGACAATGCCCAGCCACGTCGCGCCGATGCCTATGCCCATCGCGCTCAACAGCGCGGTGAGCGGGCGTCTGGTCAGTCGCAGCGCGCTCGCTGCCGGCCCGACGAGCAGCGCTGTCGAGAGGATCGTGCCGATCGTGATCGCGGCGAGCGCCACCGCGAGTGCGAGCGCGAGCAGGTAGAGCGCGCCGACCAGCCCCACCGGGATCCCGTGCGCCGATGCCATCTCGGCGTTCACGGAGCTGAGCAGCAGCGGACGGTAGAGCGTGAGCGTGAGCACCAGCACGACGGCGCTGAGCGCCACCACCAACGGGATCGTCGAGCTGGGGATCGCGAACAGCGAACCGAAGAGGATCGTGACGGTCGCCCCGGTGGTGCTGTGAGCGCTGGTGTACAGATACAGGAACAGGGCGCCGAGCCCGATCCCGGCGCCGAGCACGATGCCGGTGGCGAGGTCCCGCCCGCGTGAGCGCTGCACGCCGATCGCCTCCATCGCCCCGGCCGCGATCACGTTTCCGAGCACGAATCCCCAGAGCGTCCCGATTCCCACCAGATACGCACCCGAGCCGCCGGCAACTCCCAGGTCGCCAAACGCCTCGCCCGCGAAGGACTGGCCGCGCATCACCGTGAACACTCCCACCACGCCGGTGACGACGGCGACAAGCGCTCCCACCGCGAGGGCGATCTGCACCGCTTCGCTGTCGAAGAACCCCGGGGCGAAGAGGGGTGAGAGGAAGTGGCTCATGAGGGGATCCCGGCCCCGGGGAAGGCGCCCTCGTGTCCGGCCAGATCGGTGTCCTCGCCGGCACCGGCCACGATCAGCACGCGGCCGTGGACGTTGAGGACGTCGACGTGGTGGCCGTAGAGCCGGCTGAGCACGTCCGCGCGCACGACCTCCGCGGTGGTGCCGCTGACAGCGCGCCCGGCGGCGAGGTAGACGATGCGGTCCATGACGGGCAGCAGCGGGTTGATCTCGTGCGCCGAGATCAGAACCGCTATCTGCTGCTCGCGCGCGATGCGGGCGATCAGCGCGACGACTTCCTGGGCGCTGCGGAGGTCCAGGTTCGCGAGCGGCTCGTCGAGCAGCAGCAGGCGCGGCCGGGCGATGAGCGCGTGCGCGATCAGGATGCGCTGCTGCTCGCCGCCCGAGAGCTGGCCGACGCGCGTGTCGGCGAAGGGGACGGCGTCGACCGCCTGCAGCATCTCCTCGACGAGCGCCCGCCTGGTGCGGGAGGGCCACGGAACGCCCAGTCGGTGCGCGTCGATGCCGAGTGCCACGAGATCGCGTGCGCGCAGCGGAACGTCGGGGTCGAGCAGGAACTTCTGTGGCACGTAGCCGATCAGGCGATGCCGGCGTCCGTGCTCGCCGCCTTCGACGAGCACGCGCCCGGCGCTCTGCGCCTGCAGGCCGAGGATCACTCGGAAGAGGGTCGTCTTGCCCGCCCCGTTGGACCCGATCAGCCCGGTGAACTCGCCCGCAGCGATCGTGAAGGTGACGTCATCGAGGATCTTGCGGCCGGCCAGCTGGACGTCCACGCCCTCGACCGCGAGGATGTCACGGCGCGCCGATCGGTCCTCGCGGCTCACAGCTTTTCGGTCGAGACGCCGTGCGCGACGGCCGCTTCGAGCGCTCGCACCTCGGCGAGCATCCAGGACTGGTAGTCATAGCCGGGGGTCGGCATTGTCTCGTACACGCCCACCACCGGGACGCCGGCGCTGCTGGCGGCCGCTTTGAACGATTCGGTCAGCGAGTCGGTGACCTGCTGGTTGTACACGAACACCTTCACCTGATGCCCCGAGAACAGAGCGTTCTGCAGGGTCACGTTCTGGGGCGCGGGGTCGGTGCCGTTCATGATCGCCGCCTGCAGCGTGAACGGCGTCATGTTCTTCGTCCCGGCGGCTTCGAGCATGTAGTCGCCGACCGGCTCGGTGGTCGCGACCGGCGTGTTGGGGTAGGCGGCCTTGAACCTCGCGATCGCCGAATACCACGGCTTCAGCGATTCTTCGAACCGTCTGGCGTTTTCCTGGAAGTAGGCCGCGTGAGCGGGCTCGAGGGCGGAGAGGTCGCTGACCAGCGCCCTGGCGACCGCAGGCATCGTTTCCGGCCTGTACCAGAGGTGCGGGTTCGCGGTGGAGTCGGGGAGACCGAGCAGATGCTGGACGTTGATGACCTTCCGCGAGGAGCTCGGCGAGGCCGACTCGATCTTTTCCATGTAGGTGTCATAGCCGACGCCGTTTTCGATCAGCAGCTTTGCGCCACTGACGGCCTCGGCGACGCTGGGGCTCGCCTCGAAGGTGTGCGGGTCGGTGTTCGGGTTGCTCTCGATGGCGCTCGCGCTGACGTACCTGCCGCCGATCTGTTCGATCACGTTCGCGTACTCGTTCTCCGCGCCGACGGCGGTGATCTTCGAGGAGGACGACGAGGCCGAGGAGCTGCCGCAACCGGCCAGCGCCAGCGCGGCCGCCGCGGCGGCCAGGAGAGCGAGTGGAGCGGTGGCACGGGGCGGTCCGAGCTTCATTCAGCAGCCTCCATGATCGGCAACAGGTGATCGCGGCAGCCACTCGGCGTGCCGCGGCGCACACCATACACAATTCTAAGTCCTAGTCTCAATCTCATCACCCGCGCAGCCCGTCGGCACTCGCGCCAGCCACGCGGTGTGCGCAGCTGCCGAGGACGCCCGCTGCCGGCTCAGCCGCAGGCGCTGCAGTCGCCCCGCAGGACGACCTCGTGCCCGTTGGCGTTGAAGCCCAGGCGCCGCGAGAGGCGGTCGATGGAGCGCTCGAGGTCGTCGTCGTCGAAGGGCACGAGCGAGCCGCAGGAGTCGCACAGCAGATGGTGGTGGTGGCCGCCGGCGGGGTCGATCAGCTCGAAGCGCGTAGTGGCATCGCCGAGCTCCAGGCGCGCAATGAGCCCGCGCTCCTGCAGCAGCTCGAGCACGCGGTAGACGCTCGCGCGGGCGACGTTGCGATCGCCCGCACGCAGGCGGTCCTCGATCTCCAGGGCGCTGAGCGCGCAGGGCTGGCCGGCGAGCAGGTCGATGATCGCATCCCGCGCCGCGCCCCGGTGATGCCCGGCCTGGCTGAGCACTGAGCGGGCGTGCTCGGCCCAGCTCGATCCCGCGTAGCTTGCCATGCGCCTGATTCTAGCCGCATGTTGGGACCCATTCTCGCTTGGCGGGCCGGCGGCGGACGCCCACGCGGAACACTATGAGGGTTCGTCGACGCGCCCGAGAGGATTCGAACCTCTGACCTTCGGTTCCGTAGTTAGATAACGCTATCACTACTAGACCGCAGATGCCCCGTATATAAGCCGTTTTGCCGTAGTAGGTCGAGCTGAGCGAGACTGCTTGGGGAGGAACTTTGGGAGGAAATCCGTCCGTGTCGCGCGGTATGGTTTTCGAGTCCGCCCGCCTGCCAAGGTCCGAGCCACCCCCACGGAAGGATTGCTCATGGCATCAGCAACGGTTGATCCACACACCTCGATCAGCGGCCACGTGTGGCTATACGAAGGCAAGCGCCGCGACACTTGGTGCGCGAAGTGGCGCGACCAGCACGGCCAGCACGAGAAGCGCCTCGGCCCCGCGTGGGCCGGCAAGGGGCCACCTCCGCCCGGCTTCCTGCGCCAGCGAGAGGCGCAGGCGCTGCTCGATGAGCTGCTCGTCGACGCGCGCCGCGGCCAGCTCCGCCAGCAGCGCACTGGCGTCACCTTCGCCGACGTCGCTGAGGGTTGGTTTGCGCGCGGCTGCTTCGAGCGCGACTGGTCGGCCAGCACGCGGGTCGACTATCGGTCCGTGCTCGACGCACATCTGCTGCCCGAGTTCGCCCCCAAGCGAATCGAGGCGATCACCGCTAAGCAGATCGAGCGCTGGCGCGGCTCGCTTGCTGACGATGCGGTCCGTACCCGGCGGACGGTCAACAAGATCGTGACCAACCTACACGGCGTCTTCGAGCATGCCGTCGAGCACCACGGCCTGAGCATCAATCCGGCTGCGAAGGTCAAGCGGCTACGGGAATCCAATGACGCGGCGCGCTTCGACTTCTACTCGCCCGAGGAGATCGACCTGCTCGTGGCCACAGCGGCGAAGGGTGAGCATCGCGACCCCAGCCGCCCAGCCATGAGCGAGACGACGCGCGCCCTGCGCGCCGAAGAGAATGAGCAGGATGCCGCGATCTACCTGACGGCCGCTCTCGAGGGGCTGCGCCGTAGCGAACTGCTCGCGTTGCGTTGGGAGGATGTCGACTTCGAGCAGTCCTCGATCCGCGTCTACGAAGGCTACAGCGCCAAAACGAAAGGCAAGCCGAAGTCGCGCAAGTCGCGCACCGTCCCGATGGTCGACAAGGTCGCTCACGCGCTTAAGAAGCTCAAGAAGCGCGGCCACCACACCGGCAGAGGCGACCTCGTCTTCGTGAGTCGCGACGGCACTCCGCTCGACGGCTCGGCCCTGCGCCGACGCTACCTCGCCACCCTCGCCGCCGCCGGCCTGCGGCGTCTGCGCTTTCACGACCTGCGCCACACCTTTGGTTCCCTGGCGATCAACGTCGCCAGCATCGTCCAGGTTCAGGCGTGGATGGGCCACGCCGACATCCAGACGACGATGCGCTACCTGCACCACAAGAGCCGCGCCGACGACGCCCAACTGCTCTCAGCGGCCTTCCGGCCGAAGAAGCGCACGCCGGCCGCCCCCAACAGGCCGCATCGAACAGCGACCCGCCGAAACCGGCCACGCCCAAGCCGGCTTCGCCCCAGTCCTCGATAGCTTAACGGCTGCCAGATCGGGCCGCTGTGAGAACGGCTGCATCACTCAGCGTCTAACTCGACTACCTGCCCCTCGCCTCCTCGGCGAGTCCGCGCAGTTCGGGTCGCCAGCAGTGCCGCTTTGCGCCGTACGTCACTAAAGGGGCAGTACGCAGATTGGCGCCCGTGGGTGGTCGAGCCCTCGTGCTCCAGTGTCGGCGTCTTCGCAAGTTTTGGGACCAGTGCGCCCGCTTTGAGCACACGATCGGCGACGAAGTCGGTCTCGACGGGCCAAGTCGAACGCGGAGAAGCCAGCGGGCTGGCGCGTCGCGCTCGCCGTCGGAGCCCTCGAGCCCCGATCGGAGGCTGACCACAAGCCCCAACCACGGCGGCCGAGGGCGCGACGCCGGCAGAACAAACAGCACTAGGCCGACGAGTGCGTGCGCCTCTTGGAAGCGCCGGATAGCTAGACCTTTACGGGGTTAGACGTCCGATGTTGTCGATGCGTTCGTTCGTGAACCAGAGATCGCCTTCCGGTCCGACGGTAATGCCGGCTAGCAAGCCTTCCGACGCAAGCGAATACTCGGCCACCGTGCCCGACGTGGTGATGCTTCCGACTGCGCTAGAGCTGCTAGTGAACCACAGCTTGCTTTCAGGACCGGCGACGATCTTCGACCCCCAGTCGACCCCGGAAGCAGAGTATAGGGTGACCACGCCCGAGGGGGTCATCTTCCCTATCACGTACCCCGTGCCTCCTTCTTCTCCGGTACCGGATGCGGTGAACCACAGATTACCGTCTGAGCCCTCGGCGATGCCTCCCGGGAAGATCCTTTTTTTACCAGTACCCCCCAGCGGATACGCGGTGACCACGCCCGACGTCGTGATCTTGTCAATCGAGCACGGTTCGGAGGGGTCGTTATGGAGACAGTAGTCGTTGGTGAACCACATGTCTTTTTCCGGACCCGCAGTGATCTGGTACGAGTTGGTTTCTGCAGGGAGCGTGTAAAAGGTCTCTTCGCCCGAGGTCGTGACCTTGACGATCGGGGTCGATTCGCTCGGGATATTGTCCGACGTCGTATACCAGAGATCGCCTTCGCCTACGGCAACGCCTCCTGGGCTAAGGCCTACTCCGTGGCCTTCTTCGAGTTTGTATTCCGTGACTTTGCCGGACGTCGTTATCTTGCCGACACTGCTGCAGCATCCGTCAAACCAGATGTTGCCGTCCGGACCCGTGGTGAGTGCATCTGGATATGGATTCCTGCCCAGCGGGTATTTCGCGATGACGGTACCCGACGATGAACTCATCGTTCCAATCGCGGCTTCACTCTGACCGGTGCCGACGCCAGTCTCTGCGTACCACAGGTTCCCGTCGGGACCCGCCGTGATAGCAGTAAGGTAGCCCGCCGTGGGAACTTTGAATTCGGTGATCTGTTCGCCCGCCTTCACCAGCTTTGTCGTCGCCGAGCGCACAGCGTTGGATCCGTGGGAGTTCGTCTTTACCGGCCTTTTCGTCGCCGAGCGCACCGCGTTGGACCCGTGGGAGTTCGTCTTCACCGGCTTTTTCGCCACCGAGCGCACAGCGTTGGATCCGTGGGAGTTGGTGGCGGTGAGAGCGAGAGCAAGAGCAGCAGTGAGAGCGAGAGCAGCAGTAAGAGCGAGAGCGAGAGCGAGAGCGCGCGACGTTATGCGAAAGCAAGGATGGGCTCGCTCCTGCAGCACGACCTGCTGATCCTGCCTGTGGTCTGTAGCCCTCATCGCTTCCCTGCCCTTAGCTCGCCCTGGCGCCGAGCGCGTCGTGCCGTCTGCTGCCACCGGGCTGAGACACGCCTGACGCCGCTTTGTTGCGATGAGGCGGTTACGCGCAGAGTCTGGGTTGCCTGCGTCGGGAGCCGCCCGACGGCCCCTGCGCTTGCCCTGCTTGGCCCTGCCGACCCGCTGGACATCCCTTCCTCAAACTCCCTTGCTTGCATGACCCTCGGGAGCACGCTCTCGCGCCCGGCCGATCCGAATGTACCATATCCGCGGCGCGTTTCGCAATGTGATAATAAAATACATCGACATTCGCTGATGCCTCTTTTGCGCTGCGGTACGTCAAAAGTATGGCAGGCCAGCAACCGAACGGATGCGAGCCGGATCGCGTCTATGGGTCCGAACCCTCCGACCATCGGAGTTTCGTAGAGTCAAGCAGTCCCAGATGGCTGTGGCAAGGCGGTTCCTCGCCGTGCGCAAGCGTTTGAGGGACATGACGCCGAGGATGATGGGCCTTTGGGCGCTCGCGTCAGGTCCATGCGCGAGCCCGGAGATCCAGAAGCGCCTGGTTGATCTGTGGCCGGCCGCCGACTTCGATCGAAACGCGGCCTGCGCGAGTCTTCCCCGTCTCGGCGAAGTTGGCCTTGTGGGTCGTCTTGGAGGAGGCCGCGCGACGGGCCGACATCCGCTACGAACTCGCCGAGGCCGGGGGGGCGCACATCCGGGATTGGGTTGCCCAATGGCCCCCGTGCCCAGCCCTTCCCGAGCCAATCCCCGCGAAGGCTCGGCTCGCTGAGCTGCCGAGCATTATCGGCATGTCAAGGGCGGGAGGTGCGGCCGTTCTTCCGGCGCACGCGCACGCATCAGCGGACGACTGATCAGCCGGGAGAGATCTGCCAATGTATCGGTGAGAGACCTCGGAGCCCGTACCGGTCGGTCAATGGCCAGGCCGGCCGGGCGTGGGTCGGTCGTCTGCTGCCTGGGGTATTCGCGTGCCGGCGCGGGGGCGCTGATCTTCTCCAAGGAAGCAACGGACGTGCCGTGGGGAATGGGCCTGTTTGTGGTCTGTCGGCCGGCTCGTTACGCGCCTTAGGCCTGGGCTGTCTCCGAGTGCTCCCGACAGTTGGGGGCTCGATAGGTCTTTGAGGTCAGACGGGTCCCGCCGATCGGCGGGACCCGTCTGGGCCGTGGCTCAGGCTGCCTCCTTCACCGGCAAAGTGAAGAGGAGCAGAGCCATATGACGAAGGATGACGTGCTGTTCGGCTACCGCCAGCAGCTTTTCGCGGAGGCAGCGAGGACGAGCGTCTCGGCGGCGTGCCGGACGTTCGGGGTGCACCGCTCGACCTACTACCACTGGAAGCGCCAGGTCGACCGGCACGGCCTTGAGATGCTGCGCCCCAGGGAGCGCCGGCGTCCGCAGATGCCCAACGCGCTGCCGAAGATGATCGAGGAGCGGATCGTGTCCTTCTCGATCGCCCACCCTGGCCTCGGGCCCAGACGGGTCGCCTCAGAGCTCGCCAGGGAGAAGTGGGGCGGGATCATCGTCTCCCCGAACGGGGTGTGGAAGGTCCTCTGCCGTCACGGGTTGAACACCCGCGCGAAGCGCCTCGGGCTGATCGCCGGCTACGCGGCACCCTATGAGCCGCCCCGAGATCCCGCCCCAGAGCAGCACATCGACGTGCAGCGGCCTGGTGAGCTGGTCGGGATCGACTGCTTCTACGTCGGCAGGCTGAGAGGCACCGAGGGCGCGATCTGGCAGCTCACCGCGATCGACGTCGCCTCCTCCTACGCGTGGGCGGAGCTCGTGATCTGCAAGCAAGGCAACCCCACCGCCCGCCAGACCTCAAAGCTCGCCGAGCGTGTCGCACAGGAGTTGAAGGCAGCCGGCTGGCGCCTGGAGAGAATGCTCTCGGACAACGGCAACGAGTTCCGCGGCAACGACTTCACCCGCACCCTCAAGAAGCTCAGAGCCCGCCACAGCCGCATCCACGCCGGCAGACCACAGACCAACGGCAACGTCGAGGCGCTGCACAAGACGATCCTCGACAAGTGCTGGCGCCCAGCGTTCGCCCGCTACCTCTACCCCCGCTACACCGGCCTCAGACGCGAGCTGGACACCTACCTGCGCTTCTACAACAACGACCGCGTCCACCACGGACGCCTCACACAAGGACGCATCCCCGCAAACATCGTCTACCGTGCCCGAAAGATGGAGGCAAGATGAGCCGAACCTGTCGGCACATCTCGGAGGCCGCCCACCTTAGCCCCACGCGGCAGCAACCAACCACAAAGGGGGGGTCAAATCTCGGCCGGCCTTGACATTTGTTCGGGTGGAGCGCCGTCGAATGGAAGTACCCACCGAGAGACAGAGGCCGGGTCGCGGGCTCAGAGCCCGCGGCCCGGCCAGACCTCGTGAACCTATGTGACTGTCCAGACCTTTACGGGGTTAGACGTCCGATGTTGTCGATGCGTTCGTTCGTGAACCAGAGATCGCCTTCCGGTCCGACGGTAATGCCGGCTAGCAAGCCTTCCGACGCAAGCGAATACTCGGCCACCGTGCCCGACGTGGTGATGCTTCCGACTGCGCTAGAGCTGCTAGTGAACCACAGCTTGCTTTCAGGACCGGCGACGATCTTCGACCCCCAGTCGACCCCGGAAGCAGAGTATAGGGTGACCACGCCCGAGGGGGTCATCTTCCCTATCACGTACCCCGTGCCTCCTTCTTCTCCGGTACCGGATGCGGTGAACCACAGATTACCGTCTGAGCCCTCGGCGATGCCTCCCGGGAAGATCCTTTTTTTACCAGTACCCCCCAGCGGATACGCGGTGACCACGCCCGACGTCGTGATCTTGTCAATCGAGCACGGTTCGGAGGGGTCGTTATGGAGACAGTAGTCGTTGGTGAACCACATGTCTTTTTCCGGACCCGCAGTGATCTGGTACGAGTTGGTTTCTGCAGGGAGCGTGTAAAAGGTCTCTTCGCCCGAGGTCGTGACCTTGACGATCGGGGTCGATTCGCTCGGGATATTGTCCGACGTCGTATACCAGAGATCGCCTTCGCCTACGGCAACGCCTCCTGGGCTAAGGCCTACTCCGTGGCCTTCTTCGAGTTTGTATTCCGTGACTTTGCCGGACGTCGTTATCTTGCCGACACTGCTGCAGCACGCGCCAAACCAGATGTTGCCGTCCGGACCCGTGGTGAGTGTACCTGGATATTTGGTGCCCATCGAGTATTCGGCGATGACCGTACCCGTCGATGGGTTCATCTGTCCGATCACGGCTTCATTGCTGCCTTTGCCGACGCCGGTCTCCGTGTACCATAGGTTTTCGTCGGGACCGGCCGTGATCGCAGTGAGGTAGCCCACCGTGGGAACTTCGAATTCGGTGATCTGTTCGACCGCCTTCACCAGGGGTGTCTCTTCCGAGAGCACGGCGTTGGATCCGTGGGAGTTGGTTGCAGTGACCCGCAGCACGAGGTTGTGTCCCACATCCGCATGTTGGGGCGTGTAGGTCGAGCTCGTCGCCCCGGGGATGACGGCGCATTCGCTGCCTCCGTTGCAGCGCTCCCATTGGTAAGAGTAGCTGGTGGGGCTGGGTTTCCATTTACCCTTGGTGCTTGACTCTTGATACGCTTCATGCGGCAAACGCGAAGGAGTGACCGTGGGTACCGATTTGGTTTCCGGTGTTTCTTTGCCAGCGATAAAGACTTGATCTGCACCGTGGCTAGTCCCGTCGCTGTTGGTCGCCACGATGCGGAAGTGATAGAGACTGCCCACCGTCAGGCCGCTGATAGCGACATCAACTTCCTCGTCTTTTTTGCCTTCACCCGCGCTCTTGGTTTCCGAGACCTGACCGTATGAGCTGGTGGTGCCGTATTCGAAGTGGTATTCTGTCGCTAGGCTCTCAGGATCTACTTCGCCGTAGAGAGTAGCTTCCGTATTCGCAAGTTTCGCTGCCAGCGATGTGCTCGCTTTGGGAGCGCTCGCGGCGCCGGCGGACTGCGCAGCCACGCATCCGAGCGCGATGAGGCCAACGATCAGGCATGCGAACCGACGCGCATGGCGGCCTCTCTGCGGCATCCTCGGTAGAAGTAGTCGACTCTTCATCAGTATCCCTTCTTTTGGATTTCACTCTTAACAGCGATTTCGCCGGAACCTTTTGCCTCGCCCGGCCCCAGTAACAGAGGGGGACTCACCTCGGCTCGTCCCGATCTTCGTCTTCGGTCGTAGTCGGATGGCCTTCCAATGCCACGGACAGCTGCCTGCCTTCGCTCTGCCCGCAGCTCAGCCGTGAACGACGGGCTCATCGTGTTGAGTCGCCCAGTTCGAACCGTTGGAGGAGACGGTAGCCCGGTACGGCGGGCATGTCTACCGTTGTTGCGGACGAGTTCAACGGTAGAAACTAAGAGTCAGGCTGTTGGCCGGCTGTCTAGCCGGTGATGCAGTCGGGCAGTGGCATGCCGACGACTTCGTTCCTGTCCTTTACACCCAACTTCTCCAGGATGCGCGCGACGTGCATCTGGACCGTGCGGTAGCTGATGTGCAGCGCGCACGCGATAGCGGCGTATCGATCGCCCTTGACGAGATGCCCTAGCACTTCGCGCTGGCGTTTGGTGAGCGGCTCGGTGCCCGTCGGATAGCTCCGCTCGATCCATTCACCGTCAGCAGCAGCGAAGAAGCGCTTGCCCTGGGCGGTCAGATGAACCAAGGCGCATACATCGATATCGGGGGCGTTGCGGGCTACGCAGTTGGCGCCAGCTGCGAGCAGCCGCATTCCATGCTCTTGCATCGGGTCATGCGCGAGCACAAGTATCCCCGTTTGCGGACGGATCGACCGTAGACGCTCGACTATGGTCGGCTCGGCCGTCTCGCCGAGGATCGCGACCTGCGGCTCGCATCGCGCGAGCGCATCTTCAAGCGCCGAGTCCGCAGGGCCACACTCCAGCACGCATAGACGGCGGTCATCTCTGAGAAGTGTGGCCACACCAAGCTCAACGACAGCGTCAAGTAGCCCCAGGACCACCATCATGCTGCCCGCGTGCCGATACCCGCTCGCGCTGGTTGCCATGGCTCGAGACGACTGCTGTGCGCTGCCATTCACGCAAGCCATCGCGTCATCCGAGTCCGAACGCCGCCGGCTCGCGTCCGCGTCGGTTCGAGCGGGGCGTCAGCATACGGGCCATCGGCCAGTCGCTGGGCGTAGGCGATCTTGCACAGCGGGACCGGCAACACCGACGCCGGCGGCGCGCTCGTCGTTGAGGAGCCTCCAGAGTTAGCGAGCAGTGCCTCGCTCGTCGAGAGGCGGTGTAGATCGGCTGGCATGCCGTGACGAGCCGCGCGGCGCACCTACGCGACAATCGCCGGTGGGGCCGGCTCCGAGAACCTCTCGCTCGGCTCGATGCCACCCGGCACGTAGTCAACACCTGCGGCCGCTGCGGCACGGCGCACTTGGGGAAAATCGACGAACTCATCGCGGCGGTCGGGCGCTGCGAGATACACCGGATCCGCTTCTCGGGCTTGGCATCGCCCTGTTCGGCAGCCGCTGCTAGGTCATCCGACGCGACCACGGCCTGGGTGGATCGTGGCAGCGTGGCCTTCTCTGTGGCGCCGCGCGTGACCGCTAGGGTCCTCGCGACGCTCACGCTGCATCCGGTGGTGTCTTACGGGCCTCATGCACGACTCGGAGCCCCAACGCGAGAGCCTCATCTTCCGGTACTCGCCTCTGCTTCAAGTTGAGTGGTGTTAGTTCGAGGTACCCGTAGTCGCCGCGAGCGAGCGTGTTGAGTAGCCGGCGTATCGCCCCGTAGCTACGGCGTAGGGCCGCTTCTACCCGTGCCTCTTGCTCTTGCGGGAGAATGCGCGCGACACACTCGATGTAGTCGCCGGTGGGCACCCCGCGTATGGTGCAGGACGCGACCTTGACGATCGGGCGGCGGCGAATCCGTTTTATCTTCGGGGACTCGGCTTCGGTGCGAAGGAAGATCGCCTCGTCCATCATGGCGAAGCACATCGGGGTCCCGACAGGTGTGCCGTCGACTCTTTCGGACTCCAGCAGGAGGTACTTCGCATACATCAGGTAGATGACGGAGTTAGAGGGCGCCGGGCGTCGCCCGGTGAGGTGCGCTTCGGGGTGCCGGAGGCGCTCATACAACGGCAGCAGACGCCTGCGGAATGGCGAACGTGACCCGCGTTTAGCCATTTCCGCGCGTCCTCCTGATTCGTCGTGGGAGATGCCTTCCAAGGAAGCTCGTCCGTATCCTCGGCGGAGTACCCAGTCTCTTCCGAACGCTCGCCACGAGGCAGCCAAGGGCCGGGACGTCGCGCACGGACAGGTCAAGCTCGCCCGCGTGGACTTCCTCTAGCCGGATGAGCTCGGCGTCGTGCTGGGTTTCCAGCGCCTTGAGCACGAGCCGCGGCCAGCGCCCGAGATCGAGTTCGACATCCTGTTGCTTGGGCTCGTCGGCCACCCCGATGGCGTCGAGCAGTGTGCGGGCGGCGTCGAAGCGCGCGAGCGCACCGTAATAGGTTTCGGGGTCGATGTTTTTGTCGACCTCGAATGCGAGCATTTCGAGGCTGGCGGCGAACTCCTGCTTGACTCCGCTGCGCAGAAACCGCACGAGCTTCCCAGCGATCGTTATGTCGCCGCTCTGGGCGGGATTCATGTGTAGGCTCCTAAGCGGGCCGACCCCAGAGCACTGTGTGGCCGCGGCTCGATGGGAAGCGGCAGATCGCCGAGCAGCGCCTCCACGCTTACATCGAGTCCACGGCAGAGCCTGAGTACGGTTGTGAGCTTCGGGTCGCGGAGCTCTTCTCTCAAGCCCTTGAGCGTGAACATCGAAAGATCCGACTCGTGAGCAAGGCGCTCAACCGTCAGCCCTCGCGCCTTGCGCAGCTCGTTGACCCTCGCCATCAGGAGGGCCGTAATCATCTGCTGCTCGGCACGCGCGGCAACTTTCGCACCCTCTCCTGCCAGCTCTCCCTTCAACGGGAGTTTCCTTTTGCGTAGTTGCCGGCGAGCTGCGGCAGGCGTGAATCCGATAGCTTCGGCTAGCCCGTTGATTGAGCCCCCTCGGAGATACCCGGCATAGATCGTCCAAACCTGCTCGTCGGTCATACTGTGCCCTTCGAAAGGCTTCTCTCGGACGAGATTGCCGGGCCTGGCGCCGGCGTCGCTAGCCCTGGATGTCCGTGCTTGTTGTTGAGACACGGCGCTCCTCACTCCCCGGAGATCTCGTCGTCGCGTCGGCAGCCGAGGCGTGCGGAGATGCGGTCGGCGGTGGAGATCAGGTGTGGGCCGAGCGCGTCGACGAGCTCCTCGAGGGAGATCATCGAGGCGTGCGCGGCGAGGTTGACGGCGGCGGCGACGTCGCGCGCCTCGTTGCGCACGGGCGCCGCGATCGCGTACCCCTCTGACTGGATGTCCTCGAGCTCCTCGCGCAGCGCTTTCTTGGAGGTGATCGTGTTCGGGCCGCGTTTGGTCAGCTTCATCTCGGCGATCAGCTCGCGCTGCTCGGGCTCGGGCAGGTTCGCGAGCAGCAGCTTGCCCATCGAGGTGCAGTACGCCGGGAGCCGCGAGCCGGTGTGCAGGTCAAGGTCGATTTTGCCCTGCCCGCGGCGGAAGCTGCGCACGCGGTCGACGTAGAGGACGTCGGTGCCGTCGAGCACGCCGAGGCTCGTCGTGTAGGAGGTGCGCTGGCGCAGCTCCTCCAGGTAGGGGTGGGCGTGCTCGCGCAGCCCCGTGGAGTTCAGCGCGGACATCCCGAGGTCGGTCACGCGCAGCCCCAGCCGGTACTTGCGCGAGGCGCCCTGCTCAAGGTAGCCGAGCGCGAGCAGCGTGATCACGTAGCGGTGCGTCGTCGAGCGGCTCATGCCGAGCTCGTCGGCGATGTCGGCGATCCCGAGCACCGGGCGCTTGGGCGTGAAGCAGCCCAGGATCGCAAGGCCGCGCTCCAGCGACTGCGAGTAGCGCGGCTCACGCAGACTCGGAATCGACCAAGCAGGCTCCCCCGTCTGAGACAGATCGTGCCCGACATCGGCGGGCGAGGGACGAGTCTGGGAGTTGGCGTGGGGTCCCCGGCTCATCTTCGGCCAGTCCCATCATCGTGACCCTGGCGGCTGCGGGCACTCGCAGGCACATACCATTCGACCATCACGGGGAGCGAGACGCCGAGCCCCCGGCTGAGCGAACCCAGATCGTCGTGCCCGGGCGTCGTCTCGCCACGCTCATACCGCGAGATCACCGCCTGGTCCAGGCCCGCCGCGTCCGCGAGCTGCTCCTGAGAGAGGTCGCGCTGCTCACGAGCGGCACGCAGCGCCTTGCCAAAACTCAAGCTCACCCCTCGACAGCCTCGACGCGCCACCGATGCGCGGGAAGGTCTGGCGCGCTCGCCCCACACTCGAAGGCGGAAATCTGCCTGCGGCGCATGAAGCAGCGCACCGCCAGCTCCTGCTGGGAGAGGCTGGCCGCAGCCCGCAGGAGGTCCGCCCGCTCGCGCTTGTCCGGGCCAAACGCCACCCACCGCGCCTGCCTGGACGCACGCGGGACCGGTCGATCTCCCGATGCTCCACCGCTCATCTCTCTCTGCGCTCCTGCGGGACGGGCAGCTCGCCGATCAACGTGTCCGGTAAGACGCCGAGCCCCTCACAGAGGATCAAAATCAGCGAGAGGCGTGGCTCACTCTGTCCGAGCTCGGTCCTAGTGACCGACGACGGCGAGATCCGACACTTACTCGCAAGCCGCGTGCGGCTCAGTCCAGCGGCGACCCGCAGCTGCTGCAGTTTCTCCCCGAACGCGCGCATCAACATCATCCGCTCGCTCGCCCCCCGCGAACGACCTTCACCCGCCCCTCCAGTACCAGACCGCCTCACCGCCGGGGTCACGGCCGCTCCTCACATCAGCTGTCGTAGGGCCGAGCGGCCTCGAGGAGGGCGCGCTCGGCCTGCCGGGCGCGTGCCAGCGCCTGGGAGCGCTCGCGCTCGGCGAGCCTGCGCGAGCTCGATGCGGACCGGCCTCCGACCCCACCCCCGTATCCTGACCGCTGCCCGGCGGCATGAAGGATGCTTGGCGTCGGCCGTCATTGGGCTAGACGCCGCGAGATCGCTATGCAGTGCGCTGCGTCCAGCGAGCCGTTCCTGAGCCTGATCGTGATTGTCTCGTCGGCGCAATCCTTCGATAGTCGGACCCGGGCGCGTGGGAAGCCGCCCGGGTCCGTCGCTGGCGAGACCACGCGCGGCTCGTGAGGCACCGCACGAAATGGAAGCGGATCGTCGCGGAGAGCGTACCCCTCCCCTCGGACCATGCTGACGGTTGCATCAGTTGCCATGCCCGTCAGATAATGCGGCGCGTCTGTATCTTGGTAATCCATGGCTTGAAGGTTCAAGGCTTGAGTACCGGACTGCTGGCGGGAAACGTCGTTGTCAGACCGTGCGAAACTCGACTAGTCTGGACGGTTCTGATGGGAGCGGACATGGCGCGAAACCAGACTAGGACGCAGCGTGCCTCGGCGGCGCGGCCGATGATCTCGCGGATCAACTGGGCGCTGCTGGGGCTTGTTATCGAGCGTCCGGGCTACGGCTACCAGCTGATGAAGCGGTTCGAGGCCCAGTTTGGGGAGCTTTTGCCGCTGAGCAGTGACTCGCACATCTACGCAGCACTGGACGTACTGGAGCGCAGGGCGTTGGTCGAGGAGCGTCCCGAGAAGCCCGCGGCTCGTTCTGGCGTTGGGCGTCAGCCACGGCCCATCTATCACGCCACAACCGAGGGCCGACGACGGTACCAGCAGTGGCTGCTTGCTCAGGCGGGCGAGTTGCATCGGCCTTGGCTGCTGTTCGTGCGGCAGCTGGCGACACTAGCGTCTGAACCCGAGGCGGCCCTGCAGATTCTTGAGCGTTACGGCGAAACCTGCTTGAACCAGGCAGTGGAGGCGTCACAGAAGAGTCCGCCGGCGAGGCCGGACAGCGCCGCTGCGTTGGCGGGTCTGCTAACCAGCGAGGAGCAGCGTCTGGCAGGTGCAGTGAAGCTCGCATGGGTTGAGTTCGCGCAGCGGCAGTTCGAAATCCTCGCCAAGGAGCGAAGGTAGCGGCGGTGAGCCTGCTCGTACTTGAGCACGTCTGTAAGTCCTACAAGCGCGGCTCACGCGAACGCGTCGCGCTGCGGGACGTATCGCTCTGTCTCGATGCGGGCGAGTTCGTCACAGTTGGGCAGGCGGCGTTCTGGTCGCTCCACCCTGCTCCGGGTCGCAGCGGGAGCCGAACGTCCTGATGCTGGTGTTGTGCGCTTCGAGGGTCGTGATCTGGCTGCTCGGGGTGGCGCTCGGTTGGGCGACGGTATCCGTTACTGCCTGCACACGTTCACGCGCGCCGCGGGACGGACCGTTTTTGAGGAGGTGATGTCGGGCCTGCTCGTTTGCGGTGTAGCCCCCCGGGCCGCACGATCGCGGGCGAGAGCCGTCCTTGAGCGTGTCGATAGCGCTCCGTTGGAAGATGAAAGACCGAGCGATCTGGAGCGCACCGAGCGCGTCAGGGTCGCGATCGCATGCGCGCTGACTAGCGACCCGCGGCTGCTCGTGATCGACGAGCCCACGATTGACGTGGATTTCCCTGACCGAGACGCGATCCTCATGCTGCTGCGCTCGCTCGCCGACGAGGGGATCGCGATCCTTGCGAGCGTCGGCGAGACCACGGGCTTGTTGGGAGCTGACCGGGCGCTCAGGTTGAGTGACGGTCGCCTGCACGGGGCTCTGGAGCCTGAGATCGCCCCCGTCGTCCCATTGCGCGCTCACGCTCAGGGTAAGGTCAAGCGCACGGTGAGCGAGTGCTCCAACGATCCCGAAGGAGCCAGAGGCGGCGTACTCCAACTCGATGAAGTGGTCAAGCACTTCTGGGTGGCCGGCACGGAGGTACGCGCGGTCGACGGCGTGAGCCTGCGAGTCTCGCCGGGCGAGATGGTTGCCCTGCAGGGGCCAAGCGGCTCTGGCAAGACCACTCTGCTGCTCGTGATCGCCGGTTTGCTTCAGCCGCAGCGAGGAATGGTTCGCTATGACGGGTTTGAGCTCTCCTCGCTCTCTGAGCGTCAGGTGGCCGGCTACCTACTCCGGGATGTCGGGTTTATCTTCCAAAGAGCGCACCTTATGCCGCGTGTATCGGCGATCGAGAACGCCGCGACCAAGCTCTTCTTGGACGACGTGAGTATGCGCGAGGCGCGGGCGCGCGCGGTCACGTGGCTTGAGCGGGTTGGGCTTGGCGAGCGGCTGGAGCACACTCCTGAGCAGCTTTCCGCCGGGGAGCGCCAGCGCGTCGCGATCGCGCGTGCGCTCGCGGCTGAGCCGGGGTTGATCCTCGCCGATGAGCCGACCGGGAACCTCGATAGCGTCCACAGCCGCGAGATTGTGGAGCTGTTGCAGTCGATCGCACACGAGCGTCAGGCGGCCGTGCTTCTCGTCACCCACGACGTTGAGGCGGCGGCCATCGCTGACCGGCGCTGCACGCTGCGGGACGGGAAGCTCATCCAGGGCCATCCAGACGCCGCCATGGTGGCTAGCGCGGCACACTCGCGTGGCGTCACCGCACGGGGGTGAGCGCTGATACGCCCTGAGCCTCCGAAGGCACGCGCCTTGATGCGGCCCTCCGCACTTGTGTACTTCTATCGCCGCCGGCTGCGTGTGCACTTCGTCCAAGAGCTTCTCGCCGGCGTTGGCGTGGCGATCGCCGTGGCGCTGGTCTTCGCGGTCATCGTCGCCAACAGCAGCATCGCGGGCTCGGCGACCGAAGTGGTCCACGCGGTGATTGGTCCCGCGACGCTACAGCTGCGAGCCCGCAACAGCGACGGGTTCAGCGAGCAGTTGCTGACACGCGTCGAGCGGCTACCGGGAGTCAAACAGGCAGCCCCATTGCTGGAGCAAACGGCAACGATTCGTGGGCCGCACGGTCACGTCGCAGTCGACGTGGCTGGCGCCACCCTCAGTCTCGCGGAGCTGGACGGGCTCGCTCACACTCTCCCGATCGGCTCGATCGCCTCCGGAGGGCTCGACCTAAGCAGGGCGGTCGCAGACGAACTCGGGATCAGCGCGTCCAGCACACAACAAGGCGATGTTTCGCTGCAACTGCGCGGCCGGACCACTGCGCTGCATGTGAACGCGGTTCTCGGCCGGGAAACGGCTGGCGCGTTGTCGCAGGCGAACGCGGTGGTTATGCCGTTGGCACGCCTGCAGCAGCTAGCGGACCTACCGCGACGGATCACGCGCATCCTCATCGAGAGCCAGCCCGGGCGCGAAGCTGCTGTGCGTAGCGGGTTGGCGGCGCTCGCCGCTGGCCGTCTGACGGTCGCGCCCGCGGATCAGGACGTTGCGCTGCTACGCCAGGCGTTGCGCCCAAGTGATCAGGCGACGGAGTTCTTTGCCGCGATCAGCGCGTTGCTCGGTTTCTTGCTGGCGTTCAACGCGATCCTGCTGACCGTCCCCGAGCGCCGCCGCATGATCGCCGATCGACGTTTGGAGGGCACCACACGCACCGCGATCGTGCAGATGGTCAGCTTTCAGGCACTCTGCCTCGGCGTCGCAGCGTCGCTTGCGGGCCTACTCGCCGGCTATCTGCTCTCACTGAGCCTGTTGCACCAGTCGCCCGGTTATCTCGCTCAGGCGTTCACGCTCGGCTCGAACACCGTCGTCGGCGCGCTACCGGCGCTGGTGGCTCTGCTCGGCGGTGTTCTGGCGACATTCATGGCCTCTGCTGTCCCTCTGCTGGATCTGCGCAGCGGACGCGCACTGGACGGCGTGTACGTCGAAGACGGAGACCCAGGCAACGCGCTCGACACCGGTGTGCAGAGGACGCTCTTCGCGATCGCCGTGGCCCTAGCGCTCCTTGCGACCACTCTGTTCGCGCTCGTCCCCTCCCTGGCGCTTGCCGCGTGCGTGCTGGTCGCGCTCGCGACGGTGCTCGCGGTCCCGTTGGCGTTTACGGCCATGCGGCCGTCACCGACAGGCTGACGAGACACAGCGACACGCTCAAGATGCTGCCGGTAGTCGTCTGTCGTTGAGGGCAACCACGCTGCGCTCGCTCGCGCTTGCGACGACAGGTGCTGTCGCGATCTTTGGCAGCGTCGCGCTCGGCGGTGCCCGCGACGATCTGCTGCGCGGACTGCACAGCTTCGCGGCACAGTACGCCGCTGACGCGGACATATGGGTGCTGAACCCGAGCGACACTGCGGGTGTGAACGCCTTCCTGCCGGATCACTACTCGACTCGCATCGCCGAGATACCAGGGGTTGCCAGCGTCCGCAGCTTCCAGAGCGAGTTCATGGACGTGGGCAACCGGCGGGTGTGGATCATCGCGCGACCGCCAAACGCCAGCCCCGAGCTGTTGAGGAGCCAACTGGTCACAGGCGACCGGCTCACAGCAGCCTCCCGCATACGCGAAGGAGGCTGGGTCGCCGCCTCGGCTCAGATCGCGGATGCAGCCCACGTCAAAGTCGGAGACACGCTCAGCCTGCCAACGCCATCGGGACCGCGACATTCAGGCTCGCCGCGATAACCACGAACTTCGGCTGGACCGCGGGAGCGGTGCTCATGAACACCACCGATTACAGCCGCCTGTGGCAGACAACGCAGCCCACGGCCCTCGGCGTTGTCCTGACGCCAGGCGCGAGTCTCGTGCGCGTTCAGCGTGCAATCGTCGCTGTACTCGGTTCGGGCAGCGGCCTGGAAGCACTGAGCGCCCACACCAGAGCAGAACGCTTCGACGCCATCGCTGGCGAAGGACTCGCGCGGCTCGGCGATATATCAACCCTGCTCGTGATCGCCGCGATCCTCGCGATGGCGGCGGCGCTTGCGTCAAATATCTGGCAGCGGCGCATGTCGCTCGCGATTCTTCGGCTCTCGGGCGCGCTGCCCCACCGCCTGCGCCGCCTGCTGCTGCTCGAATCAACCTTGATCCTCGGCACGGGCTGCCTTACCGGTGCCGTCGCGGGGATATACGGTCAGGCGATCATCGACGGCTACCTTCGAGACGTGACGGGCTTCCCGGTCGCGAGCGTCGCCGCCAGCTGGCGTCCGCTTGTGATCCTGGTGCTCGTAGTGGTGGCAGCATCGGCGATCGGGGCCGCCCCCGGATGGTCGGCGTCACGAGTGTCGCCGACGCTCGCGCTCGATGAGTAGTCCCGCGCCGACCACAATGCGACGGCTATGCGCACCGATCGCCCTGGCGGCCACACTCAAGAAGTGTCGGCGCTTGGCGGTGGCTCACTCGCGCCGCGCGCAGGCATGGCGCTCCTTCTCGCCAACGCACGCTACTGGTCGACGCTTGTGCCGATCGTGCGTGCTCAGCTCGAGCGCTGGGAGCGTCGCGCGCAGCTGATCGCCGATCCCCACCTCCGGGACATCGCGCTCGACACACTCCACGACGAGGGCTTTAACTCCCAGGTCGCGGCGACGCTCGCCACTCTTGCCCCACGCGGGTTACGCACAACCGTCGTGGAGGCGATCGTCGCCCTTGAGGTCCTCTACGACTATCTCGACAGCCTTGTCGAGCAGCCATTGCCCGACCCGATTCGCGATGGCGATCGGCTGTACCTGGCCCTCACGCATGCTGTCACCCCCGATGCCGGGTCGGAAGGCGGCTATCACGAGGACGGCTACCTCGCCGACCTGGCCACCGCCGTGAACGAGAGCCTTGCCAAGCTGCCTTCCGCAGAGGTCATCGCTGATGTCGCACTACATGCTGCTGCTCGAAATGCTGGGGCACAGGTCCGCGCCCATGCCGTTGCACGCGTGGGAGCTTCCCAGCTTGAAGAGTGGGCGATGCACGAGGCAGCCAGCACCGAGCTCGATTGGCGTGAGTATCTGATGGGCGCCGCTTCCTCTGTCTTGGTGATACACGCGCTGATCGCCGCAGCTGCCGATCCGCGCACGACGCACACACAGGCCGGGCAGATCGATCGGGTATATCTCGCGATCGGCGCCTTGAGCACAATGCTCGACAGCCTCATCGACTACGAGCGTGACGCACGCCTGGACAGTCTCGGCTACATCCGTTACTACAAGACCCGAGACGTCCTCGCAGACCAGCTAGCAAGCGTCGTCCGACACGCGATCAGCCAGGCACGTGGCGCTCCAAACGAGGCGCACCACGTCATGACGCTTGTCGGCGTCGCGGCTTACTACCTCTCCGCGCCCGAGGCAACCAGCGACTTCGCGCGACCGATCACCAAGCGCATAGTCCACGAACTCCAACCGCTGATCACGCCCACGCTCGCCGTGATGCGCGCCTGGCGCATCGCAAAGCGGCTGCGGAAACACAGGTCGGCCACAGCCCAGCGACAAGCGCGCACGAGCCACGACACGGCGCGCAGACCTTCGCGTCCTTCCGCGGTGCGCTACCTCGCGATCATCACCGACGGCAACGGCCGCTGGGCGCGCGCCCGCGGACTGCCGGTCAGCGCGGGACACGAGGCCGGCGCGGACGCACTCAAGACATGCCTGCGCCACGCCGCAGAACTCGGCATCCAGCAGCTGACCGTGTACTCGTTCTCGACCGAGAACTGGTCGCGCCCGGCCGAGGAGGTTGTGGGGCTCATCTCGATGCTCGCACGCCGTATCGCCAGCGAGACGCCAGAACTCCACGAGCAAGGAGTCCGCATGCGCTTCATCGGGCGCCGCTCCGGACTCGCCAACGAGCTCGTTGAGCAAATGCGCTGGGCTGAGCAGCTAACCGCAGAGAACACGCGCCTAACGCTGTTCATCGCCGTCAACTACGGCGGGCGCGCCGAGATCCTCGACGCCGCGAGTCGTTTCCACGGAAGCACCGAGCAGGAGTTCCGCGCCTGCCTATACGCCCCGGACATGCACGACCCAGACCTGGTGATCCGTACCGGCGGCGAGCGGCGCCTATCCAACTACCTGATGTGGCAAGCCGCCTACTCCGAGCTCGTCTTCCGTCAGGAGCTCTGGCCCGACTTCACACGCGCGACCCTCGAACAGTCGATCGCCGAGTTCAACTCACGCCAGCGACGATTCGCCGGAGGCCAGCACGCCGCTGGGCTCGTGATCGCACCCGGCGCTCGTATGACCTGAGCCAGTGGGAGATGACCGCGTCGAGGGCGCCGAGGCGCGTGGGATACCTGAGCCTCGCAGGACTGATCGCCAGGCCGGTCGACGCTCCTCATTTGTACGCCGCTGGGCCGCCCATGCCGACATACAGGCCGGCGTGCCGCAGCAGCGACGTGGCCACGTCGCTCCTCTATGGCCGCAGAGCGCCAGGCACCTGCCGCGGTCGCTTCGCTCTTCTGCGCGACGCTGGCATCGCGGGCGTCGGGCCGATCACCGCCGGCAAGCTCATCGCGTTCAACCCCGCGCGCTTCAAGAGCGAGGCCGCGTTCGCGCGAGCCAACGGCACCGCCCCGCAACCAGCGTCCTCCGGCAAAACCGTCCGTCACCGCCTCAGCCGCGGAGGCGACCGCCAAATCAACACCGCGATCTACACGATCGCGCTCTCACGCTCCGTCCACCACGCCCCGAGCCGCACCTACATCCAGCGCAGAATCGAGGAAGGAAAGACCAAGCGAGAGGCCATGAGATCCCTCAAGCGATACCTCTCCCGCGACCTCTACAACAAGCTCTCCAACACCCTCTTGACAACATAGAAGCATCCAAGAACTTGCGCCCACGCCGCTGGCGCGGCCAGCAGAAGCCGGAAACTCGCCTCTGCGTAGACATGGGGTCATCGACCGATAAGCCGAGCAGCGACCCCAACACACAACCGAATCGCGCCGTGTCCGCTCGATCGCACGCATAGCCGCCGGGCAGCGTAGACGGCGGTGCTGTCTGGCCCGCAACACCGCGCACGCATCTGAGCCACCAACGCCGTCAACGGCTGCACCGAGGGGCGATGGATCGCCAAGCGGCACGCTCGGCGCTTGAGGCAGCCCGAACTGCAACCGCAACCCTCAGCCAACGCCACGGATTGCGGCGCGGTGGCCGCCGCTACCTGCACCGGAGGCGTCGGGCTACGCCCTCCTTGCTACACAGACGGCCGACGACAGACGCCCCACGATATCGGGAGGAAAACCTGGGAGGAAATCCACTCTCCCTCCGGCCTTGCGCAAGCAAACTAGTCGATTTGCAGGCCCTTCTTCCACGCGCCCGGAGAGATTCGAACTCCCGACCTTCGGTTCCGTAGACCGACGCTCTATCCAGCTGAGCTACGGGCGCAGAGCGTCGTAGTCTACCGCCGCGCCTGCGCCTGCCGGCCGCGGAACCTGCCATGCTGTGTGCCACAGACACCCCGGACTGTGCCCGCTCACCAAGGGCGGGACGGGACGGAAGGAAGGTTGGATCATGGACGGTACCCCCGCACCGCGCGGTGCGCACTCTTCGCAGCGCGGCGGCGAGCCCCGCGCGGAGGCCGTCCCCACGGCACGCGCGGCACGGCGCTCGCAGCGCCCATTCTGGAGCGATGACCTCGCCCCCTACGCCCAGCCCCGCCTGGGGCGCAGCCTGCTCGACCTGGCGACCTCGGTCGTGCCCTACCTGGCGCTCTCGGCGCTTATGTACTTCGCGCTGAAAGTCTCCTACCTGCTCGTGCTGCTGCTCGCGATACCGGCCGCGGGCTTCCTCGTACGCACGTTCATCCTCTTCCACGACTGCTCGCACGGCTCGTTCCTGCCCTCCAGGCGCGGGAACGCCTGGCTGGGGACGGTGCTCGGGCTGTTCGTCTACTCGCCGTTCCTGCGCTGGCGCCACGATCACGCCATCCATCACGCCACCTCAGG
The DNA here is from genome assembly GCA_963771085.1 of uncultured Solirubrobacteraceae bacterium. Classification (GTDB taxonomy): domain Bacteria; phylum Actinomycetota; class Thermoleophilia; order Solirubrobacterales; family Solirubrobacteraceae; genus Palsa-744. The sequence continues at coordinate 1,723,317 of CAVYSB010000003.1, read as the reverse complement.
CGATCTGGACCGCCGCGGCGGCGGCGACGTGCGCACGCTGACAGTCGCCGAGTACAACGCGCTGGCACCGCGCTCGCGCCTGGCCTACCGCCTGTTCCGCAACCCGCTGATCATGTTCGGACTGGGACCGATCGCAGCCCTGCTCGTGGGACCGCGGATCGCGGGGCGCGATGCCCGCCCGCGTATGCGCCGCAGCGTGATCGGCACGAACATTGCGCTCGCGCTGCTCATCGCCGCGCTCTGCTGGCTGACCGGCTGGAGCGAGTTCCTGCTGATCCAGGCGCCGACGATCATGCTCGCCGGCTCCGCCGGGATCTGGCTGTTCTATGTCCAGCACCAGTTCGAGGACGCCTATTGGGAGGACACCGACGGCTGGAGCTATGCGGATGCCGCGCTGCGCGGCAGCTCCTACCTGAAGCTGCCCAAGCTCCTGCAGTTCTTCTCGGGCAACATCGGGCTGCATCACGTCCACCACCTCAACGCGCGTATCCCCAACTACAACCTGCAGCGAGCCCACGACGAGAACGCGATCTTCCACGACGTGCCGGTGCTCTCGCTGCGCGACGGCATGCGCACGGTGCGCTTGAAGCTGTGGGACGAGGAGCACTCCCGGATGGTCACCTTCGCGCAGGCGCGCATCCCCGGCGCGCCCGTCGGCGGCCGGCCCGCCGCACGCGCGGCGGGCTAGCTGCGGACGTAGGCCAGCGCGGCGAAGCCGTCGAGCGCGGTGTCCACGCCGCCCTCGGCCGCTCCGACGTTCGCCAGCGCGGCGCGATAGGCGGGCCCGCTGGCGCCCTGCGCGGCGCTGGCGACGGCCGCATATGCGTTGCCCGCGGCGGTGAGCGCATCGGAGAGCGCCAGCTGCGCCTGTCCGGCTGCGAGCGGCGGTTCCAGATGGGACAGGTCGCCGGCCGCCGCGGAGAAGTCCTGCGCGAGCGTGCCCGCCACCGCGTGCACGCCGGCGGCACTCACACCGTCGCCCATCTGGGCCCGCAGCGTGACGCGCTGATGTTCCAGCCGGCCGATCAGCGCCGTGATGCGTCCCGCATAAGCAGGGACGGGGGTCAGGTTGTAGCTCTGCGGCTGGCCCACCAGGCGCAGCGTGGCGACGATCCGTTCGCACGGGCCGATCGCCGCGAGGTCGCCCGCCGTGGCGTAGCACGCCAGGACGGTGGGGCCGCCGCCGAGGCCGGGGAGCACGTACAGCGTGAGCGCGGCGGCGAAGCCCGGAGCGCCGAGCAGCGAGTAGCGGTAGGCCTGCGATTCAGCGAAGTTGACGACGGTCGCATCGAGCGGCCGCGGCAGACCGGCCAGAAATGACGCGGGCAGCGGGCTCGCTTCCCCGAGCTCCAGTTTGCCGCTCACGAGGCCTGATTCCGACGCGTTGCCGCCGGGCGCGAACACCACGGAATGGAGGATCGGCAGACCCGGTATCTGCGGCGCAGCGCTCGCGGCCCGCCAACTCTTGGGATATTCGAGCAGCACGCTGGTCGCGAGCGCCGGCGTCGCCGCGTGGGGGGCCGTGCCGTCGGCTTCGACGCCCGCCACGTAGCCGAGGATGGCTGCGATCACCAGCGCCACGGCGGCGATGCTCGGAAGGCTGAGGTTCGAGTTGTGCATGCGCGCGTCAGTTCGAGCTGTCAAACGACCCGCTGCCACCGCCACCGCCGCTCGGCGAAGAGCCTTCCTGGTGGGAGGCTTCGGGCGCAGGTGCGGCTTGCACGGGCGCGCTCACCGGGGCCGGGATGCTCGGCGCGAGGATCCGCGGCGCGGGCGTCGGGGCCTGCACGGGGGCCGCAGCCACAGCAGTGCTCGCGGGCGCCGCCGCGGGGGCCGGCGCACTCGGGTGCGCGGCCGGGCGAGGCGCCGCGATCACCAGGTGCGCGTTGAGCGGCGCGGCAGCCCCGAGCGCGCTCGGGATCGCGGCGTTCAGCGAGGCGACCTGCGAACTCGGGGACGCATCGACCCGCGCTGCGCTCCCGCCCGTGGTGGCGTGGCCGATCGCGTATGAGATCGCGAACACGACGCACACGCCGGCGATCAGCAGAGGCACACGGCGGTCGAGCCGGCGGCGCGGCTGGTGCGCGCTGACCCAGCGCGGTGCGAGGACGGGCTCGATCAGGTCGGGCACGCGATCGGCTCCTGGCCGCTCGGATCGAGGCAGGCGTCAACGCGCAGCGGCAGCTTCCCGCGGCGCACCGTGAAGCTCGTGTACTTGCCGATCTCGCCCGCCTTGTAGATGCGGATCTGCAGTACCGCGCCCGGGGACAGGCCGCGCTCGAAGTGCTGGAATCCGACCTGCGCGACACCGTTGGCGCGCGTGCTGGAGGTCTCCGCGAGGCGGGTTTCCGAGTGGCGTGGGCAGCCTCGCCCGCGGCAGCTGACCGTGATGTGCGCCCCGGCCGGCGCCTGCACGTTGAGCAGGCTGATCTTCACGCCGGAGGCTCCGTAGGAGCCGGCGAGCCGCACGATCGGGAACGGCGCCATCAGGGCGAGTTCGCGCGGATATACCGTGATCGTCGCGCTCACCACGCTCGAGAGGCCGTCCGCGGCAGTCACCTGCAGCCGGACGGTATGGGCGCCCGCCGTCGCGAAGGAGGTGCTGAGCACTGGTCCGCCCGCGAGCAACGGGCCGTCGCCCTTCGGATCCCAGGCGAACGCGCTGATCGCGCTCGAGGCGTCGGTCGAGTTCGAGGCCAGCGAGACCGCTTCGCCGACGTGCGGCGAGCGCGGCAGCCATACGAACGAGGCCACCGGTGGCGCGTCGGGTGCGGGCACGGCCGGCGCTGCCTGCGGCGCCGGCGGCGCGGGCGGCGCTGGCTGCACCAGCATGATCGCCGGTTCGCTCTTCACGGTCCCGAGTTCGTTGGTGAACACCGCGCGGTACTCATAGCCGTTCTTCGCAAGCGTGGCCGCGACGTTCAGCGTGCCGGAGGTGCTGCCCGGATCGCTCGCGTCCGGCGTCCACGTGGAGCCGAAGTTGCTTGAGACTTCCCACTGCACGGTCGGCGCCGGCACGCCCGACGCGGCCGCCGTGAAGCTCGCCGTCTCGCCTTCAAAGGCCGTCGTGTTGTCGGGGCTGGCGGTCACCTTGGGAGGCGTGCGCACCAGCAGGGTCGCCGGTTCGCTCGCCTGCGAGCCAGCCGCGTTCGTGAACACCGCGCGATACTCATAGCCGCTCTGAGCGTACGTGACTTTGGCCACCGTCAGGGTTTCCGTCGTGTTGCCGGCGTCTTCGGTGTCGGGCGCCCACGAACCGCCCTGATCGCTCGACACTTCCCACTGCACGGTCGGCGCGGGCGTCCCTTCCGCGGCCGCCGTGAACGTCGTCGTTTCGCCGTTGCTCACGAGCACGCTGCGCGGGTTCTGCGTGACCACGGGCGCCACATGCACCGTCAGGGTGGCTTCGCCGCTCGTCGCGGACTTGCCCACGCCATTCGTGAACACCGCCCGATACTCATTGCCGCTCTGCGCGAGCGTCACCGAGGCCACCGTCAGGGTGTCGGTCCTGTTGCCCGCATCGGCCGTGTCGGCCGCCCACGTGGTGCCCTGATCGGTCGAGACCTGCCACTGCACGGTCGGCGTGGGCACGCCCGAGGCGGCCGCCGTGAACGTCACCGCTTCCCCTGCCGTGACCGTCGCGCTCACCGGGTTCAGCGTGACCGCGGGCGGCGCGTGCACGGTCAGCGTCGCGGGCTCGCTCGTCTGGGAGCCCGCCCCGTTCGTGAACAGCGCCCGGTACTCATCGCCGCTCTGCGCGAGCGTCACCGAGGCCACCGTCAGGGTGTCCGTCTTGTTGCCCGCATCGATGATGTCGGGCGCCCAGGTGGTGCCCTGGTCGGTCGAGACCTGCCACTGCACACTCGGCGCGGGCGTACCTTCCGCGGCAGCAGTGAACGTCGCCGCTTCGCCTTCGATCCTCGTCACGCTCACCGGCTGCGTCGTCACCACCGGAACCGACTGCACGATCAGCGTCGCCGCGCTGCTGACCTTCGAGCCGGCGGCGTTGGTGAACAGCGCGCGGTACTCATCACCGCTCTGCGCGAGCGTGACCGACGCCACGGTCAGGGTGTCCGTCGTGCTGCCCGCATCGCTCGTATCGGCCGCCCACGAGGAGCCGTGGTTGCTCGAGACCTGCCACTGCACGCTCGGCGCCGGCGTACCCGACGCGGCCGCCGAGAACGTCGCCGTTTCACCCACGATGAGAGTCGCGCTCACCGGGTTCAGCGTGACCGCGGGGAGCGTCTGCACGGTCAGCGTCGCCGCATCGCTCGCCCGCGAGCCCTCCGCGTTCGTGAACAGCGCCCGGTACTCGTAGCCGTTCTCGGCGAGCGTCACCGACGCCACCGTCAGGGTGTCCGTGGTGTTGCCCGCGTCGCTCGTATCGTTCGCCCACGAGGAGCCGTGGTTGCTCGAGACCTGCCACTGCACGCTCGGCGTGGGCGAACCCGACGCGGCCGCCGTGAAGGTCGCCGTTTCGCCTTCGGTCCTCGTCACGCTCACCGGTTGCGTCGTCACCGCCGGGCCCGACTGCACGGTCAGCGTCGCCGCGCTGCTGGCCTGCGAGCCAACGACGTTGGTGAACACAGCGCGGTACTCATAGCCGCTCTGCGCGAGCGTCACCGACGCCACCGTCAGGGTGTCCGTGGTGCTGCCCGCATCGTCCGTATCCGCCGCCCACGAGGAGCCACCGTTGCTCGAGACCTGCCACTGCACGCTCGGCGTCGGCGAACCAGACGCCGCCGCCGTGAACGTCGCCGTTTCACCGGCCGTCAGCGTCGCGCTCACCGGGTTCAGCGTCACCGCGGGAGCCGTCTGCACGGTCAGCGTCGCCGCACTGCTCGTGCGCGAACCGACGACGTTGGAGAACACGGCTCGGTATTCATAGCCGCTCTGCGCGAGCGTCACCGACGCCACCTTCAAGGTGTCCGTTTTGTTTCCCGCGTCCGCCGTATCCGCAGCCCACGAGGAGCCGTGGTTGCTCGAGACTTCCCACTGCACCGCGGGCGTGGGCGTGCCCGATGCAGCCGCTTTGAACGTCGCCGTTTCGCCGGCGTGCACCGTCGCGTTCTGCGGGTTGGTCGTGACGGTGGGAGCCACCTGAACGGTCAGCGTGGCCGCTCCGCTTTCCTGCGAGCCGGCCGCGTTCGTGAACAGCGCTCGGTACTCGTAGCCGTTCTGCGCGGAGGCCGCCGCCGCCACGGTGAGCGTGTCCGTCCTGTTGCCCGAGTCTTCCGTGTCGTCCGTCCACGAGGAGCCATGGTTGCTCGACACCTGCCACTGCACCGTGGGCGTCGGCGAACCCGACGCGGCCGCTTTGAACGTCGCGGTTTCGCCGGCCGTCACCGTCGCGTTCTGCGGGTTCTGGGTGACCGTGGGCGGTGTCTGCACGATGAGCGTCGCGGGTTCGCTCGCCTGCGAGCCGGCCGCGTTCGTGAACAGCGCGCGGTACTCATCGCCGCTCTGCGCGAGCGTCACCGCGGCCACCGTCAGCGTGTCCGACCTGTTGCCCGCATCGCTCGTGTCCGCCGACCACGAGGAGCCATGATCGCTTGAGACCTGCCACTGCACGGTCGGCGTCGGCGAACCCGACGCGGCCGCTTTGAACGTCGCGGTTTCGCCGGCCGTCGCCGTCGCGTTCTGCGGGTTCTGGGTGACCGTGGGCGGTGTCTGCACGATGAGCGTCGCGGGTTCGCTCGCCTGCGAGCCGGCCGCGTTCGTGAACAGCGCGCGGTACTCATCGCCGCTCTGCGCGAGCGTCACCGCGGCCACCGTCAGCGTGTCCGACCTGTTGCCCGCATCACTCGTGTCCGCCGACCACGAGGAGCCATGATCGCTTGAGACCTGCCACTGCACGGTCGGCGTCGGCGAACCCGACGCGGCCGCCGTGAACGTCGCCGTTTCACCCGCCGTCAGCGTCGCGTTCTGCGGGTTGAGCGCGATCACGGGCGGCGTATGCACGGTCAGCGTGGCCGCTTCGCTTTCCTGCGAGCCGGCCGAGTTCGTGAACAGCGCCCGATACTCATAGCCACTCTGCGCAAGCGACACCGACGACACGCTCAGCGTGTCCGTAGTGTTGCCGGCGTCGGCGGTATCCGACGCCCACGTGGCGCCGTGATCGGTCGAGACCTCCCACTGCACGCTCGGCGCAGGCGTACCCGAGGCGGCGGCCGTGAACGTCGCTGTTTCACCGGCCGTCACGGTCGCGCTCACAGGGTTGGTCTGGATGACGGGGGCGGCTTCGACCGTGAAGGTGACGGGTTCGCTTTCGCCCGGTTCCCCGAGTTCGCCGGCCTGCAGGGCAACTGCCGTGTATGTGCCTTCGCCGAGCGCGGCCGGTGTGAGCATCCACGCTTCTTCAGGGAACAGCGGTTCGAAGGACAGGGTCTGCAGCGGCGTTCCCGTCGCGCTGCCGCCCGGGTAGATCAGCAGCGTGAGGACGTTGGTTGTCGCGTTCGTCGTTCCGCTGAACACGGGCGCGGCGTCGAGGCTGGAACTGCCCGAACTCGGGCTGAGGATCCTCACGCCGGTTCCCGCCAGCGCGCTGCTCGCGGGCGCCACGGCCAGCACGACGATTGACACGACGATCGCTCTGCCGAGGGCTGTGCGCATCCTCTTCATGGAGTTCCGCTCGCCGTCATGTCGCGTCCAGACGCTAGGTCTTCACCGTGGTTTACCGGAGGCGAACGGTGGCGCTTTGCGCGGCATCTCCGCCGCCACCCCCGCCGCGCTGTTCACAGTGAGAGTACCTGGGACGCGCGAACTTCGTCGCTTTGTCGCGCTCTTCCACGGGCGCGCGCGTGGGCGCGGCGTGGGCGAGGCCCGCGTGGGTGCAGCCGAGCACGAGGCGATCGACGCGCTCGGGGTGGGTGATCGCGAGCTCCTGGGCGATCATGCCGCCCATCGACATGCCGAACACGTCCGCGCGATCGAGCGATAGGTGGTCGAGCAGGCCAACGGCGTCGGCGGCCATCTGTGCGGTCGTGTAGGGCCCGGGCGTCACCGATGTCGCGCTGCTGCCGCGGTTGTCGTAGGCGATCACGCGACGGCCACAGCCGGCGAAGCGCCCTGCCACCGGCTCCCAGTCCTCGGCGATGGCCGGGATGGCCGGCGATCAGCAGCACCGGCGGGCCCTCGCCCCATTCCTCGAAGTGCAGACTGAGATCGTGGATCTGCGCGTGCGCCATGAGGCCGAAGCGTAGACCTGCGCGGGCACGGCCGGCCCTGCAAGCAACCGACAGAAGAATCCTCGGTCTGCAACGATTATGTCTCTGTATGCCCGCGGAGCCCGCCCACCAAGCGACCGACGCGCCGTCCCGGCCCATGCCGCGGCCGTCGGCCCGCGAGCGCCTGCTGCAGGCCGCGCTGGAGCAGTTCGACCAGCGCGGCACGCTCGCGGCGACGCTCGCGGACATCCGCGGCGAGGCAGAGGTAAGCGTGGGCGCGCTCTACCACCATTTCCCCGACAAGGCGGGGCTCGCATCCGCGCTGTACGTCGATCTGACGCGAGCGTTTCAGGAGGCCTTCACGGGCCAGCTTCGCGCCAACCCGGGCGCCGAGGAGGGTGTGAGGGCAGGCGTGCGCACCTACCTGGGGTGGGTGAGCGCCAACCGCGCCGCCGCCGCGTTCCTGCTCGGCGAGCGGCCGGCGGATGGCAGCGCGCTGCGCGAGCAGAACCGCCCGTTCTTCGCCGAGACGATGGCGTGGTGGCAGATGCACGTCCACTACGGCGTCCTGCGAGACCTGCCGTTCGACCTGATCAATGCGTTGTGGCTTGGCCCAGCGCATGAGTACACCCGGCACTGGCTGGCAGGGCGCAGCCGATACGTCCCGGCCACCATCGCCGACGTGCTGGCGGAGGCCGCCTGGCAGAACCTCAAGGAGACCGGCACATGAGCTTCTACGACGATCTCGTATCCAGCGGCCGCGAGCACACCGGGACGTTTGTACGCGTCCAGCGCGACACGGACCGCGCGCTTGTCACGCTCGACGATCCCGGCAAGCTCAACGCTTTGAGCGCGCCGCTCGTTCAGCAACTGAAGGCCGCGCTCCAGGATCTCGTCGCCGACCAGGCGATCCGAGCGATCATCCTCACCGGAGCCGACCCGGGATTCTCGGCCGGCGGTGACCTGCGGATGATGAGCGAGACGCCCGCAGCGCTCGCCTCGCCGGAGGGCTCCACCAACATCTGGCGCTGGATCCGCTACGAGTTCGGGGCGATCGTCAGGCTGATCGCGCGCAGCGATACGGCCTTTATCGCCGCCATCAACGGGCCGGCCGCGGGAGTGGGGCTCGCCTGGGCGCTGAGCTGCGACCTGGCCATCGCCTCAGAGAACGCGCGGATCGTTCCGGCCTTCGGCAAGCTGGGGCTGCTGCCCGAGGTCGGAACCTCGTGGGCGATCACGCGTCGACTTGGCTACCAGGGAGCCTTCGCCTACTACGCGGGCGGCGAGCAACTCGACGCACGGAGGGCGGAGGAGCTCGGCCTCGTCCACGAAGTCGTGCCCCACAACGACCTCCTCGATGCAAGCGACGCCTGGTGCACCCGGATCGCGGCCCTCCCCGCGCACGCGATTGCGATGACCAAGCCGCTGCTACGCGCGGCGGCCGACGGCAGCTGGGACATGACCCTGGCGATGGAGGAGTTCGCCGAGCCGCAGTGCTTTACAACAGACGCCTTCCGCGACGCGGTCGACGGGCACCTGGCGCGAGGCTGAGCCACCGTTTGCTGCATGCTCATCGCCACAGGCATGCACGGAGAGGGAGGTGTGTGGTGCCACCACATAGGCGACATATGTGTCAGGACATGGGAGACACCAACGTGAGGGAGTCTTCCTGTGGCGATCGCGAGGTATCTGGTCGAGGCGCATGTGTTGGAGGGCCGTCCGGTTGGCGAGCTGGCAGCAGCTCACGGGGTTCATCGCAGCTGGATCTACAAGCTGCTGGCCCGCTACCGCGCTGGGGGCTATGAGGCGTTAGAGGCGCGCTCCAGACGGCCGCGATCGTGCAGGCACGAGACACCGCCAGAGGTCGTTGAGGCGATCGTTGGGTTGCGCAGCGAGCTACGGGAGCAGGGCCATGACGCCGGCGCTGAGACGATCGCCTACCACCTCGCCCAGCAAAGCAAAGACGTTCCCTCCCTCTCGACGATCTGGCGCATCCTCAGACGCGAGGGCCTCGTCGTTGCACAACCGCAGAAGCGGCCCCGCTGCAGCCTGATCCGCTTCCAAGCGGAGCTGCCGAATGAGATGTGGCAGGCCGACATCACCCACTGGGAGCTTTCCGGCGGCGAGCACGCAGAGATCCTCAACATGATCGATGACCACTCGCGCCTGTTCCTGGCCTCCCGAGCGTTCCAGACGATCAAAGCCAGGGATGTGGTGGATGTCTTCCACGGCGCAGCCGAGCTCCACGGGCTGCCCGCCTGCTTGCTCTCCGACAACGGCGCCGTGTTCAGCGCCACACCGCGCAAGGGCAAAGTGCTCCTGCAGGCAGAGCTCGAGCGCCTCGGGATCGCCTCGAAGAACTCACGGCCCTACCACCCGCAGACCTGCGGGAAGGTCGAGCGCCTGCACCAGACACTGAAGCGCTACCTGGATGCCCAGAAGCCCGCCACGACGCTCACAGAGCTCCAAGGCCAGCTCGATCGCTTCGTGCACTACTACAACAACGTGAGGCCGCACCGGGCTCTTGACCGACGGACGCCTCTCCAGGCCTACAGCGCCCGCCTGAAGGCAAGGCCCGCGGCCGTGAAACCAGACACGCACTTCAGGGTCCGCAACGACACGGTCGACGCCCACGGCAAGGTCACCCTGCGCCACATGAGCCGCCTGCACCACATCGGACTGGGACGAGCCCACAAGGGGCGACAGGTCAAGCTCCTGATCGCCGATCAGAGCATCCGCGTGATCACCCTCGACGGCGAACTGATCCGCGAGCTCACGCTCGATCCAAGCCGCGACTACCAGCCGCTCGGACGGCACTGACCTGTCTACCATGTCCCGCGACATCAGTCTCCGATGTCCCGACACATCACAGCACGGAGAGGGAGGGATTCGAACCCTCGAACGAGGTTTCCCCCGTTACGCGATTTCCAGTCGCGCCCGTTCAACCGCTCCGGCACCTCTCCAGGGCCGCGTTGGTGCACCCTCGCGGCGGCACCGCGCACAAGCCTACGACACCGCGCTGCGCATGCGCGCCCTCCGCGTTGCTAGGCTCCGGCGATGCTCCTCGCGACCAGCGCAGCCTTCAGCAAGGACGTGGGCCTGATCGCCACCTTCGGCGGCATCGGCGTGCTCGTCAACGTGCTGATCATCTACATCATCATCCAGGTCCTCGGCGAGCGCCGCCAGAACCGCGAGCACCTGGCTTCGCGCCGCCCTCCGGGCGCCAGCTAGACCCCCGCTGCACCGCTACGCGGCAGACGGTCCTGCAGCGCCGGGCGAGGCCGCCGCCTCCTTCTGCGCCGCTTCGCGCGCGCGCCGGTACTCGTTGACGACGATGTCCGTCAGCTCCTCCACCGAGGTCTCGGCGGTCGGCTTGTCGAGCGCGATCACGCCGTCCTGGATCATGCTCACGCGGTCGCACGCCTCGAGCACGTGGACGTAGTTGTGCAGGATCATGATGATCGAGACCCGGCCCTCGGCCTTCAGGCGCGCGACGAGGTCGAGGATCTGCGCCCCCTCCTTCGCGCCCATTGCCGCGAGCGGCTCGTCGAGCAGGAGGATGTCGGCGTCGGAGTTGACCGTGCGCGCCACCGCGATCGCCTGGCGCTGGCCGCCGGAGAGGCGCGCCACGGCACACGTCGATGCGCGGGATGTTGATCCCGATCTCATCGAGCGCGTCGCGGGCCTCGCGCTTCATCTCCCTGTTGGCGAGGAACGGGATCGGGCGATGCACGCATCTCGCGCCGCAGCGAAAGGTTGTGGTAGACGGACAGTTCGTCGATCAGCGCGAGGTCCTGGTAGACGGTGCCGATGCCTTTGGCGCGCGCGTCGTCGACGCTTTTCGGCTGGTAGGGCTCGCCGTGCAGCCACATCTCGCCGGAGTCCTGCTTCTGAAAGCCGCAGATGATCTTGATCAGCGTCGACTTGCCCGCGCCGTTGTCGCCGAGCAGCCCCAGCACCTCGCCCTTGCGCAGGTGCAGGTTGACGTCGCGCAGCGCCGTCACCGGGCCGAAGCGCTTGGCGATGTGCTCGACGCGCAGCACGTCGTCCGGAGCCGAGACCGGCCCGACGATCGTCTCCGCCGGTATCGGGCTGATCAGCCACTTCGGGAGCCCCTGCGCACGCGCTGCACGTACACGTTGATGGTCATCGCCAGGATGATCGCAAGGCCCAGGTAGAGGAGCTGGTAGTCGGCGTTGACGCCCTTGAGGATCAGCCCGTCGTTGAGGATGCCCAGGAACAGCGCGCCGATGAACGCGCCGACGACCGTCCCCGACCCGCCGGCCAGCAGCGTGCCGCCGATCACCGCCGCCGAGATCGCCTTGAACAGGATTTCGTTCGCGCCGGCGACGTCCGGCTCGACCGACGATGCCCGCACGGCCTCGAGGATCCCCACGAAGCCGCCGGCCGTGCTGCAGAGGATGAAGTTGCGGATCATCACCAGGCGCACCCGCACCCCGGCCTCGGAGGCGCCGAGCTTGTTCGAGCCCACCGCCACCGTGTACAGACCCCAGCGGGTGAACGTCAGCACGATCTGCCCCACGATCACGATCACGATCGCCCAGATCAGCTCCGAGTAGGTGCCCTCGCCGAGGACTTTCGCGAACGTCGAGACGTGGTTGACCGTTTCGGTGAGCACGATGTGCGCCCCGTTGATCACGTGGGTGACGCTGACGGTCGTGCTCGTCACTTCTGCGCCCGGCATCGCGACCGGCTCGGCGTGCGAGATGATCAGCGTGAGCCCCTCCAGCGTGAAGAGCATGCCGAGCGTGGCCACGAACGAGCTGATGCCGACGATCGCCGTGAAGAACCCGTTGATGAAGCCGACCGCCATGCAGCAGACCAGCGCCAGGAGCACGCACGGAACGTGCGGAATCCCGGCCACCGCCAGCTTGTAGTAGATGAACGGCGCGAGCAGGTACGTCGCCCCGATCGACAGGTCGATCTCGCCCAGGATCATCACGAACACCTCGCCCGCGCCGAGGATCGCGAACGGGGCGAAGAACGGCAGCAGCGTCTTGAAGCTGGCGCTGGTGAGGAAGGTGCTGGTGCTCAGCGAGAAGTAGATCGCCATGATGCAGCGTGACGACGATGATGCTGCCCTCGCGCAGCGAGAGCAGCGCGTTCGAGCAGTTCGCTGCTGGCTCGGCAGGGAGGCCCGGCGCGAGTGCGCCGGGCCTCCAGCCGGTTTGGCATGGTGCGTCCCGGGCGAGGCCAGGCTCCCCGCCACGTTGCGCCATCGCCCTAGGCCGCGGTGCCCGCCGCGATCGGACCACTTTGGCTTCGGAGGAGGTGCCCTCGAAGCGGCTCTTGGAGTTGACGTACGGGGTGACGGTTTCTTTGTTGATGAATTTCAGGCCCGTGTCCACTTCCGCCGGACCCGTCAGGGACCCGGAGACCTGCCACAGGAACAGCTGCAGGATCGGCAGGAACCCCTGCAGGTAGGGCTGCTGGTCGATCGTGAATTCGATGTAGCCTTCGTGGAGCAGTTTCTGGGTTTTTTCGGTCAGGTCGAAGCCGCCGGCCTTGACGCCTTTGGCGGTGAGCCCGAGCTTCTGCATCACGCCCGCCAGTTCCGCGGTGTCGCCGCCGTCGACGGCGTACATCCCCTTCGTGTTCGGATGGCCGGTCCAGTAGGCTTCGATGGCCGTTTTCTCACCCGATTCCAGCGAGCCGGTCACGATCGTGGTCAGTTTGATTGGCGCGCCCGATGCCTTGATCGCGATTTCAGCTCCTTCGAGGCGCGGCTGCAGGTTCGCCGAGCCCGCGTTGGCGGTGAAGATGACCACGTCGCCCGAGCCCACCGCGGCGACGATCCGCTCGCCCATGAGTTCGCCGGCCAGTTTCAGGTCCTGGCCTACGTAGGACAGGCGCTTGTTGGGGGGCGAGGGGGCGTCGGCGTTGTAGGCGATCGACCGGGATGCCCGCCTTCAGCGCGTTTTCGATGGGCACGTTGAACGCGGTCTTGCTGATCAGCGACACCGCGATCCCGTCAGCGCCCGATGACACGGCGGTGTTGATCGCGTTGACCATCTGGTCGATGTTTTCGCTTTCGGAGCCCGTCCACTCGTAGCTGCAGCCCAGCAGTTTGCACGCGTCCTGGATGCCGTACTGGGTGGGGACGAAGAACGAATTCGTCGTTACGTGGTTGACGAACACGAATTTGTAGGTCGGCGCGCGAGCCGAACACGGCCGTCGCGCCACTGCTCGAGGAGGCGCTGGAACCGCACGCGCCGAGGAGCGTGCCCACGGAGCCCGCCGCGATACCGGTCAGCGCTGAGCGCCGCAGGAAGGATCGCCGGTCGAAGCCCGGGCGGGCCTCCTTGGAGTCGAGATGGTCGAGGCGCTCGAGCGCTTCGCTGGCCTGATCGGTGTCTGGCATGTCATCCTCCTGTCCGGCTGGTTGAAAAGGGCCTGGCCCGTGCTACGTAGCGATGGACACTACCCTTTCGCTCCGAGCGACGGGAGTCAACCCCAGGTCTGCGGAAATCCCGCAATCAACGCTCGGGAATCCCGCAGAGACGAGCGCCCGCCCGGGAGCCCCGAGCGCGATCTGACCGGAGGTATACCCTCGGGGAATGGCACCCGAACCGGAGCCTGCGCCGCAAGCCCCGCAGGCCTCTGACAGGCAGCGTGCCGACCCGTTCGAGCGCTGCGGCACGGTCACCGTCGAGCGCCACATCAAAGAGGACGGGCGCAAGCTGATCCTCTACCGCCATCGCGAGGAGCGCTCGCCTTGAGCGAGCTGCGCTTCAACGAGCTGCGCGGCGAGGAGGTCGACTACGCGATCCACCGCCAGGAGCGGACCTTCCTGCCCGCCCGCGACCACTGCCCGCTGTGCCCCACGCGGGCGGGCGCCCCTGCCACCGAGATCCCCTTCCCCGCCTTCGAGATCGCCGTCTTCGACAACCGCTTCCCGGCTTTCGAGGCGCCGCTCGGCGCGGCCGAGGTGGTCGTCTACACCGACGACCACGACGCCTCCTTCGGCACGCTCCCGCCGGGGCGCGCCGAGGATCTGATGTGGGTCTGGCGCCATCGCTACGGCGAGCTCGGCGCGCGCGCGGACATCGACTACGTGTTCATCTTCGAGAACCGGGGCGTGGAGGTCGGCGTCACGCTGCACCACCCGCACGGGCAGATCTACGGCTATCCCTTCCTGCCCCCCGTGCCCGCGCTCGAGCGCGCTGCCGACGAGCGCCTCGGCGGCTGCGCGCCCTGTGCCCTGCTGCGCGGCGAGCTCGAGGACGCCAGCCGAGTCGTCTACGAGAACGACGGCGTCGTCACCTACGTGCCCTACGCCGCGCGCTGGGCCTACGAAGCCCATGTGACGCTGCGCGAGCACCGCCCGAGCCTGCTCGACTGCGGCGCCGATGAGCTGCGCCTGCTGGCCGAGGCGCTGCAGTCGCTCGCGCGGGGCTACGACGCGCTGTTCGAGCGGCCCTTCCCCTACGTGATGGCCGTCCATCAGGCCCCGACCACCGCCGCCGCGAGCCGCGCGCCAGCCGGCGGCGGTCATCTGCACGTGGAGTTCTACCCTCCGCTGCGCACCGCCGAGAAGCTCAAGTTCCTCGCCGGCTCCGAGCAGGGCGCCGGCACGTTCATCTCCGACACGCTGCCAGAGGAGTCCGCCGCGACGCTGCGTGAGGCGATCGCCCGTGCCGCGTGAGCGCGCCGCCGCGTTCGCGCCGGGCCGCGTCAACCTGATCGGCGAGCACACCGACTACAACCGCGGCCTGGCGCTGCCGTTCGCGATCGCCGAGGGGGTGACCGTGCACGCCCTGGCAACGGTGCCGGGCGCGGGCGCCGGGCGCGTCGTCGCCGACGCCCTTGACCTCGGCGAGCGCGACGAGTTCGCGCTCGCCGAGCCGCCGCCCTGCGAGGGCTGGCCCGCGTTCGCGCGCGGGGCCGTGGCCGAGCTCTCCCGCGCGGGTTTCCCGCTGATCGGCTGCGAGCTCGAGATCAGCGGTGACGTGCCGCTCGGCTCGGGCCTGTCCTCCTCGGCCGCACTCGAGGTCGCGCTGTGCCTCGCGCTGATCGAGCTCGGCCGCGGCGAGTCCGCCCGCGAGGACCTCGACCGCCTCCAGATCGCTCGCGTGTGCGCGCGCGTGGAGCACCGGTGGGTGGGCGCGCAGACCGGCCTGCTCGATCAGCTCGCCTCGCTCTTCGGCGCTCCCGACGCCGCCCTGCTGATCGACTTCGACTCGCTCGCGCTGGCGCCCGTGGCGCTCGCGCTGGGGGACTGGAGCCTCGTCGTGCTCGACTCGGGCCAGCGCCACGTGCACGCCGCCTCCGGCTACAACGAGCGTCGCGCCGAGTGCGCGCGGGCGTGTGAGCTGCTCGGCGTGACATCGCTGCGCGAGGCCGACCGCGAAGCGGCCGCGCGGCTGCCCGCACCGCTGTGCGACCGCGCGCTTCACGTGATCGAGGAGAACGCGCGGGTGCTGGAGGCTGTCGCCGCCCTCGCTGCCGCAGATCTGCCCGCACTCGGCGTGCTGCTCAATGCCTCGCACGCGAGCCTGCGCGAGCGCTACGCGGTCTCCACGCCGGCCGTCGAGGCCACCGTGCAGCGGCTGCTGGGGGCCGGCGCGGCCGGGGCGCGCCTGATCGGCGGCGGCTTCGGCGGCAGCGTGCTCGGCCTCTTTCCCCCCGCTGCGGCCGGCTCGATCCCCGCGGCGGCGCGTACGGTCCGCCCCAGCGCGGGCGCCCACCTGCTGGCGCCCTGACCCTGGCGGGCGGGCGCCGGCGGGGCGCGCTCACAGGCGCGC
Organism: uncultured Solirubrobacteraceae bacterium; assembly: GCA_963771085.1. GTDB lineage: Bacteria > Actinomycetota > Thermoleophilia > Solirubrobacterales > Solirubrobacteraceae > Palsa-744. The sequence continues at coordinate 1,707,386 of CAVYSB010000003.1, read as the reverse complement.
GGCCACGAACGCGCACGCCGTGAGAACCATCGCCACCGACATCGCGGCCAGGGCGCCGTCGAGCGGTGCCAGCAGCCCCACGATCGTGAGCGGCTCCTGCGTCCCGTCGGCCAGCGTGCGCATCCCGCTCAGCGCACGCGTGCGGCGGCGCAGTTCGCGCGCGGGGGCGCTCAGGCGGCGCTGCGCGACGCTCATCAGCAGGCACCCGGCCGCGACCAGGAGCCCCGGCAGCGCGACCTTCTCGGCGTTGGCGAAGTAGCCGGTGAAGGCCGGGAAGGCGCCCCAGCCGATCGCGAACCAGACGTCGCTGTGCAGGCGCCCACCGAGCAGCTCGAGGTTGTAGGCGGGCAGGAACAGGCCGCCGGCGAGGACGAGCGGCGCCAGCCACGGCGAGATCACCAGCACTCCCGCCACGCCGATCGCCAGCGCGCCCAGCATGCTCACGAGCGCGAGCGCGAGCAGCGTGCGGTCGCTCAGGCCGGTGCGCAGCGGGCGATCGTGCAGCTCGTCGAGCGCGTGCGCCGCGACGCCGACCGCGAGCCCGAACGCGGCGAGGCCCCACAGCAGCCGGTCGGCATACAGGCGCGGCGCGGTGGCCGCGCCGAGCGCGTAGTAGCTCAGATGCCACGCGGTGTAGGGCGGATGCAGGAGCGTCACCACGTCGCCCAGCCGTCCCCTGCCGATCGCGTAGAAGGCCGGCCGATCCGAGCCTGCCCGCGCCGGTCTCAGAGCCCGACCCGCTCGGCGCTCGAGCCGGACTCCGCCGCGCCCCGGAGCGCGGACATCACGATGCCCCCGCCGAAGCTCATCGGGCGCACCTGCATCTCGGTGAGACCCGCCTGCTGCCAGTACTCGACAATCCGCGCCGGCGGGTGGCGCGCGTAGAAGCCGCGGATGCTTGGGCCCAGGAAACGGCCCACCTCGGCCCATTCGCGCGAGGCCAGACGGCCGAGCAGGGGCAGCCCGCAAGCCGTGTATACGCGCCACGCCGCGCGCGCGGGCAGCCACGGCGGCACGCCGAACTCCAGCGAGGCGATGCGCCCGCCGGGCCGCAGCACGCGCGCCAGCTCGCGCACGGTCGCCTGCGGATCGTCGACGTAGCGCAGCAGGTAGGTGAACGTGAGCACGTCGAAGCTCGCATCCTCGAACGGCAGCGCCTCGGCCTGCGCCTGGATCAGCTCGACGCGTCCGCAGCCCGCAAAGCGCGCACGGGCCGCAGCGAGCATCTGCGGGCTCTGGTCGACGCCCACCACCGAGCAGTCCGCCCGCGCCAGCAGCTCGGCCGCGACCATGCCCGTGCCGGTTGCCACGTCGAGCACGCGGTCGCCCGCTCGCGGCGCCGCCGCGCTCACCAGGGCGCGCCGCCAGCGGGGATCCTGCCAGAAGCTCAGCGCGGCCGACAGCGCGTCGTAGTGGCGCGGCAGGCCGCGGAACAGCTCGAGCGCCTCGCGCTTGCGTGGTGAGGCGACGTCCGCGACGTCGCTGGGTGACAGCCCGCCCATCGTGTGAGGATCTGAAAGGCTAACCGGCGCACCCATCGGCGCACAACGATCCCCGATCGAAGGCGAGGAAGCCATGACCGAGCCAATCCATCCAGCGGGCCAGGCCCGCGTCATGCTCGTCACGGGCGCCTCGAGCGGGATCGGCGAGGCGACCGCGCGGCGCCTCGCGCGCGAGCCGGGCGCCGAGCTCGTGCTGATCGCGCGCCGAGAGGATCGCCTGCGCGCGCTCGCGGACTCCATCGGCTCCGAGCGCGTGAGCTTCCTCGCGATCGACCTGCTCGACGAGGATGCCCCCGAACGGATTCGCGCCCACGTGGAGGAGCGCCACGGGCGCCTGGACCTGCTCGTCAACAATGCCGGCGCAGCCTGGCGCGCGCGCTTCGCCGACGGCGGCTATGAGAACGTGCGGCGCACGATGGCGATCAACTTCGACGCCCAGCTGCGGCTCACCGAGGCGCTGCTGCCGCTGCTGCGCGCCTCCGCCCCCAGCGCGATCGTCAACGTCGCCTCGACCGCCGCGCGCGTGGCACGCGCCGGCACCGGCGCCTACTCGGCGTCCAAGGCCGCCCTCGCGGGCTGGTCGGATGCGCTGTGGGCAGAGGAGCGTGCGCACGGCGTCCACGTCGGGCTCGTGTTGCCGGGCTTCATCTCAACCGAGGGCTTCCCGCAGGCCGAGCTGACCGCCAAGCCCTGGACGAGATGGCTCGTCTCAACGCCCGAGCGCGGCGCAGAGGCGATCCGCGACGCGGGTCCCGGCCGGCGCCCCGAACGCTATGTGCCCCGCGCGTACGCGCTGGCCTCCGTGCTGCGGATCCTCGCGCCGGCACTGGTGCGACGAGCGCTCGGCGGCCCTGCGGCGAGCGTGATGACGACCACGACGGGGGCCGACATGGCCGAGCGGCGCAACGGGGCCGGCTCGCTTCCCGGCCGATAGGCGGCGCCGCGGTGAGCGTGCTCGAGGTGCCGATCCGGGGCGAGACGATCACGCTGGGACAGCTGCTCAAGCTCACGGGCGTGGCCGACAGCGGCAGTCACGTCAAGGCGCTGCTGGCAGCAGGTCCTGCGTCGGTGAACGGCGAGCCCGAGGCCCGCCGCGGGCGCCAGCTGCGTCCCGGGGACACCGTTCGCCTCGGCGCGCAAGAGCTCCGCGTCACCGCGCTCGAGCCGCCGGGCGCTAGCTGATGCGCGCGATCGGCCCCTGTCAGAGACCGAAGGCCTCCGCGAGCAGCTCGTAGGAGCGCCGGCGCGCCCGGTGCTCGTAGGTGATGCTCACCACGATCGCCTCCTCGGCGCCGTAGCTCGCCACGACCTCCTCGAGCTCGCCACGGACCGTCCCGGGCGCCCCCACGATCGCCCGGCGCCCGCCGCGCTGTCCGGGCTCGCTGCGCGGCTCGACCGCGAGGAACGCCAGCGCCTCCTCGGGGGGCGGCACCGCGATCGGCTGCCCGCGGCGCAGCAGCGTGAAGGTCATCCGCCCGCTCGCCGCCAGCCGCCGCGCCTCCTCATCACTCTCCGCGCAGATCACCCACACGCCCACCGCAGTGCGCGGCCCTGCGCCGGCGTGCGCGCCTTCGGCGAAGCGCTCGCGGTAGAGCGCCGCGAGCTCCGCGCCCTCCGGGTTGATGAAGTCCGCGAACGCGTATGGCAACCCGAGCTCGGCCGCCCACAGGGCGCTCTGGCGCGAGGAGCCGAGCAGCCACGGCTCAGGGCGCTCGGGGCGCCCGGGCAGCGTCGAGGCCAGGTGCGCGAAGGGATGCTCCGGCGGCAGCCGGTCCTCGAGATAGGCGAGCAGCTCGGCGAGCTGCTGCGGGAAGTCATCGGGCGCGGCCTGGCGACGGTCGCGCTGCAGGGCGAACGCGGTCAGGGGGTCGCTGCCGGGCGCGCGGCCGAGCGCGAGGTCGATCCGCCCGGGGAACAGGCCGGCCAGCAGGCTGAAGGTCTCGGCCACCTTGAAGGGGCTGTAGTGGGGGAGCATCACGCCGCCGCTGCCCACGCGGATGCGCTCGGTGCTCGCCGCGATCGGCCCGATCAGCGCCTCGGGGCTGGGGCCCGCGAGCATCGGCCCGCCGTGGTGCTCGGCGACCCAGTAGCGGTGATAGCCGAGCCGGTCGGCGAGCCGGGCGAGGTCGAGCGTGTTCTGCAGCGCCTGCGAGCCCGACGAGCCCTGCGAGACGGGGGACTGGTCGAGGACCGAGAGGCGCACCGCTGCAGCTTAGGTGCGCGCCGCCCCCCACCGCGCGCCCGGTGAGCGGGTAGGGTTCTGCGCACACTTGCAGGAGGGAGCCTGATGTACTCGCCGGAGCTGTTCCGTGATCGCCCGCGCCCCACGCAGATCGTGATCGGTGGTGTGATCCCCGCCGTGATCGGCGCGATCGTGGGCGTGCTGATCGGCGTCTCGAGCACCGCGTACTGGATCCTCGCGGTGATCGCGGGGCTCGGCGCCGTGCTGGCCGGCTTCGAGCATCAGGACGGCTGGGGCGGCGCCGACCGCGGCCTCGTGGGGGGCGCCATCTACGGGGCCGCGCTGCTGATCGCCCACTGGATCGTGGGCACCCACGCCAAGGTCTCACTCGGCAGCTTTCCGCCGTTTCTGATCGTGATCACGGCGATCGCCGGGATGCTGCTGGGCGCGCTAGGCGGCCGCATCGCCCGCGCCGGGCGGGAGCGCGCGGCCGCCGCACCGCCCACCCGCGAGGATGCCGGGCACTGAGCAACTCGGGCTACTCGGTGCGGCGCTGCAGGGTGGCCGCGCCGAGACCGATCGCCGTCGCGGCGAACGCCACGACCACCGCCATGTCGCCCACGAGGGCGGCGGTGACCGCGGCTTCGCGCGCGAGGTGGTGCATGGCGTCAACCGCGTAGGACATCGGCAGCACGTCGGAGATCGCACCGAGCACGCCCTGCATCTCCTGGCGCGGCGTCAGCAGGCCGCACAGCAGCAGCTGCGGGACGATCGTGGCAGGGAAGAACTGCACGACCTGGAACTCGGTGCGGGCGAACGCGCTGGCGAGCAGCCCGAGCCCCATGCCGAGCAGCGCCACCAGCAGGCACAGCAGCGCCACCAACAGCTTGCTGGCGGCCACGTGCAGCCCCAGCAGGCCGAAGCTCACGCTGACCGCGATCAAGACCTGCCCCGTTGCGAGCGTGCCGAACGCAAGGCCGTAGCCGAGCAGCAACTCGAGCTTGCGCAGCGGTGTGCTCAGCAGCCGTTCGAGCGTGCCCGTGGTGCGCTCGCGCAGCAGCGACACGGAGGTGATCAGGAACATCGTCATCAGCGGGAAGATCGTCAGCAGCGGGGCGCCCGCCGCATCGAAGACCGCGGGGCGCCCCTCGTAGACAAGGCGCAGCAGCGTCATCAGCAGGGCGGGCACCATCAGCACCAGCGCCACCGTGCGCGGATCGTGGCGCAGCTGGCGCAGCACGCGCTGCGCCGTCGCGCGCACGTTGCCCGCGCTCATGCGGGGGACTGTCCGAGCACGAGTCGCAGGAAGGCCTCGTCGAGATCCCGTGCGCCGGTTCGCCCAAGCAGCCCTGCGGGGGTGTCGCGGGCGATCAGCTCGCCGTCGCGCAGCAGCAGGACGTCGTCGCAGCGTCGCGCCTCGTCCATCACGTGCGAGGACACCACCAGCGTGGCGCCGCCGGCCGCGAGGCGCTCGAACAGCTCCCACAGCTGCCGTCTGAGCAGCGGGTCGAGTCCCACGGTCGGCTCGTCGAGCACGAGCAGCTCGGGATCGCCGAGCAGAGCGCTCGCGAGCGACACGCGCGCGCGCTCCCCGCCGGAGAGCCGGCGCACGAGCCGCCCCGCGAGCGGCGTCAGCTCGACCTGCGCGAGAGCGCGCTGCACCCCGTCCGTGCCGACGCCCAGGATGGCGGCCAGATAGGCGAGGTTCTCCTGGACGGTGATGTCCTCGTAGACCGATGGCGTCTGCGTGAGGTAGGAAACACGGCGCCGCAGCGATGCCCTGCCTGCCTCCATGCCGAGCACGCTGAGCGTGCCGCTGACATTGCGCTGGACGCCCACGAGCGCGCGCATCAGCGTCGTCTTGCCGCAGCCGCTGGGACCCAGCAGGCCGGTGACGCCGCCGGCGGCGATCGTGAAGCTCAGGCCGCGGAGCACCGCGCTCCCGCCGCGCAGGACGCGCACCTCGGACGCCTCGATTGCGAGCTGTTGCGCCACGGGCTCTACGGCCCGATCAGCGCTTGAGGTGCTCGGGCGCGACGAGCAGCACCGAGCAGTGCGCCGCGCGCACGAGCTGGCGGCTCACGCTTCCGACCGCGTGCAACCCGCCGAGCCTGCGGCTGCTCGCGACGATCAGCGACGCACCGCCGTCGCTCGCGGCAGCGATCACCGCGTCGGCGGCATCGCCGGGCTCCACGCGGAGCTCGCACGCTCCCGCGCGCGCCTCCTCGAGGCGGCGCGCCTGCTCGTTGACGCGGTGCGGATGCGAGCGCGACTCGACGCCGATCGCGTGCACCAGGATGACGCTCGCGTCGTGGACGCGGGCGAGGCGGGCGGCGAGGTCCACGAGCCCGTCGGAGTCCTCGAGCCCGTCGCTGGCAACCACGATGCGCCGGGCGAACGCCTCGCCCCCGGAGCGCAGAGGGCGGGCGATCAGAAGCGGCGTGGTGAAGGAGGCGAGGGCGCTCACAGCGACGCCGTCGGTGAGCATCCCGCCCAGCGGAGTGCTCGGCGGCGGTCCCATGGCCAGCAGGTCGTAGTCCGCGGCGCGCTGGAGGATCACCTCCGCCGGGGGGCCGGCGGGATCGAGGATCGTCGTGCTCGGCACCTTCGCCGCCGCGGCGATCTGCTGCGCCTGCTCGAGGATCCGCTGCGCGTGCGCCGGGCTGATCGCCGCGACGTGGTACTGCCCCGAACCGCGCACGGCGGTGACGGCCAAAAGCGTGAGGTGACCCTGCGGCCCGGCGAGAACCGCCGCCTGCTCCACCGCCGACATGCTGCGGTGCGTGCCGTCGACGGCACAGAGGACGTTGGCGAAGATGTGTTCAGCGGCCGCGGCGCCGGGATCGCGCTCCGGCTGCTCTGGTTGGGTTGCTCGTGTCGGTGGCATGTCCACAAGCTAGAGCCGCGGCCGGATGGGCGGCATCCGGTGATTTCCCGGATATGCGGGGGGCAAATGCCGCAGCACTCCGCCCGCCCGCACCGGTAGGCTGAGCGCATGAGCGAGACGGCGCCCGAGCAAGAGCCGGTCTATCACCTGTTTCTCGATGCGGGCGAGGCGCCCGTCGCGGCCCGCTCGCTGCGCCTGCTGATCGGCGACGAGGCGCATGAGGTCCAGATCCGCCGCCTCGCGCGCGAGGTCCTGGACGAGCTCGCCAGGGAGCCCGACGCGGAGGGCCACGTGACCGTGACGCTGGAGCCCCAGCAGATGAAGATCACCTACAGCGCACTGAGGCTGCTGCTCAACGACCTGCAGCGCGAGCAGGCCGACGAACGTGAGATCGTAAGGGCGATCCTGGAGAAGCTGCCAGACGAGCACACGATGCGCGCGATCGAGCTTCCCTAGCGTGCCGCGCCGCCCGCGCCGCGATGCTCGGGCGTCCTGCCGTCAGCTCGGCTCGGGCTCCATCGCGATCGCACCGCAGGGGCACTCCTCCGCGCAGATCCCGCAGCCCTTGCAGTAGTCGTAGTCGATCTCGTAGCGCTGCCCCGGCTCGAGCTTGATGACCGCGTTGTCCGGGCACAGGCCGTAGCAGTTGTCGCATTCAAAGCAGTTGCCACACGAGAGGCAGCGGCGCGCCTCGAACAGCGCGCTCTCCTCGTCGAGGCCGAGCTGCACCTCGGCGAAGCTCGACTGCCGGCGCACCGCGTCAAGGCGCGGCGCGACGGTCCTGGGGGCATCGGAGAAGTACCACGTGTTCAGGCCGGCGAAGGCCGCGGGCTCGTGCTTGCTGACCGCGGCGGGCTCGGCGCCGCGCAGCCACGCGTCGATGTGGCGGGCGGCCTTCTTGCCGTGCCCCACGCCCACCGTCACCGAACGCTCGGCGGGTACCATGTCGCCGCCCGCGAAGATCCCGGGGTGGCCGGTCATCATGTTCGTGCCGACCTTGACGACCCCGTCCTCGATCTCCAGTCCGGGCACGCCGTCGAGCAGCGAGAGGTCTGCTTCCTGGCCGAGCGCGAGCACCACCGAGTCGGCCTGCAGCTCCTCCAGCTCGCCGGTCGGCTGGGGGAAGCCGCTGTCATCGAGCTCCATGCGCTCGAGCACGAGGCTGCCGTCGCCGGCGCTCTTGATCGTGGAGAGCCACTTCATCACCACGCCCTCCTCGAGCGCTTCCTGGACCTCGAAGTCGTGCGCCGGCATGCGCTCGCGCGTGCGCCGGTAGACGACGATCGCGTCGCTCGCGCCGAGTCGCTTGGCGGTCCTGGCAGCGTCCATAGCGGTGTCACCGCCGCCGTAGACGACGACCCGGCGCCCCAGCAGCGGCGGCTCGCCGCCCTCCATATCGCGCAGCATGGAGACCGCGTCGAGGATGTGCGCGGCCTCGCCCGCCGGTATGTAGGCGCGTTTGCCGATGTGCGCGCCGACCGCCAGGAAGGCGGCGTCGAAGCCGCCCTCGCGCATCGCCGCGCGGATGTCTGTGACCTTTTGATCGCACTCCAGGGTCACGCCCAGCTCGAGAATGCGCTGGATCTCCGCGTCGAGCACCTCGCGCGGCAGACGGTAGACGGGGATGCCGAAGCGCATCATCCCTCCCGGCAGCGGACCGGCGTCCCTGATCAGCACGTCGTGCCCGAGGCGCCTGAGGTGGTAGGCCGCGGAGAGCCCCGACGGTCCCGCGCCGACGATCAGGACGCGCTTGCCCGAGTGCTCTCCGGCGGGCTCGAGCTGCCAGCCCTGCTTGATCGCCTCATCGCCCAGGAAGCGCTCCACGGAGTTGATCCCGACCGCCTCGTCGAGCTCGGCGCGGTTGCATACGGTTGTGCACGGGTGGTAGCAGACACGGCCCATCACCGCGGGCAGCGGGTTGTCCTGCATGATCGTCCGCCACGCCGCCTCGTAATCGCCCGCCTCGGCGTGGTAGAGCCACTGCTGGATGTTCTCGCCGGCCGGGCAGCCCGCGTTGCAGGGCGGCAGCCGATCGACATAGACGGGGCGTTCGTCGCGCCACGCGCCCGTCTTGTTGGCGAGGCTCGAGCCCACCTCCAGCGTGATCGCGAACGGCTTCTCCATCACAGAAGCCCGTAGCGGCTGATGTTGCGGTCGGCGATCGCCTGGATGTGCTGCAGAACGTCCTCGCGCCGCTGCGGCGCGAACAGGTGGCGGTAGCGGCCCTGCAGCTTCAGATAGTCCTCCACCGGGCGGCGCTCGCGGATCTTGGTGACCGCGGTGACCTCGCCGTGGCTCGCCTCGAACACCGGAAACAGGCCGGTCTCGGCGGCAAGCCGCGCGACCTTGATCGTCGCGGCCGCCTCGCAGCTCCACCCCAGCGGACAGGTGACGAGCACGTGCAGGTAGCGCGCGCCGCGGATGGCCATCGCGCGCTCGACCTTCGCCTCGAGGTCGCGCAGGTCGGCGACGGTGGCGGTGGCAACGTAGGGGATGTCGTGAGCCATCGCGATGCGCGGCAGGTCCTTGCCCTGCCCGAACACGTTGCCGGGTTCCTCGCCCAGCGCCTGCGTGGTCATCGTGCGCGCGGCCGGCGGCGTGGAGCCCGAGCGCTGCACGCCGGTGTTCATGTAGGCCTCGTTGTCGTAGCAGATGTAGAGCACGTCATCGCCGCGCTCGAACATGCCCGACAGGCACGCCAAGCCGATGTCCACGGTGCCGCCGTCGCCGCCCTGGCCGACGACCCGTACGTCGCTGCGCCGCTTCACCTTCAGCGCTGCCGCGATCCCGGTGGCCACCGCGGGAGCGTTGCCGAACAGCGAATGCAGCCACGGCATCTGCCACGAGGACTCCGGGTAGGGCGTCGAGAAGACCTCCAGGCAGCCCGTCGCGTTGGCTGCGATCAGCTGCCCGCCGCTGGCGCGCATCGCCGCGTCCAGCGCGTAGCGGGCGCCGAGCGCCTCGCCGCAGCCCTGGCAGGCGCGGTGGCCCTTGGTGATCGAGTTGCTGCGGTTGGGATCGGCCTGGATGGACTGCAGCTCGGGATCGAGCAGGCGATTGCCGGCCGCGTGGGAGCCGACTTGGTAGAACTTGATCGGGCGGGCGTCCATCGGTTCACACCGGCCCAGCGGCGACGACGCCGAGGTCGCGCAGCATGTTCTCCGCGTGCGGGCCGGAGCGGCGCGTGCTGCTGATCCGCTCGAGCTCGCGCGCCACCAGCTCGGAGTTGAGCCCGAGGAAGCTCAACGGCGCCAGGCGCTCGGCCACGGCATCCTGCAGCGTTGCCACGAGCGCGGAGGTCGTGATCGGCCGCCCGCCGAGACCGGCGATCACCGTGCTGACGTGCGCGTCAGAACCGGCAAGGGCGATGCGCACGTCCTGGGAGACGATCCCGCCCACGCCCAGCGCGAGTGCCTTCTCCAGCACCACCACACGCCGGGCATCGCCGATCGCCGCGCGCACCTCCTCGAGGGGGAACGGGCGGAACGCTTTCAGCGCGAGCGCCCCGACGCTCACACCGTGCTCGCGCAGCTGATCCACCGCGTCCTCGATCGTGCCGATGACCGAGCCGAGCGCGAGCACGATGGTCTCTGCGCCCTCCCAGCGGTAGCCGCGCAGCAGGCCCTCCTGCTGGCGGCCGAGCACGCTCGTGAGCTCCTGCGCGAGCGCGGGGATCAGGTCGAGCGCCTGCATCTGCTTGAGGTGCGCGAGGTACTTGACCTCGGTGAACGCCTCGGGCCCGACCATCGCGCCGATCGTCACCGGCTCGGCGGGGTCGAGCACCTGCCGCGGCTCGTAGGGAGCCAAGAACGCGTCGATATCGGCCGCGGTGGGCATCTCGACGCGCTCGTAGGCGTGGGTCAGGATGAACCCGTCCATGCACACCATCACGGGGAGCGAGAGCTCCTCGGCCAGCCTAAAGGCGAGCGGGTGGATGTCGATCGCCTCCTGGTTGGACTCGACGTACAGCTGGATCCAGCCGGAGTCGCGCTGGGACATCGAGTCGGAGTGGTCGTTCCAGATGTTGATGGGCGCGCCGATCGCGCGGTTGGCCACGGTCATGACGATCGGCAGGCCGAGCCCCGAGGCGTTGTAGAGGGCCTCGGCCATGTAGAGCAGACCCTGGCTGGCCGTCGCCGTGTAGGACCGCGCGCCGGTCGCCGAGGCCCCGATCGCGACCGACATCGCGGCGTACTCGGACTCCACGTTGACGAACTCGCACGGCGCGAGGGCCCCCTCCTTCACCATCGCCGAGAGCGCCTCGACGATGTGCGTCTGCGGGGAGATGGGGTAGGCGGGGATCACCTCGGGGCGACACAGCGCGACGCTACGCGCCACCGCCCGGGATCCCTCGAGCTGCTCAAGCATGGGCCGGCGCCCTCAGCTCTCCGGCGACGAACCGTGCGCAGGCCTGCGCGGCGGCCACGTTGCCGTCGGCGAGCCGATCCGCGAAGCGGTCGCGGATGGCTGCCACAACCGACTCGAGCGTGACCACGCCGGTGAGCTCAGCGAGCCCGCCGAGCAGCGCCGCGTTGGGCCGCGGCTGGCCGACGTGCTCGCGCGCGAAGCTCGACGCGGGGACGGTCAGCAGGCGCTCGTGGCGAAAGCCGCTCACCCACTGCGCCAGCCCGAGCTCGTCGAAGGAGCGCGCCGAGTTGATCAGCACGTAGCCGTCGGGGCTCAGCCCACCGAAGACGTCGACCTGGTGCAGCAGCGTGGCGTCCTGCACGATCAGCGCATCCGGCTCGGAGACGGGCTCGCGCGTGCGGATCTCGTGGTCGTCGATGCGGCAGAACGCCACGACCGGCGCACCCGTTCGCTCCGAACCGAAGCTGGGGAAGGCTTGCGCATGGCGACCCTCCTCGAAGGCCGCCAGCGACAGCAGCTCCGCGGCGGTGACCACGCCCTGACCGCCGCGACCGTGGATACGTACCTGGAACACACATCAACTGAAGCAACCCCGCGCGCGCCCTCACATCCGTACAAACCCCTGTCGCGCGTCGGCCCTTGCCCGTGCGTCGGGGGCTCTCGTTGCGGGAACCCGGGCAAGCTGCTAAACCACGCCCTCCGACGAACAGGAGAGCGACGAACGTGTGCCTGGCCATCCCCGGCCAAGTCGTTGAGATCGTCGACGGAGGCGAGCAGCTGGCCTGCGTCGAGATCGCCGGTGTCAGGCGCACCGTCAACATCGCCCTGCTCGACCTCGAGACACCGGGGACCCTGATCGGCAGGTGGGTGCTCGTGCACGTCGGCTTCGCGCTGTCGCAGATCGACGAGCGGGAGGCGCGTGCCACGCTGATGCTGCTGGAGGAGATGGGCGCGGCCTACGAGCAGGAGCTGCGCGAGCTCAACGAGAGCGCGGTTGGATGACCGGCGAGCACTGCCAGACCTGCGGCGACGTCGCCGCGCGCATGTTGGTGCTGGCCGTCGATGAGGCCGAGGAGCTGGCGCTGTGCCGGGACGAGGACGGGCGGCGGCTGTCCGTGGACACGGGCATCGTGGGGACGGTCCTGCCGGGTGACATGCTGCTGGTGCATGCCGGGACGGCCTTGATCAGGGAGCCGGTGGCGTGAGGTTCGTGCAGGAGTTCCGCGACGCGGAGCTCGGCCGAGCCCTCGCGCACGACATTCGCGCGCTGGTCGAGCCGGGGCGCACGTACAGGCTGATGGAGGTCTGCGGCGGGCACACCCACACCATCTATCGCTACGGCATCGACGGCCTGCTGCCCGAGGAGGTCGAGCTGGTGCACGGTCCCGGCTGCCCGGTGTGCGTGCTGCCGATGGGCCGCGTCGACGACGGCATCGCGATCGCGCACCAGCCCGGGCTGATCTTCACATGCTTCGGGGACATGCTGCGCGTCCCGGGCTCACGCGGCAGCCTGCTGGAGGCCAAGGCCGAGGGCGCGGATGTGCGCATGGTCTACTCGCCGCTGGACGCGCTCGCGATCGCGCGCGCCAACCCCGAGCGCGAGGTGGTCTTCTTCGCGATCGGCTTCGAGACGACCGCCCCCTCGACAGCACTCACGTTGCGACGCGCCAAGGCCGATCGCATCGAGAACTTCTCCTGCATGTGCAACCACGTCACGATCGTGCCGCCGCTGCAGGCGCTGCTCGACTCCCCCGGCCTGGACATCGACGGCTTCATCGGCCCCGGCCATGTCGCGAGCGTCGTCGGTGTGCGCCCGTTTCAGTTCATCCCCGCCGAGCACGGCAAGCCCTTTGTTACCGCCGGCTTCGAGCCGCTGGACGTGCTCCAGGCGATCCAGATGATCATCGCCCAACTCGCCGGCGGCAGATGCGAGCTGCAGAACCAGTACGCACGCGCGGTCGCATGGGACGGCAACCCCCGCGCGCTGGAGGTGATGGCCGAGGTATTCGACACGCGCGAGAACTTCGAGTGGCGCGGGCTCGGCTTCATCCCGCGCAGCGCCTTGAAGCTCTCCCAGGAGTACTCCGAGCTCGACGCGGAGCGGCGCTTCCCGACGCCGGGAGCCCGCGTGGCCGACCCCGAGGCGTGCCAGTGCGGCGAGGTGCTGACGGGCGCGATCCGGCCCTGGGAGTGCAAGGTGTTCGGCACGGCCTGCACGCCCGAGCGCCCGATCGGCACGTGCATGGTCTCACCTGAGGGCGCCTGCGCGGCCTATTACGCCTACGGACGCTACGCGCGCGAGCGCGGGGTGACGGTGTGAGCACGCAGAGCGCCGGGGCCTCGCGCGAGCAGCGCATGCTCGACATTGTTCAGCGCACGCGCACGCGTCCCGCACGCTTCCGCGACACGCAGATCACGATGGCGCACGGCGCGGGGGGCAAGGCCAGCCAATCGCTGATCGAGGGGCTGCTCCTGCCGGCGCTGCGCAACGACGCGCTGGCGGCGCTCGGCGACGCGGGCACGCTGTCGCTCGGGGACACCGAGCTCGCGCTCACGGCGGACAGCTTCGTCGTCACGCCGATCCGCTTCCCGGGCGGCTCGATCGGCGAGCTCGCGGTCAACGGCACGGTCAACGATCTCGCCGTGTCGGGAGCTCGGCCGCTCGCACTCACGCTTGCGCTCGTGCTCGAGGAGGGCCTGGCGACGAGCAGCCTGAGCGCGGAGATCGGGGCGGTGGCGCGAGCGGCGCGGACGGCTGGCGTCGGGGTCATCGCGGGAGACACCAAGGTGGTGGAGCGCGGCCACGCCGACGCGATGTTCGCGTGCACGACCGGGGTGGGCGCGATCGACCCGCGCGGGCGCCTGTCGACCTCCGGGCTGAGGCCCGGCGATCGCATACTGCTCTCCGGACCCATCGGCGAACACGGCATGGCCGTGATGCTGGCTCGCGACGAGTTCTCACTCGACGCCGACATTCGCTCGGACACGCGCTCGCTGTGGCCCGCAGCCGACGCGCTGCTGGAGGCCGCGGGCCCCCATCTGCACTGCATGCGCGACCCCACGCGAGGCGGCGTGGCCTCCGCGCTCAACGAGCTCGTGCGCGCCTCCGGCGTCGGTGCGCTCGTGCGCGAGTCCGGCGTGCCGATCGCACCCGCGGTCGCCGGTGCTGCTGAGCTGCTCGGAATCGATCCGATGTATGTGGCCAACGAGGGCAAGCTGCTCGCCTTCGTCGCAGCAGAGAGCGGTGCGGCCGCCCTGGCGGCACTGCGCGCCGTACCGGGCTGTGAGCAGGCGGCGGACATCGGCGAGGTCACATCCGAGCCGCCCGGGATGGTCCTCGTCGACACCGCCTTCGGCGGCAGGCGGGTGCTCGACCTGCTCTCCGGCGACCCGCTTCCGCGGATCTGCTGATGCACGAGCTGGCGCTCAGCCGTGCGATCCTCGCCAGCGCGAGCGAGCATGCCCGGGGACGCCGCGTGACGCGCGTCAGCGTGAGCGTGGGCGCCCTGCGCCAGGTCGTCGGCGACTCGCTGGCCTTCCACTTCGAGATCCTCGCGCGCGAGACCATCTGCGACGGGGCGCTGCTGGACCTGCACCCGGTGCCCGCACGGCTGCGCTGCGCCTGCGGCGAGGAATGGGAGCTCGCCGAGCTCGCGTTCCGCTGCCCCCGCTGCGACGGGGCCGACGTGAGCGTGCTGGATGGCGATCAGCTGCGCATCGACTCGATCGAGGTGGAGGAGGAGGCCCCGTGCATCGCACCAAGGTGAAAGTGGCCACCGACGTCCTCGACGCCAACGCCACGATCGCGCGCGCCAACAGCGCGGACTTCACTCGCGCGGGAGTGCGCGTGCTGAACCTCATGAGCGCTCCCGGCGCGGGCAAGACATCGCTGCTCGAGCGCGTGCTGATGGACGGTCTGCCGGGGGTGCGCGCCGGGGTGCTGGAGGGGGACGTCCAGGGCTCTCTCGACGCAGACCGCCTTTCGGCCCTGCACGTCCCGGTCACGCAGCTGAACACCGACCCGGGCTTCGGCGGCGAGTGCCACCTGGACGCCAACATGGTGCGCTCGGCGCTGGGCGCGATCGAGCTCGAGCAGATCGACCTGCTGATCATCGAGAACGTCGGCAACCTCGTCTGCCCTGCCGAGTTCCGTGTGGGCGAGGACGCGCGCGCGATGGTCTCCTCGGTCACCGAGGGCGAGGACAAGCCCCTGAAGTACCCGCTCATGTTCCGCACCTGCGAGCTCGTGCTCGTCAACAAGATCGACCTGCTCCCCCACCTCGACTTCTCGCTGGAGCGCTTCCTGGAGAACCTCGACCGCGTCAACCCCGGAGTCGAGCACATGCTCGTGAGCGCGCGCACGGGCGAGGGCGTGGGCGTCCTCGAGGCCTGGTTGGGGGCCCTCGCGCGCCGGGGCAGCGAGGCGGCCGGTTGAGCTCAGCGGCGCGTGCTCGCGTGCGCGCGCGCGTCGAGGGCGTCGTGCAGGGCGTCGGCTTCCGGCCGTTCGTGCATCGGCTCGCGCACGAGCACACGCTCGCCGGCTGGGTGCGCAACGACCGGCGCGGCGTGCTGCTGGAGATCGAGGGCGAGCAGGGCGCGCTGCAACGCTTCCTCGAGCGCCTGGCCGACGAGGCGCCGCCCCTCGCGGCGATCGAGCGGCTGAGCACCGAGCCGCTGGCGGCGATGGGCGAGCGGGGCTTTCAGATCCTCGCCAGCGCGGGTGCAGGGGCACCGGGGACGCTTGTCGCGCCCGATGTGGCGCCCTGCCCGCAGTGCCTCGCCGAGCTGTTCGATTGCCGCGACCGGCGCCATCGCTATCCGTTCATCAACTGCACCCACTGCGGGCCGCGCTTCACGATCATCCGCGGCGTCCCCTACGACCGGGCGCTGACGACGATGGCGGCGTTCACGATGTGCGCCGCCTGCCGGGGCGAGTACGAGGATCCGGTCAACCGCCGCTTTCACGCACAGCCGAACGCCTGCCCGGTGTGCGGGCCCACGGCGCGCCTGATCGACACAGCGGGTGCCACCGTGGCCTGCGGGGATCCCGTAGCGGCAGCTGCCGCTGCGCTGGCGGCCGGGCGCATCGTGGCAGTCAAGGGCGTCGGCGGCTACCACCTTGCCTGCCGCGCCGATGAGCAGCGCGCCGTGGCAGCGCTGCGCGCGCGCAAGCGGCGCGAGGAGAAGCCGTTCGCGCTGATGGCAGGCGACCTCAACGCTCTCGGGGAACTTGTCGAGCTCTCTCCGGCGGAGCGCGAGCTGCTCGCCGGGCGCGAGCGCCCGATCGTTCTCGCCCGACGCCTGCCCGGGGCGCCCGTGGCCGGTGCGGTGGCGCCCGGCTCGGCGGATCTCGGTGTGATGCTGCCCTCGACGCCGCTGCACCATCTGCTGCTCGCCGACGCGGGGACAGCGCTCGTGATGAGCAGCGGCAACCTCGCCGAGGAGCCGATCGCCCACGAGGATGAGGACGCCCTGCGGCGGCTGGGCGCGATCGCCGATCTGCTGCTCGTCCACGACCGGCCGATCGAGGCTCGTGCCGATGACTCGGTTGTGCGCGCCGTGAGCGGCGCGCCGCCGCGCGCGCTGATGCTGCGCCGGGCGCGGGGCTATGCGCCGGGGAGCATTGCCCTGCCGCTGACGGCGCCGCCGCTGCTGGCGTGCGGCGCCGAGCTGAAGAACACCTTCTGCGTGGCCAGGGGCTCGCGGGCGTGGGTCGCGCAGCACATCGGCGACCTGAGGAATTGGGAGACGCTGCGCTGCTTCCGCGCCGGGATCGCGCACTTCGAAGCGCTGTTCGACGTCGCGCCCGTGGTGGTCGCGCACGACCTGCACCCCGACTACATGTCCACCCGCTATGCGCTCGGGCGCGACGGCGTGCGTCTGCTCGGTGTGCAGCATCATCACGCCCATCTCGCAGCGGTGCTGGCTGAGCACGGCGAGCTCGGCCCGGCGCTCGGGGTGATCTACGACGGCTCCGGCCTCGGTGCGGACGGAACCGTCTGGGGTGGCGAGCTGCTGGCAGGCGACCTGCGCTCCGCGCGGCGGGTCGGGCACCTGCTGTCGGTGGCACTCCCGGGCGGGGATGCGGCGGTGCGAGAGCCGTGGCGGATGGCGTGCGCGTGGCTGCTCGCGGCCTACGAAGGTGAGGTCCCGTGCCCGCCGCAGATCGGCGCGCGCGTCTCCGGCGAGCGCTGGGAGCAGGTCGCGTCGCTGGCGCGCAGCGGCGTGGCCTCGCCGCCGACCACGAGCGTGGGGCGGCTGTTCGACGCGGTCGCGGCGCTGTGCGGGATCCGCATGAGCGTCAGCGAAGAGGGGCGCGCCGCGGTGGAGCTGGAAGGCCTGGCCGCGCCCGGCGAGCGAGCCGCCTACCCGCTCGGCATCCTCGAGGGCGAGGTCGTGGTGCTCGACGCGCGCGAGACCGTGCGCGCCGTGCTGGAGGACCTCGGCGCCGGGGTCTCCCCCGCGCTGATCAGCGCACGCTTCCACAACGGCCTGGCGCAGGCCACCGCGCGGGCGGTGGCGCTGCTGGCGGAACGTGAGGATCTCACCACCGCCGTGCTAGCCGGCGGCGTCTTTCAGAACCGACTGCTGCTGGAGCGTTGTGCCGCTGCGCTGGCGCACGCGGGCCTGCGTGTGCTCACCGCGCGCAGGCTGCCGCCCAACGACGGGGCCATCTCCTACGGGCAGGCAGCGGTGGCCGCCTGCGCCTGAGCGCGGCGAGAGCGCAACCGCTGTTCGGGACGGGTAGCGTTCCGTACGGTCAGGCTGGCCCACCGGGCCGGCGCCCCGGGAAGGAGCGTGAGACAGAGGCTATGGCGGTTGGCGTAGGGCAGCGGCCGGGCCCGCGCGCGTTCTGGGCTTCACTGGACGGCGGACAGCGCCTGACGCTGCTGATGATGGTCCTGGTTGTCGGCGCTCTGCACGTGATCGGGTTCCTCACCCTGATCGCGCTGGTGGCACCGCACCACTACCGGCTCGGAACGGCGGGCGCATTCAGCGTGGGGGTCGGCGTGACGGCCTACACGCTGGGTCTGCGCCACGCCTTCGACGCCGATCACATCTCGGCGATCGACAACACGACGCGCAAGCTGATGTCCGAGGGCAAGCGACCGCTGAGCGTCGGCTTCTGGTTCTCGCTGGGGCACTCGACGATCGTCTTCGCGCTCGCGTTCCTGCTCTCGATGGGGGTCAGGTCGCTCGCCGGCCCGGTCAGGGACGACGACTCACAGCTGCATCAGCTGACCAACTGGATCGGCACGCTCGTCTCCGGCTCGTTTCTCTACCTGATCGCCGCGATGAACGTGGTGATCCTGCTCGGCATCATCAGGGTCGCCCGCGATCTCAAAAGCGGGCGCTACGACGAAGGGGCGCTCGAGGAGCAGCTCGGCAATCGCGGGTTCATGAACCGCTTTCTCGGGCGCCTGACGACAACGGTCACCGAGCCCCGGCAGATGTACCCGATCGGCGTGCTGTTCGGACTGGGGTTCGACACGGCCACGGAGGTGGCGCTGCTGGTGCTCGCGGGCGGCGCGGCGGGCGCGGGACTGCCGTGGTACGCGATCCTGTGCCTGCCGGTGCTGTTCGCTGCGGGGATGTCGCTGATGGACTCGATCGACGGATCGCTGATGAACTTCGCCTACGGCTGGGCGTTCTCCACCCCCGTGCGCAGGGTCTTCTACAACGCCACCATCACCGGCCTGTCGGTCGCGGTCGCGCTGGTGATCGGCACCATCGAGCTGGGCGGAATCATCGCCGAGCAGCTCAAGCTCTCCGGCTCGTTCTGGGGGTGGTTCGAGTCGATCGACATCAACCTGCTCGGGTTCATCATCGTCGGGATGTTCGTGGCGACGTGGGCGATCGCGCTCGCGGCATGGCGATTCGGGCGCCTCGAGGAACGCTGGGGCGCGCAGCCGGGCGAGCGCTGAGCGTCGATGCACGATCGCGCGGCGCCGCTCAGCCGGCCAGGCGGCGAGCCTCGCCCAGCACCCGCTCGCTGAGCGGGCCGATCGCCGCGGCTACCTCCCCGCTCAGGCCGCTGCCGGTGCTGAAGCAGCGACCCTCGATGCCATAGACGATCACGTGCGCGGGCAGGCGACCGAGCGCGCGCGCGAGCTCGATCGCCTCGCCCATTCCCACCGCGTGCGTCGAGGTTGAGCCGCGCAGCCGCGCGGGCAGGACCTGGGCGGAGAGGTCCATGCGCTGGACCGTGCCGGCGGGCGCAGCGCTGCGGATCGCGTCCACGAGCAGCGCTGCGGCGGCCCCGTCCCACTGCTCGAGCAGGCCGAGCGCCTCGCCCTCCTGCTCGCGCACGAGGATGCCCGCGGCGAGCGCGCGCGGGCGCAGGCGCCGCGCGACCTCGAGGCCGGCGGCGTCGTCGCCGCGCAGCGCGTTGCCGACGCCGATGATCACGACGCCGGCGCCCGCGCGGACGTCAGCCACCGCGATCGACGGTCAGCGTGAGGAAGTGCGTGGCACAGGAGATGCAGGGGTCGTGGTTGCGGATCGCCTGCTCGCAGCGCAGCGCGAGCTGCGCATCGGGGAGGTCGAGCCCGTCTTCGACGACCGCGCGCAGATCCTGCTCGATCACGAGCTGGTTCTGGGAGGTTGGCGGCACGATCCGCGCGTCGAGGATGCTGCCGTCCTCGTCGATCTCATAGCGGTGGTAGAGCAACCCGCGGGGCGCCTCGGTGGCGCCGTGCCCGACCGCGCGGCGGGGGGTGACCTCGACGGCGGGCGCATCGGGCTCCTCGTAGCGCGCGATGATGCCAAGCGCCTCGTCGCATGCCTGCACGAGCTCCACGGCGCGCACGACGATGCTCTGGAAGGGGTTGCGGCAGACCGCCCCGAGACCCGCTGCGCGCGCCGCCTCGCCGGCGGGCGCGCGCAGCTCCGGCGAGGACAGCGCGTAGCGGGCGAGCGGGCCGACGAGGTAGGGACCGCGGTCGCGCAGGCGTGCGTGCAGGGCGTTTGAATGCTCGACATGTTCCTCGACGAAATGCTCGTCGAAGGCCGCCGGCGCGATGTCCAGGCCGGCGTCCGAGCGGATCCGGCCGAGGTCGATCGGATAGGCGCCCGGCTCGCTGAGGGCGATCAGCTCGGGCGAGCACTCGACGTCGGGGAACGGCAGCGTGGCGGCCCAGCGGACGGTCTCGAGCGCCGTCTCGAGCGCCGCCTGCAGCGGGTCGCACAGCGCCCGCAGCTCGCTGCGGCGAGGCACCCGGTAGAAGCCCCCGACGCGCACGTTGATGGGGTGGATCTCCCTGCCGCCGACGAGCGCCATCAGCGCGTTGCCGGCCTTCTTCATCTGCAGGCCCCGTTCGACGATCTCGCGGTGATCGCGCGCCATCTCGACCGCGCCGGCATAGCCGAGGAAGTCGGGCGCGTGCAGCATGTAGACGTGCAGGCTGTGGCTCTCGATCCACTCGCCGCAGTAGAGCAGCCGGCGCAGGTCGCGCAGCGGTCCCGCGTCGATGGCCACGCCGCACGCATCCTCCATCGCGCGCACAGCGCTCATCTGGTAGGCGACCGGGCAGATGCCGCAGATTCGCGCCGTGATATCCGGGGCCTCGGTGAACGCGCGGCCGCGCAGCAGCGCCTCGAAGAAGCGCGGCGGCTCATAGATGCGCAGCTTCACGTCGAGCACCTCGCGGCCGTCGAGCTTTACGTACATCGCCCCCTCGCCCTCGACGCGGGCGAGGTAGTCGGTGCGGATCACGCGGGTGCGCTTGGGCTCGGCGGCGCTCATCGCTCGCCGCCCTCGCGCTCGGCAGCCTCGCGGAACGCGGGCGCGGCGGCGTTGAACGTGCGATAGACCCTGATCAGGTCCTGCTCCTCGCAGCCGAGCTGCGCCATGCGCGCACTCTGCGCGGCGGTGTTGGCGGCCTCCATCGGCCCGTAGCAGCCGTAGCAGCCGCGATCGTAGGAAGGACAGATGGCGCCACAGCCGGCGTGCGTGACGGGACCCAGGCAGGAAGTGCCGTGGGCGACCATCACGCAGACGGTGCCGCGGCGCTTGCACTCGATGCACACGCTGTGCGCGCGTACGCGCGGGCGGCGCCGTGCGAGGTGCGCGCCGATCACCTCGAGCAGCTGGCGCTTGTTGATGGGGCAGCCGTTGAGCTCGAAGTCCACCGGCACGTGCGCGCTGATCGGCGTGGAGGTGGCCAGCGTGGAGATGTAGTCGGGCGTGGCGTAGACCGCGCGCGTGAAGTCCTCGACGTCGGCGAAGTTGCGCAGCGCCTGGATGCCACCGGCGGTCGCGCAGGCGCCGATCGTGATCAGCACATGCGATTGGCGGCGCACCTCAATGATGCGCTCGATGTCGTGGGCGGTCGAGATCGAGCCCTCGACGATCGAGATGTCATACGGGCCCGCCGCGGTCGCGCTGCTGGCCTCCAGGAAGTTGCTGATCTCCACGTGCTCGGCCAGCGCGAGCAGCTCGTCCTCGCAGTCCAGCAGGCTCAGCTGACAGCCGTCGCAGGAGGCGAACTTCCACACGGCGAGGGTCTGCTTGGGTGCGTCGTCCATCACAGTTCCCTGATCGCCAGCCACGGCTCGAGCTCGCGCCAGCGGTAGACGGGTCCATCGCGGCAGATGAGGCTCGGCCCCAGCTGGCAGTGCCCGCAGAGCCCGATGCCGCACTGCATGTTGCGCTCCATGGAGGCATGCACGCGCTCGGCGCCCACGCCGCTGCGCGCGAGCGCGGCGACGGTGAAGCGCATCATCACCTCGGGGCCGCACACCAGCGCCACCGCAGAGGCGGCGTCGAAGCGCGCGCGGCCGATGAGCCGCGGCACCACGCCGACATGCCCGAGCCACTCGGGGCCCGCACTGTCCACGCTGAGCGCCACGTCGAGCCCGCGGGCGGACCACTCGTGCAGCTCGCGTGTGTAGAGCAGCTGGTCGGGCGAGCGCCCTCCGTAGAGCAGCAGCAGGCGCCCGTAGCGCTCGCGGTGCGCGAGCAGCGAGAGGATCGCGGAGCGCAGCGGTGCGAGACCGATGCCGCCGGCGACGACGATGACGTCGGCGCCCTCGAGCTCGGCCACCGGCCACGGCCGGCCGAAGGGCCCGCGCACGCCGAGCACCTCACCGGGGACGGTGCGGCAGATCGCCTCGGTCGCCAGCCCGACGGCGCGTACGGTGTGTTCGAGCATGCCGTCGCCGCGGGGGTCGCCGCTGATGGAGATTGGCACCTCCCCGCTGCCGGGGGCGCTGAGCATGGTGAACTGTCCCGGCTCGAAGGCCAGCGGCGCTCCCGCGCAGGGGCGCAGCGCGAGCGTCCAGGTGTCGGCGGTGTCCTGGCGTGTGGCGCACACCACGTACGGCGCGGGCACCATCGGACCGGGCGCCGCCGGATCGAGCTCAGCCCGGGCGGCCATGACCGTACACGTCGAGGGCCTGCAACCGCGTGGCCTGCAGGCGCTCGGTCATCGAGGCGGCGAAGCGGCGCATCAGCTGGTAGCCGAGCTCGTGGTCGGCGTCGCACTTGCCGCGCAGGCAGGTGCCGTCGAAGCCCACCACCCGCGTGGTACCGATTGCGCGTCCGTCGAACTGCCAGCGGTAGGGCTCGAACAGCCAGGACCAGCCGACCACCTCGCCCTCGTGCAGCGTCTGCACGACCAGCGGGCCGCGGCCGGGCATGTCGGACTCGAGCGCCACGGCCCCCACGCGGATCAGGTAGAAGCGCTCGGCGGGCGTGCCCTCGCGGAACATCTGCGCGCCCGCGTCGAAGTGCTCGTTGCGCGCGCAGCCGGCTATCACTGCGAGCTGCGCAGGCTCGAGCCCCGCGAACGTGGGAGATGCGGCGATCAGCTCCTCAAGTGTCTGCATCGGCCGTCTCCTCGCTCGCGCGGATCGCCCGTGCCTCCTCGGTGATGTCGATGCCCACCGGGCACCATGTGATGCAGCGCCCGCAGCCCACGCAGCCGGAGCTGCCGAACTGGTCGATCCAGGTGGCGAGCTTGTGGGTCATCCACTGCCGATAGCGCGAGCGTGTGGACGCGCGCACGGGACCGCCGTGGATGTGGGAGTAGTCGACCGTGAAGCACGAGTCCCAGCGCTGGTGGCGCTCGACATGCTCGTTGGCGAGGTCGGTGACGTCCTCGACGGTGGTGCAGAAGCAGGTGGGGCAGACCATCGTGCAGTTGCCGCACGAGAGGCAGCGCTCGGCGACCTCGTCCCAGCGCGGGTTCTCGAAGTTGCGGTAGAGCAGTTCGCGGATGTCGCTCACGTCGAGCTCGCGGCCCATCTGGGCGGACGCGCGCGCGTGCGCGGCGCTCGCCGCGGCCCGCTCCGTGGCCGCGGCCGCGGCTGGTGCGTGGGCGAGCTCGCCGAGCACTTCCGCCCCGAGCTCGCTGCCGACGTCGAGCACGAAGTAGTGCTCGGCACCGTCGAGCACCTCGGTGAGCGCGAGGTCGTAGCCGCGATCGGCGGTCGGCCCTGTTCCCATGGAGGTGCAGAAGCAGGTCGCGCCGGCCTGCGTGCACTGCACGGCGACGACGAAAACATTCTCGCGCCGGACGCGGTCGCCCGGGTCGGCATGGGCGCCGCCGAGCAGCACCCGGTCGAGGATGCCCATCGCGTGCAGCTCGCAGGAGCGCGCGCCGAGGAAGGCGTAGCGCGGCGCCTCGCGGGGGGGCTCGGTGAGCCCAGTGAGCGTGCCATCGGGCCCGCGCCGGGCGCGCCACAGGCGCACCTCCGGCGGCAGCTGATAGCGCTTCCAGGAGTGCGGACCGACGTTGTAGCCGAACAGCGCCTCGTCCTCGCGCCGGCGCAGCCGGTAGTGGCCCGCCTCCTGCTCGTCGGTCCAACCGGCCGGCAGGTCCGCGCAGCTCTCGATCTCGTCGTAGACGATCGCCTGATCGCGCACGGTGGGCCCGAGCACGGTGTAGCCGCGACCGCGCAGCACGGCAAACAGCTCGTCGAGCCGGTCGCGCTGCAACGTGTAGCCGCCGGGCGGGGCCATTGGGCTCATTCTCGCGCCGCTCGCGATCCGGCGCGGCGCGACCGCACCGAACCGGCCTGCGGCGGTGGCGGCTGACCCATCCGCTAGCGCGGCTGGCGGGTCACGAAATGGGCGTCGGTCAGCGACAGCGAGAAGCCCTCGGCGGCGCCGGGGCGCAGGTCGAGCAGGAACGCCGGCCGGCCCCAGCGCCGGTACTGCTCGCTGTCCACATAGAACGGCGCGCCCCCGACCGTGCCGAGCAGCGTGTCGCCGGGCCCGGGCGGCAGCTCGCCGTCCTTCATGCAGATCGGCAGGCTGCCGTCGCAGCAGCCGCCGGATTGGAAGAAGGCGAGCGGACCGTGCTCGGCGCTCAGGCGCTCGATCGCCTGCAGCGCCTCTGCGGTCGCGGTCACGCTCGCCTCTGCCATGGAGCTGCCCATGCGGCCTAGAAGAACCCCATCGGGTTCTTGTCGTAGCTCACCAGCAGGCACTTGGTCTGGGAGTAGTGACCGAGCATCATCTTGTGGTTCTCGCGGCCGACGCCCGAGACCTTGTAGCCGCCGAAGGCGGCGTGTGCGGGGTAGAGGTGGTAGCAGTTGGTCCACACCCGTCCAGCCTTGATGCCGCGGCCCATCCTGAACGCGCGCGAGCCGTCGCGGCTCCACACCCCGGCACCGAGCCCGTAGAGCGTGTCGTTGGCGATGTGCAGCGCCTCGGCCTCGTCCTTGAACGTCGTGACGGCCAGCACCGGGCCGAAGATCTCCTCCTGGAAGATGCGCATCTCGTTGGTGCCCTTGAACACCGTCGGCTCGTAGTAGTAGCCGCCCGCCAGCTCGCCGGGGAGCATGTTGCGGTGCCCGCCGGTCAGCAGCTCGGCGCCCTCTTCGGTTCCGATCTGCACGTAGCTCTCGATCTTCTCCAGCTGGGAGAGCGAGTTCTGCGCGCCCAGCTGCACGCTCTGATCGAGCGGGTTGCCCTGCTTGATGGCCTGGATGCGCGCCAGGCAGCGGGCCATGAACTCGTCGTAGATCGACTCCTGGATCAGCGCGCGAGAGGGGCACGTGCACACCTCGCCCTTGTTGAACGCGTACAGCACGAGCCCCTCCACTGCCTTGTCGAGGAACTCGTCGTCCGCGGCCATCACGTCCTCGAAGAAGACGTTGGGCGACTTGCCGCCCAGCTCGGTGGTCGAGGGGATTATGTTCTGGGCCGCGTACTGCATGATCAGACGCCCGGTGACGGTCTCGCCGGTGAAGGCGATCTTCGCGATCCGCTTGTTGGATGCCAGCGCCTTGCCCGTCTCGGCACCGGGGCCGTTGACGATGTTCAGCACGCCGGGCGGGACGATGTCCTCGATGATCTCGGCGAACTTGAGGATCGACCACGGCGTGGGCGAGGCCGGCTTGACGACCGTGCAGTTGCCCGCGGCGAGCGCCGGCGCGATCTTCCAGGCGGCCATCAGCAGCGGGAAGTTGAACGGGATTATCTGCCCGACCACGCCGAGCGGCTCGTTGAAGTGATAGGCGACGGTGTCCTTGTCGATCTCCGATATGCGACCCTCCTCGCCGCGGATCACATCGGCGAAGTAGCGGAAGTGATCGGCCGCCAGCGGGATGTCGGCTGCGAGCGTCTCACGCACAGGCTTGCCGTTCTCCCAGCTCTCGGCCACGGCGAGCATCTCGAGGTTCTCCTCGATCGCGTCGGCGACCGCACCCAGCACCTTGGAGCGTTCTGTCGTGGAGGTCTCGCCCCACGCGTCCTTGGCTGCATGCGCGGCGTCGAGCGCGAGCTCGATGTCCTGCGCTCCGGAATGCGCGACCTCGCTGATCGGCTGCCCCGTTGCGGGGGAGAGGTTGTCGCGGTACTCGCCCTCCACGGGAGCGACCCAGTGCCCGCCGATGAAGTTCTCGTAGCGCGCCTTGACCTCGACCGGGCTGCCCGGGCGCCCGGGGGCCTCGAAGGTGGGTGACTCCTGGATGGTTGCCATCGTGACTCCCTTGTTCGCTGGTGGGGAACCCGCCGCTCCCCACTCCCAGGGGACACTAGGGGCGCCCCGCGCCCGGCACATCGGTGACTTCAGGCGAAACGCTTGTGCGTTTCTACGGAACGAGCGCCCCTCACAGCGAGGGCAGGGGTGCCGGCGCGGGAACTGCTGCGAGGCGGATGCGTGCATCGACGATCAGCGCACCGCTGGGGCTCGCCACCACTGGGTTGGCGTCCAGCTCGGCGACCTCTGGGTGCGCCTCCACGAGCGCGCTCAGGCGCAGCAACAGATCTTCCAGCGCGGCGAGGTCACATGCCGGCGCGCCGCGGTAGCCATTGAGCAGGGGAAAGGTGCGGAGCGAACCCAGCATCTCGCGAGCGTCGAGATCGGTGAGCGGGGTGATGCGGACGGCCACGTCTCCAAGCAGCTCGGCGCTGGTGCCGCCTGCGCCGCACGCGATCACCGGGCCGAAGCTCTCGTCGTGTACCACCCCCATCAGCAGCTCCACACCCGGCTCGGCCATCGACTGAACGACCAGCCCTTCCAGCTCGTGCCCGGCAGCGTTGACCGCCGTCCTGATCTCGCGGACGCCGGCCCGCACTGCTTGCGGGCCGCGCAGTCCGAGAAGGACGCCGCCGGCGTCGCTCTTGTGGAGCAGGCCCGGAGCGACAGCCTTCAGCGCAACCGCTCCGTCCAGTTCGGCGGCTGCGTCAACAGCCTCGCGTGCGTTGCCAACCACGCGCGCGGGTATCAGCGGCAGGCCGTAGGCGCCGAGCAGTGCACCGACCTCGCTCGGCCCGAGCCAGCCCGAGCCACCCGCCAGACCCTCGGCGATGATCGTCGCGGCGTCGGCCGCACGGCAGTCGGCCGGTTGCACGACCGAGCCCTTGGGCTGCGCGCGCCAGCGCGCATAGCGCGCCGCGTGGGACAGGGCGCGCGCGGCATCCTCGGGAAACTCGAAGGCAGGTATCCGCGCCCCATCCTGCGCAAGCTCCTCTGGCATCGGATCGCCGCTCATGAACACCGCCGCCACCGTTACGCCGCGATCGCGCGCAACGTTGGCTGCGGCAGTGCTGATCTCGCGCGCCACATCGCGAGCGGACGTCACCACAGGCGGCACGAAGAGCGCGAGGATCGCGTCACACGCGGCTTCCTCGGCGAGCGCTTCGATCGTCTGGCGGTAGTGCACCGCGGTGCAGGTGGCAATCATGTCGATCGGGTTGCCGAGCGAGGCCTCGGCGGCCAGAAAGCCCGACAGGCGCCGGCGCACCTTCCTGGGCAGCTCGGCGACCTCGAGGTCGCCGGCCTGACAGGCGTCGGCACAGAGGATGCCGGGGCCCCCGGCATTGGTGACGATCGCGACGCGCGGACCACGGGGCGCCGGCTGGGCCGACAGCAGCGAGGCGACATCGAACAGCTCGTGCATCGTGTCGGTGCGAATCACTCCTGCCTGGCGGAACAGCGCATCCACGGTCACATCCGACGCCGACACCAGTGCTCCGGTGTGCGAGGCGCCGGCGCGCGCTCCTGCGGGTGAGCGCCCGCTCTTGACCGCGACGATCGGCTTGACGGAGCTCACGCGGCGAGCGATACGCGCAAAGCGACGGGGGTTGCCGAAGGACTCCAGGTACAGCAGCACGACATCGGTCGCGGGGTCTCGTTCCCAGAACTGCAGCAGGTCGTTGCCCGAGATGTCGGCCTTGTTGCCGACCGATACGAACGACGACAGGCCGAGACCGAGGCGAGCCGCGGCCTCGATCATCGCGATCCCCAGGCCACCGCTCTGGGAGAGGAAGCCCACCCGACCCGGGAGCGGTGCTCGCGCGGCGAAGGTGGCGTCGAGACACACCTCCGGTCCGGTGTTCAGCACGCCCAGGCAATTAGGACCGATCAGGCGCATGCCGGCGTCGCGGCAGACCGTCATGAGCTCCTCCTGGCGGCGGACACCCTCGGGCCCGGCCTCGCCGAAGCCGGCGGAGATCACAAGGAGCGCGTGTACACCGGCCGAGGCGCACTGGCGGGCGACATCGGCTACCTGGGCGGCTGGCACGGCGACCACCGCCAGATCCACCCGCTCGGGCACATCACCGACCGAGGCGTAGGCCCGCAGGGCCTGGACGGAGCGGGCCGAGCTGTTGACGGGGTACACGGCGCCGGTGAACCCGCTGATGAGAATGTTGTGCAGGATCTCCCCCCCGACCGTTCCACGCCTTCGCGAGGCGCCGATGACTGCGACCGCCTGCGGCTTCAAGAAGCTCCCGAGGGCGGCGATCGCGGCGGTCTGCTCGCGCTGTTCGACGCGCTCCCGCGCCCGCGCCGACAGCGAGGTGGGCAGCTCGATCTCGACCACCTCATCCTTGGTGCGCCGCTTCAGCGAGAAGCCACTTTCGCGGAAGACCTCGAGCATCTGCCGGTTTCCGGGGAGCACTGTCGCGAGGAAGACGGATATGCCGTGTTCGTCGGCGGCGGCGGCCAGGTGGAGCAGCAGGATCGTGGCGATCCCGCGCCCCTGCCAAGCGTCGGAGATCATGAACGCAACTTCAGCCCTGGTCTCATCGATGCGGATGTAGGCGCCGTGGCCGACGATCGTCCGATCCGGGCCGGTGGTGGCGATCAGCGCATAGCGGTCGGCGTAGTCGACGTCGGTGGCCCATTCGACGGCCCAGTCGAGATTGACCTGTCCGAAGAAGCGCAGGGCGATCGACTGGGGCGACAGCGCGTGCAGAAACGCCTCGATCGCGGGGCGGTCTGCGCCGGTGACGGGGCACACGTGAAGCGTGGAGCCGTCGCGCAGAGCGACGTCGACGGCGTGGGACTCGGGATAGGGGCTGGTCTTGGTCGGGGCCTGGCTCATCGGTCTCGGCGTAGCCCCCCGCGGGGCACCGTGGCGCGGCCCCTGTCGATGGCGAACTGCCCGCAATGCTGCTCCTCGCGACCCGCCGCCGCATCCGTGAAAGGCCGCAGCGGCCAAGGGCGTAGCACCCCGGGATGCGGCGGTTGTACACGGATGACGCGCGCGCACGTCTCTGGGATGGTGGCCGCATGACCACCACCATCTCCACCTCCCCCACCCTCTCCTTCGCGGAGCTCACCAAGGACGACGTCGCCTATGCAGGTGGCAAGGGCGCCAATCTCGGCGAGCTGACCGCGGCGGGGCTGCCGGTGCCCCCGGGATTTGTCGTGGGCGCACCCGCCTACGCCTCCTTCTGCAGCGACTCCGGTGTTCGCGCCGAGCTCGATGCGATCCTGCTGGATGTCAACGTCGAGGACGGGACGGCGCTGGAGGCCGCGTCGGCCGCGGCCCGCCAGACGGTGCTCGACGCGACGATGCCGCCTGCGCTGGAGGAGGCGATCGTGGCGGGCTACCGCGCGCTGGCGGGCGACGGGCAGGACGTTGCGGTGGCGGTGCGCTCGTCGGCAACGGCCGAGGACACCGCCTCGGCGTCGTTTGCAGGGATGAACGAAACGTATCTGAACATCCGCGGCGCGGACGGCGTTGTGGATGCGGTCAAACGCTGCTGGGGCTCGCTGTTTGGGGCGCGCACGATCTACTACCGCGGCCAACGCGGCTTCAGCCAGGCCGACATGGACATCGCCGTGGTCGTGCAGTTGCAGATCCCCTCAACCCGCGCCGGCGTGATGTTCACCGTCGACCCCTCGACCGGCGAGCGCGATCAACTGGTGATCGAGGGATCCTTCGGCCTCGGCGAGGCTGTGGTTTCGGGCAGCGTCTCGCCGGACCGCTACGTGGTCCGCAAGAGCGACATGTCGATCCTCACCCGCTCGGTCAAGCCCAAGGAGCTCGTGATCGAGCCAGCAGAGGGCGGTGGCACGCTGACCCGCGAGCTGAGCGCGAGCGAGAGCATGCAGGCGGTCCTCGATGACGCCGAGGTCACTCGCCTGGCCGAGCTCGGCCTCGCGATCGAGGAGCACTACGGCAGCCCGCAGGACACCGAGTGGTCCTTTGATCCCGACGGCGGCGTATGGATGCTGCAGAGCCGCCCGATCACGACGCTGCTTGCGCCCGAGCACGCCCCCGAAGAGGTGCTCGTGCGCGGTCTCGGCGCCGCCCCGGGCAGCGCCAGCGGCAGCGTGAGGCTGCTGGCCGATCCCCACGACACCTCCGCCTTCAACGACGGCGAAGTGCTCGTGACGCACATGACCACACCCGACTGGGTGCCGCTGATGCGCAAGGCCGCCGCGATCGTGACCGACTCCGGTGGCATGACCTGTCACGCGGCGATCGTCTCGCGCGAGCTCGGCATCCCCTGCGTGGTGGGCACGGGCGAAGCCACCAAGCGCCTGCGCGACCGCGAGCTCGTGACGGTCGACGCCACGCACGGTGTGGTGCTCGAGGGCGCCGCTCCGCCGGCGCCGGCCGTCGCGCCCGCCGGCGCGGGTGCCGTGGGCGGGCTCGCGAGCCCCGCGCCGGTGACAGCGACGCGGCTGCTCGTGAACCTCTCAGAGCCCTCGCAGGTGGAGCGCACAGCGGCGCTGGACGTCGACGGCGTGGGCCTGCTGCGGGCCGAGCTGATGCTGATCGAGGCACTCGACGGGACGCACCCCAAGCAGCTGATCGAGGAGGGCAGGGCGGAGGAGTTCATCGCGCGGATGGCGGACGCGCTGAGCAGCTTCGCCGCCGGCTTCAGCCCGCGGCCGGTGACCTACCGCACGACCGACTTCCGCACCAACGAGTTCCGCAACCTGCGCGGCGGCGAGCGCTTCGAGCCGGAGGAGGCCAACCCGATGATCGGCTTCCGCGGAGCACTGCGCTACGTACAGGAGCCTGAGGTCTTCGCGCTGGAGCTCGAGGCGGTGCGCCGTGTGTGGGACAACGGGCACGAGAACTTCCACATGATGCTGCCGTTCGTGCGCACCGCGACGGAGCTCGAACGCTGCCGCGCGCTGGTGGCCGAGTCCGGCCTGCTCGCGCGCCCCAACTTCGAGCTGTGGGTGATGGCCGAGGTGCCCTCGGTGCTGTTCAACCTGGAGCGCTACGCCAAGCTCGGGATCGCGGGAATCTCGATCGGCTCCAACGACCTGACGCAGCTGATGCTCGGCGCGGACCGCGACTCGGAGGTGCTGGCGGCGACGTTCGACGAGCGCGATCCGGCGGTCGAGGACTACCTCGCTCAGCTGATCCCCCGCGCCCGCGCGCTCGGCCTGCAGACCTCGATCTGCGGCCAGGCGCCGTCGGTGCACCCGGAGTACGCCGAGCTGCTCGTGCGGCTGGGCATCGAGAACATCTCGGTGAGCGTGGACGCCGTGGAGCGCACGCGGCGGCTGATCGCGGCGGCCGAGCAGCGGGTACTGCTCGACGCGGCGCGCGCGAGCGCACCCTCCGCAGACTGAACCCACGCGCCCGCCGGCGCCCGCGAGCGGAGGCCCGCACACCGGTTCGTGCCTCGCGCGCAGGGCCGCTGCCTGCGGCGGGATGCGCAGAGGCATAGAATGGGTGCAGTGGCACCAACAGGTGGAGCGATGAGATCCACTCCCGAGGATGAGCCCGCGCCACGGGCCAATGAGCACTTGGCGGGGATCAAAACGCCGGACCGCGCGACCAGGGAGATCCTGGAGGTTGCCCGCAGCGTGCTCGACGAGCTCGACCTCGACGTGGTTCTGGAGCGCGTGCTCGAGGCCGCGCAGGAGCTGACCCATGCGCGCTATGCGGCGCTCGGCGTGCTCAGCGAGGCCAAGACGGGGCTCTCGCGCTTCATCACGAAAGGCATCGATGACGCCACGCACGCGAGGATCGGCGCGCTCCCGAGCGGGCGCGGCGTGCTCGGCGCGCTGATCAGCGAGCCCGCGCCGCTGCGCCTGACCGACGTGGGCGCTCACCCGCGCTCCTACGGCTTCCCGGCTGGGCATCCGCCGATGCACACGTTCCTCGGCGTGCCCATCCTCGTGGGCGGATCGCCCTACGGCAACCTGTATCTCACCGAGAAGGCCCACGGCGTGGATTTCTCCGAGGCAGACGAGCAGGCCGTCACGGTGCTCGCCGAGTTCGCCGGCGTGGCGATCGACCACGCGCGCCGCTACACCGGCGCCGAGCAGCGCCGTGATGAGCTGGAGCGCACCGTGGCGGCGCTCGAGGCCACTACGCAGATCGCCCACGCGGTCGGCGGCGAGACCGACCTCGATCTCATCCTCGAGCTCGTGGCCAAGCGCGGGCGCGCCCTCGTTTCGGCGCGCGCGCTGGTGATCGAGCTCAAGCAGGGCAATGCCCTGACCATCGCCGCTGGTGCGGGCGAACTGCCGCCCGATGTGGTCGGCGAGCGGGTCGGACTCGAGGACACCGTCGCCAGTTATGCGATCCGCACGCGCCGCACCCAGCGCCTGGAGGACACGCTCAACCGCGCGCGCTTCGACGAGCACGGGCTCGGGCACCTCGGCATAAGCGCCGAGGCAGGGCTGGTTGTCCCGCTCGTCTTCCACGGCGGCGCCAGCGGGGCGCTGATCGCGATCGACCGCCTCCACGGCGGGCCCGCGTTCTCGGCCGAGGACGAGCGGCTGCTGGAGGCCTTTGCGGGGAGCGCCGCGACAGCCGTGGCGATGGCGCAGACGGTCGCCTCCGAGCGTCGCCGCCAGCGCCTGGCCGCCGCCGAGAGCGAGCGCACACGCTGGGCGCGCGAGCTGCACGACGACACCCTGCAGAGCCTCAGCGCGCTGCGGATCGGGCTCTCAACCGCGGGGCGCTCGGGTCGCTCGGAGGTGCTCACCGATGCTGTCGCCCAGGCAATCGGCCAGCTCGAGGATGCGATCAGCAACCTGCGCGCGCTGATCACCGACCTGCGTCCGGCGGCGCTCGACGACCTCGGCGTACGGGCCGCGCTGGAAGGCCTCGCCGAGCGGGCGGCCCGCCACGGCATCGAGGTCGACGTGAGCGTCGAGCTGCACGAGGAAGATGGCCGCAAGTCGACACGCCACAGCTCCGAGCTCGAGACCGCGGTCTATCGCCTGGTACAGGAGGCGCTCACCAACGCCACCAAGCACGGCGGTGCCACACGGGCCGTGGTCGAGGTGCACGAGGACGCGGCGGGCGTGCACCTGAGCGTGCGCGACGACGGCTCCGGCTTCGACCCCGATGAGGCCACCGACGGCTTCGGGCTGCTGGGCATGCACGAGCGCGTCGAGCTGCTCGGCGGGGATCTGGCGATCGTGTCTGGGCCCGGCGGCGGCACGGTGGTGAGGGCGAGCCTGCCCTCACAGCGGCGCGCCGATCAGCGCCTGGCCGGCTGAGCGGCGGGCTCGGCGGCGCGCACCGCGGCCAGCTCCAGGGCGAGCTTGACCGTGTTGCCGATCAGGGCGCCCCCCGAGTCGAGCGTCTGATTCCAGCTCAGCCCGAAGTCCTTGCGATTGAGCTCGCCGCTGAGCGCGAGCGCCAGGATCGCGCCTGCACCGTCCGGGCGGGGGTCGCGCACCCGGCCACACAGCTCGATCTCACGGCTGACGCCGCGCATCGTGAGCTCGCCGAGGACACGCACGCGCCCACCGCCCTGCTCCTCGATCAGCGAGGAGCGGAAGGCGATCAGCGGATAGCGCTCCACGTCGAAGAAATCATCCGAGCTGCGCAGGTGCTCGTCGCGCACCGCGTCGTCCGTGCAGATCGATGCGGCATCAACGCTGCCGCTGGCGCGCGCAGCCCCGTCCTGCCCGATCTCGAGCACACCCTGGAAGCTCTCGAAGCGCCCCCTGAGCGTTGCAAGCAGCATGTGCTTGAGCGCGAACTCGACGCGCGAGCGCTCAGCGTCGATCGGCCACGCGCCCGCGGGCGCGTTCACGGGCGGGCGCCTCGCGCGGGGGTGGAGGCGGGATCGGGCGTCTCGCCCAGCGGGATCACGGAGACCGGGACCGGCGCGCTGCGCACGAGCTCGGCGGCGACGTCTCCGTGGAGGGCCCCGGCGCGCGAGCTGTTATGCGAGCCGACGACGATTTCATCCGCGTCGTGGGAGCGCGCGGCCTCCAGCAGCGCTCCGGCGGGCGTGTCGTCGACCACGTGCGCCTCGGTGCGAACCTCGAGCATGGCGTCATCGGCGTCCATGCCGAGCTCGCCGATCAACGCGCGTCCGCGATCCCTGCGCAGCGGCCCGAGCTGCAGGATCGCACCGGCGAGGTCCCTCAGCACGCCGACCGGCCACCAGCGCGCGGCCGGTCGCGAGGCGTGGATCAGCACGAGCCGTCCACCTGGCCCCGCGCGCTGTGCGGCCCACCACGCGGCGTGGCGCGCCTCGGGCGAGCCGTCATAGCCGACGACGATGCACGGCCCGGCCTTGCCCTTGCGCGGCGAGCGTGCCTCGGCTCTCTCGGCATTGGAGCGCTTGGGCTTGGAGGCGGTGGAGGGCTTTGCGGAGGGCATTTGGCTGGGTCGCGTTGTGATCGCTTCACACCACGTTATTGGGGGCCGCACATGACGGGCATCGTGGCTTCGCCGCGCGGGGCGTGCGGCTGATTACTGAGCTGCTGCCGCGCCCTGCTGATGGAGGAGCTGCGTCTGCTGCGCACCCTGGGTGCGGGCACGAGCACCGCGGCGCGGCCGCTGAAGGGCTGAGCGCGCGCCGGACGGCTTGATTCAGCTCACGGCAGTCGGCTGCTTGGTGGCCGGCTGCTCTTCGATGTGGGCAGGCACGCCCGCCGCCGCATAGGCGTCGGGGGCGTCGAGCGTCTCGGCCTTCAGCAGCGCCTGGGCGAGCGCCTCGAGCTGGTCGCGGTGCTCGACGAGCAGGCGCGTGACCTCTTCGTGGGCGCCCTCAACGAGTTTGTGCACCTCCTCGTCGACGAGGCGCTGGGTCTCGGGCGAGGTCTCGCTCACGCCGGGCAGGAACGGCCCCATGCCATCGGCGGGGAGCACCGCGATGGGGCCGACGGCCTCGCTCATGCCCCAGCGCCCGACCATCTGGCGCGCGATCATCGTGAGCTGCTGGATGTCGGACTCGGCGCCCGAGGTGATCGTCCCGAAGATCACCTCCTCGGCCACGCGGCCGCCCAGCGCCACGCGGATCTTCGCGTCGAGGTCCTCGCGCGAGTAGGAGACGCGATCGGCGTCCGGTGTGGAGAGCGTCACGCCGAGCGCCATCCCCCGCGGGATGATCGAGACCTTGCGCACAGGGTCGGCGCCCGGAGTGAGCATGCCCACGAGCGCGTGGCCGGACTCGTGGTAGGCGGTGCGCTCGCGGTCGGCGAGGGACAGCAGGATGCCGCGGGGAGAACCGAGCATGATCTTCTCGAGCGAGTCCGTGAGGTCGGTCATCTCAACCGCGTCGTGGCCGCGTCGCGCGGCCAGCAGCGCTGCCTCGTTGGCGAGGTTGGCGAGGTCGGCGCCGACCATCCCCGGTGTGGCGGCCGCGATAGCATCGAGGTCCACGCTGGGGGCCAGCGGGATCGAGCGAGTGTGCACCTCCATGATCTTGCGCCGGCCTTCGCGGTCGGGCGCCTGAACGGTCACGCGCCGGTCGAAGCGCCCGGCACGCAGGAGCGCGGGATCGAGGACGTCGGGACGGTTCGTGGCGGCGAGCACCACGACGGCCTCGGAGGACTCGAAGCCGTCGATCTCGGTGAGGATCTGGTCGAGTGTCTGCTCGCGCTCGTCGTTGGCGCCCGTGACGGACACCTGCCCCTGGCGCGATCGCCCGATCGCGTCTAGCTCGTCGATGAAGATGATCGCGGGGGCCGCCTCCTTGGCCTTGGCGAACAGATCGCGCACGCGCGAGGCGCCAACACCGACGATCGCCTCGATGAACTCGGAGGCGGATATCGAGAAGAAGGCCGCGTGCGCCTCGCCCGCGACCGCGCGAGCGAGGAGCGTCTTGCCGGTGCCGGGCGCACCGGCGAGCAGCACGCCGTGCGGCATCCGCCCGCCC
This sequence comes from uncultured Solirubrobacteraceae bacterium, assembly GCA_963771085.1. Taxonomy (GTDB): domain Bacteria; phylum Actinomycetota; class Thermoleophilia; order Solirubrobacterales; family Solirubrobacteraceae; genus Palsa-744. The sequence continues at coordinate 1,671,663 of CAVYSB010000003.1, read as the reverse complement.
AGTCGCCCGTAGCGCTCTGGATTTCGCAGGAAGTCGACGATCTCCGTCAGCTCGGCCTTGGCCTCGTCGATCCCGGCCACGTCGGCGAACGTCACGAGGATCTTTTCGGGGTCGACCCGGCGCGCCTGCGAGCGCCCGAAGTTGCCGAGCGCGCCCATGCCTCCGCCGGCTTTGGCGGCGCGGCGGAAGATCAGGATGAACAGCCCGACGATCAGAAGCGTCGGGCCGAAGCCAAGCAGCAGCTCCACCAGCAGCGGAGTGCTGGTGGTCGTCGATTCGGCGTTGATCTTGACGTTCTTTTCTTGGAGCAGCGCGGACAGCTGCGCGCCGTTCCAGAAGCTCGGCACCTGCGTGGCGAACAGCTCCGTGGGCGTGGACTTCTCATCACCCGGCGGATAGTGCAGTTTGGACTTGAACTTGCCCTGGATGGCCTCGCCCTTGGAGGAGATCGAGCTCACCGTCCCCTCCTTGACCTGTTCCAGGAAGTACGGGCTGAACGGCACGGTGACGCGCTGTTCGCCGGTGGAGGGCTCGAAGAAGAGGACCGACAGCCAGTTCAGCGCGATCAGCGCGAGCACGAACCAGAGAAAGCCCTGGCGGCGGTGCGGCGGCGGGCCGGTGGGCGCCTGCTCGGGCATGCCCCGCCCGTCCGGAGCGGGCGAGACATGCCAGCCGCGCTTGTCGCGCGGCATCGGCGGATGCGCATCGCGCCGGCTCTGATCGCCGATGTCGTTCTCGGAGGGTTCCTCGGTGGGCATCAGTTCACCGCTCGCTCACCGCATGAATGCTACGCACCCGCGGCTCGCGGGCGCGATCCGCTCAGGCAAGACTCAGCTGCCCGGTACGGGTGCACGCCTCGAGCTCGAGCAGCAGGCGCTTACGCTCGATCCCGCCGCCGTAGCCGGTGAGCGTGCCGTCGGCGCCGATCACGCGGTGACAGGGCACGATCACGGCGATCGGGTTGCGCCCGTTGGCCATGCCCACGGCACGCGCGGCCGAGGGCTGCCCGACGCGCCGGGCCAGCTCGCCGTAGCTGAGCGTCTCGCCGTAGCCGATCTCCCGCAGCGCGAACCAGACGCGCAGCTGAAACGGCGTGCCGTGCGGCGCCAGCGGCACGTCGAAGCTCGTGCGCGTGGCGGCGAAGTACTCACCCAGCTGCTCGATCACCTCCGCGAAGGCGCGCTCCTCGCGCTGCCAGCTCGGGGAGCGCACCACCGGCCTGCGTCCCTGCTGCATGTAGAGACCGTGCAGCGCGCGTCCGTCGCCCAGCAGAAGCAGCTCGCCGATGGGGCTGTCGATGGTGGTGTACAGAAGAGGGCTGGCTGTGGCTTGCATCGGGTACCTCCTTCAGGCGGCCAGCCGCTCGCCGCGGCCACCCGCCGACGTGTCGCGCCCTGCCCGCCGCGAGGCGGCGAGCTGCGCCCATAGGTGCTGCACGGCGTAGGCGCGATACGGCCGCCACCGCTCGGAAAGACGCTCGGCTGCGGCAGGCCTGCGGTCCTCGCCGAGCTGCTCGAGCGCGCGGCGCACGCCGAGGTCGGCCGCGGGGAAGGCGTCGGGGTCGCGCAGCGCGCGCATGGCCACGTACTCGACGGTCCACGGGCCGATCCCGGGCAGCGCGGAGAGCCGCGTACGCGCCTGGTCACGCTCGGCGCCGGCGTCCAGCGTGAGCTCGCCGACGGCCAGCGCCCCCGCGAGTGCGAGCAGGGCGCGGCGGCGGGGTCGCGGCATGGCCAGGCTGTCGGGGTCCGCTGCAGCGAGCGCCTCGGCGGTGGGGAACAGGTGGGTCACGGCCCCCACGGGGCGCTGCAGGGGCTCGCCGTGGGCAAGCGCGAGGCGCCCGGCCAGCGTGGCGGCGCCGAGCAGCGAGACCTGCTGGCCGAGCACTGCGCGCACGGCCAACTCATGCCCGTCGACGTGCCCCGGCACGCGCCGGCCGGGATCGGCGCTCACCAGGGGGCCGAGCAGGGGGTCCGATCCGAGCACCTGGAGCACCGCCGCCGGGTCGGAGTCGAGGTCGAGCAGCGCCCGCGAGCGCTGCATCGCGGCGGCCAGGTCGCGCAGGTCCTCAAGCCAGTAACGGGCCTGGATGTGATCGGGCTGAGGGCTCAGCTCGACGACGCCACCCCCGTGCGGGAGGCGCAGGCTGCGCCGGTAGCAGCCGTCGCACGCCTGCTCGATCGCGGGGGCCGCGCGCAGTGCGAGGAACTCGAGCAGACCGCCGGCGTCGAGCGGTGCGCGGAAGGGCAGGCGCAGCGTTAGGGCTCCGCTGTCGTGGGTGCGCCCGTTGCGCTGTGCGCGCGCACGCAGCTCGCGCGGCGTGGTCGCAAACACCTCCCTGATCGTCGCGTTGAACTGGCGCACGCTCTGGAAGCCCGCCGCGAAGGCCACCTCGATGATCGACACCCCCGTCGTCTCGAGCAGGATGCGCGCGGTCTGTGCGCGCTGCGCGCGGGCGAGCGCAAGCGGCCCGGCGCCGACGACGGCGACGAGCTCCCGATGTATGTGGCGCTCGCTGTAGCCGAGGCGGCGGGCGAGTCCGCGGACGCCGTCGCGGTCGACCACGCCGTCGGCGATCAGGCGCATCGCCCGCCCCACCAGATCGGCGCGGCGATCCCAGTCCGGCGATCCGGGTGCGGCGTCCGGTCGGCAGCGCTTACATGCGCGAAAGCCGGCCCCCTGTGCTGCGGCGGCGGTTGCGAAGAAGCGAACGTTCTCACGCTTGGGCGTGCGCGCGGGACAGCTGGGGCGGCAGTAGATGCCGGTCGTGCGCACGCCGCAGAAGACCCACCCGTCGAAGCGTGGATCCTTCGCCTCGACGGCCTCCCAGATGCGCTCGGAATCGATCAGCACGCGAGCACCATCGCATATGTCCCGGTGGAGGTCCGGCGGAAATCGGACATGGCTGTGCAGCTAGGTCCGATACCCGCCACTCGAGCCCGGTGCCCGGGCGCGGCGCAGGCGCGATGATGCACCTGTGAGCACGCTGCAGACAACGCGATCGCGGCCGCTCGCCCGCAGCTGGCCTGCCCTGGCCCTGGCGTGCGTCGCGTTGGCGGTCCTCTGCGGCTGCGGCACGAGCGCCAAGCGCGAGCCCGCACCAACGGTGGGCAGCGAAGACCCGTATGTGGCGGCGCCCTTCACCCATCAGCAGGAATTGGTCGAACGAGGGGCGCGTCTGTTCGTCAGCGATGGCTGCTCCTCCTGTCACGCGATCAGCGGCAAGCGGGGTATCGGCCCGAGCTTCGGCAGCTTCGCGGGCAATCGCGTGATGCTCACCGACGGGCGCCGCGTGCTGGTGGACGAAGCCTTCCTGCGCGAGACGCTGCGCGACCCGCGCGCGACGGCCGTGGCGGGATACCCGCTCGCGCCGATGCTCGCTGCGGTGGCGCGCCTGCAGGCCCGGCACGATGGCGCGGATGTGGCGGCGCTGGCGGCGTTCATCGAGCAGATCGGCCCCGAACCGTAGGTACAGGCGGCTCACCGAGCCTCTCAGCTGACTCCCAGGCTCACACCGAGCTCCTCACAGCCTCGCGGGCGAGCATCGCCCCATGACCTCCACCGAGCTCCTCCAGCCGCCACCTCCCGTACCCGCCCCGCCGCTCCGCGCGCCGGCGCGCACCGCACGCCGCACGCCCCGCGGCCGGCGCCCCGATCCGGCGTGGGCCCGTCCCGCGCTCGTGGTGCTGCTGCTCGTCACCGCTGCGGCCTACCTATGGGACCTGAGCGCATCGGGCTATGCCAACTCGTTCTACGCGGCGGCTGTGCAGGCGGGGACCGAGAGCTGGAAGTCGTTCTTCTTCGGCTCGCTGGACTCCTCGAACTTCATCACGGTGGACAAGCCGCCCGCATCGCTGTGGGTGATGGCGCTGTCGGGGCGCATATTCGGCTTCAGCAGCTGGAGCATGCTGGTACCGCAGGCGCTCGAGGGCGTGGCCGCGGTGGGGCTGCTGTACGCCTCGATCAAGCGCTGGTTCGGTCCCGGCGCGGGCCTGCTGGCGGGCGCGATCTTCGCGCTCACGCCGGTCGCAGCGCTGATGTTCCGCTTCAACAACCCGGACGCGCTGCTGGTGCTGATGCTCGTGGCGGGCGCCTACTGCATGACGCGCGCAGTCGAGCACGCTGGCACCCGCTGGATCGTGGCTGCGGGGGCGATGATCGGGATCGCGTTCCTGGCGAAGATGATGCAGGCCTTCCTGGTGCTGCCGGCCTTCGCGCTGGTGTATCTGCTGGCGGCGCCCACGGGGCTGCGGCGACGCGTCCTGCAGGTGCTCGCGGGCGGCTGCGCGCTGCTCGTGAGCGCGGGCTGGTGGGTGGCGATCGTGGCGCTGTGGCCCGCCGGCTCGCGCCCGTTCATCGACGGCTCGCCCGACAACAGCATCCTCAACCTGATCGTGGGCTACAACGGCCTGGGGCGCATCTTCGCGGGCAGCGGCGCCGGCGGCGGAGGCGGCGGCGACGGGCTTCAGCGGCCCGACCGGCCCGCTGCGCCTGTTCAACTCTCTGATGGGCGGCCAGGCCTCGTGGCTATTGCCCGCAGCATTGCTCGCGCTGTTCGCGGGATTGTGGGCCCGACGGCGCGCGCCGCGCACCGATCGCACCCGTGCCGCGCTGCTGCTGTGGGGCGGCTGGCTGTTCGTAACGGCGCTCGTGTTCAGCTTCGGGCAGGGCGTCATCCACACCTACTACACCGTCGCGCTCGCGCCCGCGATCGGCGCGCTCGTGGCGATCGGCGCCGCGCAGCTGTGGAGTCGTCGCGAGACGCTGAGCGCGCGCCTGCTCGCGGCACTGGCGCTCGCGGGCAGCGCCGCTTGGTCCTGCGCACTGCTCGCGCGCACGCCCTCGTGGGAGCCCTGGCTGGCCCCCACGATCGCGATCACAGCCGCGCTCGCCGTCCTCGGCCTGCTCGCGACCCCGCGACTGGGCGGCATAAGCCGCCGCGTGGGCATCGGCGCGGCCGTGCTCGGGATCGTCGCGATCCTCGCGGGACCGCTCGCATATGCGGCCCAGACGATCACCACCGCTCACACTGGCTCGATCCCATCAGCGGGTCCCGCGAGCGCGAGCGCGGGCGGCCCGGGAGGCGGACCCGGCGGCGGCGCGCATGGTTTCGCGGGCACCCGCCCGGGAGGCGCCGCCCCGGGCGCCCGCACGAGTGGCTCGCTCACAGGCACCCCGCCCGGCCTGTTCGCCGGCGGGCAGTCCGGCGGCGGCGCTCCCGCCGCGGCGCGCGGCGGCGCTCCCGCCGCAGGCGCCGGGTCGCGCACGGCGGGAGCGGGCGGGGTGAGCTCCTCGGTCAGCGCTGCGCTGGTGAAGGCCCTGCGGTACGACGCGGGCGCCTATCGCTGGGTGGCCGCCACGTCGGGCTCACAGAGCGCGGCGGGCATCGAGTTGGCAAGCGGTGAGCCGGTGATGGCGATCGGCGGCTTCAACGGGCAGGGGGGCAACCTCAGCCTCATGGCCTTCGAGCGATACGTGAGCAAGGGCGAGATCCACTACTACGTAGCCGCAGGCGGCGGAGGCGCAGGCGGCGGAGGCGCGCCCGGCGGCGGCGACTCGAGCACGACGATCACGAGCTGGGTCGAGGCTCATTTCAAGGCCGAGACGATCGGCGGTGAGACGGTGTATGTCCTCTCGCCCTCGAGCTGATCGCCGCCTGGCGGCCGGCGCGACGCGCTAGCGCGCAGCTGCCCGCTGGGCGGCGGCGTGCTTGGCGGGGACCGACAGCAGGTATGCGCTGCTGGGAGCTATCTCGACGGTGATCGACCCGTGTCGGTTGGGCGCATGGGGCAGCCTCGCGGGTTCGTTCCAGATGCCGTTGGCGTCCACCGCGCTCCCGCCGAGCCGTACGCCGGTGAGCGAGGCCGGCGAGGGCGCACTCAACGCGAGCATGCTTGCATCACCGAAGTTGTTGCCCACGCGGAGCTGCAGCGGGACAGCGCGCGCCCCGGGCGGATCGTCGTTGACGACGAGGAAGCGGAGCATGCCGTTGTTCGCGAGAAATGGGGTGATGTCGAGGTTCGGATGTCCGGGCGGACTCGACGTGCTGCCGAGCGGGCGCTCGCCGATGAGACCCCGGAGGAGCAACAGCGCGTACCACTCCGGCTGCGCGTGGAGGTCGCCCGCAGCGAGCTCTTCGGCGGTGGACGCGCATAGCGGGCTGTAGCCTTCGCAGTTCGCGGGGTTCCCCTCGAGGTTGATCCCCTCGAGGCCTACGCTCATGGCCCGCGCGATGAAGTCGGTGGCCCACAGCGCGGAGGCGAACGTGTTGCTGATGCCGGCGACCCCCCCGCAGGAGACGCTGTTGGCCTCATCGAGGCGGAGCGGGATTTCGCTCTGCTGCATGAGCGCGGTGTAGCGCTCCAGCGAGGCAGCCTCACGCCGGCGGATCGTCGCGCTGAGCAGCCGCGCGATCGTCGGCGGGGGACGTTCTGCGCAGCCGAGTGGATAGTGGTGTCCCGTCAGCAGAGCAGGCGGCTCGTAGACGACATCGCTGAGACCCCATGTTTCCAGGGCACCCGACCCGGACACGTCGGGACCGGCCAGCGCGAGACCGGGGACGGCAGCGTTGATCGCGCCGCGGTAGGCGGCGATCTGTTCGTTGTACTGCACCACCGTCCAGGGCTGCGAGCGCAGTCCGTGCAGCGCATAGGCGTCGGGCTCGTTGCCCAGCTCGATCGCCTCGAGCGATTCCCCCATCTCCGCCCTGGCCGCCGCGGCCTCCCGCGCCGCGGCTTGCGGTTCGTAGTGGCCAAGACCGAGTGTCAAGAGGACGCGCCACCCGCTCTGCGCGGCGAGTTGACCGAGCGCGCCGAGGTCTTCGGGGTCGATCACAGACGAGGCCCAGGCGGGGCGCGGGGTTGAGGCGTCCGTCCACGCCACCCGTGTGTCGGCGGACACGCCGCCGAAGCGCAGCACCCCTGGGCCCAGCGAGCGCAGCATCGCGACCATGTCGCCGCGGTCCGCGTAGCTGGCTATCTGAGTCAGGCTGGACACCTCGAAGGAGAGACCGATGAAGCCGGATGCGACAGGTGCACCTGCTTGCGCCCCGTGCACCGAGACGGGCACGGGCGCGGGCGGGCGACGGGCGGTCCGCCCGAGCGCGACCGGCGCGAGCGCCAGCCCCGACGCGCTCCCGGCGAGTGCGATCAGGACAGCCGCGCACGCGAACGCGCACGGATGGCCTCGGGTGGAGCCCATCGCGTGCCGGCGGCGTCTCATTGCACAGCAGTTAACCGCTCCCGGCGCCCGCGTGCGCCTGTTGCCCACGGGGCCGTCGCGGACACCGGTGGATCCCGCCGACACCAGACGCGGAGGGGCCGCGCCCCACCCGATGTTTAGAGGGTTGTCTAAAGGGGAACACTGTGCAAACTTGGGCGGTGCTACCGGAGGGGACGATGGGACGGGGAGGAAGAAGGGGGTCAATAGGGCTGCGGGCTCAGCGCGGTAAACGCCGCGAGCGGCCGCGCGCTGTGGGCCTGCTCGCGGTGTCGGCAGCAATCGCGTGCGTCGCGCTCCTGGCAGGCTCGACTGCGCTTGCGGCGGCCAACAAGACCGGCCCTTCGCGCAGCGCCATGGCCGCCATGAGGTCTCAACGCCGGCTCAAGCAACCGACGGCGCCCCGGCACAAGAAGCTACCCAAGATCTCGGGCATCCTCGAGGACGGCCAGGTGCTCAGCGTGGGCACCGGGTCCTGGAAGGGCACAGGACCCCTCTCCTTCTCCTACGAATGGGAAGCCTGCAGCGGCTCTGCCTGCGTGCCGATACCCGGGGCCACCGCCGCGACCTACCGGCTCTCCAGCGAGCAGATCGGAGGGTCCGTGCGAGCGGTCGTCACCGCGTCGAACTCGGTTGGATCTGCGCGCGCCACCTCGCGGGCCACGAAGATGATCCAGCCCGGCCCTCCCGTCGAGCTCGCAGCTCCCGGGACCTCAGGGGCGCTTCAAGAAGGCTCTACGCTCGCGGCGACGCCAGGTGCGTGGGCTGGCACGGCACCAGTCGACTTCAGCTATCAGTGGCAGCGCTGCAGCCCCGCCGGCGGCTGCGAAGACATCCCCGAAGCAACGAGCTCGACGTACACGCTCGCGGCCGCCGATCTTGCGAGCAGCATCGACGTCGTCGTCACAGCGAGCAACGCAGAGGGCTCAGCCTCGGCAACCTCCCCTGAAACGACGCCCGTGCTGGCCGTTCTGCCCGCCGAGACCGAACTGCCCGCTATCTCGGGCTCGCTCGAAGATGGCGCTCTTCTGAGCGCATCGCCCGGCACCTGGACGGGCACCGCCCCGATCAACTTCGCATACCAGTGGCAGCGCTGCAGCCTCCTGGGTGGCGGCTGCGAAAACATCCCCGGGGCGACGGGCTCGACCTACCGGCTCCAGGTCGCCGATGTGGCGAGCAGCATCGACGTGGTGGTCACCGCAACCAACGCGAGGGGCTCAGCCTCTGCGACATCCCCTGAAACGCAACCCGTCCAAGCCCTCCTGCCCAGCAACACCGAACTCCCCACCATCACCGGACTCCTCAAAGACGGACAGCTGCTCTCCGCCACCACCGGCACCTGGACCGGCACCCCACCCCTCGCCTTCAAATACCAATGGCAACTCTGCAACCCCACCGGCGAAGACTGTAAAAACCTCGCCGAAGCCATCGAACCCACACTCAAACTCACCCCCACAGACGTCGGCGACACCCTCCGCGTGATCATCACCGCCACCAACACCGCCGGCTCAACCCAAGCAGCCAGCACCCCCACCAGCCTCATCCAAGCCCTCCTGCCCAGCAACACCGAACTCCCCACCATCACCGGACTCCTCAAAGACGGACAGCTGCTCTCCGCCACCACCGGCACCTGGACCGGCACCCCACCCCTCGCCTTCAAATACCAATGGCAACTCTGCAACCCCACCGGCGAAGACTGTAAAAACCTCGCCGAAGCCATCGAACCCACACTCAAACTCACCCCCACAGACGTCGGCGACACCCTCCGCGTGATCATCACCGCCACCAACACCGCCGGCTCAACCCAAGCAGCCAGCACCCCCACCAGCCTCATCCAAGCCCTCCTGCCCAGCAACACCGAACTCCCCACCATCACCGGACTCCTCAAAGACGGACAGCTGCTCTCCGCCACCACCGGCACCTGGACCGGCACCCCACCCCTCGCCTTCAAATACCAATGGCAACTCTGCAACCCCACCGGCGAAGACTGTAAAAACCTCGCCGAAGCCATCGAACCCACACTCAAACTCACCCCCACAGACGTCGGCGACACCCTCCGCGTGATCATCACCGCCACCAACACCGCCGGCTCAACCCAAGCAGCCAGCACCCCCACCAGCCTCATCCAAGCCCTCCTGCCCAGCAACACCGAACTCCCCACCATCACCGGACTCCTCAAAGACGGACAGCTGCTCGACGTGTCGAGCGGAACGTGGACGGGCACGCCTCCGATCACCTACAGCTACCAGTGGCAGCTCTGCAACCCCACCGGCGAAGACTGTAAAAACCTCGCCGAAGCCATCGAACCCACACTCAAACTCACCCCCACAGACGTCGGCGACACCCTCCGCGTGATCATCACCGCCACCAACACCGCCGGCTCAACCCAAGCAGCCAGCACCCCCACCAGCCTCATCCAAGCCCTCCTGCCCAGCAACACCGAACTCCCCACCATCACCGGACTCCTCAAAGACGGACAGCTGCTCTCCGCCACCACCGGCACCTGGACCGGCACCCCACCCCTCGCCTTCAAATACCAATGGCAACTCTGCAACCCCACCGGCGAAGACTGTAAAAACCTCGCCGAAGCCATCGAACCCACACTCAAACTCACCCCCACAGACGTCGGCGACACCCTCCGCGTGATCATCACCGCCACCAACACCGCCGGCTCAACCCAAGCAGCCAGCACCCCCACCAGCCTCATCCAAGCCCTCCTGCCCAGCAACACCGAACTCCCCACCATCACCGGACTCCTCAAAGACGGACAGCTGCTCGACGTGTCGAGCGGAACGTGGACGGGCACGCCTCCGATCACCTACAGCTACCAGTGGCAGCTCTGCACGCCTCTGCTGATCGAAAGCTGCGGCAACATCTCGGGGGCCACAGGCTCCAGTTTGCAGCTCACGCTCGGCGACGTCGGACTCGCGCTGCGGGTGAAGGTGACCGCCACCAACTCGGCGGGCTCTGAATCGGTCTACACGTCGTTGACGAGCACGATTCTCGGGTTGCTCTAGCCCGCGCGTCTAGCCGTCCTCGACGACTATGCCGAGCTGTTGCGCGATCGGCCGGGCGAGGTCCATGAGCTGCAGCGTGTCGATGATCGCGCCGCCCAGCCCAAGCTGCGATCCGGCCAGCGCGAGCCTCGAGCCGCGCAGATCGACGAGCGACAGCTGGGCCTTGGAGAAGTCGGCCTCGACGAGCTCACAGTGCGAGAACCGCGTCGACTTGATCGCAGCGCCCTGGAAATCGGCGCCCGTGAGCACGCAGTCCTCGAAGGACACCTGCTCGATCTCGCTGTGGCGGAAGTTGGCATAGTCGAGCTTGCAGGCCCGGAAGCTCACCTCCTTGATGCGAGCCTCGGCGAGGTTCAGTCCGGTGAGACGTGAGTCGCTGAACCGTGTCCGCCGGATGTGCGCGCCGCCCCAGTCGCCGTTGGCAGCGTCAATGCGCTCGGCAATGACATCGAGGAGCTCGAGCGCCCTGAGCCTGGACGCTCCGAGATCGAGATCCACCAGGTGGGCGCGCACGATGCGACCCGAGCCCGCACCTGCATTCGCCAGTATCAGGCCAACGAGCTGGACATCCTCTAAGCGGAAGCCAGCCTCGAGTCGATCGATCTCGAGGACCGCAAGCTCGCCCCGGTCCAGATCGGGCGCCTGCCCGGCCCCGACCTGGCCCTGCCTGGACCGCGACGCGACCATCTCGCAATGCTAGTGGCGCGGCGCTCTCACAGCCCGCCCGGCGGCCCGGGGAGGCCGAGCAGCTGAAGCTCGCATCTGCCTCAGCGTCCAGCGCCGTCTGGAGTCCTGGGCGTCCAGGCGGCGGGCGCCTACGGCTCGCCCGGTGCTCAACCTCGGCGCGGGCTGGCGCCGGAGTGCGGAAGAGTACGGACGCCACCGGCGTGCAAGGCGCGAGAATGGAGCAGATGACTGACGGCTACCCACCAGGCCCGCAGCCCGGCGAGAGCCCGGGCGGCCAGGGGGCCGACCACAGCTCGCCCGCAGATCCACGGGGAACTGATCCCACAGCCCCCCAGGGAGGACGCAGCGGCGGCAGCGGTGCGGCGATCGTGGGCGCGGCGGTGCTCGTCATCGCGCTCATCGTCGTCGTGATCGTGCTCGCCAGCAAAGGGGGCTCGAAACATGCCGCCACGGTCACCAACCAGTCGCTCAGCATCGGCCAGACGACGACGGTGGCGCCGAGCGTTACGCACGAGACGACCGTCACTACGCCTACCGCGCCGGCCAAGACCACCACGGTAACCACGCCGGCGACCACCCAGACCGCGCCGGCCAAAACGACAACGACGCCCACCGCGACCACGGGGGGCACCAGCCCGGGTTCTGCAGCGGGCGCCACGACCGCTACGACCCCGGCGCCATAGCGCCCAGCCGACGGCTTGCCCCACCAGGATCGGCTTTCGCGAGCGCGCGCCCGGCTAGTGCAAGCGGCTGGACCAATCCGGCGGCACGCGACCCGCGGGCCCCGGCACGGGCTGGTCGAGCGGATGATGCTCGGGCGGGGCGAGCGGAGGACCCGCGAGGAACTCCTGCGTCCCATAGTTCCAGAACCACTCCTCGCCGGGCTCGAAGCTGCGGACTAGCGGGTGCCCGCTCTCGGCAGCATGCTTGCTGGCGTGCTGCGAGGGCGAGGAGTCACAGCAGCCGATATACCCGCACTCCGCGCAGCGGCGCAGGTGAAACCACCAGCCGTCGTCGGCGGCGAGGCAGTCGACGCAGCCGCTTGCACGCGGTGGAACGGAGGGATCGATCGCCGGGGTCGAGGACACTGACAAACACCTCTTCTTGGGGACACCCGCAGGCCTGCGCCAAAGATAGCGCCTGCCCGGCTCGCGCGACGCCTGCTGCTCAGTAGGCGCTGTGCGAGCTCGACGGTTCGCTGCCCGTGCTCGCCGGAGCAGAGGAGCCGCTCGCACTCTGAGAGCTGAGCGTGACCGCGCTCCACGTGCCGACGTCCTTGATGCCCTGCCCCTTGGTGTCGCCCGGCTGGGTGTCCTCGGCGAAGGTGTAGAGCGGCATGCCCTTGTAGCTGACCTGCACGGTCCCGTCGGGGCGCGTGACGGTCCCAAGCGAGCCCACGCTTCCGCTCGGCGTGCCGCTGCTCGGCGCGAGCACGGGATGCCACACCGCGGTGCAGGCCGCGCTCGTGCAGATCCACTTGCCGTTCTGCTCACCGCTGAGGCTGTAGAGCGTCATGCCCTGGGCGTCCACGAGCACGGTGGCGCCGAGCGCCGAGTTGGAGGCGCTCTTGACGACGGCCCCGCTCGCGGTCGAGCTCGCCGCGGACGTCGCGGCGCTGCTCTGCGAGGAGGAACCCGAACTGCTGTAGCTGCTCCCGCACGCGGCCAGGGCGAGCACGGCCAGCGCCGGGAGGAGGAGCTTGAATGGTGAGCGCATCGGGACTCCTTCGGTCAACACAAGCGCGGGTGGGTGGACGGCCGCATGCGGCCTGCTGTCCACTAAGGACTCCGGCCCGCCCGCTTCCTTCCACTGCGACCTGGAGCGCTAGCCGCCCGCGGGGGTCGGGAGCGCGATCGGGAGCTGTCGCTCGGTGAGCTGCTGCGGGCGCGGATCGCGTCGAGCTCGCGGCCGAAGGCCTCGAGCTACTCGGGTGTGAGATCGGGTGCAGCGTTGGGCATGGCCTGCTCCGCCTTCGGAGATCGTTGGTCTAGAGCTCGATCACGACGTCGCCCACCGGCACCGACGCGCAGATGCGGATCTGCTCGTCGATGGCGGTCGAGAGCGCGCCGGTGAAGACATTGCGCACGACGCCCGTACTCTTGCGGCAGCTGCAGGTGTTGCAGATGCCCATTCGGCATCCGTGTTCGGGCGCCAGTCCCGCATCCTCGGCCTGCTCGAGCAGCGGAAGGCCGCTGTTGGGCGCCTCGCATCCGCTGCGGGCGAAGCGGACCACGCCGTGGGCGCCCTCCGTGTCGAACGACAGGGCGGGCGCAGTGAACGTCTCGGCGGCGGGCTCCGGCAGCCCGTCCCTGGCCCACACTGCGCGAACCGAGTCGATCAGCGCCGGGGGACCGCACACGAACGTCGCAGCCGCGGCGTGGTCGCGAGTCACCGCACGCAGGTGCTCGCGCGTGAAGCGCCCGCTCAACTGCGTGGGACGCGAGCGGGTGAAGCCGCGGGCGACCCTGAGAGCGGGTGTGCGGCGGGCGAGCTCGCGCAGCTCGGGCTCATACAGCGCGCTCAGGGGCGAGCGCGCGTAGTTCAGAAAGCCGATCTCACCGGCAAAGCCCTCCTCGCAGAGCGTGCGCAGCATCGCCATCACCGGCGTGATGGCGCTGCCGCCGCTGATCAGCAGCACCCGCTCGGGGCGGGGGTCCGCGAGCATGAACTCGCCCTGAGCCTGGCTCAGGCCGACAATCGTTCCCTCGCGCGCGTGATCGCGAAGGTGGCGCGAGACCCGTCCCTCGGGATGGGTGGAGACGGTCAGCTCGAGCCGGCCGTCAGCCGCGTGCTCGGAGCCCGCTGGGGAGTAGGGCCGCGTCAGGCGGACCCCGTCGACCTCCACGCTCACGCCGACGAACTGCCCTGCGCGAAAGCCGCGCCAGTTCTCGTTCGGACGGAGCGTCAGCGTGACGCTCTTCGGCGTCTGCCAGCGAACCCCCGTGATCTCGGCGCGCACGTCGCGCGCGAGCAGCAGCGGGCGGACGAGCTCGACGTAGCGATCCACGCCGTGCGGATAGGCGAGGGCTTCGACCAGACCAGAATGCAGCATGCGGCGGGCGAGGCCGCGCGGCGAGGGTATGGTGGGTGGCGTTCTCACTCCAGATTCAGTGTACGACTGTTCACAATGTACACTCTCTCGAGGTACCTGTTGGCTATCGGTCTGTGAAACTGGTCACACAATGAGCGTGCACATCCGTACTCCTGAGCCTCCGCGCACACGCCGGGAGCAGAAGCAGCGCACCCGCCAGGCACTGCTCGACGCCGCGCTCGAGCTGCTCGAGGAGGAGAGCTTCTCGAGTCTGAGCCTGCGCCGGATGACCCGGAGGGCTGGCGTGGTCCCCACCGCCTTCTACCGCCACTTCGATGACATGGAGGAGCTCGGCCTCGTCCTCATCGGCGAGTCCTTCCGCACGCTGCGGGCGATGATCCGCGCCGCCCGGGCGAATCCGCAGGCCTACCGGCACGTGATCCGCAGTTCGGTGGAGGTGCTCGTCGGCTACGTGCACGAGCACGAAGCGCACTTCCGCTTCGTCGCGCGCGAGCGCTTCGGCGGCGTCGCCGTGCTGCGCCGGGCCATCCGCGGCGAGATCCGCCTGTTCGCGAGCGAGCTCGCGACCGACCTCGCGCGCTTCCCCTACCTCGAGCACTGGAGCAGCGAGGATCTGCAGTTGCTCGCGGGTTTGATGGTCAACACGATGGTCGCCACCGCCGAAGCGATCCTCGACGCGTCGCCCGAGGATCCCGCGGGCGAAGCCGAGATCATCACCACGGCCGAGCGCCAGCTGCGCATGATCGTGCTGGGCGTGCCGCAGTGGCGCAGCGCGGGGATGCAGGCTCCGCCGGCGGGCCCCGCGAACAACTAGCCCGCGTCGATCACCTCTCGCCCCGCCAGCTCGCCGAAGGCCCTCATGCCGCCCCTCATGTAGCCGCGCCACAGCAGCCTGACCACCGGAATGAGCGCCAGCCGCGCGAGCTGCGAGCGGGCCGCGAAGGTGTAGGTCCAGGACACCTCCGTGGCGTCCGCGGCCGCTTCGGTGAAGCGCCACTGCCCGCGACCCTCGAGGACGAGGCGCGCGAGGTAGCTGGAGATCTCGCTGACGCGGTAGGCGAAGAACGCCGGTCGATCGCACGCACTCACCTGCTCGCGCGCACTGCTCCCGTCGGCCAGATGGACCGTCCGCGTCGACCCCACGCGATCCCATGGGCCGGACTGATCAGACGTCGCCGCCACCGCCGGGACGGGGCCGTATCCGAGCAGGATCCGCGGAAGCTCGATCGGGATGAAGTAGTCGAACAGGGCCGCGCGCGGCTTGGCGATGCGCGCGCGCACCGTCGCGCTGATCGGGTGGGCGGGTCGGTCTGCCGGCGCGTTCAATGGACCTCCGTGCTCGTGCGAACCTAGTGACCTGAGTCGGAGATCCGCTGGCACCATGAGGCGAGGCCGTCCACGGTCTCGCCTGCGGTGGTGGGCCAGATGTAGGGGTTGGGGGTGGTGCGAACTAACAACTCAGGTCACTAGGCGAGCGGCGCCTCTAGGCTAGTGGGTCGAAGCGTCTGTTGGATGCGTCTTCGATGCTGAGACGGTGGCCGAGGCGCGCTAGGCGACGGTGCTCGGTGCCGGTGGGGCCGTGAGGGTCCGCTCCGTGAAGGCAAAGCCCGTTTCCAGCGCGCGGCGCACGGGACATGTCCGGGCCACGCGCTCGAGACGGCGGCGCTGCTCCGAGCTGAGCCCGGCGGGAAGATGCACGTCGACGGCGAGCTCCCGCGGGACGCTGTCGGGGTCATAGAGCACCTCGACGGTGGTCTCGCCGAGGTCCCAGCCCCGGTTCTGTGCATACATCGCCATCATCGTCGCGACGCATGAGGCGAGCGTCGCCGCGAGCAGCTCGTGCGGGGCCGGCCCCCGGTCGCCGCCGCCAAGGCTCTCGGGCTCATCGGTGACGATCGTGTGGCGGCCGTTGACGTCGACTTCAAACTCGAGGCCGTCGCCCGTGCGGCGCGCTTTCGCGGTCATGCTCATGAGGATTTGAGCATGGCCGGAGCTGCCGGTTCGCACATCCGGCCCAAGTACGCGTGCGGGTCAGTAGAGCTGAGCATACGGCTACACTAGCACACAATGATGTAGTTGTCCTATGCGGCCTGGCCCGTCCTGCTCCGGCTGATGGTCGCATACGCCCGGGGATCTGCTCCGCTGGCGCGGCGTGTACTTCCCAACGTGAGCTTCGGGCACTCCCGAGCGCTCGCGCGGTCAGCCACCGATGCGTGTCAGCTGACCCCCGTCGACGGGCAGCACTGCGCCGGTGATGAAGCCGGCCTCCTCGGAGTGCAGGAACAGGCTCGCGTAGGCGACATCCCAGCCCGTGCCCATCTTGGCGCGCAGGGGCACCATGGCGTCGCGCTGAGCGCGGAGCTGCTCGCGCGGGACATGGAGCCTCGCGGCCCAGGAGTCGATTGCCATCGGCGTATCCAGCAGCCCGGGCATGATCGTGTTCACGCGCACGCCGTGCGCGGCGTTCTCGATCGCGAGCGAGTGGCTGAGCACGTTGACCCCCATCTTGGAGATGCGGTAGGCGGTCAGCGGAACGGCCGCCGCGAGCGCGGCTACCGAGGAGATGTTCACGACCGACCCCGCGCCCTGCTCTCGCATCACGGGCACGATCGCCTGGCAGGAGAGCAGACAGCCCTTGAGGTTGACCGCGATGATGCGCTCGAAGGCCTCCTCGGTGATCTTGAGCGGGCTCGCATCGCCGGTGCCGATGCCGACGTTGTTGTGCAGGAAGTCGATCCGGCCCCACGCATCGAGGCATGCCCGGGCCAGCGACCGGCAGTCGGCCGCCCTGGTCCAATCGGCGCCTACGCACTCGGCGACGCCGCCCTCGCCGGCGATGATCGCGGCGGTCTCGCGTGCGGACTCGATGTCGCGATCGGCGAGCAGCAGCTTGGCTCCCTCGCGCGCGAACACGATCGCGGCGGCCCGGCCGGTGCCGACGGTCTCCCCCGGCGACTGTCCCGCGCCGACCACGATGCCGACCTTGCCCGCGAGCCTCATCGCGCTCTCAGGTCCCGCGCGGCCGCCCAGTCATCGAGCCCGGCGTCTGCTCGTTGAGCAGAGGCTCGTCCTCGATCTCCACCCTCGTCGACTCGAGGAACCGGCTGACCATGTTGTAGTAGCTGATCAGCAGGATCAGCTCGGTCGTCTGGCGCGGACCGTAGCGCTCGATGAGCTGCTCGAGCGCCGCATCCGACAGCCGCACATCCCGGCTGATCTCGTCGGCCGCGCGGCAGATCAGGTTCACCTCCTCGTCGAGGCTCCCGACCACCTCCTCCGCGCCGATCGCCGCAATCTCGCGCTCCGTCACGCCCACGTTGGCGGCGAGCTGCTCGTGCTGGGCCCACTCGTATGTCGCGCGGGTGGCGTGGGCGACCCTCAGCACCGCGATCTCCCGCCGCCGCGCGTCAAGCGGCGTGGACAGCACTGCACGCCCGAGCCCCATGAAGGGCCGCACCGCCAGCGGCGCGCCAGCAACCATGCGAAAGACGTTCAGCGGCGGCAGCCCGGCGAGCAGCTCCCGCTGCTCGGGGTCGAGTTCCTCGTCGCTGGGGAGCGGGATCTTCGGGGGCACTGAGACTCCTCGCGGTGGCTGGCATCCGGGCGGGGCAGCTTGGCTCCGGCCCCGCGAGCGTTGCACATTCCGCGGGCGCGTGCCGTACACGCTCAAGCGTCGCCGCGCGCGGCCCCGAGGGGATGAGGCCGCGCGCGGCAGACGAGGTCGGGCGACGCTAGCTCACGGAATCGTGAGGGGTGGTTGCTGCAGGGCGCCGATGCCGGCGCGCGCGTTGGCGATCGCGGCGGCCGCGTCTTCGGGGGTCATGAACCCGGCGGCCACGTCGGCGTTGGCCGCCGCTTCGAACTTCGACGCGTAGCTCGCCGTCGTCGGGTACAGCGACTTCAGCTGGGACTGGCTGAAATCGGTGAAGTACCCCGACAGCAGGCACAGGCCGGAGTCGCGCAGCGCTTCGTTGGTGATGCCGCCGGTCTCGAGCGTCGTGAACACATCTTCAAGCTCGCTGAGGATGGCCAGCGGGCTGAGGCTCTCTTCACTCACGTTGGCGAAGTTGATCGCCGAGTAGTCCTCCGTCGGGACCTGTGCTTCGGGCATCCGGATACCGCCTTCGCCGACCCCGTAGCGGTTCTTGTTGACGAGGTAGTACAGGCCGAAGAACGACCGGGAACGTCGAGATCTGCGGGCTGTGCGCCGGCTGCGTGCCCGTTGGTGAGCCAGTTCTGCAGGGCCGCCAGCGCCGCGTCCTCGACCTCGAACAGCGGCATGTTGTCGGTCTGGTTGATGACCGTCGAGCGGCGTTCCGGTGCCCTCGATCGGCGTGCCGAACACGCACGACGGCATTGCCACGGTCGGCTCCTCGCGCGCGATCGTCTCGGTCTCATAGGCCGCCTCGTGGGCGTCGATGTGCGAGGCGCCCGGCGACCTCCCAGGTGCGCAGGTAGTTGTTGTCCGGCTGGCGGGCAGCCGCCGCGTCGAGCTCTTCGATGTCGCCCTGGGTGTTCAGCTGGATGAACGGCGCCGTGTTGTCGGTGCGGATCAGCGCCGGGAACGGAGATCGTCGCGACCAGCCCTTCGCCGATCGGCGCCGCCGTGGCACGGCGCGGCCCGACCGCCAGGAAGCCGTTGAACGCGTGCGTGAGCGGCTGGATGGCATTGACGTAGGTGTCGACGCGGAAGGCCGACTGCGAGTCACCCGTCCCGATCAGCTCCCTTCGGCGTCAGCCCGCCGAGCAGCGTCGCGCTGTCGGCCTTCACGGCTTCGGCGGCCTGCGTGAAGATTTCGTAGGACTCACCGTCGTTGCTGTCGCCGAGCTTGCCGTAGCGCTCCGGATCCCAGCGTCGACGAGGTCCTTCATGCCGGGCCGCTGGGCCGTCACGCCGACGTACGCGTAACCCTTGTTGATGAGCTCGTTGTACGAGCTGCGCCCACACCGGGTCCTGATCGCCGCCGGTGGTGTCGTTGAGCCACTCGAACACGACTGTGCCGTTGAACTTCGCCGGGTTGGTCGGGTAGCGCACGAGCAGCCGGGTGGTGTAGGGCACGTCGCTCTGCGAGAGCGCCACGCCCCATTTGCCGTTCGAGGACCAGCCGCCGCTCTGCTTGTAGATCGTGGCACCGCCGGACATGGTGAACTCACGTTCCACGTAGCCCGCTTCGCTCAGGTTGATGTACGGCGCCCCGGGAACCGTCGGCGTCTGCGGGACCGCGTCATATGGGTAACCGTGCGTCCCGCTGCCGGGCGCGATTTCAGTCACCGTGGGCAGTGCAGCTGCACTCGACGCGGCCACTGCGCCCACGGCGAAGAACGTCGCCACGCCCGCGATCACAGCGGTCATGGCCCTGTTGCCCAAATGCCAAACCTCGTTGCTCACAGCGCCCTCCTCCGTGCGGGGTTGACTCGTGTGCGCCTCGCGTCGCTCTCCGACTGAACTCTGCAGGCTCGGCCGGCGCGAAATTGTAGCATCCGCGCACCAGATTGGAGGGGAAACTGTAGCGTTCGCGCACCACTTTGTCAAGAACCGCGGGGCTTCACGCCATTGAGCAGACCTCGGCACGCCGAGGGGGCCCGTCAGGGGCGGGCGGCCGGCGCGTGGACGCGGCTACTTCGCCCGCCGGCGGCGCGCGGGGCGGGCTGCCGTCTCGGGCCGCACTGCGGCCGCGGCTACCGCCGTGAACAGGCGCGTGAAATGCTCGACGATCTCCTCTACGGATACATCCACGTCGCCGTTGATCCAGTCGATCAGTATCTCGATGACGCCGCCAATCAGCGTGCGCGCCGTCAGCACAGGGTCGAGGTGGTACTCAGTCGCCTCGCCGGCGATCGACCGCGCGTTGTTGGCGGTGAGGTCAGCCAGCACATGTCTGATCTCGCGCCGCAGGCGATCCAGGCGCTCGCTGACCCCGACCACCTCGAGGGCCACGATGCGGGCCTTGCGTGGATCGTCGGTGACTATCGTCCAGCCCGCCCGCAGGCCGGCACGAGCCTTCCCCTCAATCGTGTCCGCCCTCCCCGTCTCCTCCACCGCGGCGAGGACGATCTCGTGAACGATGCGCTCGTAGACGTGATAGAGCAGGTCCTCTCTGCTGGCAAAGGCCTCATAGAAGTGGCGAGAGTTCAGCGAGGCGGCGGCGCTCACCGCGCGGATGGTGGTGTTCGCATATCCCTGGGTCCCGAACAGCTCAAGACCCGCATCCAGCAGTTTCTCGCGCCTCTGCGCGCGGCGCTCTGACGCGGTTAGGCCACGGTAGCGGCGGGGCTCTTGAGCCAGGGAAGCCACGCCGGCATTCTCGCACCGGGGTCGGGGGAGCAGGACGGGTCGCTGCGAGCGCCTGACAGTCGTGGCAGCCGGCGACGGGCCCCGCTCGAAGGCTGCGCCTCACCTACTCGCTGGCCAGTGCGGTCAGGACGTCCAGGCGCGCGGCGCGCCGTGCAGGGATCTGCCCGGCGAGCAGGCCGGCCCCCGCTGCGGCGATCAGCAGGACGGCGAGCAGACCGAGCGGCAGCGAGAGGACGTAAGCATGGATGAGACGGAATGGCTGACCCCGCGGCCAGCATCCCCCCTCACGGGCGCCGAGCGCTTCTCGGACGGATCGCACTCGGTTCTCGACTTCTGGCGCTGGGCGTACTCCGACCTTAGAACGAACGTCGTGCGCGGCGTGCTGGCCGAGTTCCTAGTCGCCCAGGCCGTCGGTGATCCCTCTCCCCTCCGCGAAGCGTGGGACAAATTGGGACGTCACGACCGCGAGCGGGATCAAGGTCGAGGTCCAGGAAGGCGAGGGTCACCTCGCCACGGCCGTTCAGGAGGCATACGACGCTCGCTAGGGCCGCTTCGGAGGATCGCGCCACATCGGCCACATGGTCGGCCCGCGTGGTAGGCGTATCTCGCCCGTGACCTTGAAGCCGTGCCGTTCGTAGAAGCTGATGTTCTTCTCGTTTGAGCACTCCAAATAGACGCCCGTAGCGCCGGGGTGCATGTTGGGCTGGTCCTCGTTGGAGGACTCCAGGTAGGCGCCCACCCCATCGGCGTCGCAACGTTCGAGCACAGGCTGCAGCGCCGCGGAGCCGAGCCCCCGTCCCTGTGCGGGCGGATCGGTGCCGAGCACCGCCAGGTACCAATGCGCGGGCGCGCGGGGATGGCGTCGCTCCACGCCGAGCAGTCCGGCCACCGTCACCGGCAGGCGAGCCAGCAGGCGCAGATGCATCATGCCGCGGGCCATCGCCAGATCATCGCGCCATGTCGTCCGCCAGCGCTCCGGCGGAGCCCACAACGCTGCGCATGAGCGATCATCGGTGATCCACACCTCGCCGTGTGGAAGCAGCTGGCGCAGACGCCCCCCATTGAAGCCTTCAAGGACGCGGGTGCGCAGCCGATCCGGCGCACAGGACCAGCGCGCGACGGGATCATCCATGAACGCGCGTGCGAGCATCTGCTCGAGCTCCGGCACATCGGCCGGCGCGGCGCGGCGCATCCCGGGCACGGTGCTCACCCGCCCGAATCTATCCTGTGGGCGGTGCACAGGCGGGTCCTGGCACCCCGGTCTCGGCGGCTGCGCGGATGAGCGGTGTGCCGGTGGCCCCATGGGCCGTCAAGCGGGAGCTGTCGAGCGGAGCCGGTTCTTCGCCGCGCGCACGGCCTCGGTGAGCGCGCCGAGGTCGTAGACGCCGTAGTGACGGCGTCCGTTGATGAAGAAGGTGGGCGTTCCCGAGACGCCGCTTTCGTCGGCGCTCGCGACGTCGGCGAACACGCGCCCCGCGTAGCGGTGATCGTGCAGGTCCTCGTTGAACTGCTCGACGTCGAGCCCGAGCGCGCCCGCATGCCGCGCGAGGTCGGAGGGCCGCAGCTCGTCCTGGTCGGCCAGCAGCGCATCGTGCATCTCCCAGAAGCGCCCCTGGGCGGCGGCCGCCTCGGAGGCTTCCGCCGCGAGCTGCGCCCGGGGATGGACGTCGTTGAGGGGAAGGTGGCGCCACACGTAGCGCACGTCGCTGCCGGCCGAGACGAGCAGCTCGCGGATCGACTCCTCGGCCCGGCCGCAGAAGGGACACTCGAAGTCGCCGTACTCCAGCAGCGTGACGGGCGCGTCGTCGGGCCCGCGCACGTGGTCGCGCTCGGGATCGACGTCTTCGGCCAGGTCGGGGATCTCGGCGGCCGTCCTGCCGATCTGCCGAGCCCTGACGTTCGCCGGAATCCGCCTGATGACGCGGATCGCCGCCCAGCTTACGAGCGGCGCGAACACGAGCGTGCTGAGCGCCCCCAGCTTCGCCTCGCTGAGCCGCTCGCCTCCGAACGCGAGGCTGGAGACGAGCAGCGAGACCGTGAAGCCGATCCCGGCGCAGGCCCCTCCGGCGACCAGCACGGGCCCGGTCACGAGCGGTCTCGGCCCGTGCAGCGACGGCCGTGAGGCGACCCACGAGCCGGCATAGATCCCCACCGGCTTGCCGATCACGTAGGCCGTGAGGATCCCAAGGGTGATCGGTGAGGCAACTGCCGCTTCCAGCAGCGTGCCCGTCAGGTGAACGCCGGCGTTCGCCAGCGCGAACAACGGCAGCACGACGTAGCTGACCCACGGGTGCAGCTCGTATTGCATGCGCTCGTTGGCCGAGATCGCCGAGAGCAGCCCCTGCTGTGCGCTGCGGGCGAGCTCCGGCGTGGGCTGCTCGCGAAACGCGCGCGCGAGACCGGTTGCGCGCTCGAGGTCGGCCCGCTCGGGCGGGTAGGCACTGGTCACAAGCCCGACCGCGAGGCCCGAGATCACGGGGTCCACGCCCGATTCGAACATGGCGACCCAGAGGCCGATGGCGACGACGACGGAGACCGCGCCGCGGCCGACCGGCAGATAACGCAGCCCGATCAGCACGACGAACAGCGCGAGCGCGATCACGAGCGCGATCACCGAGACATGGGTCGTGTATACGGTCGCGATCACGAGCAGCGCGCTGAGGTCGTCAACGACGGCCAGCGTGAGCAGGAACACGCGGATGCGCGTCGCGGCGCGTGGCGTCAGCAGCGCCAAAGCGCCCAGCGCGAACGCGGTGTCGGTCGACATCGCCGCGCCCCACCCGTGCGCCCCCGCGCCGCCACCGTTGAAGGCGAGATAGATACAGACGGGCACGAGGATCCCCCCCGCCGCCGCGAGCACCGGAATCGCGAGCCGGCGCCGCTCGCGCAGTTCGCCCAGGTCGAGCTCTCGCTTCGCCTCGAGCCCGATGACGAGGAAGAAGAGCGTCATCAGGCCCTCGTTGACCCAGTGGCGCAGGTCCGTCGAGATCCCCGCGCTCCCCAGATGAACGCCGAACTGGGTGCTCCACACCGAGTCATAGGAGCCGGGCGACACGTTGGCCCACGCCAGCGCGGCAACGGTGGCGGCGAGCATCACCAGTGCCCCGCCGGTCTCCGTACTGAGGAAGTCCCGCACCGGGGCGGCGACGCTCCGCCCCCAAGCGGTGCGCTCGCCCGAGCCGACCGTAGTGACGCTTGCGTCCATTGCTCGGCAGAGCATGCCGGAGGGCGAGGTCGGTCGTCTCGTGGCCCGCCCGCGTAACGACCGATCTAACCTCAACCTGGGTTCAGCTAGGCGCAGGCGACCGCGCCACCGCCCGGCGTCGAACCGAGCCAACTCACCCTCGTGGATCGGCAGCAGATCGGACCGCTGCCCTCCTGCGCCTAGATCAGCGGCGGGCGCTGTTTGATCGTGGCGCCCATCGCGCTCAGGGCGAGGCTGGCGTGCCTGACAGCGCCCCCGGCGTGAGACGCGCGAGCGCGAGCGCGTCCTGTACACACCACTCGCGCACACGCTCGGGAGCGATCTCGAACGTCTCCGCGACGCCCGGCGCCGCCTCGCGAACGCCGACGCCGACGCGCGCGAGGTGCATCGAACCGAGCACCTGCGTGTAGATCCGGTTGGCCGTGAAGGCGGGGTCCTCGACGGCGAACACGCCGGCCTCGGTGCCGGCGGCGAGCAGTCGCTCGAGCGGCCCGAGGCACGCGGCCATCGACCGCCCCAAGCGAAACCAGACCGCACCGGAGACACGCGCGCGCAACTCGGCCGCCGGCCGCTGCATGAGCGCCAGAGCGCAGTCCAGGAAGGCGGGGTATTCCATACAGAAGTCCACGTACAGCTCACAGCTCTGGCGCAGCGCGAGCACGGGATCCCCGGGGTCGGACAGCTCGGCTGCGCGCGCCGCGAGCTCGGAGAGGTAGTCGGCCACCGTCAATACGAAGATCTCCTCCTTGGAGTCGAAGGAGCGGTAGATCAGCGCCTTGTTGATACCGGCCGCGCGCGCTATCTCGTCGACGGGGGCGTCGCGCCGCCCGCGTTCGTCGAACAGGGCGCGGGTCGTGGCGACGATCGCCCGCTCGCGAGCGCGACGGCGCTCGCGACGCGAGGAATGCGAATGCGAGCGGCTCCGCGTGGCTGACATTGACACAGCTTACCACTCGTCGTACTATTAGTCGAACTCATGGTTACAATTGGACGCATGGCGAGCATGCCAAGACGCGAGCCGCAAGCGGGCGCGATCGAAGGTGCGCGTCCATGAGCGCGGGTCGGCTTGCGTGGTGGTGTTGACGCCCCGCATACACCTTCCATCGGCCTCGCGCGAGTTCGCGCGGTCGGCGGGCCGCGTGGCGCAGTCCGTCGCAGGGCCAATGCTGGGACCGCGCTCACTGCAGCGCGCGGTCGGCGGTCGCACCGTGATGGTGACCGGCGCGTCGAGCGGTATCGGCCGTGCGGCCGCGGTCGAGATCGCACGGGCCGGCGGCACGGTGCTGCTTGTGGCACGCACTGCATCAGGGCTCGAGGACACCGCGCGCGAGATCAAGAGCTCCCACGGCCTGGCCGAGGTCTTTCCTGCGGACCTCTCCACCGAGCGGTCGATCGACGAGCTGCTCGAGCGGGTGCTCGCCGAGCATCCGACGATCGATGTCCTTGTCAACAACGCGGGCCGATCGATCCGCCGTTCGCTTGCGCTCAGCTACGAGCGCTTCCACGACTTTGAGCGCACGATGCAGCTCAACTACTTCGGCCCGGTCAAGCTGATCCTCGGCCTGCTGCCCGGCATGCGCGCGCGCCGCAGCGGCCAAATCGTCAACGTGAGCACCCTCGGCGTGCAAACCAACGCGCCTCGGTTCAGTGCCTACATCGCGTCGAAGGCCGCGCTCGACGCGTTCACTCGCGTGGCGGCGGCCGAGTGCGCAGACGATGGCGTGCAGTTCACGACGATCCACATGCCGCTCGTACACACTCCGATGAGCGCTCCGACCAAGCTCTACGAGCAGTTCCCGGCGCTCACGCCCGAGCAGGCGGCGCAGCTCGTCAGCGACGCGATCCGCACGCGCGCCGATCATGTCGGTCCCCACCTCGGCGCGTTCACCGAGCTCGGCTACACGATCTCGCCGGCCCTGGCAAAGGAGATCCTCGGCGCGGTCTATCGAGCGTTTCCCGATTCGGCGGCAGCCCGTGACGGGGTCGGCGAGGGCGAGTCTGCGTCCGCCCTGCAGCGTGCCGTCGCCCAGCTGCTGCGAGGCACTTACTGGTGAGCGACATGAGTGCCATCGACGCGGCCTGGCTCCGCATGGATCGCCCGACGAACCTCACAATCATCACGAGCGTCCTCTGGTTCGCGCGGCCGCCGGACTGGCGGGCGGTCGAGGAACTGCTAGGCGAGCGGCTGATCGATCGCTTCCCGCGCTTCAGCCAGCGGGTTCTGGAGTCGCGCGTTCCAATCGGCCTGCCGCGATGGGAGAAGGACCCCCGCTTCGACCTGCGCCGCCATGTTCATCGCCACAGCTTGCCCGCCCCCGGCGAGCAGGCCGCGCTCGAGGCATTCGTGGGACACCTGCAGTCCACCCCGCTCGCTCGCGACAGGCCGCTGTGGAGCGTGCACCTGATAGACGGCTTCGGCGCCGGCTCCGCGATGGTGTGGCGGATTCACCACTGCATCGTCGATGGCATCTCGCTCGCGCACGTGCTCCTGTCCCTCAGTGCTCAAGCCCCCGATGCCGGCATCGCGACCGAGGCGAAGGAGGAGATGCACCAGCCCGGCGGCCCCGCGGGATACGTCGCACCGGCGATGCTCGCGTCCCGCAAGCTCGCAACGGCGTTCGCGCACGAGACACGCGATGTGGTCACCCACCCGGCGGGCATCCTCCGCGGGCGCATCGCCGGCGTCGACACGCGGGCGGCCGCCAAGATCGCGCGGATCGGCCCGGACACCCCGACCGTCCTCAAGGGTGAGCTGAGCGTTCCGCAGCGCACGAGCTGGACGACGCCCATATCCCTCGCGGAGGTCAAGCAGATCGGGCGTCCGACGGGCGCCACCGTCAACGACGTCGCGCTCGCAGCGCTCGCCGGCGCCCTGCGCGATCACCTGGCCGCCCGTGGCAGCCTCGTCGAGGAGGTCCGCGCGTATATGCCGTTCAACCTGCGCCCGCCCGACGAGCCGATCCCGCGCGAGCTCGGCAACCGCTTCGGACTCGTCTTCCTGGCGCTGCCGATCGGCCTCGACGATCGCCGTGAGCGACTCGCGCACGTGCAGCAGCGCATGGCCGAGATCAAGCGCTCGGGAGAGGGCCGCCTCGCATTCGATGGGCTGCGTGCGCTCAGCGCCTGGCCGCGTGGCAGCGAGCGGCTGGCGGTCGACTTCTTCTCGGCAAAGGCAACGTTGGTCGTGTCGAACATGCCCGGACCGGCCAGAGCGATCCGCCTGGCCGGCGCGACGGTTGAGGGCATGTTCATCATGGCGCCGCGATCCGGCAGCGTCGGGCTCGGCGTGACGATCTTCAGCTACAACGGGCGCGTGACGTTCGGCGTCAATGCGGACGCGGCCCTCCTGCCCGACCCCTCTGAGCTGATCGGCGGCATTGTCGCCGAGCTGCGGGCACTGCAAAGCCTTGAAGCCGCGCCGTCGGGAGCGTAGGCGCCCGCGGACACAGGAGCGCCAGCTGCCTGAGGTGCCCCGCCACCGATCCGTGGATCTCCGGGGCCACGTGCGGTGTAGCCCGGATGGCACAGGTGCCCCTGCAGATAAGGTTTACGCTTAGCATGGGAGAACGGGGACGGCGTGAACGATGAGCATGGTGCACGGCTGGAAGATGTTGATGTCACGCCGTTGAACCCGGCGCGCCTGCGCAGCGTGCTCGATCCCAAGGCACTCGCGGCCTTCGAACACACCCTCACGCGCGGACGCGAGCTGCTGCACTCGCGCACGTTCTGGAACGTCAACTCGACCGCCAAGGGCGGCGGCGTGGCCGAGATGCTGCGATCGCTGATCGGCTACACGCGCGGCGCCGGAAGCGACGCCCGGTGGGTGGTGATCGGCGGCGATCGCGAGTTCTTCGCCATTACCAAGCGCCTGCACAACCTGCTGCACGGACACGATGGCGACGGTGGCCCGCTGGGCGAGGACGAGCGCATCGTGTACGAGCGCAGCTGTGCCGCCAACGCCGAGCTGCTGGCCGAGCGCCTTCGCGCCAAGGACGTGGTGCTGCTGCACGATCCGCAGACGGCCGGGATGATCCCGCGGTTGATCGATGCCGGGGTGCCGGTGATCTGGCGGGCGCACATCGGCATCGATCCGCCGAACGACCTGACGCGCGCTGCGTGGCGCTTCCTGATGCCCTACGTCGAGCGGGCCGACGCGTACGTCTTCACGAACCGAGCCTACCTCTGGGAGGAGCTCGATCCCGCCAAGCTGACCGTGATCCCGCCGTCGATCGATCCCTTCTCGACGAAGAACCACGCGATGGCATTCACCGGTGTGATCGCGGTGCTGCGCGCCGCCGGACTGGCCGCCGACCGCCACCACCGCCATCCCAGGGCGGTCTTCGAGCGCCTCGACGGGCGGGTCGGCCGCGTGGAGTCCAAGGCGCGACTCGTCGAGGAGGAGCAACTGTGGCTGGGCGTCCCCCTGCTCGCACAGGTCTCACGCTGGGATCGCCTGAAGGATCCGATGGGCGTGCTGGCGGCTTTCGTCGAGCACATCCATCCGAACGATGATCCGCATCTGCTGCTCGCAGGCCCAGATGTGACGGCTGTTGCAGATGACCCTGAGGGAGCGGAAGTGTTCGCGGAGGTCGAGGCGGCCTGGTCGCAGCTGCCTCGCCGCACGCGCCGGCGCGTGCACCTCGCGCTGCTGCCGATGGCGGACCCCGATGAGAACGCGGTGATCGTAAACGCCCTCCAGCGGCGTGCCGACGTCGTCGCGCAGAAGAGCCTCGCGGAGGGCTTCGGCCTGACCGTCGCGGAGGCGATGTGGAAGGGCCGTCCGCTCGTTGCCTCGGCGATCGGCGGCATCAGCGAGCAGATCGAGGACGGACGCACCGGCTTCCTGGTGGCGCCGCGCGACCTGCGGGCCTTCGGCGAGCGCGTGAGCGAGCTGCTCGACGACCCCCACCGCGCAGAGCGCATGGGCGCGGCCGCTCAGACGAGCGTGCGCGAGCGCTTTCTCGGACCGCGCCACCTCGGCCAGTACGTCGACCTGCTCGAGACCGTGCTGGGTGAGCGCCCCCAGGCAGCCCGTTCCCGCCGAGCTGCACCGCCGGAGTAGGTGGGCAGCGCACGGCACACCGGCGCCCGCGAGGTGTCCCTCAGGCTGCGTGTGAGCCGTGCGGCGCGAGCTTGAATTCACCCAAGCCGTAGGCCTGGCCGCAGAACATCGTTGTGTTGGTCGAGTCGCAGCCGAGACTTTCGGGGAACGACAGCAGCTGGTTGGTGGGGAGCGTTTCACCTCGGTGCGTGAGCGTAACTTTGACCGCCTTCGCGTGGCCAGTGGCACGCAGCGCGTAGGCCCGTTTGGTGGCCAGCAGCTCGCAGGTGACGGTGTTCGTCGTGGGGGTCCACGCGCACCGGATGTTGCCGCTCGGCGTGGAGAAGTAGCACGGCCGCGTGGCGGATTTCGGACCGCTGCAAGCAAAGTGCTCGGAGGCCCGGGCCGCACTCCGTCGGGCGATCGTGAAGGCGCGCGGCGCCGGCGGCTGCGCGCAGAGCGCCGGCACTGCGCCGAGAGCGAGCGCGCCGGCCGTCACCGCCGGCAGCGCCCGCCACGCACCAGAACTCCAGACCCGCCGCGAACTGCCCCTACGAGTGCCCATTTCGATCCCTCGCCTTCTTCGCGTCACCTGCAGCGGACAGACGTCCGCTCGCCAGAGGACCCCACATCCCACGCAGCCTACTCCAGCAGAACAGCGTCGCGAGCCGCACTTCGCCTCGAGCTGCTCGCGGGGGGGCGCGCTCGGTGTCCGACGCCCGCGCGACGGCTGAGCGATACTGGACTGATCATGTCCCACGAGCCGACGGGCGCCAGACCAAGCCGCATCCCGGTTGGCGAGCCGCCCCGTAGGACGGTTCCCCACGATCGCGAGGATGACTACACGCCCGCGGCAGCGGAGGCGCGCCGAGCTTTCCTGCACGAGCAAACCGGCGTCGAGCTCGTGCACCTCGCCCACTATTCGCTCGACCCATCCATCCTCCCCGGAAACGTCGAGCATTTCACGGGTGTGGCGCAGGTGCCGATCGGCCTCGCCGGACCACTGCTGGTCGACGGGGAGCACGCGCAGGGCGAGTTCTACGTGCCGCTGGCCACCACCGAGGGCACGCTG
Organism: uncultured Solirubrobacteraceae bacterium; assembly: GCA_963771085.1. Lineage (GTDB taxonomy): Bacteria > Actinomycetota > Thermoleophilia > Solirubrobacterales > Solirubrobacteraceae > Palsa-744. The sequence goes on along the minus strand of CAVYSB010000003.1, from coordinate 1,642,076 downwards.
GTCGCGAGTTACAACCGCGGCATGAAGCTGCTGCACGCGGCAGGCGGTGTGAAGACGACGATCCTCGATGACGCCATGCAGCGCGCGCCCGCCTTCGTCTTCGCAAGCGCGCGTGAGGCGCGCCGATTCGGGGAATGGCTCACGGCACAGTTCGCAGAGATCAAGCAGGCAGCCGAGAGCACCACGCGGGTTGGCCGACTGAGCAGAATTGAGCAGTACTCGGCCAGCCGCGTCCTGTTCACCCGCTTTGACTACACAACCGGGGACGCGGCCGGCCAGAACCTCACGGGCAAGGCGACAGCTGCGGCATGTGCGTGGATCAACGCCAATTACGAGGGCATCGTCAACTTCTATCTGGAGTCGAACTTCGCCACAGACAAGAAGAGCTCGCAGATCAACGTGCTCCGCACTCGCGGCAAGCGCGTTGTGGCGGAGGCGACGCTTCCCGCGGCGCTAATCGAGCAGCACATGCACACGAGCGGCGAGAGGATGTTTCGCGCGCGCCAGGTGTCCAACCTGGGGAGCTTCATGTCGGGGGTCAACAACAACGGTCTGCACTCAGCCAACGGGATCGCTGCCCTCTTCATCGCCACTGGCCAGGACGCAGCGAACGTCGCCGAGTGCTCCGCAGCCCTCAATTTCAGCGAGCTCCTCCCGGGCGGGGACTATTACGTATCGATCACGATCCCATCGCTGATCGTCGCGACCTATGGCGGCGGCACGGGCCTGGCCACGCAACGCGAGTGCCTCGAGCTGCTTGGCTGCAGCGGACCCGAAAAGGTTCGCAAGCTCGCCGAGATCATCGCCGCCACGGTGCTATGCGGTGAGGTCTCCCTTGGCGGCGCCGTGCTCGCCGAAGAGTGGGTATCAGCCCACGAGCACTTCGGGCGCAACCGGCGGTAAGACCCCCAACACTCCCGTCAGGGCTCCAGGCGCACCGGCAGGGTCTTGAGCTGGTTGATGAAGCCCGAGCGCACATACCTGGGGCGGCCGTCGATCGCCATGCGGGGGTAGCGCGCGAGCGTCTCCTCGATCAGGACCTTGAGCTCGAGACGGGCGAGCGCGGTTCCCAGGCAGAAGTGACGACCGCCGGCGCCGAATGCCTGATGCTCGGCTTTGCGGCGCAGCTCGAAGCTGTCGGGATCCTCATAGCGCGTCTCGTCGCGGTTGGAGGAGACGTACCACATGACCACCTTCTCGCCTTCCTTGATGTGCTCGCCATGCAACTCGGTGTCACACGTCGCGGTCCGGCGGAAATGGGCAAACGCCGGGAACATGCGCAGCGACTCCTCGACGGCGTCGGGGATCAGCGAAGGATCCTCAAGCAGCAGGCCGCGCTGCTCCTCGTCTTCCATCAGCGCCCGCATCCCGCTGCAGTAGGTCGCCTTCGTGCTGTCGTTGCCCGCCGCCATGAGCAGGAAGAAGCCCATCACGATCTCGTGGTCCTCGAGCTTCTGCCCGTCGACCTCCGCGTGCACGAGCACGCTCGTCAGGTCATCGGTGGGTCGGGCCCGGCGCTCGGCGATCATCTCGCCGCAGCGCTCGAATACGGCCGGGACGAGCTTACCCATCACCGCGTCGATACCGGCAGGGTTGAGGTCCGGATCGCCCGCACCGAGGGTCGCATTCATGAGCTGCGCCCACATGGCGTCGTCCTCGGGCGGGATCCCCATGAAGCTGCCGATCACGCGCGAGACGACGGGCTGTGCCACGTCGGTCGCGAGATCGCAGCGCTCGCGCCCCTCCAGCCGGCCGATCACTTCGCGCGCGATCTGCCGGATCGCCTCGCCGTGGGCCGCGATTCGCCGGGGCGTGAACCCCGCCTGGAAGAGCGCCTTGACGCGATCGTGCTTGGGCGGGTCCATGCCGATGAACATCGCGCGGGAGAGCTCCTCCGGCAGAACGCTTCCGGCGGTGATGCCCCCCAGTTCTGAGGAGTACGTGCGCCAATCGCGACTGACCGTGTGGACGTCCTCGGCCGTGGTGACCGACCAGAAGCCCGCCTCACCCGGAAGTTCGCTGAAGAAGCGCTCGGTTCGATGGACCGGGCACTCCGCGCGCATGCGCCTGAAGGCCTCATATGGGGGGCCGTCCCGCCAGAGGTCCTCCTCGCTCAGTTCGACGTCGCGGATATCGCGTTCAGTGCTCGCCACCAAAACTCCCCTCTCCAAGGCGCGCCCTTGACGCCTGTGCGGGCTCGTAGTGTTGCACTCGGAGCCTCCGCGGGCAGGAGCGCCCGCGCGACGGGGCGATTACACCTCGGGCTCGCCGAGGCCGGGCGCCAGCGCGTTGCGGTGGGCGAATGCGATCGCAGGGCGCGCGGCTGGATCCTCAGCCACAGTGCGCCCGCCTCGCCGCAGGTGGAACCTGAGACACCAGGGGTCCATGCTCGCGTGGAGAGGCTTGACTACGACGCTTAGGTTTGCTACTAATCTGCTTAGTTCTACTCCACCGTCGGGAAAGGAGCCCAGCCATGCCAACCCTCACTCGCGTCAGCCGCTTCGGCTTCGTCAACTGCTACCTCGTGCCCGAGGACGACGGCCTGACGCTCATCGACACGATGATCGGCGGGTCCGCCAAGCAGATCGTCGCGGCAGCGGAAGAGCTCGATGCGCCGATTGTGCGGATCGCCCTGACTCACGCGCATGGAGACCACATCGGCTCGCTGGACGAGCTGCACCGGTTGCTGCCGGAGGCCGAGGTGATCATCTCCGCACGCGATGCGCGTCTGCTGTCCAAGAACAGGTCGCTTGACCCGGGCGAGCCCCAGGCCAAGCTCCGCGGCAGCTACCCCGGAGCCTCGACCACCCCGACCCGCACGGTCGGCGATGGCGAGACGATCGGATCGCTGCGGGTGGTCGCCACGCCCGGCCACACGCCAGGACACGCCTCCTTTGTCGACACTCGCGACAACACCCTGATCTGTGGCGATGCGTTCGTCACGCTAGGCGGCGTGGCCACCTCGGCCAAGGGCAGCCGGCTGTTCCCGCTGCCCGCGCTGGCCACGTGGCACAAGCCGACCGAGCTCGAGAGCGCCCGCAAGCTGTGCTCGCTGGAGCCCATCCGCCTCGCCCCCGGGCACGGGCAGATCATCGACTCGCCCGTGCAGGCGATGCAAGCCGCAGTGGCAAGAGGGGCCTGAGATGCCACGCCAGGGTCTCGATTCCACGCGCGTCATCGAGGAGGCGGCGCGGATCGCCGACGCCGACGGTCTCGCCATGGTGACGCTCGCCCGAGTCGCAGGGGCGCTCGACGTGCGCCCGCCATCGCTGTACAACCACGTCGACGGACGTGCCGGGCTGCTGCGGATGCTCACGCTTCAATGCATCGGCGAGCTCGCCGAGACGCTTCGCACCGCGGCGATGGGCCGGTCGGGGGCGGAGGCGCTGAGATCGATCGCCCATGCCTACCGTGCCTACGCGCGCGAGCATCCGGGCCGATACATGTCCACCGTGTGGGCTCCGGCCCCTGGCGACGAGGAGCTGGCGGCGGCCGCACGGCGTGCAATCGCTCCCATCTCCGCGGTGCTCGCCGGCTGGGGATTCGAGGGCGAGGAGGCCCTGCACCGGGTGCGCGTGATTCGTTCAGCGCTGCACGGCTTTGTCGCCATCGAGGCCGAGGGCGGCTTCGGTCTGCCCCTCGATCTCGGGCAATCGTTCGACCTGTTGCTCGCGACGTTCGTCGGGGGTCTGGAAAGGAGCAAGCCATGACCATGCTGAACCTCGCGCTGGCGTTCGTGCTCGAGCTGTGTGCGCTCGCCGCGCTCTCCCTGTGGGGCGCGCACACCGGCGAGCTCGCCGCGGGATCGCTCGTCGCCGTCGTGCTTGCCGCTGCCGCGCCGTTGCTGGCCGTTGCCGTCTGGGGGACGCTTGTCGCCCCGAAGGCAGCCATCGCGCTGCCCGCCGGCACGAAGCTCGTGCTCGCGTGTTTGATCTTTGCGGCGGCCGCCGCAGGGCTTGCGGCAGCGGGGAGCCCCGACCTCGGGATCGCATTGTTCGCCGCGTTCGCGCTCAACCGAGCTGCGCTCGCCCTCTTCGGCCCAAAGGCGTGATGGCCATGGCCCAGCCGGCAACCGCCCGCGCCGAGGTCAACCCGCCGGAAGGGCCAGGCGATGCGAGCGTGCGATCCGCTCGACCATGTGCTCGCCGACGCCGACGTCCTCGGCGATCGCCGGCCAGCCAGCGACCACGGCGGTGACCTCCCCGAGGATCGCCTCCGCACGACCTCGCTTCAGGCCCGCCAGCACGGCGACGCTGCGCAGGTCGGCGACGGTGAACGCGGTGCGCTTGCCGTTGATCGACATCTGGTGGCTGTCGAGCCACCGGTTGCCGGGTTGCCACGCCCAGATCACGTCATAGGCGGGAGCCAGCGACCACGCCCCTTCGCGGTCCATCAGAAACGCAACGTTCTTGACGTGGTCATCCTGATTGCGGGCGACCACGTTGAAGACCATGCGCCGGAACTGCTGCTCGACGGCGGGCGTCCCGAGCCCGAGCCGGCGCACCAGCTGCATCAGCTGCTCGTAGCTGTAACTGCCCGGCTCGTTGTAGCTGACGTGCTCCAGTGCGCCGACGGTCTGCATGTGCAGCTTCTCGCCGTCGTCGGGCCGGTCAAAGCGCCGCGTCATGAAATGCCTGCGGCCGTGCTCATGAAGGAGGCGGCACTCCGTCATCTGGACTCCTGCCGCACTCGCCATCTTCGAGAAGGCGTACTCGACCGCGCCCCAGCCCTGGGGGTCGGTGAGCCCATGGTCGCCGGCGTGCGAGACGCCGTCGAACTTCAACAGCCAGTGGCGAAAACCGGGACCGACCTCGACCTGTCCCGAGCGCACCTGAGCGGTGGCGTCGTTGTAGGCGATGAATGCCTTCGGGCGTGCGCCGCCGGCCGAGCTGCCCACCGCCAGGATGGCCTTCATCGCCTCCTCGTCAGGGTCCTTGCTCAGCTCGGTCACGAACTCTGTGCGCTCTGCGAGCACCTCGCTGGCCAGGCGCACGAGGGCGTCGAGGTGCAGGTCTGCACCCGCGGGAAACTCGGGCTCCTGGGCAGGCTGGAACTCCAGCGCGCCGATCCCGCGGGTGCCCACGTAGCAGAGGCGCTCCACGACGTCGAAGCTCGACTCCTCGCGTCCCTGCGAGGCCAGCCAGGCGTTGACCAGCGCCGTGCCCCAGCGGTCGGGCAGGGAGTCTGCAAGGAGTCCCGGCAGGCCGCTGAAGGCATCCTGCGGCAGGCCCGGAAACGTGTAGGGCTCAGCACGCAGCGGCATCCTGATCGGCGCGATCTGTATTCCGCTCCGGGCGAACGCGGGGTCGTACTGGAATGTCGCGTAGCGCGCGGCCGGATCGATCGAAACCGCCGCGATGCGAGATCCCCACAGCGTCACGGCCGCAACGGTCAACGCCCCGAACCCCCCGGGTCGCCCCACCTCCAGGGCTCGTCGCCGGGCTCGGCGCCCCGGTCTACACGCCCCCCGCTGGCACGGCGCCGGGTGCGACGCTGCTGGCGATCGAGTTCGGCGATGGGGAGATGGATCGACTCGGGTACGGCGAGATCCAGTGCCCCCAGCAGCCCCAGGGTTCGCAGCAGCTTGATCATCGATGTCATCTGGACCGACCGGCCCCGCTCGGCCCGCTGCACGGTCGCCTGCCCGATCCCGGCCTGCGCAGCCATCTCGGCCTGGGTCCAGTTGCGCTCGAGGCGGTGGCGCTCGAGCCTGCGACCGAGCTCAGCGAGAACGGCCGCGTCAGTGGTGGCCTCATCTAGATGCATCAGTTTCGATCTATTAATTCGATAATCAGCAATAATCGATCGTATCTGATGCGCAGTATACCATGTCCGCAAATCTATGTGCGATCATTTCTGATGGCTTATGATCGATTGTTCGCTTAAGCCATCACTACTGATGTTCTTGGCCCAACGGGGCACTCAGGTCAGGCCGGCGGCGCCCGCGCACATTGGTAGTCTCGCGCGACGTTGTCGTCCACGACGGGCGCCGGGCCCGCAGGGGGACCTGTCGGCAAGCCTCGAATCGGCGTCTCGGAGGGAGGTGTTGGCGTGAAGGCCGGACCGGCTGTGCGCACGCTCGTGCTCGCGCTCCTCGCGGCACTGGTAGTGCCCGCCTCGGCCCGCGCCGACGACACGCTGGTGATCGGGGTCTCGGCGCTGCATCCGCTCGGACTCCAGCAGCAGCCGCTGTCGGCAAGCACCGCTCGGGGGGACCTCGGCGGCGCGCTGACGCGCGCGCAGCGGCGTGCCATCGGCGGCGCGCAGGTACAGACCGCTGCCGCTGGCAATGGCCGCGTGGAATTGCGCTCGGAGGCCTTCGTCTTCTCCAACTCCACCGCTCGCGGCGCGATCCTCGCGGCCTGGCGCAGCAGACACCGCGCGAGTGTCGTCGCGGTGGGGGCGGGGAAAGGATGGCTCTCCTCGGGAACCGATGGCGGGCGGGCGCGGATCACGGTGGCGTTCGCCGACGGCGCCCGCCTCGGTCTGCTCGTCCTGAGGGCCGCGGGAGCCCGCGGCACGGTGCAGGCCGAAGCGCTGCAGTACGCATCGTTGGCGGCATCGGTTCTCCCGACACCGCTTGCGGCGAGCGCGTGGGGACGCCTGCTCGAACAGGTGCGCCCGGACGGCTCGGTCTCCGAGCAGACCGCCCTGTCCACGTTCGTGCTCGCATATGGATCACTGCCCGGTGTGCACCGACCGGCCGGCCCGGCCGGGGAGGCACTGAGCGGCGATCTCGCCGCCGATTGGATCCTCGCCTACCTGCCGAAGCTCCGCGGCGCGCTCGCTGATGCGGTGCGCGCGGGGCTCGGCCTCAGCGGCGCCGGGCATGCAGCAAGGACGGCGAGCTACGGAGATCCGGGATTTCGGGTCTCCTCATCGCTGACCGCGCAGGCGCAGCACTGGGCGAGCGAATTTGCGTCCCCGACCAGCCTCGACCATCAGCTCGGGCTGAAGATCGTTGCCGGCACAAGCCCGAACCTCTACGGGAGCGCGCTCGCTGAGACGCTGCCGGTGAGCGCTAACGGAACCTTCTCGTCCGCGGGGCCCTACTGCCGCATCGCCGTGCGCCCGGCCACCGCAACCGGCAGCACCGAAGTGCTGGACGTCGTCCTCGCACACGAGGTGTTCCACTGCGAGGAGGACGAACTCTCCCCCGCAGCGTTCGCGGCGGGGGGTGCCTGGATCATCGAGGGGCTTGCGCAATGGGCCGCCAACGAGATCACCCAGCTCAACCCGTCGATCCTGGATTGGATGGGCGCCTACGCGCAGACGCCGAGCCAGCCGCTCTTCGCGCGGGACTACACGGCGGTCGGCTTCTGGGGGCATGTCCAAGATCAGACACTCGATCTGTGGCAGCGCATCCCCGCGATCCTCCGGGCCGGCCTGAGCAACACCGCCGCGTTCGCCGCCGCGACGTCGAACAGTCCCGCGTTCCTCTCGACGTGGGGCTCGAGCTTCTTCCGCGACGCATCCGCAGGGCCGGCATGGGAGATGACGAGCCCGATCGCCAACTTCCCCGATACCGCTCCGGTGCACGTGATCTCGACCAGCTCTGTCGTCGCTGCGCAACCGTATGCGACGGCGCAATACATCATCACCGTCAAGCCATCCGCGCCGATCATCAGGATCGCCATCAGCGGCACCGCCCGCCTCAGCGAGAGCCAGAACATCGAAGACCCCGCGGGCGACTACTGCACGGTGAGCGACTGCAGCGACGTCTGCCCGCCAGGATCAGCTCCCAACGTGGCCACCACTCCGCTCGACCCCGATCACGCAGAGCTGGCGCTCACCGGCGTGCCGGGAGGGACGGCCGGCACCGTGACCTACCTGCCGCTGTCGAGCGTATGCCAACCCTTGAGTTCCGCGGGCACACCATCCTCGGGCGGGCCGCCGAGCACCAGCGGCGTCTACACGCTCACACACTGCGGCAACGTTCTCGGCGCACACCTGGTGATCGCCCCGGGCGTGGAAGGCAGCCTGGAAGTGTCCACGGATCTATATGAACTCGCCATCGAGACCCTCCCGGGAAGCAGCCTCACATGCGCGTACGCCGCGCAGTGGATCCCTGCGCTCACCGCTGATCCGCCGTCGAAAACGCTCGCCGGGGGACCTCCGGGCTACCTCTGCAACGCCGAATCGGCAATCGGCCAGGACCCGACCGCCAGCAAGGGTGGCTGCGTGCTCCTCGCATCCGGCAGCCCACTCTCTCCGAGCGTCTTCCTGTGGAACCCCTACACGCCGCCCTAGCCTTCGGCGAGGGCCGCCGATCCTCTTATGGAGTACCGACAGGCCTGCTCTGCGTGGGGAGCAGGCGTGCAGCTAGGCACCGGTGCCGACGGGTGGTCTTCGCGCCCTAGCGGTGGACCCCCGGGGCTGGCTCCCGCGACGCGACAAGAGCGGGCGCGTCAGGGGCGCGCCCACGAACAGCCCTGCGGCATACTTCCGCTGAGATGCCAGACGACGCGATGGACGTCACGCGCAGTTGGTTCGACACCTGGAACCGCGGCGACCTCGACGCCTTCATCGACCTATATGCCGCAGACGCCGTGATGACGGCCCCTCCATCGTGGGTAGAGACGGGGACCTTCGAAGGCCGGCCCGCGATCCGCCGTTTCTTCGAAGGCCTCAAGGAGTCCTGGGAGGGGCACGATGAAGCGGTCCTCCGAGAGCTCTCCCGGGCGGGAGACAGGGTCGTGTCCCGCATGGACTGGCTGGTCCGCGGCAGGCTAAGCGGCATCGAGACCCAGATCGGCGTGACGAACGTCAACATGATCGAGGGTGGCAAGATCGTCCGACAGTGGCACTATCTGGACCACGATGAGGCACTCAAAGCCCTTGAGCTCGCCGAGTAGGCGTGCCACCTTCCCGGCGCTGAGATAAGGGTGAACTTCTTGAAGCGCTCAGGCGAGCTCGCCGGACCCTTTCGTGGGACGCCAGCCCGGGATCCATCGTTCGCGCTTCTTCTCTAAGCATGGGCGGGAAGCCAGTGCGCTGGCAGCACGGCGGGCACCGGGGGATAGGCAGGCATGACCCTGCGGGCAAAAGACTCGGCCGGACGTCCAGCTACGAGGCGGCTTACGTCTGTCATCGCGATCAGCACGCGCACCGAGGAACCGATCTGGAAGTCGGCCGCCCCGAGCTCCTCCCCGCCTATGACGCCGCTGGCGAGCAGGCTGTCAACCTTGTCGAGCAGTCCGGGCAGCTCGGCGAGATCACGCTGCACCCGCTCGTCGCTTGCCCCAGCCTGGAGAACGAACAGTGGCACCAGCGGTGTGAACAGGACGCCCATTAGCGCAGGTGCAGGTAGCGGGCTGGCGACATCGGCGAACCAGCGGCGCTGATCCAGGTGGTGGCGAAGACCCCATCGGATCAGGCGGCGTGGCACCGGTTGCAGGACTGCCTCGCCCCAGCGCTCGGCCTCCTGGGCAGCAGCGCGAGTCGCAGGATCGCTCGGGTAAAGGGATGGCGTCGGGACGAGCTCGTCAAGCGCCTTGGCTATCGCGAGTGAGCCCTGCACCCGGCGGCCATCCGGAAGCCTCATCGCGGGCACCGTGGCTCGGGTGAACCCGAGCGCAAAAAGGGCAAACGGGTGGGCGCCGCCGAGCAGCTCGACGTAGCGGTATGTGAGCCCCTTTCGCTCGAGCATCCCCTGGACGCCCAGGACCGGGTGCGACAGCGCGATCCCATACAGGCGGATGGGGCTCTCGATCACGACGGCCTAAGTTACCGATAGCCAGCAACAATCATCCTCGCGGGGCGGCGTCGCCGGTGGCCTTGTGCGGCGGCGTTACGGTGCTTGGCGCACAGCCATGGTCGCGAGCACCCTCGCGGCCGTCTTGACGCCGGCCTCGAGTACACAGCTCCCGTGGATCAGGGACCGGCCCACCCGGTCGATGCTGGGGATTGCCTCCAGCCACTCGCCCTCGCCGACGCTCTCCAGGAATGCGATGTGGAGGTCGGCCGTCGCCACCCGTGCGTTCGGCGGAAGCTGCTCGAGAGCCGCACGGCTCAAGGCGATGTCGGCCATGGTCATCATCAACCCGCCGTGCGCTCGGCCGCTCCTGTTGCCGTGCTCTGAGCCGACCCGGACGGCCATCGTCGGCCGCGAGTCGCGCCAGCCGACATAAAGCGGGCCTACGAGCTCCCCGAACGGGCTCGGCGAGAACATCTCATAGCCATCCGGCGCAGACACCGTCGGGATGCTAAGGGGCACCGGACGCTGAACGCGACCCGGTGCAGTGGCGTGGGCCGTCGCGCACCGAGCCTCGAAGCTGACGGCTGCTTCGAGCCCGACGACGGCGGGATAGGGTAGGGTCGCCTGCATGTCGAAGCGGATCCCAGCAGTGCTCGTCGGATTGCTCCTGCTGAGCGCATGGTCGGCGGCGCTCGCATCGGCACGCGGCGAGGTCTTCACCGTGACCTACAGTGGTGCTGGGACGCTGACCAGCCAGACCCAGTCGCTCACCTCGCCCGAGTGTGGCGAAGTCACCGAGGTCCGTAACGAGACGACGCACTTCTCCTGGGTCACGCACTACGACCTGCCCGTGTTGGTGTTTGGCTCCAACGGGGTCGACGGTGTCCCCGCCAGCGCCCAGGCGCAGCAGTCTCCACTCGCCAGCAACGAATCCACGGTCACGCTGAGCGACACCGGCTGCCAGCCAGGCATCGCCAACTGCAAAGGCGAATCCGACCCGCAACCCGGTCACGACGCGATGTTCGACATGTCCGGCGCGGCAGCTGGCGCCAAAACGCGCGTCCAGGTGGGAGCCGTCGGAGGGTCCACAGGATTCACCGGCAAGGGCTTCTCGGGCGGCTGGGGCTTCGAAGTTGGGAGCTGTGCGATCCAATTCAACGATTCGTCGCTGCTGCTCCCCGAGTTCGATGTGCCGAGCCAACTCAAGGCCAGCTTCCCGGTTAAGGTCTCGACGCTTGCCTCGCTTCCGGTGGGGCACTACTTCAAGGTGAGGATCAGCGCCGGCCACTACGCGCCGGCGCACCCGAACGCATGCTACGCCTCGGACGGCTGCCTGAAGGACGAACTCAGTTGGCACGGCGTCGTCGAGTTCAAGCGGACGGGCTGAGCGGCGCGGCAGCGGCCTGCCGCCGCTGACTTCATAGAAGCGTCCACGGTCGCTCAAGTACGGCGTTGTTGTGGTCGATACACAACTGAGACAGCTCCCGCCCGTCCCCCCGGCGGTGCTTGGGAGCCCCCCCGAACGAGCCCGCCGCCAATGAGCACCACCGAACAGAGCACCGATCGAGCAGTCGAGGAGACCGCCGAGCCCGTCGGCGATCTCGCTTACGAGCCGACGCTCGCTCTCGAACTCGCCCTGAGCGAGGCAGAAGCGCTCCGCACGTGGCTGCTGCAGTCCACACGGGACGGGGCGACATCCCTCGATGATCCGCTCGTCAGCCGCACGCTGACCAAACTGGGCATGATGATCGACACCGTCCTAGCGGCCGTGAATGTCCGTAGCGAGTTGCAGCAGGCGGGCCTCGCCGTCGACCATCTCACTGACGAGCAGGTTTGCGAGCTGGGGCGCCGTGTAGCCCAGGCTGCTGCACCGGGCATCCGCCAGTGAGGAAGGTCTCGCGGGCGGCACACCGTTCGGGACGCTGACCCGGCCCGTTGCGGCTCCGAATTGCCCGAGCTCAACCGCGAGTGAGGCGACACCGTGATCGCCGGCGGCGCGTCCGCGGGCAGCGTTTGGTTCCGGCTGAGCAGCGCAGTAGAAACCCTCGGCCGCGCGGCGTAGTTTCCACGCATGACGTAGTCGGTTTGCGGACCTAGCTTGTAGTCATGCGCACCGCTAAACAACTACAAACGGGTGCTTCTGAGCTCTGGCGGCCGACCTCGAAGCTGCGCTCTGCAGCATCGTCCCCGGTGTCGGCGTGAGCCGCGTGGTAGTACTCGGCGCTGGAATCTCCGGTCACACGGCGGCGGCGTTCGCGCGCAGCTGGCTCGGGCGCGGCGACACGGTGACTGTGGTCTCGCCGCGGCCGGACTACAACTGGGTGCCCTCGAACATCTGGGTCGGGGTCGGGCTGATGAAGCCGGCGCAGGTGACCTTCCCCCTGGCCCCCATCTATCAGCGCGCCGGTATCGAGTTCGTGCTCGCATCCGCGCGTGAGATCCATCCCGAGGGCGAGCCCGAGGATGGGAGCGCGTACGTCACCGCGGAGGCGGCGGACGGCTCAATCACGCGGGTGCCGTACGACTTCCTGATCAACGCGACCGGTCCGGCGCTGCGCTTCGACAAGACTGAGGGCCTTGGGCCGGAAGGCGGCCACAGCCTTTCGGTGTGCCTCCCTCAGCATGCCGCGCAGGCAGCGGACGCGCTGGCCGAGGAGGTCGAGCGGATGCGCAAAGGCGAGCGCCGGCGCTTCCTGGTCGGGGTGGGCCACGGCACCTGCACGTGTGAGGGCGCGGCGTTCGAGTACATCGTCAACCTGGAGTTCGAGCTGCGCAACCGCGGCGTGCGCGACAAAGCCGAGATCACCTGGATCACGAACGAGTACGAGCTCGGCGACTTCGGCATGGGCGGCATGCATCTCAAGCGCGGCGGCTACATCACGCCGAGCAGCATCTTCAACGCCTCCCTGTTCGCCGAGCGCGGGATCGACTGGATCACCCGCGCCCATGTGAGCAGGGTCGAGCCCGACCGTGTGCTCTACGAGACGCTCGACGGAAATGAGAGCGAGCACGGATTCGACTTCGCGATGCTGCTGCCCCCGTTCTCCGGGGTCGGCCTGAAGGCGTTTGACCGCGACGGTGGCGACATCAGCGAGCGCCTGTTCATGCCGAACGAGTTCATGCGCGTGGACGCCAACTACACCCCGACTGCCTATGAGGATTGGAAGGCATCGGACTGGCCGCGCACCTACCAGTCACCCGACTACAAGAACATCTTCGCGGCCGGGATCGCATTCGCGCCCCCGCACCCGATCTCGGTTCCCCGCAAGAGCACGAACGGCACGGTCATAGCACCGGCACCGCCTCGTACCGGCATGCCCTCCGCGATGATCGGCAAGGCCGTCGCGAGCAGCATCGTCGACATGATTCGCGGCGCCGACGCGCCGACCCACACGGCCTCGATGGCCGAGATGGGCGCCGCATGCGTGGCCTCCGCGGGAGCCAACCCGTTCACAGGCACCGCAGCCTCGATGACGGTCTTTCCGATCGTCCCCGACTTCGAGCGGTATCCCGAGTACGGCCGCGACAAGGACCGCACGTTCGGTGAGATAGGGCTCGCGGGCCATTGGATCAAGATCCTGCTGCACCACCTGTTCCTCTACAAGGCGCGCCTTCGCCCCGGCTGGCGCCGGATACCGGAGTAGATCCATGGAAAGCGAGCATTCCAGCTACGCCACAAAGCCCACGAGGTTCACGGTCTTCATGCGGACCTTCCTGCCCTGGCAGATATGGCGCTTCGCCGCGATCAACGTCAAGATGATCGGGATCATCCGCCGCAGCCACCACGGAGACAGCGCCAAATAACCGCTCGTTTACGCCGTCGGACTCGGCGTCATGAGCCGACACCTGTCAGCTTGGCCGTCGTTTCGCTCGGGGCCACAGCCGGGACCTGCCCGGACGATGAACGCGCGTGACCGGCAGTTCCGTCCAGCCACCTCAACCAGACGCTTGAACAGTAATATGTTGGTCTAGATGACTGGTTCGTTTTCAGCCAAGCCTGTCTGGGCGACAGGAGGAGTGCGCAGGAGCGCGATGGGATGAGCATTCCGAGCCCCATACCGCTCGACCTCGCGGAGATGATCGCTGCGCGGCTGCGGGTGATCGGCGATCCGACCAGGATTCGCATCCTGGATCTGCTGCGCGATGAGGAGCTGACGGTCACCGAGATCACCGAACGTCTGGGCACGAGTCAACAGAACGCCTCCAAGCACCTCGGGCTGCTGCTGCAGGCCGGCATCCTCGCGCGGCGCAAGCAGGGCAACAGCTCGATCTACAGCATCGCCGACGCCGGCGTCTATGAGCTCTGCGAGCAGGTCTGCGGCGGGTTGCAGCTGCAGCTCGCCGAGCTGACGGCACTCGTCGAGGGCGCAGGCTGAGACCCATCGTCGGCCGGCCCTCCCGCCTGAGACACTCGCGGCGCTGAGCCTCGGGAGTTCATCAGAGCGCGAGTGACGGTCGTGGAGTCGAGGCCTGGCTGACAGGGCCCACCAGCAACTGCGGCGGGCGGCGTCGCCGCGCACATCAGCGTCGCTCATCTGGATCCTGTCTGGCCGGGCACGCGGCCTCCCGCTCAAGACACAACTACTCTAGTGCACGCCTGTGTAGTTGTGATATGCTCCGGACATGGATGCCACCGGCAATATTCCCCAGCAGCCGTCATGGGCGGTGGTGGAGTTGATCGCTGAGCGCTTCCGTGTGCTCGGCGAGCCGACGCGCATCCGTCTGCTCGATGCCCTGCGGGATGCTCCGGCAACCGTCGGGGCGCTTCAGCAGGCGACCGGCACCTCCCAGCAGAATGTCTCCAAGCATCTCGGCGTGCTGCTGCGCAGCGGCATGGTGCGCCGGCGCAAGGAGGGCAACTACTCCGTCTACGCGATAGCCGACGAGGGTGTGTTCGCGCTGTGCGAGCAGGTATGCGGTGGCATGCGCCGTCAGCTGGACGATCTCGACGCCGTACTACAAGCAGGCCCAAACCGATGAGCGCGAGCGAGTGTGCCCGCCCGGGGCAACAGGAGGTCGTCGCGGGTACGCGTTGGCCGCTCGAGCGCGCCCTGTTCGCGCTCGCGGGCAGCACGACTTTGCTCAGCCCCGCGCTCGTGCTGCGCCCCCCCTTCTCGCTGCGTTCGGCCCCCAACTCCCGCCAGGAGGCAAGCTCATGAGCACGACCACCGCGCCCCGCGCCGCCAAGATCACTGAGCCTCCGATCGAGCAGCAGACGCATGTCGGGCCGATTGGCCGCCTCGGGCGCTACACCGCGACGCATTTTCGCAGGGTGCTGGTTGGGTGGGTTCTGCTCGCCGTGGTGCTCGGCTTCTTCGCGCCGCGCGTCGAGAATGCGCTCTCGGGAGCGGGCTGGGAAGCGAGCGGGTCGCAGTCGGTGCAGGCCCGCAAGCTCGTAGAAAGGGATTTCGCCGGGCTGGGTAGCTATGGGTTGATGACCGTCGTGTACTCCCCGACCGAAACGGTCGGCTCGCCGACGTTCAGATCGGTCATATCCCGCGTCGAAGCGACTCTTCGCGCGAACGGCGCCGTCAGGACGGTCGTTGCGCCTGCTCCCGGACTTTCGATCTCCAGTGATGGCCACACCGCGATCGTGCAGGCCGGCGCGGCGCGCGACCCCAACGAAATGGTCGCCGCTGCGGACAAACTGAAGGGCACGCTGCACGGGCTATCCGCGAGTGGGGTCGTGGTCAACCTGACCGGCGCGGCAGGCATGTGGTCTGACTTCAACGCCGCGAACCGCTCTGCGATGTTGAAATCCGAGGTCATCTCCTGGCCGGTGACGCTCGGGATCATGCTGCTCGCGTTCGGCTCGCTTGTCGCGGCCGGGCTGCCTTTGATGCTGACGATGGTCGGGCTGCTCTCAGCGGCCGGGATGCTCTACCTCGGAACCCTCGTCACGCCGATCTCGATCTGGGCGATGAACTTCGCGCTGATGTTCGCGCTCGCGCTCGGGATCGACTATGCGCTGTTCATCGTGATGCGCTTCCGCGGCGCCTTCTTTGGTTCGAAACTGAACCCGGTTGAGGCGACGGCCGTGACGATGGACACGGCCGGCAAGGCCGTCCTGTTCAGCGGCGTGACGGTGCTGATCTCGCTGACCGCGGTGATGCTCGTCCCGAGCCCCGCGTTTCGCAGCATGAGCCTGGGCATCATGCTGGCCGTCATCTTCGTGCTCGCCGCGACGCTCACGCTGCTTCCCGCGGTGCTGGCGAAGCTAGGGCCGAAGGTGGACAAGCTGGCGCTGCCGTGGGCGCACTCCGGCGAGCACCGCTCACCGCGGTTCGCCGCCTGGGGCGAACGGCTCTGGCGCCACCCGTTCCGCTACGGAATACCGGCGTTGGCGGTACTGCTCGCGCTCGCCTACCCGGTCACGCAGCTGAAGACCTCGATGCCGTCGATCAAGGTGGTGCCGAGCAGCGACTCCTCTCGCATCGGCTACGACGAGGTCCAGGCGGCGATGGGACCCGGGGCCACCGGGCCTCTGCAGCTCATCACACCCGCGGCTGAGGCCGGGCGGGTCACCGCGATCGCGAAGGCCGACCCAGGAATCGCGCAGGTCATGGCGGCCCAGCCCGGCGCAGGCGGTCTCGTGCTCGTCACGGCCGTTCCGCGTCAGGACCCCTCGAACCCCGCAGTCGGCACAACGATCAACAGGCTCCGCCGCGAGATGCCGGCCGGCACAGCGCTGGGCGGCGCGGCCGCCGAAAACCATGATCTCCAGGAACTGCTGTCGGCCAAGACCTCGCTCGTCATCGGTGTTGTGCTCGTCCTCGGGTTCCTGCTTCTCCTGTTCGCCCTGCAGGCGCCGCTACTCGCGGCGGCCGGCGTGCTCACCAACCTGCTCGCCACTGGCGCCGCGTTCGGCGTGTCCAAGTGGATCTTCCAGGACGGCGATCTGCACTCGCTGCTCGGCTTCCAGCCGCAGGGGTTCCTGGATGCGTGGGGCCCGGTGTTCTTCTTCGCGATGATCTTTGCGATCTCGATGGACTACACCATGTTCCTGCTGTCCTCCGCCAAGGAGCACTGGGACCACGGCCACGACGCCAAAGACGCGATGGTCAACGGCATGGCGCACTCGGGCAGGGTGATCTTCGCCGCTGCCGCGGTGATGGTGGCCGTGTTCTTCACGTTCGCCCTGTCCGGGCCGCTGCCGCCCAAGGAGATGGGCATCATCCTCGGCGTCGCGGTGCTGCTCGACGCAGCGCTCGTCCGGCTGCTGCTGCTGCCGGTCCTGCTGCGCCTGATGGGCGCGCGCGCGTGGTATCTGCCCCGCTGGGCTCGCCGCGTCCTGCCCGACGTCCGCTTCGGACACTCGTGAAGCCATGAGCAATCGAGAGATCATGGAGTGGATGCAGGCTGAGCCGTCGCTCGGGGATTGAGCGTCATGCTGTTCGCGCGTAGAGCAAAGACGCTGGCGCCCATCGAGGCGTGGGCGGCCCACGGCGAGAGGGATCTCGTCCTCGTGGATGTCCGCCAGCCGCATGAGTGGCGCTCTGGGGTGGTGCCGGGCGCACTGCGCATCCCGCTGAGCGAGCTCTCCCGCCGGATCGAAGAGCTCCCACGCGATAGCACCGTCGCCTTCCTCTGTCGCTCGGGCCACCGCAGCCTGCTCGCGGCCCGCCGGGCACGGCGACGCGGCGTCGACGCGGTGAGCATAGAGGGCGGCATGATCGCTTGGAACGACGCCCACCTGCCCACCTCGATTCCGGCGCACCACAAGATGGCCTGACCATGCCTGCCGGCACACGCCACCTCGAGCGACTTGCACGACGTGAGGCGAGCTGCATGGTGCCTCAGCCTGTGCCGCACGAGCCGGGACTCGTGACCGTCGATGCGACCTGGGGCACGATCTCCCCGATGCAGATCGCCCCGCGGGTGCGCACCGTGGGCGAGCTCGAGGTGATCGAGCACATCAACGCAGGACTGCCGCTCGTCGATACGCGGCTCGAGCATTTCTACTGCGCGGGCACGATCCCGAGCGCACGCAACATCCCCCACGGGCAGATCAAGGAGTCGATCAGCTCACTCGACCCGAGCACGGCCAGCGTCTTCTTCTGCAACGGACCCCAGTGCGCCGCAACACCCGACATGATCAGGACGCTCCTCGCAAGCGGCTATTCCCCCGAGGCAGTCCTCTACTACCGGGGCGGCATCCACGACTGGATGACTCTCGGTCTCCCGATCGAAGTGTCCACATGAGCGGCCGCCCCTGCGCAGAGCAGGGCGACAGACCGAGCTCCGCAGTTTTCCGCAGTCCGCGCACGGCGTATCCCACTTGGAGCAGGGAGCGCCGGCGGCCAGGATGGAGGATGCGATGACTCATAGAATCGTCATTCTCGGCGGCGGCACCGGAGGGACGCTGCTCGCCAACCGGCTGGAGCGGCGCTTGGGCGATGAGGCACAGATCACGGTCATTGACCGAGACGACGCCCACATCTACCAGCCCGGGCTGCTGTTCGTTCCATTCGGGCTCGCAGAGCCCGAGGAGATCGTCCGACCTCGCCACGCCCAGCTTCGCGCCAGCATCGACTTCCGCCTTGGCGAGGTCGAGAAGGTCGACCTCGCCAAGAACATCGTCCATCTCGTTGACGGCGCGGATGTGCAATACGACGTGCTGGTGATCGCCACCGGCGCAACCCTTCAGCCGCAGGAGACCGACGGCCTACAGGGACCTGAGTGGGGCCACTCGATCCACACCTTCTATTCGCTTGAAGGCGCAACCGCCCTACGGCGCGCGCTCGATGGCTTCGACGGCGGCCGTCTCGTGGTCAACGTGATCGACATGCCGATCAAGTGCCCGGTGGCCCCGCTGGAGTTCTGCTTCCTCGCCGACTGGCAACTGCGCGAGCGCGGCGCGCGCGACGACGTCGAGCTCACGTTCGTCACGCCACTCGACGGGGCGTTCACGAAGCCGGTGGCCTCCGCGCACCTGGACTCGCTGCTTGCAGAGCGCGGTATCAGGGTCGAGCCCGAATTCGCGACGGGCCGCGTCGACGCCGCGGCACGGCGGCTGTACAGCTGGGACGAGCGCGAAATCGACTACGACCTGCTGGTCACGATCCCCGTGCACGGAGGCCCCGGGTACGTCGCGCGCTCGGAAGGCCTGGGCGATGCGCTCGGGTTCGTGCCCGCCGATCGCCACACGCTCCAGGCAACAGCCGCGCCGAACGTCTTCGCGATCGGCGACGCCGCCGATGTGCCAACCTCAAAGGCCGGCTCGGTCACCCACTTCGAGGGAGACACGGTGGCGGAGAACATCCAGCGGTTCCTCGCGGGCGACGAGTTGACGGGCAACTACGACGGTCATGCGAACTGCTTCATCGAGACGGGCTTTCACAAGGCGCTGCTGATCGACTTCGACTACGAGACCGAGCCGCTGCCCGGCCGCTACCCCGACTCGCACCTCGGCCCGCTCCCGTTGCTCGCCGAGTCGAGGCTCAACCACCTGGCAAAGCTCGCGTTCCAGCCGCTCTACTGGCACGTGCTGCTGCCGGGGCACGACATTCCCGGCGTCAGCGCGTCGTTTCACTCCGGTACCACCGGCCCGGCGCCCCAAACATCGGGAGCTACCAGATGACAACGGTCACGCTCGCCGGCTCGCCGGTCGAGGTCGACGCCGAGGGATTCCTGCTCGACGCGCAGCAGTGGAACGTGCAGATTGCGCAGGAGATTGCTCACGACAACGGCATCGAACAACTCAGCGACCGCCACTGGCAGGTCATCAACTTCATGCGCAACAGCTACCTTGAGACCGGCTCGGCGCCCTCAATCCGCAGCCTCGGCAAGACCTCCGGAGTACCGATCAAGGAGCTCTACGAACTGTTCCCCAAAGGCCCCGCCAAGCTCGCCGCGAAGATCGGCGGCATTCCCAAGCCACGCGGCTGCATCTAAGACTCTCCCCCTGCAAAGACCCCAAAGATCGAGGCGCACATGAGCGACACCACCATCGAGAAGGTCTCCATCATCATCTCCAGGGGCTCGCTCGAGGGGATCTACCCCGGGCTGATCATGGCCAACGGAGCCCGCATGGAGGGCATCGAGGCGAACCTCTTCTTCACGTTCTTTGGGTTGGACGCGATCAACAAGGCCAAGCACGAGCACGTCAAGGTGGCGACCGTGGGCAACCCCGGCCTGCACCTCGCCACGTGGGCCGGCGGCTTTCCAGGCATGTCAGCGCTCGTCACCCGCCAGCTTGCCGGGGAGATGGAGAAGCTCGACATACCCCCGATTCCCGAGTTTGTTGAGATGATCGCCGACTCCGGCGCCGGACTGTATGCCTGCAAGGCATCGGTGGACCTGTTCAAGCTCAGCAGCGACGACTTCATCCCCCAGGTTCAGGAGATCATCACCGTCGGGGAGTTCTACGGCCTGGCGGGCGGCGGCCAGATCATCTTTACCTGAGCTGGACGCCGGGGGAGTCCCACGGCGCGAATCACGCTTCGTTCGCCAGCCCGGCGAGCAGCGCGGCTGCCCGGTACTCGAGAGCTCGCGGCCTCGTCGGTCCCCTGCTGTGCGGACCGCTCGGCCTGCTGGGCCGTGGCACGTCGCTGCAGGCCCGCGCGACCGCTATCTGTCGGCGAGGCGGCCGCGCCACTGCGCGGTGTCCCATTCCGCGGGCTCGGTCTCGGCGAGGAAGCGTTCGAGTACTGCGACGAACCGTCCAGGCGCCTCGATTTGTGGGAGGTGGCCGACTCCGTTGAAGATCTCGAGCCGGCTGCCGGGGATGGCTTGGTGGGCGTGCTCGCCGTGGTGGGCAGGGATCATCGGGTCGTGCTGGCCCCAGATGATGAGGACGGGCATGCCCTCGGCGAGGTAGAGGCGGTCGCCGGCGTGAACGCGCTGGCCGCCGGTGCCGACCACGGCGCGTAGAGTCGCCAGGAAAGCGCTGCGGCGGTCGGGGTCTGTGAGCGACGCGTATCCGCGCGCGACCTCGGCGATGTCCGCGTTCGGCCGCAGCCCGACGGCCGCGAGGCCGCGTGCGAGAGCGGATCCTGCGGCACGTCCCGGGCCGGCTGTGACGGCGATGAACAGGTCCGCGCCGGGCAGCGCGGCTGCGCGCATGATCGGGCTCACCTCGCGGCCGAGCCCGCCGCTTGAGACGAGCACCAGGCGCTCGGTGATCTCGGGGAACTGGTAGGCGAACTGCATGGCGATGCCGCCGCCGAGGGAGTGCCCGACGAGTGTCGCCCGGTCATGGCCGAGCGCCAGGAGAAGATCGCGCAGGCCTGCAGCCAGGGCTCCGAGGGAGTAGTCGCCCCCTCCGGGGGCGGAGGCGCCGTGCCCTGGGAGGTCGGGTGCGAGGACGGTGTGGTGGCGTGCGAGCGGCTCGATCACCTCCTGCCAGTTCTCGTAGGTTCCTGCCATCCCGTGGATCAGCAGGAGCACGGGGCCGCTGCCGGCCTGCGCGTAGGTGACTGTGCGGCCATGAAGCGCGAGCGTCTGGGGCTCGATTTCGCTCATCCCGAGGCCCCGGCTGTTCGCGTGGGTGAGAGTGCGTGGTGGGCCACCTTTGGTGCAGCTTGGCCGATCGTTCGGGTGAGCAGCCACAGGTCACTGAGCGCGGGGTGCAGCATGGGCTTACCGCTGGTCATCAGGCTGACCGAGAGCTCGCGCTCGGGGTCGGCCCAGCCGAGCACGTTGGTGAAGCCGAGGTGCCCGAATGCCTGGTCGGTGTCGGGGCCGAACAGGCTGAACACGTTGGCGCCGAGCATGAACCCGTTGGCGTGACGCAACGGCGCCACGAGCGTGAAGTCGATCTCGCGGAAGGCGCGCTCGCTGGTCGCGCGGCGGATCGTGCGCGGCTGCAGGATGCGCACCCCGTCGAGCTCTCCGCCGGCGAGCAGCAGCTCGAAGAACCGCGAGAACTCATTTGCGGTTGTGACGATGTTGCCGGACGGCACGATCGCGGTCAGGAGCCGCGGGTCGTTGGAGCGGCGGGTGATCTCATCCGGCGGAAGGCCGAGAGCGCGCTGCAGCACGCTCGACAGGGGCGGCAGGGCGGGCGGGCCGGTCGGGTAGCTGAGGGCGACCCGCCGCACGTCGCGAGGGCTGACGCCGTAGTTGCCCCAGCGGAAGCCGAGCGGCTTCAGGACCTCCTGGCGCAGGACCGTGCGAATGTCCCTGCCGGTCACGCGCCTGACGATCTCGGCGAGGATGAAGCCGCCCGAGAGCGCGTGGTAGGAGAGGAGCTTGCCCGGGCGCGAGCTCGGTTTGGCCGCACACAGGATGTCCAGCAGGAAGGCCCGGTCGCCGATCCGGTCGAGGTCGAAGGCCTCCGGCGGCAGGATGGGCACACCGGCACGGTGGGAGAGCAGGTGCTCGATCGTGATGGCCTGCTTGCCATTGACCGCGTACTCGGGGATGTACTCGCAGACACGATCGCCAACGTGCAGCAGCCCGCGCTCCTCGAGCAGGTGGACCACCACGGTGGTCACCACCTTGGACGCCGAGAAGATCACAAACGGCGTCTGGGGCGTGGCCAGCTCGCGTGGCGCATCCTCGCCCTCGCCTGGCCCGTTGCCGCGGGCGTGCCCGATGGCGCGGTCGAGCACAACCTGGCCGCGGCGGCGCACGCACAGCGCGATCGCGGGATACATGCCGCTGCGATAGAGGCGCTGGACCCCAGCCCAGATGCGCTCGATGTCGCGTTCGCTCATGCCGAGCGCCTGGAGGTTGCTCGTCTCGGGCGAGCAGGTTGTGACCGCACCGAGATCGCGCGGGACCCGGATGCGCCGCAGTGGGTCTGGTAGAAGCGGCACACGTGGGATCGGCGCGACCGGCAGGCTCTCGAGCGAGATCACGGCCGCGCCCCTATGCGACGGCTTTCAGAGTGCGCGTCCGCGCCTTGGGGGCGTCCTGCTCCCGCTCTGGGGCGGTGCGGCCACGGCCGGGCAGCGGCGGCAGCGCGAGCTTTGCGATCTTGCGCACGACGCTCCCGAACTGCCTGTGCAGGGGGCCCGTGTTGTAGGGGATGCCGTAGCGCTCTGTGATCTCCTGCACCCGCTGGGCTATCTCGGCGTAGCGGCGCGCGGGGAGGTCGGGAAAGAGGTGGTGCTCGATCTGGAAGCTGAGGTTGCCCGCGAGGATGTGGAACAGCGGGCCTCCGGTGAGGTTGGCCGACCCGAGCAGCTGGCGGTAGTACCACTCGCCGCGGGTCTCGTTCTCGGTCTCCTCCTGCGTGAACTGCGCGGTGCCGTCGGGGAAGTGGCCGCAGAAGATGATCGTGAACGCCCACAGGTTGCGGGTCAGGTTGGCGGTGGCGTTGCCGGCCAGCACGAACGGGAGCGAGGGGCCCGACAGGACCGGGAACAGGACGTAGTCCTTGAGCGTCTGGCCTTTGACCTTGTGCCATATGTCTGTGAGCATGCCGCGCTTCTCCGCGACGCTCACCTCGCCTGCGGCGATCCGCTCGCTCTCGAGGTCGTGCAGCGCCACCCCATACTGGAAGAAGACGGCGAGCAGCGCCGCCCACAGCGGGTTGCCGAGGTAGTAGGGACGCCAGTCCTCCTCCTCGGACATGCGCAGGATGCCGTAGCCGATGTCGCGGTCCTTGCCCACGATGTTGGTGTGCGTGTGGTGCATGTAGTTGTGGGAATGGCGCCACTGCTCGGCGGGGCAGGCGGTGTCCCACTCGAAGCTCTTGCCGTTCAGGCGCTCGTCGCCCGTCCAGTCGTACTGGCCGTGCATCACGTTGTGACCGATCTCCATGTTGTCGAGGATCTTCGACAGCGACAGCGCAGCCGTGCCGCCGAGCCACGCCGGCGGTAGGAAGCCCGCGAACAGCAGCCCGCGGCCCGCAACCTCGAGGCCGCGCTGGATCCGGATGAGATGGTTGATGTAGTCGACGTCGCGCTCCCCGAGGTCCGCGACGACCTCTGCGCGGATCGCATCGAGCTCGGCCCCGAAGGCCTCGAGCTGCTCGGATGAGAGGGCGGGCGAGCGACTGGTCATGGCTGGCTCCTTCGGGGCTGGCTTCTAAAGGTCGAGGCCGACATCGCCGAGCGCCCACCGGGACGGTCGCTGAGCGCGGACGGTCACTTCAATCAATGATACCTCAAACGAAGTTACATAGATCGTGGTATCCTAAACTCCCATATGGCACGTACTCTCTCTGCGACCGCCAACGGGTCCACGCGAGCAGGCCGGGATGGCTCGTCGGGCGCCGGCCTCACGGTCGAGCAGCTCGCCGCAGAGGTCGGGATGTCGGTGCGCAACATCCGCAACCACCACACCCGCGGCCTGCTGCCACCCCCGGATGTGCGAGCGCGAGTCGGCTACTACAACGCCGAGCACGTCGCCAGGCTGCGCCTGATCCTCGACCTCCAAGCCGACGGCTTCAACCTCGCCGCCATCGAGCGGCTCCTGAGCGGATCGGACGGCCTCGCCCAGCGCCTCCTCGGCCTGCGCAACGCCGTGACCGCGCCCTACGAGCCCGAGACCCCCGAGATCATCACGCGCGAAGAACTCGACAGCCGGTTCGGGGAGCTCGACGCGAAGGACATCGCCCGCGTGCGCAAGCTGAAACTGCTCATCCCACTCGGTGAAGACCGCTTCGAAGCCCCCAGCCCAGCACTCCTCGCAGCTGCCGAGCAGGTCATCGCGCTCGGGATACCCCTCCACGCGGCACTCTCGCTCACCGAGCGGGTCAACCGCCACTGCGAGTCCATCGCAAAGGCATTCACACGGCTCTACCTCAGGGAGCTATGGGAGCCCTTCGAACACGCCGGGCAGCCAGAGGACCAATGGGAGCAACTCACCGAGGCCGCCAGCCACCTCAGACCACTGGCCTCCGAGGCGCTGCTCGCACTCTTCAAGCAACGCATGACCAGCGAGCTCGAGGACACCTTCGAAAAAATGGTCCAGCACCAGGCCAAACGCCGATAGCAGCGCGGCACACCAGAGCCCCAGCCCTGCGGCGAACTCCTGCGCCGTCCATTATCGTGGCCGTCGATGATGCGCCTGTATCACCGAGAGCACGCCGGCAGGCCGATCCGGGTCGCCTGGGTGCTCGAGGAGCTCGGCCAGCCGTATGAGGTGACGGTGATGACGCGCGAGGAGAGCAAGGGCGAGGAGCACCGCGCGCGCCACCCCCTGGGCCGCGTGCCCGTGCTCGAGGATGAGCAAGGGTTCGTGTTCGAGTCGGCGGCGATCTGCCTGCATCTCGCCGACCTGCACCCCGACGCCGGCCTGGCGCCGCCACCGGGCACCCACGAGCGGGCGCTGCTCTACCAGTGGACGATCTTCGCCCCGGCGGAGCTCGAGCCGCCGCTGATCGAGTCCGCCGTTCACGCCCAGAGCGACCCCGACCGCTCCGCCGCTGCGCGCGGGCGCTTTGACGAGGCCGCCCGCGCGGTATCCAGTGCCCTGGAGGGCCGTGACTATCTCGTCGGCGAGCGCTTCACGGTGGCCGACGTTCTCATCGGTGGCACACTGGCTTTCACCGAGCGCATAGGCTTCGCCGATGAGCTCCCCGCGAACCTACGGGACTACCTGGCGCGGCTCGCGCAGCGGCCCGCACGCAAGCGCGCCCTTGAACGCACGATCTCCGGCTGATCGCGGCAACCTTCGGCTAGGGTAACTCACGCTCGCATACGCGACACGATGCGCAAGTCCCCCTGCGGGCGCGGGTTGCTGGGCGTGCTAGTCCACAACGCACCGCTGCAGATCGGTGCGATCAGGAATCCATGAGCGAAGCCCAACACTACAGCGAGCAGGAATTTGAGGCGCTCGTCAGCTCAGCCCTCGACGAGCTCCCGATCGAGTTCCAACGAGCGCTGGAGCACGTAGCGATTGTCGTTTCCGACCGCGGTGCCGAGAACCACGCGTACGGCATGTACGTCGGCTCCAAGCTGCGTGGAACCCCCTTCTTCGGGGGCGGTGGCCTGCCGGACGAGATCCTGATCTTTCGCGACACGCTTGTGCGCGACTTCGGGGACGATCCCAACCGCCTTCGGACACACGTCATCCAGACGGTGCGTCACGAGGTTGGTCACCACCTCGGCTTCAACGAGGCAGGCGTTCGCAGACTCGGACTCTGATCCCCCGCCGCAAGAGCCGTTCACGTCAGGCCTGAGCGATCAGCGGACGCCGTCCTCATTGCGAGCCGGGGATCGTCGGCGGGCCCGTCGCGGGCCAGGAGCGCCGTCCTCGGGGGCGACTCGACCGGCGCGTGCGGCCGCCAGCAATTCCCCGACCGAGGCACCCAGCGCGTTCAGCATCACATCGAGGTCCGGCACGGTGTCGCGGTCGGCAACTACGCCGAAGAAGACATTGCCGTCATAGCTCGCCGCGGCAACGCCGACTGCATGCTCGGCCGCTAACGGCACAAGCGGATAGACCTCGCGCATCGCTGCACCCAGGGCATACAGCGTCTGCTGGGGGCCGGGCACGTTCGTGATGGTCACGTTGAACAGTCGCGTGGCGTAGAGGGCCTGCGCCATGGCGGCATGGATCACCGGTGGAGCCAGTCCCGCCAGTTCAACCACGGCAGTGGTACCCGCAGCCTGCTGTCCCTCGGACTTGAGCGACTCCGAACGGGCGACCGTTTCGTGATAGCGAAGAAGCGGGTCGGCCTGCGCCACGGGTAACGCCACATAGAGCGATGAGACCCGATTCCCGAGTGCGAGGTGCTCGCTCGCGGCACGGATATTGATCGGGACCATCGCTCGCAGCCCCTCCGCGGGCAGTGCCTCGCCGCGCGACTGGAGCAGCGCCCTGAGCCCGCTCGCGGTGACCGTGAGCACGACATCGTTGATCGTTCCGCCGAGCGCGTTCTTGATCTCCTTCAGGTCCGCGAGCGGGACACGGACGACCTCGAAACGGCGTAGCGTGCCGATCGGCACATTGAGGCTCGTGCGCGGCGCCGCGCGCAACTCCTCGCGCGCGATCACCTGGAGCGCCGATCGCGCGTTGCCCAGCGCCTCGCGCGGGTGAAGCACGCCGTGGACTCCCATCTGCGTCGCGTGGACCACCGTTTCGACCGGCAGCAGCCCCGCCCACGCTTGCGCCAAACGAGCCAGCGAGCCGGGAGCGGTCGGGTGGGCAAGGGACGTCGCGCGACCGGCAGCGAGAGAGGAAGCTGCGCCGCTGCCGGCGTTTGCGGCGGACCGCGGTGAGGCAGCAACCGGTGCCGTGTCCGGCGTGGTGTCGAGCAGCAGGTGGCCGACGTCGGCCGAGCCGACACCGTCGACCATGCAGTGATGAGTCTTGGTTGCGATTGCCCATCTACCGTTGGCGAGCCCTTCTACGAGCGCCATCTCCCACAGCGGCCGATGGCGATCCAGGCGCTGGGAGAAGAAGCTCGATGCCCACTCCGCCAGCTCCTCATCGCCTCCAGGGGCAGGGAGTGCCGCGCGGGCGACGTGCCTGCCGATGTCAAACGCTGGATCGTCCTGCCATTCGGGCCACGACATCCCGCCCGTGTGCGGCTCGGACAGGCGCTGCCCGTAGCGCGGCAGCTGTCCCAGCCGGCTCGCAAGGTAGCTGCACACTTCCTCGCGCGACGGTGAGCCGCCATCCGGCCGAGGGTCGAAGACCATGATCACGCCGGTGTGCATGTGCGCGCTCTCGTCGATCTCCTCGAGCTCGAGGAACGTCGCGTCCAAGGCTGTCAGGTGCTCGCTCATGACGAATGCAAACGCAGGCCAGGGCTACCCAACGGTACCTGCCTGCCCGCTCTCCGGGAAACGCTATCTCCGCTGGCTGCCGGTGTCATCGGGAGTATCCCGCACGTGGGTAGGGAGATTCAAGGAGCGAAATTGGTAGGAAACGAAGTCCCACCTGGTCTCTCCGCCCACGAAAAAACCCCGCCTGAGCGGGGCTTCTTCGCATAGCGGGGGCGGGATTCGAACCCGCGACCTTCGGGTTATGAGCTAGCTCAAGCCAGTCGTTGTCGGGCGCAGATGCCGCATATCCAAGCCGTTTTGGTGCAGTAGGTCGAGTTAGGCAAGGCTGTTTGGGGAGGAATCTTGGGAGGAAATTTCTGTCCGCAAGACGCGCTACGGTTCTTGAGTCGGCACCGCTCTCTCGCGGCCCCAATCACCTCCAAGGAAGGAGCCGGTCATGCCACCCGCAACCCTCGATCCGCACGCTTCGATCAGCGGCCACGTGTGGCTGTACGAGGGCAAGCAGCGCAACACCTGGTGCGCCAAGTGGCGCGACCAGCACGGGCAGCACGAGAAGCGCCTCGGCCCGGCATGGGCCGGCAAGGGGACACCTCCGCCGGGCTTCCTGCGCCAGCGCGACGCGCGGGCGCTGCTCGATGCCCTACTTGTCGACGCGCGCCGGGGCCAACTGCGCCAGGAGCGCACCGGGCTAACGTTCGCCGACGTCGCCGAGGAGTGGTTCCACCGCGGGCGCTTCGAGCGCGACTGGTCCGCCAGCACGCAGGTGGACTATCGCTCGGTGCTCGACGCGCATCTGCTGCCCGAGTTCGCCGCCAAGCGCATCGAGACGATCACCACCGAGCAGATCGAGCGCTGGCGCAACCGTCTCGCCGAGGACGGCACACGGGTCCGACACACGGTCAACAAGATCGTCACCCAGCTCCACGCGATCTTCCAACACGCCGTCGATCACCACGGCCTGATCTTCAATCCCGTCACCAAGGTCAAGCGACTGCGCGAGTCCTACGATGCGGCGCGCTTTGACTTCTACTCCCCCGAGGAGATCGAGAAGCTGGTCGCGACAGCCGCCGCTGGAGCCCACCGCGACCCGAGCCGCCCGGCCGTCAGCCACACGGAGGGGGCCCTACGAGCTGCCGAAGATCGCCAGGACGCAGCGATCTACCTGACTGCCGCGCTCAGCGGCCTGCGCCGGGGCGAGCTGCTCGCGCTGCGCTGGGAAGACGTCGACTTCGAGCAGTCATCAATCCGCGTGTTCGAGGGTTACAGCGCCAACCGCGCCGGCAAGCCGAAGTCACGCAAGTCGCGCACCCTCCCGATGGTCGACAAGGTCGCCGACGCGCTCAGCGACTTGAAGAAGCGCAGCGATCACACCGCCAAGGGCGACCTCGTATTCGTCAGCCGCGACGGAGCCCACGTCGACGGGTCCGCCCTGCGCCGGCGCTACCACGCCACACTCGACGCCGCCAAGCTGCGACGGCTGCGCTTTCACGACCTGCGCCACACCTTCGGATCGTTGAGCATCAACGTCGCCAGCATCGTCCAGGTGCAGGCGTGGATGGGTCACGCCGACATCCAGACGACGATGCGCTACCTCCACCACAAGAGCCGCGCCGACGACGCCCAGCTACTCTCCGCGGCCTTCCGCCCCAAGAACCGCAAGTCCGCCGCCAGGCGCTCGACAGCCGCGAGTCGTCGCAAGCGCGCCGCGTAGGAGAGGCGTAGCAAACGACTTGTGAAGCACGCCGGGATGCACTCCACATATCTCTCCGGGATGAGCTCGCGCTCGCCCAAGTCGCCGAGGCAAACCCTCCAACTCGAAGCGTTGACGCTCAACTACCTCGGCAACCGAGTCGGCCGGAAACTTTACTCACGCCGCCCGACACCACCCGACGGCGAGCAGCCTTCGGGGGATACAGCGCAGGCCGGCCCATCGAGCGGGGGCGCTCTACTCCAAGCGCGACAGGAGTCCAGACCTCGCCACCGCGTTGTTGATTTCATCGTTGCTCCGTCGCAGCAGCTCCACGACATCGGCATCCGCAAGCGACGAGACAAACGGCAGGAAGGACATCGCCATCAGGTCCCCGTCCTCGTCGATGAGGAACTTTGGCACAGCCGCGTATTGGTTCGCCTCATTGACGGCATTGAAGAGCGGCCCCTTCGAGAGCAGACCTCCTTTCACGCCAAAGTACGCGACGCCGCAAAGCACTCGCTGCTCGCGATCTATGACCAGGCTGAAGTTCAGGTGCCCAGCTCGCTTGCAGAGGACTTTGTCATCTTGCACCTCGATCTCATATCCCTCGCGTGACAGGACTTCCCCGAGCCACTCAGCGGATATCGCGTCTGGCGCCTTTGACTCGCGCGACTCGACTCGCTGGCCGCACCCTGGGCAGAACGCGGCATCAAAGGCGACCTCACGAGCACATGATGCGCACTTCATGTTCTCTCCGTCAGGGAGCTTGTGAATAGCCCACGCCCGCCTGGGCGGTCTGGCGCATCGTCTGGGCTATAGGTTGCAGAAGCGCAAGCACCTCGGCGTGACGCTCCGGCGGGATCTCCACCTCAAACTCCCACCCAAAGCCTGCCCCGCTCGCGTGACGGATAAGCGCCGACATGAGGCCACTGCCAGCAATCGGGGTCGCATGCAGAGGGCGCAGGACGAGCGTCTGCCGCGGCCTCACGCGCAGCGCCGCGAACATCGCAACGAACACAATGAGGCCCACAAGAGTCGAGTGCGCAGCCCCTCCGATGGCAAGCGCGACAGCCGCAGCCAAGAATATGAACCAGTAAAGGAACAGCGCGAGAAGGCACCCGCCTCCGATTGACCGACGGTATTTCCTCATGCGCAGAATGTGCTGCTTGGATTCCGCATCGCCAAGAAAGGGAATCTGGACGATGTTCTGCCACTGCTGTTGCGACGCGCCCTGCGCCTCGTAGAGGAGTCCTGGATCGATCTCCATCTGCTCTAGGACGGCGCCTTTGTCGAGAACGACAACTCGCTTGTCCGTGATTACCAACTCGTCAGCAGGCTGCGTCTCATACCACACGCGCCTTTTCCCGAGCCACGATGATCCGATCTCCTTCTGGACGGCTTCCCAGAGCCTCGTCGCTGGGACGCGGAGTCGTGTCGTCTCCGCAGCTTGCGTGGCGCCCGCAGCCTGTGGTGCTGCGGTCGCGGTCATCGTCGCAGGTGCGGGCGGGTCCGCCGGCTGCTCGGATGTCTTCAGCGGCTTTCCGCACTTGCTGCAAAAAGCATCATCAGCGACTGCCTCTGTGCCGCATGCTGAGCAAAAACCCATACCCAATTTTCCTTTCTCACGTCCTCCGACTTATGGGGAGAAGACCGCCGGTGGCGTTGGCGGGCGGCCCGAGACGATAGTCAGCGTCTTGCCAGTCCAACGGTAGATGTAGGTGTCACGACCGCCGTTGCCGCTGGTAGCGCATGATGTGAACTTGGCCCGGTCCACGAGATAGCCCACCGCGAACTCGCTTGCATGTGGCACGCTTATCGCCCCGGACTCCGTCCCATATTGAGGATGGGGTGGGAGGCGCGACACGGCGACCCTGACCGAGTGCGCCTGCTCGGTCGTGGCGACGAGCCGGCGGCCATCGAAGAAGTAGGCCGCGCCACCGCGACAGCCGCCACCCGCGGTGTTGGTCAGGAGGACCCCGTACAAGACGCCACCATGACCATCCGAGGTCTTCGCGACCTTGAACAGTTCGCTGCAGCCCGCTGGACCGGCGAACGCCCGACAGTTCCCATAGAGATTGGACACGGTCGTCTCGTCTTCGGCGACCACGGAAGAGCTGGTCGACGACGCGACGCTCTCATCGGTCGCGGCGCTTCTTATGCGAGCGCTGGCCCCTCGGGGCGGGATGTCCCACTCCCATCCGCTGAAGGACGAGTTCGCCGGACGGCGCACGGCGACGCGTTCTTCGGTCAGGTTCTGGCCGTGATAACGGAACCGGAAGCTGAGGCGCGTGAAGACGCCGCCGATTGGCCGAGACGCATGGACGGTGACGGCATATGGGTGGAACGTGCCGCTGGCATCGTCGGGGATGCCGTTGTTCAGCCAGACGGCTCCTGAGGCTGTCGCCTGGCTTGGCGTCCAGCGCGACCATTTCAGGCGCCCAGCCCACGGCATGTCTTCGCCTTCGCGGGCTCGCCGAGCGACCCCCACCGAACGGCTCCCGGTGAATCCCCCGAGGTATCCCGTTCCGTCGCCAGTGAAGCTCACGACGGGTGGTCGCACTTCGAGTCCCCGCTTGCGCAGGAGCTGCGTCGGCAGCTTGGCCATAGCGGTCGCGCTCACCGCCGCTCGCAGCAGGGCAGCACGGGCACCTGTTCGCGGCACCACGCTCAGAGATCGTGCGAGCCCAATCGCGGTGCCGGTGGCGATCTTGGTCCATATCACCTGCATCCCGTCGTGGTCCTCTTCCCAGACGAGCGCGTCTGGAGGTCCCGTGCAGTGAGGCGTGCCGCACGCCAAGAGGTTGGCGCGGTGCCCCTCGATGGTGACATGCCTGACGAGCCTCTCGGCGCCGATGTTGCCGCAGTAGTACGGGCTGCCCTCCAGTATCTGCACGGATGTGCCGCCGCTGCTGTGGTAGAAGGCGGAGAGGTCTTCATGCACTGCCCCGCAGCTGATGTGTTCCGCATGCACGCTCGTCAGCTTCAGCCCATAGACGTCCTTCGGGGCGAGCACGGACATCGTCAGCTCGCTGGCCGCGGTGCGCCAGGCTGGCGGTGGCCAGGACGCGCGCGCCTCACCAACAGGCGAAATGACAGCGACGATCACGAACGTCGCTAGGGTCATCGCTCCGCGCCGACAGCGGGTGCCCTCGCATGTGTCGAGCGCGCCTGACTTCATCGCTAGTCAGCCGACCGACGTTGTGTAGCAGGCCGGCCCCTTTTCATCGAGAGGATTCCACACCTCGACTTCGACTTTCTCACCTTTTTCCAGAATCCATCCGAACGCTCCGTAGGAGCCGGTGAAGCCGAAGATCACGATTTCGTTTTCGGTCCACTGTGGGACGTTCAGCGTGACCCAGTCGCCGTCTGAGGAGACGATGCAGCCGTTCGACGGCAGGTTGCCGCTGTTGCCCGCATTCCACGAGTCTTCGCCTTTTGCGTTCTCCATCGCGAGCTGTATAAACGGCGTGTCGCCGTCGAACGCTTCCTGATAGCCGAGGCAGCTCCCCTGGATCGTGATCGTCTGTTGCTGCGCAGCCGCGAGCTGGCTCACGGTCGATATCGACGGGCTGCACGTCGGCACCGCTCGGACGATCACTGACACGGCTCCCGAGGCGGAGCCACTGTATTCGCCGTCGCCCGAATACGCCGCGACAATCGAGTGCGAGCCGGCTTCCGCATAGGTGATTTTGCAGGTAATCTGGCTGCTGTACCAATAGACGCCGAGTTCGGTGCATTCGGGGATCGGCACGCCGTTGTCGAGGAACTTCACGGTCCCGCACGTGGATAGCGAGAAGCCGCAGTCCAAGCCTGAGATAGCAGCAGAATAGGTGAGCTGGTGCTTCGCGTACGCAACGGATGGCGACGACGTGACACTAATCGTCGTCGAGGGCAGTGGAGGAGGTCGTGGTGGGGGTCCGGGCGATGGGTTCCCGCAAGCTAACGCAGGAGGCAGTCCACTGATGGTGAGCGGGACTCCACTGCTGCTGTTACAGATTGGCGTCGTGCCGTCACGCAGAATGAGGTACTGAGAGGACAGCGGCTGCTGGGGTGGGAGCGAGAGCATCCGACGACGCAGGAATCTGGCGCACACAGTCGCCCGTATCCGATAGCACGGGGAGACCACCGAAGCCTGTAGATCCGCTTGCGTTCTCATACTTGGAGTCGAGCAGCGTCTGCGTGAGATTGAGCGGGCCTGCTGCCGTCAATCCGGTGAAGGTCAACTGGAGATACTGCCCTGGCCGAACGAATAGATGGGCGCCCGTCACGGTCCCGGTGTAAATGTCGCACACTTGACCCTTGCTGACAGCTTGCTCCCACACGTACTCTTCACCAGTAGTGATGAAGGCGCCGGCAGAGCTACTACTTCGGCCTAGTAAATGGCCGTCAGGCGGCTTTGGCGTAGCTGACGTGTTTCTCCTCGAAATACCGTGCGACGATGCGGGGTGTCTTTTGGCGTGAGCGTAGGTAGCTGCGGGTCTCGCCGATCAGCTCGTCCTGGGTGTGGGGCCGACGGCGGCCGAGGGCGTTGGTCTTGACGTCCTGGTTGAGCAGCTCGGTCGGGTTCAGCTCCGGTGCGTAGCCGGGCAGGAACTGCAGCTCGATCTGCTCGGCGTGCTCCTGCACCCATTGTTTGACCTTCTTGGAGCGGTGCACCGGGTGCCCGTCGAGGATAAGGATGATCTTCTGCCCGTTGCTCTGGCGAACCAGTCGGCCCAGGAAGTCGATGAACACGCCGGCGACGAATTTCTCCTTGAACACCCGGAAGGACAGATGCCCCTTGTTGGAGATCGCGCTGATCACGTTCGTGCCAAAGCGCTGGCCGGTGCCCTGGATCACGGGGGTCTTGCCGACCGGGCTCCACGAGCGGCCCGCGGTGTGATCAGAGCGTAGTCCCATCTCATCCGTCCACAGAATCAGCGCCTTTTCGCGGTGAGCGCGCGTTTTGATCGCGGGGTAGCGCTCGGTCAGCCACCGCTCGACCATCTCCGGGTTCTGCTCAAACGCTCGTCTGGCGGGCTTCTGCGGGCTGAACCCCCACGAGCGCAGATACCGCCCGGCGGTCTTCTCCGCGACACGGATCCCATACCGCCGGTCGATCAGCTCGCACACCAACGCCCTGGTCCACAGAAACCCCGGCAGCCGCAACTGGTCAGGGTTCTTCTCCCGGATCGCCTTCGCGATCTGTGCCTGTTGGGAGGCCGTGAGCGCCGTCTTCTCACCCGGGCGGCGCCCACGCTTGCCGGCCGCAAGCGCGCCATCGCCGCCGAGACGCTGAGCGCGCACCCACTCGCTCACCGACTGACGCGACACGTCAAGCAGCCCAGCGACCTCCGTCTGCGAGCGCCCCTCCCCGACCAGCGCAACAGCACGCCGGCGCAGCTCCTCCTGTGCCGCCTGCCCAAGTCGCCTTGCATCCCGAGTCCTCACACACCAAAACCTACCAGCCCCGTCGGACGTTTACTGGGCCGAAGTAGTAAGCTCCTCTGATGCGATCTGTCCCAGGCCGGAGAAGGCATATTCCGAGGGATTGGGCTGAAGCCCAGCCAGCTGCAGCGCTGTTTCTGTCCATGTCGTGATGTCGGCGACGCCTTCGTCGTCACCCCAATCGCCAGCAAGCCCACCCTCGACGACCTGGAACAGATGACCCGCGTTGGTGAGGAAGGTAGCGCCGTCGCTGAAGGCGGCCTGGCGGGCCGTCGTGCCCATCACCGCAGCTCCGACCTGCGTTGCACCGTGACCCCAGTTGGCAGCGTCGAGCTGAGTGAGCACGCCGTCGATCAGGGTGGTCAGCTGGCTATCGGTGAAGATCATCGTATTGCCCGATAGCGGCTGGACGGCGAGCGTGAGGGAGTCGTTGGGCAGCCCGCTGGCGGCGTTTATCCCGCCTTGTGCCTCCGCCATTACGCTGACGACCTGTGAGCTATCTCTGTTGATGGCAGCGGCGGCGGCGGCGGCATGAGAGGCATCGCTCACGACGGTGCTCGCGATGTGGCCGCTACCACAATCGTGGCGTCGAAATGCGAGCCCACCGTCGCGTGCATCGTTGTGCAGCACGCCGGAGGCTGTGGCGATGCCGCCGAGGTTCCTGAGCGTGTACTCGAACATGCTTGCAGCGGCTTTCTTGATCCCTTGGCTCGTCTCATGTCGCGAGTACCATGCCCTCTCGCGCTTGACGTAGGCGATGATCGCTGTAAGTGGTTTAGTGCGTGTTGCGATGGCGCTGGCCGCAGAAGTCAGGCGCCGCGCCTCGTGGGATCGGCGCACGGCAGGCATGCGCACGCAGGTCAGGCTCATGCTCACGGAAGTGCTCGCCGCTACGCCAGCAGTGCTCTCCAGGGCATGGAGATCGCACCGAACGGCTCCGCCGGCACCCGCCGTCACAACGCCGGTCGCCGTGTGAGGGATGCTGCCGCATCGTCGGACGGACACGGCGCTCGCGGACGTCGCCTGCACGGTTGGGCTAAGAGCGCCGATCAGCACCCCGGTGATGACCGTTGCGGTGAGGATGGCTCGCGCCCGCATCAAAGAGCCCGGATCGTCCATGACCCGGACGAGGCGCGACATCTCTGGGTGCCGCGGCTCATGGGCGTCACGGTTGCGAGTTCGGCCTATCCGCCATATGCCACGCATCGAACGGTTCCCCCAGCTTTGCGAGAAGCGCGCGAGTATATCGGCGCTCGCTGTCTCGGCGCCCGCCGATGCACGCAGCCGACGATGGCCGCTTGCCTGATCGCGGCCAAGCGCAGCAAGTCTCTCTAGTCCGGCCCACTCGCGGTCGCAAGCATGACCTCCCGGCTTCCATCCGGCGTGGCCTTCCCGTCCGGTGCATAGCCCGGCGGATAGTACAGCCTCCTGTCCCAATTGTATCTGGCACTATTGGGACAGGTGCCGAAGCATCGTCGGGCCATGCCCGACCCGCTCGATGTCTTCGCCGCCAACCTGCGCCGACTCCGACAAGAACGCGGCCTCAGCCAGGAGCGCCTTGCTCACAACGCCGACCTCAACATGACGCACGTAGCCAAGATCGAGCGCACCGAGCGCGATCCCGGAGTCCGCACCATCGCCAAGCTCGCAAAGGCGCTAGGAGTCCCAGCCGCCGAGCTGTTCGAGGGCATAGGCGCGCGTCGCGCACGCAAGTAGCTGGTGACCTCCTCCTGCGGCGGGATAATGCGTCGAGGGCCTCGGCGAACCTCGACCTCGTCCGCTCGATCTACGCGGCGTGGGCTCGCTGTCAAGCAAAAACAGAGTCGTGGTCTAATGGCGCACCCGAAGGGTGCCGATGACACTGGCAAGATGCCCACGCATCGGGAATTGTCGTTGGACACTGCCACGAGTCGAGGGTCGGCCTGGGCGGTCCTAGCGGCCCTGCTCCTGCCCTTCGCCGGGTTCGTGCTCGGGGTCGTCTACTTGCTGCGCGAACGGATCGGGAAGGGTCTTGCGCTGATCTTGCTCGGGTTCGTGTGCTTCGGTGGCTGGGCGGTCGTAGGGTCCGCCGCGCTAGTCGTGGGTGCTCATCGCGCCCTCAACGAAGACCTCAATCGGACACGGCGTCAACCCGTTTCGATACGAATCGGTGGCGAGACACTTCCCGAATACACCAGACGAGCGAAGGCGAATGAGGCAAAGGTACAAGCGTGCGAGCACGAAGCAGCGAACGCGACAGCGCAACGCGTAGCGAAGCTAGAGGCTTGCCTGGAACACGCGGGCGAGTAATCGTGCTCGCGGGACCCTTCGGGAGCGGACTTCCGCGCCTTATTTGCCGTAGTGCGCGAGCGCGGCTCTCGCCTTTTGGATAGCCTCGCCGTCCGGTTCGCCGCGCAGCAGGCTAATGGCCGCCATCAGCAGGGTTCGTGAGTTGTCCGTCCGCTCTACGCCCTCAAGCAACGTCTGTGCCTCCTGGATGCAGCGCAAGACAAAATCGGAGTCATCATCGGTCATCGGGCTACCGTACTGGGCCGGTCGGACCTAAAGCGCCCGGCAGCAGAGCCGATAAGCCCAGCATGGACGCCACCATCACTGATCCCGCAGCTAGAGTCTGTCCACGCTGCGGCGAGGAAGCTGGCGAGCGGCCCTTCTGCGGAGGATGCGGCTTGAACCTGTCGGCGCAGGATGAGCTTCCGACCCGCTCGGAGTGGGAGAAGGCTCACATGGCTCCAGCGGAGGATGTCCTGTCGGGTGTTCCAACGAGAGCGAACGACGATGAACACCGTGACACTCCGCTCCCCCCGACAAAACAGTCCGGTCGAGCGTTCCGGGGTTGGTACGACGAGCAGTCCAAAGGTGGCAAGGTTGCGTTCATCCTTTCCACGACGCTGGCCGTGCTCCTAGTTCTCGGAGTGATCATCGGAGCAGCGAGCGGCAGCGGCAGCGGCGAATCTCATCCCTACCTCGAACACAAGGCCGAAAGCGAACAGTCCACCGGGACCTTGGAAAAGTGCGAGCACGAATGGATGGAAGGGCACCCCGGGGACGCGAGCGAGCTGGACCTGAACGGGACTGAAATCGTAGGTCCAACGGTACCGAGGGAAGAGCTGGAAAGGGCGTGTGCGTCATGACGGTGCGAGACTGGGTGCCCCAACGTCGCGCCGTTGCCTATCACGAGGCCGGGCACGCCGTGGTCGCCGCCGCGCACGGCTACAACGTGTACCAAATCAACACTGATGGCGTGGCTAACGGTGACGTTTGGTTTTGCTCCCCCATCAGCGAGGAAGGCGCGCCGGACGGGCGGTGCCGGTTGCTGAGCGTAGATGTCGCGGGTCGCCTCGCGCAGTCGATCGCATTTGGGGAAGAGCGCCGCGACATCGTGACGGAGTTTGTTAACGAAGTGCGGTGCATTCGTCAGGATGGCCTGCTGGACATGGATAGGGAGCACGCGCGGGCAGCAGGTCTAGAACTCGATGACTATGACGTTGCGATGCACCTCCGTGGGCGCTCGGACGAGGAGATGCGTGCCCAGCTGACCGCTGCGCACGACGTGGCGCGATCAATCCTCGAAGATCAGTGGGGCGATATCGACGGCATCGCCGCGTGCATCGGCGGCGCCGACACGCCGACTGGCTAGCCGCGTTTCCGCGGCTTGACGTTGTAGGGGCGACTACGAGGCTGTCACGCCGGATCGCGGCGAGGCGGAGGCGTTCGTCGCCGGCGCCTCGGACTTCATCGCCGCTGTCGAGCACACGCTGGATACGCACGCGCAGCGGCGCGACGGCTCCGCTCAGTACGTCTCTACGGCTGAAGGTCATGGCGTCCCGCCCCGAACCGCAGGCTATGTGGCAAGCAACGCCGACGGGCGATCTCCGGCAGCTGGGCCTCGCTGCCGCCGACGGCGCTTACAGCCTCCAGCGGCAGCAAACGCCCAACAGACCAGATGCACGGGGGTGCGATCGATGTGCGAGCGCTGTGCAACTCGTTGGCCGGTTCGGCGCGCTGAGGGTCATCACTCATGTGATGACCGCATCGAGCATCCCTGCGTCCGGAGGCGGCGGGTACGCCCGCTACCTGGAGAGCAAGACCGTAACGCCCGAGCGCGGGGATTACTACCTGACCCCGGACGGGGAGATGGCGCAGGCTCCCGGCCGCTGGCTCGCCGGCGAGGAGACGCTGGCGGCGCTGGGGGTGCAGGCGGGCGAGCCGGTCGATGGCGCGGACTTCATCGCGTTGATGGACGGCCGGCACCCGGGCACCGGGCGCTGGCTGCGACCGGAGGGTGCAGGCGGCGGTAGGGGCGGCGGGATCGATGTGACGTTGAGCGCTCCGAAGTCCGTCTCGGCGGTGTGGGCGCTGGGGGACCCGTGGCAGCGTGAGCAGATCGAGGGGGCGCACGCCCGCGCGGTCGAGCAGACGATCCTCTACCTACGTGAGCAGGTCCCCGTCGTGCGGCGGCGCTACGGCGGAGGGGTGGTCGAGGAGCACGCCAAGGACGTGATCGCCGCGGAGTACCGGCACACCACCGCCCGAGGCGTCGCCGGGGCGCAGGCGCCGGACCCGCAGCTGCACAGCCATGTCGTCATCAGCGGCGCTGTCCGTGAGGACGAGCGCATCGTGGCGGTCGCTTCCCGGCCGATCTTTCGTAGCGCACGGGAGCTTGGCGCGTTCTACCGCTCCCAGCTCGCGCACGAGCTCGCAGGCGACGGCTACCAGATCAGCTATGGGACGGGGAAGGATGGCCGCTACTTCGAGCTGGCCGGGGTCCCCCAGGGGCTGGTGGAGGAGTTCTCCGGGCGCAGCCGCGAGGTTGCCAGGGCCGCCGAGCGTTTCCGTGCGCGCTACGGCCGCGCGCCGGAGCGTGGGGAGCTGCGCGACCTGGCGCTCGAGAACCGACGCGCCAAGCAGTCCACAACCCGGGCAGACCTCCAGCAGACATGGGCCGAGGCCGGGCGCCGCCACGGGTTCGGTCCCGACGAGGCGCTGCGGCTGCTGGAGGGATCCGAGCGCGTCGGTCGCAGCGGGTCAGTGGAGAACCGCATCGAGGCGCACCTGACCGAGCATCACGCGATCTTCGACGCGCGTGAGCTGCGAGCGGTCGCGCTTGAGCAGAGCGCCGGGGAGATGCCGCCGGACGTGGCGCTCGGGATCGCCCGGGAAATGGTCCGCGACCGGCGCATCCTCACCCTGGAGGGCGGACGGATGACGACGCTCGCTATTCGCGCCCAAGAGCAGGCGATCGAGCGGCGCGTAGCCAGGCTCGCCCAACCCGCAGGCAGGGACGCCGGCGAGAGCGCGCGTCAGGCTGGGGTGCGTGAGGTCGCCGAGCGGATCGCCGCACCCCTCAGCCCCGAGCAGCACCATGCGCTGGAGGCGGTCACCGGCC
This sequence comes from uncultured Solirubrobacteraceae bacterium, assembly GCA_963771085.1. Classification (GTDB taxonomy): domain Bacteria; phylum Actinomycetota; class Thermoleophilia; order Solirubrobacterales; family Solirubrobacteraceae; genus Palsa-744. The sequence continues at coordinate 1,602,249 of CAVYSB010000003.1, read as the reverse complement.
CCGAGCGGCTCGCCGTGCTCATCGGCCCCGCCGGCACCGGGAAGGGAGTCGTGATCGACGCTGCCGCCCGTGCCGAGCAGCACGCCGGCAGGACGGTCCTCGGGATCGCGGTATCCGGCAGCACCGCGGAGCGTCTCGGTGCCGAGAACCCGGCGCTCGCCAGGCGAACACTCACCCTCGACTCGCTCGTGGCGCGCTCTCGCACCGGGAGCATCAACGTCGACCACGCCACGACGATCTTCCTCGACGAGGCGGGAATGACCGACCACCACCGCCTCGACGCGCTCACCGAGCTGGTGGAGCACTCCGGGGCGAAGCTCATCGCTGTCGGCGACGGCAAGCAGCTCCCCTCAATCGGTCCCGGCGGCATGTTCGACCGGCTCAGCGGACACGCCCGGACCGCCGAGCTGCAAGACGTCTACAGAACTCGGGACCCCGCGGAGCAGCGCGCCTGGCAAGCGCTGCGCGCCGGCGAACCCGAGCGGGCGATGGCGCACTACGTCCTTCGCAACCAGCTGCACTTCCAGGACACCCGCGAGCAGGCCGGCGAGGCCGCCGTGCAACGCTGGCACACCCTCACCCAGCAGCACGGCGTCCGCGAGGTCGCGTTGATCGCCGACGCGTCAAACCAGGAGATCGACCGGCTCAACGCCCGCGCGCAACACCTCCGCGCCCAACACGGCGAACTCGGACACCACCAGGTCCAGCACCCCGACGTCCACTACCCGATCCACGAAGGCGACCTGATCGCGTTCACCAGCCAGCACCGGCTACCGGGCCAGCCCAGGGTCGAGAACGGCACCCGCGGCGAGATCACCGCCATCCACCCCCGCGGCGTCCGGATCGCACTCGACGGCTCCGAGCGCCACGTCCACCTCCCCGCGGAGGACCTCGGCTCGATCCGACTCGGCTACGCCCAACACGTCTACCGCCAGCAGGGCGCGACCGTGCAGCGCTCGGTCGTGCTCACCGGCGGCTGGCAGACCAGCAAGGAGAGCGCCTACGTGCAGGCCACACGCGCACGCCACGGCACCGACTGGTACCTCGCACGCGACCAGCTCGGCCTCGAAGGACAAGACCCCGACCGCGTCCGGCGCCTCGCCGAACACATCCGCAACAGCCGCTCACAGATACCGTCGCTCGCGCACCCAGTGCGCCCCGAGCCTGGCTGGAGCCCCAGCCGCGACCCGCTACGCATTCACCGCATCCTCTCGCCGACCCGCTGGCTCACGCGAGCGCTCCAGCGCGACACCCCCGAGCGCCCCATCAGCCGCGGCCGCTGAGATCCACCAGGCAAGACGCGGCCCTGTCCCTGATCCCCTGCGGAAATCGCTACCCCTCACGCTCAACCGCAGTGCCACTCGGCCTCTCCGCCAAGCTCGCCAACAGCGCCGCCTGCGTGCTGCGCCTGAACGGACTCGCATTCGCACGGGGCGTGGCAGCCGCTGCCGCATACCCACGCCCAGCCGCAGGCGGGCGCGCCAGCTGCACAACCAGCCAGTCTTCGAGCATCACCCGCGTGAAGCGCAAATGACGCCCCACACGCAGACACGGCAAATGCCCAAGCCGTGCCGCATCACGCACCCAAGAGACCCGCACGTTCAACAGCGCCGCCGCAGCCACGCAATCGAGCAACGGCTCGTCCAACGACACCACCTCACCACCGCCAGCCCGGGCCTGTCCAGAAGTCTTGTTGAGCCTCGCCATCTGCCTTCCCTCCTGTTCACTCGCCGGAAAGCGGGACGCCGCGCCCCAAGCGAACTGGCGCAGTCGTGTCCCATCTACGTGTACTGACCACAACCGCCCTCAACCGGCCAACGAACTTGGGTCCAGCCCCCCCAGGCCACGCGAGCACGCCAGCCGCCAAAGCCATCAACGACGAGCACCGAGGGGCGAAGGATCGTCAAGCGGCATACCCGAACTCGCGGCAGCCCGAGCTGTGGCCGCGACCCTCACACGACGCTGCGGGTTGCGGCGCGGTGGCCGCCGCTACCTGCACCGGAGGCGTCGGGCTGCGCCCTCCTTGTTACGGCTACCAGCAGGCGTGCGAGCACGAGGCCGAACGCTGCGGCCGCCGAGACTCCCCCTACACGTGCGCCAGGTCGCGCTTCTCACGCGGGACTACCCCGACGCGGGCACCCAACGGCGCCAGCAGTGCGGCAAGCGTGCTGGCGGTCGGGTTCGTCTGGCCGCGCTCGATCCGCGAAATCTCGCCCTGGTTGATGCCGGACGCAGCGGCGAGCTGCTTCTGCGTGAGATTGCGCTCCTTACGCAGCTCGCGCACCTCACGAGCCATCGCATAGTGAGCGTTGAAGGCATCCCAGCGGGCGATGGCCTCCGGGCCACCAGCCTTCGCCCTCTCCTCAACCTCGCTGATGTAGTCCTCGAACCTCGCGGCCATCATGGCTCTCCGGTGGTAGGCGGATCAGTGATTATGCGCCACGCCACATATTTGGTCAATACCTTCGCCACCCGCGCGTTGCCGCCGCCGCGCGACGCCTCGCGCTGGCCGGCTCGCATCCGGCCCGATCCTCGGGACCTACCGTCCCGTGTCCTCGTTGTTCTCCGCCAACTCGCGTGCTCGGCGGGCCGATGGTTCCGAAGCCGTGAGCGAATCACTCCCAGCGTCGTTGAGTGGGGTTCCAGTGCGAGACATCGTCCGCCTGGAGACCGTCGATGAACTCCACCACTCCATCGACAACGTCAGAGAAGCGCTCGGGCAGACCCGGCAGACCGACGCGAGCACGAAACGCTGCCCACGGCTGTTGACGGCTCTCTCGGAGCGTCATCAGCAGCGGGCCCAAGGGCCTCACCTCCCGGCCACGATGCTGAGCCACCGCCAGCAAGGCCTCCCACACCGGTTCGCGCTCGAGCGGATAGATGCCCGACAGCACGTAGATGTCGCCGTAATCGCGGTCGCGGCTGTTCGCGTCACCCAGCGCCATCATCGTCTCAGCCTTCTCCGCGATCACGCTCTCCAGCGGGTAGCCAAGCAACGAAAAGACGGGATCGTCAAGCAGTGTCGGGTAGTCAATGCGCTGCGGATCGACGGGGTCACCGAACGACAGATCGAGCCGCAGTTTCAAGACGGCGCTTCCCAGGCTCGCCGGCACGGCAGCCCGGACGCCGTCATAGTCGGCGTCCTCGCGGATCGCGACCAGCGAAACACCGGACGCGTCGAACACGACCCCGTCGGTGAGCTCGATCGCGGCGATCTCGCTGACCACGCTGCGCAAGTTCTCCATGTCGTTGTCGATCCCGCGCGCCAGCATGTCGGCGTCGCGTGTGGCACGCCGAGCATCGAGCACGGCCAGCAGCATGCCGCCCTTCAGCACGAGCCGCTCAGCAAAACGCGAGCTCGCCAGACGAGCCAGGAAGCGCTCGTGCACATACAGTTCGAAGGTCTGCTGTGTCGTGCGCCCATCGGCGCGCGCGAGCTTCTGCAGAGCCCGGTAGGCCTCCTCTGGGCTGCGTGCGCTCACGCCAGCATCGGCTCCATCGCATCCGCGATCGCCCTTCCCGCCCGCAGCTTGCGCGACAACGCGAGCAGCTCGCCCGGGCGAGCGTCGCGGCCGTCCAGGTAGCGCCGCAGCGCAGCCAGCGCCTGGTCGCGCCCGACACGCGAGCGCATACGCATCAGGTCGACCACCGTCCGCTCGCGGGAGCTGATCGTGATCGTCTCCCCTGACTCGACCTCCTGCTTCACGCGCCCGAGCGAGAACGTCCCCGGCGCAAAGATGTGCACCCTGGTCGGCGGGTAGACGATCCGTGGGCGATGCGAGCCACGCGGCACCGCGATATGCACGGCGTCAGGCATCTCGTCGGTCAGATCCCAGAAGCTGGCAGCCGAGTTCAGGCAGATCATCGCGGCCGGCGCCCTGCGGCAGACCGCCACGAAATCCAGATGTGCAGTCGCTGGAGCATCCACGATGCGATAGACCCCGCGGGAGAGTTCCACCAGCGCCCCGAGATCACGCAGCCGATAGAGATCCTCCCAGCGTGCCCCGCCAGCAATCAGCTCGGCCGAGGTGACGGTGCCGCCGGCGCGCTTGGCGATGTCGAGTAGTTGATCCGACCTCATCGGATGAAAGTCTACACACATCGTGGCTACATGCGTAGCTTTTCATACGGGCTCGCGTTGCCGGGGCCATGGTGGCTCGAAGGTCAGCGGCCCGTCAGCAGACGGTTCACCTGAGTGTTTGGCACATTTCGGGAGGAAATCCCGGGAGGAAGTGGTATCCTGCTTCTAGCGCTTAACGACGAAAGGCCCGGATTACCAGGCCTTTTCGAATAGCGGGGGCGGGATTCGAACCCGCGACCTTCGGGTTATGAGGTCGCCAAAGGGGGGTCAAGTGAGGCGAGAGGGCCCGTGTTTGCTGGGGTTAGCTCGGGTTCGGTGGGGCTGGATTTGCTCAAAACGGAACCTTGAATGGAACCCTGGCAAGCCGGTTCATGCGCCGACGAGAGCGCGCGCAAGCTCGATGAGCTCAGCTGTCGCCTCGCGCGCTTCGTCAACGCTGGCCTGCGCTACGAAGCCAGCAGCGTAAGACGCCTCGCTTCTTCTCGACCGGGACGCGTCAAGGCGCTCGAGCAGATCGTCTGTGTCTTGATCAATCTCTGCGAGAGCGGCTTCAAGTCGCAGGACGTGAAAACCCTCGCCCGAGGTCACCCGCAGACCAGAGGCCTGGAGGATCGCGTCGCATCCAGAGATCACGGCGTTGTGCAGCAGCACGGACCGGGATTCCGAGCTGAGCGCCGGCGCGTCGGCGTCGCGCTGAAATTTCTCCGCCTGAGAGAGGAACGTGCGCGCCCCGAGCCGATCTGCATGGACTTTCTCCACACGAGCTTCGGTCATCGAGTCACTACGTTCGCCAGATCACCCACGAGGGACGTTATGGGACCTTCGATCACGCGCCGGGCGAAGCTCGAGCGCTCGGCGAGCAAGCGCCGGAACTCGTCGTCTCGCATGACCGTCAGATCGACGGTACGTCCGGCGTCCTTGCCAATTGGGCGCAGCAGGCGGCGTAGCTCCCGTAGATCAGCGTCGCCAACGACCAGGACATCGATATCGCTGTCCGGTCGACGGTTGCCAGATGCCCAGGAGCCGTAAATCGCTGCAGCATGGACGTCGGGGCGGTCGAGACTCGCGCGTAGTTGGTTCTCCACACCGACTGAGCGGCGCAGCAGCTCGGCAAGCGGTGCGTAGGAGGCATCATCCGTCGCGGCCGAGAACAGATACGGCCGCGCCCCGTCATCACGACGGATTACGCCTGCTGCCTGCGCCCTACCCAGCTCGCGATGGACTGAGGACTGAGGGGCGTCCAGCGCCTCCGCGAGCCCCTGAAGAGTCCAGCGACGCTCGGGCTGCAAAAGCAAGAGCGCGAGCAGTCGCGCCTGCATCTCCGAGCGAAAGATTGGCAGGAGCGATGGAGCCGACGTTCGCATTACTGAGAAGTATATCCAAGAAAAGCGAAGGCATTTGGTCGCGTCTCCGTCCGACGACATGCCTGCTTTTGGCGATTTGCGGGACCACCACGAGGGCGGGCCGCTTTGCCTGCGTTGGTAGCGCGGCACACGCCTCTGCCCGTGTGCTCACGTGGTGAGCTGCACTGACCTGGCACCCACCCGGTCGGAACGGTCTTACTCGGTTGCCCGGACGGACCGGGGTCACGGTCCGGTCGTGCCAAGGTCGTCGGACCGGCCGGCGTTTAGGCGGGACCACTGGGCGGTGGGACGTCCGTTGGTGCGTAAATGGGACATCACGGACGACTGTGGCCAGCCGGCGGGCGAGTCCTCCCAGGTCTCCTGGCGGCCGTAGACGGTCAGGTCGAGCAGTCCGTAGCTGTAGTCCATTGCCTCGACGCCGCGGAGGGTGGTCCAATAGGTCTCGAAGACTCTGTCGCCGTTGCGCAGATAACACACCACGTGCATTTTCCCGACGCGGCGCCCGCTCAGCAGAGCCTCGCGGGAGTCTTCGGCGGAATACCAGGGCATCTCCCAGCCCATGAACTCGCGGTAGCGGATGCTCTCCTCGTATGGGCCCTGGCAGAACGTGGCGTAGGTGACGTCGCGCTTATGCAGATAGGAGAGCTCCCCGATCTGCGTGGTGTAGTGCGTGCACCCCTCGCACTGCTCGGCAGCCGGATGGCCGGTCCACCACATGAAGTAGTAGGCGATGAGCTGCCGGCGTCCCTCGAAGGCGTCCAGCAACGTCACCGGGCCGCGCGGGCCGATCAGCGGGAGGCTCGGGTCCATTTCGACCATCGGGAGCCGGCGACGCGCCGCGGCGATCGCGTCGCCCTCGCGAGTGTGCGCCTTCTCGCGGACTCGGAGAGCGTCGAGCTCGGCCTGAAACGTGTCCCGATCGACCACGACGGGACGCTCCACTGGGTCTGCTACATCGGCTTCCATCGGCCTGGGCTCGTTCGGTTCGTGGTTCATCGCTACCTCGATTCGCTCGTTGGTCGTCTGTGAGAGGCTAGGTGGTCAGTTGGCTTGGGCTCTGATTGGGCCTCGGCAAGACATCGCAGCCCGGAGGGTGATGCTCACGCGCTCACCCGGGGTGTGAGGAGGATCATGGGGATCACGCGCCGGGTCTTGCGCGCGGCTTCGGCGAGCTGCGGGTAGTGTCCGGTTGCTCTTGCGAAGAGGCGCTCATGCTCCGCGCCTGTCGCCTCCTCGGCCACGACGCCGATCGTCTCGGTGCCAATCTCGATTCGCGTGTTCGGCTGCGCGATGAGATTGTGGTACCAGTCGGGATTGTTTGGCGCTCCGCCGTTCGCGGCCCAGATCAGATAGCCCGGATCGTAGGGCAGATAGGCGAGCGGGTTGACTCGGCTCACGCCGGACTTCGCGCCGGTGTGGTGGAGCAAAAGCAGCGGGGTTTCCTCCCACGTGCCGCCGACGCGTCCTTGGTTGGCGCGGAACTCGCCGATGATCTTGGCGTTGTACTGAGTGGGTGTCTCGGACATGGGGCCTCTTCTCGTTTGATCTGTGGCTGGGCGTGTGCTGCGACCGCAACCTCGGCGCCACCAGCCCGAGGGCCGCGCTGGCCCGTGACCGTGGGAACGACCGCGGGCCAGCTCCGTGGCGGGCGTTCAGGCGGCGATGGGCTCGGCGGGTACGAGCGCGGCGTTCTGGCGCTCGAGCTCCTTGGCCGCGCCCATGCGCCAGCTCTCGGCCTGCATCTCCGAGAACGGGTCGGGGAAGATCTCCTCCTCCTCATTCTCCATGCCGTCGAAGATGGCTCGGGCGACCGACTCTGGTGGGGTCTTCGGGATTGGGAGATCCCGGATCATGTCGGTGTCGATCGGACCGGGCAGGACGGCATGTACCTTCACGCCCCGTCCGGCCAGGAGCCCGCGCAGCGACTGCGTCACCGAGAACGCCGCCGCCTTCGAGGCCGAATAGGCCGGCAGGATGGGCACCGCGGCGAACGCCCCAATCGAGACGACGTTGACGATCCGTCCCCGACTCTCGGTCAGCGACGGCAGCAACGCCTGGCTCACCATCAACGGGCCGTAGACGTTGACGTCGAAGTGCTGCTCGAACGCGGCCCGACTGCTCAGGTCATCGGGCAGCGACAGTCCGGCGTTGTTGATCAGGATGTCGAGCGACTCGACACTCTCGACAGCCCGCTGGATCTGCGCCCAGTCGGTCACGTCCATGATCACCGGCGTGACGCGATCATCCGGATGGACAATCGGCTGCCGTGATGCGGCGTAGACCCGCTTCGCTCCCCTCCGGAGGGCTTCGTCGACGAGTGCTTGCCCGAGACCGCGGTTGGCCCCGGTGATCAGAATTGTCTTCTCGGTGATCGTCATGCGCTGCTCCTTAGACTCGTGTCCTCGACGATTGGATCGCCCTTTTGAGAACAGAGATACGAGCGGACACGCAAATCCATCGCTCCTCGCCAAGACTTGGCGTCTGCGAGCGCAACCGGCGTGTCGTGTCTGCTGACGCTCCGCAGGGAGAGGATCAATGGGACCAGTGATTCCGGGCGCGAGCATCCTCCCCGGCAAAGACGATCAGCAGAGGCGGCTCATCGCACCCCAGCCCCACGTGCCGCGCCGCGGCGGACGCGCTCGCCCTCCAAGCACTCCGCGGCCGACAGCGAGCGATGGATTCCGCTCCTCCTCGCCCTCCATCGACGACGAGCAAGTGCCGGCAACCCACCGGCCAAGGAGGCGCAGACGGCCGGCAGTCGGGACTCACTAGGACGCGAGCGTTGGATTTCGCTGCCCACTCGGATCTCAGTTGAGACAGTCCAATCGGACAGCGAAAGGAGAACCGGGATGGAAAAGGTCGTCATCAGTGAGAACGTCTCGCTCGACGGAGTGATCGAGGACCCCGCCGGCAGCGAGGGCTTCGCGCGCGGTGGCTGGGTCGGTCGTGTCGGCGACCGGGGCCGCGACGAGGCAGCGGAGATCCTGCTCGACGAGGCGCTGGGCGCCGAAGCCCTGCTGCTCGGTCGGCACAGCTACGAGTTCTTCGCCGGTCGCTGGCCCTCCCGGAGTGGCGAGTTGGCGGACAGGTTGAACAGCATGCCCAAGTACGTGGTCTCGGCGACTCTCGAGGATCCCCCCTGGAGCAACTCGACGGTGCTCAAGGGCGATGTGGTGGATGAGGTCTCGACGCTGAAGCGGGAGCTCGGCGGGGGGCTCCTCGTCTACGGCAGCTTCCAGCTCGTGCACTTGCTGCTGGAGCACGACCTCGTCGATGAGCTGCGGCTGATGGTGTACCCGGTGGTTCTCGGGGCCGGCGCACGCCTCTTCAGCGAGACCCGCGAGAAGAAACCGATGCGCCTCCTCAACGCTCGGACCGTCGGCGATGACCTCGCTCTCCTGACCTACGAGCCCGTCCGCGAATGAGAGATACACGCGATAATCAACCGGGCAGGCTCGTGCATCTCGAGCTGCACACCCACAACCAGTCAAGCGCGAGCACGTTCTATCGCGAGCTGCTTGGTTGGCGGACGGAGCGCCTGCACTGCCGGTCTGGCACCTACGACGGGCTGGCCCTAGGCGGCGTGCTCGATGGCGGGATCGTAGAGTGCGGTTCACGGCGGCCGGTCTGGCTTCCGTACGTGGAGGTGCAGGAGATCGAGGCGATGACCGAGCGCGGGCGGGCGCTCGGAGCGGCGGTGTTGCTCGAGCCACGCGAGGGGCCGGCGGGATGGCGCAGCGTGCTGGCCACAAGCGAGAGTGGCGAGATCGCGCTCTGGCAGGCGAAGGGTACCCTCGTGCGGGGGCCCAGATGACCGACTCTCAGCTACTCGAGGCAGCTATCGGCGGGGACCAGGCAGCGTTTGCCGAGCTGGTGGGGCCACACCGGCGGCCCCTTCACGCGCACTGCTACCGCATGCTCGGCTCCCTGCAGGACGCCGAGGACGCAGTCCAGGAGACGCTGCTGCGTGCGTGGCGGAGTCTGCCGTCGTTTCAGAGGCGAAGCTCGCTGCGAAGCTGGCTGTACTCGGTCGCCACGAACGTTTGCCTGCGCACGATCGAGCGCAGACCTCCGCGCGTGCTGCCGATCGACTATGGCCCACCTGCGGATCCGCACGAGCCAATCCAAGCGCCGCTGCTCGAGTCCGTGTGGATGGACCCATATCCCGACGCGCAGCTCGGCCTCGACCAGGACCTCGCCGGACCGGAGGCCCACTACGAGCAGCGAGAGAGCATCGAGCTCGCGTTTGTCGCGGCGCTCCAGCTTCTACCGCCTCGGCAGCGGGCGGTGCTCATCCTCCGCGACGTTCTCGGCTTCTCTGGCGCGGAGGTCGCCGAGGCGCTCGAGACGACGCCGGCGTCGGTCTACAGCGCCCTGCAGCGCGCGCACGCGACGCTGGAGGAGCGACGGCCGGACCGCAGCCAGCAGGCGACGCTCCGCTCGCTGGGCGATGAGCAGCTGAAAGGGATCGTCGCACGCTATGTCGACGCGTGGGCGCGCAGCGACGTGGACGCGATCGTCGGGATGCTTACCGACACTGCGACGCTCGCGATGCCCCCGATCCCGAGCTGGTATCACGGGCGCGAAGCGATCGAGCGGGTGCTGCGCAGCGCGGTGTTCGACGGCGCGCGGAGTTGGCGCATGTTGCCCACCGCAGCCAACGGTCAGCTGGCGGTCGGCGCCTACGAGCTCGACAGCTCCGGCGTCTACGCCCCACATGGCGTGACCGTCCTAACCCTCGAGGCCGAGCGAATCGACGAGATCATCCACTTCCGCACGCCGTCGATGGTCGAGTCGTTCGGGCTGCCTGCCGAGGGATGACTTCGCGGCCGGATGTCCCGCGGTAGGTGCGGCGTCCGCCTGCATCCAGCCCTATAAGGTGTTCGTCGCCGGGATCAGGCTGGCAGTGCTGGCTGGTTCAACCACACCGAGGGCAGAGATGGCTTCGATTCGCAAGGAGATTGTGATCGACGCGAGTGCGGAGTCCGTCTGGGACGCGCTGCGTGATTGGGGCGGACTGCATGTACGGCTCGTGCCGGGTTTCGCGACCGACGCCCGACTGGATGGTGAGGACAGGATCGTCACGTTCTCAAACGGCAGCGTGCTGCGCGAGCGGTTGGTCGACCTCGACGAGGAGGCGCGCCGGCTCGTGTGGTCGGTCGTCGACCCGCCATACATTCATCACAACGCAGCGGCCCAGGTGTTCGCGGACGGGGCAGATCGCAGCGTGTTCGTATGGATCGCCGATTTTCTCCCGAACGGGCTCGCCGATCGCGCCGCACCTCTGATGGAGCAGGCGTTGGGCGTCATCAAGCGCACGCTCGAGCCCGAGCGGCCGGGCCAATAATCAACATCGGGGCGAGCGCCGGCTGCTGAAGGCGGCGCCGCTCGCAGGCAGAGCGGCGAGCAGCGAGCCGGTTCGGTCTACCCGGGCGTGTGTAGCTGGCGGACGCACTCGCTGGCGGACGCAGTGCCCCCAGGCTTCCGGGCAGCCAAGCGATGGATTTCCGCTGCTCCTCGTATCTCCATAGTCAACGAGCAAGTACCGGCAACCCGCCGACTGAGGAGGCCCCAAATGACGTCCACACCGCAGATCAACCACTGGCGCGCGTTCTCGCTGCTGGCAGTCGCGTACTTCATGACGATCATCGACCTGACGATCGTCAACGTCTCACTTCCCACGATCGCCCGCGATCTGCATTTCACTCAGACCAACCTTCAGTGGGTGGCGACCGCGTATGCGCTCACGTTCGGTGGCCTTTTGCTGTTGGGTGGCCGCGCCGCCGATCTGCTTGGCCGCAGGCGTGTCTTGATGCTCGGGCTCGGCCTGTTCACGGTCGCGTCGCTGGCCTGCGGGCTCGCATCCAGCGAGGGCTTCCTGATCGCGACCCGGGCCATCCAAGGGGTCGGTGCGGCGATCATGCTGCCCGCCGCCCTGTCGATCGTGATGAACATGTTCCAGGAGGGTGCCGAGCGCAACAAGGCGCTCGGGATTTGGGGCGGGCTCGGCGCCGGCGGTGCGACCGTCGGGCTGATCGCCGGGGGCCTGCTCACCCGCTACGCCGGATGGCAGTACATCTTTTACCTGAACGTCCCGATCGGCGGCGCCGCGCTTGCGCTGGTACCGCGGATCGTGCCTGAGAGCCGCCTGGCAACTGTCCACCGGCGCTTTGACGCGGCCGGCGCGATCACCGGCACGGGCGGACTGGTGCTGCTCGTCGACGCGATTTCCCAAGCACCCCAGTACGGCTGGGGCGGCACCCGCACGGTCGCGGTGCTGGCGGAAAGCAGGGCGCCTGGACGGGAGACGCGATCGAGTGCGCGTTGGACGGTTCTCGAGAGTGCTGAGAAGGATGGACACGCGCCGGCTTGCGTGGCGCGACGCAGAAGCCTTCGCGTTGTTGGGCGCCGGGCGAGGGTGGTCAAGCCTCGAGGAGCTGGGCCTCGACGATCGGGCTTGCCGCGAGCCAGGTCTCGATGTCGTCTTCTCGTGCGATGCCGGCAAGCAGAGCGTGCAGTACGTGCAGACGCTCGGCTGGATCGGTTATGGGGCGAGTGCGGGCCGGGAGGTCGACGTGCGTGGTTTCCTTGAGGTGAAACACGAACTCGGGATCAGCGACTAGGTTGGCGTACCAGTCGCGCCGCCCCGGGAGACCGCTGATGTAGATCCGTCCGCCGAGGTTGTGAAACCAGATCTCGATCCGGCGTGGCTGTCCGGATCGCCGGCCCGTTGTGGTGATGTCGATCGTGCGATCGTTCTTCAGGGCGCGGCGAACGCGCTCGTCGAACGGCCGAGGTTCTTGCGGGACTTCAGACAAGGGGGTCGATCGTGTTGCGGTGGTCGTGGATGAGGTCGAACGTGTTGCCGTAGGCGAGGGTCGCGCCGCCGAAGTCGCCCGGGAAGCCGAGCGCGATTTGGCTGGCCTCGTCGAGCTGCTCCAGCTCAGTCGGAGTGAGTTCGATCTCGAGCGCGCCGAGGTTGTCGTTGAGCTGGGCGTCTGTTCGCACACCGATGATCGGGATCGTCACGGCGCGTGGCTGCTGCGCGAGTATCCAGGCGAGTGCTACCTGGCTGGCGCTTGCACCACGTGCCTCTGCGACTGCGTTGACAGCGTCGGCGATGGCGAGGTTGCGCTGTGAGAGGGTGCGTTGCTCGTGAGCGCCGCCGATGTCCGCGAGACGGCTGTCGCTGGGGCGTTCTCGGTCGGAGCCGTATCGTCCTGTGAGCAGCCCGCCGCCGAGTGGTGCCCATCCGGTGACGGCGAGGTCGAGAGCGCGCGCGGCTGGCAGCAGCTCGCGCTCAACTGTTCGCTCGACGAGGCTGTAGGGGACCTGTAGCGCACAGAACGGCGTCAGCCCGCGCTCCTGCGCGAGTGTGATGGCACGCGAGACCATCCAGGCCGGGGTGTCCGAGATGCCGAGGTAGAGCACCTTGCCTGATCGCACCAGGTCGTCGAGTGCGCGGATGACTTCCTCTACGGGCGTGAAGGCATCCCAGATGTGCACCCAGTACAGGTCGATGTAGTCGGTCCCGAGCCGTTCGAGACTCGCGTCGATCGCCCGTCGTAGGCTCTTGCGGTGTGAGCCGCCAGCGTTGGGGTCATCCCGGTCCGCGCTCAGCGTGTACTTGCTCGCCAGCACCCAGCGGTCGCGGTCGGGACGGATCAGCTCGCCGACGATGCGCTCGCTCTCGCCGGCGGCGTAGTGATTTGCGGTGTCGATGAAGTTTCCGCCCGCGTTCGCGTAGCACCTAATGATCGCCGAAGCCTCCTCGCGTGAGGCGCCCCACGCCCCGCGCTGGTCGCCGAACACCATCGCTCCGAGGCACAGCTCGGAGACGCGAAGGCCCGTGCTGCCCAGCAGGCGGTAGCGCATCTCAGGCGAAGGCGCGCGCGGCGGCGGCCACGATCTCGTCGTGGGGCACGTCGCGCAGGTGCTATCCGACGTTCCAGCGGTGCCCGAATGGATCGTCTAGCTGGCCGTGGCGCTCGCCCCAGAACATGTCCGCGAGCGGCTGGCGCACCGTGGCGCCCGCTGCCACCGCCTGCGCGAAGACCGATTCGGCCTCGGTGACCTCGAGCGCAAGGACCACGGGTGTTCCGCCGACCGACGGCGGGGCGAGCACGCCCATCTCGGGGAACTCGTCAGCGATGTGAAGGATGCCGTCGCCGATGCGTAGCTGGACGGACATGAGTCGCCCGTCGGGGGTGGGGATGCGGGTGAGCTCCTCAGCACCGAAGGCCTCGATGTAGAAGGCGGCGGCGCCCTGGGCGCCCTGAACGACGATGTGCGGAGTTATTGGCATTACACGAGCCTCTGGGTGTGGGGTCTACGAGACGAGTTACCAGTCAGAGGATGACTCCGTGGGCCGGCCTGAACAAGACCCAATCGCTCACTGGACCATGTACGATTTCTAACCGATGTGGCCTGATGTTGAGCTGCGTGAGATCCGCGTGTTCCTCGCGGTCGCCGAGGAGCTTCACTTCGGGCGCGCCGCCGAGCGCCTTCAGATCAACCGCTCCCGCGTCAGCCAGATCATCAAGACGCTCGAGACACGGATCGGCGGGCGGCTATTCGAGCGCACCAGCCGCCGGGTGCGCCTCACACCGGTCGGCGAGCAGATGCAGGCCAGGATCGCACCCGTATACGCACAGCTGCAGCGAGTGCTGGAGGAGACCAGCGAGGTGGCCGGCGGTGTCAGTGGAACGCTGCGGATCGGGGCATACTCCGCGGCGTTGCTCGGCCCGCACATGCCCGAGATCATCGAGCTCTTCGAAGCCCGCCACCCCGGTTGCACTGTGACCTACCTCGACACAGGGCTCGAGCGCGACTATCTGGACTGGCTGCGCGCAGGCGACGTGGACATCGTTGCTTGCTGGCTGCCGGTAAGCCCGTCGGAGTTCACCGTCGGTCCGCTCGTGCTGCGCGGCGACCGGATCCTGATCGTCGCGCCCGACCACCCGCTCGCCCAACGCGAGTCGGTCAGCTACGAGGAACTCGCCGACTATCTCGTGACCGACGTGCCCGCCCTCAATCGCGAGATGATGGATGCGCTCATCCCGCCCGTGACCCCGTCGGGGGTGCGATTGCGCCGGGTGGCCCGACGCACCTTTGAGGAGGCGCTGATGCGCGTCGCGACCGGCGAGCAGGTCCACCCAACCGTCACCAGCTTCCTCGAGCACTACAAAGGTCCGGCCGTCGCGACCGTGCGCTTCTCCGACCTGCCGCCGTCCGAAGCGGTGCTCGTGTGGCGAACCGCTGACCGCACCGCAAAGATCCAGGCATTCGCCCGCGCCGCCGCCGACGTCCTCGCGCGCACCGACCTCGCGACCCACCAGCCACCCAGCTCCAGCCCTGCTGCCCCGACTCCGGCGCGGACGCGTAAAGGAGCGGGCGAACCGATCCTTGGCTGAGGTGCGCGGACTTGGCGCCCTGCTTGGCGTCGGGGCCGGCATCCCTGCTCGACGAGGTGCCGTTGACGCAGTCCGGGCCGGTCACGCGATCCATGGTGGCGTTCCGCGCGGCCCGGGCTCGCCCGGTACGTGTACGGTCGCGTTGCCGTGACCGCAGACGAGCGCGCGTACGTCGGTTCTCGCCGCCAGTTGACGCTCGGCGCCGCCAGGCAGAACGACCGTCTCGCCGGGCCCCAGCGTCGTGTGCTCGCCGGCGACGGTCACAGTGAGCTCGCCCGCCAACACCGTCCAGGCCTGCTCGGAGTCAAACGCGTGTTCCGGTCCAACTGCGCCCGTGGTCATCTCGACCTGCCACATCGAGAGCCCCGCCGTCGCGCCGAGCGTTGGAGACGCCAGTGTGGTCATCGTCGCGTTCGGGGTCTCTGTGCGCCGGCGTTCGTCGACGCGAACGATCTTGATCATGGCCCTTCCTCCAGGTAGACAACTCGGTTGACGAGATGGTACACCAGGTTGTCTTTCGCTGTTGAACCCGCCACGATGCAAGGCGATGACCGATGACCGGTTTGGATTTGAGCTGCCGCTGCTCCTGGCCGCGGCGTTCCGCGCCCTGATCGACGGACTTCACGACCGCCTGGCAGAGCAAGGCCATCCAGACGCGCGACCGATCCACGGCTTCGCACTGCAGGCCATTGGACCCGACGGAGCGACCGTCTCACAGCTCGGCCGTCGCCTCGCTGTCAGCAAGCAGGCAGCGGCCAAGACAGCCTCAAGCCTCACCCAGCTCGGATACATCGTGCGCCACGAGCATCCCACCGACGCCAGAGCCGTCCAGCTACAGCGCAGCCTCCGCGGCGAAGAGCTGCTCTTGCTGAGCGCCGAAATCTTGGGGCAGCTCCGCGCAGGCTGGGCGCACGAACTAGGCGACGAGCGCCTCCATTGGCTCGAGGACGACCTCGAAACAATCGCCGGCGCCGCGCGCCTCGAAGACCTGCCCGGCTGGATTGGTTGAACCGCGCCGGCAGGCGAGGGACCCGCTTTGGTCCCGCCGCAAGGATCTCGAACCCGCCCCCGCCGATGCTGCATCGCGCGGACACCGGGTGCCCGGCTTCTATTGCAGGCGCCGGAGTGTCGCGTCGATATCGGCGGTAAGGAGATAGAGGTCGAGCCGGTCGGCACTTGGGTCGAAGGGGTTGAAGCCGAGTCGTTCCCACCAGGCGCGAGCCTTGGAGTTCAGAGCCGTGACGACGACTGCTCGGCAGGCGGCTGTCTCGTTGAGCTCTGCGGCGGTGGCGAGCACGTGCCCTGCGAGCGCGGTCCCGATCCCGAGGCCAGCGTGGCGTCGGTCTACGGCGAGCCGACCGAGGAGCAGCCCCGGGACGGGATCGGGGGCGCCTTTGGCGAGTGTCTCGGGCACGGCCGAGCGGTGGATTCCGGTCATTGCGATGCTCGCGTATGCCACGACCACGTTGTTGGCGTCGGCGATGACCCACGTCGCTGCGGTGTCGCGTCGGCGGTTCTGGCCGGCGTAGCGGCGCAGCCATTCGTCAAGCACGGCATCGCCGCTGTCGAACTGCTCGCGGTCGTGTCGGCGCGCGTCGAGCAGCGCGGGGCGGCGCAGCTCAGTCAAGCCAGCTGAACTTGCGTTTGCGGCGCAGCGCCTTGGCGAGGCGGTCGTTGACCTGGGCGGGCCGCTCGAGTGCCTCGGTGAACGCGGCCGCAGCGTCCGCTGAGAGCCTGATGCTCGAGCGCTCCGCGAGGACCTCCTCCGCCTTGGATGCCGCGGCCTGGACCACGAACGCGGACATGTTCAGATGCGATGCGGCAGCCGCTCGCTCCAGCAGGGCCTTCTCGGACGGGTTGACGCGGATCTGCAGCCGTTCTTCCTTAGTCGTTGACATGTACTCACGATGGCAGTACAGCATGGGTTTGTCAAGCCACCCAACGACAAGGGAGGACTCATGCAACCCGTTCTGCTCGATGCCACTGGTCGCCCGCGCTCGCCGGCGACCATGCCGGGCTACCACGGCGGCCGCGCGCCGCGCAACAAGGGCGAGCACTACCCAGCCGACCCACCGACCGTCGAGGAGATCGTCGCGGTGATGCGCACCGCCACAGACAGTGCCGACGGTCAGAGGCTCCGCGCCCTGATTGTCCTGCTCTGGCGCACAGGTCTCCGCGTCGGTGAGGCGCTTGCTCTTCAAGAGACCGACCTCGACCGGACCCGCGGCGCGATCCTCGTCCGTCGTGGTAAGGGCGGCAAGCGTCGCGAGGTCGGCATGGACCGGTGGGCCTGGTGGCAACTCGACCCATGGCTGCAGACCCGGCGAGCGCTGCCGATCGGGGCGCTGCTCTGCGTGATCCACGGCCCGACCGCGGGCCGGCACTGGGAGGCCTCGGCAGCGCGCAAGCAGCTGCATCACGCCGCTGCGGCGGCGGGGGTCCGACGGCGGTTCGCTCCGCACCAGCTACGACACGCCCATGCCGTGGAGATGGCACACGAGGGCGTTCCGCTCGTGGTCATCCAAAGACAGCTCGGGCACGCCAACCTCGGCATAACCAGCATCTACCTGCAAGGCATCGACAGCGCCGAGATCATCGACACCGTCCACGGACGCCCATCACCCGTGATCTCCGCAACCGCCGGCCTACAAATCACACCGTAAGACGGAGTCGAGTCAACGGGGCGGCCGGACGTCCGCCGGCCGCCCCGCCACACCCTCGACTGGCGATGAGCGGGTCTCCGCGAGGGTTTTGCTGGAGCCCTCCTTTGCATTTCGCTTGGGTCATGGGCGACCGGCGTGCGGTGCGGGTTGGCCGGGCGCCGCGAGCAACTGTCCGGTCACGCCGGGTCCCTCGTTCATCGCCGCATCCATTCCTTGCCATTCTGCGGCCCCGATGAACAGCGTGCGCCCGTCTTCGCCGCCGAGCATGCAGGCAAAGCAGCCTCGGTCTGTGGAGACGGTGTTGAGGATCTCGCCACCCTCTCGCACGCGCATGCAGCACTGACCAGGAACGGTGGCGACCCAGATCGCGCCTTCTGCATCTGCGCAGATACCGTCGGGGGCGTACTCGAGATCAGACCACACACGACGACCGGCGAGCGTCGCATCGTCTTCCACGTCAAAGGCGATGAGCTGCTGGGCGTGGGAGTCGGCGACCACGAGCGTGTGTCCGTCGTCGATCAGGGCCATGCCATTGGGCCACTTCAGGCCGCTGGCCACCTCGTGCGCGGTGCCGTCCGGCTGGACGCAGACGACTGTTCCAGGGCCGCCGTTCACGTACGCGTTGCCGGCGGCGTCGACGACCAGCTCGTTGAACGGGGCGGGACCGAAGCCGCTGAGATCCGCGAGGGTATCGAGTGATCCACCTGGCTGTTGGCAGAGAAGCCGTCGCTGCGGCCCGTCGATCACGAGTAGCCGCCCGTCGGGCAGCCAGTCGATGCTGAACGGAAGCGTTTGCCGCGTAACACGAGCCATGACCTCGCTTGCACCGTCGGCGTCTACCGACAGCACCTCGCCCGCGCCCCAATTGCACAGCCAGACGCGGCCGGCGCGCCAGCGCGTCGACTCGGGAAAACCCAGGCCCGCCAGAACCACGGATGTCTCACTCATCTAAACCGACTCCCTTCTTCACGCGGGTTGGTAGGTGGCGATGATCACGCCGGTGGTCGTGGTGATGCTCTCGACGAGGCGCAGCTTGACGAGGTGGTCGTCGTGATCGAACAGGCGCTGGCCCGAGCCGAGGACGAGCGGGTAGATGAACAGCAGGTACTCGTCGATCAGTCCGTGTGGCAGCAGCGAGCGAATCAACTGGCCGCTACCCATGATCACCAAGTCGCCCGTCTGGGTCTGCTTCAGCTCGGCCACGGCGGCGGGAATGTCGCCGTGCAACAGGGTTGAGTTTGGCCACTGGAGTGCCGCGCCCGGGTCGCTTGAGACGACGTACTTAGGCGCCTTGTTGAGCGCGTCCTTGAACGGACCGCCCTTCGCGTTCCAGGAGGCCAGCATCTCCTCATAGCTCCAGCGACCGAGCAGGAGCCCGCCATCCGGTCTGCCCATCCGCGCCCCGAGCGCGCGGCCCATCACCTCGTCAGCGCCAGGGATCGCCCATCCACCGTGGCTGAAGCCGCCGCGCGTGTCCTCGTCCGGTCGGCCAGGGGCCTGCATCACGCCGTCGAGGCTCAGGTGGTTGATCACAACGAGTCGCATCAAGTGCCTCCTTCGAGGTCTGGATAGGAACTGGACGGTACAGTACCACTAATGGAACTGAACTGTCTAGTACTATGATCGGGATGGCGACCACGGACAGCGAGAACCAGCTCGAGGACGAGCGACCATCCGCGCGCAAGCACCGCGCGATCCTCGAGGCGGCCACAACCATGTTCCTGAGCAACGGCTACCGAGGCACGAGCATGGACGAGATCGCCGCGCTCGCCCACGTCTCCAAGCAGACGGTCTACAAGCACTTCGCTGACAAGGAGCGCCTGTTCTCAGAGATCGTCACTGCCACGGTCGACGAGATCGCCGATCCGAACACCGACGCAGTGCTGAACCTAAAGGACACCGGCGACCTGGAGCGCGATCTGCGCGACTTGGCCCGCCGGCAGCTCCGCGCGGTGATGGAGCCGCGCCTACTGCAGCTGCGGCGGCTTCTGATCGGGGAGGCCGAGCGGTTCCCCCAGCTCGGCCGCCTTTTCTACGAGCGAGGACCAGGACGCACGATCGAGGTGCTGGCTGCGATGTTCGAGCGGTTCGCCTCCCGGGGAACGCTGGAGCTCGACGACCCGCTCCTCGCTGCGGCGCACTTCAACTGGCTTGTGATGTCGATCCCACTCAACCAGGCGATGCTGCTAGGTGAGAACGAGCCGGCGACCCCCTCCGAGCTCAGGCGCTACGCCGACGCCGGTGTCCGCGCATTCCTCGCGGCGTACCGGAAACGCTGACCCACAGGCCCTGCGCCGTTTCGCTGTGATCGCGGCGCGGTACTTCACGCCGGCATCCCGGCGCCTGCTTTGCGCGGCAAGCGGCGGCGAACGACCACGGAAGCTGACTCGTAACGGGACGTGCGGCAGCTCGTGCTGCTCGGCGACTCATTCCCGGAGGATCCCGCCCCAATCCCGAGGGTCGATATCCGCGAGCGTCTGCGAGAAGGTCCACTGATGCCCCCAGGGGTCCGCGGCGTTGTACTGGCGCTCGCCGTACATGTGGTCGGTGGGCTCCTCGAGGATCTTCGCTCCGTGGGCTCGCGCTTCCTCGCAGTGCGCCCTCGCGTCCTCCACGCGTACGAGCACCGAGTGTGTGACTTCGCCGGGACGTGGCGGTACGCGGTCGTAGCGGACGTCGCCAAGGATCACCGCGCCGCCTTCCCCAACGTTCATCTGCGACCGATGGTCCTCGCCGATCTGGAGGCGCTCGACGAAGCCGAAGGCCTCAGTCAGCCAACTCACCGCGGCGCGCACATCGGGATAGATGAGCACCGGGATCGTGGTCGCGCTCGGGATCGATCGGTTCGGCAGCACGGCAGGGCAGCTTACGAGAGCGCGCGACGAAGGGCCAGCCGCTCCGTCCTCCTTTGCCCGTCCGTCGGGCATCTTGCCCACCGCCCGCTACTACCTCCAACGCGCGGACAGCGGGGAAGTCGGTCCGCGGTTCGGCGTCCGCGAGAGCCGATGCACTTGCACTTGGCGAGGAGCGAGACTCGCGCCGGACCGACGGGCGGACCTGCTGCTCAGTTGTCCGCGGTGCTCACGACACCGGCGGATCGCGTCGCCATCCGTGCTGCCGGGCGGCGCCGCGGAGCCCCCCCGGCGCTGCTGCTTGTCGTCCGCAGCGAGCGCGTCGCCGGGTCCGGAGGTCGCGTCCCTGAGCTGCTGTAAATTCACTCCGGCTCAGGTTCCCGGTGGCGGGTAGTTTATGCGGCGACCACCTCCTTTTCCTCGGCCTCTGATTCCGGAGGCTCGTTGCAGAGCCGGTAGAGCTTCTGGCGGTCGATCTCGGAGAGCCTGACCCCGTTGCAGGTGTTGTTGATCTGGAGGTCGAGCACGGCCCAGACGAGGGAGAGGCAGCTCTCCTCGCCGGGGAACCTTCCGATCACCTTCGTGCGTCGCTTCACCTCGAGCGTCCGCTCGAGCAGGTTCGTTGAGCGCCAGCGCTTGCGGTGGCGCAGCGGATAGCGCAGATGAGCGACCAGAGCATCGAGGTCGTCGGCGAGGCATCTCGCGGCCGACGCATAGCCGGCCCGCTCGAGCTCGGTGACGAGGGCCCCGAGCCGCTGGGCTCCGTCGCGCTCGTCCTTGGCCTCATCGAGCGCCTTCCAATAGGCCCGGCGTACCCGCTCGCGCTCTCCCTCGGGCAGCTTCGCGATCAGGTTGCGCGCCCGGTGCACAGAGCAATGCTGACGATCTGACGAAGGCCAGCACTGCTCGACCGCCTTGATCAGTCCGGGGGCGCCGTCGGCGACGATGAGCATCGGCGGCCCCAGGCCACGGGCGATCAGGTCCCTTGTCAGAGAGAGCCAGTCCTCGTGGGACTCGCGCATCCCGAGGCAGACACCGACGAGGACGCGTTCGCCCTGCTCGGTGAAGCCCCAGGCGCAAAGGACGCCCTCCTTCGGGCCCTTCGGCCTGACGTTGAGGAAGATCGCGTCGAGGAATAGCGCCACCAGCCTGACCCCATAGAGGTCGCGGCGCTTGAACGCCTCAAACCGCTCGCGCAGCTCCTCACAGATCCTCGACGCGGTCGACTTGGAGAGCTTGCCCAGCCCCGCCTCCTCGCACAGCGATTCGACGTCTCGCATCGAGAGGCCGCGGACGAAGGCGCCAACGACCATCGCCTCAAGGGGCCGGGTGCGAAGCAGCTTCGTCGAGTGCGGAAACAAAGCAGACACGAACGGCTCGGCAGCCTCACGGGCCTGCGGGATCTCAACCGAGAGCTCCCCTTCTGCGGTCTGCACCCGGCGAGGGCGATACCCGTTTCTGAGCCCCGACTCGTAGTTGCGAAGCCCGCGCTGATAATCAGGCCGGCGCTCGTAGCGAGCACGACCCAGCCAGGCCTCGAACTCGTCCTCCACAGCCCGCTGAATGATCAGCCGGGCACCGAGCTTGGCGAGCTCTGACAGCGCCTCGCGCGGGTTCTCGCCGACTCCCACAGCGAGCAGCTGGTCAATCTGGTCTTCGATCTCCGCCGACGGCGGTACGGTACGTCTCACGGCGTAGGCCTCCTTCTTCGTCTTGCAGGACTTGAGGGAACCTACGCCGTCACCTTGACGGCTCTCGCAGCTACTACTTCGGCCCAGTAAACGTCCGACGGGGCTGGTAGGTTTTGGTGTGTGAGGACTCGGGATGCAAGGCGACTTGGGCAGGCGGCACAGGAGGAGCTGCGCCGGCGTGCTGTTGCGCTGGTCGGGGAGGGGCGCTCGCAGACGGAGGTCGCTGGGCTGCTTGACGTGTCGCGTCAGTCGGTGAGCGAGTGGGTGCGCGCTCAGCGTCTCGGCGGCGATGGCGCGCTTGCGGCCGGCAAGCGTGGGCGCCGCCCGGGTGAGAAGACGGCGCTCACGGCCTCCCAACAGGCACAGATCGCGAAGGCGATCCGGGAGAAGAACCCTGACCAGCTGCGGCTGCCGGGGTTTCTGTGGACCAGGGCGTTGGTGTGCGAGCTGATCGACCGGCGGTATGGGATCCGTGTCGCGGAGAAGACCGCCGGGCGGTATCTGCGCTCGTGGGGGTTCAGCCCGCAGAAGCCCGCCAGACGAGCGTTTGAGCAGAACCCGGAGATGGTCGAGCGGTGGCTGACCGAGCGCTACCCCGCGATCAAAACGCGCGCTCACCGCGAAAAGGCGCTGATTCTGTGGACGGATGAGATGGGACTACGCTCTGATCACACCGCGGGCCGCTCGTGGAGCCCGGTCGGCAAGACCCCCGTGATCCAGGGCACCGGCCAGCGCTTTGGCACGAACGTGATCAGCGCGATCTCCAACAAGGGGCATCTGTCCTTCCGGGTGTTCAAGGAGAAATTCGTCGCCGGCGTGTTCATCGACTTCCTGGGCCGACTGGTTCGCCAGAGCAACGGGCAGAAGATCATCCTTATCCTCGACGGGCACCCGGTGCACCGCTCCAAGAAGGTCAAACAATGGGTGCAGGAGCACGCCGAGCAGATCGAGCTGCAGTTCCTGCCCGGCTACGCACCGGAGCTGAACCCGACCGAGCTGCTCAACCAGGACGTCAAGACCAACGCCCTCGGCCGCCGTCGGCCCCACACCCAGGACGAGCTGATCGGCGAGACCCGCAGCTACCTACGCTCACGCCAAAAGACACCCCGCATCGTCGCACGGTATTTCGAGGAGAAACACGTCAGCTACGCCAAAGCCGCCTGACGGCCATTTACTAGGCCGAAGTAGTATTTACAGCACTCCTGGGACGCGACCGGGTCCGCTCGGCGGGCTTCCGCTTCGCCCGGCGAAAGCGAGCGTGAGCCGCTCGTCGGTCGGGGCGTTCGCTAATCGTGGTCCGTCCCAGCAGCCGATCAGCGAGCCGGGCAAGACTCCTGCAAGGCTTAGAAAGGAGAAAGGCGGTGCGGCAGTGGGGCGAACGCCAGCCCGTGTGCGGGAGGAGCGCTCGTCGCTTCCGTTGACGCGCTCGGCTGCGTCGGCGCTCAGCGGTCAGCTGCCGCTCACGCGCGCCGACGGGTTGTCGTGTCGGTCACAAGGCGTGGGCGCCAGCCAGGTCTCGGGTTCTGCGTGGCGTCCCGTCAGGGCTTACGTTTGCGCTGGCTGCTGCCGGGGGCCCGGTAGGGCATGTGGCGGCGCATGAACTCGTCGAACCGGGGGATTGTGAAGTCAACGTAGCCGTAGTCCTCCGTGCTGTAGGCGAGCCCCTTGTCGATCAGGTGCTGGCGTGTCATTGAGACCTCGGTCGTCTTGCGCCCGAGCTTCGCTGCAACGGCTCCTGAGCGGTAGGAACCCTCGCCGAGCTCGGCCATCGCGCGCATATAGCGGCGCTCCTCGTGGGTCGCGCGCTGGACGCGCACCTCATAGATACTGCTGTCGAGCGCCTGCTGGGCGGCCGGGATGGCCGCCTGCACGTCTACGGCCGTGATCGGCGACGCCGTGGCGAGGTTCCATGCGTGCTTGCCAAGCTGCTGGATGTAGAACGGGTAGCCGCCCGTCCAGGTGAGGGCGAGCTCGACGGCCTCGGGCTCATAGTCGACGTTCTGGTGACGTGCGGGCTCGACGAAGGCGGCGCGCGCGTCGGCGTCCAAGAGGCCAGCGATGACCGGGAATGTGAAGAGCCGCTCGGCGTATGAGCGTGCCTCGCCCGTTAGACGCGGGATCTGCGGCAACCCTGCGGCCGCCGCGGTTATCGGCATGTTCTTCTGCGTCGCGCGGTGCAGGGCACTGATCAGTGAGCGGTATTCAATCTCCCTCACGAACTGGACCTCGTCGAGCAGGAACACGACCCCAGAGCCCTTGCTGGCAGCGGCGGCGCCAAGCGCGAGGAACAGCTCGGAGAGGTCGCCGGCGATAGCGCCCTCGTCGGCGTTTCGCAGGTCCACGGACAGGCCAATCCCTTCCGGCCCGGTCAACGTGATCGTCCCGAGGTGCTCGAGCGCGCTGCGGACGCCTTTGATCGCGCGGGCGCTGAGCTTCAGCCGGGCCAAGGCGCGCTGGGCATCGCGTGCGATCTCCCCGACCAGGCTGCTGTCGGGGGTCAGCTCGTGGTAGTACGTGAGGAACCCTTCCGACTCGGCGCGATCTTCGAAAGCGTTCAGCAGGACCGTCTTGCCGACACCGCGGAGGCCTCGAATGACCATGCTCTGCTCGGTCGCGCCGCGCTTGAGGCGACCGATGAGTACACGGAACTGCTCAAGCTCGCCTGCACGCCCGGCGAGCTCAGGCGGGCGCGAGCCGGCGTTCGGCGTGTAGGGATTTCCGATCGGGTCCACGCTCTAGCGAATTATAGCAGCTTATAGCGGACATTGTTATAAGTCTTTATAACTTGTTCGAAGTGCGGGGCTAGGAGCGACGGTCTCCCCCGCTCGTGGCGTAGCCGCCAGCAGTGGAAGTCCACGTGGAGTCCGACCGGTAGGGCGTCGGCGGCGATCACTCGGGTAACGCGCGGGGCAGACTTCTTTTCTCAAATTGCACCCCGCCCCGGCCTCCACGCTGGCGTGCCCTTCCAACCAAAAAACTCCCCGATTACCAGGGGGTTCTTCGATAACGGGGGCGGGATTCGAATCCGCGACCTTCGGGGTATGAGATCGCCTTGACCCGCTCAAGTACGTCCAATAGGCCCGTGTTAGCTGAGCTGCGGCGGGGTTGGATCCGGCCTGATCCGCTCATATTGGAACGACGATTGGAACAACGGCGCTGCTGTCCGGGGCCACTCCGGCTGTCCCCCGGACCGGTCCGTCCCTAGCTCCTGGCATCCAAGCCCGCGAGTGCGGCCGCGTTGGTTATAGCCGCTCTCTCGACGGGGCGCGCACCTTCCCGCGCCGTCGCTAAACGGGCCCACTCGGAGGGTCGCGCACGTACATGGCGGATCGACACGCTCGCTCCCGCGCGGAAAGCGGGTGCAAGCTCGGCGCCGGCGCGGACGACTGCGCGTCGTCCATCCCGGTCGTCTGCCCTGCTGTGGCACGGACGCCCGCTCAGGTTCGCAACGCGGTGGCGACAGTTCGTGGGTGATACTTCCCCTGCCTGATGACCGAGGAGTCCACGACCCCCGACCCGGTGGAGCTTGTGCGGCGCGGCATCGAGTCCTTTAGCAATGGGGACCTTGACGCGGTAATGAGCGACTATTCACCCGACGCGGTGGTCGACGCCTCTGGATGGGGGATCGGCGTATTCGAGGGCCGTCCAGCAATCAGGAGCGCCTTCGAAGATTGGCAAAGCTCGTATGTGGACGATCTGCTCACGGTGGAGGAGGTTCTCGATCTCGGTCACGGTATGGTGTTTACGGTCTACAGCGAGGACGCGCGCCTTGTAGGCAGCGAGGGTCGCGTTCAACAGCGGGTTGGCTGGATCACGGTGATCGTCGAGGGGCTGATCGCGCGGACGTGGCATTACCGCGACATCGACGAGGTCCGTGCTGCCGCCGAACGCCTCGCACAGGAACGGGTGTAGGCGATGTCGGAGGAGAACGTGGAGATCGTCAAGCGAGCGGCCGACGCCGTCAACGAGCGGGATGTCGAGACTTTTATGGCGCTCACAACCCCGGAGTTTGAGTGGTTCCCGGCGATGGACCGGCTGATCGAGGGCCGCAGCTACCGGGGAGACGAAGGCATCGAGGCGTACTTTGAGGTCCTCTCCGGCGCATGGGAGGAGTTCCAATTGTTCCCTGACGAGTTTCGCGATCTCGGTGACCGCGTGCTTTGGCTCGGACGTGCGGAGGGACGCGGACGGAGCAGCGGCGTCCGGGTCGATACGCCGCTAGGGACAGTCGTCGAGTTTCGCGACGGCAAGATGTCGCGCATCCGCGCATATCTCGATCACGCCGAGACGTTGCGGGCAGCGGGCCTGGAGGAGTAGGCGATGTCGCAGGAGAACGTGGAGGTCGCCAAGCGAGCAGGCGAGGCCTTCAACCGGCACGGGCTTTTCCTCCATAGCGGGGGCGGGATTCGAACCCGCGACCTTCGGGTTATGAGCTAGCTCAAGCTGGTAGCGGTAGGACGCATATGCCCTGTATTCAAGCCATTTCGGTGCAGTAGATCGAGTTGGGCAAGGCTGTTTGGGGAGGAATCTCGGGAGGAAATTTCCGTCCGCGCGACGCGCTACGGTTCTTGAGTCTGCACCGCTCTCTCGCGGCCTCAGCCGCCCCCACGGAAGGAGCCCGTCATGCCACCCACGACCCTCGATCCGCACGCCTCGATCAGCGGCCACGTGTGGCTGTACGAGGGCAAGCGGCGCAACACCTGGTGCGCCAAGTGGCGCGACCAGCACGGACAGCACGAGAAGCGCCTCGGCTCGGCGTGGGTCGGCAAGGGGACGCCTCCGTCGGGCTTCCTGCGCCAGCGCGACGCGCAGGCGCTACTCGATGCGCTGCTGGTCGATGCGCGCCGCGGGCAACTGCGCCAGGAGCGCACCGGCGTCACGTTCGCCGACGTCGCCGAGGAGTGGTTCGAGCGCGGGCGCTTCGAGCGCGACTGGTCGGCCAGCACGCAGGTGGACTATCGCTCGGTGCTCGACGCACATCTGCTGCCCGAGTTCGCCACCAAGCGCGTCGAGACGATCACCACCGAGCAGATCGAGCGCTGGCGCAACCGTCTCGCCGAGGACGGCACGCGGGTCCGGCACACGGTCAACAAGATCGTCACCCAGCTACACGCGATCTTCCAGCACGCCGTCGATCACCACGGCCTGATCCTCAATCCCGTCGCCAAGGTCAAGCGGCTGCGCGAGTCCTACGACGCCGCGCGCTTTGACTTCTACTCCCCCGACGAGATCGAGAAGCTCGTCGCCACCGCCGCCGCAGGCGCCCACCGCGACCCCAGCCGCCCGGCCGTGAGCGACACCGAGCGCGCCCTACGAGCCGCCGAGGATCGCCAGGACGCCGCGATCTACCTGACCGCTGCGCTCAGCGGCCTACGCCGCGGCGAGCTGCTCGCGCTGCGCTGGGAAGATGTCGACTTCGAGCAGTCCTCGATCCGCGTGTTCGAGGGCTACAGCGCCAACCGCGCCGGCAAGCCGAAGTCACGCAAGTCGCGCACGCTCCCGATGGTCGACAAGGTCGCCGACACGTTGGGCGCCCTCAAGAACCGCGGCGCCCACACCGCCAAGGGCGACCTCGTATTCGTCAGCCGCGACAGCACCCACGTCGACGGCTCCGCTCTGCGCCGTCGCTACCACGCCACGCTCGACGCCGCGGGGCTGCGACGGCTGCGCTTCCACGACCTGCGCCACACCTTCGGATCGCTGAGCATCAACGTCGCCAGCATCGTCCAGGTGCAGGCATGGATGGGACACGCCGACATCCAGACGACGATGCGCTACCTCCACCACAAGAGCCGCGCCGACGACGCCAAACTACTCTCCGCGGCCTTCCGCCCCAAAAAGCGCAAGCCCGCCGTCAGGCGCTCGACAGCCGCCACGAAGCGCAGTCCTCACGAGCGCGCCATAGCGTGAGCCGCCCCATTTAGACGCCGCCCAAAGATGCACTCGGCGACCCCGCCCCGCTGCGGTCCGGGGAGAGTTCGCTGAGCACGGCGGAAGCCGTACTGCCCAGCTGCTACCGGGCGGCGCTCCGCGCTGCCTCCCGGTGGCTAGCTTTGCGCTTCCGCTGTCGCCCGACGATCGTGCCAATCGTGATCCCGACCGCGCCCGGCCAGCAGACAAACCAGAACGCGCGGCTCAATTCGAATGGATGCGCGGTGCCGATATCTGTGACGACATTCGCAACGTAGGCGCCGATGAGCCACGCTGCGACCACGATCAACAACGAAATCGTTGGGCGACGCTCACCGAAAGCGCGAGAGCGCAGGATGTACGCACGCCACCATGCTTGCATCAGCACATCCTAACGCAGACTGCTGGTCGCTGGCCCCTTGTGCGTCGTGCGCCAATCGCCCGGCGGGCCATACGAATCGGCCCATTGGAAGTATACTGGCCCTATGGCACGATGGGTCGAGGCTGCGCGATGGATAGCGTTCCCCGGCAAGCGCCTGCCGCCAGTCGAGGCGATCTGGCTTGCGATCTTCGGTGCATTCCTCGCGTTGCTGCTGTTCATCCTTTTCAGCATCACCAGCTATTTGGGGTTCTTTGGATTCGCGATGTTTGGCGTGTTCGCAGCGACTGCGCTGAAGGCGTCGCTGCGTAGGCGGCGAGCAAGCCGCCCCCGGGCAAACTGACGCACTGCCCAACGGCTGCGGAAGAAGCCGGTCCCTGACGTGTTCCCGTCTGCTCAGCGCGTCTGCTCGCTACATCGTTCATGCGCTGTTGCTGGCCGTCACACGGTAGCCGGTTCTCCTTGGTGTGCATCCCCGCTCACCTCCCTACCAGCACCGCAAAAGCCAAACAGACCAGATGCACGGGGGTGCGATCGCTGTGTGATCGCTGTGCAACTCGTTGGCCGGTTCGGCGCGCTGAGGGTCATCACCCATGTGATGACCGCATCGAGCATCCCTGCGTCCGGAGGCGGCGGGTACGCGCGCTACCTGGAGAGCAAGACGGTCACGCCCGAGCGCGGGGATTACTACCTGACCCCGGATGGCGAGATGGCGCAGGCTCCCGGCCGCTGGCTCGCTGAGGAGGAGACGCTGGCGGCGCTGGGGGTGCAGGCGGGCGAGCCGGTCGATGGCGCGGACTTCATCGCGCTGATGGATGGCCGGCACCCGGGCGCCGGGCGCTGGCTGCGACCCGAGGGTGCAGGCGGCGGTAGGGGCGGCGGGATCGACGTGACGTTGAGCGCTCCGAAGTCCGTCTCGGCGGTGTGGGCGCTGGGGGACCCGTGGCAGCGTGAGCAGATCGAGGCCGCGCACGCCCGCGCGGTCGAGCAGACGATCCTCTACCTACGCGAGCAGGTTCCCGTCGTGCGGCGGCGCTACGGCGGACAGGTGGTCGAGGAGCACGCCAGGGACGTGATCGCCGCGGAGTACCGCCACACCACCGCCCGAGGTGTCGCCGGCGCGCAGGCACCGGACCCGCAGCTGCACAGCCACGTCGTCATCACCGGCGCTGTCCGTGAGGACGAGCGCATCGTCGCGGTCGCTTCCCGGCCGATCTTTCGTAGCGCACGCGAGCTGGGTGCGTTCTACCGCTCCCAGCTCGCGCACGAGCTGACAAGCGACGGCTACCAGATCAGCTGTGGAACGGGGAAGGATGGCCGCTACTTCGAGCTGGCCGGGGTACCGCGGACGCTGCTGGAGGAGTTCTCCGGGCGCAGCCACGAGGTGGCCAGGGCCGCCGAGCGTTTCCGTGCGCGCTACGGCCGCGCGCCGGAGCGCGGGGAGCTGCGCGACCTGGCGCTCGAGAACCGACGCGCCAAGCAGCCCGCAACCCGGGCGGACCTCCAGCAGACATGGGCCGAGGCCGGTCGCCGCCACGGGTTCGGTCCCGACGAGACGCTGCGGCTGCTGGAGGGATCCGAGCGCGTCGGTCGCAGCGGGTCAGTGGAGAACCGCATCGAGGCGCACCTGACCGAGCATCACGCGATCTTCGCCGCGCGTGAGCTGCGAGCGATCGCGCTTGAGCAGACCGCCGGGGAGATGCCCCCGGACGTGGCGCTCGGGATCGCACGGGAGATGGTCCGCGACCGGCGCATCCTCACCCTGGAGGGCGGACGGATGACGACGCTCGCTATTCGCGCCCAAGAGCAGGCGATCGAGCGGCGCGTAGCCGAGCTCGCCCAACCCGCAGGCCGCGACGCCGGCGAGCGCGCGCGTCAGGGCGCGGTGCGGGAGGTCGCTGAGCGGATCGCCGCACCCCTCAGCCCCGAGCAGCACCATGCGCTGGAGGCGGTCACCGGCCCCGAGCGGCTCGCCGTGCTCATCGGCCCCGCCGGCACCGGAAAGGGAGTCGTGATCGACGCTGCCGCCCGGGCGGAGCAACATGCCGGCAGGACGGTCCTCGGGATCGCGGTATCCGGCAGCACCGCGGAGCGTCTCGGTGCCGACAGCCCAGCGCTCGCCAGGCGAACACTCACCCTCGACTCGCTTGTGGCGCGCTCTCGCACTGGGAGCATCCACGTCGACCGCGCCACGACGATCTTCCTCGACGAGGCGGGCATGACCGACCACCACCGCCTCGACGCGCTCACCGAGCTGGTGGAGCACTCCGGGGCGAAGCTCATCGCTGTCGGTGACGGCAAGCAGCTCCCCTCGATCGGCCCCGGCGGCATGTTCGACCGGCTCAGCGGACACGCCCCCACCGCCGAGCTGCAAGACGTCTACAGAACTCGTGACCCCGCGGAGCAGCGCGCCTGGCAAGCGCTGCGAGCCGGTGAACCCGAGCGGGCGATGGCGCACTACGTCCTTCGCAACCAACTGCACTTCCAGGACACCCGCGACGAGGCCGGCGAGGCCACCGTGCAACGCTGGCACACCCTCACACAGCAGCACGGCGTCCGCGAGGTCGCGTTGATCGCCGACGCGTCAAACCAGGAGATCGACCGGCTCAACGCCCGCGCGCAACACCTCCGCGCACAACACGGCGAACTCGGACACCACCAGGTCCAACACCCCGACGTCCACTACCCGATCCACGAAGGCGACCTGATCGCGTTCACCAGCCAGCACCGGCTACCGGGCCAGCCCAGGGTCGAGAACGGCACCCGCGGCGAGATCACCGCCATCCACCCCCGGGGCGTACGGATTGCACTCGACGGCTCGGACCGCCACGTCAACCTCCCCGCAGAGGCTCTCGGCTCGATCCGGCTCGGCTACGCCCAACACGTCTATCGCCAGCAGGGCGCGACCGTGCAGCGCTCGGTGGTCCTCACCGGCGGCTGGCAGACCAGTAAGGAAAGCGCCTACGTGCAGGCCACGCGCGCACGCCGCGGCACCGACTGGTTCCTCGCACGTGACCAGCTCGGCCTCGAAGGACAAGACCCCGACCGCGTCCGGCGCCTCGCCGAACACCTCCGCCACAGCCGCTCACAGATACCGTCGCTGGCGCACCCAGTGCGCGCCGAGCCTGACTGGAGCCCCAGCCGCGACCCGCTACGCATTAACCGCATCCTCTCACCGACCCGCTGGCTCACGCGAGCGCTCCGGCGCGACACCCCCGAGCGCAGCGCCAGCCGCGGCCGCTGAGGATCCACCAGGCCCGACGCGGCCCTGTCCCTGATCCCTGCAGAAATCGCTACCCCTCGCGCTCAACCGCAGTGCCATTCGGCCTCTCCGCCAAGCTCGCCAACAGCGCCGCCTGGGTGCTGCGCCTGAACGGACTCGCGTTCGCGCGGGGCGTGGCGGCCGCTGGCGCGTACGCACGCCCAGCCGCAGGCGGGCGCGCCAGCTGCACAACCAGCCAGTCTTCGAGCATCACCCGCGTGAAGCGCAGATGACGCCCTACACGCACACACGGCAAATGCCCAAGCCGCGCCGCGTCACGCACCCAAGAGACCCGCACGTTCAACAGCGCCGCCGCGGCAACGCAGTCGAGCAACGGCTCGTCCAACGACACCACCTCACCGCCGCCGGCCTGGGCCTGTGTCTTGTTGAGCCTCGCCATCTTCCTTCCCTCCTGTTCGCTCGCCGGAAGGCGGGACGCCGCGCCCCATGCGAATCGGCGCAGTCGTGTCCCATCTACGTGTACTGACCACAACCGCCCTCAACCGGCCAAGCAATTTGCGGCGAGCGCCAACAGAGACACGCCGGCCGCGTCTGCGATGAGCCCAACGCCGCACCCGCACCAGTTGCCGGGGACCGTCCCATGCCGGGGCGGCAACGCCGCGCACGCACCCGAACCACCAACGCCGTCAACGGCTGCATCGAGGGGCGATAGATCGCCAACCGGCAAACTCGGCACTCGTGGCAGCCCGAGCTGCAACCGCGACCCTCACACAACGCTACGGATTGCGGCGCGGTGGCCGCCGCTACCTGCACCCGAGGCGTCGGGCTACGCCCTCCTTGTTACGACTACCAGCAGGCGTGCGAGGACGAGGCCGAACGCTGCGGCCGCTGGGACGCCTCCTACACGTGCGCCAGGTCGCGCTTCTCGCGCGGGACTACCCCGGCGCGGGCACCCAACGGCGCCAGTAGTGCCGCAAGCGTACTGGCGGTCGGGTTCGTCTGGCCGCGCTCGATCCGTGAAATCTCGGCCTGGTTGATACCGGACGCAGCGGCGAGCTGCTTCTGCGTGAGATTGCGCTCCTTGCGCAGCTCGCGCACCTCACGGGCCATCGCGTAGTGAGCGTTGAAGGCATCCCAGCGGGCGATGGCCTCCGGGCCGCCGGCCTTCGCCCTCTCCTCAACCTCGCTGATGTAGTCGTCGAACTTCGTAGCCATCACAGAACTCCGGTAGTCGGGTCGTCCAACAGTATTTATGCAGCATACCGCATATTCTGTCAAGACCTCCGCTTGCCGCGAGACTGGCCCCGGCTGGCCGTCCGCTTGGCGCTGACCCTCTGCTCAGCCTTCCAGCGGGTCAGGCGCTGCTTGGCCCGCTTGATCTCCGCGTTCTGGCGCTTGGCGCTCGGCTCCTTGCCCTTGTCATAGCCAGCCAGCAGCAGGACCACCTTCTTGCCGTGGGCATGGCAGAACACGCGCAGCAGGACGTCGGCACTGGTCTCCTTCAGATGCTCGGGGACCGGCAACCCGCGCTCGCGCAGGATCGTCGCCGCGTCATGGCGCACCCGAAACTCGAAGATGCCCGGAGCACCAGGCACCCACTTGCCCCATGAGGAGCCGCAGACCCCAATGCCCTCATAGGCGAGCACCTTGCGCAGCGCAGCCGCCAACGCCTGCTCCTTCAGCGCATCCAGCCCGCGCAGGAAGTCAAGCACCGGCTCCCGGCCGTCCTCCTCGTAGAACTCAAGCGTCCACGCCGCGCCGCTCATGAGGACTTGGGGACGTTCACCGACACAGCCATCTCCGAGTCAGCCTTATTCGCCATCGCGCGGACATCGCCGCATGATGCCAGCAGGCCCCGATACCCCGATAGGCTCGATCCATCCCGGGAGGAAATCTCGGGAGGAAGCTCCACTAGCGTCCGAGCCCTAGAACCACGAAAGCCCTGGATTTCCAGGGCTTTCGCTTTATAGCGGGGGCAGGATTCGAACCTGCGACCTTCGGGTTATGAGCAGGCTATAGGGGTGTTTGGTGAGCCATATTAGGCTTGCTAGAGCCAAATCAGGTCGGTCAGCTAAGCCCGGATTCGCTCAGATTGGTACGCAAATTGGTACGCGCACCGGGAGGGCAACTCGCCTCGCGCCACGGAGCGCCGAGGCGTGATCCCTATCGGGCAACTCCAGCAGCGGGCGCTTGAGGTGCTTCGCCAGGCCAGTTCGATCCTCGGGCCTCGCGTACCAGCGATCGCGCCAGCGCGTTCGTCTACGTGAGCGGTGCCCCTTCACAACACACCTCGAGCAGCCGATGAGCGCAAACTGCGGGAGAATCTCGCGGCGGCGCTGGCCTCCCGCGCGGCGGGACCCGTTCCGCGCACGACCCTGCACAACCTCGCAGAATCGTCGAGCGTCGGAGCCGTCGCCCGGCGTCGGACGGCCGCTGCCCAACGCCGATAGCAGCGGTCCGGCGGCCGCACGTCCGGGGGCCGGGACGAGCCAGCCCCAAGGCCGACCACTGACGTTGAGCAAGCCTCGTCTAAAGGCTCGCCGGAGCTTTCCTTGCCCGGGCCACGGTGAGACCACAAACGCCACAGAACATGTTTATTGTTTCGAGCTACCCATGGAGCGATTGCTGTCCCCACACGATATGCCAGCCTACTCGCTGGCGTTTATCAACCCTGAAAGGGGGGCTGATGCCCGAGAAGAAACCAGCGCGACGCCCAGCTGCAAAGAAACCGAAGGCGACCGGCAAACCTCGCACGACCCGTACCAAGCGCAGCACAACGGGGACCGTCGAGAGGACCACGGAGCTCTCCGAGGATGTGCTCAAGGAGCTCGAGGACGGTGCCCAGGCAGCGATCGCGGCCGTGCGCACGTTCCTTGTCTCCGTTGACGACGCGCTGCCAGCACACGGCGAGAACCACTCACGTCGGGAGGAGATCGCAGACTCCGCCCTAGAGATGGCCCAACGGCTCGTCCACACCCAGGCCGACTTCCTGCGCAAGGTTGTAGACAGCGCAGGCAAGTCACTACGGCAGCCATAAGACGAGACGTACAGCACCGACCAAGAGAGCCGTCGAATCTAGACACTGAACCCCTCTGACCTGAGGCCACCACGGGAGGTCACGTCCGCACCCCGGCACGACGTCCGGCGCAGGCCGGCTCAACAGGTGGTGGCGCCAGGTGCCCGCCGCCCACCTTACTGGCCCCTCAGAACCGTGTCCGGCACGGGACAGCCCCAGCCGAACACGCCCGCAACCGCTCGCTGCGCATTGTGTCGGTGGACGAGCTTCGCGCGGCCTTCAGCGCCCTTTACGTGACCGCCGCTAGCAAGCCGCGCCCGGGGACGCGGTCGCGTTGGACAGACCATTAGCGTTCAGGTCGTCCTTACGCCGTAGTCGATCGAGGTAGCCGCGTTGCGTCGCCGGCCCTGTCCGCACCCCGCATCGCAGCGGAGTCTACGGTTCTCGATCGCGATGGCCTTGACCTTTTACTGCTTTCCTGTTTAGATACCGCTCACGTTCTACGAGCAGCCACTAGTCAGAGTCGGTGCTTGCGCGAGCGTCCCCTATCTCCACTGCCGGGGGGCGCTCGGAGAAGGACCGGTTTGACTTTTCCCTCAACCGGTTGCCGTATAGGGCAGGCCCACGATCCTCCTGGGGCCCTGTCTTGGCCCCTCCCGCCATGGTCCCTCCTAGGCGGGAGGGGCCCTTACTCCTCGGAGACGACTCGTTGCGTGCCGCGGATCCGAGATCTATGGGCCGCTGCGGCTGCCTGCCGCGTCATGACTCGATTAGGGAGGACCGGCGCCGGTGAACGCCCGTAGAGCCGCCTACAAGCTGCACGTCGCAAGGACGCTGCGCGGCACCGGCATGTTCCGCGCAACTCGCCCAGACAGGGCCGCCCGCGCGCTGGCGGCGTTGCGGCGCTGGGGACCCACGCCGGCGGCGGCCTACACGGCCGCGGCGGTTCGCTCACCCAGGCGGGTGGCGATCGCCGACGACCGGGGGACGCTGACGTTCCACGAGGTGCACACGCGCACAAATGCGCTTGCCCGCGAGCTGCGAGAGGCCTGCGTCGGCGAAGGAGACGGGGTGGCCATCATGTGCCGCAACCATCGGTACTTCATCGAGGCGACGGTTGCCTGCTCGAAGCTCGGTGCCAGCGCCCTCTACCTCAACACGGCGTTCGCGGGCCCACAGATCGCCGACGTGCTCGAGCGCGAGCACCCCGTGGCCGCGATCTACGACGAGGAGTTCAGCGACATGGTTCGCCCCGGAGCGGCCCGCCGCAAACGCTTCATCGCCTGGAGCGCGAGCGAAACGGCGCCGAGCGACGTGCTGCTCGAGGGTCTGATCGCGCGAGGTGACGTCACCGATCTGCGCCCACCGGCGCAGAGGGGGCGCGTCGTGATCCTCACGTCGGGAACCACGGGGGCGCCGAAGGGGGCTGCCAGCACGGGACCGGACTCGCTGGGGCCCGCAGCAGCACTCTTGTCGAGGATTCCGATGAGAGCGCAGGAGACCACCATGATCGCCGCACCCATGTTCCACTCGTGGGGGTTCGCTCTCTTCAGACTGGGAGGGCCGTTGGCCTCCACGTTGGTGCTCCGAAGGCGGTTCGACCCCGAGGAGACGCTGAGGACGGTCGCCCAGCATCGGGTGCGCACGTTGGTGCTGGTGCCCGTGATGCTGCAGCGGATCCTCGACCTACCGGCCGAGACGATCGCCCGCTACGACGCGAGCTGCCTCAGGGTGATCGCGCTCAGCGGCTCGGCGCTACCGGGCGAGCTCGCGATCCGCGCGATGGACACATTTGGAGACGTCCTCTACAACCTCTATGGATCCACGGAGGTGGCGTGGGCCACGATCGCCGATCCCGAGGACCTCCGAGCCGCACCCGGAACGGCCGGGCGGCCACCCGTCGGGACGGTCGTAAAGCTGCTCGACGGCGACGGTCGCGAGGTCGGGCCGGGCGAGAGCGGGCGGATCTTCGTCGCCAACGAGATGATGTTCGAGGGCTACACCGGCGGCGGGGGCAAGGAGATGATCAGCGGGATGATGAGCACCGGCGACGTCGGGCGCTTCGACGAGACGGGGCGGCTACTGGTCGACGGGCGCAACGACGAAATGATCGTCAGCGGCGGCGAGAACGTCTTCCCGCGCGAGGTCGAGGACCTGCTTGCAGACCATGCCGAGATCCAGGAGGCCGCTGTGGTCGGTATCGAGGATGCTGAGTTCGGCCAGCGCCTCCAGGCCTTCGTCGTGCTCCGCGAGGGATCAGAGCTCGCGACCGAGGCGGTACAGACGTACGTCCGCGAGAACCTCGCCAAGTACAAGGTCCCGCGCGAGGTTTGCTTCCTACCCGCGCTGCCGCGCAATGCCACCGGGAAGGTGCTCAAGCGGGAGCTACAGGCGCGCGAGACCGGGCGCTGAGTGTGACGCGTCCACCGACACAAGGACCGCTTTAGCGCGTTCGCTCACCGCTTTTCGAGCTTGGTTAGTTCGACGGCGTTGGCTGGCGGGCTCAGCGGGACGGGCTTGTTCCAGGCTGAGAAGGTGATTTGGCCGTTTTCGCGGCCGTGCTTGACGATCGCGATTGGGTAAGGCTGGCCGGTGGTAGTGATGTAGATCGCTCCGGTGTACAGCTTGCCCTGCTCTTTGAGTTCGATGGCTTTTTGCCCGTTGACCGTGAGGGTGTGGCCCTTGGTGAGGGAGATCGTGGGGTCTTCCAGCAGCAGGGCGAGCTCCCCACTCGGTTCGGTGAGCGCCGCGAATTCGCGCAGCTGGCCCCCGTTGGCCGGCACCTTCAACCACGTTCCCGGCGCAATATGTACGCCTGTGCGCTGCGCCAGCAGTCTGTAGAAACCGGGGCTGCCCTTGGCGTAGAGGGTGTTGCCGATGCGGATTGCTTCGCTTGAATGGCCAAGGAGTGACATGCGCGCACGCCCCTCCCCGTGGGTCAGCTGCAATTCAAGGTCGCTCGTGATCCTGCCTGCGGAGAACTTGCCCAACATGTGCACCGCGCTGGCGTCGCGCGCGGCCGTGCGGCTTGCGGCGAGGATCGCGGCAGGTGATTTGGAGGCGATGTCTTTTGGGGAGGAGCCACACCCGGCGAGCGCGAGGGTGAGCATCGCGATTGCCAGGATTAGCCGTATCGGTTCCGCGTGTGTGCGGGTTGTCGTGTCCCGAATCGCCACGGCCTAGGCTTTCTTGTTGTGGCTGGTTTTGTGGGCTTTGTGGGCGGGTTTCTTGATGGGCCCGTATTTTTTGCGTGCTTGTTTTTCGCAGGTGGTGCGGGCTTTCTTGTTGTGCTTGTGTTTCAGCCTCTGCAAACAGACCCCCAGCATGCCTACCACCATCGTCGCCCAAGACGGCGCCGTCATCGAACAGACCACGCCGATCGCGATCACCGGCTGCGGCGAAGTCAAGAGCAACATAGTCAAAAAGCTCAGCCGCGCCCAGTTGCTCGCCAAAGCCCTCAAGGCCTGCCGAACCAAACACAAGCACAACAAGAAAGCCCGCACCACCTGCGAAAAACAGGCACGCAAGAAATACGGGCCCATCAAGAAGACAGCCAAGAAAGCCGCTCGCAAGGCCAGCCACCACGGGAGGGCGTGACCCGTGCTCACGCTCAAGCACACCCCACGCCTGCTGGGCACCCTCGCGTTGACGGCAGCCCTCGCCGGATGCGGCTCCAGCAACGACCCCATCACCTCGAAATCAGCCACAGAAATCCTCGCCGCCAGCCGCACCGCAGCACGCGACGCTAGCGCCGTGCACGTCCTCAGCAAGCTCTCGGTGGGCCGGTCGACGAACACGCTCGAACTGCAGCTCACCCACCAGGGCGGCCGCGCACGAGTCCAGCTACTCGGCCGTGGCAGCGAAGTCATCCGCGTTGACAACACGCTCTACGCCAAGGCCAGCCCCGCCTTCTACAGACGCCTGGCCCAGCGCACGGGCAAACATGTGCCGCCAGGCACCTGGCTCGCGGTACCTGCCAACGGCACCCAACTGCCCGAGTTCGCAGCGCTCACCCAGCCCGGCGGGGAGCTCACCCTGCTGCTGCGAGACCCCACGATCTCCCTCACCAAGGGCCACACCCTCACGGTCAACGGGCAGACAGCGATCGAACTCAAAGAGAAGGGCACGCTGTACACCGGAGCGATCTACATCACTACCACCGGCCAGCCTTACCCGATCGCGATCGTCAAGCACGGCCGCGAAAACGGCCAAATCACCTTCTCAGCCTGGAACAAGCCCGTCCCGCTGAGCCCGCCAGCCAACGCCGTCGAACTAGCCAAGATCGAGAAGCAATAGCGGCCACGCGGCGCTGTACGCCAACGAGCCAGCCGGAAACGGTACCGCCTACTCCCGCGTATGCGGCTCCCGCTTGAGCACCTTCCCGGTGGCATCGCGCGGCAAAACGCGCGCACGTCCTCGCCGCCGGTCACGATCCGTCCGTTGTCGCCTCCCTCACAGACCACCTTCACCGGCTGGCACGACCTGGCCACGATCACCCCCCGGCCAACGCAGTCGAACTGAGGCGCCGGCCGGGCATATCGGCCTGAGACGCTTGCCGCCCTCTACCGCGCCGTAGCCCTACGGCTGCAGTTCGAGCGTGTTCATGATTGCAGCCCACGTCGTGACTGCACGCGCTTCCAGTTCGGTGAACACTTCTTCGAGATCGTGCGTGCGGGCGACCAGCGGGCGCTCCGCGGCGGTCTCGTATCTCCCCAGCCCAGCAGGCAGTTCGCCCGGGGCCACCCATACCGACATGAACCGCGGGGAGAACGCAAGAGTGCTCGCGGGAAGCGTCTGATAGCCGCTTGCGGCCCAACTCGCTATGTCCGAGCACAGATTCGGCTC
Organism: uncultured Solirubrobacteraceae bacterium; assembly: GCA_963771085.1. Taxonomy (GTDB): domain Bacteria; phylum Actinomycetota; class Thermoleophilia; order Solirubrobacterales; family Solirubrobacteraceae; genus Palsa-744. The sequence continues at coordinate 1,562,812 of CAVYSB010000003.1, read as the reverse complement.
AGGAAGCGCGACCAGCGTCTTGACCTTGCCGACGTAGGACCGGATCGTGTGGGTGAGCGGGCCGTTGCTCCAGGACAGGCCTGTAGCAGCCTTCACGAACTCGGTTCCGGCCGGTCGGTCGAGCGCGACAACCGCGGTCACCATCGCGCCGATCACCTCGTTGCTGAGCTGTTCAGAGTCTGCGTCCTCGGGCGAGTTGGCCGCAGCCAGGGGGCATTCCCTCCGAACCCGGGTCAGGACGCCGTGCAGCGTCGCTTCGATCTGCGGGATCTTCGCGTTGGTGGTCGCGACGAGGCGATAGTTTGCCTGCAGGTAGGCCTTGGTGGCCGTCGCATCGCTCGCACTCGCCACCTTGGCTGAGAGCGAGCAGAGGAGCGGGGTCGCGATGAGCGCGAATGCCCAACGGCGGATTGGTGTCTGCTGCATGGCCACTTCTGTACCTCCCGTGGCACGGTTTTCGGACCGCCGGGCGCCCTCGGCGCCTGCGGGCTCCGTCCGGGCTCTCCAGAGCCGGGCCCTCAGAACACCATCATCACTGTTTTTAGTGCTCTTGGTTACATTCTGCAGCGTAGCGCAGCACGCCGTGTTATGACGGCATGTTCTGGAGGGGATCGGCCGCCGCAAAGGAAGACGCGCTTCGCAGCGGCAGCGTTTATGTGGACGTGGTGTATGGCGGCTTGGGCGTGAGAGATCAGGCGAGCGAGCGATGCGTCGGGAGCGCCGGAGGACGAGCGCCAGCGGGGTCACCTGGGGGTGCGTCCGCGTGAGCGCCCACGCGAAACACGGCGTAGCGGTTCTTGCCGCTCCACTTCGCGCGATACATCGCGATGTCCGCCTCGCGGAGTAGCTCCTCCGCGCTTTCGTATGTCCCTGAGGCGACACCGATACTTGCCGTCACCTTCATGCGCGCCGACCCTCCGGCCAGCGTGAAGGGCTCCGTGAAAGCCCGGAGCAGGCGCGTCGCGAGCACCTCGCCGCCGAGCCCGAAGGTGAGCTCATCGACGATTACCACGAACTTGTCGCCGCCCAGGCGCCCGAGTGCGTCGCTGTGACGGACCACGGCTTCCAGGCGCGCGGCCACGGCCCGCAGCAGCTCGTCGCCCACGCCGTGACCCAGCGTGTCGTTGACGACCTTGAAGTCGTCAAGATCTGATGAACACCACTGCCACTGACGTCCGTTCGCGCCGCGAGCGGGCCAGCACCTGCTGCATGCGATCCGCGATCAGCGCGCGATTGGGCAGGCCGGTCAACGCGTCGTGGGTGGCCATGAAGGTGAGCTCCTCGTCCGCGCGGCGGCGCTCTGACTCGAAGCACTCGCACATTCGCACGAGAGTCGCGTCGAGGCTCCGCTGCAACATGCGCAGGGCCTCGGACAGTACGGCAGGATGGAGCTGCAGCTCGGTCGCCGACTCGTTCGCGACGTCCGCCGCCGCGTCACGCCACCGCAGGCAGCGCTTGGTCATCTCATCCAGCGGCGCGGCCCGTGTGGCCGCCAGCTCGATGAGCAAGCCCTCGGACCCCCGGCCCGTCTCACGGGCCGCCTCGACACCCTCCCCTGCCATCCATCTGCACACCGCGTCCGTCCAAACCGACGCCACGTGAGCGAAACCATCGTCGAGCACGCCGCCGCCTGCGGGCTGCGAGACGTCCCGCTTGGACTCGACCCGCCTGAGCACCTCGTCACTGCGGGCGCGAAGCGCTTCCCCGAGCCGGCGAAGATCCGCTGAGCGGTCATCCGGCGGATGGCGAACGGTCGCGCGCGTCCGTCTTGCTCGAAGAACGGCCTGGGACGAGATCGATATTCGCATGTCGAGGCCATCGGCGGGAGCACACCCGTTTGACAGAGCGGCCAGCCGCTGTACAAGACGGATGTTCGAGCGGCGTGCAGCCGGCCGTGAGCCGCGCTGCCGGCGACTCTAGGCCGGGTTCGCCGCGGCCCACGCGACGATGTTCTGCGACTTGTCGATGACCGTGCCGTCCTCGAGCACGAGCGTTGGCACCTTGAGGTTGCCCGTCAGCTGCCTGACCTCGCGACGGCCACTGAAGAAGCGATCGGTGCCATAGCAGCCGTAGGTCCTCACCACCTGGGGCGCGTGGCCGGCCGTCCTCAACGCCCGGTGGGCCCTGCCGCATGCATGGCGCTCGGGTGGCCCGAATGTTCCGTAGCAGACATACAGTCGCACAACCTGCAGTGTATCGCGTCATGAACTCCACGTTCTGCGTTTATGCGGTGCCGCGACATCCGTGACCCACGTTTACGGTCCCAAGAATATGGGAATATAGGAGCGGGTTTTGGCGCGTGTGCGCGCCGTCACCCACGCGGGCGCAGCCGATACGCTAGCTTGTATGCCAGCGTTTATTTGTCCGAACGTGCGGCGGCGGCACCATCGCATGGCGCACAGGGCGCGCCGCACTGGCGGTGCCGCTGTTCTCGTCCCTGGCGACCACCGCAACACGACCAGACAAGTGCCCCCTCACACAGCCAACTCTTCAACCATGGCAACGCGTCCCGCGCGCCGGCGGGCCGGGCAGGCGAGGAAGCCCCGATGACGGGGGACGTGCGCCGCGTGGCGATCGTGGCTGGCAACCGCATCCCCTTCGCGCGCTCGAACTCCCACTACGCGCACGCCTCCAACCTGCAGATGCTGACCGCCGCGCTCGACGGCCTCATCGCTCGCACCAACCTCGAGGGCGAGCCGCTCGGAGAGGTTGTCGCGGGCGCGGTGCTCAAGCACCCGCGCGACCGCGACCTCACCCGCGAAGCTGTCCTCAGCACCGGCCTCGCACCCGAGACCCCCGCCTACGACATGCAGCAGGCATGCGCGACGGGCCTGGAGGCGGTCGTGTCGGTGGCGAACAAGATCGCGCTCGGGCAGATCGACGCGGGCATCGCCGGGGGCGTGGACACGACCTCGGACGCGCCGCTCGCGCTGAACGAGGAGCTGCGCAGGCTGCTGCTCGACCTCAACCGCACCCGCTCGGTCTCCGGGCGCATCCGCCACCTCGCCCGCCTGCGCCCACGCCAGGTCGTCCCCGAGGTACCCCGCAACGCCGAGCCCCGCACGGGCCTCTCGATGGGCGAGCACTGCGCCATCACGGCCGCCGAGTGGGGCATCACCCGGGCCGAGCAGGACGAGCTCGCCGCCCGCAGCCACCAGCGCATGGCCGCCGCCTACGAGCGCGGCTTCTTCGAGGACCTGCTCACCCCCCACCTCGGCCTCGAGCGCGACGAGAACCTGCGCCCGGACTCCACGGCGGAGCAGCTCGCGCGGCTGCGCCCGGTCTTCGGCGGCCCCGACGGGACGATGACGGCCGGCAACTCCACGCCGCTCAGCGACGGCGCCTCGGCAGTCCTGCTGGCCGACGAGCAGTGGGCGCGCGAGCGCGAGCTGCCCGTGCTCGCCTACGTCACCGGCGCACAGGCCGCAGCGGTCGATCACGTGCACGGGCGCGAGGGGCTGCTTATGGCGCCCGCCTACGCGCTGCCGCGGCTGCTCGACCGGGCCGGCGTGGGGCTGTCAGACATCGACCTCTTCGAGATCCACGAGGCCTTCGCCGCCCAGGTGCTGAGCACGCTGCGCGCCTGGCAGGACCCAGTGTTCTGCCGCGAGCGTCTCGGACGCCCCGAGCCGCTCGGCGCGATCGACGAGCAGCGCATCAACGTCAACGGCGGCTCGCTGGCTGCGGGGCATCCCTTCGCAGCAACCGGCGCTCGCATCGTCGCCGCGCTGGCCAAGGCGCTGCACGAGCGCGGCGGGCGCGGCGTGATCAGCGTGTGCGCGGCCGCCGGGCAGGGGATCGTGGTGCTGCTCGAGGCGCCCTCCGGCGGGGCCGGTGCAGCATGAGTGACCGATACCTGCAGCTCGTCGCTTCGCGCCCCGGTGCCCTGGTGAGCAGCCGGCTGGGGCTTCCGCAGCCCGTGACACTCGAGCGCCACCGACCGGGCGACCCGGTCATCCGTGGGCGCGTGCTCGTGGATGGCGCGCAGCCGGCGCGCGTCCTCGAGCCGCTGATCGGCGTCCTCGCCGATGCGCAGGCGGCGCTCGCTACCGGTCCCGACGAGCAGCTTCGCTCGCTGGCCGCACACGCCGGAGGGGACGCCAGCATCTTCAACCCCGACGCCCCAGGCGTGCAGCGCTTCAAGGCACTCGTCTTCGATGCCTCCGGCATCGCCGACTGCGGCGGGCTGGAGCGCCTGCAGGCCTTCTTCCAGCCCGTGGTGCGCCGGCTCGATCGCTGCGGGCGCGTGATCGTGGTGGGCAGCCCGCCCGAGGACTGCGAATCCACTGCTGAGGCGACCGCGCAGCGCGCGCTCGAGGGCTTCACGCGCTCGCTCGGCAAGGAGATCGGGGGCGGCAGCACGGTGCAGCTCCTGCTCGTCGCCGCGGGGGCCGAGCACGCGATCGCATCCACGTTGCGCTTCCTGCTCTCGCCACGCTCCGCCTACGTCTCCGGTCAGGTCGTGAGCGTGCGCGCGGCCGCCGCGCCCACGGAGCTCGACTGGCAGCGCCCGCTTGACGGAAAGGTCGCGCTCGTGACCGGCGCCGCGCGCGGGATCGGGCAGGCCACCGCGAATGCTCTTGCGCGCGAAGGGGCGCACGTCGTGGGGCTCGACGTCCCCGGTCTCGCCCACGAGCTCGCCGCCGTGACGGACCCGCTGGGCGGGGAGGGCATGGTGCTCGACATCACAGCCCCGGAGGCGCCCGAGGAGATCGCGGGGCGCTTCGAGCAAGGGCTCGACGTGCTCGTGCACAACGCCGGGGTCACGCGCGACCGCACGCTCGCGAAGATGCCGGGGGAGCGCTGGCGCGAGCTGATGGAGATCAACCTCTGTAGCCAGGAGCGCATCGACGAGGCGCTGCTCACCACCGGCTCGCTGCGCGAAGGCGCCCGGATCGTGTGCGTCTCCTCGATGAGCGCGATCGCCGGCAACGCGGGGCAGACCAACTACGCCACCGCGAAGGCGGGCGTCATCGGCAGGGTGCAGGCGCTCGCACCGAGGCTCGCCGAGAGCGCCTCGACGATCAACGCGGTCGCGCCGGGGTTCATCGAGACCGCCATGACGGCGCGGATGCCGCTGGGCATCCGCGAAGCGGGCCGGCGCATGAGCAGTCTCTCCCAGGGCGGGCTGCCGATCGACGTCGCCGAGACGATCGCCTGGCTCGCCCATCCGGCCTCGGGCGGGCTCAACGGCAGCGTCGTGCGCGTCTGCGGACAGAACTTCCTTGGGGCATGATCATGCGCCGCGAGCTCGCCAGCCCACCGCGAATGCTGCCGCTGTATGCGCGCGCGGCCGCCTCGCTGCTCCCCGGGGCACAGCACCTGCCATGGGTGCCGGGCGGCAACGGCGATGAGCATCCCGGCCTCGAGCTCGCGCTAGCGGGGGTCCGCCTGGACCTCAAGCGCCTGGTCGAGTACGACGAGGTCTGCGCGTTCCCGGTGCGCTCCTCGCTGCCGGCCACCTATCCCCACGTGCTCGCATTTCCGCTGCACATGGCGCTGATGACCGACCGGCGCTTCGCGCTCCCGGCGGTCGGGCTCGTGCACGTCGCCAACCGCATAACCCAGCACCGCCCGATCCTCCGCTCCGAGCAGCTGGAGCTGCTCGCGCACGCCACGGCGCTCAAGCCGCACCCCAGCGGGCGGACGTTCGCGCTGATCAGCGAGGCCCGCGTCGCCGGCGAGCTGGTGTGGGAGGAGGCGAGCACAATGCTTCACCGCGAAGCGCGCGGCGACCACGTTGCAGCGGCGGCCCAGGTGCCCGCGGTCCCGGACTCCGCGCAGTCGCTGCAGTGGCGCATCGGCGAGGACGTCGGGCGCCGCTACGCCGCGGTGTCCGGTGACCGAAACCCGATCCACCTGCACCCGCTCAGCGCCAGGGCGTTCGGCTTCCCACGCGCTATCGCCCACGGCATGTGGACGCTCGCGCGCTGCGTGGCCGCGCTGGAGTCGCGCCTGCCGGACGCGTTCACGGTCGATGTGAGCTTCCGCTCGCCGATCCTGCTGCCGGCCGATGTTTCCTTCAACACGTTCTCCCAGGACGGGCGGATCCGCTTCTGGGTGACCGACGCCAAGGGACAGAGAAGGCACCTGGAGGGCCGGGTCGCACCCGGCGCGCCGGAGGCCGAGATCGAACAGGAGCACGATGAGCACAACTGAACGGAGCATGGGCATCGGCCTGCGCGCGCTCAACCAACTCGCCGGGTCGACGCTCTTGGCTCGGACCGGCCTGCGCAGGCCCGCCGAGCGTCTGGTCTATCGCGGCACGCGCGGCAGCGTGCGCACGGCCGCAGCGGCGAGCCGCACCTTCCGGGCGGCCAGCAGGCTCGGGCGCCCCGCGCGTCAGGCGCCGGGGCGCGGCGGCGAGCTGTTCGATCTGACCCCTGATGAGGATCAGCAGATGCTCGTCGAGGCGGTCGGCGCGTTTGCCGCCGAGAAGGTTCGACCCGCTGCCGCGGAGGCCGACGCCGCCTGCCGGGCCCCCGCCCAGCTGCTGCTCGAAGCGGGCGAGCTGGGGCTGACCACGCTCGGCATCCCCGAGGAGCTCGGGGGGGTGATGAGCGAGCGCTCCGCCGTGACCGGCGTGCTGCTCGCCGAGGCGCTCGCCCACGGCGACGTCGGTGTCGCGCTCGCCGCGCTGGCACCTGGCGCGGTCGCAAGCGCGCTGGGCCTGTGGGGCGATGAGGCCCAGCAGGCCGCCTATCTGCCGGCCTTCACAGCGGAGAGCGCCCCCGTCGCGGCGTTCTCGCTGCTCGAGCCCCACCCCCTGTTCGACCCCCTGCGCCTGCGCACCCGCGCGCGGCGCGATGGCGGCGAGTGGGTCCTCGACGGCGTCAAGGCACTCGTGCCGCGCGGTAGCGAAGCAGAGCTGTTCATCATCGCCGCCGAGGCCGAGAACCAGGGGCCCGCCCTCTTCATCGTGGAGTCCGGGACACGGGGCCTTCTCGTCGAGCCCGAACCCGCGATGGGCCTGCGCGCCGCCGCCACCGGGCGACTGATCCTCGAGGACGTGCGCGTGCCCGCCGGCGCGCAGCTCGGGGCGGGCAGCCGCGTCGTCTACACGGGCTGCGTGCAGCGCTCGCGGATCGCCTGGTGCGCGCTCGCGCTCGGCGCGGCGCAGGCGGTGCTCGACCACGTCGTGCCCTACGTCAACGAACGCGTCGCCTTCGGCGAGGCGATCTCCAACCGCCAGGCGGTCGCCTTCGCCGTCGCCGACATCGCGATCGAGCTCGAAGGCCTGCGCCTGCTCACCTACCGGGCGGCCAGCCGCGCAGACCGCGGGGAGAGCTACGACCGCGACGCGGCGCTCGCCCGGGCCTTTGTGCCGAGCGGGCGACATGGATCGGCTCCGAAGGCGTGCAGCTACTCGGCGGGCACGGCTACATCAAGGAGCACCCGGTCGAGCGCTGGTACCGCGACCTGCGGGCGACGGGCGTGATGGAGGGCGCCGTACTCGTCTAGAGATCGCCCATGATCAATCTCGAGACACCGAAGAAGTTCGCGCCGCTCGTCACCCAGGCGCGCACGGTCGCCAACGAGGTCTTCCGCCCGATCTCGCGCAAGTACGACCTCGCCGAGCACGAGTACCCGACCGAGCTCGACATGCTCGCCGCGCTGATCGACGGGATGAGCGCGGGCGGCGGCAACGGGGCCGGCGCGAGCGGCGTGCGCCGCGAGCACTCGGACAAGGCCGAGGCCGGCAACCGCAACGGCTCGAACCTCTCCACCGTGCTGGGTGTGATGGAGCTCTGCTGGGGCGACGTGGGGCTGCTGTTGAGCATGCCGCGCCAGGGCCTCGGCAACTCCGCGATCGCATCCGTCGCCAGCGAGGAGCAGCTCGCGCGCTACGAGGGACGCTGGGCGGCGATGGCCATCACCGAGCCGGAGGCCGGCTCGGACTCCGCCGCGATCCGCACCACCGCGGTGCCTCGACGGGGATGAGTACGTGCTCAACGGCGAGAAGATCTACGTAACCTCGGGCGAGCGTGCGGACCTGGTGGTGGTTTGGGCGACGCTCGACCGCTCCAAGGGCCGCGCCGCGATCAAGTCCTTCGTCGTGGAACGCGAGAACCCCGGGCTGAAGCTCGAGCGCGTCGAGCACAAGCTCGGCATCCGCGCGTCGGACACCGCCGCGTTCCGCCTGGAGGACTGCCGCGTCCCCAAGGAGGACATGCTCGGCAGCGCCGAGATCACCGTCAAGCAGGGCTTCGCCGGGGCGATGCAGACCTTCGACAACACGCGGCCGCTGGTCGCGGGCATGGCGGTGGGCCTGACCCTCGCCTGCCTCGAGGAGACCCGCGAGCACCTCCGCGAAGCTGGGGTCATCGTCGACTACGGCGCACCGGCGATCACGCAGCACGCCGCCGCGGCCCGCCTGCTGGCGATGGAAGCCGACTACGAGGCCGCGCGCCTCTTGACGCTGCAGGCGGCGTGGATGGCCGATAACTCAAAGCCCAACTCGCTGCAGGCCTCGATGGCCAAGGCGAAGGCCGGCAGGGTCTGCGTCGAGGTCGCGCTGGGATGCATCGAGCTGTGCGGCAGCCTCGGCTACAGCGAGAGCGAGCTGCTCGAGAAGTGGGCGCGCGACGCCAAGATCCTCGACATCTTCGAGGGCACCCAGCAGATCCAGCTGCTCGTGATTGCCCGGCTGCTGCTCGGAAAGACCTCCGCCGAACTGCGATGAGCGGCTTCGGCGGGAGCTCATCGGTCGAGATCCAAGCGCCACCCGCGGCCTGCTTTCAGACGGTCGCCGACACGCTGCGCACCCCGGAGTGGCACAAGGCGATCGAGGCCGTCCAGATCCTGCAGCGCGACCCCGACGGGCGCACCTCGCTCGTCGCGGCCACCATCGACGCCCAGGTCGTGCGAGTGCTCGTCAACCTCCGCATCAGCTATGAGCCCGACCGCGTCGTGCACATGCAGCGCGAGTCCGGAGACCTCAAGGACCTGATCGCAGTATGGACGTTCGAGGAGCTCGAGGGCGGGCGCACCCGTGCGCGCTTTCAGACCGAGTTCGATCCAGGCCGTGGGTTGTCGCTGCTGGCCCGAGGACCCGTATTGGCCAGGCTGCAGACGCTGCTCGCCCACCAGCCCGCGGACGGACTGAAGCGCACCGTCGAAGACCGGATGGGCTGACGCACGAAATTACACGGCAGCTGTTTACGTGGCTGGCATGCGACGGCCGTCCCCGTATGCGCAGCCAGTGCAGAACGCCCCGGCCGTCCGGACAGCTACCAGCGGACTAGGGGGTTTCGACTTGGTCGGGCAGGTTCTTGGACGCTTCGACGTAGGCCCGGCCGTACAGTTCCCGACCGTGGGCCTTTGCGAGCGTCGCGATCGCACCATGCTCGCTTGGTACAGCGACATGCTGCCCGCTCGGTGGCGAGCCGGCCCGCTGCCTGTTCGGCGATGAGCTGGTACCCCCGCATCCGGCAACCAGCTCGGGAGCGATGAGGAGCAGCGCTGGAAGGCTGTGGCATTTGGCCCTCATGCGGCAGAGTGTACACGCGGCGGGTCTGTCCGAATTGACATGCCTCTTGGCCCTGCGCTATTCTTCCTGCCGGTGTTTATATACACTGCCGGTGTGAGCGCCGGGGCTTGTGCGAGCACCCGTCTTCTCCCTTGCTGACGGGTGCTCGGAGAAGAACCGGTTTGCATTCCCTCGGACCGGTTTGTCGCACGGGGTCGGGGTCGTCTGATCATGGCTCCGCCTCCGCCCCTCCCGCCCAGGCCCCTCGCGGCGGGAGGGGCTTCTTCTTCGTCAGCCGGGACGTTCGGCCGGTCGCTGTAATGGCGCTCCGGTCGCGCTCATTCAGGCGGCTGGTGCGGCGCGGGCGCTGCGCATCGGCTCGGGGCTGCCGGCGCCCTTGAGCTCGAGGAAGTCCTCCGCCGCGTCGGACCCTATGAAGGGGGCGAGGCACATGTGGACGGCGTGGCCGAGCAGGCCGGCGACCCTCGGCTTGGCGCTCGATCGAGCGCGCAGGTAGATGATCTCGAAGATCGTCGCGATGATCGCCTCGAGCGCAAGGGGAGGAGGCGGCACGAGCCCCTCTGCGAGTTCGCGGTAGCCCTCCTGCAGGAAGATGGTGAACGCCATGCGGCTGTCCTCGACGCGCTGGATCGCCTGCGGGCCGACCGCATAGGCCTCAACGAAGGCGACGTGTGCGAACGTCGGCGTCTCGTCGATGCTCTGCGCGGCCGCGCGGAACGCCTCCCAGATGCGCTCGGGCCAGCTCTCTCCGGCGAAGAAGGCGGTCGCGGTCGCGGCCATCAAGAACTGGAAGCCGAGTTCGTGAATGGCGCTGAACGCCTCCTGCTTGTCCTTGAAGTTGCGGTAGAAGGCGCGGCCGTCGACGCCGGCGAGCTTGGTGATCTCGGCGACCGTGACGGCCGTATAGCCGCGCTGCTGGACGGCGAGCGCGGTCGCAAACATGATCCTCTGCCTGTGGATTTCAAGGACCTCCTCCTCGCTGAGGCGGGGGCGGCCGGGCCCCAGCGGCGGCGGCGGGCGCAACGGGGAGGGCGCCAGATACGGTGAGCGTGCGGGCCGGGGCAGCGGCCGCAGCACGCGCCAGCGGTGCTCTCCGGCCGGCTTTCCGTAGCGCGCCAGCCAGTCCTGGAGTTCCTCGAGGACCCCTGCCAGCAGACGCTCCCCGCGGCGCAGCCTCGCCGCGAGCAGGCGCTGCACGGCCCCGATGACAGCGCCGAGGGGGACGTCGGGAGTCGGCGCGTCGTCCGGCGCGCGCCGGAACGCTGCTTCGACGAGCTTCGCGAGCTCCCTCACTCCCGCGTCTCGCGCGGCGAGCGCCGGCGGGCCTCCGGCCAGCGCCTCCTTCATGAGGAACAGCGCCTGCCCGGCGCTCGCGGCGGCGAAGGAGACCATCGCCGCTACCGCAGCCGCAAGCGCATCCTGTGGCGCGGCCTCGGCGATGGCGGCGCGCGCCTCGGCGAGCAGCCGCTGCTGCGCGTCGGCGAGCGCGCTCAGGAAGCAGGCGTCGCGATCTTCAAAGTATTCATAGAAGGTGGGGCGTGAGACCCCGGCCTCGCCGATGACAACCGAGACACTCGCACCCGCATAGCCCTCGCGGTTGGCTGCGCTGACCATGCCCGCGAGCAGCCGCTCCCGCTGAGTGGCGCGGCGGCGGTCCGGCGACCGTGTGTCCAGGCGTTGTGCGGAGCTCCTTGCGCGCGCCACGAGCGCTTGACATTATCGCCTGCGCAAGCTGCCGAGCCGACAGACGCTCAGTGCTGCCGTGCCGCGCGCTCGATCTGCGTGCCGCGCTGCGTCAGCTGCCAGGCGTTCGGGTTCGCCCGTCCCGGAAGACGATTCTCGATCAGGCCGAGCTGCGCGAGGCGGTAGAGCATCCTTGAGATCTGAGCGTCGTCGGCGATGCCCGAGCCCGCGGCGATCTCGCGATTGCTCGCACCAGGCTGCTCGGCGATCACGCTCAGCACGCGCACCGTCCGGTAGGTCAGGCGCATGTTCAAGCCGTCGAGCGGGTTGCTCCTGCCGGGCAGCTGCGCGCGGGCGATCTCGCGTGTTGGCCTGTTGAGTTCGCGGCTCGCCGCGCTTGCTCCGCGGTAGGGAAGGGCGATCATGCTCATGAGCGAGCCGAGCAGGCAGGACAGCGGCTCCTGGCAGTCCTCCAGCAGGCGGGTATGCAGCACGGTGAAGATCGCCCCGACGAGGCACTCCGCGGTGAGCTCGGGCGGGCGATGGGCGGCACTCACCCCGGGGCGCCCCCGATCGATCACGCGGGCGAGCTCGCTGAGAACCTCGGCGCGCAGTTCCAGCACCTGCTCGCCGGCCGCGAGCGCCTCCACGATGCAGAGCCTCGCAAGCGCTGGGTCTTCGTCCATGGCCATCAGCAGCCGCGCCAGCGCCGAGCGGATCCCGTCGAGCCACCCGGCCTCGCGTCTGTAGGCCTCGGCCGTCAGCAGCCGCGCGTGCGAGATGCCGTGTTCGAAGGTCGCCAGGAAGCAGTCCTCGCTGTCGGAGAAGACGTCGTAGAAGGTCCTGCGCGATGCTCGCGCCCGCCCGACGACCTGCTCGACAGAGAGCTGCGCGTAGCCGAGCTCATCCACCGCCTCGATCGTCGCGGCGAGCAGCCGGGCGCGCTTAGTCTCCTGCACCTGGCTTCGCGAACGACCGCCACCGCCGACGCGCAGCGGCGGGGCATCGGCAAGCGCGTTGGAGATGGACGCCACCGCTACCGGCCGCGGCTGTCTCGTAGGCGGCCGCGGGATCCGCGGTGGGCGCGCGCCGCGCGCCGTGCGCGCTTCAAGGCGCCCTGTTCCCGATGTCTCGCCGTGCCGAGCATTGAACGTGGGCGACATCTAAACATGGCGGTCAAGGGATGTCAAGCCGAAACCCGTCGCGTTAGCGCGCATTTCGCAAGTTTTATCGGCTGATCGGACGCCATCGCGAGTCCTGGCCGCGAGATTGCACGGATCATCGAGTGACGATCTTGAAGCGCCATGGTATGAGCGCGGTTGGTAGTTGCGGCGCATCGGCGCGGCGCATCGGAACGCTGTGCAGCTAACGGCGGCGCACGATGCGGACCGCGGCAGCGCAAACGACGAGCAGGTTGACCACCGCCCAGATGGCCAGGATGTGTTCAAACGCGCTCACGAGGACGGGCAACGAGCCCGGTTGATTGTGTTCCTGAACGAAGACAACATGCTTTTTCTGAACGGGATTGTGCTCCAGCTGGCCAGGCAACTTACACGGATCGCCTCAGCCGCATTGGCGGGCGTTTCACACATTGCGCTAAATCAGTGGCACGTGGCGTGAACCCGACTGGTCTGTGTTATTTCAGGTGGTGTATCCTGTCTAGCCTCAGCTATGTCGGAGCCCACCCGAAAACCAGCCCCCCGGCAGCGCCGCCGGACCCCGAAAGCGCGGGAGACGACATCCGTGAGCGCAACACGCAAGACGCAGCGTGAGCGTCTCGTCGACGCCATGATCGAGCTCGCCGCGCAAGCGGGCTACCAGAGCGTCAGCATCGCGCAGCTGAGCGCCCGGGCGGGTGTCTCGAGCGCCACCTTCTATGAGCAGTTCAGCGACAAGGAAGACTGCCTGCTGGCGGCCTATCAGACGGCCGCCGAACTGCTGCTCGCAGAGGCCGCGCCGGTGGTGGCGAGCGGGGGCGACTGGTCGCAGGCCGCGCTGCACACCCTCAGCCGCCTGGCGCTCGCGCTGCAGGCCAATCCGGACGCCGGGCACCTGTTGTTCGTCGAAGCACTCAGCGGCGGCAACCGCATCCGCGAGACCCGCAGGGTGGTGCTGGGAGCGTTCGAGCAGCGCGTGCAGGAGTTCCTCGACAGCACACCCGACGGCATGTACACGCTCGACCTCCCGGCCGTCGCGGCAATCGGCGCGCTGCGCACCATCCTGGCCCGCCATCTGCGCGCCCACAGCGAGCACGAGCTTCCATCGCTGGCAGAGGATGGCGTGGAGTGGGTGCGCTCCTACGCCGTCCCAGCGGCGAGCGAGCACTGGAGCACGAGCGCACGGGCTCTGCTCCCCGCGTCCCCCGGGCGCGAGAACGGGGCCAGGGCGGCGGCGCGTCGCCCGACCCGCCTGCCGCGCGGCCGGCACGGCCTGCCGCCCCGCGTGATCGCACGCAGCCAGCGAACGCGCATCCTGTATGGGACGGCCGAGGTGATGCTCGCCAAGGGCTACGCCGCCGCGACCGTGGCGGACATCGTGGCCGCCGCAGGCGTCTCCAGGGACGTCTTCTACGAGCATTTCGCCGACAAGCAGCACGCCTTCCTCGAAGCGCAGCAGCACCCGACACAGCACATCCTCGACACCTGCGCTGCCGCGTATTTCAGCGCCAACGAGTGGCCCGAGCGACTGTGGCGGATGTACGGCGTCCTGATCCAGATGATCCGGGAGAACCCGGCTGTCGCACACCTGCGGCTGATCGAGTGCTACGCCGCGGGACCCGAGGCGATCCGGCGAGCCGAGGGAATCACGCGCTCGTTTGCGATCTTCCTCGAGGAGGGCTACAGCTACCGGCCCGAGGCGCGCGATCTGCCACGCATCTGCTCCCAGGCGATCGCCGGGGGCGTGTTCGAGGTGATCCAGCGCCACGTCGGCCGGGGCGAACTCGACGAGCTCGCACGACGCCTGCCCCAGCTCACCTACATCGCTGTCGCCCCGTTCATGGGACCAGAGGCCGCGATCGAGGCCCTGGAGGAACTGATCTCGCGCCAGGGCGCTGAGCATTCGCGTTTGGCCGAGACGCTGCCTCGTCCCACGGCCGGCGCCCTGTCGGGTTGAACGCGGGCGGCGCTCGCCTTCCCCCTATGCCGCGACTGCCTGCGCGCTCATCTGCTGCAGCAGCTCAATCGCCGCGTCACGCCCAGTGAACGGAGCGATCGCGATGTAGGCCAGCTGCGGCAGGTGCTGCGGCAGCTCGCCGGCCCGCCCACGGGCGACCTCGCGGTAGATGATCTCGAAGACCGCCCCTGTGATCGCGTGCGAGTACAGTCGCGGCAACTCGCCCGCCTGCTCGCGATAGCCGTAGCCTTCCTCCAGAAAGACGGTCGCCGCCCTGAGGAGCTCTTCGGTGCTGCGCACGGCCGTCGGTCCGGCCGCGTAGCACTCGACGACGCGCAGATGGGCGAGCGCCGGATTGCCGGCAATCAGCCCGAGCAGCGCCCCAAGCGCGCTCCAAACCCGCTCGGGCCAGCTCGCGGCCCTGAAATATGCGGCCGAGCAGCTGTCGAAGATGAACTGCGTGGCGAACTCCTGTGCCTCCAGGAAGGCGCTCTGCTTGTCGGCGAAGTGCTCGTAGAAGACGTCTCTGGAGATGCCTGCGGCGGCGACGATGTCGGCCACGGTGGCGTTTGCGTAGCCCTTGGCCGTCATTACCTCGGCCGTGCCGAAGACGATCCGAGCATGCTGGCTGCGCGCGACCACGGCGGGCGGCAGGCCGTGGCGCCCGCGCGGCAGCCGGGCGGGACGCGGCGCGGGGCCGCCGGCTGGCTGTGGCTGGCGCCGCGGCGAGGGAGGCAGCATCGCCTGCGGCCCCGTGCTCCAGCTGCCCTGGCCGATCGGGAGGGCGTATGAGCCCATCCAGGCGATGATCTCCTCGACAACTGTCGGTAAGCGATCCTCGCTGTGCGTGCGCAGGTGGCGAGAGACGATGTTGCGGCGAGCTCCCTCCAGCGCAGCCACGGGGATGTCGAGGCTCTCTCCCTGCTCGCCCGCGCTGTCGAGGAACGCGCGCACCCCGCTCTCATAACCTTCGACCACACGCTCGCGCTCCGCCCGCATGCGCGGACCTCCGGCGAGGGTCTCGACGAACAGGAGGCGTCCTGCGTCGGGGTCTGCCTGCAGGCCGTCGAACAGGCTGCTGAGTGTCGCCCGCGCGCTCGCCGCCCAGTCGTGTTCTGACTCGACCGGCCAGAGGTCTTTGAACAAGCGCGCTCTCGCAGCTGCGTACGCGGCGAGCAGGCAGTCTTCCTTGTCGCTGAACTGCTCGTAGAAAGTTGCGCTGGAGACGCCGGCCCGTGTGCTGATCTGGGCGATGCTGACGCTCTGGTAGCCGGCTCGCGCCGTCAGCTCGATCAAAGCATCGACGAGGCGCTCGCGCTGGCTCTTCTGCGTGGTCTTCGCCGAATTCCTGTCAGTCGCTCGCGCAGGTCGTGTTCGGCGGGTGAGGGCCTGTTTGCGTGGGGTCGGCGACATGAGTCAGTCGCGGCAGAATACCCCACTGCGAGTAACCCAAACCATTTGGTTTCAATTCGTCTCGCCGTCCTCTCCGGGAGCGTCGGCATTGCTGCGCCGCAGCTCCCGAATCTTGCGCTCGATGAAATCATCGGCAAACTCGGCGCCGGTGAAGGGCGTCAGGGCGACGTACGCGCTCATCGGCAGCAGCTCCGGCAGCTCGGTTGGATCTCCGGTGCGGATGCGAAACGCGGCAGCTTCCACGACGGTGCCGATGATCGCTTCCGAGACGGTTCTGGAGAGCTCACCCGAACGGTGGCGGTAGCGGTAGCCATCCTCCAGAAACAGGCCGAAGCCGAGCAGCATGTCGTCGGTGCGCCGCGCGACAGCGAGGTCCGGTGCGTAGCACTCGACGAATGCCAGTCGCGCGAAGCTCGGCGCCGCCGCGAGGAAGTCGAGCAGCGTCCGCGTCCCCTCCCAGGCACGATCGGGCCAGGCGCCGATGGTCGTGAAGAACGCTCCCGCGGTGACGGCCATCGCCTGCCCGAAGAATAGGCGCGCAGCCTGGATCAACGCCTCGCGCTTGTCGGAGACGCTTGCGTAGAACACCTCGCGCGAGAGGCCCGCCTCGCCGACGATGTCGGCGACCGTCGTGGCCTCATATCCCTTGGTGCTCATGACCTGCGCAGTCGCATGGAGGATGCGCTCGCGTTGCACACGCCTGACGACCTGCGCGGGCAAGCGATGGCGGCCCCTGGGAAGCGGCCGGGGGGCGAGAGGGCCGAGCCCCTCCACCGCATCGATCGGCGGTGGGCTCGCCGTGGCGTGGGTCCTGTGCTCCCCGGTCGGGTCGGCGATCTCGTAGAGATCCATCCAGTCGAGCAGGTCCCCGAGGAGACCGGCCCAGTTCTGCTCGCCGCGGCGAATGCGAACGTTCAGCACCCAGATCACCCCGCCGAGCAGGCATCCGACCTGAAGGCTGGCGCGCGCCGCGCCGAGCGGAGCTTCGTGCCCCGCGGACTCGACCTGCTGTTTGAGTGCGCTGATCAACCTGTCGCGCGCCTGGGCCGCAGCGGGCCCGGCGAGTAGCGCGTCGTGGGTCAGGAAGCTGAACGCTGCCCGCTCGCGCCCGGCGAAGCCGACCAGCGCCATGACCGCCGCCCGCGCCGCACTGAAGTCTTCGCCCTCGCAGCCGACCAGCGCCCGCTCGATCTCGGCGCCCAGCCGCTGTGCATGCTCCTCGTGGGCAGCCAGAAAGCATGCTTCCTTGTCGGGGAAGAGCTCGTAGAAGGTGGCGCGCGAGGCTTCGGCGAGCTTGGCGATGTCCCCGATCTTGGCGCGCGCGTAGCCGTCCTGCGCGACGACCTCGACGATCGCCGCGACAAAGCGCGAGCGCTGGTCGCCCCCGCCGCGCCCAGCGGCCGTGCCTGCTGTGCGCGCCCGGCGACCGGGGCCGCCCGGGGCCGGCTCGCCTCCGCGGCCGGCCACTACTGCCGCCCGGCGGGGGCCTGGCGTGAGCGGATGTCGCGCACGAGCTCGACCGCCGGCGCCGCTCCGGCGAAGGGCGCGATCACGATGTATGTGAGGCGGGGCAGCTGGCGCGTGAGCGCGGAGAACTCGCCCCGTTCCACGTTGCGCTGGATGATCTCGTAGACGGCGCCGGTGATCGCCTGCGAGCACAGGCGGGGGCGCCGCTTTGCCTGGGGGCGAAAGCCGTAGCCTTCCTCCACGAAGATCGTGAACGCCCTCGTGATCTCCTCGGCGCGGCGGATCGCGTCCGGCCCCGCGGCGTAGCACTCGACGAGGCGCAGATGGGAGATCGCCCGGTTCTCGGCGATCAGCTCGAGCAACGCCTGCAGGTAGCACCAGACGCGCTCGGGCCAGGTCTCGGCGGTGAAATACGCCGCGGCGCACGCATCGAGCACGTACTGGGTCGGGTGCTGCTGGGCCTCCAGGAAGGCGTGGTGCTTGTCGCTGAAGTGGGCATAGAAGACGTCCCTCGCGATGCCGGCCGCGGCGACGATGTCGGCGACGGTTGCCTGCGCGTAGCCCTTGCTCATCATCACCTCGGCCGTGCCGGCGATGATGCGCGTGCGCTGGCTGCGGGCGACGACCGCGGCCGGCAGGCCGTGCCTTCCGCGCGGCAGGCGCGGGGGCATGCGCGCGGGCGCGCCGGGAGCCGGCACCAGCGTGTCGGGCGCCCCCGACGGCAGCAGCGCCTCGGGTCCCGTGCTCCAGCGCTCGACACCGGGCGGCGCGGCGTAGGAGGAGACCCACTCGGCCAGCTCGCCGGCGAGCGGGGGCAGACGGTCCTCCGCGTCGATGTGCAGGTAGCGGGCGACGATGTTGCGGATGCCGCCCGCGAGCGCTGTGGCGGGAAGGTCGAGCACGCCTCGACCCGGGGTCGAGCTCGCCAGGAAGCCGTCGATCTCGCGGCCGAGCTCGCCCGCGATCCGGAGGCGCTCATCGCGTAGGCGCGGGCCCCCGCCGAGCGCCTCGATGAACAGGACGCGCGCGGCGTGGGGATCCTGTTGCACCGCTCGCAGCAACCGCTCCACCCCAGCCAGCACCGCCTCGGGCTGCTCGCCGGCCATGACGAGCGACTGGACCGGCGCCAGGAACCGGGCGACGGCGGCCCGGTAGGCGGCCACCATGCAGTCTTCCTTGTCGGAGAACTGCTCATAGAACGTCGCACTGGAGACACCGGCGTGGGAGCTCAGCTGCGCGACGCTCACGCTGCGGTATCCCGTTGTCGCCGCGAGCGCGAGCATCGCCTCGAGAAGTCGCTCGCGCTGGCTCTGCTTGTGTGCCTCACCGGACACGCTGTCCCCCCGCTGCGCCCGTCGACGACCCTGCGCGGGCCCACGCCGCCCGGGCGGCGGGTGCCGCCGGCGTGCTGTGCGTGAGCCTCTCCATAACTCCTACCATTCGATTTCACGAAGGCATCGTAGCTTACACGAACCGGCCAGGGACAGCCCGCGAGGTGCCCCCCAAACACGGCCATCAAAGGCCAGTTTACAGGCGAATCAGATGATCGGGGGTGCGCGCGCGAGCCAGGCACCATGCGCGCGCAAAGCAAATAACGATCTCGTTTATAGAGAGTCCGTACCGAGGCACGCCGCCGGCCGGCCGAACGGAGAGCGCGCTCGGGCTATCGGCTCTCGAGCCGGCGGACGATGAACTCGTCGGCCTCGGCCGCTCCGAGGAACGGCGCGAGTGCGAGGAAGGAGATGTGCCCGAGCATCCCGCCGGGGCGGGAGCCCCCGTCTCTGCGCGCCTGCAGGTAGAGGATCTCGAAGATGCAGGTGATGATCGCCTCCAGCGCCAGTCGCGAGGGGGGCGTGCGCGGCGGGCGCTGCTGGTAGCCCTCCTGCAGAAAGATCGTGAAGGTCACATGACTGTCCTCGATGCGCTGCACCGCGCCCGGGCCGACCGCGTAGGCCTGCACGAACCCCACGTGCGCGACCATCGGGTTGGCCTCGAGGAAGCCGGTCAACGCCCTCCCTGCGGCCCAGATGCGCTCGGGCCAGCTGGCGCCCGTGAAGAACGCGCGCGCCGTTGCATCCATGACCTGCTGCACGCCGATCTCGTGCGCCGCCATGAACGCGTCCTTCTTGTCGGCGAAGGCCGCGTAGAAGGCCCTGCCGTCGACGCCCGCGAGGCGCGTGATGTCCGCGATCGTGGTCGCGTTGTAGCCCTTCTGCTCGGCGAGCTCGGCGGCTGCGAAGAGGATGCGCGTGCGATGGTTGGCCGCGACCTCCTCCCTGGTGATCCCCGGGCGCCCCGGCGGCAGCGGGCTCGGCGCGCGCAGCCGCGCGTAAACGGGTGCGTCGGAGGGAGGCTTGGGCGTGGTCGGCTCGAGCGTGCGCCAGCGCCGGTCGGCGGCAGGCCGGCTGTAGCCATCCAGCCACGCGGTCAGGTCCTCGAGCGTCCGGCTCAGCGCGGGCTCGGCCCGGCGCAGCCGGGAGGCCAGCAGGCGATAGAGCCCCCCGATCAGGATGCGAGGGCTGAGGTCGACCAGCATCTCGCCCGATGGGACTTCGGCGGTGGCCCCGTCGATCACCGCCTCGATCTCCACGATCCCCGCGTCGCGGCCGTCCAGCGCCTGCTGGCCGGCCGCCATTGCCTGGCTCATCAGAAAGAGCGCCTGCGCCGGCTCGCGAGCGGCAAAGCCCACGATCGCGCCGACGCTCGCCTGCAGCGCGCAGCGCGGTGGGCCGGCAAGTACGGAGGCCTTGATCGCATCGAGCAATCGCCCGTGGACCTCGCCGAGGGCGACCTCGAAGCAGTCGTCCTTATCGGCGAAGTAGTCATAGAAGGTGGGTCGCGAGACGCCTGCCTCAGCGATGATCTTCGAGACGTTCACGCCCGCGTAGCCCTCGCTGTTGGCCAGCTTGACAACGCCCGCCAGCAGGCGCTCGCGCTGAGTCCCCTTGCGCCCGCGTGACACCCGATCGCGGCCGGCCTGCCCGGTGGCAGCCGTCATCGCCGGCGCGCCCCTGGGGAGCGCGCGGGCCGCCAGTCGAACACGTTGCCTGGTGCGCACATCGCGAGAACTCCACCGTAGCCGTTTCTGGCGTCCCGCAAGGCACCACGGACGGCCCGTCGCGCTGGCCGCCTGCCATCGCCGCTCCCAGGAGGGCCGCCGCATTGCCTCGATGGCCGGCAGGCGCTCGTATTCAAATGACCGAGCGTTTATTCCCGACGGCGTTGCAGATTGTCCAGCGGGGCAGTCGGTAGCCTTCACCTGCGTCCCCGCGCGGCCGATACGCACACGATGGCCGGACCCAGCGCCCCCCAGAACGCAGGCGGAGACGGCAGCGAGATCACCTCGGCGTGGCGCCGCGAGCATGCAGGCTCCGGGCTGACCTCGCGACTCATCCTTGCCTACGTGGAGCGCGAAGCGGGCGGCCGAGCGGCGAAAGAGATGCTGGCCCGGGCCGGGCTCGCTGACGCCGAGGACTCGCTGCGCGACGAGAATCACTGGTTCTCCTATGAGACGAAGCTGGCGCTGTGGCGTGCGTCGGAGGAGGTGCTTGCCGACCCCGATGTGGCCGAGCACGTGGGTGCGGCGGCGCTCGAGCTGTCGGTCGCAGCCGGGCTCAAGCGTGCCCTGCGCGCCCTCGGTACCCCGGGGTTCGTCTACTCAAACGTCGTGCGCGCCAACGCCAAGTTCAACTGGGCGCACCAGCTCGATGTGCTCGACCGTGGCCCCGGCCGCGTGCGCATGCGCTACACCGACATTGCGGCGTCGGCTACCACCGCTACGACTGCGCCTACACCAAAGGACTGCTGGCCACGGTCCCCCAACTGTTCGGGCTCCCTGCCGGCGCGCGTCACGCACCGCGTGTGCGGCGCGCACGGCGACCCCTGGTGCGACTTCGACGTGCGCTGGAGCAACGGCACACATGGCCTCAAGGGCGCAGCGGTCGCGCTCGCCGCCGCAGGCACAACGATCGCCGGGATCGCCGCCCTGACCCAGCCCGCGCTCGTCCCCGCCGCGATCGGCGTCGCTCGCAGCCACAGAGCTCACCATCGGCGCCAGAGACCAGGTTCACGCACCGGCGGCTGCGCGTCCTCGAGCAGCGCGTGCGCGAGCAGGATGAGGCGGCACAGCGCCTGCTCTCTTCGCTGGATGATCTCTCCTCGGACCTGCGCCTCGACGAGGTGCTCGACCAGATCACCACCAAGGCGCAGACCGCGGTCGGCGGCAAGGAGTTCGTGCTGCTGCTCGCAGACGGCCCCGGGATGCGCGCCGACCGGCACTCGGGCATCCCGGCGTCCTCGCTCGTCAGCGCTTGAAGTCCTGGGCCGAGGAGCACCGCAGAACGCTACTCGAGCGCGGCACCGTCGTGCTCGACGACCTGGCCGAAGAGCCCGCCCTGGCGCAGCTGGCCAGCGAGGAGCGGATGCCGCTCGGCTCGATGTGCGCCGCGCCGCTCGTCTTCCGCGACGACCTGCTCGGAGCGCTCGTCGCGCTGGCCCACGGCTCCACCGTGTTCCTGCCGGGGGACACGGCGGCGCTGTCCGCCTATGCGGCCCACGGGGCGATCGCCCTCTCCAACGCCCACCTCGTCGAGCGCCTCGAACAGCAGGCAGCCGAGGACCCCCTCACGGGGCTGGCCAACCAGCGCGCCTTCCGACGCGACTGCTCCGCGGCGTTCAGCCGCGCCCAGCGGGCGGGCAGCGAGGTCTCGATGATCATGCTCGACCTCGACGAGTTCAAGGCGATCAACGACACCCACGGCCACCCCTACGGCGACCAGATGCTGATCGCCGTGGCCGACTCGCTCAGCGCAGCGATACGCGCCCACGACACGGTCGCCCGCATGGGCGGGGAGGAGTTCGCGATCCTGCTGCCCGACACCGGCGCACACGCCGCCTACGAGATCGCCGAGCGCGCCCGCGACGCCGTCGCGAAGGTGCCAGCCGCCCGCGGCCCGCTGACCTGCTCCGCCGGCGTGGCCACCGCGTCCGCCACCGAAGCAACGCCCGCCGACCTGCTCGAGCTGGCCGACGACGCCCTCTACCGCGCCAAGCACCTCGGGCGCGACCGCACCGTCGCCAGCCAGGGCAACTCGCACCCTTCGACTATCACCTAGACGTCAAGCGGCCGGAACGCAGTTCAGCCACGGCGCATGCGAGCGCTCAGCCTGCGCGCGCCCGCACGATGACCCTGGCGCCGCGGGCGGGGATCATCGTCACGTTGCGGTGCTGGGCATGCTCGGGCTCGGGACGGTCGGCCTGCAGCTCCAGGCGACGTGCCATCGCAGCGAGCACGACACGTTGCTCGGCCATCGCGAGCGTGGCGCCCAGGCAGCGCCGCGTGCCGCCGCCGAAGGGGATCCACTCATACGTGCCGGGCTTGCGCGCCAGCCAGCGCTCGGGACGGAAGGCGAACGGCTCGGGGTAGAGGTCCTCGCGGTGATGCAGCAGCAGGGTGCTGATGCTAACGGCGCTGCCCGCCGGTACGACATAGTCGCCGAGACGCCACGGCACGCCCACGCGACGGCCGATGATCGGGACGACGGGACGGCAGCGCATGCTCTCCACGATGGTGGCCTCCACCCGCTCGTCGGCCGCCTCGCCGGAGCGGACGGCCCCGAGCAGCGCCTCGTGCGCGTCAGGTGTACGCAGCAGTCGCTCCCATGTCCACGCGAGCGAGTTGGCGGTCGTCTCGAAGCCCGCCAGCAGCAGCGTCACCAGCTCGTCGCGAAGCTCCTGGTCTGAGAGCATCTCGCCGTCCTCGCCGCGCGCGGAGAGCAGCAGCGAGAGGATGTCCCTGCGCTCGGCCAAGATCGGCGGCGTGCCGGCGCGCCTCGATCACCGCGTAAGTGGCGCGGTCGAGCACCCTGACGCCGGCGCGCACGAGCCCGACCGGCTCGGCGCGTCCCATGTTGGCGAGCTCGCCGATCTTCGCCAGCGGCGAGGTGGATGCGGCGGTGAGGTGTTTGACCGCGGCGCGCAGGCGCTGCTCGGGGCTGCCCGGCTCGGGGCTGCCCTCCACGCCGAAGATTCCGGACATGATCACCTCGAGCGTGATCGCCTGCATGCGCGGCGCGAGCGCGAAGGGCGTGCCGATCGGCCACGTGTCGATCTCGCGCTCGGTGACCTCCGCGATCATCTGCGTGTAACGCTCGACCGCATCGCCGTGGAAGGCGGGAAGCAGCAGCTTGCGCTGGCGCAGGTGGCGCTCGCCGTTGGCGGTCAGCACGGAGGCGGGCCCGACGATCGGTCGCACGGGTGACTCGGCCGTCAGCGAGGGCACGAGCTCGGGCTTGGCCGTGAACAGCGAGCGCGCGTGCTCGGGGTGGCAGCTGACCACGGTGCCGCCCGCGATCCCGGCGTGCATCTCGAACGTGTCGCCGAGCCGGCGCCTGGCGCCGAAGACGAACTCGATCTGCCGGCGGCTGAAACGCAGCGCCTGCAGGGCGTGGGGAACGCCGATCGCGGGCGGGCGCCGAATCGCCTCGGCGGGGTCAGCGGGGCCGGCCGGTGAGCCAGGGGGCCCCGGCGTGCGCCGCACCGCCTCGGCGTCCGCATCGCGGAGCGCTACCGGGGACATGGGACTGTGCTCTTGCTCATCACCGTCGAGCCATCCTCGAAGCTGAACTGGGTGGCGACCGGGAAGCCGCCCCGCGGACAGGCCTTGGGCAAAACGATCCCCTTTACGTGCTCGCGCTCGCGATGCCCGTGGACCGTTCGAGTGTATGTGAGGCCTTTGGCGCCGAGCGTGAGGAAGGTGCTCAGCGCGGAGGCGTCGGAGGCGTCGGGCAGCACTTTGATCGGCGGCACTTCGACGCTGAAGCCGAGCCCGTAGGGTCGGGGCTCAGACACGACAGGAGCGCTGAACACGAGTTCGATCGACACGGGCCGCGAGCCGATCAAAAGGATCAGCAGGACCACGTGGCCGGGGCGGTTGTCGCCAAGGAAGAAGTCCAGCTTGAACGGCTCTCTCACGAGTTCCGCGCCGATTTCATAGATCCCTTCGCCACCGCCGGTCCCGGCGAGCGAGTCTGCCGGGCAGCCGCGCGGGCCGAGACGTTCGAGTTCCGCCGCCACGCACGTTCGGGTGCCTTGCAGATCGAGGCTCATCCCAGCCGGGCCGAGCACGTTGACATGCGTGATCGGGGCGGGCACCGGCCCCAGCGTTGAGCCGATCGTGGCGTTGCCGAACACGTTCGTGGGGGCGCCGAGCACATCGGGCGAAAAGCCGGCGGTGATGCTCACGGTCTCTTCCGCGTGGGCGAGAGTCGGAGCGAGCAGCGACACGCAGACGAGCAGGACCAGAGCGAGCAGGAGGGCTGCCGGCGTGCGCATGAGCCTCAATCCCCCGGTTCCGGCCGGGGCTCGAAGTCGATCTTCTCCCACACGCCACAGTCAGGGCACGCCCAGTCGTCGGGCACCTCGCTCCAGGGCGTGCTCGCGGGAAAGCCCTCGCGGGGATGTCCGTGGCGCTCCTCGTAGACGTAGCCGCAGCCCGGACAACGCCAGCTGCTCACGTCGAGCCCCCGTGACGCGCCAGTACCTGCACACGCCGGCGCGGGTTGACGTTCGCGCGCGTGACATCGCCCGCATAGTGGGCGAGCAGTCGCGGGTCCATCACGCGCCGCCACAGCGGCGGGATCGCTGCGAGCAGGATCATCCCCGCATAGCCCGTGGGCAGCTGCGGCGCCTCCTCGACATGGCGGAGCGCCTGATAGCGGCGCGTGGGGTTGGCGTGGTGGTCGGAGTGGCGCTGCAGGTGGTAGAGCAGCACGTTCGAGGCGACGTTGTTGCTGTTCCAGCTGTGCTCCGGGCGCGTGCGCTCGTAGCGGCCGTCCTCACGGCGCTGACGCAGCAGCCCATAGTGCTCCAGGTAGTTGACGACCTCCAGGAGCGTGAAGCCGATCACAGCCTGGGCCAGCAGGTAGGGCAGCACGACGGGCCCGAAGCAGGCGGCGAGCGCTGCGAACAGCACGACTGTCATCGCCCAGGCACCCAGGATGTCGTTGCGCACGCTCCACGGGGAGCGGCCCATCCGCTCCAGCCGCGTGCGCTCGAGCCCCCACGCCGAGCGCAGGCTGCCGGCTACCGTGCGGGGCCAGAAGGCGTAGAAGCTCTCGCCGAGCCGCGCGCTGGCGGGATCCTCGGGCGTCGCGACGCGCACGTGATGCCCGCGGTTGTGCTCGATGAAGAAATGGCCGTAACCCGTCTGCGCCAGGGCGACCCTGCTGAGCCAGCGCTCAAGGCTGTCGCGCTTGTGACCGAGCTCATGCGCGGTGTTGATCGCGATGCCGCTGACCATGGCGACCGTGAGCGCCAGCCCGGCATCATCGACGCTCGAGAGCCGGCCGCTCGACCACAACCAGCACGCAAACACGAGACCGGCGTACTGCAGCGGCAGAAACAGATAGGTGCACCAGCGGTAGTAGCGATCCTGTTCAAGCCACTTGATCACGCTGTCGGGCGGGTTCGCAGCATCGATCCCGATCACCAGGTCCAACAGCGGAAACACGGCGAACACCAGCAGCGGGCCGTAGAACCACAGGATGCCGAGGCCCGTGGCATGCACAAGCGCCCACGCAAGGAACGGCAGCGTGGGAATCAAGAGGCCCAAGAGCCATGCATAGCGCTTGGGATCCCGCCACACGGCAGCGGCCGGCGGCTCCCGACGGGAGAAGTCGCTCGCGGGCCCGGCCGATACAGATGACATGAGCGCCTCCTAGGGGGATCGTGCCTTGCACGAAGTACCCTACCGGATACCATGCTCGTTCAACAGTTGGCGGGGCCCACCGCTGCCGCACTCGCGAAGTCAAGTGCTCCGCTGACCATCGGCGTCTTCACCGAAGGCAGGTGGACAACATATCGTCCTCGTTTATCGCTGGCCACGCCAGCCTGACAATCGAGTGCCGACGCAATGAGAGCCAAATGACCAGTGCCGACGAGCTGAGCGCAGAGCCAAACGCCATCCCGCGGCGCGACCCGGACCGTCCGCATCGCCTCGGCGACGTAGCCCGCGCGTTCTCGCGCTTCAGCTCGCCGAGGATCATCGCTGCGGCGCTCGCTGCAGCACTGGCCGCTCGCGTGGCGGTCGGCCACTGGAGCTGGCGCGATCTCGTCATCCCGCTCGCGTTGATCGCATTCGAGCCACTGACCGAGTGGTTGATCCACGTCTACCTGCTCCACGCCAGGCCGATCCGGATCGGCGAGCGCAGTTACGACATACTGGCCGCGCGCGAGCACCGCGAACACCACGCCGCCCCGGCCGAGCTCACCGGCGTGCTCGTCCCCACCTACACCCTCCTGGCCTTCTTGCCGACGATCGCCGCCGTCCTCTTCGCGCTGTCGTACCCGCTCCATCTGCTCGTCGGAGGCGACCGCGTCGCGTGGTGGCTGAGCGGCGTCGTCGTCGGCTACAGCATCCTCTTCACCTACGAGTGGTGCCACTTCCTCATCCACTCGCCATACCGACCACGCAGCCGCTACTACAAGGCGATCTGGCGAAACCACCGCCTGCACCACTTCAAGAACGAGCACTACTGGTTCGGGGTGACCTCAAACCTCGGCGATGTCGTCCTGGGCACCAACCCACAGCAGGCGACGGTGCCAAAGTCACACACGGCCCAGAGCCTCGGCGCAGGCGGGACAGACGGCACTCCGCGCACATCCTGCTAGCTCCTATCACGACCGCCGCGCCTTACCCGGCGCGGGGTGCATGGTCCCAATGACCTCCTGCCTACGAAACGGCACGGCCGCCCTGCAGGATGGCCCCCGTTTGTGGGGTTTTGTAGCCTTTTTGGGCCTCGTGCTAGCCGCGTCGATTCGGCCGGATCAGGCCCGATCAGGGGGGATTTGGGCAGCGGGCTCGCGGTGCTGCCCAAGCGGGAGCTCGTGGCCGCGCGGTGAGTCCCGGCCTGCTGTGCTGGCCATCGAGCCGGATGGGTCATGGTACGTCGCGGTAGGACCGCTACGACCGCTATCCGTCGGCTGCCTCGGTGAGGCGACTGCGCCAGTTCGCGGTGTCCCATAGCGCTGGCTCGGTCTCGGCGAGGAAGCGTTCGAGGACGGCGACGAATCGTCCTGGCGCCTCGATTTGTGGGAGGTGGCCAACTCCGTTGAAGATCTCGAGTTGGCTGCCGGGGATGGCTTGGTGGGCGTGCTCGCCGTGGTGGGCGGGGATCATCGGGTCGTGATCCCCCCAGATGATGAGAACGGGCATGCTCTCGGCGAGGTAGAGGCGGTCGCCGGCGTGGACGCGCTGGCCGCCCGTGCCGACCACGGCGCGTACGGTCGCTAGGAACGCGCTGCGGCGGTCGGGGTCCGATAGCGAGGCGTATCCGCGTGCGACCTCGGCGATGTCCGCGTTGGGGCGCAGCCCGATGGCCGAGAGGCCGCGTGCGAGCGCGGATCCCGCAGTGCGTCCGGGGGCCGCTGTGGCCGCGATGAACAGGTCGGCGCCGGGCAGCGCGGCGGCGCGCAGGATGGGGCTGACCTCGCGGCCAAGCCCGCCGCTTGAGACGAGCACCAGGCGCTCGGTGATCTCGGGAAACTGGTAGGCGAACTGCATGGCGATACCGCCGCCGAGGGAGTGCCCGACGAGTGTTGCCCGCTCATGGCCGAGCGCCACAAGGAGGTCGCGCAGGGTCGCGGCGAGGGCTCCGAGGGAGTAGTCGCCCCCGCCGGGGGCGGAGGCGCCGTGCCCTGGGAGGTCGGGTGCGAGGACGGTGTGGTGGCGCGCGAGCGGCTCGATCACCTCCTGCCAGTTCTCGTAGGTTCCTGCCATCCCGTGGATCAGCAGGAGCACGGGACCGCTGCCGGCCTGCGCGTAGGTCATCGTGCGGCCGTGAAGGGAGAGCGTCTGGGGCTCGATCTCGCTCATGCCGAGACCCCGGCCCGTCGCGTGGATGAGAGTGCGTCGTGTGCCACCTTCGGTGCTGCTTGGCCGATCGTTCTGGTGAGCAGCCACAGCTCGCCGAGCGCGGGGTGCAGTATGGGCTTACCGCTGGTCATCAGGCCGACCGAGAGCTCGCGCTCGGGGTCGGCCCAGCCGAGCACGTTCGTGAAGCCGAGGTGACCGAACGCCTGGTCGGTGTCGGGGCCGAACAGGCTCAGGACGTTGGCGCCCAGCATGAACCCGCTGGCGTGGCGCAGGGGCGCCAGGAGGGTGAAGTCGATCTCGCGAAATGCCCTCTCGCTGGTCGCGCGGCGGATCGTGCGCGGCTGCAGGACGCGCACCCCGTCGAGCTCTCCGCCGGCGAGCAGCAGCTCGAAGAACCGCGAGAACTCATTCGCGGTTGTGACTACGTTGCCGGACGGCACGACAGCGGTCAGGAATCGTGGATCGTTGGAGCGGCGGGTGATCTCATCCGGCGGAAGGCCAAGCGCGCGCTGCAGCCCCGTCGACAGGGGCGGCAGGGCGGGCGGACCGGTCGGGTAGCTCAGGGCGACCCTCCGCACGTCCCTGGCGCTGACGCCGTAGTTGCCCCAGCGAAACCCGAGCGGCTTCAGGACCTCCTGCCGCAGGACCGTGCGAATGTCCCTGCCGGTCACGCGCCTGACGATCTCGGCGAGGATGAAGCCGCCCGAGAGCGCATGGTAGGAGAGAAGCTTGCCCGGGCGCGAGCTCGGTTTGGCCGCACACAGGATGTCCAGCCGGAAGTCCCGGTCGCCGATCCGGTCGAGGTCGAAGGCCTCCGGCGGCAGGCTCGGGACGCCGGCACGGTGGGAGAGCAGGTGCTCGATCGTTATGTCCTGCTTGCCGTTGACCGCGTACTCGGGGATGTACTCGCAGACACGATCGCCAACGTGCAGCAGCCCGCGCTCCTCAAGCAAGTGGACCACCACGGTAGTCATCACCTTGGACGCCGAGAAGATCACAAACGGAGTCTGCGGCGTCGCCAGCTCGCGTGGTGCATCCGCGCCGTGGGTGGGCCCATTGCCGCGCGCGTGACCGATCGCGCGGTCGAGCACAACCTGGCCATGGCGGCGCACGCACAGCGCGATCGCGGGATACATCCCGCTGCGGTAGAGACACTCGACCCCCGCCCAGATTCTCTCGACGCCGCGTTCGCTCATGCCGAGCGCTTGGAGGTCACGCGTCTCGGGCGAGCACGTTGTGACCGCACCAAGGTCGTGCGCGACGTGGATGCGCCGGAGCGGGTCTGGCAGAAACGGCAGACGCGGAATCGGCGCGACCGGCAGGCTCTCGAGCGAGACCATAATCGCGCCCCTACGCGACAGCTTGCAGGGCGCGCGGCAGCGCCCTGGCGCTGTCCTTCTGATCCGGCTCCGGAGCGGAGCCCCCGCGGCCCGGGAGCGGCGGCAGCGCGAGCTTTGCGATCTTGCGCACGACACTGCCGAACTGCCTGTGCAGGGGGCCGGTGTTGTAGGGGATGGCGTAGCGCTCTGTGATCTCCTGCACCCGCTGGGCAATCTCGGCGTAGCGGCGTGCGGGGAGGTCGGGAAAGAGGTGGTGCTCAATCTGGAAGCTCAGGTTGCCCGCCAGGATGTGAAAGAGCGGGCCTCCGGTGAGGTTGGCCGACCCGAGCAGCTGGCGGTAGTACCACTCGCCGCGCGTCTCGTCCTCGGTCTCCTGCTCGGTGAACTGCTCGGTGCCGTCGGGGAAGTGGCCGCAGAAGATGATCGTAAACGCCCACAGGTTGCGCGTCAGGTTCGCTGTGGCGTTGCCGGCCAGCACGAACGGCAGCGAGGGCCCCGACAGGATCGGAAACAGGACGTAGTCCTTGAGTGTCTGACCCTTGACCTTCTGCCATATGTCTGTGAGCATGCCGCGCTTCTCGCCGACGGTCAGCTCACCGGCGGCGATCCGCTCGGTCTCGAGGTCGTGCAGCGCGACCCCGTACTGGAAGAAGATGGCGAGCAGCGCCGCCCAGATTGGGTTGCCGAGGTAGTAGGGACGCCAGTCCTCCTCCTCGGACATGCGCAGGATGCCGTAGCCGATGTCGCGGTCCTTGCCCACGATGTTGGTGTGGGTGTGGTGCATGTAGTTGTGGGAGTGGCGCCACTGCTCGGCGGGGCACGCGGTGTCCCACTCGAAGTTCTTGCCGTTCAGGCGCTCATCGCCCGTCCAGTCATACTGGCCGTGCATCACGTTGTGGCCGATCTCCATGTTGTCGAGGATCTTCGACAGCGCAAGTGCGGCCGTGCCGCCGAGCCACGCGGGCGGCAGGAAGCCGGCGACCAGCAGCCCGCGGCCCGCGACCTCCAGGCCGCGCTGGATACGGATGAGACGGTTGATGTAGTCGACGTCGCGCTCCCCGAGGTCCGCGACGACCTCTGCGCGGATCGCATCGAGCTCGGCGCCGAAGGCCTCGAGCTGCTCGGCTGAGAGAGTGGGCGGGCGACTGGTCATGGTGGCTCCTTAGGGGTTTTGGCTTCTAAAGATCGAGCACGACATCGCCGAGCGCGACCGAGACACAGATGCGGATCTGCTCCGCCCCGGCGCTCGAGACCGCCCCGGAGATGACGTTGCGCACGGTGCCGGCCGTCTTGCGGCAGCTGCACGTGTTGCAGATGCCCATGCGGCATCCATGGTCGGGGTCGAGGCCGGCGTCCTCGGCCTGCTCGAGCAGCGGGAGGCCGCTGTTGGCGGCCTCCCTCCCGCTGAGCGCGAAACGGACTACACCCTGCGCGCCCTCCGTGTCGAGGGCGAGCGCAGGCGCTGTGAACATCTCCACCGCGGGCTCGGGGAGCCCGTCCTCGGCCCAGACGGAGCGAACCGCGTCGATCAGCGTCGGCGGGCCACACACGAACGTCGCAGCGTCCGCGTGGTGTGAGGTGACCGCGGGCAGGTGCTCGCGGTTGAAGCGCCCAGTGATCTTCGAGCCGCTCGCGCGGGTGAAGCCGCGTGCGATCTTCAGGCCGCGATGGCGCGTGGCGAGCTCGCGCAGCTCGCGCCCGTAGAGAGCGAGCCGGCGCGAGCGCGCATAGTTCAGGAAGCCGATCTCGCCCGCAAAGCCCTCCCCGCAGAGGGTGCGCAGCATCGCCATCACCGGGGTAATGCCACTGCCGCCGCTGATCAACAACACCCGCTGTGGGCGCGGACGGGGCAGGACGAACTCGCCCTGGGCCTGGGTCAGGTCGACGATCATGCCCGGGCGCGCGTGGTCGCGCAGATGGCGCGAGAGTCTGCCCTCGGGGTGGGTGGAGACGGTCAGCTCGAACATCCCGTCCGCGGCGTGCTCGGAGCTCGCGGGCGAATAGGGCCTGCGCAGACGGACACCGTCCACCTCGACACCCACGTCGACGAACTGCCCGGCGCGAAAGCCGCGCCAATTCTCGTTCGCCCGGAGCGTGAGCGTGACGCTCTTCGGGGTCTGGTGGCGAACAGACACCACCTCCGCCCGCACGTCGCGCCTGAGCAGCAGCGGGCGCACGAGCTCGACATAGCGATCCACACCATGTGGGTATGCGAGCGCCTCGAGCAGGCCCGAGTGCAGAACGCGGCGGGAGAGGGAGATCCCGGATCCCCGCCTCGAACCGACGTCCCCTGCAGGCGAGTCCAAGGCATCTTGGGTGCGGGCATCCATAACTCCAATCCATGATACCTCAAATGAGGTTACATTGTTTGTGGTATCTTGAACTTCGGTATGGCACGTGCGGTTCCCCCAACCACCAACGGCTCCACGCAAGCAGGCCGAGATCCCTCGCCGGGCGCCGAGCTCACGATCGAGCAGCTCGCCGCAGAGGTCGGAATGTCGGTGCGCAACATCCGCAACCACCACACTCGCGGCCTGCTGCCGCCCCCGGAGGTCCGAGCACGGGTCGGCTACTACAACGCTGAGCACGTCGCGAGGCTGCGCCTGATCCTCGACCTCCAAGCCGACGGCTTCAACCTCGCCGCGATCGAGCGGCTGCTGGGCGGATCGGATGGCCTCGCCCAGCGCCTCCTCGGCCTACGCAACGCCGTGACCGCGCCCTACGAGCCCGAGACCCCCGAGATCATCACCAGGGACGAACTTGCCGAGCGCTTCGGCGAGATCGACGCAAAGGACATCACCCGCGTGCGCAGGCTGAAACTCCTCATCCCACTCGGCGAAGACCGCTTCGAAGCCCCCAGCCCAGCGCTACTCACCGCCGCCGAACAAGTCGTGGCGCTCGGGATCCCGCTACACGCCGCGCTCTCGCTCACCGAGCGGGTCAACCGCCACTGCGAATCCACCGCAAAGGCATTCACAAGGCTCTACCTCAAGGAGCTATGGGAGCCCTTCGAACACGCCGGGCAGCCAGACGACCAATGGGAGCAACTCACCGAGGCCGCCAGCCACCTCAGACCACTCGCCTCCGAGGCGCTACTCGCCCTCTTCAAGCAACGCATGACCAGCGAGCTCGAGGACACCTTCGAGAAAATGGTCCAGCACCAAGCCAAACGCCGATAGCAACTGCCCAACGATATCGTGGGCAGCTCCGGCTTGCCACTGCCCCCTAGATGATTGATTCCACGGTTTTAGGCACAGTAGTTGGCGAGTGCGCGGCTGGGTCGGGCGAGCTCGTGGTTGAGTGTGACGGCGGCGGCGAGGCAGAGGAAGCGTTGGAGGATCCGCTCGCGCAGGCCGGGCAGAGTCCTTGCGCCGTGGCGTTCGAGGGTGAGGATGTCCTTGCAGGTCCAGAAGATGCTCTCGATCCTCTGGCGGATCGGGGCGAGGTGTGGGCCGCGCCCGCGCTCGTCCTTGCGGCGCGGTCGGATGATGGCGGCGTTCATCTCAGCGAGATGGCTTGCGAACTCTCGCCCGGCATAGCCCTTGTCGGCGATCAGGGTCACCGTGCCCTCGCGGCGGGTGCGCGCGAGGAGCTCGAGCGCCACCTCGCGCTCATCGCGTTTGGGGGATGCCACGGTGATCGCTCTGGGGGTGCCGTCGGGTGCGAAGATCGCGTGCAGGCGAAAACCCCAGAAGAAACGGCTGTGGCTTGCGCAATAGCCATAGTCGGCGGCGTCCCCGAGCGCAGAGCGCTTGACGGTCTCACGGCTCCTGGCGCACTCGATCGGGGTGGAGTCCACGAGCAACAGGTCGTCGTAGAAGCCGGGGCTCTGGCTGGCGAAGACCTCCATCAGCCACTCAAGGGTGTCCGTGAGGCGCCGGCGGCGCTTGAAGTAGCCCGCCTGGCGAGGGATCCTCGGGAACAAGTGGCGCAGACGCTTGGAGGCGACCGCGAGGAAGCGTCTGTCAGACGGTATCCCCATGATCGCCTGCGCGACGCACAACGTCACGACCTCTGCGTCTGTGACGCTTCGCTTGGCGTTCCCCGGCTTCTCAGGCAGGAGATCGTCAGCCGTGACATAAACGGCAGTGAGCAGCAGGTCGAGGTCGGCGTCCATCGAGGCCCCCTTAGGTCGGCGATGTTTCAGAGCACCGCCGACTTCGACCCTGCTGCTCAGAAACCCTCGATATCCACGCGCTTGGCCGTGGAATCAATCATCTAGGTAGCGGTCCCGCGATGATACGGAAGCCCGACGGCCTGCGTCTATGCGGCGTGTGTCCTGCCCCGGATGCCCACGTACTCGCGCATCTGCGGGGAAAGCAGGATCACGAGTAGCACGACATCGATGATGTAACGCGGGGCCGTCTCCGTCCTGCCTGCCAAGGGGAGGAAGCTAAGGAAGCCGCCGATGACGTAGAGCCACCACGCCCACCGCTGGCGCCACACGACAATCGCCGCGATCCAGAGCACGTTGACGACGACCGCTCCTATGTACAGCAGGATGGCGGCGGTCCTGTGATCCGTGGTTACTACTTCGGCCCAGTAAACGTCCGACGGGGCTGGTAGGTTTTGGTGTGTGAGGACTCGGGATGCAAGGCGACTTGGGCAGGCGGCACAGGAGGAGCTGCGCCGGCGTGCTGTTGCGCTGGTCGGGGAGGGGCGCTCGCAGACGGAGGTCGCTGGGCTGCTTGACGTGTCGCGTCAGTCGGTGAGCGAGTGGGTGCGCGCTCAGCGTCTCGGCGGCGATGGCGCGCTTGCGGCCGGCAAGCGTGGGCGCCGCCCGGGTGAGAAGACGGCGCTCACGGCCTCCCAACAGGCACAGATCGCGAAGGCGATCCGGGAGAAGAACCCTGACCACTGCGGCTGCCGGGGTTTCTGTGGACCAGGGCGTTGGTGTGCGAGCTGATCGACCGGCGGTATGGGATCCGTGTCGCGGAGAAGACCGCCGGGCGGTATCTGCGCTCGTGGGGGTTCAGCCCGCAGAAGCCCGCCAGACGAGCGTTTGAGCAGAACCCGGAGATGGTCGAGCGGTGGCTGACCGAGCGCTACCCCGCGATCAAAACGCGCGCTCACCGCGAAAAGGCGCTGATTCTGTGGACGGATGAGATGGGACTACGCTCTGATCACACCGCGGGCCGCTCGTGGAGCCCGGTCGGCAAGACCCCCGTGATCCAGGGCACCGGCCAGCGCTTTGGCACGAACGTGATCAGCGCGATCTCCAACAAGGGGCATCTGTCCTTCCGGGTGTTCAAGGAGAAATTCGTCGCCGGCGTGTTCATCGACTTCCTGGGCCGACTGGTTCGCCAGAGCAACGGGCAGAAGATCATCCTTATCCTCGACGGGCACCCGGTGCACCGCTCCAAGAAGGTCAAACAATGGGTGCAGGAGCACGCCGAGCAGATCGAGCTGCAGTTCCTGCCCGGCTACGCACCGGAGCTGAACCCGACCGAGCTGCTCAACCAGGACGTCAAGACCAACGCCCTCGGCCGCCGTCGGCCCCACACCCAGGACGAGCTGATCGGCGAGACCCGCAGCTACCTACGCTCACGCCAAAAGACACCCCGCATCGTCGCACGGTATTTCGAGGAGAAACACGTCAGCTACGCCAAAGCCGCCTGACGGCCATTTACTAGGCCGAAGTAGTAGCCCGTAGGCGAAGTTGCCGACCTGGGCGGCAATGAAGACGAAGGCCACGGGCGGAAGGCGACGCATACTCGATCTCATCCGGTGGGTGGGCATCGGCAGGGCCGCGCTGCTGCTTGAGCGGCCCCCTGGGCGGGGCTAAGCGGATACGGGTTGCTCGCTTTGCCCACGCTGGCTTCGTCACGACGCCAGCGTCCGGTCTTACACCCACGGCCTGTGACCTGCTGCGCATTGGCGCCTGGGCGTTGGGTCGTTTGAGGAGGCTTACGCCATGTACAGGAGAGCGCTACTGAACGTTGCTGACGCGCTTAGGGATGGCACCGATCCGGATCACGACCTGGCAAAAGCGGCGCCGAACATCACCGAATGCTGCAACAGCTTGCGTGATGCGCAAACGTTGATTGGGCAGCGACTGGGCAGCGGCGAGTCTGCGGACGGTGATGCGGCGCCTACTTCGAGTCCAGGCTCCGGCGAGAAACCGGCGCCGTAGCAGGCAGTTCTCAGGATGGGCGCGTCGGTTTGGAACCTCCGACCTCTCGCCTGTCAAGCACGACCCAATGACCTCCTGCCTGTGAGGCAAAGACTCGTGTTACGCCGGTAAACCTCAGGCTCCTCGAAGCAGGTGTCGTCCGGACAGACTCGAGCGATCTCGACCGCCGCTCACCCTCGGTCGAGCTTGTTGATTTCGATGGTGTTGGTTGGTGCTGTGAGTGTGGTGGGTTGGTTCCAGTTGGTGAGTGTGGTGTGGTTGGTTTCGCGGCCGGTCTTGGTGATTTGTTGGGGGTAGGGGGGGTTGTTGTTGGTGATGTAGATGGTGCCTTTGTAGAGTTTCCCGGTGTCTTGGAGGGCGATTGTAGGTGTGCCGTTGATGGTGCTGGTGGGGCCCTTGGTGAGCTGGTTGGTGTTGTTGAGAAGCCGGCTGATGTTGGGTTGTAGCTGGGTTAGGTCGGTGAGGCGGGCGAGTTTGCCGGTGTTGGCTGAGCCCTTGAGCCAGGTGCCGGGGGGGATGCTCACGTGTTTGCGGAGGATGCGGCGGTAGAAGACGGGATTGCCTTTGGCGTAGATCGTGTTGCCTATGCGGATCACTTCGTAGTCGAGGCGCAGGAAGTGCAGCTTCGCCCAGCCACCATCGCTGGTGAGCTGCTGGCTGGTGGTGATCTTCAGGGGGCCCTGGGCCGCGCTGGTCGTGATGTCCACGGAGCTAGCGGCTTGTGCGGCGGCCCGGGTGGCGGCGAGGATTTCCTCGGGGGTCTTGCCGGCGAGGGGGTCGCTGGTGGAGTCGCAGCCGGCGAGTGTGGCCGCGACCGTGAGCGCGGCGATGATCAGGCGTGGGCGGGTGGTCATGGCCTGTGGCTGCTCGTGTGGCTGCTCGTGTGGCTGGTCTTGTGGGCAGCCTTTTTGGCGGGTTTCTTGAGCGGCCCGTATTTCTTGCGTGCCTGCTTTTCGCAGGCCTGGCGCTTGCTCTTGCTGTGCTTGTACTTCGTCTTGCAGGCCTTGAGGGCTTTCGCGAGGAGCTGCGCGCGTGTGGGCTTGGCGGTCTTGTTGCTCTTGACTTCCCCGCAGCCGGTGATCGCAATCGGGGTTGTTTGTTCGATGGTGGCGCCGTCCTGCGCTGTGATGGTGGTTGGCATGGTGAGGGTCTGTTTGCAGAGGCTGAAGGCTTCCTTTTCGGGGACGTTCGGGGTCAGGATGCTGTGTGGGCCTGCGGGGAGTTCGGTTTCAAAGCTCGTGAACGGCGCGTCGGGGGCGGTTTCGAAGCGGGAGTAGGTGATGCCGGCTTTGACGTCAGTCTTGCCGTCCAGGACGATCGTGACGCCTTCCCCTTTGAGGACGAACTCGACGTCGGGGAACGCGGCGCCACCGTGGCTGACGAGGTAGGCCGGGCCGGTCAGGGGGCTCTTCAGCACGGGGGTGTGGATCGTGGCTTTGCCGATGATCGAGCCTTCATCGCAGGATGCGGGGTTGGTGTTGAACACCGCTTCCAGACAGGCTTTGTTGAGGGTCGTGTTGCGGGTGGAGAGCTCGAGCGGTAGCTGGAGGTCGACCTTTCTGATGTTCGCCTGCCCGAGGCCGGTGGAGGTGAGCTTGACGTCGAAGCTCGTGCCTTCCAGTTTGCTGCCCTTCCCCCCAGCGGACGCGCTCAACGTCGGCGCGAACGGGAGGGAGCCGCACCCGCCGACCTGGAACGGGGAGGACACCGCGGTGGCGGTGCCTTCGGAGCCGTCAAGGGTCCCCTGGATGCTCATCGTGTCACAGCTCGTGGGGTTGAACTCGAAACCGGGGCGGTCGACGTCGACCTGGAGGGCTTTGATCTGCACGGGGATGCCTTTCAGCATCGTCGGCAGCGCGTCCCCGTGGGGGCCCGGGTCGGTCGTGACGGTCACCGCGGCGGTTTCCGGGTTGACTTCGACCCGGGAGCGGACGTTGACGTAGCCGAGGTCGAACGGGCCGGCTTCGGCCTTCGTGCGCACCAGGATCCCGAACGGCGCACCGTCATAGCCCGAGGTCAGGAACACTTCCCCAGGCAGGCTGACGGGTTCATCGCCGAGACCCGAGCTTGCGGTTGAGTGGCCGATCAGGCTTTCCGCGCCACACGACCATTCCACCCCCGCCGGCGGTTCCGGGCAGGGCGACACGCTCGAGAGCAGCGCTGCCATCCCGGGCGCCAGATGCACCGTCACCCCTGTCAAAGCCTGCTGGCCGTCGGGGCGCTCCAGCGCCAGCTCGAACGGGCTGAACCCACCCGCCTGCACACCCGTGCTCTGCGCCACAAACCCCGGCGAGAACGCCAGCGAGCCACCCGGGCACGCGCCGCCGTGGGCACCGGAGGTGACCTGGAACGCTTCAGAGAACGGTTCCGCCAGGGCACCCGACCACGCATCGAACACGCTCGACGCCGAGTAGGACCCGCAGAACGCGGGAGTCGACAGCGACGCGCGTTCGCCACCGAACAGCTGGATCTGCAGTTCTTCAAACGGCAGCTCCGGCGTGTTCCGGAAGCTCGTCGACATCTGGCCCGTGCGCTGGTTCAACTGTCCTTCCCCGGCGAGCTTCACGAGCACGCCAGACACCGGATCCCGCGCTACCAGATACAGAGCGATCAACGAGTTGAACGGATTTCGGTCGCCTTCCCCGTTCGGCGCTGGATCCGCGAGATAGAGCGACCCTTCCAGTTCGTGCGAGAGCAGCGGCGTCTTTATATTCACCGTGCCGAGCTTCGCCGCTTCCGGACAGGCGGCCTCGGCGGCGGTGAATTCCTGCATCCCCGTCGTCGTGTTCAGGCTCTTGTAGCCAACCGCTTCCTCAGAGCACGCCTTAAGCCCATTCGCCGCGGACGGGCTCACCTGCACCCCTTCGGGGAGCGTCACGGTCGTGTCGCGGACGTCGGCCTCGGCGCGGCCTGCCGGGTTGGGTTCGAGCGTGGGGCCCTGCGGCACCTTCACGTCCACCGTCAGTCCGGTGGGGGTGCTGCCGGTGTCGACCGGCGCGGCGTGCGCTTCTTCGGGTCTGACCTGGATCGCCGGTTCGAAGGGCAGCTGCTGGCAGCCTTCGAAGCCCAGCAGCCGGCCTTCTTCGTTCGCCCAGACGTATTCGGCGGTCGGTTCGGACAACGGGAAGCTCAGCGGATCCGCCCAGGAGTCGGCTTCGAGCCGGGAGAGAACCGGTTCCTCTGCCGGGTTCGCGGCGCATGATGTCGGCAGCGTCAGGAACGGCGTCTGCGGCAGTTCGGATGCGGGACATGACTGGCCGTCCAGGCATTCCCAGCCGCGGGACTGGTTGTGGCGGGGGTCGCCGGGCACGCCCCACAACGTCACCTGGCTGCTCAGCAGCCCCGCGAGCTCCGTTGCGTTCTCGACGCTTGCGACGACGCCGTAGTCGCCGCCCGAGCGCACCGCGGTGTCGATCACGATCGGGACCAGGCCGAGCACCTCGAAGCCAAACCGCGCCGGCTCGCCCTGCGCCGGCACCAGGTTGAACACCGGGGCCTTCTGTGTAGAGGCCCCCCCGCGAGGTTCGTAGATCGTCACAGTCACCACCCCGACAACCGAGCGCGGCGAGCAGAGATTCTGTGGGCTCCCTGCAATGATCGCGGCGAAGTTGGTCATCGTGCATTGTTCCGCCGCGGACACGTCGCCGATCAGGCCCGGCGGCAGATCGAAGCGCAGATCCTTCGGCAGCGCGGCCGGCTGCCTCACACCATCGATCGGCATCTGGTTCATGACCAGCGTTTGCGTGAGCTCGAACGGATGCGAGCCAGCCTCCGTGGCGGGTTCGCCCGCTCCGTTGTACAGCGACAGCTGGTCGGCCTCCACGCCGAATTCCGCCGGCACGCCGCTGACCGTCACCGGCTGCGTGCTCGAGGCGCCGTGCGGGGCGCCGCCGCCTTCCACCGTGACCTCGTTGTCGGACGTCTCCACGGTGCCCGGCGGCTCGCTGTCCGTCACCTTGATCGTGATCGTCAATCGTTCGTAGGGGCTTACCGATCCAGTGAAGGTGCACTGCAGCGTCGCGAGCTTGCAGGAGGCCTTCGATTCGATGCCGGTCGCGGTCAGATCGGACGGCAGCGTATCGGTGATGGTGACAGGATGCCCGGCCCCGCCGTTGGCAGATGCGTCACCGAGGTTGGTGACGTTGACGAAGATGTGGCCTTCGCCTTCAGGCGCGATATGAGTCGGCGCGACTTCGGTGGTGGCCTGCCACCACGGCGATAGCGCTTCCGCCGCCGGCGCGGGCGTGACCCACGCAAGCGTCACCGCCGCAGCGCCCGCCAGCACGAGCGCGAGCCTCCTGCGCAGGGTCGGCCGCGAGCAGGCGGGCAGCAGAGACGACGCGGGCCTCACCGCCGGCCTCCCCGTGACCCGCCGCTGGATGACCTGCGCGCCTTCGCGGCGCTCTTCGGCTTCTTGGCCGGCCCGTAAAGCCGGCGGGCGTGCGCTTCGCATGTCTCGCGCTTTCGCTTGGAGTGCGCATGCTGCTTGCGGCACGTCGCAAGCGCTTTGGCGAGCTTCTGCGCGCGGGTAAGCGGCTTGACGCCTTCCTTGACGCCTTTGACTCCCTGGTGGGCCTGCGGGTGCAGGTTCCCCGATCCGGAGAAGCTGGCTGTGCCCGAGGGTCCGCCGGGCGCCTGCACGGGTGGCGAAGCCGGGCGGCACGCGTCGGCTTCCTCGCAGCCGGACGGCGCCGGCGGTGGGGGTGTCAGGCACGGCGATTGTTCGCTACAGACGCGCGCATCGTAGATGTCGAAGGCATCGTCGGTGTCCTGCGCCAGCAGCGGCGCGCTCGTGATGAAGAAGACGTCGTCACCGCTCGGGGTCGCTTCCAGGAGCGCAGATTCGTTTTCCGAGGTGCCCGAGGAGATCAGCGCCACGCAGCCGCCGCTCGCGCCTTCGCAGCTGCTCAAACCGGCGGGCTCGTACTCGTAGACGTTCTCGACCCCCACCTCCTGCATCTTGCCGGCGACTCCCTCTTCCCGCAACGGCGCCGTGACCTGCGGGACGAGCGCGTCTGCACTGTCGAAGAAGAGCCGCCCTTCGTTTGAGAGGTATCGTGACTGAACGAGCGCGTTTTCGGCGCTCTCCGCCGTCCAGCCCGGGATGCTCCCGGCGAGCCAGTGTTCGTGCCCCGGTTCGCCCCACACTTCGCGCCTGTCGACGAGCAGGCCGACCCCTTCGCGGGAGTGCAGCTCGTCGAGCACACCGACCGGGCGCGCGCCCGTCGGATCGCACGACACACACGTCAGGCTCGCCGTCTGCGAGTCGTAGAGGAAGACCTCCTCGTCGAGCCGTTCGCCGGCATGCTCGCTCGAGACGTCTTCGTTGTCGTAGCCGGTCAGCGGCCGGTCGGACATGAACGCCAGGTAGCGGCCGTTCGGCGAAACACGCGCCGTCAGGAACGACGTGTCCGCCAGCCCGCCGCTTCCTTCCTGGGTCGCGCCCCCCTCCCACTCGACGCTGTCTTCGCTCGAGAGGGATGCGATGAACGTCGTCGTCCATTCGCCGCTCACGCCCGCGCCATTGTGGTGAAGCTCGTAGAGATTGAAGTGTCCCGGCCTCGCGGTTTCGCCGTCGCCGCCTTCGTTGGTCGCGAGCACACCCTTCGCGACGAGGTAGATCGACGAGCCGTCTTCGCTCGCGCCGAGCACGAGTTTCTGCACCGCCGCATGTTCGCCGGCGTGCTGCACTCCGACCGTCAGATCCTCGAGCGCGCACGCGGGCCCGCCGGGTTCTTCGCCGGGTTCGCATTCGTACACGTACAGGTCACTGTCGCCCGGCGGTTCTGCGCTCGAGCCGCTCACCAGCTTTTGAGTGTCGGTGAAGAATACCCGCGAGCCATCGCTCGATGCCGTCTGGAATTGTGCTTCGCCCGGCGGCTGTTCCGATTCCGGCAGGCCCTGCACGGCATCGAGCATCGTCGTCCTGCCCGAGGCGGTGTCTCTCACGTACAGGTGTGCACGATTCTCTGGATCGTCGGTCCAGACGACGCGCGTCCCATCGCTCGATATCGCGTGCGCCTGCACGTGGTAGTAACCGAGCGCCACCTCTTCGGCTCCAGGCGTCCCATCCGGGAGCACGCTCACGTACCGGAGCTTGCCGCCGGACCACTCGTACAACCCCGGTCCGACGAGTTCCTCGGGTCTTTCCGGCGACGGCAGTGCGACCTTCGAAGAGAACACCACGTGACTGAAATCGGATGTCGCGTCGAGGAACTGCAGCTTGCTCCCGAACGCGGTGCCCTGCGCCACGTTCGCTTCGGTCACCAGCGGCAGGTACCCGGGGTTCGGCGGTTCCATCTTCGCGCCTTCGTCCAGCGCCTGCCCGAACAGCTGCGTCTCTGCTTCGCCCTGCGGTTCCAGCGGCCGGT
Source organism: uncultured Solirubrobacteraceae bacterium (assembly GCA_963771085.1). GTDB lineage: Bacteria > Actinomycetota > Thermoleophilia > Solirubrobacterales > Solirubrobacteraceae > Palsa-744. The sequence continues at coordinate 1,520,928 of CAVYSB010000003.1, read as the reverse complement.
CGTCGCGCACGTACATCGTCGACTGCGAGGCTTCCACAGCGAGTGGCGGTTCGGAGCGCTCCCCCCTGTTGAAGGGCTGCACCAGCGCGAGCGACAGGTCGGGCGAGAAGAACTGGTACTCCGGCGCTACTCCGATGTTCACGCCCTGCCCGCGGGTCTGGGGAGTCGCGATGTCCTGCGAGCTCCAGCCTGCGGTATCGCGGGTCGCGAGGACCTGCTGCATTTCGAGGCTGCGGTTGCCTTCGACCTTTTCGGTGATCGCGCCCTTGGCGACGTATGCGAGCGCATCGCCGTCTTCCGCTGCGAGAATCTGACCGCCTTCGCGGGTCAGCGCTTCGACCGGCGCGCCGTGCTTGTCGGGTGGCGTGACCATCTCCCAGGCGCGGTGATCCGGCAGCGCGAAGGTGACGCCGGAAGGCTGGGTCGTGAAGGTGCCTTCGATACCTTCGCTCGCGCCGAGCTCGTTGGTCGCGAGGACACGGTAGTGATAGGCGGTGTGAGGCTCGAGCCCTTCCAGTTGGGCGGCCACCGCCACGTCGCTTTCACCGGCGCCAATGTCCGTCGGGCTGCCCGGCAGCAGCGTGCAGGCACCGGGGTTCAGCCGGCAGTCCTCGGTGCCGTACTGGAACTGGTAGGTGGTGTCGTGGCCGTGCGGATCGATCCTAGCTTGCAGCGTTGCGTCGCTGGCGCCGACCCCCACCGCCGACTCGCCGTCGATCGTGGCGCCGGGGAGCTCGCATGCGAGCGACGTCGCGCGTCCGGTCGCTTCCGCGCCTTCGGTGGCGAACGCCCTCCCCACGCCGCAGTTGGTCCCGTTTTCGTTCTGACCGACTAGTCGTACGTAGTACTTGGTGTCCGGCTTGAGGCCTGTCACGGCCGCCTGCACCTGTTCTTCACCACCACCGGTCGTGTGCAGGATCGGCGTACTCAACCCGCTGTAGGCTTCGGTTTCGCCCACTTCGAAGTGGTAGCTCGCCGGTCCACCGTCGCCGTCGATCGTCCCCTTCAACGTCGCCGTCGAGCCCGTGACTTTCGCCGGCGTCCCGGTGGTCACCGCCGGAAGCAGTATCCCGGGTCCGAACACGTCGACCACGCCCTGTTCTTCGACCACGCCCTGTTCCGAGTCAGCGAGATACACGTCGCCGGAGGCTCCCACCGCAACCCCGTGCAGTGCGCCAAACGGGCCCGTGGGCGTGCTCGTCACCCACCCAACCCATTCGCCGGCCGCGTTCAGCTCGTCGAGCACGTCGCGTTCACCCTCGGCGACCAGCAGATCCCCCGTCGTTTCGTCAAGGGCTAGGGCGGTAACGTTTCCTTCTTCGCCTTCCTTGCCGCCGAACGTGCCCAGCGGCGAGCCAGACCCTTTGATCGTGGCTTCGTAGACACCGGACGAGCTGAACGCGAAGATCGCCCGCTTTTCAGCGTCGGCGACATACACCCTGCCCGTTGCGGCACTCACCGCCACGCCGTTCGGCGTTTCGAGCTTCTTGCTGAGACTCGCGACGAATTCGCCTTCCTGGCCTTCCTGAGGCCCGGCCGGCTTGGGCTTGAAGACATACACGGCGCCCTTTTCGAGCTTTTCCTGCAGCGGTTCTTCGTCGACGACGTAAACGTCGCCCGCCGAGGGGTCGGAGCCGCTCGTGGAGTTGTCCACCGCCACCCCGGCCACCTGCCCGAACGCGCCACCCGGCGTCGCCTTGCCGGACCAGGTCGACAGCAGCTGATAGCCACCGGCGCCATTCGGCTTGAAGACGAGGATCGCGTCTTCAACCGGTTCGGTGACGTAAACGTCGCCACTCGCTTCATCCACGGCGAGCGCCGTCGCTTCCAGGCCCGCGCCGAAGCGCGTGACGTAGCTGCCGGTCGAACTGAACACGTCCACCACCCCACTGCCGGGATCGGCGACGAACGCCTCGCCGGTCGCGTGATCGACCGCGACGGCGTCCGGTTCCCTGAGCGCGTGGCCGGGCGGCGCTTCGCTCAGCCGCGAGAGGAGCTCGTGCCCCGTGACGGCCGATGCGACCCCCGGGGACGCAAGCGCGAGCAGCACCGCCGCTGCCGCCGTACCCACCCAGGCTCCGCTCGAGCACGCGCCTTTCATCGCACGAGATCCGCGTGCCCAACGGATGCCCTGCCAATCCTCTGTCCACGCGTCTCGCATTGGGTCTTCAGTGCTCCGCTTCCGTTCTGGTGAGGCGTGCGTGGGGTCCATCTGCCAGACCCCACGCACGTCCTCTGTGTTCTCCTAGATCTGCTTCAAGCGTTCGTCACGCTTTGATCTCGGCTTCTCCTTCCACCGTGTTGACGTTCGTGATTTCCTGACCAGCCGGAGACCACGTCGTGCTTTCGATCGGGAGCGTCGTCGTTTCGAGGAACGTTTCGAGTAGCTCGATGTGACCACCTTCGAAGTGGCTGGGAATGTTTTCCCGGTTGGCGTTGGCCGTGTACTGCTGGGTGAATTTGGGGGTCATCATGTTGATCGGCGTGATCGGCGAGATGATGCCGTCATAGCCGCCCGTGGCTTCCGGCGTGTAAAACGCGCCTTCCGCCGAATCCCCTACACCCACCGACACGTCGGCTTCGATGTTTTCGCATTCCAGGTTCGCGAACCTGCCTTTGGCGGCCACCGGTTCGAGCAGCACGCCGACCTTCGTGGTTGCTTTTTCGATGTAGCCGAGGTTCCCCTTCAGCGGTTCCGTCCGAATTTCTTCGGCGGCGGCGCCGGGGGTTCTGCATGGATCCACCCCGAATATCAGACAGCCGTTGAAGTGGACGGACACGTTCGCCACCTGATCGCTGCCGACAGCTTCACCGCTCGCGTGCTCGCTCGTGCATTCCACTTTGAGATTCGGGACCTCCACCAGGTAGCCCGAGCCACGGCCTTCGTTTGTGCATTCGGCACGGGGGAACCGGCCCGAGGGCGCTTCTTCTTCTTCAGCCACCCTGCATTCGTACATTGTGGCGGACAACACCCCTTTACCGCCTTCGCCGGTGAATTTGGGGCCGTACTTTTCGTAGTGGCCCTTGTGGTCCGGCACACCCTTCTTCTCGGCGACTTCTTTGCAGCCGCTTTCGGTGTAATTGCCGTCCTTCTTATATTCGCATTCAGGCGTGGCCGGCGCGCCCGCCTTCCATTCGAATTTGCCCTTGAACTTGCCCTTCTTTTCCGCTGCTTTGGTCTGGCATGCACCTTCTGTGTACTTGCCGCCCTTCGCTCCCACGCAGCGGCCCCATTCCGGTTCCGCAGCAGACGCGCTCACAGCCGCAACGGCCACGAGCGCCATAGCGGCGACCAAACAGACGCCGAGCATCCTTACGTATCTCACTGTCCCACCACTCCTTTGTGATTCATCGATAGGAAACGACCAGCGCCCAGGTCACCTCTCGCCTGAGGCCCGTCATGAACCAGCACACCCAACCCAGAGCCAAAAGCCCCAGGCCGGTGCGCCACCGCCACCCCCGTGAAGACCCCAAGGCCCCCACGGCGGTGCACGCTTACAAGCCCAGCCTGCGCAAAACACCCGCCGACGCCGCGTGAGCCCATCCAACGGCCGCCAGGCACAGGGTGAACGCACCCACACGACCGTTGGATGGACCCACGCCGCATCGCGCACATCGCTTTCGGGGTCGCGGGGAGGCTCACGCGGTCGCCGCCGTCGTCACGCGACGCCTGCCGGACGGCTCCGGTTCGCGGCGCGATGTCCGTCCTGGAACGCCGTGACGTTGTTCGCGCAGACGAGCCGAGCCCAGGCTCGCGGTAATCAGCTCAAGCACGCGCCGCCCGTAAGGGGTCATCAGCCAGAGGCAGCGTTCGCGGCCCGCTCGGCGCTGGTTCGCGTTTTCGATCAGACCGCGCTGCTGGAGGCGCCCGAGGAGATCGCTCGTACGTCGCCGGTCCTTGTCTCCGAGGCCCACCGCGATCGCGACCTCGCGGCTGCTCGACCGCGGGACTGAGTTGATTGCGTGCAGTGCCGCCATCACGCGGGGGTGGGGGCGGATCGGGATCACCTTGGCCTCCACTGGGCCTTCCTGCGCGGACGCGGGGCTCGTTGCGGAGTCGGCCTTCTCGGCACCACGCGCCAGGTAGGGCTCGATGATGTGCGTCATGAGCGATGGGGCGAGGCTTGCGAGCGCCTCGCCGGTTCCGGCGAGGATGCACCTGCGGATGACGGAGTACACGGCGCAGGACAGGAGCTCGGCCAGGAGCCCAGCGGGTGGCGCGAGCTCGGCGCCAACGATCAGCTCCTGACGCGCCAACTCGAAGACGTCTGCGAGGGCCTCGTGCAACCGCTCGGCGCATCTGAACGCGGCGGTTCCCTCAAGCGGCTGCTCGAGGATCAGAAGATGCGCCCAGTGCGGCTCCGCGTCGAGGAACTCGAGCAACGCCAAGAGCCCTGCCTCGATCCGCTCGAGCCAGGCTTCCTCGTCGCAGGCTGCGTCGACTACCCTGGCTGAGAGGCGATCCAGGCCCTCCGAGAACGCTGCGAGAATGCAATCCTCGGCGCTTTCAAAGACCTCATCCAACGCGTTCGGCGCCAACCCGGCCTGCGAGGCCAGGGTACTCACAAGACGGGGGCCACTCAGCCCTGCCGGGCGACGAGCTGGTGCCTGGCGCCCGCCTGGGCCCCTGTCCGCCAGGCCCCAGCGATGATCGACGATGGTATCTTGACAAACATCAAGCGGTGTGTTCTACTGCTCCCCACAGGCCGCACATGGGAAGAGGTTGAAGGGCACGGGGAACATGAGGGGACACAACGGACACATGACCACGGACGGCAGGGCGCGAAATGAGCGCGTCGCCGCAGTCGCTACGCTCGAGGACCCCCAGGGTTTTCACCAGCAGTGGGGTGGTCCAGGCGCCGGCGAGCCGGCCGGGGAGCTTCGCACGAGGCTGATCGAGGCGACCGTCGAACTCGTAGCCGAAGGCGTGAGTGGCCCCCGTCTTGTGAGAACAGGGCACTTGCCTTACGCCCCATAGACACTGGGCCTTCCGTCCACTCCCCACATCCTGCCCCCGCGCTGCCGGCGAGTCGTCGCGCGACTTCCCACAGGACCCTGTGGGGGCAACCGCCTCAAGTCCGACCAGCTGGTTTCACGCGAGAGCCCGGTGGTCGCGTTGGTCGCCGGCGCCGCGGCCAGTGATCCCTGCTGCTCGGAGCTTCTACTCGCCGTTTACGGGGTCGTAGGTACCGAGCATCGTGGTCTCGGCGACCCGGAGCAGGCCGATGGCAACATGCGAGCGCGGGTCGCTGCTGCGGACCCTGACGCTTGAGCCGTGCGGGCCGAGGATCTCAACGACGGTGCACACGTCGCCGATCTCGCAGTCCTCGCCATAGTGCTCTTCGAGGGCCTCCATCTGCTCGGCCACTACCTGCCCGATCTTGCGCTGATCAAGCGCCATCAGCTGGGCGCTCCCTCTGCTCTCGGAGCGGATCGCCAGTGGTGCTAGCGTCGCCCAGAGCCGTCTCCCGGTTGTGCTGGCTGTTGCTGACCACGTTTTCTGCTCGCATCAATGGGCCTCCCGGGAACTCAGACGGTATGTATACCTGAAGGGGGCAGGCCTGTCAAACAACTCAGCCCGAAGACAAGGGCTCGAACGCCCCGAATATAGGCCGAGTGAGACGCCAGTGTCTGTGACCGCCCGACGCAGGCGCCGTCGGGTAACGCTGCGTGCCGCTGGCTTGAAACGTAGCGGTCGCAGATACGCGCAGGCAGCGTCAGGCTTACGGTGAAAATGGGCTTGTAAATACGGATTGTTAGGTAGTAATCTGTAGTCCAGTTGAGGGTTGTGTACGCGCTTGGGAGGCGCGAGGTAGGAGGGATGTCGGGTGGCCACGGGGTGTATCAGGGAGCGAAACGGGCGTTTCTACGTCCGTACCCGCGCTCTGGTGATTGACGCGCAGAGTGGCTCTTCGCGCTGGCGGCAGGTCGAGAAGGCGGCGGGCCCCAGCCGGCGCAAGGCCGAACGGATGCTGCGCGCGCTGCAGGACGACATCGACGACGGACGCTACGTACCCAGCGGCGTGAGCGTGCTGGCGCTCGGAGGCAGATGGCTCGCCGAGCACGTTCAGCCGAACCTCAAGCCCGGCACCGCGGCAACCTACCGCGGCACCTTCTACGGTCACATCGCCCCAACCCTCGGCGCGGTCCGCCTCGACGACGTGCATCCCCAGATGATCAGAGCCCTGCTGGGCAAGAAGCGAGCCGAAGGGCTCAGCGAGGAGACCGTCGCCAAGATCCGCCGCCACATACACGCAGTGTTCGCCTTCGCCCAAGACGCAGGGCTCCTGACCGTCAACCCCGCCGACACCACCCGCGCACGCGGAGGTCACACCAAACGACACCGCGCGCGCGGCACACAGCTCACCCCGATGCAAATCGCGCGATTCCTGAGCGCATGCTCACCGCGCTGGCAGGCGTTCTTCACCGTCGCCCTGGACACGGGGCTTCGCCGCGGCGAGCTGATCGGTCTGCGCTGGGGCGACATCGACCTGCTTCAGCGCATCCTCTACGTGCGCCGCAGCATCGGCGCCTACGACCAACCCGACCGGGCCCCTCACGAACAGCACCTCACCACCAAGACCGAGGCCGGCCAACGCCTCGTCCCGATCCTCGACGGCGCCCAAGCCGCCCTCGAACAGCTCTACACCGCCGCCCAAGACACCACCGAGCACGCCCCCGTCTTCGCCACCATCGAGCGAAAGCGCGGCCAAGACGGCACCATGCGCCCGGCCGGCCGGCCTCTGAACCCCCGCATGGTCACCCGCGTCTTTCGCCGCTACGCCGAACGGGCGGGCCTCGCACACACCATCCGCCTGCACGACCTGCGTCACACAGCTATCACCAACGCCATCGGCCAGGGCGAGGACATCCTGCTCATCTCCGCCTTCGCCGGACACGCCAAGACCTCCACCACCGTCGACATCTACGGACACCTCATGCCCGACCGCGTCCGCGAAGCAGCACGCCGCATGCACTCCGTCTCCGGACCAAGACCCCCGGGCGAAGCGGGCGTCAACTCTGCGCTGCGCGCCCGCGCGCCCAGGCCGCTGCCACGCCGCGTTGAGGCCACCAGCCTGCACAGAGCAGGCGCGCTCGGCCTCGCCACCACCGTCACGATGCGCCCAGAACACGCAAGCACCCGCAGGCTCACACTCGAAGGCGCCCGCAACGACCCAGACGGGCAGCCCAAACGCCCCATCAGCGATGCGCCAGGCCAGCTGAGAGGCGCGCCACCCCACGACACCTGGACCGACCCCCAAGAGCGCGGAGCCAGCGAAACGCAAGCAAGCCGCCGACCGACGCCACGCGACCCACCGCCTTAGCCCCACCCCCTGAGCGGGGAGGTGTCGTGGGGGCTCAACGACTCAGCGAGGCAACGCCGTCAACGGCCTCGAAGCAGACTCGGTGACCTCCTGCCCGTCAAGCAGGACGTCCGGGTGTCCTCGTGCATCTAAGCAGGACCCAGCGCCCCGCTGTTTGTGAAGCAGGGGGCGTTGGACTTTGGCCGGGCTTGGTCCGCCTGTGGCAGCGACCGCGCGCGGGGCCTAGGTGTTCCTGCGGCTCGCGTTCGCGTCGTAGCCATTGCGTGCTTGCGTTTCGCAGGACTTGCGTTTCTTGGAGGCGTGCTTATCTGTCTTGCGGCATTCCGCGAGGGCCTCGGCGGTGTAGGTCGCGTGTGCTTTGCGTTCGCAAGTGGCGCGTCTGGTCGCGGAGTGTTTGTAGGCGCTGCGGCACTTGGCGAGGGCTTTCGCGAGCTGCTGCGCAAGGCTGAGTTTTTTGGTTTTGTTGTTGAGGACGCCTTGGCAGCCGGTGGTGGTGATGGGGGTTGTTTGTTCGGTGGTGGCGCCGTTTTGGGCGGTGATGGTGGTTGGCATGGTGAGGGTTTGTTTGCAGAGGTTGAAGGCTTCTTTTTCGGGGACGTTGGGGGTGAGGATGCTGTGTGGTCCGGCGGGGAGTTCTGTTTCGAAGCTTGTGAAGGGGGCGTCCGGCGCGGATTCAAAGCGCGAGTAGGTGATTCCTTTTTTGACGTCGGTCTTGCCGTCGAGGACGATGGTGATGCCTTCGCCTTGGAGGACGAACTCGACGTCGGGGAACGCGGCGTTGCCGTGGCTGACGAGGTAGGCGGGGCCGGTGAGGGGGTTTTTCAGGACGGGGGTGTGGATCGTGGCTTTGCCGATGATCGAGCCTTCGTCGCAGCTGGCTGGGTTGGTGTTGAAGACGGCTTCGAGGCAGGCTTTGTTTAGGGTGGTGTTGCGGGTTGAGAGCGCGAGCGGTAGCTGCAGGTCGACTTTGGCGATGTTGGCCTGCCCGAGCCCGGCGCTCGTGACCTTGACGTCGAAGCTTGTGCCGTCGGTTTTGCTGCCGTGTCCGGCTGCCTGGGCGGTGAGGGTGGGCGCGAATGGCAGGGTTTGGCAGCCGGTGGCCTGGAAGGGGTAGCTGATGGGGCTGTTGGCGCCTTCATCGCCGTTGAGGGTGCCTGTGATCGATAGGGGGTTGCAGTTGGTTGGGTTGAACTGGAAGCCTGGCCGGTCGACGGTCACTTCGAGGTGTTTGAGCTGGACGGGGACGCCTTTGAGCCTGGTCGGGAAGGCTTCGTCGCGTGGCCCGGGGTCGGTGGTGATCGTGACGGCTGCGGTTTCGGGGTTGATGTTGATCCTCGAGCGCACATCGACGGTTCCGAGGTTAAACGGGCCGGCCTTCGCTTCGGTGGAGACGAGCAGCCCGAATGGGGCGCCGTCGTAGCCAGTGGTCAGGAACACCTGGCCGGGGAGGGTGTAGGGTTCGCTGCCGAGGCCCGAGCTCGCGGCGGAGTGACCGATCAGGCTTTCCGGGCCGCACGCCCAGGGCTGCCCGGCGGGGGGTTCGGGGCAGGGCGTGACGGTGGAGAGCAGCGCGGCGAGACCGGGGGGTAGCTGGATCGTGAGCCCGTTGAGTGCCTGTCCGCCGTCGGGGTTGTTGATGTCTACCGTGAAGTTCGTGAGGCCGCCTGCCTGGCTGTTCGAGGAGCCCGCCTGGAAGCTCGGCGCGAGCGGCAGCGGGCTCGACGGGCATGGCCCGCCGCCTGGGCCGGTGCTGATGGCAAACGGCGGTTCGGATGAGGGTTCGTGGGTGGCGCCCGACCAGGCCTTGAAGGCGGTTTGTGCGGTGTAGGTGCCGCACAGCGCGGGGGTGCTGAGCGCCGAGCGTGGGCCTTCGAAGAAGTGCAGCTTCAGCTGCGAGAACGGCAGCTGCGGCGTGTTCTTGAAGATCGTGGTGATCTGGCCCGTCGTTTCGTTGATGCTGACTTCACCGGCGAGCTTGACGAGCACACCCCGTTCCTGGTTTTCCGCAACGAGATATAGGACGAGCGGCGAGCGGAACGGGCTCGTGTCCTGGGCGGCGAGATAGACAAACCCCGTCAGTTCTTCTGGGAGGAGCGGTGTCTTGAGCTTGAGGGTCGCGACCTTCGCGGCGTCGGGGCATTCCGGGGACCCGGGCGAGAACCGCTGGTTCTGTGTCTGTTCGCCTTCCGCGGCGCCTTCGTAGTTGAAGCCGAACTGCAGCGCCGAGCACGCCTCCAGGCCGCTGGCGGCCGAGGGGTTCAGCTGCAGCCCTTCGGGGAGCCTGACCGTCGTTTCGTTGATGTCGGCCTCCGCGAGCGCACCCGGCGCGCCACTCAACGTCGATTCCTGCGGCACGTTGACGGTCACGTTCAGCCCCGTCGGGGTGCTCGCTGTGCTCACCGACGCCCGCGGCGGACGGGCTTCCGCTTCTTCTGCTTCTTCCCCCGCGCTCTGTGGGTCTTCGTGCTCGTCGACCGGGAACACGCTGAGCGTGGGCGCGAACGGCAGCAGGCCGCAGCCCGTCAACGCGGAGGGGAAGGTGTAGGTGGTGTGTTCGCCTTCGGGGATCGGGCTGCCCGGCCGGCCGCTGCCGGCCGACCATGATTCCCCGCCCATGCTCGTCACCGGCGCCGCCGAGCAGGATGTCGGCAGCGACAGCAGCGCGACGGGCTCCTGGTCGTCGAGGTGTTCGCAGGGCGCGGGGTGTTCTTTGCCCTTCTCGTAGGTGCCGTTGCCGAGGCATTCCCAGCCACGCGAGTCATCGTGGCGCGGGTCATCCGGCACCCCCCAGAACGTCACCTGACTCGAGAGTATCTGCGCGGCCTGGGAGGCGTTCTCGACGCTGACTTCCACAGCGTATTCCCCGCCCGTCGGCACGGCCGTTTGCAGGACGACGGGGACGTCCTCGACGTCGAAGCCGAACCTTGCCGGTTCACCCCTGCCGGGGGCGAGGTTGAAGATGGGCACCGTGTGGCTGCCGAAGCCCGCGGCGATCGGGTCGTTGATCAACACCGATGCCACACCGACCGCGGTATCCGCGGGGCACAGGTCCACGAATTCTCCACCGGGGACGGCTGTGAAGTCGACGTCTGAGCATTGCGGGACCGCGCTCGCGTCACCGACCAGGCCGACGGGGAGCTTGAAGTGCAGGTTCCGCGGCAGCGCGGGGGCGGAGGGGTAGATGCCGACCTCGTTGGAGCTCGTGGCATAGTAGGCGAGCGTCTGGTTGAAGTTCAGGGTGCTCGTCAGCTGAAACGGGTGAGAGCCCGCCTGGGAATCAAAGCCGCCGCCTTCATCTTCCGGGGTCATTTCGTAGGTTTCAACACCGAACCGGGTTTCCGTATCCCCGACCGTGAGTGGCCTTTCCAGTGGGGCAGCAGGCGCGAGTGGCTGGGAGAGCGGGGTTTCGCCGCCTTCGGCCTTCACGACGTTGATGAGGGGTTTCTCGGCCGGTTCTTCCATTGCGACGGTGATGCGGGCGGTCAGGCGTTCGTAGGGCGGGATCGACCCGGCGAGTTCGCACACCACAGTCTGCGCGAGGATTTTGCAGGTCGGAAAGCCGGTGTTGCCGCGGCTCGACTCCCCATTCACGGCCACCGGTCTGACACCCGCGGGCAGTTCGTCCACGAGCCTCACATGGGTGCTGGTCGCGTTGATTTCACCGTCGCCGAGATTCGCGGCGCTCACGACAAGCTGCCCTTCGCCCGTGCGCGGCAGGAGCGTCGGCGCCGACGTCGAGTTCAGCCCCCACCACGGCACTTCGCTCTGCGCAAACGCCGCCGGCGCGCCCACCAGCGCCACCAGAACCACGACCAGCGCAGCGGCGAGGCAACCCACCATGCTCGTAAGCCTGCCCCGGGTCACCGTGCCGGCCCCTGACGTGTCGTCTTGGCCGTAGTGCTCTTTTTCGCCTTCGTGGGTTTCTTGACGGGCCCGTAGTCCCTGCGCGCCCGCTTTTCGCAAGCAACGCGCTTGCTCTTCTTCTTGTCTTTGCTTCTGCAGGCCGCAAGGGCTTTCGTGAGCTTCTGCGCCCGCGTGAGTGGTTTAGGTTTCGGGGGGGTGCTGGTCTTGCTGGAGAGGACTTTCGCCTCGGGCAGCAGGTTGCCCGACCCCGAGGACGTCCCGGTCGCCACGACGCCCGGGGTGGCAGGCGAGTAAGAGGACGGCCGGCAGGAAACAGAGCTTTCGCACCGGACTTCCTGCTCGACCTGGGGTGGTGTGATGCACGGCGATCCGCTTGTGCATTCGTGCGCGTCATAGACATCGAAGCCCGCTTCGACGCCCGGCACGAGTTTCGCCGCTGTCACGAAGAACACGTCCCCGCCGCCTTCCTGCAGTTCTGTGCCGCCTTCGCCTTCCCCGCCCGCCTGGCTGGCGTCCAAGAACGCCGATTCGCTGTCCGAGGTGCCGGAGGAGATCAGCCCGACACACCCATCCGAGCGGGGGCTGAACGTCGCCGTGCTGCTCGTGCACTCGTGGGGGCCGCGGGGGATGCCTTCGCGCTCATACTCATAGACATCCTCCTTGCCGTTGACATCGGCTGAGACGAGCGCCTCCGGGCTGTTGAAGAACACCCGGCCGCTATCAGAGAGATACCGCGACTGATATAGGGCGTGCGGGAACGCGCCACCATCAACACGCGTCCATCCCGGCACGCTCCCAGCCAGCCAGCGGCCTTCCCATGCTTTCGGGCGGTCAACGAGAAGGCCTTCGCCTTCCTGGCCTTCGCCGATCCCGACCGGGTCCAGCACCCCCACCGGGCGGGCACCCGACGGGTCACACGACGCGCACACCAGACCATCCGTGCCCGCGTCATAGAGAAAGACCTCCTCTGCGGGGGCGTTGTGGGCGCTCGGGCTGCTCGCCTCGTTGTCATAGCCCGTCAGCGGGCGATCGGACATGAACGCGAGGAACCGCCCGTTTGGCGCGACGCGTGAGGTCACGACGCCGAGGTCGCCTTCGGAGCTGTTCGCCGGCTGATAGTCCGGCTCATCTTCATTGGAGATCCGGGCGACCAATCTTGGGGCTTCCCAGCCTTCGCCCGGTCCCGCTTCGCCGTTGTAGTGCTCGACATAGAGGTTGCAGCTCGAGCCGGAGCTGATCGGCTGTTCTTCATGGCGACAATGCCCCGCCGCGGCCGTTTCCCCACGCGCGTTCGCCGCCTTGCTCAGAACCCCGTTCGCCACGAAATACACGTACTACTTCGGCCCAGTAAACGTCCGACGGGGCTGGTAGGTTTTGGTGTGTGAGGACTCGGGATGCAAGGCGACTTGGGCAGGCGGCACAGGAGGAGCTGCGCCGGCGTGCTGTTGCGCTGGTCGGGGAGGGGCGCTCGCAGACGGAGGTCGCTGGGCTGCTTGACGTGTCGCGTCAGTCGGTGAGCGAGTGGGTGCGCGCTCAGCGTCTCGGCGGCGATGGCGCGCTTGCGGCCGGCAAGCGTGGGCGCCGCCCGGGTGAGAAGACGGCGCTCACGGCCTCCCAACAGGCACAGATCGCGAAGGCGATCCGGGAGAAGAACCCTGACCAGCTGCGGCTGCCGGGGTTTCTGTGGACCAGGGCGTTGGTGTGCGAGCTGATCGACCGGCGGTATGGGATCCGTGTCGCGGAGAAGACCGCCGGGCGGTATCTGCGCTCGTGGGGGTTCAGCCCGCAGAAGCCCGCCAGACGAGCGTTTGAGCAGAACCCGGAGATGGTCGAGCGGTGGCTGACCGAGCGCTACCCCGCGATCAAAACGCGCGCTCACCGCGAAAAGGCGCTGATTCTGTGGACGGATGAGATGGGACTACGCTCTGATCACACCGCGGGCCGCTCGTGGAGCCCGGTCGGCAAGACCCCCGTGATCCAGGGCACCGGCCAGCGCTTTGGCACGAACGTGATCAGCGCGATCTCCAACAAGGGGCATCTGTCCTTCCGGGTGTTCAAGGAGAAATTCGTCGCCGGCGTGTTCATCGACTTCCTGGGCCGACTGGTTCGCCAGAGCAACGGGCAGAAGATCATCCTTATCCTCGACGGGCACCCGGTGCACCGCTCCAAGAAGGTCAAACAATGGGTGCAGGAGCACGCCGAGCAGATCGAGCTGCAGTTCCTGCCCGGCTACGCACCGGAGCTGAACCCGACCGAGCTGCTCAACCAGGACGTCAAGACCAACGCCCTCGGCCGCCGTCGGCCCCACACCCAGGACGAGCTGATCGGCGAGACCCGCAGCTACCTACGCTCACGCCAAAAGACACCCCGCATCGTCGCACGGTATTTCGAGGAGAAACACGTCAGCTACGCCAAAGCCGCCTGACGGCCATTTACTAGGCCGAAGTAGTAACTGCCGTCTTCGCTTGACCCCAACACGACGCCCAGCACATCCGCGCTTTCCCTGCCCCCCGTCTCCGAGAGATCCGTCAAGATCCCGCTGTCGACGTCGAACTCATACAGGTCCGGCTTCTGATACGCCGCGCCAGAGCCTTCCGTCAGCTGCTGTTCATCAGTGAAGAACACCCGCGAGCCATCCGCGCTCGCCGACTGGAACACCGGATGCACCACCCCGCTACCCGACGCCCCCGCCTGCACGCTGTCAAGCTGAACCGTCTGCCCCTGCCGTGTCTCGCATGTAGAGATGCGTCTCCCCTTCGCCCGGGTCTTCCCCGCTCCAGAACACCCGCGACCCATCATCTGAGATCGCTCCCCGCACATCGGCATTCCCCGCGCCCAACTGCGGATCCACTAGCCGGCTCTCCCGCACCCCCAGGGAGAACGCTCACAAGCCGCAGCTGTTCCTGAGGCTTCCCGTTCGCCCACTCATACAGATTTTCCCCCGGCGCCGTCCTTTCTGCCGTCAGCGCCGTGTCCGCACGGATGATCACGTGGCCGAGGTCCGATGTCGCACCGGCGAAATGAAGCAGTTCCCCCGACGCGTTCGGGCCGAACTGCGCACCAGGCAGAACGTTCGCTTCGCTCACCAAAGCGACATAGCCAGGGTTACCCAGCAGCACCCCGTTTTCATGGGCCTCCGCATAACTCGCAGCCTCACTCGACCCGGGCGCCACCGGCGAGTCATCGCGCAGATAGATCGTCTTTTCCTGATGGCCCGCTTCCGCTTCAGAAAGCGGCGGCGACAGCGGCGGTTCGGCGAGTTTGCCGCTGTTCTTCCCACCCTGCGCCGGAGCCACCAGCGAGAGCGCCAAATCACCCGAGAAGAACTGATACTCCGGAGCGAACCCCACCGCCAAGCCCCTCCCCTGCTCATTCGGCGTGACAATATCCTGCGAAGACCAACCCGACGCGCCCCGTGTCGCGAGAACCTGGTTGACTTCGAAACTGCGGTTACCTTCCGCTTCCAGCAGCGGCGAATCCGCCACATACGCCATGCGCCGCCGCTTTCGGAAGCCTGGATAACCGCCCCTTCTTTCGTCAGCGAATCCACACCCGCACCACTTTTCTGCCCAGGCGACACCAGTTCCCACACCCGCCCATCAGCAACACCACCCCCAGCCGCTGACGGGGTCGTGAACGTCGCTTCGCCACTCTCAGCCCGCCCGACCCCATTCGACGCCGACACGCGGTAGTAGTAGGTGGTCCCCGGACGCAGGGGATCGCCTGCTTCCGGCCCAACGCTCGCGCTGACCGCTTCTTCACCGAAGCCTTCATCGCCAAAACCCTCGCCGCCCACCTCGCCACCGGGAATGCTCACACAGCCCCCGCCCGAGCACGGTCAGCTGCCGTATTCGAAGCGGTAGCTCGCCCGAGACCCCTCGGGTCCACCCGCGCATCCAACTGCCCAGCTTCACCCGACACCCCCTGAGCCGCCAGGCCTCCCACCGTCGGGGCGCTCACCGGTTCCGGCTCAAACACATCAACATCACCCGCGCCCGCATCCGCGACGAACACATCCCCCTCCGCGTCGACCGCGACGCCGCTCCCGTCCTGCAGCCGGCCCAGTTCACCGCCAAAACGCTGGATCGGCACGCCGCCCAACGTCACCGCGGACACACTCGTCGCGTTATCCAAAAGCACTTCACCGTATTCATCCGCACGCCGCGGCGCTACCGCCAAACCAGTCGTGTCTTCCTGATCCACTTCCCCCGACAAAAGAGCACCCGGCTCGATGCCGTGCACCGGTTCTTCCACGCCCGCGAGCTCCGCCGCCACACACGCGTCCCATTCACACGGTTCCTCGCCACCTTCCCCACCACCTTCTTCAGCTTCCTCAAACAACACCACCGGTTCATAATCCACGAACACATCACCTTCCGGGGTCACCGCCAGACCCGCCCTCAACGACCGCAACGGCAAATCAAGCGAGAATTCCCCCGTCCGCGTGTTCCCCCGCGAATCCGCATACGTCACCATCTTCGGCCGATGCGCCCCAGCCACAGTCCCTTCCACCGCCGAACCCCAATCAACCCACACCGAGCCGTGCCCGTCCACAGCCACACCCATCGGCCGGCCATCCGCCACCGTTTCTTCTTTATCGCTCACACGCCCCAAATATTCCCCATCCGGCCCGAACTTGTAGACATACGAAGCTTCCGGCACCGCATCCGCCACCACATAAACATCCCCCGCCGACGGATCCACCTTACGATCACCCGTCGAATTATCCACCGCGACCGCCACAGGCGCGAGCAGCTGCCCCGCACCCAGCCGAAACCTCTTGCTACCACCTCGCAAGCCCGGTCAGCCCCGGTTTGCACGCACTCGTACACACCTCAAATTCTTCCCTGCCGTCCCTAACCCCCCAACCCCACGCCGAAACAAACACCCCAGCCGCGTTGAACTGCTCCACACGATTCGCCCCACGATCCACAACATAAACATCACCCGCCGCGCCACCCACTTCGCTCACAGCCACCGCCGCCGGCCCCGACAACGCCCCTTCCCCCGCCCCCCCGAACGCAAAACCAAACCTATGACCCCGCTGGCTCAACCCCCACGCCGGCGCACACCACAACACGCAGCACAACCCCACACACAAGCCAAGAACTGCGACGCGCAACCGTGGGCCGTGGGCCATCGACCCCGCAAGCCCAGCCAAAAAGGGCGCTGACTCTTCATGGTTGCGTCTGCGCCGCCCCTCGCTCACCCTGCCATCCATCAGAGATTCCTTTCACGCCACGGCGCCAGTACAGCCCCGTGCGGCTGTGGGGGCCACCGGAGTGGCCCCACACACCACACCAAGCATCATCCTGCGAGGCTACCCCTACGCCTTCAGCTCCAACGTTTCACCAACATTGATCGCCTTTGTCGCCTCCGCCGACTCATCCGGGATTACTTCCCCTTCTGTCGTGTGGTTGTTCGAGGTGAATGGTGAACCGGAAATCCCCGTCAGCAAATATTCTCTTCCGGTCCGCCTTCAAACGCACGGTAGCGTTGGATGCCGCCTGACTGTTCGAACGTGAACGTGACTTCGTCCGTCAATTTATTGACGGCTTCCGCATCCACCTCCCCGATAACATGCCCATATGTCCTTAGGTACAGTTCGCCGTTGCAGAGAAATTCAGCATCGTCTTCTGCCGCTTCCGGACCCAAACGCACACCGACGACCGGCGCCGGGCCACCTTTACCGCTCAGGTAACCCACCTGGCCGCTAAGCGCATTTGTCTTAATTTCACCCGCTTTCCCGGTGTTATTACACTGACTGCCGTTGAAGGTACAGCCCGTAAATGTCACCAGGATTTTACCGGCGGTGTTGGGGCTCGTGAATTTGCCTTCGTCCGTCGACGCCGCGCAGTGTACGCCACCCACTCCATCAATTTCTAGGTTGGCGCCACCCACGCTTTTACCCGTAAAGGGTTTGCCCGCGCCGATGCCCTGGTGCTGCTCGTACTTGCCTTCCGGCAAGCGGTGCCCTTCCACTATTTCCCGGTATTTGCCTTCCGGCGCAGGCGTCGTGCAGGTCTTGTCGGTGTAGTTGCCGGTGTAAACCGCCTTGGTCTTTTCTTTTGTGCCCTTTTTAATATTTGACCGTTTCCTTGCCTGCCTTCGTGCACGCTTCATACAGCGCCGGCAACGGCAGTTCCGAGGCCGACGCACTTGCGCTTGCCACACCGCCCAACGAGAACAGGGCCACCAGACACAGGCCCACCAGTCTTATGCATTTCATCTGTCAACCGTCCCTTTTCATAGATGTCTCTTGCTCGAACAGTGCGGCCGCTGGCGCCCTGAACCCCATACGATCCCGAACGCCAGCGTCGCGAGTGGCCTTTACCGTGTTGCTTTGATCTCCAGCGGTGCTTCGCCGGAGTCGCTCGTGCTCAGCGTTGTGCTCATCGACATCGGTTCAGTCGTAAAGAGCGATTCCTCCATCAGGCCTCGACGGTCTTCGCGTTTGAGCTTCTTCGGGACCTGCACACCGGCAGACCCTGTAAACGAAACCGTGAAATGGTTGGGATAGCCTGTGCCAACCATTTCGTTGAGCGGCGAGATCGTGCCGATGACGGAACTACCGGCTGTGTCCCCAATCTCGATTGAGCCCAGCGCCCCTTCGCATGCGGCTTCCCACATCGGCAGGCGTTCTCCATCAAACGGCGCGAGATAGACGCCAACCGTCGGATCTGACCCGCCGGTCACGAGACCGATCTGCCCCTGGTAGCCTTCTCCTTCAACATACCAGTCGTTGTAGTTGCCGATCTCTTCACCACCTTCTTCCCAATCGTTGCACGCTGCGCCTTCGCCGTTCTTTCCTTCGCGACACCCAGTGAAGGTAAAGAACGTGTCGCTTACGTCCTTTGACGACTTACTCTGGTCGGGCGCCTCGCCGAGTGCGATCTCGCCGTGGCCGCCTTCGCAGGTGATCGCCTTACCACCGGGCGTTTCGAAATGCGTTACACCGAGCGTAAACCTATCTTCGCTACTCTTAGCGTCAGACCATTCGTATTTGCCGAGCGATTTACCGTGGCTTCTGTGCGCTTTTACGGTGCAACCCGCGTCTTCGTACTTGCCTTCGGGCTCTGCATTGCACTGCCCCCATTCCGGCAATGCTGCCGAAGCGCTAGCGACGCCCATCGCGCCCAGCGCGAGCGTTGCCAGCAGGCAGAGGCCCAGTGTCCTTACGTGTTTCACTCTCCACCACTCCTTTTGTGATTCGCTAGTAGGCGACCAGCGCGGTGCGAGCCGCCGTTCGGGCAGGCTCGTGACCGGTCGTGTCTTAACGCACCCCATCTGGAGCGACGGCCCCCGTACGGATGCATCTTCGTCACCGGCGTGAAGGCACACGGCCTTTGTGCCGGAGGAAGCTTGTGGGCAAAACAGACGTTCGACGCGAGCAAAGGCGCGCACCACGGCGGCAGCCGATCGCGCGGTCGGCGCGTCTCGCCAAGACCAAGCGGGACGGTTTGGAGGCTCATGCGCCCCTCGCGCCCGCACGGGCTCGGCCCGAACTCACCCGCAACGCGCCCCGCCACGATGCCCAGCCCGGGACCCCCTCGCACTTTTCCGTGCCACGCGCCTGGGCATAGCTCTCCGCAAGCACCTCGAGCACCCGACGCCCATAGGGGGTCAACAGCCACGCGTTCGCGTGCGGCCTACCACCAGGGTTCGCGTTTTCGATTAGACCCCGCTGCTCTAGGCGCGCCAGCAGCGGCGAAGCCTGCCGACGATCCTTCATCCCCACAGTGCTCGCGACCTCACGGTTTGTCAGCCGCGGCTGCGAGGCGACCAGGCTTAGCACCGCCATCACGCGAGCGTGGGGGCGAATCGGGACGACCTTCGCCTCCGACACCTCCGAGACGTCAGCCGCAAGGCCTCTAGCGGCATCTGCCTTCTCGGCGCCCCGCCCCAGATACGGCTCCAAGATGTTCGTCATCAGCAGCGGCGCCAGGTCAACCAGCGGGCCGCTTTGCGTGTTCAGCATGCGCGCCCGGATCACAGACAGGACCGCACCGGTCACCAGCTCGGCGATTAGGATCGTGGGCGGCGAAACGTTCGCCCCCACGATCACCTCTCCACGACCCGCATCCAAGACCTCGCCTAGCGCCTCCTGCACCCGCTGAGCGCACTCCTTCGCAGGGGCAGCCTCCAGCGGGGACTCCAGGACGAGCAGGGTCGCCCACGACGGCTCCCGATCGAGAAACCCGAGCGCCGCCTCTAGATGATTGATTCCACGGTTTTAGGCACAGTAGTTGGCGAGTGCGCGGCTGGGTCGGGCGAGCTCGTGGTTGAGTGTGACGGCGGCGGCGAGGCAGAGGAAGCGTTGGAGGATCCGCTCGCGCAGGCCGGGCAGAGTCCTTGCGCCGTGGCGTTCGAGGGTGAGGATGTCCTTGCAGGTCCAGAAGATGCTCTCGATCCTCTGGCGGATCGGGGCGAGGTGTGGGCCGCGCCCGCGCTCGTCCTTGCGGCGCGGTCGGATGATGGCGGCGTTCATCTCAGCGAGATGGCTTGCGAACTCTCGCCCGGCATAGCCCTTGTCGGCGATCAGGGTCACCGTGCCCTCGCGGCGGGTGCGCGCGAGGAGCTCGAGCGCCACCTCGCGCTCATCGCGTTTGGGGGATGCCACGGTGATCGCTCTGGGGGTGCCGTCGGGTGCGAAGATCGCGTGCAGGCGAAAACCCCAGAAGAAACGGCTGTGGCTTGCGCAATAGCCATAGTCGGCGGCGTCCCCGAGCGCAGAGCGCTTGACGGTCTCACGGCTCCTGGCGCACTCGATCGGGGTGGAGTCCACGAGCAACAGGTCGTCGTAGAAGCCGGGGCTCTGGCTGGCGAAGACCTCCATCAGCCACTCAAGGGTGTCCGTGAGGCGCCGGCGGCGCTTGAAGTAGCCCGCCTGGCGAGGGATCCTCGGGAACAAGTGGCGCAGACGCTTGGAGGCGACCGCGAGGAAGCGTCTGTCAGACGGTATCCCCATGATCGCCTGCGCGACGCACAACGTCACGACCTCTGCGTCTGTGACGCTTCGCTTGGCGTTCCCCGGCTTCTCAGGCAGGAGATCGTCAGCCGTGACATAAACGGCAGTGAGCAGCAGGTCGAGGTCGGCGTCCATCGAGGCCCCCTTAGGTCGGCGATGTTTCAGAGCACCGCCGACTTCGACCCTGCTGCTCAGAAACCCTCGATATCCACGCGCTTGGCCGTGGAATCAATCATCTAGGCCCATGCGAATCCGCTCGAGCCAGCGCTCCTCGCCCCGAGCCGCTTCCGCGACCGTCAGCGACAAACGTTGCAGACCGTCGGCAAACGCGGCGAGAATACAATCACCGGGCCGTTCAAAGACCTCGTAAAAGGCGCTCTCCGGCACACCTGCACGCGCGGACACGGACTCTGCAAGACGGGGGTCACTGCCGACCCGCCGCTCGGCGATCGCTCCCTGACAGGCCGAACACCGCCCGCGCTTGCAGGGGTCGGCGATGATCGCCGATGGTATCTTGACATCCTTGTCGGGATCTGCTCTAGTTGTTCCCGCAGTAAAGTTGCCGGGGAGACACGGGAGAGAGACGGGACCTATGGACGGAAGCGGAGAGGCACCCATGGATGGCCGGGCCGCAAGCGGCAGCGCGGTGGCCGTCGCCGAGCGCGAGGAGGGCCAGCGTTCACGCCCGGTTTACGAAGCTCCGGAGGCCCACGTGCCGCTGGCCGAATTGCGCGCCAGGCTGATCGCCGCGACTCTCGAACTCGTCGCCGAGGTCGGCAGTGACCCCCGTCTTGCAGAAACCCGGCACTCGCCTGTAACCCCGTAGACACTGGGCGTCCTATCCCCTCCCCACATGCGCCCCGCCCCTAGACGGCGAGCGCTCGTGGGACCCCCCCACAACCTCCTCGCCAGAGCGGGCGCTAAGCCCGACCAGTCGGTTTCACGCGCAGGGCCGGTGTTCGGGCCGAAACCGGCAAATACCACGGCCTCGCCCGCGCGACGCTCAGCCCGGCCACGTCAGCGCTCATGCTCGCCGTTGACTCCTCGGAGGTGTCGAGCGTCGTGGCCTCGGCTGCGCGCAGTAGGCCGATCGCGACGTGCGAGCGGGTCGCTGCTACGCGCCCTGACGCTCGAGTCGGACGGGCGGAGGATCTCGACGACCGTCCATACCTCGCCGATCTCGCAGTCCTCGCCGTAGAGCTCTTTTCGAGGGACTGCATCTGCTCAGCCGCGAGCACCGATCTTGCGCTGGTCAAGCGCCATCCTGTGAGAGAAGCTCCTTCTCGTTTCCTGCTGGCCGCGGTGCGTGGGCCTAGCCGCGCCCAACAGCCCTGGCGCTGCGACGACGCCTGACTATGCCTCTCGCATCTGCTGTCATCCTCGACCCCCTTGAAAACGCGACCGGTATTTCCAGCGAAAGGTGCTCCCGCTGTCAAGGGGCAGGTTAGGTTGCGCCTGCTTCGCTAACCCAGGATCCGCGACGCGCCGGTGAAGGTGAGAGGCGCCGAGCCGTGGTGAGCGTACGGGCTTGGGCGAGTCGGCACGCCGTGCCTTCCGGCGTGAAGCACAGGTCGCCGATCGGCACGATCGGAGACTCCCGGCGTGGGTGGCCGACATCCACAACCCGTCTTGATGTCGACGACGCCCTGCACCGAACAGGCGGCCTTCGGCCAGCTCGACGCACGGATCAGCGACGAGGGTAGTTTGGGGGGCGACCCTGCCCGAACCGATGCGAGCAACTACGCAGACGCCGCCCCCTTGCTCAACCCTAACGCGTGGCCGGAGGCGACCGCACCACCCCTCACCTAGCCCATGACCTCTTGCCTCCACCACAGGCGGTCACCCCTTCCAGCCCGTGGACCGGCGTCGGACTGCCTGGCTCACGATCGACTACCTGCGGCCCGACGGCGGGCGCGGTTAGGAGAGTCCGCGCAGGGTTGGGAGTTCCACGATCGACCGGAGGATCTGGGCTCCGGCTTCTCGCAGGACGAGCTCGTCGCTGTCGGCGGCATAGCCAACTGCATGCATGCCGGCGGCGACAGCGGCGCTAACCCCTGATGGCGTGTCCTCGAGACGACGCAGTGTGATGGCTTGGCCTCCATGACGGCGGCCGCGTGGAGGAAGAGGTCTGGGTGCGGCGTTCCTCGCGGCACCGTGTAGGCGGAGAAGAGTGCGTGGCGGGGGAAGTGCTCTCGTAGCCTGTGAGGCCGAGGGAGAGCTGTGTCTTCTCGAGCTTGCCCTGCGACGCCGCGCACACGGACGCCCCCGCGCCGCTGATTTGTCGTACTGCGTCGGCTGCGCCAGGGATGGGGCTGAGTTCTCGGTGAAACGCCTCGGCGCTGGCCGCGACATCGGCAAAGAGCAGCCCCTGATAGTCGGCTTGCGCCTGCGCGAGGGTTGTCGGCAAGCCCTCTTGGCTCAGCGCGCGGGCGAGCAGTTCATTGGAGATAATCTCGCTGTCGACCAGAACTCCGTCACAGTCGAAGATGACGAGCTCAGAACGCGTCACCTCCCCACCATGGCCGAGAGTTCAGTTCCCGGGCTGCTGATCATCGCTCGGATGGGTCATTGTGGCGTCCGTAGCGATCCTCGAGACGGATGACGTCATGTAGCTCTGGCGTTGAGACCTCGAGGACCACCGAGTCATCCAGCGCCTCAAGCGCGTGCACGAGCTTCGGTGGGTTGCGCCATACGGCGCCCGGCTCGAGAACGCGACGGCGCATCCTCTCGGGGGTCTCGCCCTGTTCGAGCAGGAGACGACCCGACAGCAGGAAGCTCGTCTCATCCTTCTCTGCGTGATACTGGACGGAGAGCTTGTGCCCCGCGGCGACGTGCAGGATCTTGCCTGCGTAGCGGTCTGTGTGGGCATACCAGAGCTCGCTGCCCCAGGGCTTCAAGACTTTGCGGGGCAGATCCTCGCTCGCGGTAGAACGTTCGTGGCCGTCCACGGGTTGCGGGTGGTCTGTCACTGGGCGCCGATCCGCAGCAGCTCATCGCTGTATCCGGCTGCGAGGATCCGCTCGTCGCTGATGCCGAGCGCTTCACGGAGGTCGGCCACATGCTGGTACTCGCCGCTGAGGTCGGAGTCCGGCGCGGCAACAGCCTCCAGCTCGATGAAGCTCCCCAATACCGAAACCTCGTCGAGGTGGATACGGACCTCGTGCCAGAGCAGCAGCCGTCGGGACTTCTCGACGCAGACGAGCACCCCCAAGGCTTCCCCGAGGGCGTCCTTCAGCCCGTCGTGCTCCTCGACCGGGACGATGCGGTAGCGGCTCTCTCGCTCGATGGCCTCATCCGCACGCTCGTAGAAGATGAGCTCGGCCGCCCCGTCCTGCTCGCGCAGCTTCAACCGTCCCCGCGAGACGTTGAAGTACGTGTCGAGCTGCCGCAGCCAGCCATGATCCTCGGCGCCGATCGCGAGAGCGGCCCGCAGAGAGCGCGCCGGGTCGGGGTCGCGTGCCTTCAGCTCAACGTTGCGCGCCACACTCAACCCTCTTCCCGCCAGCGCGTCGTCGCTCGAGCGTGACACCCACGTCAGCCCTGACCCGGCGCACCGGAGCCGGTCCCGTTCGGCGGATTGCTCGCGCGCAGTCTTGATCGTTCCGCCTGGGCGCACCACCGACGAACCCGCTCGACAAAGTCCGGACCGAGTTCATGGCGCTCCCTGCCGAACCTCGCGGTCATAAGCATGCTGTCGATGTCGCGCTCCTGCCCCGGGAACTCGTCCCGCAGCGCGTGCAGGCCTTCCTCGACCTCGGGTGGCGCCGTCGTGAGCAGCTTGGAGAGCCTCGCGATTGATCGCATGCTCACGCTGCTCCGCGCTCCTGGGGGATGGGCAGCTGGGCGAGCAGAGCGTCGGGTGAGATCTCAAGCCCGGCGCACAGGATCCGGATCAGCGAGAGGCGCGGCTCGCGGCGAGCGAGTTCTGTCTTGCTGGCGGTGAACTGGGAGATCCGGCAGCGTCTGGCGAGCTCCGCTGGGAACAGGCCGGCGGCCTCGCGTAGGTCGCGCAGCGTCTGGCCGAGGGCCCGCGTCACCACCACCCGCTCGTTCGCCGCCCTGAGGCGGCTCTCAGCGGCCACGTCTGATCTCTCGTTATCCGTGTTGCTCATCGTCTCTTGGCGCCTACCGCCCGCTGTCCGGCCGACAGCAGCGGCCCAACTGATGGCGCTTTACTCGCCTGCGCCCGCGGCGGAGGCTATACCATGGCAGTTCAGCAAGCGGGGTTAGCAGTCGCTGCATGCAGGAGCTTTGCGCGCTACGATCCAGGCGCCTAGGGCTATGATGAGGAAGGCTGCGAGCAGCTACGTCATCGCTTATGCATAACGAGGCCGTTTACGCAGGCGCATCGTGGAGCACCACATGCGGGCTTGTGCGAGCGTCGCCCGATTGTCCCCGCTCTCGGGGACGCTCGCAGAGGCCCGCCTGCACCCGAGAGAGAGCCATGACAGTCCCTGATGATCGTCCACACCGACTAGAGGGCCTGACGCTCGGCCCGCGCTCGCTGACATGGAAGCTGTTCGGCGATCGGCGTAGCGCGCTGTTGATCCTGCGCACCGGCACGCTGCAGGCGATGCATCCGGCGATCGCCAGAGCACTGCATGGGCACCCCGACGTATTCGTGGACCCGTGGAATCGGCTGCTGCGCTCCGCCCCCGCGATCCTCGAGGCCGTCTACGGCCCCGATCCGTTCGCGGCCAACGCGCAGGTGGGCGAGCGCAACGGGCGCGTGCGGGGCGTTGATCCCCAGGACAGCCAGCATCACGCGCTTGAGCCCGAGACCTTCTTCTGGGCGCATGCGACGTTCTTCGAGTCTCAGATCGCCACAGCAGAGATCTTTGGCGACCCGCTCTCGCAGGCCAAGAAGCAGCAGCTGTATGGCGAGTCGCTGACCTGGTATGGACGCTACGGGCTGAGTTTCCGCGACGTGCCCCCTGACTACGCCTCCTTCCAGCGTTATTGGGCGGAGGTCTGCGAGCAGGTGCTCGAACCGACCGAGGTGGCGCGCGTGGGGCTCACCGAAGCCGAGCGCTGGCCGCCGCCGGACGGATGGATCGACGTGCCGCTGCTGCGACTGCTGGGTCGAGGGAGCGGGGCCGGACTCGCATGGATCGCACGCGGAACCATCGGCGGCGAGCTGCGCGCGCGCCTGGGCCTTGACTGGAGCGCGGAGGACGAGTGTGACCTGCAACGCCTCGCCCGCAGCGTGAAGGTCCTGTGGAACGTGCTGCCCGACGAGCTGCACATGACACCCGCCGCCGACGCCGCCTACGAACATGAACACGACTCCGCCCGCGGCAGAGAAGGACACGCGGTGCGCACCCAGCCGGCAAGCGAGACAGATCGCATCGCAGATGATGCGGGGGCGCTTCTCGCCCGCCGGCACGCAGGATGGTGATGCTCGAAGACATCGCCGAGTTCAAGCTGCACAGGCGGATCGTGCTCGCCCTCGAATCGGGCGTCCGGAACAGGGAATGGTGGCTCTGGATCGACTTCGAGCTCGAAGAGTACAGCGACACCTCGCTCGTCGGGCTTGCCTACTCCGTCGAGCGCTGGCTCGAACAGGTCAGTCCAGACCATCAGCTCAAGCGGCGCGATCGCGTGCGTGAACTCAAGTGGCCCGGACCCGGGATCCAGGTCATACTGATCGCGGTGCCACGCGGAGCCGCGACACGAGGATCCCCCGAGCTCGTAGGCAATCCAATCCCAGCCTTTGCGTTCTGGACGGGAAACTAGAGAGCCTCCAGAGCGATGATGCGCCGGTGAGCCGACCCACGTTCGCGCGCCAGCCATTCACGCGTGTGGTCGCGCGCTATGACCGCCTCGCGCGCTGGTATCGCTTCGGAGAGTGGACGATCCTGCTCGCGCCGGGATTCCGCCGCCGCGCCGTTGAGCGGCTCGAACTGAGGACAGGTGGGCGTGTCGTGGCGGTTGGCTGTGGAACCGGGCTGGCCTTGCTCCGGAGGCCGTCGGCAGCGAGGGCAGCGTAGTCGGGGTCGACGCTGCCGCGGATCTTGGCCGAGGCCCAGAAGACAATCTCGCGGCACCACTGGCATAACGTGCAGCTCATCCATCACGACGCAGCCACGCTCGCGCTGGAGGAACCCGTGGACGTCGCATACTTCTCGCTCAGCTACTCGGCGCTGCCAGATCGCGACTCTGAAGCCATACGCCGCGACGGGCATGCCACTGCGGCCGCCGTGCGCGGCCAGTGCGAACCCTGCCTCTATCGCAGGCAGTCACCGCGTCCTGCCTCTCTGGCGGGGCGTCAAGCTTCCCCGTTCTTGTTGGGGCCGCATAAAGTGTGGGCCGTGTCCGAAGACGCAGCAGTCTCAATCGTCGCCTACGACGCCGCCTGGCCGGCGCGCTTCGAGGAGGAGCGAGCGGCCTTGGTCGCAGCGATCGGAGGGTGGATCGTGGGTGGGGTTCACCACGTGGGAAGCACCGCCGTTCCCGGTCTCGAGGCAAAGCCGATCATCGACATCCTCGTCGGTGTCGAGGGCCTGGAGGGGGCACGGTCGACCTTCGATCCACTCGCGGTACTCGGGTATCGCTACGCGCCTTACCGCCCGGATGAGATGCACTGGTTCTGCAAGCCCCACCCGATCCACCGCACACACCACCTGCACCTCGTGCCGGTCGCGGCTCCTAGATTTCGCGAGGAGCTGACGTTTCGCAACTACCTCCGCAGCCATCCCGAAGTCGCCAAGGAATACGGCATGTTGAAGGCTACCTTGGCCGAACAGTTCAAATACGACCGGGGCGCGTACACCGCCGCGAAGGCCCCCTTCATCCGCTCCATCGTCGCTCGTGGCGGATGCTAGCTTGGCGTTACTCGGCCTCTACCGAGATCGCGCCTGCTTGTCGGTCTCCGCTCGCGAGCTGTTTCCGCCGGCCCGCCAACACGGGCCGCGGGCGTTTAGTCAGGATCCTGGTTAGCATCTGAGGCCACCGTGCTACGCGATGTCGCGCTTTGGCTAAGACCGGCAGGGTGGCCGCCTCTGCCCAGTGCGGCGCGCCGGCGGACGTGGCTGTTGGCGTGGGCCGCGATCCTTTCACAGATCGTGTTCATCGGCGGGTGGGTACTCGCGGGCGCTCTCGAACCACACTACTCGCCGGTTCGCCAGTACATAAGCGAGCTCGGCCGGCGCGGCGCGACTAACCCCTGGATCTTCACAGTTTTCGTCGGGATCTGGGGATTGGGCTTCATCGCGCTCGCGGTCGCGCTCGTCCCGTCGCTGCGTACGCGGCCGTGGCGGCTCGCGATGCCGCTGTGCTTCATGCTCGCTGGCGTGTGCGCGATCCTAGTCGGACAGCTGCAAATGGACTGCTCGCCCACGGTGAGCGCTGCGTGCAAATCCCGCGAAGCCGCAGGCACGCTTTCCTGGCATCACTACGCGCACGAGTGGATAAGCCTCGGCATCCAGGTCTCGCTCCTGCTGACGGGGTTCACCTTTGCCCGTTCGGCGTGGCCGAGCCGGCTCGCGCGGCTGGTGTTGACCGGCGCTCTCGTGCTGCTGGCCGCCTGGATCGTGACGTTCATGCTGCACGCCTCGTTCGCCGGCTACCAGGGACTGGAAGAGCGCCTATGGGCGCTCGTCGGCCAGGCCTGGGCCCTGTTGTGTGCGACGGTGCTGATCCTCGAGGCGACGCTCGAGCTGGGCACCCTACGGGCGCACGAGGCTTCCATGCAGCCTCAGACACTGGGCGAACGCGCCACAGCCACCTAGTGAGTCGTCGTTCACGCAGAGGCGCACGGACCGATGACCGCCTGTCTTAACGGCAACAGGTCATGCTCCCAGCTTCCCCTATGGATGCAGACGCAGCGTAAGCACGCGTGACGCGGCTACTTCCGCGTCGCCGCGGCTCAGGTCCATGTTGGCGATCGCTGCCGTAAGGGCGCGGAGCACGTCGGCTCCCTCTGCTGGACTGTTTTCGGAGGCGTTCTGAGCGGAGCAGAGCAGCAGATCCTCGCCGGCGCGGGCGGCGAGCACACCGCGCTGCCCGAAGGTACCGTAAGGAGCGAGTGCGCCAGCAGCGATCGAGGCAGCGTGCGCCAGCTTTGCGCGCAAGCAGACGGTTTGCTTTTCAAGCGCTCCGCAACTGCCGCCGATCGGGTGGTTGTGCATAGGTTTGCGTTCTCGCAGGGTCTACGCCGAATCGCCCCTCCATGAGTCGCCGAAGACGGCCTGCAGCGATCGCGCTGACTTCGCTTCTCCTGGCGCTCAGAGTGGCCCTGCTCATATCCGACACGGCAGGCAGCAGCCCGTTCCATCCGCTGCCGTACCCCTCATGCGGGGCTGCGGCCTACGAACCGCCGGAGTCGCGGGAGGGCCTATGCGCCGTCGAGGAACACGCCAGCATCGTGGTCCGCAACATCGTCGATGCCGACAGCACCCTGCACATGCCCGAATACGACGCCGACCTAATCACCTGGACGGTCGCTCGAACTCACGTCTCGAACTGGCGAAACGAACCCGCGCTCTACCCCGATGGCCATGGTGCGCTCGTCTCCCTCGAGGTCGAAATCTCGAACCCCGGCCCCGAGCCACTGCAGTACGGGCCGCTCATCGCCCGTGCGTCGTCGCCGAGCTATCGCCCCGATCCCCCCGCCGAACTGGCACTCCCGATACCAGCGGGACCAGAACAGGACACAAGCTTTGCGGCGCTCTTCAACGCCAGAGGAGCTCCCAGCCCATCGCTCTTCGGGCAACCCCCGATCCAGCCTAGATCTAGTATCACCGGCTGGATCTCGGTAGTTGTGCCGCCCGATGCGGGCAGGCTTGTGGGGATGGAGCGCTCCGACCTCGAACTAAGGCCGGTGGACGGGAACCCCAACTACGTAGGGATCATCAGGCTCTGGAAGAACGCCGGAGCCGGCGCCATCGCGTGACTCGCGCGTTGAGCCACGCCGCCCGTCCAACAGCAGGGTCGGGTCGCGGGCCTTCAGCTCAACGTTGCGCGCCACCCTCTGCTCCTCCCGCCGGCTCGTCGTCGCATCGAACGTGGCGCCCACATCAGCCCCAACCGGGCCCACCGAAGTCGGCCCCGTCCGGCTGATCGTTCGCGCGCAGTCGTGTTCGTTCCGCTTGGGCACACCACAGACGAACCCGCTCGACGAAGTCCGGACCTAGTTCATCGCGCTCTCTGCCGAACCTCGCCGTCATTAGCATGCTGTCGATGTAGCGCTCCTGGCACGGGAACTCGTCCCGGAGGGCGCGCAGGCCCTCCTCAACCTCGGGTGGCGCCGCCCTCAGCAGCCTGGAGAGCCTCGCGATCGATCGCATGCTCATGAGCTCAGCGCTCCCGGGGGACGGGCAGCTCGGCGAGCAGGGTGTCTGGTGAGACCTCGAGCCCGGCGCAAAGGATCAGGATCAGAGAAAGACGTGGCTCACGGCGCGCGAGTTCTGTCTTGCTGACGGTGGACTGGGAGATCCGGCAGCGTCGGGCTAGCTCCGCGGGGGACAGCTCAGCAGCCTCGCGCAGCTCGCACAGAGCCTGGCCGAAGGCGCGCGTCAGCGCCACACGCTCGCTCGCCACCCGCAGGCGGCTATTGGCCGCAGCCGCTCTGTCGTTATCCCGCTTGGTCATCGTCGCGCGGCGCTACGTGCGATTCGCTCGCGTAGACAAGAGCGCGAGCCAAGCGACTCCGCTCCTGGATGCCCTTCCGATCGCCCGCATCGCGGCAGTAGCCTATACCATTACAGTTCACGTCTGTCGATGGCAATCGTTTTTGCATTGAGCGCCGCGTCGATGACAGGCTATATCTTTGGGACATGCTAGGCACTGGGTCGGGCAACTAGATCATCCACTATGGATAACGTGACCGTTTATACTGGGCCGTCGTGGACTACCGAGCGCGGGCTTGTGCGAGCGTCACCCGGTTCCCCTCCTCTCGGGAGGCGCTCGCAGAGGCCCGCACGGCATCCCGGAGAGGTCCATGACAGTCGCGGCTGATCGCACCCGCCAACTGGAGGGCCTGCCGCTTGGCCCCGACTCGCTGACGTGGCGGCTCTTCGGCGATCGACGCAGCGCCCTTTTGATCCTGCGTACCGGCACCCTGCAGGCGATGCACCCGGCTATCGCCTCGGCATTGCGAGGCCACTCCGACATCTTCGAGGGCCCTTGGGACCGGTTGCTGCGCTCGGCGGGACCGATCCTCGAGACGCTCTACGGTCCCGATCCGCTCGCGGCAGGCACCCGGGTGCGTGACCGCCACCGTTGCGTGCGCGGCGTCGATGCAAAGGGCAGGCGCTACCACGCGCTCGAGCCGGAGACCTACTTCTGGGCGCACGCGACGTTCTTCGAGTCCCAGATCGCCACCGCGGAGACCTTCGGCGACCCGCTCTCAGAAGCTCAGAAGCAACAGCTCTACGCCGAGTCGCTGACCTGGTACGGACGCTACGGGCTGACCGTCCGCCCTGTGCCCCCCGACTACACCTCGTTCCGCCGCTACTGGCAGCGGGTCTGTATGGACGTGCTGGAGCCAACCGAGGTGGCGCGCTGGGGGCTCACCGAAGCCGGCCGCTGGCCACCGCCGTCCGGCTGGGCCGACGGCCCGCTCCTACGACTGCTCGGCCACCCGGGAGGCGCCGGCCTCGCCTGGATCGCGCGAGGCACCATTGGTGCAGAGCTGCGCGAGCGCCTGGGCCTGGAGTGGAGCCCCGGCGACGAGCGCGCCCTGCAGCGCTTCGCCCGCAGCATGAAAGTGCTCTGGAGCGTCCTGCCGGAAGACCTCCGCATCACAGCTGCCGGTCGCGCTGCCTACGAGCGCGAGCGCGCCAGGAGCGCACCCGTCGATCTCCAGGAGGATGCCGACTCGCAGGCCGCTGTCATCTCGGGCAGGGCCAGCGCCTGACGGCCCGGCTTCTTTGTGGACACGATGGAATCCATACTGGGAGAGAGAATCGCCCTGCTCACCCGCGAGATCGAGATACTCGGGGAGATAATTGAGATCAGCACCAAGCTGCAGGAGAGCGAGGAGCCGGGCACCGAGGCTGTCGTTAGCGCTCGCGCAACGTTCATCGACAAGGTCGAGACCTACCGCCGATGGGCCATGTGGACCCGCGATGAGATGGTCGACGCTCGACGGAACCTCGGTCAACCGATATCCACCGCAGGTCGCGCGGGAACTCGGGGCAAGAGCCTCGCCTAATGGGGAGAGGATATAGGTGAATCCCGAGGAGACGACATGCGTTAGAGATTGCGCACGCGGCGACCAATCTCCCGGTCCTGCGGGTAGCCGGCGCTCTCCCAAAACGCCGAGGCCACCTCGTCCTCATACCCAGCCAAGGCACTGACGCGGTGAGCCCCTTGGCGACGCAGATGCTCCTCGCCGGCGCGCACGAGCGCCAAGCCGATGCCCTGGCGGCGATGCTCGGGGCGGACAGCGAGCCTGTACAAGTTGCCCCGCCAGCCGTCCCAGGCCGCGATTAGGGCGCCAAGAATCGCGCCATCGCAATCGGCGACGAGCAGGCTTCCCGGTGTCTGCATAAGCAGCCGCTGCGCATGCTCGAGCCGGTCAACGGTAGTCGCATAGTCACTCCGCGCGTCCTGCCAGAGCTCGACGACGACCGGCGCTTCCCGCGGCAGGCACGCGCGCACAACGAAATCCCCGTCAGCCAAGCGGACAAGGTACCGTAGGCGTCCGCTTGCCGGCACGTTCCATGACTAAGGCCAGCACGCAGCGGAGCTGCTGTCCGCCAAAGCATTTGCCGGTT
Organism: uncultured Solirubrobacteraceae bacterium; assembly: GCA_963771085.1. Taxonomy (GTDB): domain Bacteria; phylum Actinomycetota; class Thermoleophilia; order Solirubrobacterales; family Solirubrobacteraceae; genus Palsa-744. The sequence goes on along the minus strand of CAVYSB010000003.1, from coordinate 1,489,051 downwards.
AGCTGCTGACCTCCTGTCTCTACGGCAGCAGGAGGTGACGACAGCGCCAGCGTGTCACAAAGCGCCGAGCGAGGCGCGTTCATCACGTCGCGGCGCCAGGTTCCCTCCGGGCGCGTTCCTGGTTTCTCAAAACGGTGTCCGGCACGGCGCAGCCCCAGCCGAACCAGGAATGCCGTAAGACTTGCCAAGACGTATGGAATTGCCTGCCGCAGATACAGCGCCACGGTGGATCGGTGTCCATCTTTGGCGGCAGCAGACGCATCACACGGGCACGTAGAGCAGATGGAACGCAGCAGGCTTGATCGGACGAAAGCGGCCGGGCTGATCCTCAGCAACGATCCAGTCGCCATGTACGGCTTCCGCGACTTCGCCGTGCACCGTCTTCACGTCGAGCGCCAAGAACCCAGGACCAGCCTCACCACAGGCGTCTCCGCTCAGTTCTAGGAGGGTGTACAGATTGATCGTCTTGCTGGTCGGCTCGCCCAACAGATCGCAAACCTCGCTCCAATTACGCCAGCAGATCTGGACCGCCTCGATCTCGCCCGCGCGTTCGGTACTGCGGAACCTTGGCACCGGCGGCACAGTAGCAAATACTCCCTTGCTGCCGTTTATTCGCTCGTTCAACCCATCGCGGGCCAGCCAGTTTTCTGGTCGAGATGCGGCCTGGGCAGGTACGGCCGCATATACTCAGCCCAATGTTTATGCGGGCCTTCACAGGCCGCTGGGCGGTTCCGACGACGGCTGCGTTGTACGCGGTGTCACGATGCTCTGCCCGCTGGTTGCGCCGGATCTCCGCAGTTCCCGTCGGTGGATCGAGGAAGCCGATCCAAACGGCACGCCGTCGACTGATTCACAGCGCACGACGCGACGCGCAGCCACGGTGGCCCGGGGCGACCGAACAGCGCGCCACGCACGCCCACATGAGCCGGGGCAGGCGAGGTAATGCTGCGGGTAGATAACAACGCCGCGGTTGTGCCGCTCGGCGTCGCATCTTCACAGGCCGCTACGCCGTCCAATCCGGCCGGCGTGTCTTCGACGAGCGCTGGAACCGCACCCAGATCGGGAGCATTCTCGCTGCCCAGAAGGATGAGCAAGTGGACATGCTCCGCCACGGCAAGCGGACGCTCTGGCAGTTCAATGATCGCCTCTCTTGGGATGACGAAGGCCTTCAGGGAGACGACCTCGAGGCTCTCTTGCTGCAGCGCGAGCGCCGGCAGCAACAAGTACTTCAATCCGCGCGAAGTCTGATGCGCGCCGAGGAAGCCGGGCAGCCAAAGCGGATGCCGATTCCGACCGAGCTGCGGAGGCTCGTGTTCGAGCGCGACGGCGGGCAGTGCGTCGAATGCGGGGGAAGGTTCGATCTCCAGTACGACCACATCCTGCCGGTCGCCCTGGGCGGCGCCACGACGGTGGAGAATCTGCAGCTGCTCTGTGCCGACTGCAATCGGCGCAAGAGCGACGACCTCTAGAGCGGCGTCGGTATGCCGGACTGTTGCGACGCCGTGTGAGCGTCGGTCTCATGCTCGCGCTACGGACGATCGAGCGGTATGACAGGGCCCGCGGGATGCTCGCGCGCCCGCGCTGAGCGCGCATCCTCGACGGCCGCAGCGCGTCCGAACGCACGCTCTGCGAATGCCGCGCCGCCGGAGGGGTCGGGGGCGAAGTCCGCGTAGATGAGGGTGGTCGTGAAGTCGCGGTGGCCCATCCACTCCTGCAGGCTGCGCATCGGGACGCCCACAGCCGCCATGCGGGTGCCGAAGGTGTGGCGCAGCGAGTGGAAGGTGATGCCGCCCTCCCGGCCGCAACGCGCGCCCATGCCGGCGGCCTTCATCGCGGCGTAGAAGCGCTCGCGGAGCCGCGAGGCGTCGTAGGGGTGGCCGGTGTGCGGGTGGCAGAAGACGAGGCTGTCGTCTGCGCGGTAGTGCGAGCGTTGGAAGTGGCGCTCGAGCTCGGCGGCGACGCGGTCGGCGAGCGCCACCGCCCGGCTGGAGCGTCGTGACTTCGGCGTCCCCCATTGCCCGCGGCTGTAGTTGCGCCGCACGCGCACGACGCCGGCCGCCCAGTCGATGTCGCGCCAGCGCAGCGCGACCAGCTCGCCACTTCCGCGGCGCGAGCGCGATTCGAGACGCTGTTGACGTGCTCTGGCATCTCGGACGCGAGGACCAGGACCCAGACCCGCGCAGGCGCTTCCTGAGCTGCCGCAAGATGCGCGTGGCCGCCGAGCCCGAGCGGCGTTGGCTCCTAGTAGACATCGACCGCGGGCGGGTGCTGATCGACCAGGCCGAACCGCCCGATGCGCAGGGCCGCGCAGCCGCGCAGCCTGTCCGGATCAAGCTCAGCGACGAAATCCTCGCGAGCATGGACGACCGCCCCCTACGCCTCGCTGCCATCGCAGAGCGGGTTGGGCGGGGCCCGAAGGATGGCAGCGTCCGCAACGCACTCGCAGCACTCGTGGAGGACGGCAAGCTCTCCCGCCAAGGCCACGACTACGTGAAGGTGCAAGCGGTGCAAACCGACCGTTGCACCCTTGCCTCGAGGATGAGACGCCGGTGCACAGTGCAAGCCCCCTTATGGGCTCGGCGCCTTTGCACCGATCGGCGGCCGCGGACGCCGAACTAGAGCGCCTGGCCGCCAAGGGGCTCCTCGCGTGACCGTCCACGCACGCCCACCCGGTCCCGCATCACAACGCCCTACCCACGGCCGCTTGCGCGCCCTCAAGCCCGCTCAGCGCACAGCGCCAAAGCCTGAACAGACTAGATGCACGGGCCAGCAACCGCACAGCAATCGCTGTGTGCGGGGCAAGGCCGAGGAACGCCCCTGGCCGGTGCCAGTGGTCAGTTCGGTGGCCGTTTCGAGGCCCTCGCGGCCAATACCGACATGAACCCGAACAACCAACAGACACTATGAGCGCCTCCGTCTACAACGGGCCGCCCGCCCAAGCGAGCTCGACAGCGCACCGCCCTCTCACCGCCGCCGACGTGCTGACCGCCTGCGAGGTCGCCGAGCTCCTGCACATGCCGACAAGCACCGTCGAACATCTGGCGCGCCACGGCACCCTCCCGTCGCGCAAGATTGGCCGCAGGCGGCTCTTTGTCCGCCACCAGATCGAAACCGTGCTCGTCGGCGAAAACGCGAGAGCGGGCCTCCAGGAAGGTCTGCCGTGGCAATAGTGGCGAGTGCCCAGCGGCGCATCAAGGAAGACCCGAGCAGGCTCACCGTCGCGGCTACCGCACGTGGGCCAACGAGCAGGGCATCTCCGACACGCAAGCAGTCGCGCAGATCGGGAGCATGGACCCAGGCCGAGTTGGCGGAGATCGTACACAGCTACGGCTTCAGCGGAACCGCGAAATCAGGCGCGATTGAAAGATGGTTTCTTTCTATCACTGCCTTCTCGAAAGGCCATGCATCCTTGTCCCTGAGCGGCATGACCGAATGATAGAATCTATCTATCATGACTTTGCCACCCGTATACATAACCCCCGAGTGCGGCGCCGCCGAGAGACGAGTTCTTCGCTTGATTGACGACGCTCGCCAGAAACTAAGCCTATATGTCGCAGAGCCTCGCCGGTGGTCGGGGAGCCTCAGACGCATGGCCTTTGCACGCGCCGTCCAAGGCTCGAACAGCATCGAGGGCTACAACGCGAGCCTTGATGACGTCTTGGCGATCGCCGAGGATGAGCCGGCGCTGGATGCCAGCGAGGAGACACGGCTCGCGCTTGCTGGCTATCGCGACGCGATGACGTACGTCCTGCAGGTGGCGCAGGACACGAGTACACCAAGCGTGGACGAGGGTCTGCTCAAGGCGCTCCACTTCATGATGATCAAGCACGACCTCGCGAAGCACCCCGGACAGTGGCGTCCAGGAGCGATCTACGTACGCAAACAAGACACCCAAGACATCGTCTATGAGGGGCCGGAGCGAGATGTCGTACCGGACCTCGTGGCTGCCACCCTCGAGACGCTTGAATCTAGTGGTGCCCCTGTCCTCGTCCGGGCCGCAATGGCCCACCTCAACTTGGTGATGGTCCATCCATTCAGCGACGGAAACGGGCGCATGGCACGCGCGCTTCAGACCCTAGTCCTTGCTCGAGAGCAAATCTTCGCCCCAGTCTTCTCAAGCATCGAGGAGTACCTCGGACGCAACACGCAGGCCTACTACGACATTCTCACCGACACGGGACAGGGCGCGTGGAACCCGCAGCTCGACGCTCGACCTTGGGTGCGCTTCTGCCTTACCGCCCACTACCGCCAAGCAATGACACACCTTCGCCGAATCGAGGAGACGGAGCGCCTATGGAGCTCATGCGAAGCACTCGCCGAACAGCACCGGCTACCCGAGCGAGTTTCCGCCGGCCTGTACGACGCGGCGTTCGGCTTGCGGCTCCGCAATGCGACATATAGGAAGTTGGTCCTCGAGACGATGGGCGAGGAAATCTCTGAGCTCACGGCGACCCGTGATCTGAAGGCGCTGGTCGATGCCGCCCTTTTGGACCCTGTGGGAGAGCGTCGGGGAAGGCGATACGTGGGCACACCGCGCGTTCGTCAGTTGCGGCTCGAGGCTCGAGCGGGACGGTCGCCGCGAACTACTGCCGATCCGTTCGACCTAGTGCGCCACGAACTGCAGCTGACTTTTAACGAGGCCTGATCCGCCTGCGCTCAGGAGGTCTAAGTGGTACCCAAACCTGGCACCCAGCAGCGATATAGCTCGGCCACAAGGTTGCCAACAACAGCGAAAAGGCCCGGATTTCCGGGCCTTTTCATATAGCGGGGGCGGGATTCGAACCCGCGACCTTCGGGTTATGAGCTAGCTCAAGCTAGTCGCGGTAGGGCACATATGCCGCGTATTCAAGCCATTTTGGTGCAGTAGATCGAGTTATGCAAGGCTGTTTGGGGAGGAATCTCGGGAGGAAATTTCCGTCCGCGCGACGCGCTACGGTTCTTGAGTCTGCACCGTTCTCTCACGGCCTCAGCCGCCCCCACGGAAGGAGCCCGCCATGCCACCCGCAACCCTCGATCCGCACGCTTCGATCAGCGGCCACGTGTGGCTGTACGAGGGCAAGCGGCGCAACACCTGGTGCGCCAAGTGGCGCGACCAGCACGGACAGCACGAGAAGCGCCTCGGCACGGCATGGGCCGGCAAAGGGACACCTCCGCCGGGCTTCCTGCGCCAGCGCGACGCGCAGGCGCTACTCGATGCGCTGCTCGTCGACGCGCGCCGCGGGCAACTGCGCCAGGAGCGCACCGGCGTCACGTTCGCCGACGTCGCCGAGGAGTGGTTCGAGCGCGGACGCTTCGAGCGCGACTGGTCGGCCAGCACGCAGGTGGACTATCGCTCGGTGCTCGACGCACATCTGCTGCCCGAGTTCGCCACCAAGCGCATCGAGACGATCACCACCGAGCAGATCGAGCGCTGGCGCAACCGTCTCGCCGAGGACGGCACGCGGGTCCGGCACACGGTCAACAAGATCGTCACCCAGCTTCACGCGATCTTCCAGCACGCCGTCGATCACCACGGCCTGATCCTCAATCCCGTCGCCAAGGTCAAGCGGCTGCGCGAGTCCTACGACGCGGCCCGCTTTGACTTCTACTCCCCCGAGGAGATCGAGAAGCTCGTCGCCACCGCCGCCGCAGGCGCCCACCGCGACCCCAGCCGCCCGGCCGTCAGCGACACCGAGCGCGCCCTACGAGCCGCCGAGGATCGCCAGGACGCCGCGATCTACCTGACCGCCGCGCTCAGCGGCCTACGCCGCGGCGAGCTGCTCGCGCTGCGCTGGGAAGATGTCGACTTCGAGCAGTCCTCGATCCGCGTGTTCGAGGGCTACAGCGCCAACCGCGCCGGCAAGCCGAAGTCGCGCAAGTCGCGCACGCTCCCGATGGTCGACAAGGTCGCCGACACGTTGGGCGCCCTCAAGAGCCGCGGCGACCACACCGCCAAGGGCGACCTCGTATTCGTCAGCCGAGAGGGCACCCATGTCGACGGCTCCGCCCTGCGCCGGCGCTACCACGCCACGCTCGACGCCGCGGGCGTGCGACGGCTGCGCTTTCACGACCTGCGCCACACCTTCGGATCGTTGAGCATCAATGTCGCCAGCATCGTCCAAGTGCAGGCGTGGATGGGTCACGCTGACATCCAGACGACGATGCGCTACCTGCACCACAAGAGCCGCGCCGACGACGCCCAACTGCTCTCCGCAGCCTTCCGCCCCAAAAAGCGCAAGCCCGCCGTCAGGCGCTCGACAGCCGCCACGAAGCGCAGTCCTCACGAGCGCGCCATAGCGTGAGAAAGAGAACCTCCAGAAGCGCTACAATGACGCACATGGAGCTTGTAGGTATCCGCGAGATGCGCCAGAACCTCAGCCGCTACGCCCAGCGGGCTCGACACGGGGAGTCGTTTCTGATCACCGATCGCGGCCAGGAGGTCGCACAGCTCACGCCTGCCCCCGGACGCGCTTCGGCCGTAGACCGGCTCGTCGCCGAACGGGGAGCCATGCGCGGGCAGGGCAATCTGCTTGACGTTCTGGAGGAGCTGCCCGCGCCGATTGCAGGCCCGCCCTCCAGCGAGGTGCTGGACGAGCTGCGTTCAGAGCGCCTGTAGGCGCTTGCCCGACTACCTCGACACCTCGGCCTTCATCAAGCTCGTGCGCTCCGAGCCCGAGAGCCCCGCCCTGCGCCGCGAGCTGGCCGGCAGAGAACTCCTCAGCAGCACCCTGCTGACCGTTGAGGGACGCCGCGCCGCCCGGCGTTACGGCGAGCTGGCCAGCATACGCGCCCGCGCTGCCCTCACCGCCATCACGTTGATCCCGCTGGATCAGCCGCTCCTCGACGCCGCTGCCGAGTTGGACCCAGCCGAGCTGCGCTCACTCGACGCCCTGCACCTGGCAACCGTCGTGAGCCTGGGCGAGGACCTCGGGCGTCTGTACTGCTACGACGCTCGCCTGGGGGACGCTGCGCAGGCTCTTGGCATCGAGGTCTCTCAGCCTCGCTGAGACGTCGCCCGAAGACGCACTCGGCGAACCCGCCAGAGGAGAACCACTGGAGGCAGCGACTACCTATGGTCCGAGGAGGCGACACGCAATCTCCACGCAACGCTTGTCGATCTACTTGAGCGAGTGGGACCGACGCGGCTTGGGCGCGGCGACTCGCGGGGCGCACTCCAAATGGCCGAGCAAGCCATCGCCCTCGACGGACTGCACGAGCCAAGCTGGCGCCTCGCACTCCAAGCCGAACACTCTCTCGGGCTACTGAACCGCTCCGCATTCCGCACGTGTTTGAGCAGCCGATCTGGGGTCCTTCCGAGAGCCGGTTGGGCGTAGGCTGCACGCGTCATGCGGTGGGCACCGGATCGAGAGGACAGGGCAGCGTGGAGCGCGGCGGGTGGAGTCGTGACCATCGCTGCCGCAGCCGTAGCCGTGGTTTCGCCGCTCTGGCCGCTATTCGCCGCTCTTGCCGCCCTCGGCTTCTATTGCGTGCTGGCTCCACTTCTGCACTGGTGGCCGCACACGCACGGTCGCCAGCCGGTCGAGCCGCTGACTTCCTTTGAGCTATGGCTTCAAGGGCGTATACAGGCAGCCGCAACCATTGCTCGTCAACGGGAAGTTCGGGGAGACAAACAGTATCTCCACATGATGGAGGATTGGCACAACAAGAACGCCTGGGAGATGATGGTCAAAAACGGCGCGTCCCATCTTGTCGGCAGCTACCAAGGCGACGATGTAGAGGCCCCACACGACGAGCGCTATTACCTGCACCGGCTTGCATGGCTGGAGGACACGTTCCGCAAGCTACGGAAATGAGTGTCGTGAGCTTGGTCATCGCCTCTCGCTTTTGGTTAGCGCTTCCCGCTCCTCTTTGCAGTTGACTGCGGGGTCTTCCTCTTGCCCGTCGCACTCTTCGAGGTCTTCTTTGGCCTGTTCGACTTCCTGCTGTTTTGTTTCCTTGGGGACGTTGACGCATTCGAGATGGCCCCCTTCGCCCGTCACCATTTTGCCCTCGGCAACGCATTCTCGCTCCCATTTGGGTTCACACTTGGGACCTTCTTCCCACCTGGACATCCTTTTTTCGCCGTTGTGGCCTTCGCGTAGAACTTCCCCGTTAGCTTCACATTCGTGCCGGGCAATAGATTCAAGGGTTGGGTACGGTTCCGGCTGACTCGCCCGGGTTGGCGTATTGGCGGTAGCTGTCCGTGCCCCCTCTTCCTTCTCACGTGCCACTTGCTGGGCCTTGGCGACAGCAACGGCCTTGGCCTTGGCGGCAGCCTGCGCGCGTTTATGCGCAGCCCGCTGTTCGGCGACATAGGTCGGAGGGATGGCGGAAGCTGGGGGTGCCGCGACCGGGGCCGCGCGAACACTGCTGGTTGTCGCCATGTTGGCCGTCGAGCCACAGCCGGCTACGCCGAGTGCGAGGGTAGCGAGGATGATGGGGGGCTTGAGGTTGGTCATTCTCCTGCCCCCGGACACCTATGTTCCGGGGAGTCGATCCACCCTTCAACTTCAGCCGATCCTTCTATTGTTTTAGTGCTGTGCTTTGGCGGCCCGCAGGCTGCCGTGAATTCTTCTTCAATTTTGTGGTTTCCCTTTTCCACTTCGGCGCCATATTCGGCTTCCGTCATGCCATTCTTTTCAGCGTATGTTTCGTGGCACCAGGGCTGCCATTCCTTCCCGAAGCGTTCTAGTTCACTCTTGCATTCTGCCTCCTGCTGCTGTTCTGGGGGGAACGCCTGCATGTCGATCAAATTGCGTGCGCCGTGAGCGCTTCTGATTTCGGCGGGCGTGCCACGTGCGCAGCCGCTGGCACCATCGGTGTCCGTCTGGCACTCCCAGCCGTCGATGATCCAGTAGGCGTTAGCGAGACCCTCGGGCTTACCGTAGTGACGTTCGGGGCCGCGGTGGCGTGAGTGAAACTTAGTGGCGATCTTCCGGGCCTCGGCGCAGGGGGCGCTGCCCTTGGAGACGACGACTCGAATGGCCTCGCCGCCATACGCGGAGGTTTTGATGGTCCTGCAACCGCGACCGTGGAATGCCTGAGCGCTGGCCGGAACGGCGGCGAGCGAGACGAGCAGGGCGGCGAGGGTGAGGACTTTCGCCATAGTCGCGGCAGCCTACCAGCGCGTGCCCACCGGACCGCTCCCTACCAGAGCGCTCTGGGCCGACTGGCAATCATCGTCGAGCACGGACGGATGGACCATCTCGATCAGGACCCGCACGCCGCCAGTGTCGCCTTTGGCCAGCGACTACGCGAGCTGCGAGCAGAGCATGGCCTCTCCCAGGACGACATCGGACGCTTGGAGCGCTGCTCGAGAGAGCCCAGACCAACCACGATCCTGCGCATTGCCCGTGGCGTGGACGTGCAGCCCGGAGCGCTACTGGATGAGCTGGGCGCTAGCCTTCCCCACGCGAACACAGCGAAGCCGTAGAAGCAGCGCAGCAGCGCCCGGCACAGAGCCAGACCGCGCGGCCTCGGCCTCCCCCAGCCACGTTTGCGCCACGCCACCGTCCGTGGCGCAGCGTGTACACGAGCGGACGCTCAATCGAGAGGATGCGCCTCTGCCCGCGACGCGCCGCCGGCGCGGGTGGTCGAGACTATCGAGGTCGACCTCGACGGGTGGCACCTCGACCTCAAGATCCTCACGCAGACAGCGGAGCGTCACTCGCGTTCGTCGTCCTGGCTCGCTCGACATCGAGCGGGAGACCATACCCAGCAGCCTCGACCCCTCCCGAGTAGACCTTCCTGCGGCGCTGGCAGACTTCTGACACGTAGCTGACACGCTCAGCCGTCGAACACAGCTATCAGCCCACGCGGTGCCCAGTTCTTGCGATCCGGAGCGCACTCCTAGCACCGCAAGAACCCAAACAGACTAGATGCACTGTGGCAGAGCGTGACACTTCGGAGTGATACATTTTGAGCCATGATGACCGCTGCGAGCATCGGTGCTGGGCAGGCGGCTGGCTACAGCGCCTATCTGGAGTCGCGCACCGTGGCGCCGGCACGCGGCGACTACTACCTCTCGCCAGCGGGCGAGCCAACGGAGGCGCCTGGCATCTGGCACATGCTGGATGAGACGCGGCAGACCCTCGGCCTGGAGGCCGGCGAGGCGGTGCGCGCCGAGCAGCTCGTCGCGTTGATGGAGGGGCGGCATCCGGTGAGTGGCGAGTTCATCCGCCGGGCGGGTGCTGACGGCCGGCGGGCCGGCGGCATCGACTTGACGTTCTCAGCGCCCAAGTCGGTCAGCGCTGTGTGGGCGCTCGGCTCCGAGCAGCAGCGTGTGGGCGTCGAGGTGGCTCACGGCAGGGCGGTCTCGCGTGCGCTTGAGCATCTACGCGGGGAGGTCGCGGTCGTGCGCGAAGGCGCAGGCGGACGGGTGCTCTCCACAGCGGGCGATGTGTTGGCGGCGGAGTTTCGGCACACGACCGCGCGCGGCGTTCAGGGTGGCGGTGCGCCCGACCCGCAGCTCCACAGCCATGTCGTCGTGACGGGCGTGGTGCGCCAGGACGGGCAGTTCGCGGCGGTCGCGAGCCGTCCGTTGTTTCGTGCGGCGCGGGAGCTGGGCGCGTTCTACCGCGGCGCCTTGGCGGAGGAGCTACAGCAGCAGGGATACACCGTCGTCGCGGGCACCGGGCGTGACGGGCGCTACTTCGAGGTCGCGGGGATCTCGGAGAGCGTGCGGGACGCGTTGAGTGGGCGCAGTCGTGAGGTGTGGTTGGCGGCGGAGCGTTTCCGTGCGCGCTACGGCCGCGCACCGGAGCGCGACGAGCTGCGCAACGTCAAGCTCGAAAACCGCAAGGCCAAGACGCCGCAGAGCCGCCCCGAGCTACAGGCCACCTGGGATGAGCGCGCGGCAGGCCAGCACGTCGACCGCGCCGACGTGGAATCCCTGCGGTCTGGAGAGCCGGGCGGTGTGCAGCGCGTCGAGCGGGCCGGCTGGCAGGAGCGGGTCGAGCGCTCGTTGACGGCGCAGGGCGCGACGTTCTCCGAGCGTGAGCTGCGCGCGAGTGTGCTTGAGCAGGGCATCGGGGAGCTTTCACCCGAGCGCGTCTCCGAGCACACGCACGAGCTGATCGCCTCCGGTGAGGTGATCGAGCTTGAGCAAGGCCGCATGACCACCCGCGAGATCAGAGGGATGGAGCACGCGATCGAGACGAGAGTGCGTGACATGGCCGCGGGCACCGGGGCGGCGGTGAGCGATCAGGCGCGTACGGCAGCAGCGAGGGAGGTGAGCGAGCGGATCGGCAGTCCGCTTAGCGCCGAGCAGCAGCAGGCGCTTGAGGTGCTCGGCGGCCAGGAGCGCGCGGCGGTACTCGTCGGGCAGGCCGGCGCCGGCAAGGGCGTCGTGATCGACGCCGCGGTGCGCGCCGAGCTGCACGCCGGCCGTGAGCCGTTGGGCGTCGCGGTGGCTGGTGACACGGCCGAGCGGCTCGGCCGCGAAAGCCCAGCGCTGGAAGGCCGCACGCTCACGCTGGACTCGTTGGTCGCGAAAGCCCGCACCGGGAGCCTCACCCTCGATGAGTCAACGACGGTGTTCTTTGACGAGGCGGGGATGGCCGACACTCGACGCCTTGACGCGCTGAGCGATGTAGTAGAGCGCTCGGGGGGAAAGCTCGTGGTGATCGGTGACGCGCGCCAGCTCCCCGCGATCGGCGCGGGCGGCCTGTTCGAGCGGCTGTCCGACACGGCGCCGACCGCGCGTCTCTCAGAGGTGCGTCGCACGAGCGACCCGCAGGAGCGCCAGGCGTGGGCGGACCTACGGGCGGGTCGCGCCGAGCAGGCGATGGCTCACTACCAGGCCCGCGGGCAACTTCACTTCGCAGACACGCGCGAGCAAGCGCTGGAGGGAGCGGTGAAACAGTGGGACGAGCTGGCCGAGCGCGAGGGCGTGCAACAGGTCGCGCTGATGTCCGACGCGTCAACCGGGGAGATCGACCGGATGAACGCTCGCGCCCAATACCTGCGCGCCGAGCGCGGCGAGCTGGGTGAGCAGGAGGTGTCGTTGCCCGGTGTCGCCTACGGTGTGCGTGAGGGCGACAGGGTTGCCTTCGTTGCCCAGCATCGCCCCGAGGGGGAGCGCCGAGTGGAGAACGGCACGCGCGGTGAAATCGTCGCGGTCGATGTCGATCAGCAGCGGGTGAGTGTGCTCACCGACGGTGCGCGTGAGGTGACGCTCGCGGGTGAGGAGCTTGAGAATCTGCGGCTCGCCTACGCTCAGCATCTATACCGTCAGCAGGGCGCGACCGTACAGCGTGCGGTCGTCGTGACCGGGGGCTGGCAGACAAGCCAGGAGGGCGCCTACGTCCAAGCATCGCGCGCACGCCACGGGACCGACTGGCACGTCGCCAGAGAAGACCTCGGGACAGAGGGCGTAGACGCCGATCGAGTCGGACGCCTCGCCGAGCTGATGCGTGCCTCACGCTCACAGCTCCCCTCCCTCGCGTTCCGCGCCCTCACGAGCAGTACGGGCATGGGCGCGGACGTGGGCGAGGAACTCCAGCGCTCCACCGCCCGCCAGCTCACACCCGACAGCAGCCTGGAGAGAGATGCGGGTATGGGCGCCGGGCTATGAGCCGCGTCGCGATCACCCTCGACGAGCACGCCCTCGCGGAGCTTGGCCGGCGCGCGCAAGCCAACGGCGAGCCCGTATCCAGGACCGCAGCACGACTCGTCCGAGACGGGCTACTCAGCACCCAGGCACAGACCGCCGGCGAGCCCGCCCCGGCCACCGCAACCAGGCCGGTCGATGGCAAGAGCACGGGACTGCCGGGATGGCTTGAACCACCCGACAAGCGCGAGCAATGGCGACGCGAGCTATGGGCGTCGGTCTGCGCGCTCGCCGAGCGCTACCCGGTGGTGTTCTCAAAGCTCGTGGCCGACTGGTGGACAGACCGCGCGCTTGTCGAGGTGCTCGGCGCGCTCAGCGCGTGGCGCTCCCAGCTCGACGCCGGGCAAAGCGCCGACCCGCGCGCGGAGCTGCTGTTCCACGACCGCCTGGAGCTGCTCGAGCGCCAGCTCACCCACACGAGCGATCCGACCGCCGCACGCTTCGCTGGCGGGCCACCGCCGTCAGACTGGATCAGATAGCCGAAGGGCAGCGGCGCTCAGTCGGCGTGGTGCGGGTACTCCTCGGCGAGGTCCGTCAGGTCGAGATCGAGCGTGCGCAGTATCCGCATGACGGTCGCCCACCGGATGCCACGATGGCCGTTCTCAAGCTGTGACAGGTAGGTGGCGCTCATCCCGGCGCGGGCGCCGAACTCCTCTTGCGTGAGCCCGGCCCGCTCACGTAGCGTGCGGATGGTCGCCCCGAGGATTACTTGGTCGCGCACAGCGTCTGGAGCGTCCGGCGCGCTGTCTTTCATTGCGGCGAGCCTACAAGCGGACTTTACACAGTTGGATAAGTACGCTACGGTGCGCGCACAAGCAAATTAGTGGGGCCGCGACGTGTCAGCGCCCGGCCCCGTGGCACCGGAAGCGCGAACTCCCGGCACACAGGCACCCTAACCGAGACGGCCGGGGTGCCTGCTCGCCAGAAGCAGCCCTCCCGGGGCCTCCAACGAACGGAGGAACCGATGAGTACCAATGTCCCGATTCCCGTCGCCGTGGCGCCGCGGCTGCGCGAGGGCACGAAATCGCTCATGCGCACGCTCGGCTGCGACCTGGAGGACGCCGTAGATGACCCGCCCGCCTTCGGCGAGCTACATGAGCGTCTGCGCGGTGTGTGGGGCCTGCTGGACGTTATCGGCTGGAGCGACGAGGACGACGACGGCGAGGTCGCGGTTGACCTGGACGAGCACTCGGCGGCGTTGCTCGCGGCCCTCGCCGAGATTCTCCCGATGCTCGCGGGATGGCTCGCTGAAATGGCCGACGATGACCCCGACAAGTCCAGTCGGGAGGCGGAGTACCGGCTGGTGGCGCAGTTCAAGGACACGGCGAGTATGGAGCAGGGCCGATGACGCCCGCGGAGATTCCCGACCTGCTCGTCGTGGCTGCGCTCGACCGCGCGGTGCGCCACGGCCGCGAGGACTCGCAGGCAACACCCAAGTCTGTGATCCTCGAACACCTCCATATACGCCCGCGATCGGGGCTCTCCCGTCAGGTTGGTGCTCTGCTCAACGCGTTGACGGTGAGCGGACTCGTCGAGCCGCGACGCCAGCAGGGCATGGCTATGTGGGCGCTCACGAGCAACGGCGAGCAACGTCTCAGCAGAGCCCGAGCGGCGGGCGAGGTGCCGGAGCTACCCGAGGCTCCGCAGCACCGTGTGTGGAGGGAAGCGCGCGCGCTTGCCGGACAAAAGATGGAGCGGTTTCGCTCCGAGCTGGGCGAGGCGCTGAGGGACGGGCTCGCGTTGCTGGAGACGAACGCACCCGCGCACAGCGATGTGTGGGATGCGCTCGGCAAGCGGCTGGAGCGTGGCTGCGCGAATGTCGCCTCCGCCGTCTATTGCTCGCGGGAGTGGGAACAGCCGAGCGACGATCGAGCCGACAGGGGACATTCCGGGAACTGGCACCTCCGCGGCAACGTCAGACACTAGACACCCGAACGCATCCACGATCGGGCGAAACCGACGGTCAGAGCGCCGGGCACAGCCGCGTGCGTCCAGCACGGCACAGCGCAGGCCAGTCGCAGTCGGTGAGGCCGGGAGCACCGGGGAACAGGTCGACCCGGATCGGCTCCCGGCCTTGCGGTAGCGCGAGCGCACGGCCGGCGGGCATCGCGCGGAGGTCCGCTGGTTGTATGACTCGCTCGCGCTGCTGGGCGTAGGAGTGGCTGTCGCCGCCGGTGTAGGTTCTGCCGGCCCGCTCGACCTGATGTGAGGTCGACGTGTTCTCGCTGATCTGCGGGCGCCATACGAGCTGCTCGCCGCAGGCGTCTGAGACGAGCTGCGCCGTGTAGGGATCAGCGACCCCGGCAAGCACCAGCCGAAGTGCCGGCGTCGACCACATCGTCGCCGTCTCGTGCTCGCCCCAGCGGGCGCGGGCCTGGCTCATGTCCTGCACCCCCAGCACCGGCACGATGCCCTGCTGGATGCCCTCGCTCAAGAGCCGGGGGAGCGAGCGTATCGGCGCGATGTTCGCCACCTCGTCGAGCGCGAGCAGCAACGGATGCTTGAGGCGCCCGGTAGGCGAAGTGATGGCAACGTCGATCGCCTGCGCGCACAGAGCATCGAGGAGCGCCGCGATCAGTGGCGCGAGCTCCTCCTGGATACGCGACGGGGAGACAACGTAGAGGGTGCCGTTCTTGGCGATCAGCTCGCCGAGATTGATCTGCGGTGTGAGGGCGGGGTCGCTGGATGCGCGGACGGCTGCGCGCGATGCCCACGCGAGCGCGACCTGTGCGGTGCCGAGCACGGAGGTGCGGTAGTCCCCGACGGCCTGCGCGGCGACACCGGATAGCTCCTCAAGCGCGATCGTCGCGCCCGCGCCGCGCAGGATCTCCGCGGGCTGGGAGAACTCCGAGCGGCCAAGCCACCCACGCGCACGATCGACTCCGCCACCCGAGAGCGCAGCGGCGTGAAACAGCGGCGCGAGCAGCGCCCGTGCTGCGATGGCGAAGTGCTCGCCGTGGCGGACCGTCTCATCCGCGGAGGCCGGCGAGAGCAGCGCGGCGGCTACCTCGACCGCGCCGTCCCACGTCTGACAGCGCGAGAGCGGGGAGAACCCGACACTCGCCTCCGGGTGCCCGAGCGAGCCCGTGGGGTCATAGACCGCAACCGGGCCAATCCGCGAGCGGTGCCCGGCGCTCCCCAGGATGTCGCCCTTCGTCGAGGTGACGAGCGCCGGACCCGCCCAGGCAGCGAGTGTCGGTGCGATCACTTTCCGTGTCTTGCCCGCCTTCGGTGGCCCGACGATGATCGCCGCGCAGTCCGGTGGAGTGCGCAGCACGCCACCGTCGGCGTGCCCAGCCCAAACACTGGTCCCCGCCGTCGACGGTGGAGCGTGGGCAACCCACGGGTCATCAGGCGCCGCGGGCGGCAGCGGACGAGCCCCGCTCGACCTGCTCGCCCCACCCATGCCTCGGATGACCCATAGGCCGGCGGTCGCGCACGCGGCGAAGCTCGTGGCGACGAGCAGCAGCGCGATCATGGCCAGCGCGGAGGTAGCGGTGGCCGTCGCTCGCCCACCAACGGCGCCCGCAGGGGTTCGGGGTCGCCTGGCGGGCGTGGTGGTTCCCGCTCGCGGCTGCGGACGTTCGGCGCGAGCACCATGCCCAGCGCGAGCAGCAGGAACGCGACGAGGCCCATCAACACTGGAGAGGCATCGAGGATCGCGTGCAGGGGATACCGCGGGCCATCGGTCGCGACGCCGTTGAAGCCGCCGTGTGCCGTCTTCCATGCCCGCGCGACCGGGCCAGCCCACAGGCCCCAGCAAATCCACAGCAGGAGCGTGAGCAGCCCGGCGCCCTTCAACCGTCCAGGCCAGCGCCATGCGTCCAGCTCGACCGGGCGCAGCACACGGTTCATCGCCGCCGAGAGCAGCGCCCACGCGAACACGGGGACGAACACCGGCGCGGCCCACCACCCGAAGCGCAAGCCAACCACTGAGAAGATCGCGTGCAACGCGAGGACGACGAGCGCCACCGCCGAGCCGACTAGCAGCAGCGCCTTCATCCGCGCGTCCTGGTCGGCTTCCTTGTCCGCACGCGAGCGGCCAGCCATCAACGTGTCCGCCCAGCCCGGCGGACGATCCAGCCGGCCCCCATACCCACGTGAGCGGCCATGACCCGGATCGCTACCCATCACGCCCACCTCCCTTCGCCTTCGGGGACTCCGCAAGGCTCGCCAGCAACGCCGCCTGCGTACTGCGCCTAAAGCCGGGGCGCGGCGTGCCCGCAGTCCGCGTGCTCCCGCGGCCAGCCGCCGGCGCCTGCCTGGTCGCGGCCTGTGCTGCGAGCCAGTCTTCGAGCATCGCGCGGGTAAAGCGCAGATGCCGTCCGACCCGCAGGCACGGCAAATGCCCAAGCCGCGTCGCGTCGCGCACCCACGACACCCGCACATTCAACAACGCCGCCGCAGCCACGCAATCAAGCAGCGGCTCCGACAACGACACCATCTCGCCATCGCCCGGCATACCGGACTCCTTTCCTCGCGCCCGCGCGAGCCGACCCCGGCTGTGGGGATCAGACTGCGCCGGCCTCACATTCGCTCTACCAGCCATAACTCACGCTCCTGTCGCTCACAAAAGCCCGACACCTGTACATCGAGAGCCGAGCCGCGATACCCCCGCACAAATTGCGCGCATCCGGCCCTCTCTCTGTTAATGACCCCAACTCCGCCGAACCGGCCAAGAACTTGCGCGGCGCGCGCCAACGACGCGGCCAGCAGAAGCCGAGAACTCGCCTCGGTGCCGGGCGGAGAGTCATCCACAGGTAAGCCGAGCAACGACGACGCCATACAACCGAATCGCGTCGTGTCCGCTCGATCGCACGCATAGCCGCCGGGCAGCGTAGAAGGCGCTGCTGTCTGGCCCGCAGCGCCACATAAGCACCGAGCCACCAGCGCCGTCAACGACGGGCACCAAGGGGCGATAGATCGCCAAGCTGCACAGTCGGCCCTTGTGGCAGCCCGAGCTGCAACCGCAACCCTCACACGACGCTACGGATTGCGGCGCGATGGCCGCCGCTACCTGCACCGGAGGCGTCGGGCTACGCCCTCCTCGTCACCGCACACCCCGACCGCTCGAAGGCGGTATCGCTGGCCCGCCCTCAGACCGATGGGGCCGTCGTGGGCCGGGCTACAATCGAGCGCGTTATGCGTACATCGACACCAGCCGCGCTGGATCGAACCGCAGCCGAGGAGCGGCGAGGATGAACGCCGTCACCGCAGAGGCGATGATCGACCGTGCAGGCCGTGCGCTGATCGACGCCGCGCCAGCGCCAGCCAAGGTGATCCTGTTTGGCTCACACGCCCGCGGCGACGCCAGCGAGGACAGCGATTTCGACTTCCTCGTCATCGAGGAGACGGTCCCGAATCGCCTCGCCGAGGCGGTCCGGCTCCGTGACGCTCTCGGAGACTTCAACGCACCCGTCGACGTGATCGTCATGGACGCAGCGCTCGCCGAACGGCGGGCGAAGGTGCGGGGCACGATGGTGCACCGAGCCCTGCGCGAGGGTCGTGTTCTCGCCGAGTCCTGAGCAGATCGAGTACGCCGAGCTGCTGCTACGCCGGGCCAACGGCGACCTCGAAGCCTGCCGCGTGCTCGCCGACGACGCAGACATCGACGACAACATCGTCGGGTTTCACGCACAGCAGGCGGTCGAGAAGTCCATGAAGGTCGCGCTCGTGCTCGCCGACGCCGACCTCCCGCTCACCCACGATCTCAAGTTCCTCGTGCGCCAAGTACGCGAGACGGGCACAGAGCCTCCACAGGACATCGCGGACACCGCGTGGCTCACGCCCTGGGCGGCCGAACTCCGCTACGACGAGCCGATCGCGTTCGATCGCGCCGCCGCGCTCGCAGCAGCCGAGAGCGCGAGCCGCTGGGCGGCGTCGCTGCTCGCCGACGCGAAGCGCGCCCAACCCGGTCCCGGGAGGAAATCTCGGGAGGAAGCTCCACCAGCGTCCGAGCCCTAGAACCACGAAAGCCCTGGATTTCCAGGGCTTTCGCTTGATAGCGGGGGCGGGATTCGAACCCGCGACCTTCGGGTTATGAGCCCGACGAGCTACCAGACTGCTCCACCCCGCGTCGCTTCTTATGTTCTAGCAAACCTCGGGGCGAGACGCACCCCTCTAGGATCACGCCGGTGCGCGTCGCGGTCGTGGACATCGGAACCAACTCCACGCGCCTGCTGGTCGCAGATGTCGATCCTGCGAGCGCGGCGGTCGAGCCGCTCGTGCGCCGCTCGGAGGTGACCCGGCTGGGCAGCGGCGTGGATGAGACGGGCTCGCTCGCGCAGGAGGCCTGCGAGCGGGTGTTCGCCACGCTGGCCCGCTACCGCGAGGTGATCGGCGCGCACGGCTGCAGCGCGAACCTCGCGGTGCTCACCTCGGCTGTGCGCGATGCGGCCAACGGCGAGCAGTTCGCCGCGCGCGTGCGCGAGGACTACGGTCTCGATGCGCGCGTGCTGCGCGGCGAGGAAGAGGCGCAGCTGACCTTCCTGGGAGCAATGTCCGACCGTGCGGGCGAGCCGGAGTCCGGCGACGGGCCGGCGGTCGTGGTGGACATCGGCGGCGGATCCACCGAGTTCGTGATCGGCCGCGGGCGCAGGGCGGGCTTCCACGTCTCGCTGGCGGCCGGCGTGGTGCGCATGAGCGAGCGCCACATCGCTCACGACCCGCCCGCGCCGCGCGAGCTGCAGGAGCTCGCGCAGGACGTCCGCAGCACGTTCCTCGAGGGCCTGCCCGCGCACGAGCGCGCGCCTGTCACGCGCGGGATCGCGGTGGCCGGCACGGCGACCTCGGCGGCCTCCATCGCCCAGGAGCTCGACCCCTACGATCCCGAGCGTGTCCACGGCTACCGCCTGCAGCTGGCCACGATCGAACTGCTGCTCGCGCGCCTGGCCGACATGGACGAAGCGGGGCGCCGCCGCGTGGTCGGCCTGCACCCCGATCGCGCGCCCACGATCGTGGCCGGGATGATCCTGCTGGGCGAGGCGCTGCGCGCGTTCGAACTGGACGAGGTGGAGGTCTCAGAGCACGACATCCTCTACGGCGGCGCGCTGCGCCTGGCCGGCCTCGGCTGAGTCCCCCGGGCGGCCTCAGGCGAGGTTGGCGCGGCGGGGATAGGCGACGTCGGGGTCGGTGAGCACGTTGACCAGCGCCGGCAGGCCCGCCGCGAAGGCGCGCTCCAGGGCGGGGCGCAGCTGGTCGGGGCGCTCCACCAGCTCGCCGTGCCCGCCGAGCGCCTCGACGACCTCCTCGTAGCGGGTCTTGGGGCGCAGCTCCGCGGCCACGGAGTATCCGTAGAGGAACTCCATGGGGTGCTTCTCCAGCGCCCATATCCCGTTGTTGCCCATAACGCCCACCACGTTTACGCCGTGGCGCGCCAGCGTGTCGAACTCCATCCCCGAGAAGCCGAACGCGCCGTCGCCGAGCAGCAGCACGACCTGGCGCTCGGGGTGCGCGAGCTTGGCCGCCAGCGCATAGCCCGGCCCTGTGCCCAGGCAGCCGAAGGGCCCCGGGTCAAGCCAGCAGCCGGGCAGGTAGCTGTCGATCACGCGGCCCGCATAGGAGACGAAGTCGCCGCCGTCGCCGACCACGACCGCATCGCGCTCGAGCACCGTGGCGAGCTCCGCGTACAGGCGCATCGGGTGCAGCGGCGCGCGCTCGTCCTCGCGCTCCGCCCGCTCGGCCTCGCGCCGCTCGTTCTCGGCGGCGCGCAGCCCGGAGATCCAGCCCTCGCTGGCCAGCGCCTGCGAGCCCGCGGCGCCGGCCAGATCGGCGAGCGTGGCGGGGATCGCGCCGTAGCACTCCGCGGCCACCGCGCGCGGATGGCGGCGCTCGGGTTCGGTCGAGTCCACCACCACGATCTCGGTGTCCTCGCCGAAGGAGGCGCCGAAGGCCAGGCGGAAGTCCATCGGCACGCCCAGCACGAGCGCCACGTCGGCGCCCTTCAGCGCCTGCGAGCGGGCGCGCGAGAAGAACAGCTCGTGGTCCGCCGGCACGCAGCCGCGCGCCAGGCCGTTGAGGAACACGGGGATACGCAGCGTCTCGGCCAGCTCGAGCAGCTGCTCCTCGCCGCGACCCCAGTAGAGGTCGCTGCCCGCCATGATCACCGGGCGCTCCGCGCCTCGCAACAGCTCGCCCGCCCGCTCGATCGCCTCGCCCGCCGCGCCGCGCTCTGCGATCGCACCGAAGGACCCCGTCTCGCCGGACGGCTCGGGCGCCTCCATGAACACGTAGTCGAGCGGGAAGTCAACGAACGCGGGCCCGCCGTGGGGCGTGCTGGCGGCCGCGAACGCATCGTCGACCAGGCCGGGGATCTCCTCGGTGCTGCCCGCCGTGCTCGCCAGCTTGCTCAGCGGGCGCACGAACGGCACGTGGTCGATCTCCTGCAGCGAGCCCTGGCCCCAGCGCAGCGCCGGCGCGCGGCCGCCGAGCACGACCATCGGGGAGTGGTTGGCCTGCGCGGAGGCCATCGCACTCATGCCGTTGGTGACCCCCGGGCCGGCCGTCAGCGCACACACCCCCACCTCGCGCGTCACCTTCGCCCAGCCCTCCGCTGCGAACGCCGCGGTGGACTCGTGGCGCACGTCCACGATCTCGATCCCCTCCTCGCGGCAGCCGTCGTAGATCGAGAACAGATGCCCGCCCGAGAGCGTGAACAGCTGGCTCACGCCGTGCGCCTTCAGACGGCGCGCGATCAGGCGCCCGCCGTGGAAGGTTCCCGTCTCCTGCACCGCCTCGGCGGACATGCTCCGACTCTATCCGCTCCCCCCGCGCTTGGGCGCGCCCGGGAGCGGGTAGATGCCCGGGGTGGGATTCGAACCCACATGCCCTTGCGGGCCGTCGATTTTAAATCGACTGCGTATGCCGATTCCGCCACCCGGGCCTTGCCCGGCCAGTTTATGGGCCCATTAGCACAATGCGATTAGCTGTACGCGCACCGCAACTTGGACCTTCCTACCGTGTAGAGAAGGTTGGAAGCCAGATAGACGGGAGCGAAGGACCACCGTGGAGGTCTCCGCACTAACACACACAGGCAGCGTGCCGCGTCTGCGCGGACCCTCTGCCCTGCTGCGCCTGCAGTCCGACGAGCGCCTGATCGCGCTCACCCGGCGCGGGCAGCACGCCGCCTTCGAGACGCTCTGCTCGCGCTACCAGACGCGCCTGCTGTCCTTCTGCCGCCACATGCTGGCCTCACGCGAGGACGCCGAGGACGTCCTGCAGGAGGTCTTCGCGGCGGCCTTCAACGCGGTCCTCGCGGACGAGCGCGAGATCAACGTGCGCCCGTGGCTCTACCGGATCGCGCGCAACCGCTCGCTGAACCACCTGCGCCGCGCCTCCGCGGTGGGCGTGGACTCGATGGACATCCACTTCGCCGACCATGGGCTCACCACGGGCGACCGCGTGATCAAGCGCGAGAGCTTCCGCGAGCTGCTCGCCGACGTGCACTCGCTCCCCGAGACCCAGCGCACAGCGCTGCTGCTGCGCGAGATCGAGGCGCTCTCCTACGAGCAGATCGCCGACGCGATGGAGACCACGGTCCCGTCGGTCAAGTCGCTGCTCGTACGCGCCCGCATCTCGCTCGCCGAGGCCGCCGAGGCCCGCAAGCTGAGCTGCGAGGACGTGCGCCTGGAGCTGGGCGAGGTCGCCGAGGGGCTCACCAAGCTGAGCACGCCCGCGCGCCGGCACGTGCGCAGCTGCGAGCGCTGCACCTTCTTCAAGAAGCAGCTCAAGGAGAACAACCACGCGCTCGCCGCGATCCTGCCGATCGGACCGCTGTGGGTGCTCAAGAAGATGCTCTCCGCGAAGCTCGGCTCGACCGCCTCGGCCGGTGGCGCCCACGTCGCCGGTGCCGGCGGGGCGAGCGTTGGTGCGGGCGCCGGCGCGAGCGCCGGAGCAGGCGCCACGATCGGCGCCGGCGCAGCCGCCGGTGCGGGCGGAAGCGGCGTCGCCGGCGGCCTGCTGACCGCGGGCGCGGGCGCGATCGCCACAAAGGCCGTCGCCGGTCTCGCCGCCGCCGCAATCGTCACCGCGGGCGCGGTGGCCGCCGACCATGCCGCTGTGCACCACCACCACAGCGCGCCCGCCGCGGCCTACGCCTCGGTGCACGTGCCGCAGTACGCGCCCGCTCCCCTCGTCGTGCACGAGCGCGCGCAGCCGATCAGCCAGGGCACGCCGGCCCGCGCTGCGATCGCGAGCACCCATCACCTCCTGGCGAAGAAGCCGCCCGCCGCCAAGACGGCCCCGGCCGCCGTCACGAACGCGACCAGCACCCCGCCCGCAGCTGCCGCGGCGCCTGCCGTGACGAAGACCGCGGGACCGCAGCCGAGCACCCCCTCGCAGGTCACCGAGGTCACCAGCGAAGCCGACCAGCTGCCCGCCGCGGCCACCGCCGCGCCGGCCCAGTCGCAGACGCCGCCGACGAGCACAACCGGCGC
The DNA here is from genome assembly GCA_963771085.1 of uncultured Solirubrobacteraceae bacterium. Taxonomy (GTDB): domain Bacteria; phylum Actinomycetota; class Thermoleophilia; order Solirubrobacterales; family Solirubrobacteraceae; genus Palsa-744. Next base: position 1,466,029 of record CAVYSB010000003.1, on the reverse strand, counting down.
CTCGCAGCCCACCACCCCCTCCACGCCGGCCTCGCCGCAGAGCGAAACGACGCCGCCGAGCTCCGAAACGACGATCACCACGACAACGAGCAGCGAACAGACCAGCACGGGCCCCGCGACCTCGCCCGCGCCTCCTGCCTCCGGCGACGGCGGCACCGAAGCGCCGGAAGGCTAGTGCGCGGGCCCGCGGCTATTCGAGGCTGAAGCTCTTCAGGGGGCGCCCCAGGGTGCCCCCTGTGGCCACTTCGGCGGGCGCCACGACCGACGGCACGACGCCCTCGGCGAGCAGGATCACGAGCGCCACGCCTTCGCGCTCGCCCGGCCCTTCGGGCAGCAGCAGAAAATCGCGGCCGAACATCTTGCGCCCTTCCACGGTGGTCGTGTAGAGGATGTCGTAGGCGGGCACGCCGTTGACTTTCGTCTTGCCCTCCCCGCGCAGCTCGAAGCCGGGATCGCGCCGGCTGAGCGCGCGGATATAGCTCGCGGCGAACAGCGGCATCTCGGCCGACTGTTCCCCGTGGTAGGCCGGCAGGCGCAGCGGATTGACGGCGAAGGATTCCTCCAGCTGCCCCGCGGCGTTCCGGCGCTGCACCTTGACGTAGCCGCCGGGGTCGGGCGCGGTGCGGTAGAGGTCGCGGTAGCTGAAGCTGAACGGGACGCGGCCGCCCTGGGAGTAGTGGGCGTTATCGAGCGTCAGGAAGGCCGCCACAATCACCGCCAGCAGCGCGGTCGTGGCGAGCAGGACCGCGCAGCGCGCGGCGCGCGAGGCGCGCTGCCAGCGCGGCGCGAGCAGGCGCCCGAGCGTGGGCCCGTACTCGGGCTTCATCGGCAGCGCCGTCATCGCGCTCAGGCGATCATTCGCCGATCGAGAACAGGGCTTCCAGATCGTGGCGGGAATAGGCCGCGAAGGCGACCATGGTCTGCGTGCGCAGCACGCCCGAGAGGCCGCCGATCTGCCCTGTGACGACATCGGCGAGCTGCTCATGGTCGGGCACCCGCACGATCGCCACGAAGTCCCACTCGCCGGTCACCGAGTAGGCCTCGGCCACGCCCTCGATGTCCGCGAGCGCGCCGCCGAGACTCGACAGCGCATCGCGCTCAGCCTCTATCAGCACCACCGCGTTGGTCATCGTCATGAGGCGCACATCATAGGTCGCTAGGGCTCTACGAAGGCCGAGCGCTGCAGGCCGAGGCCGATCAGCAGCCCGAACGCGCCGCCGGTCACCCCCGCCAGCCAGCTGGCCTCGGCGGGCACCAGCGCGAACGGCAGCGCCAGCAGCAGCGCCGCGATCGCTCCCGCGCCGAGCAGGTCGGCGTCGTCGTACTCGCCTGTGCGCTCCGCGCCGAGCTCGGGAGCGACCCACGCGCCGAGCAGCGCGAGCGCCGCGCAGTTGCCGCCGCCCACCCATGGAAAGCCGTATACCGCCTCGGCCACCAGCGCGCCCGTGGCCCCGCCCCCGAGGGCCAGCGCAATCACCACCGCGGAGCCGTGCCGGCGCTCGAGCAGCCAGCCGAACAGCGCGATCGTGGCGATCGCGACGAACGCATACAGGCCTTTGATGTAGGCGAACTCGTAGGTCAGCAGCTTCCACCAGTCGCCGTTCAGCGGCCCCACGATCGCCATATGCAGGTACAGCGAGGGTTCCGCGTGCCACGCCACCCACGCCCCGCAGCTGAGCGCCACGAGCGCGATCGTGACGTACGGCCGCGGCGCCGCCCAGCGGCCGACGAGGCTGCGCGGCGCAGCCGTGCGGGTGCGTCGCGGGCGCCGGGCGGGCGAGCGATGCAGCAGCGTGCTGAGGCGCCCGCGCCCGCCCGAGGAGCCCGACGGGGCGTGCACGCGCGGCAGCTTCGGCGCGCGCCTGCGCAGGCGGTGCCCGCAGTAGGGGCACTCGGTGATGTAGGGGCTGACCTCCGAGCCGCACTGCTTGCACACCACGAACAGATCTGCGCCGGAGGTCATGATCGATCCATTCTAAGGACCTCCCGCGCGCGCCCCGTGCGCCCGGTGCCGAGCGCGCCCCACGCGCGCCTCTGGAATACTCAGAGCCATGAACCTTGGATACGACCAGAAGCTCTTCATCCTGGCCTTCGACCACCGCGGCTCCTTCCAGAAGAAGTTCTTCGGGATCGAGGGCGAACCGGACGCCGAGCAGACGGCGATCATCGCCGACGCCAAGCACCTCATCTTCGAGGGGATGCTGCAGGCCGTCGGGGCCGGCGCGGACCCGTCGGTCACGGGCGTGCTCGTCGATGAGCAGTTCGGCTCGAGCGTGCCCGCCGAGGCACGCGAGCGCGGCCTGATCCTGGCGATGCCCGCCGAGCGCTCGGGGCAACCCATGTTCGACTTCCAGTACGGCGATGACTTCGGCTCGCACATCGAGCGCTTCGACCCGGACTTCACCAAGGTGCTCGTGCGCTACAACCCCGACGGCAACGCCGCGGACAACAGCGAGCAGCGCACCAAGCTCAAGCGGCTGAGCGACTGGCTCAAGCAGCACGATCGCAAGTTCCTGTTCGAGCTGCTGGTGCCCGCCGAGGAGGCCCAGCTGCAGGCCGTCGGAGGCGACAGCGACCGCTACGACGCCGAGCTGCGCCCCGAGCTGATGCGCCGTGCGATCGCCGAGCTGCAGGACGCGGGCATCGAGGTGGACGTATGGAAGATCGAGGGCGTGGATGAGCGATCGGACTGCGAGATGCTCGTCGAGCAGGCGCGCACGGGCGGTCGCGACGGCGTGGTCTGCGTCGTCCTCGGCCGCGGCGCCGACGACGCCAAGGTCGACCACTGGCTCACGCAGGCCGCTCCCGTGGATGGCTTCGTCGGCTTCGCGATCGGGCGCTCGATCTGGTGGGATCCGCTCAAGGCCTACGTCGACGGCAAGATCGAGCGGGCCGCCGGCGCGCGCAAGATCGCCGAGAACTACCTGCGCTTCGTCGCCGTCTATGAGCGCGCCGGGGCCCAGGTGGGTTCCTGACCGCAGCGAAGGGCTCACCGTCATGAAGATGCGACAGAGCCTCGCCGACTGGGAGCGGGCGTTCGTCAAGGAGATCACGCTCGACCGCCACCGGCGCGACTCGCTGCGGCGCACCACCGAGCAGCGCGCGCTCAAGCGCGAGGTCGAGCGCCGTCACAAGCGCGGATCGGTGCGCTTTGCGCTGCTCGTGCTGACGCTGATCCTCACCGCGGTGATCGTCACGGTGGTGATGTTCCGCACGCTGTACCTGCTGCTGGGCTAGGCGCTGCCGGAGCCGCCGAGCTTGCGCAGCGACTCGTCCACCTTGGCGCTCGGTGCCGCCCCGCGGTCGCCCTCCGGCACCACGGTGCCGGCTTCGCGGTGGATCTCCAGGTAGATCTCCTTGCGGAACACTGGGACGCGCTGCGGGGCCTGAATGCCGATGCGCACCTTCTCGCCCATGACCGAGAGCACCGATACCTCGATCTCGTCCCCGATCATGATGCTCTGGTTGGACTTGCGCGTCAGAACCAGCATTTGCGGTGCACCTTCCTCTTTGCCGACGGGCGACCCGGCGCCACACCGATCTCGCCGGTCTGGCAAGCATAGTCACAGGGCCGGGGGAACGTAGCGTCGAGCGTGACGCTCCCGGCACCGTGCCGAGCACCACTCCAGATTCGCCGCCCCCGCTCCATCACCTGCCCTCGACGCACGGCGGGTGCTTTGCGCTAGTCTCCCGGCCTTCCATGCCCCGCAAATCCCTACGCCCGCACCTCAACCAGATCCGCGCCTGGGTCCGTCAGGGCCGCACCGACGCGTGGATCGCCCACCAGCTGGAAGTGAGCGTGCGCGACATCGAGCAGTTCAAGCGCCAGAACGAGCTCGTCAGCGACGATGAGTCCCCCAACGGCACCGCCTCGGACTACCCCGAGGAGATCGACCTGCGTGCCGAGGACGATGCGCTGATCGCCGCCGAGCTCGAGGCCGCCGAAGCGGAGGCCGAGCGCGCGCGCGCCGAACGCGAGGAGGCGGGCGAGTCCGAGGAGGACGGCGAGGACGGCGAGGAGGACGACGCGCCCCGCACCCGCCGTCGCAGCCGCCGCGGCGGCCGTGGACGCTCGCGTGCGGGCCAGCGCGCCACGGTGGCGCTCGAGGGCACCTTCGACCACGGCGAGGAGGGCTACGGCCTGTGGCTCGACCCCGCCATCCAGGACAACGCGATCTACGCCGAGCACTGGGCGGGGCACCGCCCGATCGAGGTGACCGTCGAAGAGGACCGCCTGGTCATCCGCCGCATCGCCGCCGAGGACGACGAGTAGACCCTCGCCGCAGAGGCGCTCACGCGTTGAGCTCTCTGCGCCCGCCCGCGTAGTCTGCGGCCTCGCGCAGGTAGCGCCCGAAGGCCGCGTCCACCACCACCCCGGCCTCCCACGCCCACGGCTCCTCGGGCGCGGTGCTCATCGCCACCTGCAGGCACCACGCGGTGCCGCGTTCGTAGAGCTCGACCAGCTCGTCGGCGGAGAAGCGCCCCCCGAGGCGCCGGCGCAGTTCGGCCACCAGCGCGTCGGTGACGCGCTCCTGCAGCGGCGAGCGCTCCGCCGGTGCGGCCTTCAGCCTGCGCTCGCCCTGCTGCCACTGGTAGATCGCGTTCTCGAAGCCCACCGGGCGAGGCTAGCAGCGCCGCTGCGGCGCCCCACGACGCTCAGTCGTGCGGCAGGCCGCTGACCACATAGGGCTGCTCGCCCCTGCGCATCATGCCCAGCCGGCGGGCCTCCGCTTCGAGCGCTTCGCGGCTGCCGAGCGTGGCGCGCTGGTGCACGAGCAGCGTGTGTTCGCGTTCCATCGCCGCCAGCGCGGCGCGGTCGTGGTGGGACTGGCGCAGCGTCGAGAACATGTGCACGCCGGCACTCACATAGAGATACGCGAGGGCCACCAGCACGCACAGCATCGCGATCCGCCCCAGTCGGTCCCAGCGCACGCGCGGAGCGCCATGGGCGGATGCGTGCGCGGATGCGAGCGGCATCCCTTCCCGTTCGCGCCTCCGCGCGATCCTCCTGCCTGCTGCGCTGCGGGCGGCGGCTCAGAGCGCGCGGAACGCGCTGCGCCCGGGGAACTGCGCCTCGGCGCCCAGCTGCTCCTCGATGCGCAGCAGCTGGTTGTACTTCGCCACCCTGTCCGAGCGCGACGGCGCGCCCGTCTTGATCTGCCCGCAGCCCGTGGCCACGGCCAGGTCGGCGATCGTCACGTCCTCCGTCTCGCCCGAGCGGTGGCTGATGACCGCCGTATAGCCCGCCTCGCGCGCCATTGCGATCGCCTGCAGTGTCTCTGTGAGGGTGCCGATCTGGTTGACCTTGATGAGGATCGAGTTGGCCACACCCGACTCGATGCCGCGCCGCAGGCGCTCGGTGTTGGTCACGAACACGTCGTCGCCGACGAGCTGCAGCTGCGCGCCGAGGCGGTCGGTGAGCGTCTTCCAGCCCTCCCAGTCCTCCTCGTCCATGCCGTCCTCGATCGAGACGATCGGGTAGCGCCCCGCGAGCTCGGCCCAGTAGTCGCTGAACTCGCCCGCGCTCAGCGTGCGGCCCTCGTGCTCGAGCACGTAGGCGCCGTCGCGGTAGATCTCGCTGGCGGCGGGGTCGAGCGCGATCGCCACGTCCTCGCCCGGGCGGTAGCCCGCCGCCTCGATGCCCGCCACGAGCATCCTCAGCGCGTCCTCGTTGGAGCTGAGGTCCGGCGCGAAGCCGCCCTCGTCGCCGACCGCGGTTCCCAGCCCGCGCTCGTGCAGCGTGCCTTTGAGCGCGTGGAAGACCTCCGCACCCATGCGCAGGCACTCCGAGAAGCTCGGCGCACCGCAGGGCACGATCATGAACTCCTGGAAGTCGACCGCGTTGTCGGCGTGCACGCCGCCGTTGAGCACGTTCATCATCGGCACGGGCAGCAGCCGCGCGGAGGGTCCGCCGAGGTAGCGCCACAGCGCGAGGCCCTCCTCGCAGGCCTGCGCGTGCGCGGCCGCGAGCGAGGCGCCGAGGATCGCGTTGGCGCCCAGGCGCGACTTGTTGGGCGTGCCGTCGAGCTCGATCAGGGCGCCGTCCAGGGCGGCCTGCTCAGCGGCCTCCATGCCGATCAGCGCCTGTGCGATCTCGCCGTCCACGTTGGCCACCGCGCGGCTGACGCCCTTGCCCTGCCAGCGCTCGCCGCCGTCGCGGAGCTCGGTTGCCTCGAACTCGCCTGTGGAGGCTCCGGAGGGGACCGCGGCGCGGCCGCTGGCGCCGGAGCGCAGCGCGATCTCAACCTCGACCGTGGGGTTGCCGCGGCTGTCGAGGATCTGACGTGCATGGACTCGCTCGATCTGGCTCATGCGCGGATCCTCCTATCGTGGCGCCCGCGTCGCGGCGGCGCCCGCATCGCGTGCCCGCTAGGGCGCGGTGGTGGTCGAGCTGGTCGTCTTGGGGGCTTTGTAGGTCTTGCAGTCAGTCACCAGGTAGCCCGAGCGGCATTCCGTTTTCGCCAGCCACTTCTTTTTGAATTCCTTGACGAAGTCGCTGAGCGCGGTCTGCTGCCCGGTGGAGGCGAGCTGCTGTTTGATCGCTGCGCTCGACTGCGCGAGGGTCTGCTGCGTTCCCGGCTTGACGCTCTGCACGAGGAAGAGGTAGTAGCCGAAGGAGGTCTTCACGGGGCCCACCAGGACGCCGACCTTGCCGGAGAAGATGTCTTCATCGAGCGGCTTCTCCTCCTCGCCTTTGACCACTTCGGTGAGCAGGCCGCCGTTGGCCTTGCTGGTGGGGTCCACCGAGACCTTCTTGGCCACGCTCGAGAAGCTCTTGCCCGATTCGATTTCCTTCTTGGCTGCGAGGGCGGCGGCTTCGGTCTTGGTGAGGATTATGTAGACGTTGCGCTTTTCAGGCGTGCCGTACTTGGACTTGTTTTCGTTGTAGTACTTTTCGACGTCCGCCTGCGTGACGGTGCCCTTGTCCTTGACGATCTTCGCCTGGATTTTCTGGGAGAGCATGTTCAGCTTGACGCGCAGCAGCAGGTCGGAGACGGTCTGACCCGAGCTGGAGAGGAATTTTTCGAATTCCGCCGCCTTGGGGAACTGCTCGTTCTTGATTTTTTCGAACTGCTTCTGGACTTCGCTGTCACTCACTTTGACGCCCAGCGCTTCGGCTTCGCCGAGCACCCATTCGGAGGAGATCAGGAAGCCCAGCACCTCCTGCTGCAGCGCTTTGTACTGCACTTCGCACTCGTACTTGAGCTTCGAGGTCGTGGGCGCAGCTTCGCCTTTGGCTTTCGGCGCGGTGGCCGCCAGGTGCGCGATGCAGGCGCTGAAGTCGGGCGGTTCGGGGATTACGGCTTTGCCCCCCGGCGCGGTCGCCGTGGAGATCGCCGCGATGCCCATCCAGTGGTTGAACGCGGTCTTCGTGATCGGTTTGCCGTTGACCTGCACAACGGCGTCGCTGGGGATGCCGCCGCAGGCGGACAGGCCGACGAGGGCAAACAAAACGGCGCCTAGCGCCGGGATGAATCGGAAGCTCTTTGACACGACGCGAGGACTCTAGCGGATTTTCCTTAACGGGATTCTAAGCTGCGTCGCGCATCACGGCGAGCAGCGCATCGGCCGCACGCACCACGCTGGGGAAGCGCTCCGTCCCGTCCTTTGGAACCCGCACCGAGACCTGCGAGCGCCCCGCCTCATACAGCGCCTCGGGCAGCTCCTCGCGCAGGCGCCGCGCGCGCGTGGAGTCCAGCTCGATCGGCACCACCGCCAGGCGGTCGCCGCGGAAGCTCACCGTGAGCGCCCCCGCCTGGCCGAACTTGATGCGCGCGCGCTGCAGCGCGAGCAGGTTCTCCAGCGGCTCGGGCAGCTCCCCGAAGCGGTCCTCGAGCTCCTCGCGCAGGCGCTCCACGTCGGCCACCTCGAGCGCTCCTGCGATGCGGCGGTGGACGTCGATCTTGGCCTGCTCGTAGGGGATGTAGTCGGCGGGCACGTAGGCGTCCACGTTGACGTCCAGGCGCACCGGCTCGGCGAGCGCCTCGCCCTCCCGCTCGCCCTCCGCCGCGCGCACCGCCTCATCGAGCATCTGCATGTAGAGCTCGAAGCCGAGTGCGGCCACATGGCCGGACTGCTCGTCGCCGAGCAGGTTGCCCGCGCCGCGGATCTCCAGGTCGCGCATCGCGATCTTGAAGCCGGCGCCCAGCTCGGTGTAGTCCGACAGCGCGGCCAGGCGCTGCGCGCCCTCGGCGCTGAGGGCGCCAGCGGAGTCATACAAGAGGTAGGCGTACGCGCGCTCGCGGCTGCGGCCCACGCGCCCGCGGATCTGGTAGAGCTGGGCCAGGCCGAAGGTGTCCGCGTGCTCCACGATCAGCGTGTTCGCCTGGGGGATGTCGATCCCCGACTCGATGATCGACGTGCACACCATCACGTCGGCGCCGCCGCGCAGGTAGTCCAGCATCACGGCCTCCAGCTCGCCCTCGCCCATCTGCCCGTGGGCGACCGCGAAGCGCACGCCCGGGCACAGCGCGCGCAGCCGCTCGGCGGTCTGCTCGATCGACTCCACGCGGTTGTGCAGGAAGAAGGCCTGCCCGCCGCGCTCGTGCTCGCGCACGATCGCGCGGCGCACCAGCTCCTCCTCGTACTCGCCCACATATGTCTTGACCGGCCGGCGGCCCTCGGGCGGCGTCTCGATCACCGAGATGTCGCGCAGCCCCGCCAGCGACATCTGCAATGTGCGCGGGATCGGCGTGGCCGACATCGAGATCACGTCCACCTTCAGCTTCAGCTGGCGCAGCAGCTCCTTCTGCTTGACGCCGAAGCGCTGCTCCTCGTCGATGATCAGCAGGCCCAGGTCCTTGGCGCGAACGTCGCGCGAGAGCACACGGTGGGTGCCGATCAGAATGTCCACGCGCCCCTCCGCGAAGCCCTTGACAGCGGCTTTCTGCTCGGCGGCGGTGCGGAAGCGCGAGACGTGCTCGAGCGTGAAGGGGTAGTCGGCAAGGCGCTCGGCGAACGTGCCGTAGTGCTGCATGGCGAGGATCGTGGTGGGCACCAGCATCAGCACCTGCTTGCCCTCGGCGGCAGCCTTGAAGGCGGCGCGCAGGGCCACCTCGGTCTTGCCGTAGCCCACGTCGCCGCAGATCAGGCGGTCCATTGGCCGCGGCGCCTCCATGTCGGCCTTGACCAGCTCGATCGCCTCGCGCTGGTCGGGCGTCTCGTTGAAGGGGAAGCGCTCCTCGAACTCGCGCTGCCAGTCGGAGTCGGCCTCGAAGGCGTGCCCGCTGCGCCGGCGGCGCTCGGCGTACAGGCTGAGCAGCTCGCCGGCGAGCTCCTGCGCGGCGCGGCGCGCGCGCGACTTCATCGTCTCCCAGCGCGTGCCGCCGAGCTTGGAGAGCGGCGGATGCTCGCCTCCCGCTCCTACGTAGCGCGAGATCTTGGCGAGCTGATCGGTGGGCACGAAGACGCGGTCGTCGCCCTGGTATTCCAGGTAGAGGTAGTCGCGCGTGACGTCGGCCACGGTGCGTGTCTCAAAGCCCGCAAAGCGGGCCACGCCGTGGTCCTCGTGCACGACGATGTCGCCTGTGCGCAGCTCGCTGAAGGAGCGCAGCGCGCCGCGCCGCGTGCCAGCCCGCGTGCCCGCGCCGCCCCGCTCGGCGCGGCGGCGGCGCAGCAGGCGGTGCTCGGGGAACACTGCCAGCTTCAGCTGGGGCGCCACGAAGCCCTCGCGCAGCGACGCCGCGGCGAAGCGCAGTGAGGGCTCGAGCACCTGCCGGGCGACGTCGACGTCCTCGGCCAGCCAGCTCGCTTTCAGGCGGCCCAGGTTGTAGGCCGCGCGCTCGCCCTCGCCGCGGCGGGGGAACGTGACCACCGTTCTGTAACCCGAGCGCACCAGCCGCTCCAGCTCCGGCTCGGCCTCCGCGAGCGAGCGCGCGGCGGTGTCCGCGGACTGCGCGCGCAGCTCGATCGGCTGGCCTGCAGCGTGCGCGGAGAGCCAGATGCGCGCGCGCTCGGCGAGCGTTGAGTGGATGCTCTCGGGGCTCACGTACAGGTGGTGGGCGTCGGCGTCGCCGAAGGCCGCGCACACATCGCTCCAGTGATCGCTCAGCACTCCTCCCAGCTCCTCCTCTGCTGCCACCAGCAGCTCGGCACCCTCGCCGACGAGGTCGAGCAGCGCGCCGAAGCGCTCGACGGGAAGCAGCTCGGCGATGTCGGGCCGCTCGGCCTCCTGCCCCTCGCCCGCCCCGAAGCCGTGCGCGGGCAGCTCGGCGACCGCCAGCTCGGCCTGCTCGCGATGCTCGGCCGCGAGCTCCGCCGCGGGCGCGATCTCGACCTCCTCCACCGCTTCCAGCGAGCGCTGCGTGAAGGTGGAGAACCAGCGCAGCGACTCGATCTCCACGTCGAACATGTCCACCCGCACGGCCCGCTCCTCGGTGGCGGGGAAGACGTCCAGCAGTCCGCCCCGCAGCGCGAACTGCCCGCGCTCCTGCACCTGGTCGGCGCGCTCGTAGCCGGCGCGGACGAGCTCGGAGGCGCACTCCTGCAGGTCCAGCAGCTCGCCCACGCGCAGCGTGAAGGAGTGCGGGCGCAGCGCGGGGTCGGGCACCTTCTCCGACAGCGCCGCCGCGCTCACCACGACCACGGGGGCGCCGTCCTCGCCCGCCGGGCCCTCAGCGAGCAGCGCGTCGAGGGCTGCCACGCGCAGGCCCACCAGGTGCGCGGGCGGAGCGAGGTGGGACTCGTAGGCCACGCCGCGGGAGGGGTAGTAGCGCACGCGCCGCGGCGCCAGCCACGCGCCGAGGTCGCCTGCGAGGTCGCGCGCGGCCCGATCGTCGCCGACGACCACGAGCGTCGCGGCGCCCCGCGCACGCTCGTCGCTCTCTACGAGCGCGGCGATCACATAGGGGCGCAGCGAGGAGGACACGAACGCGTGGCCCCCGTCGCGGGCGAGCGCCAGCGCGGCGTCGTCCTCGCCGAGCAGCCCCAGCAGCGTGCGCAGCGCTGGCGCCTCAGCGGTCATCCGCGCCGGCCTCCTGTGCGGCGGCGGCGTGCTCGCCGAGCACCACCTCCTCGACCTGCTCGCAGGCGCGCTCGATCAGCTCGCCCACCTGCTGCTCGTCCTCGGCGAAGCGCCCCAGCACATACGCGGAGACGATCTCGGGATCGCTCGAGGCGGGCCGGCCCACGCCCACCCGCACGCGCATGAAGTCCGCGCCGCCGAGCTCGCGCTTGATCGACTTCAGCCCGTTGTTGCCCGCCAGCCCGCCGTCCAGGCGCGTGCGCACCTCGCCGAAGGGCAGGTCGATCTCATCGTGCACCACGAGCACGCGCTCGAGCGCCAGGCGATGGGCGCCCCGCGCGGGGCCCACCGAGCGCCCCGCGTCGTTGTAGTAGGTCTGCGGCCACAGCAGCGCCACACGCGGACCGGCGGGCGCTCCCGGCACGCGCTCGCCGGCGCGGCCCTCGGCGATGCGCCCGCGAAAGCGCTCGCGGGGGCGCGGCAGCCCCCAGCGCCCGGCCAGCGCGTCGGCCACCCTGAAGCCCACGTTGTGGCGGTTGTCGGCGTGCTCGCGGCCCGGGTTTCCCAGTCCGACGATCAGCCAGTCGACCGCTCCGCCACCGCCACCGCCGAAGGGGCGTCGCAGGGGGAGCTACTCCTCGCCTGAGGAGCCCTCGGAGTCGGCGCCCTCGGCCTCGCCCTGCCCGGCCTCCTCGCCGACGAGCTCGGTCTCGGCCTCGATTTCCTCGGCGGTCTCCGCCTGCAGCTTGGGCGGGGAGAGCGTGGCCACGACGGTCTCCTCGAGCTGGTCGAGCAGCGTTACGCCCTCGGGGGCGAGCACGGCGCTGAGCAGGATCGTCTCGCCGATCTCCATCTCGCCGACCGCGTGCGCGATCGACTCGGGGATCGCGGTGGGCAGCGCTTCCACGTTCAGCTCGCGCGTGATCTGCTCGAGCACGCCGCCCTGCTTGACGCCGGGCGCGTCATCCACGCCCAGCAGTTCCAGCGGCACGACCGCGTGGATGGCCTCGTCGAGGCGCACGCGCAGCAGGTCAACGTGGACGGTCTGCCCGCGCACGGGGTCGCGCTGGGCCTCCTTGAGCACCACCGGCGTGGCTTTGCCGCCGTCGATGCTGAGGTCGAGCACCGCCCCGGAGCTGGCCAGCGCGAGGCGCAGCTCGCGCGCGTCGGCGTCGAAGCCCTGCGAGTCGCCCTTCCCCCCGTAGAGCACGCCGGGCACGCGCCCGCTGCGGCGCAGGCGCCGCGCAGCGCGCGAGCCCTCGGCTGCGCGGCTGCTGACGTTCAGCTTGGTGGTGGTGCTGGCCATGGGCGAGAAGACTCTAGCAATCGCCGCTCATCGTTCTACCGCGGTGGCTTCCGCTTCTTCGGTTTCGATCTGCGAGGGCTTCGTGCAGGTGCCTTCGTTGGCGATCGGCGCGCTCAGCGAGAGCAGCGTGACGTGGATGCCCTTCAGGAAGTTGCCCGTGCGGCGTACCTGCACGCACTGCACCACTGGCAGCTTGCCGATCACCGTCCACGCCAGGCGCGTCTTGCCGGTGGCGCCGAACAGCGCGTAGGCGCTCTGCGATTCCAGCTGCAGGATCTTCACTGCGCCCGTCCTGCGCAGGCGCGGGTTGCTCGCATTGGCCCTCACCGCGGCCACGCACGACGGGCTCGCCCGGCAGCCGCTGAGCTGATCGAGCATCGCCGCCACGTCGCCCCGGGCCTCGGCCTGGATCAGCGCCAGGTCATCCGCGCGTTCGGCGTTCTCCACGCTGAGAAAGCGCGCCAGCACGACGCTGACGAGCAGAACCACCACGGCGCCCGCGCCGCACAGCACGCGCAGCAGCCGGCGCCGGCGCGGCGGCAGGCCCTGCCACCACGCGCGCGGTCCGCGTGCGGCCACGGGCGGGGTGGCGGTCGGGGAGGACATATCCGGATGATGACTGCTGGGGGGTCGCATGCGACCCCCCACGGGCCGCGCATGCGCGGCCCGCACGGCGGGCGCATGCGCCCGCCGCCGGCCGGCACATGTGCCGGCCGGAACGGCTCCCTCGAGGCGCGCGTCGAGCGCTATTCGGCGGTGATCGTCTTATCCCCCTTGGGGCCCTTGAGCTTGTCGCTGCCCAGCACTTCGGCGATCTGGCCGCTTTTCGCTTCGCTCAGCAGGCCCGAGCCCGAGCCGAAGATGAGCACGCTGGCGCCCACTTCGGGCTGCAGGGTGCCTTCGTAGAGGCCGATCACGACGCCGTTGCTGCAGCGGACCTGCAGCATCGTGCCGAAGATCTGGTCGCGGACGGGCGGTCCGGGCGAGAGCACCGTGCTCCACGGCAGGCCCAGCGCGACCACTTCGGTGGTGGTGCCCGCGGGGCAGGGCGAGGGCTTGCCCTTGCAGCCCGACAGGGTGAACTGCGTCATTTCATCGGTCCCGCCGCGCGGGCCGTTCTGGAGGTTGTCCTGGTCCTTGACCTTGCATTTGATGGCGGTGACGGGCGCCCCCGTGGCGGCCCTCACCTCGAGCGTGATCTTGCCGCTGGTGGCCACGGGCACGACCGTGCCCGCGGGGATCGGCAGCCCGTCGCTCAGCCATACCGTGGCCTGCGCGGCCGCTGCCATGGCGCACAACGCGACCGCGGCCAGCGCGGCCGACCCGAACAGCTTCCTGTACATGGGATCACTCCCCTTGACTCGCACGTGGGGGCCCGCTGGTGCCCAAGCGGTCAGGGACCCCCGCACCGACCGCCCACTCCACCCAGAACCTAGTGCCGGGCATGGTGGCGGTCAATCGGGGTTTTCCACCTGGTCACATGCCGACCCACGTCCATACCCAAGGCCCCCGACGAGAGGCGTGCGAGGGGGAATCTCCGGTGCGGCTACGGCGCCGTGACGGCCCAGGTCCCGTAATCCCCGGCGGAGTCCGGGCCGGTGGCCGCGAAGTAGATGCCGAAGCCGTAGGTGTCTGCGCCCACGGTGGTGGGAGCGCCGGGCGCGAAGATCTCGATGAACGTCGCCTCCTGGTTCTCGCGCTCATATACGCACAGGTTGCCCGGTGCCGCCGCCGGCGATTCCGGCGTGCCCGGGCATTCCGCCGAGGCCGCTTCTCCTTTGGCGACGAAGTGCTCATCGGGACCACTGACCGGGCTGCTCAGAGGAATCGGGAATGTCACGCTGTCACCGAGGTAGCCATTGCTGCCTCCGAAAGCGTCGTACGTCCCGCGCTCGGTCGTGCCGGCGGGCAGCACCGTCGGAGCTTCTTTGCCCGCGGGGCCTTCTTTGCCCACGGGGCCTTCTTTGCCCGCCGGCCCTTCCTTGCCCGGGGCGCCCGCGGTCCCCGTGGGGCCCTGCGCTCCCCGCGCGCCGGCCCCGCCCCGCAGGTGCTTGAGAACCTTCGGGTTGATCTGCCTGGTCGAGTTGATCAGGTAGTGCTGCGCGGCGAGCGCTCCGCCGCTCATTGCAAACACAAGGGCAATTGTTGCAACGACGTTCGCGTAGCTCAGATGCCTGCGCAACATGCTCGCGGCCCTCCTCTGTCAGACGAGCGAACCGGAGCGTCGCCCGTCGCCTCAGCGGGCATCGTTCCACGACTGCCGAGGGCGGCGCCGATTCCCCGAGGCGATGGCCGGCCGCTAGAGGGCGGCCTGGCACGAGAACGTCACAAGCGCGGTGCTACCGCGACGTGCGCTCACCGGCTGCGCTTCGCAGACGGGGCCGGGCGCGAACGTGTAGTCCGCCACCACCGTGTAGTGCCCGGGGATGACCCGAAACTGGAAGGTCCCGTTCTCGCCCGAGGACCACTGGGCGACGACACGCCCTTCTTCCTCGAGCCGGATCCACAGGTTCTTGTCCGGGGACGGCCCGCCTTCCACCAGGGGGCCGCCGATCAGATATGCATGCCCGTCGATCGTGGCGGACAGTTCGGCGAGGCTGAGACGCGTCCACGGGATGGGGCGGCAGCAGGGGGCAGAGGCTCTATCGCCCACCGTGAGGTCGATGGCCGTAGCCCAAACCGGGCTTGTTTCGAGCGCGAACTGAAGGACAATGCCGCTTGGCACGGCCGTCTTCGACGCAGGGGGAGGAGCTTCTATAAGCGGTCCGCTGTACCTGAAGTGACCGTGCATGCGGATGTAGTAGACACGCAGGTGCGCGCGGTCGGGCGAGAAGCCGTACGCCGCTTCGATGCCGGTCGGGTGGGTATCGCCGTATGGCGTTGCTTCGCGCAGCGCGGTGCGAAGGATCTGCCCGCGCGACAACGGCCCGGGCAGGCCCCGGACAGCGCCCGCGGGACTCGCAAGCGCCAGCGCAGCAGCAGCCGCCACGACGGCCGCGCCTGATCGCGTCAACCTCACACCTCGATGCTAGCCGCGCATGCACGGCTCTTAGCGGCGCCTAGAACAGCTGGTTCTCGCCGCCGAAGACCTCGCTGACGGAGTCGTCGATGAAGATCCGCCGGATCGAGTCGGTGAGCAGCTCCGCGCAGGGCAGCACGCGCACGTTCTCCGGGCGGGCCGTGGCCACGGGGATCGTGTCGGTCACCACGATCTGCTCCAGGCCCGAGGTGCTCAGGTTCTCGAACGCGTTGCCCGAGAAGATCGCATGCGTGGCCGCCGCGTAGATGCGCGCCGCGCCTTCTTCCTTGACGGTTTTGGCCGCCGCCTTGAGCGTCCCGGCGGTGTCGATCATGTCGTCCACGATGACCGCCGTCTTGCCCCGCACGTCGCCGATCACGTAGCCGATCTCGGCGACCTGCTGGGCGGGGCGCTCCTTGTCGAGGATCGCGAGCTCGGCGCCGATCTTGGAGGCGAATTTCTTGTTCAGCTTGACCCGCCCCGCGTCGGGCGCCACGACCACCAGGTCGGGCAGGCCGAGGTCGGCGAAGTACTGGGTGAGCATGAACAGCGCGGTCATGTGATCGACCGGTTTCTGGAAGAAGCCCTGGATCTGCCCCGCGTGGAGGTCCATCGTGAGCACGCGGTCCGCGCCCGCGGCCTCCAGCATGCGCGCCACCAGGCGGGCCGAGATCGGCTCGCGCGGCGCGGACTTCTTGTCCTGGCGCGAGTAGCCGAACCACGGGGTCACCGCGATCACGCGGTGCGCCGAGGCGCCCACCGCGGCGTCGATCATGAACAGCAGCTCCATCAGCGAGTCGTTGGCCGTCACCCCCGTCTGCGGGTTGCCGCAGGTGGGCTGCACGATGAACACGTCAGCGCCGCGGATCGACTCCTCGTAGCGGCAGTACACCTCGCCGTTGGAGAACGTCTTCAGCGTGACCGGCCCCAGATCCACGCCGAGCTTGCTCGCGATGTCCACCGCGAGCTGCGGGTTCGCCCGCCCGCTGAAGAGCATCAGGCGCTTGTTGTAGTCGATCGGCAGGCTTGCCCGCGAGGCGGGCTCGGTGCGGGTGTCAATCGCACTCATCGCAGGACTGAGTGTAAACATCGTGTGCACGGAGCGCTCATCGCGACCTGCGCTCCGCATAGCCCTCGATGTTGGACTGGCGCGCGCGGGCGATGCCCAGCGCACCGGGCGGCACGTCCTCGTCGATCACCGAGCCCGCACCCGTGTAGGCCTCGTCGCCGATCGCCACCGGCGCCACCAGGGTCGTGTCAACCCCCGTGCGCACGCCGCGCCCCACCGTGCTGCGGTGCTTGGCGCGCCCGTCGTAGTTGGCCGTGATCGTGGCCGCGCCCAGGTTGCTCCCCTCGCCCACGTCCGCGTCGCCGATGTAGGAGAGGTGGGGGACCTTCGCGCCGGGGCCGATGTCGGAGTTCTTGACCTCCACGAAGGTGCCCACCTTGGAGCCCGTGCGCAGCACGCTGCCGGGGCGGAGGTAGGCGAACGGGCCGACGCTGACGCCGTCCTCGAGCACGCAGTCCACGAGATAGGACTGGCGCACCGTGCAGCCGCTGCCGATCCTGGTGGTGCCCCGCAGCGTGGAGAAGGGCTCGATCACGGTGTCCTGCCCGATCTCCACGTCGATGTCGATCACCGTCGCGGCAGGGTCCACGATGCCGACGCCCGCCAGCAGGTGGCGCTCGTGGATCATGTCCTGGGCGATCCTGCGCACGTGCGCTAGCGCCGCGCGGTCGTTGACGCCGAGCACCACACGCTCGTCGTCGATCAGGTGGCCCGCCACGCCCGCCCCGTCCGCGCGCAGCAGATCGAGCGTCTGCGGCAGGTACAGCTCGCCCTGCGCGTTGTCCGCGCTGAGGTGCCCGAGGGCCTCTTCGAGCGCGCCGCGCTCGAAGACGAAGATGCCCGTGTTGACCTCGTCGATCTCGCGCTCGGCCTGCGTGGCGTCGCCCTCATGCTTGGTCTCGACCACCCGCTCCACCGCGCCCGAGGCGTCGCGCACGACCCGCCCGTAGCCGCTGGGGTCTGCCAGGATCGTCGTCGCCATCGTCGCCGCCGCGCCGCCCTCGGCGTGGGCGGCGAGCAGCGAGGAGATCGCCTCGGGCCCCACCAGCGGCACGTCGCCGCTGAGGATCAGCACCGGAGCCGCCGCGCCGGGCTCCGCCGCGTCGAGCGCCGCCATCGCCGCGATCACCGCACCGCCGGTGCCGTTGGCGCTCTCCTGCACGGCCAGCTGCACGCCGTCCGGCAGCACCCCCTCGAGCGCGCGGCGCGGGGAATCCACAACGACCACGCGCTCCGCGCCCGCGGCCAGCGCGGCGCGCACGGGCCACAGCACCATCGGCACGCCGCACAGCCCATGCAGGACCTTCGGCGTCTGCGAGCGCATGCGGGTGCCCTGGCCCGCGGCGAGGATCAGGACGGTGGGTGCGCTCACACCGCAGATGCTATTGCCTCGCCGCCGATCGGCCGCGCAACTGGGGGGCAGGGACTCGAACCCCGATTCTCAGGACCAAAACCTGATGTCCTGCCGTTGGACGACCCCCCAAGGGTCCCACAACAATAGATCCTCGCCCGCGCGCCAGCAGCCCCTGAGCGGCGCGCGCGGGCGCCGGGCGCGGCTGTTGCGCCGCCCGACCTGCCCACCTGCAAGTATTCCTGCACTCTGCTCGCGCGAACTCGGAGAATGGGGATGGGCAGCGCAGGCACCCTGCTGCTCGCTGCGCTGCTGGGCTGCTGCGGGCTGTTCGCGGACCGCGCCTCGGCCGGGACGGGCTGCCCGGGGGCGACGCTGCGCCCCAGCGCCGCCGAGACCCACGCGGCGGCCGCCGCGACGCTGTGCCTGATCGACCGGTTGCGCGCGGCCCGGCATCTGCACCCGCTGCGCAGCAACCGCGCGCTCGGCAGCGTGGCCGCCGAGCAGCTCGCAAGCATGCTGCGCCTGGACTACTTCTCCGACACCCAGCCCGGCGGGCAGACGCCGATGACGCTCGCTGCTGCCAGCGGCTACCAGGCGCATGCGGCGGGCTATGAGGTCGGCGAGGTCGTCGCGTGGGGCACCTCCGTCTACTCCTCCCCCGCGCACATCGTCAACGCCTGGATGGCCTCGCCGTCGCACCGCGAACTGATCCTCGACGGCGACTTCCGCGACGCCGGTGTCGCGGTCGCGCCGGCCGCGCCCGCGGTCGTGGCGGGCGGCGAGCGGGGCGCCACCTACGCGATCGAGTTCGGCCTGCGCTGGTACTAGGAGCGCCGGCCCGGGCGGCGCGGCACGCGCCCGCCTTCGGCGCCAGCCTCCGAGGCGGGGCCGCCGGCGCTCGTGATGCCGAGCACGCGCATCGCCTTGAGCCCCAGGCTCAGCTTCTCGCGCCCGTCGCTGGAGCTGACGTCCAGCCCCGAGAGCTCGCGCACGCGCTCCAGGCGGTAGTAGATGGTGTGGCGATGGGTGAACAGCCGCTGCGCGGTGCCCGCGACGTTGCCGTCGGCCTCCAGGAAGGTCTCAAGCGTGCGCACCAGGTCGGTCTCATACTGCTCGTCGTAGGCGACCAGCGGCTCCACGGTCTCCGCGAAGAAGCGCTGCAGCTCGCTGGGGTTCTCGCTCATGGCCGACAGCAGCAGCCGGTATGCGCCGGTCTGCTCGAAGGCCAGCGGCGCCGCCTCGGCGGCGCCCTCGGCGACGTTGGCCGCCAGCAGCGCCTCGCTGGCCGCGCGCGGCAGCTCGCCCGGGTCCTCGGTGATGCGGCTGCGCCCGACCGCGAACGTGTAGCCCTGAAGCGCGGCCTGCATCTCGTGCAGGACGGCGTCCGCGGCTCGCGCCGCGGTGCTCTCCTCGCCGCCGGGCACCAGCAGCAGCACCTCCGCCCCGGGAATGCCCTCGCGTTCGGAGAGCGCCGCGATGGAGCGGCTGGCGAGCGCCCGCGCGCCCCGCTCGGCCACCGCCCGCACGCGCCCGCGCCAGCCCTCGTCGGTCGGTGCCTGCGGATGGGCGCGCGCGACGATCATGCTGGCTCCCTCCTCGATGTCCAGGGCCAGCTCCTTGGCCCGCGCGAGCAGCTCGTCACGGTCGCTGAGCGTGCGGTCGAGCACGGCCCGCAGGAAGTCCGCCACGGCCGTTTCCGAGACGCGCTCGGGCGCCCGCACGCGCTCCACCTCGGAGGCGATCATCGTGACCAGCAGCCTGTGCATCGACGCGCTCGGCTCGACCTTGGCGCGCATGTGCAGCGTTCCCACGACGGTGTCGGCCACGCGCAGGGGGGTGCTGTTGACGCCGCTGCCCTGCGAAAGCAGCGAGCGCTCCTCGGCGGGCGAGCGCGCCGCCACCGCCAGGGTGGCGCCCCACGCATCGGTCACCGCCAGGCTGGCCTCGAGCGCGCGCGCGGCGGCGCGCACGACCTCGGGCAGCCCCGCGCCCGACTCGACCGCCTGTGTCATCGCGTCGAGCGCCGCCAGATCTGACACGCCGCTCAGCCCCAGTAGTAAACCGCGGCGAGCGCCCCGGCCACTCCCACGCCCACGAGCACCGCGAGCACGTAGAGCGAGAGCACGGTCGCCGCCACGCGCTCCCACAGGCGTGAGTAGGACATCCACGCGGGCACCAGGATCCAGCCGGCGAACAGCGCCAGGCCGAAGACGCCCGCGCACGCCCCCACGAGATCGTTGATGGCTGTCCTGCTCATTGCAATCACCGGTCGTGATTGTGACGTACGCGGTGGTCGCGCGTCTGTCGAACCATGGGCGCGCGCCGGCGCTAGGGGCCCTCGGCGCCGCCCGCGGGCCGCCCGTAGTCCGCCTCCACGCTGCTCGCCCAGATCGCCGCGGGGACGCGGCCCGACAGGCTCGCGGCCGCACGCTCGGCCAGCCGGGGCCCGTCGATCGCCGATCGCGCGCCGGCCGCGAAGCAGCCCACCACGGTCGGCCCCGACCCGCTCACCATCGCCGGCTCGGCGCCCGTAGCGCGCGCCTCGGCGAGCACCTCGGCGATCTGCGGGCACAGCGACACCGCGGCGCGCTGCAGGTCGTTGTGCAGCAGCTCGCCCGCGGCGGGCAGCGCTGCGCCCTGGGCCAGCGCCGCGGCCAGCTCGCGGCGGCGCTCGCCCAGCAGCTCCGCACCGCGCGCCAGGCCGAGGCGGTCGGCCTCCGCGTAGACGGCCGCGGTGGAGAGCTCGGCCGCCAGCGGCAGCACGAGCAGCCCGAGCGGCGCATGCGGCGCGGGCAGGCTCTGCAACTGCTCGCCCGCGCCGCTCGCAAGCCAGCGCCCGGGCTGGAGCTGGGCGGGCACGTCGGCGCCGAGCGCCGCCGCCAGCTCCCCCAGCAGGCGCTCCTCGCCGAGGCCCGAGGCGTGGCCGGCCAGGCGCAGCGTTGCCGCCGCATCCGCCGAGCCGCCCGCCAGCCCCGCTGCCACCGGGATGCGCTTGCGGATGCTCAGGCGCAACGGCGGTGCGTCCCAGCCGCTGCGCGCGCGGAAGGCCGCCAGCGCGGCGGCCGCGAGGTTCGCCTCGGGCGGCCCCGGCACCCCGGGGCAGCGCACCTCATCGCCACCCGCGCCCGCGGGCGCGAGCTCCAGCGTGAGCTCGTCCGCCAGCGATATCGACTGCATCACGCTGACCAGCTCGTGCCTGGCGTCGGCGGCGCGGACGGGGCCGAGGAACAGGCCAAGGTTGACCTTGGCGGGAGCCAGCGCCCGCAGCGCGTTCATAGCGCCAGCAGGCGCGCGAGCGCGCGGAAGTCCTCGGGCGAGAGGCGCTCGGCACGCGCGTCGGGCGGATGCCCCAGCTGCTCCAGCGCCTCGCGCACCTGCTCGCGGGAGCGCCCCCGCGCGCCCGCCGAGAGCGCCAGCGAGCGCGCCACGGTCTTGCGGCGGTGGGCGAACGCACCCCCCACGAGCGCCCGCAGCGCGGGCGAGACGGGCGGCTGTGCCCCCTCCTCGCGCCGGGTGAGGCCCACGAGCACCGAGTCCACGTTGGGTGCCGGGTGAAAGACCGTGCGCGGGATCGCACGCAGCAAGCGCACCTCGCACTCCATCTGGGCGAGCACCGAGGTGGCGCCGTAGACGCCGCTGCCCGGCGCCGCGGCCAGGCGCTCGCCCACCTCGCGCTGAACCATCGCCACCCAGCGCGCGACCTGCGGCAGCTCTTCGATGCTACGCAAGAGCACGCCCGCGGCAATCCCATAGGGAAGGTTGGCGACGAGCTTGTCGGGCTGCGGGCGCAGCGCGCCGAGGTCGATCGTCATCGCATCGCCCCAGTGCAGGGTCACGTTGGCGTGCGGGTCGGTGGCGTCGCGCAGCGCCTCGCCGAGGCGCTCGTCGATCTCGATCACGTGCACGTGTCCCACGCGGCTCGCGAGGTGCTCGGAGAGCACGCCCAGGCCGCCGCCGATCTCGAGCACCACGTCCGACGGCGCGAGCTCGGCCGCGCGCTCGATCACGCCGAGGATGTTGGAGTCGATCAGGAAGTTCTGCCCCAGCTCGCGATCGGGGCGCACGCCGAAGCGGCGCATGCGCCGCAGGCTGGGCTGCACAGGGCCCTGCGCCACGGCGCTCATCCCCAGCCGAAGATCCGGGCCGCGTTGGCGGTCACGCTCGCGTCGAGCTCCGCGAGGGGGACGCCGCGCAGCTCGGCCAGGAAGGCAGCGGTGTGGAGCACGAACGCGGGCTGGTTGCGCTGCTTGCGCACGGCCTGGGGGGTCAGGTAGGGGGCGTCGGTCTCCACCAGCAGGCTCTCCGCGGGAACACGCCGCGCGGCCGCGGCGAGCTCCGCGGCGTTCTTGTAGGTGACGTTGCCCGCGAAGGAGATCGCATACCCGCGTGCCAGGCACTCCTGCAGGCGCTCGGGCATTGAGAAGCAGTGCATCACCACGGTCACGCCGTCCGCTTCGGAGCCGAGCTGGGCGAGCGTGCGCTGCTCTGCAGCGCGCGTGTGGATCACGAGCGGCTTGCCCGTCTCGCGGGCCAGCGCGATCTGCGCGGCGAACGCGCGCTCCTGGTCGCCCGCGGGGGTCAGCGGCATGCCTTTCTCGAAGAAGTCCAGCCCGCTCTCGCCGATCGCCGCGCAGCGCGCGTGCGCGGCCAGCGCGCGCAGCTCGGCCAGGTCGGCGTCGTCGAAGCCCCGCGCCGCGTTGGGGTGGCGCCCGATCGCCGCGTAGACCTGCGGGAAGTCCTCTGCGGCGCCCAGCGCGGCGCGGCAGGACGCGCCGTCGATGCCCACGCTCAGCATGCGCGTCACGCCGGCCGCGTCGGCCGCCTCGACGAGCTCCGCGTTGGGCGCCTCGCACAGGTCCAGGTGGGTATGGGAATCGATCACGGCCTCAGCAGCGGCGCGGCTGCGCTCAGGAGTCCTTCGGGAACAGCGAGTCGATCGTGTGCACGCGCTCGATCGCGCCGGCGCCCAGGGCGGCCCCCGACAGCGACAGCTCGGGCGCCCCCAGCGCCGCCAGCAGCCGCTCGCTGCTGGCCGGCAGGTAGGGCCACAGCAGCACCGCGACCGTGCGCAGGCCCTCGGCCAGCGTGCGCAGCACGCGGTCGAGCTCCGCCGCGTGCCCCTCCTTGGCGAGCACCCACGGCGCCTGTTCCTCCACGTAGCGGTTCAGGCGCCGCACGCGCTGCCAGATCTCATCGAGCGCAGCGGTCAGCTCGGCGCGGTCCACGAGCTCGCTCACGCGTTCGGGCAGTCCCTCGAAGTCGGCCTGCAGCGCCGGGTCGCTGGGGCCGGGCGGCACCGCTCCCTCGCGGTAGCGCACGAGCATCGCCAGCGAGCGGCTGGCGAGGTTGCCGAGCTCGTTGGCGAGCTCGCTCTCGTAGCGCAGCTCGAACGAGGCCGTGGACACCGAGCCGTCCTGGCCGAAGGGCACGTCGCGCAGCAGGTAGAAGCGCAGCGCGTCCGCGCCGAAGCGCTCGATCACGGCGAAGGGGTCGAGCACGTTGCCCAGCGACTTGCTCATCTTCTCGCCTTCCATCAGCAGGTAGCCGTGCACGAAGATGTGCTCCGGCAGCTCGATCTCGGCAGCCATCAGCAGCGCCGGCCAGTAGACCGCGTGAAAGCGCAGGATGTCCTTTGCGATCACGTGGTAGCTCGGCGGCCAGAAGCGTGCGAGCAGATCCTCGCCGGGCTGCGCATAGGACAGCGCGGTGTAGTAGTTGAGCAGCGCGTCGAACCACACGTAGAAGACGTGCTCGTGATCCCAGGGCACCTGCACGCCCCAGCTCAGGCGATGGCGCGTGAGCGGCACGTCGCGCAGGCCCGAGCGGATGAACGACAGCGCCTCGTTGTAGCGCGTGCGCGGCGCCACGAAATCCTCGCGCTCGGCGTAGAGCTCCTCCAGGCGCTGCTGGAAGGCGGACAGCGCGAAGAAGTAATTCTCCTCCTGCTCGCGCGTGAGCTCGATGTGGTGAATCGGGCAGAGGTTGCCCTCGTCGATCTCCCCCTCGGCCTTGAAGTCCGCGCAGCGCGGGCAGTACCAGCCCTCGTAGGTGCCCTCGTAGACATAGCCGTTCTCGCGCACGCGCGTGAGGACCTCCTGCACCTTGGCTTCGTGCTGGGGGTCGGTCGTGCGGATGAAGAAGTCGTTGCTTGCTCCCAGCTGCGGCGCGAGCGCCCTGAAGCGCTTCGCGTTGCGGTCGGCGAGCTCTGAGCGGCTCGATGCCCAGCGCGTGCGCCGCGTCGGCAACCGGCTCGCCGTGCTCGTCGGTGCCGGTGAGGAAGAAGACGTCCTCGCCGCGCTGGCGGTGGTGACGGGCCATCACGTCGGCCGCGATCGTGGTGTACGCATGGCCCAGGTGAGGCGCCGCGTTGACGTAGTAGATGGGCGTGGTCACGTAGAAGGACATGCGCGCCCCAGGCTACTGCCGTCAAGCGTCGCGGCGCGGGGAGCCAGCGAGCGCGCGATAGAGCTCGTTCGCGCCCACACCGCTCAGCGCGGCCACCGCGGCCGCCGCCCGGCGGGGCTTGGCGCCCGCGTCGATCAGATCGCGCAGCGCGGCGAGCGCCCGCTCGTCGAGCGCGCGCCGGGCGCCCGCGGCGCCGCACACGAGCACCAGCTCGCCCCGCGCGGGGTGCTCGCGGTAGTGCGCCGCGAGCTCAGCCGCGCTGCCGCGCCGCACTTCCTCGTGCGTCTTGGTCAGCTCGCGGCACACCGCCACCGCGCGCTCGGGGTCGCGTGCGGCTAGCACCGCCAGGCTCGCCGCGAGACGGCGCGGGGACTCAAAGGCCACGAGCGTCTCGGGCGTCTCGCCCAGCAGCTCCTCGAGCTCGCGCTGCGGCCGCGGCAGGAAGCCGACGAAGCGCCAGCGGTCGACCGGCAGCCCGGATGCGACGAGCGCGGTGAGCGGCGCGCTCGGTCCCGGCAGGACCTCCACCGCGAGCCCCGCCGCGATGCACGCGCGCACGAGCACGAAGCCGGGGTCCGACAGCAGCGGCATGCCCGCATCGGAGACGAGCGCCACGGTATCGCCGGCGCGGACGCGCGCGAGCAGCTCCTCGGCGCGCGCGCGTTCGTTGTGCTCGTGGAAGCTGATCAGTCGCGGCGGGGCGATGTCGTGGCCGTCGAGCAGCCGCAGCGTGCGCCTGGTGTCCTCGCAGGCAATCACGTCGGCCGCCCGCAGCGCATCGAGGACACGCAGCGTGATGTCCTCGATGTTGCCGATCGGCGTCGGACACACGAGCAGCCGACCGACTGCCGCGCGCGCGGGGGTCATGTCGCAAATATAGGGTCCCCGGGATGCCAGATGACCGCCGCGAGCCCCCGCAGTACACGCGCTACCGCGCCCGGCGGCGGCTGCTCGGCGCCCGCGAGGACGAGGTGGGGCCGGGGCAGCTCGCGGGCGCGGGCGCGCGCAGCGGCGGGCGCGGGCGGCGCGGGAGCTCCGCCGGCAGCGGGCGCGACTGGCGGCGCTGGGCCACCCCCAAGCGCATCGCGCTCAGCCTGCTCGGGCTGGCCCTCGCCTGGGTCGTGCTGTCGCTCGCGCTGTTCCTGATCAGCTCGCACTTCGAGCGCACCTCGCTGCCCGCGGGCACCGACGCGGTGCTGGACCCCTCCGGCTATCCGCTGACCTCGGTCAACAACATCCTGGTGCTCGGCTCCGACCGTCGCCAGAAGAACAGCCGCGAACCCGGGGCCGAAACCACCGGCTTCGGGCGCTCGGACACGATCATGCTGATCCGCACCGGCGGCGGGCACGCGGCGCGCCTGTCGATCCCGCGCGACACCGTCGTCGAAATCCCCGGCCACGGCCTGCAGAAGATCAACGCTGCCCACGAGTTCGGCGGGCCCGCGCTGTCGGTGTCGGTGATCAAGCACTGGCTCGGTATTCCCATCAACCACGTCGTCGAAGTCAACTTCGAAAACTTTCCCCAGCTGATCGACGCGATGGGCGGAGTCACATATACGGGCGGGTGCATCGTCTCCTACCTCGACGGCGGCTTCAGCCGGGGCGGCTTCACGCTGCGGCTTCCCGCCGGCACACATCACCTCGACGGCAAGCAGGCGCTCGCGCTGGCACGGACGCGCGAGAACCTGTGCGCGCCCGCAGAGACCGACATCCAGCGCGAGGAACACCAGCAGGCGCTGTTCAACGACATGAAGGCGCAGCTGCTCTCGCCGTCGAGCTTCCTACGCCTGCCGTGGATCGCCTGGCACGCCCCGCCGGCGATCATCTCCGACATGAGCGGGACGGAACTGCTCGGGATGTTCGCCGCGCTCGCCATCTCCGGCACGCCCCCCACACACGTGCTCAAGCCGACCGGAGCGCTCACGCTGCCCGACGGCGAAGACGGGCTCACGATCAACGAAGAATCCCGCCGCGCGGACGTCGCCCAGTTCATGAGCGGCTGAGCGCCGCTCAGCTCGTGGGGGCGAGCGGTTTGCTGTCCTTCTTGGGCGCCTTGGCCTGCTTGGCGCCCGCGCCGCCCTTGGCCTCCCCGCCGGCGCCCTCCTTGGCCGAGGAGCCGGCGCCGTCCTTGGCCGAGGAGCCGGCGCTGTCCTTGGCCGAGGAGCCGGCGCCGTCCTTGGCCGAGGAGCCGGCGCCGTCCTTGGCCGAGGAGCCGGCGCCGTCCTTGGCCGAGGACTTCTCCGCGGCGGCCGCCGCGGCGGTCTCGCGCTGGCGGTTGCGCGTGCCGTAGTCGGTGTTGTAGAAGCCTTTGCCCTTGAAGTGAACGGCCGGCGCGTGCAGCACGCGCTGGACCGGGACCCCCGAGTCGGGGTCGACGGTCAGCGGCTCGTCACTGAAGGACTGCTGCAGCTCGAACGTGCTGCCGTCGGGGCGCCTGTACTCATAGATGGGCATCACCCAGCGATTATAAGAGCGCGACCGCGACGGTCCGGACGCGCGCGTCAGTCGCTGAGCAGCGCGTGCGCGCAGGTCATGCTGGCGTGCAGCGTCGCCGTGAGGTCGCGCTCGGGCTCGGCGAGCATGCGCAATACGAGGCCGTCGCCGACCGCGAAGAGGATGTCGGCGACCGCCTCGGGCTCGGCGTGCAGGTGCAGGATCCCCTCGGCGTCGGCCGCGGCGAGCATTCCAGCGAGCTGCTCGCGCGTGCGGCGCAGCAGGCCCTTGTACTCCTTCGCGATATCCGCGTTGCGGCGCGAGAGGGTGAACAGCTCGAACAGCAGCGTCATGAAATCGGGGTCCTCGCGCAGGTTCTCCTGCAGGCTCTGCACCATCAGCCCCAGGTAGTCATCGGCCGACCTCGCGGCCTCGAGCTGTCGCTCGAGCCGCTGCAGGCGCAGCTCACAGTCGCGGCGCACCGCCTCCACGAGCAGCTGCTCCTTGGTGCCGAAGTAGTAGTGCAGCAGCCCCCTGGAGACACCGGCCTCGCGCGAGACGTGGTCGAAGGTCGAGCCGGCGGTGCC
This sequence comes from uncultured Solirubrobacteraceae bacterium, assembly GCA_963771085.1. GTDB lineage: Bacteria > Actinomycetota > Thermoleophilia > Solirubrobacterales > Solirubrobacteraceae > Palsa-744. The sequence goes on along the minus strand of CAVYSB010000003.1, from coordinate 1,438,893 downwards.
CCGCCGCGCCACGCTGCTGCGCATCGCGTCGATGATGCGCTGGGCCTTCTCGCCCGACAGCGAACGCGTGGCGGGCGCGGCGGGCGCCTCGCCGGCGTCCTGCGCCTCCGGGGCGGGGCTGTCAACCGTGCTGTCGAGCGCGCTCATCGAAGGAGCCGCTCGCTCAGGCGGCCGTCGCGCCCGCCGGCGCGGGCTCGGCGGGCGTGGTGGTGGCGGTGTAGTCGAACTCCTCCTCGGCGCCGAACAGGAGGTCGAGCACCTTCGCGCGCAGTTCCTCGCTGAGCGCGAGCGTGAGCGCACCGCCGATCACGAGCACCAGCAGCGTGCGGCGCAGCCCGCCGCGACGGCGGCGCTTGGCCTTGGGCTGCTCGCGCAGCGAGTTGGAGATGTCGCGCAGCGCCTCCGCGGTCTGCTTGAGCTCGTGCTGGAGCTTGCGGTCCTCCAGCAGGGACTGCGTGGCGGGCTTGCCGTTGCTCATGCGCCCGTACGCGCTGCGCGCGTAGCCATAGGCCGCGAACAGGTTCGAGCGCAGCTGCTCGTCCTCGATCAGGCGCTGCAGATACCTGTTGGCCTGTGCCGCCCGCGCCGCCTCTGAAGCCTTGCCCAGCCTGCCTCGTCCCGCCATCTTCGCCACCGCCCTCCGCCGAAAGGTTGCTGTAGGTCCCTCAATATACCCCGCCGGGGGTCCTCGCTGCACGCTCCGGCGTGCCGTGGCCCTGACCGGCGGGCTCTAGGCGTGCAGCGCGGCCTGCTCCTGCGCGGAGGGGAACGCCCACGCAGCGCGCGAGCGCCGCTCCTGGCGAAAGACGAAGCGCAGCTGCTGCGGGGGCCTCAGCTGCGCCTCGCTGGGACGGAACGTGGCGCACGGCTCGGGCAGGTCCAGCGCGCAGAGCATGTTGACCTTGAAGTAGCACCCCTCGCAGCTGACCTTCTGCGGGCCGCGTGCGGGCGCCCTCCTAGTCTGCTTGCCAGCCACCAGTCTCTCCCCCAGCCGCGTGTCGGATTGGACGGACGGCAGCGATCAAAGCACCATCGCCCGGCCGGCTCAAGGGCCGCTCGGCGGGCACTCCGCAAATCGCAGACAAAAACGTTGTAAGGCGGAAATACCCCGCAAAGCGTCACGTTGTTGTGACTAGCGCGCCGTTCTCGGCGCAATTTCCGGGGGTTGTGGCCCCGCCCGCGCCGCGCCCGTCATGATCTGCCCGGATGCGCATGCTCGTCACCGGCGCCAGCGGCTTCGCAGGCTCGCTGCTAGTACCCCGGCTGATCTCCGAAGGACACGATGTGCGTGCCCTCGGGCGCGACCCCGCACGCGTGGAGGCCGCACTCGCGCGCCGGCACCACTCCGCGCGCGCCGAAAACGTGCTCGTGCTGCGCGGCGATGCGCTCACCGGCGCCGGGCTGAGCCGGGCGCTCGACGGCGTGGAGGTCGCCTACTACCTGATCCACTCGATGGAGAATGCGCCCGCGCAGCGCGCGCCGTTCGCCGAGCGCGAGCGGATCGCCGCCGAGCGCTTCGCCGCGGCCGCCGCGCGGGCCGGCGTGCGCCGCATCGTCTACCTCGGCGGGCTCGTGCCGCAGTGGTCCGATCAGGCCGGGCGCTCGCGCCATCTCGCCAGCCGCGAGGCCGTCGAGCGCATCCTGCGCGACGCCGTGCCCGACTCGCTGGTGCTGCGCGCGTCGATCGTCGTCGGCACGCAATCGCGTTCCTTCCGGCTGCTCGTACATCTCGTCGAGCGGATGCCCGTGCTCGCGCTGCCCGCGTGGGAGAGCTATGTCACGCAGCCGATCGACGCGCGCGACATCACCGCGATGCTGGCCGCGTCGGCCGCCGCGCCGCTGGGCGGGCGTTCGCTGGACGTGGGCGGTCCCGATGTGCTCAGCTACGGCGAGATGATGCGACGGATCGCCGAGCTGATGCTCGTGAACCGCCCCGCACTGAAGCTCGGTGTTAATCTGACACCGCTCACCGCGCGCGTCGCGGCCGCGATCGCAGGTGAGGACCCGGCGCTGGTGGTGCCGTTGATGGAAGGCCTGCAGGGCGACCTGCTGCCCGCCGACGATCATGCTGCGGAGCTGTTGAACGTGAGGCTGCACACCTTTGATTCCGCCGTGGAGCACGCGCTGCGCGAATGGGAGGAACTCGAGACGTTGGCCGCCCGCTGATGAGCCTCGTGACGGCATCGATCAGGATCGCGGCACCGCCCGCGGAGGTGTGGAAGCTGGTCATGGACCCTCACTCGCTCGGCGAGTGGGTGACGATTCATCGCAGGCTCGTGCATGCCGACGACGGGCCGCCGCGAGTGGGCTATGCGATGGACCAGCAGATCCACATGCGGGGGGTCCATCTGGAGGTTCACTGGAAGCTGATCGACTGCCGTCCCGGCGAGCTCGCCGTGTGGGAGGGACGCGGGCCCGCACGCTCGCACGCCCGCAGCGAATACGTGCTCAGCGAGGAGGATGGTGGCACCCGCTTTGACTATCGCAACGAATTCCGCCCACCTCTGGGACCCGTCGGCGCGATCGTCAGCAGGGCGCTCGTCGGTGGAATGCCCGAGCGCGAGGCCAAACGCACGCTCGAGCGCCTGCGTGCACACCTCGAGGGTCAGCAGCCGCAATTGGTGTAGTGTGATTGTGAACCGATGTGAGGTACTGCATCCAGATCTAGTGAAGAGGATGGAAACGTGACCGACTTCCTTGACGAGACGCGCAAAGAGATCACCACCCGACTCAATGAGCTGAAGGCCGAAGCCTCCAGGCTGGAGGGCGCCCTGCTGGCCCTCACCCACGTCGGCGGATCCTCCTCGCGGGCCAAAGCGGCGCCCAAACGCAAAAAAGGCCCAGGCCGCCCGCGTGGCTCGAGTGCACGTGCAGCCACGAAAACGGCCGCGGCCAAAACGTCCAAAGCCAAAACGGCCGCGGCCAAACCAGCTCGCAAACCGGGCCGCCCGGCCAAACGCCGCGCCGGACGGCGCAAAGGCAGCGGCACCCGCGCAGCGGAGGCGCTGGCATTCGTCCAGGGCCAGCCCGGCATCACGATCCCCGAGCTCGCCGCCAAGATGGGCATCAAGCAGAACTACCTCTACCGCGTGCTGCCCGGACTCGAGCAGGAAGGCAAAGTCCGCAAGCAGGGCCGCGGCTGGTACCCCAAAGCCAAAGCCTAGGCGCTCGCCGCAGATGAGCTTCAAAAGGGGCGCGGTCGCCACGACCGCGCCCCTTTGTGTTACTGAGAGCCCGCCCGCCTAGATCAGGCCCTGGCCCGAGACCGTTTCGCGCTCGCTCACGAGCTCGGCGACCGAGGCATCGATCCTGGAACGCGAGAAGTCGTCGATCTCGAGACCGGGGACGATCGCGTAGCGCCCGTTCTCGCACGTGCAGGGGAAGCCGCAGATGAGCCCCTCGGGCACGCCATAGGAGCCGTCGGAGGGCACGCCCATGGACACCCAGCGCCCGCCGGTGCCGTTGACCCAGTCATACACGTGGTCGATCGCCGCGTTCGCCGCGGAGGCCGCCGAGGAGGCACCGCGCGCCTCGATCACCGCGGCGCCGCGGGTGCCCACGTTGGGCAGGAACTCCTGTTCGGTCCATTCCTGGTCGTCCACCACCTCCGCCGCGATGCGCCCGCCGACGTGAGCGTGGAAGAGGTCGGGATACATGGTCGGCGAGTGGTTGCCCCACACGCCCATCTCCGTGACATCGGTGACGGGAACCGCGAGCTTGGCGGCGAGCTGGGCGATCGCGCGATTGTGATCGAGTCGCATCATCGACGTGAACCGCTCCCTCGGTATGTCGGGCGCGTTGTTCATCGCGATCAGGCAGTTGGTGTTCGCCGGGTTGCCCACCACGAGCACCCTCACGTCGTCCGCCGCGACCGCGGCCAGCGCCTTGCCCTGAACGGTGAATATCTCGCCGTTGGCGCTCAGCAGCTCGGCGCGCTCCATCCCCTTTGTGCGGGGACGCGAGCCCACCAGCAGCGCCACGTTGGTGCCGTCGAAGGCGTCCGCCGGATGGTCGTGCAGGTCCAGGCCGGTGAGCAGCGGGAAGGCGCAGTCCACGAGCTCCATGGCCACGCCCTCCAGCGCGCCCATCGCCTGCGGGATCTCCAGCAGGCGCAGGTCGACCGCCTGATCGGGGCCGAGCAGCTGCCCGCTGGCGATACGGAAGACAATGCTGTAGCCGATCTGCCCGGCCGCTCCGGTCACGGTCACTCTCACGGGATTGCTCACAAGTTCATCTCCTGGCTGGGGGCTGTTGGTATTACTGCTCGAGCGGGCGCCTGCGTGTGCGACTAGGCCATGGCCCGGCGCAGGTTCGCGTCGATCGATGCGAGAAACTCCTCCGTGGTCTGCCACGGCTGATCAGCGCCGACGAGCAGCGCGAGATCCTTTGTCATGCTGCCAGCTTCCACCGTTTCGACACACACACGCTCGAGTGTCGCAGCGAACTCGCTCACCTCGGGTGTCCCGTCCATGCGCCCGCGGGCGAGCAGCCCGCGCGTCCACGCGAAGATCGAGGCGATCGGGTTGGTCGAGGTGGGCATGCCCTGCTGGTGCTGGCGATAGTGGCGGGTGACGGTGCCGTGCGCGGCCTCGGCCTCCACGGTCCTGCCGTCGGCCGTCATCAGCACGCTGGTCATCAGACCCAGTGAGCCGTAGCCCTGCGCGACGGTGTCGGACTGCACGTCGCCGTCGTAGTTCTTGCAGGCCCACACATAGCCGCCCTCCCACTTCAGCGCCGCCGCCACCATGTCATCGATCAGGCGATGTTCGTAGCCGATGCCGGCCGCCTCGAAGTCCGCCTGGAACTCAGCTTCATAGATCTCCTGGAAGATGTCTTTGAAGCGCCCGTCGTAGCGCTTGAGGATCGTGTTCTTGGTGGATAGGTACACCGGATAGCCGCGCTCGAGTCCGTAGCGCAGCGCGGCCCGGGCGAAGTCGCGAATGGACGCATCGAGGTTGTACATCGCCATCGCCACGCCGCCGCCGGGGAAGTCATAGACGTCGAGCTCGATCGGCTCGCTGCCGTCGGCGGGGGTGAACGTCAACGTGAGGCTGCCCGCGCCCGGCACCACGAGGTCGGTGGCGCGGTACTGATCGCCGAAGGCGTGGCGGCCGATCACGATCGGCTTGGTCCAACCGGGCACCAGGCGAGGGATGTTGGCGATCACGATCGGCTCACGGAAGATGACCCCGCCGAGGATGTTGCGGATCGTGCCGTTGGGCGAGCGCCACATCTCCTTCAGGCCGAACTCGCGCACGCGCGCCTCATCGGGGGTGATCGTCGCGCACTTCACGCCCACGCCGTGGCGTTTGATCGCCTCGGCCGCTTCCACGGTGACGCCATCGTCGGTCGCATCGCGGTTCTCGATGCCGAGGTCGTAGTACTCGAGCTCGACGTCCAAATAGGGAACGATCAGCTGCTGCTTGATGAACGACCAGATGATCCTGGTCATCTCGTCCCCGTCGAGCTCGACGACCGGGTTCTTGACGCTGATCTTCGCCATCGGCCCGCGATGCTATCGCTCACACGTCGCGGGCCGGGCGCGAGACGGCACGCTCAGCCGTTCCAGCTGGCCTCTGCGCCATGCCCGATCAGAACCCTCGCGGCGCCGCCTGCGAAGGGGACGCTCGCGATGCGCTCTTCGGAGGGCGGCTCGCCGAGCTGGCCCTCGTCGACGAGCACGGTGCGCCCGTTGCGGGAGATGCCGGCGGCCATCACCGGCTCGCCGTGGATGAGGATTCGCCGTGCGCGCCCCGAGGGCAGCAGCACGGTCCACGCTTCGCTGGTGTCCTGTCCGCCGAACTCGGCGAGCAGCCTGCTGCCGCTGCTCGAGAAGCCGATCGGCACGAGTCCCGACACCAGCGGGTCCACGCCCACATTGCTCAGGCGCCGCGTCCCCCCGCCGCCCGCCGCGATCAGCCAGATCTGATATTCGGGCGCCTCGCTGCGCAGGCGCTCGCGGTCGTAGGCGATGAAGTGCGGCCCCCACAGCGGATACAGGCTGCGCCCGTTGCTGGTCAGGGCGCGCACCCCCGCGCCTTCGGGGCCGCTGACATAGAGGTTGACCGGCGCAGAGAGCGCGAGCGAGCGGCCCAGCCCGTAGACGATGCGGTCGCTGCCGTCGGGGGCGAAGCTCGCGCCGAACACCGGCCCGTTGGCGATCGTCTCCACGGTGCCGGTGCTCGTGTCGATCACGGCCAACCCGGAGCCCGCTTCGCCGGCAACCGCGGTGGACTGCAGCGCCACGGCGAGGTAGCGCGAGTCCGGCGACCACGCCAGTGGCAGCGCGGTCGCTGTGGCGAGGTTCAGGTATGTGAGCGCAGCCGCGCGGCCGGTGGAGTACAGCGCGAGCGCTGGCCCGTGTTCGCCGTCGCCGCTCGAGCCGAACAGGCTCACCGCGACCGACTGCCCGTCGGGTGCGAGCAGCGGCTCATCGCCCGGCCCCAGGCGGCGCTGCCCACCGCCGTCGCCGCGGGCCACCCACACCGTCGACGGCGAGGTCGCGCCGGCCTTCGCATAGGCCACCTGCACGGCCGCGCTCGCGCTCCTGCCCGGACCGCCGGCGCTCGCGCCCGCGCCGGCGAGCGCCAGCGCGAGGAGCGCGGCGAGCAGGGCGGCAGCGGTGAGCCTCCCGGCCCTCAGAGTGAGCATCGCCACCCAGCCTATACCTGCCCGCGTCGGGGCGATTCTGCTTGACTGTGGGGCGATGGCCAGCACTCTCTCCGGGGCCGCGGGCAGGGACGCACCGTGGCAGACGCACACGGTCACCAACCAGGTGCCGCCGCTGGAGGGCGTGAACGTGTACACGAGCAATGTGGCGCTCGTGGAGGCCGTGGGGCGCGAGGGCGCCGGCTGGGTCGGCGAGCGGGCCTCTGCGCTGGGCGAGCTGATCGGCGGCGAGCCGCAGCAGTCCTGGGGCCGGCTGGCCAACGAGAACAAGCCCGTGCTGCGGACGTTCGACCGCTACGGGCACCGCATCGACGAGGTCGAGTTTCACCCCGCGTGGCACCAGCTGATGAAGCTGGGCGTGGAGCACGAGCTGCACTCGCTGCCCTGGACGAGCGAGCAGCCGGCCGCGCACACCGCGCGCGCGGCGCTGTACATGACCGCGATGCAGGCCGAGGCGGGCTTCGCGTGCCCGATCACGATGACCTTCGCGGTGGTGCCCGCGCTGCGCGCGCAGCCCGAGCTTGCGGCCGAGTGGGAGCCGCTCGTGACGGCCAACAGCTATGACCCGCGGCTGATCAACGCCGGCGAGAAGGGCTCGGCGATCGCGGGCATGGCGATGACCGAGAAGCAGGGCGGCTCGGATGTGCGCGCGAACACGACCTTCGCCACCCCGCTCGGCGACGGCGGCGCCGGCGGCGAGTACGAGCTGATCGGGCACAAGTGGTTCTGCTCGGCGCCCATGTCCGACATGTTCCTCGTGCTCGCCCAGACCGACGAAGGCCTCTCCTGCTTCCTGCTGCCGCGCATCCTGCCCGACGGCAGCCGCAACGCGTTTCACATCCAGCGCCTGAAGGACAAGCTGGGCAACCACTCAAACGCCTCCTCGGAGATCGAGTTGCACGGCGCGTGGGCGCGCATGCTCGGCGAGCCCGGGCGCGGCGTTGCGACCATCATCGAGATGGTCGGCCACACGCGCCTGGACTGCGTGATCGGCAGCGCGGCGGGAATGCGGGTGGCGGTCGTGGGCGCGACGCATCACGCCCGGCACCGCAGCGCCTTCGGCAAGCGCCTGGCCGACCAGCCGCTGATGCGCAACGTGCTGGCGGACCTGTGCGTGGAGGCCGAGGCGAGCACCGTGCTCGCGATGCGCCTGGCGCGCGCCTACGACGAGGCCCACGCCGACGCCGAGGAGGGCGCGGACTCCAGCGACGCGCAGCTGTTCAAGCGCCTGGCCACCGCGGTCGGTAAGTACTGGACGTGCAAGCGCACCCCCAACCACGCCTTCGAGGCGCTGGAGTGCCTCGGCGGCGCGGGCTACGTCGAGGAGTCGGGCATGCCGCGCCTGTACCGCGAGGCGCCGCTGGCCTCGATCTGGGAGGGCTCGGGCAACGTCATGAGCCTCGACGTGCTGCGCGCGCTGACGCGCTCGCCGCGCTCGCTGGAGGTGTTCCTGGCCGAGGTCGAGCTGGCGGCCGGCGCCGATGCGCGCCTGGACCGCAGCGTGCAGGCGCTCAAGGACCAGTTCGCAGAACCGGCCACGCTCGAGACCCGCGCGCGCCGCGTGGTGGAATCGATGGCGCTGTGCCTGGAGGGCTCGCTGCTGGTGCGCCACGCCCCGCCCGCCCTCGCCGACGCCTTCTGCGCCTCGCGCCTGGCGCGCGACGGCGGCCTTGAGTACGGCACGCTGCCCGCCGGCGTGGACTTCGAGAGCATCATCGAGCGGGCATCGGTCCCGGCCTGAGACCGGCACACCGGGCCACCCGCGGCCTAACATTGTGAGTATGCGGACAGGCGGCAGCATCCAGCTCGCGCGCATCTTCGGGATACGCATCGGGGTCAGCATCAGCTGGTTCTTCGTGCTGTTCTTCCTGATCTACTACCTCTCCGCCTACTTTCACGACGTGCTCGGCGGCTCGCAGACGACCGCCTACGCGGTGGCGGTGGGCGGGGCGCTCGGCTACTTCGCCTCGCTGATCCTGCACGAGCTCGGGCACGCGCTCGCCGCGCGCCGGCTGGGCATCCCGATCGCGGGCATCGACCTGTGGTTCTTCGGCGGGCTCTCGCGCATGAGCCGCGAACCCGAGACGGCGGGCGAGGAGCTCAAGATCGCGGCCGCCGGGCCGGCGGTCACGCTGGTGCTGTTCGGCATCTGCCTGGCGCTCGGCACGATCATCGCCAGCAGCGGCAGCTTCACCAAAGTGGCGCTCACCAGCGAGGGCTTCACCACCACCCCCGCGCTCGCGCTGATCGGCTGGCTGGGCTTCATCAACGCGCTGCTGTTCCTGTTCAACATGGTTCCCGCCTTCCCGCTGGACGGCGGGCGCATCGCGCGCGCGCTGATCTGGTGGCGCACCGGCGACCGCAACCGCGCCACCCACGCCACGGGACGCTCCGGCCAGGCCTTCGCGCTCGCGCTCGGGCTGTTCGGGCTGTGGTCCTTCGCGGCCGACAGCTCGAGCCTCGGCCTGCTCACCATGCTGCTCGCCCTGATCCTCTACCAGTCCGCCGGCGCAGCCGTGGTGCAGGGCGCGATCGGACGGCGCATCCAGAGCATCACGGTAGGCGACATCATGGACCGCGCGCCGATCACGATCCTCGACGAGGTCACCGTGCTCGAGGCCCAGGAGCAGTTCTTCCAGCGCTACCAGCGGCCGTGGTTCGCGGTCGTGGACGCCGCGCGCCACTTCCTCGGCGTCGTGCGCCTGCCGCGCGTGGAGGCCGAGATCGCCGCGGGACGCCCCGCGCTGCACGTCGCGGACGTGCTCGAGGAGAACATGCCCGTGCGGATCGGCGAGGAGGCCCCGCTGGAGTCGCTGCTCGGCTCCGAGGGCCTCGGGCGCCTCGGCGGGATGGTCGCGGTGGACAACGACGGCGTGCTGCAGGGCGAGGTCACGATCGCCCAGGTGCGCCAGGCGCTGCGGCCCGCGCCCGGCACCTGAGGCCGGCGGGCGCGCCCGGCGGCCGGGGACGGCCCGCGGGCCGCGCGTTATAGAGTCCCGCCCCTCAACCCGTTCCCTCACCCCCTCAGGAGCCATGCCAGCACACGACGTATTGATCATCGGGGCCGGTCTCGCCGGCCAGCGCGCCGCGCTGGCCGCCGCCGAGCAGGGGTCGAGCGTGGCCATCATGAGCAAGGTGCACCCCGTGCGCTCGCACTCGGTGGCCGCCGCGGGCGGCATCAACGCGGCGATCAGCGTGGACGACGACTGGCATTCGCACGCCTACGACACCGTCAAGGGCTCGGACTTCCTCGGCGACCAGGACGCCATCGAAGTGATGTGCTCGGAGGCGCCCCACGAGGTCATGCACCTGGAGCACATGGGCGTCACCTTCCATCGCAACGAGAAGGGCGAGATGGACCTGCGCGCATTCGGCGGGGCCTCGATGAAGCGCACCGCCTACGTGGCCGACATCACCGGCCAGGCCCTGCTGCACGTGCTCTACGAGCAGTTGATGAAGCACCACGAGACGGTCGAGCGCTTCGAGGAGTGGTTCACCACCTCGCTGCTGCTCGACGAGAGCGGGCGCTGCTGCGGGGTGATCGCGCGCGAGGTGCGCAGCGGGCGCATGGAGGCGTTCACCGCCAAGAACGTGATCCTGGCCTGCGGCGGCGCGGGGCAGGCCTACAAGCCGACGACCAACGGGCTGATCGTCACCGGCGACGGGATCGCGATGGCCTACCGGGCGGGCGCGCCGCTGATGGACATGGAGATGGTCCAGTACCACCCCACCTGCCTGGTGGAGACCGGCATCCTGATCACCGAGGGCGCGCGCGGCGAGGGCGCCCACCTGCTCAACGCCAACGGCGAACGCTTCATGGAGAAATCGGCGCCCAACAAGATGGAGCTGGCCTCGCGCGACGTCGTCTCCAGGGCAGAGCAGATCGAGATCAACGAGGGCCGCGGCGTGGGACCGGGCGGCGCCGGGATCTTCCTCGACGTGACCGTCGTGCCGCGCAAGCGCACGCTCGAGGCGCTGCGCGAGATCGTCAACCTCGGGCGCGACTTCGCCGGCGTGGACATCACGCGCGAACCGATCATGATCCGCCCCGGCCAGCACTACATCATGGGCGGCGTGAAGACCGACATCGACGGGCGCACGCCGATCGAGGGCCTCTACGCGGCCGGCGAGGTGGCCTGCGTGTCCGTCCACGGCGGCAACCGCCTGGGCGCCAACTCGCTGCTGGACACGCTCATCTTCGGCCGCCGGGCCGGCGAACACGCCGCCGAGCGCGCCGCGCAGATGGGCGTGCCGGCGTTCGACCCCAGGGCGCGCCTGCAGCAGGACGCAGATCAGCTCGAGGCGATCATCGACCGCCCGCGCGAGGGCAGGCGCGTCTCGGAGATCAAGAACGAGCTCGGCGAGGTGATGAACCAGCACGCCGCGGTGTTCCGCGAGGAGGCCGGGCTGCAGGGGGCGCTGGAGACCGTTGGGCGCCTGCGCGAGGAGTCCGAGCACGCCTGGATCGACGACCGCGGCACGGTCTTCAACCAGGACGTGCTGGGCGCGATCGAGCTCGGCTTCATGATCGACTGCGCCGAAACGACGCTGGTGGCGGCGATCGAGCGCAAGGAGTCACGCGGTGCGCAGTTCCGCACGGATTTCCCGGAGCGCAACGATGCGGAGTGGCTCAAGCACATCGACATCACGGCCGGGCAGGACGGGGCAGGCCCTCAAGTGAGCTATTCGCCGGTCACCATCACCCAGTGGCAGCCCGAGGAGAGGAAATACTGATGGCCGAAGCGCACGACCGTCCACCCGAGCAGTTCAAGCTGAGGATGCGCCGCTATGACCCCGAGTCCGGCGACGCGCCCTACTGGGACGAGCACACGATCGAGCTCGAGCCCCACCGCTCGGTGCTCGAGGCGATCCTGCAGGCGCGCGAGCGCTTCGACGGCTCGATCGGCATCCGCTGCTCCTGCCGCCAGGCGATCTGCGGCTCCTGCGGCGTGCGCGTCAACGGCGAACCGGCGCTCGCCTGCCACACGCACCTGGACGCCGCCAAGGCGAGCGCGCGTGACGGGGTCATCGAGATCGAGCCGATGGGCAACATGCCCGTGATCAAGGACCTGATCGTGGACATGGACGCGGTCCACTGGAAGAAGATCCAGCGCGTCACCCCGTGGCTGCTGGCCAAGCAGCCCGTGCCCGAGCGCGAGTACATCGTCGATAAAGAGGCGATGGTCGACGTCACCCAGACGATGGCCTGCATCCAGTGCGGCGCGTGCGTCTCGGACTGCCTTGCGATGGAGGTCGACCCGGGCTTCATCGGCCCCGCCGCGCTCGCCAAGGCCTACCGCTTCGTCGGCGACCCGCGCGACGACCAGCAGCGCGAGCGGCTGATCGACCTCTCACACGACCCGCAGGGGATCTTCGACTGCACGCACTGCTTCAAGTGCGTGCAGGCCTGCCCCAAGGACGTCAACCCGATGGGCCAGATCATGCGGCTGCGCCGGATCGCGATCGACGACCAGCACATCAAGGACCCCAACAACGGCAGGCGCCACGAGGAGGCCTTCACGACGCTCGTGCGCGACAACGGCCTGCTGTGGGAGGCCGAGCTGCTGCCGCGCTCCTACGGCGGCAACTCGTGGTTCGGCAAATTCGCGCCCGCCGCCGGCAAAGAGCTGCTCAGCTCGCTGCCCGCGATCCTGCGGGCGCTCGTGCGCGGCAAGGTGACGCCGATGGGCGCGCTCAAACCGCACAAGCTCCCCAGCCAGGACCTCAAGAACGTGCAGTCGATCTACAGCAAGGTCGAGTCGCGCGAGCAGCGCTACGAGCTGAACCTGTACATCACCGGCCAGGACGAGGCGCCCGCCGAGGGCGCCGCGGTCGCGGCCGGGGCGGGTGCGGGCGAGGGCTCGGATCCCGCCGCCCCGTCCAGCGCCGAAGGGAGCACGAGCCAATGAAGGTCGCCTACTGGCCCGGCTGTGTCAGCCGCGGCTTCACGCCCGAGCTGCACGGCTCGATGGCCAAGATCGCGCCGCTGCTGGACATCGAGCTGGTCGAGCTGGACCGCGCCTGCTGCACCGGCGCCGGCGTGATCGCCGAGCACAACCAGGAGCTCGCCGACACGCTCAACGCGCGCACCTTCGCGCTCGCCCAGCAGGTGCAGGGCGCGGAGCTGATGATGAACATCTGCTCGACCTGCCAGGGCGCCCAGAGCGAGTGCCAGGAGCGACTGGACTCAAGCGCGGAGTACCGCGAGCTCGTCAACGGCACGCTCGCCGCCGAGGGCCTCTCCTACGAGCAGGGCATCACGAACAAGAACTTCCTGTGGCTGCTCGTCGAGGAGATCGGCCTCGACCATCTGCGCTCGCTGGTGAAGCGCCCCCTCACCAACCTCAAGGTGGGTCCCTTCTACGGCTGCTACATCGTGCGCCCGCGCGAGCGCCTGGGCATCGACTCGGAGCACCCGCGCGACCACTACCTCGACCAGGTGATCGCCGCGCTCGGCGGCACCGTGATCGAGTATGCGGGCATGCGCAAGTGCTGCGGCTTCCCGATCATCACCATGAACAAGGAGGCCTCGCTGAAGCAGGCCGGGCGCCATCTCGGCGACGCCGTCGACGCGGACGCCGACTGCCTCGTCACGCCCTGCCCGCTGTGTCACCTGAACCTCGACCTGCAGCAGCCGCTCGCCGAAGGCGTTGTCGGCCGCCGGCTCGAGATGCCCGTGCTGCACCTGCCCCAGCTCGTCGGCCTCGCGCTGGGCCTCGATCCCAAGGAGCTCGGCATGGGCCGCCACGTGGTGCGTCCCAGCTCCGTGATCGACTGGTCCACAGCGGTCGTGGGCGCGGCCGCCTAGCCCCGCAGCTGCGCGCGTGCGGATCCTCACCGTCGTGGGCAACCGGCCGCAGTTCATCAAGGCCGCCGCCGTGTCCGGCCCGCTGCGCGAGCGCCACGAGGAGATCCTGGTGCACACCGGCCAGCACTACGACGACTCGCTCTCGCGCGTCTTCTTCAGCGAGCTCGGCCTGGCGCGCCCGGAGCGCGAGCTCGGCATCGGCGGCGGCTCGAGCACCTCGCAGACCGCGCGCATGCTCGCCGCCCTCGAGCCGCTGCTCGCAGAGCTCGGACCCGCTGCAGCACTCGTCTACGGCGACACAAACTCGACGCTCGCCGGCGCGCTCGCCGCCGCACAGGCGGGCGTGCCGGTGGTGCACGTCGAGGCGGGCATGCGCTCCTTCGACCGCACCATGCCCGAGGAGCTCAACCGCGTGCTGGCCGACCACCTCAGCGAGCTGCTGCTGTGCTCCTCGCAGGGCGCCGCGGCGCAGCTGGCGGCCGAGTCAGTGGCGGGCCGCGTGGAGGTGGTGGGCGACGTGATGGTGGACGTCGCGCTGCGCCGGCAGCCGGCCGCCCGCGCCGATACCGCGATCCCCGCCGCGCACGGGCTCACACCCGGGCGCTACCTGCTGCTCACCGCGCACCGCGCCGGCAACGTCGATCGGCCCGAGCGCCTGCGCGCGCTCGTCGAGCTGATCGGCGCGCTCGGCGAGCCCGTGCTCTTCCCGCTGCATCCGCGCACGCGCGCCCGCCTGCAGGAGGCCGGGCTGCTCGAGCAGCTCGCCGCCACCGAGGGGGTGCGGCTGACCGAGCCGCTCGGCTATCTGCAGTTCAGCGCGCTGGTGTGCCAGGCGCGCGCCGTGCTGACCGACTCGGGCGGCGTGCAGAAGGAGGCCTACCTCGCCGGCGTCCCGTGCGTGACGCTGCGCGCCAGCACCGAGTGGGTGGAGACCGTGCAGGCCGGCTGGAACACGCTAGTGGACCTCGACGCGGGCGCCGCACTCGCCGCGCTCGCCCGCCCGCTCCCAGCGGAGCGCCCCGAGCTCTACGGCGACGGCCATGCGGCCGAGCGCGTCGTCGCCGCGATCGGCACGCTGTGATCCCGCCGCGCTGGACGCGAGACTATGCGGCCGTGAGCCCACCACCGCCACAGCCCGCGTGAGCGATCGCGACCCGCCGATCCGCGTGGGCGTGGCGGGCCTCGGCTACTGGGGCCCCAACCTCGCCCGCAACCTCGCCGCGATCCCCGGCTGCGAGCTGGCGTGGCTGTGCGACGCCTCCCAGCAGGCGCGCGAGCGCCTCGCACCGGCCTTCCCCGCCGCGCGAACCAGCGGCGATCTCGCGGAGCTGCTGGACGATCCCGCGCTCGATGCGGTGGTGCTGGCCACGCCCGTGCCCACCCATGCCGAGCTCGCCGTCGCGGTCGCACAGGCGGGCAAGCACTGCTTCGTGGAGAAGCCGCTGGCGACCACCGCCGCAGAGGCCGAGCGGGCCGTGGCGGCCGCCGAGCGGGCGGGGCGCATCCTGATGGTGGGCCACCTGCTCGAGTACCACCCCGCGGTCGCCCGCCTGAAGGAGCTGATCGCCACCCGCGAGCTGGGAGAGCTCTACTACATCTACGGCAACCGGCTGAACCTGGGCAAGCTGCGAGCGGACGAGAACGCGCTGTGGAGCCTCGGCGCGCACGACGTCTCGGTCGTCCTGCACCTGATCGGCGAGGAGCCCGTGGAGTGTTTGGCCCAGGGCGCCTCCTACGTGCGCCCGAGCGTGCAGGACGTGGTCTTCTGCTTCCTGCGCTTCCCCTCGGGGATCGTCGCCCACCTGCACCTCTCCTGGCTCGACCCCCACAAGGAGCGGCGCATCACCGTGGTGGGCGAGCGGCGGATGGCCACCTTCGACGACATGCTCATCGAGGGCAAGCTCACGATCTACGACAAGGGCTTCGACGAGGACACGCGCTCATGGGGCGAGTACATCGCGCGCTCCGGTGACACGTTCTCGCCCCGCGTTCCCAACCTCGAGCCGCTGCGCCTGGAGTGCGAGCACTTCATCGAGTCGATCCGCACGGGTACGCCGCCGCGCTCGGACGGGCACAGCGGGCTGCGCGTGGTGCGGGTGCTGGAGCGCCTGCAGGCCTCGCTCGAGCAGGGCGGCGCGCGCTAGGGCTCAGGCCACGCTCTGGCTGTTGCGGCGCTCGACGCCCTCGAAGCGCTGCGGGCCGCGGCGGTCGAAGCGCAGCACGGGCCCGATCCTGCGACCCACCACGCGCAGCACGTATGCCTCACGCGCGCTGCTGTAGCGGAACAGGGGCATCAGAAACGGCTTGAGCTGCCGCGAGAGGTAGCGGCGTGGGCGTCTGACTGTACGCAAAGCTGATCGTCCTTGACATCGAAACGTGCAGAAATCCGTAGGGATTGTTACAGATGCGGGCGCAATGCGCCAGGGGCGCAGGAGCGCCGATCGGCCATCACGCTCGCCGCGGGACCGCGCTTAGCGGGCCTTGAAGGGCTCCTCCTCGGCGATCGTGCCCTCGCCGCTGAGGCCGAACGCGCTGTGCAGCACCCGCACCGCGAGCTCCACGCTGGCGCGGTCGATCACGCACGAGATCTTGATCGGCGAGGTGGAGATCATTTCGATGTTCACGCCCTCCCCCGCGAGCACGCCGAACACCTTCGCCGCGACCCCCGGGTGCGAGCGCATGCCCGCGCCCACGATCGAGACCTTGCCCATGTCCTCGTCTGCGATCAGCTCGGTGAAGGCCTCACCGTCCAGCGGCTCGAGCGCCGCGCGCGCCACGCGCAGGTCCTCGCGGGGCACCGTGAAGGAGATCTCCGCCCGCCCCCCCGCGGCCACCGGCTCGTTCTGCACGATCATGTCCACGTTGACGTTCGCCTCCGCCAGCGCCTCGAAGATGCGCGCGGCGGCGCCGGGGGTGTCGGGCACCCCCGTGAGCGTCAGTTTGGCCTCCGCGGTCGAATGCGTGACCGCCGTGATCAGGGGCTGCTCCATGGTTTCTCCTTCCGCCAGCACAACCGTACCGGGCTCATCCGCGAACGAGGAGCGGCAGTGGATCCGCACGCCGTGGTTGCGCGCGTACTCGACCGAGCGAAGCTGCAGCACGCCCGCCCCCGAGGCGGCCATCTCGAGCATCTCCTCGAAGGACACCGTCGCCAGCTTGCGCGCGTCGGGGACCAGGCGCGGGTCTGCCGTGTAGACGCCCGACACGTCGGTGTAGATTTCGCACACCTCCGCCCCCAGCGCCGCCGCCACCGCCACCGCGCTCGTGTCCGAGCCGCCGCGCCCCAGCGTGGTGACGTCGCGGGCGCCGCGCGAGACGCCCTGGAAGCCCGCTACGAGCACGATGTTGTCCTCTTCGAGGGCCCGCTCGATGCGATCCGCGTGCACGTCCACGATCAGCGCCTTGGTGTGCGACTCATCGGTCACGATGCCCGCCTGGGAGCCCGTCAGCGAGATCGCCATGTGGCCCAGATCCTTGATCGCCATCGCGCACAGCGCGCACGAGATCCGCTCGCCCGTGGAGAGCAGCATGTCCATCTCGCGGGGGTCGGGCGCCGCGGAGACCTCCTCGGCCATCGCGATCAGCTCGTCCGTGGTCTTGCCGCGCGCCGAAAGCACCGCCACCACGCGATGGCCCGCTTCGCGCTTCTCCACGATGCGCCCGGCAGCTCGCTTGACACGCTCCGCGTCCGCCACCGAGGTGCCGCCGAACTTCATCACGATCACTCCTGACACAGGCCGCAGGATATGCGCCCGCCGGGCGGCCTCGCGCCGCCGCCTACACCGCGCGGCGGCCCGCCAGGGCCTTGCCGAGCGTGACCTCGTCCGCATACTCCAGGTCCGAGCCCACCGGCAGCCCGCTCGCCAGGCGCGTCACCGTCACATCCGGCGAGCGCGCACGCAGCTCTTCGGCGATGTGCATCGCGGTCGCCTCACCCGTGGTCGTCGGGTTGGTCGCCAGCACCACCTCGCGCACCGCCGCGCCCTGCGGGCCGGCGCCGCCCACCCGTGCGAGCAGCTCCGCGATCTTCAGGTCCTCGGGGTCGATGCCGTCGATCGGCGACAGCGCCCCGCCGAGCACGTGGTAGACGCCGTCGTATTCGTGCGTGCGCTCCATCGGGATCACGTCGCTCGGCTCCTCCACCACGCAGATCACGCCGTGGTCGCGCCGCGGGTCCTCGCAGATCCGGCAGCGCGGCTCGTCGGTCAGGTTGAAGCACACCTCGCACAGCCCGATCCGCTCCTTGACCTCGCGGATCGAGTCCGCCAGCGCGGCCGCGTCCTCCGGCGAGCTGCGCAGGATGTGGAAGGCCAGGCGCTGCGCGGTGCGGTTGCCGATCCCGGGCAGCTTGGAGAGCTCGCTCACGAGCCTCTGCACGGGCGGCGCGTAGGAGGTGTTCACCGGCGGCTCACAGGCCCGGCAGTCCGAGCCCGCCAAGACCGCTCAGGTCCACCCCCGCGGTCGCCCCGCCCAGCTTGCGCTCGGCCAGCTCCTGGGCCATCCGCAACGCCTCGTTGACCGCCGCGAGCACCATGTCGCCGAGGATCTCCACATCCTCCGGATCCACCGCCGCGGGGTCGATCCTGACCTCCCGCACCTGCAGGTCGCCGCTCATCTTCACGGTCACCATGCCGCCGCCCGCCGAGGCCTCGACGACCTCCTGCTTGAGCTCCGCCTGCGCGAGCTCCATGTCCTTCTGCATCTTCTGCACCTGCGCCATCATCTGCTGCACGTTTGGCATCCGCGGCTGCTGCTTTCCCATCAGGCGCCTTTCTCGTTGCTGGTCACGGCCTGCGCGTCGCGCGCGTCCTCCTCGCCCGCCGGCGGGGCCGGCTCGCCGGAGCTGATCTCCTCCGCGTCGAACTCCTCGATGAAGCGCCGCACGCGCTCCTCCTCGGAGGGCTCGCCCGCGTCCTGCCCGCCCTGCTCGCCCAGCTCCTCGCCGAGCTCATACGACAGCCTCCAGCGACCGCCCGCCAGCGCGCGCAGCGCCTCCCCCACCGCGTGGCGGTTGTCCGGGTCCTCCGCCTTCTTCTTGTGAAACTGGGCCGTCGCCGGGAACATCAGCACGAGGTCCTCGCCGTCGATCGCCACCGGGCGCGTCTCCGCGATGCAGGCCCCCAGCAGGCCGTTCTCGCTGCGCACCAGGTCGATCACCGCGGGCCACAGCGCGCACAGCGACTCCAGGTCGCGCAGCTCCGCCGTCGGCGCCTGGGCGGGGGTGACGCCCGGTGCCCGCGCGGGCGGGGCAGCGGCCTGCGCAGGCGGCGGCTCGGGCGCGGGGGCGACCGCGGCCGGCTCCTTCGCCACGGGCGCGGGGGCGACCGCGGCCGGCTCCTCAGCCACCGGCGCGGGGGCGACCGCGGCCGGCTCCTTCGCCACGGGCGCGGGGGCGGATTGCGCGACCCCTCCCGATCCACCCTCAACCGGGCCGCCTCGCTCCAGGCGCTCGATCCTTCCAAGCAGCGCGCGCATCGAGCTGTCGAGCGCCGGGCGGGCCGCCTTGACCAGCGCGAGCTCCAGGCGGGTGCGCGCGTCCGCGCCCGCGCGGATCGCCTCGAGCGCCTCCCCCAGCAGCTCCAGCACGCTCACCACCGTCGCGTGATCCACGCGCCCGGCCTGCTCCAGGAGCGCCGCGTCGGACTCGGGCGTCAGCGAGAGCTCCGCCGGCAGCTCGCCCAGGGCCTGCACCACCAGCAGCTCCCGCGCGCGCATCTCCAGGTCGCCCGCGAAGGATGCCGCGTCGCGGCCCTGCTCGGCGCACTGCTCCAGTGCCCGCAGAGCGCGTGCCGCATCGCCCTCCGCGACCGCGTCGAGCGTCTCCGAGAGCAGGCGTGCGTCGGCCACGCCGAGCACCGCCAGCACGTCCGCCAGCGCGATCTGCGAGCCGCCGTAGGTGACGATCTGCTCAAGCGTGCCCAGCGCGTCGCGGAAGCTGCCCGTCGCCGAGCGCGCCAGCGCAGCCACCGCCTCGGGGGGGATCTCGATCGACTCCGCCTGCGCAGCGCGGCGCACCACCGTCGCGATCTGCTCCACCGTGGGGCGATGGAAGTCGAAGCGGTGGCAGCGGTCCACCACCGTCGCCGGCACCTTGTTCGCCTCTGTCGTCGCGAGCACGAACACGGTGTTCGGCGGGGGCTCCTCGAGCGTCTTCAAGAACGCGTTCCAGGCCGCCGTGGAGAGCATGTGCGCCTCGTCGAGGATGTAGACCTTGCGCCGCCCGCTCACCGGCGCATACGCCACGCTCTCGCGCAGCTCGCGGATGTCCTCCACGGAGTTGTTGGACGCAGCGTCCATCTCGATCACGTCCAGCGAGGTGGCGCGCGCGATCGACACGCACGACTCGCACTGCCCGCACGGCTCGACCGTCGGCCCGCGCTCGCAGTTCATGCACGCCGCCAGGATCTTCGCCATCGAGGTCTTGCCCGTGCCGCGCGAGCCCACGAACAGGTACGCGTGGTGCACCCGGTCGCGCTCGATCGCGTTGCGCAGCGTGCGCACCACCGGGTCCTGGCCCACCACGTCGGCAAACGTGCGGGGGCGGTGGCGGCGGTACAGGGACCGCTGCTGCTGTAGTGGCTGCTCCTGTGCCGACACCGTTGGGCTGAGTCTACCCACGCGCCTCAGCGGGCTCGCCCGGCCGCGCCAGCGGGTAGCGTCCGCGCTCATGAGCGCCTCGACCAAGCGCCCCGCAGGGCCCCCGGGCGGGCGCCCGCGGGAGCGCCGCCTCGGGCGCTGGGCAGCGCTCCCCGCCATCCTCGTGGGCGCCCTCGTGCTGAGGTTGATCGCCGGCGTCGGCTTCGTCAACTACGACACCCTCTACGCGCTTGCCTGGGGCGGGCAGCTGGCGCGCGGGCAGACGCCCGCCTACGGCGTGCCGATCGCGCCCACGCCCCATCCCCTGCTCGAGCTGCTCGGCCTCCTGCTCGCGCCGCTGGGGCCCAGCGCCGTCGCCCACATCGCCGTTGCGCTCGGCTTCCTCGCGCTGTCCGCCTGCGCGTGGGTGATCTACCGCCTCGGAGCCGACTGGTTCGGGCGCGCCGCGGGGGCGCTCGCCGCGCTGCTGTTCATCACGCGCACGCCCGTGCTCTCCTACGGCGTGCGCGCCTACGTGGACCTCCCCTACCTGCTGCTCGTGCTCTGCGCGCTGCTCGTCGAGTCGCGCCACCGCACCCGCCAGCGTGCTCCCGCGGGCGCACCGGTGCTCGTGCTGCTCTCGCTCGCCGGCCTGCTGCGCCCCGAGGCGTGGGCGTTCACCGGGCTCTACTGGCTCTATCTGATGGGCTGGGTGCCGCGCTTCGTGCGCTCCGGCATCGACGCCCAGCCGCCGCGGGAGCGAGGCGAAATCGCGCGCCTCACGCTGCTCGCCGCCTCCGCGCCGCTGATCTGGGTGCTCAGCGACCTCGCCGTGACCGGGCAGCCGCTGTGGTCGCTCACGCACACCCAGAACACCGCCAGCACGCTCGATCGCGTCACCGGCATCGTCAACGTCCCCGAGTACATCCCGCGGCGGATCGGCGAGATCCTGCGCCCGCCCGTGCTGCTCGCGGCCGCGCTCGGCGGCGTGCTGTCGCTGCTGTGGCTGCGCCGGCGCGCGCTGCCCGGCGCCATCGCCGGCGTCGTAGCGGTGCTCGTCTTCGCCGCCTTCGCCTCGCTGGGCCTTCCCATCAACACGCGCTACGCGTTCCTCGCCGCCGCCATCCTATGCATCTTCGCGGGAGCGGGCGTGTTCGGCTGGACGCTGCTCGCACGCGGCGATCCGCGCCGGCCCTGGTGGATGGCGGCCGGCGCGCTGCTGCTGCTCGCGCTGCTCGCCTTCGTCCCCTCCGACTACCACTCCGCGCACCGCGAACTGGACAAACTGGCGCGCCAGCAGAGCATCGAAGGCGAACTGCTCGCGCTCGTCAACGACCACGCCATCAACCTCCGCTGCGGGCCCGTCGGCGTGCCCAACCACGCGCCCGTGCCGCTGCTCGCGCTGTACCTGAAGACCAGCCCCGCCAACGTCGTCAGCCTGCAATCAGGCCACATCGCCGCGGGCGTCTACGTCGACCCCGCCAGCGCCGAGGTGGAAGAAGATTACGTGCTCGACCTGCACGACCCGCACGAGGCGGTCAGCGTGCCGCCCGGCTTCGTTGCCAGCGGCGCCGACCACTCCTGGCTGATCTTCAAGCGCTGCCCCTAGTTCGGGCGGCGCTCAGCGCGCCGCGGGGTCCAGGCAGACCGTCGGCTGTTTGCGCCATGGTCGTCACCGGTAATACGATCGCGCACAGCAGGCGCTAAGCGGACCGTGCACCCCGCGTCGAGCCTTCGAGCACCCCGCGCCGATCGCCGCCCACGACTCCGGTCCGGGAGCTCCCGCTGCGCCTGCCGGTGATCGCTTAAGGCTGCTTCCTTCCGGACCTGACCTGGTTCGCAAGCCGACACCGCGCGGGACCCGAACCATCGACGCCCCGGACGACGGAGCAACGGAGGCCGAAGCCCCTCGGAAGGGAGTTCAGCCCCGCTAGAGCGGATTGCGGATTCAGGGCACCGCTACCTCCCCGCCTAGCACGGTCCGCGAGGATCCTAACGCACACCCGCGGGCCAAGTTCCGCTAGGCTGCCCGCCCGTGACCTACTTCAAAGCTCCCTCCACTCTCCGCTCGCGCGCAGGCGCCGGCGCCGCCATGCTCGGCGTGGCCGTCCTGATCGCGGGCTGCGGCTCCAGCGGCTCGAGCAGCACGATCACCATCGGCAACGAGAACACCGCCGACAACGCGCTCGTCAAAGCCGGCGAAAAAGCAGGCACGAGCTCCACGGCGGAAAAATGCCCGAACGGGACCCCATCGCCGTGCGCCATAGCGGCGACCACGCCGACGAGCGGCCCGCTGTCCAAAGAACCGACCGTCACGCCGCCCAGCGGCCCGCCGCCCACGAAGCTCGAGATCAAAGACCTGATCGTCGGAACGGGCGCCGAAGCCAAGACCGGGAACACCGTGACCGTCAACGACGTGGGTGTGATCTACGACACGGGCAAAGAGTTCGAAAACTCGTTCAAGCGCAAAGAACCGTTCGTCTTCGCGCTCGGCAAGGGCCAGGTCATCCCCGGCTGGGAACAGGGCATTCCCGGCATGAAAGTGGGCGGCCGGCGTGAGCTGGTGATCCCCCCGGCGCTCGCCTACGGCGCCGCAGGCCACCCGCCCACGATCCCGGCGAACTCCACGCTCGTGTTCGTGATCGACCTGCTCGGCACCTAGGCGACCCACGCGCGCACCCCGCCAGAGCGCAGTGCGCCCTCGCAGCCGCCGCGGGGTGGCGCTGCTGCTCAGCGCCGGCGCGCTCGCCCTCGGCCTCGCCGGCTGCGGCGGAGGCCCGCCCGCCACAGCCGCGCAGCTGCGCCTCGAACGCGAAGACCTGATCGCAGTCAGCCGGGTGCTGCGCGCCTCCGCCGGCGCGGCCGGCGGCGAGGTCGCCTCCGCCAGGGCAGCCTGGCCGCTCGTGGCCAACGGCCTGCCCGCCGACCCGCGCACGCTCTCGCGCCCCCAGCTGAGGGCCGCCACCGAGGGCGCCGCCCGCCTGCAGCTGCCGCCGCTCTTCAGCGAAGCCCGGGCGGCCTCGCTGACCGGGCCCGCCGCCGCGCTGGCCGGCGACTACCGCAGCTACGTGCTGCTGAGCACCCGCGGCTGGCAGCTGATCGGCGCCGCGATCGAGCAGATCGGGCATGCCAGCCCGCCGGCCGCGAGCTTCGCCCGCGCCAACGTCGCGCTGTACATCGAGAGCGTCTACGACGCCCATTTCACGCTCGCCCAGCTCGGCAGGCTGGTGCAGGCCGGCTACACGAAGCTCGGCGGGCCCGCCGCGTTCGGCAGCGCGCTCACCCAGCAGGAAGTCGACGCGCTGGCAGACACCTACTCCGAAGCCAACGACCGCCTGCACCCGCACGTCGGCACGCGGCTCGGCTCCTGAGCACGCGCCCTCAGGACAGCGCCCGCCCCGCCGCACTCATTCGGCGTGCTCGCGCATGAGCTGCTTGTAGGCGTCCGCCACGAGCGGACCGCGCAGGCGCGGTGTGCGGCGCATCACCCAGAAGGCCGCCCGCAGATGGGGGCGGTCGACCACCACCAGCGGCTTGCCCGCCGCGGTCGCCTTCACGATCGCGCGAGCAACATGCTCGGGCGACATCGCCTTGTCGGGCTCCACGCCACCCGTCGGCCCCCATTCGTGCTCTTCGCTCAGCTGGTCGGTGCGCACGTCGCCCGGGCAAACCACCGTGGCGTGCACCCCGCTGCCCTTGAGCTCGTGGCCCAGCACCTCGCCCAGGCCAACCATCGCCCACTTGCTCGCGCAGTAGGAGGCATAGGAGGGCCCGCCGATCAGGCCCAGCTCCGAGGAGACCAGCACGATCCGGCCCGACTGGCGCTCGCGCATCGCCGGCAGCACCGCCTGCGTCAGCCACACCGCCGCGCCCACGTGCAGGCGAAAGCTCTGCTCGAGGTCCTCCGGCGAGACATCCTCGATGAAGTCCCTGCGCAGCACCCCCGCGCAGCTGATCAGCACGTCCACCGCGCCCAGCGTCTCGCTCACCTCGCGCGCCGCCCGCCTGCACTCCTCCGCCACCGTCAGGTCCGCCGCCACCGCATGATGGCGGCCGGGCAGGCCTGCGGCCACCTCCTCCAGCAGCTGCCCGTTGCTCGCCACCAGGCCCACGCGCGCGTCCTCCGCCGCGAACCTGCGCGCGACCTCCAGACCGATCCCGCGCGAGGCCCCCGTCACCAGCACCGTCCTGTTCGCAAACCCCGAAGCCACCCGCCGCTCCTTCTCGCGATCACACCCGCCTGCCCTCGCCGCACGCCGCGGGCCCCGATCGCGCGCAAGCTAGCAGAGCGCCCCGCACACCGCCCGGGATCGATCCCGCCGGCGCGCCCCCCCGGCCCGCGCGCGACCACCGGCCCCGCCGCGGCGGGCCCCGCTCGGCCCACCCGGCCCGCGCACGGCCACCGGCCCCGCCGCGGCGGGCGAACCCCAATAGAATCAGGCGCTCAGGGCGCGTAGCTCAGTGGGAGAGCGCTCGCTTCACACGCGAGAGGTCGCAGGTTCGAAACCCGCCGCGCCCATCCGGGCCCGCTGCACAGCCGATGGCGCTCGCCGCCCGCGGCGCACGCCGGGCCTCGTTCCGCTTGGAGAACGCCTAGAGACCCGTCTTGATCTCCGTCGCGGATGCGGACGTGTTGCTCGCCACGGTGACCAGACTGGAAGCGTCGGGGCCCACCCAGCTTGCCCCTCCCGTTTCGGAGAGTTCGGTGTAGAGCGCCTGTTCACCTTCGCCGATCGCAAACGTCGTCGTGCTCGTGAGGCTCGATACGTTGACGTTCCCGGCCTGTGCTCCGGCGAGCGAGCCCGTCGTCCTGTATATGGGTCCCTCGCAGCCGAATTCAGACAAGTAGGGTTCGTGTTCTGCACTTACGAATTCCGTCCAGACTTGACCCGATACTGGTCCAACTAGCCTGGTGTCGAGCAGATTTGTGGCGATTACTCCCGCCTGGTCCGACGGGGTACTGTTCGGGCCTTCGCTCGTGCACGCTTTCCCAAACGCTTCACAGCCCGTGAACGTGATCCGGTCCACGCCGGCTCTAAGACCCGTGACTTCACCTGCGCCGGTGCTTGCCGCGCATACCACCGTACCACCACCCAGTCCCGGCGCCTCCAGCGTGACCGTACCGCTCGTTGACCTGTATCCGGGGCCAGGCGCCCTTTCGTATTTGCCCTTTGGCTGGCCTTTCTTTTCGTCACGGGTCTTGCATCCCGCTTCTGAGTAAAAGCCCTTTTTCATCGCGACACAGGCGGAA
Organism: uncultured Solirubrobacteraceae bacterium; assembly: GCA_963771085.1. Classification (GTDB taxonomy): domain Bacteria; phylum Actinomycetota; class Thermoleophilia; order Solirubrobacterales; family Solirubrobacteraceae; genus Palsa-744. The sequence continues at coordinate 1,413,589 of CAVYSB010000003.1, read as the reverse complement.
GCGGCCCCTGGGTCCCATTCGTATGTGCCCTTGCGGGCCTTCGACGGTTTGAGTAGACAATCCGCTTCCGCGTACTCACCTTTCTTCTTCGCCGCACAGGTACCGTATTCCGCTTCTCGTGGCGTCGTAAACGACTGGTCGCTGCCGTTGCTGGTACCACTTGGATTGGTCGCGACTATCCGAAAGTGGTAGGTGGTGTCCGTGCTCAGGCCCCTTACTGGTGCGGAGACTTCCACGGCGCTGGTGCCCGACCCTGGCAACGAGGAGCACGGCACACTAGATCCGTAGGACACCGAGGTGCCATAGTCGAAATGGCAGTCACTCACCGTTTCGCCGTTGGGATTGACCGTCGCGTTCAACGCCGCCGAGGTCGGTGCGACCAAGGACGCCTCACCGGTGAGGACCGTCGGGGTGTTAGCTAGCGTCGTGAACAACCCGTCACTTCCACGGCTCGTACCACTTGCGTTGGTCGCGACTATGCGGAAATGATAGGTGGTGGTTTGGCTCAAGCCCTCCACCGCTGCGGACACGGCCACTGGGCTGTTGCCCGACCCCGGCAGCGACAAGCACGGCACACTCGACCCGTAGGACACGGAGGTGCCGTAGTCGAAGTGACAATCACTCACTGTCTGACCATCCGGGTTTACCGTCGCGTGCAACGTCGCCGAGGCCTGCGTCACAGATGACGCTAGGCCGGTCGTGACCGTTGGCGGGTTGACAAACACCCAAGCCGCGCCGACGCCGCTGTTGTCGTTGAGGCCGCCGATCAGCTCGGTGTTACCGCTGGCGGATAGGCGACGCTCGAAGCCGAAGTTCCCCGCGCCAACCTCCCCGCCGCCCGTGAGCTTATTGCCCTGCTGGAGCCAGACGCCATGCGCCAGCGCTGAACACCCACGCCGCTCCGACGCCCCCACTGTCATTGAAGCCGCCAATCAGGGCAGTTTCACCGTCAGCGGACAGCGCGACGCTTTCGAGCCGAAATAGGCATTGCCGCTCTCTTCGCTGGTATCCATCCGCCCTGCTGCGGTCCAGGTCGTGCCCGAGCGTGTGAACACCCACGCCGCGCCGTCCGTCGTCATACGGGCCGCCGATCAGCGCGGTATTGCCGCTGGCGGACAGGGCCACGCTGTGCCAAAGTCGCCTTGGGGCCCACCACCGAGAGACCAGTGAGCTTTCGCCCTGCTGCGCCCAGGCTTCGCCCGAGCGCGTGAACACCCACGCCGCGCCGAAGAAATCGTTGTCCTCGAGCCCGCCGATCAGCGCGGTGTTGCCGTCCGACGAGAGCGCCATGCTTGCGCCGAAGTAGCAGTGGGTCGGCCATGCCGAGCCTCTTCGCTGCCTGTCAGCTTTTCGCCCTGCTGTGTCCACGTTGCGCCGCGAGCGTGTGAACACCCACGCCGCGCCCACTCCGCCGTTGTCATTGGGACCGCCGATCAACGCCGTGTTGCCGTCCGAGGACAGCGCCACACTGCCGCCGAAGGCCCTCCACCGACCTCCCCGCTGCCGGTGAGCTTTTCGCCCTGCTGGGTCCAGGTCGAGCCCGAGCGTGTGAACACCCACGCCGCGCCGCTCCGCCGCTGTCATTGGGACCGCCGATCAGCGCAGTGTTGCCATCGGAGGACAGCGCCACGCTGATGCCGAAGCTCCACCGGCCTCTCGCTGCCGGTGAGCTTTTCGCCCTGCTGGGTCCAGGTCGAGCCCGAGCGGGTGAACACCCACGCCGCCCCGACTCCAGCCGCTGTCGCCGGGACCGCCGATCAGCGCGGTATTGCCGTCCGAGGACAGCGCCACGCTGCTGCCGAAGAGTCCTTCTCCGACTCTCGCCGCTGCCGGTGAGCTTTTCGCCTGCTGGATGATCGGGTCGATCCGGAGCGGGTAGCGCGCGCCGTGCGTGTCGACACGCAGCAGAATCCCCCCGGCGTGCGGCCCAAGCCAGCTATGAAGACGCGCCCCTGCGCGTCGGTGGCGCTGAGACCACTGTAGCGCAGCGAAGGCCCGCCCGCACGGCTGAGCGTGATGCTCTTCCCGCCAGAACCAGCGAAGCATGCGCGTTACCGGACAGCGCAATCGAGAGCGTTAACGGTCCAGCCGGATCCGCAGAGGGCCTCTGGGGATCGTGAAGCCCTGCTCCAGTCCGAGCGGCCCGTTGACATACCACTCGCTGAGGCCCGCGCGCGTCATAGACGACACGGTTGGCCCTCACGCGCGGCGCGACCGAGCCGAGCGCCGGAACGAGGTCCCGTAGCCCACAGCTTGCAAGCTCAACCCCACCCGCGTCGCACCCGAGCTGATCGACACCCCAGAGCCGTGCAAAGCCAGGGTGAGACCCTGTGCCGGGACTCGCCGCCGCAAACCCCCCATTCGAAGACGCACACCCGGTAGGCCGGGCTGTCGGCACCCATCGCCGCCGAGACCGGCCCCTGCGCCGCGAGCTGGAAGACTGAGCAGCCCCTCGCGCGAGAAGCCAAGGCGCGCACCGCGGGCGCTGGGCAGTGCGCTCACCGGCCACGCCCTCGAACAGCGCGCCCCCGAGCGCCAGCGCGAACACCGCGACGAACGCCGCCGCCGAAACGCGCGCGACGACGACAGGCCCGGCCCGCGCCCCCCCCGATTGCGCGTCGCACCCTCAGCCGCCTGCAACGCAGCCGCCTCTCTGAGCATCCTAGCCCTCCGCTGCAGCCTCGTCTCAAACGACGGCGCGAGGTGTGCGGGAACGCTCGACATAGCGGGGCCTCCTCCAGATCCAGGGACCCACCGACCCTATGGCCGGCCCGATCCCACGCCAACCGCGGAAGCCTGCAGCCGTACTACGGGAAAGCACCCCCTCCCGCAGACGTAGACCAGGACTGCACGACTACGACGGGATCTCTGGAAGCTTTATGGAAGCGGCAAACCGCCGCAGACGGCAGCGGAATCGCCCGGCAGAAGCCCCAAGTGCGCGAGCCTGGCCCGATCTGGCGACGAACGGCAGCAAACGGCAGCAGTATCGCCAGACATCACACGCGAGAGGTCGCAGGTTCGAAACCCGCCGCGCCCATCGGCCGTTTGGAGCCCCACCATCCCCGTCCGGGTTTGTCCAGCGTCGTTGTGCCCGCTTCGCGTGGATAGGGGGCGCGAAGTCCCGGCCAACGACGCGCCTCGGTTCGACAGCGCGGCCTCAGGCTGAGACACGCTCTCTCAGCTCCGGAAGCAGCGGTCGGGGATACTCAAGCGATGCCTGAGGAGTCCACGACCCCCGACCTGGTTCAGCTTGTGCAGCGCAGCGTTGATGCTGTCAACCGGCGCGACTTTGACCAGTTCGCGGACTTCTTTGGCAGCGACTCCGTATGGGACCTTTCCCCAATGGGGCTCGGCATCTACGAGGGTTCGTCAGCTGTTCGCGCCTTCGTTGAAGACTGGAACGGTTCCTACGAGGACTTCGAGCTTGTGCTCGAGGATGTGCTCGATCTCGGCAATGAGGTGGTGTTGGCCGTGGTCGTTCAGCGCGCCCGCCTGACCGACAGCACCGCCGAGGTTCAGATGCGCTACGCATCGGTCAACTTGCAGGCAGGGGGCGTATTTGAGCGCATCACGAACTACACGAACCTCGACGAGGCCCGTGCTGCAGCCGAACGCCTCGCTCAGGAACGCTGGTAGGCGATGTCGCAGGAGAACGTGGAGATCGTCAAGCAGGGGATAGACGCATTCAACCATCGCAACGTTGACCTGTTGGCCACGCTCGTGACTCCTGACTTCGCCTGGTTCCCTGCGCTTCCCGGGGTTGTGGAGGGCGACGGCTACCGTGGTCGCAAGGGCATTGAAATGTACTTCGAGGAAATCTCCAACACCTGGGAGGAGCTTCGCGTGCTCGGCGGCGAGTTTCGCGATCTCGGCGATCGCGTCGTCGTGCTCGGTCGAACCGAGGGACGTGGTAGAGGCAGTGGCGTCCAGGTAAATTCGCCGATTGGTGTCATCTATGACTTTCGCGACGGCAAGATGTCGCGCGTCCTCGCCTATCTCGATCACGACGAGGCGCTGCGGGCGGCTGGTCTCACCGAGTAGCGGGCGGGTGCGGATGTCCGGCGACCGCTGCTTCGATGCGCAAAGCGGCCGTGATCACAGGCCACGTCACAGCGCAACGGACGATCAGCGATAGTCCTTGCCCCGCTCCCAGCTCGCTCACGCATTAGATGCATAGCAGCGCCAGAGCCTACGGCACAAGCGCGGACATCACCGACCTGGCGCATGAGGTGAGCGCCTAGTCAGCGGTGTATGAACTCCTTCTTCATCTCGGTCTCAAGGCCTTACGCTTCGTCCCCTGGCGGCGCCGTGATGAGAGCTTGGGGAGTCTCACCGCATTCGGCCCCCGTGGGAGGACGTTGGCTTTGTCTGCAGCGCTCGTACGCGTTGGACCAGCCTGCGATTCTTGACCCTCAACTGGGCTGCCTGATGGCGGATACTCGCTAGGTCCCGGGCGTATGCGCGCGGGATGCCGTTGGGATCCACCAACCGCTGCGAGAGCTGTGCCCGCTCGGAGATGCTCGCATCCCGCTTTTGTTCAAGGCCCGGCACAGACGCTCTCCCGCGTGTCGTATGCCCGATGGCGCAGGTAGGGGTCGCCGTAGAGCGCGCGTATCACGTCGGCCTCGACCTCATCCCCATCGCACATCGCCGCGGCCAGGTGCTCGCAGGCGCGTTGCCAGCCCGCGAACACCAGGCTGATCGCGAGCGGCACTGGGAGATCGGCCTCGCCTTGCGCACTACGGAATCGGCGGTAGTCGGCCACCGTGAGGTTCGCGGGCTCTATTGCCAGCGAGCGCGCCGCGAGTTGCATCGCCTGTATGGCTTGCTGCCTGGGGGCATGAAGCGCCCCCCGCTCCCCACGCGGGGAGAATGCAAGCGTGAGATTGGCGGAGGGCGCATCCATGGGGTGAGACCTTGCGTGCGCCAGACGCGCCGAAGCGGAAATACCGGCACCCTGGGCAACAGAAGTTACGCGCGCGCCGCCGGGCGGGTCACCGCTGTTTACCGAGGCGCGGTGGGGCAGGCTACGGACGGCTTAACTACGGAGCGTCTATCGAGCAGGTCGCCCGCAGGAGTAACGCGTCGCTTCTCAGATCTTCTCGACCGGGCCGGCGCGTCAGGCGCAACAGTCTCCTCGCCGCGGACGCGGGCACCCCGTGCTATCCGGGGTTCGTGGCCGCGACGATCCAGACGGACCCGCGGCCGACTATGGAGCCGTCGGGCTTCTGCCAGGCGGTGTAGTGGTCCCTCAGGGCCTCGGCGATCTCGCCTCGGCGGCTCTCCCCGTACTCGCCGTTCAGGCGGATCAGCTCGGCGCCGGGTCCGATCGCGAGCAGGGAGTCGATCGCGTCGTCCATGTCCGCCCCCATGAAGTAGTCGAAGTCGCGCTGATGCAGCTCGATCCCGTCGAACCCCGCGGCCTGGAGGATCCCGCGGGTGGTCTCGGGGTTACCGAGCGAGAATGGACCGGGCCCGCAGGTGTCGGCCACGTACTCCTCAGGACGCGAGAGGAACCGTTCAACGACCTGCTCGGTCTCTGCCCATAACGGGCTATCGGCCTTGCGGCGCCAGCAGACCTTGGCGAGCCTAGCGCCGGGCTTCAGCGCGCCTCGGATCGCGCGCATAGCCGGAACCGGTCCGGCGAAGAACTGCGTCCCCATGCGCGAGAAGGCATAGTCGTAAATGGGATCCCACTCAGCCGTCTGCGCATCGGCAGTCTCGAACGCAACGTTCTCGACGCCCGCCTCGACGGCCTCGCGACGGGCATCCTCTATGAACCGTGGCGAGGAATCGGTGCCGAGCGCGAAGCCTCCCGGTCCGACGCGCTCAGCCAGCTGCTGAGTCGTCTCCCCGAAGCCGCAACCGATGTCGATGCAGCACCCACGCTCGGGCGGCGGAAAGAGCTCGAAGACCTCCTCGGTGACCTCTGCCAGCGCGCCCACGAACACCCTGCGGTTCGACTTCCACCGCTCATATAGCACCGTGTCCCATGCACGCACCGCTTCCTCGTTGGCGACCGCCACCGCACCCGCGCGCTGCTGTTGCGTCATCAGCCGATAGTACACCTCAACGCTGCTCCGATCGGCGTGTATGCCCAATGTCACACGACCCGTGACGGCCATTCTGGGGCTCGTGAGAGAGGCGTGCAGTCGGGGCGCTGAAACCGCGTGCGGGCCGATCAGCAGGTAGATCGATCCTGTTACCCCTCACCTCAATCGTGCCGCGTCGGTCCATTCCGAGCGTCTCGCTCGTCTTCAGCGTGACGCCTCCTTCGACTCAAAGACGCGGCTAGTAGCTGAAGACGGTCGTGTCGCTCCCAGCCCACTCCCACATCGGCGTCGCGCCCGCGATCTTCGCGTTCGCGACCTTCTCCGCGTCGCCGAGCTCGCGGGCCTCGACGCAGATCGGGCACAGCCACAGCTCGCCGCCGCCGTTCGCGAACTGCTCGAAGAGCTGCTCGAGCGGCGGGCAGCCCTTGCAGGCGACGCCTTCCGCCTCGCCTGGCAGTCCGAGCCGGACGGCCTCCTTCGTCGCCCAGATGACGACCTGCTTGCCCTGGCTCAACGCGGCGGTGGCGACGAGGAAGGCGACCGTCACACGCTCGGCGTCCTCGAGGCCGGTCGCGAGATTGACGAGTGCCCTGTTGTTCACTGCCCCCTCCATCACCGTCTCCTCTCTAGCACGATCGGTCGAGCGCTGATCATATGACCCGACGCCTGCTTCCCGCAGCCAGGCGGGCGTCCGAGAAAACAGGCCCAGCGCCGGCGCGACGGACGAGGAGCGCGCTGTCGTGCGTTCGCGGGCTTGGCCGCTCGCCGGACCGGGCTAATTGCCGAGCTCGGAAAGCATTCGGGCCTGCCGGGCGTGTACGCCGGGTAGCCAGTCTCGGCCGAAGGCCGCGGCCGGGCCGACGCGCGCATCGACGGGATCGTGGCCGTCCCGCAGGGCGATCACGTAGGCCCGGTCTTGGTCGATGCGTCGGCAAAGCTCATCCCCCACGCCGACCGATCCGTGTCCAGGAATGAAGATGTCAGCCTCGGAGGCGATGTCCTCAAAGCGGCGCAACCCGTCGAGGTAATCCTGCGCCGGGTTGCGTGCGCCGTGTAGATCGAGCAGTGGAATCAAGACGTCGGAGACCATGTCGCCGGCAACGAGCACCCGCTCGTTCTCGATCAGGAGCGCTGCGTGGCCAGGAGCATGGGCCTGGTGCTCGACGATGCGGACTCGCGGACCGTCCCAAGGGATGTACTCCGTCCCCGGCGGCAAGGCGGTGATCGCGCCGAACAGATCCAGCGACACGTCCTGAGCACTCTCGTTGGCCATGTTGCGTCCGATTTCCAGCCGGGCCTGGACGGTGGCCGCACACCGCGCGGTGCCGTAGCGGGTCGCCGAACCGAGCCGGGCGTACCAAAGCAGATGGTCCCAATGCGGATGGGTCGAGAACCCGACCGACACCGCGTCGCCGTGTTCGATCAGCTCATCCGCAAGCGCAGCCAGCTCGTTGCGGTGTATTCCCGGGTCGACCAGCAGTGCACCGTTACGTCCCCTCACGATCACCGCATTGCTCTGCATGAAGTCGCTCTGGTGCACCAGTATGTTCTCGGTGATCTGCGTCAGCATAACCGCGGTCCTCCGCTTACCGACCTGGGTCCCAGTTCGCTCCTACTGGCCAAATCGTACCGCCAAGGACTCAGGCGAGTGCCGGTGTCCGGTGCGTGCCCCGGACACCGGCAGGGCTGCTATTTGGCCTCGACCTTTTTGAGGATCACCGGTTTGATTTTGTCATTGCCGCTGAAGCTAATTTCGTGCACCCCGGATTTGAGTTTGTTGTTGGCAAACGTGAACTTGAGATTGTTCGGAAGCACTTCGGGTTCAAACAACGACGCGGTGTAGACAGCGGACGCCCCGCTGCCTGAGCATTTGAATTCGATCGAGACACCGCTGAACGAATCGGCGAAGACCCCCAGCGCCGGTTCTGTGAGCACCGATGGCCATGGTAGGCCGGTGCCGAGCGCCGACGCTGTTTCCGTCGTCGTGCACGGCCACGGGTATCGCTTGCAGCTGCCCACGAACAGGGTCATCTCATCGACGCCCGACGCGGTCGCGCTCAGCGGGTTTTCGATCGTCTCGATGTCCTTGAACACGCACTTCCCGAGGGCTCCCGTGTTTTCGGTGATGGTCAGTTTCGCCGCCGAATTAAGCGTTTCCGGCGTTCCCGGCGTCAGTTCGCCATAACCGGCCGGCGGCTTCACCCACCACCGGACGACCGACGCCTGCGCCGTGGCAGCGGCCACGACCGTCAGCGTCGTGGCGAGTGCTGTTATCGCCGCTAGCTTCCTGATGCTCATCTCGACTCCTTTGCTCGTTGCCGCAATCGACGCCGATGCGACGCACGCTCGTGATGTCCTCGTCCGCTCCCCCTGTCCCCCAGCGAGTACGTCCGGACGGCGCGAGACTAGCCGCTGACGAGGATTCCATGTCGCTGTTTGCGCGCTTCCGGCCTCTATATTTTCCGCAAAATGCGGGAAAGTCCGGTACGCCGGTCTGACCCGATCTGGCGATGAACGCCAGCAAACGGCTGCTGCTGCAGAACAACGGCAGCGACAGCTTCAGCGAAGCCGGGCGCTTCACCACCGAGGAAGGGTTCGGACCGATCCTCGGAACCGATCTGACCGGCGACGGCGCGGCCGATGTGCTCGAGGGCGACTCCGACGGAACGATCGCCACCCTGCTCGATATCGGCCAGAGCTCCCCGTCCCCGTCGAACCTCTCCTTCGGCAGTCTGACCGATGGTCAGGAGAGCGCGCCGCAGAGCGTGACGATCACCAACACAGGGGCCGCGCCCACAACCGTCGAGGGACTCGCACTCGGCGGGGCCACTCCGGGCGCCTTCGACCTGGACGATGCCGGCCGCGCGCTCGGCGCCGGGACCTGCACCGGGACCAGCCTCGCGCCCGGCGCCTCGTGCAGCGCCAACGTCGCCTTCCGCGAAGACGCCGCAACCCCCACGAGCATCGCCCTCGGCGGCACCGGCACGCCGCCCGCCTCTCCCCCCCTGCCGGTGCTGCCGGCCCCAACGATCAAAGGCGTTCACCAGACGGCCTCAACGTGGCGCGAGGGCAGCAAGCTGGCGCGCATCAGCAGGAGCAAGAAGCCGCCCGTCGGCACGACCTTCTCCTTCGTCCTCAACGAGCAGGCCACCGTGAGCCTCGCCTTCACCACGCAGGCCGGCGGGCGCAAGGTCGCCGGCAGGTGCGTGGCGGCGAACGCCAAAGACCGCCACAGGCCTGCCTGCAAGCGCACCGTCGTGCCCGGCACGCTCTCCATCACCGGACACAGCGGCGCGAACACGGTCGCCTTCGAGGGCCGCCTGACGCGCTCGCGGAAGCTGGCCCCGGGGCACTACCGCCTGCTGATCACCGCCATCAACGCCGCCGGAGCGCGCTCGGCCACGTCGTCGCTGAGCTTCACCATCGTGAGCTAGGCCCGCATCGTAGAATCGGCTCGGCGGCGGCGATCACCGCCACCCATCAGAGCCTCGGGACCAGGGACGAGAACGGCATGGAGAAGAGCGCTTCGCAGAAGGGCAAGTTTCCCTCCCAGCTGATCGACGCGAGAATCGAGGAGCTGGGCGACTGGCGCGGGGAGACGCTCAGCCGGCTGCGTGCACTGGTCAAGGAAGCCGACCCCGAGGTCGTCGAGGAATGGAAATGGAGAGGCGTTCCGGTGTGGTCGCACGACGGCATGCTCTGCACGGGCGAGACCTACAAGAACGTCGTGAAGACCACGTTCGCCAAGGGCGCGATGCTTGAGGATCCTGCGGGCCTCTTCAACTCCAGCCTCGACGGCAACACAAGGCGTGCCATCGACTTCCGCGAGGGCGAGGAGATGGACGCGGAGGCGTTGAAGGTGCTCGTGCGCGCCGCGGTGGCCCTGAACGAGTCCAAAGCCCGAAGCTGATGAGCCGCTGCTCGGCATGCTCGGCCGAGACCCCCGTGGGCGCGCGCTTCTGCATGGAGTGCGGGGCACCGCTCGAGCGGCGCTGCAGCTCCTGCGGTGAGCCGGTGCCCGAGGGAGCGCGCTTCTGCATGGCCTGCGGTGCTCCGGTCGATGCGGCGAGCACGGCCGGTGAGCCCGCCGCTGCGCGGACCCCTGCCGCCGAGGACGATGCGCCGAGTGTCGCGCTGGCCTCGCCCACGCTCGATGAGCGCCGCACGGTGACCGTCCTGTTCGCTGACCTCTCCGGCTACACAGCCGTGGCGGCGAGGCTGGACCCCGAGTCCGTCAAGCGCCAGCTCGAGCGGATCCTGGGACGTCTCGGCGAGGAGGTTCTGGCCTACGGGGGCTATGTGGACAAGTTCATCGGCGACAACGTGATGGCGATCTTCGGTGCTCCCGTGGCGCACGGCGACGACGCCGAGCGTGCGGTCCGCGCCGGCCTCGGCATGCAGGCCGCGATGGAGGAGCTCAACGAGCCGCTCGCCGCGCAGCACGGCGTGACCTTCGAGCTGTGTGTGGGCATCAACACCGGCGAGGTGCTCGCGGGCCACGTCGGGGACAGCTACACGGTGATCGGCGACACCGTGAACGTGGCCGCGAGGCTGCAGGCGGCCGCCCGTCCGGGCAGCGTCACGGTCGGCGAGGGCACCTACCGCGCCACCCGCGAGGCGATCGGCTTCGATGCCCTCGCGGAGCCGCTGGTTCTCAAGGGCAAGTCCGAGCCGGTCCCCGCGTGGGAGGCGCTCGTCGCGGGCGGGGAGACGCCGAGCGCACAGGCGGCGGGCCCGGTGCGAGCGCCGCTCGTCGGGCGCACCGCCGAGCTCGCTCAGCTGCGCGATCTACTGGGCCGCGTGCAGCGCCGGCGCGGACCGCACCTGGCAACCGTCATCGGCGACCCCGGTGTCGGCAAGTCGCGGCTGCTGCGCGAGTTCGAAGGGGAGCTGCAGAGCCACGAGCTGCAACCGCTCACGCGCCGCGGACGCTGCCTGCCGTATGGGTCGAGCATCGTCTACTGGCCGCTCGGCGAGGTCATTCGCGCGGAGTGCGGGATCATCGACGGCGATCCGCCAGCGGCTGCCTGGGAGAAGCTGTCCTCGCGCATCGGCCAGCTGCTCGACGGCCCGGAAGCGGAGGGCCGCTCATCGGCCTCCAAGGCCGCCGTGGTGGGTCGCCTGCTCGGGATCGAGGGCCCCGATCCCGCGCTCGGCGAGCAGGAGGACGCCCAGCAGGCGCGTGAAGTCTTCTTCGCGACGGTGCGCGCCTGCGTCGAAGGCCTCGCGCGCGAGCGACCGCTGGTGCTCGTGTGGGAGGACATCCACTGGGCGGATGAGGGGATGCTCGACCTGATCGAGCACCTGGTGCAGTGGGTGCGCGCACCGGTGCTGCAGATCTGTCTCGCCAGGGAAGAGCTGCTCGAGCGCCGCAGCAGCTGGGGTGGCGTGCGCCGCGACTCAACCACGCTGTTCCTCGAGCCCCTGGGCGAGAGCGAAACCCGCGAGCTGATCTCCGCGCTGATGCAGATCGACGGGATCAACGAGAGCGTGGTATCGGCAGTGGCTGCCCGCGCGGAGGGCAACCCGCTGTTCGCCGAGGAGATGGTGCGTCGCCTCTCCGAAGAGGACAGCGCGAGCGCCGCCGAGCTCCCCGCGACCGTCCACGCGCTGCTGGCGGCGCGCCTGGACTCGCTCGAGCCCTTCCAGCGCAAGCTGCTCGCGCACGCTGCGGTGATCGGCCGAACCTTCTGGGAGGGCGCGCTCGTTCCAATCGCAGAAGCCGAGGGCGGCGACCTGGACGAGGCGCTGCGCGCACTGCACGACAAGGACATCGTGGTCGCCGGCGAGGGCAGTGCGCTCGCCGGCGAGCCCGAGCTCGCGTTCAAGCACGCGCTGATCCGCGATGCCGCCTACGAGATGCTGCCCAAGGCGGTGCGGGCACAGAAGCACTTCGAGGTGGCCCGCTTCATCGAGGCCCGCGCGGGGGAGCGCGTCGAGGAGCTCGTCGCGCTGCTCGCCGAGCACTACGGCAGGGCGGCCGAGCTCGGCGCTGAGCTCGGCCTGGCGGCCGGGGACCTGGCGCCCTACCGCGCCAAGGCGATGTTCTACCTGGAGGCCGCGGGCGACGCCGCGACCGCCTTCTATTCCAACGCGGATGCCTTCTCGGATTACGAGGCCGCGCTCGAGCAGGCCGACGAGGACCCGGACGCAATCGCCCGCCTGCTCGAGAAGCAGGGCGACGTCGCGCTGCGCCTGGGCCGCGTCGATGCCGCGATCGACGTCTGGGAGCGGGCGCTCGACCACCACGGCGGGCGCGAGGATCTCGAGCACGTCGCCGAGCTGCACCGCAAGATCGGCGCCGGGCTGGCCCACAAGGGCGAGCGCAAGCAGGCGATCGAACACCACCAGCGCGGCATCAACCTGATCAAGGACGGCGAGCCGTCGCTCGCGCTCGTGCGCCTGTACGAGGAGGCCGCATGGCTGTATATGCAGACGGGCGACAACATGCTCGCGATCTATGCCGCGGAGAAGGCGCTGCGTCTCGCCGAGCGCCTCGGCGAGGTTCGCGCGGCCAGCCGCGCTCACGGCATCTTCGGCCGCGTATTCGGGCGCATCGGGGACACCGTGAAGGCGCGCGAGAACCTCGAGCGCGCGGTGGAGCTGGCGCGCGGCTCAGACGCGCAGGAGACGGTGATCGCGCTGATGGCGCTGGGGCACCATCTCGAGAGCTCCGACGGCGATTACACCGCCGCCGCGGGCTCCTTCCGCGAGGCACTGGCCCTGGCGCGCCAGATCGGCGACGTGCCCGCCGAGATCGAGCTGCACGCCGCCGTCGGGCAGCTCGCCCTGTACGCCGCCGACTGGGCCGAGGTGGAGCGCTGCAGCGATGCCAGCGCCGAGCTGTCCGAGCGCGAGGGCCTGATCGGCAAGCTCTGCCTGCCCGACGCACTCCGCGGCCGCCTGCACTGGCGCGCGGGGCAGTGGCAGGAGTCGGAGAGCGCCTACAGGCGCGCTCACGAGCTCGCCGAGCAGATCGGCTGGTCGGAGGTCTGCTTCGACGCGCTCTACGGATTGTCCGGCACGCTGCGCGACCAGGGCGAGCTACAGGGCGCCGAGACCGCGCTCGCCCAGGCGCTCGAGGTCTGCGAGCGCGCCGGGCTGATCGCGCAATCGATCCAGGCCAACTCGGCGAAGGCCCTCCTCTTCACCCTCGCCGCCCAGCACGAGCGGGCGAGCGAGGCCGCCCAGGAGGCGGTCGAGATGGCGCAGCGCGTCCCCTACCCCGTCGGTCAGGCCGCCGCGATCGAAGCGGCCGGCGTCGTCGGCGCCCTGCCGGGAGCACTCGCGGATCTCAGACGCGCCCGCGAGGCCTGGGAGGAGATCAGGCGCCCGCTGGATGCCGCCCGCTGCGAGCTGCTGCTCGGGCAGCGGCTGCTGGAGAGCGACCGCGACGCGGCCCTCGAGTCGCTCGAGCGGGCCGCCGGCGAGTATGAGGCGCTGGGCGTCGCCCATCTGGCAACACGGGCCCGCGAGCTTGAGAGCTCGGACGCCGCGCAGCGCTAGAGGGCACTCCTACTGCTCGTCGCGCTCGTGTTCCTGCGCATAGGGGTCCGCAGCTGCACCCGCGGGCGCTTCGGCCTCCAGACCGGCTGCGGCCTCCTGCAGCGCGCGCCGCGCCTCCGGGTCCACGACCGGGTACTGCGGGTCGAGCTCCATCAGCGCCTTCACGATCACTGCTCCCGCGGCGATGCGCGCGAACCACTTGTGATCGGCCGGGATCACGTGCCAGGGAGCCCACTCGGTGCTCGTGTGGCTCAGCATCTCCGAGAACGCGCGCTGGTAGTCATCCCAATATGAGCGCTCGGTCACGTCCGCCGCGGTGAACTTCCAGTTCTTCTCGGGGCGGTCGATGCGCTTCAGGAAACGCCTGCGCTGCTCCTCGCGGGAGAGGTTCAGGAAGAGCTTGACCAGGCGGAAGCCGTTGTCGCTCAGATAGCGCTCCCAGTTGTTGATCTCGCCGTAGCGGCGCTTCCACACGTCGCCGCGCATCCCCGCCGGCGGCAGTTGCTGGCGCTCCAGCAGGTGCGGATGCACGCGCACCACCAGGACCTCCTCGTAGTGGGATCGGTTGAAGATCCCGATATCGCCGCGCGCGGGCAGGCGCTGGGCATAGCGCCAAAGGAAGTCATGGTCGAGCTCCTCGGCGGAGGGAACCTTGAAGCTGTGCACCACCACGCCCTGAGGGTTCACACCGCTCATCACGTGGCGGATGGTCCCGTCCTTGCCCGCCGCATCCAGCGCCTGCAGGATCACCAGCACGCCATAGGTGTTCTGCGCGGCGAGCCGCCTCTGGTACTCGGCGAGCAGCTCGACGCTCACGCGCAGCTGCTCCGCGCCATCCTTCTTCTTCAGCCACCCCGCCTTGAAGCCCGGGTCGTAGTCCTCGGCGAGCGTCACCTTCGAGCCCGGCGCCACCCGCAGCGGCGCTATCAGCTGCGCGAGTTGTGTGGCTCTGTTGTCGGGCATCGCTGCTCCTTCCTGGTCTTCCACCGCAGCCTGCACATCCTCCTGCGACTCTACGCGCTCGCGCACCCGGCGCGCCGGAGCGCTCGGCATCGCCTCGCATCGTCTACCCTCGCCTCGCCATCACGGGCGCGGCGAGGGCCGCGCCGCACACTGCGAAAGGAACGCGCCCCATGCCGTCCGTCCGCGAAGCCACCTTCGATCTCCTCCGCGCCAACGACATGACGACCATCTTCGGCAACCCCGGCTCGACCGAGCTGCCGATGCTCAAGGACTTCCCCGAGGACTTCTCCTACTACCTCGGCCTGCAGGAGCTCGTCGTGATGGGCATGGCCGACGGCTTCGCGCAGGCGAGCCGCCATCCCGCGCACGTCAACCTCCACACCGCTCCCGGCGTGGGCAACGCCGTGGGCGGGATCTTCAACGCCCAGGCCAACAAGTCGCCGCTGCTGATCACCGCCGGGCAGCAGGTGCGCGCCCAGATCACGATGGAGGCCAACCTCACCAACCGCGACGCCATCCTCGGCCCGATGCCCTACGTCAAGTGGGCGCACGAGCCCCCGCGCGCCGCGGACGTCCCGCACGCGATCGCGCGCGCCATCCATCACGCCTCGCTGCCCCCGTGCGGGCCCGCGTTCGTGTCGATCCCGATGGACGACTGGGATCAGGACGCCGACGAGGACCTCGCCGCCAACGCGCTCGCGCGCACCGTGGCGGGCCGCGCGCTGCCCGACCCCGCCGCGCTGGCCGAGCTGGCCCGCACGCTCGCGGATGCACGCAGCCCCGTGCTCGTCGCCGGGCCCGACATCGACGCCCAGCGCGGCTGGGCTGCCGCGGTGGCGCTCGCCGAGCAGCAGCGGCTGCCCGTCTGGGCCACGCCCGCCACGGGCGGCGGTCGCATCGGCTTCCCCGAGGGCCACCCCAACTTCATCGGCGTCCTGCCGCCCGCCATCGGCCCGCTGTCGGACACACTCAAGGGCCACGACCTGATCCTCGTCGTCGGCTCCTCGGTATTCCCCTACTACCCCTACCTCCCCGGCCCCCTGCTCCCCGACGGCGCGACGCTCGTGCAGATCACGAGTGACCCCGGCGAGGCGGCGCGCGCGCCGATGGGCAACGCGATCGTGGGCGACGTCGCGCTCGCGCTCGCGCGCCTGGTCGAGCTCACCGGCTCCAGCGAGCGCGACGCCCCGCAGGCGCGGGAGCTGCCCGGCGAGCCTGCCGAGGCGGACCCGCTGAGCGGCTCGGCAGCCATGGCCGCGCTCGCCGACGCCTGGCCCGAGGACGCCATCGCCGTGCTCGAGGCGCCGTCCAGCACGGTCTCGCTGCGCAACCGCCTGCGCCTCTCCAGGCCCGGCAGCTACTTCTTCAGCGCCAGCGGCGGCCTCGGCTTCGGCATCGCCGCCTCGATCGGGGTCCAGCTCGCGCAGCCCGAACGGCCCGTCGTGTGCGTGCTCGGCGAGGGCTCCGCGCAGTACGGCATCACCGCGCTGTGGACCGCAGCCGCCTACAAGATCCCCGTCACCTTCCTCGTCCTGCGCAACGACGAGTACATGATCCTCAAGTGGTTCTCCGAGCTCGAGCAGGTCAAGGACGCGCCCGGCCTGGACCTGCCCGGCCTAGACGTCGCCGCCGTCGCCGCTGCCTACGGCGTGAGCTCACGCACCGTGGGCGGGCGCGAGGAGTTGACCGAGGAGCTGCGCTCGGCGATCGCCGAGGAAGACGAGCCGCGGCTCGTGCAGGTGCCGGTGGCCAGCGGCATGTGGCTGGACTGAGCGATGGCGCTGCTGCAGGCGGACCCCGTGCTCACCGCGCCCGAGCCGGCGCCCGCCCCCGACCGCGCGCCTGAGTGGGTCGCCAAGGGCACGCCCGAGCCGCTGCGCAGCGAGCTGCTCGCCACCCTCGGCGCCGACCGCCTGGCCACGCGCGCGTTCGACCTCATCCGCTACGCCTCCGACGCCAGCCCCTACCGCTCGATCCCCAGGGCGGTCGCACTCCCGCGCGAGGCCGGCGAGGTCGCGCGCCTGTTCGCACTCGCGCACCGCGCCGAGGTTCCACTCGTCTTCCGCGCCGGCGGCACGAGCCTCAACGGCCAGTCGCAGACCGACGGGATCCTGGTCGACGTGCGCCGCCACTGGCAGCGCGTGCGCGTCGAGCAGGACGGCGCGCGTGTGCGCGTGCAGCCGGGTGTCGTGCTCGGTCAGGTCAACCGGCTGCTCGCCCGCCACGGCCGGCGGCTGGGACCCGACCCCGCGAGTACCGACATCGCCTGCATCGGCGGCGTCGTGGCCAACAACTCGGGCGGGATGCGCTGCGGTGTGCACGCCGACACCTACCGCACGCTGCATTCGCTGAGCTTCATGCTGGCCAACGGCGCGCTGATCGACAGCGCAGCCGCCGACGCCGAGGAGCACTTCGCGGCCGCCGCGCCCGAGCTCGCGCTGGGCCTCGAGCAGATCCGCGACGAGCTGCGCGCGGACGCCGAGCTGGCTGCGCGGGTGGCGCGCAAGTTCGAGATCAAGAACACCACCGGCTACCGTCTGTGCGCCTTCCTCGACGCCGACACGCCGCTGGAGATCTTCAGACGCCTGATCGTGGGCTCCGAGGGCACGCTCGCGTTCGTCGCCGAGGCCGTCTTCGACACGGTCGCGCTGGGACGCCACACGACGCTCTCGCTGGCGCTCTTCGAGGACATCGACGCGGCCGCCGCAGCGGTGCCCGAGCTGGTCGCCGCGGGCGCGAGCGCGACCGAGCTGATGGTCGCCCCGACGCTCATCACGGCTGCGTGGAACATGCCCGGGACGCCCGAGAGCTGGAAGGAGATCCCGCCAACGGCCGCCGCGCTGCTGATCGAGTTCCGCGCCGAAGAGGCCTCCGAGCTCGATGCCGCCGAGGCCGCTGCGCTCTCCATCATCACCGCGCACGGACCGCTGCAGGCGCCGCGCTTCAGCCGCGAGCCCCGCGAGGTGGAGATGCTCTGGCACGTGCGCGAGGGCATGCAGGGCCTGCTCGCCGCGATCCGCCCGCCCGGCTCGTGCATGATCATCGAGGACGTCTGCGTGCCGCCCGCGCGGATCGCGCAGGCCGCCAAGGATCTGCAGGCGCTGCTGAGCAAGCACGGCTTCCTGCCGGGCGTCGCCGGGCACGCCTCGGCCGGCAACCTGCACTTCCTGCTCACCCCCAACTTCGCCGAGCCCGCCGACATCGAGCGCTACGAGGCGTTCATGGGAGAGCTGGTGGAGCTGATCGTGGAGGAGTACGACGGCTCGCTGAAGGCGGAGCACGGCACCGGCATCAACATGGCCCACCACGTTGCCCGCGAGTGGGGCGAGCGGGCCACCGAGCTGATGTGGCGCGTCAAGCAGCTGGCCGACCCGGCGGGGATCCTCGGGCCGGGGGTCGTGCTGACGCGCGACCCGGGCGCCCACCTGCGCAACCTCAAGTCCACGCCCGAGATCGAGGCGGTGGCCACCAAGTGCATCGAGTGCGGCTTCTGCGAGCCCGTCTGTCCCAGCCGCGAGCTGACGAGCACGCCGCGCCAGCGGATCGTCGTGCGCCGCGAGATGGCCCGCCAGCCGGCCGGCTCGCCGCTGCTCGGCGCGCTGCTCGAGCAGTACGACTACGACGCCATCCAGACGTGCGCGGCCGACGGCAGCTGCGCGCTGGCCTGTCCCGTGGGCATCGACACCGGCAAGCTGGTCAAGGAACTGCGCACGCGCCAGCACGGCGCGCGCGGCGAACGCGTCGCGCTCGGCCTCGCCCGGCGCTGGGGCGCCGTCGAGCGCGCCGCGCGCGCGGGGCTGCGCATCGGGCAGGCGACCGGCGAGCGCCCGCTGCACGCGCTCAGCGAGCTCGCCCGCAGCGCCGTATCGCACGAGCTGATCCCCGTGTGGGGTCCCGCGATGCCCGGGCCCGCTCCCGCGCCGCCGCCCGGAGCGCCCCGCGCCGGCGCAGCCGCGGTCTACTTCCCGGCCTGCATCAACCGCATCTTCGGCAACCCGCGCGCGCTTGCCGAGGAGCCCACGCTGCCCGAGGCGCTGCTCGCCGTCTCCGCCCGCGCGGGTCTGGCGCTGTGGATCCCCGAGGACCTCGCCGGGCGCTGCTGCGCCACGCCCTGGAGCTCCAAGGGCTACCGCGCCGGGCACGAGCACATGGCGCGCAGCATCGCCGCCGCGGTGCTGCGCTGGACCGACAGCGCTCGCCTGCCGCTCGTGGTCGATGCGAGCTCCTGCACGCACGCGCTGCTCAGCGAGGTACCCGCCGTGCTCGATGAGGGCACCCGCGAGCGCTACGAGCAGGTCGAGATCATCGACTCGATCGCCTGGGTCCACGACGCGCTGCTGCCCCGCCTGCAGATCGCCAGGCCGGCCGACGCGGTCACCGTGCACACGCCGTGCGCGGCGATCCAGCTCGGTCTGCAGGAGAAGCTGCTCGCAATCGCCGGCGCGCTCGCCGAGGAGGTCGTGCTCCCCGCCGCCGGCGGCTGCTGCGGGACCGCCGGGGACCGCGGCCTGCTGCACCCCGAGCTGCCCGCCGCGGCGCTGCGCGCGAGCACCGAGGAGCTCGCCGGGCGGCAGCTCGATGCCTGCATGTGCGCCAACCGCACCTGCGAGCTCGGCCTCGAGCAGGTCAGCGGTCGCCCCTACGCCTCCTTCGTGCTTGCGCTCGAGCGCCTCACGCGACCGTCCGGGCGTGCACGCGGCGGCGCGCAGGACTAGGCTGCTGAGAGCGACGCTGCTAGGCCACCACGGGAGGGACGAGATGAGCACCACCAGCAGGAAGCAGACACCGCTCGAGCAGATCCACGTCGCCGACCGCGACAACTTCCACGATGGCCCGCCGCTGGAGCTGTTCCGGCGCCTGCGCGCCGAATGCCCGGTGCACTGGACCGCGTCGATCGCCGAGTATCCCGACGAGGACGGCTTCTGGTCGATCACCACCGCCGACGACGTCTTCGAGGTCAGCCGCGACTGGCGCACCTACTCCTCGGAGGTGGGCGGCTTCACGGCGTTGAAGAACGCGGCCCTGCCGCTCGAGCTGCAGCAGGCGATGTTCATCGGCATGGACCCCCCCAAGCACGACCGCCTCAAGGCGCTGTTCCAGCGAGGCTTCACGCCCAAGCGGATCGCCGAGCACGAGGACGCGATCCGGACGATCGCAAAGGACGTGCTCGACCGGCTCGAGGGCCGCGAGACGTGCGACCTGGTCAGCGACGTCGCCCAGCCCGCCGTGGCGCGCGTGATCGGCAGCTTCATGGGCCTCTCGCCCGAGGACGATGAGGTGTGGGCGCGCCTGATGAACGCGATCATCGGCGCGGGCGACCCGGACGCCACGCCCGAGGGCGCCCAGGTGCTCATGGAACGCGAGGTGCCCGAGGTCTTCGAGCGCTGCGGCCGCCTGATCGCCGAACGCCGCGAGACCCCCACCGACGACCTCACCAGCGTTCTCGTCCATGCCGAGATCGACGGCGAGCGGCTCGAGGATCACGAGATCGTGATGGGCTTCCTGCTGCTGATGGCAGCCGGCAACGACAGCACCAAGGCGACCTACTGCAGCGGCATGCGGGCGCTGATGGAAGATCGCGAGCAGCTGCAGCGCGTCGTCGAGGATCCCTCGCTCGTGCCCGGCGCGGTCGAGGAGTCACTGCGCATGTTCCCCGCGTTCGGGCATTTCGCGCGGACGGCGACCTGCGACACCGAGCTGCACGGCCAGAAGATCCGCGAGGGCGAGAAGGTCGTCATGTGGTACCCCTCCTCCAATCGCGACGAGACGCGCTACGAGGATCCCGACAGCTTCGACGTGCAGCGCAACCCCGAGCACCAGGCCTTCGGCGCCGGCGGACGGCACTTCTGCCTCGGCACCGCGCTCGCGCGCCTGGAGCTGCAGATCCTGATCGAGGAGACGCTCGCGCGATTCCCGGACATCGAGATCGCAGACACCCCGCGCTACGTGGAATCGCCGTTCGCCAACCAGCTCAAGACGCTGCCCGTGCGGCTGCGCCCATAGCCCGGCTCAGCGCCGTCCTGCGTCGTCTCCGCGCCCCGCCGCGGCCGCGGCCGCTAACGTGGAGGGCATGATGATGAGCACCGCAGAGCCGATGACCACGCGCGGCGCGCACTACACCGCGCTGATCGAGGTGATGGATCGCCAGGGCGCCACAAAGCTGCACACCGCCGAGCGCGAGCAGCTCGTCGAAGCCGCGGACGCGCTGCTGTTCGGCGAGGCCGAGGGCGAGCGGCTGCTGCGCGCCGCCGAGAGCGTCATCGAGTCGCTCGAGGCGAGCGGGCGATGGTCGGCGGAGGGCTGCGACCAGCTGCGCGAGCACCTCTACGGCTGCGACGCCCCGACCGCCGGCTCCTGAGCGAGCTTCATGCCGGCCCCCGCGGCGCCCTCCTGCAGGGCGTCGAGGCCGAACGCATCCACCGGGCCGAGCGCGCCGCTGCCCTGCAGCGCGCCGGCCGCGGCCGCCATCGCGCCCCAGGCCAGGATCTCGGCGGTGAACGTGTACACGTTGACGCCGTCCAGGCGCACCTCCGAGAGCGTGCGCCCGGCGCCGTCGTAGGCGACGGCGAGGACGAACGAACCGCTGCCCGCGCGCGCATCCGCGTCGGGGCCGCCCGTGGAGCCCTTGACCGCCCGGTCCATCAGACCGTGCATCCCCGCGCGGGCGCCGGGCACCCTGGCGAGCGCGCTCAGCAGCGAGCTGAACGCGGCCAGCGGGCGCGCCGCGGGGCCCATCGCGAGGAACACGTCGACGTCGGCCAGGCCGGCGCTCAGCCGGGGCAGCGCGAATGACTCCGAGCCCGCCAGGCTGAGGCCCGTCACCCGGGTGCCCGGGCGCCGCTGGAAGCTGCGCACGCGAGCCCCGCCGCGCTCGGTCACGATGCGCCCGCCGCGCCAGGCGAACGCGGGCTCGAGCATCGCGCCTCCCGCCGAGGCGCGCGTGCCGCCGCTCACCGCGCTCAGGCTCCCGCCGCCCGGCGGGAAGTAGCAGACCTCCACGCGCGCGGCCTGCGCGCCGGCCTCACGCAGCGCCAGCGCGCCGGCGAGGTTGCCGGGCACGAAGTCGTAGCCGAACGCCGTGATCAGCGCGCTGCCGCCCGCCGCCGCGCGCGGTCCCCACTGCTCGAACACGCGCCTGATGAACGGGCCCTCGCCGGTCGAGTCGATGTAGTGCGCGCCCGCCGCCAGAGCCGCCTCGACGGCCGGCTCGCCCCAGCGCGCGAACGGCCCCACGGTCGCGACCAGGACATCGCCCTGCGCGACCAGCGCAGCCACGCTCGCCGGGTCCGCCACGTCGGCCACGCGCGTGTGCAGGCCGCCCAGCTGCTGCGCCAGGGTCTCCAGGCGCCCGCCGTTGCGCGCCGCCAGCACCGGCGTGGCCCCGCGCGCCACAAGCGCCCGGGCGGTCAGCTCGCCCGTGTAGCCGGTCGCGCCGAACAGCACGATCTCCTGAGCCATCCATCCATCCAACCAGATCGCGCCGGTCCGGGCTGTGATCCAATGCAGCCGATGAGCTTCGCCTACCTGCCCAGCCCCTCCAGCAACGGCTTCAGCGTCGGCCCCTTCTTCGTGCACGCCTACGGGCTGGCGTATGTGGTCGCGGTGATCGCCGCCGTGATGATCACCTCGCGCCGCTGGGAGGCCGTGGGCGGCCGCCGCGAGCTCGTGCAGGAGGTCGCCCTGTGGGGCTTCCCGGCGGGCGTGATCGGCGGTCGCCTGTACTTCCTGGCGACGAGCTGGAATGAAGTGCCGCCGCACTGGTGGGGGCCGTTCGCGGTGTGGAAGGGAGGCCTCGGCATCTGGGGCGGGGTCGCCCTGGGCGCCCTCGTCGGCATCTGGAGGCTGCGCCGGCACGGCGCCAACGTGGCGCTGTTCATGGACGCGGCCGCGCCCGCGCTGCTCGTCGCGCAGGCGATCGGGCGGATCGGCAACTACTTCAACCAGGAGCTCTTCGGCGGCCCCAGCAAACTCCCCTGGGCGCTTGAAATCGCCGTCGAACACCGGCCTGTCGGCTACTCGCAGTACGCGACCTTCCAGCCCACGTTCCTCTACGAGCTCATCTTCGACCTGCTGCTCGCTGCGGCGCTCGTGTGGCTCGGGCACCACCGCCGGATCCGCCCGCCGGGACTGTTCGCCCTGTACGTGGCCGGCTACTCCGGCTTTCGCATCTTCGAGGAGCTGCTGCGCGTGGATCCCGCGCACCACATCTTCGGCCTGCGCCTGAACTTCTACGTCGCCACCATTCTGTGCATCACCGGGTTCGCCTGGTTCGTGCGCATCCAGCGACGCGGCGTGGAGCCGCTCGGCGCGGCCGAAGCCGGGGGGCGGCCGGTGGCGCTGAGCGCCCCCTCGCCCAGCCATGAGCCCTAGCGGGCCGCGCCGGGTCGCGCTGTGGGCACGCGGGCTGCCGCTGGGACTGCGCTGGGTGCTGACGATCCTCGTGTTCGCCTCGCTGATCACCACCGTGGTGATCGTCAACAACAGCAGCAGCGGCAAGGCCGGCCCCGAAGGCTCTGAAGCCAGCGCGCTCGCCGAAGCACAGCACGAGAGCGAGATCGTCATCGCGCAGGACCAGGCGCCTCACACGGCGCAGCTCGCGCCGGGCAGCGCGCCGCAGGGCGCGCTCGAGCGGGCGATCGCGGCGGACGTGCGCGAACGGATCCGCCGCGCGCAGCTCACCGGCCCCCTGCAGAGTGTGCACTGCACGCCCTCCGGGGCTGCCCGCGCGGGGCGGCAGGCCTACGCCTGCACGGTCCGCTCGGCCGGCATCGAATACCGCTTCGACGGCGTCAGCTCGGCGGCCGGCCGCCTGCTCACGTGGTGCAAGGTGGACCCGCCGCCCGAAGGCGAAGCGAGCGAGGTGGCGCTCAGCCCGCTCTGCCGGCCCTGAGCGGCGCGCGCGGCCCGCTCGCTGCACGGCCGCCTGCAGCGCATCCGGCCGGTGTCCTAGGGTCGGCGAACAGATGTTCGATGACCCCCACAGCCGGCCCTGGCTCGCGCAGCTCAACGCCGAGCAGCGCGCGGCCGCGACCCATGCCGGCGATCCCCTGCTGATCCTCGCCGGCGCGGGTACGGGCAAGACGACGACGCTGTGCGCGCGCGTGGCGTGGCTGCTGGCAGAAGGCATGCAGGCCGAGCGGATCCTGCTGCTGACCTTCACACGCCGCGCGGCCCGCGAGATGATCCAGCGCGCGCGCGCGCTGAGCGAGCGCGTCGCGCCGGACGCCGGGCGCCTGACCGGCGGCACGTTTCATTCGGTCGCGCACCGCATGGTCCGCCGGCACGCCTCCGCGCTCGGCCTCGACGCGGGCTTCGGCGTGCTCGACGCGGGCGACGCGGGCGATCTGATGGACCTCGTCCGCCAGGAGCAGGGCCATGCGGAGGGGCGCAGGCGCTTCCCCCGCGCTCCCACCATGCTGGACATCTACTCGCGCACCGTCGCCGCCCAGACGCCGCTCGCGGAGGTACTCACGGAGTCCTTTCCCTGGTGCGAGGAGCACCGCGACGCGCTCGCCGCGACCTTCCGCGCCTACACCGCGCGCAAGCGCGAGCTCGGCCTGCTCGACCTCGACGACCTGCTCGTCTACTGGCGCGCGCTGGCCGCCGACGAGACCGCCGGCAGGGGCATGGCGGCGACCTACGAGCACGTGCTCGTGGACGAGTATCAGGACGTAAACGGGCTGCAGGTCGACATCGTGGCCGGCCTGCACCGCGGCCGCTCGGGGCTGACGGTCGTCGGCGATGACTTCCAGGCGATCTACGGCTTCCGCGCGGCCAGCGCGCGCCACATCCTCGCGTTCCCCGCGCGCTTCCCCGCCGCGAGCACGGTCACGCTCGAGCGCAACTACCGCTCCAGCGGCGCGATCCTCGCGGTCGCCAACGCCGTCTCCGCTCAGGACCGCGCCGGCTTCCCCAAGCAGCTGTGGAGCGAACGCGACGGCGGCGCCGCGCCGGAGCTGCTGTTCCCGCGCGATGAAGGCGAGCAGGCCGCGATGGTCTGCGAGCGGGTGCTCGCCGCGCGCGAGGAGGGCATGGACCTGCGCGCGCAGGCCGTCCTGTTCCGCACCGCCCACGACTCCGACCTGCTCGAGCTCGAGCTCACGCGGCGCGACATCCCCTTCGTGAAGTACGGCGGCCTGCGCTATCTCGACGCGGCCCACGTCAAGGACCTCATCGCGCTGCTGCGCCTGATCGACAACCCCGCCGACGAGGTCAGCTGGTTCCGCGTGCTGCAGCTGCACGAGGGCGTCGGGCCCACCCGCGCGCGGCGCGTGCTCGACGCACTGCGCGGACCCGGCGGCGGCCCTGCCGACCCGCGTCGCTGGCCTCATGCCGCCGTCCACATCCCCGAGGACTCGCGCGAGCACGCCGCGTCGGTGATCGCGGCGATCGCCGGCAGGGATACCGTGGCGGGGGCGGGCCGGCGCGTGGAGCGCTGCTGCGAGGCGCTCGCTCCGTTGATCCGCCTGCGCTATGCCGACGGCGAAGCGCGCCTGGGCGATCTCGAGCAGCTGCTCGGCGCCGCGCGCGGCGCGGAGGACGTGCGCCACTTCGTCTCCGAGCTCGTGCTCGACCCGCCCGCCTCCAGCGCCGATCTCGCCGGCCCCCCGCATTTGGACGAGGACTACGTGGTGCTCAGCACGGTCCACTCGGCCAAGGGCCTCGAGTGGGATGCGGTGCACCTGATCGCGGCCTATGACGGGAACTTCCCCGCCGACATGAGCACGGGAAGCGCCGAGGGCATCGCCGAGGAGCGCCGGCTGCTCTACGTGGCGCTCACGCGCGCCCGCCGGCGACTGCATGTGTACGTGCCGTCGCGCTACTACCACCGCCCCCATGGCCGCGACGACGCGCACGGCTACGGCAGGGCCTCGCGCTTTCTCACCGACGAGGTCCAGCGCCTGTTCACGCCGACGCGCAGCCCGCCCGAGCCCGCCCCCGCGGCCGGCCTCACACCCGCCGCGGCCCCGCGGATCGAGGTCTCGCTCGACGGGCTGTTCGGCTGAGCGGCACGGTTCGGCTGGCTCGCCGTTTCCCGATCAATGGGAAACCGCCCTGGACGAACGCCGCTCCAGGAGGTAGTGTGCCCAACGCAGCAAGGATGCGCGCGCAAAATGATGCCCTCCCGCTGACCCCCGGTCCGAGCTTCTGTCCGGGTCGGACCGGGGAGCGGGGGCGAGTGTTCGTACGGCCTCTGGACACCCGCAGTAGCCTGAACGCATGCCCCGCCGGCCGCGCACGCGAGCGATGTTGCAGGCGCGCCGCCTGTTCGCCGCGCATGCCGAGTCCGATCGCTCCGGGGTCCCCGCCGAGGAGCTGCTCGCGGCGCAGCGCGAAGCCGCCGGGCCGACCCGCCGCGAGCTCCTGCTGGGCGGGGGCGCGCTGCTCGCCGGCGGCGCGCTCGCGGCGCGCGCACCGAGCAGCCGGGCCGCGCCGGCGAAGCTCCGCGGGAGCGCGCCGCGCATCGCGATCGTCGGCGCGGGGCTCGCCGGCCTGCGCTGCGCGCACGTGCTGTGGACCGCGGCGCCGCACGGTCCCGTGGCGGCGACGGTGTATGAGGCCAACCCGCAGCGCGCGGGCGGGCGCTGCTGGACGCTGCGCGACTTCTTCGACGGCGGGCTCGCGACCGAGCACGGCGGCGAGTTCATCAACTCCGACCAGCTGCAGATCAGGCGCCTGGTCGCGCAGCTGGGCCTGCAGGAAGAGGTCGCCAACGGCGGCGATCTGCCGAGCGGCGAAGAGGTCTACTGGATCGACGGCGCCTACTACACCTACGCCGAAGCGAACGCCGACTGGGCGAGCGTCGGCTACCGCGTGTTCCGCCACGCGCTGCACGAATCGCGCTCCAGCGCCGGTGAAGCGCGCCTGGACGGGATGTCGGTCCCCGAATGGCTGGAAAGCACCGAGATCGGCACCGGCAGCCGCTTCGGCAAGCTGATGCTGGCCAACACGGTCAGCGAGAACGGCGGCGACCCCGACGAACAGTCGGCGCTCGACCTGATCGAACTGACCGGGCACAACCCCCGCTCCTCGCTGGATCCCATCTCCGGCGTGGACGAACGCTTTCACGTCCTCGGCGGCAACGACCAGATCGTCGCGGGCATGATCGCGGAGCTCCCCCCGGAAGCGGTCCAGCACGGCCACCAGCTGATCGCCGTGAGCGCCAACGCCGACGGTTCGGTCACGCTCGGCTTCGAGGTGGCAGGCGTCACGCTGGACGTCGTCGCCGACCTCGTCGTGCTGGCGCTGCCCTTCAGCACGCTGCGCGATGTGGAACTGTCGAGCTCAGGGCTCTCGGCGCGCAAGCAGACGGTGATCCAGACGCTGGGGATGGGCTCCAACGCCAAGATCCACGTGGAGCTCGCCCACAAGACGTGGCCGGCGCTCGGCTTCAGCGGCGCGACCTATGGCGAATGGGACCAGTTCTGCACCGCGTGGGATGACTCGGTCCCCGCTGGCCCCGACGCGAGTCCGGCCCTGTTCCTCGGCTTCCCCGGCGGGCACGTGGGCCGCGGCCAGCTCACCGGCGAAGCCCACGGCGAAGCGCCCGCCGCCGACGTCGCATGGCTGCTCGGACAGATCGAGCCGATCTACCCGGGTACCACCGCGGCCTACAGCGGACGCGCCTACGAGGACCACTGGGCGCTCGATCCGTGGGTCCTCGGTGCCTACTCCTTCTATCGCGTGGGACAGGCCGCCACCTACGGCGCGCTCGCCGCCGCCGCCGAGGGCCCCATCCACTTCGCCGGCGAGCACACCGAGAGCAACAACCAGGGATTCCTCGACGGCGCGGTCGCCAGCGGCGAACGCGCCGCGCGCGAGCTGCTGCGCTCGATCTGAGCGCCGCGCCGGGTCCCAACGGGATCGCGCTGCCTCCGCCCGGGGCATCGTCAGACTGATTGCCGTGAGCACAAGGCCCTCCGCCCAACCCAACGTGCCCGGGCGCGGGATCGTCGCATCGTTCGGCCCGCGCTTCTGGATGCTGGTGGTGCTGGTCGGTGTCGGCGCCGGCCTCGCCGGAGCGGCGTTCCTCGAGCTGCTGCGAGCCGTCGAGCACCTGGCCTGGTCCTACAACGGCCCCGTGGACGAAGCGGTGAGCTTCCTCGAAGCGGTCGAACGCTCCACCCACCTGCACCGCGTGCTGATCCTGCTGCTCGGCGGCCTCATCGCCGGGGGCAGCGCGCTGCTGTTCGCAGGCGGCGCGAGCACCGACGTCTCGGAGGCGATCTGGCTGCGCGGGGCGCGCCTGCCGTTCGCCAGGAGCATCGCCCGCGGCATCGAGTCGATCGTGATCGTCGGGCTCGGCGCCTCGCTGGGGCGCGAGGCCGCGCCCCAGCAGGCCGGCGCGGCGCTCGCCAGCCTGCTCAGCGACTGGACGAAGCTGCCCGAGTGGCAGCGCCGCCTGCTCGTGGCGTGCGGCGCGGGCGCGGGCATGGCCGCGGTGTACAACGTGCCGCTGGGCGGCGCGCTGTTCGCGCTGGAGGTCCTGCTGGGCACGCTCACGCTGCCGCTCGTGCTGCCCGCACTGGCGACCACCGCGATCGCCACCACCGTCGCCTGGATCGTGGTACCCACGCACCCCACCTACGCCGTGCCCACCTTCACGGTCAGCGGCGCGCTGGTCGTGTGGGCGATCATCCTCGGCCCGATCGCCGGTCTCGCGGCGATCGGCTACACGCGGCTGATCGTTTTCGCCCACGGGCTGCGCCCGACGCGGCGGGTTACGCGCTTCCTCGCACCCGTTCTCGTGTTCACCGCGCTGGGCGTCGTCTCAATCGCCTACCCGCAGCTGCTCGGCAACGGCAAGAACACGGTGCAGCTCGTGCTCTCCGCGCAGCTCGGATTCGCGCTGATGGCGGCGCTCATGGTGCTCAAGCCGATCGCCACCGCGGCCTGCCTGGCCAGCGGCGCGCCGGGCGGGCTGTTCACGCCGACGCTGTGCTTCGGCGTGCTGCTGGGCGGGGTGCTGGGCAAGGGCTGGATGGAACTGTGGCCCGGCTCACCGCTGGGCAGCTACGCGATCATCGGCGGCGCCGCGGTGCTCGGCGCGGCCATGCAGGGCCCGCTCGCGGCGGTCGTCCTTTTGCTCGAGCTCACCCACCAGGCCGACTCGCTGATGGTCCCGATCCTGATCGCAGTGGTCGAGGCGACGGTGATCGCCCGCCTGCTGCGCGCGCCCTCGATCTACTCGGCGCGCCTGTCGGCCCCCTCGCCCGGGGCCGGGCTCGAGTCCGCGCCCAGCGACCTGCTGCCCGCGCCGTGGCCCTCGCCGTGAGCGCCGCCAAGCGCTTTGCAGGGGTGGTTGGACGGGCGCGCAGGTGGTACTACTGCAGGCATGCCCCGCGCGATCTGGACCGGCGCCATCTCCTTTGGCATGGTGACGATCCCCGTCAAGCTCTACAGCGCCCTGGACCGCAAGACGGTGCGCTTTCATCAGCTCTCCAAGAAGAGCGGCGTGCGCGTGGTGCAGAAGCGCGTCGATCCACAGAGCGGCGAGGAGGTGCCCTACGAGAACATCGTCAAGGGCTATGAGATCGCCCCCGACCGCTACGTCGTGATCGAGCCCGGCGAGCTCGAGGCGCTCGAGCCGAAGAAGACCAAGACGATCGAGATCGAGGACTTCGTGGAGCTCTCGGAGATCGACCCTGTCTTCTACGACCACCCCTACTACCTCGCGCCCGGCCCCGGCGGCGCGAAGGCCTACCGCCTGCTGCTCGAGGCGATGCGCGCGACCGGCAAGGTGGCGATCGCGCGCGTGGTGATCCGCTCGAAGGAGCAGCTCGTGGCGATCCGCCCGATGGGCGACGCGCTGGGCATGGCGACCATGATCTTCGCCGACGAAGTCGCACCGGCCGAGCGCCTGGAGGAGGTCTCGGAGGCGGCGCAGGTGAAGACCACAAAGCGCGAGCTCGAGGTCGCAGAGCAGCTCGTGGGCTCGCTCGCGGGCAGCTTCGAACCGCAGAAGTACCGCGACAGCTACCGCGAGCAGGTGCTCGAGATGATCGAGCGCAAGGCCCAGGGACAGGAGATCGCGGTGCAGCCGGCAGCCGAGGAGCTTGCCACGCCCGCGCCCGACCTGATGAGCGCGCTGAAGGCGAGCCTGGAGGCGGTGCGGGCGCGTGACGGCGAGGCGCCGGGCGCCAAACGCAAGCCCGCGGCCAAGCGCGCGGGCGCGAAGAGCTCGGCCGAGAAGCCCGCTGCGCGCAAGGCACCCGCCGCGCGCAAGACCGCCAAGCGGTAGGTGTCCCCCGGCGCGCTTGACGGCTATCGCGCCAAACGCGACTTCCAGCGCACCCCCGAGCCGGGCGGCGGGCCGGCGCGCGGGGACGGGCGGGGCGCCCGCTTCGTCATCCACGAGCACAGCGCACGCCGCCTGCACTGGGATCTGCGTCTCGAGCACGACGGCGCCCTGGCGTCATGGGCGATCCCCAAGGGCCTGCCCGAGGCGCCCGGCGAGAACCACTTCGCGGCAGCCACCGAGGATCACCCGCTCGAGTACCTCGACTTCGAGGGCGAGATCCCCGCGGGGGGGTACGGCGCGGGCACGATCGCGATCTGGGACCGCGGCACCTACGACTGCCTGAAGTGGGAGCCGCGCAAGGTGGAGGTGAGGCTGCACGGCGAGCGCGTGCACGCGCGCTACGCGCTGTTCGCCACGGGCGAGGGGCCCGAACCGAAGGACTGGATGATCCATCGCATGGATCCGCCCGCGGACAGCGCCCGCGAGCCGATGCCGCGGGCGCTCGCGCCGATGCTCGCCCGGACCGGATCGCTGCCGCGCGAGCAGGAGGGCTGGGCGTATGAGATCAAGTGGGACGGCATCCGCGCGATCGCCTACTCGCGGCCGGGGGAGCTCAGGCTGCAGACCCGCAACCTCAACGACGTCACCGAGCGCTATCCGGAGCTCGGACGCCTGGGCCGCGCGCTCGGCTCCCACAGCGCGGTCCTCGACGGCGAGATCGTCGCGCTGGACAGCGACGGGCGCCCGAGCTTCACGGCGCTGCAGCAGCGCATGCAGTTGGGCTCCCGCGCACAGGCCGCGCGCCGGGCCAGGACGACGCCGGTGACGTATGTGATCTTCGACCTGCTGTGGCTGGACGGCCACCCGTTGATGGCGCTGCCCTACAGCGAGCGCCGCGCGCGTCTTGCCGAGCTGGCGCTCGCGGGCGAGAGCTGGCGCACCCCCGCGCACGTTGTGGGCCACGGCGCGGAGCTGCTGGCCGCAACCGCGGATCAGGGCCTCGAGGGCATCGTGGCCAAGCGGCTTGACTCCCCCTACCAGCCCGGGCTGCGCTCGCGCGACTGGCAGAAGATCAAGCGCGTCGGGCGCCAGGAGTTCGTGGTCGGCGGCTGGCTGGCGGGGAAGGGCAGGCGCAGCCGCAGCGTCGGCGCGCTGCTGCTCGGCGTGTACGAGGCGGACGGCGTGCTGCGCTACGTGGGGCGCGTCGGCAGCGGCTTCAGCGACGCGGAGCTCGAGCGGCTCGCCGTGCTGCTCGCGCCGCTGGCGCGCGAGGAGTCCCCCTTCGCTGCCGGCCCGCGCCCGCCCCGCGGCGCGCTCTTCTGCGAGCCGCGGCTCATCGCGGAGGTCGAGTTCGCCGAGTGGACCGCCGCCGGCAGCCTGCGCCAGCCGAGCTACAAGGGACTGCGCGAGGACAAGCCCGCCTCCGCGGTGCGGCGCGAGGACGAGCGCGAGCAGGCGAGCGCCGCGGCGATCCCGCCGCTGCAAATCGAGGCGCGCGGCGCGGCGGGTGCGCGCCTGCTGATCGAGGGGCGCGAGCTGAAGCTCTCCAACCTCGAGAAGGTGCTCTACCCTGAGTCCGGGTTCACCAAGGCCGATCTGATCGACTACTACGCGGCGCTCGCGCCGAGCCTGCTCGGCCACCTGCAGGGCCGCGCGCTGACGGTGCGCCGCTGGCCCGACGGCGTGGATGGCAAGTCCTTCTTCCAGAAGCGCGCGCCCGCCCACCGCCCCGACTGGGTGCGCACGGTGGCGCCCGCGGGCGGGCGCGAGCGGATCGACTACGTGCTCGCGCAGGACACGCCGACACTGCTGTGGCTGGCAAACCTGGCGGCGATCGAACTGCACACGCCGCTCGCCCGCGCCGAGGCGCCCGCGCGCCCCACCGCGCTCGTCTTCGACCTGGATCCGGGCGCGCCCGCGGGCCTGCTGGAGTGCTGCCGCGTGGCGCTGGCGCTGCACGGCACGTTCGAGCGCCTCGGGCTGAGCAGCTTCCCGAAGACCTCCGGCGCCAAGGGGCTGCAGGTGTACGTGCCCCTCAACCACGACGGTGCGAGCTTCGAGCAGACCAAGAGCCTGGCCAGGACGCTGGCCGAGCTGCTGGAGCGCTCCGAGCCCGAGCTCGTCGTCTCGAGCATGAGCAGGGCGCGGCGCGCCGGCAGGGTGCTGATCGACTGGAGTCAGAACGACCCGCACAAGACGACCGTGTGCGTCTACTCGCTGCGCGCGACCCCCCGCCCGCGCGTCTCGGCGCCGCTCGAGTGGGCGGAGGTCGAGGCGGCGCTCGACAGCGGCGCGACAGGGGACATAGAACTGGAGGCCGGCCAGGTGCGCGAGCGCGTGGCCGCGCGCGGTGACCTGTTCGCGCCGGTCCTCTCGCTCGTGCAGGAGCTGCCCGCGGCGGCGCTCACGGGGCGGCGTGGAGCGACATCCTGAGCAGCTGCAGCTGCGCCCAGGGGAACCGCGCGAGCAGCTGGCTGGGGTTCAGCCCGGCGAAGTAGCCGTGCGGCCCGGCGTAGGGTTCCTTGCCCGTGGGCGTGGGGTCCTGCGCGTA
Organism: uncultured Solirubrobacteraceae bacterium; assembly: GCA_963771085.1. Lineage (GTDB taxonomy): Bacteria > Actinomycetota > Thermoleophilia > Solirubrobacterales > Solirubrobacteraceae > Palsa-744. The sequence goes on along the minus strand of CAVYSB010000003.1, from coordinate 1,381,275 downwards.
GAAGGCCACATCGGGCGAGTAGTCGCCGACGAAGATGCCGTAGCGCTGGGCCGCTTCGGCGAGCATCAGCGTGAGGCGCGGCAGGTGCAGCGCGTGCAGGTCGAGCTGCGGGTCCAGGCGCAGGTGCGCGCCCTCGGGCAGCGACAGCGGCGAGCTCGATGCGCCGTCGGTGCGCCGTGCGGGCGCCGCGTAGACACCCGCGCGGACGTTCGGAACGGAGATCACGAGCGCGTGGTCGATCCGCCCTCGGCGCAGGTCTTCGAAGGTGATCAGGCCCCCCGCGATCGCCAGCGAGCTCGCGCTCACACCCCACCACGGCTCCGCGCCCGACCAGGCTTCGGTCCCGTAAACGCCGGGGTTGCTCGAGACGTGCTGCATCGCCCCGCCCCACGTCGCCGACCAGCCGCCGCTGCCGTGGACCAGCCGCCAGAACTCCCACATCCGCCCGCTGCTCGGCTGCCACACCACGAGGTCACCGTCGGTGCCGCTCGCCGGTTTCGCCGAGCCGGGCAGCGGCACCGCGCTCCAGGCGGCCGACAGCGCCGGTTCGGGTGCGTGATCCAGCTGTACGGCGACTGTGGGCTGGGTTGCTGGAACGGTGTAGATGGGAACGCTGTAGGAGGTCGTGTTGATCCACGGCCCGCGGTGCCCTGCGCGCTCGGCGGCGACCTCGGCACCCAGCGCGCCGACGAGCGCGCTTGAGCTCGGGTCGAGCGGGGCAGCGCTGGCGAGCGGAGCGTTCCAGGGCCCCGACGGGGAGAAGAAACGGCTCGAGTGCGCGGCGGGAGGCGAGGAGGACGACGCCGAGCCGAGCGCCGCGGCCAGGCCGGCGGCGGCCACGATCACGGCCAGGATCGCGAGCTTGGCGGTCACGCCCATGAGGCTAACCACCGGCGCGCGCGGTGCCTACTCGAACTGCGGGGCGCTCCAGCCCGGGAAGATCTCGGGCAGCCCATCGCTGACCCTTTCCGGGAACTGCGCAGGGCGCTTCTCCAGGAAAGCGGTCACGCCCTCGGCCGCATCGGCGCTCTGCCCGCGCAGGAACATCCCGCGGGAGTCCGCGCGGTGGGCGATCATCGGGTGCTCCGCACCGAGCATCCGCCACATCATCTGGCGGGCAAGCGCGACGGACACCGGGGCGGTGTTCTCGGCGATCTCGCGCGCGATCTCGCGGGCGGCCTCGAGCAGCTGCTCCTTGGGGTGCAGGCTGCGCAGCAGGCCGGCTTCGAGCCCCTCCCGGGCCGAGAAGACACGGCCGGTGGCGACCCACTCCATCGCGCGGCTGATGCCCACCACGCGCGGCAGGAACCAGCTCGAGCAGGCCTCGGGCACGATTCCGCGGCGTGTGAACACGAAGCCCATGCGCGCGTCGTCGGCCGCCAGGCGGATGTCCATCGGCAGCGTCATCGTCGCGCCCACGCCGACGGCCGGCCCGTTTATGGCAGCGATCACCGGCTTGCGCGATTCGAAGATCCGCAGCGACAGCTCGCCGCCGTTGTCGCGCGGCACCGGGTCGGTGACCCCGCGCGCGCGGTAGTCGAAGGTCTCGCCGCCGGCCTCCAGGTCCGCGCCCGCGCAGAAGCCGCGCCCGGCCCCCGTGACGATGATCGCGCGCACCTCGTCGTCGGCGTCGGCGGCGTCGAGCGCGGCGATCAGCTCCCGGCCCATCGTGGCCGTCCACGCGTTGAGTCGCTCGGGGCGATTCAGCGTGATCGTGAGCGCGCCGTCGGCGAGCTCGGTGGTGATCTGCTCGAAGTCCACGGCTGGCGGACATCCTTTCAGGTATCGCCCCCGGCGAGCTCGCGCGCGCCGAGCTGGGCTGTGTAGGGGCCGCGCCCGGTCAGGCACGCCGCACCGCAGCGGGCGGCGAGCTCGAGCGCCGCGGGCAGCTCGAGGCCCGCGCCGAGCGCGTAGGTGACACCTGCGGCGAACGAATCGCCGCAGCCGTAGGAGTCCATTGGATCGCCCGGCGGCGCAGCGGCCTCCCACCTGCCGCGCGCGCCGGAGCGAGCCTCGTAGTGACCGCCGCGGGAGCCCTCGGTGTAGATCACCAATGCCGCCTGCTCGCGGGCATCCGCCAGCGCGCGGCGCTCGATCTCGTCATCGTCGCTGAGCACGAGCGCATCGAGCTGCACGCCGTGACCGAGCGCGTGGCGGGCGCGCGGACTTGCCACCAGCACCCGCGCGGCCGCACGCGCGGCGCGCAGGGCGCCGAGGTCCCCCGCAGTGAAGTAGATCGCGTCGAGTCCGCGGAGCTGATCCCAGCGCGCCGCGCGATCCTCGCCGCTCGGCTCGAGGCGCGAGCCGAACGTGGTGATCGTGCGCTCGTCGTGCTCGTCGACGAGCGTGAGCGCGCGGCGGGTGGGGGCGGCTCGCGCAGCGGCGTGCACCTCGACGCCGAGCTCATGCAGACGGGCTGCCGAGCGCCGCCCGTGCTCGTCCTCGCCGAGCGCGGTCACGAGCGTGGCGGCACCGGCCAGGCGGGCCAGCTGCACCGCCGCGACCGCCCCACCGCCGGCCGGCTCCTCGAAGGAATCTCGGGCGTGCACGACCTCACCGGCGCGCGGCACGTGCGGCACGCGTGCGAACTGGACCCACTCGACGTGGCCCACGACCGCGACCTTTGGCCCGCTCGACGGCACGAGAGCCAGTCTCACACACACGCAGGCCATAGGATCTGCGCCGATGAGCGACATCTTCGATGTATCCGGCAAGAGCGCCCTGGTGACCGGGGGCTCGCGCGGCATCGGCCTGATGATCGCGCGCGGCCTCGTGCAGGCGGGTGCGCGCGTGATCGTCTCCTCGCGCAAGGCCGAGGATGTCAACGCGGCCGCGCGATCGCTCGCCGCGCTCGGCGACTGCGAGGCGATCCCCGCCGACGTCTCCACGCCGCAGGGCGCGGCTGAGCTCGCGGCGGCGGTGCAGGAGCGCTTCCCGGCGCTGAACATCCTCGTCAACAACGCCGGTGCAAGCTGGGGGGCGCCGCTGGAGGAGTTCCCGCCGGGCGGCTGGGACAAGGTCGCGCACACCAACGTGGAGGGCGTCTTCCACCTGACGGTGGCGCTGCTCGGCGCGCTGCGCGCGGCGGCCGGGCGCGAGGACCCGGCGCGCGTCGTGAACATCGGCTCGATCGACGGCCTGCGCACCCCGGCGGTGGAGAACTACAGCTACAGCGCCAGCAAGGCCGCGCTGCACATGCTCACGCGCCACCTCGCCAAGCGCCTGGCCGCCGAGCACATCACCGTCAACGCGATCGCGCCGGGCCCCTTCGAGAGCAAGATGATGGCCTTCCTGCTCGACGACCCCGAGTCGCGCGAGATGGTCGTCCAGGGGGTCCCGCTGGGGCGCATCGGGCGCCCCGACGACGTTGCCGGGCTGACGCAGTTCCTGTGCTCGCGCGCCGGCGCCTACATGACGGCGACCGTGATCCTGCTCGACGGAGGCATAACCGGCTGTGACTGAGCGCGCGCGCTGATATGAGCGAGCCGACACGGATGGACGGCGAGGAGCGCGCCGCGCGCGGCGCCGAGACGGGGCCGCACGACGCGGTGAGCACCGGACGGCGCAGCCGGCGCCTCCCGTCGCTGCCGGAGACGATCGCGAGGGGCGGGCGGCGCACCCGACGCATCCCGGCGGCGCACCGTGGCGCGCGTCTAGGGCGCGGGGTGAATCCAGGCGCCGCGCGCCGGTCCTGCGGCGGGCCTCACGGGATCCTGACGAGGTAGCTGTGCCCGGTGGTCACCTCGACGGTGTGATGGTTGATCAGGTTGGTGACCTTGACCTTGTCGCGCGTGACCTTGATCAGCGTGCCGTCGCAGAGATCCTCGGTCAGCCACTCGGTGCCCTGCACCGCACCCGCTGCGTAGGTTCCCTTCGTCGTGAAGTTGCCGTGGGCGTTGGCCCACAGTTTCCTGACCACGTGCTTGCCGGAGGAGTGCGTTGAGCTGGTGTGCGCGAGGTGGCCGCGCTCACTCGCGGTCGGGCAGTTCGAGTAGCTGCCCCCGGTCAGTGTGGCCAGGACGACGCCTTTCGCGCCCTGCGTGAGCACGAACTCGCCGTCGTAGAACTCACCGGTCTGCGTTCCCCCGTGCGGACCGGCCGTTGTGATGCTCACGACACCGTTGGTCGCGTCGATGATCGTGCCGAAGGGAACCTGGCGCAGCGTGCTGAGCAGCACGAACGTGTTAGTGCCGGGGAGCCGCACGCGCACGAGGCCCGACACGGGCGCGATGTTGCCGCTGACCCCCAACTGCGGCGGGGGCAGCACGGCGGTGAAGAAGGGCAGCACCCCCGTGCCGGATCCCACGCCGCCGCTGGGCGGGCCGCCGATCAGCAGCATCGTCGGCGGGATGTAGGTGAATTCCGCCCCTTCGCGCTTGGGGCTGGTGCCGCCCGCGGTCGTAACCGTCACATACGCCTTGCCCGTGCCTCCCGGGCTGGTCGCCGTGATCGAGTCCTCGGAGTTGAACTTCACGCCGGTCGCAGGGCTCGAGCCGAAGCTGACCTTCGAGGCAGCGGTGAAGTTTTCGCCGGTGATCGTCACCGTCGTACCCCCGGCCGCGGGACCTTCGGCCGGTGCCACCGTCCCGATCCACGGCAGCGGCTGATAGATGAAGCGGTCCGCTTCGCTCTTGGCGCTCGTGCCACCGGCGGTGCCCACGGTCACGTCGACAGTGCCCGATCCCGCCGGCGCCCTGGCCGTGAGCTCCGTCGGCGAGCTCATCGTGACCGCACTCGAGGCGCTCCCACCGAAGCTCACCGTGGAGGCCTTCGTGAAGCCGGTGCCGGTGATCTTCACCGCTGTCCCGCCGCCCGCCGGTCCTTCCCCGGGTTCGATCTTGGCGAGCGTGGGGATCGGGTCGTAGGTGAACAGGTCCTCTTCGTCCGCGGGGCTCGTGCCCCCGGCGGTCGTCACGCTCACTTCCACCACACCCGCGCCCGCCGGCGCGGTGACGGTCATGCGCGTCGAGCCTTCAAAGTGCATGCCGGTGGCTTCGGCGAGGCCGAAGTGCACCTTCGCGGAGCTGGTGAAGCCGCTGCCCGTGATCGTGACCGGCTCGCCTCCGGCGAGCGGGCCTTCGTCGCCTTCGAGCGCGGTGATCGCGGGCACGGGGTCATAGGTGAATTCATCGGCGGGGCCGGTCGGGCTGATGCCGCCAGGGGTCGTCACGGTCACTGCGACAGGGCCCGCAGCTTCGGGCGGTGGGGACGTCGCGGTGATATGCGTCGGCGATTCGACGTCCACAGCGCTCGCTTCGCGCGCGCCGAAGCTCACGGTGGAGCTGTTCGTGAAGTTCGTTCCGGTGATCGTCACTTCGGTACCGCCGGACAGCGGGCCTTCGCCGGGCTGCACGTGGCCGACGGTGGGACCGGGAGGCGCGAACACCCACGCGGCGCCAACGCCGCCGTTGGCCGCGAGCCCGCCGAGCAGGGCGGTGTTGCCTTCGTTGGAGAGCGCTGAGCTCAGGCCGAGCGCGCTGGGGACGTTCCCGCCGGCGGTCAGCTTCGTGCCCAGCTGCGTCCATGTTTCGCCCGAGCGCGTGAACATCCACGCCGCGCCGAGGTCATTGTCGTCGGGTGCGCCGACGAGGGCGGTGCTGCCTTCGGCGGACAGCGCGACGCTGGTGCCGAAGGAGGCTTCGCCGATCTCTTCGCTGCCGCCCGTGAGCTTTTCTCCCTGCTGTGTCCAGCTCGAGCCCGAGCGCGTGAAGACCCACGCGGCGCCCGCCCCGGCGTTGTCCTGGGAAGCACCGATGAGCGCGGTGCTGCCTTCGGCGGAGAGCGCGACGCCGCTGCCGAACTGGCCCCTGCCGGACTCCCCCGCGCCCTGCAGCTCCGCCTGCTGGCTCCAGGTGGCGCCCGCCCGGGTGAACACCCATGCGGCGCCGCTGTCGAAGGAGTTTTCAAGGCCGCCGACGAGCGCGGTGCTGCCGTCGGAGGACAGCGCGACGCTGCGGCCGAACTCGCCCTTGCCGATCTCCCCTGCGCCCTTCAGCACGGCCTGCTGGCTCCAGTTTTCACCGGAGCCGGTGAACACCCAGGCCGCGCCCACGTGGTCGTTGTCGGAGAAGCCCCCGATCAGCGCGGTGGTGCCGTCGCCGGAAAGCGCCACGCGTGCGCCGAACTGCCCGGTTCCGGTCTCACCCGCGCCCACCAGCTTGGCGCTCTGCGTCCAGGTCGAGCCCGAGCGCGTGAACACCCACGCGGCGCCCGTTTCCGCTTCGCTGCCGGGGTCGCCGATCAGGGCGGTGTTGCCGTCGCCCGAGAGCGCCACGCCGCGGCCGAAGAACGAGCCGGCCCCTTCGGCCTTGTCGCCTTCCAGGCGCGCCTGCTCGGTCCACGTGGAGCCCGAGCGCGTGAAGATCCACGCCCCCCCGTACTCGTGGCCTTCGCGCGGGCTGCCGATCAGCGCTGTGCTGCCGTTCGCCGACAGCGCCACGCTGCGCCCGAAGTGCGCTTCCCCGCTCATCCCGCCTTCCAGTCTGGCCTGTTCGATCAGCGGGTCGATATGCAGCGGGTAGCGTGCGCCGGCGGCATCGACGCGCAGCAGCAGGCGCCCGCCGTCGAGCACGAGCCAGCTGTGCAGGGCACGACCGCGGGCATCGCTGGCGGCGAGCGCGCCGTAGCGCAGCGACGGAGCGCCGGGCCGGCTCAGCGTGACGCTGCGCCCGCCCGCGGCGAGCGCGGCGTGCGCATTGCCGCTCAGCGCGATCGACAGCGTCAGCGGCCCCGCCTGCGGGGCGGCGGGGGCGCGGGGAACGGTGAAACCCTGCTCCACCCCGAGCGGGCCGTTGACATACCACTCGCTGAGCCCGCCGCGCGCGTACAGCACGCGATTGTCGCGTGCGCTGGGCGCGCGCTCACCGACGGCCCTCAGCGAGTTTCCGTAGCCAACCGCGTTCAGGCGCAGGTTCTCATCGAGCGCACCCGAGCCAACGCTCACACCCGCCCGCCCGAAGCGGGCATGCAGATGCTGCGCCGGGTTGGCGGCCTGCAGGCCGGCGGCGGAGCCCGCGACGGCGTAGGCGGCCTCTTCAGAACCGAGCGCGGCGGAGACGGGCGCGCGGGCGAGCAAGGGCAGGCTCGCCGGGCCGGCGGCGCGCGGGCGTTCCTGGCGGGGGAGCGTGCCGGGAGCGTGACCGAGCCCCTGCAGAACGGCCACGAGGGCGAGCGACAGCAGCGCCGTGGCGGCCAGCGCGCACCACGCGGCGGCGGATCTGCCTAGGAGCGGCCGCGAAGCGACCGCGGAGCGATCCATCGCTGTGTGCATACGACCAATGAGTGCCCCCATCTGCTGACGCATTCCATTCTCGTGAGCTCCCCGACGGCAGAACGAGCCCGCGCCGGCCCCCGGGCATCTGCCCGCGCATCGTCCCAATGCTAGTCGGTGGCGGCGGGATGTCAACATCGAGCGGCCTGCTGCTCAGCGCACCCTGGCCAGACAGCCGCGCCCGGCCTGCACGATCGGGCTGCGCCGGTGCACGAGACCGCTCACCTCACCTTCTCGCGCGTTGCCTGGATCCGGATGTTGCTGCGCTCAACCGCTGCCCCGTCCGGCCCGGCCCCGCGCGGGGTGTGGTGTCGAAACGCTAGCATCGGCGGGCCGGGGGGCGCCCGTCGCGCCGTCGCCGGCCTGAGGACATGGGAAGAGCACGCTCACAGCGGCGCAAGATCGTGGGATTGCTCGCGGTCGCCCTGCTGGCCGGCGGCGTGGGGGTTATCGCCTATGCGACGAACCTGCTCAGGCGCAGCGAGCTGCAGACGATCGACGCGCGCTTCTCGATCCGCGGTGCCGAACCGACTCCGCCGGGGATCGTGCTCGTGGAGATCGACAACAACACCTTCCAGGAACTGACGAGGCTGGGCCGCCACGCGGAGTGGCCGTTTCCCCGGCGCTATGACGCGGAAGTGATCGATCGCCTGCGCACGGCGGGCGCGCAGACGATCGCGCTGGATATCGAATTCGCCCACGCGACCGACGAAGCGGACGACCTCGCGCTGTTCGAAGCGGTCGGGCGGGCGCACGGCAAAACCGTGCTCGCGGCCACCGAAGTGGGACCGCACGGCGAAACGGAAATCCTCGGCGGAGCGGAACACCTGCACGAAGCCGGCGCGCGCGCCGCAGAGGCGATCCTGACGCAGGACTCCGACGGTGTGGTGCGGCGCTTCGCCTACTCCTTCCACAACCTGCAGAGCTTCCCGGTGGTGGCGAGTGAAGTGGCGACCGGGCAGCCCGTGCGCGCCTCGATCTTCGAAGACGGAGTGCTGCCGATCGATTACGCCGGCCCGCCCGGGACCTTCACCTCGATCTCCTACTCCAAGGTGCTGCAGGGCGAGTTCCCCGCGAACCTGTTTCGCAACAAGATCGTGATCGTGGGCGCCTCGGCGGGTGTCCTGCAGGACGTTCACACGACCCCCACGAGCGGGTCGGGCGTGATGCCGGGACCGGAAGTGCTCGCCAATGCCACGCGCACGCTGCTGCGCGGCGTGCCGCTGCGAAACGTGCCGGGGTGGCTGGACGTGGTCCTGATCGTGCTGCTCGGGGTGGCCGTGCCGCTGGGCAGCCTGCGCCTGGAGCGCTGGCGCTCGCTGCTCGACGCCTTCGCGCTCGCCGTCGTGTTCACGGTGGCCGTGCAGATCGCCTTCAACAGCGGGCTCATCGTCACCTTCGTCTACCCGCTGCTGGCGCTGGCGATCGGCACGCTCGGCACGCTCGCGGTGCTCTACATCGGCGAAGCGATCGAGCGCGAACGTGTGCGCGACATGTTCGCGCGCTTCGTCCCCGCCCAGGCGGTGGAGCAGGTGCTCGCGAGCGCCGATGAGAACCTGCGCCTGGGCGGCGTGGAACGCGACTGCACGGTCCTCTTCTCCGACCTGCGCGGCTTCACGAGCTTCTCCGAGACACAGCCCGCGACACGCGTGATCGAGGTCGTGAACTTCTACCTCAACGAGATGACCGAGGCGATCCTCGCGGCGGGGGGCACGCTGATCTCCTACATGGGCGACGGCATCATGGCCGTCTTCGGCGCGCCGCTGGAGCAGGAGGACCACGCCGACCGGGCGGTGGCCGCGGCGCGCGAGATGATCGGCACGCGCCTGGACGCGTTCAACGACTGGCTCGCCGAGCAGGGCTATGAGCGCCGCTTCGAAATGGGCGTGGGGCTCAACAGCGGCCCGGTGATGGCCGGCAACGTCGGCTCCGAGCAGCGCGTGGAATACACGGCGATCGGCGACACCACAAACACCGCCTCGCGCCTGGAGGGAATGACCAAGAACAGCGACGCGATGCTGTTCATCGCCGCCTCCACGCGCGAGCGCCTGCACTCCGGACGCGAGGACCTCGAGCTCGTCGGCGAGTTCGAGGTCCGCGGCCGCGCGCACAAGCTCGCCGTGTGGACGCCGCGCGCCACGGGCTCCTCGGGGGCGGGCGATCCGGCCGGCGCGGACGCCGGCCCGGCGGGCACCGCTGCACCCGAGGCCGCGCAGCCGGCGGTCGCCGGCGCGGTGCTCGCCGAGCACCTGGAGGGCGGCTCCGAGCACGGACAGCCGCGCCCGGCCGATGGTAAGCTCCCGCGCTGAGATGCCCGTCGGGGCAGCGCCGAGAAGTTGCCTCCTCGGAGGCCGAGACAGCCTCCATGCGTCATCAGAGCTCAATCACCTCGCTGTCGTGGATCCCCTCGGAGGCCGTCGAGGGAAGCACGCGCGTCGCGTTTGAGACGGGGCTCGCCCACTACGACGAGCCGCCGCCCGACACGATCGAGGACATGGAGGCCCTGCGCCTGGCCGATCGCTTCCGCTTCGCCAACGTGCTCGAGGCGTGGGTGGACGTGGACGGCGCCGGCAGGATCACCGACTGCGGCTACAGCGGCGGCGGACTGATGGGCAGCACAACCGTGAAGGTGGGCCCGCTGGCGAGGACCTTCGAGGCGGTCGGGCTGCCCGACATCCAGCGCCCGCCCGAGCGCGGCGAGGGCTCGGTGCGCTTCGTGCAGACGGCCGGGGGCCGCACGGGCGTGCCCGCACCCCGCCGCGTTCGCCGCCGGCCGTTCGTGCAGTGGCAGGCGCCGCTGGTGTGGACGACGCTGTCGCTGAGGATCCACGCCGATGGACGTGCGGAGGGGATCATGGAGGGGGCCAGCCGCTTTCCCCGTCACTGGGTCTACGACAACGCGGGCCAGCTCTCGCACAAGTCCGGGCTGGCCGACTTCAAGGACTGGTATCGCAAGTCCTTCGGCCGTCACACCCCGTGGGGCGATGAAGATTCCAAGGCCCTCGTCACCGCCGTCGAGTCCGCGCTGGAGCGCTCGCTCTCGGCGCAGGTGATGAGCGGCGGGCGCAAGCCGCGAATCGAGCGAGTGAAGGCGGGCGCGACCCTGGTCCGCCAGGGCGAGCGCGGCTCGGAGGTCTTCCTGGTGCTCGATGGCGTGTTGCGCGTCGAACACGACGGCGAGCGCCTGGCGGAGTACGGCCCCGGGGCTCTGCTCGGCGAGCGCGCCCACCTGGAAGGCGGCACGCGCACCTCGACGCTCGTGGCGGTGACGCCCTGCCGCGTGGCGGCCGTGGAGGCCGATCAGCTGCAGCGAACCGACCTGGACGAGCTGGCCAAGGGCCACCGCCGGGAGGCCGACCGCCGGGCCAGAGCAGCGCGGAGCTAGAGCCGGATGCGCATCCACCTCTGCGGGGTGCGGGGCTCGACCCCAGCGCCCGGGGCTGACTTCCTGCGCTACGGCGGGCACACCTCGTGCGTCGCGCTGGCGCATGACGACGCGCAGAAGCCCACGCTGCTGCTCGATGCGGGCACCGGTCTGCGCACGGTCACCCAGCTGCTCGGCGGCGGGCCGTTCCGCGGCACGATGCTGCTGAGCCATCTGCACTGGGACCACTTCCAGGGACTGCCGTTCTTCACCGCGGGCGACCGCGAGGACTCGCGCATCGACCTGCACCTGCCCGAGCAGGAGGACGGCAGCAGCGCAGCGGAGGTGCTCGAGCGCTCGATGTCGCCGCCGCACTTCCCGATCTCCCCGACCCAGCTGCGGGGCGCGTGGACGTTCTCCACGCTGGACGTCGGCGAGCACCAGTTCGAGGGCTTCGCCGTGCTCGCGCGCGAGGTTCCCCACAAGGGCGGGCGGACGTTCGGCTACCGCATCAGCGACGGGCGCTCGACGCTCACCTACATGCCCGACCACTGCCCCATCGCTCTCGGCGAGGGCCCCGACGGCTACGGCGAGTATCACCCCGCGGCGCTGGAGCTGGCGGCAGGAGCGGACCTGCTGCTGCACGACTCCCAGCTGCTCGGCCACCACGAGCTCGCGCTCGAAGGGCGCTACGGCCACTCGGCTGCAGACTACGCGGTTGCCCTCGGGCACCACGCGGGAGCCCACGGCGTGCTCCTCTTCCACCATCGGCCCGACCGCACGGACGAGGCGCTCGACGAACTGGCGCGCCGCTACGACGGAGCCCCCGGCGTGTCGATCGCGGCACAGGGCTCGGTGCTGCAGCTGTGAGTGCGGATGGCCGTGCGCTCGACGCGGTGGTGGTCGGCTCGGGCCCCAACGGGCTCGCGGGAGCGCTCACGCTGGCGCGCGCTGGGCTGACGGTCGAGATCTTCGAGGGCGCCGCCGAGGCCGGCGGGGGCTGCCGCACGGAGGAGCTGACGATCCCGGGGTTCACCCACGACGTGTGCTCGACGGTACAGCCGCTGCTGGCCGCCTCGCCCTTCTTCCGCCGCACGCGCCTGCCCGGCGTCACGCTGCGCACGCCCGAGATCGCCTTCGCCCACCCGCTCGACGGCGGGCGGGCCGCAGCGGTGAGCGCGTCGGTGCAGAGCACCGCCGCATCGCTGCAGGATGACGAGGGCAGATACCGGCGCCTGTTCGCGCCGCTGGTCGAGGACGCCGAGGCGATCATCCCGTCGGTGCTCGCGCCGCTGCTCTCGCTGCCGCGCCACCCCCTCGCAATGACGCGCTTCGGGCTGCCGGGACTGCTGCCGATCGACCGGCTCGCGGGCCGCTTCAAGACGCCCGAGGCGCGGGCGCTGCTGGCGGGTCTCGGCGCCCACGCGATGCGGCCGCTGAGCGCACCGGGCACATCGGCCTTTGCGCTGCTGCTCGGCGTGCTCGCGCACGCGGTCGGCTGGCCGGTGGTGCAGGGCGGCAGCGCGCGCATCACAGACGCGCTGCTCGAGGAGATCAGCGCCGCGGGCGGCGGCCTGCACACGGGGCGCTGGATCGCCGATCTGGACGAACTGCCGCGCGCGAAGGTCACGCTGCTGGACGTGACCCCGCGCCAGCTGCTGGAGATGGCCGGCGGCCGGCTGCCGGCACGCTACCGCCGCGCGCTCGGGCGCTTCCGCTACGGGCCGGGCATCTGCAAGGTCGACTGGGCGCTCAGCGGAGCCGTGCCGTGGGCGGCCGAGGCGTGTCGCGGCGCCCCGACCGTGCACCTCGGCGGCACGCTCGAGGAGATCGCGCGCAGCGAGGCCGACGTCGCGGCGGGGCGCCACAGCGATCACCCGTTCTGCATCAGCGTGCAGCCCTGCGTGGTCGACCCCGGCCGCGCGCCCGAGGGCTGTCAGACCTTCTATGCCTACTGCCATGTCCCGGCCGGCTCGACGGTGGACATGACCGAGCGCATCGAGGCGCAGATCGAGCGCTTCGCCCCCGGCTTCCGCGACCTCGTGCTGGCCCGCAACACCGTCACCGCGCAGCAGACCGCACACCACAACCCCAACTACGTCGGCGGGGACATCAACGGCGGCGCGGCCACCCTGGCGCAGACGATCTTCCGCCCGACGGTCTCGCTGCGCCCCTACGACACGCCGCTGGCGGGGGTCTACCTGTGCTCATCATCGACCCCGCCGGGCGGGGGCGTGCACGGCATGTGCGGCGACGGCGCCGCACATGCCGCGCTGCACGGGCTCACTTCTTCGTGACGGTGAGCGTCACGGCGGGCGTGCCCGCACCGCGGTCGAGGTCGTTGCCGGCCCACTGAGCGACGAAGTCGCTGCTCGCCCTCACGCCCGAGAGGACCAGCGAGAAGCTGCCGCTGGAGGTCACCGTGACGGCCTTAGAGTGCCATCCGCCGCCGACGGTGGCGTAGGAGATGACCACTTCTTCACCGCCCACCGCCGGGCTGAGGCTCCCGCTCAGATGCACCCGGTTGCCGGCTTTCTTGAGCTTCGCAACGCTCAGCCTGTGCGCACCGGAGATGGCCAGCGTGAGCGTTGACGGGTTCGCGCTGAGGCCTCCGCTGCCAGTCTCGAAGAGCCCGCCGCCGGAGCCCGCGGCGTAGTCGACCGGACCGGCGGCGCTGATGGCGCTGATCGGAGCCGGAGTGATCTCGGGCGTCCACGTGCGACCGCCGTTTTCGGTGCGCAGGGGAAACGGCCCCGCGCCTTTGAACCTGCTCAGCACATAGCCGGCGGAGGCGCTGCTGAAGGACAGGCCCGCGATCACGGACGTGCCGAGCGAGTTGATTTCCCTCCACCGGCGACCGCTGTCGCTGGTGAAGAACAGATGTCCCGCAGATGCCGCATAGCCCGTGCTCGGGCTCACGAAGGACAGTAGGCTCACCGGCTGCTTGGGCAGCGGGCGCGGGAGCATGCTCCAGCGGCTGCCCCCGTTGGTGGACTCGAGCGCGTATTCTCCCCAGGCGAATATCGCGCTGCCCGCGGTCTCGGCGCCGCCGCCGAGGTAGATGTTGGCGAGTTTCTTCTTGACCGGCTTGCCGTGCTTGTGCCCGATGACGATCGTGGCGTTGACCGCCGCGAAGCTGGCGCCGGCGTTCGTCGATCGCCGCACCCCGGTCGGCCCGATCAGCAGGACCGAGCTGGCGCTCGGCGCCAGCAGCGCCGTGGGCGGGCCCCCGCCCGAGCTGAGGATCGACCACGTCAGCCCGCCGGTGGCGCTGCGGTAGACGGTGCCGTCGCTGTTTACCGCGTAGCCGATTTCGGTCGTGGGGAAGCCGACGTCGACCAGTTCGGCCGAGGTCGGCACGCGCAGGAGGCTCCAGCTCACGCCCCCGCTGGTCGTGGCGGCGATCTGTCCGGCGACCCCCGGCGCGTAGGCGTCCATCGGCGACTGGCCGATCCTGAAGAGCTTCGGGAAGGCCGCGCCGAGGCGCTGGGAGATCTGCGTGGGGAACGTCGCGCCGCCGTCGGAGGAGAGCACGGTGGCGCCGCTCTGTCCCACCGCCACCGCGTTGGAGGCAGTGGAGAAGGCGACCGACAGCAGGTTCTGCTGGGAGGGCGAGACGAGCGCGCCCGTGTGGCCGCCGTCGGTCGTGCGCACGAGCACGTTGGTGTTCCCGCCACCTGCGGGCGCGGTCGCGATCAGGCAGTGCATCGGATCGCTGCAGGAGATCTGCGTGAGTGCCTGCGGCGAGGTGCCCGCGGGCAGCGCCAGCGGCAGCGCGTTCCAGGTATTGCCTCCGTCGGTGCTCGTCAGCAGCGTGCTGTTGGCACCCACCGCGTAGGCCGTGGTGGGCGTCACGAACGTGAGATCGGACAGCGCGGCGGGCGCCGAGCCGACCTGCGTCCATGAGCCCGCGCCGTCAGCGGTGCGGTAGATCCGCCCGCCGCCCGCGCCACTGGCGATCGCGAAGCCGACGGTCGGCGAGACGAACACGATCGGGCCCGCGGTCGCGCCGTTGAGCGGCACCGGCGTCTTGGGCTGCACCGTCTGCCCGCCATCCTGGGTGAGGAAGATCGTGCCGTCGGCCTGCTCCACGAAGCCCGTGGTGGCGCTCAGGAAGGAGAACGACGCGATGTGCGTGGCACACGTCGTTTCCGATTCGTTGACCGGCAGGCGGTGAAAGCTGGCGCCGGCGTTTTCGGACTCGCGCACCGCGCAGCCGCCGCCGACGATCACCGTGGTCGGGCTCACCTCCTGGACCTGCGTGAGGTCGTTCTGCGAGCCGCTCGGCAGCCCGACCCAGGTGTTGCCGCCGTCTTCGGAACGCAGCACGGTCCCGAATTCGCCGACCGCGAAACCGGTCGCGCCGGCGAAGGCGACATCGTTGAGCGTGTTGCCCTGCGGCACCGGGTCTCCCCACAGCCAGCCCGAATGCCCCACCGACACCGGCGCGGCGAGCGCGCCGGGTGCGCCGAGCAGCAATCCCAGCGTGCAGATCGTCCCGCTGATCACAGACCGCATTGCGTGCACGATGTCCCCCGTTCGATTGCGAGCGCCGAGCGGCCCTTCTGGCCGATGCGCTCGCCCACCCTAACAATCGGAACGGCCAAAAGATGTGCTCGGCCGCCGCTCGGGCGGCGTCCTTCAGCGGCGCGGGCTCTTGGCGGGCCGCGGCGCGGGCGGCGGGAAGCGCTTGCGCTCCTGCGCGGTCATCTTGCGGATCGTGAGCGATCCTTCGTCGAGCTGGCGCTGAACGTCCTCGAGCTTCACGCGCCGCTTCTCGGCCGCACGGTCAGCCTGAGTTCGCATACACAAAGGCTAGCGCGCCCGCGGGGCGAGCACCTGAGAGGATTCTCCGCGAGCTCGGCGCGAGCCGCCGGTGCGCCCTTCCAGCCACAGACCCAAGGAGCCCACAGATGCCCGATATTGAGTTCCCGACCAGCGCAGGCAGCGCTCCCGGCTATCTGGCCGTGCCCGCCGCAGAGCACGGTCCGGCCACGATCGTGATGCAGGAGTGGTGGGGCCTGGACGACCACGTCCGCTCGATCTGCGACCGGCTCGCCGCGGAGGGCTTCTTCGCGCTCGCCCCCGACCTCTACAGGGGCGAGACCACGACCGAGCCCAGCGAGGCCGAACAGAAGATGATGGCGCTGTCGATGAGCGAGGCGGAGAAGGACATGTGCGGCGCTGCGGCCTACCTGAAATCCCAGCCGGGCGCGGAGGGCTCGGGCGTGGGCGCGATCGGCTTCTGCCTCGGCGGCGGGCTGGCCGTATGGGCGGCGGCGACGTGTCCTGAGATCACCGCGGCGGTGAGCTACTACTACGTGATGCCTCACGGCAAGCCCGATTTCACGGGCATCACGGGCCCCGTCCTCGGCCACTTCGGGACGGCTGACGCCTTCATCCCGCTCGAGGCCGCGGAGGCGCTCGAGTCAGAGCTGGCCGATGCCGGCGCGGAGGTCACCTTCCACTACTACGAGGGTGCCGGCCACGCGTTCTTCAACGACACCAACCGCCTGGGCACATACGACGCGCAGGCCGCCCAGCTCTCGTGGGAGCGGACGATCGCCTTCCTGCGCACGGCGCTGGCGGCGGCGGCGTGATGGGACACAAACGGGCATGGGCGCGCGACCCCGGTCGGCTGCGTTGAGACGCGCCGCCGCAACCGCGCTCGCCGCGGCCGCCGCCATCATCCTGCCGGCGAGCGCGCCCGCGGTCAATCCGGACGCGGGCTGGACGGCTCCGGGCGCGCTGAGCGCGTGCCCGGCGACGGGCGCGCCGCAGATCGTCTTCCCGAGCGACAGCCCCAGCCACGCCACCGGCCCCGGCGCGGTCGTGTGGGGCGCCTCGCGCGACTGTGCGGGCGGCGAAGGCCTGCGTGTGGCGGCGATCGGCGCCGGCGAGATCCCGGCGCCTGCCAGCGCTCCCCGCGGGCTGCGGCTGCGCGGCGCGCCGCTGGCCGCGCGCGCTCCGCACGGCAAGATCCTGCTCGGGGGCTTCGCGCCGCCCGGGCGCGGCACGGGCGAGCAGCTCGCCGAGGGCTCCGCCGCCGGACCGTTCGCGCCGCTCGGCAGCAGCGAAGGCCCACCCGGCCAGCTCGCCCTGGCGAACGGCTATCTCGGCGACGTTGCGCTGCTCGCGCCCAGCCGGGAGACCCAGGGAGCGGAGGGCCTGCGGCTGCGCGTCCAGCGCTACTACGCGGCCGGCTTCGGCGCCTGGCGGACCGTGAGCGGCCGTGAAACCGGCCGGCCCGCGAGCATGACGCTCGCCATGGACTACCGCAGCGACGTGCTCGCCGTGTGGTGGCAGGGGAATGCGATCCAGGCGCGCGCGATGCCCGCGCGCGGCGCACCCCGGACGCAGCAGCGTCTCGCAGTCGCCACCGGCGAACCCCAGATCACGGCGGTGCTGAGCGACGACGAGCACGGGATCGTCGCCTGGAGCGAGCGCCGGCTCGGCCAGACGAGCGTGTACCTGGACATCTCGGGCGAGGGCGTGCGCTTCGGCACCCCGATCCTGCTCGAACGCTTCACCGACCCCGACAGCGCGCTGCCGGCGAGCGCCGTGCGCCTCGTGCGCCTGAGCTCGGAGAGCGTGATGATCGCCTGGGCAGGAGCCGAGCAGGACCGCTGGGTGCTGCGTGCCGCAGCGATCGAGCTCGGTGGGCCCGGAACGATCGCCACGCTCGCGGCGCCCGCGGGAGACGCCCTGCTGGCCGGCCTGGCGACCGGTCCCGAGGACGAAGCCCTGGCCCTGTGGAGCGAGCCGCAGGCGGCCGCCCAGCCCGGCACGGGCGCATCCCCGAGCGCTGCGCTGTTCGCATCGCGCGTGATCGACGCATACCCCGCGGGCGTGGTCTTCGGCGCCCCCGAACAGCTCGCGCCGCCGGGCAGCTACACCGATGCCACCGTGGCGATCGACCCGCACGGCGGGCGCGCGCTGGCTGTCTGGCAGGTTCGCCACGGCTCGCTGGAGTACTCGCTGGGCCCGCCCGCAGCGCCGTGATCGCGGGCTCCGGGCGGCAGGCGTAACGCGCGGCCGGGCACCTTTAGGAAAGGATGCGCGGCGGATGGATCGCGACTACGAGCTGCAGACACACCAGGCGGAGGACCGTCACTGGTGGTACCGGGGACGGCGCACCGTCATCGAGGGCGTGATCGACGGGCTGCGCCTGCCCGCCCGCGCGCGCATCCTGGACGCGGGCTGCGGCAGCGGTCGCAACATGCTCGAGCTCGCGCGCCACGGCAGCGTGACGGGCGTGGAGCTCTCCGAGACGAGCGTCGCGCTCGCGCGCGAGCGCCGCGCGGGCGAGGTCGTGGCGGGCTCGGTGCTGGAGATGCCCTTCCCGGCCGACAGCTTCGACCTGGCCGTGAGCCTGGATGTGATCGAGCATCTGGAGGACGATCTGGCGGCGCTGCGCGAGCTGCGCCGGACGGTCGCGCCGGGCGGCTCGCTGCTCGTGACGGTGCCCGCCTACCAGTGGCTGTGGAGCGGGCACGACGAGATCAACCATCACCATCGCCGCTACACGCGCCGCTCGCTGCAGCGCGTGGCCGAGCAGGCGGGCTGGGATCAGGTACGCACGACCTACTTCAACTCGCTGCTCCTGCCGATGGCGATCGTGCTGCGCGTGCTGGACCGGCTGAGCACCAAGACGACCGAGTCGAGCCTCGACCTGTGGATCCCTCCGGAGCCGCTGAACTGGCTGCTCGAGCGCCCGCTCGCGCTCGAGTCGGCGCTGATCGCTCGCGGCTGGAGGATCCCGGCGGGCCTGTCGCTGCTCGCCGTCTTCCGCTAGCGGGCCTCGCCGTCGACGGCGACGACGGGGGTACGCATGCGAAACGTCCAGGCCCGGTTGACGAAGAACGTGCTGATCGTGACCACGACCGTGGCGAACGCCTGAGCGAGCAGCTTGTCGATGCCCGCGTCGTGCACGAACAGAAACAGCAGGCCCTCGTTGACCGCGAGCCCGCAGCCCTGCACGATCGCCCAGCGCACCGGGGTGAGGGCGTCGCCGACGTGGCCGCGGAAGGTCCAGCGGCGGTTGAGAAGGAAGCCGTTGACCGCGCCGACCGCAAAGCCGATCGCCGAGGCCGCCAGGTACCACACGCCGAAGCCCTTCAGCAGCAGCGTGTAGACGGCAAAGGTGAGCAGCGTGTTGGACAGCCCCACGATGCCGAACTTGATGAACTGGATGAGAAGAACCGCCCGCGGATGGCGTGCGCCGGGCGCTACGCTGGTGGGCGCCTGCTGGGAGTCGTCGCGCTCTGCGGGCATGCACAGACAGGATGACCGATAAATTGATCTGCGGCTGCGGGCGCAGCCGCTGGTGGGTCCAGCCGCTCCGTCCGGCCAGGCGCGCCGGCCAAAGCGATGATCAGCTCCGATAAACCACTCCGTGCCCCGTCGCTCCTGAGCGTTGTGGCTCCCGTCTACGACGAGGAGGAGCTCATCGAGGAGTTCGTCGCGCGTGCCATCGCCGCGGTGGCCGACTACGAGTTCGAGCTGGTGCTGGTCAACGACGGCAGCAGCGACCGCACACCCGAGCTGCTGGACCGCCTCGCCGCGACCGACCCGCGCGTGCGCGTTGTGCACCTATCGCGCAACTTCGGCCACCAGGCGGCGCTGACCGCCGGGCTGGAGCACGCGGTCGGCGATGTGGTCGCGATGATCGACGCCGACCTGCAGGACCCGCCCGAGCTGATCCCCGACATGATCGCCCAGTGGAGCCAGGGCTCGGACGTCGTCTATGCGGTGCGCAAGCAGCGCGAGGGCGAGACCGCGTTCAAGCTGGCGACCGCGTCGTGGTTCTACAGGCTGTTCGACAAACTCGCCCAGGTCGACCTCGAGCCCAACTCGGGCGACTTCCGCCTGCTCGACCGCAGCGCGCTGAACGCGCTGCTGGCCATGACCGAGCGCTCGCGCTTCCTGCGCGGCATGACCGTCTGGGTCGGCTTCACGCAGACCGCCGTCTCCTACCAGCGCGATGCACGCCACGCGGGCGAGACGAAGTACACGCTGCGCAAGATGCTCCGCTTCTCGCTCGACGCGATCACCTCCTTCTCGCACCTGCCGCTGCAGCTGGCGACGTACGCCGGGATCCTCTCCGCGGGCGTGGCCTTCGTGGCCATCCCCGTGGTGATCGCGCTGCGCATCGCCGACTCCTACCTGCCGGGCTTCAGCTCGATCACAATCGCGATCCTGCTGCTCGGCGGCATCCAGCTGATCGCCCTGGGGATGATCGGCGAGTACGTGGGGCGCATCTACGACGAGGTCAAGCACCGGCCGCTGTACATCGTGCGCGAGGAGCGCAACCGGCCGACCTCGCCCGGGCGGATCGCGGCCGCTCCGCCGGGCACCCGCGCCGGCCTGCCGGCCCGCACGCCCGAGGGCATCCTCTAGCACTCCTCGCCGCGCCCCCCGCGCGCGGCCACGTGAAGGCGCCGTGTCCAACCGCCGCGTGAGCGCGCCAAATGTGCTCTATTGCCCAGATGCCCGCTGCGCGTCGCCGGCCGCTGTCCGCCCCCGCATGCCTGCTGCTCACCGTGCTCGCGGTGGCGGCGGCGTTGGCCGGCGCGGGCGCCGCGCGGGCGTCCGCGGCCCCGTGCGCGGGCTCGGAAGGACGCCCGTGCCCCTACTCGGCAGCGGCCATCATCGGCCAGCGGGCGGAAGGCGTGCTGCGCTTTCCCGAGGCGGTGGCTCTGGACGCCGGCGGAGACATCTACGTGGCCGACCAGCTCGGCTACGTGGTGCAGAAGTTCAGCGCGGCGGGCGCGTTCGAGGCCCAGTGGGGCTCCTTCGGCGGCGGGCACGGCCAGTTCGGGCCGATCGGCGGGCTGGCGAGCGATGCGGCGGGCGACGTCTACGTGGTCGACTCCAGCCACAACCGCATCGAGAAGTTCACCTCCGAAGGCGCCTTCATAACCTCCTGGGGGCATGCGGGCAGCGCGCTCGGAGACTTCAACTTCGGCTCCTCGCAGAACTACACCCAGCCCCCGGGCGGCGGCATCGCGGTGGCCGGCAACTACGTCTATGTGGCCGACAGCGGCAACGACCGCATGGAGCGCTTCAACCTCGAAGGCGGAGAAGCGATGACGTGGGGCACCCACGGCAGCGGACCGGGCGAATTCTCCTATCCGCGGGCGGTTGCGGCCAACGAAAGCGAGGTGATCGTCAGCGACGATGACAACCACCGCCTCGAGCAGTTCACCCCGAACGGCGCGTTTGAGGCGGCGTTCGGCACGGCGGGCACCGGGCCGGGGCAGTTCGGCTTTCCCTACGGGGTCGCGCTGGACGCCGCGGGCGAAGTGTTCGTGGCCGACGACATCAACGACCGCGTCGTCAAGCTGACCCCGCAGCTGACCTTCGCGGGCGCCTGGGGCGGCTACGGCTCCAAAGCCGGCCAGCTCGCGTTCCCGCGCGCGCTGGCGAGCGACCCGCAGGGCGACACCTACGTGGCCGACACCGCCAACGACCGCATCCAGGAGTTCGACCCCGAAGGCAACTACGTGCGCACGATCGGCCTGTCCGGTCGCGGCCCCGGGGCGTTCACGGCGCCCGCCGGCCTCGCGGTCGAGCCCACCGGGCAGCTGCTGGTGGCCGACACCGACGGCGAGCGGATCGAGTCCTTCGCAGCGGAAAACTATGCGTTTCTCGGGGAGTGGACGAGCGCGGGCGGGGTCAGCACGGGCTTCAACGCGCCGGCGGGGATCGCGATCGATCCCCGCGGGTCGGTGTATGTCGCCGACACGGCCAAGGAACGTGTGGTCCACCTGTGGGGCGACGGCACCTATCTCTCGGAACTGGGCGGCCCCGCGCAGCTCGGCGGCGCGCAGCTGGCGGGGGCGGGCGCGGTGGCGGTGGCGCCCTTTACGGGAGACCTCTACGTTGCCGACACCGATCACAACCGCGTGCTCGAGTACGCGCCCGGCGGAGCCCTGCTGGCGCGCTGGGGCGCAGGCGGCGGCGACGGCGCGGCGGGCAGCGCCAGCGGCGAATTCAACCAGCCGGTCGGCGTCGCGGTGGCCCCTGGGACCGGCAACGTGTACGTCGCCGACCGCGGCAACAACCGCGTCGTGGAGCTCTCTGGGACCGGCGCGGTGCTCAACGAATGGGGCTCGCGCGGGACCGGGCCCGGGCGCTTCCGCTCCCTCTCGGGGATCGCAGCGGATGAATCGGGCAGGGTGTATGTGCTCGACAGCCAGAACAACCGCGTGGAGGTGTTCACGGGCACCGGCGCGCTGCTGGCCTCGTGGGGGCTGCGCGGCGTCGGCGTCGGCGAATTCGCGCAGCCGGGCGCGATCGCGGTGGGCTGCAACGGCGATGTGTACGTGGCCGACACCGACAACAACCGCGTCGAGGTCTTCCAGCCGGCGTGGGCGTCGGGCAGCTGCCAGGCGCCGAGCACGTGGCCGCCGCCGCTGGACGTCGCGCCGGTCGTGCAGGTGAGCCTGCCACGCGCCGCCGGCGTGCTCTCGCGCGGGGCGCTCGCACTGCTCGTCAGCTGCCAGCGCGGCTGCAAGGTCCTCGCGCGGGCGACGCTCGCGCCCCTCGGGCGCCGGGGAGCCGTCCCGCTGATCGCCGCAGCGCGCGCGCTGCCCGCGGCGCTCGAGGCGCACCTGCGCCTGCGTGTGAGTGCCTCGGCGCTGCGGCGCCTGCGCCGCGCGCTGGGTCGCAGCCGGGTGATGCGCGCGAGCGTGACGATCGTGGCGGCGGGCCCGACGGGCAGGCGCACGACGGTGACCAGGACCTACCTCGTGACGCGCTGAGTGGCGCGCACGGGCGCGAGGACCGATAATCAGCGCATGGCCAGCGACGAACTTGCCGGCGAGCACGTCTCGTCGGGGATCGACCACCGCACCGAGCGCATCAGGATCGAGACCGACCGCCACCGCATCGAGGGCGTGATCACGCTGGCACGCGACGGCTACCGCAGCCGCGTCTCGGACGTCCTCAACGCCTCCGAGCGCGACTTCATCACGCTCACCGAGGTCACCGTCGCGCCGATCGAGGGCGGGCCGATCGAATTGCACCCTTACCTCACGCTGGCCAGGCGCCACATCGTCTTCGCGGTCGCCGCATCGGAGACGCCGGGCGCCTGAGCCACCGCGCCGTGGGTCACACCGCAAGTAGATGACTTGACAGCTATATGCCCAATGCGGCATATTAACGGCCCATGGCCGTCTTCGAGATCCTCGCCGAGCCCAGCCGCAGGCGCATTCTCGAGGCGCTGGGCGCCGAGGAGCACCCGGTGGGAGATCTCGTCGATCGCCTCGAGCTGAGCCAGCCGGCGGTCTCCAAGCACCTGCGCGTGCTGCGCGAGGCGGGGCTCGTCGAGGTGCGCGTCGATGCGCAGCGGCGCCTCTACCGCGTGCGTCCCGAGCCCCTGCGGGCGATCGACGAGTGGCTCGAGCCCTACCGGCAGATGTGGGCGCGGAGCCTCGATGACCTCGAGCGCCATCTCGAGCGGATGCCCGACGACAACGACTGAAGGAGGCGGTGAGGATGCACGGAACACTCGAGCAGGCCGACGGAGGGCGCTGGCGCCTGCGCTTCGTGCGCACACTCGCCCATCCCCCGGAGAAGGTCTGGCGTGCGATCACCGAGCCCGAGCACCTGGCGCACTGGTTCCCGACCACGATCGACGGCGAGCGCGCCCCCGGCGCGCCCCTGCGCTTCGAGTTCCCCGCCGGTCGCTTTCCCGCGTTCGAGGGCGAGATGCTCGCCTACGAGCCGCCGTCGCTGATGGAACTGCAGTGGGGGCCGGACATCGTGCGCTTCGAGCTGCGCGGCGCCGAGCACGGCACGGTGCTCACGCTGCTGGACACGCTCGCGGAGCGCGGCAAGGCCTCGCGTGACGGGGCAGGCTGGCACAAGTGCCTCGACGCGCTCGACGCGCACCTGAGCGATGCGCCGGGAGCGCGCGACTCGCTCGATTCCTGGGAGCAGGTCCACACACACTACGTCGCCAGCTTCGGCCCGGAGGCATCGACGACCGGCCCCCCCGTCGGGAAGCTGAGCGGAGAGGGCGGGATTCGAACCCGCGATGGAGTTTGACCCCCATACTCGCTTAGCAGGCGAGTGCCTTCAGCCTCTCGGCCACCTCTCCCTGAGATCGAAACGCCAGTCTAGAGCCTGCCGGGCGAGGCGCGTGGCGCCCGCTCAGCCCGCGGCGAGGCGATCGTGTCGCGCCTCGGCGTGCCGGGCGACTGCAAGCTGCTCGCCGGCGCTCCGACCCTCCACGAGGTCACGGTAGTGCGTCACTCGCACAGCCATGCCGTCCTCCCAGAGGAACACGGGGGCATAGCGCAGCTGCAGGTAGCCGTCGCTGCCGGCGGAGTGCGCGTACTGGACCGCCACCACATACACGACGCCCTCCCCGAGATCCCGCATGGCCTCGACCTCGACCCTGTAGCTCTCGAAGCTGCCCATCCAGTCCTCGAAGAAGCGGCGGATCGCGGCCGGTCCTGTGTGCGTGCCGAGCCCCCAGCGCGAGACATCCCATACCGAGCCGGCGCCATAGAAGATCATCATCGCGTCGTAATCGCGCTCGTTGGCCGACGCGAACGCGCGCCGCGTCAACTCCAGCGCGCTGGCGGGCGCCCGCCCCTCGGAGCTCATCACCAGAGTATGCCGAGCCGCGGGCCGCTCGCCGGATCCAGCTCTACCGCTTTCACGCCACCGGCTGAGCCTGCTCGCGAGCATGCGAGCGGGCTCTGGCGGATCGTCTAGCCTTCTCGTCGTCGCCGTGGAAGGGTGGCAGAGCGGTTGAATGCACCGGTCTTGAAAACCGGCAGGCGGGTACCCCCCGTCTCGGGAGTTCGAATCTCCCCCCTTCCGTCGCTTCTGTAGATCCCGGGTCGGGTGCTCACGCCGACGCGCGATCTCCGATCCACCACCGGCATGTTCGTGCGCTCATCATTGCGGCGAACCCGAGAAGGCTCGCGACGTTCCGATCACCCTGCCGTCCGCGTCCAGAGCCTGCACCTCGAAGCTCGAGTAGCTCTGCGCCACCGGGATCGTCGTCTCGAACCCGGACCTGGCGGCGCTTGTCACGACGGCCATGCGGTTGCCGGCGGCTGCGCCCAGCACCCGCCACGAGACGACCTGCGTGGCCCCGTTCCAGCTCGCATACACGGTGGTCCTGCCGTTTGTCTGCCGGACTGCGCCCGCCGGCAGCGTGAGCGGCAGGCCGACCCATTGCTCCACCGTCGAGCGGTAGCTCAGGTCGTTGCCGGGGAAGCTCGCTTCCAGCAGCAGCTTGCCCGACGCGCTGTACTCGGAGAAGTACGGTTCCGAGCCCCAGCCGATGAAACTGTTGCCATTGCTCAGCGGCTGCATGTCGCCCATGTATTCGGACTCGAACTGATTGCCGCCGGTGTACTGGGCCGCGAGCGTTGCGACGTGCGTGCTGTGGTTCAGGTTCAGCACCAGCCCTCGGGACGGGCCCGTCGGTGGGACGCGTGTGCCTCCGCCGGTCAGCTGGCAGCAGTGATCGTCGAACATCGTGACCGTGGAGCTGTTCGTGAGAGCCACGTCGTGCTGCCACTGGAAGTCGGCGCCCGGGCCGAACTTGAAGCTCGAGTGCCTGCCGCCGAGGGTCCACTCGATCTTGCCCGTGCTGGCGTCGACGAGGTAGGCGGCCCACGTGTTGCGCATCGACACGAGGAACGTTCCCTTGCCGAGGAGATCGATCGCGTTGACATGGTAGGCATCCCACGGGAATCCGTTGGTTGGAACGGTGGCATATGAGTCCCCGAGGGGGATGTGGTCGAGCGCGTCCCAGCTGTGCAGAAGCTTGCCGGTCCTCAGGTTGTACTCCTGCACAGCCGAATCGATCAGCGCCCCGTTGTAGGCGCCGCCGTAGTTGGAGAGGTTCTTGGCGATGTTCTTGTTCGCCGTCACCCACGCGTCTTCTCCACTTATCACCATCGCATGCAGGGTCAGAACCCAGCCGTTCGTCGCTTTCAGCCTCGCCACCTGCTCGTAATGCTGGTTCACCACCACGTCTTCGCCACTTTCCGTCGCACCGGTGCTGGTGACGAGGCCCTGCCACCAGGCGAGCGCCGGCCTGCCTTCGTAGGTCTGCAGGCTGAGGTTGGAGGCGACGAGCTTTTCAGGCACCGGCTGGAACCACACCGGCTGCAGATTGCTGTCGAGGATCAGCGGGCCGCTCTGGCCCACCAGCGGCGGGTAGTTGAGGTTGTAGAAGTTGGCGGTGAAGATGTAGCCGGGCGCGAGCTTGCCCGCGATGGTCGGAGCGTTCCGGCGGAGCCTCGGCGGGTGAAGCGATGGCGCGGTCACGAAGCTGTATGCGCCGCGAGTGGTGTACGCGCCGACCGGAGCGCCGTGGGATCCGGCAAGCGCGAGGTCGACCGCGACGAAGCCTGCGACGACCACCGCGACCGCGGCCGCGAGGCGTCTCGCCGCCGGCTGCAGCTTGCTGTCGGGCCTGGGCAGCGAGGTGAAAGTGACCAGCGCAGCCGCCGCAGCCAGTCCGCCTCCGATCAGGTAGGCCAGCCGGAAGCCGGCGGTCAACGACTCTGCCACTCCGTGGCCGGCGCCGATCAGGTAGCTGCTGCGCGAGGTAGCGAGCGTGACCAGGACCGCCAGGCCGAGCCCACCGCCGATCTGGCGAGACGTGTTGACCAGGCCGGAGGCGAGCCCGGCCTGCCCCTCCTTGGCGCCCTGCGTGGCAGCGATCGTCGAAGGCACGATCGACATCGCGATCCCCGCCGCGGTGAGCAGCCCGGGGATCATGATGTACACGATCGGGCTGCCGCTGGAGCCGATTTTCGCGAGCAGCAGCATCCCCGCCGTCAGCATCACGAGACCGCCGCCGAGCACCGGGCGCACCCCGACGCGGCTCACGAGTTTGCCCGCGCGCGAGGCGACCAGCATGATCATCAACGTCATCGGCAGGAAGATCAGACCGGTGTTGAGCGGCGAGAGGTACAGCACCTGCTGCAGATACAGGGAGCTCACGAACCACATCGGGAACAGCGACGCGCTGAACAGCAGGACGATGTTGTTGGCGACCCGCAGCGGCCTGGTCAGATCCTTGAAGGGGATCAACGGTTCGGACGCCACTCGCGTCTCGATCACGCCGAACACCGCGAGCAGGGCCAGGCCCGCGATGATCGGGCCGAGCGCGGCGAACGTGTCCAGCCCGGCGAGGCCCGCTTCAACGATCCCGTAGATCAGCACGATCTGTCCGATCGTCAACGTGAGCGCGCCGGCGAGGTCGAAGTTGCGCCCGGGAGCAGGGCGGCGCTCGCTCACGACCGCGTGAGCCACCAGCGCCGCGGCGATCCCGATCGGCGGGTTGATCAGCAGCACCCAGCGCCAGGTGAGCTCCTGCGTGATGATCCCGCCGAACAGCATCCCCGCGGCGCCACCGAGGCCGTTCATCGCCGCCCACGCACCGATCGCGCGGTGGAGCTGCGGGCCCGGCGCGAACGACGAGGTGATGATCGCCAGCGAGCACGCAGCCATCAGCGCGCCGCCGAGACCCTGCACAGCGCGCGCGACGACAAGCAGTTCGCGATCCGGCGCGAGGCCGCCCGCGAGCGACGCGAGCGCGAACAGCAGCAGCGCTATGACGAACATGCGGCGCTGGCCGAAGTGATCGGCAGCTCGGCCGCCGAGCATCAGGAAGCCCGCGAACGTGATCGCGTAGGCGTCGACGATCCACTGCAGTTCGGGCGCCGAGAAGCCGAGGCTTGATTGGATCGAGGGCAGCGCGACGTTGACGATGCTCAGGTCGAGGATGACCATGAACTGCGCCACGCAGCAGACGACCAGCAGCCACACCGAGCGGGAGCCCTGCTTGCGCTCGGCCGCAGGCGTGTGTGCCTTCGCAGGACCCGCCGTCGTCTCGACGCTCACGACGGCCTATCCAGCTGCAATTGGCGCTGTAAACGCCTGGTAGGGTGAGCGCCCGAGCCCTTCCGCGACGATTGGAGCCCGGCCGATGAGAAGAACTTCACTGAAGGCCATGCTAACGACACTGGCGATCTTCGCGAGCAGTGTCGCGGTCGCGGGCTGCGGCGGCAAAGGGACGAGCTCGTCCTCCACCCAGCCGACGACGAGCAGCCCCGCCACAACTACGACCACGACGACCACCACGACCACGCACAAGCACAGCTCCAAACCGGCTTACTGAGCGTCATCCCGGCCGCTCGGCGCTCGGGAGCGACGCTGCGTAGCTGATCACCTGCGCCGTGCGCGAGGTGCCGAGCACCCGGTGGGCCGCGTCGAGCGCCTGCACACGCACGCGTACGTACGCCGCCGGCAACGTCGTGGAGCTTTCAAAGCCGCTGGCCGGGATCGTCGCCTGTACCGACAGCGGCCCCGAGCGCTTCCCCGCGAGCACACGCCACGCGGCCACTTCGGTCGCGCCGTTCCAGCTCGCGTGCACGATCGTCTCTTCGCTTGTGTCGTTGAGGCCGGCCAGCACCGCCGGCGGGCTCAGCGGCCGAGCGCTCCAGGGGAAGCGGAAGGCCCGGTAGAACGCCATGTCGAACGGCAGGTTGGCGTCGAACAGCAGCGAGCCGTCCCCTGCATACTCGCTGATCTCGGGCACGCCCCCATAGCCGGCGACGGTGTTGCCGTCCGTCAGCGTCTGCGCGTTGCCCTGGCTTGCAGCGAGCAGCGGCGGGTCCGGGTGCGTGTAGGCAGCGGCGAGGAGGGCTTGATGGGTCTTGAAGTCGAGCTTGATCCGTACGACACGCGACTGGTGGTGGATCGGGGGGTTCGATCCATCATCGAAGAACGTGACTTCGCCGTCGGCGAGGATGCGCCCGTCGTGCTGCCACGCTGTTTCGGTGCCCGGGCCCATCTTGAACGAGCTCTTGAGGCCGCCCAGGCGCCACAGGATCTTGCCGCTGCCGGCCTGCAGTTGATAGCCCGCCCACGTGCTGCGCGCCGAGATGAAGATGTTCCCGTCGGGCTCGGCATCGATCGAGTTGAGGTGGAACCAGTCCCACGGCGTCGCCGTCGTGGGCGTTTCGGTCTCGGACTCGGACGCGGCGACGTGGTCGAGGCTGTGCCATTCCCAGCGCACGAGGCCCGTTTTCATGTCGATCTCCTCAACCGCCGTGTCGATGATCGTGCCGCCCTTCGCTCCTTTCAACGCCGTCAGGTTGCAGCGGATCGGGTTGAACGCCGTGATGTAGGCGACGTCGTCGGGGGCGATCTGGAAGTCGTGCAGGTCCGCCATCAGCCCGTTGCCGCCGGTGACCCTCGCGACCGTCTGGTAGTTGGAATTCATGACGACGTCTTCGCCCTGCCCGAAGCCCAGCGACAGCACACGGCCCTTCCACCACGTCAGATCGCGCTTACCTCCATATGTCTGCTCGCTGAGGTCCTCCGCGGTTTCGCCGCCCGTGAGCCTGTCGAACCACACGAGCCGGCCCTGCGCCGTGTAGATCAGTGGCCCGTACTGACCCGGACCGGGGCCGTTGGTCGTGAGAATGTCGCCCGCCGCCGGATCGCGATCCGGTACGGTCACGCTCAGTATCGGCGCCAGCACGGTTGGCAGCGTGTAGAAGCTCTGATAGTCGCCCGGCGCCGCCTGCGGGTTCGGAAATTCCGGTACGCCCGCCGTCGAATACGGCGTGTCGACGCGAAAGCCGAACGCGATCGGCCTGCCGGCCGCGCCGGAGCCGATCACCGCGCGCACGAGCACGTGCTCGCCGGGGTCGAACGGCTTGACCGGGACGAAGCTGCCGCCGTCGCCCTGCGAGTACCCGCGCACGTGGCCTTCGTGGTGGCCCGACTCCGAGCCCACGACGGCGACCTCCTGGATGTCTGCGGCGGGCGCGCCGAGGAAGCTGATCTGTGTGTGCGGATTGGCCGTGCCGGTTTCCGGCTCGGGCGAGACGTCGATGTTCGTGCCGGGCAGGCTTGCGCTGTGTTCGAGCGTTGTCGGCAGGCAGTCCGGCGAGCTCGCGCGGTGCGTGACCGCCGCGCCCTTGCCGAACAGCCCGAGGCCGGGAGAGCCACGCACGACCGCGGCCACGATCCATGCGATGACCACGACCAGCAGGACGATGTACCCGTTGCGTCTCATGTATGTATTTCAGGCCCGGCTGAGAGACACCGGCGACCCCTGGCGAGCGGCGGCAAGAAATCGAGCAATGTCCAAGCTTTCGCCGAACCATTCCCCGGGGTGCAAGCGTAAGGCCCTGCGACGCCATCACAATATCGGGGGAACCGCCCGCATCCGGCAAGAAGTGCGGCGCACGGATGCATCCTTACTGATTTTTTCGTGGCGCCGGCGCCGGCGCCACGCGCACGGCGGCGAGCTCAACGCCGCGAGCACCAGGGCCACCTGATCCTCAACAGCTACTTAACCCATAAGCACGAAAACGTGAACAAGCTGCTCGCTGAACATCCACGTTTGCATTTGCACTTCACGCCTGCATCTGTTAACGGTCTCGAAAGCCGGCGGGCGGGCAAGCCCGTCTCGGGAGTTCGAATCTCCCCGTTCCGTTTTCCGCCGACCTTCGTGCGTTACAGCTGCAGCGACTTGATCTGCAGGAACTCCTCGAGCCCGAAGAGCCCGAGCTCGCGCCCGTAGCCGGACTGCTTGTAGCCGCCGAAGGGGGCGAGCGGGTTGAAGGCGCCGCCGTTGATCTCGACCTGGCCCGTGCGGATGCGCCGCGCGATTGCCTTGGCGCGCTCCTCATCGCCCGACCAGACGCCGCCGGCGAGGCCATAGAGGGAGTCGTTGGCGATCCGCACCGCGTCGCTCTCGTCCTCGTAGGGCATGATCGCGAGCACCGGCCCGAAGATCTCCTCCTGGGCGATCGTCATCTCGGGCGTGACCTCGGAGAAGACCGTCGGGCGCACGAAGTAGCCGGCCTCGAGGCCCTCGGGCGGCTCCGCGCCGCCGGCCACGAGCTTGGCGCCTTCCTCGCTGCCCTTGCGGATGTAGTCGCGAACCTGCACGAGCTGGTCCTCGGAGACGAGCGGCCCGAGCGTGGTGGAGGACTGCAGCGGGTCGCCCGGCTTGAACTGCGCGGCGGCGGCCGCAGCGATCTCCTCGGCCTCGGCCAGGCGCGAGCGCGGCACGAGCATCCGGGTGAGCGCGCTGCAGGTCTGCCCTGAGTTCAGGAAGCACTTGGCCACGCCGTCGGGGATCGCCTTCTGCAGGTCGGCGTCCTCGAGGATCACGTTGGGCGACTTGCCGCCCAGCTCGAGCGCCACGCGCTTGATCGTGCCGGCCGCGGCCACGCTCACCCGGCGCCCCGCCGCGGTGGAGCCCGTGAAGGAGATCATGTCCACGTCGGGGTGCAGCGACAGCGCCTCGCCGATCACCGAGCCGCGCCCGGTGACCACGTTGAGCACGCCCGCGGGCAGGCCCACGTCGTCGAACACGTCGGCCAGCAGCAGCGCGTTCAGCGGCGCCACCTGCGAGGGCTTGAGAACGACCGTGCAGCCGACCGCGAGCGCGGGCGCGACCTTCGCGGCGATCTGGTGCAGCGGGTAGTTCCACGGGGTGATCGCGGCGACCACGCCGACGGGCTCGCGGACGATCAGCGAGTTGCCGACCTGCTCCTCCCACGGCACTTCGGAGAGCAGCTGGGGCATCGAGGCGAACGTGCCGGTGGGCAGGCCGGCCTGGATGATGCTGGAGAGCTTCAGCGGCATGCCGACCTCCTGCGCGATCAGCTCCGCGATCTCGTCCATGCGTGCCCCCAGAGCAGCGGCGATGCGCGACATCCAGTCGGCGCGCTCCTGCACGCTGGTCTGCGACCAGCCCTCGAATGCCGCGCGGGCGGCCGCAACGGCGCGGTCGACGTCCTCGACGGTGCCCTCGGGGATCGAGCCCATGACCTGCTCGGTGCTCGCGTTGATCACATCGAGCGTTCCGCTGCCGGTCGATTGCACCCACTCCCCGCCGATGTAGATCTTCTCCCGGACGTGGGTGGCCTGGTCGGTCGCGGTCGTCATCTCGTTCTCCTCAGCTCGGCGGTTTGGGGCAAAAACCGGTGTACGTACCCGACGCCGCCAAATCTAGCGGACTCAGGGGGTCTCTGGTGCGACCGCCGAGGTGCCGAGCACCGCGCCGGAGGCGCTCAGCGCCTGCACCGCCATCTCGGCGCCGACCGTCCCCGCGGCCAGCGGGATCGCCGTCTCGAAGCCGCTGCGGGGCACGACGGCCACCGACTGCAGCCCCCCCACGCTGGATCCGGAGAGCACCCGCCAGGAGGACACGAGCGTGGCGCCGTTCCAGCTGGCATAGACGGTGCCCGCACCGCCGGCCACCGCTTCGAAGGTGAACGTGGGCGGATGTGCGGGCGTCCCCGTCCAGGGGAGGCGGAAGGCCCGATAGGACTCCGTGTGCACGGGGAAGTGCGCGTCGAAGAGCAGCTGGCCTTCGGGCCCCAGCTCGGAGAAGAACGGTTCCTGCCCCCAGCCCATGAACCAGTCGCCGTTGGCAAGCGCCTGGATGTTGCCCTGGCTGTCGGCGAGCAGGGGCGGGTCGTGCGTGAACTGGCTGACCAGCGTGGCGGTGCCCTGCTGGCGGTTGAGGCTGAGCACTATGCCGCGCGACTGCGCGTGCTCGGTGGGCGAGGCGCCGTTGTCGAAGATGCTGAACGTTCCGTTGGCCAGTTCGCGCGGGTCGTGCTGCCAGGCGGTGCGCACGTCGGCCGGCTCGCTGAAGCTGCTGTGCCTGCCGCCCAGGCGCCACACGATTACGCCGCTGCCGGCTTCGAGGTCGTACACCGTCCAGGTGTTGCGCCCGGAGATCAGCAGGCTGCCGTCAGCGTCGAGGTTGATCGAGTTGAGGTGGAAGTAGTCGTACGGGCTGGCCGTGTTGGAGATCGCGGCCGATTCGTAGGATTCGCTCAGCCCGACGTGGTCGAGCGTCGTCCACTGGTACATCACGAGGCCCGTCTTGATGTCGATCTCCTGCACCACCCCGTCGGTGACCGCGCCGTAGGCTGGCCCGCCCACGGAGGAGACGTTGCACAGGATCGGGTCATAGGCGCTGATCAGCGCGGTCCCCTGCGGGGTGAGCTGGAACTCGTGCAGGTCGGCCTGCAGGCCGTTGCCCGCCTTGACGTGCGCGATGTCAGTGTAGGTGCTGTCGGCGATCACGTCCTCGCCCAGCCCGAAGCCGTGCACCGAGATGTCGCCCTGCCACCAGGTCAGCACCGGCTGGCCGTCGTACTGCTGGACCTTGAAGTTGGTCGCCGAGGTGTTCGTGGGCAGCGGCTTGAACCACACCAGGCCGCCGTTCTGATCGAGGATCATCGGCCCCGCCTGACCGGGCCCGGTGTAGGGGGCGACGAACACCTCGCCGGGCGCCGTCGCGGGGGATTGCGCGGTGACGGTGACCAGCGGCGGGCGCAGGTCCGGGCGCGAATGGAAGCTCTGGACTTCCGCGGCGCTGCCCGCGTAGGTCGTCTCGGGCGTCGAGCTGATGGCGTCCTGACTGGCGATCGCGAACTGGTCATAGAGGGGATAGCTGGCGCCGCCGATCCGCACGCGCGCGCGCACCGTGACGCGCTCGCCTTCGGCGAACGGCTCGCTCGGCAGGAAGCTCGCTCCGTCGCCGAGCGAGTAGGCGGCGAGGCGCCCCGTGTGCACTCCCGTGCGCGTGCCCGTCACGCTGAGCACGCTGAGCTCGCCGGCGGGGACGCCGAGGAAGCTGATCTGCGTCTGCGGCGCAGCGTCGCGGCTGCCCGGCAGCGGCGAGACGGTCACCGCCCCGTCCTGCAGCGCAGAGCTGTCGAGTGTGGCCGGGCCGCATGCCGGCCCCGTCACCGCCGCGACGGGGGCGGCGAGCGCGAGCCCGGACCCCAGGACCGCCGCCGGCCCTAGGATGAGGGTGCGCATGGACAGCATGGACCCGCGGGAGGATAGGAGGCTCGACCGACGGACCCTCCTGAAGGGGGGCCTCGCGGCGGGCGGGCTGCTGGGGGCCGGCCTGGCGATCGGCGGGCTGGCCGACAGCGACAGCACTCCCAAGCGCAGCGACAGCGCCGCGGCTGCCGCGCCGGCCGCTTCGGTGAGCGCGACCGGCGGGCGCCCGAACATCCTCGTCATCATCGTCGACCAGCTGCGCTTCCCGCAGTGGTTCTCGCCGGCCGCGCCGGGGGTCGGCCTGCCTCCCAACCTGCGCCGGCTGAGCGAAGGCGCGGTGTCCTTCGCGCGCCATTACACCGCCTCCAATGACTGCACACCCGCGCGCTCGACGCTGCTGACGGGCCTCTACACCCACCAGACGGGCTGCATGATCACGGGCGGGAGCACGCTCGATCCCGGCTTTCCCACGTGGGGCACGATGCTGCGCGAACACGGCTACCGCACGCGCTGGCTGGGCAAGTGGCACCTCACCCATCACGACAACCACTGGACGGCCGCCACGGGCGAGGTGGCCCTCGAGCGCTACGGCTTCGCGGGCGGCGTCTACCCGTCGCCCGACGGGGCGCCCGGGCAGGGCTGGCACGTGGACCCGCGGATCGCGGCGAGGTTCGAGAGCTGGCTGGCGGCGGAGGGCGGCGGAGGCGGGCCGTGGTGCACGACCGTCTCCTTCGTCAACCCGCACGACATAGCCTGGTGGTACGTGTGGAGCGATCGCGTCCCCGCGGAGGCCTCCGCGCCGCAGGTCGTGCGCAGTCTGCCACCCAACTTCGAGACGCCCGAGCTCTTGATCGAGCGCGAAAAGCCGCGCCTGCAGCGCTCGCTGCAGGACACCGCGGCGATCTCCTTCGGGCCGGTCGGCTTCAGCGGCCCCGAAGCGGAACTGAAGTGGATGACGTTCATGGACCTCTACGTCAAGCTCCAGCTCGAGGTCGACCGCCAGGTGGGCCGGGTGCTGAGCGCGCTGGAAAGCCGGCCGGAGGTCGCCGCCAACACCGTGATCGTGTTCACCTCCGACCACGGGGAGTACGGCGCATCGCACGGCCTGCGCGGCAAGGGCGCGGCCGCCTACGAGGAGGGCATCCGGGTGCCGCTCCTCGTCAAGGACCCGCGCGGCCTGCTGACCAGCCAGCCCGAAGTCCAGCGCACGCAGCTGACCTCGAGCGTCGACGTCGCACCCCTGCTGCTGAGCATCGCCACCGGCTCTGAGGAGTGGCGCCGCGAGCCGCTGTACTCCCACATCGCCGGCCGGCTCGATCTGGCGGCGATCCTGGCCGACGCGAACGCCCCCGGCCGGCCCTACGTGCTGCACGCCACCGACGAGACCGTGACCGAGTTCGCGATCGAGCCCTACGCGGCCGACGCCCCGCTGCACGTGGTCGCCCTGCGAACCGCCTCGGCGAAGTATGCGACCTACTCGCACTGGCCGCCCGAAGGCATCGCGCCGCTGAGCCGGGGGCGCGAGCGCGAGCTGTATGACTACTCGACGCACAGCGGCCGCCTGGAGCTGCACGACAGCGCGGGGCAGAGCGCGCTGCAACCTGCGCTGGACGCCGAACTGCAGCGGGCGTTCGCCGCGGAACTGCGCGAGCCGCTGCCCCACCGCCTGCGCGCCGCGCACGGGCGCGGCATCGCCGACTACTTCTCGACCGCCAGGAACGCCGCCGAAGCTGCTGCTGCGCGCCGCAAAGTCCGCTCCGAACGCGAGCTCGGCCGGCTCGGCGCGCACGCCGGTGCGCCTGCCGCCGGCAGCGGCACGCTCAGACCCTCACCACAGCCGAGACACCGATGACCGCGCCGGCGGCGTCGAGCGCCTGCACGGCCACGTAGGGCTCACCGCCGGGTGCCGGGATCGTCGTCTGAAAGCCCGTGCGGGGCGCGCTGGCGACGGGCGCGAGGCTGCCCGGCGAGGCGCCCGCGAGCACCCGCCAGGAGGCCACTTCGGTTGCCCCGTTCCAGCTCACCGACACATCCGTCGTGCCCGCGCCGGCGGGCTGTGCGAGCACCGCGGGGGCGCCCGGCGCCTGTGCGCTCCACGGCGAGAGGTAGGTCCTGAAGTTCTCCACGCCCTTGCCGAGCGTGCCGTCGAGCAGGACGTGCCCGGAGGCGTCGTACTCGGTGAAGTTCGGCAGCCCGCCGTAGCCCATCAGCCAGTTGCCTTCGGGCAGGCTGAGCGTGTTGCCCTGGCTTTCTGCGAGCAGCACCTTGCTCGGGTTGATGAGCTGTTTGACCAGGCTGACCGTGTGATGGGACAGGCTGGTGGCCAGCAGCAGGCCACGGGACTGCTTCTCCTTCGGCGGGTCCGAGCCGTTGTCGAACAGCGAGATCAGCCCGCCCGGCTGGAATTCGGCGTCGTGCTGCCAGTAGAAGCGCGCGCCCGGCCCGAGCGCGAAGCTGCTGTGCGAGCCGCCCAGGCGCCAGCGCACCCCGCCGCTGTGGATGTCCACGTCGTACAGCGTCCAGGTGTTGCGCGAGGAGAGCAGCACGTCCCCGTCATGGCCGGGATCGATGGAGTTGATGTGCACGTAGTCCCACGGGTAGCTGCTCGTCGTGGGCGGCGGGTTGTGGGATTCGCTCACGGGGATGTGCTCGAGGGCGTGCCACTCCCACATCACCAGCCCGGTCTTGATGTCGATCTCCTGCACGATCGAGTCGGAGATCAGGCCGTTGGCCGCTCCGTGGACCGAGGAGAGGTTCATCTTGATCGGGGCGAAGGCGTCGATCCAGGCGGTCCCTTCGGGTGTCAGGCGCACCTCGTGCAGGTCGGCGTGGTAGCCGTTGCCGGCCCGGATCGTGGCCACGTGCTGGTAGGAGGTGTTGTAGATCTCATCTTCGCCCTGGCCGAAGCCGACCACCAGGACCCGCCCCTGCCACCACGTCAGCACGGGCTTGCCCTCGTACTGCTGGACCTGGAAGTTGGTCGCGTCCTCCTGCGCGGGCAATGGGTGAAACCACACGAGGTTGCCCGCCTGATCGACGATCATCGGCCCGGGTGAGCCGTCGGCCTGGTAGGGCGCGAGGAAGAGGTCACCGGGCGCTGCGCCCGGTGCGGCGGGGGTGGTTATGCGCACCGTCGAGGGCGTCAGGTCGGGCGCGGTGCTGTAGTGCTGCACGGCGTTCGGGTCGCCCGGGTTCTTCGGGAACCCGAGCTGCGCAACGGTGGCCTCATGGGCGATCGTGAACGTGGTGGACGCCGCGCGCGTGGCGCCCGCGCTGCTCACGCGTGCGCTCACCCGCACATGCTCACCGGCGATGAAGGGGTGGGAGACGAGGAAGCTCTCCCCGGTGCCGGTGGAGTAGGCGCGCAGCACGCCGCCGTGCACGCCGCTGCGCGAGCCCACGACGCGCACGTCGGAGACGCGCGTCCCGGCCGCGCCGAGGAAGCTGATCTGGGTGTAGGGAGAGGCGTCGGGCGTGCCCGGCTGCGGCGAGACCGCGACCGGGTTGGCCGCCGCGGCCGCCACCGACGAGCTGCTCGAGTCGAGCAGCGCCGGTGTTGCCTGCGAGGCGCCGCCGCAGGCGCTCAGCGCGATCGCACCGGCGAGCGGCGCCAGCCGCGCCAGCGCTGCGCCCCGGGCACTCATGCGCCGTCGCCGGGGCGCACCGGGGCGCCCGCGAGCGCGATCGTCATCGAGCCTCCCGGCCTCCCCGAGGACGTGATGACCGCCGGCGACGCCACTGCGATGGCCGGCCGCAGCGAGCGGCCTGGACAGCGACGTGGGGTTTCGGCGGCTATCCACAGCGCGATGTATCCGTTTCATGTGCGCATGCGCCCGGCTCCGGAACGGACGTTCGGCTGGCTGGAGCTGAGCCCGGGGCTCCTTGAGGCAGACATTATCGGTCAACCCCCACGGCCCGGGCGCAGGAGCGCCGCGCGATCTGATCCTTACCGATTTCTTCTCTACTGCAGCGCACCGACGACGCGCCGGTTACTCTCCGCCCATGAGCCGATGCCGCGCAGTGGCGTCCCTGCTCGCCCTCGTGGGCGCGCTCGCGGCGCTGCCCGCGGGTGCGTCCGCGTCCAGCGGCGACGCGGCGGCGACGCGCGCCTACGATCAGGCCAACTACGCGCTCGTGCAGAGCGCCGCCGCCAGGCTCCCCACCGCGCGCTCGGTGCTGCAGAGCATCCTGCACCGCGTGGAGGCGGAATGCCCCACGGCCGCCGCGGGCTCGCCCGAGGACGAAGAATCGACCGAATTCTCAAACGAGGTCATCGGGCTGATGGTCACCAGCGCGATCCACCCCGACGAGCAGGCGATCGGCGTCTTCGTGCGTGCGGCCGCGCCGCTGCACTGGAGCAGCCACGCGGTCACCAGCGCGGTGCACGGCTATGTGGAGCACGTGAAGGCGATGGCTGGGCTGGCGCCGCCGGACGTCTGCGCGGACGTGCACGCCTGGCGCGCCGCCGGCTACAGGACGCTGCCCGCGAGCACGCATCGCTTCGACGCCGTGTTCGTGCCCAACTGGGTCGCGCTCGGCGAAGTGCCCGAAGCGCTGCACCGCGATGAGCTGCCCGAAGACCGCTCGCTGCTCGCCCGCAGCGCGCACCTGGAAGAACTCGTGACCGAATTCGAAGCAGAAGCGGCGAACACGTGGCGCGAACTGATGAACGAGTTCGAACTGGAGCCCTGACCGGCGCTCAGGCGACCGAGCGCAGGTGCCTGTAGGGGGCACCCCGCAGCTCGCGCACGAGCGCATCGACCACACCCTCCTCGTCCTCCTCGCGCCCGTCGGTGACCGCGCCGATGATCGCGCGCTTGCGCTCGAGCAGCGTGGCGATCGTCTCATCCACCGTGCCCGCTGCCAGCAGGTAGGAGGCGTTGACGGCATCCTGCTGGCCGATCCGGTGGCAGCGATCCTCGGCCTGGTCGTGCTTGGCGGGCGTCCAGTCGAGCTCCAGGAAGGCCACGTTGGAGCTGCGCGTCAGCGTTAGCCCCTGCCCCGCCACCTCGATCGAGCACACGATCAGCTGGTTGTGGGGTCCGTCGGGTCCCTGGAAGGCCTCGACCGCCGCGTCGCGCGCGGCGTGGCTGTCCTGGCCGAGCAGGTGCAGCGCCCGCGGGAAGCGCTCGAGCAGGGCCCGCTGGACCTCGCGGTGGTGGGCGAACACCACCAGGCGCTCGCCGGAGGAGCAGAAGTCGTGGATCCACCTCAGGGCGGCATGCAGCTTGCCCCTCGCGGCGAGCAGCTTCAGGGCGTTCAGGCGCACGAGGCGCTCGGCGCGCAGAGCGGCGGCGACCTTCGCGTCGAGCTCGCGCAGATCGAGCGGCTGGCTCTGCAGCCACGCCACCACGTCGCGCTCCGCGAGCCGGTACTCGGCCTCGTTGTCGAGTTCGATCGGCACGACCGCGCGCGTCTTGGCGGGCAGCTGTGTGAGCACATCGGCCTTCAGGCGCCGCACGAAGCAGCGCGCGCGCAGGTGCCAGTGCAGGCGCAGGTGCGCATCGGGCCCGCGGAAGCGCTCGCCGAAGCGCGCACCCGAGCCGAAGTCCTGGAGACGCCCGATGATGCGCAGCTGGGAGATCAGCTCGGCCGGGCGGTTGACCACCGGCGTGCCGGTCAGGGCCAGCACGAGCCCGTCGGGCGCCACCGCCGCCGAGAGGCGCTGCACCGCCTGGGTGCGCTTGGCGGCCGCGTTCTTGCAGTGGTGGGACTCGTCGAGCACGAGCGCGCGCGGCGCGAGCGCGCACAGCTCCGCCAGGCGGGCGGCGACGATGTCGTAGTTGACGATCGTGATGTCGGCCGCGGGCTGCGTAGCGCCGGCGAGGGTGCCGGACAGCGCCCGCGCACTGCGCTGGGGCAGCCAGCGCTCGAGCTCGCG
The DNA here is from genome assembly GCA_963771085.1 of uncultured Solirubrobacteraceae bacterium. Taxonomy (GTDB): domain Bacteria; phylum Actinomycetota; class Thermoleophilia; order Solirubrobacterales; family Solirubrobacteraceae; genus Palsa-744. Next base: position 1,341,945 of record CAVYSB010000003.1, on the reverse strand, counting down.
CAGCCAGTTCAGCTTGAGGCTCGCGGGACACACCACCACGGCGGGATACGCGGCGTCGGCCTCCAGCGCGGCGAGCGCCTCGATCGTCTTGCCGAGACCCTGCTCGTCGGCCAGGAACGCACGCCGCTGGGAGAGCAGGTAGCTGACGCCGGCCCGCTGGAAGGGCTTCAGCTCGCCGCCGAGCTCGGGCAGGCGCAGGCGCGCGTCGCTCGCCGCCGAGAGCTCGACGAGACCGGCCGCCCGCGCGTGCTGTTCGCGGATCTCCTGCAGCAGCCCGAGCGCCGCCGGATCCACCCAGATCGCACCGGCCGCCAGCAGCGCGTCGAGCTCGGGCACGCAGAACGGGTCCGCGCGGATCGCCGGCAGCCGCGCGTGCTCGACGCCGCGCGCCCCACCCACGAGCGCGCCGCGCAGCGCGGCGAACTGCGCCAGCAGCGACGGGTCGTGCCCGGGTGCGAGCACGAAGGTCGGCTCCTCGTGGGCGCCCGAGCGCTCGAGCACGGCGGGCGGCGGCGGGCGGCCATCCTCCAGCGCCGCCACGCAGCGCCTGGCCGCGTCGCTCATCCAGCCGTCCAGCTGGCCCTCGATCAGCCGCCACGACTCGAGGCTCAGCGGCACGCTCGCGCCACCGGGCACGGTGGCGGCCCGCTCGCGCAGCGCCCGCGGCAGGCGCTCGGTGCGACCGAGCAGCAGGAACAGGGGCTGCTCGCGCGGGCCCTCGACCTCGATGTTCCCGCGCCAGGTGCTCGCGCGCGTGAGCCACGAGCTCACGCGCGGGTCGATGCTCAGGTCCTCCAGCTCGTCGAGCAGCGCGATCAGCGCCTCGGCGTCGTGCTCGACCGCCGCGAGCCCCAGCGTGCCCTCCGGCCCCGGGCGCCCGTCCAGGCCGGCCTGCGCGGCCAGCACGCGCGCGAGCGGTGCGCGCTCGCGCGCGATCAGCAGCCAGTGATCGCCACGGCGGTCGCGTCGGAACTCGACGTCGTAGCGCGCGCCGTCGCCCGCCTCGCCCGGGCCGCCCGCCCGCGCCGCAGCGGCGCTCCCGCGGCGCGCTTCGAGCGCCCGGCGCGCGGGTGAGCTGATGCGCAGTCCGGGGCTGCCCGCGAGCGCCTCCACGAGCTCGGCGGCGTGGTCATCAACCGGGACGAGCGCGCGTCCGATCGCCCCCACGCGGCGCGCGCCGGGGTGGCCCAACAGGGCTGTGACCGCCTCGGGCGCGGTGTCGGTGGCAAAGCTCAGCCACCAGCTCTCATCGGGCCGCGCGAGGTCCAGGAGGCACTCCCCGCGCGGGCGTCTGGCGCGCCGGCGCGCGATCGCACGGGCGAGCTCGTCGCTCACCTCGGGTTCGCCGGGAAGCTGCTCGAGCAGGCGCGCGAGGGCCTCCGCCTGCTCGGGTTCGAGCGGCAGGCACCAGGCGCGCTCGAGCGGATCCCAGCGCCGTCCCGGGATAGCCCGGAGCAGCACGCGCAGCCCCTTGTCGTAGGGAAAGCGCAGGACTGCCTCCTCGTGCACGAGCGAGGCTGAGAAGGGGGCGTGGCTCACGAGCAGAGCACGATAGGCGCCGGAGGGGATGCGTCAGCCGGCGTCGCGGCGAGCCCCGGTGCCTTCGCCCCTGCCGAGCAGCCCCTCCAGGCGCTCGAGGGCGGGCGGCGTGCCCATCGCCACGATCGTGTCCTCGGCCTGCAATGCGGTCTCGGCGGGAGGCTGGGGCTGGAAGTCCGCCCCGCGGCGCAGGCCCACGATCATGGAGCCGCCACGGATGTCGCCGACGGTCTTGCCGACCGCGTCGCTGCGCAGGCCGACCACGATCTCCTCCATCCGATATTCCACATCCACATCCACCACGCCGCTCAGCTGCGGGTGCAGGGCCAGGCGCGCCATCTCCGTGCCGCTGGCCTTGTAGGGGGAGATCACGCGATCGGCGCCGGCCCGCTTGAGCTTCTTCTCGGTGTCCTCCAGCGCGGCCCGGGCCACGATCGGGATGTCGGCGCGCAGCTCGCGCGCGGTCAGCGTGATGAAGACGTTGTTGGCGTCCGAGTCCGCGCACGCGATGATCGAGCGCGCGCGCTCGATCCCCGCCCGCAGCAGCACAGCGTCGTCGGTCGCGTCGCCCTCGATGAACGACGCGCCGAGCGCCGCGGCCACGTGCGCGTGCTCGCTGTTGGCATCGACGACCACGTAGCGGGCGCGCGCCGCGCTGAGGTCGTGCGCCACCTGGCGCCCCACGCGGCCGAAGCCGCAGACGACGTGGTGGTCGGTGAGCGAGTCGATCATCTTCTGGGTGCGTTTGGCCGCGAGCAGGTCGCCCAGATGTTCGGCGGCGAAGAACTCGGCCACCGTGGCCAGCGCGTAGAAGAGCGTACCGACGCCGGCGACGATCAGCATGACGAGGATGATCTGCCCGGCGGTGCTGTGCGGCTGCGGGAAGTCGCCCACCGTGGAGGCCGTGTCGAGCGCCCAGCGGAAGGCATACCAGGGCCCCACGTCTTCGCTCACCGCCAGGCCGAGCGCGCCGAACACGAGCATCGCCGCGACGATCAGCCCGAGCAGCGCGATGCGGCGAGCGAAGATCCCCAGCTGTCGGTGGTTGCTCGCCTCCGAGCCCTCGGCAGGACCCGGCATCAGACGGTGGGTGCCCTCATGCAGCGCATGATCTCCGATGCGCGCCGGGCGCGTGGCGCGGCCATAATGGGTGCGTGGAGACGCTCGAGCAGTGGTGGGCCGCCGGCGAGCGCCTCACGCTGGAGCTGAACGGCAGCGAGCGTGAGGTGTTCGTGCGCCGGCTGGGCAGCGGCCCGGTCATGACCGTGCTGCACGGCTTCCCGAGCTCCTCCTACGACTGGGCCGCGATCGCCCCCGCGCTCGGCGAGCGTCATACGCTCCTGCTCCCCGACTTCCTCGGCTTCGGCGCCTCCGAGAAGCCGCCCGGGCACGCCTACTCGCTGTACGAGCAGAGCGATCTGGTCGAGGCACTGTGGGCGCACGAGGGAGTGGGCTCCAGCGCGATCCTGGCCCACGACTATGCGGTGTCGGTCACGCAGGAGCTGCTGGCGCGTCGCGCCGAGGGCCGCCTGGCGGTCGATCTGCGCGGCGCGCAGCTGCTGAACGGCGGCCTCTACCCCGACCTGCACCGCCCGCAGCCCGCGCAGACCGCCCTGCTGGACCCCGTGCTGGGGCCGCAGGTCAGCGCGGCGATGACCGAGGAACTGTTCGTGGCCGGGCTCGCGCCGACCTTCGCGGCGGACTTCGACGCGGCCGCCGTGAGCGCTGAGATGTGGCGCGCGATGGCGCGCGACGGCGGCCAGCTGAGCACCCACACCCTGGTGCACTACATGACCGACCGCGAACTGCACAGCGAGCGCTGGGTGCGCGCCCTGCAGGCGACCGACGTTCCGCTGTCGTTCGTGTGGGGGATGCTCGATCCGGTCTCGGGGGCGCACATGGCCGAGCGGATCCGCGAGCGCCTGCCCGATGCTCCCTTCGAGGCGCTGGGGGACGTCGCCCACTGGCCCGCGCTGGAAGCGCCCGCGCGCGTGCGCGCGGCCGTGCTCTCCTAGCCGGCGCCCGCCGCCGGCATGTCCGCTCAGTGCCCGGCGGGCGGGGTCTTGCTCTGCGAGGCGCGGGCCCGCGCGCCGAGCTGATCGAGCGTGAGCAGATGGGCGGGCGGCGCATCGAGGATGCGCTGGGAGCGCACCTGCAGGCTCGGGCCCACGTGCAGCAGCTCGCCGGAATCGAGCGCGCGCCAGCCGGGGTCCTCGTCCATCCGCTCGCTGGCGATCACCACCAGCGGGCGGCTCGCGCCGTGCTCGGAGCGGACCCGGGTGCCGAGGCTGCTGCGGTGCTCGAGCGTGGCTCCGGGCTCGCGCTCGAGCACATACAGCTCGTGCGTGTCCGGGTAGCGCAGGGCCCACAGGCCATCGGCGGTGATGAGAACGAGGTTCAGCGCGAACACGGGCAGGTTGGCCGCCACCCACGTGCAGGCCGCGGCGATCCCCCGGGCGAGGTCGCCGCCGGCTGCAGCGGTTTCGCGCGTGATCAGCGCGAACAGGCGCTCGGAGTCGGTGTCGCCGGCGACCAGCGCGAGCGCATCGCCGAGGTGGGCCTCGAGCGTGGGCAGATCCTCGACCACGCCGTTGTGGGCGAACAGGCGCCCGTCCTGCTCGAAGGGATGGGTGTTCTTGAGCTCGAGCGCGCCCGTGGAGGCGAAGCGCACGTGCGCGACGAAGGTCCGCGAGGTGATCTCCTGCGCCTCGCGGGCGAAGGCGGCGTCGTCGTAGGCGGCGATCGGCTGCTTGCTCACACGCGGGGCGCCGCCCGCGTCGAACCAGCCCAGGCCGGTCCCGTCGGGATCGCGCCGGCTCTGCGCGGACAGGCTGTCGGGTGCGTCGAGCAGCCAGAAGGACGCGGTGGCGCGCTCCTCACCGGCGCTCATGCCGAACAGGCGACACATCTCAGTGCAGCATGAAGAACGGGTCGGCGCCCTGCAGCGCGAGCAGGTACCACGAGGTTGCACCCGTGTGCAGCGAGGCGAAGTAGCGTTCGCCTTCGCAATCGCTGAGGCCGTTGATGGACGCGGCGATGATGCCGAGGCCGTCGCTGTTGAGCCCGCTGCTCTGCGCGTGGGCGATGTCGCCGAGGTATTCCTGGGCGCGCGCGCTGTCGCCGGGGCCGTCGCGCAGCTCCAGCGCGTCGGCCAGATGCGCGGTCCCCTCGAACCACACGCCCTTTCTGGCGCGCTTGCAGAAGCTCACGCCGCTGAAGCCGCCGCGGTTCACGCTCAGATACCTGACGTCCCAGTCGAGCGAGCTCTCGTAGGCTGGGTCCTGCATGGCCAGATAGGACCAGCTGTTGACGTCCTCCGGGCGCACGCTCCTGTTGACGGTGACGCCGTCTTCGCCCGTGCCCACCCAGAACATCCCCTTCTTGGCTTCCCACATCGATTCGACGAAGCGCCTGGCCCAGGCCGCGCGCGTGCTCCACACGCCCTCGTGGGTGGCGCTCGCGAGCAGGCCAAAGAAGCTCAGCAGGTCGATGTTGTGCTCGGTGGACTTCCACTCGATCCGTGCCCCGTCGGGTTCCTCGCCGCCGGTGTAGCCGCCGCTGCCGCGCGTGTCATAGGCGTTGGCCTGGATCCATTCGCCGACGGCGCTCGCGCCCCGCAGATAGCTCGCCGTGCCGGTGGCCGTGTAGAGCTGCACGAGCGCCTGCCCCACCCAGGCCATGTTGCCCACGTCGCTTGTTGGTTCGGTGGCCTGCACGTCGGCCGGTTCGAGCAGTGGCGTCGGCGCGTAGCCCGCGCGGATCCGCCCGTCGTGGTCGGGATCGTTGGCCTGCACGTAGAGCAGCGCGTTGCCGATCACCTCGGCGCGTTCGATGTCTTCGGGTGTGCCCCGCGCGATCAGCGCGTCGATGATCAGAGCGTCGTCGTAGGTGATCGATTCGGTGAAGCCTTCCGCTTCGAGCACCCCGCCGCTGTAGCTCTGCACCAGGCGCTGCTCGGTGCCGGTGGCGTAGCGGTCCATCATCTGATCGAGGAACTCGTAGCCCGCTTCCAGGCTCGCATCGGCATTCGGCGAGGCCTGCGCGGGCGGGCGGCTCGCCCCGTCGGCGGGCGGCGCGGCGAGCACGGCGGCCGCTGCGCCGGCGCCCAGCAGCGCGAGCACCCGGCCCACCCGCCGCCGCCTCACGCCCTCGCTGCCTCCATGCTCAGGACTGTGGCAGATCGGCCTGCAGCTCGGCGCCGGGGGCCGGGGCGAGCCGCTCGCGCAGCGCGTCGGCGGGGTGCATCCAGCTGCGCGCGGCGAGCGGGCGCAGCGGCCGCGGAGCCCACCAGTTGGCACGCCCCAGCAGCGCCATCAGCGCCGGGACGAGCAGCGCGCGCACGATCGTGGAGTCGATGATCACGGCAAGCGCGGCGCCGACGCCGAACTCCTTCAGCGAAGCGACGCTGGAGACCGCCAGCGAGCCGACGGCGGCGCAGAACAGGAGCGCTGCCGCGCTCACCACGCGGCCGCTGCGCTCGAGGCCGGTCGCCACGGCCACCTCGTCGGAGGCGCCCGCGTCGTGGGCCTCCTTGATGCGGGCGAGCAGGAACACGCCGTAATCGGTGGACAGGCCGAAGCCGATGATGAACAGGATGATCATGTTGGTCTGCTCCAGCGAGCCTGTGGCGGTGTAGCCGAGCAGGCCCTGCAGGCGCCCGTCCTGGAAGAGCAGCACGAGGATCCCGAAGGCGGCGCTGAGGCTCAGCAGGTTCATGATCAGCGACTTGACCGCCAGCGCGACCGACCCGGTCATCATGAACAGCACCAGCAGCGTGGTCACGGCAAGGATCGCGAGCGCCAGGGCGATGTGGGAGTGCAGGCTGGCGTGCTGATCGAACTGCCCGGCTGCGACGCCCGCGAGCGCCACCGCGTAGGGAGCGGGCAGCGCATGGATCGCCGCGATCAGCTGCTGGGAGGCCGAGCTGAGCGGGGGCTGGCTGGAGAGCACTTCCAGCGACCACAGCCCCGGCGCGATCACCCGCGCTGGCTGCGCCAGCGCGACGTCGGGCAGCCGTGCGAGCTCGGCGCGGTAGCGCGCGAGCACTGGCGCGGCGTGCGCGGGGGCGTGCACGAGCGCGACGACCGGGTCGGCGGCGTCGGCCGCGAAGGAGCTGGCGATGGAGGCGTCGACGACGCGGGCACTCGATCCCGGCGGCAGCACGCGCGAGTCGGTCGAGCCGAGCCGCAGGTGCAGGGCCGGCAGGCCCACGAGCAGCAGCAGCACCGCGCACGCCGCCGCGACCCGCAGGGGCCTGCGCATGACGCGCGTGGCAAGCCTGTACCAGCGCCCCTCGCTGACCGGCCCCTCGGCCCGCCGGCGCGCGCGCTGCAGGCGTGCGGGCGAGAGCGCGTTCACGCGCGGGCCGAGCAGGGCGAGCATCGCGCCGAGCGGGATCAGCGCGGCGCTGGCGGCGAAGACGGTGACCACGGCGGCCGCGATCCCCATCGAGGAGAGCATCTTCTGCGGGAACACGAGCAGCGAGAGCAGCGCGACGGAGACTGTGAACGAGGAGAACAGGACGGTGCGCCCGGCCGTGCCAAGCGTGCGCTCGAGCGCCTCCGAGCAATGCCCGCAGCGCGCGAGCTCCTCGCGATAGCGATAGACCACGAACAGCGAGTAGTCGATCGCGAGGCCGAGGCCGAGGCCGGTGACGAGGTTCAGCGAGAACACCGACAGCGAGGTGACCTGCGCGAGCGCGCGCATGATCAGAAGGCTTCCCGCCACCGCCACCGCTCCCACCATCAGCGGCAGCGCCGCGGCGACAAGCCCGCGGAAGGCGATCAGCGAGAGCACCAGCAGGATCGAGAATGCGATCAGCTCGACCTTGGGCAGCTGCGCGGAGATCGTGTCTTCGAGCTGGCTGAAGGTGAGCTGGTCTCCGCCGACGCTCACGCCGGGGAGCGGGCGCAGCTCGTGCGCGATGCGCTGTGCGGCCGCCGTGGCGGCGTGTTCGGAGGCATCGGCCGCGAAGTAGCCGAGGACCACGCTCTGGCGTCCGTCGCGGGAGATCAGCGCCCCCGGCCGCGGCGCGTCGAGGGCGCTGACCACATGCGCGAGCGCTCCCTGCGAGCGCACCGTGCGCACCACGCGCGCGAGCAGCGCGCGCCCGGAGGTCGACAGCGCGGGCCCGCTGCTGCGCACGAGCACCACCAGGCCCGGCTGCGAGGAGACGCCGTCGGCCGCGACGATCTGGCGTTCGGCGATCACGCTCGGCGCGCTGGGATCGGCGGTGCCGCCGTTGCTCAGCGAGCCGACCACGCCGGCGCCGACCACGCCGGCAACAACGGTGAAGAGCGCGGTGACCGCCAGCACGAGCCGCGCGCGTCGGTGTATCAGTTCAGCGAATGAGTGCAAGTCCGCGGCCGCGCCGGGCCGCTCTGCTCCGCTGTCGGAGAGACACAGCCGGCGTGTTGGGGAACACGCAGCCCCGATGAGCTGGCCGCGTCTACAGACGAGCGTAGCGACTCACGCCGGGCCGCCAGCCGCTTGCATGGTGAACATTTATCCAGTTGCACACATCTACGGATGGTCCCGGCCCGGGGCGGCGGGCGCCACTCAGCCGGGAGGGGAACAGGCCGGCTGCACCCCGAGCTCGCGCAGACGCGACTCGAGCGCGAGGATCCGCGCGGTGTCCTCGTAGAAGTCCTGCTGCTCAACGATCCGCCCGAAGCGTGTGCGCACGAACAGGAGCGTGCGGTTGGCGTAGATCTGCGCACCGCCCGGGTCCTTGGCCCAGTCGTCGAAGCGGACCGCGATCCGCAGCGCCCAGGGCGGCCCGGCGAGCCACACCTCGCGGATCTCACCGTTGATGCGCGCGGCGGTGAAGTCGCGCAGGAAGCGCTCGATCGCGGCCTTGCCGCGGTGCTCTCCCGACCAGCGGTGGGCGCCCTCGTTGAAGTGGAGCACGGCGTCCTCGGCGTATACCGCCAGCAGCGGCGCGTGATCGCCGGCGTTCAGCCGCCGCACGTCGCGGCGGAACTTCAGAGTCACGAGGCGCACGAACAGCACGCGTCCGGCGAGAGCGCCGGCGAAGCCCGCGATCAACCCGGAGCGGAAGCTCATCGCGGGCGCTCCCCCGCCGCACCGCCGGGCAGGGCTGCGAGCACGAGCGCCAGCGCCGCCTCGCCGGCCGCGTGCATCGGCTCGGTGCTGCGCAACGTGCGGCTCAACAGGAACGCGCCCTCGAGCAGAGCGAGCACGCTCAGCGCCAGCGCACGCTCGGAGGGGGGCGCGACGCCGGCGTCGAGCAGGTCCGCGGCGAGCGCGTCGAGCCAGCTGGCGAAGACATCCGCGCACGCCTTGCGCAACGGTTCGTGGGTGCTTGCGATCTCGCCCGCGACGGTCGCGATCGGGCACGCATCGGCGAAGTCGGTCGCCTCCAGGGTCGCGGCTGCTCCCGCGAAGAAGTCGCGCACCGCGCTCGGCGCGTCGGGCGCCTCGCCGGCGACCGCTTCATACAGCGCGAGGAAGAAGCTCCCGCCGGCGCGCAGCACCTCCTCGGCGAGCTGCTCCTTGCCGCCGGGAAAGAAGTGATACAGCGAGCCGAATGGCGCGTCGGCCTGGGCAACCAGCTGCTTGAGGCCGGTTCCCGCATAGCCCTGGCGGCGAAACAGCTCGGCGCTCGCGAACAGGAGGCGCTCGCGTGTCGGCGACTCGGTGACGGTCGGCATCGCCGGCAGTGTATCAGTAGAGCGATCTATCTACTGTGATGGGCACGACATGGCAACCAGCGGCTGGCGACATCGCGGCTAGGGTTCGCGCGAGCGCTTCATCCACCCCGCATCAGAGGAGAGATCCCATGTTGAGCTTTTCCGTTGTCAACCTGCTGGACATCGAGAACGCGGTGGGCGACCGGGCGCCGGGGATCGAGGGGCACTTCGGGCGCAAACACCTCGACTCGCGCGATCTCGGCGTGAGCCTGTTCCGCTACGCGCCGGACCTGCGCAGCCCGATGGCGCACAGCCACCGCGAGCAGGAGGAGGCCTACGTCGTCGTCGCGGGCTCCGGGCGCGCGCTGCTCGACGGCGAGGTTCGCGAGCTGCGCCAGTGGGATGTGCTGCGGGTGGCACCCGAGGTGGTGCGGGCCTTCGAGGCGGGGCCGCAGGGCCTCGATCTGATCGCGGTTGGCGGACCCAGGCCGGGCGACGGCGACGGCGTCATGGGCGAGGCCTCCTGGCCGGACGCTCAGTAGGGTTGCGCCGTGGACTTCACGATCGCTCCGCACTCGGGGTTCAAACCCCCGGCCGACGCCATCGAGCAGCTGTGGGCCGTGCTGGGCAGCGCCCGTGATGAAGCGCGCTTCGCCAGGCGCGGCGCGGACATCACGGCCACATGGGGAGAGGACGCGCCGATCTCGATGGAGCGCGACGAACGCGCGGACATCGGCCGGCGCGCGATCCTCAGCATCGTGCGCGACGTCTGCGAGACCACGCCCGGCATCAGCTCGGACTGGTACGCGGTCAGCGTGGCGCGTCGCTAGTGGGGCGCGAGCCCGCCACCCCCGGCCGGGGGTGGCGGTCGGCGCTCGCTGCCGCCCGACAGGCCGTCACGACGAGCGCCGTGACGGCCAACCAGGCGAGGGGGGCTAGGAGGAGGAGCATCGCGACATACCTTGACCGGCCTTCCTGAAGCGCGGCTAGGTCCTCCATCAAGCAGGGCTTAATGTTCCCCCGGAGCGTGTGCGACAGCGGCCGGCGCCTCGACGCGGGCGCGGCGGGCCTGCGCGACGAGGGCTCGCGGGCGGGGCTGTTCTAGGCTGGCCGGAGCGGAGCGCCCGCCGGCGCTGGGCGGGCGCCGCGCCAGCCCATGACCGCGGCGAAACGCACACACCCCACGCTGATCCTGCTCGTGCTCTCCCTCGCGGGGGTGGCCTACGCGATGCTGAGCTCATTGGTGGTGCCGGCCCTCCCGACGATCCAGCGCGCGCTGCACACCGACGAGACGCAGATCGCGTGGCTGCTGACGGCGTACCTGCTCTCGGCGTCGGTGGGCACCGCGATCATCGGGCGCCTAGGGGACATGCACGGCAAGGAGCGCATGCTGCTGTGGACGCTCGTGATCCTGGCCGCGGGAACGCTGCTGGCAGCGGTGTCCAACTCGCTGGCCGTGATGGTGCTGGCCCGTTTCATCCAGGGCGCCAGCGGCGGCATCTTCCCGCTGGCCTTCGGCATCGTCCGCGACGAGTTCCCGCGCGAGAAGGTCCCGGGGAGCATCGGCCTGCTGTCGGCGATCCTCGGCGTGGGCGCGGGCGTGGGGATCGTGCTCTCCGGGGTCATCGTGGCGCACCTCAACTACCACTGGCTGTTCTGGATTCCGCTCGTGCCGACGGTGATCGCGGCGGTTGCCACGTGGCGCTTCATCCCCGAGTCGCCCGTGCGCGCGCCGGGGCGCATCAACTGGCTGGCGGCCGCGCTGATGACGGCCGGCATCTCCACCGTGCTGCTGGCGATCAGCCAGACGACCACCTGGGGCTGGATCTCGGCGCGCACGATCGGCGTGGTGCTGCTCGGCGTGGCGATCTCGGCGGCGTGGGTGGTGGTCGAGGTCCGCAGCAGCAACCCGCTGATCGACATGACGATGATGCGGATCCGCGGGGTGTGGACGACCAACCTCGCCGCCTTCCTGCTGGGCGCGGGCATGTACGCATCGTTCATCGTCTTCCCGCAGTTCGCACAGCTGCCGACGAGCACCGGCTTCGGCTTCGGCGCCTCGGTGGTCGTCTCGGGCCTGTACCTGCTCCCCTCGACGATCGGGATGACGATCCTCGGCCTGTTCGCTGGGCGCATCTCCTCGCGCTTCGGCTCGCGCACGGCGCTGCTCGCGGGGACCGCGTTCACCACGCTCGCGTTCGCGATGCTCGCGGTGGCACACAGCCATCCCTATGACCTGCTGATCGCGGCCGCGCTGCTGGGCATCGGGATCGGCCTGGCGTTCGCGGCGCTCGGCAACCTGATCGTGCAGGCCGTCTCGATTCATCAGACCGGGGTGGCCAGCGGCATGAACACGGTCATGCGCACGCTCGGCGGGGCGCTCGGCGGGCAGCTCTCGGCGAGCTTTATCGCGGCAAACACCGCCAACGGCCTGCCGACCGTCACCGGCTTCACCGAGACCTTCGTGATGGCCACCGGCTTCCTGCTGGTGTGCCTGATGGCGGGCTTCCTCGTGCCGAAGCGCGGGAGGGCGGGGGCGACGGCCACACCCGCGCCCGCCCACGGCGAGGTCGCGCTGCAGGTGGCGCCGGCCGAGCGCGCGGGGGGCTAGATGTAGATCCTGAGACGCGGTCGAGCGCCCATCCTGCTGAGGGCGCCACAACCCCGATCGTGAACGCCGGAGGCCACCATCGGCAGGTCACGGCGGGCGGCGAATTCCATGACCAGAACGCCCACCGCCACCCGCAGCGAGAGGGCCCGTCATGAGCGGGCCCTCTGCTCGTGCCGGTGGGCGGCGGGTGAGCGCCCCGCTCAGGGCCGCCGCGCCCAGCAAGCCTCAGCCGGCGGGGGCGAGGAAGTAGATGCGCGCGGGGGGAGCGGGTTCCCAGGAGAAGACCGACCATGAACGCCCGGCGAAGCGAACGCTGCCGGCGTGCGGGACCGAGGGCACGGCGGCGCCCGCCAGGCGCTTGGAGCCCGCCTTCACCACGGTGAGCCCGCTGGTCACTCCCCGCAGCACGCCGGCCAGGTCCGCGTAGTGTGCGGCCAATGGCGTGAAGCGGGCGGCTATGTGCTTCACCACATTGCCCCACGCCGCGATGCGCAGCGCCGCGCACGATTCTCGTGCCCTGGCGCCGATCGGAACGGGAACCAGCAGCGCCACCTGCAGGGAGCCGCTCGGGAACGCCGCCGCGCTGAGGAGGTGGGCCTGGTAGAGGGCGCCGCCGACGCTGAGCGAGCCGCCGGCACTCGGCGCGACCGGCGCGGGCCGCAGGGTGCCCATCAGGAACGCGCCGTTGCGGTACAGATCGATCGGCACGCCGATGAAGCGGCTGACGAGCTTGACATAGCCGATGTCGTCCTGCACGGACATCACGTAGCTGCCCACCACCCTGCCCTTCCAGCGCAGCGTCCCGGACACCGGCGCGATCACGTCGGGTCCGCCCACGTCGGCCACGACGCGTCCGTGCTGCAGGACCCGCAGGCGCACGATGTGCCAGTGCGGGGTGTAGACGAGCGCGTGCACCGCCGCGTAGGTCTCCGCCGTGCTGCCGGCGGCGAGCGCCCTGAGGAGCGCCGCGGAGCCCGTCACGTGCCCGAGATCGGCGCTGACCGAGCTTGAGTGAAGCTCGCCGGCGTAGATGGCCCGTGCGACCGCGGAATCCACGCCGGCGACCGTCGCAGCGCCGGCTACCCCGCACCCCTGACCGGACAGGGCCACGGCGGACTGCGCCGTGTCGTCCCCGGACTCGAGCCCCTCGCTGATCGCGGCGCCCGCCACAGCGAGTGTGACGATCGCGACGGCAAGCGTGAGCATGAGCCGTCGAGCTGTTGGGCGCCGTCCCGCACCGAGCATGGCGCCAACGGTGCACCCTCACATTAAGCCCAGGCTCAGCACGCGGTGAGAGGTGTCACATTTGAAGCGCGGATGAGAGGAAACTCACCCTGTGCGGCTACGACGTCGCTCGCTCCGGCGACGCCACCGGCGCTCGAGGACGATCGATGCTGCGCACAGCACCAGCAGCAGCAGAGCGACCAGCGCGGCGATCGCGAGACCGGGCGTGAGCAGCAGGACGGCGAGCGCGCTGAAGACCCCGAGGACGAGGTCCACCCTCAGCAGATGGCGGCGGCGAACGGCCTCCCGGCGCCGGTCGCGCAGCTGCCAGGCGTCCCTCCCTGGCTGCGTGGCGCGCCCGGAGGAGTGCGCTGGCCCGTCGGATGGCCGGACGGCGCTCATTGCCTCATGCGGCGAAGCAGCGGACGGGGAAGCATGCGCACGGTAAGCATCAGCCAGCGCAACGCCGGCGGCGCCCAGACCGTGTGCGCGCCGCTCTCGAGGCCGTCGACGGCCACCGTCGCCACAGCCGAGGGGGTGCTCGCAAGCGGAGCCGGGTCGAGCCCACGGGTCATGCGGGTGTGCACGAAGCCAGGGCGCACAACGAGCACGCGCACTCCATCCTCGCGCACCGCGTCGCCGAGACCCTGGGCGAGCGCGTCGAGGCCGGACTTCGAGGCGCCATAGACGACGTTCGCGCGGCGTGGCCGCTCGGCTGCGACCGAGGAGAGCACCACGAGGGCACCGCCACCGCGCTCGCGCAGTGCGCTCGCCGCGTGGAGCAGCAGCGAGCCGGCTCCCACCACGTTGACCTCGAGCAGCTCGACCGCGGAGGAGATGTCGGCGGGCAGGCCGCCGCGCTCGCCGAGTACGCCGACCGCGAGCACCACGATGTCGGCGCCGTCGAGTCGCTCGAGCGCCTGGCCGAGGACCTCGCCGTGGCTGCGGGTGTCGAGCGCGTCGAACTCCAGCGCGATCACGCGCTCGCAACCGGCCGCTTCCAGCTCGCCGACAGCGCGGGCCAGTGCCCCCGCGTCGCGGCCCACGAGGGCCACCTCGCGCGGAGCCCGCCGCTGCAGCTCGCCGACGATCGCCAGGCCGATCTCCGAGGTGCCCCCGAGCAGGATCACGCGCCTGCCTGCAGAGCCGGCCGCCGTGGCGTTCACCGCGCGGCTCCGCACAGTCTTAGCCGCCGCGCGAGGTCGGAGCGCAGCACCCCATCCGGGTCCACCCGGGCGCGCACGCCCTCGAAGGAGGGCAGTCGCGGATACATCTCGCGCAGCACCTCGGGCCGCATGCGAGCGTCCTTCGTCAGGTACACGCGCCCGCCGCAGGCGGCCACGAGCCCATCGAGCTCGTCCAGCGCCGCGCGCAGTCCTGGGGCGGCGGCCGGAAGATCGATCGCCAGCGTCCAGCCCTCGACGGGGAACGACAGCGGGCCGCCGAAGGCGGGGCCGAAGCGCTTGAGCACGGCGAGGTACACGGGCAGGCGGCGGGCGCGGATCAGCTCAAAGCAGCGCCGCAGCGCGGCCTCCTCCCCGTCAGGCACCACGAACTGGTACTGGACCAGTCCGGCGGGCCCGTACAGGCGATTCCAATCCGCGAGGCCGTCCAGCGGAAAGAAGTACGGGGCGAGCGCGACCGCTCGCCCGCGCTCACGGCGCGGCGCGGCGCGCCAGCGCAGCGCGTTGAAGGCGCGCACCGCAGCTGGGCTGAGCGGACCGGGCAGGCCCCGCGGGACGGCCAGCGGCGCGCGCCTTGAGAGCCGCGCGGGATCCGCCCGGCGGCGCGCCCGGCGGGCGCACCCGCTCGCGGCCGCGCTGTACCCCGACAGGCTGTCGGCCCGGCCGATCACCGCCCGGCCCATCCGCGGCCCCTCGGCGAGCAGGTCCAGCCAGGCGACCGAGTAGCTGTGCGGTTCCTCGCCGGCCATCAGCTCGAGCGTCTGTTCCAGGCCGTCGCTGCGGTCGGTGTCGAGCGCCAGCCACGGCGACTGCAGCGGCGCGGCACGTAGCGTGGCCTGCACGATCACCCCGGTCAGTCCCATGCCGCCGAGGGTCGCGTAGAACAGCTCGGGATCGCTGTCGGGAGTGAGCTCGAGCAGGCCCTGCGCGGGCGTGCACAGCGACAGCGACACAACGTGGCGGGCGATAGCGCCGTCGCGGTGGTGATTCTTGCCGTGGATGTCGCTGGCGATCGCCCCGGCGAGCGTCACGTGGCGGGTGCCGGGCACGACCGGGAGCGTTAGCCCGTCGGCGGCCAGGCGGGCGACGAGCTGAGCAATCGTGGCGCCGGCCTGCGCGCTCACGCTCCCGCCCGCGCGATCGACCGCCAGGATCCGCGTCAGGCCCGTCGTATCGAGCACCGTGCCGCCGGCGTTCTGCGCGGCATCGCCGTAGCTGCACCCGGCTCCGCGGGCGATCGCGCCGGCGGGCGAGGCCGCGGCCAGCGCGAGCAGCTCGGCGACGTCCTCGCCATCACGCGGGCTGAACACGGCCGCGCGGCTCCGCGCCGTTCGGCCCCAGCCGCTCAGCCATCGCTCGCTCGCGCGCGCGGCGACGCGCTCCCGCGGCTCGCGCTCAGCCACCGCCATACACACCGCCGATGAACAGCAGCGCCCAGCCGCCGCTCAGCATCAGGAGCGCCCGGTCGCCGAGGATCAGCTCCTCCGGCGCCTGCGCGCCACCGCGGCCGATCAGCGTCGCGTAGCGCGCCAGCCACAGCAGCAGCGGCGCTATCGAGAGCCCGTACCAGAGCAGGTGGTTCGGTCGCGTGAAGGCCCAACCGGTGTAGGCGAGGCCCGCGACCGTGGCCGCGGCCAGCAGCGCGAGGCGTAGGCCCGAGGCGGAGTAGCTCTCGAGCGTCGTCCGCACCCCGCCCAAGCCGCCGTGCTCACACAGCTCCGCGTAGCGCTTGGCGGCCACGAGATAGATGGCGCAGCTCCCGGTGACAATCACAAACCAGCGCGAGAGCCAGATGTCGGTGGCGACGCCGCCGGCGAGCGCTCGCAGCGCGAAGCCGGCGGCGATGGCAAGGATGTCGAGCACGGCCACGCGGCGCCACCACAGTGAATAGCTCGCGGTCAGCGCGAGGTAGGCGCACGCCACCAGCCCGAGCCCCGGCGTGATCGCGCTCGCGAACGCGATACCGGCAAATGCAAGCACGCCGGCGGCCCCCAGCGCGGCGCGCGGCGAGAGCTGCCCCGCGGCGATCGGCCGCAGGCGCTTGCGGGGATGCAGGCGATCCTGCTCGGCGTCGCGCACGTCGTTGACGAGATAGGTGGCGCTGGAGAGCAGGCACAGCACGATGAACGCACCGGCTGCCTCGGCGGCGACGGCGGGGCGGGTGATCAGCCCGGCGGCGCACGGCGCGGCCAGTACGAGCAGGTTCTTGCTCCACTGCCGGGGGCGGCAGGCTCGCAGCAGCACGCCGGCTCGCAGTCCCGGATCCGCCTGTGCCCCGGGGTCACCGAACGGCGCCCCGCGCCAGGCCGTCCGGGCGCGGGGCTGCAGGCGCACGTCGTCCTTGCCTGCCACTGCCTCGATTGGGTTAATTTCTCAAGACCTCCGTTGGGGTTTCAGTGAAGATGCCGCCCCCCAAGGCGAGACGATGATTCCACACCAAGCGTCGGTCTCCGTCCGTATTTCTCCCCTTCGAGGTGAGACTCTTCTTAGTGAGAATTCACTTATTCACTATGTGAGAGTGTGCTCATGCGTGGGAGTCTTTAACTGGGAGTTAATGCCGGGTCCCTACAGTGAACCGATGGAGCTGGGCGCTACCGCCCGCCGCCCTCGGCGCGTCGTCACCCCATCCCGCCGGCCCCGTGCTCTTGTCCGGCTGCGGCGCATAGCGCTCGCGGCCGCCCTGCTCGTACTGCTCCCCGGAGCGATCTCATACCTGAGCACGATGAGCGAGCCGTCGAACTCGGCGCTCGGCATCCGCACGGTCGAGTGGATCCGGGACCACGGCGCGGCAGGCCTCGTTGCTCAGATCGAGTCGATCTATTACCAGTTCACGGCGCCGGTCAAGGGCGGACCCGCGCTACGGAGCCTGCCGCGCGTGGGCTACGGCGGCGCAAGCGCCAGGCCCGCCGCCACACCGGCCTACCGGCCTCCACGCGTGACGCCGATGATCGCGCCCGCGCTACCGGGCGAGGGCGTGTGGCACGCCACGCGGCCCGGGCTTGAAGCCGAACCGCCGATCCTGCTGAGCACCCTGCGCGACCAGCCCGAATATCCGCGTGTGGTCGCCGGGCTCGCCTGGATCGACACGAGGCGCACGAGCCTGGCGCTCAACCCCGGCCGGCTGGAGCCCTCGGTGGAACTTCCGCGTGGCTCGATGGACGTGCCGCAGGCACAGCGCGGAAAGCTGCTCGCCACGTTCAACAGCGGCTTCAAGCTGAGTGACTCCAAAGGCGGGTTCGTGGTGCACGGTCACACCTATGCGGCGATGCGAAATGGCCAGGGCACGCTGGTTGGATACAGCGACGGGCAGGTCGACGTGATCGACTGGCACTATGGAGCCACGGCGCCCGCATCGGTTTCCTTCGCACGCCAGAACCTGTCGCTGATCGTCAGCGACGGCAGGCCCAACCCGACGCTCGCCGACGGAGCCGAATGGGGCGCCACGGTGGGCAATGCGGTCCTCGTGTGGCGCTCCGGGATCGGCATCGACCGGGAGGGCAACCTGATCTACGCCGCGGGCAACGACCAGACGGTGGCGAGCCTCGCGAGGACACTCATCCACGCCGGCGCGGTGCGCGCGATGGAGCTCGACATCAACTCCTACTGGGTCAGCTTCATCACCTACGGCGCGCCGGGCGCGGAAGACCCCAGCAACCTGCTGCCCGACATGGAACGGCCGGACACGCGCTACCTCGAACCGGATGATCGTGACTTCTTTGCGCTCTACGCGCGCTGACAGCGCCACCCGCGGTCTCACGCGCAGAGCGCTGCTCGCGGCCTCTGCCGGCGCGGTGGCGAGCGGCCTCGTTCGTCCCGGCGGCGCGCTCGCGCTGCTCGGCACGCCGCCGCGCCCCACGCTCGGCGAGCGGTGGCTGGGAGGGGTCTCCCCGGCTGGGGTGACGATCGAGCTGAGGCGCCCGGCGGACCTCGTTGGCCTGGTGTGGCAGGGGCCCGCGGGCGCGAGCGTGTGGCTGCGCTTCCGCGGGCGCGACGGGCGCTGGAGCGAGTGGGTCGCGGCCGGGTCACACGGGCACGGGCCCGAAGCGCGCCCAGCGGCCGGCCGCCAGGTGGGCGAGCCGGTGTGGACCGGCGGAGCAACGGTGGTGCAGATCCGCCCGGCACAGGCCCTCGAGGGGGTGCGCCTGCAGCTCGTCGACGTCAGCCGAGGCGTGGGTGCGGGAAGGGTGGCGCGGCTCGCGGGCGCGCTGCCGCTCGCCGCGCCGCCGCTTGACGCCGGGCCCGGGCAGCCGCCGATCATCGCCCGGCGCGCTTGGGCGGCCGGCGTTTCGCCGCCTCGCGTGGCGCCGGAATACGGCGCGGTGAGGTTGGCGTTCGTGCACCACACCGAGAACCCCAACGGTTATGCGGCCGCTGAAGTGCCCGCCATGCTGCGCGCGATCTACGTCTTCCACCGCTACGTCAACGGCTGGAACGACATCGGCTACAACTTCGTGATCGACGCCTACGGTCGGATCTTCGAGGCGCGTGCGGGCGGCATCGACGAGCCGGTGGTGGGTGCGCAGGCAGGCGGCTACAACCTGGCTTCCACCGGCGTGGCGGTGCTCGGCTCGTTCACGGCGGTGAGGATCTCCGCGGCGGCCCGCGGCGCGCTGGAAGAGCTGCTCGCGTGGAAGCTCTCGCTCCACGGCGTGCCGGCCGCGGGACGGGTGAGCGTGAAGGTCAATCCGGCGGGAGCCTCCTACAGCCGCTTTCCCGCCAACGCCCGCGTGTCGCTGCCGCACATCGCGGGACATCGCGACGGCGACGCGACGGAATGCCCCGGCGACGCGCTGTACGGCGAGCTGCCCGCCATCCGCGCGGGGGTGGGACGACTGGCGGGCGAGCCGGCCCGCGCGACGCTTGCGAGCGCGACCGAAACGCAGGCGCTCGGCGGGCGCCTCGCGCTGCTCGACGGCAGCCCCCTGGCAGCCGCCCCGATCCTGCTCCAGGCGCGCAGTGTGAAGCGTAGGGGAGAAGTGGTGGAAGAGCTGACAGTCGCGGAAACCAGCACCGACGCGGAAGGGCAGTGGTCGCTGCCGGCTGGGACACTCCCCACGCTGCGCGGCCCAGCCTCGCTACGCGTGCTGTGCCCGGGCGGCGGGGGCTTCGGCGCGTGCGTCTCGGAACCGCTGAACCTCCCGGCGGCGGGAGCGCCGCCCACGCCCGCCGGCGCGGCCGGCTGAACCGCGCGGCAAACGCCCGGGCCGCGAGCGTCCCGGCATCCTGCGAGACTGCTCGCATGCTGGATGAGGCGGGGAGCGACGCAGAGCACGTCGACGTGCTGATCCTGGGCGCGGGCCTGTCGGGCATCGGCGCCGCCTGCCATCTGCGCCGGCGCTGCCCCGAGAGGAGCTTCCTGCTGCTCGAGGCGCGCGAGGCGATGGGCGGCACCTGGGACCTGTTCCGCTATCCGGGGATCCGCTCTGACTCCGACATGTTCACGCTGGGCTACTCGTTCCGGCCGTGGGAGGAGCCCGCGGCGATCGCGGAGGGCGGGGCGGTGCTGAGCTACATCCACGAGACCGCCCGCGAGAACGACATCGAGCAGCACATCCGCTACGGACGGCGCGCGCTGCGCGCCGAGTGGTCCTCGGCCGAGGCGCGCTGGACGGTGCAGGCCGAGCGCAGCGACACGGGCGAGACCGAGACGCTCACCTGCAGCTTCCTGTACGGCTGCACCGGCTACTACCGCTACGACGAGGGCTACAGCCCGCAGTTCGAGGGCATCGAGCGCTTCGGCGGGACCGTGATCCACCCGCAGCACTGGCCCGAGGACCTCGACTACGCCGGCAAGCGCATCGTCGTGATCGGCAGCGGCGCGACGGCCGTAACGCTCGTCCCGGCGCTCGCCGCGGAGGCCGAGCACGTCACGATGCTGCAGCGCTCGCCGACCTACATCGTGAGCCTGCCCGGCCAGGACCCGATCGCGGATCGCCTGCGTGCCACCTTCGCCCCACCGCTCGCCTACACGCTCGCGCGCTGGAAGAACGTGCTGCTGCAGATGGTCAACTTCGAGCTGTGCCGCCGCGCGCCGGGGCTGATGCGCTCCTTCTTCATGCGCCTGGTTCGCAAACAGCTCCCCCCGGCTTTGACGTGGAGACGCACTTCACGCCGAAATACAACCCGTGGGATCAGCGCGTGTGCCTGGTCCCCGACGGCGACCTCTTCAAGGCGCTCGGCAAGGGCAGCGCGTCGATCGCCACGGGGCAGATCGAGCACTTCACCGAGACCGGCATCCGCCTCACCTCCGGGGAGGAGCTCGAGGCGGACATCGTGGTCACGGCGACGGGCCTGAACCTGCTCGTGCTGGGCGGCATCGAGCTCTCCGTGGACGGCGCCAGGATCGATCCCGGCGAGCTCATCGCCTACAAGGGCATGATGTTCTGCGGCGTGCCCAACCTGGCCCTCGCGCTCGGCTATACGAACGCCTCGTGGACGCTCAAGGCGGACCTCGTGGCGGAGTACATCTGTCGCCTGCTGCACCACATGGACGCGATCGGCGCGACGATCTGCACACCGCGCCGGCCCGGCGCCTCACTGGCGATCGAACCGATCCTCGACCTGAAGTCCGGCTACGTGCTGCGGTCGATCGAGAACCTGCCCAAGCAGGGCGCGAGCCCGCCGTGGCGCCTGCACCAGAGCTACTTCCGCGACATGCGCCTGCTGCGGCGCGGCCCGGTGGACGACGCGATCGAGTTCTCCTCGCCCGAGTTGCAGGCGCGAGCGGTCGAGGATGAGGCGGTGCCCGCGTAGGCGGTGGCGGCGCGGGCGAGCGCGGGCGCACGCCGGGCTGCGGTGAGATACTCGTCGCATGACCGCCGCCAACGTGGAGTTCGTGCGCTCGATCTATGACGCGTGGGAGCAGGGCGACTTCTCTCACACCGCAGAGTGGGCGCACCCCGAGATCGAGACGGCGAGCGTCGGCGGGCCGGTCACGGGCGGCTTCACGGGGACGGCCGCGATCGAGGACGGCTGGCGCGCCATGCTCGAGATCCTCGACGCCGCGCGGCCCGAAGCGCAGGACTACCGCGACGTGGACGACGAGCGCGTGCTGGTCCTCGGCTGCCTGCGCGGCCGCGACAAGAGCAGCGGCGAGGACGTGGAGCAGCTGCGCGCCAACCTCTTCCGCATCCGCGAGGGCAAGGTCGTGCGGCTGATCTTCTACTGGGACCGCGGCCGCGCGTTCGCCGACGTCGGCCTGCTGCCCGACTCCTAGCTCTCCGCGTCGGCTCGCCCCTCGCCAAGCCTCGAGAACCGCATCCAGCGGTCGTCCAGGCCCTGCGCAGCGGCATCGCCTGACCGGCTCTCGACCGGGGCGCGTTCAGCTGCCTATCCGTCCACCCGCATCGACAGCGCAGGACGGCTCGTGTAGCTTGGGCTCGCTTCCCTCGCGAACCAGAGAGGATGGGCAGCCATGCGACACGCGCCCGCCCCGGGCGTTGCCCTAGTCGTTCTGCTGGCGACAACCGTGCTCCAGGCGGCCGGCGCCCCGGCCGCCGCAGCCAGGCCCGCCGCGCCGCTGCCCACGCGCTATGCGAAGGTCCGCGCGGTATGCCCGCCGGCGGGGCCCGGCGATGCGAGCTGCTTCGCGCTCACGCTCGTGCCGGCCGCCAGCGGCGCTGCCGCCGCGCGGCCCTACGAGGTCGGCTCGGGCTCGAGCTCGAGCGGCCCCGCGGGTGGGCTCACCCCGGCGGATCTGGCGAGCGCGTACGGCTACTCGCCCACGGCGGGCGCCACCGGGCAGACGGTCGCGATCGTGGATGCCTACGACGACCCCGATGTGGAAGAGGACCTCGGCACGTTCGACAGCGAGTACGGGCTCGCGCCCTGCACGAGCGCCGACGGATGCTTCGAGAAGGTCGGGCAGACGGGAAGCACGACGGCGCTGCCCGAAGCCGACACGCGCGGCTGGTCGGTCGAGATCTCGCTCGACGTGGAGACCGTGCACAGCGTCTGCCCCAACTGCAGGATCGTGCTGGTCGAGGCCGACAGCGAAAGCCTCGGCGATCTCGCGGCGTCGGTGGACGAGGCGGTGAGCCTGGGCGCGGGCGAGGTCTCCAACTCCTACGGCGCGCTGGAGCCCGAAATGGGCGCCACCGAACAGGCCGCCTACGATCACCCGGGCGTGGTGATCGCGGCCGCGGCGGGCGACACCGGCTACCTGGACTGGGACGACATCGCCGACCTGCTCGAAGCGCCCGGCGTGCCGAACGCGCCCGCCTCGCTGCCCACCGTCGTCTCGGTCGGCGGAACCTCGCTCAAGCTGAAGGCCAGCGGCGTGCGCAAGAGCGAGACGGTGTGGAACGACAGCGGCCCGCCGTCGGGCAGGGGCTTCAAACAGTTCAGCGCGACGGGCAGCGGCTGCAGCACGCTGTTCACGGCGCCCTCCTGGCAGCAGAGCGCGCCTGGCTGGGCGAATGCGGCGTGCGGCAGCAGGCGCCTCGACAACGACATCGCGGCGGTCGCCGACCCCTACACCGGCTTCGACATCTACGACAGCTATGTCTACAGCACCGAATTCAAACCGGGCTGGCTGACGGTGGGCGGCACCTCGCTGTCCTCGCCGCTGATCACCTCGCTGTATGCGCTCGCCGGCGGCGCGCAGGGAGTGAGCTACCCGGCAGCGACGCTGTACACCCATCTGGGCCAGTCCTCCGCGCTGTATGACGTGAGCAGCGGCGGCAGCGGTTACTGCGACGGGGTGTCGGCGGCCGCGTGCGGGGAGCCGGCCGTCAACGAAGAATTCGGCGATCTCGACTGCGAAGGCACGACCTCCTGCGACGCCGCACCGGGCTTCGACGGCCCGTCCGGCGTCGGCGCCCCCAACGGGCTCGGCGCCTTCAACGGCCCCTCGGGGCTCGCGCCCACGGTGCTGACCGGCGCAGCCACCTCGCTGGAAGCGAGCGCCGCGGTGCTCAACGCGACGGTGAACCCGAACGGCTCGATGGTGACCGCGTGCACATTCGAATACGGGCCGACCACCGCCTACGGACACAGCGTGCCGTGCGCCTCGCCCCCCGGTTCGGGCACGAGCCCGGTCGCTGTGTCCGCGGCGGTCGCGGGCCTCGCGCCGAAGAGCACCTACCGCTTCCGCATCACCGCAACCAACTCCTCGGGCACGAGCACGGGCAAGGCCAAGAAGCTCAAGACGCCGTAGGCGGGCTCAGACGCGCTGCAGCAGGGTGCCGGTGCCGGTGCCGCCGGCGGTGCACATCGTGACCAGGCCGAGCTCCTTGTCGGAGCGCTCGAGCTCGTGCAGCAGCGTGGTGATCAGCCGCGCGCCGGAGGAGCCGAGGGGGTGCCCGAGCGCGAGCGCGCCGCCGTTGACGTTGACGCGATCCATGTCGGGCTGCAGCTCGTGCCGCCAGGCCCCCACCACGGAGGCGAACGCCTCGTTGATCTCGATCAGGTCGAGATCCCCGATCGTCATGCCGTTGCGCTGCAGCAACGTGCGCGTGGCGGGAATCGGCCCGCTCAGCATGACCACCGGGTCAACGCCCACGGTGGTGGCGTCATAGATGCGCGCCCGCGGCCTGAGGCCGAGCTCATCGGCCTTCTCGCGCGCCATCAGCAGAACCGCTGCGGCGCCGTCTGAGATCTGCGAGGAGTTCCCCGCCGTCACGCTGCCGCCCTCCTTGAAGGCCGGCCTGAGCGCCGCGAGCGC
Source organism: uncultured Solirubrobacteraceae bacterium (assembly GCA_963771085.1). GTDB lineage: Bacteria > Actinomycetota > Thermoleophilia > Solirubrobacterales > Solirubrobacteraceae > Palsa-744. The sequence goes on along the minus strand of CAVYSB010000003.1, from coordinate 1,318,071 downwards.
CTCCAGGCTGGTGTCCCGGCGGATGCCCTGATCGCTGCTGACGGCCTGCCCCTCGACCTGCATCGGGATGATCTCGCGCTCGAAGCGCCCCTCGTCGGTTGCGCGCGCGGCGAACCGGTGCGAGCGCAGCCCGAGCTCGTCCTGCTCGGCGCGCGATACCTCCCAGCGCTCGGCGATCAGCTCCGCGGAGAGGCCCTGGGGGATGAGGTCGTAGCGCGCCATCAACTCGGGCGGGTAGGGGACCCCGAACTCATCCGGGTGAGCCACGTTCGCGCCCATCGGCACGCGGCCCATGTGCTCCACGCCCGCGCCGATCATCACGTCGTGCACACCGAGCGCGATCAGCCCGGCGGCGAAGGAGACCGCCTGCTGGCCCGAGCCGCACTGGCGATCGACGGTGCTCGCCGGGGTCGTGACCGGCAGACCCGCCTGCAGCCAGGCGTTGCGGGCGATGTTGTTGGACTGCTCGCCGACCTGCGTGACCGCCCCGGCGACGACGTCCTGCACGAGCTCAGGCTCGATGCCCGCGCGCTCGATCACCGCCGTGTAGGCCGCGCCGAGCAGCTCATTGGGGTGCGTGTCGCGGAACCAGCCCTTCTGCGGGTGCCCCCGCCCGATCGGCGTGCGGGCGGCCTCCACCACGACCACCTCCCGTCCCTGCAAGCGTGACTCGTGTCGCGGCATTCGGCTGCCTCCATTTCTCGATCGCGGCTGGCTTGTGCCTGCCATACCCAGAGTTTAGCAAGCTGGCTTAGCCGCTGCCAAGCCAGATATACTGCGGGCATCGACCCCACGATTCAGATGACGGGAAGGCTCGACCCGCGCGGTGCGTGGAGCGCGGAGCGCTGCTCGATCGCGGGCGCGCTGGATGTGCTCGGCGCCCGCTCCGCGTTTCTGATCCTGCGCGAGGCCTTCTACGGGACGGAGCGCTTCGATGACTTCGCCGAGCGCGCCGGCATCAGCGCGCCCGTCGCCGCCACGCGGCTGCGGGGGCTCGTCGAGGACGGCCTGCTCGAGCGCGAGCCCTACCGCGAGCCGGGGCAGCGGACGCGCGAGCTCTACCGGCTGACGAGCAAGGGCGCCGAGCTGCTGCCCGTGCTGGCGGCGCTGATGCAGTGGGGCGAGCGCTGGCTGGAGCCCCCCAGCGGCGTGGAGCTGCGCCACCGCGGCTGCGGCGAGCGGGTGGGCGTGGAGCTGCGCTGCGCGGCCGAGCACCACGTGGAGATCGGCGAGCTCGAGCTCGCTGAGAGCGGGTCCCGCGAGCGCAGGCGGGCCGCGCCGGGCCCGCGGGCCGGCCGCTAGGCCGCAGCGCCCGCGCGGCTGCCGGCGAGGATCGCGTCGAGCAGGCCGGGAAAGCGCGCGTCGAGGTCCTCGCGGCGGAGGCTGTTCAGGCGCGCCGTCCCCTCCTCGCGCTGCTCGATCACGCCGGCCTCGCGCAGGACCCTGAAGTGGTGCGTGAGCGTCGACTTGGTCACCTCGAGGCCGAACGCTCCGCAGCGCCTGGGCGCCGGATCCTCGGCCAGGCAGCGCACGATGCTCAGCCGCTGCGGGTCGCTGAGCGCATGCAGCACGTCGGCCATCTGGAGCTCTTCGCGGGATGGATGCATCAGACCCATGAGTTCATTGTACGACGATCGCCGTCCAATATGTTACGATGATCGTCGTACTAGCGAACTACAGGAGCCCAGCGCCATGCCAGCACCTCAGGAGACCAAGCCCAACACTCCCGCCAAGCCGCTGAGCAGCACGCGTCTGCTGGCGGTCGTGCAGGCCGCCTACCTGCAGGAGGTGAGCGCGCGATGAACGCCATCGCCTACCCGTTCGCGCGCGCCGGCGCGCGCGAGCGCAGGAACCAGCTGCTCGTGCTCATCTGCCTCGCCCAGTTCATGGTCATCCTCGACGTGTCGATCGTCAACGTCGCCCTGCCCTCGATCCGCGGCGGGCTGCACTTCGGCACCACGGGCCTGCAGTGGGTGGTCAACGCATACACGATCACCTTCGGCGGGTTCCTGCTGCTGGGCGGACGGGCCGCCGACCTGCTGGGGCGCCGCCGCGTGTTCCTCGCGGGCACCGCGCTGTTCAGCGCGGCGTCGCTGCTGTGCGCGTTCGCCAGTACCCGCGGCATGCTGATCGGGGCCCGCGCGCTGCAGGGCGTGGGCGGCGCGGTGCTCTCGCCGGCGAGCCTGTCGATCATCACGACCTCCTTCGCGGAGGGGGCCGAGCGCAACCGCGCGCTCGGCGTGTGGGGCGCGATGGCGGGCCTCGGCGGCGCCTCGGGCGCGCTGCTGGGCGGCGTGCTCACGCAGGGCCTAGGCTGGCCCGCGATCTTCCTCGTCAACGCCCCGATCGGGGCGGCGGTGATCCTGGCCGGGCGCGGGATCATCCCCGAGAGCCGGCGCACCGACATCCACCGCCACTTCGACCTCGCCGGCGCCACGCTCGTCACGCTCGGACTCGTGGTGGCCGTGTTCGGCATCGTCCGCAGCGAGAGCCTCGGCTGGGGCTCCGCCGGCGTGCTCGGACCGCTCGCGATCGCGGCCGCCCTGCTGGCCGGCTTCGCACTCGTCGAGGGGCGCCTCGCGACGGCGCCGCTGCTGCCGCTCGGAGTGCTGCGGATGCCCCGCCTGCGGGCCGCCAACCTCGTGATCGTGCTGCTCTACGCGGGCGTGTTCTCGATGTGGTTCTTCCTCACGCTCTACATGCAGCAGGTGCTGGGCTACGGCGCGCTGCGCGCCGGCCTGGCGTTCCTGCCCATGACCCTCAGCGTCGCCGCGGGATCCACGCTGGCACCGCGACTCATCGCCCGCATCGGCGTGCGTGCAGTGCTCACCGGCGGGATGCTCAGCGCCGCCGCCGGCCTCGCGCTGCTGACCGCCCTGCGACCCGGCGGAAGCTACCTCGCCTCCGTGCTGCCGGGCGGCGTGCTCGCCGCGGGCGGCCTCGGGCTCGCGCTGGTCCCCGCGACGATCGCCGCCGTGCAGGGCGTGCCGGCAGCGCAGAGCGGTCTAGCCTCCGGCCTGCTGAACACCTCGCGGCTCGTGGGGGGCGCGCTGGGGCTCGCGGTGCTGAGCACGCTGGCCGACTCGCACAGCGCTGCCCAGCTGGCGCGAGGAGCCTCGCAGCTCGGCGCGCTGACCAGCGGCTATCAGCTCGCGCTCGGCGTCGGCGCCGCGCTGTCCCTGCTCGGCGCGCTCGCCGCACTCGTCCTGCTGCACCCCCGGCCCGCTGCGACGACGAACGAGCCGGCCGTGGCGTGCGGCCGCGGGCCCGACTGCGCGATCGGATAGCCCGCTCGATGACGGGAGGGCGCGCGAGCGTCCGCTCGATCATGATCCCTTCGCCACCGGCGCTGAGCCCGAGGCCGACCACGCGTGGGGTCGCGTTGCAGCGCACACCGGAGAACCACCTACGAAAGGCCCTGGCCAATGAACGTCTTCCGCACGCCCGACGAGCGCTTTGAGAACCTGCCCGGCTATCCCTACGAGCCGCACTACGTCGAGGTCGACGGGCTGCGCCTGCACCATCTCGACGAGGGCTCCGGCCCGACCGTGCTGTGCTTCCACGGCGAGCCGGACTGGAGCTACCTGTACAGGCACATGCTCGACGCGCTCGTCGGCGCGGGCCACCGCGTGGTGTGCCCCGACCTCGTGGGATTCGGCCGCTCGGACAAGCCCACCGATCAGGGCTGGTACACCTACGAGCGCCACGTCGAGCACGTCACTCGCCACCTCGAGCAGATCGAGCTCGCCGACGTCACCGTCGTTGTGCAGGACTGGGGCGGGCCGATCGGCCTGCGCTGGGCCGTGGAGCACGCCGATCAGGTGGGCCGCCTGGTGATCATGAACACGGGGCTGTTCACCGGGCGCGTCAGCAAGGGCTTCATGGCCTGGCGCGAATTTGCAGAACGCACCCCGGACCTGCCGATCGGAATGATCATGCAGGGCGCCACCACGACCGAGCTCGGCCCCGGGATCGTGGCGGCCTACGAGGCCCCCTTCCCAACCCCCGAGAGCAAGGCGGGCGCCCAGCGCTTCCCCCTGCTCGTGCCGCTGAGCCCCGAGGATCCCGGCGCGGGCGAGATGGCCGCCGTGCAGGACGCGCTGGGCCGCTGGCAAAAGCCGGCGCTCGTGGCCTTCTCCGACAACGATCCCGTCTTCCCCTATCCCCGCTCGGGTGAGGTCTTCACCCAGCTGCTGCCAACCGCCGGCGAGCAGGTCCGCATCGAGGGCGCGGCGCACTTCCTGCAGGAGGACCGCGGCCCGCAGATCGTGGAGGCGATGCTGGCGCGCTTCGGGCGCCCCGCCGCCCGCGCGTGAAGCGAGGCCAGGGTGTTCACGGCCCGCTGTTGCGGGCCGCGAATGCCGCGGGAGCCGGCTGCTCCCGCGGCAGCCCGGCCTCAGACCGTGTCTGGCTCGCCGAGCACGAACAGCCCGTGGATGCAGATCACGCAGATCGCAAAGACCCCCAGCGACCACCACGGGTGCGGGCCACCGATGTCGAGCAGCGCCCCGATCGCGCCCAGGGTCGCGGCGAAGATACCCACGACCTGCCCGTAGGCACCGCCCCCGAACAGCGAGAAGGAGGCGGTCAGCTGGATGACCCCCAGGATGATCGTGATCCACCCCCACGTGTGCAGACTCGAGAACACGTACGCCGTTTCGGCGGTATAGAAGTGTGAGTTGCTGACGGCGGCTATGCCGTAGACGATGTTGAGGACCCCCGCAACCAGCAGCAGGACCCCCACGAAAAGTGCACTACCTGCGCCTCGCATTTGTACTCCTAACCCAGTAGTTTGATGCTTCCGAGCGAAATGCTCCATCGCCCGGGACTCCATCAGGCAATACACCGCAGCGCGTCCGGGATTACCCGCAATCACGCTTGGGCGCCCGCTTGCACCGGCCGGCGGGCGGGCCATCGCTCTCGCCGGCAGCGCTAGCCGCGGCCGCCGCTCGACTGCGCCGATCCGCTGCCATACAGCGCCGAGGGGTCGAGATCGCCGACCGCCCTGCGGCCGGTTAGCGCGAGCGCGGTGTCGATGTCGGCGCTGAGCCCGGCGAGCATGCGCCTGACCGCCGGCTCGCCGCCCGCCGCCACGGCCCACGCCCAGGCCCGGCCGACCAGCACTGCCCGCGCGCCCAGGGCGAGCATCTTGACCACGTCGAGGCCCGTGCGCACCCCGCCGTCGACAAGCACCTCGATCTGATCGCCGATGGCGGCCACCACGGCCGGCAGCGCGGCGGCGGTGGATGGAACGGAGTCGAGCTGGCGCCCGCCGTGGTTGGAGACGACCACGCCGTCGACGCCGACGTCGGCCGCGCGCCTGGCGTCCTCGGGGTCGAGCACCCCCTTGACCAGCAGCCGGCCGCCCCAGTTGCGGCGCACCCAGGCGATGTCCTCCCACGTGACGCTCGGGTCGAACTGCGCATCGACCCAGTCCTTGAAATCGGCCGGACTGCTCGCGCCGGGGACCACCTTGGTGAGGTTGCCGAAGGTGAGCGGCTTGCCCCCCATCGCCACGTCGGCGATCCAGCGCGGGTGCGCGGCCAGATCCAGTCCGCGGCGGATCTTCGCCCACGAGGACGGCTCCCCGATCACCGCGTTGCGGGTATCGCGGTGCCGGGCCCCGACCACCGCCAGGTCGATGGTGAGCACGAGCACCGGCGTGCCCACCGCCTGCGCGCGCGACATCAGGTCCTCGGCATAGCTGCGATCGCGCATCACGTACAGCTGAAACCAGGGTGGCGCGGACGTCGCCCCCGCCACCTCCTCCACGCTGCAGATCGAGACGGTCGACTCGACGAAGGGCACGCCGGCCGCCTGCGCAGCGCGCGCAGCCTGCACCTCGGCCCGCCTCGCGTACATACCCGCCAGGCCGACCGGGGCGAGGACCACGGGCATCGCGAGCTGCTGGCCCAGCACCTCGCAGGACTGCACGCGCTCGGAGACGTCGCGCATCACGATCTGGCGCAGCAGCACGCGCTCCAGATCGGCGACGTTCGCGCGCAGTGTGGCCTCCTCGGAGGCGCCGCCGTCGATGTAGTCGAACAGCTGGCGGGGAAGCCGGCGGCGCGCGAGCTCGCGGTAGTCGCGCACCGTGGCCGCTGCCACGCCGAGTGGACGATCGGGGGCGAAGCGCATTGCACAAACCTATTCGACCCCTCGGGCCGGCGCGGGCACGCCGCCGCGCCGAGGGCGATCGCCTGACCGTCTACGCTTTGGCTTCATATGACCCCCCCGGCCTCGCGTGCTGCTGGTTACCCGCCGTCAAGGACGAGGCAGCGATCACCTCGACATGGGTGGAAGACGTGGCTGCTCCCGTAAGCCGGGTGCTCTCGAGCTCGCAGCTGTCGACGCTTGCAGCGCTCGGCCAGGAACGGACCGCCGAGGCCGGCGAGACGCTGTTTGCGATCGGCGACCCGACGTATCCGTTCATCGCGATCATCGAGGGCGAGGTGACCGTGACCGACGCAAGCGGCCACGAGATCGTGCGCCACCGCAGCTCGGGCTTCCTGGGGGAGATGAACCTGCTCTCCGGCCAGACGGTGTTCGTCACAGCGACCGTGAGCGCTCCCACGCGCTACATCGCGGTCGAGCGCGAAGCGCTCAGAAAGCTCCTGTTCGAGGACAACTCGCTCTCCGACCTGCTGCTCTCGGCGTTCGTCGAGCGGCGCGAGCTGCTCCAGCGCCAGGAAGGGATCGGGATGGAGATCATCGGCCCGCGCGACTCCGGCGAAACGCGGCGGCTGGTGGAGTACGCCAGGCGCACGCGCCTGCCCCACAGCTGGCGCATGCCCGAGGAGGATAGGGACGCGGCCGCGCTGCTCGAGGCGCTCGAGGACGACGAACTCCCGCTCGTGCGCCTCCCCGGCGGCGCCGAGCTGCGGGCGCCGAGCAACGGCCAGCTCTCGCGGGCGCTCGGGATCGGCCTCGCGCTGGAGCAACGCGAGGAGGTCGACCTGCTGGTGATCGGCGGCGGACCCGCGGGGCTCGGCGCCGCCGTTTACGGCGCCTCGGAGGGCCTCGACACGCTGGTCGTCGAGAGCTCGGTTCTCGGCGGCCAGGCGGGGTCCTCGCGACGGATCGAGAACTATCTCGGATTTCCCGCCGGCATCAGCGGCACCGAACTCTCCAGCCGCGCTATCACCCAGGCGCGCAAGTTCGGCGCGCGCACCGCTACGCCGTATCGCGCGCGCTCGCTCGAGCCGGGAGCCGACCGCCATGTGGTCACGCTGGAGGAGGACGTCGAGGTGGCCGCGCGGGCGGTGCTGCTCTCGACCGGTGCGGAATACCGCCGCCTGCCGGTGGCCGACCTCGAGCAGTACGAGGGCACCAGCGTCTTCTACGCGGCCGGCCCAGCGGAGGGGCAGCTGTGCGGTGCGCAACGTGTAGGTGTGATCGGCGGCGGCAACTCCGCTGCACAGGCAGCCGTGTGGCTCGCCCGCGGCGGCGCCCTGGTCACGCTGATGCACCGCCGCGCAAACCTCAGCGAGACGATGTCGCAGTACCTGATCGAGGAGCTCGAGAACTACGGCGTGGCGGTCCGCGACCGCAGCGAAGTCAGCGCCCTGCACGGGGAGGACGGGCAGCTCGAGTCGGTGACGCTCACCGACGGCGCGGAGGTGCCCGTCGCGTTCCTGTTTCTCTTCCTCGGCGCCAATCCGTGCACCGACTGGCTGGGAGACGTCCTCGCACGCGACCCGCACGGCTTCGTGCTGACCGGCCCCGAAGCGGGGGTCGAGCATCTCATGCAGACGAGCGTGCCGGGCATCTACGCCGCCGGCGACGTGCGCGCCGGGTCGATCAAGCGCTGCGCCACCGCGGTGGCGGAGGGCGCCACCGTGGTGCGCTTCGTGCACGAGCAGCTGTCGGCCGCAACGCCCTCGACTCGATAACGGGAGTTTGACCGTCCCCGCGCGGGGTATTCGCCCCGCAGGCCGGCTCGCGAGGAGATAGGCGTTGAGATTCCTGACAATCGGATATGGCGACCGGACGGGGTATGACAGCACGGATCCCGCCATCCGCGACGCCGCGCACGAGCACGACGCCAGCCTGCACGAGCGCGGAGCGGTGATGGGTATCGCGGGCCACGCCGTGCAGGTGCGCAACCACGACGACGCGGGCGTGGAGACGAGCGAGGGACCGTTCCTGCGATCCGAGCTGCCGATCGCCGGCTTCGCGCTGATCGAGGCCGCCACGCTCGAGGAGGCGGTCGATCTGGTCTCCAAGACCCCCTGCGCGGTCGCACACGGGGTGGTCGAGGTGTGGCCGCTGCAGTCGGCGCCGTAGCGCTTCGCGCCGCACGTGGCCCGCGCAACGACCCACCGCTGACCTGCAAACTCAGCGGGCTCGACGGGCGAGGTAGACGGCGGTCGCGATCGGCGTCAGCGCGAGCAGCACCAGAGCGATCGAAGCGAGCGTCGAGGGCCGGCGGCTCGATACATAGGTGCAGTGCACCAAGGTGCCCGCGTAGTGGAGGGCTGCAAATGCGCTGCGCGACTGGCCTGTGTGTGGCTTATGGTGGCCCGCGCCCGTAGGCACAGGCCACCATACTGGCTGTCTGGTGGCGGCCTATTCGAAGCTGACCGCTGATCCCCTGAATGTGCCTTTCTTGACTGCTTTCGCGGCTTTTTTGCCTACTTTTCCGCCGCATGTCGCTCCGCCGCTGTAGCTCTCCGTGGTGGCCCCTGTGAGCGTCAACGGCGAGTAGGAGCCGGTCATCAGTTGGCCCGAGAATGCGATGTCCGGCGTTTCCGTCAGGGGCATACTCAGCGTCCCTTTTGAGGGTTTCGCTGTCGGCGTCCACTTGTATTTCGCGGCCCCGGTTGCTGGCTCGCCCGCTTCAGTGAGCACCGAGCACGACACCGGACCGGTTGTTTTCAATGTCGCGGTGTACTTCGATTCGGTGAACGGGTCGCCTGTACACCCCGTCAGCGTCCCCTTAATCTTCATCGTCTGCACTGCCGGCGTGTCTGTCAGCCCCGGCGAGAGCGTGAGCGTCCCACTATCGCCCGAGCATGTCGCCACCACGTTCAGGGTCGTTATCGCGATCTCGACCGGAAATTCGCCGACGGGGATCGGGGTGCCGGCCGTGTTCGTCGCCACGGTGATCGGTGTCACCGTGTCACTGCGCCCGTTGGTGACGTAGGCGGTTTCGCCGTTTGGCGTGATCGCGACCCCGTAGGGACCAGTGCCGACGGGGATCAGGGTGCCGGCCGTGTTCGTCGCGACGGTGATCGGCGTCACCGTGTTGGTGAAGAATTTGGTGACGTAGGCGGTTTCGCCGTTCGGCGTGATCGCGACCCCGAACGATTCTGCGCCGACGGGGATCGGCGTGCCGGCTGTGTTCGTCGCCAGAGTAATCGGGGTCACCGTGTCGCTGCCCCCATTGGTGACGTAGGCGGTTTCGCCGTTCGGCGTGATCGCGACCCCCTCGGGGCGTTCGCCGACGGGAATCGGGGTGCCGGCCGTGTTCGTCGCCAGATCGATCGGCGTCACCGTGTTGCCGAAAAAGTTGGTGACGTAGGCGGTCTCGCCGTTCGGCGTGATCGCGATCCCGTCCGGAGCTTCGCCGACGGGGATCGGGGTGCCGGCCGTGTTCGTCGCCACGGTGATCGGCGTCACCGTGTCGCTGCCCGAGTTGGTGACGTAGGCGGTCTCGCCGTTCGGCGTGATCGCGACCCCTTCCGGACCGTCGCCGACGGGGATTGGGGTGCCGGCTGTGTTCGTCGCCACGGTGATCGGCGTCACCGTGGCGCCTTCGTCGTTGGCGACGTAGGCGGTCTCGCCGTTCGGCGTGATCGCGACCCCGACCGGGAATCCGCCGACGGGGATCGGGGTGCCGGCCGTGTTCGTCGCCAGATTGATCGGCGTCACCGTGTCGCTTTTCGCGTTGGTCACATAGCCTCGATACAGCGTCGCTGCCGAAGCGCGCGATGAGACGACACCGCACGCGAGCAGTGCTGTGAGCGCCACCAGCAGCAAACGGTGCCTGTGACACGGCAAGCCCCGCGCGCCACCGCCGGCGAAGCCCACCTCACGGGCCAGTCCAAAACCAACCACCCCAGCACCACCGCGCAACAAAACACCCTGAAGCCGCATTGGGACTCCTTCCTCCTGTAAAGGCCACGAGGACTCACATCGGGCCGAACAGCGCCGAAAAGCGCGCCGCAAAACAGCGCCGAAAAGCGCGTGCCGGAAGCTACCAGAGCGACCAATCAGGGGGAGTGCCCCCAGGGGCCGCCAGCATGCCGCTCGCGGGGGATCACGATGTACTCCCCCTTCTCCGTTGCGTTATTTGATCCACAGGCCCGGCAAGCGAGAGTGCTGCTCTGCCAGCGCAAGCAGGCGCCTTGATGGTCGAACCGCACACTGTCGCTCGGGACGAAAAGCGAGCGTGTCGCCCGACGGGCTCCTGACGCTCGCTACCTACCCCAAGGCGAAGCGCTGGCCCGGCTTCACAGGCCAGCCGCTGGCGTGTCGCTCACGTTGGTTCGGCTGCTCGACGGCGGTTGTAGAGGCGGATGGCCCAGAGGTAGGCCGCGACGGCGATGCCGATGCTCCACGCAGTGGCGGCGATGGCGTGGTCGCCAACAGCAGCGTTGGTGAGCAGTCCGCGCACAGTTTCGGTGACTTGGGTGAAGGGCTGGTACTCGGCGAACTGGCGCAGCCCGCCCGGCATCGTTTCGGTCCGGACGAACCCGCTGCTGAGGAACACAAGCAGGAACAGGATCATTGGGGTGTTGCTGGCGGTCTCGACGCTCTTGGCGGCCAAGCCGAGCGCGACCCCGAGCCAAATCAGCGCGAAGGCGAACAGGGCCAGGATCCCAATCGCTGCGGCCCAGTGGAGCGGCCCGGCGTTGGGATGGAACCCGAGGCCGAGGGCGACGCCGATGAGGAGGGCGACGCCGGCGAGGGTTTGGATGAGGCTGCCGAGCACGTGCCCGGTGAGGACCGAGGAGCGGGCGATCGACATCGTGCGGAACCGATCGATGATGCCGTCGGTCATGTCTATGGCGACCATGATCGACGTTCCCTGGACGGCCGAGGCCATGGTGATCAGCAGCAGCCCGGGGACCACGTAGTCCAGATAGGCGCTGCGCCCTCGGTGCGTGCCGAGGCCGGCGCCGAGCTGGCCGACCTCGCCCACCGACGCGACGAGGGAGCACGTATCAACCGCGGCGAAGCCGGGCAGGCGCTCCACGCGCTGCTCATCGCCAGGCCCTCCCCGACTGAGCCGCTCCGTCGCATCTCGGAGCGCCTCCACCTCGCCCGGCGTTCCTTCATACAGCAACAGCACGCGTATCTGCTGCTCCGCGGCCAGATCCTCTAGGTACTCCAACAACATCCACGCACACCCGATCAGATGATCGGCGCAGGCGTGGGCCGCGCCCATTGCGGAAACGACGCATACGCGTGTTGGGCGAGCGTGTTGGCTTCAAGCATTAGGCCCTTCGCCTGAGTAAACCAGGCGTTGCGTTCGGCTTCGGTGTAGGGCCCCGCTTCAAGCGAGTGCATCCGCAGAGACAGAGCGTGAACATAGATTTTGATCGCCTGAAGGGTCTCGGTGGTCGCCGAGCGATACTGAGAGGGGACTGAAACGCCCTTCAGCGATTCGTAGAGGTGAGCGAGATCAACCGCGACGTGGGAGTCGGTTTCGTAACACTCGGTCTTGACGCCGCCGCGGTTGCAGACACCGGGCGAGGTTGACGTGGGGATGTACGGGGCCGAGTCGCGTTCTACCGTCTTCCAGCCTTGATCCCAGGCTGCAAGGTAGGGCCCGTTGTTGCTGATGACGCCGCCGCTCACCGATACGGACGCACCGCAGCCGCCGACGCACAGGGCGCCGACGACGGCGAGCAAGAGCCACCGATGCCTCACGCGTGATGCATCGGCACGATCAGCCTGGGCCTTGACGGCCTCAGGGTGCGCCGAGCGGCACTTGCCCCAGCCTTGCCCCGAGCGTGCGTCGGCTTGACGGATTGTGCGCCGAGAAGCGCAGAAACCCCGCCGTAACGGGGTTTCTGGCGAAGCCGACGCGGGGACTCGAACCCCGGACCCCTTCATTACGAGTGAAGTGCTCTACCAGCTGAGCTACGTCGGCGCGGCCCCTGATGCTAGCGCCGCATCCTGCAGCTCGGCGGGCGGACTCGTGGCCGCCGAGCCAGCCGTGTCGGCGCCCAACCCGAGCTCCGCCAGGGCGCCCAGCAGCGACTCGCCGTGCTTCTCGCAGAACGCCGGGCCGATGCCCCTGATCTCGATCAGCTCCGCCGCGCTCGCCGGGCGGCGGCGCAGGACCTCCTCGAGCACGCCGTTCGCCGCCACCGTGTACGCCGGCAGGCCCTCCGCGCGCCCCATGCGCCACGCCCGCAGCGCCTCGAACTCGGCCTCGTCCACCGGGGGACCGGCCAGCGCCGGCTGCGTGCTGCCCCCGGAGCGCCTGCCGCCAGCGCCGCGGGCGCGGCGGCGCGCGGGAGTGGCCCGCGCCGAGGCCATCGCCGCCGCCAGCGCCGGATCGGGGTCGCACACATCGCAGCAGCGGCCCGTGGGGCGGCCCTGCTCGGGGTCGCCGAAATGCTCCAAGATCTGCGCGCGGCGGCACGTGTCGCCTGCCATGTAGCGCTCAATCGAGCGGTAGGACTCCCAGCCGCGGTCCTTCGCCGCCCTGATCGCATCCTGCGCCCGCCGCGGGCTGCCGCGCCCCGTCAGCTCCACCAGCAGGCCCTGCTGCCCACCCGGGCGCAGCTCCACCGCGCCCGCCCGCTCCGCGATCGACAGCAGCACCCGCTCGCGCTGGCCCAGCTCGCCCGGCGCAATCGCCAGCACGCTCTGCTCGCCGCCCTCACGCGGCGCCTGCGCCCGCAGACGCGCCACATACGCGCGCACGTCCCCCACGCTCGTATCGCGCTCGTTGATGAACCTGATCAGACGGCCCAGGTCCATGCGCGAGGCCAGCAGCAGCGCGCGCGCCTGCTCGCCGTCGCGCCCCGCCCTGCCCGCCTCCTGGTAGTACGCCTCCAGGCTCGTCGGCAGCGCCCAGTGGGCAACCGTGCGCACGTTCGCCTTGTCCACCCCCATCCCGAACGCGTTCGTCGCCACCACCACCTCCGCCGCGCCGCCCATGAACGCCTCCTGGCTCGCCCGCCGCGCCTCCGGGCTCATACCCGCGTGGTAAGCCACCGCCAAGAACCCCTCCTGCGCGATCGCCGCCGCCACCTCCTCCGTGTCCCTGCGCGTGCCGCAGTACACGATCGCCGGACGCGCATCCTCCTCGCCCAGCACGTGCATCAGCGCCGCCCGCTTGCGCGCCATCGCACCCTTGCCCTCCACGCTCGCCACGTCGAAGCTCAGGTTCGGGCGGTCGAAGCCCGAGCGCACCGACACCGGGTCGCGCAGCCCCAGCCGCGCCGCTATCTCCTGCGCCACCCGCGGCGTCGCCGTCGCCGTCGCCGCCATCACCGCCGGGCGCCCGCCGCCGCCCGCGCCCTGCCCCAGCGACTCGATCACCTCGTGCAGGCGCAAGTAGTCGGGCCTGAAGTCATGGCCCCACTCCGCCACGCAGTGCGCCTCGTCCACCACGAACAGCCCCACCCGCCGCTGCGCCAGCGCCTCGCGCAGCGCGCCCGAGGCGAAACGCTCCGGCGCCGCCAGCGCCAGCTGCGCCGCGCCCGAGGAGATGTCCCGCAACGCCTGCGCGTTGTGGCCCTCCGGCATGCCCGACGCCAGCATGCTCGCGCGCACGCCCGCCTCCTCCAGCCTGCGCAGCTGGTCGGACATCAGCGCGATCAGCGGGCTCACCACCAGCACCAGCGGGTTCGACGAATCCGCCTCTCCCGCCAGCGCCGGCAGCTGGTAGCACAGCGACTTGCCGCCGCCCGTCGGCATCACCACCAGGCTGTCGCGGCCGTCCAGCGCAGCCCGCACCGCCTCGCGCTGCCCCGGCCTGAACGCCATCAGGCCGAAGCGCGCCAGCAGCTGCTCGGGCGTCGGCTCAGCCTGCTCGCCCGCGCCCTGCATCGTCATCTCCATCCCCCTCACGCTAGCCCTCGCCCCGGCCGGGACCGCGCAGCGCCGCGCGCCGGCGCAGCCGTCGCGCTCACCACGAACGCCCGCCCGGCCGCCCTCGGGGCGGCCCCATCCTCACCCCCGCACGCCTCTGCGCTGCCACACCACCCGCGTGCCCGCCGCGGGCGCCAGCGTCACAGCGCGTCTGCGCACCCACTCGCCCCGCCGCCACAACGAGCGCGACGGCAGGCGCGGTTCCAGCTCGCTCAGCGCCGTGCGCAGGATCAGCTTCATCTCCAGCTGCGCGAACGCCGCCCCGATGCAGCGGCGGATGCCCCCGCCGAAGGGGATCCACGAGAACGTCTCCGGCGCCGCGCCGTCCAGGAAGCGCTCCGGGCGGAACTCGCGCGGCTGCTCATACACCGCCGCGCTGCGGTTGGTCAGGTAGATCGACGGCATCACCCGCGTGCCCGCCGGCAGCACATGCGCGCCCACCTGCAGCTCCTGCGTCAGCATCCGCGCCACGATCGGCACCACCGGGCGCACCCGCAGCGTCTCGTTCACCACCGCCGTCAGGTACTCATCGCCGCCCGCGTCGATCTCCGCCATCAGGCGCCACAGCTTCTGCGGATGGCGCACCAGGCGCTCCACCGCCCACGCTACCGCCGTCGCCGTCGTCTCATGTCCCGCCAGCAGCAGCGTCACCAGCTCATCGCGCAGTTCCGCGTCGCTCATCGCATCGCCCTGCTCGTCGCGCGCCTCCAGCAGCAGCGACATGATGTCCGTGCGCTGCGCCAGGTCGCTCGCGCCGCGGCGCGCCGCGATCTCCGCGTAGATCAGCGCATCCAGGCGCTCCAGCGCCTCGCCCACCGCCCCCGCCGGGCGCTCGCCCGTCGGGCGGCTCATCAGCGCGCGCAGCACCGTGGTCGTGCTCATCGGCGCCATCAGCCTGCCGATCGCCTGCTTCAGAGGCTCCATCCGCTCAGCCTCCACGCCGAACACCGCGCGCACGATCACCTCCAGCGTGATCCTGCGTGTGCGCGGGTGCAGGCGCATCGCGCGGCCCAGCGGCCACTGCGCCATGTCGCGCCGCGTCGCCTCCACGATCACCTCTTCGTACTCGCGCATGCGCTCGCCGTGGAACGGCGGCAGCAGCAGCTTGCGCTGGCGCATGTGCTCCGGGCCCGTCAGCACCAGCACCGAGCTCGGACCCACCACCGAGGCCACCGGCGAGGCGTTCGTCGCCGACGGCGCCACCTCCGGGGGAGCCGTGAACAGCGCCTTCACCGCCTCCCTGTCGCTCACCAGCACCATCTGCATCCCGCTCGGCGCAAACGTCAGCGTGAACGCATCGCCCAGCCGCGCCGCGCAGCGATCCATCACCCACGTCGGCGCCAGCCCCCACGCCAGCGTCGTCACCATCGCCGGCACGCGCGGTCCCGGTGGCAACCCCGTCGCGCGCCGCGCGCGCTCGCGCCCCAGCACAGCCCCGCTCGTGGTCGCGCTCGCCATCCCCACAAGCTACGCCCGCGCCGCGCGCCGCGTCGCCCCGCACCCTGCAGCGCGTACTACGGCGAGTGGGTGGTCGTGCTCGTCGTCGTGGTCGTCCGCGACGACGATGCCCGCCCGTTTGCAGGTGCCGGCTCGCGCGCCGCCCGCGGGCGCAGCGGCGTCACCACGTGCAACTGGGGGCGCGGCTTGTGGTGCACGCCCTCGTCGGGGTCGAACACGTGGCCCACAGCGTGCTTCACGCTGTGCGCCGCGTGGCCCACCGCGTGGCGCACACCCGGCGAGATCGCATAGGCCAGCAGCGTCGCCGCGATCCCCGCCGCCGCGATCGCCACGATCAGGCGCGCGCGGCGCCGTTCGCTCTCCGGCGAGGCCGGCCGCGCGCTGAACGGAGAAGTCGACATGACAACCATCAACCTAGCGCTCGCAGGTCGCCGTCATGCCACCTCAGCGGGCCAGCAGGCGGCGCTCGTGCGCCGGGCGCGCGCTCTCCGAGTGCTCCAGCAGGGCCGCCACCAGGCGGCGGTTGGCCCGCTCGATGTCCTCCTCCGCGAGCCGCGTCGGGCGCTTCTCCAGATAGCCCACCAGCATCCGCGCCGGCACCACCCGCACGCCCTTGCGCCGCGCCAGCGGGCGGTCCACCCACGCGCGGCTGAACACGATCAGCGGCTGCACCTCAAGGCCCGTCACCCGCTCTATCGCCCTGCTCTGCGCGCGCGCCTGGCTCAGCGTCGCGCCGTGCACGTGCGCCACCCGCACCGGGCCGGGGTGGCTCTTGGTCTCGATCGTGAACACCCCCGCCGGCCCGATGAGGATGTGATCCACGTTGCCGCGCCCCATGCTCGCGTCGTGGATCACGCGCCAGCCCTCGCACGCCAGGCCCTCCAGCAGCGCGCCCACGTGCTCCTCGCCCGCCGCGCCGCGGTCGTGGCGCTCCAGCAGCGGCAGCACGAAGTGGGTGATCACGAACATGCTCACCAGCAGCGCCACCTCCGAGGCCAGGAAGCGCGCGTCGTGCAGGCCGAAGCCGCGCCCCAGCAGCGCCGTCGCCACAGCCAGCACGCCGAGCGCCACCAGCGTGCGCATGCGCAAGCGACGCACCGTCGAGCGCGCATATTGCCCGGCCGTGCGGCCGGTTGGATCGGTGTCCGCCGCGAGCATCTCGCCTACCTCCTACATCGTCGATCCGCCGCGCCGCCTTGAGCCATGCCACACGCCGCAAGAACCGGCCAAGACGTGTGAAACGGCCCCAGGATCTAAAGCCGCCAAGCGCCGCCGCCGAAGCCAAAACCACACCCACCAAGCCCTCCAGATCATCGAGCACGGATGCCTCGCATGACTCCCGCACAGCCCGTTCACACCTCCGACATATCGCTCCTGCTGCGCGCCCACGGCGAGCAGCACTGGCTCGTCTCGCAGGTCATCCCCATGCTGCGCCAGCTCGAGCATCCCGGCGGCGTACCCGGCGAGCAGCGCGCCGCCGCGCTCGCCTATCTCGAGGTGCTATGGCTCGACGCGCGCCTGCGCGCCGCCGACACCGACGCCGCGCACGCCGCGCTCGACGCCGACGTCATCAGCGCCAACCGCGTGCTCTACGACCGCGCGCACCGCTACCACGCCGCCGTGCGCCGGCTGCGCCACAGCGTGGGCCGCCGCGTCGCCCAGCTGCTCACCCCGGCCGCCGACTGCGGCGAGCACCAGCACACCGGCTCCTGAGCCGATCCCATACGCTGCGCGCCATGGCGCTCCGCTTCGACCTGCAGTCGCACTCCACCAACTCCGACGGCGTCCTCTCCGCCAGCGAGGT
The DNA here is from genome assembly GCA_963771085.1 of uncultured Solirubrobacteraceae bacterium. Taxonomy (GTDB): domain Bacteria; phylum Actinomycetota; class Thermoleophilia; order Solirubrobacterales; family Solirubrobacteraceae; genus Palsa-744. The sequence goes on along the minus strand of CAVYSB010000003.1, from coordinate 1,300,754 downwards.
GGTGCAGAGCGCCGCCGACGCCGGCGTCGAGCTGCTCGCGCTCTCCGACCACGACACCGTCGCCGGGGTCTCCGAGGCGCTCGCCGCCGGCGAGCGCCTCGGCCTGCGCGTCGTGCCCGCCGTCGAGATCTCCGCCGTCGACGACGGCGCCGGCGGAGAGGGCGAGGAGGCCGGCGAGCCGCTGCGCGAACTGCACATGCTCGGCTACAACGTCCAGCACACCGGCCCCCTGCTCACCCAGCGCCTCACCGAGTTCCTCGCCGACCGCGAGCAGCGCACGCTGCGCATGGCCGCCGCGCTGCGCGACGCCGGCTTCGAGCTCGACGAAGCGCAGCTGCGCGAGCGCGTCGCCGCCGGGCAGCCGATCGGGCGCCCCCACCTCGCCGAAGCGGTCCTCAGCGCCCCCGCCAACGCCCAGCGGCTCGCCGACGAGCACATCGAGGACATCGGCGCGCTCATCCGCGGCTACCTCATCGAGGGGCGCCCCGCCTTCCGCCTGCGCCAGACGCCCACCGTCGCACAGGCCATCCACGCCATCCACGACGCCGGCGGCGTCGCCGTCTGGGCGCACCCCTTCTGGGACATCGCCGACCCCGACGAGGTGCTCGACAGCATCCGGCGCTTCCACGCGCTCGGCATCGACGGCGTCGAGGCCTTCTACATCACCCACACGCGCGAGCAGACCGAGCTGCTCGTCGCGCGCTGCAACGGGCTCGGCCTGCTCACCACCGGCTCCGCCGACTTCCACGGACCCGACAACCCCACCTTCTCGCGCTTCCTCGCCTTCGACACGTTCGGCCTCGAGCCCAACCTCGGGCCCATCGCCGCCGGGACCTGAGCGGCCCCGCGCCTCACGCCGCCAGCAGCACCTGCAGGCGATACGCCAGCGCCTCCAGCGCCAGCTCCTCCGACACGTTCACCGCCAGGCTCAGCCGGGTCTCGCCCACCAGCGCCGCGCCGCGCGCCACGCGCACCGCGTCGCGGCCCTCCGCATCGCGCGCCAGCTCCGCGCGCCTGTCCTGCGCATACACAAGCTCCTGCGCGCCCTCGCACACGCACAGCACGTCGCGCAGCCACAGCTCCGCCAGCCCCAGCGCCATGTCCAGCGCCTCCCTGCGCGCCCGCCGCTCGCCGCGCCTGCGCGCCTCCAGGCCTTCGCGTTCGTAGCGTTTGCGCTCCCTGCCCGGCAGCAGCTCCAGCTCGCCCTCCATCCGCTCCGCCGCCCGCTCGCCCGCCCGCACGCCCGCCTGCTTGGCCAGCTCCAGCATGCCCGTCCACGGGCGCCCCTCCGTCGCGCCCGCCAGCGCCGCGCGCACGAACTCCTCCGCCCCCGCCCGCAGCGCCGCGCCCTGCTCCCCCGCCAGCATCGCCGCCCGGCCCGCGTCGCCGAACGCCAGTCGCGCGCACGCCTCCGCGCGCTGCGCCTCCAAGCCATCCGCCCGCAGGCGCTCCGCCAGCAGCGCCGCCGGCAGCGGATCGAAGCGCACCTGCTGGCAGCGCGAGGAGATCGTCGCCAGCACCTGCTCGGGGCGATCCGTCAGCAGCAGCACGTGCACGAACGACGCCGGCTCCTCCAGCGTCTTCAGCAGGCGGTTAGCCGCCTGATCGTTCATCGCATCCGCCTGCTCGATCACGAACACGCGCCGCGTGGACTCAAACGGCGTGCGCGTCGCCGCCGCCACAACCGGCTCCTCGATGTCCGCCACCAGCATCTCCGCCGCACCCGACGGGCGCACCCATGTCAGGTCCGGATGCGCGTCGCGGCCCACCCGCTCCGCCACCGTCGAGCGCTCGCGCGCGCCCTCCGCCAGCAGCGCCGCCGCGAACGCCCGCGCGATCCTGCGCTTGCCCGTGCCCGCCGGGCCGTGGAACAGGTATGCATGCGACGCCGCGCCCGCCCGCCCCAGCGCCGGCCCCAGCACCGCCCGCGCGTGCGCATGCGCAGCGATCCCCGGCAGCAGCTCCTCCACCGCGCCAGCCGCCTGCCGCTCGCCCGCCCGGGCCGTGCTCGCCGCCATGTTCGCCATCCTAGACGCGCCGCCGTGTACCGTGGCCGCGTGTCCCGCGGCACGCTCATCACGATCGAGGGCCTCGACGGCGCCGGCAAGTCCACGCTCGCCGACGCGCTCGCCCGCGAGCTCGGCGCACGCGGCCAGCAGGTGCAGCTGCTGCGCGAGCCCGGCGGTGTGGAGGTCTCCGAGCGCATCCGCGCGCTCGTCAAGGACCCCGCGCTCGCCGTAGGCGCGCGCGCCGAGGCGCTGCTCTACGCCGCCGCGCGCGCGCAGCTCGTCGAGGAGCGCCTGCTGCCGCTGCTGGAGGACGGCGCGCTCGTCCTGCTCGACCGCTTCCTCGACTCCTCGCTCGCCTACCAGGGCGCCGGTCGCGCGCTCGGCGTGGAGCACGTGCGCGCCATCAACCTGTTCGCCACCGGCGGCCTGCAGGCCGACCGCACGTTGCTGCTGCGCATCTCGCCCGCCGCCGGGCGCGCCCGCCAGCTCGAGCGCGCGCTCGAGCCCGACCGCCTCGAGCGCGAGCAGGAGGCATTCTTCGCCGCCATCGCCGCCGCCTACGACGAGCTCGCCCGCGCCGAGCCGCAGCGGATCCGCGTGATCGACGCACAGCAGCCCGCCCCCGAGGTCCTGCGCCAGGCCCTCGCCGCGATCGGCGATCTGGCGCCTTCCGCCTCCCGCACGCGCCACTAGCATCAGTCCCATGACGCTCGCCACCACCGTCGTCACCGTCGCCCATCACCCCGCCAGCAAACCCTCCGATGCGGCCATCGCGCTCGCCGCGCTCGGCGCGCTGCTGCTGCTCGGCTGCATCCTCTGGGGCGGCGCCCGGCTGCTCGCCTACGAGCCCCGCTGGACGCTCTCGCTGCGCCACAGCCTCGCCGAGGCGGGCTTTCGCAGCTCCGCCACCTGGGCCGAACTCAGCGACTGGGCGCGGCTCGGGCGCTAGCGCGCGCGGAGGCCCTTCGCGAGGCCTCCGGAGACCTCCCGCGAGGCCCCTCGAGGGGGTCGCGGAGAGCCGGTCGGGACCGCTGCGCCCGCTATCATTAAGCAGCAGACCGCCTTGCATTCGTGGCCGGCAAAAGGTCTGTCCGACCCACCACGGATGATTCGGTGTTACCCCCAAAAGCACCGTATTTTTGCCGCAAATCGCGGGGTTGCTGCGGCCCTAGACGAGGAGAAGAGTTAGATGCATGGCGCCACGCAGACCGAAGTAGCCGACGTCGCACAGGCCGGCAGGGCGCTGTCGATCAAACGCTTGTTCACCAGTCCCGGGGTCCATCCCTTCGAGGCCGTCGAGTGGGAGCTGCGCGACGCGCGCATCGGCCACGGCGACCGCGTCGCCTTCGAGCAGGAGAACGTCGAGTTCCCCAAGAGCTGGTCGCAGAACGCGACCAACATCGTCGCGCAGAAGTACTTCCGCGGCCAGCTCGGCTCGCCCGAGCGCGAGAGCTCCGTCAAGGAGATGATCAGCCGCGTCGCCGGCACCATCACCGGCTGGGGCCGCGCGGGCGGCTACTTCGCCACCGAAGAGGACGCCGCGGCCTTCAACCACGAGCTCACCCACATCCTCCTGCACCAGCTCGCCGCGTTCAACTCGCCCGTGTGGTTCAACGTCGGCTTCGAGGAGAGCCCGCAGTGCAGCGCCTGCTTCATCCTCAGCGTGGAGGACACGATGGAGTCGATCCTCGACTGGAACACCAAGGAGGGCAACATCTTCCGCGGCGGCTCCGGCTCGGGCATCAACCTGTCGAACATCCGCGGCTCGATGGAGCCGCTGGCCAAGGGCGGGACCGCCTCCGGGCCCGTGTCCTTCATGCGCGGCGCCGACTCCTGGGCGGGGACCATCAAGTCCGGCGGCAAGACCCGGCGCGCGGCCAAGATGGTCGTGCTCGACGTCGACCACCCCGACATCGTGCAGTTCGTCCAGTGCAAGGCCAAGGAGGAGGACAAGGCCGCGGCGCTGCGCGACGCCGGCTTCGACATGTCGATCGACGGCGACGGCTTCTTCTCGATCCAGTACCAGAACGCCAACAACTCGGTGCGCGTCACCGACGAGTTCATGCGGGCCGTCGAGGAGGACCGCGAGTGGCGCCTGATCGCCCGCTCCACCGGCGAGCCGATCGGCGAGCCGATCCCCGCCCGCGAGCTGATGCGCGAGATCGCCGAGGCCGCCTGGCGCTGCGCGGACCCGGGCGTGCAGTACGACACCACGATCAACCGGTGGCACACCTCGCCCAACAGCGGGCGCATCAACGCGTCGAACCCCTGCTTCCCCGCCGACGCGCGCGTGCACACCACGCTCGGCCTGCTGCCGATCGGCGACCTCGTGGAGCGCGGCGAGGCCGGCGAGGAGTTCCGCGTTTACACACATCGGGCCACCGCCGAGGAGCCCGGTCAGGGAGTTGTCGCGACGCGGCCGGTTGCCTTCATGCGCAATGGGGTCAAGCCAATCGTGCGCCTGCGCTTCGCCAACGGTGGCGAGCTGCGCTGCACGCCCAACCACCGCCTCTGGACATCCAACCGCGGCTACGTGCGGGCCGAGGAGCTGACCAAGGACGACCGCGTCCTCCTGAACGACAGCCCAACCCCGGCGCAGGACGCGGACTGGGCCCTGCCCGTGAAGACCACGGCCGCAGCCAAGTCCTTCGCGCGCGGCGGATCGGCGACGTACGTCGAGCTGCCGGACCGCTGGAGCGAGGGTCTAGCTGAGCTCACAGGCCATCTGGTCGGCGACGGCTGGCTGACCGACGTGCAGACCGGCTGGGTCTACGGCGGTGACGACCTTGACGACGGGCTGGCGAGCGCACACGAAGGCTTGCTCCGAGAGCTGATCGGAGGAATCTCGCGGCAGGAGATGGACAACGGCACGGTTCAGCTCAGGGCCGGGAGCGAAGCGGTCCGCGATCTGTTCCGAGGAATCGGCGTGACCGCCGCGCGCGCTCATGAGAAGCGCGTGCCCCAAGCCATCTTCACCGCCCCGGCAGAGGTGCAGGCGGCTTTCCTGCGAGGCCTCTTCGGAGCCGACGGGTGCGTTTCGCGCGTCGAGTCCGGCGGCCGGGCCAACCGCTACGTTGGGCTCGGGAGCCGCAGCAACAACCTGCTCAAGGATGTCCAGCGGCTGCTCGGCGCGTGGGGCATCCGCGGTCGCATCTACCGCGTCAGCGACAGTGCCGGATCGCATTTCTCCCATGTGCGCAAGGACGGGACCACGGTCGAGTATGCATCGCGCGAGGGTTACGACCTGCGTATCACGGGTAGCGATCTCGCTCGCTACGTCGCCGAGATCGGCTTCAGCACACCGCGCAAGCAGGCAGCCGCCGAGAGCCTGGTTGGTGAGTGCTCGCTGTATCGCACGAAGGCCGCTACGACCCTGCTCGCCCGAGAGGACGACGGTCAGGAGATGGTCTACAACCTCACCGAGCCGCTGCACCACTCCTACATCGTCGACGGCATCGTCGTGGCCAACTGCTCGGAGTACATGCACGTCGACAACTCCGCCTGCAACCTCGCGTCGCTGAATCTGATGAAGTTCCGGCGCGCCGACGGCACGCTCGATGTGGGCGCCTTCGAGCACACCGTCGACATCGTGCTGCTCGCGCAGGAGATCATCGTCGGGCCATCCAGCTACCCGACCGAGGAAATCGGCGTCAACGCGCGCGCCTTCCGCCAGCTCGGGCTCGGCTACGCCAACCTCGGCGCCTATCTGATGAGCAACGGCATGCCCTACGACTCCGACGAGGGCCGCGAAGCCGCAGCCGCGATCACGGCCCTGATGACCGGCCGCGCCTACCGCCGCTCGGCCGAGGTGGCCGCCGCACTCGGGCCCTACGAGCACTACCCCGAGAACCGCGACGCGCACAACAACGTGATGCGCATGCACCGCGACGCCTCCTACGTGATACCCGAGGAGAGCTCCCGCGACGCCGCGCTCGTGGCCGCCGCGCGGCGCTCCTGGGACGAGGCCGTGGCGCTCGGCGAGCAGCACGGCTACCGCAACGCGCAGGCCACCGTGCTCGCGCCCACCGGCACGATCTCCTTCCTGATGGACTGCGACACCACCGGCGTTGAGCCCGACTTCTCGCTGATCAAGTTCAAGGAGCTCGTCGGCGGCGGGCAGATGACGATCGTCAACCGCACCGTGCCGCTCGCGCTGCAGACGCTCGGCTACAGCGAGCCGGAGATCGAGCAGATCGAGGCCCACCTCACCGAGCACGGCACCATCCTCGGCGCGCCCGGCCTGCGCGAGGAGCACCTGCCCGTCTTCGACGTGGCCGTCGGCGAGCGCGCCATCTCCCACATGGGCCACCTGAAGATGATGGGCGCCGTGCAGCCGTTCATCTCGGGCGCCATCTCCAAGACCGTCAACCTGCCGCAGGAGGCCACCGTCGAGGACATCGCCGACGCCTACACGCAGGCCTGGCGGCTCGGGATCAAGGCGCTCGCCATCTACCGCGACGGCTCCAAGACCGCGCAGGCGCTGCGCACCGACGCGCAGGCCGGCAGCGAGGCCCCCGCCGACGTGGACACGCTCGTCGAGCAGGCCGTCAGCAAGGCGCTCGCCGACGCCGGGCCGATGCGCAAGCGGATGCCGCGCGAGCGCCAGTCGATCACGCACAAGTTCTCCATCGGCGGCCACGAGGGCTACATCACCGCAGGCATGTACCCCGACGGCAGCGTCGGCGAGATCTTCCTCACCGACATCGGCAAGGAGGGCTCCACGCTGCGCGGGATGATGAACTCCTTCGCCACCGCCATCTCCATCGCGCTGCAGTACGGCGTGCCGCTCGAGACGCTCGTGCGCAAGTTCAGCTACATGCGCTTCGAGCCCGAGGGGATCACCGGCAACCCCGAGATCCCGTTCGCCAAGTCCATGCCCGACTACATCATGCGCTGGCTGGCCTCCCGCTTCCTGGACACCGACGCCCAGGAGGAGCTTGGCATCCTCACGCCCGAGGTGCGCGCCCGCAAGGCCGCCCAGGAGACCGCCCAGGCCGTCTCCTCCTCCGACACCTCCGGACCGAGCAACGGCGGCAACGGCGGCAACGGCGGCGGCGCGCCGAGCGCGAGCGCCGGCACGGGCACGCCCGCAGCGGCCGCCATGACCGACTCCCCGCCCGTCGTTCCCGCCATGCTGCAGGGCCTCGACCTGGGGCCCGCCTGCAGTCAGTGCGGGGGCATGATGCAGCGCACGGGGTCCTGTTACACCTGTTCTTCCTGCGGCAACAACACCGGCTGCGGATGAGGCGCGATCGGCGGCGCATCTCTCCGTCCTCGCTCGTTCGTGTGCGGAGCACACTTCACTCGCTGCGTCCTTGACCTGCTTGCCGCTCGCGCCTCATCAGGTCGCTAGACCGGGGTGGCGGCATCGCAGTCCGGCGTTGTCGATCGACCATTTGTGGAGCAGCCGGTGATGGGCGCCCCGCACGCCGTGATCTTCGACAACGATGGGCTGCTGCTCGACACCGAGGAGGCGTGGACACGCGCGGAGGAGACGCTGTTCGCGCGCCGGCAGCGCGAGTTCACGGTGGAGGACAAGCGCACGCTGATCGGCTCCTCGCGCTCGATGGCGGCCGCCAAGCTGGAGGTGATGCTCGCCCGTCCCTGCGAAGGGGAGGCGCTGATGGACGAGCTGCACGAGCTCGTGATGGAGGAGGCGCTCGCGGGGGTCGCGCCGCGGCCCGGCGCCGTCGAGCTGCTCGCGCGGCTGAGCGACGCCGGGATCCCGCTCGCCGTGGCGTCAAACTCCGAGCGCGAGTTCCTCGAGCGCACGCTCTCGAGCGCCGGGCTGCTGCACGACGGGCCGTTCCGCGTAATCGTCGCCGCCGGGGATGTCCTCAGCCCCAAGCCCGCGCCCGACATCTACCTCGAGGCCTGCGCGCGCCTCGGCGTCGACGCGCGGCTCTGCGCGGCGCTCGAGGACTCGCCGATCGGCGTCGCCGCGGCCGCCGCCGCGCACATGTTCGTGGTCGGCGTGCCCTACCTGCCCGGCACCGCGCTGCCCGGCAGCGACCTGCTCGCCCACAGCCTCGCCGACCCCGCCGTCGCGCGGGCGCTGGGCGTGGGGCACAACACGGCCTAGGATCCCGGGCATGCCCACACTCCCCGCAGCTCCCTCACCCTCCGAGCCGCTGCAGGGCGGCTGTCTGTGCGGTGCCGTGCGATACGAGATCACCGCTCCGTTCCTCTCCGCGGGCTACTGCCACTGCACGCACTGCCAGCGGCGCACCGGCACGGGCTCCTCGGCCAACGGCCGCGTCCCCCAGGAGGGCTTCCGGCTGCTGCAGGGCGCCGAGCAGCTGCGCGCCTTCCAGCCGCCGACCGGCGTGCCCAAGCTCTTCTGCGCCACCTGCGGCTCGGCCCTGTTCAGCGGCGAGCCGCTGTCAGACGCCGAGGTCGCGGTGCGCCTCGGCACGCTCGACCGCGACCCCGGCATCAGCCCGCAGTACCGCCAGTTCGTCGACTCAGCCGCCCCGTGGGAGCCAGTCCCGCAGGACGGGCTGCCCACCTACCCCCGCTCGCGGACCGGCTGAGCCCAACGTCGAGGCGCGCACGGCCCAGCGGTCACCGGCCCGCACGGGCCGGTGACACCGGGATCGCGCCCGCTCCGATCAGCCGTTCAGACGCTTCTTCAGTGCGCTCGCCGCGGAGAATTTCGCCGCCTTGGATGCGGCGATGTGGATCGTCTGGCCGGTCGCGGGGTTGCGTCCCTCGCGAGCAGCCCGCTGGCTGACGCTGAACTTGCCGAAGCCGGCAAGCGCGACCTCACCCCCGGCGGCCAGCTCGTCGGAGACCACCTCGATCGCCGCCTCAACCACCTGCCGTGCCTGGCTGGTAGCCAGCCCAGTGCGCGCTGCAACCTGCTCAGCCAGCTCGTTCTTTGTCATGCCACTCCCTTCTCGAGTGTCTTTGCTCGTTGCAGGCTAACCGCTGGTCAGGACGACGAAGCCAACAAACACCGCGCATAGCGGCCCGCGAAGCCCTAATTTCCGGGGAACTTCAACGGCGCGCCGGGCACGAGCGCCCCCTCCAGCGCCCTCTCGTGCCCGCCGCGGGCCCTGCCGGGCACCAGCGCGCCGGCGGCCAGAGCCGCCCACAGCACCGCTATCCAGCAGCAGCAGGCCAGCCCCACGTGGACCCACACGAGCTCCGTGGGCAGGTGGGTCTCGTACTGATCGAGCCCCACCGCGCCCTGCAGCGCCAGCAGCACGCACAGCGCCGTGAGCGGCCGCTGCACCGCGGGATCGGCGCCGCGGCGGCGGGCGAGCCACCACAGCCCCACCGACAGCAGGCTGAAGAGCAGCGCGATCTCCGCGTGGCGATGGATCACGAAGTCCATCGTGCCGCGCCCGTCGAAGCTCAGGCGGTTGATCTTCTGACCCGGCGAGCCGCCCGCGTGCGGGCCCGCCGCGGTGGCCGCGGTGCCCGCGAAGATCGTCAGCGCGCCCAGACCGACGAGCACGCGCGAGTACAGCACCAGCGTGCGGTCGCCGGCGAGCGGGGGCTGCGCGGCGTCCGCCCGGCCCGCGTCCGCTTCGCGCGCCGCGATCGCCTGCCACAGCAGCAGCACGGCCGCCACGATGATCAGCATCGAGAGCGCGAAGTGGGCCATCACCCAGCCGTAGTCCAGCGCGCCCCTGACGGTGAGGCCGCCGAGGACCGCCTGGGCGACCACGCCGATCGGCAGCAGCGCCGCCAGCCACATCAGCCCGCGCCGGTAGGGGCGGCGCCTGAGCGCCGCGAGCCACGCGAACCCGGCCGCGAGCACGATCGGCACGCTCAGCACCCTGTTTGAGAACTCGATCACCGCGTGGCTGTTCAGCGGCGGGTACAGGTTGCCGTAGCACTTGGGCCACGTCGGGCAGCCCAGGCCCGACCCCGTCAGGCGCACCGCCGCGCCCGTCAGCACGATCACCGTGAGGGCGATCAGGGCGGCGACGGCGAAACGCACATACTGCTCAGGGGTGACCGTGTAGTCGTTGGTGCGCTCGCGCAGCTGCTTCAGGTACGCCGCCATCGCCTCAAGGATGCCACTCGAACGGCAGCTCGTCGGCGACATCGCGCAGGCGCGGCGCGGAGGCGTCGCGCGCGGAGATCGTCAGCTCGCCCGCCGGCAGCGGCCAGGCGATGCCGAGCTCGGGGTCATCCCACGCGATCCCGCGTTCCAGCTCAGGATCGTGGTAGCCGGTCTGCTTGTAGAGCACGTCGGCCACCTCGCTGAGCACCACGAAGCCGTGCGCGAAGCCCGCCGGCACGAAGAACTCGTGCATGCCCTCGTCGTCGAGCTGCGCGGACTCCCAGCGCCCGTAGGTCGGCGAGCCCCTGCGCAGATCCACCGCCACGTCCAGGATCCGCCCGCGCGCGCAGCGCACCAGCTTGCCGATGCCGGCGCCGACCTGGAAGTGCAGGCCCCGAAGCACGCCGTGCGCCGAGCGCGAATGGTTGTCCTGCACGAACTGCTCGGGCTCCGGCAGGCCCAGCTCGGCGTGCCACTCGCGGCGGTAGGTCTCGGTGAAGAAGCCGCGCTCGTCGCCGTGGACGGCGGGCTCGATCAGCACGAGGCCCTCGATGGTGACCGGCAGGGCGCGCACGGCCGTGCAGGTTACCGGTCGCCGCCGGGCGCGCTAGCCGTGATGCGGCCTGCGGTGATAGACCGTGATGCTCACCTGCGAGGTGTTCAGCTCTTTGTCGTAGGCGATGAAGGTGAGCGTGTGGCGCCCGAAGGAGATGTGCTTGGCGCCCTGCCAGTCGAGCACGCCCGCCAGGCGCGCCGGGTCGGCCGAGGTGCCGTAGTTGCGGATCAGCTTGCCGTCGATCTCGAGCTTGATGCGGTAGACGCCCAGCGCGCTGCTGGCCATCACGTGGATCGGCAGCGGGCCGCTGTAGTTGACGCGGTTGCGCGGCGAGAGCACCCTGATCGCGGGACCGCTGAACGTGCCGCACGGTTCGCTCAGACTGTCGCCGTCGTGCGCGTAGTTGCGCATCGCCGCGAACGAGGGCTTGCGCGAGCCGTCCGCGCGCAGCAGGCCCGAGACGACCGGGCCTTCGTCCTGCATCGCGAACCACAGCGCCACCTGCACGTAGGGGTCCTGCGCGAGGCAGTGGTAGGCCTGGCGCAGGAACGTCGCCTGTTCGGCTTCGCTGACGCCCTCGGGCTTCTGCCCCGCCCACGCGCCTTCCGAGCATGTGGCCGAGGTCGTGCGCCAGCTCAGCTCGGTCATCCAGATCGGTTTGTCGTCGCCGTTGGCGAGCATTGTTTTGTGCACTTCGCGGTAGGCCAGGAAGGAGTCGGGCACCATGCGCCCTTCGGGGCCGCGCAGGAAGACATACGGGGAGAGCACGTTGCAGGCCGTGTCCGTGTGCACCGCCACCACGTCGAATGAGCCCTTGCCGCCGGCCGCGTAGACGCCTTCCAGGAAGGGGTAGTCGTTGCCCGTGAGCCCGCCCAGCACCACCGCCGCCTCGGGGTCGGCCGCCTTGACCACCGGGTAGGTGGCCTTCAGCAGCTGCGTGTAGGCCGCCGCGTTGGGCCCGCCCGCCCAGAAGGTCGAGGAGTCCTCCTCGTTCCAGATCTCATATGCGGCCACGCGCGTGCCGAAGCGCAGCGCCAGCGCGCCCACGAAGGCCGCGTAGTCCTCGGGGTTGGCCGGCGGCGTGTATTCGTTGGCCGAGCCGGTCTCCCACGCGGGGCTGCCGACCACGTCGAGGATCACTTTGGTGCCCGCCGGCAGGCCTTTGAAGACCCCTTCATAGGAGGCCAGCGCGCTCGGCGCGAGCGTCCCCGGGGAGGGCTGCAGCGAGCGCCAGCTGACGAAGATCCGCACCCAGTGCGTACCCAGCGAGTGCAGCGAGGAGAGCTGCACGCTGCTGCTGACCGACACGCCCACGCCCGCTTCCGCCGCGCCCGCTGCCGGGGCGCTCACCGCGCCCGCGGCCAGCAGCGATCCGCTCATCAGAAGGAGCGCCAGCAGGCGCCGAGCGGGGCCGCCGATTATGTGCGCGCGGATGCTCACGTGCTTGCCATCGGAATACCCGCCCGCGGTCTTGAGTTGCGCTGCCACCCATAGGCCGAGGTTCGAGCGCCTGCGTGCTGGCCTATATTCGCCCTGCCATGCCCCGCAGCAGCCCCCCACCGCCCGCAGCGGGCCCTAGCGCCGCGAGCGGCTGGAACCACGCCCCGCGCGGCCTGAGGGCGGCCGCCGGCGCCATCGACGTGTGGCGCGCCGATCTCGACAGCGTCGGCGACCACGTGCGCGAGCTGCTGTGCGCCGAGGAGCGGGCGCGCGCGGAGCGCTTCGCCGGCGAGCGCGACGGCGCGAGATGGGCTCGTGCTCACGGCGTGCTGCGAGGGCTGCTGGGGGGCTATCTCGGCCGCGAACCGGCCGCGCTTCACTTCCACAGCGGCCCGCACGGCAAGCCCGCACTCCTCAGCGAGCCCGGGGGCCCGCCGCCGCTGTCCTTCAACATCTCCCACTCCGGACCGCTGGCCCTGTACGCGTTCAGCCCCGCGGGCGAGGTCGGGGTCGACGTGGAGCTCGAACGGCGCCCGCGCGACGAGCTCGCGATCGCCGCCCGCACGCTCGGACCCGCGGCCGCCCGGCGCCTCGCCGCGGTCGATCCAGGGCACCGCCCGCACGAGTTCCTGCGCGAATGGGCTCGCCACGAGGCCGCCGCCAAGTGCCGCGGCAGCGGCATCGGCGCGGAGCGCGCCGGCCTCCCAGAAGGGGGCGAGGGCGAGCTGTGGCTCGCCGAGCTCGACGTCGGGCCGCGCGCGGCCGCCGCCGTCGCGGCGGAGCGCCCGCCGCGCGAACTGCGCCTGTGGGAGTGGCGCGGCTGAGCCGCCTGCGCGGTGGTGGCGCCATCCCGCGCGGATACCCTTCTTCGCAGTACATGAGCACGATCGCACCACCACCGGTCCTCGTCGATCGGGTCCACAAGCGCTTCGAGGTGCCGCGCGAGCAGGTCAGCACGCTGAAGGAGCGCGCGCTGCATCCGCTGCGCCGCAGCCAGACCGACACGCTGCACGCGCTGCGCGGCATCTCCTTCGCGGTCGAGCCCGGTGAGTTCTTCGGCATCGTCGGACGCAACGGCTCGGGCAAGTCCACGCTGCTGAAGTGCCTCGCGGGGATCTACGGCGTGGACAGCGGCAGCATCTACATCAACGGGCGCATGTCCACGTTCATCGAGCTCGGCGTGGGCTTCAACCCCGACCTGCCCGCACGCGACAACGCGCTGCTCAACGCCACCATGCTGGGCCTCAGCCCGCGCGAAGCGAGGCAGCGCTTCGACAGCGTGATCGACTTCGCCGAGCTCGGCGACTTCGTCGAGATGAAGATCAAGAACTACTCCTCGGGCATGCTCGTGCGGCTCGCCTTCGCGGTGATGATCCACGTCGATGCCGAGATCCTGCTGATCGACGAGGTGCTCGCGGTCGGCGACGCCGCCTTCCAGCAGAAGTGCTACGACGAGTTCGAGCGCATCCGCGCCAGCGGCGCCACCGTCCTGTTCGTCACGCACGACATGTCCGCGGTCCAGCGCTTCTGCGACCGCGCGCTGCTGCTCGAGCACGGCCGGCCCGTCGAGCTCGGCGACCCCGAGCACGTCGGCAACCGCTACCTGGAGCTCAACTTCTCAGAGCAGGCGCGCCAGGTCGAGGAGGTCGCGGCCCGCGCAGAAGACGGCACCGCACCCTCCGGCAGCGCGGAGGTGCCAACGGCCGACAGCGCCCCCGCAGCCGAGAGCGAGGAGCCCCTGGAGCTGCGCTACGGCGACGGCCGCGCAGAGATCTACGAGGCCTGGTTCGAGGACGAGCACGGAGAGCGCGCCGAGGCGCTGCAGACCGGGCGCCCGTGCACCTTCGCAGCGCGCGTGCGCTTCAGCGCGGAGGTCGAGAACCCGCTGTTCGGCATCAACCTGCAGAACGGCCACCGCGACCATCTGCTGTCCGCGTCCAACCTGTGGAGCGAGCCGCGCTGCGGCACGTTCGCGGCGGGCGACGAGGTCACCTTCCGGATCCGCTTCGAGAACGTGCTGGCGCCCGACCGCTATCACGTCACGCCCGCCGTCGCCCGCCACGGCGGCGCCTGGATCGACCGCCGCGAGCGGATGATCTCGATCGTGGTCACGGGCACGCACAGCACCGACGCCCTGCTCGACCTGCCCTACGAGGTCGTCATCGAGCGCGGCAGCCCGCAGCCGGCGAAGGCGGAGCTCGTCCGGTGAGCGCCCAGGCCGCCGAGCAGCTGGATCTGAGCGCCGCCCGGCTGGAGGGCCTCGGGCGCCCGATCAAGGGGCCCTCGGCGCTGGGCTCGGATCCCCGGCGCCTGTGGCATCTGACCTGGGCCCTCGCCAAGACCGAGTTCAAGCTCGCGTTCTTCGGCTCCGCGCTCGGATACCTGTGGCAGCTGATGCGCCCGCTGCTGCTGTTCGGCGTGATCTACCTCGTGATCAGCAAGTCCGGGCTCGTCTCCAAGAACGCCGCCAACCTGCCCTTCTACGGCGCCTCGCTGCTGCTGGGCATCGTGCTGTTCACGTTCTTCAGCGAAGGCAGCGGCGGCGCGGTGAGCTCGATGGTCAACCGCGAGAACCTCGTGCGCAAGATCGAGTTCCCGCGGCTGGCCGTGCCGCTGTCGATCGTGATCACCGCGCTGATGACCCTGTCCATGAACCTCGTCCCGGTGCTCATCTTCCTGCTGCTCGCCGGCGGCACGCCGCTGTGGAGCTGGCTGGAGCTGCCGCTGCTGCTGGCCATCCTCGCGCTGTTCGTCGCGGGCCTCAGCATGATCCTGTCGGTCAGCTACGTGCGCTACCGCGATGTGCGCCCGATCTGGGAAGTGATCCTGCAGATGAACTTCTACGCGTCGGGCATCTTCATCCTGATCACCAAACTCAAACCGCTCACCGTGCTCGGCGTGCAGGTCAACCTCACCCACGTGCTGATGGCAAACCCGTTCGCCGCGCTGCTCGAGCAGGCCCGCCACGTGTTCATCAGCCCCAGCTACCCCTCCGCGGCGAGCGCCATCGGCGGCGGCGGGCTGATCCTCATACCGATCGGCATCGTGCTCGCCGCGCTCGTCGGGGGCTTCCTCATCTTCGACCGGCAGGCTCCGCGCGTGGCCGAGCTGCTGTGAGCGGCGCGGCCGCGCCGCTGCGCGTCGCCTTCGTGGGGCAGGGCGTGTACTTCCGCCAGTGCGCGCTCGAGCAGCCCGCCGACGGGCTCGAGCCCGTGTTCCTCGACTTCCGCGCCGCCGCCCCGCCCGAGCCGCTGCTCGCCGCGCTGGAGGAGCTCGATCCCGATGTGGTGCTCGTGTTCCGCCCCGAGATAATCCCGCCCGGCCTGTTCGCGGGCCTGCGCGCGCTGAAGCTCGGCTACCTCACTGAGCCGCTGCCCCGCACGGGCGGCAGCGAGCACCCCGACCTGAAGGCACGCCTGTGGTGGCTCGAACAGGTCGACGCGGCCAACTTCGACCGGATCGTCTCCTTCGACCCGCTGATCGCCGAGACCGCCGCCGGCGTGCTGCCCGTGTGGCGCTCGCTGCCGATCCCCGTCGCGGACAGCCTGTTCATGGACGTGCGGCCGCGGGCGCAGCCGCCGCGGCTGCTGTTCGTGGGGCGCTCCACCGAGCACCGCGAGCAGCTGCTCGCGCCGGTCAAGCGGGCCCACCCCATCGTGCACATCGGCCACGGGCTCTTCGGCGAGCCGCTGATGCGCTTCCTGCGCGCCAGCGACGTGCAGCTCAACCTGCACAACAACCCCTACCCGTCGTTTGAGAACCGCGTGTGCATCGCGCTCGCGGCCGGGCACCTGGTCATCTCAGAGCCGCTCAGCCCTAGCCACGGGCTGACGCCAGGGACCGACTATCTCGAGGTCCGCACCCCTGCCGAGCTGCTCGCGCTGGTCGACGAGCTCGCGCGCGAGCCGGACGCTTTCAGCGATGTCCAGGCGGCGGGTCGCGTCCAGGCCGAGCGCTTTCGCGCATCGCGTGTCTATCCAGAGCTCGTGCGCGACGCGCTCGAGGACATCGCGACGTCTGGACGCCGGCACCGGGCGTAGGAGGCCCCGAGCATGCGGCCAGGCGGGACAGGCGATCCTGCGGTCGCGCGCGCCAGATCGCACCGCACGGCGGGTCAGCCTGTCGCCGTGCGCCCGAACGCGGCCACGTCCGCAAGCAGATCGTGGCAGATGCGGGCGAACAGGCGCGAGGCGCGGTAGTGCTCAGCCTTCAGTCGCCCGCGCACGCGGATGCGCTGGTGCATCTCAGGAAAGCGCGCGAGCCGGTCGAGCACCCACACCAGTGAATCGGGGGAGTCGAACTGCAGGTAGTCGATGTTGCGCTCCAAGCCATGCTCCAGGGAGAGCGGCGCGGACAGCAACAGATGGCCGGCCGCAAGGTGCACACCGATCTGCTGGCCGAAGCGGCCGTCAGCCTCGCGCGGCACGTGGACGCCGACGTCGTATTCCTCGAGCAGCTCGCGCAGCTCCGGGCCGCTCACGCCGTGGATGACCTGCAGCAGATCGTGATGATGCTTGGCGGGCATCAGCATCGCCTCGCGATGTGCGCTCGAGCTGCCGATGCCCATCGCGCGAGGCGCGCCGCGAAGCGGACGGACATCGGCGAAGTAGATGTCGCTCACCGGCGGCGGGATCGCCCGCCAGACCTCATGGGCTCCGATCCGGGCGCCGGTCAGCGCCGGGTCGAACGAGACGAGCCTGTCCAGAGGGGCGATCCTCCCAGCCTCCCGCTCGTCGGGGGCGCCTGCGACCAGCACTCCGAGGGTGGCGCCGGGGGCTTGATCGAGAACCTCGAAGGGCGCACGGGGGGGATCGAACACCACCGTCACATGCGGTCGAAACGCCGCAAGGGCGCCGGTGAGCCGCTCGCCGTCCGCGGCGCTCGAGCCATACAGGCGCTCAGCGATCATCCCTCCCAGCCGGCCCGCCGGAGCGCATCCATCGAGCCACACCTCGGGGCCGAGGAAGGCCACGCGTAGTGGGGTCGCACTCGACCGCGGCGTCTCACCGGCGGCGCTGGGCCCTGCTGAGCTGCCCCTCGCCATCAGCTCTTGCCATTGTGGGGTCGCGGCCGCCTTCCCGCGCCGCCCGCAACGGCCGCGACGCTCGCGAGCGGGATGCCGATCACGAACAGGACGGCCAGCAGCCAGAGCAGACCCAGGCCTACGTGGGCGTGGAACAGACGCAGTCGCCGCATGATCGTCGCGGCCTGGTCCAGGAGGCTCTGTCGCTTGGCGGCGTAGAACGCCAGGTCGAAGTTAGAGGGCCACAGCCTGCCGGCCACGATCGTCGTCGAGCGGCTCCTCGTGCGGTCGGCCGAGGCGTACAAAGCCACCGGCTCGCGGCCCTCGTTGGTGACGCAAACGCTGCCCTCGAGTGTTTTCGCCGGCCCATCGAAGGGAACCTCGAGCAGCCCGTTGTTGACGTAGCGCGGCGCCACCGGGACCGCTTCGCGGTAGCCGGGAGCCAAGAGCGTCATGACCAGCGGCACAGCGGGCTTGCCGTAGGTGCCGATCCGCATCTCCGCCACCTGCCGGCCCGGCAGCAGGCCGATCTCATCCGCGCAGGCCTGCTGGCCGGCGAGCATCTCGACCAGCGAGACGGAGAAGAGCGGCGCCGGCTGGGGGACCTCGGTGGCGATGCGGCGATCCTGCTCGAGGTAGGGCAGGATCAGCGTCGCCAGCAGCACGATCAGCACGATGGCCGCACCGGCGATGATGAGCGCCCGCTCCGGTGCCCGGCGCAGGCTAGGCATAGAAGCGCTCCAGCACGATCGCGAGCGCGCCGAGCTGCAGAACCGAGAGCGCGGCCACGGTTGCACCGATCAGCGCCGGCGCGAGGATGCGGGGCAGCCACGAGAGCGCCAGGGCGATGCCCACGCCATACAGAGCGAGTAGTGGCAACAGGTAGCGCCCCGTGATGATCGGGTCCCCACTGAACTGGAGCAGCGCGGCATACGCGACCGCGTGCAACACCGCCAGATAGCCCACCGCCCCCACAGCCAGCACGGCCAGCACCCAGGGCACGCGGGCCAGGCGTCGCCGGTGGACGACGAGGCCGATGATCGCAGCCACCGCGGTGACCTCGGCGGCCCGGGAGAGGAAGTCGAGCGTGGCCGGCGAGAAGATCACCTCCAACTGGGCGAACGTGCCGAGAAAGCGGTCGATGAACACCTGGCGCACGCCGTATCCCGGATGGATCGTTTGGCTCATGAAGCCGAGCCTGGGCAGGTAGAACTGCCACAGGTAGGACAGGAAGCCTTCCACGCGAGCGAGCGTGACGTCGTCGCGGACTGCGTAGCGCAGGAGCAGGTAGGCGCCTGCGAGCAGCACGACCGCGCCGATGCCGACGAGCGCGCGCGTGGCACCGGTGCCGTGACGGCGACGCTGCCAGATGCCGACGACGAGCGCGAGGACTGCGGGGAGGATCAGGGGTAGGCCACGGCCATGGGTGAACCCCGCCAGCACGCAGACGGCGATCAGCCACCCGGCCCGCGCGCCGGTGAGTCCGTGACGCACGATCGATACCGACAGCCATAGTCCTGCGGTCCACAGAGCCGCCAGGAGCAGATCGGGGTTGATCGTCGCCGTCATCATCGCCAGCTGCGGGTTGAGCACCACGGCCGCAGTGGCCAGGACGCGCAGGACCGGGCCCCGCGGCAGGCCGAGCAGGAGCTCGCCACTCAGCAGCCAGGTGAAGATCACAAGCGCAAGCATCAGCGGGAGGTTGGCCAGGCGCATCACGAACAAGCGGGTGAAGATCGTCGAGTTGTGGAAGAGCAGATAGGGAACCGTCTCATAGAGGTAGTAAACGGGCGGGTTCTTGTCCGCCGAGGTGAAGCCTCCGTCGGAGCGAGCGCCGGGCGGGAGGCGATTGAGCTCGGCGAAGCAGGCCCGTTCATCGACAGCCGACGCGGGCGCGCGCCCCGAGGGATTCTGGGCCAGGCCGGTCATACCGCTGCAGAGACCAGCCACCGCGAGTTCGGTCGAATATGCCTGCCCGGGATTCGCCGGTTCGCTGGTGCGCCACGGTATGGAGCCGGTCTCCGCGATCTTCTGCACGTATGCGAAGTGGCTGATCTCATCCGGACCCTGCAGCGGAGGCAGCACGATGCACCAGGCCAGGCCCACGATGAGCGCTATCGCCAGCAGCACTCCCAGGGGCCTCGGAATGCTTCGCCATCCCCGGGCGACTCGCCCCACGAGGTCAGCATGAGTCATCTTCCTTGGACGAGCGCCCCCGCGCTCGATCGCACCACCGCTCGTAGCCATCGCGGCGTAAGCCTATCCAGCCCGCCCCGTGGTGAGGCCGGCTCCGATGACCGTCACCTGGGGAGCGGGGGGAGCGGAAGGGGACGATCCGTGCGTCAGGTGACCCTCGAGACCAAGTGAAAAGATCGCTGGAGGCTTCGTTGGCAGAAGGCGAAGCCGAAACGACAATTTCTGGATTCCTCCCGGCACCAAGCTCAACCGCACTCGCTCACGGCCGACGCCCCCATCCACAGTGAGTTGGCGTCCCGCCCACGGCGGGGACGCGACTGTCACAGTCAAGGTTTCGACGGACGGCGTGGTTCTCGGAAAGACGAGCAGCTTCAGCGGGCTGCCAGCTTCCACCACACCATTGGTGTCTCTCGTGATCGCCCAACTCGCCCGATATGGGCGTTCGGGCGCCAGCAACACGGCGCCATAGCTCGAGCTGTACACGAGCGAACCCCGCACGCCGAGACTTGGATCATTGCCCGCAGTCACGAGAAATGGCACTTCCTCGCTGGTCAGCAGGCGGCCCGTCCTGGGGTCGAGTTCTATCGGCGTGCCGGAAAATCCGCTTCCTTCTGAATAGCTCGGCCTCGAGTAGAGCACCGTTATGCTCTTGTTCCAGAACTCGGTCCACATCCAAAGTTGCGATTCGTTTGATTCGTGGAGAACGCCAGGCAGCAGGCCGACCGGACCACGCCGATGGTAGACCACGCCGTCCACCCAGCTGCGACCGCTGGGCTGCGCCCGCGAAAGAACGTCAACCGGGTATACCTCGTTGATCGCCGCTACCGTGCGCGGAAGCACATAGTGGGTCTCATAGGCAGCGTAGGCGAGCGTGGGCAGGAGCAACAACACAATCGCCGCTCCTACCCGTCGGAGGCTCACAACCGCTGTCGCCAGCACAGAGAGGAGGATCGCAATTGCCGCGAGCGAGTTGACTGTCGACCACGCGTTACCGAATACGCCGGCGGTGAAGTCGGCGAGTCGCTGGTCGATTACCGGATTAAAGCCTGCGCTGGCATTCTGGACCATCGCGAACGCTCCACCGGCTTCGGTTTCCGCGAAACTACCCGCACCTATCACGGCTGCGACAGCGATGCCACCGAGGAGTATCGCGAGGCGCGGCGCGCGTCTCGGCGGCCTGATGATCAGATGAACAGCGCCGATGAAGAGAAGCGGAGCGAGATAGAATACATAGCGCTCCTGAATCTGCTGTCCCGCGGCGGTTTGTGCGAGAAACGCTGCCTCGTAGGTGACGGCGACAGCAGCGAGCATCGAGACGATCGCGCAAGCGTGCTCGATCTTGGCTTGGGGTCTTGCGAACGTGGCGGCAAGCCATGCGAACCACAGGATTGCGGGAAGCATGCCCACGCCCACGAACACATGGCCAAGATGGACCATGGCGCTGCTCCACAGGCCATCCGGGAACGGCCTCCCGTTCACCAGCACCCCATAGTTGCCTAGCAGGTCGTGGCCCGCGCTGTTGGCGATGAGCGCGACGAGCAGGCCAGCCGTCAACACGATCAGCATGGGAACGTGAGGCCGCAGTGCGTCCCGCCACCATCGCGCCGCTCTCGCATCACCCGGCTTGGCTTCTTGTTCGGCGTCGTGAAAGCCGATCTCGTGAAGCAGGATGGCCACCAGGAGAACTGCAAACAGGAGGATGAACTGCGTGCGCGCGTATGAAGCCAGGCCAATCGCAACCACGGCGAGCGCATCGTTGCGGGGGCGGGCATGCCCGACGGCCACGACGATCGCCAATATCGCCCAAGCGAACAACGGGTAAGCGAGCGACTCCGTCATCATGACCGTGGTCGCTACAGCCCACGGAATCCACACGCACAGCAGTCCCGCGAGCACCGAGGCCGCCGGTGGGATTCGAAGACGGCGACCGAGCAGGTACACGGGAAACATGGTGCTTGCGAAGAGGAGACTGTTGAGTACGTGTGCTGCGGTGAATGCATGCGTCGAGTTGAGAAGCCAGTACAACGGGGACAGCACCAGCGGGTACAGGCTGTTCGAGACGTTGACGCTGTGTCCAAAAACGTGGGGTCCCGGTAGGATTCCCTGGGAGAAGCCCTGCGCGATCTTGATGTAGAGCAGCTCATCTATGAGCCAGATGTAGCTGCGTACGCGCGCGGCCTGAGAGATCAGGTAGCCGGCTGACACCGCGTAGGCTCCGATCAGCAGGACCAGGCTTCCCCGTGGTGTCGCCAACCACCGGCCCCGGCGTGCCAGCGCACGCAGGTGACGGGTCGCGACATCCATAGGTCTGCTCACCGATGCTGTCGCGCCCACCACCGCGCGCATCATTGCAGGCTAGGACCACGCTCCATGCGCTGTCGCCCTGCGGATCAGCGCTTTGACAGGCGAAGTACACGCAATACAACGCGCCGGTAGCGCTCCAGCGCAACATTGACCCAAGCCGGCAGATCGTCGTCGAGCAGGTCCGTTGCCAAGCCGCCGACGAACAGGGCGAGCACGCGCCCGTCGGGTACCTGCCGAGTGGCCTGGACTGCCCGACGCCAGGCGAGCAACGCGCGCGGCCGGGCGAGCACGGCTGCCCACGCTCGCAACTTCGCACGCAGCCACCCCTCGCGCGCGGCGCGCACCAGGATCACCGCCTCGGTACCCAGCAGCACCGGTGCCAGCAGCGCAAGCGTGCGAAGTTCGAGATTGCCGAGCAGTGCCCAGGTTCGGTTTCGCTCGAGATAGAACCACTTGTCAGCGCCCTTGTCGAACTCGTAGTCATGCACCACCACGGCCTCGGGGCAATAGCGCACGCGCCGGCCGCCCAGCCGCATCCGCCAGGCGAGATCGGTGTCGTCGACATACAGAAAGAAGAAGGGACACAAACCGCCGATGTCCAGGAAGGTCTCCCGCCGAGCCAGGAGCGCTGCGCCCGAGACGGCCGCGGTGTCTCGGGCGGGTCCGTGCTCGCGGGGACCACCGTATCCGCCCGACCAGGAGATGCCGGCTATGTTGACCGGGTTCTCGCCGGCGTTGATCCGGCCATCGGGGAGCAGGACCTGTGCGCCGACCAGCGCGACATCGGGGCCGTTCACCGCCTCCAGCAGACGCTCCAGGCAGTCGTCGGCGGCGACGGCATCGGGATTGAGGAAGAACAGCCACTCGCCGCACGCCTCCCGCGCCGCGAGATTCCCGGCGCCGGTGTAACCGAGGTTGGCACCTGGATGCAGAGTCCGTACGATCGGCGAGAGTTGGGCGGCGGCCAGTGCGGACGCTGTCGCCCCGCGGGGATCGTTGTCGACGACCAGTACCTCGACGGGCGCCAGCGACTGATCGAGCAGACTCTGTAGTGCCCTCGACGTCGAGGCTGGGTCTGCGAAGGAGACCACGACTGCGGTGACTGCGGCGGGCATGGCGATCAGGAAGTATGCTGGGAGCCTGTCCTTGGCGTGCCATCAGCGACCGTCAAACCCCTCGCCTGGCCACTCCGGAAGCCCGCCGCATGAGCAACGGATCCTCATATCTGGCTGTCGTCCCGGCCTACAACGAGTCGGCCACAGTCGTCGGGGTCATCGAGGCGCTTCGCAAGCACGCCCCCGGATTTGACGCGCTGGTGGTCGATGACGGCTCGACCGACGACACGGATGCGCTGGCGTCGCGGGCCGGCGCCCGCGTGGTCAAGCTCCCGTTCAACCTGGGCATCGGCGGCGCCGTGCAGACCGGCTTCGTCTACGCGCGCGAGCACGGATACGACTTCTTGGCTCAGGTTGATGCAGATGGCCAGCACGACGCGGCGGAGCTTCAGCGACTGGTCGCGGCCATGGATGAGGAGGGCGTCGATATGGTCTGCGGTTCGCGATTCCTGACCGAAGACGACCGCTATCCGGCGCCGATCAGCCGCCGAACGGGCATCCACATCTTCGCCTTCGTGCTCACGCACATCGTGGGGATGCGCGTGAGCGACCCGACCTCCGGGTTTCGCCTGTACAACCGCCGGGCGATCGAGCTCTTCGCGCGCGACTACCCGCACGACTATCCCGAGGTTGAGGCCGTTCTCATGCTCCATCATCACCGTCTGCGCATGCGCGAGATCCCGGTGAAGATGTTCACCCGCGGCGGCGGCGTCTCCTCGATCAGCACCGGCAAATCCGCCTACTACATGGTCAAGGTGCTGCTCGCGTTGTTCGTCGGGCTGGCACGCCGGCGCCCGGTCGTCGATCCAGGCGACGGTGCGCCGGTGAGCGCGGAGCAGGGGGTCTAGTTCGGCATGCAGGCACGGGTCCAGCTGGTGGCAATCCTCGGAGCGGTGCTCCTCCTATTCACAGTGCTCGAGCTGGTGCGGCGCCGCCGGCTGATGGAGCGCTACGCCCTGCTCTGGCTCTTCTCAGCCGTGGTGCTGCTCGGCCTGGCCTCGTGGACCGGCGGGCTCGCGAAGCTCAGCCATGCGATCGGTGTGATCTATCCGCCCAACGCCCTCTTTTTCATAGCGTTTGGCTTCGTCCTACTGCTGCTGCTGCACTTCTCCTCGGTCATCTCGCGTCTCAGCGATCAGAGCAAGGTGCTTGCCCAGCGCCTCGCGTTGCTGGAGGAGCGAGTGCGCCGCCAGGAGCAGCCGGCGACCGAATCGCTGCGCGCGGATTCCGAGTCGGAGTTCGCCAGCGAACGACCCGATCTGGAGCGAGTTCCGCCGGGCTGATGCAGGTTGCTGGCGATCGCTGGAGCGGCGGGGGCCGCGCGGGTCAGCGTCCCAACATGGCTCCCACTCGGCGCCGCGCCATCCGCGAGAACGTGCGCCCGCGCCGGGCGATGCGCAGCGGTCTCCTACGCCGGCCGAGCCGCTCGCGTAGCGCCTGTTCGCCGGGGCCGCGCCGCGCAGCCCAGAGATCTGCCTCCTCGCGCAGGACGGCGACTGTCCGATCGGCAGCCAAGCCGTCCAACGGCCCGAGGTAGCGCTCGGCAATCTCCCTTCTGCTGCTCAGCACACTCGGGCCGCATGTCTGGCCTCGCGCCGCAGCAGCAGCATCGGCGAGCTCGCCGGACTGGCGGACGACGGTGATCTCGGCGCCCCACTCGTGGAAGGGAATGAGCTCGTCGCCGAGGGCCGTTGCCGTCTCATCCCACCCCGTGTAGAGAACGGGCCGGCCGGCCAGCATCGCCTCGAGCAGCGCCGTGCTCTGAAACCCGACCGTGACGTCGGCCGCAACGATCAGGGGGCGCACGTCCGCCTGCGGGTCCACCAGAAACATCCGCCTGTCCCACAGCTCACCGGCGCGCCGACGCCATTCACGCAGCGACTCGACGCCCTGTTGGGGATGGGGCTTGATGAGCACGCGCCAGCCGCGCCGGGCGAGCTCGTGCAGGCCTTGCTCGGTGTGGCGGTGCAGGGTGCTCCAGGCAGCGCCTCCGCGTCCTTCCCCGGGGTGGTAGGCGTCGACGGCATAGGACAAGAAGAGGACGCTGGGCCCGCCTTCCCCATACGGCACGTCGACAGGCCATTCCGACGGACGCTGGTAGAAGTCGAACCGCGGTTGACCGGTGACGACGATCCGCTCCTCCGCTCCACCCGCGCGTATCCAGAAGCGCTTGTGCCGCTCGCTGCAGACGGTCATCAGGTCGGCCAGGGGAGGCGCGAACCGACGCATCTCCTCGGCATGCTCGCGCATCGTGTGCTCGGAGATTGTCGTCTCCTTCTGCGCCACGAGGAACGGCACGCCGAGCGCATGGGCGGCTGCCGGAGCGGGCCGCACGTAGAAGAAAGTGTCGGAGGGCATCACGACGGCATCGAACGGGCTGACGGCAAATCGATCCTCGAGGATCTCCCGGAGAATCGCTGCGTAGCGGTGCCTCGCACGCTCGAGCTCGGGCTTGGTGAAGGCCTCGAGGCCGCTCGCGACCTCCTCCGGCAGGACGCGGAGAGCCTCCGAGCGCAGGAGGTCGTATGGCATGACGTCGAGCTCGAGGCCCTCGCCGCCCGCGCGGCGCAGCGCGTCGATGTCCTGGGCAAAGTGGTGTTCGAGCACGAGGAAGCGCACGGCCGCACAGGATAGGTGCGCCACCACGGTAGATGTGCGCGCGAGCCAACCCGCAGCAGAGCGCCCGCAGCGTATGGCGTCAGGCGTTCCCCGATAATGCTCGGCCATGTCCTTCGCTGGGCAACTCCGAGAGCTGGGGCGCAAGGGCAACCTGCAACCAAGCGTGCCGGATCGCGTTCTCGCCCGCATACGGCGGCCGCTCGACCGGGCATTTGAGCGGCGGGTGCTCGCACTCGGCGATTTGGCCGCGCTGGGCGAAGATGTCAGCTCGGGCGGCGTCACCGACGTCAACGGCGCCGCCGGGGCGCGGCCGCGCGTCCTCGTCGCGTCACTGCGCGGCTGGCCCTCACACAACGCCTACGAGGTCGTGATCGCCAATGCCCTGACCGTGCGCGGGGCCAACGTTGCGCTTCTCACGTGTGGCGGCGGAATGCCCGCATGCGAGCTAGGACGGGCACGCAGCGCCTATCCGCGGCCGTGCGACCGTTGCGCCTGGCTAACCGACCGGGTGGCCGGCACGGCGCACTTGAAGCACTTCGCGCTTCGCGATCTGCTGCCATGGGGCCAGGATGGGCGCAGGTCGCCCGTCGAACCCGCCGGCGACGGCGTCGTCGACCCGCGTGACGCCTCAGCCATCAGCGTTGCGTGGCTGCTCAAGGCCACGCTGCTGGAGCGCATTCCCGGAGCGCGGGACGTGGCCAACGACTTCGCCGTAGCCGCGGCCGGGGTGGAACATGCAGCCAGGTCGCTCGTCGAGGAGTTCGAGCCGGACATCGTCTTCCTGCTCAACGGTCTGTTCGGAGCCGAGCGGGTGATCCGTGAGGTGGCGCTCTCCCGCGGAGTGCGGGCCCCCACATACGAGATCGCCCCGCGTGGCGGGGCACTGGTCCTCTCCCAGCACGCACCCGCCCCGGACTACGATGTCGACGAGCTCTGGGCGGAGCTTCGGGAACGACCGCTGAGCGATCGGCAGCGCTCCGAGGTGATGGGCCTGCTAAATGACCGAGCCCGAGGTGTCGGCGCGCACGAGTCCTACTACGACCAAGCCGAGGACGATCCCGACAAGCTCCGCCGGCACCTGGGCCTGGACGGCCGACAACGAGTGGTGTCGCTGTTCACCAACGTGACATGGGACAGCGCCACAATCGGCCACGACGTCGGGTTCGCATCGATGTTCGACTGGATCGAGCAGGCAGTGCGGGCGGCCGGAAGCGAGGAGCTCACGCTCGTCGTCCGCATCCACCCGGCCGAGGCGCGTTGGGGTACCCGTGAGGAGGTCCAGGATGTGATCGTCTCCCGGCTCGGTGAGATCCCCTCCAACGTTCGCTTCATCTCGGCTGCGGACGCGTTGTCCTCCTACGCGCTGATCGAGATCTCAGACCTGCTGCTCACATACACGACTACCGTCGGCCTCGAGGCTGCGGCGCGGGGAAAGCAGGTCGCGGTGGCGGGCGACACGCACTACCGCGGCCGCGGCTTCACCATTGACATCGCAGGTCCGACCGCCCTCGAGCGCGTCCTCGCGCGCGAGGCTGCGCCACTCCCAACTGAGACCGTCGAGCTGGCGATGCGGTACGCGCACATGTTCTTCTTCCGGGCGATGATCCCGTTCCCGCTGCTGGAGGCGCGCGACGGCAAGGTCATCCGATTCCCGAAGACCGCCGCAGAGATCGCGCCCGGAGCCGACCCCTACCTGGACTGGATCTGCGAGCGCATCCTCGACGGCGGGCCCTTCGGCCTGCCTGACGAGCTCGCCGGAGCCTCCCTCCCGGTCGCAAGCTGACCTCCAGGCGCGTCCCGGCCGCGGGCGGCGCGGCGGGGCCTCGCATCTCAGCCACGACGTCCATGAAACTCGGCCAGCGAGGGCTCACGGCGCACGGCTGCGAGGATCTCTGCGAGCCCCGCCTGCTGGCGGCGGTCTCCAAGGCGGCGCACCACAGCTCGGATGAACTCGAGGTCCTCGGGCTCATCGACGGTCCAGCGCAAGTCGCCCAGCTGCTGCTCTGAGAGGAGCGCGACCTGGCGAAAGCGCTCAGGTTGGGCGCGCACCGCGCTGGTGACATGCTCGCGATCGTGCGCAGCCAGCGGCTCGTCCGCGATCATGCGCAGCGCTGCGGCATCGAAGACCTCCACATCGAGGCCGTCGGGGAACGTGCGCGGTTCCACGTTGCTCGCATAGGCGCAGTCCGGCACCGACATGAAGCGCTCGATCGTCGAGTCGACCAGGCCGGGGTCGATCAGCGGGCAGTCGCCTGTGATGCGCACCACAGGACCGTCGTGGCCGCCGATCGCGATCAGAAAGCGGCTGAGCACGTTATCGCGCGGACCGCGGCTCACGCCCACGCCCACGCCGACGGCGAGCTGCGCGATCGGCTCATCAACCGCATCGGTGCTGGTTGCCACCACGATCCGGTCGATCAGCTGCGCGTGCTGCAGGCGCCGCAGCAAAAGCGCCAGCATCGGTTCTCCCTCCACGTCGGCCAGCGTCTTGCCCGGCAGGCGCGTCGAGGACATGCGCGCCTGGACGATCGCCAGCGCTCCGGCAGCGGGGTTCATGGGCGCATACGCTACCCGCGGCATGCCCGCAGGCCGGGTATCGCGCGCTACGCTCAGCGCCCGGATGTCCGCCGTGCCTCCAACTCCCGCCCGCGGCCAGATCGCCTTCCGCTGCGACGGGGATGAGCAGATCGGGGCGGGACATGTCGCGCGCTGCCTGCCCCTGGCCGCAGCATTCGCGCAGCTCGGCTGGAGCGTGCGCTTCGTTGGAGCCTACGAGGGACTCGCGTCCTGGTTGCTGGCACGGTGGGAGATGACCGTGGGGCCGCCGGATGTCGAGAGTCCGTGCGGGCTCGCCGCCGAGGAGTGCGACGCGGCGGTCCTCGACAGCTACCTCATCGCGCCTGCGGCGATCTGCGATCTGGCGCGCAAGCTGCCCCTCGTCACGCTGGCCGAGGCAAACCGATGCCCCACGCGCGGCATTCTCCTCGACTATCACCTCGACAGGAGAGAGCCGTCGGATGCGCATCTGCTCGCCGGTCCCACGTTTGCGCCGCTCGACCCGGCCTTCGCCGGTGCCGGTCGCGCCGGGGCGGAGGTGCGCAGGGTGCTCGTGACCGTCGGCGGATCGCTGGCAGCGCGCGAGCTGCTCGCGCAGGTGGTGCCGATCGTGGGCTCGGCCTTCCCGAATGCCGACCTCGTGGTCGCCGGCGCGCTGTCGCAAGCGCCCGGCAGGATGAGCGCTCAGCGCGTCATCCACATGCCTGTGCCGAGCGCGTTGGTGGATGCCGTCGGCGGCATCGACGTGGCGGTCACGGCCGCCGGGTTGACCGCCTATGAGATGGCCTGCGCGGGCATCCCGCAGGTGGCCATCGCGATCGTTGCCAACCAGCGTCGCGTGGTGGGCGGATTGCGCGAGCGCGGCCTGGCACCGTGCCTGGACCTGACGAGCGGCGACTCCCCAGCCGACCTGCCGGGGGCTCTGGACCAACTACGCGACGCCGCGGTGCGCCGCCAGCTCTCAGAACGCGGCAGGTCCGTGTTCGACGGCCAGGGCTCGCTTCGATCCGCGAGCGCCCTGACGGAGATCTTCGGCGTACCAGGCGTGGCGTGTGAGGCACTGCCGCCGGCCCCGCCGGCCCTCGCGGACAGCTAGGCTAGGATCCACGGCCGCTCAGACGCGAACCCGCGCAGTCACCTACCCGGCACCATCGACACCTCTGCGACATGGATCTCGACGGCAAGACCATCTTCATCACCGGCGGCACGGGCTCGTTCGGCAAGGCCTGCATCGAGACGCTGCTCGCCGAACACGATCCCAAGGTCATCCGTGTCTTCAGCCGGGACGAGCTCAAGCAGTCAGAGATGCAGGCCAACTACGCCGGCGAGAAGCGGCTGCGCTTCTTCCTCGGTGACGTCCGCGACCGCGAGCGACTGATCGGCGCCACGCGTGGGGTCGACCTGATCATCCACGCCGCCGCGCTCAAGCAGGTTCCCGCATGCGAGTACAACCCGTTCGAGGCAGCCCAGACGAACATCATCGGCTCCGAGAACGTGGTCGCGGCGGCGATCGCCAACGAAGTCCCGCGAACCGTGCTGCTCAGCACCGACAAGGCGGTCAATCCGGTCAACCTCTATGGGGCGACGAAGCTCTGTGCGGAGAAGATCGTTACCCAGGCGAACGCCCTGGCCGCCGACTCCCCCGCCCGGTTCTCGAGCGTGCGCTACGGCAACGTCGTCGGCAGTCGCGGGAGCGTCATCCCGATATTCCTCGCCCAGGCGGAGACCGGGCGCATAACCATCACCGACGAACGCATGACGCGGTTCTGGATCACGCTGGGGCAGGCGGTCCACTTCGTCCTCTCGCGCCTATCGGTGATGGAGGGGGGCGAGGTGTTCGTGCCCAAGATCCCGAGCATGCGCGTGAGGGAGATCGCCGAAGCGGTCGCCCCGGAGGCCGAGCACGTGATCATCGGCATAAGGCCCGGAGAGAAGCTGAGCGAGGTCCTGCTCACCGAGGATGAGTCGCGCCACGCCCGTGAGCTGGAGGATTGCTACGTGATCTATCCCGAGTTCCCGCTCTGGCGGGCCGAGCCCTACCTGCAGGGGACTCCCGTGCCCGACGGCTTCCGCTACAGCAGCGACACCAACCCTGGGCAGCTCAGCGCCGCGGAACTGCGTGCGATGCTGCCCTCGCTGCAACTTGTGCCTTGACCGACTTCCTCCCCTACGGTCGCCAGACCATCGATGAGTCGGACATCGCGGCGGTCACAGCGGCGCTCGCGGACCCGTTCCTCACACAGGGCCCGCGTGTGGCCTCCTTCGAGCGCGCGTTCGGCGAGTACGTCGGGGCTCGCCATGCGGTGGCCTTCGCCAACGGCACCGCCGCGCTGCACGCGGCTGCGTTCGCGGCCGGGCTCGGCCCCGGCGATGAGCTGCTGACGACGCCGCTCAGCTTCGCCGCCTCTGCCAACTGTGCTCTGTTTGTGGGCGCCCGTCCGGTCTTCTCAGACATCGATCCCGTGAGCGCGAACCTCGACGCGCAGCGCGCCCTGGAGAGCGGGCTCGCGAAGCGAGCCAAGGCGTGCGTAGCCGTCTCGATGGCCGGGCTGCCGATCGACCTGGAGCCGCTGCAAGCAGCCCGTCGAGAGGGCCTGGTGCTGATCGAGGACGCCTGCCATGCGCTCGGCGCACTGCGCAACGGCCGTCCGCTCGGAGGCGACGGCCTCGCCGACATGACCACTTTCAGCTTTCACCCGGTCAAGGCGATCACGAGCGGCGAGGGCGGCATGGTCGCCACCGAAAGCGACGAGTTGGCGGAGGCGCTGCGGACGTTCAGAACGCATGGAATCAGACGCGGTGACCAGAGCGAGGACGTGATGCGCGGGGGATGGCACTACGACATCGATTCGTTGGGCTTCAACTACCGCATCACCGACTTCCAGTGCGCTCTCGGCGAGCACCAGCTCGCACGCCTGGATGAGTTCATCGCGCAGCGAAACCGGGTCGCCGAGCACTACCGCGAGCAGCTCGACGCCGTGCCCGGGCTGCAGCTGCCCGCGGCGAGCGACCCCGCGACCGGCCGCCACGCCTACCACCTGTTCATCGTGCGCTTCACAGAGGGCGCAGCCCGTCGCCGGGCCGCCTACGATCATCTGCACGCGAGCGGCATCGGCGTCCAGCTGCACTACATCCCGATCCCCGTTCACGGGCTCTACCGCTCGCTCGGCTACACGATGGCAGGCCTGGATGCCACCCAGGCCTACTACGAGCAGGCCCTCTCGCTGCCCATCTTCCCGACGATGAGCCAAGACGATGTCCTGCGAGTGGTGCGCGAGCTGCGTCACGCGCTGAACGTCGACATCGGAGGAGCGTCCGCGCGCAACGGCGCCGGCGCCGGCGGGCGGACTCAGGCGATGGAGCAGCAGCGAACATGAAGACGCCGATCCCCCTCGATGCCCGCTCGCTGACCCGTTCGCAGGAGCTGCTGGGCCGCGCGCGCGAGCTGATCCCGGGCGCCAGCCAGACGCTGAGCAAGGGACCGACGCAGTGGGTGCAGGGCGTTGCACCGGCCTATGTGGAGCGGGCACTTGGAGCCTACGTCTGGGATGTCGACGGCAATCGCTACCTCGACTTCCCGATGGGCCTGGGGCCGGTCCTTCTCGGACATTGCCACGCTGCGGTGGACGCGGCCATCACCGAGCAGCTCCGCAGCGGGATCAGCTTCACCCTGCCTCATCCCGTAGAGATCGAGGTGGCCGAACGCATCCTCGCCCTCGTACCCGGAGTCGAGCGCGTGCGTTTCGCCAAGTCGGGCTCCGATGCGACCAGCGCCGCGGTACGTCTGGCGCGAGCGATCACCGAGCGCGAGCGCGTGATCGTGACCGGCTACCACGGCTGGCACGACTGGTATATCGGCTCGACGGCACGACACCGCGGCGTCCCCGAGGCGGTCCGCTCGCTGGTCGAGCCGGTCGCATTCGGCAACCTCGACGCGCTTTCGGCGGCACTGCAGCAATGGCCCGATCAGATCGCCTGCGTCGTGTGCGAGCCCGTGGGAGTGCACGAGCCCGCGCCGGCGCTGCTGCAGGAGATGATCGACCTGGCCCACAGCCACGGAGCCCTGATGATCTTCGATGAGGTGATCACCGGCTTCCGTCTGGCGCCGGGCGGGGCGCAGGAGTACTTCGACGTGCAGGCGGACCTAGTCTGCTTCGGCAAGGCGCTCGGCAACGGCATGCCGATCTCCGCGCTCGCCGGTCCGGCCGACACCATGGAGGTCTTGGGAGACGTGTTCTTCTCCGGTACGCACGGCGGTGAGACACTGTCGCTCGCCGCCGCGCGCGCGACACTGGACGTGCTTGCCGGCGAGCCGGTGCACGAGCATCTCTGGCGACTCGGGCGGCGGCTGCAGCAGGGGGTCGCAGGCGCCATCGAGCAGCACAATCTGACCGACTGGGTGAGCTGTTCGGGGGCCGCCCCGTGGACGATCGTAGGCGTGCGCGAGCCCGACCCCGGGGGGGCGACGCTGCCGGCGAGATCACTGCTTCAGCAGGAGATGCTCAAGCGCGGAGTGTTGTTCAACGGCTCGAACTTCATCTCCTATGCGCACACAGATGCGGACATCGACGCGGCGATAGAGGCTTACGGCGCGGCTTTCGGGGTGCTCGCGGGAGCCCTGCCTGACAATGTCGAGGACCGCCTCGAGGGACCGGCGGTAACGCCGGCGTTCCGCACGCCCAGCTGAACCGGATGGGCAGTCGCTCCCTCGCCGAGAACATCGAAATCGCCGGCCGCCCGGTGGGCCCGAGCGCACCCTGCTACGTGATCGCCGAGGCCGGCGCCAACCACAATCGCGACATCGGCATCGCCCGCGGACTGATCGACGTCGCCTGCGAGGCGGGCGCGGACGCCGTCAAGTTCCAGGTCTACTCCGGGCGGGCACTGTACTCCAGCAAGACGCCGCGCTTCCGCTACCTGGAGGGCGTCTCCGACAAGCCGGCCTCGGAGCTGCTCGAAGACATTGCGCTTCCGCGCGAGTGGATCGC
The DNA here is from genome assembly GCA_963771085.1 of uncultured Solirubrobacteraceae bacterium. Taxonomy (GTDB): domain Bacteria; phylum Actinomycetota; class Thermoleophilia; order Solirubrobacterales; family Solirubrobacteraceae; genus Palsa-744. The sequence goes on along the minus strand of CAVYSB010000003.1, from coordinate 1,267,931 downwards.
GGAGCTGGCCGCTCACGCGCGCGAGCGCGGTATCCAGTTCTTCGCGACTCCGTTTGACGCCGACGCCGTCACGGAGCTGCAAGAAGCAGGGGTCCCGGCCATGAAGATCGCCTCCTTCGAGCTCGTCGACCTGGAGCTGATCGCTGCCGCCGCGGCGACCGAGTTGCCGCTCATCCTCTCCTGTGGGATGGCCACCTACGGCGAGATCGACGAAGCGCTCGAAGCCGCTGCACGCGCCGGCGCGACGCAGGTCGCGCTGCTGCGCTGCGCTTCGCTCTATCCTTCCCCGCCCCAGATCATGAACCTGCGCGCGATGGGCACCATGCGCGCCGCCTTCGGCGTGCCGGTGGGGCTCTCCGACCACACCACGGGGATAGCCGTCCCGCTGGGTGCGCGCGGCATGGGCATGGAACTGCTCGAGAAGCACTTCACGCTCGACCGCAGCATGGCCGGGCCAGACCATCCCTTCGCGATCGAGCCCCCCGAGCTGCGCGAGCTGGTCGCGGGAATCCGCGCGGTTGAGCATGCGATGGGGAACGGGCGCCTGGAGGGACCCAGTGAGCTGGAGGCGCAGGAGATGTACCGGCTCGCGCGCCGCAGCCTAATCGCCGCGACGGAGATCCCCGCCGGCACGCTCATCACCCGCGAGCACTTGGTGGTCAAGCGTCCCGGCTACGGCATCGCGCCCAAGGAGATCGATCATGTGGTAGGTCGCATCGCGCGGGTGGACATCGAGGCCGACGACATCCTCACATGGGAGATGATCTGAGGCCGTGAGGGTCGCGGTCATCGGGCAGGGCTCGATCGGCCGGCGCCATGCGGCGATTCTGCTCGAGCTCGGCCACGAGGTCGCCGTCTACGACCCCCGCCCCGAGGCGGACCCGCCAGAGGGCGTGCTCCGCACAACGAGCGCAAGCGACTGCCTGACCGGCGCCGACGCCGCCGTGGTGGCCAGCCCCTCGAGCGAGCATCCCGCCGACGCGCGGAGGGCGATCGAGCTTGGCGTAGCCGTCCTCGTCGAGAAGCCGCTCGCTCTGGACGCCGCCCGCGCCGCCGAGCTCGACTGCCTGGCGCAGCGAAGCGGGGTGACGCTGTCGGTCGCTATGAACCTACGTGAGCACGCCGGCGTGCGGGCGCTGGCCGGCCTGCTGGCCGAGGGTGCCGTCGGGCGCGTGCTGCGCGCTTCGGCCTGGTGCGGCTCGTGGCTGCCGGGCTGGCGGCCGGGCGGCGACTACCGGCACGCCTACAGCGCGCACGCGGAGCTGGGCGGCGGCGTCCTGTTAGACGTTGCGGTGCATGAGCTCGACTACCTGCTCTGGCTGGCCGGTCCCGCCACTTCTGTCAGCGCGCTCGCGCGTCAGGTCTCCGAGCTCGAGACGGACGTCGAGGACGTCGCATTCATCCTCATGGAGCTTGAATCTGGAGGCCTGGCCGAGGTGGCCGTGGACTACTTCGACCGCTCTTACACCCGCGGCTGTCGAATCGTGGGCTCCGAGGGTACCCTGCACTGGAGCTGGGAGGATCAGCGCCTGACGCACCACGATGCCACCGGCACCTCATCGGAGCTCGAAGTGCCAAGCGACGTATCCCCGGCCTACCGCCGCCAGCTCGAGCGCTTCCTCGCCGCGGTCATCGAGGGCTCGCCGCCGCCCGTACCAGCCGCGCAGGCCCGCCGGGTGCTCGCTGTCCTCGATGCCGCCCGCGCCTCATCGCAGCTCGGGCGCCGGGTGACGCCTGCACCGGAGGTGACACTGCGCGTGGCGGGCCGTGAGGACGCCGAGCATCTCCGGGCCTGGCGCAACGATCCCGAGACCCGGCGCTGGTCGCGACGCTCCCATGAGATCACCAGCGAGGAACATGCCGGCTGGCTGGAGCGCGTGCTGGCGGACGACTCAACTCAGCTGTGGATCGCTGAATCCGGCGGCCGTCCGATCGGCAACGTGCGGGTCGGCCCCGAGGCGCAAGGCACGGCCGAGGTTCATGTTGCGCTTGCACCGCAAGCCCGAGGCCAGGGACTGGGTGGCGCCGTATTGATCGAGGCCGCCGCGCGCGCGCTGGCCGAGCCGCGCGTCTGCCTGCTCTACGCGCACGTCAAGCCCGAGCACGAGGCATCCCTGCGGGCGTTCGCCCGGGCAGGCTTTCGCCGGGCCGGCGTCGACGACGAGGGCCTCGCACGCCTCGAGCGCTCGCCCGCACGCCGATGAGCGGCCGAGCCCGAAGCGCACTCGAACTCGTCTTGAATGAGGTCGATTCCTGGCGCCGGCGCGGCGACCGGGGAGACGCCGAGCTGCTCGATCTGCCCGGACAGCCGACACTCACCGCTGCCGACCGCGCGACAGGGGCCTTCGAGCGGGAGACGGTTCTCGAAGCCTTCGGACACAAGATCGTCATCGACGGGCGCACCTACCCCTACGTCCTACTGCCCGGGCGCGGGTCAACGATGTGCATCCACTACTCCGCGTTCTTTGGCGAGTGGGGTGATCGTCGACAGTACCGGGCCCAGTTTCAGGGCTGGTTCCATCGCCTGCGGATGTTCTGGCCGCTGGCCGAGCATCACTTCCTCTTCTTATGCGACACCTTCGGGGCCGACGCCAACGGCACCTACTACAAGGGCGAGAACGGAGATTTTTTCGTGGAGCGCGCAATGAACCTGATCGAACGTCAGGTGGGTGATCAACTCGGTGTCGACGCAGCACATACGGTCACGCTGGGTTCATCGATGGGCGCCACAGCGGCGCTACGGTTCGCACTTCGTCACGGCTATGCCGGCGCGGTGGCCGTCAGTCCGCATGTCGATCTCGACATCTCCGCGCTGCGACAGAACCGCCTTCGCCATGTGGCGAGGATCGTCGGACGCGACGATGTCGATGCCCCGGACCTGCGGCCTGTGATGCGCGAGGTCGCCGAGTTGGCTGGGAGCGTGCCGGTGTTGCCGAGCCTGGTGGTTCAGTCTATGCAGGACGATCACGGTGTGCACGACGAGCAGGTTCGTCCTCTTGTGTCCACCTGGGAAGCGAGGGGTGGCAGGGTTCTCACCGACTACCACCTGACCGGCGGCCATACCAGCGACTACGCCACTGCGGAGTTCTTCGAACGGGCGATCTCATGGTGCCTCGCTTGAGCTAGCATGCTCGGTTGCGTCGCCGACAGTTGCCGGCGCCCGAGCCCCGAGTCCGTGAACTTGCCCCCGCCCAGCGTCATCCCCGGCTTCGATCCACGGTTCTTCAGACCGTGCACGTTCCCGCTGTTGCGCGAGCTCGGCTACGGAACCCGCGTCACCGTCAACAACGGCTTGGGGCCCGACAGCCCATTCGCGACAGAGATGACGGTGTCGATGACGGCCTTCGACAACGCCGGTGCCAGGATTGGCTCCACACCTGAGCTCGCCAGCCTGGCGCCCGGTGAGCTGATCAAGCTCGACATCGACGCCGAGCTCGCCGGCATCCCCGACGCGCCCAGCGACGGCGCCCTGCTGATCACGCTGCACGTCGTGCCCACGAAGTGGAGCGGTGAGAGCAGCGTCGACATCCCGGCCGCGGAGATGATGGCGCACGTGCGAGCCTCGGATGACTTCATTGAGTACCACCAGCGGCCGAAGGGTGTGGTGACGGGCGTGGCCTACCAGACCGGTCCGCTCAACGACCCCCGACTGTCCTCGACGCGCACCACCGTCTGCCAGGCGCCTAAGGTGATCGTCACCGAGCCGGTCGACACACTCTTCTCGCTCATGAACCTGTCGACGCGGTCGGACTACACGGACACGGTGCGCATGGACTTCTGGATCCTAGGCCCTCAGGGAGAGCGGGTTGTGCGCTCAGCCGTGGAGGTGCCACCCTTCTCCTTCCGTCTGGTGAGCGCTACCGAGGTGCTCGAGAAGGCGGGCGTGCTCGATGACTATCGCGCCTGCGGAGGGGTGGGAATGTTCCTGGGGCTGTCGAAGAACGGCACGCTCGTCCCGATCTCATTGACCCGCAATCGGGCCACCGGGGCGATCGCCTGCGACCACACTCTTCCACCGGTCTTCTATCTGAGCACGTGGGGTGGTGAGTCGCGCCTACGAGCCAATGCGCGCCTCGAGCAAGAGTTCTTCGCCGACCTCTCCACCCCGGTCAGCTCGCCGCCAGAGGTCCACGCATGACTGCGGCGGCCGATGTCCGCGCCCGCGTGGCCCATGATGTTCGGGTCCGAGCCGTCCGCAGCGGCCGGGCGCCCCGCATGGCCTACACGCACTACTTCATCGAGTCCGAAGGGCTGCACAGCCGCGTCCACCTCCAGAACTTCTACTCCACGTTCTGGCCCCAGGTGCGCGAGCCCGCCCTGGCCCACATCCTTGTACATGATGATTCGGGGCAACGCCAGGGGAGCACCCGACGCGAGATCCCGCCCTTCGGCTCGCTCTTCCTCGAGGTCTCGGAGCTTCTGGCCGAGATCGGCTCCAGCGCCCGGGAGGGAACGGTGGCGATCGACCTGGTACCACCAGCTGGAGTCCGCAGCCAGTTCGACGAGCTGCCGAGCCCCGAAGAGGTGGAGATCAAGACGCCGTTCTGGATGGCGTATTACGACGAGACTGAGAATTACATGTACGTTCACTCGATTGACACGCTCGGCGGCGAGGTGTTCGGAGCGCCGCGTCTGCTGAGATGGTCGATGACCCGCTCAGTGGCCCAGGGCGAGCGCTGGCACAGCTGGCGGCTGTTGGAGACCGAACAGCTTTCGGATCTGCAGGTGGTTTGCATCAACCACAGCCCCGAGCCGCGTTCGACGAAAGTGGGGGTGTACTCAGCCGACACCTCGACGACCCTGTGCGAGTATCCGGTGAGACTCGCGCCACGGGCACTCGAGCGAGTGCGTGTGCCAGCCGATGAGCTGGCCGCCTGGCCGGAGCGTCATCCTGATATTCGCCACGTGCGTATCGGCCTCGACCCTCTGCTGACGGGCAACGGAAAGCCCTACGTGATCATGCGCTACGCGGGAGGACCTCCCAGCTTGCATCACGGCTGACGCCGGCCGCCGCCCAGCAACGCCACGTTGCGGGTCGAGCGTCCGGAAGCGCGCGAGATCGCCTGCGCTGCGCTCAAACGACATGAACCGGGACCCACCACGAGGTCCCGGTCTGTAAGAGTCCGTCGTGTTCTCAGTCGGCCCCAGCAAGGAGGACCATCGATGCATCGGCGCGCTGCAAGTCGTGCCCTTGTCGGTCTCGGGCGCCATCTACTGGGCGCAGGCCAGGTGAACCATCTCGTGCGCTTCGAGCCAGTGCTCGAGCTCATCGCCGACACCGGTCTCGGCGGCGGCACGCTGCTCGACGTGGGCAGCGGTTCACAGGGGATCGCAAGGCTTCTCCAAACCGGGTGGCGCTCAACGGCGTGCGACGCCGACTTCGAAGACTACGGCGCGACGGCCCGCCCGGCGGCGAGCACAGCGGAACGAGTGCTCGGAGACGTCCGGGTGCTGCCGTTCGCGGATCGATCGTTCGACGTCGTAATCGCGGTCGACCTGCTGGAGCACGTGCCCTCCGGCGACAGGGCAAGGGCGATCAGCGAGATCTGCCGCGTGGCCCGCATTCGTGCGGTGATCGCATGCCCGGCCGGGGAACGAGCGCTCGCGGGCGACCGCGAGCTGGCGACTCGTCTACAGGCGCGCGGGCGCGCTGTGCCTCCCTGGCTCCTGGAGCACCTGGAGAACGGCTTCCCGGACGCCGAGGAGCTCGCCGCCGCGGCGGGGAGGTTTGGTGCCGTGCGGGTGTTCGGAAACGAGAGCGTGGCGGCGCACGTGCGCCTCGTGGCGGCCGAGCTCAGTCCTGTTGGGGCCGTGGTCCTGCGCCTCGCCTGTCGGCCGCTCGAATATTTGCTGGCAAGCCGCCGCCGCGGTGGACGTCGACTCGCTGCTCGCGTGCTACGCCGGATGCGGGGATGCGACCAGCCGCCGAACTACCGCGCTGTGGTTGTGGTCGACATCGCCGCCGACCAAAACTCAGCGGAGGACCTCCCAGCCTCCATCACGGCTAACGCCGGCCGCCGCGCAGCAATGCCACGGCGCGGCGCAGCGCAGCGGACGCCAGCTGCGGGCGGGTCTGGAAGCCGCTGATGCGCACGAGCTCGCCTCCGAACTGAGCCTTGTAGCTCGTGACCGCCAACTCCTTTGCGGAGAGCTCGCGGGCATCGAACCGACCCAACTCGAAATGATGCGCACCGAGCTGACCGCATACCTGGATCGCCGCATGCAGGCACAGCGGGTTGGCCCGCAACCGCAGACCCTCCCGACTGCTCGCGCCGGCCCAGTAGATTGCCCTTCCGTCCCGTATGTGGCAGCTGACCGCAGCGAGCGCCGTGCCCTCGCCGTTGCGCACATAGACGACGATGTCGCGGCCGCCCCCATCGAGGATGGCTCTCGTCAGCGCCCACCAGTACTGGCGCGTATGCGGCGTCATTCCGGTTCGCTGCCAGGACTCTTGGTGCAGCGGCACGAAGTCGCTGTAGGCCTCCTGCACTTCGCTGTCCGAGTTCGGGAGATGGCAGCTCACGTGCAGCCCGTGCCGAACCGCCTGGCGGATCTGGTTTCTCAGCGCGGCCTGGTACGGGCCCAGGCCGCGCTCCAGCAGCAGCTCATTGGAGACGTCGTGCCCAGCACCGCTCGGGCCGGCGAGCGGCTGAAGACGAAGCACACGCGAGTACAACGCCGGTCCGCGCAGGCCCTGCTGGTCGAGCAGGAAGTCCAGGCTCGTCATTCGCGCGGGGTCGTCATATGCAGGGGCCTGCGCCGACTGCAGGACCTGGAGGCCGAGGCGGCAGTTGACATCGAGCAGTGCCGCCAGCGCGGTCACTCCGCGCCGCAGCGTGGCGTCTCCGTGGCCGTCGGCGAACATCACGCCCGAATAGCCGGTCGTAAGACGGGACCTGCCCACCGGATGCAGCGGCAAACCGAGGACCGGATTGCCATCTCGCGCCAGCCAGAGAAGATCTGCTCGGCCGTTCTGCCGACGCGCGAAGTCCACATAGGCGGGGCTGTTGTAGACCGACCCCTCGCGGGAGGCGGACGTCCACAGCTCGACCTGAGCTCGATGTGACTGCTCGGTCAGCCAGCGCGGGAGGTATCCGTCCGGAACGGCCACGCGGACCCCACCCTCTGGCGCGAGGGCTGTTGAGCGGGTGATTCTTGTCATGCCAGTGACCTCAGGGCACGCTCGAGGATCAGGTCGGCGCGTCCTGACGCCAGCGGGACACCCGGTCCCTGGGGCAGCCAGCGGTAGCACGGAGAACCCTCGACGGCGGCCAGCCACCGCTCCACATCATCGGCCCGCCCACCCAGGCCTGCATCCGCGATGCGCGCAGCCGCGTCGTGAAGCTCGCGAACCAGGTTCCCGCTCACGCTACGGGCACCTCGCGCGGCGCTCGACCCAACGCGTGACGCAGCGTCCTCAGGAACACGCGCCGCTCCTCGCCCCTGATCCCCACAAGCCCGAACGCGGCAAGCGAGCTCGCCAGCGACAGCGCGCTCACGGCGACTGCCAGCACCAGAGAGTGCGTGTTGTGCACGAGCACGAGCAGCGGAAGCGAAACGGCCACCTGCACCGCGAGGCCAAACAGGTTCGGCCTCAGGACCCGGCGGAACCACATGCCCGGCGGCGTTTCGAACACGTGCAGATAGAAGCGCAACATCACCGGCCACGCGAGCCCGTTGGCGACGAGCGTGCCGACGATAACACCGGAGAATCCCAGCGGGTGCACCAGCAAGATCGACAGGACGAGATTGGCGAGCGTGGCGATCGCGTTGACAGCCAGCGGAAAGCGGATACGCCCGAGCCCGAAGATCATCGTGCTCGCGACATTCTGGACGGACTGCAGCGCCTCGTATGCGAGGAACAGTCGTGCTCCCTCGACCGCCGGGGCGGCTTCGGGCCCGATCCAGGAGACGAGCAGCGGCTTTGCGAAGATGAAGCCCGCCACGGCGACGGGGAGCGATGCGGCGGTCGCGTAACAGGAGCCGCGCACGAAGATGTCGCGCAGCAGAGCCGCGTTGCGGCGCGCGAAGGCCGCCGCCGGGACCACCGCCGAGACGGACACCGACGCCGCGGTCGCCGCGGCCAGATTCACCTTGCTGGCGATTTCGTAGAGCGCGACCGAGTTGGGGCCGAGCGCTATGCCCACGATCACCTTGTCCATTTGGCGATAGACGGTGCTGATCAGGCGCAACGTGAGTACACCGCCGCCAAAGCGCACGAGTCTGTGCAGCTCGCCGCGCCGCGCATGCAGCGGGCTGACGCGCAGGCCCGGCACGGCCCGATGTGCGAGCAGCCAGTAGGTCGCGAGGATGCAGACCGATGTCGCCAGCCACGCGCCACCGAGTGCGCCGATCCCCCAGCCCTCCAACAGCACGAGCACGAACAGTGCGGCCTGAAGCAGTGTACGGGCGAGTTCGACGGCCTGGAAGACGATGAACCTCTGGGTGCCCTCGAGCACGGCGACGAAGGCTCGCGCCGGCAGTTCAAACGCGAGTCCGGCCCCCACCAGCGCAAAGCAGAGGACGGCCGCGTTGTGCAAGTCGTTGGGTACGCCGAAGAGGGACACGAGCGGACGCGCAAGCACAACCGCCGCCGGCGCCAGCACGGCCGCAATCGCGCAGAACAACAGCAGAGTGGTCGAAACCGTTCGGTTGACCGTGTCGAGATCCTCCTCCGCCGTCGCTTCGGCCACGTATCGCACGGTGGCGCCCTCGACGCCCAGGTCGGCGAGCGACGCGTATCCGCCGGAGAACGCGAGGGTCAGGGCGAGCGTCCATACGCCGTAGGCAGTCAGCCCGAGGCGATCGATCATGAACGGCGTCAAGGCGAGGCCCACGAGGATGCCGATCACACTGCCGACGCCGTTGGCCAGGGTGTTGCGCACGAGCCGGGCAGCGGCATTCGCCGTGTTCATCGGCCCACAATACCCACGGAGGATGCCCACCCGATCGTGCGCAGCCATGCGATATCGCCGATGCGGGAGGAGCCGACCCTACTCCCGCCTAGGGCGCCAGAGCACCGCTTGCAGTGCAAGCTCGACACGCGCCGGGAGGGGCCGCCAGCCCCACCACCAGCGGTAGACGAGACGGCCTGCGATGCCGAGATCCGACTCCGCTGCCAGCCGCCCGCGTCCCGCCCGCCCGTACAGCGCAGCATGCTTGCGACGCAGCTGACGGAAGGTGGCCCGGTAGTGCGGGCGGGCGCCCAGATGCCGACTCGGGCCATGGCGCCGCTGCAGGAGGGTTACCGCCTCCACGCGCCGCCCGCGCCAGGCACGCTCGAGGGCGTGGAGCCAGAACTCCCAGTCCTCATAGCCTGTGAGTGCAGGGTCGTAGCCGCCGACATCCTCGAACAGTCCCCGGCGGATGAGGGCCGTGGGTCCGATGTTGTGGCGATAGAGCAGACGGTAGGGATCGTATGGCGGCATGTCCAGCACGCCCTCCCAGTCCCCGAAGAAGCGTATGATCCCGTAGCTGAAGCCGAGCGCCGGCTCAGCCTCCAGCGGCGCGCGCAGTTGGACCAGGGCGTCACTGGCCAGGCAATCGTCGGCGTCGAGTGCCATCGCAAACGGGGTCTGGACTCGGCGAAGACCGTTGTTGCGGGCTTCGGCGACCCCCGCGTTGGACTGGCGTACGAGCTCGACCTGCGAGGGCAGCCGGTCGAGCTCAGCGAGCGTCCGCGCGTCGGTGGAGCCGTCGTCGACCACAATCACGTGGGGTTCGCCGCCAGCCTGCGTGAGCACGCTCTCGACGCTCTGGGCCAAGAACGCACCGTAGTTGAAGCAGGTGATGACTACCGTAATGTCGTCGTTCACGGATGAGCGCGCAGCTCTGCTGTGCCCTTGGCCCGTCCGGTACGAAGCAGCTCAAGCCAATCTGGCCACCTGTGTGGGTTGCTGAGCGCCACCCACAGGAGGAGGGGCAGCCTTCGGAGCGAACGCAGGCCTGGCCTTTTTCCTTGAGGCCCCCCGAAGCGCAGGAGCGCCACCTGCTCCATCGCGCGATCGTATCGGATGCCCCGCCGCGCGATGCGACGCTGTTTGGAGTTGAGGCGACCGCGATGGAGGGCCAGTTCATAGGTGCGGCGGTGGTTCACGCCCTGGCTTGCCACGTTCAAGGAGATCGAGCCGGGGATACGCCGGTAAACGGCGAGCACCTCGGGGTTGAGCACCCCACGGTAACCGGCCTCGAGGATCTTGATCCACAGCCCGAAATCCTCTGTGCCGAACAGCTCGGGGTCGAACCAGTCCACAGCCTCACCCACCGGCGTGGGCACCAGGCACGTCACGTGTATCGGATTGCGCCGCAGCACGCGCTCCAGGGTGAGCGGGGCATACCCGTCGCGGATCCGCTCCAGGTGCGTGAAGGGCGCGTATTCCTCGCCGATCAGGATGCGCGCGTCGCACGCCACCAATCCCACCTCCCCCTCACGACTCTCGCTCGCCGCTTCGTAGCACGCCAACTGGCTCTCGAGGTAGCGCGGCAGCAGGAGGTCGTCCGCGTCCAGGAACGCTGCAAACTCACCGGTGGCCTCGCTGAGCGCCAGGTTTCGCGCGACCGCAGGTCCGCCGGCGCGCTCTCTGCGAAAGCTGCGAATCCCCGCCCCGGCGGCCTGGAGCAGCTCCCATGTGCCATCGGTCGAGCCGTCATCCACCACGACGACCTCCCAGTCACGGTATGTCTGCCTGCGCACCGACTCGAGCGTCTCCGCGATGAACGGAGCCGCGTTGTGGGCCGGGATGATCACACTTACGCGAGGCACAACGTGATTCTCTCAGCTCGCACCGCACGCCGATACATCGGCGCCCAGGCAGGCCGAAGCTGCCGCCGGGCTGCGAGCCATGCAGACGCCGACATCGAATTCGCCGAGCAGCCCGCGCAGCGGCTCGCCGAAGTGCGGCACCGGCGGTCGAGACAGCGCAACGTGCGGCGGCACCCATGATCGGCACCGCTACGATAGCGGCGCCCACGGGGAGGCACATCTGCGCATGTCCGACTGGCAAGAGCGAATCACCCATGAGACGCCGCCGGCGATCCGCGCCGAGCACGAGCTGCGCTACCGCCTCGCCGCCTCGCTGATCCTCGACTCCGGGCGCTGGGCCGATCTGGGCTGCGGCAACGGCGTCGCGGCGGCCGCCGCACTGGGCGCCGCGAGGCCAGCACACGCGGTGCTCGTCGACGTCGACGAGCGGGCCGCGGCGGGCGCCGCGCGCGAGCTCGGGCTGCCCGAGGACAGTGCGCTGGCCGCCGACCTCACCGATCCAGCAGATCTGCAGCGGATCTCCGACGCGCTGCTGCACGAGGAGGGCGAGCCGCCCGTGGTGAGCTGCTTCGAGGTGATCGAGCACCTGGCGAGCTTCGTGGCGCTGCTCGAGTGGTCGAGCACGCTCGCGCAGGAGCATGGGGCGACGTTCCTGATCAGCGTGCCCAACGACGCGTTCTGGTCGCTGCAGAACCCGCACCACCTCACAGCGTGGGGCGAGGGCGCCTTCGAGGAGCTGCGCGGGCTGCTGCCCACCGAGCAGACGCTGCTGCGCCAGGTCGCCGTGACGGGCTCGGCGATGGTCGGCTGGGACGCGCCCGCCGAAGCACACGAGCTGGCCGTCACGGCCGGCGGCGAGGGCACGGTGGCCACGCACTTCATCGCCGCCTTCGGCCCGCGCCACGGCGAGCTCCACACCGGCGCCCTCGCGCTGCAGGCGGACATGGCCGCGCAGCGGCGCTGGGAGCGCCAGCGCGAGAACGACCTGGCGCTGATGCAGAAGGTGGCCGGCGAACACGAGGCCGAGGTGCAGGCGCTGGACGAGAAGATCGTGGAGCAGCGCGAAGAGCTGCGCGAGCGCACCGTGTGGTTCGAGGAGTGGCGCACCTACATCCACGAGCTCGAGCGCGAGCTCGGCCGCCCGCCGGCGGGGTCGCCGGAGGCGATCGAGCAGGAGCGCAGCGGTGCCGGCACCCCGCACAGCTCCGCCGAGCCGCCGGCGCCCCCCGCATGAAGGTCGCCTTCCTGCTCAACGACCTGCAGCTGTCGGGCGGCGTGGGCGTCGTCGTGCAGCACGCGCGCCAGCTGAGCATGATCGAGGACTGGGAGGTGACGCTCGTGCTCGTGCGCGAGCCCGAGGGAGCGAGCTGGCACGGCTACGAGCACCTCCCCCACCTGCACGTGCGCTCGCGCGAGCAGGCCCTCGCGGAGCACTACGACGTGGCCGTTGCCACCTGGTGGGAGACGACGTTCACGCTGTTCGAGCTCTCGGCCGAGCGCTACGCCTACTTCGTGCAGAGCCTCGAGGACCGCTTCTACCAGCACGACGAGGCCGAGCGGCTGGGAGCGGCGATGACGCTCGGCCTGCCCGTGGCGTTCATCACCGAGGCGCGCTGGATCCGCGACACGCTCGCGGGGCTGCGCCCGGGCGCCCCCTGCTACCTGGTGCGCAACGGGATCGACAAGGACGTCTTCAGCGTCCCGGAGCGCGTCACGCTCAACACCGACGATCCGCTGCGGGTGCTGATCGAGGGCTCGCCCAGCTCATGGTTCAAGCACGTCCACGAGGCGATCCACGCGGCCGCCGCGATGCGCGAGCCCCACCACGTGACGGTCGTGTGCGGCGATCGCCATGCGCTCGGCGAGGTGGTCGCGGATGCCGTCGTCGGTCCGCTCAGCCACCCGGAGATGGCCGCGCTGTACGGGCGCAGCGACGTGGTGCTCAAGCTCTCCAGCGTGGAGGGCATGTTCGGGCCGCCGCTCGAGGGGTTTCATCGCGGCGCCACCTGCGTCGTTACGCCCGTGACCGGATACGACGAGTACGTCGAGCACGGCTGGAACGGCATGCTCGCCGACTGGGATGACCTGCGCGGCACGGCCCGCCAGCTGGACCTGCTCGCGCGCGACCGCGAGCTGCTGCACTTCCTGCGCGCCAACGCCCTGGAGACGGCGCGCGCATGGCCCTCGTGGGAGCAGTCGAGCCAGTTCATGGCCGCGGCGCTGATGCGCATCCGGCGCGAGCCGCCGGCCGACGCCAACGCCGCGAGCGCGCAGCTGCTGCGCGACCTGCGCAGCAGCATCGACATCCACGGCGCCTACCTGCGCGAGCGCGTCGAGTTCGCGCGACGCGCCAATCGCCTCGAGCGCCCGCTGAGGCGCCTGCGACGCACCGCGCCCGTGCGCCTGCTGGCCGCGCTGCGGCGCAACCGCGCCGTGAAATTCCTCGCCTACCCGCTGCGGCCGCTGACAGCCCGCGCCCGCCGGCTGCTGTCGTGATCGGCGAGCGGGCGCGCCGGGCGGCGGCGCGGATCAGGGCGGCGGCGCGCGGAGGCGCTCGCGGGCAGGCACCCGTTGACAGGGCCCCCGACGCCATCGCCGAGCTCGCGCGCTCGGGGCCCGCTGCGCTGCGCGCCACCCGGCCCGGCGCGGATGCGCCGCTCAGCATCGCCGCCGTCGTGCCCTCCTTCCGCCGCGGCAGCGGCGGGCACAACACGATCGCGCGCCTGCTGCTGGGCCTGCGCGAGCGGGGCCACACGGTGTCGGTGTGGGTGCAGGACAACGAGGGCCGCCACGCGCGCGAGCCGGCGGCGCTCACCGCGCGCAGCTTCGCGGAGTTCTTCGGCGCGGGCGCCATCGAGGTGCACGCCGACCTGGGCGAGTGGCGCGGCGCGGACGTGGTGCTGGCGACCGGCTGGCAGACGGTTGCGCGCACGCTGCTGCTGGGCGACTGCGCGGCGCGCGCCTATCTCGTCCAGGACCACGAGCCGGACTTCTACGGCGCCTCGGCGGAGTCGCTGTGGGCGCAGGAGAGCTACCGCCGGGGACTGTACTGCATCGCCGCGAGCCCCTGGCTGGCGGAGCTGCTGCGGACGCGCTACGGCGCCAGCGCCAGCCATTTCGACCTGGCGGTCGACCACGCCGTCTACCGGCCCACGGAGGCGCCCCGGCGCGCCGACCGTGTCGTCTTCTACGCGCGCGCGGTCACACCGCGGCGCGCGGTGCCGCTGGGGCTGATCGCGCTGGGTGAGCTCGCGCAGCGGAACCCGGAGCTCGAGATCGTGCTCTACGGCGAAGACCGGGCGCTCACGGCGCCGTTCGCCCACCGCAACGCGGGCGTGCTCGCGGGTGACCGGCTGGCGCAGCTCTACAGCGAGTCGACCGTGGGCATGGTGCTCTCGATGACGAACCCCTCGCTGGTGGGCCTGGAGATGATGGCCTGCGGGCTGCCCTGCGTGGAGCTCGCGAGCGAGCCGATGCTGGCCACGTTCGGCCGCGACGGTCCCCTCCAGCTCGCCGCGCCGGACCCGCTCGCGCTGTGCGCAGCGATCGAGCGGCTGCTCGGGGACGCCGCAGGCAGGGAGCGCATCACGCGCGCGGGACTGGAGCTGATGGGCGGGCGCACCTGGGAGCAGGCGGCGGCGCAGGCAGAGGCGGGGCTGCGGGCGGCACTGGATGGCCAGGGCCGCCCGCCGGGGTAATCTGGCGCACTTGCGCTCCGCCTCCACCCAGCGATCGGTGCGAGCCGACGTGCTCGTCCTGGGGCTGATCGTCGGGATCGTCGCCGCCGTCCTGATCCACTACGCGCTGCGCATCGCGAGCTTCCAGCAGGACGAAAGCCTGTACCTGCACCAGGCCCGCTACGTCGCAGCGCACTTCCCGAGCGCGCTGTGGCAGAGCGCCGTCTTCGCGCGCGGCGTGCAGCGTCTGGATCCGCTGCTGCTGGCGGCGCCCTTCGCCTTCATGCGCGGGCCGGGGGCATTCGAGGTGGACCGCGTTATCCAGTGCCTGCTGTACGCCAGCACGGCCATCCCCGTCTTCCTGCTCGCCCGCGGGGGCGGGCTCTCCCGCCGCGCCTGCCACCTCGCGGCGGCGCTCTCGATCGTCGCCCCCTGGTGCGTGGTGAGCGGCTCATTCCTCAGCGAGAGCGCCGCCTATCCGGCGTATGCGTGGTCGCTGTTCGCCACCTGGGTGGCGGTCATGCGTCCCTCGCTGCGCCACGACCTGATCGCCCTGCTCGTGATCGCGATCGCGGTGCTCTCGCGCACGCGCGATGCTCGCGCTCGCCCCGCTGCTGGCGCTCGCGGTGATCTGGCAGGCGTGGAGCGTCGAGCTCGCGGGCCAGCGACCCGCGGCGCGCCTGCGTGCGCTGCCGCGGCGCCTGTGGCGATCCCACCGCGTGCTCAGCGCGATCTGCGTGGCGGCGCTGGTCGTGTATGTGCTCGAGCAGGCGGGGCTGCTGCCGAGCAGCCTGCGCACGCTCACCGGCGAATACGGGCTGCCGCACGTGGAAACGCTCTCGACGGTCCTCAGCCGCTACCGCTACTACCTCTCGCGCGTAGCGATGGGGACCGGCCTGCTCGCGCTCGCGATCGCGCTGGCGTGGATGGTGAACACGTTCCTGCGTCCCCGCGACGGCGCCCGCCACGCGCTCGCGGTGGTGTGCGCGCTGGGCATCCTGTGCATGCTCCTGTCGCTGCTGGCGGGCGGCCCCGACGAGCGCTACGTCCTCTACGCGGCCGCCCCGGTCGCGATCGGCTTCGCCGCCGGGCTCGGCGAGCGGCCGGGGGTGTGGGTGGCGCTGGGCGCGCTCGCGGTGGTGCTGCTGATCGCGAGCGTGACGTGGCCCGCGCTTGCGAACCCCTACGACTTCTTCACCTACCCCTCCGCGATCTTCTACCAGCGCGTGATCCTGCAGCACCTCGAACAGCTCAAGCTCCCGCTCTCGCCCGAACACGTGGTCGAGGGCGCCGTCCTGCTCGTCGCGCTGGCCTGGATCCTCGCCTCGCGGCGCCCGCGCATCGCGCGCCCCGCGGCCGTGGTGCTCGGCGCCGGCGTGCTCGCGTTCTGCTCGGTGCAGAGCATCTACGCGCTCGAGAAGTACTCGAGCGGTCCCGGGGGCGGTCCGGACGCGGCGGCGCGCTCGTGGGTCGACGAGCACGTGCCCGCGGGCACCCGCGTCGGCGCGCTCGCGGTGTCGCTCGGCGAAAGCGCCTTCTATGTGCCGGTGTGGGAGTCCACCGAGTACTGGAACACCTCGGTCGAGCTCGATGTCTCCTTCGGCCCGCCCGGGTCGCTGCCCTTCCCGCTCGGCTCCGAAGCGATGCACCTGGCGGTCCAGCCAGACAGCGGCCTGCTGAGCGCGGTCGCCGGCCCCACGACCACGACCCCCGTGGCCCCTCCGGAGT
The DNA here is from genome assembly GCA_963771085.1 of uncultured Solirubrobacteraceae bacterium. Lineage (GTDB taxonomy): Bacteria > Actinomycetota > Thermoleophilia > Solirubrobacterales > Solirubrobacteraceae > Palsa-744. The sequence continues at coordinate 1,251,764 of CAVYSB010000003.1, read as the reverse complement.
ACATGCTGGTCCCGCTGCAGGGCACCAACCGGATCGTGCTTGCGGGCAAGGTGCTCGCGCAGAGCACCTACCTCCCGCTCGAGCTGCTGCGTCTCAGCCGGCCCGCGCGCGCCGTCTGGCAGATCGCGGGGACCTCGGTCGAAGGGTTCGTCACGTCGGGGCAGGCCGCCACCGCAAGCGTTTACAGCGGCGCGCTCGCGGGCCTCAGCCGCCCGTGCGCGACGTTCTCGCTGATCGCGCCTCCCGGCTACAGCGGCGCCTGGCCCTACACGGTCAGCAGCGGCCGCCTGCTCAAGCGCGGCTCGCTGCGCGCGCTGCAGACCGCGGCGGTGAGCGTGCCGCTGTTCCCGGTCGCCTCGCCACGGGGCCCCAGCGCGTCGGTGAGCATGACCGTCAACGGCCAGGCGAGCTTCGCGGGAATCATCGCCAGCGCCAAGCTCGCCTTCTTCAGCGTGCAGGCCTGCACCGCCCCGCACGGCTGAGCGGCGAATGGCCGCGGAGCCGGCGCCTATGATTGCGCAGCGTGTTAATCCTCGATCGGCATCGGTAGGCGGTCGGTGTCGCCGGGCAGGCCCCGAGCGCACATGGCGACCAGCACCACCTCGGCAGCCGCTCCCACAGCCACAACAGCACCGGCGCCGGCGCTAGCAGCCAGGGGACGGCGGCTGCTCGCCCGCGTGCGCAGAACGCCCCGCCCGCTCGTGCTGCTGCTGCTGCTGGGCGCGCTGCAGTCGGTCGCCTGGGACCTGGCCCTGCCCGCCTTCCAGGGACCGGACGAAGACACCCACTTCGCCTACGTCCAGCACCTGGCCGAAACGGGCGAACTGCCCAGCCCCTCGAGCGGCGGCTCGGCCTACTCCAGCGAGGAGGAGGACACGCTCACGACGCTCAACCTGCTGCCGCTGATCGGCGACACGAGCAGCCGCCCGGCGTGGAGCGCAGCCGACCTGCGCGCCTGGCGGACGGTCGTGGAACCGCTCAACCGGGCCGCCCGCGAGAACGGCGCGGGGCCCAACCCGATCGCCAAGAACCCGCCGCTGTACTACGCGCTGATGTCGATCCCCTACCGCCTGCTGACGTGGCTGCCGCTGCTCAAGCGGCTGTTCGTGCTGCGCCTGTTCAACGCGCTGTGCTATCTGGCAACGATCGCGATGACGTGGCTGCTCGCGGGCGAGCTGTTCGGCAGCGTGCGCTGGAAGCAGACGCTGGCGGCGGGCACGGTTGCGCTGGAGCCGCAGCTGTCGTTCATGAGCGCGGTCATCAACGCGGACAACCTGCTGATCGCGCTGTGCACCGCGGTGCTGCTGGCGTCGGTCAGGCTGGTCACGCGCGGGCCCTCGATGGGCCGCGTGCTGATCGCCAGCGGGCTGACCGCGGCAGCGGTGCTGGCGCATGGCCGCGGCCTCGTCACGCTGCCCGTGCTGGCTGTGGCGCTTGTCGTGTCCTGGCACCGGCACCGCCCGAGCGCGATGGACTCCCTGCGGCGGGGGGCGGCGGCGGCGCTCACGGTGTTCGTGGCGTTCCTCGCCTACCTCGCGTTCGGGCGCAGCGGCGGCTCGCTGTACGGCGGGCAGATCAGCGAGCTGAACACGCAGACGAGCTTCAACCTGCGCCAGTTCCTCTCGCAGATCTATCAGTTCTACTTCCCGCGCCTGGCCTCCATGCGCCCGCGCCTGGGCCCTGAATACGGCTACAAACAGGTCTTTATCGACACCTTCTACGGGACGTTCGGCTCGCTCGACGTGACCTTCAAGGAACGCGTATACGACGTGCTGCAGGTCCTCTCCGCGATCGGCCTGGTGGGGCTCTACACGGCCGTGGTGGTGCGCTGGCGTCGGCTGTGGGCGGCGTGGCGGGTGGTGGCCGTGCTGCTGGCGCTGCTGCTCACCAACCTCGTCTTCCTGCACTACGTCTCCTACCGCGCGCTGCTGAGCGACAACGGCAGCGACCCGCTGATAGTGGGGCGCTACCTGCTGCCGATGGTCGCGCTGTTCGGCCTGGCGATCGCGTTCACCCTCGGCGCGCTGCCGCGACGCATCGGGCCGCTGATCGGGGCGCTCGTGCTCGCGATCGGGGTGCTGGTGTCGCTCGGCGGGATCGGCATCACGGTGGTGAGGTTCTATGCCTAGGCGCATCCCCGCAAAGCTGCTGCGACCCGCCGTGCTGGCGACCGCGCTCGCGGCGCTCGCGATGCTGATCGGTGCGCTGCTGTGGTTTCGCCCCTACCTGACCCACAAACAGCTCTTCGACTCGGCGGTGCCGACGCCCACGCCGCTGACGGCGGCCAACCAGTACGTGCTCGCCCCCGGCGAGCAGGCGTGCATGACCGCGATCTCGGTCGAACCGAACAGCCGCGTGGCGCAGTTCCAGCTGCATTCCGTGAAGAGCAGCGCGCAGGGCGGCCCGCCGGTGGAACTGGAACTCGTCGGCGTGGGCGGTTACCGCAGCGTGAGCACGCTCGCGGGCGGCTATCCGGGAGGCCTCGCGACGATCCCGATCACCCCGCCGCGGCACTCCATCATCGGCAACGCCTGCTTCACCAACCGCGGCAGCGCGAGCGTGTCGCTGCTCGGCAGCGCCGAAGCGCGCACGATCACCAACTCGGCCACGACGGTGGGCGGCACGGCGGTCGTGGGCGACATCTCGCTGAGCTTCCTGGACACGCGGCCGCACTCGCTGCTGGGGCACGCGGGCACGATCTTCGAACACGCCTCCAACCTCACCGACGACCTGATCCCCGTGTGGCTGATCTGGATCCTCGCGGTGCTGGTCGGCTTCGGCGTGCCGCTCGGCATCCTGGCCGCCTTCTACCTGGCGCTGCGCGAGGACGAGGCGGCGGGGGCCGTCTGAGGGTTCCGCCCTGCGCTCAGGAGGCCCGGCGCAGCCCGAGGATGCTCAGCAGGAACGAGGAGAAGAAGATCTGGATGCCGACGATCAGCAGCGAGGCGGCGATCACCGCGAGGTGTTCGTCGGACAGCGAGCCGAAGCCGTGCGAGATCCAGGTGGCGAGGATGATCGCGCCCATGACCACGCCGACGAGCACGAAGGCGCCGCCGAGCAGCAGGCCGTGCTCGAGGCGAAAGCGCGCGCGCATGCGGTCGAACCAGGGGTCCTGCTCGCCCATGAAGTAGGTGCCGTAGGCGTGCGCGCAGAGGCCCAGCGCGAGCACCTGGGTGCCGACGATCATCAGCAGCGCACCGCCGATCAGCGCGTGCAGCCCCCACGCGCGGCCGAACAGTTCGAGGCCCGCGCCGACGAGCACGACGATCACGGTGCCGAGGCCCGCGAGCAGCGCGCCGGGCAGGATGAACAGGTGGTTGGGGCTGTGCACGAGCAGGAAGCGCAGGTGGCGCCAGCCGTCGCGGAAGCTCGACAGCTTGCTCTCGCCGCCGCGCGGGTGGTATTCGATCGGGAACTCGGCGATCCTGAGGTTCTCCTTGGAGGCCCGGATGACCATCTCGGAGGCGAACTCCATGCCGGTGGTGCGCAGGTCCAGGCGGGGCAGCACGTCGCGGCGCAGCGCGCGCATGCCGCAGTGGGCGTCGCTGACGCCGGTGCGGAAGAAGAGGTTCAGCAGGCCGCGTGAGGATCGGGTTGCCGATGTAGCGGTGCAGCCACGGCATCGCGCCCGGCTGGATGTTGTCCATGCGGTCGCCGATCACCATCTCCGCGCCCCCCTCCAGCGCGGCGACGAAGCGCGGGATCTCGTTGAAGTCGTAGGTCAGGTCGGCGTCGGCCATCACGATGTAGCGGCCCGCGGAGGCGGCGAAGCCGGCCAGGTAGGCGCTGCCGTAGCCGCGCCGGGGCTCGCACGACCACGCGCGCGCCGGCCGCGCTCGGCCAGCCGCGCGGAGTCGTCCTCGGAGTCGTTGTCGCGACGATCACCTCGCCCGCCACCTGCATGCCGCGCAGCGCATCGAGCGCCGCGGCGACGCACGCCTCGATGTTCTCGGCCTCGTTCAGGCAGGGGATCACGACCGACACCAGCGGGCGCACCGGCGTCCGTGTCCTCGGGCGGGGCGGTTGTCCGTATCGGGGCGAGTGTGCTCATGGGGTGAGGCCTCAAGGCACGCGCGCGAGGGTGGCGCAGGCATCCGTTATAACGCCTCGGAAGGCGGAAAGTAACGCTGATCTCAGGCGAGATGACATGCTAGCGGCATGCGCATCTGCATCGTCTACGACTGCCTCTTCCCCTACACCGTGGGGGGCGCGGAGCGCTGGTACCGCAACCTCGCCGAGCGCCTGGCGCAGGACGGCCACGAGGTCACCTACCTGACGCTGCGCCAGTGGGAGCGCGGCGAGCGGGCGCAGATCGACGAGCGCGTGCGGGTGCTCACGGCGGGCCCGCGCATGGCGCTCTACACGGCGGGCGGGCGCCGGCGGATCCTGCCGCCGCTGGTGTTCGGGCTCGGCGTGCTCTGGCACCTGCTGCGCCACGGCCGCCGCTACGACGTGGTGCACACGTGCGCCTTTCCCTACTTCTCGCTGCTGGCCGCCGCCGCGGTGCGCCCGCTGCGGGCGCTTCGAGCTGGTGGTGGACTGGTTCGAGGTGTGGAGCCGCGGCCTACTGGCGCGAATACCTCGGGCGCGGCGGGCGGGCGCATCGGCGAGCTCGTGCAGCGCGCCTGCGCGCGCGTGCCCCAGCGCGCGTTCTGCTTCTCGCAGCTGCACGCCCGCGCGCCTGCGCGAGGAGGGCCTGCGCGGCGCAGATCACCGTGCTGCGCGGGCTCTACGCCGGGCGCGCGGCGCCGGCGGCGGCCGCGGCGGCGGAGCCGGTGGTGCTGTTCGCGGGACGCCTGATCCCCGAGAAGCGCGTCACCCTGGCGGTCGCCGCGATCGCGCTGGCAGCCGAGCGGATCGAGGGACTGCGCGGCGAGATCCTCGGCGACGGCCCCGAGCGCGCGGCGCTCGATGAGGCGATCGCCGCACACGGGATGGGCGGGAGGATCGCGGCGCGCCGGGCTTCACCGCTGCGGAGACGCTCGAGCACGAGTTGCGCCGCGCGATGTGCATGCTGCTGCCCTCGCGCCGCGAGGGCTACGGCATGGTCGTGGTCGAGGCCGCCGCGCACGGCACGCCGAGCATCGTGGTGGCCGGCGAGGACAACGCGGCGACGGAGCTGATCGCGGAGGGCGTCAACGGCATGGTCGCGCCGCGCGCCGACCCGGAGGCGATCGCCGAGGCGATCGTGCGCGGTGCACGAGGCGGGCCTCGCGCTGCGCCGGAGCACGGCGCGTGGTTCGCCGAGAACGCCGAGCGCCTGTCGCTGGAGTCCTCGCTGCAGACGGTGCTCGCCGGCTACGCCAGCGCGCGCTCGTAGCTTGCGAGCGTGAGGCGCGCGGTGCGCGCCCAGGTGAACTCGCGCGAGCGCGCGCGGCCCGCGCGCGTCAGCAGCTCGCGCAGCGGGGCGGTCGCCCAGCAGCGCGCGCAGCGCCTGCGGCGATCGCGCGCTCATCGCGCGGGTCGAACAGCAGCGCCGCGTCGCCCGCGACCTCGGGCAGCGAGGAGGCATCCGAGCAGGCGACCGGCACGCCGCGCGCCATCGCCTCGAGCACCGGCAGGCCGAAGCCCTCGTACAGCGACGGGAACACGAACGCGGCGGCGAGCGCCCACAGCCCCTCGAGCTCCGCGGCGGAGACCCAGCCGAGGAAGCGCACGTCCTCCTGCACCCCGGCCGCGCGCGGCGCGCTCGCGCAGCTCGTGCCTCGTGCCAGGTGGGATAGCCGGGCAGCACCAGCAGCGGGCGCTCCTCGGCGGGCATCAGCGCGAGCGCGCCGATCAGCGCGGAGCAGGTTCTTGTGCGGGCGCTTGGCCGACAGGCTGAGCAGCACGCGGCGCTCGCCGAGGCCGAAGCGCGCGCGCAGCTCGCGCTCGCCGAGCGGCGTCCACGCGCCGCACCGCGCCGAGGCCCAGCGGCACCACGTCGATGCGCTCGGGCGCGCACGCCGAGCAGCTCGACCAGATCGTCGCGCGTGCTCTGCGAGTCGGCGATCACGCGATCCGAGCGGCGCACGGCCCAGCGGCACGAGCACCCGCATGCCGCTGGTCGCGGATGCCCGAGTGCGCCTCGGGAAAGCGCGCGTAGATCAGGTCGTGGACGGTCACCACACGCCGGAAGCGGCCCCACAGCGGCGCGGTGCTAGGCGAGGCTGTGCACGAGATCCACGCCGGCGCGCGCGGCCAGCACGCGGCAGCAGCGTCTGCTCGCCGAGCACCCACTGCACGCGGTTGCGCGCGTTCACGGGCACGGTCACGGCGGGCAGCAGCTCCCCCCACGGCCCGCCCGCGGCGGCGGCCTCGCGGTTGACGAACGCGGTGAAGCGCGTGCCCGGCGGCGCCTCGCGCGAGCAGCGCGGGGATCAGCTCGCGCGCGGCGACCTCCATGCCGCCGGTCTCGCCGGGGACGAGGAAGATGAGGTTGAGGCCGACGTGCATCGCGCGTGAGGCTAGCCTCCCAGTGCGCCCATGAGCACCACAGCGAACCCCACAGCCCCCGTCATCGGCATCGACGCCCGCGCCGCGGTCGAGGTTGCGAGCGGGCCGCGGGCGCGTCGTGCGCGAGCTGCTGCGCGCGCTCGCCGCCCGGCCCGAGGACGCGCACCGCTACGTGCTCTACGCGCGCAGCGCGTGGGCGGAGCCTGCGCTCGACGAGCGCTTCAGCTGGCGCCTGATCGGCGCGCGCGACCCCTGGTGGCACGTGCAGGCGGCGCGCGCGGCCAACCGCGAGTGCGACGTGTTCCTCTCCTCCAACTCCTACCTGACCACGCTGTTCCTGCGCATCCCCGCGGTGCCGATCGTGTACGACCTGGTGACCTTCGAGCCGGCGATGCGGCCGAACCGCCGCTCGACGGTGATCGAGCGCCTGACGCTCGGCCCGGCGGTGCGCCGCGCAGCGGCGCTGCTGGCGATCTCGCAGGCCACCGCGGAGGCGCTGTGCCGCCACTTCCCCGCGGCGGCGGGGCGCACGGTCGTGGCCCCGCTGGGCGTGACGCTCGCGCCGGCGGGCTGCAGCCGGGCGAGGCGGCGGGCGCTGCCCGCGCCCGGCTTCGTGCTCGCCGTGGGGACGCTCGAGCCGCGCAAGAACCTGCCGCGCCTGGTCGCGGCCTACGCCGGCCTGCGAGGAGCGCGTGCAGCGCGAGCACCCGCTGGTGGTGGTCGGCGCGCTCGGCTGGGAGACGGGCCAGACGCTCGGCGCGCTGCGCTCGCTGGGCGATCGCTGCACGATGCTCGGCTACGTCTCCGATGCGGCGCTCGCCGAGCTCTACCGCCGCTGCGCGGTGTTCTGCTACCCGTCGCTGGGCGAGGGCTTCGGCCTGCCGGTGCTGGAGGCGATGGCGGCGGGCGCGGCGGTGCTCACCTCCAACGTCTCCTCGCTGCCCGAGGTGGGCGGCGACGCGGTCGACTACGTGGACCCGAGCGACGTGTCGAGCATCGCCGCGCAGCTGGATCGCCTGCTCGGCGACGAGCGGGCCCGCGCTGAGCTCGGCCGGCGGGCGCGCGAGCGCGCGGAGCAGTTCACGTGGGCGCGCTTTGCGCAGATCACGCTGGACACGCTCGACGCGGCGGCGCGCCGAGGCCTCACTTGAGGACCTCGAACTCGGCGCGGATGTTCATGGCGGGGAAGCGGAAGGCGAGGTACTTCTCGTAGGTCTCGGGCAGGCGGTTGGCGATCAGGCCGATGCCGAGCGCGCGGAACGGCAGCCACAGGTCGAGCGTGACGTGGACGACGCGGAAGCGCACTTCGGTGTAGTGGGCGAAGCGCGGCTCGGCCAGCGAGCGGATGGCGAGCGTGGAGAAGTAGTGGCGGTGGGTGGGGTCGCCGTAGGCGAGCACGGATGAGAAGTGAGGCGTTCGCAGCTGTATGCGACCGCGCGGGCGGGCGATGCGGTGCAGTTCCTCGAACACGGCGATCGGTTCGCTGACGTGCTCGATGACGTCCTGCATGAGGATCTGATCAAAGCTGGCGTCCTCGATCGGGTAGGGAAACGCGTCGAGGTCGTGCACGATGTCCGCTTCGGTGTCGGCGGAGACGTCCAGGCCGACCGCGCCGGGCGTCTTGGCGGAGCCGCAGCCGATGTCGAGCACGGTGCCCGGGCCGGTGGCGAGCAGATCGAAGCGGTGAGGGTCTACGAGGCCTGCGAAGGGGCCGAATCCTGCGACTGGTTCACGTGCCAAGCACGCGATCATAGACAGCGGCCAGCCGCTCGGCGGCCGCTGCGGTGGAATAGCGCTGCACGAGCTCGGGCGGGTGGCTGACCCGCGCAGCGGGCGCGCGCGACAGCGGCCCCGCGGCGAGCGCGCGCGCGATGCCCATCCAGTCGCCGGGGCTCACGAGATCGACGGGGGCGCCCGCAACGACCTCGGGGATCGCGCCGCTGGTGGTGGTGACGATCGCGAGGCCCGCCGCCATCGCCTCGGCGAGCACGAGCCCGAACTGCTCCTCCCAGAAGGCGTGCGGCACGTCGAAGGGGTGATAGAAGGCGCCGGCCGAGGAGAGGCTCGCGAGCACCATCGCGGAGGCGCCCGCGAACACCGCGGGCATCTCCTCGTAGGGCACGCTGCGGATCTCCACGAAGCCCGCCAGGCCCAGCTCGGCGGCGTGCTCGCGCAGCCGGCCCTCCTCGGGACCTGCGCCGATCAGCACCAGGCGCGGGGTGGCCACGGCGCCGTCTGGCAGCGTGACGATGCCGCGGTGCAGCGCGGCGACGGCGCGCAGCACGTCGTGGTGGCCCTTCTCCCACACCAGGCGCCCGGGCGAGACGATCGTGTGCTCCGAGGGCGGCGGGTCGGGCGGCGCGAGCGCGAAGCGCCCCACGTCGATGCCGGGGGCGCACACGAGCATGCGCTCCTCCTCCACGCCCTCCAGGCGCAGCGCCTGCGCGGCGCGCTCGGTGGCGGGCAGGAACAGGTCGGTCTCGGCGAGCACCAGCTCGCGGTTGATGCGCGCGTGGCGGTTGCGGAAGGCGACCATGTGCGGCAGCGTCTCCCACACGGTCTGCACGAGGCGGAAGCCGTGACGGCGCCTGCGCTTGGCGGCCTCGGCTGCGAACCAGAAGCTGAGCTCGGCGCCGTGCACGATGTCGGCGCCGGCGAAGGCATCCTCGCTGAAGACGTAGCGGTCGCCGATCACGCCCGCGCCCACCTCGCCCAGCGGCCCGGGGGGCATCAGGTCGCGCAGCGCGCGCGCGGGCCGCGCGCGCAGGCCGGCGGGCGGCACGTAGCGGTTGGAGCGGCTCAGCAGGTAGGAGACCTCGAAGCGCTCGGGCAGCTCCAGCCACGGCCGCAGCTCCCACGGGGTGGCCAGATGGCCGCGCACGACGAGGACGGATGGCACGGCCGGGCACACTATCGCGGGCATCCGCCGCGCCCCGGCGGGGCGGGTGCGAGAATCAGAGCATGTGGGGACGCACCTCGAAGCTGATCGCCGTGCTGGCGGCGCTGTGCCTGGCGGGCGCCGCACCGGCCGGTGCGAGCATCGACGTGAGCGGCTTCGTGGCCGGACCGAGCATCGTCGAAGGGGGCCTGATGTGGTCGGGCACGCAGGGGGTCTGGCTCAGCTCCCCGCACCGCTCCCGCCTGATCGCGCGCAACAGCGAAGTGGCCGCCTCCGAACTGGCGCTCACCTCGGTGCACGTGGAAGACGGCTGGACGGTCGTCGCGGCGGCCTCGCTGCGCGTGGGGCGGACGGGCGGGCCGCTGCACTTCATCAGCGGCCTGGCGCACTGCGGCCCCGGCGCAAGGGCGCGCTGGCTGGCCGCCACGGCGGGCGGCTACATCTACACGATCGTGCGGGGTGGGTGCGTCGGGCGCGCCGCCGGCCAGCAGATGCTCGTGCGCATCCGCCTGGGCACGGGCGCCGTCGAAGCGCTCGGCCTGGTGCCGAGCCAGGCGGTGGGGCTCGCCGCCGCCGGCGGGCGGGTCGCCCTGACCTACGAAGACCCCGACAGCGGGCGCATGCGCGTCGATGTGGTGGGCGCCGCGAGCGCGAAGGGCCTCTACAGCTTCAGCGACCCGTCTCCCGTCGCACCGAACAGACGGTTCCGCTATGAGGGCAGCGAGCAGACGCAGCTCGACGCGGCGGGCGATGTGGTGGTGACGGGTGGCGCGAACCTCTTGAACTCCGCCGGCGGGCCATACCGCACGCCGGCCTTCGCCTGGTGGGGCAACGGCGCCTCGCACGGCGCGCGCTGGCTCGGTGAGATGGACGACGTGACGCTCTCGGACGGGCGAATCGCCTACGCGAGGGAGCCGGGCGAACGAGCCGTCGACATCAACGTTCGCGACCTGGCGAGCGGCAGGGCCCGAACGATCGTGAAGCTCGAGGGCATCGTCCACCTGCTCGGAGTGGGCATGCGCGGCGAACGCCTCGCGTGGGCAGAGCAGAGCTACCAGATGGTGGCGCACAGGGGCAGCGGGGGCAGCCTCTCCTGCGAAAAGCTCACCTACAGCCCCCTGGAACTGCGCGAAGCCGACATCGCCGCGCTGCACACGCCGCTCGTGATCGAAGGCGCCCACGTGCCCCCGCCGGCGCTCTACTGCATCTTCCCCTGAGCACGGTGTGACCCGCTCGCCCGCACGCGGCTAGGCTCTGCGCCCACCTGCCCGTGTCCCGACCTCCCCTCCAGCAGAGCTTCCTCTACGGCGCGAACGACAACGAGGACGTGCTGCGCGGCCTCGGGTCGATCTCGGGCCGGCTGCTGGACGTTGGCAGCGGCGCGGGCTCGTGGGCGCCGCGGCTGCGCGCGGCGGGCGCGCGCGAGCTGGTCGCGCTGGACCCCTCTGCGGATGCGATCGCGATCGCGGGCGAGCGCTACGACCATGCGGTGGTGGGCACGGTCGAGGAGACCGCGCTGGAGGCCCTCGGCGGCGAGCGCTTCGACGTGATCATCGTGGCGGACGTGCTGGAGCACCTGGTGGACCCGTGGAAGGCGCTGCAGCGGCTGCGCATGTGGGCCGCGCCGGGCGCGCTGCTGGCGGTCTCGGTGCCCAACATGCGCTTCTACCGCCTGCTCGGCAACCTGGTCCTGCGCGGCGAGTTCGAGTATGAGCCGTGGGGCGTGCGCGACTGGACGCACCTGCGCTGGTTCACGCGCCGCAGCCTCGCGCGCAGCCTCACGGCCACCGGCTGGGAGCCCCGGCGCTGGGTGACCTCGGCCTCGCTGAAGGGGCGGCTGCTCGGGCGCGTGAGCGAGCAGCTGGCAAACGACTTCCTGCGCCAGCAGCTCACGCTGGTGGCGGTCGCCTCCACGCCCCGGCGCTCCGGGCAGGAGCGGGTGTGAGCGGGGTGGCTGCCGGCGCCCGCCAGCGAGCCTGCAGCTGCGCCACGCTCACCGCTCCGCAGCGGGCGCGCAGCGCGCGGCGGCGGCGGGCCACGGCGCGCAGGCGGGTGAGCAGCGTGAGCACGGCGGGGTAGTAGTAGGGCTTGCGCACGCTGCGCCGCAGCTCGCCGCGCAGGTAGTCGCGCAGATCGGCGCCGTCGAGCAGCAGCGCCCAGTGCACCAGGCGCACGTTCTGGTAGGTGCGGAACTCGCGCACGTGGGGGTTCAGCGAGCGGCGCACCGTGGAGCCGCTGGCGTGGTCGAAGCGCACGCCCGGGTGGAACACCGAGCGCCAGCCGCGCACCCAGGCGTGCAGGCCGAGCTCCACGTCCTCCCAGTAGAGGCCCGGCAGCAGCTCCCAGAAGCCGCCCAGCGCGAGGAACATGTCGCGGCGGTAGAGGCCGGCGCCGCCGGAGACGTAGGCGACGTCGACCGGCCCGCTCGCACCGGCCAGCGCGGTGGGCTCGAGCACCCATTGGCGCTCCCAGCGGGCCCCCGTGGGGCCGGAGTCGATCTCGCCGCTGGCCGTGTCGATCACCTCGCCGCCGACCGCGAAGATGCTGGGATCGCCCTGCATGGTCTCCCACATCGGCGCGATCACGTCGGGGGCGGGGCTGACGTCGTTGTTGAGCATCATGAACGCGCTGCAGGGCACCCTGCGCACGGCCTCGTTGTAGGCGTGCAGCCTGCGGTTGTCGGGCAGGGCGATCAGCTCGACGCCGTCGAGGGATGCGATCAGCTCGCGCGAGTCGTCCTCGCTGGCGTTGTCGATCACGTACACGCGCACGTCGAGCGCGCTGCGGCCCGCCGCCTCGATCACCGCCGGCAGGTGGTGGCGCAGGAGATCGGCGCCGTTCCAGTTGAGCACCATCAGCGCCACATCGGGGGCGGCGGGGCTCACGGCGCGCGCCGCCCCCGGCCGGCGGGCAGCAGCTCCCTCAGCTCGTCCGGTGCGGCGCCCAGCGCCACGATCAGCGCGCCGTACAGCGCGAGCGTGGCGAGCGCCTGCACGAGCGAGGGGATGCCGGGCACGAGCGCGAGCGCGGTGGCGGGCACGCTCGCCACGAGCACCCGTCCGAGCACGCCCAGGCGCGGGCGGAACTCCCCGCCCGCGCGCAGCAGCGCCAGGAGGTAGCCGAGCGCGAGCACCGTCTCGCCGCACACCGTCGCGATCGCCGCGCCGCGCGCCCCGTCGCTGCTGGCGAGCACGAGCGTCAGCGCCGCGCTGACCACGAGCGCGGCGGCGTTGGCCAGCAGCAGGCCGCGGTGGCGGCGCAGCGACAGCAGCGCGAAGCCCCAGCCGGAGAGCACGAAGGAGGCGATCAGCGCGAGGCCCTGCACCTGCAGCACCTCCGCAGCGCCCGCGTATTTGGGCCCGGCCACGACCGCGATCATGAAGCGCGCGCCCGCCACGCACCCGAGCGCGGCGGCCACGCCCACCACCAGCGAGACGTGGAACAGGCGCTGCAGCCCGTAGGCCAGGCGCTCGTGGTCATCGCGCGCGGCGCGCGAGAGCACGGGGAGGGCGGCGCCGGCCAGCAGGCCGGGCACGGCGGAGATCACGATGAAGATGCGAAACGAGGCGGCGAACAGGCCGTTCTCGTATTTGCTCGCCACGAGGCTCGTGAGGATCTGCGCGGCGTACACGTAGAGCGTGCCCACCGCCGCGGCCAGCGAGAAGGACACCGTCAGGCGCAGCAGCGCCACCCACGCGCGCGGGCGGATCGCCATGCGCGTGGAGATCGCGCCGTGGGCCAGCACCGCGGTGGGGAAGATCAGCAGCACGTTCACCACCAGCGCCACCACCAGCAACGGCAGCACGCCCGCGCCGGCCAGCACGAGCAACACGATCAGCACCACCGAGGCCGCCTGGCGGGCCACGTCGAGCGCGGACAGCGCACCGAGGCGCAGCGAGGTGGTGAGCGGGATCGAGAGCGTGTGCTGGAAGACCAGGCCGACCACGCTGAGCGCGGCCAGCGCGGTGCCGAGCACGAGCGCGCCGGAGTAGCCCGCGGCCAGCGCGAAGGCGGTGGCCAGCAGCACGCCGCCCAGCGTGAGCGCGACGCGCAGCCCCAGCAGGTCGCGCATCAGCTCGTCGCGGTCGGCGCCGTGGCGGATCGCGTACTCGCGCGTGCCCAGCTGCGACATGCCCGCATCGGTGATCGTCGAGACCACCCCCACGAGCGACATCACGACCGTGTACTGACCGAAGCGCACGACGCCGAGGTGGCGGGTGAGCAGGGCTGCCGAGAGCACCGACAGCGCCACCACGCCCACGTAGCTGCCCAGGCGCAGCGCGCCGCCGCGCACGAGCATCCCGCCGGCTGCGCTCGTGTCGAGCACGTCGGGCTCGGGGCCGCTCTCCAGCAGGGCCTGCTCCTCGCCCACCTCCGCGTCGGGAACGCTCATCGCACGCCACCGCGCCGGCGCCCGGAGCGCTCGCGCCAGGCCCTGGAATAGCTCTCGAGCGTGCCGCGCGCCGCCGCCTCCCACGTGAAGCGGGCCTGGCGCTCGCGCCCCAGCGCCACGAGCCGCTGCGCCAGGTCACGATCCTCGAGCAGATCGAGGATCGCCGCGGCGATGTCCTGCACGTCGTAGGGGTCGAAGTAGCGGGCCGCCTCGCCCGCCACCTCGGGCAGCGCAGAGGCGCGCGAGCACGCCACCGGCACGTCGCGGCGCATGGCCTCCAGGATGGGGATGCCGAAGCCCTCGTTGATCGACGCGAACACGAAGCAGCCGGCGAGCGCGTAGAGCCCCTCGAGGTCCGCCGCGTCCACGTAGGCGGGAAAGGCCACGTTGCGATCGAGCCCCAGCGCCACGGCCAGCTCGCGCAGCTCGGCCTCGTGCGGCGACGGGTTGCCTGGCAGCACCAGCATCGCGTCCGGGTGGCGCTCGACGACCGGCTGCATCGCGCGGATGAGCCGTTCCAGGTTTTTGTTGACCTTCTTGGCCGACACCGTCAGCACCACCGGGCCCTCGCCCAGACCGAGGCGGCCGCGCAGCTCGGCCTCCGCGGTGGGCGCCACACGATCGCTGCCGCCGGGCGCCAGCGCCACCACGTCGATCCGCTCGCGCGGCACGTGCAGGTACTCCACCACGTGCTGCGCACCCGCCTCCGAGAGCGCGAGGATGCGGTCGGCCCTGCGCGCCACGGGCGGCACCACGATCCGCCACAGGCGCGTGGTGCCCGCCTCGCCGGGGTCCGGCGCCACGATCCATGTCAGGTCGGCGAGCGTCACCACGCTCACCGCGCGCGTACGCAGCGGGGCGGTCAGCGCGACGCTGTGCAGCAGGTCCACCTGGCGTCCCGCGATCAGCCCCAGAACCGTGAGCTCGCTCACCGCCTTCAGCCCGCGGCGGCCCAGCAGCGCCAGTGGCACCAGCTCGACGCGCCCGCCCCACTCGTGGTCCAGGTATTCGGCCCCGCCGGGGCTGCAGTACACGCTGAACTGCACCTCGGGCGCCAGGCGCATGAGCTGCGGCACGAGCTCGCGCACGTAGGTGTCCAGACCGCCCATGCGCGGCTCCAGGAACAGCGCGTTGATGCCAATGCGGTGGGGCAGCTGGGAGCTCACGCCCACATCTTCGCGGGGAACGCCGTCAGATCGCCACTCCGAGCGCCTCGATCTGCCCTGCCGTCACCGCCCGCATGTCCGCCCCCGCGCGCAGCCGGCCGTACCACTCCACGGTGGCCCGCAGGCCCGCCTCGAGGTCCAGCGGCGCACGCCACCCGAGGCGCTCGCGCGCGAGCGAGGAGTCGAGCACGAGCGTTCGCGCCTCGGGGGGCTGCGGGCGCTCGTCGGCGCTCCACGCGATCCCCTCCGGCCACAGCTCGCCCGCCCGCTGCACAACCTCGCGCACCGGCCGCGCGTCTCGCTCCGCGGGCCCGAAGTTCCACGCGCGCGCCGCCGCCGGCGAATCCCACAGCGCCTGCGCCAGCACCAGATACCCGCTCAGCGGGTTGAGCACGTGCTGCCACGGGCGCACCGAGTCGGGGTTGCGCACGCGCACCGCCCCGCCCGCCAGCGCCGCGCGCATGAGGTCGGCCATCAGCCGGCCCTCGCCCCAGTCCCCGCCGCCGATCACGTTTCCCGCGCGCGCCGAGGCCACGCGCGGGCCCCCGCGCTGCGCGAAGAAGGAGCTGCGGAACGCCGCCGTGACGAGCTCCGCGCAGCCCTTGGAGCTCGAGTAGGGGTCCTCGCCGCCGATCGCATCCCCCTCCGCCAGCGCCCTGCCCGAGCCGTCGTTGGCGTAGCACTTGTCCGAGGTCACGCTCAGCACCGCGCGAACCCGCCTGCCGCCCACGCGCACCGCATCGAGCACGTTGACCGTGCCCATCACATTCGTCGCATACGTCGCCACCGGCTCCGCGTAGGAGCGGCGCACGAGCGGCTGCGCGGCCATGTGGATGACCACCTCCGGCGCCGCACCCGCCATCGCCGCCAGCACCGCCGCGCGGTCCGCCACGTCGCCATCCACGCAATCCATACCCTCGCCCACGCGCGCCAGCTCGAACAGCGAGGGCTCCGTGGGCACGCCCGTGGAGAAGCCCGTCACGCGCGCGCCCAGCAGCTGCAGCCACAGCGACAGCCACGCCCCCTTGAAGCCCGTGTGGCCCGTCAGCAGCACGCGCCGCCCGCGCCAGAAGTCGGGGTCGGGCCTCGCAGCGTTCACCGCGGCGCAGCGTATTCCACGCCCCCGCCTCAGCGCTCGTACACGCCGACCGTGCTCGAGTAGCCCGCCGCGAAGGGGTAGTCGGACTCCGCTTCGGAGAGCACCCTGAACTGGTAGTCCGCGGGGCCCGCGAACTTGAAGCGGTAGCTCGCAGTGAACGCACCGCGCGCGCCCGCGCGGATCACATCGAACTCCAGCCACGGGCTGCCCGGCGAGCGGGCCTCCAGCACGAGCTGCTTGCCGTCGGCCGGGATCGGCCCGCCGAGCAGCCGCCCGCGGAAGTGGATGCTGTGCCCCACGCTCGCCGTGCGCGGCGCGATCCTCAGGCTGATGCCGGCGCGCACCCTCAGCGTCAGCGTGCGCGAGGCCGCCGCGCGCGATTCGCCCAGATGGCTGCTGTAGCTGAGGCGCAGCGAGCGCGAGGACACGCCCGCGGGGATGCGGATCACGAAGCGCCCCGCCGAACCCGTGTGCGCCACCGCCATCGCCCTGCTCGCCGCCCCCGCGTAGTCCGGCGTCGCCGTCACCTGGATCTGAGCCCCCGCGATCGGCACGCCGCCCGGTGCCGTGAGCCGCCCCGCGATGCTCACCGCGCGCCCATAGCGCGTCAGGAGCACCGTCCTGCGCGTCCCCGACCAGCTCGCCGACAGGCTCGCCTGCGCCGACGCCGGCGTCCCGTTCGGGGGGCCCGGCACGCCCGGCGGTGGAGGGTTGGACACCGTGATCGTGCGGTCCAGCACCGGCGCCGAGTTGCCCGCTGCGTCAAGCACGCTCACCACCAGATGGTGGCTGCCGTTGCTCACCTTCGTGGTGTCAAAGCCCACGTCCGCGCTCAGCGACCCCACGCACGGCTGCACGTACAGGAACGCAGCCAGCCCGTCCGCCGTCTCGCCCACGTTCCTGCAGCGCCCGCCGTTTTCGTTCAGCACCGTGCTCTGCACCACCTGCCCATCCACGCTGAACACCGCCTCGTACACCCCCGCGCCCGGGTCGCTCGCGCTGAACGTCACGTCGCTCGTGCCCTGCACCGTCGCAGCGCCCGCCAGTTCACCGCCCACATTCCCCGCCGTCGGTCCCGCAGCCTGTTCCAGGGTGATGTCGGAGGCGTAGAGGTAGAGGGCTGCGTCGTAGCCGTTGGAGTCGTGTTCGCCTTCCGGACAGGGAAACCCCGATTCCCCTGAGCACGACGCATTCATGTAGATGTGCGGCCCCAAATGAGCACTCGGCACGACAATTCGATTTTCGGGCGAGAGAGGTTGGATGGTGCTCCCAAAACCCGCGGGGCAGCTGGACCCACTCACGCATTGCCCAAAGGCGTTGGCCGGGTCGTTCAGGTTATTTGGCCCTGCGAACCAGAATTGATAGCTCGCGTTGAGCGTTCCGCCCCCATCAGCATCTCCAGCCCGCCAAAGCGTCGCCGCAGTGATGTTCGCCCAGGACGGCGCGCTGAATGCCCAGGTCGCAAAATCGGTGTTCGCGGTGCGTGAGGTCTGGTCGCCGAGAGCCGCCAATAGCGCCCCGCCGCCCGGTTCCTGGCAGGTGTTCCTGGTGTAGCTGTAGGTGCCCGTCACCGACCCGCTCCACCCATCCGCCGGCGCGCTTTCCCCGGCCGGGGTCCTGCATGCGTACACGTGGTAGCTGCCGGCCTGCGCGCCGGCGGTCGCGATCAGCAGCGCGAACGCGGTGAGGAGCACTCCGGTGAAGATCCGCACGACCATCCCAACCGTATGTCGCCGGGAACGGCCTCATGCCGCCCCCACCAAATGGTGCCACGGCGAGGAGGCTCGGGCAAGCGCTCAGAGCACGAGCGTGAGCGGCAGCTTCTCGAGCCCGTAGATGCCCGAGATCGTGCCGAACTCGGGCTCGCCGTGGAGCTCGATGGAGCGCACGTTCTCGGCCAGGAATGCCAGCGCCTCGGTCATCTCCAGGCGCGCCAGGTTGGCGCCCAGGCAGTAGTGCACGCCCGCGCCGAACGTCAGCACACGCCCGCTCGCCCGCTCCGAGTCCCCCGCCTCGGCCGTGATGTCGAAGCGCTCCGCATCGCCGCCGTCCTCGCGGTTGCCCGTGAACGCGCACACCATCACGATGGTGTCCTGCGGGAAGGTCACGTCGCGATAGGTCAGCTCCTCGGTCAGGATCCGTGCTGTGAAGGGCGTGATCGGCTCGTAGCGCAGCGCCTCCTCCACCGCGCGCGCGGCCAGCGCCGGCTCCGCCACCAGCCGCTCCCACTGCTCGGGGTGTTCGCCCAGCAGCCGCACCGCGTGCGCAAGCTGGCTCTGGCTGGTGTCAACGCCGCCCACCAGCACGTTGAAGACGAGGTTGATGCACTCCTGCTCGGACAGGCGCTCGCCCTCCGCCTCCGCCGCGATCAGCCTCGAGACCAGATCGTCGCCGGGGTCTGCCCGGCGGGCGCGCAGCAGCCCTTCGGCGTACTCGTAGAACTCCTCCACCGCCCGCTCGATGCCCTCGCGCTCGCTCGCCATGCTCGCCGCATCGAACTGGCGCTGGATCCAGTTGGACCAGTGGTGCAGGCGTGGCGCGTCCGTCAGCGGCGCTCCCATCACCTCCGCGATCACCAGCGACGGGTAGGGCTTGGCAAAGGCCTCCACGAACTCGCACTGCACCCCGCGGCCGCCGCCGGCCGCGGCCGCCGCGCCGACCGCCTGGCCGAGCAGCCGCTGCAGGAAGCCGCGCATCGCGGGGCGGTAGCGCTCCACCGCGCGCGCCGACAGCGCGGGGTTGACGAGGCTGCGCAGGCGGGTGTGGTCGCGCCCGTTGACATGCAGGATGTTGTGGAGCATCTGCTCGTACAGCGGGCCCTCGCGCACGTCGAAGATCTCCGCGATCTTCATCCCCGGGAAGATCGCCGAGCGCGTGCGCAGGAAGAACTCGCCCGACTCGTGGTCCAGCACCATGTAGCCGTACGGGCCCCGCGCGAGCCAGCCCTGCGCGCGCAGCTCCGCCATCGCGCGATGGAAGTCCTCCCCGCGCAGCGTGGGATCGGTGTGGTCGAAGTCCGGGAGCTCGAGCTCGCCGACGAGCGCCATCGCCTACTTCTTCTTCGGGCTCACTGCCTGCTTCAGCGACGCGCCCGCCGAGAACTTCGGCGCCTTCGACGCTTTGATTTTGACCCGCTCGCCCGTGCGCGGGTTGACGCCCTGGCGGGCCGCTCGCTTGACCACCGAGAACTTGCCGAAGCCCGTGATGGACACCTCGTCGCCCTTCTTCAGCGTCCGCGTCACCGTGTCCAGCAGCGAGTCGATCGTCCTCGCCGTGTCCGCCTTCGTCAGACCGCTGTCGGAGGCCACCGCGTCGATCAGCTGGGACTTGTTCATGGGTGTTCCTTTCAAGTTGGGGTGCGCGGCGGATGGCTGGGCCGCGTGCGGGCCGGCGCCGTTCGCGGACGCGCAGGGTACCTTGCCAGCTTCGTACCCGGGTTGAGCAGCCCCTTGGGGTCGAATGCGAGCTTGATCTGCTCGTGCAGCTCGACCGCGCGCTCCTGCCACTGCGACTGCAGGCGGCCGCGCTTCATCCAGCCCACGCCGTGCTCGCCTGCGATCGAGCCGCCGAGCTCCACCACCAGCGCGAACAGCTCCTCGCCCGCCGCCTCCGCCGCGTCGAGCTCCGCCTCGCTGGCCGGGTCCACCAGCACCGTCGCGTGCACGTTGCCCTCGCCCCCGTGACCCCACGCGCACGAGCGCAGAGCGTGGGCCGCCGCGATGCGCTCGAAGCCCTCCAGGCCCTCCGCCAGGCGCTCGATCGGGAACACCACGTCCTCGCTCACCTTCGCCCCGCGCACCGCCGTCACCGCCGGGTTCACGCCGTCGCGCCAGCGCCACAGCGCGGCCCGGTCGTGCGGCTCGTGCACCGCGATCGCCGTGCCCGCGAGCACCGCCAGCACCGCCTCGCGCTGCTCGCGCGCCTCCGTGCGCGAGCCGTCCACCTCGACGATCAGGCCGAACCCCGCGTCCGCCGGCGTCGCACCGAGGCCCGCGCCGGTGTAGGCGTCCGCGAGCAGCGCCAGCGTCCCGTCGTCCAGGAAGTCCAGCACCGACGGGCGCACGCCCGCGCCCAGCAGCTCCAGCATCGCCGCGCAGCCCTCAGCGCGCGTGCGCACGAACACGACCAGCGCGAGCGCCGCCTCGGGCGCCGGCAGCAGGCGCAGGCGCACCGCCGTGATCACCCCCAGCGTGCCCTCCGAGCCGATCAAGAGGCTCTTCAGGTCATACCCCGCCACGTCCTTCGCCGCCCAGCCGCCCACCTCGACCAGCTCGCCCGGCGCCAGCGCCACCTCCAGGCCCGCCACCCACGCTCCCGTCACGCCGTACTTCAGCGCGTGCGGGCCGCCCGCGTTGGTGGCCACGTTGCCGCCGATCTGCGACTGCTCCGCCGCGCCCGGGTCCGGGGCGAAGAACAGGCCGTTCTCGCGTGCCAGGCGCTGCACGTCGCGCGTGCTCACGCCCGCCTCGGGGAACATCCGCCACAGCGCCGGCTCGAGCTCGCGCACCCTGCGCAGGCGCTCCAGCGAGCACACCACGCCGCCGTGGGTGGCCACCGCACCGCCCGCCAGACCCGTGCCCCCGCCGCGCGCCACCAGCGGCACGTCGTGCGCGTAGCACCAGGCCAGCACATCCGCCACCTCCTGCGCGCTGCCCGGGAGCACCACCGCATCCGCCCGCCCCGCCACGCCGCGCCTGCACGCCGCATCGAGGTTGTAGGGCGATGAGGGCGGCGGCGCGTCGAGCACGTGCTCCGCGCCCACCAGTCGACTCAGCTCCTCCCGCATGGCAACAGTTTGCCGCCAAGCGGTGCGCGCGAGCTGTGCCCGGGCGGCCTAGCGGGTCTGCAGCCCGTCGATCAGGCTCGCTACTGCCGCTCCCGTTCGCGCGCGCTCCTCCAGCGGCTCCGCCGCCCCGTCGATGATCGCCGCCGCCTCGTGCATGGCCGCCAGCAGCAGATGCGCGAGCGTCGTGGGATCTGCGCGGACGATCTGGCCCGCCTCCATCGCCTCAGCCAGCGCCGCAGCGAACATCGCCAGGCCGTACGGTCCGACCGTCTCGCGCCAGAGCTCCCAGCCGAGCGCCTTGCGACCCTCCAGCAGTGCCACGCGCTGCAGCTCCCGCGAGTGCATGCACTCGTCGAGGTACCACTGCGTGCCCGCGCGCACCGCCGAGAGCGGGTCGGGCTGGTCGGCCACCGCGGCCGCCAGGCGCACGATCAGGTCCTGCTCCACCGCCTCCAGCACCGCCGCCATCAGCTCATCCTTGCCGTCGAAGTGGTGGTAGAGGCCGCCGCGGCTCACGTCGGCGCGCGCAAGGATCTCGGCCGTGCTCACGCCCTCATAGCCCCGCTCGACCACCAGCTCGCGGGCCGCCTGCACGAGCCGCCCGCGCGTCGCCTCCGCCCGTTCGCGTCCTCGGTTGTTCTCAGCCGCCACAGCCACAGACCCCTCTGATATGGTACCGACCGACAGTCGGTTTGTGTCGTTTCGAGAGAGGAGATGAAGCCATGAATACCTATGTGATCCTGCGTCGCGGTGCCTGGGGTTCAGCCGACGAGCTCGCCGCCGCAGCCGCGCGCTCGCGGGCGGTGGGCGACGAGCAGATGCCCGACGATATCCGCTGGATTCGCAGCTATGTGCTCGACGAGGGCGACGCGCGGCTGGGCACGGTGTGCATCTATGAGGCCAGCAGTCCGGACGCGATCCGCGAGCACGCCTCGCGCTCGCAGCTGGCCGTGGACGAGATCATCCCCGTGCTCGACACGGTCATCGTGCGCGCCGATCCCGAGCCCGCAGCCACGTAGCGCACGGTCTCGCCGGGCAGCTCTCGCGCTTTCACGCGACGGGTAGCATGGGGGCGGTCATGGCTGTCAGCCCCAAGCTCTCCGCGCCCGAGTTCCGCACGCTCTCCGGCGAGCCGGTGCGCGAGCTCTACACGCCCGCCGACCTGCCCGAGGGCATCGGCGGCCCCGCGGACCCGGTCGGGCTGCCCGGCTCCTATCCCTTCACGCGCGGCATCCACCCCACGATGTACCGCGGGCGCCTGTGGACGATGCGCCAGTTCGCCGGCTTCGGCACCAGCGAGGAGACCAACGAGCGCTTCCACTACCTGCTCGAGCACGGCCAGACGGGTCTCTCGACGGCCTTCGACATGCCATCGCTGATGGGCCACGACTCCGATCACGCGCGCTCGCTCGGAGAGGTCGGCCGCGAGGGCGTGGCGATCGACACGCTCGACGACATGCAGACGCTGTTCTCGGGCATCGACCTCGGCGCGGTGTCCGTGTCGATGACGATCAACGCCCCCGCCGCGATCATGCTCGCCTTCTACGTCGCCGCCGCCGAGGGCGACGCGGAGGCCGGGCGCGAGGGCGTGGCGCCCGAGCAGCTCTCCGGCACGATCCAGGCGGACATCCTCAAGGAGTACATCGCCCAGAAGGAGTGGTGCTTCCCGATCGATCCCGCGATGCGCCTGTGCGGCGACATGATCGAATGGTGCACCCGGCGGATGCCGCGCTGGCACCCCATCTCGATCTCCGGCTACCACATCCGCGAGGCCGGCTCCACCGCCCAGCAGGAGCTCGCCTTCACGCTCAAGGACGGCCTCACCTACGTCGAGCAGGCCGTCGCGCGCGGCCTCGACGTCGACGACTTCGCCCCGCGCCTGTCCTTCTTCTTCAACGCCCAGATCGACTTCTTCGAGGAGGTCGCCAAGTACCGCGCCGCGCGGCGGATCTGGGCGCGCGAGATGCGCGAGACCTTCGGCGCCAAGAACCCCCGCTCGTGGCAGATGCGCTTCCACGCGCAGACCGCCGGAGTCAGCCTCACCGCCCAGCAGCCGCTCAACAACATCGTGCGCACCGCCATCGAGGCGCTCGCCGCGGTGCTCGGCGGCACGCAGTCGCTGCACACCAACTCCTATGACGAGGCGCTCGCCCTGCCCACCGAGGACGCCGTCACGATCGCCCTGCGCACGCAGCAGATGATCGCCCACGAGACCGGCGTCACCGCCACCGCCGACCCGCTCGGCGGCTCCTACTTCATCGAGGCGCTCACCGACGAGATCGAACAGCGCGCCTATGACTACTTCAGGAAGATCGACGAGCTCGGCGGCATGGTGGAGGCGGTCAAGCGCAACTACCCCCAGCGCGAGATCGCCGACGCGGCCTTCACGCTGCAGCAGGAAATCGACGCCCGCGAGCGCATCGTGGTCGGCGTCAACAGCTTCGTCGCCACCGACGAGGAGGCCATTCCCACGCTGCGCGTGGACCCCGCCCTGGAGCGCAAGCAGATCTCCCGGTTGCAGAGCACGCGCGCCGCGCGCGACAGCGTCGCCGTGGAGCGGGCCCTGGGTGCCCTGCGCGAGCACGCCGCGCACGAGGATCACAACCTGATGGAGCCGCTGCTCGACTGCGCCCGCGCGCGCGCCTCCGAGGGCGAGATCGTGGAATCCCTGCAGCAGGTCTTCGGCGACTACACCGAGACGCCCGTCTTCTGAGCGCGGCGCCTCATGCACGCCCCGCCGCGGCGAGCGAGGCCTGTCGCGAGACGGGGCGCTTGCCCCACGCGCTGCTCTGCGCGTAGGAGATCACCGCCGCTAGGAACTCGCGCGGGTCGGGCTTGACGGCGCCCGCCCGCCCCAGCAGCGCGCCCGTGCGGGCGTCATCGAAGCTGCAGCGCACGTCGAAGTAGGGCACGAACGCCTCCGCTCCCGCGGGCAGGCCCCCGGCCGCCTGCGGCTCGGCCAGGCGCACCGGCGCTCGCCCCGTCAGCGAGGCGTGCAGCTCGATCAGCTCGCCCGCGCTGAGCGCGAGCTCGCCGGCCACCACGTTGTAGGTGCCGTGCGCGTCCCGCCCGTCGAGCAGCGCGAGGATCGCGTCGGTGACGTAGTCGACCGGCACGAAGTCCACGATCGAGTCCTCGCGCGCGGGCACCTCGTTCAGGAGGCCCCGTTCGAAGGCCCGCATCGGCCAGTAGATCACGTTGAAGACCGGTGTCCAGCCGCTGTCGCGGTGTCCCGACCACGATGCTCGGGCGGGCCATCAGCGACGGGCAGGTCGCTCGCCTCGCCCAGCAGCCGCTCGGCCTCGTTCTTGGTGCGCTCGTAGGTGTTGCGGAACTCCTGGCCGACGTCGAGGTCGCCCTCGCCGAATTGCCCGCATGACGCCCGCTCACGTAGGCCGTCGAGACGTGCACGAGGCGGCGCAGGCGCCCGCCGGCCGCGATCTCGCGGGCCAGCTCGATCACGCGCGCCACGCCCGCCACGTTGATCTCGCGCGCCTGCGCCAGCGGCAGCTCGAAGGAGATCGACGCGGCGCAGTGGATGATCCGCTCGACCGACGCGATCAGCTGCGCGCGATCCTCCGCAGCGAGACCAAGGCCGTCCGCCAGCAGGTCGCCGCGCACCGCGCGCACGTTCGCCGCGCCCGGCGGCGGCTCGTCGTATAGGCGCGCGAGCACCACGGCCAGACGCTCGCGCGCCTGCGCGTCGTCGGCGGCCCTGCACGAGCACGATGACCTCCCGCTCGCGTTCCTCGATCAGCCGCGCGAGCGCGTCCATGCCGAGGAAGCCGGTCGCCCCGGTCAGCAGGATCGCGCCGCTCACAGCGCCTCCGCCGCAGCGCCCACCGGCGCCGGCGAGGGGCAGCCCATCGCGTGAAAGCCGCCGTCCACGTGCACGATCTCCGCCGTGATCGCGCGCGCCAGCGGCGAGAGCAGGAAGCACGCAGCGTCGGCCACCGGGCCCGCGTCCTCGGCGTCCCACCGCAGCGGCGCCGTCTGCGACCACGCCTGCGCGAGCTCGGAGAAGCCGGGGATGCCGCCTGCGGCGAGCGTCTCCATCGGGCCCGCCGAGACGAGGTTCACGCGGATCCCGTGCGGGCCCAGCTCGCGCGCCAGGTAGCGGGCGACCGCCTCCAGCGCCGCCTTCGCCACGCCCATCCAGTCATACGACGGCCACGCCACCGTCGCGTCGAAGTCCAGGCCCACCACGCCCGCGCCGCTGCGGCGCGGCCTGCAGCAGCGGCAGCAGGCCCGCCACGAGCTCCTTCAGCGAGAACGCGCTCGTGCTGGCAGGCGAGCGCGGCGCTGTCCGCGGGCGTCTCCATGAAGCCGCCGCCCAGCGCGTCGGGCGGAGCGTAGGCGACCGCGTGCAGCAGGCCGTCGAGCGCGCCCCAGCGCTCCTGCAGGTGCTCGCGCACGTCGCTCGATGTCCTCGCGCGCTGTTGACGTCGAGCTCGAGCACCTCGACGCCGCGGGGCAGCTGGCCCGCCGCGCGTTCGGTCATGCGCCGCGTGCGCCCGAAGCCGCTCAGCACGACCTCCGCGCCGAGCTCCTGAGCGCGGCGCGCGGTGGCAAACGCGATCGAGTGGCGGTTGAGCACGCCCGTGATCAGGATGCGCCGTCCCGCCGAGCATCACAGGGGGATGTTGCGCGCGAGCGACGGGCCCCGCCGGGCGCCCGCGAGCACCTCCAGCGAGGCCGCCACGCGTCGGCGCGTGCTGTCCGGGGAGATCACCTCATCGATGTGCCCGTCCGCGCTCGCTCCACCCGACCTCCAGGTGCTCGCTGGCGTAGGAGCCCGCCAGGCGGCGCAGGTGCGCGGCGGGGTCCTCCGCCGCCGCGATCTCGCGGCGGTGAAGCACGCCGACCGCCTGCTCGGCGCCCATCACGCCCAGCTGCGCCTCGGGCCAGGCAAAGACGTAGTCGGCGCCAAGCGCCTTGGAGTTCATCGCGATGAACGCGCCGCCGAACGCCTTGCGCAGGATCACGGTCACGCTCGGCACGCTCGCCTCCGCGAAAGCGTGCACGAGCTTGGCGCCGTGGCGGATCACGCCGTCGCGCTCCTGGCGCGAGCCCGGCAGGAAGCCCGGCGTGTCCACGAGCACGAGCAGCGGCAGCCCGAACGAGTTGCACATGCGCACGAAGCGCGCCGCCTTCTGCGCGGCGTCCGCGTCGAGCACGCCGCCGAGGTGGCGTCGGCTGGTTGGCCACGATCCCGATCGCGCGGCCCTCCAGGCGCGCGAGCGCGCAGACGATGTTGCGCGAACAGCGCGGGCTGACCTCCATCAGGCGGCCGCCGTCGACCAGCGCCGCGGCCACGTGGCGCACGTCATAGACCTTGCGCGCCTGGGCGGGCACCGCGACGTCGGGCGGGCCGCCCGGCGCGTCCACCGCCGGCCACAGCTGCGGCGCCTCGTCCGCGTGCTGGGGCAGGTAGTCGAGCAGGTCGCGCGCGAGCAGCGCCGCATCGACCTCGGTCGGGCGCCGTGAAGTGGCAGACGCCGTTGCGCTCGTGCACGCGCGGGCCGCCCAGCGAGGCCATGTCCACGTCCTCGCCCGTGACCTCCGAGACGACCGCCGGCCCCGTCAGGAACATCGCCCCGCGCCCGCTCATGATCACGAAGTCGTTCAGCGCCGGCCCGTAGGAGGAGCCGCCGCGCAGAGGGCCCGCACACGATCGAGATCTGCGGCACCTGGCCCGACAGGCGGACGTGCTCGCGGAAGATCCGCGCCGTAGCCCGACAGCGCCGCCAGGCCCTCCTGCATGCGCGCGCCGGCCGACTCGATGAAGCCGATCACCGGCACGCGCGCGCGACCCGGCCAGGCGCAGCACCTCGACGACCGTCTCGCGCGTGAGCCTCGCCGAGCGAGCCGCCGGCGAACGAGGCGTCCTGGGCGTAGCAGTAGACCTGGCGGCCGTCCACGCGCGCGTGCGCCGCGAGCACGCCGTCGCCCGGCCGCGCGCGCTCGCCCATGCGCCGCGAGCAGCACGCCGCGTGCGCAGCAGCTGCAGCGAGCCGGGGTCGGTCAGGACCTCCAGGCGCTCGAGCGGCGTGAGCCGCTCGTCGGGGCGCTCGAGCAGGGCGAGCGTCACGCGGCCTCCAGGCACAGCACCGCGTTGTGGCCGCCGAAGCCGAACGAGTTCGAGAGCGCCAGCGCCGGGCCCTCGCCGGCCGGCGCGAGCGGCTGCGCGCCGCCCGGGACGTAGTCGAGGTCGAGGCCCGCTTCGGCGCTCCTGCAGGCCGAGCGTGGGCGGCGCGATGCGGTCGCGCAGCGCGAGCAGCGTCGCGACCGCCTCGACCGCGCCCGCCGCGCCCAGCAGGTGCCCGATCGCGGACTTGGTCGAGGAGACCGGGATCCGCCGCGCATGCTCGCCGAGCGCGAGCTTGATCGCCTGCGTCTCGGCGCGGTCGTTCAGCGGCGTGGAGGTGCCGTGGGCGTTGACGTAGTCGATCTGCTCGCCCGCCACGCCCGCGTCGGCGAGCGCCGCGCGGATCGCCCCGGCCTGGCCCTCGCCGTCCTCGCGCGGCGCCGTCAGGTGGTGCGCGTCGGAGCTCGCGCCGTAGCCGCGGAGCGCTGCCGAGCACGCGCGCGCCGCGCGCCCGCGCCGCGTCCGCGCGCTCGAGCACGAGCACGGCCGCGCCCTCGCCCATCACGAAGCCGTCGCGGCGCGCGTCGAAGGGCCGCGAGACACCGCTCTTGGAGAGCGCGTCCAGCGCGGCGAACGCGGCCCGCGCGAGCGGCGTCGAGCCCCGCCTCCGAGCCGCCCGCCACGACGCGTCCGCTTCACCGCTCTGCAGCATGCGCATCGCGCAGCCGATCGCGTGCGCGCCGGAGGCGCAGGCGGTGCTGACCGCCAAGCGAGGGGCCGCGCAGGCCGTGGCGCATCGACAGCGCGGCCGCTCCGGCGTTGCTCATCATCAGCGGCACCGCCAGCGGGGAGACGCACTCGCGGCCGCGTTCGCGCAGCGTGTCCTGGCCGTCCACGAGCGTCGCGATGCCGCCGATCCCGGTGCCGAGCACGCAGCCCACGCGCTCGGCCGTCGTAGGGCAGCTCCTCGGCCCATGCCCGCGTCGGCGAGCGCCTCCGCGCACGCGCCGATCGCGAGCTGCGTGAAGCGGTCGGCGCGCCGCGCCTCCTTGACCGACAGGAAGTCCGTCGGGTCGAACTCCGCGCAGGCGGCCTCGCCGTCGCGCGATCGCCGCACGCGCCCGCGCTCCAGCGCTCGTGCAGCGCGCGCGCGCCCACGCCCAGCGGCGTGACGGCGCCCACTCCCGTGACGACGCACCGCCTCCACGCCCTACACGCGCGTCCGCGATCAGCCTGATGGCGTCCGCGACCGTCTTGACCTCCGCCACGTCGGAGCCCTTCAGCTCGACGCCGAAGCGCTCCTGCACGATCTGCGAGAGCTCGGCCAGGTCCAGCGAGTCGATGTCGAGCGCCTCGAAGCGTCGCCTCGCGCGTGATCTGGTCGGGGTCCGCCCCGAAGGTCTCCAGGGATTCGGCCACCAGCTTCTCGATCTGCTCTTCGCTCACAGCGGTGCTCATCGCGCTCCTTTCGGTTGGTCCTGTACACGGTGCTCGGCGGCGATCACGCGCTCAGACCGCCGTCCACGAAGAGGGTGCGTGCCGGTCACGTAGCCGGCCTGCTCGGAGGCGAGGAAGCGCGCGCACGCCGCGACCTCCTCCGGACGTCCCGGCGCGGCGCGCCGGCACCGCGCTCAGCATCTCGCCGTCCAGCCCGGCGGTCATGGTCGGTCTCGATCAGCCCGGGGGCGATCGCGTTGACGGTGACCCCGCGCCGCGCCACCTCGACCGCGATCGTCTTGCGTCATGCCGATCAGGCCGGCCTTCGCGGCCGCGTAGTTGGACTGCCCGGCATTGGCGCGCGGCCCCACGACCGAGGCCATGTTGATCACGCGCCCGAAGCGCTCGCGGATCATGCCGCGCAGCGCGCGGCGGGTGGCGCGGAAGGCGGCGGTGAGGTTGGTGTCGAGGACCTCGCCCCAGTCGGAGTCGCTCAGCGACAGCGCGAGCTCGTCGCTGCGGATGCCCGCGTTGTTGACGAGCACCAGCACGCGGCCCGAGCTGCGCCTCGAGCGTGTCGAACAGCCGCTCGAGCTGCTCCGGCTTGCTCACGTCGCCGCATACCGCCAGCGCCCGGCCGCCGTCCTGCTCGATGCGCGCGACCGTCTCCCCGGCCGCATCCGCGCCGTTGCGGTAGTTGACCGCCGACCGGCCAGCCGTCCGCGGCGAGCGCGCAGGCGATCGCGGCGCCGATCCCGCGCGAGGCGCCGGTGACGAGCGCGCAGCCCTCGCGCGCAGCGCTCACGCCGCACCCCAGGTGAGGACCCCGGCGCCCCACACGAGGCCCGCGCCGACCGCGCCGAGCACCACGCGCGCGCCCGGCTGCAGCGCACCCGTGCGCACCGCCTCGCCGAGCGCCAGCGGCACGCTCGCCGCGCTCGTGTTGCCCAGGCGCGCGATGCAGTCGAACACGCGCCCGGGCTCCACGCCGAGGCGCTCGGCGACCGCCGCGAGGATCCGCGCGTTGGCCTGGTGATAGACGAACAGGTCGACGTCCGCGAGCGTGAGCCCCGCCAGCTCGAGCACCTCGGTGGTGCTCTGCGAGAGCCGCTGCACGGCCATCAGGAAGGTCTCGTGCCCTTCCATCTCGAGCACGCCCGCCTCGCGCGTCACGCGGATCGCCCGCGCGGCGCCGCCGTCGCTGCCGAGCACGATCGGCCCGATCACGCCGTCCGCGCCCAGCGCGACGACGAGCGCGCCCGCCCCGTCGCCGAACAGCGGCGCCGTGCGGCGGTCCTCGTGGTCGATGAAGCGCGAGAGGATCTCCGCACCGATCACGAGCACCCTGCGCGCGCGGCCCGACTCGATCCACGCGCACGCCTGCGCGAGCGCCGCCAGCGAGCCCGCGCAGGCGGCGCCCACGTCGAACGCGGGCACACCCTCCATCCCCAGCTCGTAGCGCCACCAGGGGCGCGGTCGAGGGAGTGATCTCATCCGAGGCCAGCGTGGCGACCAGCACGAGGTCGATCTCGCCCGCCTCCACGCCCGCGTCCGCGAGCGCCATCAGCGCCGCGCCGCAGGCCAGCTCGCTCACACGCGCGTCGGGCGCCGCGTAGCGCCGCTCGCCGATTCCCGTGCGCCGTTCGATCCACGCCGCGTCCACGCCCAGGCCGGCGGCGATGTCGGCGCTCGAGACCCGCCGCTCGGGCAGCGCGCTGCCGACCCCCACGATGCCCGCTGTGCGGCTCGCCCGTGGCGCGCGCGGGCGCAGCTGCAGGGTGCGCGCCTCAGCCGCCACCGTGGCACCCCACGGTCTCGGGCACTCGCGCGCCCGGCTCGAGGACCTGCGCGCCGGGCAGGTTGCGGCGCACCAGCCCGGCGAGCACGCTGCCGGGACCGAAGTCCACGAAGCGCTCTGCGCCGCGCTCGCCCAGCGCGAGCATCGCCTCGCGCCAGCGCACCGGGCGCACGATCGCCTCGGCCAGCTCGCCGCGAACGTCGCTGAACGGCCTCGCGGTCGAGCCCGAGATCACGGGGATCGCGGGCCGGGCGATCTCGACGCGATCCAGCGCCGCGCGGAAGGGCTCCACAGCCGGGGCCATCGCGGGCGAGTGAAACGCGCCGGCGACGTCGAGCATGATCGCCCGCAACCCGCGCTCGCGTGCCGCCGCGGAGGCCTCGTCGAGGCGCGCCAGGGACCCGGCCAGCACCGCCTGGCCGGGCGCGTTGTCGTTGGCCACCACGACGCCGTGCGCGCCGGCCAGCTCATCCACCTGCTCCGGCTCGCCGCCGAGCACCGCGAGCATCCCTTCCTCGCCCTCGCCGCCGGCCGCCATCAGCGCGCCGCGGCGCACCGCCAGCTCGAGGCCCGCGGAGCGATCGAGCGCCCCGGCGGCAACCAGCGCGCTGAGCTCGCCCAGCGAGTGCCCCGCGAGCGCGATCGGGCGCAGCTCGGCCGGGCGCTGCATCCAGCCGGCGATGCTCGCGCAGAAGATCGCCGGCTGCGCGAAACGCGTGCTCTCGCCCACACGCGGGAAGGGATCCTCGCCGACGAGCTCGACGCATTGCTCGACGAGCTCCGGCACCACCCGCCGCGCCTGCTCGCCCAGCTCGCCTGTCTGGCTCCCCTGCCCGGGGAACAGGCCCGCTATGACGCCCGTGGACACAACCCAACCTTCTCTGCGGCGGCGGCGCGGTTAGCGCGCCCGCCCCGCAAACCCCACGAATGGGGGGTTCAGTCCGTGCGTCTCGGGGGCCGGGTGAGCCTCAGCGATTCAGGCCCAGGCGCTGCGCGCGCTGCACCGCGTCGGCCCGGTTGCGCGCCCCCAGCTTGCGATAGAGCGTGCTCGTGTGCTCCTTGACGGTGTGCGGGGAGAGGAACAGCGCCTCGGCGATCTCGCGATTGGTGGCGCCGCCGGAGATCAGACCGAGGATCTCGCTCTCGCGATCGGTCAGCGTGGGCGTGGAGGGGCTGTCGGTGTCCCTGAAGACCTCCATGCCGTCGCCCACCATGCGCACGAGCTTGGCGATCTCGGGGGCGGGCCAGTCCTTGGAGATGAAGCCCGCCGCGCCCGCTGCCCGCGCGGCGCGGGGCGAGATGCCGCCCGCACCCGACATCAGCAGCACGCGCGGCGCGGGCGCCTCGGCGCGCAGGCGCTCGCAGATCTCCGGGCCAGACTCGGCGCCCAGGAACAGGTCCACCAGCGCTACGTGGGGCTCATAGCGGCGGCACACCGCGATCGCCTCCGAGCCGTTGCGCGCGCTCAGACAGCGATCCACCCACGGCATCTGCCCGAGCATCAGGCGAAAGCCCCAGTGCACCACGTCGTGATCGTCCACGACGAGCACGCGCAGGCGCCGCTGCGCCTGCTCGCTCGTGGCGGGCTGCTCCTCCCTGCTCAGCGGCGCGCAGCGCGTTCACTGGCCGCTCGGCACCACCAGGCGGACCTGCCAGGAGCCGGGATCGGACTCGCCGTACTCGAGCACGCCGTGATGCTGCAGCGCCTCGAGCGTGGCCAGGCGCAGCCCCACGCCCGCAGGGCCCCCGCTGTGCCGATGAGCTCCGTCGTTGCGCACCTCCAGTACGAACGTACCCCGCTCGTCGTGCAGCGATACGCCCACCCTGCTCGCCTCGGCGTGCTTGCGCGCGTTGCGCACCGCCTCGACGAGGATCGACTGCGCGAGCGCCTCGAGGCTCGAGGGCACCTCGTCAGCGGCGCCGTACTCGAGCACGATCCCCAGCTCGGGGTAGATGGCCTGCAGGCGTTTGAGCTCCTCGGCGAAGGTGACCGCGGTGGGCCGCGAAGCGTGGCCGAGCGGCCGCTGTGAGCGCCGTGCGCAGGTCCGCCAGCGCCGTCTGCACCTCCGCCGCGCAGCGCTCCTGGCTGCCCGCATCGAGCAGCTCCTCGCGCGAGAGCGCCAGCGAAACCCCGAACAGGCGCTGCACGACCCCCTCGTGGATCTCGCGCGCGAGATCGATCCGCTGCTGCAGCTGCCTGCTCTGCTCGTCGTAGGCGGTGACCTCGCGCGCAACCGAGGCCATCGCGATCGCCTTGCCGAGCGTCCACAGCAGGTGGCGCTCGTCCTCGTCCATTTCCGGCACCTCGGCCTCGCGCTCGGAGAGCACCACGCCCACATAGCGGCCCGCCGCGGCCATCGGCGTGCACACCATGCGCACGCCCTCGAGCAGCTCGCGCACGGAGTCGGGCACGTCGAAGTCGGCCGCCCCGACGGCTTCCAGCACGCGGTCCTCGAACAGCGCCCGGCGGGCCACGGGGACGGAGTCGATCGTCACGAACAGGTCCGCGAAGCGTTCGAGCTCGATCCCGTGGGAGCCAACCGCGCGCACCCGGCGGCGGGCGCTGTCGTAGCGGAAGAGAACCGCGCGGCGCATCGCGGTCAGCCGGCAGATCGCCTCGCACAGGCTGCTGAAGAAGGCGTCGGGCGGCGAGCCCTCACCGACCCCGAGGAGCAGGTCGGACATGACCTCCAGGACCTCGATGTGCCCGGCGTTGGCGCCCGCGCCGCCCTCCTCGCAGGCGTCTGCGGGGGAGCGCGGGGGCGGCGAGGCGGCCGTGGACATGCCTGCAGAATCCCACGAATGCCACACCCGAGCGCCCATGATTCTGCCTGCAACCCCCCAAACAGGGGGGTCCGCAGGACTCGCGGCGCCCGTCCGGCGGTCGCGCTTTTCGCAACTTCTTACCCGCGATCAGGAACTTCCGCTATGCCCGTCGTATTCAGCTCTTGTCAGCCCAGGAGGACCCGGCGGCCCGGAGGAACCTGTGAAACGAGCGATCCGACCCCGTCCCATGTGCGCGCTGCTCGTGCTGGGCAGCCTGACGGCGCTCGCGCTCGGCGCGCGAGACATCCGCGCCGACGGCGCGGCCTACCGCGCCCCGACCGGCCCCCGCTGCGTGCCCGCCGAGCTGAACCGCTCCGCCGTGCTGCCCGGCACGAGTCTCACCGTCTCGCCGCTCCCCGATTCATACGACGCCTCGCAGTACACGCAGATCAGCCTGCTCGGGGCACCCGCTGCCGCGCTCAGCGAGATCGCCGTGAGCGGCTCGCAGACCGGGGCCCATGGCGGCCGCCTGCTCGCCTACTCCCAGGGCGACGGTGCGAGCTTCGTGCCCTCGCGGCCGTTTCGCGAGGGGGAGACCGTGACTGTGCGCGGGCGGGTGGGCCGAGGCGCGGCGGCGCGCCCCTTCGCGTTTCACTTCACCGTCGCCCAGCAGGACTACATCCGCTACGCGCCCACGCCCAAACCGACGCGCGACCCCGGCGAGGAGCAGCACTTCCATTCGCGTCCCGAACTGCTTCCGCCCGTGCTCGCGGTCAGCGCGCGCTCCGCGCAGAGCGCGCCGGGCTACATCTTCGCCGCCCCCTATGCCGGCCCCGGGCCGAGCGGCCCGATGATCTTCGATGAAGCGGGTGAACTGGTGTGGTTCCAGCCGCTGCCGTCGGGCATCGAAGCGACGAACCTCCAGATCCAGCAGTACGCAGGGCGCCCGGTGCTCACGTGGTGGCAGGGACAGATCCCGCCGCAGGGCTTCGGCCGCGGCGAAGACGTGATCGCCAACAGCTCCTACCAGGTGATCGACCGCGTGCACGCGGGCAACGGCTACGAGGCCGACCTGCACGAATTCCACCTCACCCCCCAATCGACCGCGCTGCTCACCGTGTTCGACCCGATCGCCTGCAACCTGTCCTCGATCGGCGGTCCCAGCGACGGCGCCGTCACCGACAGCATCTTTCAGGAAGTCGACCTGCGCACCGGGCTGGTGCGGCGCGAGTGGCACGGCCTCGATCACGTCAGCCTCGCGGAGTCCTACAGCTCGCCGCGCGGCACCAGCAGCGAATGGCCCTTCGACTACCTGCACATCAACTCAGTCGATCCGCAGCCCGAGGGCAGGACGCTGGTCTCGGCGCGCAACACCTGGACGCTCTACGAACTGAACACGCTGAGCGGCCAGGTGCTCAGCCGCATCGGCGGCCGCCACTCGACCGTGAAGCTCGGCTCCGGTGCCGCCACGGCCTTCCAGCACGACGCGAGCGCTCTCAGCGACGGCCTCATCAGCGTGTTCGACAACGGCGCCACGCCGGCGGTCCATCCGCAGTCGCGCGCGCTGCTGCTGTCGGTGGTCAACGGCACGGCCACGCTGCTCGCCGGCTACGAGCACCCCACGCCGCTGTCCTCGGGCAGCCAGGGCAGCGTGCAGGTGCTCGAAAACGGAGACGTGTTCGTCGGCTGGGGCGCCGAGCCCTACTTCTCGGAGTTCAGCTCCGGCGGGCAGCTGCTCTACGACGCGCACATGCACGGCTCCTACCAGTCATATCGCGCCTACCGCTACCAGTGGACGGGCGCGCCCAGCGAAGCGCCGGCGGTGGCGGCGCTGCCCGGCGGGCCGGCTGGTGGTCCGACGGTCTACGCCAGCTGGAACGGCGACACCCGCACGAGCGCCTGGCGCGTGCTCGCCGGAGCGAGCGCGCAACAGCTCGCCCCCGTCGCGACCGCCTCCCGCACGGGCTTTGAGACCGCCATCGCCACGCCCGCGCCGGAGGCCTACGTGGCGGTGCAAGCGCTCGACGCGGAAGGCGCCGTGATCGGCACCTCGCCCGCGATCGCGGGCTGAGGCGCACGGCGCCTCAGCCGAGCGCGGCGCCGTGCAGGCCGGTGGCGGGACGCTCGCGCGCGTTCCACCACTCGTTGACGATCTCGAGCGCCCCGCCGATGATGCCCTCCCTGAAGGAGACCGTGTCGTTGAGGCGCGGCAGCGGCTCCGCGGGAACGTCGACGCCGAGGAACTCGCACAGCGGGTCCCAGCCCTTGTTCGGGTTCCACACGAGCAGGCGCTCGGGCGGGACCGTCGCCTTGACCTGCTCGTTCCAGCGTTCCATCACCGCACCGAGGCCCTCATCGCTGTAGGTCTCCCCGGCCAGCACCCCGGTGTCGGGGTCCCAGCTGATGCGGCGCATCAGCGCCACGTAGCGCTGCCACAGCGGGTCGAGCGCGACCCGTGCTTCGGAGAGGTGATGCATCACGCCGTCGCCGTGGAAGATCCCCCACACCGTCAGGCGCATGCTGCGCACCCATTCCTCGGGCTCGCGCACGCTCGGGTCAGCAGGTCGCGCATGTGGTAGCAGGGGCCCCAACCGAGACCTTCGAGCGCGAACATCTGCGTGGTCGTTGCGGTGCGCGGCAGCCCTGCCGCGATTATCTTCATCGATCCTCACACGGCCTTCCACCCAAGTTGCTTTCCCGGGCGTTTTGTATCAGTCCGGCAAAACCGCGCGCGCGGGCTGCGCTCAGCGCGCGAGGCGCAGATAGGCGAGCACGGCGAGGACGCGGCGGTGATCATCGTGGCAGGCGGGCAGGTCGAGCTTGGCGAAGATGTTGGTGATGTGCTTCTCGACCGCCCCTTGCGTGACCACGAGGTTCTCCGCGATCGCCGTGTTCGAGCGCCCCTCTGCCATCAGCTCGAGCACCTCGCGCTCGCGCGTGGTCAGCCGCGAGAGCGGGTCGGCGGGCCCCCCGCGCGGGGCCAGCAGCTCGGTCACGACCTGGCGGTCGATGACCGTCCCGCCCGCCGCGACGCGCCGCAACGCGTCGAG
This sequence comes from uncultured Solirubrobacteraceae bacterium, assembly GCA_963771085.1. Lineage (GTDB taxonomy): Bacteria > Actinomycetota > Thermoleophilia > Solirubrobacterales > Solirubrobacteraceae > Palsa-744. Next base: position 1,215,847 of record CAVYSB010000003.1, on the reverse strand, counting down.
GAACGCCCTCACATCGCCGATGCGCTCCTTGAGCAGGTAGCCGATGCCGGCGGTGTTCTCGCCGATCAGCTCGCTCGCGTAGGCCGTCTCGACGTACTGGGAGAGCACGAGCACGCCGAGCGCGGGCTGGCGGCGCCGCGCCTCGATCGCCGCCAGCAGGCCCTCGTCGCTGAAGCTCGGCGGCAGGCGCACATCGACGATCGCGAGGTCCGGTTCGTGCCCCGCGATCGCCCGCAGCAGCCCGGGCCCGTCGTCGACCTGGGCGACCACCTCGATCTCGTTCTCGCGCAGCAGCGCAACCAGCCCCTCGCGCAGCAGGGCGAGATCCTCCGCGATAACTACCCGCACGGGATGGCGGCCTCCAGCACCGTCCCCTGGCCCGCCGGGCTTCTCACCGCGAGCCGGCCGTCGAGCGCCTCCACACGCGCGCGCAGCCCGGCGAGCCCCGAGCCCGCCGGCTCGGCGCCGCCACAACCGTCGTCGCCGACGAGAACCGTCAGCGAGCGGTGCTCGTCGCTCACGCGGACCCAGCTGCGCTCCGCGGCGGCATGCTTGGCGGTGTTCGTGAGCGCCTCCGCGATCACGAAGTAGGCCGCGCTCTCGACGGCCGGTGCGAGCCTGCTGTGGGTGTGCACCTCGACGACCGTGCCGAGGCCGTAGCGCGCCGCGAGCGACTCCACCGCCGCTGCCAGGCCCCGGTCGGCGAGCAGCGGCGGGACGATGCCGCGGGCGAGGTCGCGCAGCTCGGCGATCGCCAGCTGGGCCTCGCGCTGGGCGCCGCGGATCAGCTCGCACAGCTCGGGCTGCTCGCCGGCGCGCAGCTCGGCGCGCCCCAGCTGGAGCGCGACCGCGACGAGGCGCGCCTGCGCGCCGTCGTGGAGATCGCGCTCGATGCGGCGCAGCTCCGCGGCCTGCGCCGCCACCGCCTGGCGGCGCGTGCGCGTGAGCATGTCGATGCGCGCGCGCAGCGCGCGGCGCCCGTGTGCGACGAGCACCCTGTCGTGCAGCGCCATCAGCGAGTAGGCGCTGCCGACGGTGGCCAGCCCCAGCAGCGCCCACGCCGGCCAGAAGTGCTCCACGCCCGCCAGCAGCCACGTCAGCAGCCACGTGAGCAGAAGGATCACCGCGGCCACGCTCACGAGGGCCCACACGCACGCCACCCGGCGGACCGCGCCGGGCTGCTGGCGCCACGCCCAGTCGGCGGTGGAGTCGAGCATCACCGGCACGACCAGGCCGAGCCACGCCCACGCCGGCCAGAAGTAACCCTGCCCGCCGAGCGCCCAGATCGCCCCCAGCAGGACGCCCGCCAGCAGGGCCAGGCGCCGCACCAGCGAACGCGCGTATTCGCCGATCGACAGGCCCGCCGCGAGGGTCGGCATCCAGCGCCGGATGCCCGCGTCCGCGCGGTGCGGGATCTCCGCCGAAAGCCGAGCCTGCTCGCTCATCGCGCCTATCGTCCCACGGGCACGCCCGCGGAGGCGCTCAGCGCTCGATCGCCTTGGCCAGCCGGCGCTCGGGATCGATCCGCTGCACGTCCCAGACGAGCCCCGCGCGCTCGAGCCCCGAGATCAGCAGGCCCGAGAGGTCGACCTCGCGACGGCCCATGCCGTGGAAGGCGGAGGTCGGGAAGGCGTGGTGGTTGTTGTGCCAGGCCTCGCCGAATGACAGCGGCGCCAACCACAGCAGGTTGCGCGACTGATCGCTCGTTGCAAAGCGCCGCCGCCCGAAGAAGTGACACAGCGAGTTGATGCTGTAGGTGACGTGGTGCAGCAGGAAGACGCGCACCGCGCCTCCCCACAGCAGCCCCTCGAGCCCCGCCGCCACGCTGCCGCCGATCAGCACGCCGAGCGCGAACGGGATCGCCAGGCCCACCAGCGACCACAGCAGGAAGGTGCGGTCGATGAAGCTGATCACGGGGTCGGCGAGCAGGTCGGGGGCGAAGCGGTCGCGGGCGCCGCGCTGGGTGTGGTCGAACAGCCATCCCACGTGGGCGTGCGCGAGGCCGTGGAGCGCGCCGCGCCAACCGCCGCCGCTGTCCACGTGCGGGCTGTGCGGGTCGCCGAAGCGGTCGGAGTAGGCGTGATGCTTGCGGTGGTCGGCCACCCAGGAGATCACCGGCCCCTCGATCGCCATCGTGCCGAGGATCGCGAACAGGCCGCGCATCGGGCCCGAGGTCTTGAAGCTGCGGTGCGTGAGCAGGCGGTGGAAGCCGACGGTCACGCCGATCGTGATCGGCACGTACATGATCACGAAGATCGCGATGTCGCGCAGGCGCAGCTCGCGGTTCCACAGCTGCCACCCGGCCAGCACCAGCAGCAGTGGCGGCAGGCCCGTGATCAGGGCCGTGGCGGCCCGGTCGAGACCTTCGAGGACGGGGACCTGGATCTCCTCCGGGGTGGGTCCCGCCTGGGGCTCGGCCGGCTGGGGCGAGGGCGTGGAGGGGGGCGTGCCCTCGGGGGCTCGCGGCTTGCTCTCCGGTCCCAGGACCGCTCCGGCGCTCACGCCACCGATCTTGAAGCTCGCGCCCAGCGCTGTCGATACGGCTCGCCACCGAAGGAAGGGTGGTGCGCTGCAGCTGTGCTGGTGGGGCTAACCCCCCGGCCCGCCTGGAACCGGCACCAGGCCGGGCCGGCCAACGCCTGCGCGAGAGATTTCCCCGCAAGCTGCGGCCGGGGCGCGCTGATCGATGGTGGCGCCCGGCGCCGAGCGTACAATTTTGTCAACCGCACCGTTCCGCTCAACCACAGAGGAGGCATCACCCTGAGCCCGGTCGAGAAGAAGCTCCGGCTGCGCAACCGCGTCCTGCACGGCCACCGTGTCGCCTACCGCCAGGCGGGCCGCGGCCCCGTCGTGGTGCTGGTCCACGGGATCACCTCCGACTCCTCGACGTGGGAGCGGGTGATGCCCGCGCTGGCACGCCGCTTCACCGTGCTGGCGCCCGATCTGATGGGCCACGGGCAGTCCGACAAGCCGCGCAGCGACTACTCGCTGGGCGCCCAGGCGAGCGGGCTGCGCGACCTGCTGGCGACGCTGGGGCACGAACGCGCGACGTTCGTCGGGCACTCGCTCGGCGGCGGCATCTCGATGCAGCTCTCCTACATGTACCCCGAGCTGTGCGAGCGCCTCGTGCTCGTCGACAGCGGCGGGCTCGGCCGCGACGTCAGCCTGCTGCTGCGCGCCGCCGCGCTGCCGGGCTCGGAATGGGTGATGCCCGCGCTCGCCGCCACGCACGTGCTCGACGCGGGGCGCATCGCGGCGGGCATCCTCGGCCGTGTGGGCATCAGGGTGGGCACGGACCTCGAAGAGATGGCCGCGGCACAGGACACGCTGGCCGACCCCGGGGCCCGCGCCGCGTTCCTGCAGACGCTGCGCGGGGTGGTCGAACCCGGCGGTCAGCGGGTCAACGCGTCCAACCGGCTGTATCTGGCCAAGCACACACCCACGCTGCTCGTGTGGGGCGAGCGCGACAGGATCATCCCTGTCGCCCACGGCCACGACGCGCACGCCCAGATCGCCCACAGCCGCCTGGAGATCTTTCCCCGCGCGGGGCACTTCCCCCATCTCGACGACCCCGAGCGCTTCGTCGAGGTGCTCAGCGAGTTCGTCGAATCGACCGAGCCGGCCGACGTCGACGCGGAGGGCTGGCGCGAACTGCTGAAGGCCGGCTAGCTCGCGCGCCGTCGCCGCGGCTCAATCGGTGCGGACGTCGAGCACGATCTTGCCGGTCGCGCGGCGCTCATCGAGCGCCTTCAGCGCGTCCGCCGCGCGCTCCAGCGGGAAGCGCTCGCCCACGATCGGGCGGATGAAGCCCTCGTCGACCATGCGGTTGACCTCCGCTCCGACCCGCCTGTTGAGGTCGGGCTTGCCCATCACGTAGGCGCCCCAGCCGGCCCCCACGACCTCGGTGTTGCCGAGCAGCAGGCGGTTGACCCTGACCTCCGGGATCGAGCCACCGGTGAAGCCCACCACGATCAGGCGGCCGTCCTCGCGCAGGGAGCGCAGGCTGTCGGTGAAGCGATCGCCGCCGACCGGATCGAGCACGACGTCTACGCCGCCGAGCTCCTTGACCTCGTCCTTCCACGTGTCGCTGAGCAGCACCACGTGGTCGGCGCCGGCCTGCTCGGCGACCGCGCGCTTGGCCTCCGTGGACACCAGCGCGACCGTGCGCGCGCCCATCGCGCGGGCAACCTGCAGCGAGGCGGTGCCCACGCCACCGGCGGCGCCGTGCACGAGCACGGTCTCTCCCTCCTTCAGGCGCCCGCGCAGGACGAGCGCGAAGTAGGCGGTGTGGTAGTTGAGGATCAGCCCCGCGCCCTGTGCGAAGTCGAGCTCGGGCGAGAGCGCGAACGTGAAGAAGTCGGGCGCGACGGTCGTCTCGGCGAAGCCCCCGAGCGCGCAGAACGCCGCCACGCGGTCACCGGGGGCAACCGCTGCTCCCGGTGGGGCACTGCGCACAACGCCCGCCACCTCGCTGCCGGGCACGAACGGCAGCGGCGGTTTCAGCTGGTACTGCCCGCGCGTCTGCAGCAGCTCGGGGAAGGACACGCCGGCGGCGTGCACTTCGACCACCACCCCGGCCCCCGGGGTGAGCATGTGGGTGGGCTCGGGCTCGGGCAGCTCGGCGAGCGTGAGCGCGCTGTCCGGGCCGGTCTCCTCGGTGATCTCGATGGCTTTCATCGCGGGGATTATGTCCGAGTGGCCAACGCGGTGGCCCGGCGCGCGGCGCCACCGGCGAGACGGGGGGCTGCGCGCTCGCTCATAATCGCGCGGGCACCCGCCGCCGCCGGCGAGCGGCCGGGCGGGCAAACGTCCAGGAAGGGGTCAGCTCATGGCGAAGGTCCTCTGTGTCCTCTACGACGATCCGCTCGATGGCTATCCGCCGTCGTATGCGCGCGAGGAGATCCCGCGGATCGAGCACTACCACGACGGCCAGAGCACGCCCACGCCGGCGGGTCTGGGCTTCAGGCCCGGGGAGCTCGTGGGCTGCGTCTCGGGCGAGCTGGGGCTGCGCGACTTCCTGGAGGGCCGCGGGCACGAGCTGGTCGTGACCGCCGACAAGGACGGCCCGGACTCCGTCTTCGAGCGCGAGCTGCCCGGCGCCGAGGTCGTGATCTCCCAGCCGTTCTGGCCGGCCTACCTGACCGCCGAGCGGATCGCCGGGGCACCCGCGCTGAAGCTCGCGCTCACCGCCGGCATCGGCTCCGACCACGTCGATCTGCAGGCCGCGATCGAGCACGGCCTGACCGTCGCCGAGGTCACCTACTCGAACAGCATCAGCGTGGCCGAGCACGTCGTGATGATGATCCTCGCGCTGGTGCGCAACTACATCCCCTCCTACCAGTGGGTGATCGACGGGGGCTGGAACATCGCCGACTGTGTCTCGCGCTCCTACGACCTCGAGGGCATGCAGGTCGGCACCGTCGCCGCCGGGCGCATCGGCTCCGCGGTGCTGCGGCGCCTGGCGCCCTTCGATGTGGGCCTGCACTACACCGATCGCCATCGCCTGCCCGCGCAGGTCGAGCAGGAGCTGGGCGTGCGCTTCCACGACAGCGTGGAGTCGCTCGTGAAGGCCTGCGACGTGGTCACCATCAACGCCCCGCTTCACCCCGAGACCGAGAACCTCTTCGACGAGCGCCTGCTGGGGATGATGAAGCGCGGCTCGTATCTGATCAACACGGCGCGCGGCAAGATCTGCGACCGCGACGCGGTGGCGCGTGCGTGCGCGAGCGGACAGCTCGCAGGCTACGCCGGGGATGTGTGGTTCCCCCAGCCCGCGCCCAGGGATCACCCCTGGCGCTCGATGCCCCACCACGGCATGACGCCGCACACCTCCGGCACGAGCCTCTCCGCGCAGGCCCGCTACGCGGCGGGCGCGCGCGAGATCCTCGAATGCTGGTTCGACGGACGGCCGATCCGCGAGGAATACCTGATCGTCGACGGGGGGCGTCTCGCGGGCGCGGGCGCGCATTCCTACAGCGCCGGCGATGCGACCGGCGGCTCGGAGGAGGCGGCGCGCTTCAGCGCGGGGTGAGCGCTCAGTCGACGAGCAGCACGGCCTTGCCCGCGACGCGGCGCTCGAGCAGCGCGGCGATCGCCTCCCCGGCCGAGCGCCAGGAGGTTTCCAGATCGATCGAGCAGTTCAGGCGAGCCTGCTCGACGAGGCCGACGAGGCGGCCGAGGTCACGCGTGCCGCTGCGCTCGCGCGCGAGCTGGGCGAACAGGAACAGGCCGTGCAGGCGCGCTCCGGGTGCACGGCCGAAGAAGGACCTGGCCGGAAACTCCACCGGGCCGGGGTCGCTGGAGGCGAAGGAGACGATCGCGCCGAAGGGGGCCACCCGCTGGATCGCCGCGGCCAGCGTCGCACCGCCGACGCCCTCGACGATGGCGTGGAACTCGGGGCCCGTGGGCTGCAGCTCGCCGAGGATCTCATCGGCGCCGAGCTCGCGCAGCCCGCGGGCGCGCTCGGGACTCGCGGAGACGCCCGTCACGCGGGCTCCCGCCAGCTTCGCCAACTGGACGGCAAAGCGGCCGACCCCGCCGCTGGCGCCGGTCACGAGCACGCTGCGCGCGAGCACCGGGCCGATGATGTCGAGGGCCTTCAGCGCGGTCAGCCCCGCAACCGGGAGCGTGGCGGCCTGCGCGTCGGAGACGCCCGCGGGCAGCGGCGCGAGCAGGTCGGTGTCGACGGGCGCGAGCTCGGCCCAGGCGCAGCCCGCGCTGAGGCCAACCACGCGCGTGCCGGACGCGGGGCCGCTGCCGTCCGCGGCGGCCTGCTCGACGACGCCCGCGAGGTCCCAGCCGGTGAGCGAGCCCTCCTCCATCTCCGCCAGGCGCCGCGTCTCGCCGCGGTTCAGCGAGAGCGCGCTCACCCGCACCAGCGCCTGGCCGGAGCGCGGCGTGGGCTCGGCCACCTCGCGCAGCTCGACGTTGCCGGGGGCCCCGCGCGCGGCGGTGAGCGCGAGCATCAGCCGCGGCTGGAGGCGGCCCACAGATCGACGTTGCCCTCGTGGGCGTGGCGGTCGATCTCGGCGAGCTCGTCGGGGGCGAAGTCCATGCGCTGCAGCGAGGCCACGTTCTGCTCGAGCTGCCCGACGCTGCTGGCGCCCAGCAGCGCGGAGGCGACGCGGGGGTCGCGCAGCGTCCACGCGATCGCCATCTGGGCGAGCGTCTGCCCGCGCGCCGCCGCGATCTCGTTGAGGGCGCGCACGCGGGCGAGGTTCTCCTCGCTGATCAGCTCGGCGGAGAAGTAGTTGCCGCGCTGCACGCGCGAGTCGGGCGAGATGCCCTTGAGATAGCGGTCGCTGAGCAGGCCCTGCGCCAGCGGCGAGAACACGATCGCACCGACCCCCTCGCGCCCGAGCACGTCCAGGAGCTCGGACTCGATCCAGCGGTTGAGCATCGAGTAGGAGGGCTGGTGGATGAGCAGCGGCGTGCCCAGCTCGCGCAGGATGCCCACCGCCTCTTCGGTGCGCTGCGGCCCGTAGGAGGAGATGCCCGCATAGCGTGCCTTGCCCGTGCGCACCGCGCTGTCGAGCGCTCCCATCGTCTCCCGCAGCGGCGTGTCGGGGTCGAAGCGGTGGGAGTAGAAGATGTCCACGTACTCCAGGCCCATCCGCGTCAGGCTCTGATCGAGGCTCGCCAGCAGGTACTTGCGCGAGCCCCACTCGCCGTAGGGGCCGGGCCACATGTCATAGCCGGCCTTGGTCGAGATGATCAGCTCGTCGCGGTAGGGCGCGAGGTCCTCCGCGAGGACGCGCCCGAAGTTGCTCTCCGCGCTGCCGTAGGGGGGCCCGTAGTTGTTGGCCAGGTCGAAGTGCGTGATGCCGAGGTCAAAGGCGCGCCGCAGCATCGCGCGGCTGTCGCGCAGCGGGCGGTCGTCGCCGAAGTTCTGCCACAGCCCCAGCGAGATCGCCGGCAGCCGCAGCCCGCTGCGCCCGCAGCGGCGGTAGGGCATCCCCTCGTAGCGATCGCCCGCGGCAAGGTAGCGGGAGGGACCGAGCGCGGCGTTGTAGCTCACCGCCTCAGTATCTCACCGCCGGGCGCCCCGCCGCCCCCGCCCGGCCCCGGAGGAGGAGGCGGGCGGGAGCGGGGACGCCTGGGTCCTGCGCCGCCTCTAGGGAACCGAGACCACGCCGCTCGTCGGTGGCCCTTGCTGGGGCACCGTGTAGGGCGTGATCGCCCCGCTGGCCGTCGGTTCGGTCACGAGCGGACCGCCGAACAGCACGATCTGCCCATTGCGGACCTGGCCCATCTCGACGCCGCTGTAGCCGCCGTGCACCGTGGTCGAGTAGCGGAAGGGCACGAGGCCCGGGCCCTTCAGCTGCGCGCCTTTTTCGTTGACCACCTTGACCAGGTCTTCGCGGGTCAGGTCTTTGCCGGCCATCGTGAGCGCCTGCACGAGCGTGTACGCGTTGGCCATCCCGTACTCCACGTTGCCGTCAAACGGCGCGCTCGAGTCGTATTCGTCGTGGATTTTCTTGAACAGCGCGATCCACGGGTTCGACAGGTCCGAGGAGGAGGGCAGGTAGCCGTCGGTGATCGCGCCTTCGATCAGTTCGGTACCGGCCTTGCCTTTGGAGAACGTCTTGAGCAGCCCGCCCACGGTGGTCGGATCGATGCCCACGTTGGAGACGACGAGCTGCGGTTTGTAGCCGAGTGTGAACGAGGTCAGCTGGCCGAGCGCGGTGTAGATCGGCACGGTGAAGTCGACCATCACTTCCGCCCCGGCCGCCTTGATCGCCGAGATCTGCGGCGCCACGTCGGTGCCGCCCGGCTGATAGGGCTGCGTGGAGACGATCTGGCCGGCCGGGACCTCGTCCTTGATTCCCGTCAGCCCGCCGTTGCCGAAGTCGTCGTCCTGGTAGAAGACGCCGACCTTCTTGCCCGCGAAGTGCTGCTTGATGTACTGGCCGAGGACCTTGCCCTCGATCGTGTAGTTGGGCTGCCAGCCGAAGGTGTAGGGCTGAGTGACGCCGTTGTCCCAGCACGGGCATCCCGAGGCCACGAACATGTCCGGCACTTTGCTGCTGTTGAGGAAGCCGACGACCTTCGTGTGCGTGGGCGTGCCCAGGCCCTCGAAGATGCCGAACACGTTGTCCTGCAGGACGAGTTCGTGCGTGACCGTGACGGTCTTTGCGGGGTTGTATTCATCGTCCTTGGTGACCAGGCTGATCTTGCGCCCATACACGCCGCCGTGAGCGTTCACGTAATCGAAGAACGCCTGCGAGGCGGGGGCTATCTCACTGTAGCCCGGCGCCGCCGGCCCGGTCAGGGGCTGGTGGGTACCGAACGTGATGCTCGTGGATGTGACCCCCGGGACGCTGCTGCTGCTGCTGCTCGATCCGCACCCTGCGAGTGCCAGCCCTGCGCACACGATCCCCAAAAACCATGCCCTGCGGTGCTTTGCGATCATCGACTTCCTCCTGTTCTCGTTACGAACTTGTAAGGATTCGCCAAACCCTGCTCCTGCCCCTGTGGGCGCGAACGCCGCATCAGCCGCCTCCCGCGGTCCGCCGCAGCGGCGTGCGCGCGAGCAGCGCGCGCAGCGCCCCCTGGATCCCGCTCGGCCAGGCGAGCATCGCGGCGATCAGCACCGCGCCGTAGATCGCCAGGGGCAGGTTGGCCGAGACCTTCGTGGACAGCGAGAAGGAGTGCGCCAGGTCGTTGGTCCAGCCCGGCAAGAGGACCAGCACCGCGGCCCCCCACACGGCGCCGACGAGCGAGCCGAGACCGCCGAGCACGATCGCCGTCAGCAGCGCGAGCGAGAGCGAGAGCTCGAAGGCGCCCGGCGCCGCCAGCTGCAGGACCACCGCGAGCAGGCCCCCGCCCAGCCCCGCGCACGCCGCGCTGAGCACGAAGGCCAGCGTCTGCACACGCCCCACGCGCAGCCCGCACAACGACGCCGCGATCTCGTCGTCGCGCACCGCGCGCAGCGAGCGCCCCAGGCCGCTGCGCACGAGGTTGTGCATCGCGAACAGCACCACCAGCGCGCCGGCGCCCGCGATCCAGGCCTCCCAGCGCTCGAGCGGGAACGTCGCACCGAGCGATGCGGGCGGCGTGGGCGGGTTGATCACGAGACCGTTGGCGCCGCCGAAGGTGGCGCTGTACTTTTCCGCCAGCGCCGGCAGGCCGACCGCGAACGCGAGCGTGGCGCCGGCCAGGTAGGGGCCGCGCAGGCGCGAGGCGCCCGCCCCGAGGAGCACCCCGACGAGCGTCGTGACCACCGTCGCCGCAAACAGGGCCGGGAGCAGCGCCCAGTGTTCGTTGCCGATCAGCAGCGCCACCGTGTAGGCACCGACCGCCATCAGCGCGCCGTGGCCCAGCGAGATCTGCCCGCTCAGCCCCGTCAGCACGGTGAGCCCGGCGAGCACCGCGAAGTAGTAGGAGCCGCTCGCGAGCTGCAGATCGCGGAAGGAGCTCAGCCCCTCGCTGGCGAGGAACAGCAGCAGGCCGGCGAGCACGGTCAGCGCGAGCGTGCGCAGCAGCGTGCTGCGGGGCGCGCGCAGGCCGAGGGGCAGTGAGCTCATACGCGCCGCTCCCGGGTGCTCGCGAACAGCCCTCCGGGACGGATCATGAGGACCGCGAGCAGGATCACGAGCGCCGCCAGCGTGACCAGCGAGGAGCCCTCATAGCCGGAGACATAGGACAGCGCGAGGCCGAGGATGATCCCGCCGAGGGCCGCGCCGACGGGGCTGTCGAGGCCGCCGAGCACGGCGGCGGTGAAGCCGAAGATGAGGATCGGATCGAACTGGTTGGGCCCGACGAACACCGACGGCGCCACCAGCAGCCCGGCGAGCGAGCCGACGAGCGCGGCGAGCGCCCAGCCGAGCGTGAACATGTGCCCCACGCGCACCCCGAGCATGCGCGCAACCTCGGGCGCGAACGCCGAGGCGCGCATCTTCAGGCCGATCGTGGTGCGCTGGAAGAGCGCGGCGAGCGCGAGCGCGGTGCCGGCCACCACCAGCACGATGAACGTGTCGTTGGGAGCGAACAGAACGCGCGTGCCGCCGATGTCGTAGCCGAGGATCGAGAAGGCGGGCGGGAAGGAGCGCGGCGTGTTGCCCCAGATCATGCCCGCGGCGGCCTGCAGCAGGATCAGCAGGCCGAGCGCCACGATCACCGCGTTCAGCGGCGGTGCGCCCTCGACGTGGCGCATCAGCACGCGCTCCACGAGCGCGCCCAGGGCCAGGCCGCACACGAGCGCCACCGCGAAGCCGAGCCAGTAGGAGCCGCTCGAGCCGATCACGCTCGACGCGATGAACGTGGTGATCATCAGCATGCCGCCCTGGGCGAAGTTCACGATCCGCGTGGCGCGCCAGATGATGACCAGCGCGAGCGCCACCGCGGCATACACGGTGCCGGTGGAGATCCCGTTCAGCGTCAGGTCGATGAAGCGCGTCATCCTCAGAGCCCCAGGTAGGCCTCGCGCAGCCCCTCATCGGCGGCGAGCGCGCCGGCGGAGTCCGCGGCGACAACCCGTCCGAGGTTCAGCACCACGCCGCGATCGGCGATCGACAGGGCGCTGCGGGCGTTCTGCTCGACGAGCAGCACCGCGAGCTCGCGCTCGCCGGCCAGCGAGCGCACCAGGCTCATGATCTGCGCGCTGACGATCGGCGCGAGCCCGAGTGAGGGCTCGTCGAGCAGCAGCACGCGCGGGCGGGCCATCAGCGCGCGGCCGATCGAGAGCATCTGGCGCTCGCCGCCGGACAGCGACGCCGCGAGCTGGCGGCGGCGCTCGCGCAGCGGCGGAAAGAGCTCATAGACGTCCTCCAGGCGCATCGTCTCAGCGCCGCGCCACAGGCCCCCCAGGCGCAGGTTCTCATCGGTCGTGAGCTCGGCGATCACGCCGCGGCCCTCGGGCACGTGGGCCAGACCGCGCCTGACCACATCCTCGACGGCGATCCCGAGGATGCTCTGCCCGTCCAGGCGCACGCTGCCGCTGCTCGCCCGCACGAGCCCCGAGATGGTGCGCAGGAGGGTCGTCTTGCCGGCGCCGTTGGCGCCGAGCACCGCGGTGACGCTGCCGCGCTCGACCGTCAGCGTGACCGCGTCGACCGCCCGCACCGGCCCGTAGTCGGTGGTCAGCGCCTCGATTTCCAGGAGGGCGCCCGCGCTCATAGGCCCGCCTGCTCGCCGGCGGTGGCGCTCTCCTGGCCGAGATAGGCCTCCAGCACGCGCGCGTCGTGGCGCACGCTGGCGGGGTCGCCCTCGGCGATCACCTGCCCGAAGTCGAGCACCACGACGCGGTCGCACACCGACATCACGAGATCCATGCGGTGCTCGACGAGCATCACCGCCATCGACCCGCGCAGGCTGCGGATGCGCTCCCCGAGCTCGCGCAGCTCGTCGGCGCCGAGGCCGCCCGCCGGCTCGTCCAGCAGCAGCAGCTCCGGCTCGCACACCAGCGCGCGCGCCAGCGCGACGCGCTTCTGCACGGGGTAGGGCAGCGTCGCCGGCATCCGCCCCGCCACGTCCTCGCAGCCGAGCTCGCCGAGCATCGCCAGCGCGCGCTCGCGCAGGGCGCGCTCGTCACGGTCGGAGCGCGGCAGGCCGAGCAGCGCGCTCGCGAGGCCGGCGCGGCGGAAGCGCTGAGCGCCGACCATCACGTTCTCCAGCACGCTCAGACCAGGGAACAGGCCGACGCCCTGCAGCGTGCGTGCGATCCCCAGCGCGGCCAGCCGGTCGGTGCGCACCCTGCCCAGCTCGCGGCCCTTCCAGCGCAGCGAGCCGGCCTGCGGCGCCACGAAGCCGCACATCACGTTGAACAGCGTGGTCTTGCCGGCCCCGTTGGGACCGATCACGCCGAGCACCTCCCCGGATGCGATGCTCACCGACACCGAGTCCAGCGCGGTGATGCCGCCGAAGCTGACGGTCAGGCCGTCGGCCGCGAACGCGGCTCCGAGGTTCCCCTCGACTCCCATAGATCGGAATCTAGCCGCATCTCCCGACGGGTAATCATGCACGCGCGCCGACGCGCGCGCGGGTCAAGCCGGGTCTGCGTAGCGCGCGACCGTGAAGGCGATCAGCACGGGCACGGTCAGGGCGAAGACCACGAGGCACAGCGTCAGCACGATCAGCGGCCCGCCGCTCGTGTTGTTGCGCAGGAAGACGTACTCGATCATCCCGGCGATGATCAGGTAGGCCAGCAGCGCCCACCTGGCGACCTCGATGAAGCGCGCCCATGCGAAGCCCTCCGTGCGGGCCAGCGCGATCACCACGCCCGCCAGCAGCGCGGCCGAGACGCACAGCAGCGCGATCGCGGGGCCGAGCGAGACCCGTTCGGGCAGGTGCGCGGACATGTAGATGACGGCGCTCGCGATCAGCGCCAGCGAGAGCATCCCGACCTGCGTGACGGGGGGCAGGCGCCGCTCGTTCATCCTGCCGCCAGCTTGGTCATGATCACCAGCGTCGCGACCTGCATCAGCCCGGTCGCACCGGCCGTGTAGATGAAGCGTTTCATCAGCCGCTCGATCACCTCGGGGTTCGGCTGCGGCTTCTTCAGCTCGGTCAGCACGGCGATGTTCGCCGGCTCGAGCAGCCCCAGCGCGATCACCGCCATCACCCCCACGACGATGAAGCTCGCGACCACCCAGCCGTGCAGCGCGAAGCTGGTCAGGTTCGTCCCCATGTGCGTCGAGAGCTGCCAGCCCGCCGCGAGCGTGGTGATGACCGCAGTGGGCATGATCAGGACCATCTTCGGCATCAGCTTGGTCGTGAACTCAATGCGCGCGGGAATCGACAGGCTGCCGAGGATCGGCCCCAGCACGAAGCCGAGGAACAGGTCGATGATCGTCCAGGCCGCGCCGCCCACCACGTGCAGGAACATCAGCGGCCAGAGATCGTTCACGGCGATCGCCACGATCAGCAGCACGAGCACGAACGCGACGATCGGCAGCCCGCGGCGAGGGACGATTTCGAAGTCCGGGCGCTCGATCGCCGGAGCTGCACCCCCCGGCGCGACGCCCTGAGCTGGAACTGTCGCGGATGCCATCGGGCGAAAGCCTAGCGCCTGCGCAAACGGAAGGCCAGTACTTTTCCCGCCTTTCCAGGGACCGCGGGCCGGGGCCTCAGGCGGGGTGCGCCTCCGCCCTGCGCCGCGCGTCCGAGCCGCGCCATGCGACCGCCGCCATCGCCGCCGAGACGCACAGCACCGACGGCCACGCGCCGATCGCCAGCGCGAGCAGGTGCGAGGCGATGAACGCGCCGAGGCCGAAGCCGCCGAGGCGCGCCGCGGTGGCGGCGCCGTCGCGGCTGCTCCACGCGCGGATGCACCACAGGCCGCCGGCCGCCAGCACGACGCCCCCGAGCGGGCGCGAGCCGGTGCCCGCGGCGACCGCGTAGCCGACGATCAGCGAGCCGGCTGCGACGGGCGCTGTTGGCATCTCGGACACGCCGGCAAGCGTAGCGCTCCGCGGGGGCCTACAGTCAACGCGTGGTCAGCGCGCAGCCCGGCCTCTACTTCGAGCACCCGGCGTCCCTGGAGCACGATCCGAGCGTGCACATGCCCGAACATCCCGACACGCCGGAGCGGCTGCTGGCGATCGAACGCGAGCTCGCGGCGGCGGACTGGCTCGGATGGCAGCGCCGCCGGGCTCCGCCCGCCAGCGAGGAGGATCTGCAGCTCGTGCACAGCGCCAACCTCGTGCGGGGTATCAGGGAGATGTCGCTGGCGGGCGGCGGAGCGATCGACCCGGACACCTTCGTCGGCGAGCCCTCCTACCGCGCCGCGCTGCACGCCGCCGGGGGCGCCTGCGAGATGGCCAGGGCGCTGCTCGCGGGCGAGGCGGACCGCGGCTTCTGCGCGGTGCGGCCCTCGGGCCATCACGCCGAACCCTCGCGCGCGATGGGCTTCTGCCTGTTCAACAACGTGGCGATCGCGGCGGAGCTGGCGATCCGCGAGCTGGGCGCCGCCCGGGTGCTGATCCTCGACTGGGACGTCCATCACGGCAACGGCACCGCCGAGGCCTTCCGCCGCCGCGACGACGTCCTCTTCGTGAGCATCCACCAGTCGGGCATCTACCCGGGGACCGGCGCGCTCAGCGAGGTCGGATCGGGCGCGGGCGAGGGCTACACCGTCAATCTGCCGGTGCCGGCCGGTTCCGAAGAGGACCTGTGGCTGTCGCTGATCGAGCACATCGCGGTGCCCATCGGGCGGGCCTTTGAACCCGAGCTCGTGCTCCTCTCGGCCGGCTTTGACGCGCATCGCGCGGACCCCCTGGCGGGCTGCCGCCTGGAGGAGGGCTCGTTCGCCGAGATGGCCCGCCACCTCGACGCGCTCGCCGGCGAGCTCGGCGTGCCGCTGGGCGCGGTGCTCGAGGGCGGCTATGAACCGGACGCGCTCGCGCGCTCGGTGCGCGCGACGCTGGCGGCGATCGGCTCGCACGAGCCGCCGCACTCGGCCGCACCCGAGCCGCTGCTCACCTCGCGGGCCGCTGCCCACATCGGGCACTACTGGCCGCTGTGAGCGCGGGCGCGGGGCTCAGCCGCCGCGTTTGCCGGCCGCGCGCGCGCCGGCCTTGCGCCCGGCGGCGGCGCTCCGGCGGCCCGCACCGAGCCCGATCGCGCTGACGTCGCGGACCGTCGCGTAGGCGACGGCTGTGAACATCCTCGTGAAGTGCTCCACGATCTCATCGACCGACGCATCGACGTCGCCGTTGAGCCAGTCGACCTGCATGTCCACCACGGCCGCCATCAGCGAGCGGGAGGTCAGCGTGGGGTCCATCAGCAGGCGGCTGGGATCGCCGGCGAACGACAGGCCGTTCTGGGTGATGATGTTGGCGAAGGCGTGCCTGTTGTCGCGGCGCAGGCGTTCCAAGCGCTCGCTCACGCCGACCACCTCGACGTGGACCACGCGCGCCTTGCGGCGGTCTTCGGTGAGCGCGTTCCAGCCCTCCCGCAGCCCCGCGCGCGCCTGCTCTTCGACTGAATCGGAGTGTGCGGTGGCCTCGATCACCACGACCGCGAGATCGCGCAGGATGCGCCGGTAGAGGTGGTAGAGCAGGTCCTCCCGGCTGCTGAAGGACTCATAGAAGTAGCGGGAGTTCAGCCCGGCCTGCGCGCTGATCGCCCTGACCGAGCTGTCGGCATAGCCGCGCGTGCCGAACAGCTCGAGCCCCGCCTGCAGCAGGCGCTCACGCCGCTCGGCGCGGCGCTCTGCCGCGCTCACGCCTCGATAGAGCCGAGGCTTCCCGGCGGCCGATTTGGAGGGCATCGTTGCCCGCTCAACAATAGAGCGCACGCGGACGGAAGCCGCCCTCGCCGCACCCCTGGCCAAATAGGTATGGCACTGCTACACTTTCGCGCGCCGGGGGGTGTCCAGTGAGCCATGCACCGGCGGAGGAGGGGTCCGCCCCGGCGGCCCAGGAGGGCGAGCGCAGAGGAGGCGCTCGGAAATCGCCTTAGATCGAGGAGGGGCAGTTAAATGGTGTTTCGCAGGGGAATCGCGCGAGCCGCGCTCGCGCTCTCACTTCTCGCCGTCTTCGTGACGGCGATGACGTCCGCGGCGTCGGCGACGCCTGTCCGCGGACCGGAAGGCTCGGCCTTCTACACGCCGCCGTCCAGCGAACCGGCCGGCAGCACGGGCGAACTCGTGTGGTATCGCCCGGCGACGGTCAACCTGAACGTGGCGTTGCCCGCCAACAAGGCCTGGACCGTGCTCTACCAGTCCACCGGCCAGCAGGGCAAGCCGGACTTCGTCACCGGCACGGTGATCGAGCCCACGGCCAAGTGGAGCGGCAAGGGCTCGCGGCCGGTGGTCACGATCGGGATCGGCACGCAGGGGATCGCCCCGCAGTGCGCGCCGTCCAAGCAGGTGATCGCGGGCACCGAGTACGACGGCGGCGCGATCATCGCCGCGCTCAAAGCGGGCTATGCGGTCGCGGTCACCGACTACCAGGGCTACACCAACGGCGCGGTGCCGACGTACACGGCCGGGCGGGCGGAGGGCCAGGCGGTCCTCGACATCGTGCGCGCCGCCAGGCAGCTTCCCGAAGCGGGTCTCACCGAAAGCAACCCGACGATCGCGTGGGGCTACTCGCAGGGCGGGCAGGCGGTCGGCTGGGCCGGCGAGATCCAGTCCTCCTACGCGCCCAACGTGCCGCTGCTGGGCATCGCGGCGGGTGGTGTGCCCGCCAACCTCGAGGCCTTCGGGGCCTTCAGCGGGGCGTCGGTCGGCTCGGGCCTGTCGATCATCTCAGCAATCGGCCTCGAGACGGCCTACCCGGAACTCAAACTGGGAACGCTCTCCCCGACCGGTGAAAAAGTCGTGGGCGAGGCGCTCAGCGAGTGCGCGATCGAACTGCTGAAAAACCTCAACGGCGTCAACTTCAAAGAACTGACGACGTCCGGGGAGTCACTCGAAGAACTCGAAAAATCAGAACCCGAGTTCAAGAAGGTGCTCGAAGAACAGTCGCTCGACAACAAATCCGTCCCGCCGCCGGTGTACCACTACCACGGCCTGGAAGACGAGTACGTCCCGGTCAGCCAGGACGTCGAACTGCACTACGACTGGTGCACGCTGGGCGTCAAGGACGACTTCCAGCTCTACCCCGGCGAGCACCTGCTGACCGACCCCACGGCGGTGCCCAACGCGATCAAGTGGATCGAAGAACGGGTCGCGGGCAAGACGGCGCCGAGCACCTGCGGGCAGCACTCCGCGGGCGCCAAGCTGCCGTCGACGGCGCGCCTGACGCCGGAGGTGGGCGATGCGCTGATCACGTTGCCCGCGTGGGAACTGAGCGGCAAGGTGACCGAGGCGAAGTCCGGCATCTCCCAGGAAATCCCGAAGGGCGCGACGATCACCGCCACGGCCGACGTGACCAAGGGCACGGAGACCGCGACGCTGAACATCCCGCCGCTGGATCAGACGATGTGGATCGGGCTGGTCCCGATCACGACGAGAGGTGCGCTGACGCCGCTCGGTCCCGCGACCGGCACCTTCTCGCTGTCCAACGAAGGGGTGCTGAGCGAGAGCGCCGCAGGCAAGGCGAACGAGGAAGTGGGATCCATCAGCGTGGGGATCTTCAACGTCCCGATCGGCTGCAAGACGGTTGAACCGATCGATCTGCCGTTGACGATCAGCGAGCCCGTCAACGAGCTCGCTGCGGGCAGCTTCTCGTTCAGCGCGAAGGTGACCGTACCCGCGTTCGGCGAATGCGGCCTGTTCGGCCCGGTCCTCACCGACACGGTGTCGGGTCCGGGCAACACGGTCGAAATGACGGCCAAACCGCCGGCGCCGATCAACTGGTAGCGCGGGGGTAGACAGGGCCGGCGCAGAGCCGGTCAAGGCGACACGCGGGGCGGCCGTCGATCCGACGGCCGCCCCGTCGCATGCCAGGGGTGCTCCGACCGTGCGGCAGAGTCGGCGCGCCGGTGCGGTGAAATACGGATACCCGTGGTGATCCCCAGCACGTAGGCTCGACCCACTTCGAGCTACGAGCATGAGAGGAGAGCATCTTGCAGGCTCTCGGCAGCGGCGTCATGGGCGCGGTCTTCAACCTGAATCACCCGGCCCACACCGTGGACTGGAACTTCATCCACCTCTCCGTGGCCAACGTGGTGGTCATCGGCCTGATGCTCATCGTGTTCGTGCTCGCGCTGGTGGTGCCCTTCCCCGGCGCCGCACATCGCGACGCGGCCCGCCGCGGCGGTGGTGGCTCGTGAGCGCCGCACCGCAGGTCCCGCCGCGGTCGAAGTCGTGGACCGTGCGCACGCGCGAAGCGGCGGTCGAGGCGCTGCCCCCGGAGCGGCTGCTGCCCGACGGCCAGCCGACGTATGTCGACTCCTGGATCTACATCTTCGGCGTGGCCAGCATCGCCTCGCTGATCGTGATCATCACGTCGGGCTGCATCCTCGCCCTGAAGGGCCCCGCGTGGTGGCATGAGACGGGCATCGGGCACTTCTTCAACAGCATCCACCTGTGGAGCGTGGAGCTGTTCTTCTTCGTGATGGTGGTGCACCTGTGGGGCAAGTACTGGATGGCGGCCTGGCGCGGAGGCCGCGCCAGGGTGTGGATCACCGGCGCGATCACCTTCCTCGTCGCCGTGCCCGCCGCGCTCACCGGCTACGTCTCCCAGCAGAACTTCGATGCGCAGTGGATCTCCACGCAGGCCAAGGACGCGATGAACTCGGTCGGCGTCGGCGCGTTCTTCAACCTCACCAACTTCGGGCAGATGTACAGCTTCCACATCCTGCTGCTGCCGATCGCGGTCGTGCTGCTCGTGAGCGCGCACGTCCTGCTGGTGCGCCGCAACGGCGTGGTGCCGCCGTTCGAGATCGAGAAGCGGCTGCCGGCGGCGGCGGGCGCCGGCGAGGACAGCCCGGCAGCAGCGGAGGCGCAGCGATGAGCTTCTGGAAACCGAAGGACAACACGCAGCCCTGGAAGGGCCCCTACGCGCCGTATGACCTCGTCAAAGAGCTGTGCATCGCAGTCGGCGTGATCACGCTGCTCGCTGTGCTGCTCACCGTCCTGTTCTCCTCGCCGGATGACCGGCCGAGCACGATCGGGCAGTGGTCGCACGAACTGCCCGCCGACTTCGCGACCACGGCCGCGCTGGAGCTCGCCGAAAAGAGCGCCACGGCGGAATACGGCCCGCCCTACAACCACAACTCGGGCAGCGTGCAGCACTTCCTGTTCCTGCACCCGCAGCGCTGGCTCGGCGTGAGCCACCCGATCAACACGGCCGAGGACTACGTGGTCAAACCGCTCGAAACGATCCCCAACGACCCCGCCCTGCAGAGCGCGCTCGCCGAATACAAGGCGGCGCCCGAAAAGCAGAAAAAGGAATGGAGCGAAGCGTACGCCGCGCCGCTTGAAGAATATGCGGCGGCCGTGGAAGAAAAGAAGACGCCGCCCAGCACCGTCGCTGTCAACACCACCACCGGAACGGTGACCGTCAAGGCCAGCGGCACGGGCCCCGTGCCGACGATGATGGCCAGCCTGCAGAGCCTCGCGCAGAGCGGCGGACTGGAAGGCGACCTGGTCTCCAGCAGGGAATTCTTCCAGACCGACTACACCAAGCCGCTGCTGTTCATGGCCGACGGCGGGCTGCTCACCGAACGCGCCGAAGCGCAGCACCTGCTGGGCGAGCAGTGGGGCCTGATGAACGAGACGGGCAGCTACCCCGGACAGCCGTGGCTGTGGCTGTATGCGCTGTGGTACCAGGTCGAACCGATGAAGTCATCGCCCAACGCCGACATCCAGGTGCTGCTGATCATGACCGTGCTCAGCCTCGCCTTCATCTGCATCCCGTTCATACCGGGCGTCAACAGGCTCCCGCGCAAGATCCCGATCTACAAGCTCATCTGGAAAGAGCACTACCGCTCCCTGTAGCGCCGCCGGCGGCGCGCGGCGGGCTCAGCCGGAGTGCTCGCCGCCGGCCTTGATCAGCCCGCGCTCGAGCGCGTAGCCGACCAGCTCGGCGCGCGAGGAGAGGCGCAGCTTCTGCTGGATGTGGGAGCGGTGGGTCTCGACGGTGCGCACGCTGAGATAGAGCTGTTCGGCGATCTCGGCGTTGGTGTGCCCGAGCGCGATCAGCCGCAGCACATCGACCTCGCGCTCGGAGAGGTCGTCCGGGGGGCCCGGGGGCGGCTCGGAGGCGATGCGCGCGCCCAGCCTCGGATTGAGGTAGCTCTCGCCCATCGCAGCACGCCTGACCGCTTCGACGAGCTCCTCGTCGGCGGCCTCCTTGAGCACGTAGCCGAGCGCTCCCGCGCCCAGCGCCTCGCGCGCGAAGGCGGGCTCCTGCTGCATCGTCAGCACGACGATCTGGGTCTCCGGCGATTCCTCGCGGATCAACGGGATCGACTCGAGGCTCGAGCCGCCCGGCATGTTGAGGTCCAGGACGAGCACCTTTGGATGGTGCCCGCGCACGTAGCGGCGGGCGCTGTCCACGTCGCTCGCCTCCGCCACCACCTCGAAGTCGCTCTCGCTGTCGAGCAGCATGCGCAGACCGCTGCGCACGACCGTGTGGTCGTCCGCGAGGACGATCGCGATCGTCGGCCCCGCGCCGCTCTCGCGCTCCTCCGCCGGGTCCGCTTCCGCGGCATCGTTGCTGGCCATCTGCCGGAACTTAGCCGACGGCGCCGACAAACGGCGCCGCGGCGCCCTGGCGCCGCTAGCCGGCGCCGGTGCCGGCGTGCTCGGAGCCGGCACTCTCGGAGGCCTGGCGGGCCTCCGATCCGCGCGGCAGAACGAGCAGCGAGCAGCGGGCGTGGCGCTCGAGGAAGTCGGAGGTGCTGCCCATCACCAGACGCCGCAGCGGGCCGTAGCTGCGCGAACCCACGACCAGCAGGTCCAGTTCGTTGCCGAACGCGGCCAGCTCCTCGCCGGTCAGCCCGTAGACGGCGCGGCCCTCGACGCCGAGGATCCCCTGCAGGCGCTCGTTGGCCGCGGTGAGCATCTGTTCGATGCTCTCGCCGACCGCCGGCGGCATCAGGCCCGTGAAGGCGTAGCTGGGAATCGAGACCACTTCCAGCGCGCGCACCACCGCGCGCGTCGGCGCGGCGAGCTCGCGTGCGAGCGCGAGCGCCGCCTCGCTCTCGGGCGTCTCGTTGTAGCCGACGCCGATCGTGGCGAGCGGGCCGGGGTGCTCGGCGTAGCCGCGCACGGCCACCGCCACCGCGCACGGCGCGCCGTTCAGCGCGCTGCGCGTGTCGTCGCCGAGCATCGCCCGGCCGAATGTGCCGCGGCTGGAGGAGCCGACCACGATCAGGTCCGCGCCCCGCTCATCGGCCAGCTGGTGCAGGCCGCGACCCGGGCTCAGCGCGACGACGCTGACGAGCTCCGCCTCGACGTCCGCGGCGGCGCGTTCGCGCTCGAGCATCGCGACCGAGGCGTCGTGCTCCTCAGCCAGCAGGCCCGGCGTGACAGCATGCACGGGGTGCAGTTCGCCGCTGTGCACGTGGACGAGGCTCAACCGCCCCGCGGGATCGACGAGGCGCGTGGCGAGCGCCACCGCATCACGGCCGTTGGGCCGGCCATCGACCCCCACGAGGACGTTCCTGAACATCTTCAGCTCCTTTTCGGTCGGCTGTGCTGCATGCTACGCGCGAGGCGCTCGCCCGCTCCTCCGGGGTGGACACCCGAGCCTGTGCGGCTTAATACCGATACGTCAATGATCGTCTGCCCGAGAATCACGCCATGAACAGCGCGCCCGCCGGACCGCTCTCGGCCTCCGAGGTGGAGCTGCTGGACGCCTACTGGCGCGCGGCCAACTACCTCTCGGTGGGGCAGATCTACCTGCTGGCCAACCCGCTGCTGCGCGAACCGCTGCGCATCGAGCACACCAAGCCGAGGCTGCTGGGCCACTGGGGCACGACGCCCGGGCAGAACTTCATCTACGCGCACCTCAACCGGCTGATCCGCGAGCGCGAGCTCAACATGATCTACGTTGCCGGCCCCGGGCACGGCGGCCCCGCCGTGGTGGCCAACGTGTACCTCGAGGGCACCTACAGCGAGGTCTACCCGCACATCGGCCACGACGAGGAGGGCCTGCGCAGGCTGGTGCGCCAGTTCTCCTTCCCGGGCGGCATCCCCAGCCACGTGGCGCCCGAGACGCCGGGCTCGATCCACGAGGGCGGCGAGCTCGGCTACTCGCTCGCGCACGCCTTCGGGGCGGTGTTCGACAACCCCGATCTACTCGTCTGCTGCGTGGTCGGCGACGGCGAGGCCGAAACGGGTCCGCTCGCCGGGAGCTGGCACTCGAACAAGTTCCTGGACCCCGTCCGCGACGGCGCCGTGCTGCCCGTGCTGCACCTCAACGGCTACAAGATCGCCAGCCCCACCGTGCTCGCGCGCATCCCCCCCGCAGAGCTGCGCGCGCTGCTCGAGGGCTACGGCTACGCGCCGCGCTTCGTCGAGGGCGAGGAGCCCGCCGCGATGCACCAGCTGATGGCCGCCACGCTGGAGGAGGTCGCGACCGAGATCGAGGAGATCCAACGGCAGGCCCGCGAGGGAAGCGAGCGCCGGCGCCCGCGCTGGCCGATGATCGTGCTGCGCACGCCGAAGGGCTGGACGGGGCCCAAGGAGGTCGACGGCCTGCCCAGCGAGGGCTCCTTCCGCTCGCACCAGGTGCCGCTCGCCGACCTCGCCACCAAGCCCGGGCATCTGGCGCAGCTGGAGGAATGGATGCGCTCCTACCGTCCCGAGGAGCTCTTCGACGAGCGGGGCGCGCTGCGCAGCGAGCTGGCCGCGCTGGCGCCCGCGGGCGATCGCCGCATGGGCGCCAACCCGCACGCCAACGGCGGCGGGCTGCTGCGTGCGCTCGAGCTCCCCGACTTCCGCGACTACGCCGTCGAGGTGCCCGCGCCGACCGCCACCAGCAGCGAACCGACGCGCGTGCTCGGCGCCTTCCTGCGCGACGTCGTGGCCCGCAACGAGGAGCGCTTTCGCGTGATGGGACCCGACGAGACGGCCTCCAACCGCCTCACCGCGCTGTTCGAGGCGACCGACCGCACGTGGGAGTCCGAGCGACTCCCCGGCGACGATCACCTCGCCCCCGACGGGCGCGTCATGGAGGTCCTCAGCGAGCACCTCTGCCAGGGCTGGCTCGAGGGCTACCTGCTCACCGGCCGCCACGGCCTGTTCAACAGCTATGAGGCCTTCATCCACATCGTGGACTCGATGTTCAACCAGCACGCCAAGTGGCTGAAGGTCACGCGCGAGATCCCCTGGCGGCGGCCGATCGCCTCGCTGAACTACCTGCTCTCCTCGCACGTCTGGCGCCAGGACCACAACGGCTTCTCCCATCAGGACCCAGGCTTCATCGACCACGTTGTCAACAAGAAGGCGGAGATCGTGCGCGTCTACTTCCCGCCGGACGCCAACTGCCTGTTGTCGGTCGCCGACCACTGCCTGCGCAGTCGCGACTACGTCAACGTGATCGTCGCCGGCAAGCAGCCCGCGCTCAACTACCTAGCGATGGACGATGCGATCGCGCACTGCACGCGGGGGATCGGGATCCTGGAGCCCTTCTCAAACGACGGCGAGGAGGAGCCCGACGTGGTGCTCGGCTGTGCGGGCGATGTACCCACGCTCGAGTGCGCCGCCGCCGCCGCGATCCTGCGAGAGCACCTGCCCGAGCTGCGCGTGCGCCTCGTCAACGTGGTGGACCTGATGCGACTGCAGCCCCCCTCCGAGCATCCCCACGGCCTCCCCGACGGCGAGTTCGACGCCCTCTTCACGCGGGCGCAGCCGGTGATCTTCGCCTACCACGGCTACCCCTGGCTGATCCACCGCCTGACCTACCGCCGCACCAACCACGAGAACCTGCACGTGCGCGGCTACAAGGAGGAGGGGACCACGACCACCCCCTTCGACATGGTGATGCTCAACGACCTCGACCGCTTCCACCTGGTGATGGACGTGATCGACCGCGTGCCCGGCCTCGCGGAGCGGGCCGCGCACGTGCGCCAGCTGATGGCCGACGAACGGCTGCGCCACCGCGCCTACACGCGCGAACACGGCGACGACCCGCCCGAGCTGACCGACTGGCGCTGGCCGGGGGCGGGCGCCGCCGCTGCGAGCGGGGCGGACGCCGCGCCGGGCCCCTAGAGCGCGTGCGCGTCCTCGTCGTCAACGCCGGCTCGAGCAGCCTCAAGCTGACGCTCCTCGACGGCGATGACTCCACGCTGCAGGCGCGCGAGCTGGCCGCGCCGGGCGCGCGCGTGGATCCGCGCGAGCTGCGCCACGCGCTCGACTCGCCGCTCGCGCAGGCCGATGCGGTGGGCCACCGCATCGTGCACGGCGGCGAGCGCTTCCGTGGCGCCGTGGAGGTGGACGCGGAGGTCCGCGCGAGCCTCAGCGAGCTCGTCGACCTCGCACCGCTGCACCAGCCCAAGTCGCTCGCGGCGCTGGATGCGGTCAGCGATGTGCTGTGGACGCTGCCCGCGGTCGCCTGCTTCGACACCGCCTTCCACGCGACGATGCCGCCCGCGGCCGCCACCTACGCGCTGCCGGCCGAGTGGCGCGAGCGCTGGGGGCTGCGCCGCTACGGCTTCCACGGGCTCTCGCACGCGTGGGTGGCGCGGCGCGCGCAGGAGCTGCTCGCACCCGGCGGGCCCGCCCTGCGGATCGTCAGCTGCCATCTCGGCGCGGGCGCCTCGCTGTGCGCGATCGCGGGCGGGCGCTCGCTGGAGACGACGATGGGCTTCACGCCGCTGGAGGGGGTGGTGATGGCGACCCGCTCGGGCAGCGTGGACCCCGGCATGCTGCTGTGGCTGCTGGAGCACGAGCGCCTCTCCGCGGCGGAGCTCTCGGCGGCGCTCGAGCACCGCTCGGGCCTGCTCGGCCTGGGCGGCAGCGCGGACATGCGCGAGATCCTCGAGCGGGCGGGCGCACATGACGCGCGCGCGGCGCTGGCCCTCGAGGTCTACATCCACCGGCTGCGCGCCGGGATCGCCGCGATGGCCGCCGCGCTCGGCGGCATCGACGCGCTCGCGTTCACCGGCGGTGTAGGCGAGCACGCCGCGCGCGTGCGCGCGCTGGCCGCCGACGGGCTGGAGTTCCTGGGGGTCGCGCTCGAGGAGCGGCGCAACCGGGGTGCGGAGCGCGACTGCGAGATCGGCGCGGACGGCGCAGCGGTGCGCACGCTCGTGCTGGGCGCGCGCGAGGACCTCGAGATAGCACGCCAGGTGCGGGCGCTGCTGGCCTGAGGCGCCGGCGCTCAGGCGGCGATCAGGTCGCGCCGCGCGAACGCCCACAGCGCGGCCGCCCCGGCTGCGAGCCCGATCGCCAGCATGGCCGCGGCATCGCCCGCGCGAAAGGCCTGGCTGGGCACGAAGCCCACATGCGCGAACGGGGTGAGCTTGACGAGCCAGCTGGGCACCCCGAGCAGCGAGCCGACGAGCTGCCACAGGAACGCAACGGTGACGAGCGCGTAGGCGAGACCGGCGCTCACGCGCGGCGCGAGCGCGTAGGCGAGCGCGGCGAGGCCGAGGAACAGGAGCGCAACCGGCAGGCAGTTGGCGCCCGCCTCGAGCATGCGCGGCAGCGACACGTGCACGCCCTGGGAGACCGCGCCGGCCCATGCGAGCAGCCCGGCGACGAGCGACACGGCAGCGCACGCCCCTGCGGCGAGCAGCAGGCGCCCGAGCAGCCAGGGGCCGCGCCCCACGGGCTCGGCGAGCAGCGTTTCCAGGCGCTGCTCGGCTTCCTCGCGGCGGGCCGCGGCGATCTGCGCGCAGGCCAGCAGGCTGACGGCGAGGATGAAGACGATGAACACGAAGGCCAGGTAGCCGGTGGGGGTGGCGATCGAGCCGGTGCCGAGCTTGGCGAACTGTTCGCGGATGCCCGCGGAGATGCCGGCGGAGGAGATGCTCGCGGAGACCATGCCCAGCACGAGCGCGAACACGCCGGTGCCGCCGAGCCACACCAGGAGGCTGCCGCGCTCGCCGCGCAGCGCCTGCGCGGCGGGCGAGGAGAGCAGCCGCAGGCTGGGCTCGGCCACATCCCGCGTGGGCAGCAGCCCCGTGCCGACGTCGCGGCGGGCGGAGATCCGCGCGGCGAGCGCGACCAGTAGCGCGCAGGCGGCGAGCGGCAGCAGCAGCACGAGCGGCTGGGGGCCGCTGAACGGGCGCAGCTGCTCGGCCCAGCCGAGCGGCGTGAGCCAGCGCACCCAGGAGGCGCCCGCGGAGGTGTCCGCGACCACGCGCAGCAGCAGGCACAGCCCGACGACGGCGCTGCCGAGCTCGAGCGCCGTGCGGCGCGTGGGCGCAAGCTGGCTCGCGAGCGCGCCCACGCCGATGAACACCGCCGTCACGGAGGCGTCCGCCAGGGCGAGGTAGGCCGAGCCGCCGAGCGGCAGGCCGCCCGCGGCGAAGCCGACGAACTCCGCGAACCACAGCAGCGCGCCGGCCAGCCCGGCGGCGCCGAGCGCGGTCGCATACACCGTGCCGCGGCCCAGACAGCCGGCAAGCACCAGCTCGGCCCGCCCGGCGTCCTCCTCGCTGCGCAGCGCGCGCACGGCGGCGAGCACGCCGAACACGGCGGCGGCGATCGCCAGGGTGCCGCCCACGCGCCACGCGCTGTAGCCGCCGACGGCCAGAGGGTCGTAGGGATAGCCGTAGAACAGGCGCAGCGCGTCGTTGTCGGCAAAGCTGCGGGCGAAGGCGAGCCGCGAGGCGAGCGTGGGGTAGGCGTGGCGGAAGCCGGTCGGCTGGATGTAGGCGTAGATCGCGAACAGGTAGGCGAAGGCGATCGTGCGCGTGCGCCCATCGCGGAAGGCCCGCGCGAGCAGCGCGCGAACAGCGCCGTCAGTCCTCGGGGCGGCCATCGGAGCTGTCGTAGTGGTGCAGGAAGATCTCCTCCAGGGACGGTTCCCGGGTGTGCAGCGCGACCACCGGGTACTGGGCGATGGCCGCCACGAGCGGGCCCACGCTGCCGGTGATCTCGCAGCGAAGGGCGTTCGGTCCGGCGTGCTCGACCTTGATCCCGGGCAGCGCGGGGAGCGCCGGGGCGGGACCCTCGAAGGTGATCTCGATCGTCTGGGCGCTGAGGTGGCGCAGCTCCGCGAGCGTGCCCTGATCCACCAGGCGGCCCCTGCGCAGGATGCCGATGCGATCGCACAGCGCCTCGACCTCGCTGAGGATGTGCGAGGAGAGGAAGATCGTCTGGCCGCGGTCCTTGGCCTCCTCGACGGTCTCGCGGAAGGCGACCTCCATCAGCGGGTCCAGGCCGCTGGTGGGCTCGTCGAGGATCAGCAGCTCGGCGCGCGTGGCGAACGCGGCCACGAGCTGGATCTTCTGGCGGTTGCCCTTCGACAGCGCGCGCACCTTCTTGTCGGCGTCCAGCTGAAAGCGCTCGATCAGCACGTCGCGGTATGCCTCGTCGGTGCCGCCGCGCAGGCGCGCCAGGAAGGCGAAAGTCTCGGCGCTCGTCAGCGCCGGCCACAGGAACGGCTCCCCCGCGACATAGGCCACGCGGCGGTGCGCGGCGACGGGGTCACCCCAGGCGTCGATCCCGAACAGCTGTGCGCGGCCCGCGCTGGGGCGGTGCAGGCCGAGCAGCAGCCTGATCGTGGTCGTCTTGCCCGACCCGTTGGGGCCGAGGTAGCCGTAGACCTCGCCGCGCGCCACCGTGAGGTCGAGCGCATCCAGCGCGAGCGTCTCGCCGTAGTGCTTGGAGAGCCCTGAGGTGCTGATCGCCGTATCGGCGCCGCCGGGCGCGGAGCCGGGCGGGGTGGGCGGGCCGCCTTGCATGCCCACAGCATCAGCGAGGCGCAGGACGGACGCATCGGGGTTTTACACGCATCCCCGCGGGATCCTGCCGCGCAATCCCGCGGCGGCCGGCGCCGCGGCCGGCTGCCGGCGATCCGTGGTTTGCCACCGGTGAATGGAGTGTTTCCCCGGTCGCAAGCGGCGGCGGGCAACTCTAGCGTGCATGTATGGCCACCCACCTGCACCTGGCCGCCGAGGGGCCGGAGCTTTCGCGGCCCTCAGAGCGAGATGACCCGATCCGCGTGGTGCTGGCAGAGAGTCACCTGATGCTGCGGCGCAGCCTGGAGCAGCTGCTCGATGCCGAGCGGGACTTCGACGTCGTGACGGAGACCGCCGAGCTGGCGACGATCGCCCAGCAGGGGCTGGAGGCGGATGTGCTGGTGCTCGACCCCGGCCGCGCGGACGGATCGAGCATCGAGCTGATCGGGCTGATGTACGAGCGCGCCCCCGCGGCGCAGATCGTGGTGCTGAGCGACGAGGAAAGCCCGGTGTTTGCGCAGCGCGCGCTGGCCGCGGGCGCGGGGGCGATCGTGATGAAGGACGCGATCGACAACGAGCTGACGCAGGCGGTGCGCGCGGCGGCGCGCGGTCAGGAGTACGTCAGCCCGAGCGTGGCGGCGAGGCTCGACGAGCTGCACCGCGTGCTCACCGACAACCGGCTCACGCCACGCGAGGCCGAGGTGCTGCGTCTGATCGCGCTCGGGCACACGAGCGTCGAGATCGCGCGCAAGCTCAGCCTCTCGCCGCGAACCGTCGAGACCCATCGCGCCCACATCCACAGCAAACTGGGGCTTGCGAGCAGGAGCGATCTCGTCCGCTACGCCCTGCGCCGCGGGTTGCTGGGCAGCTGAACGTGGACAGGCTGCCGCGCTGCAGAGGCTGCGGCGAGGTGATCGGCGTGTATGAGCCGTTGATCGTGATCGAGCAGGGGATGCCGCGCGAGACTTCGCGCGCGGCCGAGCCCGGCAGCGGCGCCGAGGGGGCTGCGTGCTTCCACGGCCCCTGCTACGTGCGCGCCGCCGCAGCCGGCGAGCTCCCGAATAGGTAGTTTTCCGTCGAGCATGGCGGCTTTTTCTGCTGGCGCGCAGCGCGCCGGCAGGTTAGCCTCAGAACATGAGCACGCAAGGCACGAACCCCAGACTGCGCGTCGTGATCGCCGGCGGCGGCATAGCCGCGCTCGAGGCCGCGCTCGCGCTGGCGCAGCTCGCGCCGGAGCGCACCGCAACGACGGTGATCGCGCCCAACAGCGAGTTCACCTACCGCGCCCTGAGCGTCGGCGAGCCGTTCGCCTACCCGGTCGCGCAGCGCTACCCGCTGGCGCCGATCGTCAAGGACGCCGGCGCCGAGCTGCTCGCGGACGAGCTCATCAGCGTGGACCCGGAGAAGCAGGTCGCGCGCACGAAGGGCGGCGCGGAGATCGCCTACGACGCGCTCCTGCTCGCGCTGGGCGCGCACGCGCGGCCGCGCTACGAGCACGCGCTGACGATGGACGACCACCGCATGGACGAGACGCTCCAGGGTCTGCTGCAGGACGTCGAGGGCGGCTACACCCACAGCATCGCGTTCGTCTCGCCGGGGCGCATGCCGTGGCAGCTGCCGCTGTACGAGCTCGCCCTGATGACCGCCGCGCAGGCCTACGACGTGAGCGTGGAGCTCGAGACGACGATCGTCACGCCCGAGGATGCGCCGCTGGCGATCTTCGGCCTGACCGCCAGCCACGCGGTGGCCGAGCTGCTGGAGCGAGCCCACATCAAGACGATCACCTCGGCCTACGCCGAGGTCCCGAGCGCGCGCGAGGTCGTGATCAACCCCGGCGACCGCCACCTGCAGGTCGACCGGATCGTGGCGCTGCCCGAGCTCTACGGCCCCGAACTGCACGGGCTGCCGCTGGGCGAGCACGGCTTCATCCGGGTGGACCGCTTCGGCCAGGTGCTGGACGCCGGGCCGATCTTCGCGGCGGGGGACGCGACCGAGTTCCCCGTCAAGCACGGCGGGCTCGCCTCCCAGCAGGCCGACGTGGCCGCCGAGTCGATCGCTGCGCTGGCCGGCGCGCCGGTCACGCCCGAGCCGTTCATGCCGGTCATCCACGGCAAGCTGCTGACCGGCGGCAAGCCGCTCTACCTGACCGCCCGGATCACCGGCGGGCAGGGCTTCAGCTCGGAGATCGCCGACACGGCCGACTGGTCGCCGCCGAGCAAGGTCGCCTCGAAGTACCTCGCGCCCTACCTCGACAGGCGCGACCGCGAGGCCACAGCGCAGCCGTAGGGACACTCGCCGGGGGCCGTTAGCACCTGCGTCGAGCGGGGGGACTTGACATCAAGTTACCGTCCGCCCTGCCGATAGCGGACCCGTGACAACACTGACCCCCCCGCTGGAGCACGACCTCCGGCTGGCTCGCACTCGGCCGCCCGCCCGCCTGCGCACGGGCGCACTCGAGACACCGCAGCCCGAGCCCGCCGCGGCGCCCGAGGCCTCGCACCCGCACCTGGGCGCGGGCCTGGCCACCGGCCCGAGCCTGCTGTGCGCCGACGATGCCACACGGCGGCGGATGCTCGACATGGAACGCCACCTGCGCCCCGCGCGGGTGGCCCTGTTCGCGGTGCTCGCGGGCACGCTGCTGGCACTCGGCCCGTGGATCGGCTGGTGGCCGATCGCGCCCCTGGCCGCCGCGGCGGCCGGCTTCCAGCTCTCCGACAGGCTCGCGTCGCGCAGCAGCCGGCCGGAGTACTACGTGATGGCCGCGTGGGCCTTCGCGCAGCTGATGATCGGCGTCTCGATCGTGTTCTCGGGCGGCCCCATGAGCCTGTTCGTGCCGTGGCTGGCGATCCCCGCCGCCACGCTCGGGGCCCGCTTCAACAACCGCGGCCTGATCGCAGGCGTGATCTGGACTGCGGCGATCATGGTCGCGGCGACCGTGGGCGTGAACGCGGGTCCGATCGAAGCCGAGCCGCAGCGCCTCGTGGTGCCGCTGACGGTGCTGGCGGGCGTCACGCTGCTGACGACCGCGCTGATGAAGTCCGACATCAAATACCGCGCAGCGGCGGTGCTCGATCCGCTCACCGGCCTGTTCAACCGCCAGGCGCTCGCGCTGCGGGCGCCCGAGCTGCTCGAGCAGGCGCGCGTGACCGAGACGCCGATCGCGGTGCTGATCGGCGACCTGGACCGCTTCAAGGATGTCAACGACCGCCACGGGCACCTCGTGGGCGACACCGTGCTGCGCGAGATCGCCCAGACGCTGCGCACCACGCTGCGCACGTTCGACTACATCTACCGCTACGGCGGCGAGGAGTTCGTGATCCTGCTGCCGGGCAACGACGAGGCGGACGCGACCGCCGCGGCCGAGCGCCTGCGCATCGCGGTGGCGGACTCGCACCCCGCCGGCCTCGATATGACGATGTCCTTCGGGGTGGGCATCAGCGACATGCGCGACACGGAACTCGACGAGATGCTGATCGCCGCCGACCGCGCGCTGTACCGCGCCAAGGACGAGGGCCGCAACCGCGTCAGCGTGGGCCATGCCGCGGAGACGATCCAGCTCGAGTCCCCCGACGCCTCGCCCGCCGCGCGGGCGGCGGACAGCGCCACCGGCGCGCTCGACGGAGCGGCCAGCCCTGCGCGCGCGTTCGCGGCGGCGCGCAAGCTGTTCGTGACCGGTCGGCGGGTGGACATGCAGGCGCTCGCCACCGAGCTAAGCGTCTCGCGCACCACGCTCGAGAGCTGGTGCGGCAGGCGCGAGGAGCTGCTCGGCGAGGTGCTCGCATCACTCGCCGACGACATCTGGCGCCAGGCCGACGCCGATCACCGCAACGCCTCGGGCGTGGAGCGGATCCTGGCCATCCACCGCCAGTTCGTCGGCTCGCTCGTCAACGCGCACGCGCTGCAGGTCTTCCTGCGGGAGGAGACCCACACGGCGCTGCAGGTGCTGACCTCCAGCAGCGGCTACGTGCAGCCGCTGGTCGTGCGGCGCACGCACGACCTGCTCAGCGAAGAGCAGGAAGCCGGCAACTTCACCCCGCACGCCGACCTGCGCAGCCTCGCCTACGCGATCGTGCGCCTCACCGAGGGCTTCCTCTACAACGACGCCGTGCTCGCCACCGAGCCGCAGATCGAGCGCGCCTCGCGCGTGCTCGCGCTGCTGCTCGACTGAACCGGCGGCGGGCCGCCGCCGCGGCTACTCGGAGGTATATGGAGACCAGCGAAACGTGCGTGCAGCGATGAGCAGGCCGGCCACGCCCCAGGCCGCTATGACCGCGAGGTCGGTGAGCGAGATCCCGGCCCCGTGGGAGTCGACGAAGGGCCGCAGCAGCGCCTGGGAGAGGTGATAGATCGGGAAGACCGTGGCGATGTCGCGCAGCACCCGCGGGATCTGGGCCTCGGGTACGAACACGCCCGAGATGAAGTAGAGCGGCAGCACGGTGAGGTTGGTGGCGGGCGCCGCCGCGTCGGCGGCGGTGATGCGCGTGGAGACGGCGAAGGCGATGCAGGCGAATGCGGCCGCGCCGACGACGATCGCGAGCGTCAGCCCGATGAGCGTGGAGTGGGGAATCGCCACGCCGTAGAGCAGGGCGCCGAGTGCGAGCAGCAGTGCGGACATCACGACGGCGACGACCACGCCGACGGCCGCGCGGCTGCCGATCACGAAGCTCGCCGGCAGGGGTGTGCCACGCAGGCGCTTGAGCTCGCCGGCCTCGCGCTGGCTGACGACCGCCTGCGTGAGGTTCACGTAGCTCGCGGAGATTATCCCCAGGGTCATGATCCCCGGGACGTAGAAGGTCGTTATCGGAATCACCTTGCCGTCCACGACCGTGTGGCCCTTGAAGATGGCGGCGAAGATCACGAGGAAGACGATCGGCAGCAGAACGGTGAAGTAGCGCGATTGCGGGTTGCGCCAGAAGCGCGCGAGATCGCTGCGGAACTGATGGGCGAACAGGCGCGCGGGGCTCACGACGAGCGGCCCTGGGCCCGGTCGGCCTCGTCGGTGAGCCTGAGGTAGATGTCCTCGAGCGTCGGGCGCCCGACCGTAAGGTCCGCGAGGCCCTCGTCGCGGGCGAGCGCCCAACCGGTGAGCTCGTGCAGCGCGCGGGCCGGCTCGGGCGCCTGGATGTGAACGCGCCCGTCGCGCAGCTGCGCGAAGCTCGACAGCTCGGCGGGCAGCTCGTCGAGGGCTGCGCCGGCGGGCAGGCTGAAGGAGATGTCGCTCAGCTCACGGTCGCGGCCGCCCAGGTTCGCCGGCGTCCCCTCGGCGACGATCTCGCCGCCGGCGATCACCGCGACCCTGTCCGCCAGTGCCTGCGCCTCGTCCATGTAGTGCGTCGTCAGGAAGATCGTCTTGCCCAGCGTGCGCAGGTTCGCGATCACCTCCCACGCGTGGTGGCGGGCGGACGGGTCAAAGCCGGTCGTCGGCTCGTCGAGGAAGACGAGCTCCGGATCTCCGATCAGGGCGAGCGCCACGTCCAGGCGGCGCTGCTGCCCGCCCGACAGCTGGCTCGTGCGCACGTCGCGCTGCTCGGAGAGGCCGACGAGCTCGATCGTCTCGTCAACGGTGCGCGGAGCCGGGTAGTAGCCGGCGTACAGCGCAACGAGCTCGCCGACGGTCAGCTCGGCGGGCATAGTGCAGGACTGCAGCACGAGGCCCACGCGCGCGCGCCAGGCGCCGTCTGCAGCGAGCGGATCGACACCGAGCACGCTGACCTCGCCGCCGTCCCGGCTGCGGTAGCCCTCCAGGATCTCGACCGTTGTCGTCTTGCCCGCGCCGTTGGGCCCGAGGAAGGCGAACACCTGGCCGCTGTGCACCTGCAGGTCGATCCCGCGCACCACCTCGCGGCCGCCGTAGGACTTGCGCAGCCCGCGAACCTCGATCGCGACGGCACTGGAGCCCCCGCCCCCCGGCTCCGGCGCATTCGGCATGCGCCTACGCGAGGATGGTGAAGGTGGCGGTGCGCGCGGAGCCCACGCGTCCTGCCAACGCGGGAACCGCCTGGAGGCGGTAGGAGCCCGCGGCGAGCCTGTGCCCCTTCACGCGCCCGCTGAAGCGGAAGCTGTTGTGCCCCGCTGCATCCCGGTGGGTGAAAGTGCCGAGCGGGCGGTAGAGCGTGCAGCGAGCCACCCTGCCGTGGCCCGTGGGGCGTTTGGCGAGGCATTTGCTTCCGTGCTTGAAGCCCTTCACCGGCATGAGCACCGTGAACGTTGTGGTGGCCGCCTGGGAGTCGCTGTAGGAGACCGTCACGCCGGTGTGCGTGCTCGCGATGCTCGCGCCCCTGGTGGCGGCGTGGAACTTGTGCGGGGAGATCGAGAGGCCGGTGATCTGTCCGACCGCAACGATGTTCGTCGGCAGGAGGACCGGCGGCGCGGGCGCCGCGACCAGGGGGCCCGTAATCGTGACCGCCGCGCTGCTCGCCGCGGTCGCTCCCGCTTCGTTGCTCGCGGTGACCGAGCAGGTGTAGCTGCCGGCCGAGCCCGCCACGATCGAGCTCGACGTCGCGCCCGCGATCGCGGTGCCGTTCACACTCCAGCTGAACGCGAGGCCCTGCGGCGCGAGGAAGTCGAACGCGTCGGCGAGGTCGGGGGCCCACACTCCCTGCTTGCACGTCAGCGTGGCGCCGACGGTGCTGCCGTTGCCGGTGAGCGTCGTGGCGGACAGGCCAACTGGGGCCAGCAACAGCGCGGGGAAGCCCGGGCCATCGACGTGTTGGTCTTCCTGTTCCGCTACGACGCCTTCGGTGCCGCTTTCGTTCAGATCGGCGAAGGAGATCTTGTCGATGGCGGCGTTGGCCCAGTAGATGACGCCGGCCGACGGATTGATCGCCACGCCCCTCGGGTGCCCGATCTTGGTGGTGTTGACGTGGCCGCCGGGGCTTTTTTCGTTGAGATTGGCGTAATCGATTCGTTCGTTCGTGCTGTCGGCCCAGTAGATACGTTCGTTGGCAGGGTCGAGCGCGAGTCCTTCGGCGCCGCCAAAGGATTCGGTTTTCAGCTTTTTGGCGCCGCTGCCGTCGAGGCTCGCGTAGTCGATTTCGGTGCCTTTGTTGATCCAGTAGATCGTTTCGCTGACTGGGTCGATCGTGAGCCCGGTAGGCGTTTCCACGGTGACGCCGGTTACCGGCACTTCGCCGCCACCGCCTGTGTCGTTGAGGTTGGCGTAATCGATCGATTTGTGCCCCTCGTCGGCCCAGTAGACGCGCCCGTTGGCGGTGTCGATCGCGATGCCGTCGGGTTTGAACGAGCCTTTGGCCAGGGGGTTCGTGTCGAGGTTGCCGCCGCCGGTGTCGTTCATGTGGGCGAACGCGATCGGCGTTTCCCCGCCGTTGTTAGCCCAGAAGACCAGCCCCGCAGCGGGGTCGAGAGCGACCCCGAATGGCTCTTCGACCGTCGCCGGGGACGTGTCGAGTTCGACGCCGCCCGTGCCGCCGACGGTCGCGAAGTCGATGCTGCCTGCGCCCGATTTGCTGAGGGTGTTCCCCCAGTAAACGCGTTCGGCGGCGGAGGCGGGAGTGGCCACGGCCAGCGCCGCACCGACAACCGCCAGCGAGCCCAGCAAGCCTGCCCCCCCGATCCTCTTGATGCGCACGCCCGCTCCTCCCACCGCTCGTCTCCCAGTCCTCCCATCGTAGAGGTCAGGGTCGAGGTTCGCGCCGCCTACACCGCCGCCCCCGCCAGCGCGGCCACCGTCCCGATCGCGCCCGCAGCGAGGATCACGGCGACGACGCCCGCTCGCAGCACGAGCAGCGCCACCGCGGCCGCGGCCAGCACGCCCACCTGCCAGCCGGTGTGCAGCGCGAGCGCCAGCGGGATCGCCGAGCCGATGATCGCGCCGATCGCCGCAGGGCCCGCGCCGTCGAGGAAGGCCTGCACGGCGAGGTTCGCGCGCAGGCGGTCGAAGTGCGCGACCCCGATCAATATGAAGAAAAAGGACGGCGAGAAAGCGACCGCAGCCGCGAGCAGGGCGCCGCCCACGCCGCCCGCCGCATAGCCCACCACCGCCACCGTCTGCACCAGCGGGCCCGGCGTGATCTGGCCGAGGGCCACAGCGTTCAGGAACTGCGCAGAGCTCATCCAGTGGAAGTGGTTGACAGCTTCTGACTGCATCAGCGGCACGATCACGAAGCCGCCGCCGTAGGACAGCGCGCCGACCTTGAAGGCAACCCACGCGAGCGCCAGCATGCTGCCCGCCGCAGCCGGCGCCGCCGCGAGCAGCGGCCAGGCGAGCGCGATCGGCCGCGCGCCCAGGCGAGCGCTGCGCCGCCACGCCACCTCAAACAAACCAGCGGAGAGCAGCGCGAGGACGAGCCACGTGCCGAGGCTCGCCGCCACGGCCCCGCCGAGCAGCGCGTAGATCACCCAGCGCGCGTGCGCGGGCGAGCGGCGCCAGCTGCCCGGCAGCAGGCCCGCGCCCGCGCGCACCGCCACCGCCGCCACCGCCGCGCCCGCGCCCGCGCCCGCGCCGCTGACCCACAGCGGCGGCGAGGCCGCGAGGAACAGCGCGGCCAGCGGGATGATCAGCACGAGGCCCGGGACGATGAACGCGGCGCCGCCCACCAGCGCGCCCGCCGGGCCGCCCACGCGCCACGCGCACAGGATCGCCAGCTGCGTCGAGGCCGGCCCGGGCAGCAGGTTACACGCCGCGATCGCGTCCTCGAACTCGCCCTCGGCCAGCCAGCCGCGCCGCGTCACGCACAGCTCGCGCAGCAGCGCGATGTGCGCAGGCGGGCCGCCGAAGCCGGTGCAGCCGATCCTGCCCCACTGCCGCAGGATCTCGCGCAGTTCGACGCGTGCAGCTGCGGGCTTCTCGGCCGGTTCCACGCCCATCGGGGCGCAATCAATACACGCCTGCGGCCCCCTGCGCGCTCAGAGCGACAGCGGCGTGCCCGACGCCACCACCAGCACCGAGCCCAGCGACGCGTCGAGCATCGTGCGCGCGGAGCCGCCCAGCGCAACCCTGCCCGCGGGCGTGCCCGGCTGGGATCCCACCACGATCAGGTCCGCCAGCGGCGCGCCCGTCTCCGCGATCGACGCGCCCAGCTTGGAGGCGAACGCCTCCGCCGTCTGCTGCACCGCAGGATCGCCGTCCGCGCCGACCACCGCGATCGAGCTGATGCCCGGGTCCGGGTCCGCGCGCAGACCCGCCCCCGCCACCGCCACCGCGATCGAGCCGATCTCCAGCAGGCGCTGCGCCGAGACCGGCGGCTCGGCGTGGCCGGGCGGCGTGCGGTAGTCCGAGCCGAAGACGATCAGCGACGCACCCTCCGCCTGGGCGAGCTCTTCGAGGCCCCCGCCGGTGGACGCGCCGAACACCACGCGTTGCGGCATGTCCGGATTGCCCAGCGCCGCCGCGCCGTGCTCCAGGCGCCGTTCGGCGTCGTGCTGGGCGAGCTCCTCGCGGCGCGGGTCGAACTCGGGCGCGTGGCGCACGTAGGCCAGCGCCAGCTCGCCGGGGTCCGCGAGCAGCTTGCCGAGGGCGAGCGCGTCGTCGTCGTTCTCGCTGCCGTCGTAGGAGATGATCAGCTTGGAGGCCATGCGAGCGCCAATCCTGCGCGACGAGCGCGGCCGACGCATTGGCCTGTTGGCCAGGAATCCGGCGCGAGCCTTAGCCACACGGCGCAGGGGCGGTGCGCCACGGGCCGCCCGCATCCGTGCGATCAGCGCCGGCGCCGGCTCAAGGCCCCGAGCCCGCCCACCAGCAGCACGACGATCACGATGCGCGCGACGCGGATCTCCACCAGCGTCGTGCCGCTGGCGTGGAAGACGAGCACCGCGACGAGCAGCACCGCGAGCAGGGCGATTCGCACCACCAGGAGGTGCCGCCGGCGCCCGCCCCGGCGGGGAGGCCGCCCGCCGGTCTCAGAGCCCATCGCCCGCCGCCGCGAAGTGGCGACGCAGCTCGTTGGCGTAGTCGTGGCCGAGGCTCGAGCTGCTCTGCGCGAGCCACTCGCCGAAGGCGATCCGCCCGCGCGGCGGCTCGTGTGAGACGAGCAGGCCGCCCGTCAGGCCGCGGATCTCATCGGGCGTGAGCACCACGTCGTGCACCAGCAGGCCCAGCGCGCGCGCCGCCGCCGCCATCGCCGGCGAGGGCACGTGCAGGATCGGCGCGCGCGCCCCGAGCGCCCCGCGGATCGCGCGGATGAGCTCGCCGAAGGACATGATCTCGGGCCCCGCCGCATCGAAGATCCCATCGCCCTGCTCCGCGCCCGCCTCCGCGCACAGCCGCGCCAGGTCATCCACGTGCACCGGCTGGACCGGGTAGCGCCCGTCGCCGGGCAGCGCGAACACCGGCATGCGCCGCAGGATCCAGGCGATGTTGTTGACGAGCACGTCGCGCTCGCCGCCGAACACGAGCGTGGGGCGCACGATCGAGTGCGCCACGCCCGCTTCAGCGAGCGCGAGCTCGACGAGCGCCTTGCCGCGGTAGTAGGGCAGCGGCGACTGCAGCGATGGGTTCGCGATGCTGATGTGCACGATCCGCGCCACGCCCGCGCGCCTGGCCGCGAAGAACAGCGCGCGCGAGTTGGCGAGCGCGGCCTCGAAGCTCGCCCGGCCGTGGTCGAAGCGCACCCAGTAGGTGTTGTAGAGCGTGCTCACGCCCGCCAGGCTCTCCGCCAGCGCCAGCTGGTCATCGAAGCGATAGGGCAGGGCCTCCACGCGCCCCTGCAGCGCATGCGCCCGCTCGGGGTGAAAGGTCAGCGTGCGCACGCCGCGCCCCGCCTCCAGCAGGCGCTCGGCGATGCGCGAGCCCGAGTAGCTGAAAGCGCCGGTGACGAGGTCCAGTCCCGTGTCCACCCTCATCACGAGCCTGCCTGCGCCGGCGCGGGCAGCAGCGCGCCGAGCAGCGGCGCGTAGCGCTCGCCCAGCTCCAGCAGCGACTCCGCGCGCGCGTGCTCGCCCTCCAGCTGGCTGAGCATGTCAACGCCGAGGTACAGCGCGACGATCGCGAACGCCAGCTCGCGCGCCGGCAGCATCGCCGCGAACGGCGATCCCGCGAGCAGCGCCTGCACCTTCGCGGCGACCATCTCGATCCACGGCTGCACGCGCGCCACCACCTCGCCGCCCAGGCGCGCGTCCGAGACGCCCCCCGCGACCATCTCGCCGAGCACCGTCACGTAGCCGTTCTGCAGGTCCTCGGAGTGGATCCTGCGCGCCAGGCTCGCCAGCTCGGGCAGCGTGGCGGCCCGCTCGAAGTCCGCGCCGTAGGCCTCCATGCGCCGCGCGCTGACCAGATCGAGGGCCGCCAGCAGCGCGTTCTGCACGCTGCCGAAGTGGTAGAAGACCAGCGCCTGGTTGAGGCCGCCCGCGCCCGCTATCTCGCGCGCGCTCGCACCCGCAAAGCCCCGCTCCTTCAGCGTCTCGAGCGCCGCCTCGGCGATCCTGAGCTTCGTGCCCGAGAGGGCCTCGCCGCCGCCCGCCGGGGCTCTGCTCGCGTCTGGCGTCTGCGGTGTCGCCTGCATGCCGTGCAGTTTAGCACTTGCTCAAAGCAGATGCTCAAACATGCCGGCCGGCGGGCGGCATGCGCCACGGCGAAGCCCATAGCATGGGCGGCGTGATCAGGAGGGCATCGCCCGATGACCGCAGCGGGGTGGTGGCCACGGTGACCGCGGCCTTTGCCGAGGACCCCGGCTGGGAGTTCATCTTCGGCGAGGACTACGCGCGCCTGGCCGGCCATTTCGCCGAGGCGCTGTTCGACGCGCGGGTCGCGCGCCGGAGCGTGTGGGTGAGCGACGACCTCGCTGCGACCGCCATGTGGGAGCCGCCCGACGCCGACGAGGTGACCCTGGCCCACGCCGAGCTGGTGTGGGCGCGCTACGACGCCATCGCCGGCGAGCGCTCCTCGCGGCGCCTCGCGCTCTACCACGACGCCGTGGCCGCCGTCGCGCCGTCCGAGCCGCATTGGTACCTGGGGATCCTGGCCACGCACCCGAGCCGCCGGCGCGAGGGCCTGGCGAGCGCCGTGATCACGCCCGTGCTCGAGCAGGCCGACCGAGCGGGGGTCGCATGCTGCCTGGAGACCTCGACCGCGGAGAACCGCCGCTTCTACGAACGCCGCGGCTTCACGCAGGCAACGGACATCGATCTGCCCGACGGCCCGGCCACGTGGTGGCTGCGCCGCCCCCCGCAGCGAGGCTAGCCACCCGCCCCGGCGCGCGTGAAGCGCTCAGCAAGGCGGCGGATCTCCTCCGCGAACTCGGGCGGGTCGAGCACCTCGAAGTCGACGCCGGTGGAAGCCACGTAGATCGCCAGGCCGCCCAGCCAGTCGGCGCTCGTGTGCAGCACGCAGGTGCGCTCGCCGAGGGCCTCCAGCGTACCCGCGCCCGGTGGCACCCGTGCGGCGACCGCGGCGAGCGGCGCGTGCAGCAGCACGCGCGCCTGATGGGTGTCGCGTGCGGCCCTGACCCCGCGGGCGACATAGGCGGCGATGTCGGATGCGGGCGGCTCGCGCGGGGTGTAGCGGCCCGCGCCCGAGGGCGCTGGATCGTGGTCGATCCGGTCCACCCGGAACGTGCGCCAGTCCTCGCGGCCGGCGTCCCAGGCCACGAGATACCAGCGCCGTCCCGTCGGCACCAGGCGATGGGGCTCCACGAGGCGGCGGGTTGTGGCACCGACGTGGTCGCGGTAGCGCAGGCGCAGCCGTTCACGGTCGCGGATCGCCGCGGCGAGCAGCGCCAGCAGCCCCGGATCGACGAGCGCGCCGAAGCTCGGGTAGGGCGCCATCGCGGCGCTCACCGCGCTGACACGGCGGCGCAACGCCGGCGGCAGCACTCCCTCGAGCTTCGCCAGGGCGCGCAGCGCGGTGTCCTCGATGCCCGTCACGGTGGCGCTCGCCGCGGTGCGCAGCGACACCGCGACGGCCACCGCCTCCTCCTCGTCCAGGAGCAGCGGCGGCAGCGCGGCGCCCGCGCCGAGGCGGTAGCCGCCCGCCACGCCGGGCGCCGCGTGCACGGGATAGCCGAGCGCGCGCAGCCGCTCGACGTCGCGGCGCACCGTGCGCACCCCCACCTCGAGCCGCGCGGCCAGCTCCGGGCCCGTCCAGTCGGCCCGCGCCTGCATCAGCGAGAGGAGCTTCAGGAGTCGTGCCGAGGTATTGAGCATGTCACCGTGAGGCTCGCAAACAATGCGGACAGTAACTGACCTCAATTACTCATAGCGTGGCCGGAATACCGACAAACTCGAAAGGCAGGCACACATGGACTTCAAGCTCGAGCTCGTGGCGATTCCGGTGAGCGACGTGGATCGCGCCAAGGCGTTCTACACGGAGAGGGCCGGCTTCATCGCCGAACACGACCACACCGTCAGCGAGGAGACCCGCTTCGTGCAGCTCACCCCGCCCGGCTCCGCGTGCTCGATCGCGATCGGCACCGGCGTGGTGGACTCCGAGCCCGGCTCCGCGCGCGGTCTGCAGATGACCGTCGCCGATGCGCACGCCGCGCGCGCCGAGCTCGCCGGCCGCGGTGTCGAGGTGAGCGAGGTGACCGAGTTCCCGTGGGGCTCCTTCGTGTTCTTCGAGGACCCCGACGGCAACCGCTGGTCGGTGCAGCAGCTGCCCGCGCGGGGATGAGCCGCGTTCAGGAGTCGCTCGATCGCGAGACGATGGCCCGGGCGGCCGAGGCTCGCTAGAACGCGAGTGGCAAGCGGGCCGCCGCCGGCACCTCGCTCAGGCCGAGCACGCCGGCGGCGGCGCGCGCCGCGAGGATCTCGTCGCTGGGCGCCTGCCCGGCGAGCTGGATGACCGTTCCTTCGATCGCGCCGATGAGGCCGACCGCGAGCACCCTGGCGGGCGGGCCGGGCGGGATCGCACCCGTTCGGCGCCCCGCGTTGATGAGGCGGGTGCAGCGCTTGAGCAGGCCCTCCGCGACCCGCTCCATGCGGCGCGCGATCGGGTGATCGCCGCCGCTGAACTCGAGCCTCAGCGCAACCGCCACGCGAGCCACGTCGCGCCTGCAGTAGATCGCGTGAGCCCGCGCCAGCACGATCAGCGCCACGACAGGATCGGTCTCCCGGTCGATCAGCCGGCCCACCTCTTCCTGCCACGTCTCATCGACCCAGTCGATCACCGCGAGGGCCAGATCCTCCTTGTCGCGGAACTGGTGGTAGAGCGCTCCGCGCGTGTAGCCCGCGTCGCTCGCCACCCGCTCCAGCACGAGGTTGCCGTAGCCGTGGCGCGATAGCCCGCGCGCGGCGGACTCGAGCAGCGCGCTGCGCGTGCGCGCGCTCCTGTCGGCCTGCGTCGCGCGCCCCGTCCTGGGGGGGCGCGCCGCCGCCTGCGGGTGCGCGTCCTGTGCTGATACATGCATGCATGTATGTTATCGTCCCGACTGACACGAGCGCACCCGACGCGCGATCCCGACAGAAAGGCCGCGGCCATGCACCCGTTCCGCAGGGCAATCGAGACAGGCGAGACCGACGGCGTGCTCGAGCTGTGCTCGCCCGATGTGGTGTTCAACAGCCCCGTCGTGTTCCGCCCCTACCAGGGCCGCGAGGCGCTCGGCATGATCCTCGGCGCCGTTGGGCGCGTCTTCCAGGACTTCCGCTACGAGCGCGAGATCGGCGCCGAGGGAGCCGCCGACCACGCGCTGCTGTTCAGGGCGCGCGTGGGGGACCGCGAGCTGCAGGGCTGCGACTTCCTCCACACCGGCGAGGACGGGCTGATCGACGAGTTCACCGTGATGGTGCGTCCGCGCTCGGCGATGCTCGCGCTCGCGGAGGCGATGCAGGCGGAACTGCTGGCAGCCCAGAGCGAAACGGGTGTGCAGGAGCCCGCGTGAGCGCCGCGCGGGATGAGACTTTCCACCGCGGAGCACGAATCCCACCCCTGGCGCATCCGCGAGGTCGCGCCTGACTTCGCCGTGGAGGACGTATGGGCCCTCCCCGCCCACGGCGGCGCGGAGGACTTCCAGACGCTGCTCGAGCAGATGTCCTCCAGCGATCCGGCCGGCGGGCCATCGCGCGCGAGCAGGCTGCTGTGGCGCGTGCGCTGGCAGCTCGGCAGGCTGCTGGGCTGGGACGAGTCCGCGGGCGGGCTGGCGATCCCGGGCACGAGCGAAGCCTCGCTGAGTGAGCGCCTGCCGGATGATCTGCGCGACACGGCGGCGGACCTGAAGTTCGGCTCACTGCCCTTCTCGCCCCTCTACCGCACCGACGTCGAGTTCGCCGCCGAGCTCTCAAACCGGACAGTCCACGGGGTCATGCACCTGGCCTGGGTCGATCGGGGCGACGGCCGCTACGACGGGCAGATGACGGTGTACGTCAAGCCGCGCGGACGGCTCGGGCAGGGCTACATGGCGCTGATCAGGCCGTTTCGCCATTGGATCGTCTACCCCGCGCTGATGCGCCAGATCGAGCGGGGCTGGCAGCGCCGCATGGCCAGTGCGACATCGACCGGGCCGGGGCGCGATGATCGACCCACCCGTGGATATCTCTAGGGGGCTTCGCGTCAACCACCTGCGGCGCACGCGCGCGAGCTTGATCCTCGTTGCGTTCGTGCTGGCGGGCGTCTCGTGGGTCCCGGCAATCGCCTTTGGATCGCTGCCGGGCGCGCGCGCGTCGAGCGCTGCCGCGCCCGGGCCATCTGCGGGACCCCCGCTCGAGCTGGTGGACGTGGCCGTGGCCACGCTGTGGCTGGTACCGGCCAAGACCCGGCCACTCGATGCGCCGTCGCTCGCCAACCCGGTCCGACTGAGCACGTGGCTCGAGGCGATGGACACCGAACAACGGCGCTGGCTGGTCGGGCGGCTGGTCACGCAGGCCCTGTACGGGCAGCAGGTGCTGGTGTTGGCTCGGCGGGGCGCGTGGGTCAAGGTCTCCCTCACCGGCCAGCCGACCCCCAACCATCTGAGCTACCCCGGCTGGCTGCCCGCGCGCCAGCTCGTCGCGCCCGCGTCCGCGGCCGCCCCGACGACACCCGCCTCCGCCTCGGGCCCGTCCACCCCCGTCCCAGCACCGTCCGCGTCGGCCCCGGCGCCGAGCTCCGCGGCCCCCACGCCGGTGGCCCTCGTGACCCAACCCACGACCTGGTTGCGTCAGCTCACCGCGACCGGCTCCGCCGGTGCTCGCCTGCTGCTGCTCAGCTTCAACACGAGGCTGCCTGTGCTCGGTCAGACCGCAGCCTGGACGGTCGTGCAGACACCCACCGGGCGCGCGCTGATCGCCTCCTCGGCCGTCGCGGTAAGCTCGCCGAGCACTCCACCGCCACCCCCCACCGGCGCGGAGCTCGTGCGCGCCGCCGAGCGCTTCCTGGGCGTGCGCTACCTGTGGGCGGGCACGTCGGCGTTCGGCTTTGACTGCTCCGGGCTGACCTACACCGTCTACGACGCCTCCGGCATCCTCC
Source organism: uncultured Solirubrobacteraceae bacterium (assembly GCA_963771085.1). Lineage (GTDB taxonomy): Bacteria > Actinomycetota > Thermoleophilia > Solirubrobacterales > Solirubrobacteraceae > Palsa-744. The sequence goes on along the minus strand of CAVYSB010000003.1, from coordinate 1,171,323 downwards.
TGCCACGCACCGCCGCCCTGCAGGCCCAGGCCGGCCGGCCGGTCAATCGCCACCAGCTGCAGCCCGGCGACCTGGTCTTCTTCGCCACCGAACCGCCGTCACGGGCGATCACGCACGTCGGCATGTACGTGGGTGACGGTCAGATCATCGAGTCGCCGAACTCGGCCGGGGCGGTGCGCATCATCCCACTGGCCCTACGGGGCGATGAGTACGTGACAGCGCGCCGCTACGTTCCCGGCGAATGAGCGCCCACCGTCTCAGCACCTCGGGCGAGCGAATGCTGGCGCCGGCCCTGGCGCTGCTCGTCGTGGTGGGCATGCTGCTGTTCGGCGGCGACGGTGCATCCGCCGCTGGTCCCGCGAGCGCGTCGGAGCGAACCTCGCCCCAGGCGGGCGACGGCCAGCTGGTCGTGGTTAGCGCGCCCGCCTACGGCGACACGTACGCGACGCTGGCGGCATACGAACTGGCGGGCGGACATCGTCAGCGCGTGTTCGGCCCCTGGACGGCACGGGTCGGCTCCAACGGATTCGCGCCACCGGGTCAAAAGCGCGAGGGTGACGGGCGCACGCCGAGCGGGACGTACGGCTTCCGGTTGATGTTCGGCGTGTATCGCAACCCGGGGGTGCGCTACGCCTACCGCATGGCGCACTCCTACGACGTGTGGGACGACGACCCATCGAGCCCGCTGTACAACACCTGGGTCGATGAGCGCAGACAGAACCCGGGCAGGTCTCCAGAACCGATGGACCAGACTCCCGCCTACGCCTTCGGGGCGGTCATCGCCTACAACACCGCGCGCACCCCGGGCCTCGGCAGCGCGATCTTCCTCCACGCCGACATCGGCGGCCCGACCGCCGGCTGCGTCTCACTGCCTGTGGGCGAGCTGCTTGACGTGTTGCGCTGGCTGAATCCAGCGCGCTCACCGCTCATCGAAATGGGTGTGAGCTCGGCGACCGTTGCCGCCGACGCGGCACCGTGAAGCGGGAGCGACGGGACTCGAACCCGCGACCTCTGCCGTGACAGGGCAGCGCTCTAACCGACTGAGCTACGCCCCCGCGACTGCGGGCCATGTGGCCGCCCGCGGGCCAACCAGTATGCCAGGACCGCGCTCCAGGCCCGGTGCGCTGCTCAGCGCAGGCTCGCGGTCATCCTCAGGCGATAGCCGGGCCGCCCGCCGGCGGCGGCGCTCGCGGCCACCCCTTCCACATAGACGTGCGGATCGGAGAAGAGCGTCAGCGAGAGTCCCTGCAGGAGCAGGCCGAGCGGGTGCACGACGAGCTCTCCGGCGCGCGCTTCGGCGACTGCGTCGATCGCGGAGCCCACGCCGAACAGCCGGCCGCTCACGCGCACCTCCACGCGGCCCCCTTCGCTGGCTAGCAGCTGCACGCCGATTCCCGGGGGCAGCGCCGCCGCGACATCGGCGTCGCTGGCGAACGCTTCGCCGCTGAGCGCGTTGCCGCGCTTGTGCAGGCTCGCTTCGCTGAGGCGCAGCGGGCCAAGCTGCAGGCCGGCCGCGCTGACCTGCATGGTCTGCGCCCCGTGCGCTTCCCACAGCAGCGCCGCGGCCTGGGCGGGGCTGAGGCTCAGATCTGCGGCCGCCACGCGCACGGTGTCCGCGCTGCCCCACAGCAGCTTGATCGCCGGCCATGCTTCCACGGAGGCGCTGTGCACGCTGCCGTAGCGGCCAACGCGCGAGGAGATCCGGCTGACGGCCAGTCGGGGCAGCAGCAGCTGTGCGAGTGCGAGCACGAGCAGCAGCCCGCCGGCGAGCGCGCCGAGCCGCAGTCTGAGCCTCCCACCGGCGTGTCGCACGCCGCCAGCTTCGCACGAGATGGCGCCCCGGGCGCCGCCGGGTGCCGGGCTCGCGGCCGGCGGCTCGCTAGCCTGTGAGCCCTGCGCCGAGGGCGTGTAGCTCAGTTGGCCAGAGCACCTCGCTTACACCGAGGGGGTCGCCCGTTCGAGTCGGGCCGCGCCCATGCCTCTCCTCCCACCGCCCATGCCCGCATGCCACCCACCGATGAGAGTGCTGCCGCGATGAGCGAGCAGGCTGGGATCCGTGTGGCGGTGGTGGGCTCGGGCCCGGCGGGCTTCTACGCGGCCGGGCACCTGCTGAAGGCGGGTGGCGAGGCGCTGGAGGTGGACATGCTCGAGCGGCTGCCCACGCCGTGGGGCCTCGTGCGCTCGGGCGTGGCGCCCGACCATCCGAAGATCAAGTCGGTCACGCGGATCTACGAGAAGACGGCCGCGCATCCCCGCTTCCGCTACTTCGGCAACGTGACCTTCGGCGAGCACGTCTCCCGCGAGGATCTGCTCGCCCACTACCACGCGATCGTGTACGCGACGGGCGCCCCCTCGGACCGGCCCCTGGGCATCGAGGGCGAAGAGCTGCCCGGCTCGCACGCGGCGACCGAGTTCGTGGGCTGGTACAACGGCCACCCCGACCACAGCGAGCTCGAGGTCGATCTGCTGCGCACCGAGCGGGCGGTGGTGGTGGGCAACGGCAACGTCGCGCTCGACGTGGCGCGCATGCTCGTGCTCGCTCCCGAGGAGCTCGCCCCCACCGACACCGCCGAGCACGCCCTGGCGGTGCTCGCCGCCAGCCGCGTGAGCGAGGTTGTGGTGCTCGGCCGCCGCGGGCCCGCGCAGGCGGCCTTCACCAACCCCGAGCTGCTCGAGCTCGGCGAGCTGGCGGACGCGGATGTGATCGTCGACGCGGCCGAGCTCGAGGCGGCGCTCGCGGTGGTCGACGAGGAGGCCGAGCAGAACGCCACCGCGCGGCGCAACGTGGAGATCCTGCGCTCCTACGCCGCGCGCGAGCCCGCCGGGCACCCGAGGCGCATCGTGCTGCGCTTCCTGCTCTCGCCCACCGCCTTCCTGCCCGACGAGCATGGCCATCTCGCGGCGGTCGAGCTGACCCGCAACGAGCTCGTCCGCACGCCCGACGGCGGCCTGCGCGCGCAGGCGACCGAGGCGCGCGAGACGATCTCCGCCGGGCTCGCCTTCCGCGCGATCGGCTACCGCGGCATCCCGCTGCCGGGCGTGCCCTTCGACGAGCGCTCGGGCGTCATCCCCAACGAGCGCGGGCGGATCCTCGACCCCGACGCCGGCGCTCCGCTGGCGGGCGAGTACGTGGTCGGCTGGATCAAGCGCGGGCCCACCGGCGTGATCGGCACCAACAAGAAGGACGCCCAGGAGACCGTGGACGCCGTCCTCGCCGACCTCGGCGCCGCCCGCAACGGAGCCGCGGCGGGCGCCAACGCCCCCGGCGAAGCCGATGCGGCGGCCGTGGAGGCGCTCCTGCGCGCGCGCCAGCCCGAGCTGGTGACCTACACCGGCTGGGAAGCCATCGACCGCCACGAGCGCGCCCTCGGCGAGGCCTCAGGGCGCCCCCGCGTGAAGCTCACGAGCATCGAGGAGATGCTCCAGATCGCCGCTGCCGAAGAACCGTAGGCCCATCTGCCAGACTGTCGGGCCGCGAGCCCCGTTAGCTCATCTGGTAGAGCGCCGGACTTTAATCCGGTGGGGCGGGTTCGAGTCCCGCACGGGGCATCACTAAAGCCGCCGCAAACGGGGCGGTTTCGCGCGGGCGAGAGGAGGAGAAGTCGCTTCGGCCGTCTTGGGCAGCGCGCAGGTCCCTCTTAACGTCTGGCGGAGGCGTCGACCCAAAGAGTGCTCATGGCGGCATCTCCGATGCCTCGCCCATCACCGGTGCAAACAGCGCGGCCTGATGAACCACGGTGATGGCCTGTCGAAGTTGGGAGATTGATGCACCTAGCCTCGAAATTCCGAATGTCAGGTAGCTATACGTGACCGACACGAGCCATCCTGGCTTCCCTTGTTCCGGCAGGTTTCGCGGGAGGGCTCGATCCCAGTTCATCTGGAACCCATAGCCCAGGCTACTTGCGTGTGTTATCGGTTCGGTGCCTAGCATGCACCCCGGTTCCGTACCGAATTCGGACACCCTGATGGCGATCGGGCGGCCTCGAACGGTTTCAACCAGCCCGAGGCGGTAGGCGCCTTCCGCTGGTTCTGTGACGGGCTGCGGGAACGACGCTTCGCCAGAGGGATGGACCTCGACCGCCCGAGCCGTTGCGCGGTAGTAGACGTCTACGATGCGCAGCCCGCAGCACCCCTTTCGGGTTCTGACCAGCGTCGTGCCTGGTGGTCCGCCTCTACGTGCATCGCTGCGGATCAGCCGGGCGAGGGTGTCCGCCTCCCGCTGGTAGGGCGACGGTGGCCGCGCGGCGGCAGCTGACGCGATCCCGAGCGCGGTGACGGCTGCCACCGTGGCACATACAACCGCTGCCGATCCAAAACGACCCATTCGCCGGAGGATCCTACCCACGGCGAGCGCCCAACCCACCACGACCAACGGACGGATTGACAGCACGGTGATCGTTCTCTCCGATCCGCGAGCACACGGATAACCGCGTCGAGGACCCAGTCGTCTCGGCGGTGCCGAGACCCGATTGCACGTGGCGCCTCCGCGTCGGCGGCATCAGGCAAATGGTTTCTGTTAATCCTGCAGGGCGCGTTCGAGTCCCGCACGGGGCAACTCGGTCCGAGCGGCCGAAAGAAGCTCCGCGACCGAGGCACGCACGGCGCTCAGGAGCACCTCGAGGTCAGGCACCGTATCGCGGTCGGCGACGACGCCGAGGGAGACGGTGCCGTCATAGCTCAGAGCGGCGACGCCGAGTGCGTATTCCGAGGCGATCGGCACAAGCGGATGGATCTCGCGCAGCGGTGCCCCGAATGCGTACAGCGTCTGCTGCGGACCGGGCACGTTAGTGATGGTCAGGTTGAACAGCCGCGTGGCGTACAGGGTCCGCGCGATCGTGGAATGGAGAACCGGCGGCGCCAGTCCCACCAGATCGACGACGGCCGTGGAGCCCGCCGCCTGTTGTCCGGTGGACTTCAGCGACGTCGAGCGAGCCACGGTTTCGCGGTAGCGCCGCACTGGATCTGCCTCCGTTACCGGCAGCTCCACATATAGCGAGGACACACGGTTCACCAGCGCGAGGTGCTCACTCGCGACGCGCACGTTGATGGGGACCATCGCGCGCAGCCCCTCGGTCGGCAGGGCCTCGCCGCGGGACTGAAGCAGCGCCCTGAGCCCGCTCGCGATGACCGTGAGCACGACGTCGTTGATCGTGCCGCCCAGAGAGCTCTTGATCTCCTTGAGGTCCGCCAGCGGGACACACACGAACTCGAAACGGCGCCGGGTGCCGATCGGTACGTTGAGACTCGTGTGGGGCGCCGCGTGCAGCTCCTGGTGCACGATCAAGTCGATCGCAGCGCGCGCGCTGCGTAGCGCCTCACGCGGGTGGAGCGCCCCATGGGTTCCCATCTGCGCCGCCAGGACCGCGGTTTCAATGGGCAGGAGCCCCTCCCAGGCGTGCGCCAGGGAAGCCAGGGGGCCGGGGGACGGCTGGCGATCGACGCCGAAAGACGCAGGCGCGTGGCCGCCGCTCGCACCGCTCGCGGAGGACGGCGAGGACCGGGCGGTCGGCGTCACGTCCGCTGTGGCGTCGAGCATCAGGTGGCCGACGTCGACGGAGCCCACGCCATCGACCATGCAGTGATGCGTCTTGGTCGCGAGCGCCCAACGGCCATCGGCGAGCCCCTCGACAAGCGCCATCTCCCACAGCGGCCGATGACGATCAAGTCGCTGGGAGAAGAAGCCCGACGACCATTCCACCAGCTCCTCATAGCCGCCGGGGGCGGGGAGTGCCGCACGGGCCACGTGTCTGCGGATGTCAAACGCGGGGTCGGCCTCCCACTCGGGCCACGACATCCCGCCCGTATGCGGCTCAGAGAGGCGCTGTCCATAGCGCGGCAGCTGTCCCAACCGGCTCGCGAGGTGCTCACACAAGTCCCCGTAAGACGGCGGTCCGCCGTCCGGCGGAGGATCGAAGACCATGATGGCGCCGATGTGCATGTGTGCACTGTCATCCGCCTCCTCGAGCTCGAGGAACGTCGCATCCAGGGCTGACAGATGCTCGCTCATGGCAGAAGCCAAGACCGCGGCCCGGGCGGCACCCGTGAACCGCTTCAGCAAGCAGGCTACCTGCGAGGGGCGCCTCCGTCATCCGGGATAGGCCGCACACTCGCCTCCCGCGCGGCATACTATGGCGTCAGCCGCGCACACCCTTCACCCGGCGTCCCCCCTCCAGATAGACGCAGTGCTTGCGCCCGACAGCCGCCAGAACGCGACGCCGCACCGGGCCGCTGAGAAGCGCGGTGGCCTCGGCCAGCTCGGCAAGGCGGTGCTCGTCGATCTCAGCGTGCTCGATGGTGATCCCCGCAAGCTGCTCGTCGCTGAAGGGACCGCAGTCGAACAGAAAGCGCACACCGCCGGGCCGGCCGGGGCGCGGCCGCAGGAAGTCGACGCAGACCAGCCGGCCACGCTCGATCTGGAGTCCGCACTCCTCGAGCGTCTCGCGCCGGCATCCCTGCCACGGCGACTCGCCGCTCTCCTCGATCTGGCCGCCGGGGATCGTCCAGCCAGCCTTGTAGTTGGGCTTCAAGATCAGCAGCCTGCCCGTCTCGTCGAAGATCAGCGCACCGGCCGAGGCGGGGATGCGCGGAACCTGCCCGGGCGACTCGGTGCCCGCGGGACTGACCATGACGCGATTATCGCCCGGCCGCCACCGGACCGGTGTGCTCGGCTCCGAGTTGCCGACCACCACCGCGAGGCTCGCGCGGCCGCGGTCCGGTGCCGTGGCGGTTGCCGGCAGCTAGATTGGGCGAGGCCATGAATCGCGCCCACGCCCTCATCTGCTCATCCGCCTGGTGGGGGCGAACGGTCGAGCGCCGGCTGCTCCCATGGGGCCTCAGGGGGGTGGAGCTCGGCGAGGATGTCCTGGAGATCGGCCCGGGGTTCGGGGCCACCACGCGCGTGCTCGCCCGCCGCGATGGCCGGCTGAGTGTGCTCGAGCTCGAGCAGGACTACTGCAAGCGGCTGCGTCGCATGCTGCCCGAGCGCGTCACCATCGAGCACGGCGACGCCACCCGGATGCCCTTCCCGGATGGCCGCTTCTCTGCAGTTGTGTGCTTCACCATGCTCCACCACCTGCCATCGGCGGAACTTCAGGATCGCCTGCTGGCGGAGTCCGCGAGGGTGCTGCGCGATGGGGGCGTCTTCGCAGGAACCGACAGCCTCGGAACGGGGCGCTTCTTCACGCTGCTGCATGTGCATGACACGCTCGTTCCGGTCTCCCCGGACGGACTGCCCCAGCGCCTGGAAGGGGCCGGTCTGGCCGACCCCAGCGTCGAGACCGCCGGCAGCTCGTTTCGCTTTCGCGCCCGCAAGCCCGCGCGCGCGGCCTAGCGATGCCCCCGTTCGTGCACCGCCTGCGCGTGCGTTACAACGAGTGCGATGCGCAGGGCCATGTGTTCAACGCCAACTATTTCCTCTACTTCGATGTCACGCTGACCGAGCTCTGGCGCGAGGCATTCGGCGCCTACGACGCACTCACAGCCGACGGACTCGATCTGGTGGTCGCCGAGACCGGGGCGCGCTTCCGCGCCCCTGCGCGCTTCGACGACGAGCTCGAGATCACGCTCGAGGTCGAGCGCATCGGCAGCACGTCGCTGGTGTCCGCGATCCGTATCGCGCGCGATGGGGACGTGCTCGCGGAGGGGCGCACCGTCCACATCTTCGTGCAGGCCGACCGCCTCGGGGAGAAGGCCCCGATCCCCGATCACGTGCGGCGGATACTGCAGACCTACAGCGTCGAGGATCCCGGCTCACCCGAGCCGGGCGCGATCGCCGAGGGCTGAGCGCCGGCCGCCGCCTCGCCCGGCGCATCAGCGCGTCGCGGTTCGGGCCCGCGAGCGGCCTCGTTGAGGCGCAGCGACTCGGACATTCGTCCAGTGCCCGTCAATCGGCTCACGCGTCCGTCTAGCTTGCTCTCGTCGACCTCGATGTCTCCGGCGGCCCGGGTGCAGCGCCCGCTGCGCGCCCTCGACAGCAGGCTGACGAACACCGGGTCTGCGGTCCCGACACCCGTAGGGCCCGTCCAGGTCGTCGCTCTGAGAGGAGGAGGCTCGTGCCGGGGAAATGGACCACATTCCAGGCGCCCTCATCGGTGGGGTCGTTCAACGCGGACACGATGCTGCTCCTCAGCGACGCATCGGTGCTGATACACGAAACCGAAGGCGCGAACTGGCTGCGCCTGACCCCCGACGACGAAGGCAGCTACAAGAGCGGGGAATGGTCGGGCCTGTTGAAGATGGCCAACTCGCGACAGTTCTTCTCCTCGGGAGTGCTCAAAGACGGCCGCGTGTACGCGCTGGGCGGCGAGTACGGCAGCGCCGGCGGCGACGGATCGCTGGGCGAGATCTTCGACCCGCAGACCAACGAATGGAGCGAACTGGTCAAGCCCGCCCAATTCGAATACATAAAGGGAGACGTCCCCGGCTGCATCCTCGCAGACGGACGAGTGCTGTTCGGCAATCTCGGGGGCGGCCCTCCGTTCGCAGCGATGTGGGACCCGGTCACCGGCATATGGACTGAAGCCGGGACCAGCTTCGGCGCGAAGCCCGACACCAAGCGCAGCAACTGCGACGAGGAGACGTGGACGCTCCTCCCCGACGGCTCGATCCTCACCGTCGCCACCAACAACGAGCCGAACGCCGAACGCTACATCCCGTCACTCGATGAATGGGTTCCCGCCGGCGAAACGCCGGCGAGTCTTGTCCTCACCGAAATCACCGACCCCGAAAAAAACGTGGTGTCGATCTTCGAGATCGGCCCCGCGATCCTCCTCCCGGGCGGAGAAGTGTTCGCGATCGGCGCCACGGGGCAGAACGCGCTCTACAAACCGCCGTCGGCGAGCAAACCGACCGGCGAAGGCAAATGGAAAGCGGCGGCGCCGTTTCCCGCCGACACGAGCAAAGGGCACGTCTGGCCGACTCTCACCGCGAGCGACGCGCCCGCGGTTCTCCAGACCAACGGCAAGGTGCTGTGCGTCGCGGGCAAACTCCACGAGACCACAGAAGAAAACGCAAAAGGCGAAAAGACCCACGACTACTTCTCCGAACAGACCGAACTGCTCGAGTTCGACCCCTCCAACGGGTCACTCACGCCGTTCCCCGCGGCGCCGTTCTCCGCCTCCGAAGCGCCGGAAACGTGGGTATGCCGGTTCCTGCTGCTGCCCACCGGACAGATCCTCCTGAGCACCCAGTCCCAGGAAATCCGCCTCTACACGCCCGAAGCCTCGGAAAACGACCCCCAGGCCGGCTGGAAGCCCACGCTGAGCAACCCCCCGGCAACGCTCGTCCCGGGCCACATCTACACGATCGAAGGAACCCAGCTCAACGGTCTCTCCCAGGCTGTCAGCTACGGCGACGATGCCCAGATGGCGACCAACTACCCGATCGTGCGGCTGAGCAACTCGTCGGGGAAGATCGCCTATCTGCGCACGTTCAACTTCTCCACCCAGGCCGTTGCGACCGAAGCCGCCGTCGTCACGGCGCAGGTCGAAGTCCCCCACTCGCTGAGCGCCGGCGCCTGGTCGATGGTGGTGATCGCGAACGGCATCGAATCCGACGCGGTCGCCGTCGAGGTCTCACTGCAGGACTGCCTGATCCTGCTCGAACGCGACACCTTCGCCGAAGGCGAAATCCAGGCGATGATCAACCTCAGCGGCGCGCCGGCGGTGATCGATCCGGCGCTCTACGTGATCGTCGAAGGGTACACCGCCGAAGACATCGGCCTGACGCCCGCGAACCTCTCCAACCCGCCGCACAAGCCCGACATCGCGGAACCGATAAAAGGCATCAAGGCGGCGTTCGCCGGTTCCGTGCTGCCGGAAGATCCGTCAGTTCCGGCGAACGTCGTTCAGCGATTCACGTTCCCGTTCGAACTCTCGTTCACGGGCACAAGCGTCTTCGCGGGTGCTCCGCAGACGCTCACGCTGACAGCGAAGTTCGCACCCCCGGGCCAGCCGGCAGTGCAGGCGCACGCTCCCATCTACCTGACCGCCAAGCCCGACCCGTTCATCCTCCATGGTGACATCTCGGCGGGCTATGAATGGTACCTGAGCGCAGATCTCCGTGTATTTCATCTCAAGGCTGGAGAACGGCGCTTCGACGCCACACTCTCCAACTCCGGGACGCCGGGCGAAGCTGCGGGCACGTTTATCAAGGAAGTGATCGAAAACCTCAACAGCGACACGGCTGCGGCCGGAGCGCTGTTTGAAAAAATCTCCCAGGAAGAGGACTCCGCGGAAACCCAGCTCGCGCTCGAACCCGAAGACGGGGACGGCAACAGGCTCTTCAACTTCGCGCTCGCCCGCATCCGCCTCCAGGACGTTGCAGCGGCGAAAGAGGTCGGCGTCTTCTTCCGCATGTGGCAGGCCCAGCAGACGAACGCGACGTTTGACGCAGCGACGATCTACAAGTCGCTTGCCAACCCGGAAAAAGTTCCCATTCCCGTCCTCGGTGTCGAAGGCGACGAGGCGATCACGATCCCGTTCTTCGCGGCCCCACGGGTGAACACCGCAGTCGAATCGATGGCCGAACAGCGCGACCCGCTCAACCGGCGCACGATCAAACCGGACAAACTGGGCGGGGAAGCGTTCGCCTACTTCGGCTGCTGGCTGGACATCAACCAGCCGGGCGAAAAATGGTTTCCCGACCGCCTCGTCGGCGGCAGCCCCGGCGACGTCCCCGCAGGGCCCTTCACCGGGATGGGCGAACTCCTCTCGATCCAGCAGCTCGTCCGCAGCACCCACCAGTGCATCATCGCCGAGATCAACTACGCGCCCGACCCGATCCCGGCCGGCGTTGACCCCTCCGACTCCGACAAGCTCGCGCAGCGAAACCTCACGCTGGTGCCGGTGCCAAACCCCGGCGCGCCGGGCTCGCGAAGCGCGCCGCAGACGCTCGAGATCCGCCCCACCCCCGTACCCCTCCCCGCCGGCCACCGTCCCGACGAGCTGATGATCGCGTGGGGGGAGATCCCGCCCGGCAGCTCCGCGGAACTGTATCTACCGGCCGTCAGCGCGGCGGATGTGCTCGAAATGGCGGCTGCGATGTATGCGACCCATCGCCTGAAACTGCTCGACCCCCACACCGTCGCGATCGACGTCGCCCCGGGCGGTGTCACGTTTCTCCCGATCCCCGCCTCGGCCGGCGGGCTGAACTACATGGGCCTGCTCACGGTGACCCTGCCCGCGGGTATCCGCAAGGGCCAGGAATTCGCGGTGATCGTCAAGCAGCTCACGAGCGCCGGCGCCCAGGACGATGAGCAGATCGGGACGGAGATCGCCGCCGCCGCGGTCGCGGACGCGTTCACGTGGCGCCGTGTCCTCGGCGTGTTTCGCCTGAACATCCCCGTCGCCACCAAGGCCACGTTGCTGGACGGCGAGCGCCGCACGCTCTCGATCATGCGCTGGATAGCGGCATCGATACCCGTCGAGAGCCGCTGGTACCCCGTCTTCGTGCGCTACCTCGCCCAGCTCGCCGAACGGCTCGAAGATATGGGCGGCAACCCGGTGCTCGTGTTTCCCTCCCCGAGCGGCAACTGGTGGGAACCATGCGGCGGCCGGGAAGGCGGCAAGGGCCACGAAGGCGAAGAAGGCCGCCACCGCCACGGCCACCCGGACAGCGAGGTCACCGGAAAGGTGGTCGGCGTCGACCACGATCGCTTTGGCGACTTCGAGGGCTTCCTCCTCGAGGTCCGCCGCACCGGCGAGATCCTTCGCTTCAGGACCCGCCACCGCGCCATGGCCGAGATCGTCGAGTACGCGTGGCGCTGGCAGATCACGGTGTCGGTGTTCGCAGAGCGTCGCGACCGCGAAGTCCCGGTGAGCGTCGTCTACCGCGAGCCTCCGGCCGTGTGAGGAGGCCACCCGGTCCGGCCTGGTCCCTGCGTGGTCCCGGAGTCGGGGATCCGAGGAACGATGGGTGGGTATATCCTCGCTCGATCAGGCCCGCGAGCGGCGGCCTGATCGAGCGGAAGGATCGGCGCGGGAGCGGGTCTGAAGGAGCGATGACCCAACGCAGGCCGATAGCCCGACGAACGGAGGTCCACATGCAGCTTCACCCAGCAGGTTCCAGGAGGCTGCAGCTGCCGCCCAGGCCATCGATGCTGGCACTGGCGCTCGGCATGCTCGCCCTCGCCGGCTGTGGCAGCTCTTCCAGCAACACCACCTCTTCGGCGTCCACGCCAAGCTCATCGACGACGACGGCGAGCACGGGTACGCCAACGGCGTCCACGGCGCTGGTCTCGGTCAGGACGATATCCGGGCTGGGGCCCGTTCTGGTGAACAGTCAGGGCCGTACCCTCTACATCTTCGAGCCCGACAACCACGCGAAGGTGACCTGCGTTGGTGCGTGCGCGTCGCTGTGGCCCCCGGTGAAGGTCTCAAGCGCACAGAAGTCCACCGCCGCCGGGGAAGCGAAGTCATCGTTGCTGGCCACCGACGCCGACCCGGAAGGCGGCGAGGTGGCCACCTACGACGGATGGCCGCTCTACACATACGCCGCGGACTCCGGCCCCGGCACCGCCAACGGCCAGGGCATCAACGCCAACGGCGGGCTGTGGTACGTGATCTCGCCAACCGGCAAGGTGATCGTCAAGGCGCCATAGAAGGCCGGCGTAGGCCGGCCTCGGCGACCGGGGCGTCGCGGCGCTGCCCGTCGTCCTACGCGGCCGCCGCAACTCGTTCGGCCGCCTCCTCGCAGTCGGCCGCACGATGCGCCGGGCTCTCCACGGCAAACCGCGCGGCCACGCGCACGACTTCGCGGCCGAGCGTCCTGAGCTGCTCCTCGACCGCCGTGTCCTTGACGCGTCCCTCCTCGTCAAAGACCCGCGCCGCTGCTGCGACCGGGACCACATACGGCACGTCCCATGCGCGCAGCGCCCGCGTGGCGAACTCCATCGTGTTGATCGCCTGCAGGCCCTGCGTTCCGCCCGCAGCGCTCATCAGACCGACCACCTTGTCGTGCAGGAACGGCGGCTCGCGCCCGCCGAGCACGTGCAGCCAGTCGAGCGCGTTCTTGAACGCGCCCGAGATCGTGCCCTGGTACATGGGGCTGCTCCACAGCACCCCGTCGGCCGAATAGCACGTCTCGATCAGCCGTTCGGCCGCGGCACCGGGCTCGTCGTCGTCGGGGTCGTACATCGGCAGCGCCAGCTCGCGCAGGTCGAGCAGCACGGTCTCAGCGCCCGCGCTCGCGGCCCCCTCGAGCGCCAGCTGCAGGGCGGCGCGGCTCTTGGACACCCTCGCCAGCGAGCCGCCCAGCCCAACGATCTTCAGCGTTCTGGTCACGGGAGCGCTCAGGTTATCGGTGCTCGCGACGGGAGATCGTCTTCAGCTGGATACCGACGCCTGCGAGGGGGCTTTATACGTCAGAGGATGCGGCTTGCCCCGGATAAGCGCGCGACGGGCGGGATCTAGTTTTGGGGGCATGTCCTCCCAAAACGCCCAAACCCCCGCTCGAACAGCAGTCCTGGCACCGCAACCGTGGCGCTGGAGCCACCCGAGGGTGCTGATCGAGCACCCGGACGAGGCTACAGGGCTCGAGATCGCCTCCGGCCTGCGCTTCGCCGGCTACGCGGTCGGCATCTGCCCCGGCCCGCGCGGACATGCGCAGTGTCCGCTGACGGGCCCCGCGGGGTGCGCGCCGGCCCATGACGCCGACGTCGTGGTGTGCTCCCTGGGCTACGAGCAGCAGCAGCCACGCGAGATCCTGCGCGAACTGCGCACCCGCTATCCCGACACGCCGCTCGTGGTGGAGGTGCCGCCGCAGATGGACGCCGAGCTGCATGAGCTGCTGGACGGCTGCCACCAACTGCCCGCGCCGGCGAGCCCCGAGCAGATCGTGGCCACCGTGCAGAGCCTCTCGGGGCATGTCGCGCTGGAGGGCCAGGCCGGTGCGTAGCCCATTTGACAGCGAGCAGGAGGCCTTCCGCTCGGTCCTGTGGGTGATACTCGCCCTCCTCGCCGTCGCGCTCGCGGCGGTCCTCGGCCCGACATGGCTCGCGCTGGTCGTGCTCGCGCTCGTCGTCGCTGCCGTGGCGGCGCGCGCAACGCAGCTGCACATGCGCAAGCTGCGCGGACTCGAGCTGGGCGTGAAGATGGCTCCCCCGCACGTCGGCCCCGCGACCGAGCGCCGCGTGCTCGTCGTCGCAAACGACACGCTGGGCGAGGATGCGCTCCTCGGCGAGCTCCGGCGGCTGGCCTCGGTGCCGCATACGCGCGTGCTCGTGCTGGTGCCCGCCCTGATCGGCGCAAGCGCGCGTCTGACCGGCGGCGTCGACGAGCTGCTCGATGAGGCGCGCAGCCGTATGAACGGGGCACTCGCGTGCGTCGGCCGCGAGCCCCTCGTGACGGGCGAGGTCTCAGAAGCGGACCCCCTCGAGGCCGTCGAGGACGCATTCGCGACTTTCGCACCCGATGAAGTCATCGTCTCCACGCGCTGGGAGCGGCCCTCGAGCGGGCTCGAGCCGCGGCTCGCCGGTCTCGTCCGCGAGCGCTTCGCGGTGCCGGTGCGCCACCTCGTCTTCGAGCCCGGCTCCGCAGCGCGAGAGCCGAACGAGGAAACCGAGCAGAGATACCGCAACGAATTCGGCCAATCCGCCGCCAGGGGGTTCGGGCTGAAGGTGCTCGCCGGAGCAGGGATCGCGGCCGCCGTGGCGATGTCGATGGTGGCGCTGATCCAGAGCAGCGAAAAGCAGGAAGCCCGCGCGGACTCGCAGGCAGCCGCGCAGATCGCCGCGCTGCCGCCGGTGGCGAGCACGGTCGCGCTGAAGGTCATCCCGGAAGGCAAGCTCGGCCCGGAAGGTGAAAAGCACGACGAGTTCACCGTGACCGAATTCGCGGTGCACGCCGGCCAGCCCCAGGAGTTGACGATCGACAACACCGACGAAGTGCCCCACAGCATCACCTCGCCGGAAGCGGGCGTGAACATCATCGTGATGCCGGGCGTGCACACCTACACCCTGCTCGTGAAACGCCCGGGCCACTTCCTCTGGTTCTGCACCTTCCGCTGCGACGAATGGGCCATGGAGCACGTTGGCTACATGAGCGGCTACATCACCGCCAGCTAGAGGCCGCCTCCGGAAGGGCCCGGCCGCTGCCGCACGGGGGCACGGTCGCGAGTTGCGCGGGGAGCCGACGTTCACACGCGTCCCGGAGTAGCGTCTGCAGGCGCGAATGGTGCGGCGGACGCAGGGGTCCCCGGCGCCGGCCGGACCGCGCGTAGATACTCACGGCAAATGGGAGGAAATCATGCCAAGCGGCTCCTTGCCGGCCTGACTCCGATGCTGCTCGTCGCCGCCTCGATGACGTTCACGGCGACAGCCCAGGCCGAACCCGTCTTTCACTGGTTCAGCGACGGCAAACTCATCACCGGGGCAACGGTCCCGGTCAAAACGTCGGGCACGCTCACGTTCGACATGACGCAGTTCGGTGCGATGGTCACGTGCACGGTGAAGGACAGCGAGACGATCGCCAACCCGGCCAGTGGCGGGCCGGGCATCGATGAAATGCTCACCTTCAAGCTCACCGGGTGCAGCACGCCGGTCGGCGGGGCGAGCATCTGTCCGGGCAAGATCGAAGTGAAAGCGCTCGGCCTGCCCTGGCATTCGCACCTCGCCGAAGCGCCTCCGGCGCCCGGGATCCGGGATGTCCTGGAAGGTGTGGCAATCGAAATCCGCTGCAAGAAGGGGATGTCCTACGGCATCTTCGCTGGCAACCTGAGCCCCAAAGTCGGTCTCAGCGTCCTGGAATTCGAAGGCGGGGCAGGACTCTCCGGAATGTTCGGCACCGTCACGGTGACCGGCAAAGACACGCTCAAGGGTCCCGCGGGGGACAGAACGATCACCGCGGCCTGAGGCCGCGCGTGCGGGTGTGCGTGGGGCCACGCGCCTCACGCACACCGGTCGTGATCTCGCGGCGATCGCTCCAGCGAGCTGCTGCGAGCGGTTGCGCCGCTCGGGCCTAGGCGGCCCGCGCCGGCTCGGGGCGCCGCTGCGACCACGGCCGCGCCGCTTCCAGCTGGGCGGCCAGCGCAATCAGCTGCGCCTCCCGCCAGGGGCCCGCGGTGAGCTGCATCCCGACCGGAAGGTCGGCCTCGGTCCAGTGCAGCGGCAGGCTCACGGCGGGCAGGCCGGTGACGTTGCCAAAGGCGGTGAACGACACGCTGGCCACCACGTCCATCACGGGCTGATCGGGCGCGGCGAGCTGGGCGGCGAGCGTCGCGCCGGCCTCCGGCGGGAGGATCGCCGAGGTGGGCGTGAGCAGGACGTCGAAGTCGCGCCCCCAGCGCGCCACCTCGCGGCGGCTGAGGCGCTCGAGCGTGCGCCCGGCGAGCACGTAGTCGGCAGCGGCGAGGCCCGAGTTGCGCGAGTGTGCGATGTGCGCGTCCACCGCCGACCAGTCCACGCCGTCGTAGTCGGCCAGCCCACCCTGCGTGAGCGCCACGAAGGGCGGCACCATCTCTTCGGAGATCGTCGGAACCTCCACCTCCTCCACCGAGTGGCCGAGCTCCTCCAGCAGGGCGGCCGTCGCGCGCGCGCCCTCGATGCATGCGGGATCGGTGGGGATGCCCAGCGGCGCCTGCGCCATCAGGCCCACGCGCAGGCTCGGCGGGGGCGAGGCGAGCTCCTGCGCGAACGGGCGCGTGGGGGCAGGGGCGTTGTACCAGGCGAGCGGATCGGGCCCGCTGATCAGATCGAGCACCGCGGCCGAGTCGGCCACGCTGCGCGCGACCACACCCTCCACCACCGCTCCGAGCCAGCCCTGGTTCAGGCGCGGCACGCGGCCGCGGCTCGGCTTCAGGCCGACCAGGCCACAATAGGAGGCGGGGATGCGGATCGATCCGCCGCCGTCGTTGGCGTGGGCGATCGGGAACATGCCCCCCGCCACCGACGCGGCGGCGCCGCCGCTCGAACCGCCGGGCGTGCGTGAGGTGTCCCAGGGGTTGCGGCTGATCCCGTAGCGGCTGTTCTCGGTGGCCGTGATCACGCCGAACTCGGGCGTGTTGGTGCGCCCGCACAGCACGAAGCCGGCGCGCACGAGCGCGTCCACGACCAGCTCGCTCTCCTCGCTCGGCGCGCTGGAACCGCCGCGCGAGCCGAACGTGACCGGCCAGCCCGCCACGGGCGTGAGGTCCTTGATCGGCAGCGGCACGCCGAGGAAGGGGGCATCCTCGCCGGCCGCGAGCCGGCGATCGGCCTCTGCAGCCGCGGCGCGCGCGTCCTCGTCGTTGCGCCAGATAACCGCGTTCAGCTCGCCGTTGCGCGCGTCCACCGCGTCGAGGCACGCATCGAGCAGCTCGACCGCCGAAAGCTCCCGCGCGCGCAGGCCGGCGGCGAGATCCAGAGCCGCGGAGGCGGGTCCCAGGGACGCCATCCGGCGACCCTACCAGGGCGGGCCGGCGCCGTGTCAACCCCCCGGCCCGCGCGCGCCCGGCGCGGGCCGCGGCTGCCTACTCCGCGCGGCTGAACTCCGCGATCGCGATCGCCAGCATGACCAGGCCGAGCAGCGCGATCACCGCGGCCTCGACCGCGGTGGGCACGTGCCACCCGAACCACGTGACGCCCGGATCGAGCGCGCGGCGCGCAGCTGCGCTGACGTCGAGGCGTGAGAAGATCGCGCGGCGCATCGGCTCGACGGCGTAGGTGAGCGGATCGAGGCGGTTGAGCACGGCCAGCCACGTCGGCAGGCTCGCCACCGAGAACAGCGCGCCGGAGATGAAGAACATCGGCATGATCGCCATCTGCATCAGCGCCATGAACGACTGCATCTGGTTGACGCGGGCGGCGAACATCACGCCGAAGGCGGTGATCGAGAAGGCCAGCAGCAGCGCCAGGCCGAGCAGCTCGAGGATCAGTGCGAGTTCGTAGGGAACCCCCACCAGCGGTGAGATCGCGATCACGATCAGGCCCTGGAAGGCGGCCACGGTGGCGCCGCCGAGGCACTTGCCGAGCACGATCGAGCTGCGCCGCACGGGCGCGACCATCATCTCGCGCAGGAAGCCGAACTCGCGGTCCCACACGATCGAGGCGGCCGAGAACATCGCGGTGAACATCACCGCCATGCACACCACGCCGGGGTAGATGAAGGTCCTGAAGTTGATGCCATGCGTGCCTGCGGAGGCCAGCGAGGAGATGCCCGTGCCGAGCACGAACAGGAACAGGAAGGGCTGGATCAGCGAGGTCAGGATGCGCAGGCGGTCGCGGCTGAAGCGAATCAGCTCGCGCTTCCACACCACGCGGATCGCGCGCAGCTCGCTGCGCACGCTGCGCATCGGCACGCGCACGCGGGCGAGCTCGTGCGGCTGCCCCGGGGCGCGCGGGGTGGGCGCCTGCGCCGGTGTGCTGCTCGTGGCCGCCATCAGCGGCTCATCATCCGTGCCACGTTGCGCATGCGGTCGGTGCCCGTGGACTCCGCGTCGCGGATCGTGGTCCCGGTGTAGGACATGAACACGTCGTCCAGCGACGGGCGCGAGAGGCTGACCGAGCGGATCGGCTGGCCGAACTCGCTGAACAGCCGCGGGATGAACTGCTCGCCCTCGGCCACGCCGAAGGTGACCTCGCCCTCGGCCACCGTGGCCTCGATCTCAAAGCGCTCGCGCAGCTCCGCGATCGCGGCCTGCTCGTCGTCGGTCTGGATCTGCACGCGGTCCTTGCCCACGCTCGCCTTCAGCGCTTCGGGCGTGTCGAGCACGATGATCGAGCCGTGATCCATGATCGCGATGCGATCGCAGTACTCGGCCTCGTCCATGTAGTGGGTGGTGAGGAAGATCGTGATGTCCTCGCGCGCCTTCAGCTCGCGGATATACGCCCAGATCGAGCTGCGCGTCTGCGGGTCCAGGCCGACCGTGGGCTCGTCCAGGAACAGCACGCGCGGGGAGTGCAGCAGCCCGCGCCCGATCTCCAGACGGCGCTTCATGCCGCCCGAGAACGTGTTCACGACGCTCCCGCGGCGCTCCCACAGTCCGATCATCTCGAGCACCTGGCGCATGCGCTCGCTGACCCCCTCGCGCGGCACGCCGTAGAGCTCGGCGTGCAGGCGCAGGTTCTCCTCCGCCGTGAGGTAGCCGTCGAGCGTGGTGTCCTGGAAGACGAGACCGATGTTGCGCCGTACCTCGTCGCGTTCGCTGACCACGTCGTGGCCGGCCACCAGGGCTTCGCCCTCGCTCGGGCGCACGAGCGTGCACAGCATGTTGATCGTGGTCGACTTGCCCGCGCCGTTGGGCCCGAGGAAGCCGAAGGTCTCACCCGCGCCGACCTCGAACTCGA
The DNA here is from genome assembly GCA_963771085.1 of uncultured Solirubrobacteraceae bacterium. Taxonomy (GTDB): domain Bacteria; phylum Actinomycetota; class Thermoleophilia; order Solirubrobacterales; family Solirubrobacteraceae; genus Palsa-744. The sequence continues at coordinate 1,152,065 of CAVYSB010000003.1, read as the reverse complement.
TGCCGTTGACGGCCACGACCTCGCCGTAGCGCTTGACGAGGCCGCGGACCGACACGGCTGGTGCTGGACTTGCCATGAACAGTGAGGGCCCTCTCAGGCGTCCTTGTCCACGGTAGCGTCCGCAGCGGCCTCGCCGCCGTCGCCGTCGGCGAGGATGCGATAGAGGTCGCGGCGGGTGCGGTCGAGCACCTCGCGCGCCTTGGCCAGCTGATCGGGGCTGCCGGTGCGCAACACCTGCACAAACGCCGATGCGACCTCGCGCATCAGCCCGGCGAGCTGGTGCGCCTCGCTGCTGATCTCGTCGCTGGCCTGCTCCCAGGGAGCGGGCCGATCGCTGCCGCGCTCCTTCACGTACGCCTCGCCCGCATCGGTGAGGGCGAACAGCTTGCGCCCGTCGAGCTCCTCGGTGCGGATCAGACCCTCGTCCTCGAGCTGCTGCAGCGCCGGGTATACCGAGCCGGGGCTGGGTCGCCACACGCCGCCGCTGCGCTCCTCGACCTCCTGCATGATCTGGTAGCCGTTGCGGGGCTCCTCCGCGAGCAGCAGCAGCGCCGCCGTGCGGATGTCGCCGCGGCGCGCCTTGCGTCCGCGCCCGCGCGGCCCGCCCGGGCCGCCAAAGCCGCCGAACGGGAAGCCGCCGAACTCGCCGCGCCCGCCGGGGCCGAAACCGCGGTGGCGATGCCTGCCGCGGGGTCCTGCGTCTGTTGAATAAGGTGCACATCCAAACATATCTAAATCCTATCTTGAGCTATCGAAGTACGCTCACGATATATCGTTAGACGCCATCTGTCAAGTCCTGCCGCCGCGACGGCCTCGCCCGGCAGCGCTCAGGCCGCGAAGCGCTGCGCGGCCCGCGCGCGCGCCTTGGCCGCCTCGACCTCGCGGCTCTTCGGCGGGGCCGTGGTGACGAGCCGCCCCAGCAGCCGGGCGGAGACCTCGGCAACCGCGTCGACGGCCTCCTCGAAGGCCTCTGCGTTGGCCTGCGAGGGCTTGGTGAAGCCGCTGATCTTGCGCACGTACTGCACGGACGCGGCGCGGATCTCCTCCTCGCTGGCGTGTGGCTCGAAGTTGTAGAGGGTGCGGATGTTTCGACACATGCCGCGATCCTAGCGCCGTGCGCTCAGTGGCGGAAGTGGCGGCGATCGGTGGCGACCATCGCCACGTCTGCCGCGTCCGCAGCCGCCACCACCTCCTCGTCGCGCACCGAGCCGCCGGGCTGGATGATCGCGCTGACGCCCGCCCGGATGGCCAGTTCGGGGCCGTCGGCGAAGGGGAAGTAGGCGTCGGAGGCGAGCACCGCGCCGGCGAGCTGCTCGGGGCGGAACTCGGTGGCCTTCTCGACGGCGATGCGCACCGCGTCCACGCGGCTCATCTGCCCCGCGCCGATCCCGATGGTGGCCCCGCCCGCCGCGATCACGATCGCGTTGGAGCGAACGTGGCGGCAGACGACCCACGCGAACAGCATGTCCTCCCACTCGCGCTCGCTCGGCTCGCGCACGCCCATCACGCGCATCTGCTCGCGCGTCTCGCTCACCGCGTCGCGCGTCTGCACGAGCTGGCCGCCGAGCACCTGCTTGGCCTCGACGCCGCGGTCGCGCGCCGGCCATTGCGCGAGCTCGAGCAGGCGCACGTTCTTCTTGACCTGGAGCACCTCGAGCGCGTCGGGGTCAAAGCCGGGCGCGAGCAGCACCTCGATGAACTGCTCCGCGAGGCGCTCCGCACAGGCGCCGTCCACGCGCCGGTTGAGCGCGATCACGCCGCCGTAGGCGCTCTGCGGGTCGCACGCGAAGGCGCCTTCGTAGGCCTCCTGCACGGTCTGCCCGCGCGCGCAGCCGCACGGGTTGTTGTGCTTGACGATCGCGCACGCCGGCACATCGAACTCCTCCACCAGCTCGCGTGCCGAGCTGAGGTCGAGCAGGTTGTTGAACGAGAGCTCCTTGCCGTGCAGCTGGGTGACCCCGTCGAGCAGATGCGTGGGAGCGCCCGCGCGCGCGTAGAAGGCGGCCTGCTGGTGCGGGTTCTCCCCGTAGCGCAGATCGCTCACCTTCTCATAGGCCTCGCGCCAGCTCGCCGGGAAGCCCTCCTCGGTGCGCAGCGCGAACCAGGTCGAGATCGCGGCGTCGTAGCGGGCGGTGCACGCGAACGCCTTGGCCGCAAGCTGCTTGCGCGTCGCGAGCGACAGGCGCCCGCCCGAACCGCGCAGCTCCTCGAGCACGCGCCCGTAGTCGCCGGGGTCCACCAGCACCGCCGAAAAGGCGCTGTTCTTGGCGGCCGCGCGGATCATCGTGGGCCCGCCAATATCGATGTTCTCGATGACCTCCTCCTCGGAGGCGTCGCCGCGGGCGACGGTCTGCTCGAAGGGGTACAGGTTCACGCACACCAGGTCCACCTGCTCGATCTCCTGCTCTGCAGCGGCCGCGAGATGGGAATCCTCGTCGCGTCGCGCGAGCAGCCCCGCGTAGAGACGCGGATGCAGCGTCTTCACGCGGCCGTCCATGATCTCGGGAAAGCCGGTGAAGTCCTCGATCGAGCGCACCGCGATCCCCGCCGCGGCCAGCTCGCGCGAGGTGCCTCCGGTGGAGACGATCTCCACGCCCAGCTCCACCAGGCCGCGCGCCAGCTCCACGATCCCCTGCTTCTCGGACACTGACAGCAGCGCCCTGCGCAGGCGCACCTCTCCGGGTGCGGCGCGCTCCACGCCGGCCGCGCTGGAGGTCATGAGGTCGCCGTCGGAGCTCACTGCCCAGAGCCTATCCCTCGCCGCCGCCGATCGCGATGCGGCGCGGATTTGCCTCGTCGGGCGCCAGCGCGCCGCGCGCGAACAGCCTCACCGCGCGTGGCAGCAGATCGTGCTCGAGCGGGCGCAGCGCCACAAGCACCTCCTCCGGCGTGCGCGCGGCGGGCAGCTCCACGGCGCGCTGCAGGATCACCGGCCCGGAGTCCACGCCCGCATCCACGAAGTGGACCGTCACGCCGAACACCTTCACCCCGTAGGCCAGCGCCTGCTCGACCGCTGCGAGCCCGGGGAAGGCCGGCAGCAGCGAGGGATGAACGTTGATCACAGCACCTGCGAAGCGCTCCAGGAAGGGCGCGCCGAGCAGCTCCATGTAGCCCGCCAGCACCACCAGGCGCACACCGCGCCCGGCCAGCCAGTCCGCGAGCGCCTCATCGCGCGCAGCGCGGTCGGGATGCTCGCCCCGGGCGAACACCGCGGTGGCCACACCGCGGGCCTGCGCGCGCTCGAGCGCGGGCGCCCCGGCCACGCTCGACGCGACAGCCACGATCTCCGCATCGCGCCCGTGCACCGTGTCGAGCAGCGCCTGCAGGTTGGTGCCCGTGCCGGACACCAGCACGGCGATAGGGAGCTTGTCGGACACGCCGGGCGCACCATAGCTGTGAGCTCGCCCGGCCGTGCGTGGAGATCTCCACCGGATCTGCTAGCAAGAGCCACAGACGTGTGATGATCCGCCAAACCAGGCAAGAAATATCGCAGCTGCCATTGATCCTTCGCTGCATGGTCGTCGCGGGCGGCTGCACTGGAATGATCGCCGCCGTCCTCACGGTCATCAACGTCATCATCACCTACCCCACCCACGCCGTCGTCCGGGCCTCGGTATTCGGCTTCTTCGAGGCTTTCGTGCTCGTCGGTGCTGCGGGCTGCGTCCTCGGCCTAGCGGTCGGCGTCTTCGCGTATCTCACACGCATGGCGATGCGAGGCGCGCGGCGGCACTCCTAGCTCGCGTCGCCCTGATCTGGACCGTCACCCTAACCGCGATCCGTCGCAATGCCCCGCGAAGGGAGCCCTCATGTCGCCGCCCGTCCGATCCCCGTGTCCATGAGAGTGCGGCCGCCGCGGCTGCGCGTCAGGTGCATGCGAAGCCACGGGTTGCCGGACTTCCCAGAACCGAGGGCGATCGTCGGACCGAGCGGCAGCGAAGGGGCCTACTTGCCTGGGGTGAATCTCGGGTCGCCTACGGTCCAGGCCGCCGCGAGGGACTGTGGCGGCGGCCCCAAGGGACCCTGAGCGGTCGGCTCCGGTGCGACGTGCCCAGCCGTTATGGCCCTCGCGAGGACATGGCTCGCCGTGCGTGCCGGGGGACCGGCCGGTCGTCTCATCGACCGGGATGATTGCGACCTCCCACTGCCTTTCGGCCATATGAGAAGTATCGAGCGGCGGGGGCGATGGCGTGAGCCGCTTCAGAGCCTGATCGGCATTAGCGGGGATGCTGTACTTGGCGAACCCAAGCGAAGGAAGGAGGATTGACCCGATGGACTCTCTAGCATCAAGGCTGGTCATCGGGGGGCCGGGCGCTTCCCCCCAGTCGCCCCGGCTCGGCAAGGCTGCTACCCCGGTGGCCATAGGCAAATCTGATTCGCCCGGGCAAAGTCCTATCAAAGGTACGGACGGAGGACCTTTAGGTTGGGAGGCGGCCACCGGGGGTCGGGTAGGGATGCCCGACAAGCAAGTGCTGCGTGCCCCGGTGGCCGCTAGCGGTGCCGAGTGCGAGGAGATCGACGCGGACCGCCGCCAAGACGCGAGCTAGAGGCCCGCGAAACGGACCTGCTCGCGTCCGAACAGCATGAGATGGAACTGTCCTGGCGGCACATCGCGCCCGACGGCTAGCTGTTCTGCCCACGGAGGTTGTGAACGCGGCTGATGGGTGGCCGGTTGTCGATCCCTGAGTGTGGCCTGCGCGTGTTGTAGTGCTCGAGCCAGTGTGGCAGGGCTTGGTTGCGGTGGTGGTGTGAGCGGTAGCTGAGGCCGTAGGCCCACTCTCTGCCCATGGTCTGGTGGAAGCGCTCTACCTTCCCGTTGGTCTGGGGCCGGTAGGGCTGTGTTCGCAGGTGCTTGATCTGCTGAGCGGTGAGCAGCTCGCGCAGCGAACGGTTGTGAACGTAGGTGAATGCGTTGTCGGTCATCAAGCGCTTGGCGTGGATGCCGTTGCTCTCAAACCACGCCAGAGCGCGCTGCACGAACGCCGTGACGGTCGCTGCTCGTTCGTCGGTGTGCAGCTCGACGTAGGCCAAGCGGCTGTGGTCATCGACGATCGCGTGCGCGAAGTCGTAGCCGACATGCTCGGCCATCCTCGCGCTGGTCGTGCTGCGATCCCCGGTGATCCGGTGTCCCGGCCGCGCAAAGCGCGCATAGCGGGCGCTGTCCATGTGCAGCAGGTCTCCCGGGCAGGGCCACTCATAGCGCTGCACCGCCTCTCGTGGCCGTCGTGGTCTGCGCGAGAGGCCGTGACGGTGCAGCACCTTCCAGACCGTCGAGTGCGGGTGGCCCACCACACCGGCAACCAGCCGGGGGCCCCAGCCGGTGTGGCGACGCGCTTCGCAGATGCGCTCCTGCTCGCTGCCCCTGAGCAGCCTCGGCGAGCGGTGAGGACGGCTGGAGCGATCAGCCGCCCAGGCCAACGAGTGGCGTTCTGCAAGCGAAGCCGCTCGATAACGATGCCACCAGCGATGCGCCGTCGCCGGCGAGACGCTCATCAACACCGCGGCCTGCCTGAACGTCATCCCGCGCTCGATCGCCTCGCACAGCGCGAGCCGCCCCGCGGGTCCGAGCTTCGCTCTACCGTGGATCTGCATCCGGGTCCTCCTGGAGTCGTGAGCCTTCGCAGACCCACAGCCTCGGGAGAGACCCGGATGCCTCCTCAACCGTTCACAACGTCTATAGGCACGTCAGCTAGCCGCTCGGCACCCCTGGGCTCCACGGTTGTGGCGGCGCCGGTGGGTTGTTTTTGAGAATCAGCGGGTGCACTTCGGCTGCGCGAGGCCCGTCGCGGACGAGGGCCGTGACCTTCTTTTGGGTCCCGTCAGGCTGCTTGTGTTTCGTCGTGTTGGTGGTCCAGATGTCCTCAACCCGAAGATCCCGCGCGACTGATCCGCTTCCCTCCCATGAGACGTTCAGATCGAGTGCGATCGCCCCGAATTCGGCGACGGTCTGTGTGAGGCGGTCGAGGTCGTCGGACAGGTGATCAAGCTTCTCGGCCGGGTACTCGATGACCTCTTGGTGTCCGTCTGAGCGAAGGGCGCGCAGGCGCACGACCATGAGACCCCAGTGCCGTCGGCTTGCTCAAACCAGTCTCCGTGTCCGATGTCGTTGCGCTCCTCGATGGCCTCCGTCACTCGATTCCGGATGTATGCCTCGATCTTCTTCGCATCCCCGTCGAATTGCGAGACGCGTTGGCACATGCCGAAGAAACGAACGCGAGACGCCCATCGCTGGGGCCTCGGCAAGCGCGATCTCGCCGAGTGCGTAGTCACCACGAAGGCCGTGCCGCGTGAGCGACATGACCTCAAGCTGGCGCATGTGCCGAACCAGCTCGGAGAACTTGGCCATGTAGCGCCCAATGGCGCGGTAGGCGTCGTCGTGGGTCACGGCGGCAGCCTAACCCGCCGCTATCGTGGAGAGCAATGGCCGAGAACGCCCCCCGATCCGAGCTGGGTAGCGGATCGGGAACCGCCACGCCCGCCGAGCTGGCGACGGTGCGCCGCGACGCGCTGATTCAGGATGCCTTGGAAGCCGGGGCGACGCGCAAGCAGATCGACCAAGCGCTCGATCTCCCCCGCTGAGTCCGCCTACAGTTTCAATCTGAATCGGCGCCGGGCTCGGGAAGTCGGTCGCCCATCTCGTCGCGGCGACGGAGTTCGTCAAGCGCTGGGTCATCAGAGCCGCCCGGCACGCCCCCTCCGCCACGCGTGAGATAGAAGCCGACGGCCAGCAAGACTGCGACTGCCCCGATCCCGATGATCGCCTCGGCCATCGCCAAACGATACGCCAGCGCTCCGGCGGGCGCTAGGTTTGTCAAGTCAAGCATCCCCGCATTAGCGGCTATTCGCCCTGCTTCTTGGTGCTCTCGACCTCGCTCTCGAGCTTGTCCAGCTCGCTCTTGATTTCGCCGAGATCGCCCAGATCGTCCTTCTCGACGGTCTTGGCGATGCTCGATGCGCTCGGCGGTTTGGCAGCCGCCACATCGACTCCTGCCGCCACAAACCCGCCAAGCAGTGCGCTCGCGACGATCGTCCCGACGAACATCCCACGCGTGATCTCCATGCTGACACCCCCGCTCAATTGGACGCGGCCAGCCTAAGCCAACGGACGGCCGCGATTCAGTCGTCTAGGCGGTGGGTCACCCAGAGCCGCTGGTGTCCGCAGCTGCCGCACCTCGCCACGCCGACCTCCACGTCGGCGTCCGGGTTGCCCGGGGTGGGAGCGACCCAGTCGTTCCCACCGCAGACCGGGCAGGGTTCGCCCATCGCCTGCTCGATCTTGCTCCAGAGGTGGCCGAAGTCGATCGGCGGGGTGGCGGGCGGCATCTTGGGGGGCTGCCTTTTCATGCGTCATCCAGCGGTTGGCAGCGATCAAGGGGCAGCATGGGAGAGCCCTTCGCCGTTTGAGTCCGGATGCAGGTCGTCCAGCGAGAGGTAGTGCTCGTCTCCACAACGCGGGCATTTCTCGATGTGCAGTGCCTCTTCGGCCTCATCGATCGTCTCCACCGCAATCGAGATACCGATTGGCTCCTCCGTGTCGGGACACGTGTAGTGGAAACGGAGCATTGCCAAATGATTCCGCAGAGCCGAACTCCTGTAAAGGGGTATGTGTGACCCACTCACATATGGCCATCTACTGCAGAAGTGCGATCTGGCACAATGTTTGCTATGGGCCTACGGGGCATCTGGCGGGACCTCCGACAACATGAGCTGAGCCCGCGAGTCGTCCGCAACGCTCATGCGGAGGAAAAGCGCCAGCTAGAAAGCCTCACCGACGACGAGAGGGCGCAGCTTTGCAAGCACAGCGCGGGGCGCCACGAACTTGGCTTCCCGGCATTTATGCTCGAACGTCGACCGGACGAAGATGACTAAGTGCGGACCGCCAGTCTGTGCTACGGGTTGAATCGCACGATCTGCGGGTACTCCGGAACGAACTCATGGCTAGCGGCGATCCTGGTCGCTTCCGCCATGAGTTCATCATGTCCCGTGGCGATGGGATAGGCGAGAGTACGGCCAATCTCTTGGTCCCGCTTATCGCCGCTCCGCGTATAGACCGTTCCAATGATCTCGGTCCCGTCTGGATCGAGCGAACCTCTCGTTCGACAGCGGAAAGCGTCGGAGCGGCGCCAACGAGATGCTGCCGAACAAAATCGGCACGGTCGTGGACGTGATCCGCAAGCTCACCAACGTCATCGGCCGACAGAACCGGACGATCAATCTCGATGCCTGGACCGCCAAAGGCCAGTAGCGCAACTTTCGTCATCGCGGGACCTCCCTCCGATAAGTGGCCTGTCCGCGTTTGCGAAGTTCAGCCAACCCGACCCCGGGCCGATTGGCGTCGTAAGACCATGCGGCGCACTCGGCTCTTTACGGCCTGGATCGCGACGGTAGTCGCCGTTCTCGGGGCCTACGTCTTATTCGCGGCGGTCGTCGCAGGATGCGTCACGGCGCTCATCGTGGTCATCCTCGGGCCGCCAACACTGGTCTTGGTGTTTCTCTTCGCGGCGCTCACGATGGCGCTAACGCTGGCAGCACTCCGCTCGTTTGCGCGGAATGGTATGCGTGGCTTCTCCGCAGACAGCACCGCGGGTAGCAGGGCTTGTGCGAGTTCGCACTTCTGCAGTAGATGACCATATGTGACCCACGTCACAGGCCCCCGCCGCAGCCTGCCCTTCACTTGAGTCATGTACGCCGTTATCGCCATAATCTTGGTCGCGCTTGCTGCGCTGGCCCGCCTGCGCCTCTCGGGGGGCACCGGTGAGCCCATCAGCCGCACGCCCTACAACAACCGCTACAACGACGCTTCGGCTGCGCGCGAGGACCACCTCGGCTAGATTCCCGCTCATCGATCGTGGCCTCCGCACGTCGGGGGGATAAACCAGAAGGGGGAACCTCGATGAGCAGACAGATCCGCTTGGCCCTCGCAATCGCGTGCCTGGGCGTACTCCTGAGCGCAGCCGCAGCGCTCGCCGCCGGCCCGGTCAAGGGTGCAAAGTACACCGGCGCCACCGTGCGCGACAAACAGCCGATCACCCTGAAGGTCTCCGCCAGCGGCAAATCGGTGACCCTCGGCGTGGCGTTTGCGCCGATGTACTGCGAAGGTGGCGGGCCCGGCTCCACCCAGATCACCAAACCGGCCACGATCTCCTCGAATGGCTCCTTCCAGGGCACCATCTCCTACGAATTCGCCCCCCTGCACGAGATCACGGCCAAGCTGCTGATCAAGGGGAAGTTCTCGGGGCACACCGTCAGCGGCAGCGCGCGCTCCGAATTCCCGCGCGCGCCGCAGTGCAACGGATCGACGACGTTCTCCGCCAAAGCGGGCGCCGGCGCGGCGCGCGCCGCCACCGCTGCGCTGCACGTGGGCTCGCGCTCGTGGGAAGTGGGCCAGGGCGGCACCGTCCACAAAGTGCCCGAGGGAGGCACGCTGAAATACTGCGCGAGCGAACCGGCAACCGGCATCACGCCCGTGATCGCCTACACGCACGCGACGCTCGGCAAGAGCTACCAGCTGAAGCTCGTCGGGCCTCCCGCGTCCGGCACAGTGCCCGCCGGTTTCCACTTCCACTTCGCCAAAGCGAGCGGCACCATCGAAAATGGATATGCCGCGCCCTCCTTCCCCCATCATCAGCTCACCGGCGGGACCTACACGTTCTCACTGCTGATCGGCGGCAAATCGGTCACGAGCTTCAAGCTGACGCTCGATCCGCAATCGGGCCTGTGCGGCGGATAGCGCTCAGGCGCGCACGAGCGGGGAGGGCTGGGGCTGGCCGTCCTCGAGCGAGTACTTGCCCGCCGCGCCGTCGCTGCCGGCCAGCGGGTACTCGCCCGTGAAGCACGCGTCGCAGTGCGAGGCGCGCGTGCCGCGCACCGCCTCGTAGACGCCCGCCAACGAGAGGTAGTGCAGCGAGTCGCAGCCGAGCTCCGCGGCGACCTGCTCGGTGGTGCGCCCGTGGGCGATCATCTCCTCGCGCGTGGACATGTCGATGCCGTAGTGGCAGGGGTGCTTGATCGGCGGCGCCGAGATCCGCATGTGAACCTCCGCGGCACCTGCGTCGCGCAGCATCTGCACGATCTGGCGGGTCGTGTTGCCGCGCACGATCGAGTCGTCCACCACGACCAGGCGCTTGCCCGCGATCACCTCGGGCAGGGGGTTGAACTTCAGCCGCAGGCCGTGCTTGCGCAGCTCCTGCCCCGGCTGGATGAAGGTGCGTGCCACGTAGCGGTTCTTGACGAAGCCGTCGTCCTGGGGAAGCCCGGCCGCGCGCGCCAGCCCGCGGGCCGCGGGGTTGCCCGAGTCCGGCACCGCGATCACGAGGTCGGCCTCGACGGGGGCCTCGTGCCACAGCAGCTCGCCCATACGCCCGCGCGCGACCTGCAGCACCTGGTCGTTCATGCGCGAGTCCGGGCGCGCGAAGTAGATGTACTCGAACACGCAGAAGGAGCGCCGCCCGCCCGGCACCACCATGCGGCTCTCGAGCCCCGCCTCGCCGAGCGTGACCATCTCGCCCGGCTCGACGTCGCGCAGGAATCTCGCGCCGATGATGTCGAACGCGCACGACTCGCTGGCCACGCAGTACTGCTTGGCGCCGCCCGCGCCGTGCGGGCCGCCCGGCACCGGGTCGAGCTCGCCGATCGCCAGCGGGCGCAGGCCGTGCGGGTCGCGGAAGGCCACCACGCGATCCTTGGTCATGGCCACGATCGAGAAGGCCCCGCGCAAACGCGGCAGGACGTCGGCGATCGCATCCTCCACGCGCTCGGCGGGGTGCGTGGCGATCATCGCCGCGATGATCTCCGAGTCCGACGTCGAGCTGAAGCTCACGCCGCGCTCGAGCAGCTCCTCGTGCAGCTCCAGCGCGTTGATCAGGTTGCCGTTGTGCGCCAGCGCGACCTCGCGGCGCGAGCCGTTGGTGCCCTCCGAGCGCTGCACCGGCTGGGAGTTCTCCCACGCGTTGGATCCCGTGGTCGAGTAGCGCACGTGGCCGATCGCGAGCTCTCCCGCGAGCGTGCGCAGGTCGTTCTCGGTGAAGACCTGGTTGACCAGGCCGAGCTCACGGCGGGTGATGATGTGCCCGCCGCGGTCCGCCGCGGCGATGCCCGCCGACTCCTGCCCCCGGTGCTGCAGCGCGTACAGCGCAAAGTACGACAACCGGGACACCTCGTGACCGGGCGCATAAAGTCCGAATACTCCGCACTCATCGCGCGGTCCGTCACGCATCGTGTTCACAAGCTAGCACGGTCATTTTGGATCGCTCGCGCCCGCCGGCGCGCCGCCGATGCGGGCCTCGAGCGCGTCGAGGCGCTTTTCCAGCTCGGCCTTCAGGTCGGTGATGCCGCCCTGCGTGCGCACGTCGAGGCGGTCCAGGATCTGCACCGCGTCTTCGTAGGTGCTCTCCGAGCGCTTGTCCGAGGCGATGCTCTGGACGTTCTGCCCAACCATGATCACCGACAGCAGCACCAGCTGGATGAACGTCTGGGCGATCCACGCCACGATCAGGATGAGGCCCTCGTTGTTGAGGAAGTGCGGCACCGCCGACGGCTTGAGCACATTGGCCTGAATCAGAATCTCCGGCAGGCTGATGAGCGCGATCAGGCAGAACAGGTACGCGCACCACATCGTGCCCACCAGGCGGGTGACGAGCAGCGCGAACTTGGCGTTGACCCCTTCCACGTCGCCCAGCGCGTGTTTGAGCACACTCGGCGTCGGATGCACCGCCGCCGCCAGGTGCTCGCGCGTCTTGACCGGCCCAGCCATCATCGCCACCTCCTCATTGGAATAGCTCGCCCAGCGACGAGCTCGCCTCGCCCAGCTCGCCCAGCGTGAGCGTAAGCGTCTCGCCGGCCAGCTCGATCCTCAGCGCCTGCCCGCCGACCGTGCCGATGCGCCGCAGCGCCACGCGCGTGGCGAGCTGCTCGAGCGCGTCCGTCCCGCCGCTCACCAGGAAGCCGCCGGGCCCCTCGCCGAACAGGACCGCGAGCGGTGGCTGCGCATCCTCCAGCACGACCTCCGCGCCCAGCCCGCCCGCCAGCGCGCACTCGGCCAGCGCCACCGCGAGGCCGCCCTCGGCGATGTCGTGGGCGCTCGCGAGCGCGCCCGCCCTGACCGCCTCGCGGACCGCATCCTGGGCGGCCACCACGCCGGACACGTCGATCTCCGCCAGGCCGTCCGGGAGCGGCTCGCCGCGCAGCTTGGCAAGCTCGCTCGCCCCCAGCGACGGCGCGAACGGTCCCGCCAGCGCAATCGCGTCGCCCGCGCGCGCGAAGCCCAGCCGCCCCGCCCTGCGCGCGTCGGGCAGGCGCCCCACCATCCCGATCACCGGCGTTGGGTAGATCGGGCCGGCGGCGCCCTCGTTGTACAGCGAGACGTTGCCCCCCACGATCGGTGCGCGCAGCGCGCGGCAGGCCTCGCCGAGGCCGCGCACCGACTCGCTCAGCTGCCAGGCGATGTGCGGCTTCTCGGGGTTGCCGAAGTTGAGGTTGTTGGTGGTGCCCAGCGGCTGCGCGCCCACGCACGCGAGGTTGGCCGCGCACTCGAGCACCGCGGCCACGGTGCCGCGGTGAGGATCCGCGGCCACGCGCCGGCCGTTGCCGTCGATGCTCACCGCCAGCGCGCTGCCGTCGGGCAGCGCGAGCACCGCCGCATCGGCCTGCTCGGGGCGGCGCAGCGTGCGCGACTGCACGATCGCGTCGTACTGCTCGAACAGGGGGCGCCGCGAGGCGAGGTTGGGGCTGCAGAGCAGCGCCAGCAGGATCTGCGCGGGCGCGTGCTCGCCCGCGAGCGTGGCGGCGGGCGGCGGGTACAGCGGCTGGGAGGGGCGCTGCGGCTGCAGGTCATACAGCGGGCAGTCATCCACCAGCGCGCGCACCGGCATGTCGCCCACGAGCTCGCCCTCGCAGAGCACGCGCATGCGCCCGCTGTCGGTGACCGTCCCGATCACCGCCCCGCCGATCTCCCACTTCTCGCAGCACTCCAGCACGGCCTGCACGGCGCCCGGCTCCACCACGCACAGCATCCGCTCCTGGGACTCGCTGACCATCACCTCGAAGGGCTCCATGTCCGCCTCGCGCAGCGGCACCTTCGCAACGTCGATGTCGATCCCCACATCGCCCTTGGAGGCCATCTCCGAGGCCGAGGAGGTCAGGCCGGCCGCGCCCAGGTCCTGCAGCGAGACGAGCAGGCCACGGCGCAGGAGCTCGAGCGAGCACTCCATCAGCTTCTTCTCCTCGAACGGGTCGCCCACCTGGACGGTCGGGCGCTTCTCCTCGTCCGCGCCGAGCTCCGCCGAGGCGAGCACCGAGGCCCCGCCGATGCCGTCGCGCCCGGTGGAGGCGCCGAACAGCAGCAGCGCGTTGCCCACGCCGGCCGCCGCGCTGCGCACCAGGCCCTCGCGCGGCGCCAGCCCGAGCGCCATCGCGTTGACCAGGCAGTTGTGCTCGTAGGGCCCCTCGAAGTAGACCTCGCCGCCGACCGTGGGCACGCCGATCGAGTTGCCGTAGTGCCCGATGCCCGACACCGCCCCATCGAGCAGGTAGCGCGCCCGCGCGCTACCGCCCGCGGTGCCGGGCTCGCCGAAGCGCAGCGAGTCGAGCACCGCGATCGGGCGCGCGCCGATCGCGAAGATGTCGCGCAGGATCCCGCCCACGCCCGTCGCGGCGCCCTGGAAGGGCTCGACCGCGCTGGGATGGTTGTGGGACTCCACCTTGAACGCGCACACCAGCCCGCCGCCGACGTCCACCGCGCCCGCGTTCTCGCCCGGGCCCATCACCACGTGCTCACCCTCTGTGGGCAGCGTGCGCAGCAGCTTCTTGGAGTGCTTGTAGGCGCAGTGCTCGCTCCACAGCAGCGAGTACATCGCCAGCTCCAGGAGGTTCGGCGCGCGGCCCTGCTTGGCGCACACGAGCTCGTACTCCGAGCGGGTGAGGCCCAGCGCGAGCGCGTCCTCGACGCTCGGCGGCTGCGCTGCACGCGTGCCGGGCGTGCTCACGCGCGCACGCCCTCGACGGCCAGGCGCATCGACTCGAAGATCGCCAGCCCGTCGCTGGAGCCGCCCACGAGCTCGTCCACGGCATGCTCGGGGTGGGGCATCAGGCCGAACACGTTGCCCGCCTCGTTGCGCACCCCCGCGATGTCATCCAGCGAGCCGTTGAAGTTCTGCCCCGGCGCGTAGCGCAGCACGACCTGCCCGGCCGCCCGCATCGCCGCGAGCGTCTGCTCGGGGGCGTAGTAGCGCCCCCAGGAGTGCTTGGCGGGGATGCTGAGGCGCTCGCCCCGCGCGCACGCGCCGGTGAACGCGGTGTCCTGCTGCGCGACCACCAGCTCGACCTGCCTGAAGGTGAAGCGCAGGTTGGCGTTGGGCAGCAGCGCGCCCGGCAGCAGGTGGGCCTCGCAGAGCACCTGGAAGCCGTTGCAGATCCCCAGCACGAGGCCGCCGTCGCGGGCGAACTCGATCACCGACTCCATCGCCGGGGAGAAGCGCGCGATCGCCCCCGCGCGCAGGTAGTCGCCGTAGGAGAAGCCGCCCGGCACCACGATCGCATCGGCGCCACCGAGGTCGCGCTCGCCGTGCCAGATCAGCTCCGCGTCGCCCACGCGGCGGGCTGCGCCGAGCGCGTCGACCTCGTCACAGGATCCGGGAAACTGCAGGACGCCGAAGAGCACCGGGCCTCAGGCGCCGCCGCCGAGCAGCTCGACCTCGTAGTCCTCGACGAGCGGGTTGGCGAGCAGCTTCTCGCACATCGGCGCCAGCTGCGCTGGGTCATCCACGTCGAGCTCCACCAGGCGCCCGACGTGCACGTTCTCGACGCCCTCGAAGCCGAGCGCCGGCAGCGCCCGTTGCACCGCGACGCCCTGTGGATCGAGGATGCCGGCCTTGGGCCGGATCAGCACGCGCGCCCTCAAGCGGCTCCCGTCCGCGCCAGCCAGGCCGCGAAGGGCTCGCCGGTGATGAGCTCGTAGGCCTCGACGTAGCGCGCGCGGGTCCCGGCCACGACCTCATCGGGGATCGCCGGCGCGGGTGGCTTGCGGTCCCAGCCGCTCGCGGTGGCCCAGTCGCGCACGTACTGCTTGTCGAAGCTCGGCTGCCCGCGGCCGACCTCGAAGCCCTCCGCGGGCCAGTAGCGCGAGGAGTCGGGCGTGAGCACCTCGTCGCCCACAACCAGCTCGCCGTCGCCATCGAGGCCGAACTCGAACTTGGTGTCAGCGAGGATCACCCCGTTCGCGCGCGCGTGCTCGGCCGCGAATGAATAGAGCTCGACGGCCACATCGGCCACGCGCTGCATCAGCTCGCGATCGCCCACCAGCTCGGCCGCGCGCTCGAAGTCGATCGCCTCGTCGTGGCCCACGTCGGCCTTCGTGCTGGGGGTGAAGATCGGTGCGGGCAGCTGCTCGGACTCGCGCAGGCCGCCCGGCAGCTCGATCCCCGAGACGCACCCGGTGGCCTGGTAGTCCTTCCAGCCCGAACCGGTGATGTAGCCGCGCACGACGCACTCCACGGGCAGCATCGCCAGGCGGCGCACCACCAGCGCGCGGCCGCGCTCGGACGCGGGCACCCCGTCGGTCGCGGAGATCATGTGGTTGGCGACGATGTGCTCGGTGCGCGCGAACCAGAACGCGGAGAGGCCGGTGAGCACCTTGCCCTTGTCGGGGATCGGCGTTGGATGCACCGCGTCGTAGGTGGAGATGCGGTCGCTGGCGACCATCAGCAGCCGCTCCTGCGCACCGTCCCCGGCGCTGCCCAGGCTGTACATCTCGCGGACCTTCCCGCTGGCGATCAGGGACAGGTCGGCGATGTCGCTCACGTGGCGCGATGCTACCAGCGCGCGCGGTCGCCGCGGTGCGCGGCGCTAGGCGATCTCCGCCAGCCGCGCGATGATCTGATCGGCGTAGCGGACGTAGTGGGAGTAGTCGAAGATCTGCTCGAGGTCGAGCCCGCGGGCGCGCTCGTCGCCCGCCAGCAGCTCGCGCAGGGGGATGCCCTCGTCCCAGGCCTGCTGGGCCAGCTCCTGGACGACCCTGTAGGCCTGATCGCGCGAGGAGCCCGCCTCGACGAGCGCGAGCAGGATCCTCTGCGAGAACAGCGCGCCATGGGTCAGCTCGAGGTTCGCGCGCATCCGCTCGGCGTCCACGCTCATGCCCTGCACGAGCGCGAGCGCGCGGTGCTGGAGGTAGTCGATCAGGATCGTGGAGTCGGGCAGGATCACGCGCTCGACCGAGGAGTGCGAGATGTCGCGCTCGTGCCACAGCGCGACGTCCTCGAGCGCCGCCTGGGCGTTGCCGCGCAGCACCCGCGCCAGACCGGAGATCTGCTCGCTCTTGATCGGGTTGCGCTTGTGGGGCATCGCCGAGGAGCCCTTCTGACCCGCGCGGAAGGGCTCCTGCGCCTCGCGCACCTCGGTGCGCTGCAGATGGCGCAGCTCGGTGGCGAAGCGCTCCAGCCCGGCGCCCGCGAGCGCGATCGCGGCCACGAGCTCGGCGTGGCGGTCGCGGGCGACGACCTGGGTGGAGACGTCCTCGCGCGCGAGGCCCAGGCGCTCGAGCACGCGCAGCTCGAACTCGGGGCTCGTCGGCCGCGTAGGTCCCCACCGCGCCCGACAGCGCCCCCACGGCGACCTGGGCGAACGCCCGCTCCAGGCGCTCGGCGTTGCGCGCGGCCTCGAACGCGAAGCCTGCGAGCTTGACACCGAAGCTGGTGGGCTCGGCGTGCACGCCGTGCGTGCGCCCCACGCACAGGGTGCCCGCGTGCTCCCGCGCGCGGGCAGCGAACGCCCGGACGAGCTCCTGCGCTCCGGCCACGATCACCTCGCCGGCCGCCCGCAGCTGCAGCGCGAGCGCCGTGTCGAGCACGTCGGAGGAGGTCAGTCCGAAGTGGATCCAGCGCCCCGCCTCGCCGGCCGACGCGGCCAGCACGTCCACGAAGGCGGCCACGTCGTGCTCGGTCACGAGCTCGCGCTCCTGGACCTCCGCGACCGTGAAGCCCGCACTGCGGATCGCCTCCAGCTCCTCCGCGCCGGGTCCCTCGGCGCCGAGCAGGGCGGGCAGCTCCTCGCACGCCGCCAGCTCGACCCGGCGCCAGGTCTGCATGCGCGCCTCGTCGGTCCAGATCGCGCCGAGCTCCGGGCGGGTGTAGCGGGGGATCACGACGCGAGGATCTGCGCGGCGAGGATCGCGGCGTTGCGGGCGTTGTCCAGGCCGACGCACGCGACGGGCACGCCCGGCGGCATCTGCACGATCGAGAGGATCGCATCGAGGCCGCCCGCGGCCGTCAGGCGGCCCGACAGCGGCACGCCGATCACCGGCAGGTCGGTGTGCGCGGCGAGCGCGCCGGGAAGCGCCGCCGAGATGCCCGCGCCGGCGATGATCACGCGCAGGCCCCGCATGCGCGCGTTCTTGGCATACTCGGCCACGAGGTCCGGTTCGCGGTGGGCGGACATCACGCGCACCTCGTGCAGGATGCCGCGCTCCTCGAGCTCGCGGGCCGCCTTCTCCATCGCCTCCATGTCGCTCTTGGAGCCCATCACGATGCCCACGTGGGGGGCGTCCACGTCGATGTCATCCAGCTGCGCCTGCACCTCGGACTCCTGCATCGGCTCGGGGACGAGCGAGATCCCTGCGCCCGCGCCGGCGCCCGGACGACCCTCCTGGGCGGAGGGCTCGTGCTCCCGGTCGCTGCCCTGGGTCATCTGCGCCCCCCCTGCGGTTTGTGTGCTGGATACCAGGCGATTTCCGTAATCTACAGCCACCTACAGGGACGCGATGAAGTCGTCGATCGGGATCGCGGCGAGGGTCTCGTAGCGGCCCGTGCCGCGCGAGCCCAGCTCGAGCGAGACGCGCGCCATGGTGCCCTCGTCGGGCGCCTCGATCACGGAGATGAAGTCCACGTGGCCGAGCGTCGCCCACTGCGCCTTGACGCTCGCGCCCAGCTGCTCGACCTCGTGGTTGACCTCCAGTATCCGCTGCGGGTTGTTCTTCACGGTCTGCACGCCCTCGGGGGTCAGTGTGGAGAGCATGATGTAGGTGGGCATGACGGTCACTCCTCGGTCGATCGCGGGGTCGGTACGCGGCTCTGTTGTACCCGATCGACACCGCCCAACGCCTCCCAGCCGCACGCCGAGGCCGGTCAGGCAGACAGCGCTCACATCGCCTTCACATGCACGCTCGAGCTTGACGGCGCCGCATGCATCAGCTTGCATGAGCCGGGTGTGCGCACGTTTGCACAGGTTTGCGGCGGTTGGCGCGGGCGCAGCGGGCCTGATGCGCCGGTGCCGGGCCCGCCACGGCGCCCCCACGCTGGTGGCCGCGGCGCTCGCCCTGAGCGTCGGCCCGGCCGTGGCTGCGGCCGCGCCCGCGATCACCGCGGTGAGCCCCAACAACGGCGCGGCCGCGGGCGGGAGCTCGGTGACGATCAGCGGCAGCGGCTTCGCGACGGGCTCGACCGTCGCGTTCGGCTCGGCGGCGGCCACCGCCGTGAAGATCGTCTCGTCGAGCTCGATCACCGCGAGCAGCCCCGCCGGCAGCGGCACGGTGGACGTGAGCGTGCACAACAGCACGGGCACCTCCACGCCGGTGGCCACCGACCAGTTCGCCTACGACCCCGCCCCGAGCGGCGTGTGGCTGGGGCTCAACGGCAACAACAGCACCTACCTCGGCGCGGTCGGCACGTTCGTTGAAAAAGGCGTCGCCTACGACCGCGGCGGCCCGATCAACTTCACCGCCGGCCAGCTCCCGGAACCGGGCCTCGGGCTCGAAGACGACCTCGCCGGCGGGATGATCCCTGTCGTGGCGATCCAGTACAAGGGCTATAGCGGCAACTTCAGCTCCGACCGCAGCTTCCCCGCCACGGGGCACAAACTCAAGCGCTACGTCAAGGGCTTCGTCAAGAGCGCCGCCGCGATCCTCGCTGCCTACCCCGGCAGGACGATCCTGTTCGAACCGATCAACGAGCCGTGGGGCTACACCACGCCGCAGTACAACGCAGCGGCCTACGCAGGCACGATCGCCGCGCTGCTGCCCGCCGCCAGCGCGGCCGGCATCCCCCTGTCGAGCATCTACGTCGCCGCCACGGGCAAACACTGGGTCAGCGAGATGTATGCGGCCCAGCCGCAGCTGCAGCGCGAAATCCAGGGCTGGTACCTGCATCCCTATGGCCCGCCCAGCGGCAGCAGCGATGAAAACAGCCGCGGCATCCAGTCGCTGCCCGCCGTGCAGAGCGAAATGACCTCGGGGCAGAACAACATCATCGTCTCGGAGGTCGGCTACTGCTCGGATGAAGTCGAGCAGGGGACCTCCTGCGAAGGGGGCGAATCCAGTACGCAGGCGGCGGCCAACCTGACAGAGATGCTCGACAACGCGCTGCCCTACCACAAGGCGGGCTGGCTGCGCGCGCTGCTCGTCTACTCGCGCAACGCAGGCGGCTGGGCGATGCAGCTGCCCGGCGGCGCGTTCACCAAGCAGGGCGAAGCGCTCGCCGCGTTCGCCAAGACGGTGACGCCGGCGGGCGCCCCGGCGCTGAGCGGCGAAGGTGCCGGGCTCGGCGAACTCACGCTGCTGCAGGCTCTCGCCGCCGGCGAATAGCGCTCGCGTCCGGGCGCTGTTCCGGGTGGTCTGGATCCGCGTCTCAGGCCGCGGTGGCCGGCTCGGCCGCCAGCTTCTCCAGCCGCAGCTCGCCGTCGGCCACGTCCACCCTCACCGAATCACCCGCGCGGATCTCGCCGCTCAGCAGCGCCAGCGCGAGGCGGTCGGTGAGCTGCTTCTGGATTACGCGGCGCAGCGGGCGCGCACCGTAGGCGGGGTCATAGCCGAGGTTGCCCAGGAGCGTGCGCGCGTCGTCGCTGAGCGTGACCTGCACGCCGCGCTCGGCCACGCGCGCGATCACGCGGGCGACCTGCAGGTCGACGATCTCGCTGAGCTGCTCGCGGCTGAGCGCGTCGAAGCGCACGATGTCGTCGAGGCGGTTGATGAACTCGGGCTTGAAGTACTCCAGCAGCGCGCCGCGCGTCTCCGCATCGCTACTGCCGGCCGGCACGGGGATGTTGGAGGTCATGATCAGGACCGTGTTCTTGAAGTCGACCGTGCGGCCCTGCCCGTCGGTCAGGCGACCGTCGTCCATCACCTGCAGCAGCGTGTTGAAGACGTCGGAGTTGGCCTTCTCGATCTCGTCGAGCAGCACCACCGAGTAGGGCCGGCGCCGGACCGCCTCGGTCAGCTGGCCGCCCTCCTCGTAGCCGACGTAGCCGGGGGGCGCGCCGACGAGCCGCGAGACGGAGTGTTTCTCCATGTACTCCGACATGTCGATGCGGATCATGGCCTCCTGGGAGTCGAACATGAACTCCGCCAGCGCTCGCGCCAGCTCGGTCTTGCCGACCCCGGTCGGCCCGAGGAACAGAAACGAGCCGATCGGGCGGTCGGGGTCCTGCAGGCCCGCGCGCGAGCGCCGCAGCGCGGTGGCGACGGCCTCGATCGCCTCGTCCTGGCCGACGACGCGTTCGTGCAGGCGGTCCTCCATGTGGATCAGCTTCTCGGTCTCGCCCTGCAGCAGGCGGCTGACGGGGATGCCCGTCCAGCGCGCGACCACCTCGGCGACGTCGTCGGCGTCCACCTCCTCCTTCAGGAACACCGCGCCGCCTTCCTCGGCGTGCTCGCGCTCCTCGGATTCGAGCGCCTCCAGGCGCTTCTCCAGCTCCGGGATCTCGCCGTAGCGCAGCTCGGCGGCCCGCTGCAGGTCGGCTTCGCGCTCGGCGCGCTCGGCCTCGGTGCGGGCCTCCTCCAGGCGCGCCTTGAGCTCGCCCACGCCCTGGATCGCCTGCTTCTCGCTCTGCCACTGCGCCTTCATCGCGGCCGAGCGCTCGCGCAGCTCGGCGAGCTCCCGCTCGATCGCCTCGCGCCGCTCAGCCGAGGCGGCGTCGGTCTCCTTGCTCAGCGAGGTCAGCTCGATCTCCAGCTGCATGACGCGCCGGTCGACCTCGTCGATCTCGGTGGGCAGCGAGTCGATCTCGATGCGCAGGCGCGACGCCGACTCGTCGATCAGGTCGATCGCCTTGTCCGGCAGGAAGCGGTCGGCTATGTAGCGGTCCGACAGCGTCGCCGCGGCGATCAGCGCGTTGTCCTGGATGCGCACGCCGTGGTGGACCTCATAGCGTTCCTTCAGGCCCCGCAGGATCGCGATCGTGTCCTCGACCGAGGGCTCGCCCACCATCACCGGCTGGAAGCGGCGCTCCAGCGCGGCGTCCTTCTCGATGTGCTTGCGGTACTCGTCGAGCGTCGTGGCGCCCACGCAGCGCAGTTCGCCGCGCGCGAGCATCGGCTTGAGCAGGTTCGCGGCATCGACCGCGCCTTCCGCCGCGCCGGCGCCCACGATCGTGTGCAGCTCGTCCAGGAACAGGATCACGCTGCCCTGCGCTTCAGAGACCTCGTTGAGGACGGCCTTCAGGCGATCCTCGAACTCGCCCCGGTACTTCGCGCCGGCGATCAGCGAGCCGATGTCCAGCGCGATCACGCGCCGCTCGCGCAGCGACTCGGGCACGTCGCCGGAGACGATGCGCTGGGCCAGGCCCTCGACGATCGCCGTCTTGCCCACGCCCGGCTCGCCGATCAGCACGGGGTTGTTCTTGGTCCTGCGGGAGAGCACCTGGATGACGCGGCGGATCTCCTCGTCGCGGCCGATCACGGGATCGAGCTTGCCCTGCTCGGCGGCCTGCGTGAGGTCGGTGCCGAAGCGCTCCAGCGCCTGGAACTTCTCCTCGGGCGACTGGTCGGTGACGCGCGTGGAGCCGCGCACCTCGGCCAGCGCCGTGACCAGGCGCTCGTGTGTCACCCCGGTGCGCGCGAGCTCCAGGCCGGCGCGCGTGGGCGGGCTCTTCTCCTCGGCCAGCGCCAGCAGCAGATGCTCGGTGGAGACGTACTGGTCGGAGAGCCTGCCGGCCTCGCGCTCGGCCGCGCGCAGCAGCGCCTGCAGCTCGGCGCTCGGCTGCGCGAGCGCCTCCGCGCTCGCGTCGCCCGACACGACGGGCAGCTCGCCGAGCGCCTGCTCCACGCCCGCGCGCAGGCCCGCCACCTGGGTTCCGAGCTTGGCGAGCACGGGCAGCACCACGCCGCCCGGAGCGTCCGCGGCGGCGGCGCCTCCCGCGGACCCGGGCGGCTCGCTGAGCAGCACCGAGAGCAGGTGCAGCGGCGTGACCTGGGGGTTGTGGCGCTCCTCAGCGAGGCGGACCGCGGCCGCGAGGGCCTCCTGGGACTTGATCGTGAACCGGTCTGCTTGCATCGTCTAGGACCTCTTGTGGGGATTGCGACGGGGGGAACGAACGTCGGCGGCGCGCACCAGCTCCAGGCCACCGCGGTAGGGGACGGTCAGCTCGGCGCGGAACGAGCGGCGCACCTCCTCGAGCTCGTGCGCCAGCTGCACCTGCGCGCGCAGCGCTTGGAGCTCGATCTGCTCGATGCGCGCCTGCATGCCCGCGATCTGCTCCTCGAGGCGCAGCACGCGCTCGACGCCCGCGAGGTTCAGGCCGAGCTCCGCGGTCATCTCCTGGATGCGCCGGAGCTTCGCCACGTCCTCCTGGGAGTACAGGCGCGTGCCCTTGGGCGAGCGCTTGGGCTCGATCAGGCCCCGCGCCTCGTACATGCGCAGCGTCTGCGGGTGCATTTTGGCCAGCTGCGCCGCCACGGAGATCATGAACACGCCGCGGTCGCGCTCGAGCTCCACGCGCGGCCCGCGGGCGGAGCGCCGCGGCGTCGACCGGGCCTCGCCACGCGCGGCCATCAGCTCTCACCCGCCCCGGTCGCGGCCGCGTCCTGGGCGCCCGGCCCGCCCGTCGCGTCGGAGCCGTTCTTGAACAGCGCCGAGCGGGGATCGCCGCCCAGCGTCTGGGAGAGCGCGTCCACCGCCCGCTGCTGCTCGTCGCTGAGGTGCTCGGGGACGTCGATCACGAAGCGGTAGTGGATGTCGCCGCGCTCGCCGGAGCCGCCGGGCTTCGGCGGGCCCTCGCCCCGCAGGCGCTGCAGAGTGCCGTGCGCCGTGCCGGGACGCACGCGCAGCGTCTTGGTGCCGCTGAGCGTGGGCACCTTCACCTCCGCGCCGCTGAGCGCCTCGGGGATCGTGAGCGGAACCTCGACCTCGAGGTTGTCGCCCTTGCGCGTGAACAGCGGCGAGGGCGCCACATGGGTGATCAGGTAGAGGTCCCCGGGCGGTCCGCCGTTGCGCCCCGGCTCGCCCTTGCCCGCCAGGCGGATGCGGCTGCCGTCGCGCACGCCCGCGGGGATGTTCACACGCAGGCGCTTGACCGTGCGCACCGCACCGCTGCCCTGGCAGGTGGGGCAGGGGTCCTCGATGACGGTGCCCGAGCCGCCGCAGCGCGAGCACGGCTGGGAGATCGAGAACATGCCCTGGCCCTGGGTCTCGATGCCGCGTCCCTCGCAGCTTGGGCACACCGACGGTGTGGTGCCGGGCTTGGCGCCCGTGCCGCGGCAGGTGTTGCAGGTGGTGTGCATTGGCACCTGCAGGGGAACCTGCGCGCCCGTGATCGCCTGGTCGAAGGAGATCGAGACCTGCGCCTCGAGGTCGGTGCCGCGTTCCGCGCGCGGCCTCGTGCGCACGCGCCGTCCGCTGGCCGAGCCCCCGAACAGGTTCGAGAGGATGTCGCCCATCGAGGAGCCGTCGAAGTCGAAGTTGCCGAAGCCGCCGAAGCCGCCTCCGGGGCCCGCGCCGCTGGCGAAGGGCCCGCTGCCGCTGTCGTACTGCTTGCGCTTCTCGGGGTCGCCCAGCACATCGTTGGCCTGGGAGATCTCCTTGAAGCGCGCCTCGGCCTGCTTGTCGTCGGGGTTGCGGTCGGGGTGGTAGGTGCGGGCGAGCTTGCGGTAGGCCTTCTTGATCTCCTCCGCGCTGGCCTTCCTGTCGACCCCGAGCGTCTTGTAGTAGTCCGGACGTGTAGCCATCTGAGCTGCCCCGATTATGCGGCCACGACCACGCGCGCCGGCCGGATCACCGTCTCGCCCAGCCGGTAGCCGGGCTGGTAGACCTCCACGACCGTCCCGCCGGACGCGCCGTCGGTCGGCTGGGCGGCGGTCGCGACCGCCTCGTGCAGAACCGGGTCGAACGCCTCGCCGGCGGGCGAGAACGACTCGATCCCCGCGCGCGCGAGCGCGGCGCTCAGCTCCGAGCGCACGAGGCGCACGCCCTCCAGCAGCGGGTCATCCTGCGCCGCCGCCGCGAGCGCCCGGTCGAGGTTGTCCAGCGCGGGCAGCATCTCCTTGGCCAGGGCGATCGCACCCCGCTCCTGGGCGGCGGCGGACTCGCGTGCCGCCCGCTTGCGGTAGTTCTCGAAGTCGGCCTGCGTGCGCTGCGCGAGCGCGAGGTACTCGTCGCGCTGCGCGGCCGTCCTGACGAGCTCGTCGACGTCGCCCTCGACCTCGACGGCGCCCTGCTCGCCGGCCGCCTCGGCTTCGGCGTCGGCGAGCACCGCTGCAGCCAGGCGCTGGGCCTCCCTGGCATCCGCCCGCGCAGCGGCGGCCCCCGGCGCATCAGCGCCGGGGGTTCCGGGCCGCCGGTGCCCGTCTGGCTGCTCGCGCAGCGTGCGCTCGGTGTCGCTCATCGTCCCTTATGCCTTCGGCTCGTCGACGACCTCGGCGTCGACGACCTCCTCCTCGGGGGCCGCCGTCGCACCCTCGCCGTCGGCGGAGGCTCCGTTGCCGGATGCCGCCGCCTGCTCCTGGGCGCGCTGGTACATCGCCTCGGAGACCGCGTGGAAGGCCGTCTGCAGTGCCTCGGCCTTCGCGTTGATCGCATCCGGGTCCTCGGACTCGAGCGACTCGCGGACCTCCTTGATCGCCTCCTCGATGCGCGTCCTGGCATCGGCCTCGACCTGCTCGCCCAGATCGGCGAGCTGGCGCTCGGCCTGGTAGGCGGCGTTCTCGGCGTTGTTGCGCGCCTCCGCGAGCTCGCGCGCGCGCCGGTCCTCCTCGGCGTGACTCTCGGCGTCGGAGACCATGTTCTTGATCTCCTCGTCGGAGAGCCCCGAGCCGGACTTGATCTCGATCTTCTGCTCCTTGCCCGTGCCGAGGTCCTTGGCCGACACGTTGAGGATGCCGTTGGCGTCGATGTCGAAGGCGACCTCGATCTGGGGGATGCCGCGCGGCGCAGGCGGGATCCCGGTGAGCTGGAACTTGCCCAGCGACTTGTTGTACTGGGCCATCTCGCGCTCGCCCTGCAGGACGTGGATCTCCACCGACGGCTGGTTGTCCTCGGCCGTCGAGAAGACCTCGCCCTTGCGGGTCGGGATCGTGGTGTTGCGCTCGATCAGCTTGGTCATCACGCCGCCCTTGGTCTCGATGCCGAGGGTCAGCGGGGTGACGTCGAGCAGCAGCACGTCCTTGACGTCGCCCGCGAGCACGCCCGCCTGGATCGCCGCGCCGACCGCGACCACCTCGTCGGGGTTGACGCCGCGGTGGGGCTCTTTGCCGGTGAGCTCTTTGACCTTCTCCTGCACCGCCGGCATGCGGGTCATGCCGCCGACGAGCACGATGTGGTCGATCTCCTTGACGCCCTTGTCTTTGGCGTCGTCCATCGCCTGGCGCACGGGCGCGACCACGCGATCGAGCAGGTCGGAGGTGAGCTCCGAGAGCTTGGCCCGCGTGAGGCGCGTGTCCAGGTGCTTGGGCCCGGACGCATCGGCTGTGATGAACGGCAGGTTGATCTGCGTCTCCTGCGTGGTGGAGAGCTCGATCTTGGCCTTCTCGGCGGCCTCGTAGAGCCGCTGCAGCGCCATCGGGTCGGCGCTGAGATCGATGCCCTGGCTGCGCTTGAAGTCGGCCACGAGCCAGTCCACGATCGCCTTGTCGAAGTTGTCGCCGCCGAGGTGGTTGTCACCGGCGGTGGACTTCACCTCGAAGACGCCGTCGCCGATCTCCAGCACGGACACGTCGAACGTGCCGCCGCCGAGGTCGAAGACGAGGATCGTCTGGTCTGACTCCTTGTCCAGGCCGTAGGCCAGCGACGCGGCGGTGGGCTCGTTGATGATGCGCTTGACGTCCAGCCCGGCGATCTTGCCGGCATCCTTGGTCGCCTGGCGCTGGTCGTCGTTGAAGTAGGCCGGGACGGTGATCACGGCCGAGTCGACGGGCTCGCCGAGATACGCTTCGGCGTCCGCCTTGAGCTTCTGCAGAATCATCGCCGAGATCTCCGGCGGGGAGTGCTGCTCGCCGGCCGCCTCGACGCGCGCGTCGCCGTTGGGCCCGGCGACGACCTTGTAGGGGACGATCGACTCCTCCTCGTGCACCTCGGCCTCCTTGCGGCCCATGAAGCGCTTGATCGAGAAGATCGTGTTCTGCGGGTTGGTGACCGCCTGGCGCTTGGCGACCGTGCCCACGAGACGCTCGCCGGAGGGCGTGAACGCGACGACCGACGGGGTCGTGCGGCCGCCCTCGGCGTTCTCGATGACGGTCGGCTCGCCACCCTCGAGCACCGCCATGCACGAGTTGGTCGTGCCGAGGTCGATGCCTATGGTCTTGGCCATATCTGATGCTCCTTCTAGTACGCTTTATAAATCTAAGCGTAAGTGTGGCAGATTTCTTGCCAATGTCAAGTGCGCCGCTCAGGGCCCCGCGTCAGCACGTCGCGAGCCTTCCCGGCGCGGCGATACCCCCCGAACGTCCCCGCACACCCCCCGGGCGTCCCTCCCCGCCGCCGCGCAGTAACCGCCGCGACCCGAGCGCGTACTCTCGTCGAGTGACCCGCCTGGAGCGCAACGTCGAACATCGCCGCCGTCGTGATGCCGTTCCTCGGCGTGGTCGCCGCCGCGGTGCTGCTGTGGAACCGCTTCCTCGGCGCCCGCGACCTGGCGATCTTCGCCGTGATGTACCTGCTGACCGCGGTCGGCGTGACCGTGGGCTTCCATCGCCTGCTGACCCACCGCGCCTTCCAGACGCACCGCTGGCTGCGCTACACGCTGGCGATCCTCGGCTCGATGTCGCTGCAGGGGCCGGTGATCGACTGGGTGGCCGACCACCGCAAGCACCACACCTTCACCGACGAAGAGGGCGACCCGCACAGCCCGCACGCCGGGCCACGGCGCGGGCCTGCGGGGGATGGTCGGCGGGCCTCTGGCACGCGCACGTGGGCTGGCTGTTCGAGACCCACGGGCAGGCATCCTCCAAACGCTTCGCGCGCGACCTCGTCGAGGATCCGCACGATGCGGCGCATCAACAGGAACTTCCCCCTGATCGCCCTGCTCAGCCTGGGCCTGCCGTTCGTGCTGGGCTTCGCGCTCAGCGGCGGCTCGCTCGTGGCGGGCGGCCTCAGCGCGCTGCTGTGGGCGGGCCTCGTGCGGATCTTCCTCGTGCACCACATCACCTGGAGCATCAACTCGATCTGCCACTTCTTCGGCAGCCGCCGCTTCGACACCGACGACGAGTCGACGAACGTCTTCTGGCTCGCGCTGCCGTCGCTCGGCGAGGCCTGGCACCACAACCACCACGCCTTCCCGCAGTCGGCCTTCCACGGCCTGCGCTGGTACGAGCTCGACCCCTCGGGCTGGCTGATCCTGGGGATGGCACGCGTCGGGCTGGCCTGGGACGTCGTCACGGGTCACGCCAGAGCGCGCGCGTGCCAAGCTCAAGCGCGGTCACCCGTCTGCTGCATGAACATGATAGCCGTCGGGGCCGCTCAAGCCCCGGCTGCGCGGCGTCTCTCATGAGTATGCCTTCTTCGTCTCGCTGGGCTGCGGCGTCGCGCTGATCCTCGCCGCCTCCGACGGGCAGGGCCGCGCCTGGCGGCGACGATCTACGCGGCGCGCGTGTCGGCGCTGTTCGGCACGAGCGCGCTGTATCACCGCGTCACCTGGCGCCCGCGCGCGCGGCGCTGGATGCGGCGGCTGGACCACTCGATGATCTTCGTGCTGATCGCCGGCACGTACACGCCGGTCGCGCTGCTCGCGCTGAAGGGCCGCTCGCTGGCGAGCGCGATCCTGATCGTGCTGTGGGCCGGGGCGCTCGGCGGGGTGATCTTCAAGCTGCTCTGGATCGATGCGCCCAAGTGGCTGTTCGCCGGGCGTCTACGTGGCGCTCGGCCTGGTCACCGCGGCGGTCATCGGCGAGCTGCCCGCGACGATCGGCTGGCTCGGCGTGGCCGGGCTGGCGGCGGGCGGCCTGCTCTACGTCGTCGGGGCCATCGTCTACGCGAGCGGGCGGCCGAACCCGTGCCGAAGGTGTTCGGCTACCACGAGGTCTTCCACGCGCTCGTGATCGCCGCCGCCGCGCTGCACTACGCGGTCATCGCGTTCGCGTGCTGCCGCGCGGCTGGCGGCTAGCCCGGCAGCTCGCGGCTCGGGCACATCCGCGCGAGCGCGCAGTCCCCGCAGGCGGGCCGGCGCGCGTGGCAGGTGCGCCGCCCGTGGCGCAGCAGGTTGACGTGCAGCTCGAGCTCGTGCGCCGGGCGGCGTGAGCGCGAGCATCTGATCGTGCAGCTCCTCGAACGGCGGCGCCCGCGCGCAGCAGTCCCAGGCGCATGCCCACGCGCGAGACGTGCGTGTCCACCGGCACCTCGCGCAGGCCGTAGGCGAACAGCAGCACGCATGCGGCCGTCTTGCGTCCCACGCCGGGCAGCGCCACGAGGTAGTCGCGCGCCTCGCCGAGCGGGGCGCGCGCCAGCCAGTCCAGCGAGAGCCCACTCGCGCGGCAGATCGGCGGCGATCGCCCGAGGATCGCCTGGATGCGCACCGACTTGACCCTCGAGATGCCGCCCGGCCGGATCGCCTCCTCGACCGCCGCCGGCGGCGCGTCGCGCACCTGCTCCCAGCGCGGCAGGCGCGCGCGCAGGCGCAGGTAGGCGACGTCGCGGTTGCGGTCGTTGGTCGATTGCGAGAGCACCGTCAGGACCAGCTCGGCGATCGGGTGCCCGTGGGCGCTCATCAGCGGGATGCCTACACCTCGCGCAGGCGATCGCGCACCCGCCCGCACGCGAGCGCGCGTCGGCGGTGTCCAGCGCGCTCGGCGCCCGGTGCTCTGCGCGGGGCTCACCGCGACACCGTATCCGCCGGCCCCGCGGCCTATATCCTCGGCCGGTGCCCGAGGTCAGCGACCACAACGGCGAGCTCGACGGGCTGCCGGTGTTCTGGCGCAGCGCCGAGCGGGACGCGGGCGGAGGCGAGGAGGCGCCGCCGCTGTACCTGCACGGCGTGCCCGGCAACTCCGACGACTGGGTCCTCCCGCCGGGCTTCCTCGCGCGCAGCGGCGGGCTGGCGCCCGACCTGCCCGGCTTCGGGCGCTCGGGCAAGCCGGGCACGCTGAAGTACACGATCGCGGAGTACGACCGCTTCATCGAGCGCTTCCTGGACGAGCGCGAGGTGCAGCGCGTGAGCCTCGTGGTGCACGACTGGGGCGCCGTCGGGCTCGCCTTCGCACAGCGCCTCCCGAGCGCGTGGAGCGCTCGTGATCAT
The DNA here is from genome assembly GCA_963771085.1 of uncultured Solirubrobacteraceae bacterium. Classification (GTDB taxonomy): domain Bacteria; phylum Actinomycetota; class Thermoleophilia; order Solirubrobacterales; family Solirubrobacteraceae; genus Palsa-744. The sequence continues at coordinate 1,122,650 of CAVYSB010000003.1, read as the reverse complement.
CAACGCGGTGCCCTTCCTGCCGGGCTACAGCTGGCACCGCTGGGCGCGCGTGTGGCGCACGCCTGGCCTCGGCGAGCTGGCGATGGGGAGCACCAGCCGCTTCCTGCTGCGCCGCAGCACCGCCGCGGCCAACGCCACGCCCGGGCCGATGCCCGACGTCGTGGCTCGACAGCGTGCTCGAGCACTTCGACCAGGGCACCCAGCGGGCGATCCTGCGCCTGTACCGCAGCTCGCCGCCCGAGGTGCTCGCCGCCGCCGGCGCCGGGCTGGGGCGCCTGCAGATGCCGGCGCTCGTGGTGTGGGGCATGCGCGACCCCTACATCCCCGCGCGCTTCGGCCGCGCCTACGCGGACGCCCTGCCCGACGCGGAGCTGCTCGAGCTCGCAGATGCCGGGCACTGGCCGTGGCTCGATCGCCCCGACCTGCTCGAGCGGGTGACGGGCTTTCTGAACGGCGGGTGAGCGTGGGCACCAGCACGCTGGGGCCTGCGGGCGGGGCGCGACCCCAGCGCGCCTCGGGCGCGCGCCGCGGCGCCGCGCGCAGACTGCCGCCGGCGTGGTGCATCACCGCGGCGCTGGGCCTGGCCTACGTGATCGCCGCTCCGCCCAGCGGCGACCTGGCCGCGGCCGCACTACCGCAGCGAACTGTTCTCGCGCGTGGGCTTCACGCTGTGGGACAACTGCTGGTACGGCGGGCACCATCTGCCCGCCTACTCGCTGCTCGCGCCCGCGCTCGGCGCGCTGATCGGCCCGCAACTCCTGGCCGCGCTGTCGATGACGCTCGCCACCGCGCTGTTCAGCGCGCTGATCGACGGGCACTTCCCCCCGCGCGCCACCCGCGTCGCCGGCATCTTCTTCGCGATCGGCGCGTCGATCTCGCTGCTGTCCAACCGGGTGCCCTTCGACCTCGGCCTCGCGATCGCGCTGGGCGCGCTGCTGGCCGCGCAGCGCGAACGGTTCGCGCTGGCGTTCGTGCTGGCACCGCTGAGCGCCGTCGCGAGCCCCGTCGCGGGGGCCTTTCTCGCGCTCGCCTTCCTGGCCTGCGCGATCGCCGGCCCCGAGCGCGGCCGGCCGGCCGCGCTCGCGCTCGCCGCGCTGGTGCCGATCGCGCTGCTCACGCTCGTCTTCCCCGAAGGGGGGCACGCAGCCGTTCGCCGCCTCGGCCTTCTACCCGGAGCTGGCCGGCGCGCTGCTGATCGCGCTGCTCGTGGCGCCCGAGCAGCGGGCGCTGCGCATCGGCGCGCTGCTCTACGCGCTCGCGCTCGCCGGCGCCTACGTGCTGGCGAGCGCCGTGGGCGGCAACGCCGACCGGCTCGGCGCGCTGTTCGGGGCGCCGCTGCTGGCCTGCCTGCTGCTGGGGGGCGCAGCGATCGGCCGCCGTCCGCGCCTGCTGCTCGTGCTGGTGCCCGTGCTGCTCTACTGGCAGGCCAACGCGCCGCTCACGGACTTCGCAGCGGGCCTCACGGACCCCGCCGTCAACGCCTCCTACTACGCACCGCTGCTGGGCGAGCTGCGAGCCCTCGGCGTGGGCTACGGCGCGCGGCCCGTGCGCATCGAGGTGCTGCCCAGCGTCACCCACTGGGAGGCGCGCTGGGTGGCGCCCCACGTGATGATCGCGCGCGGCTGGGAGCGCCAGCTGGACACGCTGCGCAACGGGCTCTTCTACGACTCCGCGCCGCTCAGCGCGGCGCGCTACCGCACCTGGCTGTCCGCCCAGGCGATCGCCTACGTGGCGCTGCCCGACGCGCCGCTCGACTACTCCGGCGAAGCCGAGGCGCGGCTGCTGCGCGGAGCGGGGCGGCCCGCCTACCTGCGCGAAGTGTGGCGCTCTCCGCACTGGCGCCTGTTCGCCGTCGCGGGCGCCACCCCGCTGGTGAGCGCGCCCGGGTCGCTCACCCGGCTCGACACCGACTCCTTCACGCTGCTCGCCCCGCGCGCCGGCACCTACGTGGTGCGCGTGCACTTCACACCCTACTGGGCGCTCGCCGGCGGCAGCGGCTGCGTGGCGCGCGCGCCCGGCGACTGGACCGCGGTGCAGGCGCGCGCACCCGCGAGCCTGCACGTGGTCATCCGCTTCTCGCTCGCGCGCGTGTTCGCGCGCGGCCCTCGCTGCAGCTGAGCATCGTCTACGCTGTCACTCGATGCTCGCCCGCGCCCGTGTCCTGCAGGCGCGCGTTCTGCCGCATGGCTGGCCGGACGCGCTGCGGCAGGTCTCGCTGTTCGGAGCCGCCTACCTCGCCTACACGCTCGTGCGCGGGCTCGTCGAGGGCGAGGCCGGCGAGGCCTTCGCCCACGCGCGCGACGTGATCTCGCTGGAGCGCACGCTGCACGTGTTCGTGGAGCCGTCCATCCAGGCGTGGGCCTCGGGCAGCCACGTCGCGATGGTCATAGCCAGCTGGCTCTACCTCAACGCGCAGACCTCCGTGACGATCGCCGCGCTGCTCTACCTGTACGTGCGCCACAACCGCAACTTCTACTTCGTGCGCAACATGTTCATGATCGCGATGGCGATCGCGCTGGTCGGCTACATCGTGTTCCCCACCGCGCCGCCGCGCTTCATGCCCGAGTGGGGCTTCATCGACACCGTCTCGGACTTCACCGGCGTCGCCGTGCACGGCAGCTCCTCGGTGAGCGCGGTGACGAACCTCTACGCGGCAGTGCCCTCGATGCACGTGGCCTTCGCGCTGATGATCGGGGCGACGCTCGCGCGCCTGTCGCGGCGGCGCGTCGTGAAGGTCCTGTGGCTGCTCTACCCGCTGCTTGATGGCCTTCGTGATCATCGTCACGGCCAACCACTTCATCTTCGACGCCCTGCTGGGCGCACTCACCGCCGGCGTCTCCGCCTACGCCGCGGGCTGGCTCGCCCGCGCGCGCCCGGCCGTGTGGCGCTTCTCGGCGATCGCCCCCGCCCGGCTGAGCGCGAGCGGGTAGAGGGAGCACGCCGTGGCACAGCCACCCCCGACGGGCCACGCCCCCGAGCAGCGCGCGCGGCCCGGCGGGCACCGCTCCGGCCCGCGGGCGCGCGCGCCGATCGGCTCGGGCGAACGGCGCGAGCTCGTGCGCAACCGCCTGATCGAGTCGCGCCTGACACCCAACGCGATCTCGCTGACGGGCTTCGTGCTCAACCTCGTGGCCGCGGTGCTCGTGTGGGAATCGCTCTTCTTCCTCGGCGGGATCGCCTTCATCGTCGGCTCCACCATGGACACGCTCGACGGGCGCTACTCGCGCATGTCGGGCAAGGGCACCCCCTTCGGCGCCTTCCTGGACTCCACGCTCGACCGCGTCGAGGAGGGCGTCGTGCTGACCGCCGTGGCCGGCTACTTCGCGCTGCAGGGCAACCGTGTGGCGGCTGCCGCGGTGGTGCTCGCGGTGCTCGCCTCGCTGATGGTCAGCTACACGCGCGCACGCGCCGAGGCGCTGGGCGTGGAGTGCAAGGTGGGGATCGCCACGCGGCCCGTGCGCGTCGTCATCCTCGCGATCGGGCTGGTGTTCGCCAAGGGCGCAGGGCTGGGGCACTTCGAACTGCTGCAGCCGGCCGTCTACGTGCTCGCCGCGCTCAGCCTGATCACCGTCGCCCAGCGCGTCTGGCATGTCCGCCGCGAGCTCTCGGTGTGACCTTGCGCGCCCGGCGGAGTAGTCTCTTGCGGTGGCCCGATCGACCATCCGGCCGCCGTCCCCACTGAGAAGCAGGGAGGCCGCAGGCCCCCTCGACCGGGCCTCAGCGCCCTCGCAAAGGACTTCACTCGTGATCAAGGAGCACAGCAACGGCCGCGCTCGCGCCAGCAGCGCCGCCTCCAAGAACGGCGCAGCGCGCTACCAGTCGGAGAAGGTGCGGGTCGCGATCATCGGCGTCGGCAACTGCGCCTCGGCGTTCGTGCAGGGCGTGCACTACTACCGCGACGCCGACCCCGCCCAGCGCGTGCCGGGCCTCATGCACGTCGATCTCGGCGGCTACCACGTCCGTGACATCGAGTTCACCGCGGCCTTCGACATCGACGCCAAGAAGGTCGGCAAGGACCTCGGCCAGGCGATCTGGGCCGGGCAGAACAACACGATCAAGTTCGCCACCGGGGCCCATGCGGTGCCCGCCAAGCTGGGCGTCCCCGTGCAGCGCGGCATGACCCACGACGGTCTCGGCAAATACCTCAAAGAGAAGATCACCAAGGCCCCCGGCGAGACCGCCGACATCGTGCGGATCCTCAAGGAGACCCACACCGACGTAGTCGTCTCCTACCTGCCCGTCGGCTCCGAGCAGGCCACCAAGTGGTACGTCGAGCAGGTGCTCGAGGCCGGCTGCGGCTTCGTCAACTGCATCCCCGTGTTCATCGCCCGCGAGGACTACTGGGACAAGCGCTTCAAGAAGGCGGGCGTGCCGATCGTGGGCGACGACATCAAGTCCCAGGTCGGCGCAACGATCGTGCACCGCACGCTCGCGCGCCTGTTCGCCGACCGCGGCGTGGAGATCGAGCGCACCTCGCAGCTGAACGTGGGCGGCAACATGGACTTCTACAACATGCTCGAGCGCGAGCGGCTGGAGTCCAAGAAGATCTCCAAGACCAACGCGGTGACCTCGATCATGGACCACGAGCTGCCCGCGGGCGACATCCACGTGGGGCCGTCCGACTATGTGCCGTGGCTGACCGACCGCAAGTGGGCGCACATCCGCGTCGAGGGCCAGGCCTTCGGCGACGTGCCGCTGAACCTGGAGCTCAAGCTCGAGGTGTGGGACTCGCCCAACTCGGCCGGCATCGTGATCGACGCGGTGCGCTGCTGCAAGCTCGCGCTCAACCACGGCCTCGCCGGCCAGCTCGACGGCCCCTCCTCCTACCTGATGAAGTCGCCGCACAACCAGCGCCCCGACGATCAGGCGCGCGCGGACACCGAGCGCTTCATCGCCACCTATGCGCGCAAGCCCGGCATGCGGCCCGGGGGCTCCGCGCCGAGCACCGGCGCGCGGGCCAAGCGCGCACCGGCGCGAGCGCGCGCGAGCAGGGCGCGCACCGCCAAATAGCCGCCGACCGGCGCTGCGCGCAGACGCCATAATCGTCGAGTCGATGGCTTCGTCGTACTCCATAGCCCACGTGACCCCCTATCCGTGGGAGGCGGAGGACAACGCGCTCAACGCCTACGTGCGGCGCGTCGCGGGTGAGCTCTCGCGCTCCGGGCACCGCGTGCTCGTGCTCGCGCCCTCGCGCTCGCAGGAGCGGGTGCGCGCCTCGCGCAGGGACCTGCGCGCCGCGCGCGGCAACGCACAGGCGCTGCTCGAGGGGACCGACGCGGGCAGCCCGCGCGTGATCGCCGTGGGGGAGGTGCTCGACATGGCCGGCTCGGGCCGGCGGCGGCCCTCCGCGCTGCCGATCGACGTGGCGCGGACCGTCGAGGAAGTGCTCACGCTGATCGAACTCGACTTCGTGCACGTGCACGAGCCCTTCGCGCCCAGCACCTCCAACGCCGCGCTGCGCCACTCGCGCGCGCTCAACGTGGGCTCCTTCCACGCCTCCAGCGAGCGCCTGCTCTCCACGCTGGTGGCGCGCCGCTTCGTGGAGAGCTTCTTCGGGCGACTCGACGCCCGCACCGCGAGCCTGCCGGCGACGGCCGAGCTGATGGCGCGCCACTTCCCCGGCGAGTACCAGCTCGTGCCCGACGGCGACGGCGCCGCCGCGCAGCTGCAGGAGATCTACGACGGCCTCGCCGCGCGCCGCCATCCCCTCGACGGGGATGGCGCGCTGGCCGCGCGGCTCGCCGAGCGCCCGCTGATCGAGGTCGACCTGCACATGCACACCGACCACTCCGGCGACTGCGCCACGCCCGTGGAGGTGCTGCTGGCGACCGCGCGCGAACAGGGCCTGGGCGCGATCGCGGTGACCGACCACAACGAGATCTCGGGGGCGCTGGAGGCGCGCGCGCAGGCCGCCGAATCAGGCCCCCACGCGCCCCTGAAGGTGATCGTGGGCGAGGAGGTCAAGACGGCCGGGCAGGGCGAGGTGATCGGCCTGTTCATCGAGGAGAAGATCCCGCGCGGCCTCAGCCTCGCGGAGACCGTCGCCGAGATCAAGCGCCAGGGCGGCGTGGTGTACGTGCCCCACCCCTTCGACCGCATGCACTCGGTGCCCGACTACGAGCACCTGCTGAAGATCATCGACGACGTGGACGCGATCGAGGTCTTCAACCCGCGTGTGGCGATCGGCGCCTTCAACGAGGAGGCCTCCCGCTTCGCGGCCAAGTACCGGATCCCCGCGGGCGCGGGCTCGGACTCCCACGTCGCCCAGGGCCTCGGCTCGGTGCGCATCAGGATGCGCGACTTCGACGGGCCGCAGGAGTTCTTGCAGTCGCTGCGCAGCGCGGACATCCTCACGCGCCCCTCCTCGCTGCTGTACGTGCAGGCGCTGAAGTTCCTGCAGACGCGCGCCACCCCCGCCTCGGCCCGCCGCGCGCGCAAGGCGCGCCGCCTGAAGCGCCTGCGGCGCACGCCCGGAAGCGGTGGGCGAAGGTAGCGGGGGCGCAACTACTGGTGCACCGTCAAGGACAAGACGACGCCTCGTCAAATCCCTCGGGGTCGATGCCCGTAACCGATGACGAGATCCGCGAGAAGTACCTCGAGCGCGCAATCCGCGAGCTGAACACGCTCACACGCGAGCTGCAGGCCTGTCCGCACTGCCCGCGCGGCAACCTCATGCCGGTGCTCGGCTCGGGGCATCCGCAGGCCGACATCATGCTGCTCAAGCATTCCGCGCTGCCCTCCGAGATCGAGGAGGGCGTCGCCTTCTACGGGCGCGCGGGCAGCGCGCTGATGAAGTCGCTGAAGCGCCTGTCGATCGATCCGCTGGCCGTGTACGGCACGCTGTGCGTGAAGTGCCCGCTCAGCGACGCCTCGCTGGCGGACTTCGCATGCGTCTCCAGGGTCGTCGAGGAGATCGCGATCGTGCAGCCCAAGATCGTGGTGGTGATGGGACCCGAGGCGCTGGGCGCGCTCAACGACATGCAGCTCCCGCTCGCCCACCCGCTGGGCGAGAGCTTCGGCGAGATCCAGCAGCTGACGCCCGCGATCGACGCGCTGTACGTGCCCAACATCGACGACTCGCTCGACGAGCAGGACGCCAAGCGCGGCTTCTGGGCGGCGTTCCGCACGCTGGGCGACTGGTACGTCGCCCAGCCGCCCTACTGAGAGCTCCCGAGCTCCAGCACGACCTTACCCAGCTTGCCGCCCGCGGCGAAGCGCTCGTAGGCGGCCGCGGCCTGCTCCAGCGAGAAGGTCTGCGCGATCGGCACGCGCAGCACGCCCGCCTCGAACAGCGGCAGCACCTCGTGCTCGACGAGCCGCGCCGCCAGCGCTTTCTCCTCCAGCGGGCGCGCGCGCAGGGTGGAGCCGTGGATGCGCGCGCGCTTGCCCATCAGCGCCAGCAGGTTCACCTCGGCCTTCGCCCCCGCCCCCACGCCGATCACGCTGATGCGCCCGCCCATGGCCAGCGCCTGGAGGTTCTCGGGCATGTTGGGCGCGCCGACGAGCTCGAGGATCACGTCGTAGGGACCGTGCTCGGCGAAGCCCTCGACGCCCAGCACGCGCGCGCCCAGCTCCTCGACCTGCCCGTGCAGCTCCGCGCTGCGCACGGTCGCGCTGACCTGCGCTCCCATGGCGCGCGCCAGCTGGATCGCGGCGGTGCCCACGCCGCCCGCGCCGCCGTGCACCAGCAGGTGCTCGCCGGGGCGCAGCTGCGCCTGGCTGATCAGCGCGTCGTGCGCCGTCGTGAAGACCTCCGGCAGCCCGCCCGCGGCCACCCAGCCGAGATCCGCGGGGACCGGCATCAGCTGGCGCTCGTGCACGATGCACAGCTCGGCCTGCGCGCCCCCTCCCACGATCGCCATCACGCGATCGCCCGGCGCGAAGCGCGCGGCGCCGGAGCCGAGCGCCGCAACCTCGCCCGCGAGCTCCATCCCGGGAATGTCCTGCGGCGAGCCCGCGGGCGCGGGGTAGAGCCCGCGCCGCTGCATCATGTCCGCGCCGTTCAGCCCCGCCGCGCGGACGCGCACGAGCACCTCGCCCGTGCCCGCCACCGGGTCCGGGTGCTCCTCCACCAGAATCTCACCCTCGCGGATCGTCGCTGCGCGCATCGCCGCAGCCTACCCCCGCGCGGCGCGCCGGCCCTCGTCCCGCTCGAGCAGGGCGACGCACTCGATGTGGTGAGTCTGGGGAAACATGTCCACGGGACGCACGCGGCGCAGCGTGAAACCCGCCTCGACGAGTTCGGCTGCGTTGGGAGCGAGCGTGGTGGGGTTGCAGGAGACGTACACCACGCGCCTGGGCTGAGCGTCGATGATGCGGTGGACGACCTTCTTGGAGAGGCCCGCGCGGGGGGGATCGACGACGATCACGTCGGGGCGCCCGGCCCGCTCGACGAGCTCGGAGAGCGCCAGGCGGGTGTCGCCGGCATAGAAGTGCGCCTTGCTCACCGCGTTGCGCCGCGCGCCGGCGATCGCGTCCGCGACGGCCTGCTCGACGATCTCGATGCCCCACAGCTCGCCGGCGCGCGGCGCGAGCGTGAGGGAGATCGTGCCGATCCCGCAGTAGAGGTCATACACGCGCTCCCACCCCTCCAGCGCGGCGTACTCCCCGACCACGTCGTAGAGCAGTTCGGCCATCTCGGTGTTCGTCTGGAAGAACGCCTCGGCGGAGATGCGCAGGTCGAGCTCGCCGAGGCGCTCGGGCAGCTCCGCCTCGCCCCACACGAGCTCCGTCTCACCGCCCGCGGTCGTCTCGGCGGGGCTGTGCGAGCGCGTCCACAGCACGCCCGAGAGATGCTCGCCGAGCCCCTCCCGCAGCGCCGCCGCGAGCTCACCCGCCTCGAGCTCGCCTGCGGTGGTCACGATGCGCACCTGCAGCAGGCCGGTGTGGCGCCCTTCGCGCACCACGAGGTTGCGCAGGCGCGCGCGCCCGTCGGGCGCGGGCGCAACCCGCCGCTCGCGTGCCTGCCCGCCCGGCTGCGCGGGCGCCGCGGAGCGCGGACCCGCCCCGCGCTCCCACGCGCCGAGGCCCTCCGCGCGGCACCAGCGCAGCGCCAGCTCGCGCGCCAGGTTGCCGCGCTCGGAGGCCAGCATGCAGTCCCCGATCGGCTCCACGCGGTTGCCGCCCGCCGGGGCGTGGAAGCCGCACACCAGCCCCCCGCCGGCGGCCTCATCGTTGCCGAAGGAGTACTCCAGCTTGTTGCGATAGCGCCACAGCTGGCGCGCCGGGATGATCTCCTGCAGCTCGAAGCCGTCGAGCCGGCCGATCCGCCGCAGCGCCTCGTCGACCTGCGCACGCTTGACCTCGAGCTGGCGCTCGTAGGGGATCACCTGCCACGGCACGCCGGGGTGCGCCGCTGTCTCCGGCAGGCGTTCGGGGCTCGCCTCGAGCACCTCCAGCGTGCGCGCGTGCGCGTAGCTGCGCTTGCGCTTGTGCACCACCGCGCGCACGCGATCGCCGGGGATGGCGCCCGCCACGAACACCACGTAGCCGCCGTCGCCGAGCCGCGCAACGCCCTCGCCGCCGAACGCCAGCGACTCGATCTGCAGCTCGAGCTCGTCTCCGCGCTGGGGGCGTGGCTGGGCTGTGCCCTCGGCGGCCTCGGGGGCGGGGGGCATCATGCGCCACCCACGAGTAGCTCCAGCAGCGCCTTCTGCGCGTGGCGGCGGTTCTCCGCCTGATCCCAGATGCGCTGGCGCGAGCCGTAGAGCACCTCGGCGCTGATCTCCTCGCCCGGGTGCGCGGGCAGGTCGTGCATCGCGAAGGCGCCCCCGGCGGCGGCGTCGAGCAGCGTGTCGTCCACGCGGTAGGCGCCCAGCGCGGAGCGGCGCTCGGCCGCGCTGGCCTCATCGCCCATGCTCACCCACACGTCGGTGTACACCGCGCGCGCGCCCTCGACCGCCTCCCGCGGATCGGTGTGGTGGGTCACGAGCCCGCTCGCGTGGCGGGGCAGGGTGAGGTCGTCCTCCAGCGAGTAGCCCGGCGGGGAGGCCAGCGCGACGTGCATGCCGGCGAGCGTGCCGAGCACGGCCAGCGAGCGCGCCACGTTGTTGCCGTCGCCGACGTAGGCCACGCGCAGGCCCGCCAGCGCGCCGCAGGCCTCGCGCAGCGTGAGCAGATCGGCGAGCGCCTGGCAGGGATGGTGGCGCGCACTCAGCATGTTGATCACCGGCACGCTGCTCGCCGCGGCGAGCTCCTCGAGCGTCTCGTCGGGCCCCGTGCGCAGCCCCACCGCGGCCACGTGGCGGGCGAGCACGAGCGCGGTGTCGCGCAGCGCCTCGCCGCGCGAGAGCTGCAGCTCCTCGGAGCGCAGCACGACCGCGTGCCCGCCGAGCTCGTCGATGCCCACCTCGAAGGAGACGCGCGTGCGCGTGGAGGGCTTCTGGAAGATCAGCGCCACGCTGCGCCCGGCGAGCGCGCGCGAGGACAGCGGCGCGGCCTTCAGCTCGAGCGCCCGGTCGAGCAGCACGGAGAGCTCTGCGGCGCTCAGCTCGGCGCCCGTGAGGAAATGGCGGGGGGTCATGGGAGCGGTGAGTGTAGGGCGAGATCGAGGTGGTCAGCTGAGCGCATCGCCGCCGCGGCCGAAATCGGCCAGGCCGGCGGCGCTGGTCGAGGCGCTCGCATGCAGCCGGCGCGGGATGCGCCCCGCGCCGCGCGCCAGCCACCCGGCCTTCACCGCGGCGCGCATCGCGCGCGCCATCGCAACGGGATCCTCCGCGCGGGCGATCGCCGAGGCGGCCATCACGGCGTCGCAGCCGAGCTCCATCGCCAGGGCGGCGTCCGACGCGGTGCCGATGCCCGCATCGAGCACCACCGGCACGTCCACCGCCTCGCGGATGAGGGCGATGTTGTGCGGGTTGCGGATGCCCATGCCGCTGCCGATGGGCGAGCCGAGCGGCATCACCGCAGCGCAGCCCACATCCACCAGGCGGCGCGCCAGCACGGGGTCGTCGGTGGTGTAGGGAAGCACCACGAAGCCCTCCTCCACGAGCTGCTCGGCGGCGCGCAGCAGCTCGGGCGCGTCGGGCAGCAGGGTGTCCTCGTCGCCGATCACCTCGAGCTTGATCCAGTCCGTCGCAAACGCCTCGCGCGCCAGGCGCGCCGTCAGCACCGCATCGCGCGCGGTGAAGCAGCCGGCGGTGTTGGGCAGCAGCTCGACGCCCGCCTCGCCGAGCACCTCCAGCAGCGAGCCGTGCGGGCGGCCGGGGCCGGGGTCCAGCCGGCGCAGCGCGACCGTTACGAGCTCGCTGCCGCTGGCCGCGATCGCCTCGCGCAGGAGCTCCAGCGAGGGAAAGCCGCCGCTGCCGAGCAGCAGCCGCGAGCCGAGCGTCCGGCCCGCGATCTGCAGGGCGGGCGCGGCGGGGGCGGCGGGCAGGGGGCTGTGCGCGGGGTCGGCCATCGCCCCGATCATCCTCCCTGCATCGCGGTGAGCACCTCCACGCGCGCATTCTCGCCTAGCGCGAAGGACTGCCAGGCGGCCCGCGGCACGACCTCCCCGTCGACCGCGACGGCGACGCCGGGTGCATCCGCGGCGAGGCCCAGGCGGCCCAGCAGCGAGGCCACGGTGGCGCCCGCGCGCACGTCCGCGGCGCTCTCGCCGTTGAGCACGATCACGGCAGCGCCGCCAGACGCTCGCGGGCGGGACGCGCGGCGGGACCGGCGTCCACGAAGCGCAGCGGCGAGCACAGCGCCAGCAGCGGGTCCTCGCTGGTCCCCGCGGCGGGGTTCTCCAGCAGATCGGCCACGAGCTGCGCGGTGAGCGGCGCGAGCAGGATGCCGTTGCGGTGGTGGCCGGTGGCCCACACCAGGCCCCCCAGCGCGCCCGCGCCGATCGCGGGCACGTTGTCGGGCGTGCCGGGGCGAAAGCCCACGCACAGCTCCTCGATCTCCAGCTCGCTGATACCGGGCAACAGCTCGCCGGCGTCGCGCAGCAGCTCGTACACGCCGCCCGCGGTGGGCTGCGCGCGAAAGCCCTGCTCCTCGACGGTGGCGCCGAGCACGTAGCGCCCGTCCCCGCGCGGCACCAGGTAGCCGCCGCGGAAGCGCGCAACCGCGCCCAGCAGCCCCGCGCCGGCGGGATCGCGCAGGCGCACGATCTGCCCCTTGACCGGCCGCACTGGCACGCCCGCGCCGTCGGGCAGCCCGGCGATCGCGGCGCTCCAGGGACCGGCGGCGAGCACCACCGTCTCCGCGCCGATCTGCTCGCCGTCCTCCAGCGCGACGCCCGTCACGCGCGCGCTGCCCGCGCCGAGCAGGACCCGTGCGACGGGCGCGTGCTCGCACAGGCGCACGCCGGCGGCCAGGCACGCGGCGCGCAGCGCTGCCAGCACGAGGCGCGGATCGACGGAGTGGTCATCGGGCGCGCGCAGCGCCATGCGCAGCCGCGGCGCGAGCGCGGGCTCGAGCTCGCGCGCCTCGCTCGCGCGCAGGCGCTGCACGCGCAGGCCCAGCGACTCGCGGAAGGCGAGCTGGCGCTCGAGCTCGCGCGCGTCGTCCTCGTCGCCCGCGAGCAGCAGCGTGCCCGTGGCCAGCAGGCCGACTGGCAGGCCGGCGGCCTGCTCGAGCTCGGCCGCGAAGCCCGGCCACAGCGTCGCGGAGCGCAGGCCGAGCTCCAGCGCGCGGCGCCCCGCGGCGCCGAACTCGACCTCGGCGACCGGTGCGAGCATGCCCGCGGCGACGCGCGAGGTGCCACCGCCGGCGAGCTCGCGCTCGAGCAGCGTCACCGCAGCACCGCGCGAGCGCGCGCGCCAGGCGATCGCGAGGCCGATGATGCCGCCGCCGACGATGAGCACGTCTGCTCGCTCCATGCCGTTGATGCTAGCCCGCGCCTGTGCGCGGAGGGGCGGCGCGGGCGTGGCAGACTGCAGCCGATGGCACACCGCGACCTCGGAGCGCAGCGCCGCGCGCGGCTGGCCGCCGCGCGGCTGTACCTGGTGTGCCCGCCGGACTCCGGGGACGGGCTGCCCGGGCTGCTGCGCAGCGCGATCGCGGGCGGCGTGGACATCGCCCAGCTGCGCGAGAAGCAGCTCACCGACGACGAGCTGGCGGCGCGCGCCAACGCGATGCGCGCCCTGTGCGAGCGCCTGGGAGCGCTGTCGATCGTCAACGACCGTCCCGGCGTGGCCCGCGAGGCGGGCGCGGACGGCGTGCACGTGGGCCAGGAGGACATGCCCGTGGAGGAGGTGCGCGAGCTGCTCGGCCCGGACATGCTGATCGGCCTGTCCACGCACACGCCCGCCCAGATCGACGCGGTCGACGCTGCGCTGGTGGACTACATCGGCGTGGGGCCGATCCACGAGACACCCACCAAGCCGGGGCGCCCCGCGGTGGGCCTGGAGCTGATCCGCCACGCCGCCGCGCACGCGCCGGTGCCGTTCTTCGCGATCGGCGGGCTGGATGCGGGCAACCTCGCCGAGGCGCTGCGCGCGGGCGCCACGCGCGTGTGCGTGCTGCGCGCGGTGAGCGCCGCGGCCGACCCCGAGCGGGCCGCGCGCGAGCTGCGCGGCGAGCTCGAAGCGCACCCGCCGGAGCGCTGAGGTGGACGGCGAGCGGCCCGAGCCCCCACCCGGCCCAGCGCTCAGCCGCGACGAGCAGGCGCGCGCGGCGCTGCGCCCGCTCGCGCCGGGCGAGCGCCCGCCCGCGCTGATCGCGGCGATCGTGCTCGCCGCGGTGATCGCCGCGGCGATCATCGTGGGCGCGCTCACGATCCACGACCTCTCCAGCCGCGGCGGCTCGCTGCCCGGCGCGGTCTTCCTGGCCGCGGTCTTCCTGGGGCTTGCCGGCGGCATGTACCAGCGCCGCTACGGCGCGGTGCTCGGCTTCGAGGCGCTGCTCGCATTTCAGATCATCGTCGCCTCGCTGGCGCTCGTGGTGGCCTCCACGATCAGGGCGGCGGTGGTGTGCGTGGTGGCGATCGCCCTGGGCGGCTGGCTGTTCTGGAAGCTGGTGGGCGTGATGAGCAGGCTGCAGGCGCCCCGCGGCGGCTGAGCGCTCAGCGGCTCGCGCGGCGGCGCTTCGATAGGCTCACGCGCGATGGCCGCGAGCTCCTATGACACGATCGTGATCGGATCGGGGCCCGGCGGTTACGTGGCTGGGATCCGCGCTGCCCAGCTCGGCAAAAGCACCGCGGTGATCGAGCGCGACAAGGTGGGCGGGCGCTGCCTGAACTACGCGTGCATCCCCGCCAAGGCGGTCCTGCGCTCGGCCGATCTGCTCTCCGAGATCCGCGACGGCGAGGAGTTCGGGCTGCTGGTGGCGGGGGTGGAGGTCGACTACGCCGCCATCCAGGCGCGCCGCGAGAAGGTCGTCTCGACGCTCACCTCGGGCGTGGCGGGGCTGTTCAAGAAGAACGGCATCGAGCTGATCGAGGGCGACGCTGCGCTGACCGCGGATGGCCAGGTGCGCGTGGGCGCTGAGACGATCGCGGCGGGCAGCGTGATCCTGGCCACCGGCTCGGTGCCGCTGGCGATTCCCGGCGTGGAGTTCGGCGGTCGCGTGATCGGCACCGAGGAGGCGTGGGCGCTGGCGGAGCTGCCCGCGAGCCTCACGGTGGTCGGCTGCGGGGCCTCGGGGGTGGAGATCGCCTCGGCGTTCGCGCGCCTGGGCAGCGAGGTGATCCTGCTGGAGGCGGTCGATCGCGTGCTGCCGGGCGAGGACGCGGACATCTCGCGCCTGGTGGAGCGCGGCCTCAAACGCCAGGGCGTGGCCGTCCACACGAGCACGCCGGTGGCCGACGTGCAGGCCGCGCCGGACGGCGTGAGCTTCAGCTACGGCGCCGAGTCGGCCCGCACGGACTACCTCGTGATCGCCGCGGGGCGCGGCGCGGACGTGGACGGCCTCGGCCTGGCCGAGGCGGGCGTGGAGCTCGACGAGCGCGGCCTGGTGAAGGTGGACGGCGCGCTGCGCACCTCGCGCGCGGGGGTGTATGCGATCGGCGATCTGGTGGCCGGTCCCGCGCTCGCGCACAAGGCATCCGACGAGGGCATCATCGCGGCCGAGGACAGCGCCGGGCGCCCCACGCACCCGATCGCCTACGTGGACATCCCGCGCGCCACGTTCTGCACGCCCAATGTGGGCTCGTTCGGCCTCACCGAGGAGCAGGCGCGCGAGCAGGGCCACGATGTTGTGGTGGGCAAGGTCCCCTATGGGGCGGTAGGCGGCGGCACGGTGTACGGCGACCGCACGGGGCTCGTGAAGATCGTCGGCGAGAGCCGCTACGGCGAGCTGCTGGGCGGGCACATTGTGGGCTCGCGCGCCACCGAGCTGATCCAGGAGCTGGTCAACGTGCGCGCGCTCGAGGGCGGCTTCCCGGAGGTGGCGCGGATCATCCACGGGCACCCCACCCTGTCGGAGGCCGTGATGGAGGCCGCGCGCGCCGCCGACGGCTGGCTGATCCACGGTTGACGCGGGCCTTCTACTTCGACCTGGCCAGCCCCGCGGCCTACTTCGCCGCCGAGCGCATCCTGCACGAGATGCCCGCTGCGGTGGAGTGGCGCCCGGTGCTCGCGCGCGAGCTGCCCCGCGCGGTGCAGGCCCCGCCGCCGCCCTCGCCCGCGGCGCTCGCGCAGCGCGCGCGCGAGCTCGGCCTGCAGCCGCTGCGCATGCCCGAGCCGTTCCCCTTCGACAGCGCGCTGGCGATGCGCGTGGCCACCTATGCGAAGTCGATCGGGCGCGTGGTGCCGTTCGCCCAGGCGGCCTTCCGCCAAGCCTTCGCGGGCGGGCACTCGCTGGCCGAGGAGGACTTCGTGCTGATCGCGGCGGCAGCCTGCGAGATGCACCCGGCCGCGGTGCTGCGCGCGGCGCAGCTGCAGTCGGTGGCCGCGCAGCTGGCCGCCGCGGGCGCCGCTGCGGCGGGCGCGGGCGTCGCGAGCGTGCCCGCGATCGTGCTCGGCGGGCTGGTCTTCGCGGGCGAGCACGCCCTCGAGGACGCGGCCGCGCAGCTGGCGGGCGGGCGCGCGGGGACGGCGCGGGGATGATGGCCGCACAGGCCTACCGGCTGATCGTCACGCGCGCGGGGCGCGCGCCCGCGCTGCTCGCGGACCCCACGCGCATCGACCACGTGGAGGTGGTGGAGATCGGCAGCGGCGAGGTGGTCCTGTTCTGGGATCGCCCCGCGGCGGCAGCCTCCAAGCTCGCGCGCGCGCTGCGCGGGGACCTGGCCGCGATGGACGCCGAGGAGTTCCTGGCGCGCTGGAGTACCGTGGAGCACTGATGGCAGCCCTGCCCGCCCCCGATCAAGCGCGCGAGTGGTTGAGCACGATGATGTTGATCCGCCGCTTCGAGGAACGCGCGGGCGAGATGTACGCGCGCGCCAAGGTGGGCGGCTTCCTGCACCTGTCGATCGGCGAGGAGGCCACGATCGTGGGCAGCGCGCGGGCGCTGCGCGAGAGCGACTACCTGATCTCGACCTACCGCTCGCACGGCCACGCGCTGGTGCGCGGCACGCCGCCCGAGAACGTGATGGCCGAGCTGTTCGGCCGCGTGGACGGCTGCTCGGGCGGGCGCGGCGGCTCGATGCACATGTTCGACCTCTCGCGGCGCTTCATGGGCGGCTACGGGATCGTCGGCGGCAACCTGCCGATCGCCGCCGGGATCGGCCTGGCCAGCGACTACCAGGGCAGCGAGGACATCACGCTGTGCACGTTCGGCGACGGCGCCTCCAACCAGGGGACCTTCGGCGAGACGCTCAACCTGGCCGCGCTGTGGCGCCTGCCGGTCGTCTTCATGGTCACCAACAACCAGTTCGGCATGGGCACCGCGCTGCGCCGGCACTCCGCGGTCACCGACCTGCAGCGCAAGGGCGAGAGCCTGGGCGTGCCCGGCATGCGCTGCGACGGGATGGACGTGCTGGACACCCACGCGGTGCTGTGCGAGGCGGTGGAGCGCGTGCGCAGCGACCGCCGCCCGGTGCTCGTGGAGGCGGTCACCTACCGCTTCCGCGGGCACTCGATGGCCGACCCGGAGCAGTACCGCAGCAAGGAGGAGGTTGCGCAGTGGCGCGAGCGCGATCCGATCCCCGCGTTCGCCGAGCTGCTGATCGGCGAGGGCATCATCGACGAGGCCGCAGCGCGAGCAGATCGACGCGCAGGCGCTCGCGGCGGTTGACGCGGCGGTGGAGTTCGCCGAGGCCTCCCCGCTGCCGGCCGCGGACTCGCTGTACGACGACGTGTATGTGCTCGACGCTGAGGTGCGCGGCTGGTACTCGGTGCCGAGCAGCGAGGACGGCGCTGCGCAGGAAGCGGGCGCGGGCGCACCGGCGGCTGCCAACGACGAGATCCCCAAGCAGCTCACCGACGCGCTGGCGGCGGGCGAGGACGCGGGCGAGAGCGCAGGACGGGTCGCCTGATGGCCGAGCTGCGCTACCGCGAGGCGCTCGGCGCGGCCCTGCGCGAGGAGCTGAGCCGCGATGAGCGCGTGCTGCTGATGGGCGAGGACATCGGCGTGTTCGGCGGCGCGTTCAAGGTCACGGACGGCCTGCTCGAGGAGTTCGGCGAGCGGCGCGTGCGCGACACGCCGATCTCGGAGAACACGATCGTGGGCGTGGGCGTCGGGGCCGCGATGACGGGGCTGCGGCCGGTGGTGGAGCTGATGACGATCAACTTCTCGCTGCTCGCGTTCGACCAGATCGTCAACCACGCAGCGCACATCCACTACATGTTCGGCGGCCAGGTGAGGGTGCCGCTGGTGGTGCGCATGCCCCAGGGCGCGGGCCACCAGCTGGGCCCCACCCACTCGCACTGCCTGGAGGCCCTGTTCGCCCACGTTCCCGGCCTGCTGGTCGCGGTGCCGGCCACGCCGGCGGACGCCAAGGGGCTGCTGAAGACCGCGATCCGCGACGACAATCCGGTCATCTTCATCGAGCACGAGTCGCTCTACGGGGTGCGCGGCGAGGTGCCCGACGGTGAGGAGCACCTCGTGCACTTCGGCCAGGCGCGGATCGCGACGGGAGGGCTCGGACGTGACGATCGTGGGCATCTCGCGGATGGCGCTGACCGCCGAGCGCGCAGCCGCCACGCTTGCATCGGAGCACGGCGTGGAGGCCGAGGTGATCGACCCCCGCACGCTGCGCCCGCTGGACCTCGACACGATCCTCGAGTCGGTGCGCAGAACCAACCACTGCGTGATCGTCGAGGAGGGCTGGCCCCACGGCGGCGTGGGCGCGAACCTCGCCGCGCTGATCGCCGAACAGGCCTTCGACGATCTCGACGCGCCCGTGCAGCGCGTCACCGGCGCGGACGTGCCGATGCCCTACTCCAAGCCGCTGGAGGACATCGCCTACCCGCACGAGCCCCAGGTCGTGCACGCGGCGCTCGCCGTGCTCAACCGCGCAGGGGCCGCATGATGGCGGACATCGTGATGCCGCGCCTGTCGGACACGATGGAGGAGGGCACCATCCTGCGGTGGCTCAAGCGCGACGGCGAAGAGCTGCGCCGCGGCGAGGAGCTCGTGGAGATCGAGACCGACAAGGCGACCATGACCTACGAGTCCGATCAGGAGGGCGTGCTCGCGATCCTCGCGCAGGAGGGGCAGACGCTCGAGGTCGGCGCGCTGATCGCGCGCGTGGGCGCCAGCGCGGAGGGTACGGGGGAGGGGCCGGCCCCCGATGGGCCGGCGAGCGTCGTTCGCAGTGACATTCCGGCGCCCGGCGCAGCACCGGCGCAGCGCGCCCCGGCCGAGGCGGCTTCGGCCGAGGCCGGCGGCGAGCGCGTGAAGGCATCGCCGCTCGCGCGCAGGATCGCCGGCGAGAGCGGCATCGACCTGCGCGGGCTGAGCGGCAGCGGGCCCGGCGGGCGGATCGTCAAGGCCGATGTGCTCGAGCGCGGCGCGGGCGGCGCGGAATCCGCTCCTGCGGGGCCGGGCGCGGCGGCGGTGGAGGGGGTGGCCACGGCGAAGGGCCAGACGAGCACCGTGGAGCTGACGCGCACGCAGCAGACGATCGCCCGGCGGATGGCGGAGTCGAAGGCCACGATCCCCGACTTCACGCTGCAGATGGACGTGGACATGGACGCCTGCGTGAAGCTGCGCGGCGAGCTCAAGCGGTTCGCGGCCGGCGCCGAAGCGGGCGCGCAGGCGCTGGGCACGCCCACCTACAACGACATGGTCGTCAAGGCCTGCGCGCTGGCGCTGCGCGAGCATCCGCGCGCCAACGGCAGCTATCGCGACGGGCGCCTGCAGCTGCACGGGCGCGTCAACGTGGGCGTGGCGGTGGCCGCTGAGCACGCGCTGGTGGTCCCCACCGTGTTCGACGCCGACGAGAAGTCCCTCGGCGAGATCGCGCGCGAGACGCGCGCGCTGGCCGAGCGCGTGCGCACCGCCACGATCACCCCGCCCGAGCTCGGCGGCGGCACGTTCACAGTGTCCAACCTGGGCATGTACGGGGTGAAGAGCTTCGCCGCGATCATCAACCCGCCCCAGGCCGCGATCCTGTCCGTCGGCGCGGTGGAGCAGCGGGCCGTGGTGTCAGCCGGCGGCGAGCTCGCCGCCGGCCAGCGCATGACGGTCACGCTCGCGTGCGATCACCGCATCCTCTACGGCGCCGACGCCGCCGAGTTCCTGGCGCGCGTGCGCGAGCTGCTGGAGGCGCCCGCCGCGCTCACGCTGTAGCGCGCCCGCGCGGGCGAGGGCGTGGAGTGATCTCATACGAGCAATGGATCTGCCTCTCGCATCCCGGCTGGGCCCGCTCCTGTGCATCCTCGCGTGCGGGCTGCTCGCCGCCTGCCGCGCGCCGCCCGCGGGCGCGAGCGCGCGCTGTGCAGCCCGTGGGCGTGTCGTGCTCGACAGCCCCGATGTGCTCGTCTTCTCGCCGTCCGGAGGGCGCGTCTACTCGTGCGTACGCACCAGCGGGCACGTGTACCGCGTCACGCACGCCAACGCGAGCGCCGCGGGATTCCTAGCCGCCGGGCGCTACCTCGCCTTCACGTACGCCGGCGGCGGTGAGCCCCATCTGGACGTCTTCGCCGCAGCGAGCGGCACAACCATGCTGGACGTGAACCTGCACGCCGGCTGCGGGCCCGTCAACAGCCCCTGCGTGGCGGTCCTCGGGGGCTTTCAGCTCGCGCCCAGCGGCTGGGTCGCCGAGTACGGCGCCAGCGGCACGGTGACGGCCACCGACGGTCCCAGCGCGACCGTCGAACTCGACCGCGAGCCCGGCCTGGCGGGCGCGCATCTGCACCTCGCAAACGCGAACGGAGTCGATCTCGCCGAGGGCACCGGCTCGACGCTGTCGTGGACGGCGGCCAGCGCGGGCGGGCTCTACTCGACGCCGCTCACCGGGACGCTGGCCAGGCTCGCCACCGCATCCCTGGAAAAGGGCGCGGTGCGCGCCGCGGCGCCGTCGTCCTCGGTGTGCGCGCTGTTCGACCCCGCCGAAGCCCGCGCGGTGCTCGGCGCGGCGATGCGGAGCTCGTCGGGCGACTCGTGCAGCTACGCGATGAGCGGCACGCCGGCGAGCACGCTCACGATCACGCTCGCGCCCAACCTGACCGCTGCGCAGGTCCTCGCCGCCAAGCAGGCCACCTACGCGCAGGCCACCAGCCCCCTGCTGAGCGGCCCCTGGCCGGGCGCGCCCGAATACACCAGGAACCTGTGGCACGTGAGCTGGGACAGCGGCAACGGCGGCGCGAGCGGAGCCCAGAGCCAGGCGGTGGAGATCATCGGCGACACCGAGCTCACCGTGCAGCTGGCCACGCGGCCGACGAGCGATGCGACCGGCTATCAGGTCGGCAGCTCGCGGTGCTGGGAGACCGACGAAGCGGTGGAACACGTCGCCGACCTGGCGTTCGATCGCCTGATGGGAGTGCCCGTCTCCTACCGCTCCGGCCCGCCGGTGCACTCCTGCGCGAAGCAAGACGAAGGCTTTTAGATGGCCTGCCCGCCCTGCGCGTGCCGCTAGGCTGAAGTCCAGCCGATGACCGTCGCCCCCCGATCCTCCAATGAGCTGTGGGTCTGCAACCTGGGGACGGTCCCCTACCGCGACGCGCTCGCCATGCAGGAGCACATCCGCGCGGAGCGCCAGGCGGGCGAGCTGCCCGACACGCTGCTGCTGCTGGAGCACCCGCCCGTGTACACGCGCGGGCGCCGCGCCGGCGCCGAGGACCTGCCCCTCGGGGAGGACTTCTACCGCGCCAGGGGCATCGACGTGGTCGACACCGACCGCGGCGGGCGGCTCACCTACCACGGCCCCGGCCAGCTGGTGGGCTATCCGATCATGGCCCTCGACGACGTGGGGCGCTTCCTGCGCACGATGGAAGCTGCGATCGTGGCCGCGCTCGCGGGCGCGGGCGTGCACGCGCGCTCGCGCCACGCCGAGGGCATCGACTACACCGGCGTGTGGGTGGGCGAGCGCAAGATCGCCTCGATCGGCGTGCACGTCTCGCGGGCCATCAGCACGCACGGCTTCGCGGTCAACGTGCACAACGACCTCGAGCCCTTCTCCTGGATCGTTGCGTGCGGCCTGCCCGACGTGAGCATGACCTCGCTCGCGCGCGAGTCCGCCGGGGAGTGCGAGGGGCTCGCGTGCTTCCGCCGGCGCGTCGCGCACGCCTTCTGTGAGGCGCACAGCAGGCGCCAGCGCCTCATCACCCCGCAGCGCCTCGGCATCGACACCACGAACGCACGCAGCGGAGGGCCGGAAGGCCCGGAGCCCATCCATCACAACACGGCCGAGGCCGTTCCCGCATGAGTGCGACTCGATCCCGCGCCAACCCCGGCGGCATGGACGTGCTGGCGGTGCTCGGGCCGGACGTGCGCCCGCTGCGCGAGCGCAAGCCGCCGTGGTTCAAGGTGGCACCGCCCGGCGGCGAACGCTACCGCGAGCTGAGCGAGCTGATCCGCGCGGAGAACCTGCACACCGTCTGCCAGGAGGCCGCCTGCCCCAACGTGGGCGAGTGCTGGGAGCGCGGCACGGCCACGTTCATGATCCTCGGCGACACCTGCACCCGGCGCTGCGGCTTCTGCAACGTGAAGACCGGCAAGCCCACCTGGAACGATCCGCTCGAGCCCGCGCGCGTGGCGCGCTCGATCGCCCGCATGGGATTGCGCCACGCGGTCATCACATCGGTCGACCGCGACGACCTGCCCGACAAGGGCGCATCGGCGTTCGTCGGCGTCATCCGCCAGGTGCGCCGTCAGGCCCCCGGCTGCCAGGTCGAGGTGCTCACGCCCGACTTCCAGGGACAGGAGATGCCGCTCGCGAAGGTCATCGCGGAGCGCCCCGACGTGTTCAACCACAACGTCGAGGTCGTGCCGCGCCTGTATCCGCTCGCCCGCCGCGGCTCCGAGTTCGCGCGCTCCTGCCGCGTGCTGGGGCTCGCGCGCGAGCTCGGCGAGGGAGAGGTGGTGACGAAGTCCGGGCTGATGGTGGGGCTCGGCGAGACGCACGAGGAGATGGTGGAGGCGTTCGCCGCGCTGCGCGAGCACGGCGTGCAGGTGCTCACCGTGGGGCAGTACCTGCGCCCCTCCGAGCGCCACCTGCCCGTGGTGCGCTACTGGCACCCCGACGAGTTCGCCGCGCTCGAGCGCGACGCCTACGCGCTCGGCTTCCAGCACGTCGCCGCCGGCCCGCTCGTGCGCTCCTCCTACCACGCCGACCAGCACGTTGCGCAGGGGCTCGCCGGCGCCGGGCCGCTGGCCGCTCGCGCCTAGCCCGCCCCCGCCGGCGGCGCTCCCCGCGATGATCCCCCTCCGCGACAACACACCGCTTGCGCGCTTTCCGCTGCTCACCGCGCTGCTGATCGCGGCCAACCTGATCGTCTACCTGCTGGCCGTGCACCACGGCGGCAGCCTCGGCGGTCCCAGCCAGAGCGTCGCCGCCGCACACGGCGCGATCCCCGGCCAGCTCACGCACGGGGGTGCCGGGCACGCGCTGGCGAAGGTGCTCGGCGCGATGTTCCTGCAGGGCAGCTTCGCGGCGCTGCTCGCCAACGTGCTCGCGCTCGCGCTCTGCGGCCCGCCCGTCGAGGATGCGCTCGGGCGCCCGCGCTTCCTCGCCCTCTACATGCTCGGCGGGCTCATCGCCACCGGCGCGCTCGTCGCCGCCGAGCCCCACTCCAGCGTTCCCGTGCTGGGCGCCGGCGGGGCGGTCGCAGCGGTGCTCGGCGGCTACGTCGTGCTCGCGCCGCGAGCGCGCATCCTGGCGATCGCGCCAGTCCCCTTCTACGTCACGCTCGTCGCCGTGCCCGCCGCGCTGCTGCTCGGCCTGTGGTTCATCGCGCAGCTCGCCTTCGACCTCGCCGGGCTCGCCGGCCCCGCCGGTGGCGCTCAGGGCATCGACTTCCTCGCGCCCGTCTGCGGCTTCGCCTTCGGGCTGCTCGCCACCCGGGCGCTCGCGCGCGCCCGCCGCGCGAGCGAGCCGGCGCTGCCGGTTTACTAGTCCGATGAGTGAGCGCCCATCGAGTCCCACGTGACCCGCCTGCTCATCGCCGGCGTAGCGCTCGTGTTCATCGTCGGCCTGGCCTCGCTGACCTTCATCGAGGTGACCGAACAGGGCTTTACCGTGGGCAGCCTGCTGTCAGTCTTCGTTGTCGTGCTGCTCGGCGTCGGCGTCATCGGCGCCCTGCTCGACCGTCGCAGATGAGCACCTCGCCCTTCATGAGCCCAGGCCAGAGCCGTCAGCGGCGGGCCGTCGCCGCCCGCAGGCGCCGCCGCCGGCGCATCGTCGCGGCCATCCTGCTGCTGCTCGCCGCCGTCGCCGCGCTCGCGGTCGCGCGGGGTGACACCGGCTCGCGCAGCGCCCGCTCCGCCAGCAGCGCAGCTCATCCCGCCGTGCGGCCCGCGCCGGCGAGCGCAGCACGGCGCTCACAGATCGGCCTGCCCCTGGGCCAGCCGCCGCTGAGGCTGATCGGAGCGGGCGACCCCGCCGCCGATCCCGTGCGGCCCACGTTCCCCGAACCTCCGCGCGCGGGCATCCTCTTCAACCTCAGCACCGGCCAGGTCCTGTGGCAGCGCAACCCCTACATCCTGCTGCCCATGGCCAGCCTCACCAAGATGATGACCGCCCTGATCACCGTGCAGTCCGCGCCGCCCGACGCGCCCGTGCTGGTGACGCGCGAGGCCATCGACACGGACGGCTCCAAGGTCGGCGTGCTGCCACTGGGGCGCCACGTGCGCCTGGAGAGCATGCTCTACGGGCTGCTGCTGCCGTCCGGCAACGACGCCGCCGTCGCGCTCGCCCAGCACGTCGCCGGCAGCGTCAACCGCTTCGTGCTGCGCATGAACGCAGAAGCCGCCAGGCTCGGTCTCGGCTGCACGCGCTACTCCTCGCCCTCCGGCTACTACGACAGGGGCAACTACACCTGCGCGGCCGATCTCGCAGTGCTCGCCCACGAGGACCTGCAGCAGCCGCGGATCGCCGCCGTCACGCGCACCTACTCCGCGGTGCTGCCCTTCCCCATCAAGGGCGGCAAGCTCTTCCTCTACAACAACAACCCGCTGCTCATCTACGGCTATCCGGGGCTCACGGGGCTGAAGACGGGCCAGACCGAAGCTGCGGGCCGCTGCCTGGTGGCCACCGCCGAGCGCCACGGCGTGCGCCTGGGCGTCGTGCTGCTGCACTCCCCCGCGCCCGGCACACAGGCCAAAGAGCTGCTCGACATCGGCTTCCAGGACATCTACCACCAGGCGCCCGTGCCCGAGCCGCCGATTCCGCCGGACGCCTGAGCGCGGGCCCGCGGTGCCCGCCGCGACGCGCCCACACGCGGTGGAGTACCGTACTTCTCACGTTATTGACTGGCCAGTCAGCCAAAGGAGATGAACCGTCGTGGACCTTGACGACACGCCCGAGCAGGCCGCCTACCGTGCCCAGGTGAGGAGCTGGCTCGAGGAGCACAAAGCCGAGGCCCCCATCCTGCAGGGACCCGGCGCACTCGAGGACGAGGATCAGATCCTCGCCGCGCGGCGCGCCTGGCAGGGCAAGCTCGCCGAGGGCGGGCTCGCCGGCGTGACCTGGCCCAAGGACTTCGGAGGCCAGGGCCTCGGTCCGATCGAGCAGGTGATCTGCAACCAGGAGATCGCGCGCGCCAAAGTGCCCGGGATCCTGGACGCGATCGGCGTCGGCATGCTCGGGCCCACGATCATCGCCCACGGCAGCGAGGAGCAGAAGGGGCGCTACCTCGGCTCGATGCTGCACGGCGATGAGGTCTGGTGCCAGCTCTTCTCCGAGCCCGCCGCCGGCTCGGACCTCGCGGCCGTGCAGACGCGCGCACGCCTACAGGACGACGGCACGTGGCAGCTCAACGGGCAGAAGGTGTGGACGACCAACGCGCAGTTCGCCTCCTACGGCCTGCTGCTCGCGCGCACCGACGCCGACGTGCCCAAGCACAAGGGCCTGACCATGTTCATCGTGCCCATCAACGCGGACGGCGTCACCGTGCGGGGCCTGCGCCAGATCTCCGGCGAGGCCGAGTTCAACGAGGTCTTCTTCGACGATGTAGCGCTCGACGCCGACGCGGTCGTGGGCGGCGTGGGCAACGGCTGGGGCACCGCGCTGACGACGCTGATGTTCGAGCGCGTCACCATCGGCCTGGGCGGCGAGGGCATGGGCTACAACTCGCTGCGCTTCGCCGCTGCCATCGCCGGCGACGAGCACGCGCGCCGCGACTCCGAGGTGCGCCACGAGCTCGGCGAGATCTCGAGCGAACTGCTCGCCGTGCGCTTCACCGGCTACCGCACCCTGACCGCGCTGCAGAAGGGCCAGATCCCCGGTCCCGAGGCCGGCCTGGCGAAGGTCACGATCGTCAGCGGCGCGATCCGCGCGGGTGATCTGATCGGCGACGTGCTCGGGCCCGACGCGCTCGCCGAGGACAGCGAGTGGGCCTACATGATCTCCTTCCTGCCCGGCCTGAAGTCCGCGGGCGGCACCGAGGAGATCCTGCGCAACACGATCGGCGAGCGCGTGCTCGGGCTGCCCCCCGAGCCGCGGCTGGACAAGGGCATCCCCTTCTCCGAGCTGCGCTCCAAGGAAGGAGCACCGGCATGAACCTCGCACTCTCCGACGAGCAGGTCTTCCTGCGCGAGGCCGCGCGCGGCGCACTGTCGCGCTTCAAGACCCTCGAAGCAGCCCGCGACGCGCTCGACGGCGACGCGGACGCGCTGCCGGACCTGTGGCCCACCGCCTGCGAGGCCGGCTGGCCCGGGCTGCTGATCGACGAAGCCCACGGCGGCGCCGGGCTCGACGCCTTCGACGCGATGCTCGTGCTCGGCGAGTGCGGGCGCGTGCTGGCCGGCATCCCTCTGCTCGGCCACCTCCCCGCCACCGCCATCCTCAGCGCCGCGCCCGGCGCGCACGAGCTGCTGCCCGCGCTCGCCGGCGGCGAGCAGCGAGCGGCCTACCTGCCCGCGCAGCCGCCCGGCGACCTCGACGAGCACTGGAGCGCCGAGCAGCGCAGCGGCCTGCGGCGCGCCTCGCTGCCCACCGTCGGCCCCGCCGGCGCCGACGGGCGCGGGGCGCTCAACGGGAGCATCGCGTTCGTCCCCGACGCGCCCGGCGCCGAGCTGCTGGTGGGTGTCGCGCTGCTCGACGGGCGCCCCGTGGGCGTGGCGGTGAGCGGCAACGCGCCCGGAGTGGCAGTGCAGGCCGTGCCCGCCTACGACTCCACCCGCTCGCTCGCGCACGTCTCCTTCGCCGACTCCCCCGCGATGATCCTCGACGCGCCCGAGGAGGCACTCGCGGACGCCTGGTTCCTCGCCCAGGCGCTGATCGCAGCAGAGTCGCTGGGCAGCGTGGAGACCGCGCTCGAGGTATCGGTCGAGTACGCCAAGGAGCGCCACACCTTCGGGCGCCCCATCGGCTCCTACCAGGCCATCAAGCACGCGCTCACCGAGGTGCTGCGCCAGCTCGAGAACGGCCGCTCGCTGCTCTACTACGCCGGCTGGGCGCGGGGCGGCTCGCCGCAGGAGTTCCCGCTCGCCGCCAGCGCCGCGCGCTCGGTGGCCGGGCGCGCGCTGGACCACGCGGCGCGCACCATGATCTCCGTGCACGGCGGCACCGGCGCCACCTGGGAGCACGACGCGCCGCTGTACTTCCGCCGCGCGCAGCTCTCGCGGCGGCTGCTGGGCGGAACCGCGCGCGCGACCGACCGCGTGGCCGGCGAGCTGCTCGCCCAGGCCGACGCCGCCTGAGCGCGGCGGCGCCCGCCGGACTCAGCTGCGGCGGCGCCCGCCGCGGCGCGCCGCCGCGGCCGCGGCCTTCGGCGGCGGCGCTTCCAGCGCCGCGAGCACCGGCGCGCCGTAGGCCGCCTGCACGGCTTCCACCAGGCTGCTCTGCACGCCGCAGTTGATGCAGAAGCCGTGCTGGGACCAGCCGATCGCCCGCGCCAGCACTTCGTCGGCATAGAGCACGCCGGTGGCGTCGTGGCCGTAGTAGTCATACGCCGCGCCCCACGCCGAGCCGTCCAGCTGATAGCCCGCGCCGTCGGCCGAGAGCAGGTGCGCGGCGGCCATGATCGCGTCGAAATCGTCGTAGATCGAGGGGTGCGTGGCGGTGCGGTGGTCGTAGCTCGCCGGCCTGCGCCCGTAGCGGTAGGAGTCCGCCACGAGGTCCCACGTGGTGAGCGAGCCGTTGGTCACGTTGAACTGCATGGGCCCCCCGCAGCAGTGGGCGAAGTTCAGCCCCACATAGGTCCCCGGTGCGGTCGAGAACGCGCTCTCCTGCATGTGGATGGAGGCGATCAGCAGCCAGTTGACGCCGAACGTGCTCTGGGCCGTTTCATAGATCGGATAGAAGCCTTCCATCCAGCGCGCCGAGATGTGCACCTGCGTGGCGTCCGCCAGACGTCCCGCACCGAGGCCCTGGGTGGCCGACGGGAGCGCCACGATCTCCCCCGCGCCCTCCCTGTTCACCGCCAGCGCGCTCGCCGCCGCCGCCGGCCCCGCAACCGGCGTGGGCGCCACCACGAGCACGCGCGGAGGTGCGCTCGCCGCCGTCGCGCCGATCGCCCCGGTGAGCACCGCCACGAGCACCCCCAGCCCCAGCGCGGCGGTGGCGAGCGCCAGCAGCCAGGCCCGCCGTTCGGAGGGCGGGACAGGCAGGTTGGAGTCGGCTGCAGGGGCGGGAGGGGGTCCGCTCATGCCCACACGGTATCCGTCCAATCGGGGCCTGCCGCCGGTTCCAGGCACTACCGTCGTCTCATGACCCCCGTGCGCGCGCTCGCCGCGATCCTGCTCGCGCTCCTGCTCGCCGCCGGCGCCGCGGTCAGCGCCGAGGCGCTCGGCGCGCCCGCCGCCGGCGCGCCGCCGGGCCCGCTGAGCGCCGTCCAGCTCGAATACCTCGCGCTCGCCAAGTCCGGCGTGGCGCAGGCGGAGTCCCGCTGGCGCGACCCTCGGCGCGGCTGGTATGACGCCCGCCTGGGCGACCGCGAACGCTACCCGCTGGCCACCATCTGGGACATCGTGCCGCTGTTCGAGGCGCTCGACGCAATCGCCCTGGCGCAGCCCACGCGCGCAAACGAGGCCGCCGTGGCGAGCTTCGCGACGGGCGCGGAGCGCTATCTCAACCGCGGCCTGCACCCCGTGCCCGGATACTCGCCCTACCCCGGCGACCGCGAAGCCGACACCGAGACCTGGTTCGACGACAACGGCTGGTGGGGGCTGGCCTTCGTGAACGCCTACCGGGCCACCGGCACGCCCCGCTACCTCGCCGATGCCCAGCGCGCGCTGCGCTACATCGCACTGGCCGGCTGGGACCCGCGCGAAGGGGGCATCTGGTGGAACACCGATCATCCCTACAAGGCTGGCGAGGCGCTCGCATCGGGCACGCTGCTCGCCGTGCTGCTCTACCAGCAGACGCATTCCGCCTTCGCGCTCGCGCAGGCACAGAAGTTCCTGGCGTGGGCCAACACCAGCGGCTACAGCGCCGCCAACGGCCTGTACGCGGGCAGCAACCTGGACCCCACGCCGATCGACTACATCGAGGCGCCGCTGATCTACGCCCAGACGGTGCTGTGCGAACTGACCTCCACGCCCACCGCCTGCGAACGCGCCGAAGCGCTCCGTGCGACCGCCCTGCAGCGCTTCGGCTACCTGCTCGACTTCTCCCCGCAGTACGACGCGATCTACCTGCAATGGATGCTCGCGCTGTACGCCAGCGACCACCAGTCCGTGCTCTACCGCCTCGCCGCCGACAACGCGCGCGACGCCCGTACGCGCGCCCTGGACGGCGAAGGCCTCTACCTGCTCTCCTGGAACGGCGAAGCGCTGCCGGCCCAGGACGCCCTGCCCGGCATGCTGCAGACGCAGGCCGCCACCAGCAGCCTGTTCGCGTGGCTGGCCGTGTACCCGCCGCCGGGCTGAGCACCCCGGGGAGGCGCGCGGTGCGCGGGCACCTGCGCTGCCGCGTGCGCCCGGCTCATAGGATGTGAAGCCGATGCGCGCCCAGCTCAGCAGACCCTCGAGCGCCAGCCGCACCGCTCTCGCGCGCGCTGGGATCGCGGCCGCGCTGATCTCGCTGCTCGCCGGCTGCGGTTCCACGCTGAAGGGCGAGCCGAGCGCCAGCGTGACCGACTACCGCGTCGCCACCGCCACCGCGGGCAGCTGCCCGGCGACCGTGCTCGAAGTGCTGCGCAGCGTGCTCCAGCGCGTCTACCACGAGGGCGTCTCCAGCGAACGCACCGCCGCCGCGCGCAACCTGATCGCGGCCTCGCTGCCGCTGCGCGCAGCGGTCGAAGCGGGCGACGAAAAGGCCGCCCGCGCGGCAGCCGAGGAGCTGATCGCGACGGGCCACATGACGAACCTGCGCGTCGTGCGCGACGGCAGGGCGCTCGTCAACGTGGGCGGCGGCGCGCTCGCGCCGCTCAGCGGCACGCTCGACGGCGCTGCCGGCACGCCGATCGCCGGCTACCTCTTCAGCGTTTGGTCCGATGAAGGCTTCGTCAGCGAGGCCAAGGGGGTGGCCGGCGGCTCCGTCGCCCTGCGCCGCCACAATCGCAGCGTGCCCGGCTCCTTCGCGCTCGCGCCCGGAGCGCTGCCCGCCACGGGCGAGCTGACGGCGGGCGGCGTGGCCTACGAGTTCACCTCGCTGCCCGCCGAAGGCTACCCCTCGGGTGCGCAGCGCATCTACGTGCTCAAGCCGCTCTCCTCGATCACGCCGCTGTGCGGCGCGAGCGTGGAAGACACCACCGTCAACACGCTGCGCCAGATCGCCTCGCTGATCTACGCCGCCGAGGCGGGCCCGCGCACACTGCAGCAGATCCACCGCGTGCAGAGCTACCACCCGCTGCTCGAAGCGGTCGCCCAGCACAACCCCGCGGCCACCGAAGCGGCGGTCAGGGCCCTGCTGCACGAGCACATCGTGCGCCTGCGCGTGAGCGCCGGCGGACAGCTGCTCAGCGATGTGGGCGGTCCCTACGTGCTCGCCCCCGTGCAGGCCCCGCTGCGCCTCGGCGGGCACACGGTCGGCAGCCTCGAGCTCTCGATCCAGGACGACGAGGGCTACCTGCGCCTCGCCCACCGCCTGGCCGGCCTGGACGTGCTGATGTCGATAGACGTGCGCGGAAGCCAGCAGGTGGTCAAGAACAGCCTCGGGGCCGCGCCCGGTCCGGTGCCCGACAGCGGCTCCTTCACCCATCACGGGCGCCGCTACCGCGTGGTCACCCTCAACGCCACAGCGTTCCCCTCGGGGCCGCTGAAGATCCAGGTGCTGGTCCCGATCCCCTACCTGTGAGTCGCTGAGCGCTCAGGCGGGCGCGAGCGCCTGCTGCTTGGCCGCCAGCGCCTGCATCAGCTCGTCGAATGACGCCGCGAACTTCTCGACGCCCTCGCGCTCGAGCGTGTCGGTCACATCGTCATAGTCCAGGCCCGCGTCGGCGAGCTGCTCGAAGACCCTGCGCGCCTCGTCCAGACCCCTGTCGAGGCGCACCTCCGGGCGGCCGTGGTCCTGGTAGGCCTCGATCGTCTCCTCGGGCATCGTGTTGACGGTGTCCGGGCCGATCAGCTCCTCGACGTAGAGCGTGTCCGGGTAGGCCGGGTTCTTGGTCGACGTCGACGCCCACAGCACGCGCTGCGGCGTTGCGCCCTTGGCCGCCAGGAACTCCCAGCGGGGTCCCGCGAAGACCTGCTCGTAGTGCTCGTAGGCGAGCTTCGCGTTGGCGATCGCGAGCTTGCCCTTGAGCTCATCCGGCGCGCCCAGCTCCCCCAGGCGCCGGTCGGCCTCGGTGTCGATGCGCGAGACGAAGAAGCTGGCAACCGATGCGACGCGGGCCGGGTCCCCGCCCTCGGCCACGAGCCGCTCGATCCCCCGCACATAGGACTCGGCCACCTCGCCGTAGCGGGCCAGCGAGAAGATCAGCGTGACGTTGATCGAATGCCCTTTGGCCACCACGTCCTCGACCGCCGCCAGCCCCGGCTTCGTGGCGGGGATCTTGACCATCAGGTTGGGGCGGTCGACGTCGCCGTGCAGGCGCATCGCCGCGCGGAAGGTCTCCAGCGTGTCGTAGGCCAGGCGCGGATCGACCTCCAGCGAGACGTAGCCGTCGCGGCCCGCGCTGCGCTCGAAGACCGGTGCGAACAGCTCGCAGGCGTCCTTGATGTCCTGCTCCGCCAGCGCCCAGAAGGCCGACGCGACGTCGCCGTCCTGCCCCGCCAGCTCGTGCAGCTGCGCGTCGTAGGCCTCGCCCGCGCTCATCGCCTTCTGGAAGATCGTCGGGTTCGACGTGGCGCCCACGATCGCGAAGTCGTCGATCAGCTGCTGCAGGTGCCCGCCGCGGATCGACTCGCGCGAGAGGAAGTCCACCCAGACGCTCTGCCCGAGCGCCGAGAGGGTCTGCAGGGGTGAGGATGCGGTGGAGGGCATTGCGTCTCCTGTGGGTAGCGCGTCAGTTCCCCGATTCAAGCAGGACGCCGGCGCGGGCGCGGATGTTCTCGGCGGTGAAGCCCAGCTTCTCCAGCACCGTAGTACCGGGGGCGGACGCGCCGAAGCGGTCCAGGCCGAGGACGTCGCCGTCGATGCCCACCCACTTCCACCAGCTCATGCTCGCCCCCGGCTCCACCGCGAGGCGGGTGCGGACCTGCGGCGGCAGCACCTCGTCGCGGTACTCCTGCGTCTGCTCTTCGAAGATCTCCATGCAGGGCATCGACACGACGCGCACGCGCGTGCCCCCCTCGGCGAGCGCGCGGCCCGCGCTGAGCGTCGGCGGCACCTCCGCGCCGGTGGCGATCAGGACGATCTCGGGCTCGCCGCCCGCGGCGGAGTCCCACAGCACGTAGCCGCCGCGGCGCAGGCCTGCCGCGGCCGCTACCTCGCTGCGGTCGAGCACGGGCACGTTCTGGCGGGAGAGCAGCAGCGCAACCGGCCCGTCGTCGCGCTCCAGCGCCGCCCGCCATGCCTCCGTCGTCTCGTTGGCGTCGCCGGGGCGGATCACCCACAGGCGCGGCATCGCGCGCAGCGAGGCGTAGTGCTCGACCGGCTGGTGGGTCGGCCCGTCCTCGCCGAGGCCGACCGAGTCGTGCGTCCACACCCACACCACCGACAGGCCCATCAGCGCCGACAGGCGCACCGAGCCGCGCATGTAGTCCGAGAAGGTCAGGAACGTCGAGCCGTACGGTTTGACGATCCCGCCGTGCGCCGCCGCGCCGTTGACGATCGCGCCCATCGCGTGCTCGCGGATGCCGAACGGGATGTTGCGCCCGGCGTGCACCGCGGAGAACTCGCCGGCGCCCTCGAAAACCGTCTTGGTCGACTCCACCAGGTCGGCCGCGCCGCCGATCATCGTCGGCGCGAACTCGCCGAACGCCGCCATCGCCTTCTGCCCCGCCGCGCGGGTCGCTATCTCCGTGCCGGCCGCGAACTCGGGCAGGCACTCGCGCCAGCCCTCGCGCAGGCGCCCCGACCATGCGAGATCCCAGTCCTCGGCCATCTCCGGGAAGTCCTCGCGCCAGGCGCGGAAGCGCCCCTCCCACTCCTCCTGCGCAGCCGCGCCGCTGTCGCGCAGCGACATGTGCTCATACACGCGCTCATCGACCCAGAAGTGGCGGTCGGGGTCGAAGCCCATCGCCTGCTTGGTCGCCCGCACCTCCTCCTCGCCCAGCGCCGCGCCGTGGGACTTGGCGGTGTCGACCGCGTGCGGCGCGGGGTAGGCGATGTGCGAGCGGATCGAGATGAACGACGGGCGCTCCAGTTCCTCGCGCCCCGCCGCGATCGCCGCCTCCAGCGCGTCGAGGTCCTCGGCGTCCTCCACGCGCTGGACGTGCCAGCCGTCGGCGGCGAAGCGCTCGGTGATCTGCTCGCCGGCGAAGGAGATCGAGGTGCTGCCGTCGATCGTGATGTGGTTGTCGTCGTAGCAGGCGACGATCCTGCCGAGGCCGAACTGCCCCGCGATCGAGGCCGCCTCCTGGCTGATGCCCTCCATCATGTCGCCGTCTGAGCAGATCGTGTACACGTGGTGGTCGACGGGCTCGCGTCCGGGGCGGTTGAAGCGATCGGCCAGGAAGCGCTCGGCCATCGCCAGCCCCACCGCGTTGGCGAAGCCCTGTCCCAGCGGACCCGTCGTGATCTCGATGCCCGGCGTGTGGCCGCGCTCGGGATGCCCGGGCGTGCGCGAGCCCCACTGGCGGAACTGCTGCAGATCCTCGATCGCGAGGTCGTAGCCCACGAGATGCTCCAGCGAGTACTGCAGCACGCACGCATGGCCCGCACTCAGCACGAAGCGGTCGCGGTCGGGCCACTGCGGGTCGCCCGGGTTGACGCGCAGGAAGCGCGTGAACAGCATGTAGGCCAGCGGCGCGAGCGCCATCGCGGTGCCGGGATGCCCCGAGTCGGCTTTCTGCACCGCGTCCATCGCCAGCCCGCGAATGGTGTCGATCGAGAGCTCACGGATGTCGCGCCCGCCGTCCGCGCCCGCAGTTGTCCGGGGAGCCACCCCTGAGCGTGTGTCGGCCATCTCCAGCGATCCTAGTCGAGCGCCCCGCTAGAGTCCATGGATCGTGAGCGAGCAGTTCTGCGACGTGGGGCGGGGCGTGACGCTCTGCTATGAGACCTTCGGCGACCCGTCCGACGCGACGGCCCTGCTGATCATGGGCCTGGGCACGCAGATGGTGGCCTGGCAGGAGGACTTCTGCAACGAGCTGGCCGGGAGCGGTCTGCACGTGGTGCGCTTCGACAACCGCGACATCGGGCACTCGACGCACATCTCCGGCCGCCCCCCCACGGTGCGCCAGCTGCTGCTGCGCTCGCGCCACGCCGCCCATTACACGATCGCCGACATGGCCGCCGACGCGGCTGGGCTGCTGCGCGAGCTGGAGCTCGCGCCAGCGCACGTGATCGGCGCCTCGATGGGCGGGATGATCGCCCAGACGCTCGCCGCGCGCCATCCGCAGTCGGTGCGCTCGCTGGTCTCGATCATGTCCAACACCGGCAGCCGGCGCAGCGGCCAGCCCTCGCTGCGCACCTACCCGCTGCTGCTCGGGCGCCCGGCGTATGGCCGCGAGGCGTTCATCGCCCACATGGAGCACGTCTTCAGCGTGATCGGCTCGCCGGGCCTGCCGCGCGAGGAGGCCGACATGCACGCGATCGCGGCCACCAGCTGGGAGCGCGACCACGACCCCGCCGGGCCGGGGCGCCAGCTCGCTGCGATCATCGCCTCGGGCGATCGCACGTCCGAACTGCGCCGCATCAGCGCCCCCACGCTCGTCATCCACGGCGCCGCCGACCCGCTCGTCGCCCCCTCGGGCGGCCGCGCAACAGCGCGCGCGATCCCCGGCGCAAAGCTGATCAACATCCCCGGCATGGGGCACGACCTGCCGCGCGCAGCGTGGCCCACGATCATCGGCGCCATCGCCGCGCACGCCAGGCGCGCCGACGCACAGGCCAAGGGCGCCGCGCGCACCCCACAGGGCGCCGCCAACGCCGTGCCGAGCTTCCGCGCGCCCAGCCAGGCCTAGGCGCTCAGACGGCGCTCCTCACCGCGCCGGCGGACGACGCGAACCGGCGCGCAGGCCCAGCACGGGGTGCGCGCGACCGCCCACGCACCAGCACCCCCGCGCCTGGCGCACGCGCACCAGCCAGTGCAGGTCGTGGCGGCAGTGCGAGCGGCGGTAGGGCCAGCGGCCGTGCAGCGCGCGCAGCATCCGCTGCTCGTGGCACACCGGCTGCCTCATCGCACACCCCACCTGGAGAGTGCGCCGTTTCGGACAACCGCCGCCGTCGAGTTCTGCCGAAACGAGCCCGGCCGCAGCTGCCGGCCAGCGGCGCCGCGGGGCGGCGTGCAGTCACGCCGGCCCCCTCCGCGGCCGGCCATCCTGCTTGACGCAAAGCCCATTCTTCCAGGCCCTTCCGTGCTTTCTCGCGGCTCACCGCCCAGATCTGATGAAGCCGGGCGGGGCGGGAGCGGGTCCCGCCTCCAGCATATAAACCACCTGGATCGCGGATTGTCAATCCGGTTCGGTGAGTGCGCCCGGAGGTGTGTGGTGCCACCACATAGGCGACATATGTGTCAGGACATGGGAGACACCAACGTGAGGGAGTCTTCCTGTGGCGATCGCGAGGTATCTGGTCGAGGCGCATGTGTTGGAGGGCCGTCCGGTTGGCGAGCTGGCAGCAGCTCACGGGGTTCATCGCAGCTGGATCTACAAGCTGCTGGCCCGCTACCGCGCTGGGGGCTATGAGGCGTTAGAGGCGCGCTCCAGACGGCCGCGATCGTGCAGGCACGAGACACCGCCAGAGGTCGTTGAGGCGATCGTTGGGTTGCGCAGCGAGCTACGGGAGCAGGGCCATGACGCCGGCGCTGAGACGATCGCCTACCACCTCGCCCAGCAAAGCAAAGACGTTCCCTCCCTCTCGACGATCTGGCGCATCCTCAGACGCGAGGGCCTCGTCGTTGCACAACCGCAGAAGCGGCCCCGCTGCAGCCTGATCCGCTTCCAAGCGGAGCTGCCGAATGAGATGTGGCAGGCCGACATCACCCACTGGGAGCTTTCCGGCGGCGAGCACGCAGAGATCCTCAACATGATCGATGACCACTCGCGCCTGTTCCTGGCCTCCCGAGCGTTCCAGACGATCAAAGCCAGGGATGTGGTGGATGTCTTCCACGGCGCAGCCGAGCTCCACGGGCTGCCCGCCTGCTTGCTCTCCGACAACGGCGCCGTGTTCAGCGCCACACCGCGCAAGGGCAAAGTGCTCCTGCAGGCAGAGCTCGAGCGCCTCGGGATCGCCTCGAAGAACTCACGGCCCTACCACCCGCAGACCTGCGGGAAGGTCGAGCGCCTGCACCAGACACTGAAGCGCTACCTGGATGCCCAGAAGCCCGCCACGACGCTCACAGAGCTCCAAGGCCAGCTCGATCGCTTCGTGCACTACTACAACAACGTGAGGCCGCACCGGGCTCTTGACCGACGGACGCCTCTCCAGGCCTACAGCGCCCGCCTGAAGGCAAGGCCCGCGGCCGTGAAACCAGACACGCACTTCAGGGTCCGCAACGACACGGTCGACGCCCACGGCAAGGTCACCCTGCGCCACATGAGCCGCCTGCACCACATCGGACTGGGACGAGCCCACAAGGGGCGACAGGTCAAGCTCCTGATCGCCGATCAGAGCATCCGCGTGATCACCCTCGACGGCGAACTGATCCGCGAGCTCACGCTCGATCCAAGCCGCGACTACCAGCCGCTCGGACGGCACTGACCTGTCTACCATGTCCCGCGACATCAGTCTCCGATGTCCCGACACATCACAGAGTGCGCCCGGAGGGAATCGAACCCTCGGCCTGCGGCTTGAAAGACCGCTGCTCTTTGGCTCCCCGAAGAGAACCGTTGACCACTGAGCTACGGGCGCATGGTGCCGCTCGGCGTCGCGAGCGGGAGCCTATTCTAAGCACGACGCGAAGCGGGTGTGCTCGACCCCGGCCGCAGCGGGCGCACGCCGCCATGTGCTGCTTGACACTAGTTTGGGCGCTCGCTACGGTGCTGGAAGGACTGCACAGCGTCACGAGACCTGAGCAGAGGGATCGGCAGAGGGATTCGCGACGTGCCCACAGCCTTCATCAGACGAGGCCCCGCGATCACACGCCGGGCGAGGGGAATGCGCGCGCCGCGGCTGCGGCGGCCCGACCTCCTCTCGCTACTGAGCGCCGCCGTGATCGTGCTCGCGGCCGCCCCGGCGACCCCGGCGGCCGCCGGCACCGGCCGGCACTCTACCCGCATCGAGCGCGTCTGCCGCGCGCCCCGGCGCGGGCGCGCGGCCTGCATGGCGGAGCGCCTGATCCCCGCTTCGCTGACGCCCGCCGACCTCCACGCGAGCGCGCTGCGCGACAGCGCGGACGCCAGGCGCGGCGTCCGCCCCGAGGTCACCTACAGCTCGCCCTGGCCCGGCTACCTCACGCCGGCGCTGCTGCACGAAGCCTACGCGCTGCCCACCGAAACGCCCGCCTCGGCCGGCCAGACGATCGCGGTGATCGACGCCTACAACGACCCCACCGCCGAAGCCGACCTGGGCGTCTTCGACAGCCAGTTCGGGCTGCCGGCGTGCACGAGCGCCAACGGGTGCTTCCGGAAGGTCAACCAGGAGGGCAACGCGAGCCCGCTGCCCCCCACCGAAGGCGGCTGGGCGAGCGAGATCTCGATCGACGTGCAGATGGCGCATACGATCTGCCAGAGCTGCCACGTGCTGCTGGTGGAGACCGAAGGCGAAGAATTCTCACAGCTGGGCGCGGGTGTCAACGCCGCGGTCAGCGCTGGAGCGACCGAGATCAGCAACTCCTACGGCGGCGGCGAGGAGGCGGGCGACAGCACGCTCGCAGCCACCTACTACGCGCATCCGGAGACAGTGATCACGGCGAGCTCCGGCGACTGCGGCTATCTCAACGAAGAATGCGCCCACTACCCGCGGAGCGCCAACTTCCCCGCCGACTCGCCCGACGTGGTGGCCGTCGGCGGCACCTCGCTGACCGAAGACCGCGGCGTCTGGACGAGCACCGTGTGGGAAGACGGCGGCAGCGGCTGCAGCGCGGTGTTCTCCGCTCCTCTGTGGCAGCAGCAGGCGGCCAACTTCGCCGCCACGGGCTGCGCGGACGGGCGCTCGGTCGCCGACGTGGCGGCCGTCGGCGATCCCAACACCGGCGTGGACATCTACGACAGCACCCCCGAAGGCCACGGCGCGCCGACCGGCTGGGGGGTGTGGGGCGGCACGTCGGTCGCCTCGCCGATCCTCGCCGCCGAGTACGCGCTCGCGGGCGGCGCCCACGCCGTCTCCTTCCCGGCCGCCACGCTGTACTCGCATCTCGGCCAGACCGGTGCGCTGTACGACGTCATCGCGGGCAGCAACGGATCATCCTGCGGCAGCGCCACGTCCTGCCACGCGGCGGCGGGCTTCGACGGCCCCACCGGCGTGGGCAGCCCGATCGGCCTGAGCGCCTTCTCGACAGCGGGCAGCCCCACGGAGATCTCGCCCCCGAGCATCGCGGGGGCCGCCGAGCAGGGACAGCAGCTGAGCGTGGTGGCGGGGGAATGGACGAACAGCCCCACCAGCGAGAGCTACCAGTGGGAGCGCTGCAACAGCGCCGGCACAGCCTGCAAGGCGATCGCGGATGCGACCGCGAGGACCTACACGCCGGCCGCGGCCGACGTGGGCTCGACGCTGCGCGTGCAGGAAACCGTCGACAACGCCGCCGGCTACGGCGGGCCGGCCACCTCGGCGGCGAGCAGCGTGATCGTCTCCGACGTCCCCGCCATCACGTCCTTCTCGCCCACCTCCGCGCCCACCGGCAGCGAGGTGGAGATCACCGGCAGCGCGCTGGCTGCGGCCACGTCGGTGAGCGTTGACAGCCTCCCGTCCGCCTTCACCGTGGTCTCGCCCGAAGAGGTCGAGGTGACGATCCCCAACGGCATCCGCTCGGGCAGGATCTCGCTGACGACGCCGGTGGCCACCGCGACCACGAGGGCCAAGTTCACGGCCTCGCTGTCGATCGAGTCCTTCAGCCCCGCCACGGGCGCCAAGGGGACGGTCGTGACGCTCAAGGGAGTCGGCTTCAACAGCTCCTCCAGCGTGAGCTTCGACGGCGTCCCCGCGGCCGGCGTCACCGACCTCTCGGCGAAGAAGCTGAGGGCCACCGTGCCCGCCGGGGCGGGCACCGGCGCGATCACGCTGAGCAACAGCGCAGCGCCGCTCGGGACCGTCAGCAGCGCGGTCAGCTACACGCCCTAGCGGCGCGGCGCGGGGCGGCGCGGGGCGACGCGGCGCTCAGGGGCCCGGGGGGCGTTCGATGATCGCGTGGGCGGGGAGCGCCGAGCGCGGCACGCCGATGCCGTCGCAGAGGCGCACGCAGGGCACGTACACGGGCTGAAAGCCGAGCAGTTCGAGGATCGTGACGATGCGATAGCCGCGCCGGCGCAGCGCCGCGATGATCCCCGGGTAGGCCGCCAGCGTCTGCCCGCGCGGGCCCCCGCCGTCGTGGGAGATGATGATCGAGCCCGGTCGCACCTGCGCGAGCACGCGCTGTTCGATCGCCGCGGTGCCCGGCAGCGTGTAGTCGCTCGGATCGACATTCCACAGCACCGTCGCCAGGCCGAGCGAGCGGGCGGTCGCGATGATCGACTCGTCATAGGCGCCGTACGGCGGGCGGAACACGCAGGGGGTGTAGCCGGTCAGCGAGCGGATCACCCCGATCGTGCGCTGCAGCTGGCCGCGCACGTCGGCGGTCTGCGTCAGGTAGGGGTGGGTGAAGGTGTGGTCGCCGAGCACGTCTCCGTTGCGCAGCTCGCGCAGCATGGTCGCACGGTAGGCCGCGGTGACCTGCTCGCCGATCATGAAGAAGGTCGCGCGGGCGTGACTGCGTTCGAGCATCGTCACGAACGCGGCCGTGTCCGGCCAGGGCCCGTCGTCGAAGCCGATCGCCACCTCCTTGACCGCGGGGCCGTGCAGGTAGGCGACGCCCCCGTGGCTGCGGCAGCCGACGACCCGGTAGAGGGCCGGCGCGGGTGCGGGTGGGGGTGCCGGCGCCGGCGCAGCGGGGGCGCCGGCGGCCGTGCCGGAGGCGAGCAGCGCAACGGCTGCGAGCAGCGACACGGGGAGCAGCGAGCGCACTGCGGAGAACGATATGGCGCAGCTGCGGCGTCCGCAAGCAACCCGGCGGCGCGCAGGCGTAGGGTTGGCGCGTGGGCAGGTACGTCGCGGCGATCGACCAGGGGACGACGAGCACGCGGGTGATCCTGTTCGACCGCGATGGCCGGATCGCCACGATCGAGCGGCGCGAGCACGAGCAGATCCATCCGCGCTCGGGCTGGGTGGAGCACGACGCGCGGGAGATCTGGCAGCGCACGCGCGAGGTGATCGGCGCGGCCCTCGCGCGCTCGGCCGCGGCGAGCGCGGACATCGCGGCGATCGGCATCACCAATCAACGCGAGACCACGATCGTGTGGGACCGCAGCACCGGCGAGCCGGTGAGCAACGCGCTCGTCTGGCAGGACACGCGCACCGATGCGCTGGTGCGCGAGCTCGCCGGCGCGGAGGGCCCCGATCGTCTGCGCGAGCGCGTGGGCCTGCCGCTCTCCACGTACTTCTCCGGCCCCAAGATCAGCTGGATCCTGGAGAACGTGCCGGGCGCGCGCGAGCGCGCGGAGGGCGGCGAGCTGGCCTTTGGGACGGTCGACAGCTGGCTGCTGTGGAACCTCACCGGGGGCGCCCATGGCGGCGTGCACGCGACCGACGTGACCAACGCGAGCCGCACCATGCTGATGGACCTGCAGACGCTCGACTGGCACGAGCCGAGCCTGGCGCTGATGGGGATCCCCCGCAGCATGCTGCCCGCGATCCGCTCCTCGAGCGAGCTCTACGGCGAGGTGGCGGGCACGGCGCTGGGCGGGTGCCCGGTGGCGGGGATCCTCGGCGACCAGCAGGCGGCGCTGTTCGGCCAGACCTGCTTCGCGCGGGGCGAGGCCAAGAACACCTACGGCACGGGCTCCTTCCTGCTGCTCAACACAGGTGAGGAGATCGTGCGCTGCAAGCAGCTGCTGAGCAGCGTGGCGGCGAAGGTCGGGCAGGCGCCCACCTCCTATGTGCTGGAGGGCTCGATCGCGGTGACGGGCGCGGCCGTGCAGTGGCTGCGCGATCAGCTCGGCCTGATCGACAGCGCGCAGGACGTGGAGCGCCTCGCGCGCAGCGTGCCCGACAACGGCGGCGTGTACTTCGTCCCTGCCTTCTCCGGCCTGTTCGCGCCCTACTGGCGCGACGACGCGCGCGGAGTGATCGTCGGGCTGACCGCGTACGCGCGGGCCGGGCACATCGCCCGGGCGGCGCTCGAGGCGACCGCCTGGCAGACGCGCGAGGTGCTCGACGCGGCCAACGCGGTGGTGGCGGCGCCGCTCACCGAGCTGAGGGTGGACGGCGGCATGACCGGCAACGAGCTGCTGATGCAGTTCCAGGCCGACGTGCTCGGCGTCCCCGTGATCCGCCCCCGCGTCACCGAGACCACCGCGCTCGGCGCGGCCTTCGCGGCGGGGCTCGCGGTGGGCTTCTGGCAGGACGAGGCGGAGCTGCGCGAGCGCTGGGCCGAGGATCGGCGGTGGCTGCCGGCGATGGACGAGGAGCTGCGCGAGCGCGAGCATGCGCAGTGGCGCAAGGCCGTCAGCCGCTCGCTCGACTGGGCCGCCTAGGGGCTGTCGAGCACCTCGCGCAGCCCCCCGGTCTCGGGGTCTAAGACGAAGCCGCGGATGTGATCGCGGTGGGGCAGCTCGCGACTGGAGCGCAGGCGCGCCAAGCCGCTGCGCACAGCCGCCTCGACGTCCTCGAAGGCGCCGAGGCGCCATGTCGGCAGGACCCCGTCGGCCGCGAGCGCCTCGGCGAACTCGTCCTCGGAGGCGCCGTGGAGCCCGCAGCCCTCGTGCATCACCACGACGATCTCGCGGGTGCCCAGCAGCCGCTGCGAGGCGCTCAGCGAGCGGATCGCATCGTCGGTCGCCAGGCCGCCGGCGTTGCGGATGATGTGCGCGTCGCCGCGCCGCAGGCCGAGCATGGGGAACAGGTCGATGCGCGTGTCCATGCACGCCAGCACCGCCACCTGGCGGCGCGGGCGCGGGCTCAGGCCGGGAGCGGCGAGCTCCGCGGCGCGGGCCGCGGCGACGGCGAGCATCTCGTCCGCGTTGCGCACCGGCGGGACCCTAGCGGGCCCGCTGGGCGTACAGTGCCCTGCGTGTCCGAGCGCCGCCTCGCCGTCAACGGGATCGAGCTGAACGCCGTGGAGGAGGGCGAGGGGCCGCTCGTCGTCCTCTGCCACGGCTTTCCCGAGCTCGCCTACTCCTGGCGCCACCAGCTGCCCGCGCTCGCCGCCGCGGGCTATCGCGTGATCGCACCCGACATGCGCGGCTTCGGCGCGAGCTCCGCACCGCGCGAGGTCGAGGCCTACGACGTGCTCTCGCTGTGCGGCGACGTGTGCGGGCTGCTCGATGCGCTGGGGGAGCGCGACGCGGTCCTCGTGGGGCACGACTGGGGCGCGAGCCTGGTGTGGCAGATGGCGGTGCTGCACCCCGAGCGGGTGCGCGCGGTGGCCGGCCTGAGCGTTCCCTTCGTGCCGCGCGCGCCGGCGCCGCCGCTGGCGATCATGCGCCGGCACCTCGGCGAGGACTTCTACATCGTGTGGTTCCAGCAGCCGGGTGTGGCCGATGCGGCGCTCGCGCGCGACGTCCGCGCCACCCTGACCGCCCCGCGCGCGTGGACGGCCCAGTGGGCGGAGGAACCCACGACGGCGCGGCGCCCCGCGTGGCTCTCGGAGGCCGAGCTCGACGTCTATGTGGAGAGCTTCCAGCGCACCGGCTTCACGGGCGGGCTGAACTGGTATCGCAACATCGACCGCAACTGGGAGCTGACCGCGGATGTCGCCGAGCGGCGCGTGGAGCAGCCCGCGATGTTCCTCACCGGCGAGCTGGACCCCGTGCGCAGCTTCATGCCCAGTGAGGCGATGCACGGATGGGTCAGCGACCTGCGCGATGAGATCATCGTTCCCGGGGCGGGGCACTGGGTGCAGCAGCAGGCCCCCGAGGCCGTCAACGCGGCGCTGCTCGCATTCCTGGGGGGCCTGGCGGCCGCTTGATCGGGCTCGCGCTTGTCGGTAGTCTGCGCTGAGCGGTATGGCCCGCGCAGGGACGACGCGGGCCGGAGGGGCGCAGCCAACTTGCTCGAGAGGGGATGGGATGTCACGGACGGCCGAGATGCTCAGGAGGTTTGCCATCGCACTGGCGCTGCTGCTCGCGATGGGCGCGATGCTGGGCGCGGGCGCTGCAGCGGGCGCGGGCCATCCGCCGCTGATCAAACTCCAGCCCGTCAACGTGACCGCTGTGGAAGGCCACAGCGCGACCTTCGAAACCAACGCCTCCGGCACGCCCCCCCCGACCGTGCAGTGGGAACTCTCGACCGACGGCGGAATCACGTTCACGCCTGTCGCCGGTGCAACCTCCGATCAGCTGACGATCGCCGACGTGAGCATCGTTGAAAGCGGCGACGAGTACCGGGCGGTGTTCACCAACTCGCTCGGTACGGCGACGACCCAGGCCGCCACGCTGACGGTGGAGAGGGTCCCCAGCATGACCCACCAGCCGAGCTCCGCGACGGTCGAAGAAGGGAACAACGCAACCTTCGAAGCGAGCGCCTCCGGTATCCCGGAACCGACCGTGTATTGGCAGGTCTCCACCAACGGCGGCAAGACGTGGACATCGATCGCGGGTGCGACCTCGGATCAACTCGTGCTCTCGCACGTGACCAGGGCGATGACCGAATACGAGTACCGCGCGGTCTTCGAAAACGCCGCCGGGCTCGTGGTCAGCGACGCCGTCACGCTCGCGGTCGTGCGGTTCCCGTCGGTCAGCAAACAGCCCGTCAGCGTGGGCGTCAACGAAGGCCACAACGCGTCCTTCGAAGCGGCAGCCACGGGCTTCCCGGCGCCGACCGTGCAGTGGGAAGTGTCCAGCAACGCCGGTGCCGACTGGAGCCCGATCGCGGGAGCGACCTCGGGCACGCTCACGGTGAGCGATGCGACCGCGGCTATGAACGGTTGGGAGTACCGGGCGGTGTTCACAAACACGGCGGGCAGCGTCACGAGCAACGCCGCGACCCTGACCGTCAGTTCAGCGCCGGCCATCACCAAACAGCCGGTCGGCACGACGGTCGAAGCGGGCGAAACGGCGGACTTCGAAGCGAGCGCAACCGGCGTGCCCGAACCGAGCGTGCAATGGCAGATCTCCACAAACAACGGCGCGAGTTGGAGCACGGTCGAAGGCGCGACCTCCGACACGCTCGCGGTGGCGTCCACGAGCGTCGGCGAAAACGGGTACGAGTACCGTGCGCTCTTCACCAACGGGGCGGGCAGCACCGCGAGCGAAGCGGCGACGCTGACCGTCACGACGAACCACTACGGCGCCGTGGGCTGGGGGCGCAACCTCGGCGGCGACCTCGGCGACGGAGTCAGCGGCGGCTTCAGCGACGTGCCCGTGTCCGTGCAATCGCTTCGCTTCGTGACCGCGGTCGCGGCGGGCGCCGAGCACACGCTCGCGCTGCTCGCCGACGGCAAGGTGATGGCCTGGGGCTCCAACGGGTGGGGACAGCTGGGCGCCGAAGAAGAAGGCTTCTCCAGCAGCGTCCCCGTCGAAGTCGTGGGCCTGGGGGGCAGGGCGACCGCGATCGCCGCCGGGGCCGACCACAGCCTTGCTCTGCTGAGCAACGGAACGGTAATGGCTTGGGGCGACAACGAACACGGGCAGCTCGGCACCGGCGCCACGGCCGAAGCGGTCGAAAAGCCGACCGCCGTGAGAGGGCTCACAAACGTGAGGGCGATCGCCGCGGGCGGCGAATCGAGCCTCGCGCTGCTCGACAACGGGACCGTGATGGCGTGGGGTAACAACGAAAGCGGACAGCTCGGCATAGGCAGCCTCAAAGACAGCGACGTGCCCGTCGCGATCAAAGGTCTCAGGGAAGTGAAGGCGATCGCCGCCGGCGGCGAATTCGGCCTCGCGCTGCTGGAAAACGCGACCGTTGCGGCGTGGG
This sequence comes from uncultured Solirubrobacteraceae bacterium, assembly GCA_963771085.1. Lineage (GTDB taxonomy): Bacteria > Actinomycetota > Thermoleophilia > Solirubrobacterales > Solirubrobacteraceae > Palsa-744. The sequence continues at coordinate 1,077,703 of CAVYSB010000003.1, read as the reverse complement.
GCAGCGACGCCTCCGGCGAGCTGGACAACGCGGCTGCCGCAGAAGTGGGCCTGAGCGAAGAACCGGTGCCCGTCGAATCGCTCTCGGGCGTCACCGCGATCGCAGCAGGCGCCCGCCACGCGCTGGCGATCATCGGCGGCGGCGCGGTCATGGCGTGGGGCGAAGACGCCTTCGGCGAGCTCGGCAACGGCACGGTCGCCTCGCGGGAGGAAACCCCCGTCGCCGTCAGCGGGCTGTCGGGTGCCACCGCGATCGCGGCCGGCGAAAGCAACAGCGTCGCGCTGGTCGGCTCCGGCTCGCCGATGACCTGGGGCGATGACCACTACGGCGAGCTCGGCAACGGGAGCAGCGGCGGAATCAGCGACGTGCCGGTCGCGCTCAGCGGCCTTAACGCGGCAGTCGGCATCGCGGCGGGAGGCGATCACGTGGTCGCCTACGGAGAACCGATCCCGGCCGTGACGGGTGTGAGCCCCAACCTGGGCCCGAGCGCCGGAGGACAGAGCGTGACAATCAGCGGCGCCAACTTCACGGGCGCCACGGCGGTCCACTTCGGCACTGTCAAAGCGGCCTTCACCTTCGAATCCGCCGACACGATCCACGCCACCGCGCCCGCGGGCAGCGGCGCGGTGGAAGTCACCGTCACCACGCCGGCCGGAACCAGCGGACCGACGCCGAAAGATCTCTACACCTACCGTGCGCCGCCCTCGATCAAGAAGCTGACGAGCAAGTCCGGGCCCGCCAGCGGCGGCACCACCCTTACGATCACGGGCCGCGAATTCACGGGCGCGACCAGCGTCAGCTTCGGGGCCGAAAGCACGCATGACCTCACGGTCAACTCGCCCACCTCGATAACCGTCGTCTCGCCGCCGTCGGGCGTCTCGGGCAGCGTATACGTCACGGTGACGACGCCGGGCGGCACGAGCGCGCTGAGCAGCAAGGGCCGCTTCAAGTACGTCCCCACCGTCGAAGGCGTCTCACCCGCGTCGGGCGTGAGCACCGGCGGCACGAGCGTGACCGTCAGCGGCCACGGCTTCGCGCTGGGGACCACGGCGACCAAGTTCACGTTCGGCTCCGTGAGCGCACAGTCGGTGGATTGCACGAGCAGCACCAGCTGCACGATGGTGAGCCCCGCCCAGGCGCCCGGCACCGTCAACATCAGGGCCACCGCAGCCAAACTGACCAGCGCGATCAACGCTCCCGGCGATCAGTTCGAATACAACTGAGGGCCGGCGTCTGCGCGCGGTTACCGCCGGGGCCTTCGGCAGAGCGGGCTGCGGGCTGAGCGGGTCAGGTCGGGGTGGCGAATTGCCAGCCGTGGCGGGTAGCGCAGGAGAGCACGGCGGGGAGGTCGGGCTTACCGTCCGGCGTTGGTTCTCCGGCCTCCAGAAAGAAGTGCTCCATGCCGGCTGGGCTGAACAGCAGGATCCGTCGGCCGGCTTGCCGGCCGACGTTTCTGGTGGAGTGGGTGACGCCTTGGGGAATGTGGATGCTCTCGCCGGCGGCCAGCCGGGTGCGGGCCCCGTCCAGCTCCATCTCGAAGTCGCCCTCGATGATGTAGATGGTCTCGGCCTCGTTGGCGTGGCGATGAGGGGGCAGAGACCAGCCCGCCGGCGGGTGGTCGACGAGCAGGCAGAAGGCCTCGGCGGTGTCCTCGCCGGAAAGGTGGATCTCGGTGCGAACACCGCCCGGCATCCACACGACTCGAGGGCTGCTTGCCATGTGCCGACGATAGCGACGGGGCAGCGGAGCGTGTCGGTGGGCCGAGCGTCCCGAAGCACATCGCGCTGCGATCGGCAGCAATGCCCGACGGATGTCGTCGCCACGCCCGCGGCCCGCGCGTGGCGAGGCGGCGCACCGCCGCGGGACGGTGCGCCGCCCTCTCTCCTTTCTCCCTACGGCGCGATTTCTTCCAAGAACGGCACCATGTGCTGGAAGAACGCGTTGATCGACGGCGTCGCGCCGGCGGGGTCGTTGTGCGCATATGCGTTCTTCTCTTCGATCAGCGTCAGGTTGGACTGCGGTATGCCCGATTGCGCGGCAAGCGCTTCAGCCTCGTTGAGCGTGGTTTGGGTACCGCCGAACAGTTTGTCCAATTCGGAATCGATCGCGAGGATGTGCAGCGATTTGGGCAGGTCTTCGCCCATCGTGGAATGCAACCCCAGGACTTCCTGGGCCGGGTTCGCCAGGCCGTTGCCGACGGCGCCCGTATCGAGCGTGAGGCGTGCGGGGAAGTACCACTCGCTCCCGCTCGCTTCGCGCAGGCCCGTCCCGGAGAGCATTTCGGCGTAGCGCTGCACCGGGGTGAGTGCCCCCGTGCCGTTCCAGCCGTGCAACCCGTCCGTTTCCGCGGTCGGCGAGACGCCCTGCCCGCCGTGGATCTGCGCGGCGATCAGCGATTCGGGCGAGGTGCCCACGTTGACCGAGTAGCCGAACCCGGCTTCGTTGGTGACCGGCGTGATCGGCGACTTCAGGTCGGAGGGCAGGAACGGGAAGCCTTCGAGCGGCGACGGCCCGTTCGGTTCGACCTGCGTGAGCGCCGAGCCGGTGATCGAGAACAGCCCCAGATCCGGCGCGACGATGCCGCCGAAGGCCAGCCACGGCGTTTCCCCGCTCTGATCGAGCGTCGCCAGCGAGTGTTCGGCTTCTGCTTTCGTGATCGCCAGCGGGCTGCTGCCGCCGTCGTCGTAGACCAGGCCCGAGAGCCCTTCGGCGCCGGGCCTGCCGCCGAAGTCCCAGGTCGCGTACGCCGTCACCACCGAGCCACCGAGCGAGTGCCCGCCGAGCACGACCTTGCCGCCCAGCCGTTTGGCCTTTTCGATCACGAGCTTGAGGTCTTCCACCGCCCGGTTCATGCCCCATTCCTTGGCGAACGGGACGAGCGAGTTGGGGACCGGTTCGTAGTGGTTGGTGTACTCGGCGACGAGTCTGGCGAATATTTCTTCACCGAGTTTCTGGCCTTCGGCCGCCAGTTCGGCGCCGTGTTCGGCCTCGTAGCGAGCGCCGTCTTCCTCACCCAGTTTCTCGCCTTCTTCCCCGAGTTCTTTGGCGTGTTCGGAGCCGTATTTCTCCGCTTCGCTCAGTGTCCGTTTGGTGAGTTCGGCTTTGTGCGCCACTGCATATTCGGCAGCGAGCGCGGCGACACGTTCTTCGAACGCGGGCGCCGCGCCGCCGGTTTCCTCGAAGGCCTGCGGCGTGACCTGTTCGACGACGTAGGCGTGGACCGCTTCTTCGGCGATTTTGAACACTTTCGCAAAGATTTCGTCTTCGGCCTGCCTGGTCGCTATTTCGGTCACCTTGGCGGTCAGCTGCGCGGTCGCTTCCGCGGTGGCGCGCTGCTCATCCTGGCCGAGGTAGCCGAGGTAGTAGTTGAAGAACTGTTCAGAGGGGTCTTCGTCTTTTTTGGTGTTCGGGTTTTCCAGCTCGGCGGGCAGTTCCCCGAACTTGTATTTGGTGAGCTCGCTCTGGTTCTCGAGGAAGTTCTCGCGGCGTTCGACGGCCCACACCTGCCAGCCATGGACGGATTCGACGAGCGACTTGGCGAAGGGCACGAAGTAGGCGGCTGCGGCGGAGGTGCCGGGCTCCAGCACGAGCACGTTGGGCGCGTGTTCCCCCTTCGGCTTGATCTCGATGATCCCCACTTTGTTGAGCGCCACCTTCCCGACCTGAGGGACGCTGATCGTTTCAGCTTTCTTTTCAGCGGGCGGCTCGCCCACCTTCACGAGGTCGCGCTTGACGACCACCTGACGCGGCTTGGCGCTCGCCGCGGGCACCACAGCGATGGACACGACGAGCCCCGCGACCGCCGCCACCGAAAGCCGACCGAGTCTCCGCCCCGTGAGATGCATTCCGTTCCCTCCTTAGTCCCTGGTCCGGCCGCGCCGCGCCCGGCAGGCCGGCGCCGCTCCCTCGCCCGTGACGCTACGCCGAAGCTCCGAGCCGCGCAACGTCGTTCTGCCGAATTTCGGCGGCCGTTCCTGTGCATATGCACAAGGAGCCTGCAGCCCGGCCGTGCGCGCTGTCAGCGTGCGCCCGCAGCCGGCAGGTCGCCCGCGTAGGCCATGTAGACACAGGCCAGGTCGCGGGGGCTGCCCAGATCGAGGCCCGTTATCTCCTCGATGCGCCGCAGGCGGTAGGCGAGCGTGTTGCGGTGGATGTGCAGGGCGGCGCTCGCGGTGGTGCGGTCCAAGCGGCAGCCGATCAGGGTCTGCAGCGTCTCCTCGAGGTCGCGGTGCTCGGGGGCGGCGAGTGGCGTGCGGATCGCGCCGCGCAGGCGCGCGGACAGTCGCGGCGAGCGCTCGAGCAGGATCTCGAGCAGGTGCTCCTCGGTGCGCAGGAGGCCGAGCAGGCCGACGCGGCGCGCGTGGGCCGCGAGCGCAATGACCTCTTCGCGGGCGCCCGCGAGATCCGCGCGCGGCGTCGGCTCGCCGATCGCCAGGACCACGTCGGGACCCTCGCCGAGGTCGATCAGCTCGAGCGCCCGCCACGTCAGGCCGACCACGCAGTCGCTCTGCGTGACCGCGAGCCTCAGGCCGTCGCGGCGCAGCCGGGCCGCGAGCGCCGCGTGGCTCTGCGGCGGGCGTCCGGGCATCACGACCGCGAAGGGACGGTGCTCGCCGTCCAGAGGGACGCCGAGGCGCTCGGCCAGCTCGCTGTCGGCGAGCTCGAGCGGCGCGGCGTCGCAGAGTCGCTCGAGCAGGTCGCGCGTGCGCCGCTCCTCCTCGGAGACGAGCAGCTCGCGCTCGGCGAGGTAGGTCTCGGTGACCACCGCGGAGATCCGGTCGAGGTATTCCGCTAGCGGCGCGGCGAGCTCGAGCAGCACCTCGGACTCGTCGCTGCGGGCGTGCCGACGCAGAAGCTGCCAGCCGATCCTGTTGGCGAGGCCGAAGGAGCGCAGCAGGTCCTCGAGCCGGACACCCTCCGCGGCGCGCGCACGCGTCCACTCGCGCAGCGGCTCGAAGTCGCCGTCGAGCTGGCCAGTGGAGACGAAACGCGACCAGCGCCGCAGCGCACGCTGCAGACCCTTGACGACGTCCGTCCGCGTCTCCTCGGAGAGCTGCGCGGAGGCGCCCATGTGAGCCTCCAGCGCGGCCGCCATCTCGGTGGCCGCCTCCTCGCCCGGGATCCTCGCCACGATCGCAATGGCTCCCGCCCACGGCCCGCCCGCCCGCCCGGCCACTAGATCATCTCCAGCCCGCGCACGGCTCCCCGCGCCACCTGCGGAACGGCTGTGAGAGGGCGGAAATGGGTGTAGCCTGAAGGTGCAATTTTTGGCCGGTTCGCGGCCCGGTGGGGGCGGGCAGGACCTGTGCAGGAGGGTACGGGGAATGGAGGGGGAATGGAGTTCCTGAGGGCCGCGACGCAGCCGCCGGCCGGCTGCCGGGAGGCAGCAGCGGCCCGCGCAGCGGCGCCCGCGCGGGCGCCTCTGCTGCTGGCGCTGCTGGCGGGGCTGCTGGCGCTCGCGGCGATGCGCGCTCTGCACGATGTGCCCCGGGAGGGCGCCGCGCCGCGCCGCGAGCAGCTATCGCAGCTCCCGCGGGGCGCGCGCGAGGCGGCCTCCGCGGCGCTCGGCGGAGAGCTCCCCGGCTACGCGCTCGGCGCGGAGCGCGGCGGCTTCGCCGCGGGCAACCCGTCCCAGCGGCTGCAGCTGCGCTTCGCCGGCGCGGGCCTGCAGATCGCCGCCGGGGAGACCCTCGTGGGCATACGCCCGAGCGCAATCGGCCACGGCGGATCGCTGCAGCGCCTTGGCGCGGTCCGCACGAGCGCGAGCGCCAACCGCGTGAGCTACGCGGGCGCCGGCCTCGCGGGCTGGTATGCAAACGGCCCGCACGGCGTCGAGCAGGGCTTCATCATCGCGCGCGCACCCGGGGGCGCCGCGGGCAAGACGCTGACACTCTCGATGGCGCTCACGGGCAACGCGCGCGCCGTGCTCGAAGCGGGCGGGCAGAGCGTGCGCTTCAGCCACGCGGGCAGCCCTCGGCTGCGCTACAGCTCGCTGCTCGTCAGCGACGCCCGCGGCGAGATGCTGCGCGCCCGACTGCAGCTGGCGCCGAGGCGGCTGCTGCTGCAGATCGACGCCCAGCACGCGCGCTATCCGCTGCGGATCGACCCGCTCATCCAGCAGGGCGAAAAGCTCGCCGGCAGCGAAGAGGTCGGCTCGCTCATCCTCTTCGGCCAGAGCGCCGCGCTGTCCGCGGACGGCAGCACCGCGCTGGTGGGCGGTCCGTTCGACGACGGCGGACTCGGCGCCGGGTGGGTGTTCACGCGCTCGGGCTCCAGCTGGAGCCAGCAGGGGCCAAAGCTGACCGCGCCGGGCCAGGGAAAGGGCTTTGGAACGAGCGTGGCACTCTCCAGCGACGGCAACACCGCCCTGGTCGGCGGCGACGGTGCAGCGCTGGTGTTCACGCGCTCGGGCGCCGGCTGGGCGCAGCAGGGAGAAGCCCTGCGGGGCAGCGGGGAGAGCGCCAAGGTGACCGGCGCGGGCGTCGCGCTGTCCGCCGACGGCAACACCGCCCTGCTCGGCGGCCCCACGGGAACGGCGTGGGTGTTCACGCGGTCTGGCTCTACGTGGACGCAGCAGGGTGCCGTGCTCGCCGGCAGCGGCGCAGAAGCCGGCAGCGAATCGGGCTCGAGCGTGGCGCTGTCCGCCGCGGGCGACACCGCGCTGATCGGGGGCGGTGCGGCCGGCGGGGGCATCGGGGCGGCGTGGATCTTCACGCGCTCCGGCGCCACATGGACGCAGCAGGGTGCGGCGCTCACGGGCGGGCAGGAGTCGGGCAGGGGCGAATTCGGCACCGCGACCACGCTGTCCGCGGACGGGGACACGGCACTTATCGGCGGTCCGGGCGACGGCGGGGACCTCGGCGCGGCGTGGGCGTTTACGCGCAACGGGACCGAGTGGAGCGAGCAGGGCGAAAAGCTCACCGGCGCCGGCGAGCTCAGCGAAGCGTTCTTCGGCTGCAGCGTGGCGCTCTCCGCGGGCGGCGAAACCGCGCTCGTTGGCGGCCGCGACGAAGGCACGGTGGGCGCGGTATGGGTGCTCGCGCACGACCGCTCCGGCTGGAGCGAGCAGGCGTCCAGGCTGAGCGGAGGGGGCGAGGTCGGCCACAGCTCCTTCGGCTCGAGCGTGGCGCTCTCGGCAGACGGCGGGACCGCGCTCATCGGCGGGCACGGTGACGATCAGTTCATCGGCGCTGCGTGGGTGTTCGCGAACCTGCCCACGCCCACCGTCAGGAGGCTCAGCAGCCGCGAGGGCCCGGCCTCCGGCGAAACGCTCGTCACGATCAGCGGGACCAACCTGCTCGGGGCCACCGCGGTGGACTTCGGCGCCACGGCCGCCTCAAGCTTCCTCGTCCGCTCCGCCACCTCCATCACCGCGGTCTCCCCCGCTGCGGCGGGTGGACGGGTGAACGTCACGGTCAGCACCGGGGACGGCACGAGCGCGACCTCTACGCGCGACCGCTACACGTTCAAGCCGCTGGTCACGGGCGTGAGCCCCGAATCGAGCGCAGGTGGTGCGCGGGTGATCGTCACGGGCGCAGGCTTCATCCCCGGGTCGGGCACGAGCAGCTTTCGCTTCGGCTCCAGGCGCGCGGCGTCGGTCGACTGCAGCTCGAGCTCGGCGTGCACGGTGACAGTCCCCGGGCGCCGCGGCGGGACGGTGCACGTGCGGTCCACCGTCAACGGGGTGGTGAGCGCCAGGAACCAGCCGGGCGACACGTTCACCTACGCCGAATGAGAGCGGCTGCGCGCGGGCCTCAGGACCCGGCCAGGCGCGGCGCCGCGAAGACCATGCCCGCGGACTCGCACGCCAGCCGCCAGTCCTCGCCACCCAGCAGCACCGCGTCGGCCAGGACCTCCTCGCGCCAGTCCCCCTGCGCGGCCGGCAGCGGCTCGGGGACGGGCTCAGGCAGCGGTTCGGGCTCCGGCGGCGCGGCGACGGGGGCCTCCTGGGCGGCGTAGGCCGAGATCACGCCGCCGCCGAGGTTGAGCTCCTGCGTGAAGAGCTGCGCGTCGGGGACCGGCACCTCGAGGGGCGCGAGCGCCTCGGCGGGTACCGGCTGGCACACCGCAGCGGCCGCAGCGCCGATCAGGTAGCGGAACTGCCCGCTCTCGTCGGTCACCCAGAAGGCCTCGCCCTCAGGCGTCCGCTCGCACAGGATCGAGCGATCGTAGTGTTCGGCTATGTGCACCAGGGCGTCCATGTCGGCGACGTCGATGACGGCCACGCCGGGGATCTGCCAGACGCGCTCGACGGGGACGATGAGGTGGCTGTAGCGCTGGCGGATCGCGGCGGCCTCGTCGCGGCGCGGACCGCGGCTGAGGAGTGCGAGCGCGGCGAGCATGGCGCACAGCACGACGGCGATCCCGACCAGCGCGAGTGCTCGGGCGGTGGCCACCGACAGCTGCAGCGGGCCCAGCGAGAGCACCTGCGGCGCGTAGCGCGCGGAGATCACCGTGCCCGTGCCCGAGGGCGTGAACTGGCTCGCCACGCCGGCTGCCGCCCCGCCGGCACCCGTCGTGCCGGCGGCCGTCGTGCCGGGCGGCTGCAGCTCGAACTGGTTGAGGCCGAACGTGATCGGCGGCGCGAAGGTCGCGTGCAGGGGCGCGCCGGCGACGCTGCCGCCTGTGCTCACGTGGGGGATCAGCGTGAGCGTGTAGGACCCGCCGTCCACCTGCGTCATGGCCGCGACGCCGCGCAGCAGGGCCAACAGCGAGGTCAGGTCGAGACGGGCGCTGAGCATCGCCCGGTCGCCGTGGAAGTAGGTGGGCTGCCCGAGCTGCAGCGTCGTCTGCCAGCCGCTCGGCGCGCTGACGGTCGCATCCAGCGACGCCCGGCCGCCGATCGAGTGCGCGGCGGTCGTGTGGAAGAGGTAGGCGAAGTTGAACTCGACTTCGCTGAGCACATGCGTGAAGATCGGATCACCGGTGACCGCGCGATCACCCGCATAGACGGGGCCGGGCGGAGCGTCGGCCGAATAGGAGACGATCGCGCTCTGGCGGTATGGCACGCTGACCGTCTTGCGCGCCGCGGAGGGACGCGTGAAGGCGAGCAGCGCGAGTGCGACGAACGGCAGCAGCGCCAGCAGGCCCAAAGCAAGGACGCCCGCGGCCGGCTCGGAGGATCGCAGCGGCAGGGCTTCCCGCGCGGGCCCACCGCGCTCGCCCGCCCGCCGCTCCCTGCCCCGCAGCCGCCGGCGCTGCGTGTAGAGGGTGCCCGCCAGCAGCAGGACGCCGATGCCGAAGAGGGCGCCAATGAGCGCGGGCGAGCGCAGCGACTTCAACGTCGCGCCTGCGCCCGGCACGTGGATCCAGAGCGCGCCGATCAGCTGGCTGCGGGCGGGGTGTTCGAAGTCGATGAAGTTGTTGTTGTCGCCCTTGAAGGCGTAGCGCCCGCCTTCGATCGCGATGATCCGGTGCAGCACGATCGTGTGGAACTCCTTGCTGTAATACGCGGCGATCTCACCGACGTGGTAGCTGCTCTGGCTGCGGACCACGGCGAGATCGCCCGTGTGAAAGCGGGGCTCCATGCTGATCCCGTCGGTGACCACGTAGCTCGTGGAGCCACCGATGGGGCGTGGGGCGAAGAAGAACCACACACAGCCCACGACGATCAGTCCGAGGGCGAGTGAGGCGAGCCTCCTGGTGTTGAGAGATCGCATGAGGCAAGTGGGGCGTGGAGCGGCCGGCAGGCCGGCCGCTCCACGTTGCCCAGTTTCGATCTTTGTCGGTTCCTAGCCTTAGGTACCGTTGACGTACACTTTGCCTTCACTGACGGCGGCGACCGAGAGGTGGTCACCTTTTTTGTCTTCGATGCCGCCCGCGAATTCGCATTTGACTTCGAATTCGCCAGCTACTTCCGTTGTGCCCCCGCAGTCGTCCCATTCAGTGGACAGCGTCGGGGTTTCGGCTTCCGTCAGGGCGACCTTGACATCGCTCGCCGGGGAGCTGAGGATGAACGCCACGTTCGTCATTTTCGTCCCTGTCGGGTCGAAGGTGTAGCTGACGTTTTTGGCGACGGTGTAACCGGCCACCGTGCCGAAACCGGCACCTGCGTGCCGTTCCGGCACGGTGTTGCTCGCGGTGAACGCATATGCGCCCACGCTGAGCACGGCCGCCAGCACGAATGCCAGCAGAGCGCCCACCTTGCGCTTGCGACTGAGGGTCCTTCTCCTACCTGTTTTTCTGAACACGACATTGCCCCCTTGGGATCGTGGACACTGACGTGTCCTTATTGCGGCGGGCATCGTCGGGGGCACATCCTGTCTTTATGTGTGCAAACACACGTGCACGCCGAAGTCCCCGCAACCGCGGGGCTTTTCGCCGAATCGGTGGCCGAATGTCCGACCCGCGGACATCGGGCGAGCACCGGTCGTAGGATCCAGCGCTCGGCGGGCGGTCCCGCCCGCGAGTGCGAGGATCGGAGGGTTGATGTCGCGGGATGTACTGAAGGACGTGAGGACGCTGCTCGAAGGCGAGTCGCAGCCGCTGTCGGTGGCGGAGATGATCGAACGCCTCGACGGCGAGCACGATGCGATCGCGATCGAGCACATGCTCGATCATTTCCAGCTCGAAGGCATGGCCGGGAGGAGCCCCGAGGGGCTGTGGAGCTGGCGCGCAAGCGGCTGAGCGCGATGTCCGCCGGTCTGCGAGCATGCAGCGCCCATGCAGCGCAGGACGATCGGCAGCGACGGGGCGCAGCGACTGGAGCGCATCCCCCTGTTCGCAGAGCTCTCCAACGGGCAGCGGCGGATGCTGGCCCGGGTCATCGACGAGCTCACCGCGGCCGCGGGCGAGACGCTCATGCAGCAGGGCGAGCCGGGCTATGAGGTCCTGATCCTCGAGGAGGGCAGCGCCGACGTGCTCAAGGACGGCGCTTGCATCAACGAGATGGGCCCGGGCGACTTCTTCGGCGAGCTTGCGGTGCTCGAGCTCGGCGGGCCCCGCAGCGCGAGTGTGGTGGCGAGCTCCCCGGTGCGGGCAATCGTCCTCACGGCGCACTTCATGCGCGAGGTGCGCGAGCGGATGCCCGACGTGGGCGCGCACATAGACCGCCAGGCCGCCGCGCGCCGCGATCGCGACGAGCGCGCCGACAGAGCACCCCGCTGAGCCTCGATGCGGCGCGGCGCGCTCAGCATCGCGGCGCCGAGCAAGAGGAAGCGCAGGCCGGCAGGGGGGGTGCTCGCGGGCGCACTGGCGGCGCTGACCCTGGCCGGCTGCGGGAGCAGCGCACAGCCTGACGCGGTGACCTTCTTCAACGAACGCGGGCAGAAGGCGGCACAGGTGGGCAGCAGCGTGCGCGCGGTCGAGGCCGAAGTGCGAGCGCTGTCGAGCCCCCCGACCAGGCAGCAGCTCGCACACCTGGTGAAGGGTGCCCAGCGGGCCAACGAACGCATCGACGCGACGCTCCGCGGATGGGTGGTCGGCGAAGACGTCGAAGGAGAAGAACTGCCCACGATCGAAGCCCAGCTGTCCGAAGGCGCGGGGGCGCTGAAGAATGCGCTGGCCGCTCTGACGACCTACGCGGGCAATCCCAGCGCCGCCGCGCTCGCGCCCTATACGCGCTATCTCAAGAGCGCACGCGAAAAGTGGAACGAAGCTGTGACGCAGCTCTGGCACGTGGCCATGCAGCCCGATCCGCCCACGGTCTGAGCGCCGCAGCGAACAGGAGCAGCTTCCGCCTAGCGCGCGGCCCCGGATCCCGATCGCAGCTGTGCGGAGAGGATGGCGATGTCGTCGCGCACGCTCTCGTCGGGATCGATCAGGGTGAGCAGCGCGTCGATCGTGTCCCTCGCGGATGCCGGCGGTGTTGCTCTGAGCTGCTCGATCATGCTCTCGACGGTGACAACGCTGCTCGGAGCATGGGCCTCGGGCAGACCGTCGGTGTAGAGCGCCAGCCCGTCGCCGGGCTCGAGGATCGTGGTGACCTCCTCGATGGAGGCGTCGCGAAAGATGCCCAGCAGCGAGCCGGATCCGCCCAGCTCGCTGGTGCTCGCTCCGTCGTTGCGGATGATCAGCGCCGCGGGATGGCCGGCCAGCGCCACCGTGATGTCGGCGCGCGGGCCGCCGGGCCGGACCCGCGCGAGGATCGCCGTGGCGAAGCGCCCCTTGAAGTCGTGATCGAGCATCGCCTGATTGACCTGCGAGAGGACGTCGCCCGGCGAGCGTCCTTCGCGCGCGTAGGCGGCGGTGGTGTGGCGCAGGAACCCGGTGAGAACGGCCGCCTCGGCCCCCTTGCCGCACACGTCGCCTAGCACCAGCCAGCAGCTCTCCGGTCCTCCGAAGACGTCGTAGAAGTCGCCGCCCACCTCGCTGCCCGCACCGCTGGGACGGAAGTAGCTCGCGAGCTCGAGCCCCGGCACCACGGGCAGCGAGGCGGGCATCAGGCTGCGCCGCAGCGTGCGCGCAACCTCGGCGCGCTCCGCGTACAGCCGGGCGTTGTCGAAGGCAAGCGCTGCGCGCCCGGCGAGATCCTCGAGCACGGCCAGCAGGTTGCGGTCGTAGCGCGCATCGCCGCGCAGCTGCAGGAAGGAGATCGCGCCACGCGTGCGCCCGCGGGCGAGCAGCGGGAACACCGCGGCGCGGCGGTAGCCGGCCTCGCGCATGAAGCGCTCGTGCTCCTCGCTCAGCGCCGCCCGCGCGAGCGCGTCCTCCTCGGTGAGGTCGCTGATCACGCGCGGGGCGTTGCCGGCCAGCACCTGCGCCACCGGATGAGCGCTGTCCAGCTCCAGTGGAAAGGCCTCGCGCATGCGCTCCACCCCGGCCGCTACGGCGGGGTCGACGGCGGCAGCGACCGTGCTGTCGACCTTCCCGTCCGGGCCGACGAGGTCGATCACGCACAGCTCGGCGAGCCCCGGCACGGCCATGTGCGCGATCGTGCGCAGCGTCTCAGCCGGATCCAGCGACCGGTCGAGCCCGGCGGTGGCGGCGATCAGAATCTCCATCCGGCGGCGCTGCTGGCGCAGGCGGTGCAGGGCGTAGCGGACCACCATCGAGGCGAGCAGAGCCAGCACGATCCCGACGCAGGCGACCGCTCCGAACGTGCTCGAGACGTCCGTTTCGTAGACCAGCGGAGCGAGGAACGCGACGAGCGCGGCGGCGAAGACGGACAGGAACCTCGCGCGCGGCTGAAAGGCGGCCGCGTGACCGATCGCGAAGAAGTAGATCAGCGCAAACGGACTCTCCGCGCCTCCGCTGGAGGCGCACAGGACCGCGATCACGAACACACCCCACAAATCGACGGCGTACGCGACCCCGAGGCCACCCCAGCCGCGCCGTGCGGCCAGCAGCAGCAGGCCGGCGACCAGCAGCGCCTCGAGCGATACGGCGATCACCCCGGCGGGAGCGCTCACGTGCGGGAGCAGCGCCGCGCTCGCGCACAGCAGCCCTCCGACGAGGTACAGCCCGCCGGCGGTCGCCAGCGCGAAGCGCTCTTCGCGTTGGCTGGCCCGCTCCTCCGGGCCCACCAGCGCCGCCAGCCATCCGGCGATCGTCATGTTCCTTCCCTCACCTGCTCCCCAACAAGGCCGAGCTCCTGACAGTTGACATATAGCGAAATTGTGCTCGCTCGGGAGCCAGGCGCTGCGACACCCGTGGGCATCTGTCTCGCGCCGTGCGATCCACGGACGGGCCCCGGGGCCTCAGCGCGACTGCGGCAGTCGCGCCGATCCGGGCCCTCCCGCCGGAGCGGAGGGCGGCGGGACCACCGGGCCGATGTCGCCGTCGGGCGCCTCGTCCAGGTCGACGATCACCGGCGCGTGGTCGCTGGGACCGCTGCCCTTGCGCGCCTGGCGGTCGACCCACGCTGCCTGCACCCGCCCGGCGACCGCCTCACCGGCGAGCACCAGATCGATGCGCATCCCGAGATCCTTGTGGAACATGCCCGCCCGGTAGTCCCAGTAGGTGAAGATGCGCTCGCCGGGCCAGCGCTCGCGCACCACGTCGTGCAGGCCGAGCGCCTCGAGCCGGGCGATCGCCGCGCGCTCGGGCGGCGTGACGTGTGTGTGGCCGACGTAGGCCGCGGGATCGAACACATCGATGTCTGCCGGCGCGATGTTCATGTCACCGCAGACGATCGTCGCCGCAGGGTCGCCCCCGACCATCTCCCGCAGCGCCGCGAGCCACGCGAGCTTGTAGCGGTAGTGCTCGGAATCGGGCGTACGGCCGTTGGGCACGTACACGCAGTGCACGCGTATACCCGCGCAGGTGGCCGACACCGCGCGCGCCTCCTGATCGGGGAAGCCGGGCGCGCCGGGGACTCCGATGGCGACGTCCTCGAGGCCCACCCTGGAGAGGATCGCCACGCCGTTCCACTGCACCTCGCCGTGACGAGCGACCCCATAGCCGCGACCGGCCAGCTCCCCGCCGAGCAGCTCGTCGAAGGCGTCATCGGCGAGCTTGGTCTCCTGCAGGCAGACGACATCCGGCCGGCGCTGCTCGAGCCAGGCCAGCAGCCGCGGCAGGCGCTGCTTGGCGGAGTTGACGTTCCAGGTCGCTAGCCGCACGGGCGTACGGTAGCGGCGCGGATCCCTCGGGGCTAGGCCGCGGGAGCGGGTGCGTCGGAGCGTCCGCCGGCCGCGCTCACGATCAGCTCGGCGGCGCGCTGGGGGGTGAGTTTCTCGGTGTTGATCACGAGGTCGTAGTGCGTGGGCAGCTCGGCGGCCACACCGTAGAAGCGCTTGATGTAATCCTCGCGCCCGGCATCGGAGCGCTTCAGGGCACGTGCCGCCTCGCTCTCATCCACCCCGAGGACCGCCGCAAGGCGCTGCTCGCGCGTGCGCACCGGAGCGGTGATGAGCACCCTCAGGACATCATCGCGTCCGGCGAGCGCGAGCGACGCGGCGTGGGAGACGATCACCGCGCTGCCGCTGGCGGCGGTGTCCTCGATGACCGATCGGATCAGGCCCCTCAGCTCGTCGCTGGCCGGCTCGCCGCGGCTGACGACCTCCGTCGCGGGCACCGCATAGCCGGCGCTCAAGCCGGCCGTCCCCAGCCCTTCGACCAGTCTCACCAGGCGCGACTTGCGACGCTCCACATCTGCGACGACCTCCTCGTCGACCCCGGCCTCGATGGCGGCCCGCGTGACGATCTCCTCGTCGATCACGCGAAAGCCCAGCCGGCTAGCGACGAGCTGCGCGGCCTCGGCAGCACCGGCGCCGTCCTGGCTTGAGATACATACGATCTTGTGCCTCACCCCCGCAAGCGTATTCCCTCCAGCGAGTCCGAGCCCTCCCGCGTGCGGGGCGTGGATCAGTCGATGTCTTCGAGCAGCTCGTTGGCGCGCGACCACTGGCCGGGCGCGACGACGAGGTAGATGTCTCCCCGCCCGTGGCGATCCAGGGGATGGTCGGCGACACACCACGCGTCGACGCCCAGCGAGCGCAGCTGCTCGCGCCACGCCACCGCGGTGTGCTGATCGGCGAAGGTGCTGACGGTCTCCCAGCCCTCGAAGCGCGGATCATCGATCGCCACGGGTGGTTCCCTGGCCGGACCTCCGAACAGCCGCGGAAGACGCATCGCGCCAAGGGTACCCCCGGCCCTCCGTATGTCCAGAGCAAGGCCTCACGGATGCGGTCGGGGACGCGAGCAGCCGAAGAGGTGAGGGATGCGCAAGGGCCCCACCTATATCGGCGGGTTCGTGGGCAGCTTCGGCGGCAGCCTCATCCCCGGCCTGTGGGGTGCGGGGCAGATGTCGATGTCCTCGCTGCTGTTCTTCCTGCTCGGCGGCATCGCGGGCGTTCTGATCGCATACCGGCTGTTCGCCTGAGCGCGGAGCGTCCCCGGCGTGAGCTCAGCTCAGCCGGACCAGCCCGCGGCCGATGACCTCGACCTGTTCGCCCGGCCCGCAGCTCGAGATCGCCAACGACTCGCGAGCCAGCGAGCGGCGGAGCAGCAGGAAGGCCGGGAGTCCGAGCGCTGCCGGGACGATGAGCGCCAGCGCCCGGTAGGCCAGGACGGCCGCCGTGGCCAGGCCGACGGGCACGTGGTAGAGCACGAGCGCCCCGACCAGCCCGAGATCCACCCCGCCGATTCCGCCGGGCACGGGGATCAGGCCGCCGAGCTCGCCGAGCAGATACGCGATGCACAGGATCGGGATGCCGGGCGAGGCCCCGAACGCATTGAAGGTGGCCCACAGCACCGCAAGGTCGAAGGCGAGATAGCCGATCAGCCCAGCGAGCAGCAGCGGGGAGCCTCCAGCCAGGAGCTCGAGGGACTCCTGCACGCCTGAGGAGAGCGCGCCGAGGGCGCCAGCGAGACGCGAGTCGGCGCCGCGGCGCTCGTGGGCGCGCTGCTGAGCGCGCGCGGCCCAGCGCCCGCTGGCGATCGTCAGAACGATCGCCGCAGCGGCCACGGCGGCGGGCAGGAGGGTGAGGGCGGGACCTGCGCGCCCCGCGAAGACCCCCAGCGCGATACCGGAGCCGAGCACGATCACGCCGACCACGTTCGGCACGCTCGTGAGCAGGAAGAACGCAACGCTGCGGCGGGCGATCCGCTCGCCGTCCATCCCGCCCCGGTGAAGCGCCCACGCCCCGAGCGCGAGGCCGCCCGCGCCGCCGACCGGGATCACGGCGTTTGCGCCGAGCTCCGCGAAGCCGATCTCGCCGCTCAGCCGCCAGCTCATGCGCTCGCAGAACACGGCGCGAAAGACGACCACGTAGGAGACGCCCGAGAGCACCTTCAGCGCGGCGCCGGCGAGCAGCCACGCCGCGTCGGCGTGCGCGAAGCGCGAGCGCAGGCCGGCCAGCCCGGGCACGAGGGCGATGATCGCGACGACCACGAGGATCACGACGGAGAGCGTGGCGATCCGCTTGCGGATGCGCGCGCGGTCGAGCCCGGGCGGCTCCTGCAGATCCCCGCGGGCGAGCTCGGGTGTCTCGGCCATGGAGGGGTTCACGGCGGCACTCGCTTCAGGCGCCGGCGGGTTGGATGCCTGGTCCGGGCGTGCTGGGACGCATGGTGCTCACCCATCCTAGGAAGACTTGGAGAGCTCAGCGGGCGTCGTTGAGGACCGACGGCGGCAGATGCGAGCGAACCCGCGGGAGCGGGCCCGCCCACAGGTTGAACACAATTGCGCTAGCCGGGGAACGGCTCAGGCTGGCGCGTGCCCGCCACGTAGCTCTCCTCGCCCTCGAGCAGAGTCCTTAGCTGGGTGCGCAGCTCCGGCGTGTCCTGGTGGCCGTGCACGGCCACGGCGTGCTGCGCGGCCGCATCCAGAACCTCCTCTTCCTCGCCGATGATCGTGAGCGAGCACATGCTCTCGCTCTCGAAGCGACGACAGTCTGCGATCTTGCGTGCCATCGGAATCACCTCTCTCTGTGCCCTGTCGACTGCATCTCGAGAACCTCCGGTCAGGACCCCGCTACGGTTACGTACTGGTGGGTTGGTTGTCAAGGCTGGCCCTGGATGGAACGGATGGCGCGGATGGCCTACGCGGCGGTTGCATATGCCTGTGCGGGATGCTGGCCGCCGAATACGAGACTTGCCGGAGCCGATGCGCAGCTCGGTAATCCGCCTCTGTGGGACACTCGTGACATGGACGACGCCGTCGCGCGTTACCGGAGCACCTCAGAACAGAACGACATCGACGGGCTCCTGGAGAGCCTTGCGCCCGATGCAGAGCTGATCTCGCCGCTCTCGGCGCGCCTGGTCTTCCGGGGCCGCGATGACCTGCGTGTGCTGCTGGGTGCGGTGTACGGATCGATGAGGGACCTGCGCTGGCGGGAGGAAGTCGGCGAGGGGGCGACACGCGTCGTCCTCGGCGACGGCACCATTGGCCCCTTCAGGCTCGCCGACGCGATGGTCTGCGAGCTCGGCGAGGATGGGCGGATTCGCCGGGTACGGCCCTATCTGCGCCCGTGGCTCGGCGTGACCTTCCTTGCCCTTCGGCTGATGCCGAAGATGAGCCGCAATCCCGGCGTGCTGCTGCGCGCCGCACGGCGCCGCTGAACTGCCCGCCGTGCGCCCCGATATCTAGGCCGAGGCCGGTTGAACGTCGGGCCAGCGACGACCGGCGACCTCCAGCTCGCGCACCTTCAGCGAGCCGATCTCGAGTTGCTCCACGCGCAGCCTGCGTACGACGGCGTTCGCGATCGCAAGGCGGCCGATGGCGAGTGCGCCCACGGCACACACGGCGATCGCGAGCGGTCCGATCGCCGTCGGACCGAGAGCGCGAGCCCCCACTGCGCTCGCGCCCACGATCCTCGCCCCGGTGGGCTCGGCTGCGTTCCTGCAACGGCGCGTTACGGTCTTGCGGGACATGCTGGCACCTCCTGTTGGGTGGTTTGCGGCCGCTTCCGGCGCGCCGTGGAGCGCCCGGTGGCTGTCGGCGGATCGCGCTAAGACTCTAGGCAGCGATGGCCGATGTTGAGATCCAGCTCCGGGGGCTGGTCAAGTCATTTCAGAACTCGCAGGGCCCGGTCCGCGCGGTGCGCGGCATCGACCTGTCGATCCCGGCCGGCGACACCGTCGCCCTGCTCGGCCCGAATGGCGCAGGCAAGTCGACGACGATCGACATGATGCTCGGCCTCACGCGCCCGGACCGCGGGTCGGCGACGCTCTTCGGCCGCTCGCCGCGCGATGCCGTCGCCGCCGGCATGGTGGGCGCGATGATGCAGTCCGGTGAACTGATCCGCGACCTGTCGGTCCGCGAGCTCGTGGGGATGATGGCCTCGCTGTACCCACAGCCGATGGCTGTCGATGACGTGATCGCGTTGGCCGGGCTGACGCACGTGGCCGAGCAGCGGACACAGAAGCTCTCCGGCGGGGAGAGCCAGCGCGTCAGGTTCGCGGTGGCGGTGGTCGGCGATCCCGGCCTGCTGGTGCTGGACGAGCCGACCGTCGCGATGGATGTGGAGGGCAGGCGCGAGTTCTGGGGCGCCATGCGCGGATTCGCCGCGCGCGGCAAGACGGTCATCTTCGCCACGCATTACATGGAGGAGGCCGACGCGAACGCCGACAGGGCCGTCCTGATGGCCCACGGGCTGATCGTCGCCGACGGGCCGACCACCGAGATCAAGGCGCAGGTCGGCACCAAAACGATCCGCGCGACGCTGCCGCGCGCAGACAGCGCGGCCCTTGCCCAGCTGCCGGGAGTGGCCAGCGCGGAGCGTCATGGCGATGCGGTGATCCTGCGCTGCTCGGACTCCGATAGTGCGATCGTCGCGCTGCTCGCAGAGCACCCCGGGACTCGCGACATCGAGATCACCGGCGCAGGGCTCGAGGAGGCATTTCTCGAGCTCACCGGCGACCAGCGCGACGGCGAGGGCGCGGAGCGGGCTGAGAGCTTGGAGGCGGTGCGGTGAGCGGAGGCGTCTACACCCGCTACGAGCTCCTGCGCGCCTTTCGCAACCGGCGCTTCTTCTTCTTCTCACTCGGCTTCCCGCTGGTGTTGTTCTATGTGATCGCGGGCCCCCAGCGCAACGTCACGGACTTCGCAGGCACGGGAATCTCCGCGCCGCTGTACTACATGGTCAGCCTGGCCTCGTTCGGGACGATGTTCGCGATGGTCGGCAGCGGCGGGCGCATCGCCGCCGAGCGCCAGGCGGGATGGGCGCGCCAGCTGCGCGTCACGCCGCTACCGGTGCGCGCGTACTTCCGCGCCAAGCTGCTGACCTCCTACGCGACGGCGGGCACGAGCCTCGTGCTGCTCTACCTCGCCGGCGTGTCCTTCGGCGTCAGCCTGTCGGCACACGACTGGGTGCAGATGAGCATCCTCATCGTGGTCGCCCTGCTGCCCTTCGGTGCGCTCGCGATCCTGCTCGGGCATCTGATGACAGTCGAATCGATCGGGCCGATCACGGGCGGCATCGTGTCGCTGATGGCGATCCTCAGCGGCACCTGGTTCCCGGCCACCGGCTTCCTTCACACGGTGGGGCAGTGGCTGCCCTCCTACTGGCTCGTGCAGGCCGGGCGCGTGACGCTCGAGGGGCACGGCTGGGGCACGCAGGGCTGGGTGGTGGTAATCGGCTGGACGGTCGTGCTCGCGTGCATGGCCACCGTCGCCTACAGGCGCGACACAGGCCGCGTGTGAGTCGCGCCCCGGCCGCCGATAGGCCCGAATGCTCCGCTACTCGCCCTGACGCACTCCTTGCTCTCGGTCCGCGCGTGAGCGTGAAGTGCGCGCGCGCATCGTGTCGGGTGCGGTGCTGGTGAGGGCGATCACGCCCGCGCACATGAGCGCGAAGGCGAGCACGCTCGCGGCGACCGCCGCCCCGTCGTGCGTGTAGTGCTCCTGGAACAGCCAGATGCTGAGGATGACGCTGACGACTGGGTCCACGATCACGAGCAGCGGCTGGGAAACGCTGAGCGGACCCACATGAATGGCGGCCTGCACCAGGAGGATCCCCGCGGCCCCCCCAGCGGCCAGCGCATAGACCGGCCAGTGGGTGAAGAACGCGCCGATGCCGTCTTCGGTGAGGGTCTCGGTGGCAGCCTTTATGAACGTCGCCTCGAGTGCCCATACGACGGCGGCGGACGCCGCGTAGAGCGCCGCTCTGCGCCGCGGCGGCCCCCGGCGCGCCGCGAGTGCCATGACGGCCGCCGCACCGCCGAATGCGGCGAGCGCGCCGGTCCACGCGTGCGCGGACGGGGTGGTGGTGCCGCCCTGCGGCTGGTGGACGGTCACGAAGGCGGCCAGACCCACACAGGTGACCGCTGCCGAGATCCACGCGGCGCGACGGATGGTCTGCCCGATCCACAGCCTGCGCAACAGCAGGCCGAACACGAGCTCGGTGACGAGCAGGGCCTGGACGATCGACAGCTGGCCGTTCTTCAGCGCCGCCGCCTGGAAGACGAAAGCACCGATGCCCGCCACCCAGCCGAACAGCCACAGGGGACTGCGTATCAGCTGCGCGGCGAGCCGCACGCCGGAGACCTTGCGCGTGGCGCCCGCCGTGCTCGCGACGTGCTGCGTGGTCACGTAGAGCGCGTTGGAGAACGCGGCACACAGGGCGAAGACCACGCTCATTGGGCGATGCCCCGGCGCCGGAGCTCGCAGGGTGCGAACGCGAGTGAGCCTTCTGATGCCTGCGGGTCGTGACTCATCGAACGCAAGTCGCCGCAGGGATCCCTGTCAACAAAGTGCAACGCCGACAGCATACGTCGCTGCTCGATCCGCCCGCAGGGGAGGTGCGGCGGTACCTTGGCGCGGCGTCAGACCGCGCTGAGAGCGCTGACGATGCGCGAGTAGCGTTCGGCGACCTGCGCGCGGGTGAGGGTCGGCCTGCGACTCGCAAGATGCGCGGCGAGCATTCGAGCCGGGAGAACCAGCACGCCGCGCTGCCGCGAGATCGGCCGCTCCGCGACGTGGGCGTCGCTGAACACGAGCACGCAGTCGGCGCGGACGCCGGTGAGCTCTTCCAGCCACCTGCGCTCCGCATAGGCCTGCGTGAGCCAGCGCCGGTTCAGGCGCGAGGCCGAGATGCGCCCGCGGCAGCTCTTGGTCTCGATCGCAAAGACCCCCGCGGGGCCGATCGCGATGTGGCCGATGTTGCCGCGCCCGGTGCTCACGTCGTGGACGGTCAGCCACCCGCTCGCGGCGAGCGTGTCGAGCATTGCGCCGACCTTCTGCTCCGCCGCGGCCCGCGGTGAACGCCGTGCGGCGCCGCGCCGCGTCCGAAGCGACGCGAATCCAAATCCCGCGAGCAGACCCGCCGTGAGGCGCACAGGTGGCTATCGGCGGAGGCTCATTGCGCCTTGAGCGCAGGGTCCTCACGGGTCGATCTGGTCGAGATCCTCCTCTACGGCGGTGGACTCGTAATCGGCCGGCCGCGCACCAGCGTCGCGGGAGGCGAAGCGCCCCGCGGCGGCGAGGAAGCTGATCGTGCGCCCGGCGTAGTGGGCGAGTATCCAGCCGCGCACGAGACGTCGTGTGGGCGGAAGCAGGAGCAGTGCGCCGAGCACAGCGCTGATGAACCCCGGAAGCAGGAGCAGCGCGGCTCCGAGAAAACCGAGCGCCCCGTCGAGCGCGGCACGCCCCGGCGCGCGCCGTTCGGACACGGCGAGCGACACGCGCGCGATTGCCGAGCGCCCCTGCAGGGCCAGCAGCCGCGCGCCGAGCACGGAGAGCGCGATCAACAGCGCCACGGTGAGGAGCCAGCCGATCGCACGTCCGATCTCGATGAACACGACCACCTCTGCGACGGCGACGCCGATCAGAGCGAGCAAGAACATCCGGCAATCAGCCTACGCATCTCAGCGCACGCGCCCGGTGGCGCGAACGCACACGCGGCGAGGCGAGGCGAGGCGAGGGAGTGTGCACTCGCTCGGGCAATCTACGTGCAGTGACTGGCCAGCCGACTAGGATGCTCGCGATGACTGCCTTCCCAGGCGACCTACCCGGGGCGGAGGACTAGATGGAGCTCGACTTCGCGACCGCTCCTGTGCGCTACTTCGTCGCGGTCGCGGAGGAAGGCCAGATCGCCGGCGCGGCCCAGCGACTGGATGTGGGCCGGCCCGACGCCCTCGCGCAGGCGATCTCGGAGCTGGAGGCGGAAATCGGCCTGCAGCTGCTCGAGCGCCATGGCGACGGCGTCACGCTCACGCCTGCCGGCGAGGTGTTCCTCATCAGGGCACGCGCAGCGGTAGCGGCTTATGACGAAGCGGCCCTGACCGCGGGGAGACTCAGCCGGGCCGCGCGGGAACAGCTGCAGGTCGGCTTCGTGGGACCCCCGCCGCCGGTTCTCGCGCCGCAGCTGTTCGGCGCGTTCGCAGAGGCGTACGCCGAGGCCGAGGTCTCCTTCAACGACCTGGGGTTCCCGCGCGGTACGACCGCGTCGTGGCTCGGCGGGGTCGACGTGGCGCAGTGCTTCTCGCCATCGGCGCAGGCCGGTGTCGAGCTGCAGCCCATTCGCCAGGATCCGCGCGTGGTCATCGCGCCGCTGGGACATCCTCTCGCTCGCAACAGCGAGCTGACGGTCACCGAGGTGATCGACGAGACGTTCGTCGGTTTCAACCCCGCGATCGAGCGCGGCTGGGCCGGCTGGTTGACGCTCGATGACCACCGTGCGGGACCGCCCGCCCGGCTCAGCGAGCAACGTGCCGCAAACGCCCTGGAGATGCTCACGGCCGTCACCTCCGGGCAGGGAATCGTCGTGCTCGCCGCCTCGCACGGCGAGATCATCGGGGGGGCGCTGCCCGAGCTCGCCGTGATCCCCCTGCTCGACGCACACCCCACCACGCTCACGCTCGCGTGGCGCACCGATACCCAGCACCCGCTGGTCGACGCCCTCGCGGGCCTCGCCGGCGATCTCGCATAGGCGCGGCCTCCAGCCCGCGCTCCAGCGGCTCGCCGCCGGCCGGCCGAGCTCAGCAGCCCTCCGTGGCGCAGTGCCCGCCCTCGCCTGTGGCGAGCACGGCCGCTGTGCGCGCCTCCCAGCCGTGACGGAGCAGCTGCAAGAGATATTCGGGCGACTGGGCTCCGGCCGCACCGAATGAACGATCGACGACGAAGAACGGGACGGCGGTGATGCCCAGCCGATTGGCGGTGTACTCGTCCGTGCGGACCTCCTCGGCGTAGAGCTCGCCGGCGAGCAGTTCATCCACAGGCTCAGCGGGCAGGCCCACCGCGAGCGCCAGGCGCCGCAACGTGGGGTGGTCGGAGATCAGCTCGCCCTCGGTCAGGTAGGCCCGCATGAGACGCTCCTTCATCGCATCCTGACGGCCGTGGGCGAGAGCGAGATGGGTCAGCCGGTGCGCGTCGAACGTGTTGCCGCCGCGCGCACGCTCGAAGTGGAACTCGAGTCCATCGCCGGCCGCGGTGTCGGTCATCCTGGCGAGCATCTCGAGCGCCTGCTCCCGGCTCGTGCCGTACTTGTGCGCGAGGTTCGTGGCATTGTCGCCCTTGCGCTCGTGCGGAGCATTCGGATCCAGCTCGAAGCTGTGCCACACGACCTGCACCTCGTCGCGATGCTCAAAGGATGCCAGGGCGGCCTCCAGGCGCCGTTTGCCGACATAGCACCACGGACACGCAATGTCAGACCAGATGTCGATGTCCATCAGCACGTCTCCGCGTAGCCGCTCACCATGCGAATGACGATATCGCCCTTCGCGCGCTCGAGGACTAAGCCGCGTGAAGGGACGGCGCCCGCGCCACACATGCGCGGTTGAGCGGTGCGTTAGTGTTAGCCCGGCTCATGTCGGCACGTGCAGCCCTGGCAAGGTGTGTAGTCGCCGCGGCGCTCCTGCTGGGAGTGACTGCGGGGTCCTCGGTCGCGGCCACCTCGACGCGTTTGGACAGTGGAGAATTCGTGCTTGGCGCGATCGCGTGCCCGTCCAGCACGCAGTGCACGGCGCTCGACAGCAACGCGCAGAGCGGCTCGAGCCCGGTGGTGAGTCGTGAGCTCACCTTCAACCCGAGCGCGCCGGGAACCCCGACGCCGGGCGCGCTCCCCTCCGACACGGCGGGCTTTACGCAGATCGCGTGCCCGTACACCACGCAGTGCACGGCGCTCGACGGCGGCCTGGTCCCGGGGTCGGGGCAGGAGGTGACCTTCAACCCGCAGGTCCCCAGCGATCAGAGCGCGGCGGTGGTCGCCGAAGGGGCAGGGCCTACGCAGAGCCTTGCGTGCCCATCGGCGACCCAGTGCACCGCCAGCTTCAAGGCGGGCTCCGAGGTCACATTCGACCCCCGGGCTCCGAGCGCGCCGAGCGTCGCCCGCCTTGCCCACGAAGTGTTCTACGGGATCGCGTGCCCGTCAACCACCCAGTGCTCGGTGGTGACCGCGAACGGGTATGAGGTCACCTTCAATCCGCAGAATTCGGCTGCGCAGGAACCCGTGGCGATCGACAGCAGGGTGCTCTCGGGGATCGCGTGCCCGTCAACCACGCAGTGCACCGCCGTGGATCAGATCGGCTACGCCGTCACGTTCAACCCCGTTGCTCCCGCTGCGCCGAGCGTGATCTTGGTGACCCCCTACGCGCTCCCCAGCGGCGGCCGCCTCAGCTGCCCCTCGCTCGCGCAGTGCACGGCGATCTTCGCACTGCCTCTCACCGTTGCCGAGTTCACCTTCGATCCCGACTCACATGCCAGGGCCACATCGTTCTCGCTGGCGGATGTCACTCCGGTCTGCCCGTCCAGTTCGCTCTGCGTCGCCGTGGGCGGCACCTCCTTCGTCACCGCTTTCAACCCGCTCTCGCCGGCCGGTGCGATCGCCGGCAACTGGACGAGTGCCCGCTGTGCCGGCGCCCTGACCTCGTGGAAGAGGCAGCACAGGCACGCCAGCTCCCGGCAGCGCAGCGCGGAGGCCAGGAGCCTGCTCAAAGAGCACGGCTGCCGGCTGACGCGCTCCTGAGCAAGCGGCGGGTCCCGAAGCCCCGGGCCGGCTAGGAAGGCGGTGTGCGCTCCTCGTTGAGCTCTTTGCGCTGCTCCACGAGCGCCTGCAGCTGCTCGCTGACCTCGGTGGAGATGCGCTTGAGATCCCACCTGCTGAGGGTGATCAGGCGCATCGAGGAGGTGGCGATGACATCGGCGGTGCGCTTGCCGCCGGAGAGCATCCCCATCTCCCCGAAGACATCGCCCGGACCCAATGACCCGATGACCTCGCCGTCCTTGACCACGTCGGCGGTGCCGCTCTCGATGACGATCAATTCGTAGGAGTAGTCGCCTTCGTGCACGAGCCGCTTGCCGGCAGACACCGACGTCTCGCTCGCGAACACGCTCACGGTGTCGAGAGCCTTATCGGACAGCGAGGAGAACAGCGGAATGGCCTTCAGGCTCTCGGAGTCCATGATCTTTCAACCTTTCGCGATGTCGGTTCAAGACGGATCGACGGGATACTACTTCGGGTGCGTCACGATGCTGATGGTCGCGGTTTGCCGCACGCGGAAGCCAAGCTGCTCGTAGAGCCGGATCGCTCCGGTGTTGGTGCTGAGGACGTGCAGGAACACGCGTTGCGATCGACCATGGATGGCCGCTGTCAAGGCTCCCATCAGGCGCGAGGCCAGGCCGCGGCCACGGTACGCGGGGCTGGTGCACACGGCGCTGATCTCGGTCCATCCGTCAAGACGAAACCGCTCACCGGCCATCGCGACGAGCGCCCCGTCAGAGCGGATTCCGAGGTAGTCGCCGAGCTCGATCGTCCGTGGCAGAAACGGCCCCGGTTCGGTCCGGGCGACGAGTTCGATCATCTCGGGCACATCGGCGGCGCTGAGCGGGATCGCCTCGGGGCAGGCCGCTCCCGTGACCTGCTCACCGATCATCTGCACCAGATCGAACGCCTGGAGCACCTGCCAGGCGTCAGGCAGCTCGATATCGCTGGAGCGGACGGCCGCATAGCTGCCCGGCGCAACGAGAGCGGCGGCGTCGCGCCAGTCCTGTGCGGAGGGCGGCGAGGGCAGGGCGAGGAAGGGTGCAACGTCGCCCGGGTAGCGGCGTGCGCGCCCGTGCACCTGCGCAAACCGCGCGTGCGCCCCGCACAGCGCTGCGTAGACCGGGTTGTCGAGCAGCGCCTCGTCGCTCGGGAGCATGCCGCATCAATACCACGAGCGGCGAAGATCGCCCGCGCGGGCGTGCAGTTGACGCAATGCAAAGCGGTGGTGCGGAACTGGTTTATGATCCACGCCGGGGTGCTGTTGCGGCAATCCGTGGGGTCGGCGTCCACGATCCCCATCGCATTGGAGTGGTGACGATCACGCTTATCGACCTGACAGCCCCGATCGTTGCGAGCCCCGCCGAGTGGCCCGATGGCCTGCGGATCGATATCGAGTTCGCCGATCACGCGGCCGGCGCGCGCGACATCGAGGCCCTGTTCGGCGTCGGCCCCGGGCTGCTACGTGACGGTGAGGGCTGGTCGAACGAGACCTTCCTGCGCTTCGGCACGCACAGCTCGACGCACGTGGACGCGCCCTATCACTACAACTCCACGATCGGCGGCAGCCCGGCCCGCACAATCGACCAGCTGCCGCTCGAGTGGTTTCACGCACCCGGCGTCGTCCTCGATTTCACGCACAAGGCCGACGGCGACGCGATAACGGCTGAGGAGATCCGTGAGCAGCTGGATGCGATCGGCCACGCGCTGCAGCCCCTCGACATCGTGCTCGTGCGCACGGGCCGCGATGCCTACTACGGCACGCTCGAGTACGTGGCACTCGGACCGGGTGTGAGCGCCGAGGCGACGCGGTGGCTGCACGAGCAGGGCGTGAGGGTGATGGGCATCGACGCCTGGGGGTGGGACCGGCCGCTGTGGATGCAGGCCGAGGAGGCCACACGCGAGGAGCGCCCCGGCATCTTCTGGGCAGCCCATCAGGTCAACCTCGACTACTCCCAGATCGAGCGCCTCTTCAACCTCGGCGCGCTGCCGCCGAGCGGCTTCACGGTGTGCTGCTTCCCGCTGAGGATCATGGGCGCCAGCGGCGCGCCGGCGCGGGTCGTTGCGATCGTGCCGTGAACAGCTTGTGAGGCCGTGACGCTGGTCGCAACCCGCCGAGCGCGGGCCAAGTCTTGATCTCGATCGCCGGCGCGGCCGCGTTGGCGTTCACCAGCCATGAGCACCCTCCGCCCCACACGGGGGAGACGTGTTCTGGGGGGAGGTGCGCTCATGACTGGGGCCGCTGTGACGCCGGTATGACTTTGCAACCGTCGGCCGGTGTTTCGACAGTGGCCTTCCGGCAACCTAATGCCCGGCTCTCCGGTGTATATCGGCAGACAGCCGCACTGATCGGCCTGCAAACTACGGACGGGCAGAATACGGATGCCTAAGTAGGTTGCCTGGGCGCCCTGCGTGTAAATACCGATGCTGCGTGGCTCGGCAGACACGAGCCTGCCTGGTGTGGCGCAAGCCCCCATCTCGACGGTCCCGGACCACGCTGCGCCGCGCCGGCGGGCGCGATTCGATTCGCCTGCGCCGCCACAGCGGTGGTGGGCCTTGGCCGTGCTGTGCGTTCCCCTGCTGATCGTCTCGCTGGACACCACCGTGTTGAACGTGGCGCTGCCGACGCTGGTGCGCAAGCTGCACGCCGCCACCAGCGAGCTGCAGTGGATCGTCGATGCCTACGTGCTCGTGTTCGGGGGCCTGATGCTGGTGGCAGGAAGCCTGGCGGACCGGGTGGGGCGCAAGCGCACGTTTCTCGCCGGCCTCGCCGCGTTCGCCGCGGGCTCCACGTGGGC
Organism: uncultured Solirubrobacteraceae bacterium; assembly: GCA_963771085.1. Taxonomy (GTDB): domain Bacteria; phylum Actinomycetota; class Thermoleophilia; order Solirubrobacterales; family Solirubrobacteraceae; genus Palsa-744. Next base: position 1,049,604 of record CAVYSB010000003.1, on the reverse strand, counting down.
GGCCTTCTCCGGGAGCGTCGGCGAGCTGATCGCGGCACGGGCGAGCATGGGGATCGGCGCCGCGCTGATCATGCCGTCAACCCTGGCGATCATCACCAGCATGTTCACCGATCAGGGGGAACGCCAACGCGCGCTTGGCTTTTGGGCCGGAACAAGCGGAGCAGGGCTCGCGCTGGGCCCCATCGTCGGGGGTCTGCTGCTCGCGCATCTCTGGTGGGGCTCTGTGTTCCTGATCAACGTGCCCGTCGCACTGGCGGGTCTGCTGGTGGCGGTGCCCCTGGTCCCGGACTCCAAGGATCCGCACGCGCCGCCGATGGACTCGCTGGGCTCGGCATTGTCGATCACCGGGCTCGGCCTGCTGCTGTGGGCGATCATCGAAGCACCTGTAAACGGCTGGTCTTCAGCGCTCGTGCTGGGCGTGGGCGCGGGCGGACTCGCCGTGCTGGTCACCTTCGTCGCATGGGAGCATATGTGCCCGCACCCGATGCTCAATCTGCACTACTTCGCAGCACGCAGGTTCTCGGCCGCGGTGCTCTGCAACGGACTGCTCGCCTTCGGCCTCTATGGAGCGCTCTTCGTGCTGACCCAGCTGCTCCAGTTCCAGCTCGGCTACACCCCCTTGCAGGCCGGCGTGCGCGTGCTCCCGGCAGCAGCCGCGATCGCTGTCATGGCGCCCCTGTCCACGGTGCTCGTCCGCAGGCTTGGAACGAAGCTGACGGTGACCGCCGGCCTGCTGCTCGCGGCCGCCGGCCTGTGGCACATCTCGGGTGCCACCGTCACCACCACCTACAGCTACACGGTCACGGGGATGGTGATGCTCGGCATCGGCGCGGGCCTCGTAATTCCGCCGTCGACGGGAGCCGTCATGGGCTCCCTGCCGGCGGCTCACACCGGAGTCGGCTCTGCGACCAACGGCTCGTTTATGCAGGTCGGGGGTGCACTCGGTGTGGCGATCATCGGGAGCCTGCTCTCCACCCGCTACCAGCACCGCATCACGGACGCGCTCGCGCCCTTCCACGTTCCGCACACCGTTCTGCAAACAATCCGCGGCTCCCTCGGCGGCGCCCTCGAGGTTGCCGGACAGCTCGGCGGCGTCACGGGCGAGACGCTCACCCGATTCGCACGCTCGGCGTTCATCAGCGGTATGGACTTGGGGCTGCTCACCGCGGCGGTGGTCGCGCTGGCGGGAGCCGTCCTGGCGGCGCTGGCACTTCCCTCCAGGCCGACCGCCGAAGAAATGGACCAGGCGGCCCCTGAGCCGAGCGTCGGGGCCGGATCACGCTGAGCTCACCCATCGCTCGGCACGGCCGAGCAGGTTCCCGGCACCTCCGGATGGACGTCCTGGTCGCAGTGGCCGGACATCAACTACCCGCAGCCGCAGCGCCTCTGCTGACGCACGGCCGCGCCGGGCTAGGCGATGAGTTCGGTTTCGATCCCGCTCAGAGCCATATCGAATACTGTGGTGCGGGTCTTGGCGCACCGTGCGGAGCGTGGGCTTTCCGCCGCGTAGAGCTTGCCCGTGGCGCTGCCCTCGATTTCGGGGCCCCATTCGCGCTGACGGAACGTGGCGGATATTTCCTTGAATTCGTACACGCAGGGCCCGGCCACGTGGATTCGCATCGGCGCCATCTTCACGGTCATCTTGCGCGCGCTTGTGATTTCAATGACCCTGGAACCGCCGTCGCAGCCTTCCACGACGCCGGTCTGGTTGAGGCTCACGAGCTTGTCGGTCTTGGCACCGTTCGAGACCACCTTGAATTCCTGTTCTTCCCAATAGCATTCGCCGAGCGAGTATCCCGCCACCAGCAGCACTTCGGCACCGGCCTTCAGCGGCTTTCCTTCCATCCGCAACTGCATCAGCGTCCCGGTCGATGCCGCGCCTGCGCTCATCGGCAGCGCCGCGAGCGCAAGGGCCGCAAGCGCACTCACGCCGAGCAGGCTCATCTTCCTCATGCTGATCGCCCCTCCTTGGGGTCGTGGTACCGGGACGCGTCGACGAGGGCCAGCGAGCTCGTTGCAAACGCTGCCCTGCAGCCTAGTGGCTTGGCGGGACGGCGGCGCCGTATGGCAGGGTCTTACGCCGGCGCCCCCTGCCAATTGCCGGCCCAGCGCCCGCGACCCTCGGCGAGAGGAGGTCTCCCTGGGAGCCCGAGACGGGCCGATCTGCGGGGGCGCTACCCGATCGGAGCGAGCGAGTTGCCGGGGGCGATCTGCGCGCAATCCTGCGGCGCGGCGGTGCCGGCGAACCGATCGGCGAGCCAGGCGGTCGCTTCGGGCAGCCACTGGACAGCGCCGGGGATGTGGCTGAGGTGTTCGTACTGGACGTACTGCACGGGCACGCCGCGGCTGCAGTACTCGCGGGCGAGACTGCGAACATCGCCCGCGATCATCACCCCGTCACCGGGCCCGATGCCCGGCTCCTCGCCCGGCGTGCCTTCCAGTTCGCCGCCCGCGCCCTGGCCGATGAACAGCGGCGAGGTGGGCGTGCCGCCGGTCCCCATGATCAGCTGATTTGCCACTTCCACAAACAGGGGGATGCTCTCCGGCGTGGGGTATTCGGGCTTGGCGATCTGCGCCCACGTGAGGCCCGGATATAGGCCCAGTACTTCCGTGATGGACGCGTTCTGGAGCTTTTCGTAGAGCTGGCGCCCGTATTCGCTGAGGTAGGGCGTGAGGTCTATGTGGAAGGCCCGCGAGATACCGATGATGCCCATCGGGATCACGCCCGCCCAGACGCTGCTCCCTTCGACGTACTGAAGGTTGTGAGCGGGATCGACGAGCACTCCCCCGATCGCCGATCCGACAATCCGCGCGGCGATTTCCGGTGCGTAGCTCGGCGCCAGCTCGGCCGCCCACTCGGCCGCGATCGCGCCGCCCGAGTAGCCGATAAGCCCGATCCTGCTCGCGCTCGTCAGGTCGGTGGCAGGCGAGTTCAGCGCCGCGCGCAGCGAGTCGATCGTGTTCAGGCCGTACTCGGGGCCGGCGGAGAAGTCAGCCGTCTCGCCCTCTGTGTCGGGCACCACGACGGTCTCCCCGGCCAGCAGGTCGGGGAGGATCAGGCCGGACTCCACTGTTGGGATCGCGCCCGCGAATGACAACCCGCCCGAGATCGCGTAGGACGGGTCTGCTTCAGGTGTCAGCGCGTCATAGAAGGACTCATACGAAACGACGTCGGGCGAGCCCAGACGCACCGGCGGGAGCAAGACCGAGGTGACGTTGACGGTCGGCTGGCCGATCTCGCCGGTCGACCGGTAGAGCAGCTGCACCGCAGTGACGGGCAGCGGCAGACCGGCGACGTGGTAGGGAAGCACGCGCGTCTTCAGGACCGTGCCCGGCGCGATGCTCGCGAGCGGCACCGAACCCTGGTAGCTGTAGAACGGGTCCTGCTGAGGCGGGATGGCAGCCGCTGCGCCGGACGCCATCAGCGTGAGCGAGGCCGCGAGCGCGAGCATCGCGGCCAGGCACACCCGCCCCAGCCGGCGCAACCAGATTTCGCGCGACCCCTGCACGATCGTCCTTGATACCCCGACCCGCCCGCATCCAAACGCTCGGCGCGGGAGCGCGCCGCGCCATTGATCTTGAGCTGCCAACCTCTGGAGCTATCGGCAACCGCGTGCCGTGCACAAGATGGCGAGCCGTCCAACAAGGGAGGTCGTGATGAGCAACGACGATGAGATGGTCGTGGCTCACTTCATCGTTTCGGATGATGTCGAGCGTTCCCGCCGCTTTTACACCGAGGTACTGGGTGGCAAGACGGTCATCTCCGGCGAGGCGGGCGACGAGGTGACCTACGTCGCGCTGGCCAACAGCTGGGTCATCATCAACGTCGGCGGAGGTCCGACGGACGACAAGCCGACCGTCACGCTGGAGAAGCCGCACGATCCGGATCGGGTGAGCAGCTTCCTCAACATCCGGGTTGCGGACATCCAGGCTGTGTACACCGAATGGAAAGCGCGGGGCGCCCACTTCCTCACGCCGCCCAAGCAGCACGAGACCGAGATCCGCTGCTACATCCGCGATCCCGACGGCTACATCATCGAGGTGGGGCAAACGACGCTGGCCAGAGGCTGGCGTCCGCCATCATGATCGGCTGCGGCAATGAACTCGCCTCCTGAGCACAACGACACGAGGGTCGCGATCGTCACCGGCGGCTCGCAGGGGATCGGCGCGGGCCTCACGCGGGCATACCGCGAGCGCGGGTATGCCGTGATCTCGACCGCTCGCTCGATCGGGCCGTCGGAGGACTCCGGCGTCGTTGCCGTCGAGGGCGACATCGCGGATCCTGGTACCGCGCAGCGTGTCGTGGAGGCCGCACTGGAACGCTTCGGTCGGATCGACACCCTGATCAACAACGCCGGGCTCTACATCGGCAAGCCCTTCACCGAGTACACGCTTGAGGATTTCAACGCGCTGATCGCCGTCAACCTCGCCGGCTTCTTTCACATCACGACGCGGACGATCAGGCACATGCGCGACCAGGGCGCTGGCCACGTGGTCAACGTCTCGACGAGCCTTGTGGAGCAGGCGGACAGCAGCAGGCCCGCGGCACTGTCCGTACTGACCAAGGGCGGCCTGGTCGCGGTGACGAAATCTCTCGCCATCGAGTACGCCTCATCCGGTGTACGGGTGAACGCCGTGTCGCTCGGCGTGATCAAGACGCCAGTGCACGACGAGAGCTCGTATGCAGGGATGGGCGCTCTGCATCCCATCGGTCGGGTGGGCGAGATCGACGATGTGGTCAGGGGAGTCCTCTATCTCGAGTCGGCGCCTTTCGTGACCGGGGAGGTCCTGCACATCGACGGCGGCCAGAGCGCGGGACACTGACCGGCATCGCTGACCATGGCAGCAACCATCGCCCTCCGTGCGCGTCTAGGTCGTATAGGTGAAGGTGTCGCCGCTCTGCCGCTTGCTCTTCTTGCCGTTCACGATCGCCTCGACTACGACCACGGCGGCCCTGCCCTTGTACGCGGCCGGGGCGATCATCGTGCAACTGCTGCTCGATGTGCATTCGACCGAGCTCGCGGCCACCTTGCCGAACTTGAACGAGGTCCCCGAGGTGCCGGGTTCAAAGCCTGTGCCCGTAACGGTTACTTCGGTCCCTCCGGACACAGAGCCGTGGTTCGGGCTGGCCCCCGTGACCGTCGGTGCGCCGTAGGTGAAGGCGTCGGCCCCACTCGGTTTGCTCTCGCCGCTTGCGGTCACGACGATGACGTCGACCGTGCCCACGCCCGGCGGCGCGATCACGGTCAACGAGTCCGGCGAGTCGGACGTGATGGCCGTGGTTTCGGTTTCGCCGAACAGAACTGCTTTGGCGCCCTCGAGTGCTGTGCCGGCAACTGTCACAGGGGTGCCACCGGCAGAGCTGCCCTTGCGCGGTTTGATCTTCGCGACGACCGGCAGGACCCCCGCTTCGAAGCTCGTGAAGGATTCCTCCCGGCTGTAGACGGTGCCGAAGGCGTTGGTCGCCCTGAGCCGCACGAGGTAGGTGGTGGTCGGGCTCAGACCGTTCACGCTCGCCGTCACTTTGGCGAATTTTTCACCGGACCCCGGCAGCGTGGCGCAGTTCGCCGCTTTGCCAAGGGCAGGCGTCGTCCCATATTCGAACGAGCATTCCGTGAGCGCCACTCCCTGCGGATCCACCTCTCCCCTGAGCAGCCCCGATTCGCTCGTCAGTTCCTCGACCCTCGAGATCAGTGTCTTCGCCACGAAGGGGAGCGTGCTGAAGTTCACCCCTCCGCCAACGTTCGTGCCCCGGTCATTGCCCGCGACCAGGTGGTAGTGGTAGGTCGAGCTTTCGGTCAGGCCCGTCAGCTTGGCGGTGACCGCCACCGGTTCTTCGCCGGCGCCGATGTTCGTCTGTTCGCAAGGGGCGGTGTGTTCTTCGGAGGAGTGTATGCCCCATTCGAAATAGCAGTCTTCCACGTTCGCACCGTTCGGGGTAACGAACCCCCTGAGCGTGGCCGAAGTGTGCGTGACTGCCGCCGCCGGTTCGGTATTGGCTCTCGGCGCTGCCGGCAGCGTTTCCACTTTCGCCCGGCCGCCCTGTTCGAGCGCGAAGGAGTTGCGGGCGACTACCCTGTAGTAGTAGACCGTGCTTTCCGAGAGGCCGGTGATCGTGGCGCTGACGGCGACCCGTTCGCTGCCCGACCCCGGTTCCTGTGAGCATGCGGCCTGTTGGTCGAGTTCGCTTGGAACAGTGCCCCACTCGAAGTAGCATTCGGTCACGTCAGAGTCGTTAGGCGTGACGAAGCCGGTCAGCGTGGCCGCCGTGCGGCCGACCGAGCGCGCCTGTTCGGTGTTCGCCGCAGGCGCGGTTGGCAGCGTCGTCAGTTCCCGCACGCCTCCGGAGCTTTCGCCCGCGGCGCTCTTTGCGTGTAGGCGATAGTAGTAGGTGGTGCTTTCCGGCAGCCCTTCCAGCGTGGCGTTCACGGGTACGGGCGTTTCACCGCCGAGGGGGGAGTATGAGCACTGCGCCGTACTGGTCAGAGACGCTTCGGAGGTGCCATATTCGAAGTAGCATTCGGTCACTTCCGAGCCATTCGGATTCACCGAGCCGTTCAGCATCACGCTGGTGCGCCCGACGTCGCTCCCGCGCTCGGTTTCTACCGCCGGTGCTCCCCCGCCGGCCACCGCGCTGGAGGCGCTGAGTGCGGCGAGTGCGAGCGCCAGGATGAGCGCCACGAGCAGCGGGCGCCGGAACGTGCTCCGCCGGCGCAGCCTCCCCGCCGCATCCTGTGAGGCCTTCATCTGTCGACGGCCCTTTGCACCTCTCCCGAGCATCATGCCCTCCCCCGGTCGCGTTCTGCGTTCCGCTCCAGCCCTTCCGCCGCAACCGCCCGAGCGACCACCGGCTGAGGCCGAGCACCTCGGGGCAAGCTAACGCGGGAAGAGCGCAATGTCAACTTCTGCCCACCGGCTGATAACCAGTCCTTATCACTCGTCCGGGCCCAAATGGGCGAGCGGCGGTGGGATTGGCGGCGCATGAGGAGTCGCGGCCCTGCTGAGCTGCGGAGCTTAGGCCGCCTGGCTGGGGCACAGGCTCCGCGCTGGGGAGCGCAACCCCGTCCAGCGCGGCGTCCGCGGCGAGGTGTGTCGACTCGCGCGACGCGGCGGCGAGGCGGCGTCTGTCCGGCGCGCCGGCCGGGACCACCGGAACGCCCGGAAACCGGTGGGTGGCGAAGTCACCGAGCGGAGCGGCAAGGCGATTCTAGGAGTGGCACTTGCCGGGCAGCGTTTCGGGAGTGTAGGGCGGATCCGGGATGGCACATTCCGTTTCCGGCGCCCACGAGACGTATTGCAACGTGGATTTCTTTTGCGGGTTGCCCTTGTAGCAGCTGCCGCTCTCGGGCTTCTCCTGGGTTTCTCCGGAGCCGATGGGCGCGGCGACGACGCACTTGAAGCCGGACGGACGCCGCTGGCCATACAGCGCCAGCGTCGCGATGCGGAAACCCTCGAGGCATTTCATATGAAGCACGCCGTACGCGTAGAAATGGCCCTGGATGTGCGACGCGTCGACCCACTTCACCATGCTGTAGAAGAGGCCGCAATGCCTGCCCGCGGCCGGTGTGGGCCGCGCGGGTGAGGGGGCCGCGCCGCTCATCGTGGCCGGCACCAGCACGGTCCACGTTGTGAGCGCCACGACTGCGCCCACTACCAACCCCAAGCGGGCCTTCTTTGCTCCCGTACCCACCACGCTTGGCCACAGTCTAGTTCGGCAACTCTGGCAGGTCAACGACGCGGCGTCTGCGCCGGCGGTCCCTCTGCCGATGCGCTCAGCGGGCAGCGGGCCGCCGCCGAACGCTTGCGAGAGGCTGTGTGGTTCCGACCCGCCACCGTTGGGCCCAGCGTCGGCCCGCGTGGCCGGCGTCGGACTCGAACCCGATGACCCCTCCCTGAGGCTGGCGGCTGCGCGCCCGACCATTCGTCCATATCGGCGGCCGGCGACCCGGGCGGCCCATGCCAGGCGCCTAATCTGTCCGGTGTGGGTATCTCTAGCCGGGCGGCAGCAAAGAGTGATGTCGCAGTCTGCGAGGGGGTGCCGGCGGCGATTGCCCTGCTGCGTGAGGGCGGGTCGGTCAAGCGTGCGACGAGAGCCTTCGTCGACCGGTTCGACGTGCGCGACGATTCATTGGCCTCGGCTCTGCTCGACGTTGAGCTGATCATCGCGGGCCAGGTTGACCGCCTGACGGTGGTGCTCGACGGTCTCGAGGCGGATCTTGTCGCGGTGGTCGACGGAGACGGCCGGCGCATGGCCGTGCTCACGATCCCCACAGTGCGCGACGCGGCGGACACCGAGCCGGCGAGTCCGCTGCTGGAGCAGCCGCTGGACGAGAGCCCCGCGATCGTCTGGCTGAAGGACCTGGATGGCCGCTACCTGCGCGTAAACCGCCGTTACATCAAGCACGTCGGCACCGACGCCAAGAGCGTGTGCGGCCGAACCGATGCCGAACTCACCGCTGCCGGGTCAATAGAAGGGCTGAGATTGGAGGACGAGGACATCGCCCGGCAGGAACCGCTGGAGCTCGAGTACATGATCGGCGCGTTTGAAGAGCGCCCCGCGTTTGCTGCTCTGCGTTTTGCGCTGCGCGACGGCGATGGTGAGCCGACGGCCACCTGCAGTGTGGCGGCACCGATCGCAGAGGCCTCGCTGGCCCGTTCGGAGTGTGAGCGGCTGATGAGGATCGATCGCTGGGGACGGCTCGACGCGTTCGCGATCCGCCAGGAGCTGCTCGACGAGTGGGGGCTCACGCTGGCAGACGGAAGCTCCGGGCCACCGCTCGACCGTGACGACCGCGTCGCCGCGGCGCTCGTCGAGCGAGACGAGGCGATCGCCACAGCTGCGCGGCTGGAGGAAGAGCTGTTGAGGGAGCGCGAGCAGCTGGGCGGCCTCCGTGCCGAGTCCGAGCGCGCTGCACAGCGCGCCGGCGAGCTCGATGGCGCCGTTGCGGCCGAGCAGGCGCGATCTGACGAGCTCGGGCAGTCGCTCGGTCGCGCAGAGGCCCGTGTGAGCGAGCTGGAAGCCGGTCTGACGGCCGTCCAGGCGGAGCTCGAGGCGCACCTCGCGCGCGCAGAGGCGCTCGAGTCCGACGCGTCCACGCCAGCGAGCGGTGGCCTGAGGTGGGGAACAAACGCGCAGCGCGCCCTCTCGGCCACCTTGGTGGGCCTCACGGAGTGGCGATCGGTGCTCAACAGCACGGTTGGCATGCTCGGCGCGGAGGGCGGCTGGGACGCGACGATCGCGTGGTGCCCCGACAAGCCGCGCGGGTCGATGAGGTGCGGCGCCAGCTGGATACGCGACCCCGCGGGCCTGGCCACGTTCGAGACGCGCACCTGGAAGCACGTAGAGGATGTGGCGACGGCAGAGTTCGGTCGTGCGCGCAACCGCAAGGCGACGACCTGCCTGCTCGATTTGGAGTCGGCCGAGGACCCGCTGCTGAGGGAGGCCGCAGCGCAGGGCATGGGCTCAGCGCTGCTGGTGCCGGTCAGCGACGGCAGCGAGACGATCGCGATGCTCGAGCTGTTCTCTCGGACGGCCACCGCGCCGAACCCGGAGCTGATGGTCTCACTCGAAGCCATCGCCCTGCAGCTCGGCGCAATCGCGCAGCTCCTCAGGCTCGCTGACGTGCCTCGGTGGCGGATGGGCGGCCTGTAAGCCGGCTCCGCACCGCCGTGCCGAATGCGAGGCCCTCACTCTTGGCTCGTGCGTGGGCCCGTGTATGGCCCACGCCCGAGACGTTCCTGCGTCCTATGCCTTTATCTCCACTTCTTCTTCAAGGGTATTAGTCGTTGTTAGGGTCTGGCCTGATTGGGTCCATTCATTTTCGCCGAAGTTGTCGCTAATTTCGGTTTCCAGTATGTCCTGCTTGCCGCCTTCGAAGCTGGTGGGTATCTGCACCCCCGTCCCGTGGCATTCGCTTTCTTCGCATTCCTGTTGCTGGGTGTAGGTCTGGACCGCCGTGCTGGCCATCTGATTGGCAGGCGTAATAGGCGAAATGATGGAGTCTCCACCACCTTTCTTCGCCTTTGCTCCCACTCGGACCACTAGAACACCTCCACAGATGAACTGTGCAAACGGGGCGTTCTTTGCTTCTGCTTCAGGGGTAAGAGATATACCGACCACAGGTGCTGCCGTGCCTTTGCCTTCGATGTAGCCGAGCGTGCCCTTCAATTCGCGTGTTTTTATTTCGCCCGGTTTCTCTTTTAGGTACCCTTCCGCTATTTCTTCTATTTCCCCGCCCGTGCATATGAGCCCCGCCAAGTTCGCGTGACAACCCTGGAACGTGACTTCCACATGGCTGACCCCTTTGGATCCGCTCAGGACGCCCGTGGTTGTCTCGGATGTGCAATCGGTCGCGATCCCGCTGGTCGTTCGCAGTTCGGCTTCCCCTCCCGACGACGTGAATCCCTTCTTTTCGATGGCCGCCGTCCCACGATCCCATTCATAGCCGCCGTTCTTCACCTTCCCACCGGTGCACTGGGCGTTTGCGTACTTGCCCTTCGCCAGCTTGACGCACCTTCCCCATTCCGGCAGTGCCGCCGAGGCACTCGCGGACATCATGGCCCCCACCACAAGCGCGGCGAGTGCGGATAGCCCCATGATCCTGAGCTGTTTCATCTGTTCCACCCCATCCCTTTGTCCTCTGTTTTATGATCGGTCGACGCTGAAGCCCCTCCTTGGAGAAAGCCTCGAACGCCGCACCGTTGCGAGGGCGCGGACCGATATGCGCCGGTCGTCGGGACCGTGAGGTCCGCAGGCTCGGCGTTCGCGACCGCCCGATCGGCGGCGCGCGTCCGGCCTGGAGGTGTATGCGGAGGTGGGGAGCGCACGCGAGAGCGATCGGCGAGCGCTACGGCCCAGCGGTCCCGGCGCCCACCGGCCGCGCCGACAGCTAACGCTCCTGCCGAAACCCGGTGCAAGGGGGCTGTTCATCGCCGATCGGCGTCCTTCCCTTCTCCCTTATTCCCCGCCCCAGCCGGCGAATGCCGCGCCGGCTCCGTTCCGAGAACTACGTCCTCCGCCCATGAACGACGATGGAAGCTAAACATATCGGCCTTCTCGTGTCAAGCTAGAAGGACCACCTATGAGGAGTGGCGGCCCACAAGCGCTTGAAAAGCTTGGGGTTTGGCGCGGGATGCAGCGCGCGTCACCGTCACCGAGCACCGCGCGGTAGAACGACGACGGGCGGAATAGCAGCGGTGCTATAGCCTTCCCTGAGTTAGCCATGGCGCGATCCACCCGCCGAGATCCCTCTGCCCACCGCGCGCGCTCGCGGCGCATGGACAGGGCTTCGAAGACCATGTCAACGCCGTCCAAGGGCAGGCGGGCGCCGACCCAGCGCGAGCGGCTCGTGGAGGCGATGATCGAGCTCGCCGCACGGGAGGGATACCAGCGGGTGAGCGTCGCGCGCGTCAGCTCCTACGCCGGCGTATCGAGTGCGACCTTCTACAAGCAGTTCGAGGGCAAGGAAGACTGCCTGCTTGCCTCCTACCGGGCGGCCGCCGAGCGGCTGTTGGCCGAGGAGTTGCCGACGGGTAGCGACGGCGACTGGGCCGACGGGGCACGCAGCACTCTTCGTCACCTGGCGTTTGCGTTGCAGCGCTACCCAGACGCCGGGCGTCTGCTCTTCGTCGAGACGCTCTCCGGTGGACCACACATGCGCCAGACGCGGCGAGCGGTCTTGAGGGGCTTTGAGCAGCGCGTGCAGGAATTCCTGGACAGCACGCCCGACGGCGGTTATACCCTGGACGTACCCGCGAGCGCCATGGTTGGGGCAATGCGAAGCATCGTTGCGCACTATCTGCGCATACACGGCGAGGACAAGCTTCCATCGCTCGCGGATGACGCGGTCGCATGGATCTGCTCCTATGCGGTGCCCGCAGGACATGAGCATTGGAGTACTGGGCCAACCGCTCTGCTACCGATGCCCGTCGAAAGCAGTCTGCACTCGACACGCGCCGCGGCGGGACGCCAGCCCAGGCGCCTACCGCGCGGGCGACACGGTCTGCCCCCGGCGGTGATCACGCGCAGCCAGCGCACAAGGCTCGTCCACGCAACGGCCGAGGTGATGCTGGCCAAGGGCTACGCCGACACAACGGTCGCGGATATCGTCGCCGCTGCGGGAGTTGGGAGGGACGTCTTTTATGAACACTTCTCAGACAAGCACCATGCCTTCCTCGAGGCGCAGCAATACCCGACGCAGCACATTCTCGACGGCGTCGCGACCGCGTACTTCAATGCGCGAGAGTGGCCCGAGCGAGTTTGGAACGGCCTCGCGAGCCTGATTCGGATAATCATCGAGAATCCGGCCATGTCCCACCTACGGCTGATCGCCTGCTACGAAGCGGGCCCCGACGCGGTCCGCCGTGCGGAGGAGGTCACGAGGTCCTTCACGATCTTCCTCGAGGAGGGCTACAGCTACCGGCCTCAGGCTCAAGAGCTGCCCCGCGTGTGCTCGCAGGCAATCGCGGGCGCGATCTTTGAGGTGATCCAGCGCCACGTGGCGCACCGGGACATGGTCGGGCTCGCACAGCGGCTGCCGCAGCTCACCTATTGCGCGATTGCCCCGTTTACGGGCGCCGGGGAGGCGATCCGGGTCGTGATGCAGCTCATGGCGCTGCACCCGCGCGGCGAAACCACCTGACGCCCTACGCTGAAGCATTGGCGATGGCCAGGCAGCCTTCACGCTCGCTGTTGCCACGCGAGCGTCTGCCGAAGTGCAGTTTCAAAGGGGATCGCTGCGCCGCCTCGGGCGTCGCCGAGAGCTGTGCGAGCTGCCGGCATCGCGTCAGCGGAGGCTTAGAGGAACGGGACGGTTGTCCCGGTGAATGCGCCGTTCCTGACGGGCTTACCGCCGCACGTGGCGCCGCCCGTGAAGCTCTCGGAGACCTTCCCCGAGAGAGCAAGCGGCGAGTATGGACCCGCACTCACGCTTCCTTCGAGCGCAGCTCCCGGCATTTCGGTCAAGAGCAGGCCCAACGTCCCGGTTGAGGGCGAGGTCTTTGGCGTCCACTTGAAAGCCGAGGCGCCCTCCGCCGCTTCGCCTGCGCCCTTCAACACCGAGCACGACACCGGACCGTCCGTTTTCAGTGTGGCCGTGTATTTCACCGCAACAAATGGGTCGCCGCTGCATCCCGCAAGCGTCCCCTTGACCTTCATCGACTGCACCGCGGGAGTGCTCGTCAGGCCCGGTGAGAGCTTGACCGTTCCGGTGTTGGTCGTACACAGCGCGTTCGCGACCGTGTAGCTGATCGATGAAGTGCCTTTCTCGCCATCTTTGCTGGTCGCAGTCACCGCGTAGGTGTGCGTCCCCACGCTCGCGGTGTCAAGCATCCCAGAGCCCCCGGAGGCACCATTTGAATCCACGCACGATTCGATCCCCGGCCCGGAAGCCCCCTCGGCGCAGGAGAACGACGTAGCCACGACCGCGCCTTTCGCGTAAACACCACTACCCGCCGGCGAGCCGATCGACGCCGTCGGCGGTCCCGGAGTCGTGAAGAGTTCTTCCAGGCCACTGCTCACTCCGCCTGGATTACGCGCGACGAGCCGGAAGTAATAGGGCGTGTTTTCCTCCAGTCCCGTCACCCGAGCGGAGACTTCGACCGCGCTTGTGCCTGATCCGGGGAGTTTTGTGCATGACGCGCTCGAGCCGAGCAGCATCGTCGTGCCGTATTCGAACCTGCATTCCGTCACGCCACCGCCGTTTGGGTTCACCGTGCCGTTCAGGGTTGCGCTTTCGCTCGTGATTTCGGTTGCCGCAAACGTCGTCACCGAAGGCAACGGCAGATAGGAGAATTCATCAGCCGGGCCAGTAGCACTCGTCCCCCCAGCCGTCGTCACGGTCACCGCGACAGTCCCTTTCCCGGCCGGCGATTCAGCGCTGATCGAACCCGCCGATTCAACTTTGAAGCTCTTCGCCGGCACCGAACCAAACCGGACTTCTTTAGCGCCCGCCAGATTCGCGCCACTAATCACAACCCTCGTAGCACCCGCTTCCACACCTTCCCGCGGTTCCAGGCCACTCACCGAAGGCAACGGCAGATAGGAGAATTCATCAGCCGGGCCAGTAGCACTCGTCCCCCCAGCCGTCGTCACGGTCACCGCGACAGTCCCTTTCCCGGCCGGCGATTCAGCGCTGATCGAACCCGCCGATTCAACTTTGAAGCTCTTCGCCGGCACCGAACCAAACCGGACTTCTTTAGCGCCCGCCAGATTCGCGCCACTAATCACAACCCTCGTAGCACCCGCTTCCACACCTTCCCGCGGTTCCAGGCCACTCACCGAAGGCAACGGCAGATAGGAGAATTCATCAGCCGGGCCAGTAGCACTCGTCCCCCCAGCCGTCGTCACGGTCACCGCGACAGTCCCTTTCCCGGCCGGCGATTCAGCGCTGATCGAACCCGCCGATTCAACTTTGAAGCTCTTCGCCGGCACCGAACCAAACCGGACTTCTTTAGCGCCCGCCAGATTCGCGCCACTAATCACAACCCTCGTAGCACCCGCTTCCACACCTTCCCGCGGTTCCAGGCCACTCACCGAAGGCAACGGCAGATAGGAGAATTCATCAGCCGGGCCAGTAGCACTCGTCCCCCCAGCCGTCGTCACGGTCACCGCGACAGTCCCTTTCCCGGCCGGCGATTCAGCGCTGATCGAACCCGCCGATTCAACTTTGAAGCTCTTCGCCGGCACCGAACCAAACCGGACTTCTTTAGCGCCCGCCAGATTCGCGCCACTAATCACAACCCTCGTAGCACCCGCTTCCACACCTTCCCGCGGTTCCAGGCCACTCACCGAAGGCAACGCGGTCGGTTCCACGGTGAACGTGTGCGAAGTCGATACCGCCGTGTACGCAACGTCGCCTTCGAACTTTGCGCTCACGCTGTACGAGCCGGCAGCGTCGTGGAGCGTCACGCTGCAGGACGCGATGCCGCTCGCGGATGTCGTTGCTTCGCAGCTCTCTGCGCCAACGGCGAACTTGATCTTCCTGCCTTCAAGTCCGTGCGAGGTGCCGCGATCGTAGAGCGTCGCGGATAGCGCCGGCGCCTGTCCTTCGACGGCCGAGGTGGCGCCGGTGTAGGCGATTTCGGCCTGGTTGTTCGCCAAATCGTCGAAGTTGGGCGAACCCCAGCCGGTCGCCTCGTCCCAGCCTTTCGCTGCCGCAAAGCCATTGCTGCCGGTCTGGATGTCGTGGAAGTCGTTCGCATACGTGGTGGAGTCGTTGCCTAGCGAATACAGCAACGGAGCGACAAAGCCGATCCCCGGGCGCCCAGCTCCCTCGTTGGCGTTGTCCCAGACGGCCGAGGCGCCGGCCCAGAGAGGGGCGGAGAGGCTCGTGCCGCCCACTTCGTAGATCGCGCCTTCAACGATCACAAACGCCCCGCATTCGGCGCCGAAGGTTTCGCCTTTCGAGCTTCCCCTGCCTCCGTAGCACGAGTCCGCGGAGACGTCTGGGATCGCGCGCCCGGTGCACGCCGTGGCGGGCCATTCGAGCGGATTTCCGATGCCCGTCTGCCACGCCGGTCGCGCCTCGCTGTTGCTGCAACCGCCGTCGTCGAGCAGCGCGTTCTCCGACTTCCATTCGCTGTTCGGGCCGACGTGGAGTTCTGTGCCGCCGACATCAACCGAGTTCGGGCTGAGCCCCAGACAGTCGGTGCCGCCTTCGGCACCATTGTCGCCCGATGAGAAGTAGAAGGTCTTGCCCATGCTCACGCCGGCCTGCAGGATTTTTTCAAACCCGCTGGGCACGCTGGTGCAGGCAAAGCCCCAGCTGTTGGAGATGAGGGGTATTTTGGAATTGGCCGCGTCGTCGAGGACAGTTTCCAACGTGGGTTCCGTGTTGTTGACCCCGAGCCAGTAAGTCTCGTGGACACCTGGCGCCATCGCGTGCGAGACCTCCGTGTCCAGGGCCACCTCGTCCTTCCCGTTGATGGTCGAGGCGCCGCCGACCTGGATGAATTCCAGGCCGTTGGCTCCGGAGCCGCCCACGGTGAGCGCCGTCGTACCCGTGTCTGCGGCGTATTTCGTGTATTCGCTCTGCGGGACTGACTCCCCCCAGAGCGTAAAGCCGATCGTCTGACCTTCGCCGGTGCCGGTCAGACCATATGCGGTCCGGAAGTCGCTGCCGAAGTAGCCGCAGAACACCTGTTCGCTTTTTTTGTTCACGCAATGGTCCGCGCTGCTGTCGAAGTGGAAGCTGTTGTAGTTGGACAGTCCACCAATCCAATCTACGTGCAGGGAGGCGGGGATCGACGGCGCGCGATCGTTCGCATAGAATTCGCGGCCTGAGTAGGTGTAGTTGTTGATGGAGATCCCGAACGCTCGCTCTACCGCCGCAGTGGAACCATTTACGTGGACCAGGGAGTTGTCAGGCGAGGCACCTGCGACATGCAGGCCCTGGCCACGCAGCCACGTCTCGGCCGCACGCAGTTCGCCCGTGGTCGGAGCGAAGCGTGCCTGGTACTGCTCGGGCGTGAGATAGTGCCCGTACGAGCTGCTTGCAGGTGTGCTGGCGGCCCGGATCAATTCTTCGAGCTGGGCGGGTTCGCGAGTCGCAAGATCGACATTCAGGCTCACTGAGGCGCCCGTGCTGCGCGCTCCGCGTAGATGTGCGAGGCCACGTGCGACGGGACCGGGGGTGTTCTCGTGGAGCGACGTCAATGGGGCCTGCCCCCAAGCGAGAGCGGGGTACAACGCCACATAGCAAGCTGGGACAAGGCTCGCGATCGCGACGAGCGCCGGGGCCCAGCGCACACGACGGCACATGAATCGGGCTAACACCGTGCAGTGGGCGTGCCGGCGTTCATACGTACTTGCCTGTCCTCCCCCGTCAAGCATAGGCGGACAGGATACGCCCTAATTGCCCTCGCGCTGAGCTTAGCCTGGTGACCGCTTTCGTACACGCCAGACGCTCACGCCGCCGGCTCATGCGCTTCCGCGGGCGCCAGTGCGGATCACTTTACGCGGCCGTCGGCCCCGAGCGCGAAACCCGACAGGGCGAAGCGCTCGGCCAACAGCTCCGGGATCGCTTGGCGGGGCGGCTGTGAGACCTGCGTGCCGCTGGGTGATTGCACCCTCAGCTCAAGCGGTCCGCTCCAGTCGCTGATCAGCTCGCGGCTGCCATCGGTGTGGTGGACGGCCGCGATCAGCCCGAACACAAATGCCGACTGCGGATTGGTGGACGTCCACCAGTTGCTCGTCTCGATGTCGATGCGTGGGACAGGCTGCGGGGGGAATGCGTACACGTCAGCCCATGCTCCGTCGGCGAGCGTCTGAAGGACGAGCTCAGGCCCTTCCTCGACGACCCGGAAGCTCCACCCGGACTGCTCGTGAGCGGCCGTGCCGTCTGGGCCAAACGGGATCGGGTCAAGCAGCGTGCCGGAGCCAAAGCCCACGTCGGCGTGCCATGCGAGGCCGTCAGCGTCTGTCACGCGCAACACGAGGTGGCTGCGAGGCCGCACGGTACCCGGTGGCGCGCCAGCGCGCACTCGGGCGAGCATCGGCTCGACCTCGAGGCCAAGCTGCTCAAGCGCCGAAGCGAGCAACAGGTTCTGCTCGAAGCAGTAGCCGCCGCGCCGCTCGCGCACCAGCTTGCGCTCCAGATCCTCCTCGGCGAGCGATACCGGAATCCCGCGATGCGGATCGAGATTCTCGAACGGGATCGACGTCGCGTGCGCGCGGTGGACCTCGCGCAGCGTCGGCCGCTCGCTCGCGCTGAGACCAATCCGCTCGAGGTACGCGTCGAAATCGAGCATCCCAGCAGCCTAACCACAGGCGTGGGGCACCGGCTGCTCCCCGGCCCCCACGACGACCCCTGGGAAGTCGACGGCGAGCGCGTTCTGGTGCTCACGAGTTGCCGGGGCGCGGGAAGAAGAGCGGCCTTCCGATGAGCGGCAGGGCGTAGAAGTGCTCGAGGTCCACGATGGCATGGTGATCAAGCTCAGCTTCAACGACGACCACGAACGTGCGCTGGCCGACCTCGGCTCGTCCGCCCCGCGCCAGCCACGCATCGGGCGCCACGACGAGTCCACAACGGCGCGTCGCGCGGGCAAAGCTAGTACGCTCGCGGCGGTATCTGACGGTCATGGATGCTGTGATATCGAGCGAGGATCGGAGAACTAGTGATACGCCGTTTGTTGATCGCAGTGGCCGCGTGTTCCGCGGCGAGCTTGGCCCTAGTTTCGGCGTCGGTGCAGGCCGCGCCACGCACCAGCGGCTCCCAGGGAGCTGCGGTGGGGGCCTCGCCGAACGCGAAAAAAGCGCCGAAGGCCAAGGAATATGAAGTAGCCGAGGAAGGCGAATGGAACGGAGTCAGACTTCAGCTGTTCAAGAAAACGCATACGTGGGACTTCGTCCAAGAGGGCGAAAAAGAGGAAGGCACCTACACGATTGTCAACAAAGAAATCGAAATGACCGAAACCTCCGGTCGGTGCACCTTCCACGGGACTAAGGGCAAAAAAGGCATCGTCTGGAAGGGCGACTGGACGTGCGTCGAACCCGATGAAACCTACAGTGGGACTTGGGAAACGAGGAAGCCAGTCCCCGCAGCGTGACGACTCGGTGAGCGCCTTCCCTACCCGTGATTGGGACGGCGACACCGCGACCGGTGTGGGACTTCGGCCCGCACCGGTCGCAGTCGTACTCGAGGGCGATCCCGGATGCCTCACCAAGACCTCCAGTCTGATTTGACTCTCGTCCGATCGACGACCACCCGGCGGCGCTACGAGGCCGGCAGCGCCTGGCGCCGCCCGTGAGGACGAGGCGGCACTCGGCGAGCTCCCCAGGGATGCTTCCCCATCATCGCCGTCAGGCGCCATAGGTGGTAGGTTGGCCCGCGGTGCTGCGCACGCCCCTCAGGTGCTGTCTTCTACTGACGTTGGCTGTCGCCTGGATCGGCTGCATGCCCGCCGCGGTCAGCTCGGCGAGGCCGGCGACGGCAACGGCGACCAAAAACAGGCAAAAAGCCAAAGAAATGAAGGGGGTCCCCAACTGCGCGAGCTTTGAGGGTCAGGTTCTGACGCTCGCCCCGGGGCACGTCACGGGCCCAGGCGTTACTGAGCTGGGTGGTAGCCACAGCCTGTGCTCATGGTCGGGCCAACCATCCGGTCAGTATGCCTTTGTGGTCACCGTGGCGGTCTTTCCAGCGCCCTCGTTCCTCGGAAAGGCCCTGCTCAAACAGGCCAAGGCCTCCGCGCTGGCGGCAAATCACACGCGTGGCGGTTTCGGCGAGTACGTGACCGGGAACCCGCGGCGCGGGCGTTTCTTTGAAGGCATGGCCGTCTGGAGCTCCGAGCAGGAAAACCGCGAAACGGGCCTGTGCTCCATGGAACCCAACGAAGGGAAGATCGAACTCCATCAGACCGGACCGAGCTGCGCGGGCCAGCCGGGCACTGAAGGCGACTACGCAACGGCCTACGGATCCGCGATGCGGAGCACCGCACCGATGATTCTTCAGATCAGCGTGGCCTGCCAGCTGGACGCGTCCGGGGGGGCGCTGAGCCTAGCGCGCGCCATGATTGCCGGCTTCTCCCGCAAGTACTGACCCCGCTCGCTGCTTCAGGACGCGGCACCCCGCATCAGCGAGCCCCTTCGTTGCTGCCTCCGCCGGGGCGCGCCTCGAGACCCCTGTGACTTCTTGCTCAGGCAGCGGGTTGGTCAGCACCTACAGCTCTCCCCTGTCCTGCCATCATGACCGAGAGGTCCGATGCCAAATGCCTGAACTCAGCGGCCGCGATTTGCTTCAGGAGTGGAGGCAGCTGATGGACTCTGTGATCGCATCGGCGGCGTCCGCGGCTGGGAGCTCAGACCTTCCGCATGGGCTACTTGGGGCAATGCAACGGCAGCTCGAGCTGGTGCAAGAGATCATCGAGCGTGAGCGCCAGCTGCAAGCTGAGTTGACCGGTCGCCTCGTTGGGCCCGTGGACGCTGTCTTTGATCTGCTCGAGGAAACCGGCGCGATGCTGCGCGGGCAGGCAGAGGCGTTGGAGGCTGCAGGACGCGCTCTGGAGGAGACCTCGGGGCTGATGAAGCGCCAGGCCGAGCTTTTCGAGGGGACGATCAGCGCGCTGCGCCAGCCGACAGAGCTCGCGAAGGCGGCCGCGGGTGTTCGGGCGAGAAAAGGCAAGAGCCGCTCACCACGCCGCTGACCACGGTCGCGTCGGGCTCGCAAACTGCACAACGATCGCTCGGCTAGGCAGCAAATGTCGGCGCCGGTGAGAAACTGACCCCCCTTCGCCGGTTGAGATTTGACCCCCCTCGGGTGGTGGCGGAGGCGTCCGGGGTGCTGGTGAGCCTGGCTCGATCGTGTTGTCGAGACCGGGAGAAGGGGCGTGCTGGACGTGGAGCAGTGGGCCGAGCTGCGCAGGGAGCATTTCGTTCGTGGGGTCTCGATCAAGGAGCTGATGCGTCGCACCGGGCTGGCGCGCAACACGATCAGAACGGCGCTGCGCTCGGAGGCACCGCCGGGGTTTCGTTGTCCTGAGCGCCCGTCGAAGCTCGACCCGTTCAAGGAAGAGATCCACGAGCTGCTGCGCGGGGATCCGACGATGCCCGGGGTCAGGGTCCGTGAGCTGATCGAGCCGCTTGGGTTCGACGGCGGCAAGTCGATCGTCGATGACTACCTGCGGGAGGTGCGCCCACTCTTCAAGCGCACGCGCACGCATCAGCGGACCGTCTATCGGCCGGGGGAGATCTGCCAGTGGGATCTGTGGGAGACCTCGGAGCCCGTGCCGGTCGGTCACGGCCAGACCCGGCGGGCGTGGGTCGTGGTGTGCTGCCTGGGCTATTCACGGGCTGGGGCGGGTGCGCTGATTTTCTCCAAGGAAGCACCAGACGTGTTGTGGGGCATGGGCCGCTGCTTGTGGTCGATCGGTGGGCTGCCGCGGCTGATGGTGTGGGACCGCGAGGGGTGCCTGCACGCCGGTCGCGGACGCCCAACCGATGCCTATGCCGGGTTCTGTGGGCAGCTGAAGCTCGACTGGCATTTCTGCGAGCCGGCTGACCCGCAGGCGAAGGGAGCGGTCGAGCGTCTGCAGGGGTATATGGAGAGCAACTTCGAGCCCGGCCGGCACTTCGCGAACCACCTCGACTTTCAGCTGCAGCTCGACGCGTGGTTCCAGAAGGCCAACGCGCGCACCCACAAGACGCTGCGGGCGCGGCCGATCGACCGGCTCGCTGAAGAGCTGGGAGTGATGCGCGAGCTGCCCGGGCACGAGCCTGACGTCGACCGCCGCTGGGTGACCCGGGTGCCGCCAGATCCGCACGTTCGTGTGGATACCAACGACTACTCGCTCGACCCCCGCCTCGTTGGGCGCCGGGTGGAAGTCCGGGTCTCTCAGCGACAGCTCACGGCGGTGGCGCTCGACACCGGACAGCTGGCTTGCTCGCATGAGCGCAGCTTCGCCAAGAACCGCACTATCACCGCCCTGGAGCACGCGCGGGCGCTCAGGGAGCGCCACGGCGAGGAGAACCACGAGAGCGAGAACGAGCCACTCGTCGAGCAGCGCCCGCTCGCCGTCTATGACCGGCTGATCGCGTGAGCGCCACCGCTGAGCTCACGCACCTGTTCCGGGCGATGAAGGCCCCCGCTGCCGCCAGAGCGTTGCCGAAGCTCTGTGAGCGTGCCCGCTCAGAAGAATGGAGCTATGAGCGCTTCACCGAAGCGCTGCTCTCCACCGAGATCGCCTCCAGGGATGCCTCCGGCGGAGAGCTGCGGATCAAAGCCGCACGGTTCCCTGCACGCAAGACGCTCGAGGAGTTCGACTTCACCTTCCAACGCTCGATCAAAAAGCAAGTCATCGAGCACCTCGGCCAGCTCGACTTCCTGCACAGCAAGGAGAACGTGATCCTGCTCGGCCCACCCGGCACCGGCAAGACTCATCTGGCGATCGCGCTCGCCATCCGCGCGTGCCTCGCCGGGCAGCGCGTGTTGTTCCGCACCGCCACCGAGTGGGTCGCCCTGCTCGCCGACGCACAACGCCAAGGCCGACTCGAGGACGAGCTGCGACGCCTCGAGCGCTACCCACTCCTCGTCTGTGACGAGGTGGGCTACATCCCGTTCGACCCGCAGGCCGCGAACCTGATGTTCATGCTCGTCTCCCGTCGCTACGAGCGCGCGAGCCTGATCGTCACCTCCAACAAGCCCTTCAGCGCGTGGGGAGAGATCTTTGGTGACGACGCCACCGCCGCCGCGATGATCGACCGGCTCGTCCACCACGCCGAGATCCTCTCTCTCAAGGGCGACAGCTACCGCCTCAAGGACCACGACCTCGGCGCCCGACCCGCCACCCCACCCACCGACTGACCCCCGCCCGAGCCAGCGCCGGCGACTACTCGCTCCGCCTCGCCTACGGCTCGGCTACGCGAGCAGCCGCCGCAAGGGGGGTCAATTCTCAACCGGCGCCACAGGGTCAATTCTCAACCGGCCTTGACAGCAAAGCAGGCCGCGATGACCCCTTGTTATCACCACAGGCGCTCGCAGTAGGCGAAGCGAGCGTCTCACGCACCGCGACTTCGGGGACGCCCACTTCTCGTTGCTCTCTTGCCCTCCTACGAGACCAGTCGTGTGTAGGGGCGTGCGTACTCGTCCGGAGCGGGTTTGTGGCGTTCTGCGGATGTCGGCCGATCAAGGCTGCCTTAGCTTCGGCGCATGCGCTTTGAGGAGGCTTGAAGATGTCTGCTTTTCTTGGCCCTACCGCGCCGCGGATGGAGACGCCAGTTTCAGGGGGCGATTACAACAGGTGGAGGGGTCCTATGAGACTGCTGGATGATATCTCGCGAAGAGGTGTAGCCCGATTGACTGGCGTGCTCGTGGCGGCGGTGACCGTGGCGGCATGTTGCGTCGGCGTGTCCTCGGCGGCCGCCGGGGTCATCCGCACGATCCCCGTCGGCCATGGCCCCTATGCCGTGTCCTCGGATGGAACCCACGTCTGGGTCGCGAACTACAACGAAGATACGGTCAGTGAGATCGAGGCGTCGAGCGGCACCCTCATCGCCACGATCCCCGTCGGCAGCCTCCCCAATGACGCGTCTTCGGATGGAACCCACGTCTGGGTCACGAACGAGACCGAAGATACGGTCAGTGAGATCGAAGCGTCGAGCGGCACCGTCATCGCCACGATCCCTGTCGGCGAAGGCCCCGCTGGCGTATCTTCGGATGGAACCCACGTCTGGGTCACGAACGTCTTCGAAGATACGGTGAGTGAGATCGAAGCGTCGACCGGCACCGTCATCCGCACGATCCACGTCGGCAGCGAGCCCTCTGGCGTGTCCTCGGACGGAACCCACGTCTGGGTCGCGAACGACTACGAAGAAACGGTCAGCGAGATCGAGGCGTCGAGCGGCACCGTCATCCGCACGATCCACGTCGGCAGATACCCCTATGCCGTGTCCTCGGATGGAACCCACGTCTGGGTCACGAACTACAAAGAAGGAACGGTCAGTGAGATCGAAGCGACGAGCGGCACCGTCACCCGCACGATCCACGTCGGCGAAAGACCCATGGGCGTGTCCTCGGACGGAACCCACGTCTGGGTCACGAACGCCTACGAAGAAACGGTCAGTGAGATCGAAGCGTCGAGCGGCACCGTCATCTGGACGATCCACGTCGGCAGCGACCCCTCTGGCGTGTCCTCGGACGGAACCCACGTCTGGGTCGCGAACTATGGCAAAGATACGGTCAGTGAGATCGAAGCGACGGGCGATGGATGCACCGGCAACAGCGGGAGCGTCGCGCTCTCGCCAGGCCTGACAGACACACCGGCAGTCCAGACGATGAAAATCAAGGGAACCCTGACGGGGTGCGCGGGCGCACCGTTCACAGGAGCGACGTACACTGCCAAGCTGCAAACAGCCGGTCCGGTCTCATGCTCGCTGCTCACGGGAGCGGGCGAACCAGCAACCGGGGCCGCGAAATACAAGTGGACGCCGGAAGCGCAGGCCTCAATAGGAACGCTGAGTGTGCCCCTGACAGAAACGCCGGACATCGCGTTCTCGGTCCAAGTGACGAGCGGCTCCTACGCTCCGCTGACGCTCACAGGGACCGCCACGGAGAGCTACACCGGCGCAGCGACATGCGGCAAAAAGGTAGGCAAAAAGGCCGCGAAAGCAGTCAAGAAAGGTACGTTCAGCGGAGTCATCAGCGGTTTCAGCTGACTGCGCAGGGAATGGCCCGTGCCGATGCCTTTCCATGGAATGGCCGGAGGGCTGGGCATCGTAGATATGAGGGCTTCTGCCGGTGATCGCGGCGTTTACTCGGACGCATCGGCAGGCGTATTTGACAGCCATTGAGGGGGCGTCCAGTCCCCCTCTGGATCCGTGGTTTGCCCCACCTCAATTAGATAACCGTCGGGATCGCGGATGTAGCAACGGATCTCGTACTGGTGCTGCTTTGGCGGCGTCAGGAATTGAGCACCACGGGCACTCCATTCGGCGTACACGGTCTCGATGTCCTTGACCCGGATATTGAGGAAGCTGCTGACCCGGTCCAGGTCGCGTGGCGTCTCCAGGGTGACCGCGGGCTTGTCGTCGGTCGGGCCTCCGCCCCGATTGATGACGATCCAGCTGTTGGCTAGCGCAACGTTGGTCGGTTCTCCCGAGCGGGCCACCGTGCCGCCGAGCACGTCGGTGTAAAAGCGGCGAGAGCGCTCTACATCATCGGAGACAATGAAGTGGGTCAAGACCAGTTCCTGGTCGGGGGTGCTCATGCTGACCTCCCTTTTGAAATTGGTTCCATAGCTGTGCTGATACCTCAGAGGCTTGGGCTGTCCACGTGACGCGTCTCGGGCCCAGGAAGACGTGGGAACCGGTCCAGATCTGGTCCGTGCAGCGACCCAGCCAGCAGGGTCGAGGTATTGCGGATCACGGTGATTCGAGGCGCCGCTTCGCGCGCGCCAGCGCCTCGGCCAGGCTGTGCGCGCTGACAACGACCGCGCCGCCATCGCTACGCGGCTCGATCCTGAGAACCAGCTCGCCGTCCTCGAGCCGCGTGAAGCCAAAGAGCCTGTTGCCCGCCCAGAACTCGGCGGCGCCGAACTCGGCCTCCTCGGGGCTCACGACGCTGACGTGAAGTTCGTGCGAAGCGTGCATCTTCCAGTCGGTCGGGGGGTGCTCATGAGCCTACTGCCCACCGCCGGACGAGGTCGTGAGCCGCGGCGGCCGAGTTGGGCGAGCGCCTGACACGAGTGCTTCCGCATGGATGCGAGCGTCCGGACGCACACCGCCCGGGCTCCCGAGATGGACGAAGAGCGGGCGTCTACTTCGGAGAGCCGCCCGGGCCGGCGCGACACGCCCGTTTTTCCTCCGAGCGACAGCTTGCCCCGTCTTTACCGACGATCACCCATTCCCAAATCAGCAGTCGTCCCGGGGCAGGCGACGTCGGGGGCGCGTCGAGCTCGCGTGCACCCGGATCGTCGAGTGCCGGTGACGAGGCTGCTGCGCCGCTTGCCTCCGAGGTGCCCCATCTGACCCGCGCCATGGCTAGGCTGGGCGGGGTGAAGCATCTGCACGGAGAAGCCCACGGCGCAGTAGATGCGCCAATCGAGGAGTGCCTCGCGCTGCTCGCCGACCTCGAGGCCTATCCGAGCTGGTACCCAGGGGTCGTGAATGAGGTGGAGGTCGTCGAGTACGGCGACGACGGGCTTCCGCTCAAGGCGGCAACGAAGCTGCATCTCTCCTATGGACCCGTCTCGAGGGACCTCGATCTCCTGCTCGCCGTGCGCGTGCGCAAGCCGGGCCTCGTGCAGCTGACGCACGTCCCCCGCGGATCATCAAGCGGCGCTTCCTTCGACGCCACTTGGCGGCTCGAGGCCCACGGCGGGACCCGTCTGAAGCTCGAGCTCGACGCGGTCATGCCGGTTCCGCGGCTTGTCCCGCTCAGACGCGTCGGCAACACGTACGCCAGCGGCTTCATGCAAGCCGCAGCGGGAAGGCTCGAATCTGGCCCCTGAGGCCGGCCACGCATGTCCCTAAGTGAGCGATCTCGGGTGATCTCAGAACAACGCACGCCACCCCCTAGCCAAGCGTGTAAGCAGCCATGCGGTACCAGCTGCACGGCGTGCGCGGGCGCTCACGCAGCGGCTGACAAGGAAGTCGGGGAACGCGCCGCAGCCCACGCGATCGCTGGGCAAGCCGGCTCGGCACCGCTGCTTTCAGGGTGATCGGACGCCGACCTGGCGGGCGGTCGTCATGACCCTCCTGCGTGCCCGGTAGGAGGTCACCTGCGACAGCCGCGAGCGACCAGACCCAGCGACTGACGGCGCGATCGCCATTCGTCCGCAGCGGCAGTGAGGCGCATCTGATGCGGACGCTCGCAAATCGCGCAAAGCAGCGGCGGGTTCGTCGCTGCTGCCCTATCGGGGCACCTACTGCCGATGCTCGGGGTTGGGGTGCTCGGGATCTCCCAGGTCCCAGTCGCGCGTCGAGTTCCCGTATGCCGGGATGCCGCCGGCGTCGGCGAGCATGCGGGCGAGGTGGAGCACGTTCCAGGCCAGGAAGACGGTGTTGCGGGTCGCCCAGGCGTTGTGCTCGCCGCCGCCGACCGCATCGAGATAGGAGGGCCCAGGGCCGGCCTCCCCGGTCCAGTAGGTGTCCGACTGGGGAGGGATCGTGAGTCCGATGTGCTGCAGTGCGTAGAGGACCTGGGCGCTCACGTGCTTGCCGCCGTCGTCGTTGCCGGTGGTGATCGCGGCGCCTACTTTGCCGTAATAGGCCCACTGGCCCGCCTCGTTGACGTCCGATGAGTAGGCGTAGAGGCGCTCGATGATCTTGCGCGTGAGCGAGCTCTGGTCCCCCAGCCAGATCGGCCCCGCGAGGATCAGGATGTGCGCGGGCACGACGTGACGCTTGTAGATCTCGGGAAACTCGTCGCTGTCGTAGCCGTGCTCGCGCATATCGGGCCACAGGCCGGGCGGAATATCACGGTCCACCGTCCGGATCTCATCGAGCTCGACGCCGACGTGGCTGAAGATCCCGCGCACGATCGCCACCAGCCCGTCGGTGTTGCTGATCTCGGGCGAGCGCTTCGTCGTGCCGTTGAACACGACCGCGCGGAGGTCGTCAAAGCGCGTGCCTGCGCGTTCGGCCTGCTCATCGATGAAGCGTTGAATGTTGCTGGGCAGGGCCATGCATGTCCTTTCCGGTCGCCAACGCAACGGTGCGGGCGAATTATCGCGTGGCCTCCGTCGATGCGTTTCGCGCGGGACCGATAGCAGCCGGCTGGATGCAGTCCGAAAGAGACGACTGCTTTTCGCCCGCAGCGAGCGTCAGCGAGGACTAGGTTCAGACGCTCGTTCAGTCGCGAGAGCGGCGCGATGCGCCTCCGTTCCTCCTGGCGATTTGCGGGACTCGCGGTGGGCCAGCGTGCGGACCTGCTTTCAGCTGCCCGGGATCGGTCCACGTGAGAGGCAGGCGAAGTAGCCGATTGCCTCCTCGCGGTGCGGGGAACTTCGGGTCTGGTTTGCGCGCTTCTACCGACGACCGGGCGTTGCGTGCCGTCCATGCTCGCGCGATGGGCGAGCCGGTGCCTGAAGGGAAAGCGGTGAGCGAGTCCGAGAACTTCACGGCTCGGGCGGCGCGGTGGAGCGCGGCTCACAGCAAGGCTGTGGTGCGCGGGTGGGTGGCGTTTGTGATCGTCGCGTTCGCGGTCGGCAGCGTGGCGGGGATGGTGACCCTTAAGCTAGGTGAAGGCGGGAACGGCCAGTCACGACTAGCTGAAGCGACGCAGGCGCAGCAGTTCCCGCGCGAGCGGGCGGGCGAGGAGGTGCTGATCCAGGACCCGGGCGGCCCGCTGGCGGGCACCGGCTACCGCGCGGCCGTGGCCGACCTCGTAGCGCGCTTGTCGCGCACTCCTTCGGTGGCGGCGATCGAGTCGCCGCTTGCGCCAGGCAACGCGGGGCAGATCTCGAGGAACGGCCGTGCCGCGCTCGTGACCTTCCAGATCACGGGCGACCCGAACACCGCCCAGAACCGCGTCGCGCCTGCGCTTGCGGCCACGGCTGCAGTGCAGCGCGCCTACCCGGGGTTGTTCATTGGCGAGTTTGGCGCCGCGAGCACGACGAAGGCGCTCGACAAGGTCATCAGCGATGACTTCCACAGGGCCGAGGCGACCTCGCTGCCCGTCACGCTCGTGATCCTCCTGCTCGCGTTCGGCGCGCTGGTGGCGGCCGGCGTTCCGCTGCTGCTGGGTTTCACGGCAGTGCTCGCCGCGCTCGGCCTGGCCGACCTGTTCAGCCACCTGCTGCATGTCAACTCTTCGATTACCTCGGTGATCCTGCTGATCGGGTTGGCGGTCGGCATCGACTACTCGCTGTTCTACCTGCGCAGGGTTCGACAGGAGCGGGCACGCGGGCGCACGCCCGAAGAGGCGCTCCAGGTGGCAGCGGCTACTTCCGGCCAGGCGGTGTTGACCTCCGGCTTGATCGTGATGGTCGCGATGACGGGGATGTTCTTCATGGGCTCCCTGGTCTTCACGGCCTTTGGGATCGGAACCGTAACGGTGGTCGCGGTCGCACTGGTCGGCTCGCTGACAGTGCTTCCCGCCGTCCTCGCGAGGCTTGGCGACCGTGTCGACCGGGGGCAGGTGCCGGGTCTAAAGAGGCTCCGCCCCAAGCCCGGCGAGTCCCGGTTCTGGGCGGCGATCGTCGGTGTGGTGTTGCGCCGGCCCGTCCTGTGGGGCGGAGCAGCGATCGCGCTGCTGGTCGCGCTCGCGATCCCCGCATTCAGCCTGCACACAGTCGAACCGGGTTTCCAGGGACTCCCGCGCAACCTCCCGATCATGAAGGTCTACCGGAACATCCAGGTCGAGTTCCCTGGCGGGGCCGTGCCCGAGACGGTGATGATCAGCGCAAGCGATGTCAGCTCGCCAAAAGTCACCGCAGGGATCGCCGCGCTAAAGCGCGCGGCGCTCGCGACAGGCGAGATGTACCAGCCGATCAGCATCGAAGTCAGCACCTCGCACCAGGCCGCCCGCGTCTCGATCCCCCTGGCGGGGAATGGCACCAACGCGGCGTCGATCAGGGCGCTCACGCGGCTGCGCAACAAGGTCATACCGGCAACGATCGACAAGGTTCCCGGGGTCACCGCCAACACCTTCGGCGAGACCGGGTCTTCGGTGGACTTCAACGAATCGATGAAGTCCCACGCACCACTGGTGTTCGTGTGGGTGCTCGGGCTCGCGTTCCTGCTGCTGCTCGTGACCTTCCGCTCGATCGTGATCCCGCTGACGGCGATCGTCCTCAACATGCTGTCGGTCGGCGCGGCCTACGGCGTGCTCGTGCTGATCTTCCAGCAGGGCCATCTCCAGTCGCTGATCGACTTCACTTCGATCGGCGGCATCACCGCCTGGATTCCACTGTTCCTGTTCGTGATCCTTTTCGGCCTCTCGATGGACTACCACGTGTTCATCCTCAGCCGCGTGCGCGAGGCCCACGACAACGGCATGAGCACCGAGGACGCGATCGCCCACGGCATCAAGGCGACCGCCGGCGTCGTCACCAGCGCGGCGATCGTGATGGTGGCGGTGTTCGCGATCTTCGCGACCCTCGAAGAGCTCACCTTCAAGATGCTGGGCATCGGCCTCGCCGTCGCCGTGCTGCTCGATGCCACGATCGTCCGAGCGGTACTGCTGCCCGCAACAATGAAGCTGCTCGGCGACTCGAACTGGTACCTACCGAGCTGGCTTGAATGGATCCCGCGCGTAACGGCCGAGCCAACCGCCGGACCGGCACCCAGCCCGGTCGATGAACCTGCCCCTGGGGCTGCCGCGCCGCCAACACGGCCTGCGCGGCCTGTGCGACGACACCTTTCTCTCCACAAACGCTGAGACGGTGCTCTCCGCTTCTCAGGCGGCCTCGGGGCACCACCTGGTTCTTATCTATCATCGAGGTCCCAGCAAGTGGTCGCAGCTGGCGAGGTGCAGGGGTCGATGGTCCTCCAGTCGGCGACGCAGGCGGCTACGCTGTCGCGATGCATCCACAGGGGGTAGGCGAGGCGGGAAGGGCGGCCGCTGTGGTGTTGCTTGTGTGGGCCGCGGTCCTCCTGGCCGCTGGGCAGGCGGAGGCCGCCTCGCCGATCACGTGGTCCGGGGCGGTACGGGTCCTTCCCGGGTTTGAGCCGCCCACATTTGGCGAACAGCCGGCCAATGTCGCCGAATTCAGGGATATCGCGTGCCCTACCACGACACTCTGCGTGGCGGTCGACGATCAGCGCGACATCCTCAAGAGCGGCAACCCGACGGGCGGCGCCGCGACGTGGAGCAGAGCGCACGTGCCATCGGCCGCGCTGAGCGGCGTCACGTGCCGCTCGGCGAGGCTGTGCATAGCATGGGGCCCCAAGGTAATCGAGACCTCGATCAATCCGGGTGGCGGAGCTGGCGCCTGGACGCGCACATCGATTGGCCACGGCTCCGTGGACGCCGTCGCCTGTCCCACGACCTCGCTATGTCTGGCGATCACAGGCGCAAACACGTTACTCGTGTCTGCCGACCCCAGCGCGGGCAAAGACGCGAGATGGAAACTCACGCTCAGCCATATCGACGCTTCCTATTCTCACGCGTTCGGGCCCTCCACCGTCACCGGACTCGCCTGCCCGTCGGTGATGCTGTGCGTGGCCGTCGATACCGCCGGGCGCGTGCTCGCCTCGACCCATCCGACGCGCACGACGGCGTGGAGCGTTGCCGATGTCGAGCCGCGCGCAGAAATCGAGCCAGGGCTGCCGGCCTCGCCAGGGAGCCCCGCGGAACACGGAATTCCGGGACTCCCAGCGACGCCGGCAATCCCGCCGACGTTCGAGGACGCATCGCTGACTTCCATCTCCTGTCCCTCGATGGGGTTCTGCACGGCAGTGGATATCTTCGGCACGATCGCCTACTCAAGCGACCCGGCCGCCGGCGCGCGGGCGTGGAGGCTCAGCAACGTACACCCCGAGGACCTGAGACGGGACACCTCGACCGACGTCTCGTGCGCGTCAGCTTCGCTCTGCGTGTACGTCGGATCCGAAGGACTGAGCGGGCATAGCCCCGGCAGCGTGCGCGTCTTGGCGGGGCCGCCGAACAGGCCGTCTTCCTACTCGACGCGACGTATCGACTCCACCTACGTTGAGGCCGTCGCGTGTGCCCCCACACGCTTCTGTGTCGCCGTAGATGATGACGCATCCCTAATCCTCGGCACCTATAACACGACGCCACGCACAGCCTCGAAGACCCCGACTGGGCCCGCCCAGTCGCGCACCCCGGGACGCCTGCGAGCGGCGCTATGAAGGCTCGAGCTGGATGCGCACCGTGGCCGGTTGGCTCTCGAGTGCTCGGAACGTCGCGCCGGTGACCACCCGCCCGAGCGGGCTGCTCGAGAAGGTCGCGATTCGGGCCTTGACGTCGTCGTCGGGCAACAGCTCGGCCGTCCCCGCTCGCCAATGGCGGCCGCGACGTACACGAACTTGCGGGCTGGCCTCGAAGTTGAGCACCCAGCCCGCGTGACGACCGTGCTGAGCTATCAGCCAGAGCGTGTCGCCGTCGGCCGTGCACAGGATCGGCGTGTGTCGCAGAGCACCCGTTCGCCTGCCTTTGGTCTCCACGAGCGCCATCCCTGGCGGGGTGATCCCAACCCTGAACAGGCCGCGCATCATCGGATTGACCGTGTAGCGCCCGAATAGAATCTCAAAGCGTCGCTTCACGGGTCGGTCGTTGTCGCTCCTCATAGCTTCACCTCGTTGCCGCGTGTGGAACGCGGCAAGGTTGGATGCCTTCGTCTACCGGCCCTGCGCCGCGAACGCAAACTTCCGGCCCAAACAGTGTAAGCGCCGGAACCTGGCTCCGCTCTGTGGCGGATGCAGTCATCTCAGTCAGTCGCCACGAGACGCCTCCGTTGACGAGAAGCGGAAAGTCTCGGCGGGTCCCATTGCTCAGCGCGGCCTGACACCGGGAGCACCAAGAGACGTGATCGCTTGCCTCTCCGGCAGGAGGTCGTATTCCCTCGGATTCCAGTCGCCACACAGATACTGGTTGATCGTCTTTGGCGCATGACAGCGCGACAGGTCTGCCGGAGTCTCGAAACGCGGGCGAGATGGGTCCCAAGGCGATCTGGGTGCAGAGCCTCTAGGATTCGCAAGCCAACCGAGTCCTATCGGCCGGTTCCCAGACCGCCCTAGGAAAGAAAGGCGATCGACCGTTCTCACCGCAAGATCGATGCCACGCCGGAGCCGCGCTCGCTCGACGCCGTTTCGGCGGTCGCTGGTCATCGCCCTCGCCGCCACGGCGAGCGCCGCACTCTGCTCGCCCGCGCAGGCCAAGCCGCTTGCAAAGCTCGACGCGAGCCCGGCCTCGGGCGGCCCGATCGTCGTCGATTCTGCGGGCAACGGCTACGTGACCTGGCTGCACACCGGCTCGCCCGAAACGGTGATGTTCTGCAAGATCCCCGCTAACAGCAGTTGCAAGAAGCCGATGACCCTGCCGCTGCCGAGCGGGTCGAACGGAGAAGACGACGAGACCTCCCAGCCCTTCCCGGTGCTCGCCGCAGGCAACCAAGTCTGGGTGGTTGCACCGCGCTACGTGCGGGGCGACATCGTCTACTGGCTTTCGACCAACGGCGGGCAGAGCTTCAACGCCCCGGTGGACGTAACCGCGCCAGAAGACTACGCCGGCAATACGAACGTCGACCAGATCCTGCTCGAACCCAGCGAGCCCTTCCTCGGCGACAACCCGCCGGTCGCGTACTTCGACATCGCCTCCTCGAACCCGGGACTCGGTTTCTCATGGCTTCCGAGCAACCTCGTCGCCGGCGGTAGCCAGAAAACGGGCTTTCAGTTCGAAAGCCCAGGCAACGGTGGCGTCGGCGGGGCCACGCTCGGGGAGCAGCCGGGTGGCTTCCCGCTCGAGGCCTACTGGCTGGATAGCGAACCGATGGAAGTCCGCTTCTACCGCCAGACCGCCGGCAACGGCACCGTCGCGCAGCTCTCCCAGGCATGGGCGGGACCGACGACGGTCGGCGACGGCTATCTGCCGCAGCTCGCCAGTGGGCCTCACGGGCTTTTCCTTGCCTACGAGGCCTATCCGCACTCGAAAACCTCCCTCGTGCCATCGGTCCTCGACATCAGCGCATACGACGGATCCACATCCACCTTCGCTGCGCCGAAGGCGCTCGTGACCGACGCACAGTCCGAAGTGTCACGGGACAACGGCGGCACAATCGATGAGAACGCGAGCACCGGTGAGCTCGCCGTCGCCTGGCCAAAGTTCGCGCCCAGCGGAACTGTCATGCGCCTTTGGACCTCGAGCAACGGGAGCACCTTCAAGGCCGTGGGCGACGTGGCGAAGGTCGGCTTCGCCTACGCCGGCAACGCCTATCTTGCCCTCAACAGCAAAGGCAACGGATTCGTGACCTTCCAGGACCACGACGGGCTCGAGCTGGCAGATCTCACCCCGATCAAGAAGACAAAAACAAAGCATCACTGACAGGTTCGGGGCAGCGACGCAAGCCCTGTCTACGGGATGCCAGCGGCAGAGCGCGGCCCTGTGACCGCCCCCGTATACAACAGGAGGTCACGTTCGGCCTGATCCCGGCCGCCACAACAGACGCTGCCTGCGCGCCGTCGGCGTGACCTGCCCGGAACGTCGCAGGCGCGCTCGCCGGAATGCAGATCTGCCCGCTCGCCATGGGGCGATCCGGGCGCAGCGTGGGGGTTACCGCCCGTGGTGGCCGAACGGCGGTGGCGACGGCGCGACGGGCTCCTCGTGGGCGACGCTGCATGCGTCTCCGCCCGTCAAGCTCGATGTGCTCGCCTCCAACTGTCCCCTGTTGGACTCGGTGTCGATCTTCTTGAGACGCTTCGTGGCGTACCGACGGCGTGAACGTCGGGAACTCGCCGCCGACGGCATCCCCGTGCTTATCGTGCCGGAATCCGCAATGCGCCCGACAGAGTGCGAGGACGCGGTCGGATCGGCCGAGCGCTAACGCGCTACCCACTGACCGTCGCGTCGAGCAAGGAACCTCGACCGGAGTCGACGCCCACTATCAGCAACAGCGAGAGTCCTGCCTTCCACGCAAGCCGGGTGGCTTCGCAGCGTCTTGGAGGTGCCCGCGGGCAGCCGGTTGGTGCGTTTGATCGTTTCGGCAACCTCGTGGTCGGCCGCGTGGACGAGATCGCGAACCTCGCGGCAGATGGCTTGCTGCCAATCGGGCAGGGCATCGATGTAGGCGTCAACACGCGGGTCGGCAGCGTAGGTCACGCCGGATCCACCGTAACTTGATGACGTCGTTCGGACCACCGAGCGCGCACGTACGTCAGCAGAGCATGTGGCGGCAACCAGCACACCGCCACATGCTCTGCGCGAACGGACTCCGGGGGTCAGTGTTCGACCGCTGGAATGGCGATGGGCTCTGGAATAGCGATGGGCTCTGGAATGGCGCTGGGCGGAACGGTCTCGGGCCGCTCGCCGATTCGTGCGACGTCGAGGGCGATCAGGCCGAGGTTCGCACCGGCAGCTGCTCCGATGATCGTGGTGATGACCGCCATGAGCCCGGCTGTTGCGTTGAACCCCAGCAGCGCGCCGACGAGGGCGCCCGTCAGCGCGACCCCGAAGCCGATCATCGTGGCCCTCGCCGGCCGGTCGCGGTTGACCCAGGCCCAGTATGTGCCGAGGCCGATCGGCGTGCCGATGGAGAGAACAGCCATGAGCTCGCTGTCGAGGGGCACTGTCGGCAAAGCCACCAGCACGATGATCAGGCCGATAAACCATCCGCCCAGGCCGAGCACCACGAGGTAGACGGAGCGCAGGAACGCGCTCGCCTTGCGCCCGAAGCCGCCACGCTTGTGCGCCCGGCGCCACATCAGTAGCAGTGACAGGATCGTGAGGAGTCCGAAGCCGATCATCGCGCCGGCGATGGCCTTGGCGGGTCCGGTCTGTGTGGATTCGGGCGTGAGTTTAACCTTTTGCGGTTTGTACAGCGAGGCGTCGACCTTGCCTGTGTCGAAGTAGGTGTTGATTAGGTGCGTGCTCGCCTTTGTCTGTTCGCTCCAGAAGGAGGTTGTGTGGCCGAAGCCGGCGAGGATGACCTGGTGGCCGTTGGGCAGGTACGGGAGGAGTTCCTTGGTCGCGTTCTGGGGCGGGGTGGCGAAGTCGAGACTGCCGCCGATCAGGAGCGTCTGCACGTTCGATTTCTGGACATGGGTGTATTCGTTGTCGGTCGGGTTGGCCGGCCATGCGTGCAGGAGGCCTCCGCCGCCGAAGAGGAAATCCGTTCCGGGGTTGCCGATAACTGAGGGGCCGTCGTGTTCGCTTGACGAGTAGTAACGCTCGGCAGCTTGGTTGTCAGCCATTCCGACAGCTGCGACGTCGCCCCAGACAAACACTTCCGGGAAAGCGATCTGGGCGAGGAGCGACTCGAACCAGAGCCCGCTCGCGTCACCGTGGGCGGCCGAGAGCCAGGCGTCCAGGGTCATCGGTCCGGAGAGCGGCGAGGCATTTTCCGTCGTCTCCATGAGTCCGAAGAAGCTGGCGATCCGTGCGTTGCCCTTCTTGATCGGAAAGAACAACCAGTGGTTCGGCATGTGCGCGACGGTTTGCTTCAGCGTCGCGGCGAGATCGCTGGTGCGCTTGTGGCACGCCGCGTCTTGCGCACAGAGGCGAGCGTAGCGGCCGATCTGTTCGTCTATCGTCTTCGGGTGCCAGATGAAGTTGCCGGGTGGGTTGACGCCGATCATCACCGAACGGTGGATGGCCGTCGGGTAGCGCCAGGAGTAGATCATCGCGGTGCGGGTGCCCGCGCTTTCGCTCAACAGGTCGATCTGGCGGTAGCCGAGGGCCTTCCGTGCCGCCTCGAGGTCGTTGACCCGTTCAGGGAGTGTGTAGCCGGCAAGATCGACGCCCTTTGCCTGCAGCCTCTTCGCGCACGAGCGGAACGCGTTCGAGTAGGCATCGAGGGACTTCTGGCCGAGGAAGTCGGCGGAGTGCTCGAGGGCCGACTCGACCTCCGGGCACTGGAGCCGGACGGAGCCGTCGACGCCGCGGTAGCCGACGAGGACGACGTCGTGGTTGGCGGTGAACCGACTGGCGTCCGCGAACTTCATGTTCGTGACGCCCGGGCCGCCTTCCAGGCGGAAGATCGGGTCGCCCGGGTGTGCCGAATGCGCACGGATCCGGATGACCGGCAGCGCGATCAGCCGCGAGCGTGGGTCGGCGCGGTTCTCGGGCACCACGAGCGTTCCGCAGTCGGCGGCGTAGGCGCCCTTCTCGGTGTTGTATGTACAGCTTTTGAGCGTCAGCTGGCCTGCATGCGCGCCGGCAGGGACGGAGACGGCCGTAGAACCGCTGGCGAAGGCTAGGTAGCCGAGCCCGAGCGTGAGGACGGCTATCAGGGTCAGGCCGATGATCCGGCCGCGACCGAAGCGTCTGGTCGAGCGATGCATGGTTCGTTCTTTCCTGCTGGGCTCGTGCGCGGTGCTCGTGGTGCTAGCGGTCGTGGCGGTCATGCTGCATCCTCCTTCGGGCTGGACTTCGGACATGACGACAGGCTCTCCGTTCAGCGACCGAGAGACCAGGGGGCCTGGCAGGCGTCTGTGACGTCGGGTAGCGGCCCGGGATACGTCGGTTTGCCGCCAGCTCGGGGCGGCCAGCCGTATGGAACCAAGCGCGGCGCTGCGCGATGATCACCCCTCATGAGAGAGACTGTCCTGATCGTGGATGATCACCCCAGCTTCCGCGCCAGCGCGAGGCGCATGCTCGAAGCCAACGGCTACGACGTCGTTGGGGAGCTCGACAACGGGGACGGCGTAGTGGCTGCCGTGGAGACGCTGAACCCAGAGGTTGTGCTACTCGACGTGCACCTACCCGACATCGACGGCTTCGAGGTCACGCGGCGACTACTCGATGGGAACGGCGCTAGCCCGCAGATAGTGCTTATCTCGAGCCATGACTTCACCGACCTTGACGAGGCGGTGGGCGCCAGCGGCGCGCGCGGGTTCGTCGCCAAGAGCGAGCTGAGCGCGGAGGCGATCTCTTTACTCATCCGCTGACCGCACCGCGACGCCCCCTGATCGCTCTCGCCGGCCTGGCGTTCCTGATGGGCGTCGCCGCGTTCGTGGTTATGCTCAACGGCGAGCACAACGTTCACCGGGGCGCGTATGCCGGCTTGTTCCTGGCCACCGGCTGGGGGTTCGTGGGAGTCGGGCTGTGGGTTTGGAAGCAGCGGTCGGCCGGCAACATCGGTCCGCTCATGGTCGCGGTCGGCCTCAGCGCATTGCTGAAGGGGTTGGCCTTTTCCAACGACAGCGTCGTGTTCGCGATCGCCTCGGTCGGCGAGGTGCTGATCTACGCGGTGCTCATCCACCTGCTGCTGTCGTTTCCCTCGGGGAGGCTCGAAACCCGGCTGGACCGTCTCCTGGTCACCATCGCCTACGTCAACACTACGGTGGTGCAGCTTGGAGTGTTCCTGTTCACCGACTCAAAGGCGGGCTGCACCCGCTGTCCCAGTAACCCGCTGCTGATCGAACACTCCGAGGTTGCCAAGGTACTCGAAGCGGCGCAACTAGACACCTCGATCGCGTTGCTGGGTGCCGTGGTCGCGGTCCTCTATCGACGCTGGCGAAGCGGCACCCCAGGGCGAGCGAGGGCGTTTGCCCCGATCGTCGCCGTCGGCGGGCTCACGTTTCTGCTGCTGATGGCCGCCCTCATCGTCGAACAGGCCGGCCTGTCGAGCGACCTTTCTGACGCGCAGACGTTGGCTTTGTTCGCGTCCATCGCCTGCCTACCGTTTGCCTTCTTGGTGGGCCTCCTGCGATCCCGGTTCAGCGAAGCCGACGCGATCAGCGCTCTCTTGGCCCAGCTCGGTGAGGGCGGTGGCCGCGGAGCGTTGCGCGACGCGCTCGCGGACGCGCTTGGAGACCCGACCTTGGAGCTCGCATATTGGGTACCGGGCCAGGACGCCTACCTAGACGCCGCCGGTCAGGCGGTTCGGGTCGATCCCGCGCCGGAGGGCAAGGTCTCCACCATCATCGAGCACGAGGGCGAACGAATCGCTGCGATCGTGCACAGCCCGGGCCTCGCGGAGGGACGCGAACTGGTGCAGACAGCGGGCGCCGCCGCCGGGCTGACGCTCAGAAACGAACGATTGGCCGCCGAACTACGGGCGAAGGTTGCCGAGCTTCAGGCCTCACGCTCACGCATCGTGCAGGCCGGCTATGAGCAAAGGCGCCGACTCGAGCGGGACCTCCACGACGGCGCCCAGCAGCGACTCATGGCGCTCGGCATCGACCTACGAATGGTAAGAGAACGCATCGAGCACGACCCACAAGGAGCGGCGGAGCTCCTCGACGAATCACTCCACGAGTTGAACGAGGCGACCGCCGAGCTGCGCGAGCTCGCACGAGGGATCCACCCGGCGGTGCTCACAAATCGCGGCCTGCACGCAGCCCTCAAAGGCCTCGCGAGCCGCTCCCCGGTTCCTGTGGAACTGCTCCAGACGCCGGCCGACAGGCTCCCGCCGTCGGTCGAGTCGGCGGTCTACTTCGTCGTCGCCGAGGCCCTTACGAACGCGGCCCGCTACTCGCGCGCGCAAACGGTGACGGTGGGGGTCGTCCGCGACAACGGCCACGTCGACGTCGAGGTGAGGGACGACGGCGTCGGGGGCGCCGACGCCGATCAGGGCTCGGGGCTGCGAGGGCTTCAAGATCGGGTCGCGGCGCTCGACGGCCGCCTCGAGCTGACGAGTCCGCAGGGCTTGGGCACCATCCTCAGGGCAACGATCCCGTGCGCGTGATCGTCGCAGAGGATTCCTTGCTGCTGCGCGAAGGCATGGTGCGGCTGCTCGAGGAGGCCAAGTTCGAGGTGGTCGGTCAGGCCGGGGATGCCGAGGAGCTGCTGCGAAAGGCCAGGGCGCACAAGCCCGACATCGCAATTATCGACATCCGCATGCCGCCCACCCACACAGACGAGGGGCTGCGTGCGGCGCGCGTGATCCGGGAAGAGATGCCGGACATTGGTGTGCTGGTGCTCTCGCAGTACGTCGAGGAGGACTACGCGCTGGAGCTACTGGGAGACGACGCCGCCGGCGTCGGCTACTTGCTCAAGGACCGCGTCTCGGACCTAGAGCGCTTCGCCGATGCGATCAGAAGAGTCGCCGAGGGAGGCTCCGCGCTCGATCCCGAGGTCGTCTCAGAGATGCTGGGTCGCAAACGCACAGACGATCCACTGAACGTGCTGACCGCGCGGGAGCGCGAGGTGCTTGGCCTGATGGCAGAGGGTCGCAGCAATAAGGCGATCGCCGAGATACTCGTGATCACTGAGCGCGCCGTCGAGAGGCACGTCACGAGTATCTTCGCGAAGCTCAACCTTGCCCCGGCGGCCGAGGACCATCGCCGCGTACGGGCCGTCCTCGTGTTCCTCGGTACGTAACCCAGTTGCGGCGCGGCAATTCGTGACGCGCCGCATGGCCGGTGTATATGGAGCCGACCGGGATCGAACTGGCCTCGTGTTGGCGAGACCGCGTAGAGGGCCCGCTCAGTCGCAGGCGGGATCAATATCGCGAATCGCGCGCGTAGCCATGCTTTCCGTACAGCCGGACGAAGCGCGCTCCGGCGAGGACATGCTCGTGGATGAGGCCCGTGGTGCCCTTGGTGAAGACGGTGACCTGCTCCCAGCCACCTGGTCCGATCGGCTGCACCAGCCGCCCGCCAGATGCCAGCTGATCGATCAGCGGCCCTGGAACCTGCGGGAACGCGGCGGCCACGACGACCGCCTGAAATGGCGCCTGCTCAGGCACGCCGAGCGTCCCGTCACCGACGATGAGATGAGCATTCCTGACGCCCTGAGCCTCCAGCGCACGGCGTGCCGAGTCAACCATGTCAGGCCATAGCTCAACGCTCCAGACCTCTCGCGCGAGCTCAGCCAGCAGGGCAGTCTGGTAGCCGTATCCGGTACCCACCTCGAGCACCTTCTCGCTACCTTCGAGCGCAAGCGCCTGGACCATCATGGCTATCAGCGATGGCTGGCTGGTGGTCTGGCAGTGAGTGATCATCACGGCCTCGTCGAGATACGCCTCTTTCACCAGCTCAGGAGGCACGAACGCCGCGCGCGGCACGCGCCCCACGGCTGCCAGCAGGCGCTCGTCCCGAACTCCAGCGCAGCGGCACGCCGCGACAAGGTCGGCGGGTGAGCAGCCCCATTCGTTCTCGTGCGAGCGCAAACCACCGAGGCGCCCAGTCGCGCCGGTGCCTGGTCAGCGATTCTTCTTGTGGATGACTTGTACGCCGTCGGCGGGGTACACGATTGACTCGTGCTGCTCGTCCCATCGCACCCTGTAGTGCTCGTGCCCAGGCTCGCCCAGAATCTCAAGGATCTCGCCCCTGCGAGCGGCCTCGCCATGGATGCCCCGGGTCTCGAGGACGTCGCCGACGCCAGCAGCGGCTGGTATGTTCTTCTCGCTCATTGGGAGATTGAACCACTCCTCGCGCCCGAAGGCATCCGCGAGCGCCCGCGCGGCACGCGTGGCTATCCACCACCACAGACAGGCTGAGCGATCAACCTCAGCGTCGTGAAGGGCGTCTCGCAGGACGTCCTCGCAGCGTCGCTCTCCCAGCTCTTCTGGTCAGCAAGCCTTCTTAGGGCGGTTGAGCTTGCCGGCCCAGTCATTCGCTCGACCCAGCGCTTCACGTGCTTGTCGCCGGCGAGGTACACGCCTTGGCTCGGTTACATTTGGGGTGCGCAAATACGAGGTTCTCGAGACCGTTGTCGATGTGTCGAGCCGCAGCGGGCGTAATCCGACCATCAGGCAGCGCGCCCGGATCTCGTCCGATCCAGTAGCGTGAGCTGCGTCCGCCGAGGCGCCCGCATTCACGATGCACGAGCGGTGGCGCCGAGCGATTAGCCCGCCGGCGATCGCCGGCGGCATCTAGACGCGGTAAGTCTTGCTTCTGTGCAGTACGGGCGCCAGCTCGCCCGACCGGGCCTCATCCTGGCCGCGCTCGCCGGGCTGGGCATGTAGGGGCCGGACTACTTGCCCGACGGCAGGCTCGGGCGACCCCGCGACTGCTGGGCGTCATCCCACAGCGCAAGGTGTGCAGACGCGTGACTCGGCAGCGCCTGCTGGACGTCTTCCGTGGCCCGGGTGCCGCCGACAGCCTAGCGGCGCGTCGTTCTCCCCAAGCGGCGCTTGCGGCCATTGGCACCGCGAGAAGAAGCAACTGCGACCCGCGGCAGGGCCCCTGAGTCGCCAACCCGTCTAGGGTCCGCCATCGATGGACGCGCTGTTTGACCATTCGCTCGTCGTTGTAACCGGCAAGGGTGGAGTCGGCAAGTCGACGGTGGCGGCTGCGCTTGGCGTTGCCGCATACCGGCGCGGGCTGAGCGCGATCGTCGTCGAGGTGGCTGCCCGTGGAGACGTTTCGCGCGCGCTGGGTACCTCCGACGTGGCTGGGCGCCGCACCGACCGAGCCTGCAGCGACCGAGTCGAGCACATCTCAATCGACCCACAGCGCGCGATGGAGGAATACCTGCGTGAGCAGCTGCCGGTTGGTGCGCTCGCGGCGTTGCTTACGCGCAGCCGGATCTTCACCACGATGACGGCCGCGACGCCCGGCATGCGCGAGCTGCTGACGATCGGGAAGGTCTGGGAGCTCGCCGGGCAAGGACGCCGCGGGCGGGGCGGGCGCCACTACGACCTCGTCGTGCTCGATGCGCCAGCCACTGGACATGGTGTGGCGATGCTGCATGCGCCCCGCACGTTCGCGTCGGTCGCGCGCGTCGGCCCGGTTGCGAAGCAGGGGCGCGCGATCGCGAGCTTCCTTGTCGACCCGCGACGTACAGCGGTGCTGGCCGTGTCGAGCGCCGAGGAGATGGCCGTGACCGAGACGCTCGAGCTGCGTGCGCAACTACGGGAGCAGATCGGCGTCGACCTCGCGCTGATCATCGTCAATGCCGTCGTTCGGAATCAGCTTCTCCAGGCGCGATGAGCGAACGCTGCGGGCCGCCCCCTCCTCCCCGGCCCGACATGCCGCGCTGTACTCGGCGACGTGGGCCCGTCACCAGCGCACGCAGGTCGCCAGGTTGCGCCGGGGCGTTCGCGACGTGGAACTCGTCACGCTCCCCTTCGTGTTCCAGTCCGCGCTTGATTGGGCGGCGCTCGAACGGCTCTCCAAGGAGCTGGATCCGTGAGCGTCGCCATGCGTCTGGCCGGCAAGCGAATCTGCATCTGCATGGGCTCTGGCGGTGTGGGCAAGACGACGATCGCCGCAGCCGTCGCCGTTGGGCTCGCCGCGCGCGGCCAGCGGGTGGCGGTGGTGACGATCGATCCCGCGCGGCGACTTGCGAGCTCACTAGGACTTGCAGAGCTTGACAATGAGCCCCGGCGGGTCGAGCCCGCGCACCTCGCCGGCCACGGACTCGAGTTGAGAGGGGAGCTGTGGGCGATGATGCTTGACGCCAAGCGAACCTTCGACGAGCTAATCGAGCTGCTCGCCCCGAATGCAGCAAGCCGCGATGCGATCCTCGCCAACCGGATCTACCAGGAGCTGTCCAGTGCTGTGGCCGGTTCGCAGGAGTTCAGCGCGGTGGCCAAGCTGTACGAGCTTTCTACGTCCGGACGGTTTGACGCGATCGTCCTCGACACGCCCCCCTCGCGCAACGCGCTCGACTTCCTCGACGCTCCGCAGCGGCTGACCGGGTTCCTGGAGGGTCGTGCGCTGAAGGTCCTCGCCGCCCCGACCGGCCTGGCCGCTGCGATCGCGGCGCGAAGCAGCAGCCTCGTCTTCTCAGTACTACGCCGCGTGACTGGCGTCGATCTACTCGGCGACCTCGGTGAGTTCTTTCGCGTGCTGAGCGGCGTCTCCGATGGTTTCGCCGAGCGCGCAAGCGCCGTGACTCGCCTGCTTGGAGACCCGACGACGATCTTCCTGATCGTCACCTCGCCCGAGCTCGCACCCGTCGAGGAGGCCATCTTCGTCCGCCGCCGCCTTGCGGAAGCCGGCATGCAGTTCGGCGGCCTGGTCGTTAACCGCCTACGCGTGCTGGCACGCACGCGACCCGCCATCGACGAGGCAGCCCTTGCGGCCGACCTCGGCGATGACTCAGACCTCGCTGCGAGATCTGTGGAGGCGCTTAAGGATCTGCGCGGGCTAGCCCAGCGCGACGCCGCCAGCCTGCACCGCCTCACCGCCGAGCTCGACGAAAAGCACCCGATTGTCGTCCCTCAACTCGACCACGACGTCAGTGACGTTGCTGGACTCATGGCTGTCGAGCGCTATCTCTTCGCCACGCCCCGAGAGCGATCCTCGCTCCTGGCCGAGCAGGCATTCTGAGACCGCGCGTCTAGCAACGAGAGGGCGCGCGCGTCGTGACATGGCCGCGATGGAAGCCTCAGCCGGTCGCCCGGTCTCTCGCTCCCGACAGTCCGCCGTCAAGGGCATCTCGCTGTCGCTCTTGCTGAAGGCAGGCGTCTTGCCGGGAGCGGCGAGACGCCTGCTTGGGACGATTCTCGATAGCACCGATCGGGTGCGCTCAGACAGCTGCTTTCGCCGGAGCTAAGCGAGCGTCTGGACCGTCGGGGCACCGACGAGCGGTCGTCGTCCATTCCGAGCGTCCGCGCTCGCCTTCGCCGTGACGCCTCCTTCGACTCAAAAGCGACGCTATTTGAGCTAGCCCGTCGCGTCAGCCGCGTCCGTCAAGGGGCCCTGATCGCCTCGGCGACGGACCTGACCCCTGCGAAAAGCGAGCGCGGGCTCTTGACTGCGGTGGCGTAGGATTGGCTCATGGCACGTCCGCAGCCCGAGAGCTACCGCACCGGCGCCGAATACCGCTGGGCCCGCAAGCTATGGGAGGGCGGCCACGGCGGGTCGATGATCGGCAACGTCGCCGTGGCGGCGATCGCGGGCGGGATCACCGGCTCGCAGGTCGCGATCGTCGCATTCATCGCGCTGGCCGTCGTCGTGACGCTGGCGAGACGGGCACAGCCGTGAGCGCCCCGACCGACGACGAGCGCATCCTCGAGGCGGCGGAACGCATCGACGGATTCTCCGAGAGCGAGCAGGAGGCCGCGCTCGCCGCGCTCGCACCGAGCGACCGTGAGCAGGTGGTGCTCACGATGCTCACGCAGGCCACGATGGTCGAGGAGCTGACCGCCGTGCTCGTCGCCACGCTCGCGCCGGAGGCGGCCGAACGCTACGCCGACGCGCTGCGGACCCTCAGCTGGCGGGTGCTGCGCATGGCGCGAGCAGAGGCCCGGAGCGAGGTGCAGGCTGCGATCGACCAGCTGGTCGCCGAACATCCCGAGCTCCAGGAGCAGGCCGAGACCGTGGCTGTGTTCCTGCGCGCGCGCGGGGACTGACTGTCTTGCGTGCCCAGCACGGCGCAGCCGTGAGCCCCAGTGCTGGCGATGCTGACGCTCCTTGCCCGCGGTCGGCGTGCGCCGGCAGTAAGCAGGGCAGCGGCGGCCGACGACGGGGCCGCTTGCGCCTTCGACCGGAAAGGAGCACCCTCGCCTTCGCGGGGGTTTTCGTCGAGCACTGGACGTCTCGCTCGCCGAACTGGCCCACGACCGCCGAAGC
Source organism: uncultured Solirubrobacteraceae bacterium (assembly GCA_963771085.1). Lineage (GTDB taxonomy): Bacteria > Actinomycetota > Thermoleophilia > Solirubrobacterales > Solirubrobacteraceae > Palsa-744. The sequence continues at coordinate 1,005,089 of CAVYSB010000003.1, read as the reverse complement.
CCGAACAGTCGATCGCGTGACCTGTCAGAGTCGCAGCTTGAGCTGCAGCGAGCAACTCGCCGGCCCTGAGTGCTGGAAGGGCAAGGAGTGACGACAGGCCCCGCTGGATCCGGGGCGCGACCGAGCCCGATCCGCGATGCGGCCCATCAACACGACGAGCGGCTACGCACGGAAGCGCGGTCATCGAGGCCTCCAAACTCGAATAGGCTGTCGGCCTCGTCTCCAAGACCCCTTGTGCGGCCGCACACGGTGTCGTCGAGGTGTGCCCACTGAAGTCGACGCCGTAGGGTTTGCGCTTGACAATCGAAACAACGCCCTGCCACCCGAAGCGATCTTGATCCGGCGGATGCACGGCATCGTCGCCGTCGTTTTGCAGCAACTCCGGGCAGGCGCGGACTGGGGCGCTATCGCCGCGCACAGAGAGCGCTGGTCGCGGGCAAGGACGCTCAGCACTACCCGCGTACTCACCCTGTAGGAGATCCGATCTCCCAGGTCTCGAGAGTCGGGGGCGGAGGCGTCTTCGATGCCTAGGCGAGCGAGTACGCTCCGGTCCCTCCAAACTGTGGGGTGTGCACCCCTTCCTCAGCTTCCCCGGCCCGATTGCACTCGCGCACCGCGGTGGTGCCGGCGAGGCACCCGAGAACACGCTCGCGGCATTCGAGATCGCCGTGACGCTCGGATACCGATATCTGGAGACCGATGTTCACATCACCCGCGACGGCGTGCTGGTCGCCTTCCACGACGACCGCCTTGACAGAGTCACGGACCGCGCCGGTGCGATTGCCGATCTCGGCATCCTCGAGGTGGAAGAGGCGGATGCCGGCTACATGTTCTCCCCTGACGGTGAGGACCGCTTCCCGTTCCGCGGTCGTGGTGTCCGCGTCCCTCGCCTCGAGGAGGTGCTCATGCGGTGGCCCGATGCTCGCGTCAACGTCGACCCCAAGTCGGATGCTTGCGTCGGGCCACTCGCCGCCCTCTTGAATCGTCTCGGCGCGTGGGAGCGCGTCTGCATCGGATCGTTCTCCGACCGTCGCCTGCGCCAGATCCGCGCACTCGGCGACGGACGGGCGTGCACGTCGATGGGGCCCCACTCGATTGCGCTCGCCCGCCTAGCCGCAACGTTCGGCAGCATGCCGCGCCTAGCTGCCGATTGCCTCCAGGTGCCGATTCGTCGAGGACGCTTTCTGATCGTCACCGAGCGATTCGTCGAGGCCGCGCACCGTGTGGGACTGCCCGTCCATGTCTGGACGATCAACGACGAGGCGACGATCGACGATCTTCTCGACCTCGACGTTGACGGCATCATGAGCGATGACCTCCGCCTGCTCCGAGCCGTTTTCACCCGCCGGGGCTTGCCACTTGCACGGAGCCCCGACCCTCAGGGCTAGCGGTCGTGTGCCGCTGCTTTCAGGCTGTTCGGCACATCTTCGGCACACGCAACGGAACGCCCTCGTGCCATGCCAGCAGCACGTCAAATATAGGCTTTGGGCCCGAATCGGCAGGTCCAGACTGCCTATGGAGCCAACCGGGATCGAACCGGTGACCTCCTGCAAAGCGACACGGCGGACCTGCCGGCTAGCCCAATTTTCCGGCATTTATGCGGGATTCTGGCTTCTGCACCGCCTCGGGGATACGGCGCGATCAGGCGCGATTAGGCCGGATGTGGGCAGCAGGATAGGGCTGCTGCCGAGACGCTCGAGGCCCCGACTGCGAGGGCGGCCCACCGGGGGCCCCGATGAAGCGAGTCTGGTTCGGAGTCGCGGATCTCGGCGATTCGCATATCGCGAATCAGGTTTTGATCTCGGTTTCTGAGGCGGCGGTGTTGGTCGCGGCCATCGTCCAGGTCGAGGAGTCCGGTCCGGCCCAGCTCGTGCCGCCGTCGCTGGAGAGTTCGCTGTAGAGCGCCTGTTCGCCTTTAAGGGTCGCGAAGGTCGTCGTGCTCGTCAGGCTCGATACGTTGAGATCCCCGGCCTGGACCCCGGCGAGCGAACCGATCGTTCTGAACTGCGTGCCTCCGCAGTTGATTTCGAAGACGTACGGTTCGTGTTCGCCACTCAACAGCTGCGTCCAGACTTCGCCCGCTACCGGCCCGATCAGCCGCGTGTCGAGAAGGTCGGTGACGACCACTCCGGATTTGCCTGACGGGGTGCTGTTGGGGCCTTCGCTGGCGCACGCTTTACCGGACTGTTCGCAGCCGGTGATCGTCATCCGCTCCACACCCGTTTTCGCCCCGGTGACTTCGCCGACGGCGGTGCTCGCCGCGCACACGACCTTGCTCGCGTCAAGACCCGAGGTTTCGAGGGTGATCGAGCCTGTCGTCGACGTGTATCCGGGTCCGGGCTTCTTTTCGTACTCGCCCTTGTGGGCCTTCGCGGATTTCGTCGTGCATGTCGCGTTTGTGTATTCGCCCTTCTTCTGGGCCACACATTTGGGAGCGGGACCCGACTTCCATTCGTATATGCCCTTGTGCGCCTTTGCTGATTTCGTGGTGCAGCTCGCGTTCGCGTATTCGCCCTTCTTCTGGGCCACGCATTGCCCGTATTGCGCGGCCTGCGCCGCGGCCGCGGTGACGGTAATCGAGAGGTCCGCGGTCGCGGTCTGCGAGCTCGCGTCGGTCACCTTGACCGTGAAGTCCGAGGTACCCGCGGTGCTCGGTGTCCCGACGATCGTGCCGGTGTCCGGGTCCAGGTGCAGCCCGGCCGGTAGTGAGCCCGCGGTCAGCGACCACGTGTAGGGGGTCGTGCCTTCCTTCGCCGTGAGCGTCGCCGCATAGCCGCCGTCCACTTCGCCATCGGGGAGGCTAGCGGTAGTGACCGTGAGTGGGGAGCTCGCTGGCGTGGAAGCTTGCACCGCCTGGGACTCGACGGTTGGGTGGCCTTCGATGAGTGCGCTGACGGCATAGAATCGCGATAGCCCGTCTGTCCCGGCGAGGTAGCCTTCGGTCGCATCGGCGGGCAGGGGGCTGGTCGACAGCGCGCCGTCGGCGGTCGAAGACGCGGGATCCGGCGCTTCAGCGAATGCTGTGTGCAGACTCGGGGTGGAGAAGACCTCATAGCCCTCGGCGCCGGGGACCGGCTGCCAGTGCAGATGGATTCGGGCAGGGGTATCGGAGAGTGCTTCTACTGTGCCATAGAGCGGCGGTGGCGTCACTTCTTCGATGTTTTCGCCGGGTTTGGCTTCTTCGCCGTCGAAGGCTATGCTCGAGAGCGCGGGGTTGAAGACCCCGTAGCTGGGGGCGTCGGGCAGCAGGACGTATTTGTGGGAGTAGAGCGTGGCGCCGGCTGGCAGTTCGCCGATCTCGTCGTTGAAGCGCTCGTCGGGTTGGAAGTCGAAGTTGGCGTGGACGTTGGAGTCGATCGATAGGTTCATGTTGTAGAAGGGAATGGGCGCTTCGTTGGTGATCGCGACCGTGACGTGATACGGTCTGCCCGTTTCGAGTTTGCCTTCGTCGGCTTTGACGCTGAGTTTGAACGCTTCCTTGCCCCACACGCGGAACGGATTCGCGAGCGCTGCGGTGATGTCGACGGGCGCCGCGAAGGGCTGCAGCTGGGCTTTGTACTCGGCCGACATGTAGTAGCTGCCGGGAGTGTCGCCGCGCACGACCCACGTCTCCGACGCGCTGCTTTCGCCGGGGATGTTCGCCACCGGCTGGCTCAGGGCCTGCGGCGAGGCCGTCGGAGCAAGGCTGAGCCCTTGGGGCAGCGTCAGCGTGGCGCTGCCGTTTGTGAGCTTGAACGGTTCAGGAGCGAGATCCTGGACGGCGAGTGTCACGGTGGTGAACTGCTTGAGCACCGTCGCCTTGCCCTGCAGGATCAGCCACTCGATCAAGGGGTGACCTTCGACGATCTTCGGAACCACCCCCACCGAGCCGCCGGCGTAGTTGATCTGGCATGCGTGAGGCGAACAGTACCCTTCACCAACACCTTCTACTCCTTCGCCTCCTTCGCCTCCTTCGCCTCCTCCGCCTCCTCCGCCTCCTTCGCCTCCGCCTTCACCTTCCGCTCCTTCGAAGCCGCATCCGCCGACGAATTCGCCCGCCGAGTTGACGTGGCATTTCAGCGTCAGCGGTGACGGGAAGAAGGCGAGCCTGATCTCGAAGTCGTAGACGTTCTGGTTGGCGGGGTCGTTCGGGTTGATGCCGGCTTCTTCGATTTCTTTGAGCGTCATTTCTTTGTTTTTCAGCGTGCTCGTCGCCACGGCGCCGCTGGCGAGCGTGATCGTCTGCTGGCCCGTTCCGCCGGAGACGGCAATGTGCCCGACTGCCGGCCGGAAGCCTTCCTTGTAGACGTAGACCGTGTCGTTTCCGTCAGGCAGACCGCTGAGCGGCGCCACGCCGTCGGCGCTACTGATCGCCTCCGTCCTCTGTCCCTGAGGCGCGATGTAAAGCACCTCGGCGCCTTCTATCGGCTGACTCGCGCCGTCCACGATCCTCGCTTCGGCATGAGGCCCGGACGCCGCCGACACGTTTACTTTCACAGAGCTGCTCGCGCTCGACTGCCCATCGCCGACCGTCAACGTCGCGGTGTAGCTACCAGGCGACGTGTAGGTGTGATCAACAATCGCCCCACTTCCGGTGTTCGTGTCGCCGAAGTTCCATTCGTAGCTAGTGATCGCTTCAGCCGGAGTGCTGCCACTCCCGTTCAGCGACACCGGAGCGCCCTGCGTCGCCTCGATTTCTTCGCCCGCGACCGCCTGCAGCGGCGCCTCCACGACCGTCGCAGTCGCGCTCGAGACCGCGGGCGAGCCCGAGCCGGCGCGGTTGTCCGCCACCTCCTGGACCTCAAGCGTCTTGCCGACATCGCCAGCGCCAACCACATAGACCCGCGACGTGGCACCAGCAATCGCCGTGCAGCTCGAGCCTTCGCAGGCCAGCCACTGGTAGGCGTAGCCCGTCGGCCCGTTGCTCCACGTGCCGTGACTCTCGACAAGCGTCTGGCCCCGCTCGGCGGTGCCCTGAATCGTTGGTGGGTGGACGTCCACCGGCGGCGCCGTCCCGGTGATCGCAAACGGCTTCTTGACGGGCGTCGCGTCCGAAGAGGTCGAAACGGCGAATTCCCCCGACGGCATTGCCGAGGGGGGGTTGCTCACCCCGTACGCCACGACCTGCACCGTGTCACCAGCCGTGACTGGCACGCCTCGTGGGATGAACACATCCACCACGTTCTGGCCGAGCCCTTCGGGGTCGACTTCGACCGACGCTTCCGCAGCCGCTGCGCCAGCCGTCACGGTGTAAATTTCATAGGAGGGCTCAAATTCGGTGCCGGCGGGTGCTGTAAGCCTCACGTATCCCGGTTCGCCGCAGCAGTTGCCGTCGACTTCACCGGAGGTGATCGCGTGCGAAGCTTTGAAGCTCGCTGTGTCCACGACGCCCGTAGCGCCGGCGGCGTAGCTGCTTGCGCCGACTGACACACCGGACACCGCCGTGGACGCTCCGATCGCGAACGGCGTGGTAACGGGTTTTGCGTCTGCCGCGGTGGAGACGGCGAGTTCCCCAGCCGGGGCCGCGCTGGCCGGGCTCGTGACACCGAACACGGTGAGGTGCACCGTGTCACCCGCCGCGACCGACATTTCGTAGGGCAAGTATACCCGTACGACATTGTTCCCCGTTCCTTCCGGGTCGACTTCCGCGTAGTAGTAGGCGAAACCAGACGTCGCGCCATCCGTAAACAGATAGTCATCTGCGCTACTTGCGAATTCTGTCCCCGCCGGCGCGGTGAGCTCAACGAAGTGCCCACACCCGAAATAGTAGCCGTAGTAGTAGTAGTCGCATTCGCTTTCCCACGGCATCGCGGAGGTCGCTGTGAAGCTCACTTCATCCACGTTCCGTCTCGCACCGGCCGTGGGTGAGAATGAGCTAACTGAGACACTGGACACCGCCGACGCCACAGTGATCGCAAACGGCTTCTTGACCGCTGTCGCGTCCGAGGAGGTAGACACAGCGAATTCACCCGAAGGCACCGCCGACGACGGGTTGCTCACTGCGCGCGCTGTGACGTGAACGGTGTCGCCAGCCGCGACCGGCACCCCACGTGGGAGGAACACGTCCACGACGTTCCGCCCAAGGCCTTCCGGATCGACTTCGACGGAGGCCGATTCCGAAGCCGCGCCATCGGTCACCGTGTAGTTCTCGTAATAGTACGGCTCAAATTCGGTGCCGGCGGGTGCTGTAAGCCTCACGTATCCCGGTTCGCCGCAGCAGTTGCCGTCGACTTCACCGGAGGTGATCGCGTGCGAAGCTTTGAAGCTCGCTGTGTCCACGACGCCCGTAGCGCCGGCGGCGTAGCTGCTTGCGCCGACTGACACACCGGACACCGCCGTGGACGCTCCGATCGCGAACGGCGTGGTAACGGGTTTTGCGTCTGCCGCGGTGGAGACGGCGAGTTCCCCAGCCGGGGCCGCGCTGGCCGGGCTCGTGACACCGAACACGGTGAGGTGCACCGTGTCACCCGCCGCGACCGACATTTCGTAGGGCAGGTATACCCGTACGACATTGTTCCCCGTTCCTTCCGGGTCGACTTCCGCGTAGTAGTAGGCGAAACCAGACGTCGCGCCATCCGTAAACAGATAGTCATCTGCGCTACTTGCGAATTCTGTCCCCGCCGGCGCGGTGAGCTCAACGAAGTGCCCACACCCGAAATAGTAGCCGTAGTAGTAGTAGTCGCATTCGCTTTCCCACGGCATCGCGGAGGTCGCTGTGAAGCTCACTTCATCCACGTTCCGTCTCGCACCGGCCGTGGGTGAGAATGAGCTAACTGAGACACTGGACACCGCCGACGCCACAGTGATCGCAAACGGCTTCTTGACCGCTGTCGCGTCCGAGGAGGTAGACACAGCGAATTCACCCGAAGGCACCGCCGACGACGGGTTGCTCACTGCGCGCGCTGTGACGTGAACGGTGTCGCCAGCCGCGACCGCGAGTTCGTAGGGTAGCGGGATGCGCACGACGTTGTCGCCGAGGCCTTCAGGATCGACTTCGCCGGAACTGGTTCCCGATTCTGAGCCGTCGGTGACCGTGTAGAGCTGGTAAGAATGGAATTCGGTGCCCGCCGGGGCTGTGAGCATCACGAAGCCGCGATCGCCGCAGCAGCTAAGGGACTTGCCGTTCGAGAGTGGCCCGCTGGCCTTGAAGCTCACGGTATCGACGACGCCAGTCGCACCGGCCGCAAAGGTGCTTGCGCCCGCCGAGAGATTCGTCACCGCGGCGGCGGCCGTAATCGCCAGGGTTTTCTTGACGACCGTCGTGTCAGAGGTCGTCGAGACGCCGAATTCCGCTGACGGCGAGGCCGTCGTCGGATTGGCGACACCGAAGACGGTGACGTGTACTGTGTCCCCCGCTTCCACCGACACCGATTCGGGCACGTAGACGTCGACTATGTTCTGCCCTTCGCCTTCGGGGTTCACGGTCACGTATGCATAGGCAGTATTCGCTCCGTCACGGACCACGTAATCGCCGCCGTTGTCCGCGAACGAGCTGCCGGCGGGACCTTCCAGGCGGATAAAGCCGGTCGGGTAGCTGGCCAGAGCGGTCGTTGCCTTGAAGCCCACTTCGTCCACAACACGCGTCGACTTGGCCGTAGCCGGCGCGGCGCTGACGCTGACGTTCGACACCGCCGTCGCGGCCAGGGCCTGCGATGGTAGGAGCACCCCGAGCGCAAGCGCCGCCAATACGAACGCAAAGGCCAGCCGTCGCTGTGTGTATCGACGCAACGAGGCCGTTGCGCGCGTCGAAGCGCTTCCCATCGCGAGCGTGAGTCCGTTAGCGAACATGCACCGTGTCCCGCAGAGCCAAAACCGGCCCCGGCGCGGCGGTCGGCAGACCCAGCAACCCTCGAGCGGCGTAGGCGCGGGATGCGCCGGCCACCGGGCGTCGCTGCATGGATGGTATGACCGCAAGCGCCGTCGCGAGCACCACAGCGACTGCTAACGCCACAGCAAGCCACCGGAGCACACACCGGCGCGGGCAGAAGCGCGAATCGGCGCCCGCGGGTTCTGGCTCTGCGCGTACAGATACGATAGTCGTCGCAACTACACTCCCCCCAATCGGGTCACCCTATGGGCGTGAAGCGGCTACCCGAACGCCGAAGCGCTTGTCCGTGAGCGAACCATCCACCCAGCGCGACTTCTATCCGATCAGTCGGTCGCTGTCAACCCCCCTCGAATCGATAGCCTCGAGAGCTAGGTCGGCAGGTGGACCTTCCCGCTCCGACTGATCTGCGAGGACGGGTGGTGAGCGACGCGACATGAACGAGGTCCGCCACCCCGTTGGAGGATCCACACTGAGCGTGCCGTACGCCGCAGACGAAGTGATCGCCTGCCGTGCCGGCCGAAGGTCACTACCGCCGAGCGGCGGCGCTGAGCACGCCGCGAGCCCTCGATGGAGCCAACCGGGATCGAACCGGTGACCTCCTGCTTGCAAAGCAGGCGCTCTCCCAGCTGAGCTATGGCCCCGCGGCCCCAATTCTAGGCGCTTCCGATAGCTGCGCGACTTCTCAAACGGGGCGCATGGAAACGCTATGGAAACGCAAGGCTCAGCGAGCCATGCCCCTTTAGCCGCTCTCGATCTCCTCCGCGAGCCTCGCAAGCTCGGAAACCTCAACCCCAAGAGCACCGGCGATGCGCCGCACGGTGCCCCAGGCTGGGTTGCGCCCGGACTCGATATGGCTCAGCCAAGTTGGATGCAGGTCGGCTCGGTGAGCTACCTCCTCCTGGCTGAGGTCGCGACTGAGCCTCGTCTGGCGGATGGCGTGCCCGAGGGCGACCTGAGGGTCTGAGCGTGGAGCCATGCTCGACACCCTCGTGGCCGAGGCTCCCCGTGGTCCATAGACTCGCACTCAAGTTACGCGGGCAGAACCGATAACCTTTAGCCCATGAGGCGGCTAGTTACACTCGCAATGGGGCTCGCCTTGCTGGTCTTCGCTGCTCCAGCGGCTGCGAACCCCAGAATCGGTCTGCAAATCTCGACAAAAGCCCCCGCCGTCGGTAAGCCGGTTCACTACACGCTGAGCGGATGGGCCGAAGGAGAATACCCCAGAGAAGGCGGAGCCTACGTCGAAGGATTCTACGAGGCTCGCCTGTTGTCCGTAACTGGTCCTTGTCCAGCCTACAACGAAGGAACTGCACTATACAACGAGGGTCCGACAACTGCCAGGGGACCTGTCAAATACTCGGGCGTGCTTGAAGGCTCCTACATCGCGCAGCCGGGGGCTTACAAACTATGCGGCTATATCGATCCGGCTGCCCCGAATACGGGAGGGGAACGGGCGGAAGCCGACTTCACGGTGGGTGGCATCCCAAATTGCCATGAAGGCGGCTGGGAAGAGTCTTCAGGAAGCAAAAAATGTATCTCCAACGGAGTGAACGCAACCATTACTCCGGTCTACTATACGGGAGCGCTGCTTTCGGGCGACGACCTTGAAAGGGGATGCAGCGCTGCCCACCCCATCACATACGCGGCGCGCGTCGTCGTGAGGTCTCTTAGCTACGAAGCATGGCTTACCGCCACCACGGAGAAACCCGGTGAAACATTTGGCGGGACGAGCTTCAAAGAAGGCGAACACATCGTCAAAGGCACGATTCCCACGAGTCTGTGCGATCAGGCGGGTTGGAACAACATAGTTTTTAGCGTGCACCAGTATCAAGGTAGCGACGAATCTCGGTTGGAAGAACGCCTAGAAAGCGACGAAACCTACGCCGAACTCGAAGCGAAAGAAGCCACAGAACGCGAAGCTAAAGAACGCGAAGAAGCGGCTGCCAAACACAAAGCGGAAGAAGAAGCGGCTGCGAAACGCAAAGCGGAAGAAGAAGCGGCTGCGAAACGCAAAGCGGAAGAAACCATCACACCTCAGCCACTCGCGCCGCCCATTGTGGTCGTAACAACAAGTACGCCTTCTCCGCTTTTGGTACCAACGGCAATAGCACCCACCGTTTCGGCGTTCGCATCGACGGTCGGCGTGAATCTCGCGACTGGCATAGGCAGCTTGAGTGCCAGTTGCGCAGCTCCGGCGACGGAAGTATGCACGTTCTCGCTGACCCTCGTTGCGAGAGTGAAAAACGGGCACGCGAGTTCGGCCGCCAAGGTCAAAGTCGGCACGGTCAGCGGCAAATCGCAAGGCGGGAAATCGGGCAAGCTTGCAGTGAAACTGACTAAGGCTGGGCGCAAGTTCCTCAAACACGGCGCGATCCACCTAGAAGCCACTGGAACCGTGAAAGATTCGGCGGGCCTAGTTACGCGCTTCTCCAGGCGCGTGACCGTCAAGAAGAAATAGCGCTAGCTGGTTGCAGGCGGCTTTCACGTACGATCCCGCCGCCAGCAAAGGCTGGTCGAGACCCATTATGATAAAGCGCCTTCTGGTTTTCATTTTCTGACTTGTCGGCCTATAGGAAAAGCTTCCTATAGGGGAGCCCTCATTGCGAGGATGGACGACTTCTGGCCGATCATGATTCCCCGTCGTCCTCGCTTGCGTGGTTGTGCAGGTGGCGCACGGCCTCAGTGCCTGAGACGAGAAGGCCGCCGCGCGACATAAGCTGCGCAACGAGCCCGGTCGGTGAGTTATCTGCCTCTCCCGAGGGCGGGGCACATGCGGTCGCCATGTAGGAGATCGAGAAGAGTGCATTGCCGTTTGCAGTCGGTGTGGCAAGGACATGTGGCTCCCGCAGGACGACCAGTCCGCCTGACGCCTCGATGCGGTGCCGCGCTCTGGCGGGTTCATGATTCCAGACGCGGACTTGCTCCCCGTCTACCTCGACCGTGATCCACCCATCCTCCTCAACCGAGACCAGGGTCCCGCTGCGGTACTTCAGCGGGTCACCCTCCCAGGAGAGCTTGGCCTGGATGAAGTGGACCTGATGACCGGGCGTGTACAGCGCACACTTCGTGTGATCCACATGGTCGAGAGCGGCTCTGGTGGGCCTCGTGCTCACTGAGGAACCCCGTTCTCGCTAACGGGCTTTATTTGGCACTTTGATGCTGATGCCACTGCCCGTAACTTCCACGTCGAAGCTCCCGCCGCCATTGGGACTGTGCAGGGAGCAGGTCACGAGTGCGTTTACGGCGTATGTGCCTTCGGGACACGTAATCGACTCCTGGGCTGCGTTGAAGACGCCCTCTTCGGTGACCTTGTGTTCGACCATCGCCACGATTTCGACACCCGAGTAGCCCGATAGACCAGGCACGCGAAACGTGGTTTCCGCCGATCCACCGCTCGGGCGATGCCGTCCTTGCGTGAACACGACAACGCGGATGATCCCCGCTAGCACGAGGAGGAGGATGCCGACAGCCACTAGCCTGATCAGTGCTCGCGGCAGACCCTTTCTGACCGTGTACCGACCCCGCAGCTTCGGACGGTCCTCGTGCTGCCAGAGTCGTCGCCAGAGTGGCGGCGTCTCCCGCTCGAACTCGGGAGTCCCGAATGCCTGCGCTGCCGGTTGGTTGATCCGCCCCAGTACGTCGCGATCACTGCCCTTGACCTCTTCGGTCAGCTTTTCGATGCGTCCGAGCAGCGCGGGATCATTCGGGTTAGCCTGCATCGCCCGGTCGATCTCCTGCGCCTCGCGGTGGATGCGCTGATGCTCAGCGAGGAGATGTTCGACTGCGGGATCGGTTGCCGCACGTCCGGCGATTCTGGAAAGCCACTTGACGACACGCCAATGGCGAGCCCGGTGCCGGGGAACGTTCCTGTGGGGTCCGCGCGCGTAAGCCATCAGAGCCAGTCTTCGCCTTCAAATTCGAGTTGCTGAGGACGGGCAGTCTCGCGCGACGACGTAGTTGGCCCCGAAAAGCGCACAAACCCGTCCCTGAGCGCCTGAAATCGCGAAGATAGGGAAACGTAAGGGCCGGTGTATTTTCCGCTCAGAATGGCTCTAATTCGGCTGGCCTCTGCTCTGCATGCGCCGCTGCAATGACGAGCCTGGGGACGATGACCGGCGAGCGATGCCCCGCACACCACGCAGCATCGATCCGCAGTGGCGCTCGAAGGGCTAATCATCGGCTTCCCAATCCCCGTAACCCGCAGCCAAGCGAGCGCGTTCCAGCAGTACCCGTTTGAGCAGGGCGATCTGAGGCGCGGGCTCGAACCAAGCTTCGCCGGGGAGCAAGGTGTCGATGCGTTCGCGCTCGATCCATGACGACACCGTGCAGTAGCCGCAGCAGGAGCAGATCACCGCCATGAAGGGGTCGGATGGGCAGCGTGGGTTCCATTCGATTTGCAAGGCGCTCGTCAACTCATTCGAGCACTCCGGGCATGGCTCTGGCGCGGGCGTCCATCGATAGCCCAGAGCCGACGTGCGAAACAGAAAGCGGGTCCATGGCTTCAGTTCGCGCCTGATCGGTGTGTCTCCAAGTAGGAAGCCCTGAAGGCTGCTGTCTCCCTCGTGTGGGCTCGTGGTGATCGCGCCGCACGATTCGCTGTCGCACAAGGCCATCCAGCGCTTGCCTTGGGCGGACTCGCGAGACTGCCAGATCAGTCGGGCTCCGCAAGCGCATCTCTCGATGGCCGGATGATCGTTCTCGTTGCTCACGCCGCAACCTCAGCGGTCTTGGTACCCACCTTGTCGGCGGTCGCGAGCACCGAGCGCACGGAGGTCTTGATCCACGGGCCTCCGCGCTTCGCGGGAACGCCTGAGCGGTTCAGCGACCGAGCGATGGCCTCGTAGGAATTGCCCCTGGCCCTGAGTCGGCGCATCCGGGCGATGGTCTTCTGCTCCTGCTCGTGGGGGATGAGGCGGTCGCCATCTCGTTGCCAGCCAAATGGAAGGCGGGAGTAGACGCGACCCTGAGAACGAAGCTCGGAAAGAGCCGCACTCGTGCGAGCGGCTATGACACGCCTCTCGTACTGAGCGAACGTCGCCATGACGTTCGCCATGGCCTCTCCAGCAGGTGTGGTCGTGTCAACAGCGAGATCGAGCGCAACGATCCCCCACGACTGCTTGCGAGCGGTCGCCATGATGCTGGTGAAGTCCAGAATGGACCGGCTCAACCTGTCGAGCTTGGAGACGAGGAGCGCATCCGCTTCACGACGCTGAAGCATCCTCATCACGGCTGTAAGAGCCGGGCGATTGCAATCGCGACCGGAGTAGCCCCGGTCTTCCAGTACGTCCGCTAACTCCCATCCCCGCGCTGCTACCTCAACGACAATCGCAGACCGTTGAGCGGCAAGCCCGAGCCCCCGCTGTCCTCGCTCATCGAGGCTGACGCGGGTGTAGCCCACCACCTTCATCGGGGAGTTCCCCAAGGATTACCTCCGTCGCATTGATCTGGCATTGCCACACGGACGCTCCGCGAGGAGCCGGTTGGCGCACCGTCACAGGGCCAGTCCCTCAGGTGCTCTAAATGCGCCCTAAATTATACAGGGGCGCAAAGCCCAGCGCAAATGTTGCAGCCGTGGGACGGGACGAACCTTGTCGCCTCACCACGAGATAGCCTCCCCAGGTCCGTGGGCCGGATGGTTGAAAACGATCTACACCGCCGCTACGCCCGACTCTTCGAAGAGATAGAGCAGGACGTGGGAGAGCTAATCGAGTCTGGGGCGATGCAGCGCGCCCGCCACCTGAGCGACGCGACAGGCCGCCACTTCAACGCCAGCGACTGGCCGCTGTTCTTCGCAGGCCATTTGGACGCCAGGTTCGTGCTAATCCACCTGAACCCCAAGCAGGAAGATCGAAGCGGGCCGCTAGAAAAGAGAGATCGCTATGCGGATGTCGAGGACTACGGTTCCGCGTACCAGGAAGCAGGCGCACGGCAGTATGGACCCGACGCGACGACCAAGCACAAGTCGCCGTTCGACCACAAGCAGCTTCGCTTCGTCCGCCCTTTTGGGGTGATCGACTTCGTGCAGGAGCACGGACACGCAGATCGGCTGGTCAACCTCGAACGGGTCATCGACCGAAAGCTGCAGCTTGAGCTAGTCCCGTACGGGTCTGACAACTTTCGCGCGCGACGACGCGACGCCGATGCTCTCCGTCCGCACTTCGAGCGTGTCCTAGACACGATTGTCGCCGCCCCTCGCGACTATGTGATCTTCTGTGGCAGCGTCTTCGAGAGCTTTTTAGCTCCCTACGTCGAGGAGATGGAAGCCTTCGCGCTGCCGAAGGGAGACGAGGGCGTGTCACGCTACAGCGTGCGCTTTGCGAACCTGGCCATCCCGTGGGAGGACAGGATGATCCACGGAGGTCTTGCCCACTCATGGCCGATGCAAGGGCTCAACATGTCCGCCTACGCCAAGGAGATCAAGGAGCGCTACAGAGGCGGAGCGCCGCGTTCAGGGTAGGGTCGGCAACCGAGATGAGTCCCAGAGGACCCCTTGCGAACCTCGGGAGGTTGCGGCGCGGGTGGGTCTAGTGCGGCGACGCCAAGCCACCGGCGCGGAGGTAAGGCGCGCCCTGCGCGACCTTGACGTTGCGCCGATGCGGATCGCGGCTCGTGACTGGCCTGTGGGTCTGCGTGACATCGACCGGGCGGGACTCTACGCCTGGTGGGTTGACGCACGGGGTGCGCGGGATCTCTCGCTCGGACTAGGCCATCGCGTCAAGCCGGGGCGCATCTATGCGGGGCAGACGGGCGCGACGAAGTGGCCATCTGGGAAGACAGGACGCGCAACCCTGAGAAGTCGCATCGGCGGCAACCACCTGAATGGCCGAATCCGTGGCTCCACCTTCCGGCTGACCCTCGCGTCCGCCCTCTCGGGTCCGCTTGGCCTCATCAGCGAGTCGCGGAAGCTCAGCAACGCCTCGGAGCGGCGCTTGAGCAACTGGATGCGCGACCATCTTCAGGTCGCGGTACACCCGTTCCCAGACCGTGACGCTCTCGGTGACCTAGAGGATCACGTCCTGGCCAAGCTCGATCCACCGCTAAACCTCGACGGCATGCGCGCCACCCCGCTGAGAGAGGCGCTGTCGCGGAAGAGACGGACCCTGTGACCGCGAAGGAATAGGTGGGGGCGAGCAAGCCCAGTACTGAAATTCGATACCTCATTTTCTGGTGTTTCTGGTGATGAATATGTGTGAGTACCAACAAACATCACGGAGCCAGCGACGTATGCGACTGCGGATGTGGCGGCCTGACGCCGATAGCAAAGTCATCGGACCCTCGCACCGGACGGGTGGCAGGGCAGCCCTTACGTTTTCTACGAGGACATCACCGTCGCAAGAAAGTTCGCCACATTGCGACTCCTGGCGGCTACGAAACCGAGTGCTTCCTCTCGCAAATGTGCAAGACGAGCGGCGGGTACGCGATGGTTCGCACAGTCGGAGGCAGGTTTGCTTTGGCTCACCGGGTCGCTTACGAAGAACAGTATCGGCCGATCCCGGACGGCATGGAGATCGATCACTTGTGTGGAAATCGCGATTGCGTGAATCCAGATCATCTCGAAGCCGTGAGCCACACAGAGAACATGAGGCGAGGTCGAGGAACTAAGCTCGTCCGGGCTCAAGTAGACGAGATCAAGCGATCCACCGAGAAGCAGCACGTCCTAGCCGGGCGCTACGGCGTCACACAGGGCCACATCTCGCGAATCAAGGCCGGACTGGCTTGGCGGGACGCGGTGGACCCAGAGATGCCGATTGCGGCGGACCCTGCGCGCCTCGTGAGCCTTCCTGGCGCGTCCGAGGAGGCTGGCGAACAAGCGCATCGAGCCCGCCGCACGTCGAAGCAGGCCGCGTAGGCATCCGTCGCAAGCAATTGAGGCGCGCCGACAGGTAGCTTTCCGTCCGTGACCGACCCCGATGACGCCTATCTCGCTCGCGAGGCGAGGGCGCGCAAGAAGATCGACCAGCAGTTGGTGGCCGCAGGCTGGATCGTCCAGAGCCACAAGGACGCCAACGTCGCGGCTGGGCCTGGCGTGGCGGTGCGGGAGTTCGTCCTGGAGAAAGGCCACGGTCGGGTTGACTACCTGCTGTTCGTCGATGGCCAGCCCGCTGGCGTGATCGAGGCCAAGCCGGAGGGCACGACGTTGGTCGAGGTCGAGCACCAGAGCGGGAAATACGTCGATGGCCTGCCCGACTGGATCAAGGCTCCCGTCTACCCGCTGCCGTTCATCTACGAGTCAACGGGAGCCGAAACCCGGTTCACGAACGGCTACGACCCCGACGCTCGCAGCCGTCGCGTGTTCACGTTCCACCGACCTGAGACGCTCGCGGAGTGGTCACGGCAGATCCTTGAGAACCCAGAGACCCCGACGTTTCGGGCGCGGCTCAAGGCGATGCCCGCTCTCGATACCACGGGGCTGTGGGGCGTCCAGGCCGAGGCGATCAACAACCTGGAGGAATCGCTGCGCCTAGACCGTCCGCGCGCCCTGATCCAGATGGCGACAGGCTCGGGGAAGACCTTCACCGCCGCGAACGTCGCGTTCCGGCTCATCCGCCACGCCGAAGCGAAGCGCATCCTGTTTCTCGTTGATCGCTCGACGCTCGGCAAGCAAACGAAGCTGGAGTTCGAAAAGTTCGTGATCCCCGACACCCAGCGCAACTTCCCTGCCGAATACAACGTCCAGCATCTCACCACGAACACCATCGATACGACCTCGCGTGTCTGCATCTCGACGATCCAGCGTGTCTTCTCGATCCTGAGGGGCGACCAAGAACTGGACCCGGAAATGGATGAGCACTCCGTCTATGAGCTACCCGTCGCCGAGCCCGTGGAGGTCGAGTACAACCCGAAGCTTCCACCAGATGCCTTCGACATCATCGTCATCGATGAGTGCCACCGCTCCATCTATGGCCTGTGGCGGCAGGTGCTGGAGTACTTCGACGCACACCTCATCGGGCTCACGGCGACCCCGACGAAGCAGACGTTTGGCTTCTTCAACCAGAACCTGGTGATGGAGTACTCGCACGACATGGCAGTAGCCGATGGCGTGAACGTGGACTTCACGATCTACAAGATCAAGACCGCGATCACCGAGGCTGGGTCCAAGATCGAGGTGGGCGAGTTCGCTGGCTACCGAGATCGGATGACTCGCAAGGTTCGCTGGGATGAGGTCGATGAGCCGGTCGAATACGCGCCCAACCAGCTAGACCGTGCCGTCGTCGCCCCCGATCAGATCCGTTTGATCCTCTCCACCTTCAGGGACCGCCTCTTCACGGAACTGTTCCCCGGACGAACGACGGTCCCAAAGACGCTGATCTTCGCCAAGGACGACTCGCACGCCGATGACGTTGTGCAGATGGTCCGCGAGGTCTTCGGGAAGGGCAACGAGTTCGCCACGAAGATCACCTACCGCGCAAAGGACGGCAAGGCAGAGGACCTGCTCCAGGCGTTCCGCAACTCGCTCAACCCCCGCATCGTCGTGACGGTGGACATGATCGCCACCGGCACCGATGTCAAGCCACTGGAGTGCCTGATCTTCATGCGCACGGTCAAGAGCCGCACCTACTTCGAGCAGATGATCGGACGCGGAGTGCGGGTCATGGACGACACCGACTTCCAGTCGGTCACCGACGATTCCAAGCACAAGGACCGCTTCATCGTCGTGGACGCCGTGGGCGTGACCGACACCGACCTCATCGAGACGACCCTGCCCCTTGAGCGCAAGCCCACCACCAGCCTTAAGGACCTCATGAAAATGGTCGGCTTCGGCAACGCCGAGCCGGACCTCGCATCGACCATCGCTGGGCGTCTTGCACGCCTCGACACGCGCCTGCCCGACGAAGAGCGCAAGATGCTCTCGAAGCTCGCGGGAGGAGTCCGCCTCGGAGACATCGCGCACGGCATCGTGGAGGCGCTCGACCCCGACAACCAACTGGCAGCCGTCCAGGCGGCTGGCGGGTCCGTTGACGACCAGGCAGCAGTCCAGCAGGCGGCCAACCAGATGATCACCGAGGCGCTCAAGCCCCTGGCTGAAAACCCCGAGCTACGGAACGCCATCCTCGACGTGCAGAAGTCCTTCGAGCAGACCATCGATGAGGTGTCCAAAGACGTGCTGATCGAAGCCGGGCCTTCCGAGGAGGGCCGCGAAAAGGCCGCTGCACTGATCAACTCGTTCCGGGACTACATCGAGGAGCACAAGGACGACATCCGCGCCCTCGAAGTCCTCTACAGCCGACCCCACAAGGACCGGCTGACGTTCCCCGAGATCAAGGAACTCGCGCACGCAATCGAGCGTCCTCCGTGTCAGTGGACACCCGAGAAGCTCTGGCACGCCTACGAGATGCTCGACCAGTCCAAGGTCCGAGGCTCGGGCGGCAAGATGCTCACCGATATCGTCTCGCTCGTGCGCTATCGCTCTATCAGGAGACGAGCTTGTCCCCTTCCGCGACCAGGTCGAGAACCGATTCGCGGGTGGCTCCTGGCCCAGGAGCAGAACGGCGTCGGATTCACGCCCGAGCAGCTCCAATGGCTCACATGGATGAAGGACAGTATCGCCAGCGAGATGGGATTCGACCGATCGTTCGAGTACACGCCGTTTGTTGAGCACGGTGGAATCGGCAAGGCCGCGCAGGTTTTTGGGGACCGGTTGACGCCGCTCGCGGATGAACTAACCGAGGTGTTGGCGGCGTGAGTTTCCCGACCGAGAGCGACAGCACGACCCAATGGACTTGGATGCTCTACCGACCTCATGGAGCGGAGCCGACGTCCAGGATGTCGCGAGCCGCGTGGAGTCGGGCTTTCCGAGCGGCAAGCACAACCAGGATGGGCGGGGGGTCCCGCACCTGCGCCCGATGAACATCTCGCGAGACGGCGCGCTTGACCTAACCGAGTTCAAGTACGTCAGGACAAAGATGGTCGCCGGTTGTGCCAGGGTGACTTCACTTCAACAACACGAATAGTCCGCCGCTGGTGGGTAAGACTGCGGCGGTCACTGGACGGGAGATTGAGCCTTCTCCACTCACGGCCCACAGGCCGTTTCCGGGGGTGTCGCTAAGCTCCTGGCCCACCAGATTCATTCCTCTGGATGTCCGGGACAGAGGCATCGTTGCGTAAACCACGGCAACCAAGCCATATCGCAGCGAAGACCTTGGCGACGCCGCTGCCTATTGTTCTCCCACCGGCCAGAGCAAGACCGGATCGTCGCCGCCATCGAGGAGCATTCTCGCGGCTCGATGCCGCCGAGACCCTTCTCCGTAAAGCTCTGCGTCGACTGCGCGCCTCTGCGGATCAATGCGGTCGCTTCTGCCTACCCGAGCGACTGGCCATGGACCACGTCGGAGAGATCGGGAAGATCGCTCGGAGGAGTAACCAAGGATCCGAAGCGCCAGAGCGACCCATCGTTCGGAGAAGTGCCCTATCTCCGCGAGGCAAACGTCCAGCGCGGCTATCTTGACCTCACGGCGATAACCACGTTTCGGTCTCGCCGGAGATGGCGAGGCCCTCTCACTTGAGCCGGGTGATGTGTTGTTCACTTGTGGCGGGATCGCTACAAGGGTCGCGGGTGGGGCTTGTCGGGCGAGATCGAACATTGCATCCACCAGCGCCATGGCTTTCGCGCCAGGCTTTGGTGCCATTCTACATTCGTCTCGTGGCACGAATACGTTCGGCCGACGATGGTTCAGCTCCCACGGCTGACAGACCACGAACCTGGCTTCTCTGAATGTCACTACGCTCAAGTCGTTTCCCGTCCCTTCCATCGCTTCGCTGACCACGACGAGACGTTGCGTCCATTGAGCAGCAACCCTCGCCATCGATGACACGGTCAACGCAGTACGCAGCGCACTGCTCAGGGGGGAGCGCTTCGGCTCGTCCCTCTCGGCAGCCTTTGCTGGAACGCTCGTATCGCAAGACCCGACGATGAGCCAGCCACGGCCCTCCTAGAGCGCCTCGCCGCCGACAGAGCCGTATCTCCCAGTCCGAAGCCAACCCGCGCCCGCGAGCGCCGGAGAAAGGCAACCGCATGAACGACTCCGCCAACATCGTTCAGAAGCTCTGGAACTACTGCAATGTCCTGCGCGACGATGGCCTGTCCTACCAGGACTACATCGAGCAACTGACGTTCCTGCTCTTCCTGAAGATGGCCGATGAACAGACCAAGCCGCCCTTCAATCGGCCGCGATTGTTCCCGATGGCCTGGACTGGGCCGCATTGCATCGACTCGATGGCGACGAGCTCGACATCCAGTACCGACACATGCTCGTGGAGCTAGGGAAGCAGCCGGGCACTCTCGGCGTGATCTTCCGCAAGGCTCAGAACAAGGTCCAAGACCCTGCGAAGCTCAAGCGCCTCGTGTCTGACCTCATCGAGAAAGAGCAGTGGATGACGCTCGATGCGGACGTGAAGGGCGATGCTTATGAGGGTCTGCTCGCCAAGAACGCCGAGGACGTGAAGTCGGGAGCGGGTCAGTACTTCACGCCGCGCGAGCTGATTAAGGCCATCGTGGACGTGATGCAGCCCGACCGCCAGCATGCGAGTCGCTGACCCAGCCTGCGGCACCGGAGGGTTTCCTGCTCTCGGCCTACGAGCACATGAAGTCGGATCGTCTCGACCCCGACGAGAAGAAGTTCCTCGTGACGATGCTCTTAGTGGATGGGAGATCGTCGATGCGACGGCCCGCATCTGCGCTATGAACCTGCTGCTGCACGGCATCGGGACCCCGAAGGCGACAGCCTCGTCACGGTCGATGACTCGCTCCGCGCCCACCCCTCCGACCACTTCGACATGGTGCTGACTAATCCGCCGTTCGGAAAGAAGTCCTCCTACAAGGTGATCAATGCCGAAGGCGACACCGAGACCGAAAGCATGAGCTATCTGCGCGAAGACTTCTGGGCCACGACTCGAACAAGCAACTCAACTTCCTACAGCACGTCCGCTCCCTGCTCGCGATCAACGGTACGCGCGGCCATCGTCGTCCCAGACAACGTGCTCTTCGAGGGCGGCGCTGGCGAGACGGTACGCCGGAAGCTCCTGGAGCAGTGCGATGTCCACACGCTGCTGCGGCTGCCGACCGGCATCTTCTACGCCGGTGGCGTCAAGGCCAACGTCCTCTTCTTCGACCGCAAGCCGCCGTCCGAGAACCCGTGGACGAAGAAGCTCTGGATCTACGACTTCCGAACCAATCAGAGCTTTACGCTCAAGAAGCGCCAGCTAGTCCGCAGCGACCTCGACGACTTCGTCGCGCTGCTACAACCCCGAGAACCGCGACGAGCGCGTCGAGACGGAGCGCTTCCAGCCGTTCACTACGACGAGCTTATAGCACGGGACAAGGCATCGCTCGACATCTTCTGGCTCCGGGACGAGTCGCTGGAGGACACGGACAACCTTCCTGCTCCCGAGGTCATCGCAGCGGAGATCGTCGAAGACCTTCAGGCCGCCCTGGACGAGTTCAGCGCAATCGCATCGACGTTGAGTGAGACACCCGCACCGGTAGCAGCACGAGCTTGTGTGTCGGCCTACGCAGGCGCGCCGGAATAGCGGCGGTTCGCTACAACGTGCGCCACCCGAACCTCTCCTTCTCAATGCTCTTCGTGAGGCTACGGAGAAAGCGCGCATCGGCACTCCAACTCGCGTACCGGGCATCTCTTTCTGGCGTCGGCTTGTTTTGCAAAGCCATTACGGCGTACGGCTGCCAGGGCGCTGTCGCCGTTTTCCAGAACGAATCAGCGGTGTTGAAGTCCCGCTCCTTGAAAGTCTGCCCCACGCAAGCAACGCACGCGCTCGCACGCAGCGGATGCTCGTGCTCAAGTGCGATTTTGCCGAACCGCTTTGCTAAACGCGGCATAGGAATTCCCTTCAGCAGAAGGGCGCTCCGACAGAAATGAAGCCACTCCTGATCGCGGTGGAAGCGCTCTACGCCGAGTGCTGCGAGCAGAGCTTTCTCGACGGCCTCCGATTCGGGCGCTGGCATGGACGCAACGTATTTCGCCGCTGGCCACGTTACGCTCGGCAGGCGCTCTAAGATGTGGGGGACCTGGTGCAGCGCGTACGGATCACGGCCCTTCTCGAAGCTCACGGTAGACCTGCGTGAAGCGCTGTCGCGCTTCCTGTGGATACCGATCCTGCGAAAGCTCCTCAAGAAGCTCTGTCGTACTCCGCGTGGACAGCCGCCGCGTCTATCTCCGCCTCAGGTAGCTCATCCTGATGACTTCTGTGTAGTCGTCGCCTCCCACCGCCAGCAGGTCTTCTGCAATAGCCGATCTACGTGCATCGATTCGCTCCTGTGCCGTCGCAGTAGCAACAACAGCCGTTTTGCTGCGAAGTATCCGCCACTCATCACCCCCAAGTCCCAATCCAAGGCGGTGATACAGGTATCGCTCAACCGCGTCCTGCAAGCGCCGCGCATCGCTATAGGACTTCGTGAAGACCCAGATGTCGTCCATGTAACGGCGATACGACGCCGACTCGCTTTCCAGCATCGCGTCTAAGCCAGCGAGATAGAAGTTCCCGAGCGGCGACGAGGGCGGGAGCCCCTGCGGGAGGCCGCGAATTCCGAGTCGCTGCCAGCCTCTGAGCAAAGCGCCGAGATCCCGGACGGCATCGGAGTTCGAGCACACCGCGAGAAGAGAGCGCTCAAGCTCATCGACATCGACGTAAACGAAGTACGAGGTAATGTCGCCGGTCAAAGCATGGCTGTATCTGCCGCTTTTCAGTGCGGCACGGACAGAGGAAATGAAGTCTCCCGATTTCGGGCTGTCGGCAAACGGGTCCTCGGCGTTCGCTGGTGCGAGCCGATAGCCGAACACGCGGTTACGAGCGCCCAGAGCAGCCTCAAGATCGGGAGCAACAGCGTCGAGAAGTGCCTGATACAACAACAAGTCGTATGACGGGACCCTTGCAAACGGGCGGACTGTCCCGCTGCCCTTCGTGCCCATCACGGTGATGACCGCGCCTAGATGGTGGTCGCGGGACACCGTTGGCGAGCCCTCGAAGAGACGATCCACCACCTCGAAGGGGAGACGTCGCTGAACGTCGATCACTCTTCGCATCCGAAACAGAAGCCGTCGCCATGCCATCTCGAAGTCGAGTGAGTCGGCGGACAGTAGGTCCATCGGGCCATGATACGGGCGGCACCCGGGCACTCAAAGCAGGCTGCAACGACAAGAACCAAAGCGAAGCTCGTAGCGAACCGCTTCGTTCTTCATGGCCGGTCCCGGACATAAGGGTTCGGTTCTGTACGGCGATGGCCGGGAACCAAAGGTCCGATTGCTGTATGCGAAGCGTAGAAGATGGCCCTTCCCGCTCCGTATTTGCTATTGAATTGTCTTACAGAGCCCGCGAGGTCCAGCGACAGGCATACGTCGCGGTGCGCGACCCAATCACCGTGTAAATCACAACATGGCACGCTGGACGGCGGTCGCGTCCGGGCTCGGTGCCACGGTGTGGCGTCGTGGGAGAAGCAGTTGCGATTGTGTCTGTGTCCGCGTCCGCCTTGGTTGGCGTCCGTGGCCTCGCTGCTGCCGCCCGGGGCAGTTCCCGAGAGCGTCGGTGGCAGACGCATGAGGAGCCGGGCGCTCCGTATGATGGTGCCGAGGATGCAGAAGCGCTGCGCCGACAGGAAGTTCGGGGTTATCGCGGGACGATCCTGATCATCCACGGACCCGCGGCGGTCACCCAAGTTTCGTATTCGCCCGGCAGGATCACTTTCCAACCGCTACCGGTCTGGAACTGACGCCGAAGGTACGTCGGTGGCCCGAAGTGAACCCGTTTAGGTCGAACAGTGATTCTACCGTGCCCGTCCATTCGAGCGTCGATTCGGTACCGACCTTGATTATCCCGATGTTCTCGCTGCCGTTGCCTTCGTAGGTTTGTGGCGCTTCGTTCGCGGGCTTCGTCGTCGCCGCGGGTGTCGCCGTGGTAGGTGTCGTCCCGGATGTCGTCGCCGCGGTGTGTGACGAACCACAGCCCGCGACGCCTAGCGCGCAGAGGACAGTTATGACGTGTCGGGATTTCATGTTGTGTCCTGTCGTGGGTGTGGACTGCGATCGGTCCAGCCGAGCGGGCTAAAAAGGCCCTGAAAGAAATGGGGTACGACCACTGAGCCGGTGCCATGCAGCGCGCGTCGTCCTTATGCTCCTCGATGTTGGCTGAGGCGCAGCCGAGATCAACCCCGCGCCGTTCAGATCGAATGCCTGATCGCGGCCTGATCTACGGGTGCGCGGGCAGGCGGACCAGGCAGTAAGCGTGGCGGTTGTCAGGACCGCTTGGACTTGGGACCCGTACTTCCTCTTGGCCTGCTTTTCGCAGTTGACACGCTTTTTCTTGTTGTGCTTGTAACGCCTCCGACAGTTCGCTACGGCTTTTGCTCGCTTCTGTGCCGGGGTTAGAGCCGGGGACTTCGGTTTGGTCGTGGCCGTCGGCGCGATGACGAACTTGTAAATTGGGCTCAGCAGGTACTGAACCGTTTCGCCAAGTCCTGGGATCCCCTTGCCTGCCATCACCTGCCAGTAGTAAGTCCCGGGCGTTTCACGCCATAGCGAGCCCGGGTGGAGATGCTTGGGGGAGAACGCCGCTGGCGGGGTTTCCCCTGGTTCCTTGCACGTTATCCCCCTGTACGTCCCCGGCGGGCCTGACCCCGAGACCGCGCCTGGTTCGAGTAGTAGTTCTTCTTCGCGGACTCCAGGAGCAAGAACCCCACTCTTGTCGGTAATGTCTTGGGCCGCAACAATCACAATGACGCCTTCCCCGGAGGGCCAAAGCCCCTTTTCGGGATTGTTTTCAAGATACTCCAGTCCTGCTGTGCTAGCGATCCCAAAACGGACGCAAGCGCCGGCGCTGGTCTCCAATTCTCCGGGAGCGACTGTGGCACCATTGGTCGGTTCTACCTTCGAAACGGGAAGGGGTTCGAATGCGAGCGCCGAGGCCGCACTGACGAATAGCATCGCGACCAGGGCGAGAACGAGCGCTAGGCATTCCAGTGGGATGAAGGTTCGCTTTCTCATCATCGTTTCCATCCCGCATGGCATTCCATTTCCGACCTTTCTTTGTATATTTCGGCGCATTCGGTCCGCTGATCGTATCGGTCCGGCGGTGCGACTTGAGTTCGACTCTATGGACCATGACCGGCGTCGGCCACGAGTGTGGCGAGCATGGCACCCCGCTCAGACCCTCAAGTCGCGCTCGGCGAAGCGATTCGGCAAACAAGGACCGCTCGCGGTCTCAGTCAGGAGGACTAGCCCATGGCGCTGACCTGCACCCGACCTGGCTCAGCCACATCGAGGCGGGGCGTAACCCATCCTGGGGCACCGTTCGCCGCATCGCCGCTGCCCTCGGCGTCGAGGTATCCGACTTGGCGAGGCTCGCCGAGGAGATCGCGAAGAGCTAAGCGCTCCCGATGCGCCTTGGGCTGGCTACTGGCCGGGAGCGGCGGCGTCAGGTGTCGCTGCGACCGTCTGCTCTCGAAGCTGCTTCAGGGTGCTGCCGGACGAGTCCTTCCACTCGATCAGCCCATTTGCAGTTCGGCCAAGCAAGATGGCGGCTGCCGCAGAGGGCGACTTGAACACCTGGTCGGTGGTGAGGCGCAGGCTCGCTCCGCCCTCGACCGGAACAAGCGTGTCTGACGCAATGAGCGACTCTCTGAGGGTCGCCCACCCCTTCGTCCAGAGCCCTCCATGGATCGAGCAGGGGTGTCGCTCGTCCGGTTCACAGACGGGATCGTGTGTCATGGTCCGTGGTTCTGCCACGGCGCGGCTGACTGACCCGGTGTCCAGAAACTGAACACATTTACTGTGATAAGTGTCTCTACCTAAGGAAAGATAATATAGAGATAGCGGTGTTCAGAAACTAGACACCTGTGAGCGTTGCTGGTGGTTCGAGTTCATGGGAGTCTGATGGGTGTTCGGTCGGAAGCTCAAGAAGCCGGTATTCGTTGCACTGATCTCTTCCTCTGACCTGGGTTCTGATGACTTCGATCAGACGCGCTTTCTCAAGGTCTTTGACCGCCGCCACTACGGTGGCGCGGGCCTTCCCAGTCTTCTCTTCCAGGCGCTCGGTCGCGGCGCGGCAACGATCTTTGTATCCGCAGGCATCGCGGATAGCGACATAGACGGCGAGCGACGAGGGCTTTGAGGTCATTCGCTCAACCGTCAGGAGGTCGAGGTCTGGCTTGTATCCCACCGCATAGCCGATGATCGTCTTTTCGATGTCTCGGATGTGCCCCTCCTCCAGTGGAGGGACACAGCGGGTTTCGTTCGCGGTCGCGAGGAAGCTTCTAATCTCGTCGTCCAACATCCCCATCCCTCTCATCGCGGAAGCGAGTTTGTGCAGACGAACCTTGCGTTCTCCTTCCACGAACGTGCCATCCGCCCTCGCCTCCTCTCTCACCATCGCCTGTTGGGGGCTTTGCGGCGTCTCTAAGGCCCATTCCGGCACGAGGGCAAGTGGATGGTCGGGATCGGTCAACCATTCGTAGAGAGCGCCTGTATCTGGATGAATGCTAGGAGGCGCGACCACGTAGGCTCCGTTCGCCCTGACCTCGATCTTGACATCGCCGTATGTGAGGTGGTGAGTCTTCGTATCGGCGTTCGGGTCTTTGAAGTAGCGATGGATGCCGTCCCCAGCCCGTCCGCTCTTGACGGTAGGCGTTTCATCATCGAGTAACCCGGCTTCGTGGGCATACATCAGCGCATCGTCGCTATCGATGTCCAGGACGACGACACCTCGCCCAAGGGCAATCCCGATGTTGGCGTCTGGACAGCGCTTCCACTGATTATCAACCCAGCTTGACGATGCGCTCGCTCGCTTCGGCCAATCCGTCATCGCCGATAGCGGTTTCTTGCTCCTCGGCCTCAACGGAAAGACCCGGAAGCCCCTCTCTGCCAGTTCGTGTGCGCTGCGCCATAGCGGGCTCGTCCGCGACATGGTTGGGCGCGGCTTCGTCTTCTGAGACGATTTCGGCCTCGTCTTTGTGGCCGGGGCTTCTCTGATTCCCCGCGAGTGTGCGGGCCTCATAGGTCACCTTCTGCGATGTCGTCCAGGTCGTCCAGGTCCAGGTCGGCCTCGTCCATGTCCTCGATGTACTCCTGGAGCATGCACTCGGCTTCGACTCGTTCCTTCCGCTCACGCTCGCGCGTGACATCCAGCGGCGTCGGCAGAAGCTTCTCAAGCGCCTCCTCGACCAGGGCGATGACAGTCGCCTGCCCAAGCGCCTCGGTCTCCCACGCTTCGTGGGTTCGCGCCGGGACGTACCTTTTGTCCTTCTTGAGCACGGGCACTAGCTCGCGCTCGTCAACCTGCTCCTCGGTGATCGCCACGCGCTCCCAGTCGAGCGCGCCTACGATGTCTTCGAGCACGTTCCGCGTGTTCTCCTCGATCTGACCGCCCGCGAGATCGAAGTCGCCCAGGTACCGCACCGGGCGCGGGAGCAACAGCGCCGGGGCGATGTCGGTGCGTAGGAAGCCGCCGACCTGGCCGTTCGTCGCGGCGATGGCGCAACCATAGCTGTATGCCGCGCTCCGCAGAACGCCCGCCAGCGACCGGCTCTCGCACAGGATCAGCGGAGGCGTGTCACTCCAGTCAGACCCGATCCACGGGTTCAGGCGTGCGGCGAGCAGCATCGATTTCAGCGCAGCAGCCACCGTTGCCTCGCCGTACCATTCGTTCAGGGTCCGCGTCTCGTCCTCAATATCGTTCCAGGAGACAAGCTCAAGCTTCCGCAGCGTCATCGTCGCCTCGCTCACTTCAGAGGCAGGCCCGAACTTGCGGTTGTGCCGCTCGACAGCGCCTTTCATCTCCAACTCGTAGTACAGGAACCGGATGCTCGTGGGCAGCATGCCGTCTGCCTTGTGTTCGCGGATGAGCTTCAAGCAGGCGCGCTGCAAAGCGCCCTTCTTCGTGCCCGGATCAGACAGCCCCAGCCCCGCGAACTCGTCTTCTCCGGTGAACTTGGGTCGCGCCTTGCGGCGTTCCCAGGCTTCTTTTTTCGCTTGCGAGCGCATCGGGTCCGTGCTCTTCGTCGTGTGGTTCATTGGATTCACGCCGCCTTCGGGATCACCCTTCGGCCACCTACGCCGTGCCCCCAACTGGTCAGATGCCACATGCCGCAGTGGGGGCACCGATACGCGCGGCGAGGCTTGTACGCTCCCGGTCCCGATCCGAGCACGGCCAGCATGCGGCGTGCGTCCGCCTGTTCCAGGTACGCAAACTTCCCGGAGGGGCATAGCCGGAGCTTCATGCGATCCCCCGACCGAATGAGAAGTGAGAGCCTGACCAACGGCTAGGAATACGACGGGTGCTGCGGGTACTACCTGCGGGCGCTGCCGAGGGTAAGTCCTCCGCCTGCATCATGCTCTCCCACGACGCAACCGGCTCGGCGGATGAAAAAGCCTGCATCAAGGCAGGCTTCCAGCACGATACGGAGCAAGCGCGCGTACTGTCCTCAGCGCACATCGCCCCCGTCCACCCGGCCACCAGATCGAAGCCGTTCCTTCTTGGGTCCTTCAACTTGTGCTCCTTAGGGTTCATGCCCTCGGACGACACACCTCCCGGGGGCGATTATGCTGCGCATTATACCGGAGCGTCACCGTAATTGCAAACGCAACGACCAACTCTGCGGGAAACTCCTTTTGCTACTGACTTCTGTTACGGAGACTCCTCGCGCGAGAGGGAGGCTTGCCGAAGCCGTTCCCCAGGAGGATCTGGCATGCGAGCAGCAGAACGCCGCACGCTCAAGGTGATGTCGCGAGGGGTTTTGCTACACCTGACGACCGCTTTCGATTTTCGGTGACTTCAACGCCGTAATAGGCGAAGAAGCCCCATAAACACTGGGGACTCAAAGTCGCCGCAAGTCAACTTAGATTGACCGTCAACTCTCATGAGCCGACCATTCGCCAAGAATCCCCCGTCCCGTCCTATCCGTACCCGCATCGAAGGCGTCAGGGTGCCAGCCGGGCTCCGGCACCTGCTTGGAGGCGGCGGAGAGTACGCCTACGTCGAGCCGCGCTGCATGACGTGCATGCACGACGACCGGGAGATCATCGAGAGCATGGTCCTCGCGGGCAAGCCATACAGCGCCGTCGCCGGACAGATCCCGCCCGACCGACTCGGGCGCAGGCTGGACCCGCGCTCGATCTCGCGTCACGCGCGCCTGCACCTGGGACTGACACGCCAGGGACGAAGGCGTCCAAGCGCCGTAGGAGAGCCAGTGCTCATACCCTCACCGACGCGAGCCCTATGTAACGTGAGTTCAAGTCGTTGACCGTTGCTCGCTTTCCAAGCGCGTCGTCGGGAGCCCGTGGCGACCCGAGCGAAGGTCACACTGAGCAGCGGAAACGCCCTGCTACACTGACGCCGTTGCAGTGACCTGATGTGCTTTGGGGCTGAGCCTAGAGACGAAAGTCTCGCTCCGTTAGCCGCCATGGGACTTCGTTGGCACGGCAACAGAACACCCAAGGCAGCAACGGCGCGGGGGCCTCGGGTTCCCGCGCGCTCACACTTGCGTTTATCGAGGCACTGGACGATGCGGCGTGTGCGCTCTTGGCGGAGCGCCTAGGGCCGTATCTGGGGTCGGTTTCCTCGCCTCCCGATGAATGGCTCGACGCGAATGCGGCTGCCGAGTATCTGAGCCTGCCTCGCAGCACCATCCACAAGCTCACCGCTGAACGCGCGATCCCGTTCGCGCAGGACGGGCCGGGGTGCAAGCTCTACTTCAAGCGCTCGGAGCTTGACGCATGGCGGGAACGCTAGACGGGGTGTTCGGTCGTGTATCGTCTGGAGCCCATACAGAGTGCCCCCGCGACGTTGGAGCGTCCGGGGGCGTGGCACACGGAGGTACTAGCTCCATGAGCAAGGAGGACACTACGCCTCGCCGCGTTCGCGTTGAGCGCGGCATCTATGCACGCCCCGATGGTCGTCTGGAAATCGGCTGGCGTGACGCCCGAGGCAAACTGCGCTGGCGTGTCGTTGACGGGAAACTCAAGGCTGCGCGAGCAGCACTCGCCCAGGAGCACGCCAAGAGAGCCCGTGGCGAGGAGTGCGAAGTCAATCCCCGGATGAGCTTCACCGAGGCATCCGAAAAATGGTGGGACGCGCACAGCCGGACGATTCGCCCCCGTACGCAAGAAGCCTACTCAAACGGGCTGAAACATCTGCGGGCGTACTTTGGGACGCAGCGCCTATCCCGGATCACGGCGAGCGAGGTCGCTGGCTACGTCGCCGCGAAGGAACGCGAGGGACTCAAAGGGTGGACCATCAAAGGTCATTTGACGCCGCTCTCGTCGGTCTTCAACTACGCATCGCGACACCTCGGCTTCCGCGAGCCGAATCCGGTTGCGTTGCTCGAACGCGGCGAGCGCCCAAGCACGGATGACGAGAAGCCTCATCGCGTGCTCTCAAGTGAGGAGCTAGCTCGATTGCTTTCAGCCGTACCGTCCAAGCATCGCCTTATCTTCCGCACAGCGGCGGAGGCCGGACTCAGGCTCGCGGAAGTTCTGGGGCTGACGTGGCAGGACATAAGTTTCAACGACCAAACGATCACGGTTGCGTGTCAGTTGGACCGGAAGGGCAAGCGGGTCCCGCTCAAGACGAAGCGCTCTCGCCGGGTCCTAGAGGTCACACCCGGCCTCATACGGGAACTACGCGAACACTGCCTAAGCAGCGGCTCCAGGAGCCCTCACGGGCTCGTGTTCGTAAATGCGCGCGGAACCGGTCATGACCATCGGAACATCGGCGGGAGGGTTCTGGCAAAGGCTGTAGAGCGTGCTGGACTGAGAGCGGTCGAGGTTGACGGCGAGGTCGTGCTACGCGCACCGACCTTCCATGACCTACGACACACGCACGGAAGCGCCCTCATCGCCCAAGGGTGGGACATCGAGGAGGTCAGCGCACGGCTTGGCCATCGGGACACGGCTATCACGCAGCGGATCTATGTCCATGCATTCGATGCGGCGAACCGAAGCGACGCGCGTCGCGACAGGTTGGACCGACTGTATGGAAACGACGTGGAAACGACAAGGAGCAGCAGATCGAAGCAGACCGAGGGTGGTAAAGGTGCTAATGCCGCTGATTTGCGGGTCATGAGCGACGGGGCGTAGCAGCGTGAAGCGGCTTGGCCGACTTGCAAAGCAGGCGCTCTCCCAGCTGAGCTATGGCCCCGTGGGCCTCAAATATACGACCCCGCGATCGGTCCCCCTCCCGGCGGGCGCGCCCTCCCACGCGGATCGCCGGCAGCGCCGGCCTATTCGAACGTCAGTCTCTCCTGGCCAGAGATCTCCGCGTGGGTGTGGCCATCCTCCAGCACGTGCTCCTCCCCCGGTCCGGGATGGCCGTCGCTGATCCGCCGCCGGCCTTCACCGTCGAGGTCGCCGAGGTCGCCGGCATGCTGCTCGCCCGTGGCGCGGGCCGGCATCTCCCATTCCAGCGCCTCATCCTCCAGCGGCTCTCCCGCGGGAGGGCCCGCCGTGGGTCGCGCGGCCGCGACCGGATCCCAGGGGCCGGGCAGCGCGGCCTGCTCATGGCCCTCGCCGAGCACGGTCAGCATGTCCAGCTCGGCGGTGTCCTGACCCACGCTCGAGAGCTCCTCCGGGCCGGGCTCGTAGGCGGTGGAGTCCATCTGGACGCCGTCCGCGGTGCTCGGGGCCTGCTCGAAGCTCTGATCAACGGGCTCCAGCTCGGCGTCGAGCCCGCCGTTTGGCGCCGGTGCCGTTTCGGGCAGCGGCTCGAGCGCCTCGCGCGCCGCCCTCGCCACCTCGCCGGGATCAGCTCCCCGGCGGCGCTTGAGCTCCAGGTGCTCGCGTATGGCGTCCTCCAGCAATCCCATGGCGCCAGCACACCATACTGCGCGCGCCCGAGGTAGTCCTGCGGCTACACTGCTGGAACGCAGCGGCCGGTCGCACGACCAGCGCGCACGGGGCTATAGCTCAGCTGGGAGAGCGCCTGGATCGCACCCAGGAGGTCGGGGGTTCGAGTCCCCCTAGCTCCATCGTTTCCCTCGTCTCGAAGCGCCCGCTCGGCCATGCTGGGCCGCTAGCATCCGGAATCGGGATGCGCCGCTCACTTGCAGCGCTCGGCGCCGGCGCCGCCGCACTGTGCCTCGCGGGGACGGCCGCCGCCGCCGAAAGCGTGACCGTGCACGTCAACGGCAGGCCTGCCGTGCGCCAGAACGTGCGCGTCGACTTCCACGCGCGGGCCCTGCCCGGAGGCGGCTACTACTACGCGGTGATCGTGCTGAAGCCATACAGGGACTACACGCGCAGCTCACCCCCGCCATGCTCGACTTCGAGCGACATGCAGCGCACCGACTACGGCTACCCCCAGCCGACCGGAGAGGTCGGGCTCGTATTGACGCCCGCGAAATCGCTGACCTGGCACTGGTGTCCCGGCGGCCACTACACCGGTGCGATCTACGCGGTTCCACACGCGCCGCCCTGTGAAAGCAGCTATCCGTGCCGCAGCGAACCGTACAAAGAACCCTGCTCAGGCGTGGGCCCCGGTTGCGTGCTCGGCCTGGTGGCATGGCCGGCAGAATGGAGATACCCCCAGGGCCTGCCGAGTCCGCATGCGAGCGGCACGAGCATGGTTGGGCACTTCGCGGTCAGCTTCCCGTCGAGCCCCGGTGCTGCGCCTCATTGAGCGGCGCCCAGCGTGCTTAGAGGGGCACTCCCGCGGGGTATGCTGGTTCTGACGACGAGAGGTTGGGTCCGTGGGTACCAGGCCCTTTGCAAAGCGCAGCACCGGGCACAGCGCACCGCCGGCGGCACCTCCGGGACCGCTCGAGCGCCAGCAGGCGATCCTGCTCGAGCTGCTCCGCAGCAGGGACGGCGCTGCCGTCGGCTTTACGGAGCTGCACGACGCGGGCATCGAGTTCCCCGCCAGCGTCGTGACCGAGCTCGAGCTCGCCGGCGCGCCCATCGAGCGCTGTCCCGTGATCGTGGAAGGCACCCGCAGCCCGGGGGTGCGACTCGATCCTGCGCGCCCGCCTGAGGACCGGTTCGCGGCGGCCGGCATCACGGCGCCCGCAGCAGAGGCCGATCGCGCACGCGACCGCGGTTCCCTGCCCGGGCCACGCCGGCTGGTGCCCGCAGGGGCGATGCTGCTCGCGCTCGCCGTGCTCGGCGTGCTCGGCGTAGCCCAGCTGGCCGCCGGCGGCGCTCACCCGACGCGCCCGCCCGCACGGCCGCGGACGCGCGAGATCGCGCTGTCGGGGGCCGCGCACCGAGGAGCTGCGGGCGTCGCGGACAAACGGACGGCGACCCCGCCACCGCCTGCCACACCCGTCTCCGCCGCCCTCGCAGTCCAGCTCGACGCGCGTGGACACGAACTGCTCGAAGGTGGCAGCTACGGCTCCGCGATTCAGGTTCTGACGCGGGCCGTGGCCGCGACCGGCGAGCAGCTGGCGGACTGCGTGCAGCCGGTCAGCAAAACGTGCCTCACCTATGCCTATGCCTTGTATGACCTCGGGCGCGCCCTGCAGCTCGACGGGCAGCCCGCCTCGGCGGTGCCGGTGCTCCAGGACCGACTGCAGATCGACAACCAGCGTGCCGTCGTGGCGGCCGAGCTGGAACGCGCGACCGCCCAGGCGGGGTGAGCCTCCATGATGTCCGCACTTTGCGGCCTTTGGTTTGACACCGGACGTTTCCGCAGTAGTACAAACGGAAAGTAACTCTGAGCGCCTCGCGCGTCTGCCGTGGCGCCTCGGGCCGGGGGACCGGGACGCTTAACGCGGTAACCGGGGCGGATGGGTTGGTGACTCACCCGCCGGGCTCCACCCGAGGTGAGCCCACCAGCAACTCCGAGCTGTCGGAGACAGATGGGAAGCACTGGATGAGATGAGCCCCACACGGTCACGCACACGAGCGGCCCCCGGGTGACCGAGGGCACGCGAGCGCGCCCGGCGTCCCGCGAGCCGGCTGCGGGCGGGATCCTGCTGACCGGCGCAACCGGATTCCTCGGCGGTGAGCTGCTTGCGCGCTACCTCGAGCGCACCGACCGCCGCATCTACGCGCTCGTGCGCGGCGCGAGCGAGCGCTCCGCTGCGGCTCGCCTGCAGCGCACGCTGGTGTGCCTGTTCGGCCCCGGCCATCCCTATGAGCGGCGGGTGGCGGCCGTGCGCGGGGACATCACGCAGGAGCATCTCGGGCTGGGCCGGCGCCGGCACGATGCGCTGGCCGGACAGGTGAGCGAGATCGTGCACGGTGCCGCGTCGGTGTCCTTCGAGGCATCTCTGAAGGAGCTGCGGGCGATCAACGTGCAGGGCTCCCGGCGGGTGCTCGACTTTGCCGAACGCTGCCAGCTGGCGGGGGGGCTGCGTCGCCTCACCCACATCTCCACCGCATACGTCGCCGGGGAACACCACGGCTGCTTCAGCGAGGACGACCTCGACGTCGGGCAGAGCTTCCGCAACGCCTACGAGCACTCCAAGTTCGAGGCCGAGTGCCTGCTGTCAACCAGGCGCGGCGAGCTCCCCGTCACGGTCGTGCGCCCGAGCATCGTGGTCGGTGAGCGCGCCAGCGGCTGGACGAACTCCTTCAACGTCCTCTACTGGCCGCTGCGGGCCTTCTCGCGTGGCGCCTACCCGGCCGTGCCCGCGCGCGGCGGAGCGCCCGTGGATGTCGTCTCCGTCGACTATGTGGCCGACGCGATCCTTGCGCTCGGCCAGACCGCCGAGGCCGCCGGCGCGACGTTCCACCTCACAGCCGGACGCCACGTCAGCAGCGTGGGCGAGCTCGTCGCGCTCGCCAGCCGCTTCTTCGAGCGCCCCGCGCCGCAGCTGATCGAGCCTGCGCTGTATCGCCGGGTGATACACCCGCTGCTGCTGCGCCTGAGCCGCGATGAGCGCCAGCGCCGCATGCTGCGCCGCAGCGAGGTGTTCTTCCCCTACTTCGCCGCCAGCGTGCGCTACGACGACCGGCGCACGCGCGCCGCGCTGCACGCGCGCAGCATCGAGCCATCGCCGTTGCCCGACTACTTCGACAGGCTCGTCGAGTTCGCGCTCATCGCCGAGTGGGGGCGCCGGGAGATCCCGCGCTGTGGCGTGGTCGTGCCGCTCTCGCGCGCGCGGGAGCGCAGGCGCGCGCTCGAGCTCGCCGCCAGAGCCGGATGAGCCCCGCGCGGCTCTCCGGACTGGATGCCTCGTTCCTCGCCGTCGAGACACCCGCCGCGCACATGCACGTGGGCTGGGTCGCCGTCTTCTCACGGCCCGCCAACGCGCCGCTGCCCGAGTTCGACCAGCTGCGCGAACACATCGGGGGACGCCTCGCGCGCGCGCCGCGCTTCCGCCAGAAGCTCGCGCCGGTTCCGCTCGGGCTGAACGCGCCCGAGTGGGTCGACGACGAGGCCTTTGCCGTCGAGCGCCACATCTTCTGCGCGCCCGGGCCGCTGCGCGGGCTCGTCGATGAGGTGCTCTCGACGCCGCTGCGCCGCGACCGGCCGCTGTGGGAGCTGTGGTTCTGCAACGACCCCGGCCTCGAGCAGTTCGCCGTGATCGGCAAGGCCCACCACTGCATGGTGGACGGCCTCGCCGCGCTCGAGCTCGGCTCGCTGCTGCTCGACCCCACGCCGCAGGCCTGCGCCCCGCACCCCGGGAGCTGGCGCCCGCGCCCCAGCCCGCGCCCGGAGTGGCTGCTCGTGCGGGGCGCGCGCGACCTCGGCACAGCTCAGCTCGGCCTGCTCGCAATGCCGCTGCGCGCCGCAGCATCCCCCGCCCGCAGCGTGCAGCAGCTCAGCGCGGGGGCGTTGCGGCTCGCGCGTGCGCTCAGCCACTCGCTGCTCGCCGCTGCGCCGACCGCGGGCTCGCTCAATCCGCCGCTCTCGCCGCTGCGCCGGCTGGCCTGGGCCGAGCGGCCGCTCGACGACCTGCGGACCGTCAAGCGTGCATATGGCACCACCGTCAACGATGTCATGCTCGCCGCCGTCGCCGGGGGCATGCGCAGCTATCTCGCCAGGCACGACCAGCCCCCGGTGGCGCTGAAGGCGATGATCCCGGTCAGCGTGCGCGACCCCGGCGACGCGCTCGGCAACCACCTCTCCTTCGTGTTCGCCGAGCTGCCCTGCGAGGAGCCGGACCCGCTCGGCCGTCTCTATCGCGTGCACGCCACCATGAGCGCCCGCAAGCGCGGCGGCGAGCCCGAGGGTGCTGACCTGGCGCTGAAGGCTGCCGAGCACACCCCCGCCCTCCTCCAGCACGCCTTCTCGCGGATCCTCGCCAGCCCGCGCACATTCAACCTGGTCGTCTCCAATATCCCCGGCCCCGCCGAGCAGCTCTATCTGCGCGGCTGCCCGCTGCAGGCGATCTACCCGGTCGTCCCGCTAGCCGACCACCACGCTGTGTCCATCGGCATGACGACCGTCCGCGAACGCGCGTGCTTCGGCGTATACGCCGACCGCGAGGCGCTGCCCGACACCGATGCGCTCGCGCGCGACATCGACGAGGCGATCACCGAGCTGCTCGCCGAAGCGACCAGCCGCTGCTGGAACAGCGCGGGGCCGCCATGAGGCCCGCCCCGCTATCCGTCCGCATCGCCCCACGCGGGCCAGCGCTCAGAGCTCGCGCTCGTAGAAGTAGTTGATCGGGCCGTCCGGGCGCCCTTCGCGGTTGCTGAAGCCGAGGCTCTCATACAGCGCCCGTGCGGCGATGTCCTGCTCGCCCGTGCCGAGATCCATGTGATCGGCCCCCAGGCCGCGTGCCAGCTCGATCGCCGCAAGCATCAGCGCCCGGCCAAGGCCGTGCCCGCGCAGCGCCGGCACAACGTATAGCTCGGCCACATAGCACTCGAGCGCAGCGGAGAAGATCGCCGGGCGAAAGCGCAGCACCGCCAGCCCGTCGGGCCCGGCGCCCGCGAGCAGCACCTCCGTCTCGCCGCCCTCCAGCAGCTGCACCATGCGTGCCGCCAGACGCTCGGGGCCGGGTGTCAGCTCGCCGAACTCGCTGTTGAACTCGTGGAGGAGCACGCCGATGCGCGCCGCATCCGCCGCGCCAGCGCGGCGCACCGCGCCATCGCTCGGGGTGCTCATCGAGATATCTTGGCCGAATCGCCCGCGCTTGCACTCAGGCGAGCGCGCTGAGCTGCTAGCTTCGCCGCCCACATGAGCCGCATCCTCGTGTTGCAGCACATCGGCTGCGAGCCGCCCGGCGCCTACGGCGAAGAGCTCGATGAGCGCGGGGTGTCTGCTGAGACGGTGCGAGCGGACGAGGGCGGGCCACTGCCCGACTGGCGCGCCTACGACGCGATCCTCGCGCTGGGCGGGCCGATGGGGGCATACGAGGAGGCCATCCATCCCTGGCTCGCCGCAGAGAAGCGCCTGATCGGCGAAGCGGCCCGGGCCGGCACGCCCTACTGGGGCGTGTGCCTCGGCGCGCAGCTGCTCGCCGCGAGCCTCGGCGCGGGCGTGATGCCCGGTCCCCGGCCCGAGGTCGGCGTGGCGCCCGTCGAGCTCACCGCCGCCGCCGCCGGCGATGCCGTGTTCGCGAGCGCGCCCGCGAGCTTTGCCGCGCTGCACTGGCACGGGGACACCTACGAGCTCCCCGTCGGCGCCGCACAGCTCGCCCGCTCGGCGGCCTACGAGCAGCAGGCTTTCGTCTTCGCCGGCGCCTACGGCCTGCAATTTCACCTCGAGGCCGGCGCCGGGCTGGTGAGCGCGTGGGCCCGCGTGCCCGCCTACGCCGCCGCGCTCGCCGCGCCGGACCCCGGCGAGGAGGTGCTCGGCCGGCTGCTCGCCGAGCTCAGCACCGTCGAGGCGCGCGCGACCGGGCTCGCGCGCGAGCTGTTCGCACGCTGGCTGACCCACGTGGTCGGCCTGTGAGCCCGGCGCGCACACCGGCCCCCGTGCGCAAGCCGCCGGCCACCGCTCGCCCGCGGGGCCCCGGGGCCCCGCGGGCGCTCTCCATCCTCCGGGTCGCTACGTCGCAGTGTTGATCTCGAGCGCTTCTTCGCTCGTCAGCGTCACCCCGTCGGACAGGGCGGCCTGTTCGAACGGGCCGCCCGCCACCGACGCTTCGAGCACTTCAGCGGGCCCTTCGTAGAAGCCTTCGGGCCGCTGTTTGCCCCTCGACTGCGCGAACTTGACGCTGAAGCTCAGCCCCGTGGAATTGACCGGGCTGATCGCCGCCAGCACCTCCCCCCGCACTTCCGTCACGGTCGTGCCGCAGGTGAACGTGAGGAACGGCTGTCCTTCTTCGGCGGGCAGGAGCTCCAGTGCCACATTGTCCTTTTCGAGGCTCTGGAACCCGAGGCCGCCTTCCAGCGTCGTCGTGCGGACTTCACCGGCGCCCGCACCCGGGCTGCTGCATTTCACCGCTTTCTTGCTTTTGCTGACGCCGCAGCCTTTGAACGTGAGCGTGACGCCGACGACCGACTTCAGGCCCGAGTATGTGCCGTGTCCGCTGCCTGCGCTGTCGCACACGATCAGCGCGCCGTTGCCGCCGACAAGTTCCGCGCCCTTGCCGGTGCTGACCGTGAAGCCGCTCTTGAGCACGCCGGGCGTCCATTCATAGCCGCCGCCCGCCGCCACTTCGGTGCACCCCTTCTTGTAGTCACCTTTCTTCTTGCCGAGCCTGGCGCAGCTGCCAAATTCAAGCGTGCCTACGGGTTCGTAGAGGAAGTGACTACCGCTCACCACATCGCTCGTGCCAAACGCCGTGGTGACGGTCACCCCCACCGTGCGCGGCCGCTGCGGCGGCGCCGCGACGATCACCAACGTTTCGCTGTCCTCTTCGATCGCCTCCGTGCTCACAGATCCGAACTGCACCGAGGTCGCCCCGGCCAGGTTGGTGCCAGTTATTTCAACGCGCGTGCCCGAAACGCCTTTGGACGGCTCAACACTCGTCACGATCGGAACCGGCGGCCCCACCGCGAAGCTGTCGCGAGCCCCGGCCGCGATGCTCGTCGCATCGGTGAGGTGGCTCACTTCAACGGGCGTCGCGCTGATGCCGCCTTCGCTTTCGTCGCCGAGCGCGCCGTCTTTGTTCCCGCCCCAGGCCATCACATGGCCGTCGCTCAGCAGGGCGAGGTTGTGGATCCCGTCGATCTCGACGCTCGACCTCTGTCCCGCCGAGATCGCAGACACTTCTTCGAGGCCGCCCACGGGCACCGGCACGTTGCTGCTGCCTCCCGCAGTCGGGCCGAGCTCCCCTTCACCGTCATCTCCCCAGGCCATCACCGTGCCGTTGGCGAGCAGCGCCAGGCTGTCCGCGTAGCCGGCCGAGATCGCGACCACGTCTTCCAGGCCGGGGATGCGCACGGGGAGGTCCTGGTTCTTGTAGCTGCCGATCCCGAGCTGCCCCTGGTTGTTCTCGCCCCACGCCACCACGGTGTGGTTGGCCAGCAGCGCGAGGTTCTGTCCGCCCCCTGCCGAAATCGCGATCACCTTTTCGGGAAGCCCGAGGACCTTGACCGGCGTCACGCTGTTGGCCGTTTTGCCTTCCTGGCCGTCGCCGAGCTGTCCGTCTTCGCCATTGCCCCACGCGTACACTTCACCGCTCGCCAGCAGAGCCAGCTCATTGACGGCGTTGCTCGCCTTGCGGTCTTCCGAGCCGGCCGCGACAGCGGCCGCTTCGCTGATTCCGGGTACCGCCTTCGGCGTGGAGGAGCCTTCCACGCCGTCGGTGTTCGAACCCCAGGTCTCGACGCTGCCCCCCGCGAGCAGCGCGAGCGCGTTTTCGCCGCCTGCTGCCACGGCCTCCACGCCGCTCAGCGAGGACACGGGCACGGGCTGCTCCTGTTCACCTGCCGATTTGCCGATGCCGAGTTGGCCTTCGGAGTTACTGCCCCACGCCTCCACCGTGCCGCCGCCGAGCAGGCCGAGTGCGAAATTGCCGCCGGCCGCGACGCTGCTGGCATATGTGAGTTCACTCACCGGTACGAACGCCGGCTCGTTCTTCGTGTTGCCATTGCCGAGCTCGCCGTTGGCGCCGCCGCCCCATGCCGCAACGCCGGGCGTCGCCGCGGCAGAGCCGGCCATCGCGCCGCTCGCCGCGAGCGCAACACAGGCCCCCAGCAGCCACGTGGCGCCCTTGCCCTTAACCGCCGTCAACACCCTGGCCATCTCGCCTTCCCCCGTTCGCCGGTTTCCGTGCGCCGTCGCCGCGGCGGCCGCCGCTGCGGCGATCCCCAACGCACCCTCCTCGGCGACACTAGAGAGTGCTTTTGGGAATGTCAACACTTTTTCAGATTTGTTCACTATTTCACCAAAATGGCTGGCCAGCCAGCCAGCCGGCGGTGGGGCCGGCATGTGATGGGGTTACACGGAATTGCGCCGGCCCCCGATGCCGGCCGGCACCGCCTTCTGACTCCCGCGCACACCACCTGGCGCAGCGCCCGGGGCGGACGCGCGCACCGCAGCGCCGCGGGCGTCCGCCACGGACCGGAGGGCCATCACCGCGAGGGCTCGCCGCCGGGCAGCGCTTGCTAACGTCCCCGCCGAGTGCCAACAACACCCCGCCAGGCCGAGGCCGGACCGGGAGATGCATCCGCACAGGAGCGGATCGCGGCGCCCGTGGCCAGCCTCCCGCGACAGTTCGACGAGTGGCAGATCGAGCTGCACGGTCGTCGTGTGATCTATCGCGTCGCGGGCAGCGGCCCGCCCGTGGTGCTGATCCACGGGATGCTCAACTCCTCCAGCCACTGGCAGGCTGTCGCGCTCAATCTCGCGCGCGAGCACACCGTCGTGGCACCCGACCTGATCGGCCACGGCGACTCGGCGGCCCCGCGCGGGGACTACTCGCTCGGCGCGCACGCGGCCAGCATCCGCGACCTGCTCGCCGCGATCGGGGTCGGCCGCGCGACCATCGTCGGCCACTCGCTCGGCGGCGGCGTGGCGATGCAGTTCTTCTACCAGTTCCCGCAGCGCGTCGAGCGCCTCGTGCTGGTCTCAAGCGGCGGACTCGGCCAGGAGGTCAGCCCGCTGCTGCGCAGCGCCACGCTGCCCGGCACCGCGGCGCTCTTCTCGATGATCCGCCCGCGTGTGCTCGCCGCCCTCTCGCAGGGCGGCCGGAGCCTGCGCGCGCGCGACGTTCGCGCGGGCGTGCATCTGCAGGCGATCGCGCGGGCGCTGCGGCCGCTGGAGAACGCGGGCGCGCGGGCGGCCTTCCTGCATACGCTGCGCGCCGTCATCGACGTGCGCGGGCAGCGCGTCAGCGCCACCGACCGCCTCTATCTGCTGGAGGCGATGCCAACGCTGATCGTGTGGGGGGAGCGCGACAACACGATCCCGGCCCGCCATGGACGCCTCGCTCACGAGGCGATCCCCGGAAGCGTCTTCCGGATGCTCCCGGGCGCGGCCCACTTCCCGCACCTGGAAGACCCCGACGGCCTCGCCGAGCTGCTGCGTGGCTTCATCGCGCGAACCCCGCCCGCGCGGATCGAGGACGCCGACTGGGGCGCCGTGCTGGCCGGGCGCTCACCGCGCTCGCGGCGGCTCGGCGGCGTCGCCTGAGCTCAGGCGGCGGGGCGCCCGGGCGGCGGGTAGGGCAGCGGCTCGAGCGTCGCCTCCAGCTGCGCGCGCATCGGCTCGAACGGGGGCGGCAGCGAGAGGCGCTCGCCGAGGTGCTCCTCGTCCTCGTCGATCGCGAATCCTGGGCCGATCGTGGCGATCTCGAACAGCACGCCGCTGGGCTCGACGAAGTAGACCGAGCGGAAATAGAAGCGGTCGATCACCTGGGTGGGGCGCGCGCCCGCCGCCAGCAGCCGCAGCCGCCACGCGTCGAGGTCTTCCATGACGGCGGCAAAGGCCACGTGGTGCACCGACCCCGCCCCCTGCCTGCGATTTATCTCAGGCGGCGGCGCGTCGTAGGCGTAGAAGCCGCTGCGGCGCTCCCCGCGCACGTCCCAGTGCTCGCCCGTGCGCCGCTCGAAGCCGAGCGCCTCGCCGAGGATCGGCTCGCTGCGCACCGGGTCGATCGTGTAGGCGCGCACGCCGTCCAGGCCGAGCAGCGCGTGCTCGGACGGGATCTCGAGCGACTCGGCGCGCAGCGGCTCGTCCTGGGCCCTGTTGAGCAGCAGCTCGTGTTCGAGGCCCTCCGGGTCGGCGAACAGCAGGCTGTCGCCGGTCAGCTCGGCCGTCACCCCGTGCGCGCCCAGGCGCTCCCGCCAGAACGCCAGCGACTCGGCCGAGGCGACCCGCCAGAGGATCCTGTGCACCATGCCCGCGCCGGCCACGCCCCGCAGCGCACCCGGGTACTCAAAGAACGTGAGGTCCATTCCCGGCGAGCCGTGCTCGTCGCCGTAGAACAGGTGATAGACGTTCGGTTCGTCCTGGTTGACCGTGCGCTTGACCATCCGCAGGCCGAGCACGCCGGCGTAGAACTCGACGTTTCCAGGCGCGTCGCCGGTGATCGCGGTGATGTGGTGGATCCCCTCGAGCTTCATCTCCGCGCACTCTATTGCGTGCGCCCCGCGACGATCGCGAGCTCGAATCACCCGCCGGCCGTCGGCCGCGCGTCCGCTGCGCGCGCCACGCCTGCCATGATCGGGGCCGTGCAAGACGGATCGCTCATCCCGCGCTACGGGCGCGCGCGGCGCGATCGCTCGCTCGCCGTCCTCGAAGGCTTTCACCCGCTTAAGCACGCACTGCGCTTCGGCGCCACCGTGCACGAGGTGCTCACCAGCGACCTCGCCGAGCTGGACCGGCTGAGCGCCCGGCTCGCACCCGACCTCGCTGCGCGGATGCACTCGCTCGCCCGTCAGGTCGCGCGCCCGGTCTTTGAGCAGCTCGCGCCGCTGGCGCCCGCGACCGGCGTGATCGCCCTGGCCGACCGGCGCGCGGGCGAGCCGGCGGCGATGCTCGCCGACGCCCGGCCCGCGCCGGTGATCCTGCTCGAGGACCCGCGCGACCTGGGCAACATGGGCGCCTGCGTGCGCGTGGCCGCCGCCGCCGACATCGCCGGCGTGCTCACCACCGGCAGTCACGACCCCTGGCACCCCGACGCGCTGCGCGGCGCAGCCGGGCTGCACTACGCGGTGGCGGTCGCGCGGTTGGGAGGCCTCGGGGAGCTGCGCGAGCGCGAGCGCCCCCTGATCGCGCTCGACCCGCAGGGCGAGCCGCTCGCGCCCGGGGAGCTCGACCCGCGCGCACTGTTGGCCTTCGG
Source organism: uncultured Solirubrobacteraceae bacterium (assembly GCA_963771085.1). Taxonomy (GTDB): domain Bacteria; phylum Actinomycetota; class Thermoleophilia; order Solirubrobacterales; family Solirubrobacteraceae; genus Palsa-744. Next base: position 962,217 of record CAVYSB010000003.1, on the reverse strand, counting down.
CACCGAGCGCCACGGCCTCAGCCCAGGGCTGCTGGGCGAGGCCGACGCGTGCCTCAGCATCCCGATGCGCCCGGGCGTCTCCAGCCTGAACCTCGCGACCTCCGTCGCCGCCGTGCTGTTCGCCTGGCGTCTCTCCGCGCGCCCCTGAGCGGGGACGCCCGCCCGCCTACGCCTGCACCCCGTCGAGCAGCAGCCAGTTGCCCTGGAGCGCCGCGCTGGCACCGCGCAGCATCCGCTCGCCCTCTCCCGCGGGGTCCTCTGCGTGGCAGATGAGCTCGCCGATCAGCTCCGCCGCCGCGCGTGCGTGCTCCACGTCGAGCGACTCGTGCACGCGGAAGTACTCCGTCGCGGGGCCCTCCGCGCTGTAGCCGTAGTGGGCCGCCAGCCCGTCGATCTTCGTCCGCGAGATCTGCGGCTGGCCGGCCTCGATCACATACAGGACCGCGAGGTGCTCCAGCAGGCCCTCGCCGGCCGTCCACCCCGCGGTGCACGCCTCGGTCTGGGCGCGCGCCCGCTCCGCGCCCGGCGCGGGGGCGCCGCACGCGCGCGCGAACTGCTCCCACAGCGCCACGTGCGCAGCCTCCTCCTCGGCGTGGCGGCGCAGGCCGGGCTCGTGCTCGCCGCCCGCCTTCGCGGCCGCCAGCGCCGAGGCGTCGGCCAGCGCAATCACCGCGTGGCGATACTCGCCGGCGTAGCACGCCAGCTCCTGCGCGCTCAGATCGCCCGCGTTCCAGCGCTGGTAGAACGGATGCTCGAGCACGTTGATCGCCGCGCGAGCCTGTTCGAGCCTGGCAAGGACGTCCATTTGGCTTCCCTCCTGTTGATTTGTCGCCGACGATGCAGGATCAGGCGCTGCCGATGGCGAAATATACGGTCACAGCGGACAGCACGGACCGCAGGGCTGGACTGCCATCCGTGGGCTGTGCAACAGTGCCCGCGGGAGGCTGAGGCAGTGGGGGTCGAAACGGTGGTTTCATGATCATCATTCTCGTAGCGGGCCTGGGGGCGTTTGGTTTCGCCGCTGTGATGGTGATCGCGCTGAGCCGTGCCGCGGGGCTCGCGGACGCACGCACAGCGGCCCTGCGGGCGCAGGAGCACCCTCTCGAGCCGACCACGGTGCTGCGCCAGAGCTACGACGGGTTGGCCGACGCCCAGTCGACGATCGCGCGCGATCCGTCGATCACCGTGCCGTCGTCCAGGACGAGGGCCGGAACCCAGCGCTCGCCGGTCAGCTCCTTCACCTCGCGCCGTCCTCGCGTCTGGTTGAAGATCCCCGGCAGCACACCCAGGCCGTAGGACTTGATCAGCTCGGGTTCGTGGCCGCTCGCGCGCAGCGCGTGGTAGGCGTTGGCACACGGATGCCCCCCGGGGCGCGGGGTGGGAAAGGTGCCCCAGCACACGTACAGCTTCACGAGACCGTGAGCGTCCCTTCCATCCCCGCCTGGCGGTGGCCGGGCACCGAGCAGTAGAAGGTGTACTTGCCGGGTTTCAGCTTCAGCGTGAGTGTCCTGGTGCCGCCTTTGAAGGTCGGCGTCGCGCCCAGGACCGTGCTTCCCTGCGCCACGGTCACGTTGTGTTCGAGCGGGGACATGTTGGTCATAGCGATGCTCACCGTGCCCGCCTTGGCGCTCAGCTGCTTGGTGTCGTAGCTGAGCGCTCCCGAGGGGTTGGCGGCGAGCGGGAGCGAGCTGGCTCCCGCTCCGGCCGGGGCACGCGTCGTGCTCGCCGGCGCCGGCGCAGCCGCCGCTGCGGGGGCGGCCGCTTCGCTCAGCGGCGCACCGGGCTCGGGCGGCGTGGGCGGCAGGTACTGCGGCTGCGTGACCGCGCCCCTGGCGGGCGGCTCGGATGTGACCACGGCCATCGACACGGTGCCGAGCACGAGCACCACGGTGATCGCCATCACGGCCCGCTGGCCGGACAGGCTGCTGGGAAAGTCGGGTTTGCGCAGACCGAGGCCCAGCGAGACGGTGAGCGCCCACACCACCAGCAGGCCGCCGACGACGTAGAAGGGGACTTTGCTCTTCTCCGCCGCCAGGACGGGCGCCAGTTGAAGGGCCGCGGTGTGCATCGGGCGCGAGCCTAGCCGATCGTGCGCACGGCATGCTGCCCGCCGAGCGGGTCAGGCGCCCGAGCGCTCACCTGCCGTCTCGGCGATCTGCGCCTGCTCGGAGGCGGGCGCGAGCTCGGGCTGCGAGCGCGCTGCGCGCATTTCATAGCCGGCCCGCGCGCCCGTGTCCACCTGCGAGAGCACCGCGTCGGAGCGGCTGAGCCGGGACAGGCCGTCCTGGGCAGCGAGCGGCAGCAGCGCCGAGATGCGCTCGGTGACGGCGAGCTGCTTGGGCACGTGCACGTCGAACTTCGGCACCTGCAGCGTTTCGACGATCGCGTCGGCCACGTCGCCCGGCTCGATCTTGCGGAACACGCGCTGTCGGGGCTCGGCGAGGCCGAGGCCGAGCTCGGTGTTGACCGCGACCGGGCTGATCGTCGAGAGCTCGACGCCGCTGCCGCGCAGTTCCTTGCGCACCGAGCGGCTGAGGTTGATCACGGCGGCCTTGCTCGCGCAGTACGTCGCGCCGCAGGGCAGGCCGTACTTGCCGGCCTGTGAGGCGATGTTCAGCACGTGGCCGCGCCCGCGCGCGATCATCCGCGGCAGCACCACCTTCATGCCCAGGATCACGCCGTGCACGTTGATGTCCATGATCCGCCGTGCGGTCGCGTCGTCCTCCTCCAGGAACGGGCCGATGGGCATGATGCCGGCGTTGTTGATGAGCACGTCGAGCGGGCCGAGCTGTTCTTCGGCGGCGTCGATGAAGGCGGTGAACGAGGCGCGGTCGGTGACGTCCAGGCCGAGTGCCACGGTCGACTCGCCCAGTTGCCCGGCAGCCGTGGCGGCCGCCTCGAGGTCCAGATCGCCGATCGCGACCCTCATGCCCTGGCGGACCAGCGCCTCCGCGCTCGCGCGGCCGATGCCGCGCCCGGCGCCGGTGATCGCCGCGGTCTGCCCGGCCAGGATGCGGGGCTGCTTTGCCATTGTGTCTCCTCCTGAAGTCAGCTGGCTGATTGCTCCACACGCAAAGCTAGCGCGCGCTGCGCGCGGGCGCGGGGCCGCCGGGGTAGTAGGGTGGATCGCATGTCGTCCTTCAAGTTCGAGGGGCAGCGCATCGCCTACACCGAGTACGGGGGCGGGCCCGCTGCGGTGACCGCCAGCGGTGGCCGCGGGCGCACCGCCAAGAGCGCCGCCGCCGGCGCACGCCCGCTGATCCTGCTGCACGGCCTGCTGCTCTCCCAGGAGATGCACCGGCCGCTGGCGCGCGACCTGGCCGCGCGAGGCAACCGCGTGATAACCGCCGATCTGCTCGGCCACGGCCGCTCGGAGCGCCCGCGCGACATGTGGCGCTACTCGATGGCGTTCTTCGCTGAACAGGTGCTCGCGCTGATGGACCACCTGGAGATCGAGCAGGCCGTCGTGATGGGCACCTCGCTGGGCGCCAACGCCGCGCTGGAAGTGGCCTCGATGCACCCCGAGCGCCTGCGCGGCCTGGTGATCGAGATGCCTGTGCTGGACAACGGGCTGCTCTCCAGCGCGCTGGCCTTCACGCCGCTGCTCGTCGCGCTGACGTTCGGCGAGCCCATCATGAAGCTGCTCGCGCGCGCCACCAGGGCGGTGCCGCGCAAACTACTCCCGCTCTACGGCAACGTCATGCTCGACGTGCTGCGCCAGGACCCGGGGCCGGGCGGCGCGCTGCTGCAGGGCCTGTTCTTCGGGCGCATCGCCCCGCCCCGCAGCGAGCGGCGCAGCTTCCAGGTCCCGGCCCTCGTACTCGGGCACCGGCGCGATCCCGTGCACCCCTTCAGCGACGCCGGGATGCTGGCCGAAGAGATGCCCAACGCGCGCCTGCTACAGGCCGACTCGCTCGTCGAGCTGCGCTGGCAGCCCAAGCGCCTCACCGATGAGATCGCCGCGTTCCTCGACGAGGTCTGGGCGCTCCCCCGCGCACGGCGGACCGCGCGCGGGGCCAAACGCTCCCGCAGCTAGCCCGCCGGGAAGACTTCCAGTTCGTTGATGCTCACGTGGCCCGGCGCCTGCGGCGTGCCGACCGACGCGGCCGGCGCCCTGCTGATCCACAGCAGCACGAAGCGGAACGCCGTGGTCGTGTCGCGCAGCGCGATGCGCAGGCGGCGCTGAGTCTCCACGGCGCTCGAGCTGAGCTTGACCCAGGCGGGATCGGTGATCGCGGCCGGCAGCGTGCTCGCCGTCGTCGCCAGCACCTGAATCGTCATGCCGGGCGTGTCGGTGATGAGCTTCAGCGCGGAGATCTTGCGCGGGCTCTTCAGATCGAGCGCCACGCCCGCCTGCACCCGCGGCGCCAGCGCCGGTTCGACCTGGGCGGTCCATGCGGTCGAGGTGTCCTCGTCGATCGTCAGGCTGGGGTCGCCGAAGCCGCTCGCGGGCAACGCGTTGGGGTTGTAGGTGCTGGCCGCGTCGGTGTCCAGCAGGATCGCTTCGGGCTGCGCAGAGGTGCCTTCGCCGCCGGTCTGCGGGCCTTCAAAGCTGTTCGTCGTCGTCGGGCCGACACTCACGGAGGGCACTTTTACTTTTATCGACGGGGCTTTCGTCGTGGTGGTGGGCGTCGTGCTGGTGGGTGTGGGCGTGATCGCCGTGAGCGGGATCTTGGGCGCTTTGAGCAGCGTTTTGGGGATGCCCAGTTTGAGGTGCAGGTTGAGTTTGGGAGTGACGGGCAGTCCCGCCTGCCCGGGCGTCGCTGCGTGCGACAGGCCGCCGGCCGCGCCCGCACCAGCGGCGCCGCCGGTGGCGCTCGCCGCCGGGGTCGTGCTCTGTGCGATCGTCACGACATGCGCGGGGCTCTTGCCTTTGTTCAGTGCCGCGTAGCCGGCCGCGGCCGCGCCGAGCACCAGGGCCGCCGCGAGCGCGGCCACCGCCGCACCCGTGCGCCAGCTCGGATGGTCGGCTCCGAGGCTGCCCGGTGCGCCGGCGCCGCACTCCAGGCACCAGTCCTGCGCGGGGCCCATCGCGGCGCCGCAGTTGGCGCACGGGCGCGTGCCGGGCGCCGGCGGAGGGCTCTCGGCGGCCTGCGGCGCGGCGGGCGAAGGGGCCTGCGTGACCTCGGGCGCGCTCGCGGGATCGGCTAGCGACGTGGCCATCGCGCTCAATTCTAGCTGGGCCCTCAGCGCCCGGTGAAGCTTCAGCGCGGCCGCGGCGGCCCGCCCGGCACGATGTCGCGCCCGGTAGGCGCGAGGGTCTCATCGAGCTCCAGCTGCCAGTAGTAGCGGGTGAAGGTCATTCCCGCGTTGAACTCGCCGACATGCGGCGCGGGCGTCTCGCCCGCGGCCATGCGCACGATCAGCTCGGGGTAGGTGCGCCCGGGCAGGGCGGCGTACACGGGGGCCGGGAAGGCGCCGCCGAAGCGGGTGTTCACATCGGTGATGCCCAGCCCGATCTCGGGGTCGCGGAAGACCTGGATCGTCGCCGGCCCCCTCACCGCGAGCGCCTCCATCGTGCGCCGTCCGAGCTCGATCAGCTCCCGGTCCTGCACAACCGCGCCCTTGATCGACTCGCCGCCGCGCGACTCGAGCATTGTGCGCGGGATCGCGTTCAGGCAGCGCCCGTCGCTATCGCCGAGGCAATCGATCGATAGCTCGGGCCCGCCCATCGCCCGCTGGACCATCGTGGGCTCGGCGACATAGTCGATGAAGAAGCGCGCCTGCCCGGGGTCGCGCGCGAGGTGGATCGAGCGCGCGCCGGAGCCGCGCCTGGGCTTGACCATCACGGGGTAGGCCAGCGCCTCCAGATCCTCGCCTGCCAGGACCGTGGGCGGCGAGGGCAGGCCGTGGCGGCCCAGCAGCAGATGCGCCTCATACTTGTCATAGGTCGCGCGGGCGACCTGCGCAGAGGGCACCAGGGCGGGAAGCAGGCCGTCCTCGCGCGCGCGGGCCAGAACCTCTATGTCGAGGTCCGTCAGCGGCAGCACCGCGCCCACGCCGTGCTGCTCGCACAGGCGGGCCAGCGCGGGCACGTAGTCGGGGTTCTCGATCAGCGGCACCGCCGCACGCGTCTGGGCGGCGTACTGCGCGGGCGCCAGCGGGGCTGGATCGGCGACGATCGTGTGCGTCAGGCGCGCGAAGCAGGAGACGATGTCATAGCGCTTGCCGGCGCCCGTGAGCAGGATCGCAGGGGGGCTCACAGCTCGCCCTCCCAGCCGCCCGCCGGCCCCTTGTAGAGGTCCTCGCCGCCGAGCACCATCGCGACGGTCCGGCGCAGGATCCTGAGGTCGAGCGCGAGCGAGCGGTGTTCGATGTAGTAGAGGTCGAGCTCGATCCGCTGTGCCCACGGCAGCGACGCGCGCCCGTTGACCTGCGCCCAGCCCGTGATCCCCGGCCTGATCGACAGGCGACCGCGCTGGCGCTCGGTGTACTGCTCCACCTGCACCGGCAGCGTGGGGCGCGGGCCGATCAGCGACATCTCGCCGCGCAGCACGTTGACGAGGTTGGGCAGCTCGTCGATCGAGGTGCGGCGCAGGAAGGCGCCCACGCGCGTGATCCGCGGATCGTCCGCGTCGACCGCCAGGCCCGCGCCCATGCCTTCGGCGCCGTCCACCATCGTGCGCAGCTTCAGCACGTCGAAGGGGTGCCCGTCCAGGCCCACGCGGCGCTGGCGGTAGATCACCGGACCGCGGCTCTCCAGGCGGATCGCCGCCACCGCCAGCACGATCAGCGGCGCGCTCAGCGCGAGCGCGAGCGCGGAGAGGACGATGTCGAGCGCGCGGCGTATCACGGGGCGGACAATAGGCGTCCGGGCACGCGCAGCGCGCTCAGCGGGTGCCCTCCGCGGCCTCCCACGAGGCGGGCGTGCCGTGGCGCAGCCAGTCCCACAGCCCGGCCGCCGCTGAGGCTGTGGTGAGCACGTAGTAGCGCGCCAGCAGCAGCGGGCGCGCGGGCAGCACGCCCGCCAGCGCGGCGGCGAGCAGCAGCGCGAGCTGGAGCGCGAGCGTGAGCACGTACAGCGGGCCGCCCCCGGCGGCCAGCACGGCCACGTTGGCGCCCAGCGCGAGCAGGTGCAGGCCCGGCGTGGCGTAGCGGAGCACGCGGTGGGAGATGATCATCAGCGCGTAGCCCGGCGGGTAGCCGCGCGGCGAGAGCATGCCGCCGCGCAGCAGGATCGGCCACGTGTGGCTCATCATGCGCCGCTTGCGGGCGAACTCGCCGCCCAGCGAGGGCACCATCTTCTCGCGCGCGAGCGCGCCCGGCTCATACACCGCGCGCAGGCCGCGCTTGACGATGTTGAAGGGCAGCGAGAGGTCGTGCCCCATGATCGGGTCGACCACGATGTAGGAGTCCCTCCTGGTCGCATAGATCGCACCGTTGCCTGCCGTGATCGAGCTGAGCCGCGACTCGAGCGCGCGCACCGCCAGCTCGTAGCGCCAGTAGGCGCCCTCCTGGTTGGGCGCGCCCGCGCCCGCCGCGCGCACGAAGCGGACCTGCCCGCAGGCATAGCCGACGCGCGGGTCGGCGAAGGCGCCCGCGAGCACGCGCGCGGCGTCGGGCTCCCACAGCGCGTTGGCGTCGGAGAAGGCCACGATCTCGCCCTCCGCGTGCTCGACCGCCGCGTCCTGCGCGCGGATCTTGCCGCCGCGCTGCAGCTCCAGGACGAGGTCCGCTCCCGCCGCGCGCGCCCGCGCAGCGGTGGCGTCGCCGCAGCCGTCGCAGGCGACGATCAGCTGCAGGCGCTCGCGCGGGTAGTCCAGCGCCAGCGCATTGGCCACCTTCGCGGAGATCACCTGCTCCTCGTCGTGGGCGGCCACGATCAGCGAGAGGGCGGGCGGGGCGCCGGCGGGGGACGGGGCCTGAACGGGGGCGCGCAGCCGTGCCAGCAGCGCGAGCGCCGCCGCGTAGCCGAGCTGGGTCCAGAGGATCAGCGCGCAGGCCACCCAGAAGACGACCTCGAGGGCGAGCTTCATCGCCCCGCCCCGCCACCGAGCAGCGCCTCGTAGAGCTTCAGCGTGCGCCGGGCGATCGCGCTCCACGAGTAGGCCCCCTCGGCCGCCGCGCGCGCGCTCGCGGCCATCGCACCGAGCGCCTCCGGCCGGCCCAGCAGCTCGCGCAGCGCGCCGCCGAGCGCCGCGGCGTCCCCCGCCGGGAACGTGCGCGCGGCTCCCGTCGCGGCCACCTCGGGAAAACCGCCCACGTCGCTCAGCAGCAGCGGCTTGCCGAACGCCAGCGCGGTGAACAGCACCCCCGACTGGTCTATCTCGCGGTAGGGCAGCACGACCAGGTCGGCCCGGCGGAAGTAGTGGGGCAGCTCCGTGTCGCCGATGAAGCGCGCCACGAAGCGGACGTTCGGGGGGGCCGTCGCGCGCAGCGGCGCGATGTCCATGCGCGGCATGCCCGCGATCCACAGCTCCGCATCCTCGATCCCCTGCCACGCCTCGAGCAGCAGGTCGATGCCCTTGTAGGGGCGCATCAGGCCGAAGCACAGGACAACGGGCCGGCCGGGCGCGGCGGGCGCGGGCGCCGCCGCGGGATCGGGGGGCGTGGCGGCGAGATGCGCGAACGCGCCGTGCGCGATCACATGGACGTGCTCCGGGGCGAGCCCCAGCTCTCGCGTCAGCCGCGCGCGGCCGTGCTCGGAGTGCACGACGATCGCATCGAAGCGGTCATACAGCCGCCGCTGGGCCTCGCGCTGGCCGGAGCGCGGCTCGCGCGGGAGGATGTCGTGGGCCGTCAGCAGGAGCGGCCTGCGCGTCCCCTCAGGCGTGCGCCGCGACGGCAGCAGATGCCCGTCGAGGTGCTGGACGGTGAGCCACTGGAAGTGCACGACGGCGGCCGCGCGCGCTGCGCGGCGGTAGCGCAGCATGTCGGGGACATGCTCAGCGAGCTTGGCCGCTCGCCGAGCGCGCGCCCATCGCAGGCGCGCGGCGGCGCGATAGAAGGTCTCGCGCCGGCGATAGTGCCGGGCGGGCGCCACCGGCCCGTAGGCGAAACGGCTGGTGTACAGCTCGACCTCCGCCCCGGCCTCGCCCAGCGCCTGCGCCAGCGCGTGGTCGTATGGCGGCGTGTACGCCGAAGGATCGACCAGGTGGACGCGCATCGCCACGGACAATATGCGCGGCTGGGGCGACAATGGCGTGATGAGCGCTCCCGAGCGACCCGGCGGAGGCCCGCCGATCGAGCTGAGCTACTGCGTGGTCAACACCTCGCAGCGCGAGCTGCTGGTGCGCGGGCTCGACGCGCTCGCGCGCGAGCGCCGGAGCCTGCCGTTCGCCACCGAGGTGCTCGTGCTCGACAACGGCTCGCGCGACGGTTCCGCGGCCGCCGCGCGCGAGCACCCGGCCGTGAGCGAGACGATCGCGCTCGACGCCAGACGCGGCAAGGCGCTCAACGACTCGGAGCTGCTGCAGCGCGCCAGGGGGCGCTTCGCGCTGCTGCTCAACGAGGACTCCGAGCTGCTGCCGGGGGCGACGATGGCCCTGTGGCAGGCGCTGCAGGAGAACCCCCGGGCCGCCTGCGCGGGCGCGCGGCTGCTGCGCCCGGACGGCAGCGAGCAGGCCTCCGCGTGGCGCTTCCCCTCGCCGCTGACCGCGCTCGCCGGCGCGCTGCTGCTGCACCGGCGCCTCACGGTGCAGAGCACCGGGCAGCGCACGCGCGAGGTCGACTGGTGCCAGTCCGCGGCGCTGCTCGTGCGCAGCGAGGCGGCCGCGCAGGTCGGCTACCTCGACGCGGACTTCTTCGTGTACTCCGACGAGGTCGACTTCGCGCTGCGCCTGCGCAGGGCGGGCTGGCGCAGCGTGTACGTGCCCGCCGCCGCCGCCGTGCACCACGAGCAGCTCTCCAGCGACGCGGTGCCCGAGCGGCGGATCGTGGAACTGGCCCGCAACCGCGACCTGTACATGCGCAAGCACCACTCCCCCGCCGCCGCTGCCGCCGTCCGCTGGCTCACCGCGTGGAGCTACTCGCTGCGTGCGCTCGCCGCGCTCGCGCTGCGCGGGCACTCCCCGCGGCGCTACTGGCGCCACGTCACAGCGACGCTGCGCCCGCAGCGCGGCGAGGGCCTGCGCGAGGCGGCCGAAGATTACAACCGCACCCGCGGGGCCTGAGCGGCGCCGCGGGTCGGGAGCTCAGTTCAGGCCGAGCTCCTGGACGAGCGCCTCGACGACGCGCCGGTCCAGCTGCGAGCCGGCCACACGCAGCAGCTCCACGCATGCCTGCAGCCGTGTGCGCGCCGGGCGGTAGGGCCGCTCGGTGACGATCGCCGAGTAGGTGTCGCAGGCGGCGATGATGCGGGCCGCCAGGGGAATCTCCGAGCCGGCCAGGCGGTCGGGGTAGCCCTCGCCGTCCCAGCGCTCGTGACTGCCTCGCACCGCAGGGGCGAGATGGGAGAAGACCTCGATGCTCGCCACCAGCTCGCCGCCGATCGCGGCGTGCGCGCGCATCGTCACCCACTCCTCCTCGCTCAGCGGCCCCGGCTTGAGCAGGATCTCGCTCGGTACCGCGATCTTGCCGAGGTCGTGCAGCATCGCCGCCGAGCGCACATCGCGGGCCTCGGCCGCGGTGAGCGACATGCGCTTGGCCACGCGCTCGGCCAGGTCGGCAACCTGTTCGGCGTGCTTGGCCGTGTAGACGTCCTTGGCCTCCAGCACATCGCTCAGGCTGCCCAGCGCGGTCGTGAAGGCGCCCTCCAGATCGGCGAGCAGGCGCGCGCGGTGGAGTGCCGCGCCGAAGCCGGCCGCGATCGTCTCCACGAGCGCCGCGTCGGCCTCGCCCAGGCCGCCCGGCTCCGCCGCCTCGATGTTCAGCACGCCCCACACCGCGCCGTCGATCAGGACGGCCACCGACAGCTGCGAGCGCGGGTCGGTGTTGGGGTCGCGCACGAGATAGTCGGGGTCGTTGCGCGTCTCGGGCACGAGCGCGGTCAGACCCGAGCGCGCGACGCGTCCGTTGATGCCCTCGGAGACCGGCTGCTCGGTCAGCAGGAACTCGGTCATCACATCCGCCAGCGGCCCGCGCCCGGCGAGCAGCCTGAGCATGCCGTCGGGGTCCAGGCGCTGCACGACTGCGAGGTAGAAGGCGAAGGTCTCGTGGAGCTCCTCGACGACGAGCTGGGCCATCTCCTCCGGATCGCTCCTGCTCGCAAGCCTCGCGGTCAGGCGGGCGGCCAGGCGCAGCTGCGCGCGCAGGTAGGCGGCCTCGTCCATGCTCTGCGCGCGCGTGTCCGCGCGGTGGCGGCGCAGCGCCTCGGCGCGCCGTCTGCGCTCGCTGATGCCGGGCCGCCGTGATGACTTGAGGGTGAGGTCGGTCACGTCACTGCGCATATCGGCGTCCGGGCCACCACGCTTGAGCGGCGGGCCCTCGCGCGCAGCGGCGCGCGCTGCTGCCCGCGCGCGTGCTCAGACGTCGCGCAGGGGGTCCTCCGCGTAGGCCTCCACCTCGCCGTGCCCGGCGCGGAAGGCGGCGACGCGGCGGCGCCCGTCGGCGAGCAGCACCCTCGCCCCGTCGCGCTCGTGCGGGTAGAAGAAACGCGTGAGCAGCAGAAGGGCGGGGACGAGGCCGAGCCACGCTATGCGCGCGAGCAGGCCGAGCGCGCCCTGCTCGGGGAGCAGCAGCTCCCCCGTCACCGCAACCGCCACGAGGATCAGCCCCAGCTGCCCCAGGCGGCGCCACTCGAAGCCCACCTTGAACAGCCCCCGCGTGAGCAGGTACATGACGATCAGCATTACCGCGTAGGCGCCGCACAGCGCCAGCCCGGCGCCCGCGATGCCGAGACCGGCGCCGCTGTTGGGGACGAGCAGCACGAGCAGTGCCACGTTGACCGCCAGCCCGGCCGCTGCTGCGGGGAAGTTGCGCGAGGTCACGCGCGCGCGCCCGGCGATCGCGATGAACACCAGGTACAGCCCGTACAGCGCCCACCCGAGCGCGAGCCAGGGCAGCGCCCGATGCGCGCCGAAGTATTCGGGCGCTGCCAGCAGGCGTACCATCCAGCGTCCGAGCAGCGCGACCGCGCACACCACCACGCCGGTCGCCAGCGCGTAGTAGGTGGTGACGAGCGAGTACAGCCGCGCGGCCTGTTCGTCGCTCTCGATCGAATAGGCCAGCGGCGGCCACGCGTACTGAAAGCCGCGGACCGCCACGAACACCACCGTTGCGAGTTTGATCGCGACCGCATACTGCCCGGCGGCGGACTGGGAGTAGGAGCGGTAGAGGTACAGGCGGTCGGCGACCTGCAGCGCGTACACGCTCGCGTCCGCCGGCACCGTGGGCAGCCCGAAGCGCAGCATCGCGCGCAGGTCGTCGAACCTGACGATCAGCGAGAAGCGCCGGCGCAGCACCCACCACAGGCCGAGCACGACCAGCGCCGAGGCGCCGAAGTTCCCCAGCAGCAGGCCGCGAGCGCCCTGGTCGAGGAACACGACCAGCGTGATCGTGAAGGTCACCGTCATCGCCACGTTGGCCGCGGAGGCGATCATGTAGGTGCGCGCCCGCTCGTCCACGCGCAGCTGGGCATAGACCATCTCCAGGTTGGTGAAGGCCCACAGGCCGACGACCGCGCAGTCGATCAGGTCGGGGTCGTCGGACTTGAGCAGCAGGTGTGAGAGCTGGCTGGCGAAGAGCACCGCGAGCAGCGAGGCGACGGTCGTGGTCCACGCCACCGTGGCGATCGCCGAACGCGCGATGCGATCGCGGCGGGCGCCGTCGGCGTCGTTGAAGTAGAAGCGGATGAACGCCTCTCCCACGCCCACGCGCAGCAGGATGCTCGCGAGGATCACGGCCGTGAGCAGCGATTCGGCCGCGCCGTAGGACGCCGTGTCCAGGTGGCGCGTGTACAGCGGCAGCGTCAGCAGCGCCAGGCCCTTGGCGAGGATGTCCCCGAACTGATACGCGGCGCCCGTCGTGACCAGCCGCTTGAGGTAGCCGAGCACGGCTCAGAAGCTATCTATGGCTCTCGACCGAGGGCGCCGCCGCGGCGGCGCCCTGGCGCGCGAGCACGACGCCGACCGCGAGCAGGATCCAGGTGAAGGGATCCTCGAGGAAGTCCGCGTAGGTCCATGTGTGCAGCACCAGCGCGGCGAAGCACGCCGCCACCGCGATGCGCGGCGGCGAGCGCCCGGCGCCGCGGAAGAGCACCACCAGCGAGCACAGCAGCAGCGCCGCGTAGAGCGCCAGGCCGAGGATGCCCTGCTCGGCCGCCACGGTGATGGGGATCGTGTGCGAGGCCGATGTGGCGTTCTCGGCGGTCGCGTTGCTGTGGCGCTTGTACTCCGTTTCGAAGGAGCCCGATCCATAGCCCTCGAGCGGGCGTTTGGCGAACAGTTCGAGGCCGCCCGAGACAAGCGTCGCGCGCCCGCTGGTGGCGTTGCTGGTCGAACCGCTCGAGCCCTTCAGCCCGAAGTGCAGGCTCGCGGGCGCGAGCAGCAGCAGCGCGGCGGCCAGGGCGAGGACTCCCGCCGAGACGTACACGGTGGCGCGCACGCTCCAGCGCCACGCGGCCAGCACGGCCAGCCCGAGCAGCAGCGCGGCGATGCTCGACTGCGAGAAGCTGGTGACGAGACCGCCGAGCAGCCACGCCAGCAGCGCCGCGCCGAGCAGCACGTCGCGCCGGCGCCGGGTCCACAGCACGATCGTGCTCAGCATGATCATCACCAGCGCCAGAAAGCGCCCGTAGATGCTGGGGTCGAAGAACAGCGAGTTCACGCGGAAGTAGTTGTCGTACTGGTTCGCGGCGACCACCTTGGGGTTCAGGAAGAGCGCCTTGCGGTAGTACTCCACGAAGCCCACGCCGGCGAACACGACCGCCAGCGCAACCGCCACGCCGACGCAGCGCAGCAGCAGCTCGCGCGTCCAGCGCACGTCGCACAGAAGGATGAAGAGCAGCCCGAAGGGCACGTAGAAGAAGGCGACGTTCTCCAGCGCCTTGACCCGATCGCCCGAGTAGGCGGCCTGCAGCGTGTACAGGGCGATCGACGCGAACAGCAGCCACTGCACGCCGCGCGGGGTCATCCAGGAGGAGACGCTGGAGAGGCGCGGGCGCGCTTCGCGGCCCTCCTGCGGCGGGCGCTCGCCGGACAGCCAGCGCGGCAGCAGGAAGGTGATCGTCCCGGCCGCCACGACGAGGTACAGCGGGATCAGCAGGTTGACGGTGCGCCCGTCGGCCGCGATCGGCAGCCTGAAGGGCGCGGCGAACACGGCCAGCAGGGGCAGCGCTTCGGCGTGGCGGCGCATCGCCACGACCAGCGCCGCGATCACGACGAGCGCGACGGCGAGCAGCCCCACGATCTCCCCGGGCCCCGGGAGGCTCGTAGCGAGCGTCAAGGCGGGGACCCCGCGGCACGCTGGATGAGGCTGAAGCTGCTCGGCGAGCGCACCGTGCGCGCCTGTTTTCTGAGGCTCACTTCCACGCGGTATTCCCCGGCCGCGGCCACGCGCCCGAGGGTCCTCGGCGTGAGCACGGGGTGCCCATGCGCCGTGTAGGTGACCACGTAGCCACGCGCGGTCCCCATGCGCCCGTTCCAGCGCAGCGAGAACTGTTTGTAGCGTTCCACCGGGAAGTCGCGCACCAGCGTGGCGACCACATCACCCTTGCTGTCGATGATCGTCACCGTGACCTCGTCGGCGTTGGCGATCTTGAAGGAGATCGCCTCCTGGGCATCGGGTCCGGGCACTCCGGGCGTGAAGTTGGGCGTCAGCTCGAAGCGCTGCACGACGGTGGGCGTGTGCTTGAGTCGCTGCGTCAGGAAGAACGCGGCGAAGCACGCGAGCACGAGCAGCGCGAAGACGATCGCGGCGAGCGCCTCGGTGCTCGGGCTCGAGGAGCGCGCATCGCCGTCCGGGCTGCCCGCGACCGCGCCGGCCGCGCTCAATCCTCGCCGCCCAGCGCGAACAGCTCGACCGTGTCCGCGCGCAGGCCGAGGCGCAGCGTCTCCAGCGAGAGCACGTCGGGGGAGGCGATGTTGCCGAGGTTGCACTCGCTGCCGAAGCGCCGCAGCAGCCACACCTGCTGCTCGCGCCGCGGCGCCTCGAAGATCAGCTGCGCGGGATCGACGGCGTGCACGATCTCATCGATGAGCCCTGTCCGCACCTCCCCGTCGGCGCGGTAGATGCCCGCCGTGCCGGACTCGCGCGCCTCGGCGATGACCTTCCACGCGCCGGCCTCGAGATCGCGTTCGATCTGCTCCACCCACACATAGGGAGCCATGATGAAGTCGGCGTCCTTGCTGCCGACCTCGGCGAACACGACGAACTCCTTGGAGAGCCGTTCGATCAGCTCGCGCTTGAGCGACGGATCGAGCGCGATGGTGCCGTCGGATATCTCGACATGACGCAGGCCGAGTTCGCGCAGCCACGCGGTGAGCCCGTCCACGCGGCCCTGCCTGATCGCGATCTCGGTCAGCGTGCCGCCCAGCACCACGGGCACGCCGTGGGCGGCGTAGCGCTCCAGCTTCGGCGCGAGGTTGGCGGTGACCAGCGCGGTCCCCCAGCCGAGCTTGACCACATCGACCACGTCGCCCGCCACTTCGAGCAGCCCGTCCACCTCGGCGATCGACATGCCGCGGTCGATCACGTGGGTGATCCCTTGCTCGCGGGGCTTGGCCGACCGCGCGGGGATGTCCAGGAAGGCGGCTATTGGACCTTCGCGGCTGTTTCGGCGCCGACGATCACGACCACCTTGGCCGAGCCCGCGAGCGCCGCCACGGCCGATTCGAGCGGCTCCACATGGCTCACCGACAGCGACTGCGCGACCGCTTCCGCGGAGGGCTTGTTGCCGGCCGCGTACTCCACCACGCTCACCTGGTTGGCGCCCGGCGGGCGGCCGTCGAGCGGCGTCGCCTGGGAGTAGCCGCTCTGCTGCAGTTCAGCGGAGATCCGGTGGGCGAGCCCGGTGGTTTCGGTGCCGTTGAGCACCACCACGTTCGTTTCCGCCGGGCTGGGCGTCGCGGCGGGCGCTGCGGGGGGTGTCGCTCGGTGCGTGGCCGCGTGTTTGCGCGCCGTGCTGCCGGCGGCGTGCGTGCTCGCGGCGGGCGTCTTCGAGCCCGACGAGTGCAGCGGGTCGGCGATCACCAGCACCGCCGCAACCACGATCAGCAGGGCGCCCAGCGCCAGCGCGAGCGTGCGCACGCGCGAGCGGCGCTCGCGCGCCGGCGGATACACCGTCCGCCGCGGAGCGCTCGCAGTCCCGCCCGCCGCGGCCGCGGCCGCGCGGGGCGGCGGGGCGGGCGCCGGGCGCGCAGCGGGCGCGGACGGCCCGGGCGGGCGCGAGGCGGCGACGGGTGGCGGCACCTGGGGTGCTGGCGGCTCGGGCACTGGTGCACGCGGCGGGCTGGGTGCACGCGGCGGGGCCGCCGCTGCGGCGCTGGCCGCGGCCGTTGTCGGAGCAGGGGGCATCGGCTGGGCCGCGGCGGGCGGCTGGGTGCCGGGCTGCGGAGCGGGGCGGGCCGCGGGCAGCGGCGGGGCGCCGGCGGCAGGGGTCGCGGCGGCAGGGGTCAACGGCGCCGGCGTGGAGGGCTGTGGCGGCGGCACGGCTCCGGGCGCCGCGGCGCTCTGCGCGGCGGACTGCGCGAGCGCGGCCGCCGATGCGGGCCTGGCGAGCGGCGGGACGGGGCGGGGCGGCAGCTGGCGGGGCGGCTGGCCGGCCGGCGGCGGCGGCTGGTGCTGGCCGGGGGGCGAGGACGGCTGGGCGGGGATCGGCGGGCGGCCCGGGACAGGCACCCCGCCGCCCGCGGGCGGGGCGGCGGGCGGCGGGGTTCCCGGCGGCTGCGTGCCGGCGGGCACGGCCGTGCGCCCCGCGACGGGGACCGGCGCCGCCCCGGCGCTGAGCGCGGTTGCGGGCGCGAGCGGGACGCCCGGCGCGTTCACCGCGCGCGTGGCGGATCCCGCCGCGGCGGCCGCGGCGGCCCGGGCCTGGGCCTGGATCGGCACGGCGCGGGCGGCCGGCTGCGCCGCCTGCTGGGGCTCGGCCTGCTGCTGCACGCGCGCGGCGGCCGCGGCGGTCACCCGCTGCTCGAAGTCGGCGGCCCGCTCGGGCGCGCGGCCGGCCCACTCACGCAGGCGCTTGATCTCGCGGGCCTGCGAGAAGATCAGCAGCGACAGCAGCGCGATCCCGAACAGCGCAACGAACGCGGCAACCGCGCCGATCTGCGTGAACGAGCTCGTTAGCGAGAACGCGAGCGGCAGGAACGTCATGAATGGGGGGAGTGTACGAGGGGCTCAGGCGCATCGCGTCGCTCCTCGGGTGCCCGCGCGCCGGTGAATCCCGGCGCTGCCCGCTTGGCGGGGGCGCCATCGTCCCGCGCGCCGCCGTTGGGGCCGGCGTGCGGGCCCCCCGGCGGCGAGGACTCAGCGGCTGCCGGGCCGCGGCGCGCGGCGGACAGTGCGGAGACCTTGGCCGCGAGGCCCGCGGCATCGCCCTCGAGCACCAGCAGGCCGATCTCCGCGAACATCGACTCCACCGCCTCGACGCTCATCGACTCGCGTTCGGCCAGGCGGATCTTCTCCGCAACGGTCGGGCGGGGCCGCTCGTAGTCGTTGAACAGCTCCTCATGCAGCTTCTCGCCGGGGCGGCGCCCGACGATCTCCACGTCGATGTCGCGGTCGGGGTCCAGGCCGGAGAGGTCGATCATCGCGCGGGCAAGATCGACGATGCGCACCGGCTCGCCCATGTCGAGTACGAAGATCTCGGCGCCGCCGGCGTCGTTGGGCGTGGCGGACGCGAGCGAGCCGGAGCGGATGATCAGCTGCACCGCCTCGGGGATCGTCATGAAGTACCTCGTCATCCGCTCGTCGGTGACGGTCACGGGCCCGCCGCGCTCGATCTGGCGGCGGAAGATGGGGACGACGCTGCCGGAGGAGCCGAGCACGTTGCCGAAGCGCACCGCCGCGTAGCGGGTCGACGGGAAGCGGGCCGTGGCCGCCTCGAGCGCGAACTCGGCGAGCGCCTTGGATGCGCCCATCACCGTGGCCGGCGCGACCGCCTTGTCGGTGGAGACGAGCACGAAGCACGCCACCTTGGCCTCGCCGGCGACATGTGCGACGACCTGCGTGCCGATCGCGTTGTTGCGCACCGCCTCCACCGGGTTGGCCTCCATCAGGCCGACGTGCTTGTAGGCGGCCGCGTGGAAGACGACGGTGGGCTGGTGCTCGGCGAAGACCTCGCGCATGCGCTCGCCCTCCTTGCAGTCCGCGAGCACCGCTGCGAGCATCGATGGGGGCACGTGGCGCTCGTCCTCGAGCTCGCGCTGGATCGAGAAGAGATTCTCCTCGGCGTGGTCGAGCAGCACGATCCGGTGCGGCTCCACGCGCGCTATCTGGCGGCACAGCTCAGAGCCGATCGAACCGCCAGCGCCGGTGACGAGCACGGTCTCACCGGCGAGGTAGGCGCCGACCTGCTCGAGCTCCATGTGCACGGGCTCGCGGCCGAGCACGTCCTCGACACGCACCTCGCGCATCTGGCGCGCGAGCGCCCCGCGCGTCTGCAGCAGCTCGAAGACGGTCGGCAGCGTGCGCACCGGGATCCCCCGCACGCGGCACTCGCGCACGATCCGCGCGCGCATCGAGCCGGGCGCGGAGGGGATCGCGATGATCATTTCGTCGGGCTCGGCGTCGTCGAGGATGCGGGGCAGGTCGGCTTCGGTGTCACCCCGCACGCGCAGGCCTTCGATGCGCAGGCGCCGCTTGCCGGGATCGTCGTCGAGGAAGCCGACCGGCACGAGCCCGAGCTCGCGGTTGCGCATGATCTCGCGTGCGACCATGCGCCCGCCCTCGCCCGCGCCGGCGATCAGCACGGTGCGCTCGCCCTTGCGCCCGCCGCGGAAGGCGGCCAGCGGCCGGCGCTCGTAGATGCTGCGCGCGAGTGCGCGCACGCCCACGAGGAAGACGAGCGCGAGCAGCGCGAACAGCACGATCACGCCGTTGGGCAGCACCACCGCCTGGGCGCGGCCGAGCGGATAGCGGTGCACCGGGCGCAGCACCTCCACGGCGACCGCGGTGAGCAGCACGATCGCGATCACGCCGCGCACGACGGCCTCGTAGTCGCGCTGCCCCGCATAGCGCCACCGGCGCTGGTAGACGCGCGCGATCACGAGCACGGGCAGGCTTCCCACCAGAACCCACCAGATCGTCGCTTCGCGCAGCTCGGTGTACTGCTTCGGAGGGCCGCTGTTGAAGCGCAGCTCGAAGGCGAGGTAGTACGCGAGTGCGACCAGCACCCCGTCCACGGCGAGCTGGAACAGCGAGTGCCGGTGCAGGGGAAGGGCCGCCGAGCGGATCCGTCGGCGCATTGTCCAGATTGTATGCGCCTAGGACCCCGGAGCGCGACCGTCGCGCAGCGGCGAGAGGAGCAACTCGACCAGCGCGCGCGGATCGCGGCGAACGCGCGGCTGGGCGCTCGCGCTCGCGCGGCGGGAGAGGTCGAGCTCGGCGGCGTCCCCGAGGCTGCGCAGGCGGCCTTCGGCGATGAGCTGCTCGTCGACGGCGCCGAGGCGCCCGCGGAAGGTGGTGTATACGGGCGTGCCGAGCGCCACAGCCTCCCGGTTCATCGTGCCGCCCGCCGAGATGACGAGGTCCGCGTTGGCGATCAGCGACTGCGCGTCGATCGCGTGCTCGGGCACGATGAAGCCCGGGATGCCGCTCAGCTCCGCGCGCTGGGAGTCGACCCGCGGCAGCACCACCACCTGGACGCCCTGCTCGGCAGCGCCGGCGCGCAGGCGATCGAGCACCGCCGCGAACAGGTCGTTCTCAAAGCGGTGGTAGAGCGATACCTCGGGCGGCGTGCGCACCACCACGATCGTGCGGTCGCGCTCGAGCGCGAGCTCCTCGAGCACGGCCGCGTCGGGCTCGAAGTCCGCCAGGTAGTACTCCTCCTTGAGCCCCTCGTAGGCGCGCACCTTGCCGCGCGCGCCGTAGCGATCCAGGCGCTCGGGCGGGATCGCGCGCGGCACCACGACCACGCGGGCCAGGCGGCAGTTGACGTTGTGCTGCACGGTCGCCCACTCGTAGTCGAACATCGTCGCGCTGGGTATGCGCAGCAGCGCGGCAGCGACGGTGACGTCGTTGGAGCCGTGGCCCATGGCGATGTCGAAGCGCCCCGCGCGCTGCTCGCTGCGCGCCCAGCGGATCAGCGCAGCCGAGCGCGACAACAGCCCGCCGGCCTTGGCCGCAAGCCGCTCGCCGCGGTGGTGGCCGATCGCGGTGTGCGCGATGCCGAGCCGCTCGCACAGCTCGATCGTCTGGGCGAAGTCGCGCGCGGTCACGGCCACGTCGTGGCCGTCCGCGCGCAGGCACTCGATCACCGGGCGCATGACGAGCGCGTGCGGGCTGTTCGTGAGATCGATCCAGACGCGCATCGCTCGGGACGCTAACGATCCGGGCACGCCGGGCCCGCCTCCCCCGCACACGACGGGCGCATCGCGACCAAGCCCGCCGCTATCGTTGGCCGGCCGTGCTCGTGCTCGCCTCCATCTCGGAAACGCTGGTCAACGAAACGTCGAAGTTCGTCGGCGAAGCGGGGCTCCCCGGCATCTTCGTGCTGATGGCGCTCGCGAGCGCGTGCATCCCGCTGCCCTCGGAGGTGGTGATGCTGTTCGCCGGCTTCGCAGTGGCCGACCCCAGCGCGAGCGGCGCCCAGCATCACCTGACAATGGTCGGGGTCGTGCTCGCGGGGCTGCTGGGGACGCTGGTCGGCTCGTGGGCCGCATACGCGGTCGGGCGCGGCGGGCGCCTGGAGCTGCTGGAACGCCACGGCGACAAGGTGCACATGGGCCCGGCCCAGATCGAGCGGGCGGACCGCTGGTTCCAGCGCTACGGCGAACCCGCCGTGCTGTTCGGGCGCCTCATCCCGCTGGTCCGCGCGTTCGTGTCGCTGCCCGCCGGCGTGGCCAAGATGCCGCTGGGGCGCTTCACGGTGCTCACGCTGGTCGGCTCGGTCCCCTGGGTGCTCGGCCTCGCGCTCGCGGGACACGCGCTGGGCGGGGACTGGACGTCGGTGCGCAAGGGCTTCGAGTACGTCGACTACGCACTCCTCGCCGCGCTGGTGCTCGGCGCGGCCTACGCCGTCGTGCGCCGCCGGCGGGCACGCCGCGCGCCGGCGAGCGATGCGGCAGGCTGAGACCCGGCTGACGCTGCGCCAGGCGCTCGTGCTCGGCCTCGTGCAGGGCCCCGCCGAGCTGCTGCCGATCTCCTCCTCGGCGCACACCACGCTGATCCCGTGGCTGGCGGGCTGGTCCTATGCGGAGCTCGACGGGGAGCTGCGCAAGTCCTTCGAGGTCGCGCTGCATGCGGGCGCGGGCGCCGCGCTGGCGGTGGCGATGCGCGGAGAGCTGCGGCGCTGGCCCGCGCGCGCCGACCGCACGCGCGCGGGCGTGCTCGCGCTCGCGCTGGCACCGCCGGCGCTCGCGGGCGTGCTCCTGCGCGGGCAGATCGCGCGCCGTCTGGGGGGCCCGCGCTCGATCGCCGCCGGGCTGGTGGCGGGCGCGGTGGCGATGGCCCTCGCCGATGCGCGCCCCGCGCGCGGCGCCCGCAGCTGCTCGCAGGCGCGGGCGGCGGACGGATTGGCGCTCGGGACCGCGCAGGCGCTCGCGCTGATGCCCGGCGTCTCGCGCAGCGGGGCCACACTCACGGCGGCGCGCGCTCGCGGCTTCGGGCGCGGCGCCGCGCAGGCCCTCTCGCTGGAGACGGGGCTGCCGGTGCTGCTCGGGGCGAGCGCGCTCGAGATCGTGCGTCTCGCGCGCGGGGCCCCGGCGCGCGGCCTGCGCCCGGCCCTGGCCGCCGGTGGCGCCGCGGCATTCCTCTCGACGCTCGCGAGCGCGGGCGTCCTGCGCCGGCGGGGAGGCGAGCGGCGGCTGCTGGGCTACGCGCTCTATCGCTGCCTGCTCGCGGCCCTCATCATGCGCCGCCTCGGGCGCGCACAATAGGGGTCGATGAGCACCCTCGGGACCCTGATCGGCGGGCGCTACAGACTCGAGGCCCAGATCGGGCGCGGGGGTATGTCGAGCGTCTACCGCGCCTTCGACATCGTCCTCGAACGCCGCGTGGCGATCAAGCTGATGCATCGCGAGATCGCGGCCGACTCGGACCAGCTCGAGCGCTTCCGCCGCGAGGCCCGCTCGGTCGCCCAGCTCAGCCATCCCCATGTGGTCACCGTGATCGACGCGGGCGAGGAGCAGTCCGCGCAGCAGGAGAGCGCCCCCTACATCGTCTTCGAGTATGTCGAAGGCGAAACCCTGAAGGACCTGATCCGCCGCGAGGGGCGCCTCGAGATCTCTCAGGCGCTGGCCTACGCGCTGGAGATCGCGCGCGCGCTCGGCGCCGCCCACGAACGCCGGATCGTGCACCGCGACGTCAAGCCCCAGAACGTGCTCATCAGCGAGGAGGGCGGGGCCAAGATCACCGACTTCGGGATCGCGCGCACGCTGAGCGAGGAAGGCCTCACGATCGCGGGGCGGGTGCTGGGCACGACCGACTACGTCTCCCCCGAGCAGGCACTTGGGGAGCCCGTGACCGGGCAGTCCGACCTCTACTCGCTGGGCGTGGTGCTCTACGAGATGCTGATCGGCGACGTGCCGTTCCACGCCGAGACGCCGGTGGCGGTGGCGATGAAGCACGTGCGCGAGGAGGTCCCCGACGTGCAGGTGCTGCGACCCGACATCTCTGCAGCGAGCGCCTCGGTGCTCGACCGCGCGCTGGCCAAGGACCTCGGCCACCGCTACCCCGATGCGGCCACGATGGCCCACGACCTCGAGGAGGTGCTCGCGCTGGAGGCCTCACGCAGCGGCCAGGCGACGGGCGAGGTCACCACGGTGCTGCGCACGCTTCCCGGCCGCTCCCGCCGCCGCCTGCCCTGGCACATGCGCCACCGGGCGCGCTGGTTCGCCTCGCTCGCGCTGCTCGGGATCATCGTCGCGCTGGCGCTGGCGGCGGCCGCCAACCAGACGCACCGGGGCCCCGGCCTGACGCCCGGGATCTCATCGCACGGGAACCTCGAAGCGGTGCCGCTCAGCGCCACCGCCGCCAATGACTACAACCCGTTCGGCACGGGGCCAGAAAACCGCGATCAGGTTGCCAACGTGGTGGACGCAGACCCCAACACCAGCTGGAGCACCGAGCAGTACTACGACGGCACGCTCAAGAAGCCGGGCGGCGTGGGCCTAGGCCTGTACCTCGACGCGGCCCCCGGAGTGCTCGGCAGGGCGCTCGAGATCCAGACGCCGACGCCGGGGTTCGCCGCCCAGGTGTACGTGGCGGATCACATCGAGATGCTGCCCTACGGCAACTCCACGCCGCTCGCCGAACGCGGCTGGCAGGGGCCGGTGGGCGCCAGCGGCTACGTCCATGACGGCGAACGCATCGCCCTCTCGCTGGCGGGGCGCCCGCACCGCTACTACCTGCTGTGGATCACCGCGCTGCCGCCCGGCGCGGAGCTCGCGACGATCTCCGCTCTGACCCTGTTCAAATAGCGCTCAGAGGCTGTATGCGCGCTGCTGCGCGTGGCGCTCGGCGGCGAGCCTGCAGAGGCGCTCGAGCAGCTGCGGGTAGGCGACGCCGGCGCTCTGCATCAGCTTCGGGTAGACACTCGTCGGGGTGAAGCCGGGCATCGTGTTGAGCTCGTTCACCAGCACGCGCTCGTCCTCGACGAAGAAGTCCACGCGCGCGAGCCCCTCGCAGCCGGCGCGCGCGAACACATCGCGTGCCAGCTCGCGCGTACGCTCGCGCAGCTGCTCGGGGATGCCGGCGGGGATCCTCAGCTCCATCGCGCCCGGCGTGTACTTGGCCTGGAAGTCGTAGAACTCCCCCGCGAAGAGGACCTCGCCGGGCGGCGAGACGAGCACGGCCTCGCCGGCGGCGCGTTCGGCGGCGCGCGCCTGGAGCACGCCGCACTCGACCTCGACCCCGTGTGAGGCCGCCTCGACGATCACCAGGCCGTCGTAGCGCAGGGCGTCCTCGAGCGCATCGGCGAGCTCGTCGGCGGCCGCGACCCTCACGATGCCCATCGAGGAGCCGAGGTGCGCCGGCTTGACGAACAGCGGCAGCCCCAGCGCGGCCAGCTCCTCGAGGACGCCCGCGCGGGCGCGGGCGAAGCGCTCGGCGCCCACGCCGCGGTAGTCCACCTGGGGCAACCCGGCCGCCGACATGAGCTCCTTGAAGAGGACCTTGTCCAGGCACACCGCCGACGCGGTCACGCCCGAGCCCACGTAGGCGACGTCGAGGATCTCGAGCAGGCCCTGCACGGAGCCGTCCTCCCCCTGCGGGCCATGCAGCGCGGGGAAGGCGACGTCCGCGCCGAGCAGGCCCTCGCCGGGATGCAGCGTGAGCGTCTCGCCGTCGCGGCGCCAGATGCCATCGCGGCCGATCTCCACGCTCACCACCGCGTGGCCGGCAGCCAGCAGGCCGTCGCGAACCGACGCGCCGGAGGACAGCGAGACCTCGTGCTCGGAGGAGCGCCCGCCGGCGAGCACCGCGACGGTCAGCGCCTCCCCGCCCGCTGAGGGATCCGAGCTCATCGCGGCGCTCAGCCGGCGGCCGCAGGCGGCGGCGTCGCGCTGGGGGTGCTCGACGTGGTCGTGGTCGGGGTCGTGGTGGTCGTGGTAGGGGTCGTAGTGGTCGTCTGGTGGAGCTTTCCGACGGTGATCGTCACGGTTGCGCCCTTGCGGGCCTTGGCGTTGGCGGGCGGGCTCTGCTTGAGGACCATCGCGGCTTCTTCGGGGCTGGTGACCGCCTGAGAGACGACCTTCGGCTTGAAGCCCGCCGCTTCGAGCGCCTTCTTGGCTGCACCTTCACTCTGGCCCACCACTTCCGGGACTTCCTGCGGCGCTTGCGCGACGGTCAGGTTCACCCGGCCTCCTGCGGGCAGCGAGGCGCCGGTCGCGGGGGACTGCGAGAGCACGGTTTCGGGCGCCTGCGTCGAGGAGACCTGCTGGGTGATCGTGCCGACGAGGAGTTTCGAGTTGGTGAGGGTCGCTTCGGCTGCGCTCAGCGACTGCCCGGTGAGGTCGGGCACCGCCACCGGCGCCGGGCCACTGGAGACGAGCACGGTGACATGCGCGCCCTCCTGGACCTCGGTTTCGGCGGCCGGTTCCGTGCCGATCACGAGCCCCGCGGCAACGGTCGCGCTGGACTGCATCGTGACCGTCGGCTTGAAATGGGCCCGACGCAGGCGCGCGAGCGCGGCCGATTCACTGAGGCCTCTGACGCTGATGAGGGGGGCGGTCGCCGGGCCACCTGAGACGACGATGTCGACGCGGCTGGCGCCCGCGACGATCGTGCCCGCGGGCGGGTTCTCGCTGATCACCAGCCCGGTGGGCACCGTGCTCGCGGCCAGCGATGGGATCGGCACGAGACCGGCCGAGCGCAGGGTCGCGCCGGCCGCCTGTTCGCTCTGCCCGACGACGTCGGGGACGGTAGTGCGGCCCTTGCCCGGCAGCAGCAGCAGCACGGCCGCGGCGGCCGCGGCGAGCAGCACGGCCGCCAGCACCACCCACCACAGGCGCCGGCGGCGGCGCTCGTCCTCTCCGCCGCGCCCGTTGCCCTCCTCCATGCCACCGCCGGGCGCAAGCAGCAGCGCGCCGGTCGCGGGGGACGCGGGCTGCTGTGCGCCCGCGAGGCCCGTGTGACCGTCGTGCCTGGTGGGGACGCCCGCGGCGGAGTACGCGGGCAGCGCATAGCGCTCGCGCGTGAGCGCCGCGATCAGCTCGCCGGCGTCGGCGTAGCGCTGGGCGGGGTCCTTGGCGAGCGCGCGCAGCACAACAACGTCGAGCGAGCGCGGCAGGGCGGGGTTCAGCTCGCTGGGCGGGCGCGGCTCGGCGGATACCTGCTTGAAGGCGATTGCCACCGCGGTCTCGCCCTCGAAGGGCACCACGCCGGTGAGCAGCTCGTAGAGGATCACGCCGACCGAGTAGAGGTCCGAGGCGTCGCTCACGGCATGCCCCTGGGCCTGCTCGGGGGAGAGGTACTGGGCTGTGCCCATGATGGACCCCGTCAGCGTCATGTCCGAGGCCCCCGCCCGCGCGATGCCGAAGTCGGTCACGCGCGCGCGGCCCTCTTCGTCGAGGATCACGTTGTGGGGCTTGAGGTCGCGGTGGATGACGCCGCGCTTGTGCGCGAACTGCGCTGCGCGCAGGATCTGCACCACGATGTCGATCGCCAGCGCGGGGTCGAGCGCGCCGCCCTCCCGCACGATCGTCTTCAGCGAACGGCCCGCCACATACTCCATCGCGATGTAGTAGGTGCCGTTCCACTCGCCGCGGTCGAAGATCGCGACGATGTTCGGGTGCGACAGCGCGGCCGCGCTGGAGGCCTCACGGCGGAAGCGCTCGACGAACTCCTGGTCTTCGGCGAAGTGGTGGTGCAGCACCTTGACGGCGACCTCCCTGCCCAGCAGCAGGTCCTGGGCGAGGTACACCTCGGCCATGCCGCCCGAGCCCAGGCGCGAGATCACCCGGTAGCGCCCGTCGATGACGGTCTCGGGCTCAATCATGGAGGAGGCTTTCGATCACGGCCTTGGCGACGGGAGCGGCGAACGTGGCTCCCTGCCCGGGAACCGCCTTGAGCGTGACGGCGATCGCGACGCTCGGGTTGGCGGCGGGGGCGAAGGCGATGAACCAGGCGTTGTTGATCGAATCGCCGAACTGCGTCTGGGCCGTGCCCGTCTTGCCGGCGACCTGGACGCCGGGGATCTGGGCGCTCGTGCCGGTGCCTTCGTTGACGACCGCTTCCATCATCCCCCGCACGGCGACCGCGGTGGAGGGCTTCATCACGACGGACTGCACGCGCGGGGAGATCGTCTGCACGGTGCGCCCTTCGGGGTCGACCAGCCGCTGTGTCAGGTGCGGGGCCATCAGCCTGCCGCCGTTGGCCACGGCGGCCGCGACCTCGGCCATCTGCAGCGGCACAACCGCGAGTTTGTCCTGGCCGATGCCCATGCGCCCCACGTCCACCGCTTCGCTGCGCGGGGAGATCAGGTGGCCGTGGAGATACTCGCCGCTGGTCGACATCTCTTCGGCGGGATAGTCCAGCTGGGGCGGGCGGTCGAAGCCGAAGCGGTCCATGTAGCGCGCCATCGTGCCCTTGCCGAGGTGTTCGGCGACCTGCGCCCAGACCGTGTTGACCGAATGCGCGAGCGCCTGCGTGAGCGTGATTTCGCCGAAGCTCTCGTCGTCGTCGTTCTGCAGGGGCACGCCCGAGATGGGCACGTTGTTGCGTCCGCTGACCGTCGATTCGGGGGTGTACTCGCCGGTATCGATGGCGGCGGTGGCGGTCACGATCTTGAACGTGGAGCCGGGCGCGTAGCCGAACTGGACGGCGCGATTGACCTGCGAGGCCACCGGCGGCTGGGTCTGCTCCTGGCGCGCCAGCCTGGCGGCGCCCGCGCCGGTGCGCAGGAGGTTGGGGTCATAGGCGGGCGAGGAGGCCATCACGGTGACCGCTCCGGTGCGCGGATCGAGTGCCACGACGGCGCCTTCGTGACCGGTGAGAGCGGCGTTGGCGACCTGCTGGGCGCGCGGTTCGAGCGTCGTGACGACCTTCTCGCCCTGGGGCGTCTTGCCCTGCAGCTGGTTGAGGATGGACTGCAGGTTGTTGGCGCCCTGCCCGTCCAGTTCGCTGTTGCGGTAGAGCTCCAGGCCGGTGCTGCCGAAGCTCGTCACATAGGAGTAGCCGATCGGCGCGGCGAACTCTTCGCGGGTGGGATAGGTGCGTTCGTAGGCGCCTTCGGCGCCCCGCACGCTGCGCGCCAGCACGGTTCCGTCGGCCGCCACGATGGGGCCGCGCTCGACGCGCTCCTGCTCGAGCACCGCGCGCACGTTGAGGGGATTGTTGCGCAGCGATTTCGCTTCGAAGACCGTCCAGCGCGAGGTGAAGGCGACGAGCAGCGCGAACAGCAGCGCGACGAGCCCATAGAGCCTTACGATCGGCCGATTCATGAGTCGCGCCTCATTCCAGCTGCCCCAGTTCGAGGCTGCGGATCAGCGAGGCGGCATCCGCTTCGGAGCGCAGCGTGTGGTCGAGCAGCGTGCGCCGGCGCGCCGGTGAGAGCGTGGCGGCGCTCACACCTGATACGTAGTCGCTGCTGTACAGCGCGAGGTTGCCCGGCAGCCGGTAGGGCAGGCCCTCGAAGATCGTGACCAGGCCGCGGTCGTTGGTGCCTATGAAGTAGACCGACTGCAGGGCCAGGTAGCCGGCCGAGGCAAGCAGGCCGAGCACGACGAGCGTGACGGTGAGCAGTCCCGCACGACGCCTGCGCCGGCGCTTGCGTGCCTGCGCGGCGGCCGCGGCGGCCGCGTCGCTGGGGCGCCGCGGCTGGCGCGGGCGAACGGGGCTGGCCAGCACGGGCGCAGCCGGCGCAGGGCCGGGCTCGACCGGCACCTGCTCGCCGGCGGGCACGACGACCGCCGGGACGCCCACCATGGTGGCCTGGTCGATCAGCGGGTCGGCAGCGCTGCGCACGTCCTCCAGGCGCATCAGCACGACCGTGATGTTGTCGCGCCCGCCCGCGTCGTTGGCAGCGGCGATGAGCGCCTCGCCGGCATCATGCAGGCGCGGGTGGGCCAGCAGCACCGCGACGATCTGATCCTCGGAGAGCATCGTGGTGAGCCCGTCGCTGCAGAGCAGGTAGACGTCGCCGGCGCGCGCACGGAAGGAGCGTGTGTCCACCTCGACGGTCAGCTCGGGCCCGAGCGCGCGCGTGATCACCGAGCGCTGCGGGTGCTCGACTGCTTCCTCGGGGGTCAGGCGGCCCTGGCGCATGAGCTCGTCCACGAGCGAGTGGTCGTCGGTGAGGCGCAGCAGCTCGCCGTCGCGCAGGCAGTAGGCGCGGCTGTCGCCCACGTGTGCGATCGCGATCTCATCCTCGCCCACGTAGGCGGCCGTGAGCGTGGTCCCCATGCCGGCCTGCTCGGCGTTGGCGTGGGAGAGCTCGTGGATGCGCGCGTTGGCGGCCTGAGCGAGCGCGGCCAGCGCGAGCTCGGGGTGGTTGCTGTCCTCCAGGCCGGGCGTGAAGGACTCGACAGCGATCCGCGAAGCGACCTCGCCGGCCTGCGCACCACCCATCCCGTCGGCCACCACGAACAGCGGCGAGCGCGCCAGCAGCGAATCCTCGTTGGCGCGGCGCTGGCGTCCCGTGTCGGTCCCCGCATACTGTTCGGCCACGCGCAGCACGTCAGTCGACCTCGAAGGTGAATTCGCTGTCGCCGATGCGCACGCTGTCGCCGGGGTGGAGCGGCCTGGGGCTCTCCAGCAGCTCCTCGTTGAGGTAGGTACCGTTGGTGGAGCCGAGGTCCTCGATGACCAATATCTTTCCCTGCCGGTAGATGCGGGCGTGCTGTGAGGAGGCGAAGGGGTCCTCCAGCCGGATCTCGGCGCGGTCACCGCGGCCCAGCACGACGTCGGCGTCGAGATCGTAGATCAATCCCGGCTCGTGCCCGGGGGCCCGGTCCACGAGCAGCCGCGGCGCGCGCTCGGCGAAGTCTGCGCTGGTGAGCGCCGAGGCGGAGTGCAGGCCGGTGGCATCGGGCGCCACGCCGCCGG
The DNA here is from genome assembly GCA_963771085.1 of uncultured Solirubrobacteraceae bacterium. GTDB lineage: Bacteria > Actinomycetota > Thermoleophilia > Solirubrobacterales > Solirubrobacteraceae > Palsa-744. The sequence continues at coordinate 932,697 of CAVYSB010000003.1, read as the reverse complement.
CTGTGTGCGCCCCACGCTCGAGCGTGAGCGAGTCGCCGGCGCTGAGATCCCGGCGGGCGCTGCGGACGACCCACAGCAGAAACAGGTAGAGCACGACCAGGAAGCCGAACTTGAGGGCAACCGATACGGGCGCGAGCGTGGTCATCCAAGCTCGAAGACGATCTCGGTTGAGCCGAGCTCGAGGCGATCGCCCGTTGCGAGCAGCTGCGGGCCGCGCGCCGCGTGGCCGTTGACGATCACGCCGTTGGTCGAGCCGAGGTCGGTGATCGTCCAGCCGTCGGGGGTGGGGCGCAGCTCGGCGTGGCGACGCGAGATGCCGGCGTCCTCGAGGACCACGTCGCACTCGCGGCTGCGCCCGACGATGGCGCCGGCGCTGGGAAGCAGCAGCCGGCGCCCGCCGGTCAGCAGCAGCGCGCGCGGCGCGCCCCTGCGGGTGTGCGCCTCCTCGACGGCGCCGCCGACGCGCGCTGAGGTGCTGTAGATCATCGTCTGGCCATGCTCCGCCTGCTCGACGGGGTGCGGCGCCTGCGCTTCGTGGATGGAGGGTTCAGCCTGCTCGACCGCCCGGACGGAGCGCGCCTGGATGCCGAATTCGCCGAGCGCAAGCGTCTCGTCGGTGTGGAAGACGACGACGGGGTGCGAGGTGAGGATCACCGACTCGCGGCGGGCGTGCTCGAGCAGGTAGGCGCACAGCTCTTCGATGACGTCCTGCTCGACCCCCTCGTAGCGCGCCCGGTCGGCGGGCGAGAGCCACACCGAGTACTCGTTTGGGACATATACGCGCGAGACGGACACGGTGCGGTGCGCGTCCATCTCGCGGGCGAGCTTGCGCGCGAGCTCCATCGGGCGCACCTCCGAGCGGAAGACGCGCCCGAAGGTGCCCTCGACGAGGTTGGCGATCGTGGTCTCGACGCTCTTGAGCAGGTTCATTGGCGGACGGCCGGGGCGGGCGCTCTCAGATCGGCCCGGAGCCGTGAGCCATGCTACGCACCCTGGGGTCAGACGGGCCCGCGCAGAGCGCGCGCGGCCACCGCGATGATGCAACCGAGCAGCGTGCCGGCGACGGCTCCACGCGGAGCCGCGTAGGCGGCCTGCGGCGAGAGCCCTGCGTCCAGCGTGGGTGCGGCCAGCACGATCGCCGCCGACCACACCGCCGCGCCGATCAGGTCCGCCGCTGCGCTGCGGCCGCGCACGACCCATGGCAGCAGCAGCGCGGCGGTCGCCCACAGCGCGGCCCCGAGGAGCACGCCGAGGCTGAGTGCGGGGCCGACGACGTGCGTGGCGGTCTCGCCCAGTGAGCTCTCCCACACGGCGCGCGCAGGGGTGCCCGCGGGCGCTCCGAGCCACAGCCGCCGGCCCAGCAGCGGCTCGGCCAGCGTCAGCCACCAGTAGCCCAGCGCGCCGAGCGCCATGCGCGCCCGCCAGCGGCGCGCCTGCCCGGCGACCGCGGGATATGCGCCGGCGAGCCCCGCCAGGCCGAGCACCGGCGCGAGCGCCGCGAGCAGCCACACCGGCGCGGCGCGGCGCGGCGCGAGCAGCAGCGGTAGCGCGGCGGCGAGCACCAGCAGCGCGACGCCCCCGCGCCCGCGCCACAGCTCCCACACGATCAGTGCCAGCGCACACACGATCCAGACCCCGCGCGGCACGAGCAGGCGCGCAGGCGCGGCGTCCGGCTCGGCGATCCTCTCCGCGCGCTCGCGCGGGCCCTCGCGCGGCTGCAGCGCGGTCAACGGCGCGGGCCCGTGCTCCGGCGCGCCGTCCACAGGCGGGCGCGGGGCGGGGCGGGCGCGGGCGGGCTGGCGCCGCCACGAGCGTCCCAGGCCGCGCTCGAGCGCCTCCTCGAGCGCGCCGCGCAGCTCGTCGAGCGTGCCCCGCTCGGCGGGGGCGAGCGACAGCGCGGTGTCGATCGCGCGCGTGAGCCCGCGCGGCAGGTCGCTGCGTGCGCGCTCGAGCGGCGCGAGCGTGCGCCCGATCCTGCGCGCGGTGGCGGCGGGCGTGCGGCCGCGCACCGGGTTCACGCCGCACAGCGCCTCGTAGAGCACGAGGGCGAGCGCATACAGATCCGCCTCCCGTCCCACCTCCCGGCCTTCGCTCTGCTCGGGCGCCATGTAGGCGAGCGTGCCGAGCACGTCGCCGGTGCGCGTCAGGTTGTCCTCGCCCACCAGGCTCGCGCCGCCGAAATCGGTGAGCTTGGCGAGCCCTTCGGCACCCTCGGGACGGGCGGGGATGAGCACGTTCTGGGGCTTTATGTCGCGATGGATCACGCCGCGCGCGTGTGCGTGCGCGAGCGCGGCGGCGAGCGCCACGCCGATCTCGAGCACCTCCTCGTCGCTGAGCGCCTCCTCGTCGATCAGCCGCGCGAGCGTCTCCCCGTCGACCAGCTCGGAGATCAGGTAGAAGGACTCATCGACCGCGGCGGCCTCGTAGAGCGCGACGATCGCGGGGTGCGCCAGGCGCGCAGCCGCCAGCGCCTCGCGCGTCGCGCGCTCGCTGTCGCCGTCGGGGCCCAGCCAGATCTGCTTGAGCGCCACCTCGCGGTGCAGGAGTTCGTCGTGCGCGCGCCACACCTCGCCGAAGCCGCCCCTGCCGAGCCGCTCGAGCAGCCGGTAGCGCCCCAGCACCACCGTCTCGGTCTGCGTCGTGGCCTCCGCGGCCGGCGCATCGCGTCGCGAGGCCCCGATGCGCCCGCGCGCCGGCGTCTGAGGCGGCGAGGGGTCCCATGACGGGGGCGTGTGGACGAGGGTGTGTTGCGACTCCACCGGGTCCTGCGTTCGCCGCCCGGAGGCGCTGTCCCTGCCGCGCAGCGCCTGCAAGTCCGCTCTGACCGAGAACTTGCAGGCTAGCCCGCGACCCGCCCGCCAGTCATACTGGCGCTTCGTAATCCCTGCAAGGAGCGAGCTTTTGTCGTTCTTCGACGACGGCGAGGAGACAGCGCCTCGGCCGTCAACGCGCACACTGCGACCGCGGCCCCCGGCCGGCGGCGGGCCTCGGCGCCCTCGCCCGCGGCGCCCGCAGGGCGCAGGCGGCGCGGGCGCCGACCAGCACACCCTGATGGTGCGCAGGCTGGTGGCGGCCGGCGTGGCGGTCGTGCTGCTGATCGTGATCGCGCTCGTGGTCAACGGCTGCGTGAAAAGCGAAAAGCAGTCGTCGCTGAAGAGCTACAACCGCAACGTCAGCCAGCTCGCGCAGGAATCCGACGAACAGGTCTCCCACCCGCTGTTCGTGGCGCTCAGCGGCGCATCGGGCAAGTCGGCGCTCGACGTTGAGCAGCAGGTCGACGAACTCAGCCTCGACCAGCGCAAGCTCGCCGAACGGGTGCAGAGCCTGAGCGTGCCGGGCGAAATGACGGGCGCGCAGCGCAACCTGCTGCTGGCGTTCAACCTGCGCGCCGAAGGTATGTCCAAGCTGGCCGCGCTGCTGCCCAAGGCGCTGGGCGGGCAAGCCAAGGCGGCGAGCACGCTGATCGCGGGTGACATGGAGATCTTCCTGGCCTCCGACGTGATCTACTCCCAGCGCGTCGCGCCGCTGATCCAGGAAGTGCTGGCGAGCAACTCGATCACGGGCCTGACCACCACGGCGACGCGCTTCCTGCCCAACATCGGCTGGCTGGAAGCCTCGACCGTGCAGATGCGCATCACCGGGCAGGCGGCCAGCACGTCCGCCAGCGGCGTCGCGCCGGGCCACCACGGCAGCGTGCTGAAGGGTGTGAGCGTGGGGACGACCACGCTCGAAGCCGAACCGGCCCTCAACCACATCGCCGGCGGGGGCAGCCCCGCGTTCACCGTGATGGTCGAAAACGACGGCGAATTCAGCGAGACGAACGTCAAGGTGGATGTGACGATCACCGCGGGCGGCAAAACGCTGAAGGGTTCGGGCGTGATCCCCACGACCGAACCGGGGAAGACGGCAAAGGCCGAAATCACCGTGACGGGCGTTCCGCTCAACCTGGCGGCGAAGATCGAAGTCCAGGTCGAACCGGTGCCCGGCGAAACCAACCACGAAGGCACCAAGGGCACCTTCCTGGCGATCTTCGGCGAATAGGGCGGCGCCGCTCCCGGAGCGGCTAACTTGTGCCCATGAGCGCGTCGATCACGGACACGCAGGGGATCATCGCGATCGCGGCCGCTGCCGTGGCGGCGATCGCGCTCGTGGGCTGCGTCGCGCTGGCCATCTCGGTGCGCCGCCTTCGCCGCTCGCAGCGGCTCGTGCTGGGCGAACAGGGCGAGGTCGACGTGGTGGCCCACGCGGCCGCCCTGCAACAGGCCTTCCAGGCGCTCAGCGAGCATGTCGACGCGAGCACCGCGCATCTCGACGGGCGCCTCGCGGCCGTCGAGGCGGCCCTGCGCGGAACGCTGGCCCACCGCGCGCTGGTGCGCTACGACGCCTACAACGAGCTCTCGGGCCAGCAGTCGATGTCGATCGCGCTGCTCGACGAGGAGCAGTCGGGGATCGTGCTGTCGTGCATCCACCACCGCGACCAGGCGCGCGTCTACGGCAAGCAGGTGCATTCCGGGCGCGGCGAACTGGAGCTCTCCCCGGAGGAGGCCGAGGCGGTGCGCCTGGCCCTGACGGGCGGCGCTGATGGAGACGCGGGGGATGCCGCACGGCATCCCGCCTGAGGTGCCGTCCACGCGGCCGCGCGTCGGCTATCTCGGTCCCGAGGGTACGTTCACAGAGGAGGCGCTGCTGGCGAGCGCGGCGCCGGGGGCCGTCGAGCCCCGCCCGCTGGGGAGCATCTACGACACGGTGATGGCGCTGCGCGAGGGCGCGGTCGATTTCGCGATCGCGCCGATCGAGAACTCGCTCGAGGGCTCGATCAGCGCGACGCTGGACCTGCTGGTGGGCGAGCCGGGCGTCGAGATCGTGGGCGAGGCGCTGTTGCGCGTCAGGCATTCGCTGATCGCTGCGGGGCCCGTCGAGCTGGAGCGGATCGAGAGCGTGGTGAGCCATCCGCACGTCCCCGGACAGTGCGCGCGCTTCCTACGCGCCGAGCTGCCGCACGCGCGGATCCTGGCGGCGAGCTCGACTGCCGAGGCGGTGCGCGCGGTGGTCGCCGAGGGGCGCAGCGAGCGGGCCGCGCTGGGGACCCTGTTGGCCGCCGAGATCTACGGCGGCACGGTGCTCCGCGCTGGGGTCGAGGACCGCGACGACAACGAAACGCGCTTCGTGTGGCTGGGACGAGCGGCGGGCGGGGCGCGGCCCCCGCTGCGCGCCGAGGAGGGTGCGGCGTGGAAGACCTCGCTGGCCTTCTGGGGCGCTGGTGCGGAGCGTCCGGGCTGGCTGCTGCGGTGCCTGGAGCAGTTTGCCAGCAGGGACATCAACCTGACGAGGATCGAGTCGCGCCCGCGGCGCCAGCGGCTTGGCAGCTACATCTTCTTCGCCGACCTCGGGGGGCGTGCGGAGGACGGCGCGGTGGCGGACGCGATCGTCGATTTGCGCGCCCAGTGCGAGGAGGTGCGCCTGCTGGGCTCCTACCCTGCGGCGCCTTCGCCCGCATGAGCACGACGGTGCTCATGCCGCGCGCCGGGTGCGGCGCCGCTACACTGCGGCGCTGAAGATGGAGAGCACCGTCCCACCAGAGCAGGTGGGGTCCGTGTCGCCTTCAGAGCACCAGCGCCACGGACCTGAGACATCGCCCACGACGGCGATGAGCGGTCGGGTGCTCGTGCTGAACGCGACGTTTGAGCCGATCAACGTTTGCACCGTGCGCCGCGCGGTGGTGCTGCTGCTCAAGCAGAAGGCCGAGCTGCTCGAGCGGGGCCGCTCGGCGCTGCATTCGGAGAGCTCGACGCTCGCCCGCCCCGTGGTGATCCGGCTGGTCAGCTACGTCAACGTGCCCCGCGACGCGCACCGGCGCAAGATCACCCGGCGGGCGGTGTTCGCGCGCGACAGCTGGACGTGCCAGTACTGCGGCTCGCGCTCCAACCTCACGGTCGATCATGTGATCCCGCGCTCCAAGGGCGGCTCCTCGAGCTGGGAGAACATCGTGGCCTCGTGCGCCCCCTGCAACCGCCGCAAGGGCGACCGGCTGCCGCGCCAGGCGGGGATGCACCCGCGCCGCGCACCGCGCACGCCGCGCGCGGAGATCTTCATCCACGTCGCCAGCCCGACGATCCCGGCGGCGTGGCTGGCGTACCTGCCGCAGGCGGCCTGAGCGGCCGCCCGGCGCGCCCCGCGGTGGCGCTGAGGCGCATGGCTGCGAGGGGCGCCGTGCGTGGCGCCCCTCGCTCACCGTGCTGACTGGAAGACCGAGGCGACGGAAAGGCAGCCGGCGGGACCAGGACCGGCGATCGTCTCGGGGTGTCCCGGGTTGGATTCCGCTAGGCGGTCCAGCCTGTCCGACCTAGTGGCCGGTCACCTCCAGGGTCCCGCAAGAACTGTCACTCAACGTTAGGACCACCTCCTTTCTCTGGTCTGGGCAGAGTAGCGAACGCGGATGACGAGCCGCGCGCGGCGGTCGGGCGGCGAGGCCAGGCGATCCCCGGCTAGGGGATGATGACGCCGAACTCCTGCGCGTAGGTCGCGCCGGGAGCGCCGCCGGAGAGGGAGGCGGGTACTTCGGGAACCACGGCGATGCCGGTCTGGGTGTACTTGGCTTCGAGGATGTTGGCGAGGTGCCCGGGCGAGGCGATCCAGGCGGAGACGATCGCCTGCGGCGTGCCCAGGTTGTAGGTGCCCCAGGCGAGGTTCTCGCCGATCACGTAGCCCACCGATGAGTTGGGGATGTAGCCGGTTTCGCGGATGCGATCGACGGGCGTCTCGCCGCTGGGCGCGACGTGCGCGAAGTAGTCCAGCGAGATCAGTTCCTGCCCATGGCCTTCGGCCGCCTCCTGCAGCTGGGAGTCGAGCGCGAGCGGCTGCTCGCCGTTCTGGGCGCGCTTCTGGTTGATCAGGCACAGCACGGCGGCGCGCACCAGCGCGAGGTTGGCCGCGGCGGGCTGCACTTCGGTGTTCTGGCACGGGGTGGCGAGGACCGCTGCGATCGTGGCGGCGAGGCCGTCGACGGCGGGGCTTGCGGCCGGCGGCGGCGCGGGCGCGAGCGCAGGGTGCTGCGCTGGCTTGGGGCGGGTCGTCTTCCGGGCCGCGACGCGGCGCGTGTGCACGGGGCAGGCGTGGGCGCGGCGGGCCCCGCGTGAGCGGGTTGCGGCGTGCGCGATGGCCGTGTGACAGACGCCCTTTGCGCGGGCGGGTGCCGCGACGGCGCTGGGCGCGGCGGCTGTCGCGGCGCAGCAGATGAGCGACAGGGCTGCGGTGAGGAGGTTGGAGCGGCGCACCCTCTGCCTGTCGGCGGCACACCGCGCCTATCTGAGTGCGGGCACCCGAATTTGGACAGGCGGTCGTGAGGGCGCGGAGCGCGAATTGCAGCGGGGCGCGCGCCGTGCGGCGCGCTCTGATCTCTGGCTAGTCGCCGTTCTCGGGGGGCGCGCCGGTGTCCTCGCCGGTGTCCACCACGAGCGCGACCGCGCTGACGAGGTCGTCGTCCTTGAGGTTCATGACGCGCACGCCGGTTGCGGAGCGACCCTGCTGGGAGATGCCGCCGGCGCTCGTGCGCTGGACCATGCCGCCGACGCTGATGAAGACCAGCTCCTGGTGCTCGCGCACGACGAGCGCACCCGCGAGGCCGCCCTTTTTCTCGGTCAGGCCGATCGTCTTGACGCCTTTGGCGCCGCGATTCGTCTTGCGGTACTGCCCGATCTGCGTGCGCTTGCCGTAGCCGTTTTCGGTGACCACGAGCAGGTCCATGTCATCGCGGGCCACATCCATCGCGATCACCTTGCCGCCCCTGCCCACGTCCATGCCCCGCACGCCGGTGGTGTCGCGACCCATCGCGCGCACGTCGGACTCCGCGAAGCGCACGGTCAGCCCGGCGCGCGAGACCATGATCACCTCGTCGCCCGGATTCACGGCCCGCACGGCCAGCAGCTCGTCGTCGTCGCGGATGTTGATCGCGATGATGCCGTCGGCTTTGATGGGCGTGTTGTAGGCGAGCAGCTCGGTCTTCTTGACGGTGCCGCTGCGCGTGGCGAACACGAGGAACTGGGTCTCGGTGAAGTCCCGCGTGGAGAGCACCGCCTGGATGCGCTCGCCCTCGGCCAGCGGCAGCACGTTGACCAGCGCGCGCCCCTTGGCCGTGCGCTGCGCCTCGGGCAGTTCGTAGACCTTCGAGCGATAGACCTTGCCGCGGTTGGAGAAGAACAGCAGGTAGTCGTGCGAGGAGCACACGAACAGGTGCTCGATGAAATCGCCGTCCTTCATGTCCATGCCCGTCACGCCGCGACCGCCGCGCGCCTGCTGGCGGTAGGTGGCGAGCGGCAGCGACTTGATGTAGCCGGTCTGGGTGATGGTGATGACCATCTGCTGGTCGGCGATCAGGTCCTCGATGTCGATCTCGTCCTCGGAGTGGCTGATCTCGGTGCGCCGCTCGTCGCCGAAGCGCTCGCGGATCTCCGAGAGCTCCTCCTTGACGACCGCCAGCACGCGGGCCTCATCGCCGAGGATGGCGCGCAGCTCGGCGATGCGCTCGGTGACGTCGGCGTGCTCCTGTTTGATGCCGTCGGCCTCCAGCGCGGTCAGCTGCGAGAGGCGCAGGTCGAGGATCGCGCTGGCCTGGATCGCGCTGAGCTCGAAGCGGGCGATGAGCTGCTCGCGGGCTGCTTCGCGATCGCGCGAGGCGCGGATCAGCTCGATGATCGCGTCGAGGTGCTCGAGCGCGGTCAGCAGGCCCTCGAGGATGTGCGCGCGGGCCTCCTTCTCGGCGAGCTCGTGCTTGGTGCGCCGCACGATCACCTCGCGCTGGTGGGCGACGTAGTGGTGGATCACCTCGCGCAGGGTGAGCGTGCGCGGGACGTTGTCCACGAGCGCGACCATGTTCACGCCGAAGGTGGTCTGCATGGAGGTGTGCTTGTAGAGCTTGTTGAGCACGACCTTCGGGATCGCGTCGCGCTTGAGCTCGATCACGAGGCGCATGCCGCGCTTGTCGGACTGGTCGATCAGGTCTGAGATCTCGGGTATGCGTTTCTCGTTGACCAGCTCCGCGATCTTCGTCATGAGGTTGCCTTCGCCGCCCTTCTTGACCATGAAGGGCAGCTCGGTGACGACGATCGCCTCCTTGCCGTGGCTCAGCGGCTCGATGTGCGCACGCGCCTGTACGCGCACGCGCCCACGGCCGGTCTCGTAGGCGTCGCGGATGCCCGCGTGGCCGAGGATGATGCCGCCGGTCGGGAAGTCCGGGCCCTTGACGTGCGCCATCAGGCCCTCGGTGTCGATGTCGGGATCATCGATGTAGGCGACCGTCGCGTCGATCACCTCGCGCAGGTTGTGCGGCGGGATGTTGGTGGCCATCCCCACCGCGATACCCGAGGAGCCGTTGACGAGCAGGTTGGGGAAGCGGGCCGGCAGGACCAGCGGTTCGCGCCGCGAGCCGTCGTAGTTCTGCACGAAGTCCACGGTGTCCATGTCCAGGTCGCGCAGCATCTCCGTGGCGATGCGCGCGAGGCGGGCCTCTGTGTAGCGCATGGCGGCAGCAGGGTCGTCGTCCAGCGAGCCGAAGTTGCCCTGCCCGTCGACGAGCTCGTAGCGCATCGAGAACTCCTGAGCCATACGCACGAGCGTGTCGTAGATCGCGGAGTCCCCGTGGGGGTGATAGTTGCCCATCACCTCGCCGACGATCTTGGCGCACTTGGCATACGAGCGTGTGGGACCGAGGCCGAGCTCGTTCATCGCGTAGAGCACGCGCCGGTGAACGGGCTTCAGGCCATCGCGCACGTCGGGCAGCGCGCGGCCCACGATGACCGACATCGCGTAGTCGAGATAGGCCGTGCGCATCTCCTCCTCGAGCGCACGGGGCTCGACGTTGCCCCCGCTTATGACATCAGCGCTGGCCACTATGCCTCCTCACGATCGGCGTGCGGGGCCTCATACGTCGAGGTTGGCGACGGCGCGGGCGTTGTCCTCGATGAATGCGCGACGCGGCTCGACCTGATCTCCCATCAGCATCGAGAAGACGCGGTCGGCGGCGAATGCGTCCTCGAGGGTGACCTGCGCGAGCGTGCGCGTGGCGGGAGCCATCGTGGTTTCGCCGAGCTGCTCGGCGTTCATCTCCCCGAGCCCCTTGAAGCGCTGCAGCTTGCTGCCCTTCTGTGCCACGGCCATCACCGCGGGGTGCAGCGCCTCGAAGGACGGCGCGCTCTCGTGGGCGTCGCCGAGCCGCACGTCGAAGGCCGGCACGCCCGCCAGCTCGATCAGCTGGGCGTGCACGCGCGCAAGCTGGCGGTACTCCTGGGAGTCGAACAGGCTGCGCTTGATGCGGTGCACGCGGGCGAAGCCGGTCTTGGCTTCGACCGCCTTGATGCGCAGCTCCAGCGGGTCGAACGACTCGAGCAGCTCGGTGGCGTGCGTGTCGCCGGCCACGTCGGCGCGCGAGAGCAGCTCCATGGCCGCCTCCGCGCTGAGCGCCTGCTCGCCCAGCAGCGAGGACTCCTCGAGGAACTGCACGACGTCGTGGCCGTGGGCCGCCCGCAGCGAGGAGGACCACCCCTCATACTGCTTGAGCAGCCGCGAGAAGCGCTGCCAGCGCGCCTCGGTGAGCTTGAACTGCGTGCCGTGGCGGTCGAAGACCGCGATCTTCTCCCACTTGTCGGCCAGCAGGATCTCCTCGAGTTCGGCGTCCTTCTCGATGTAGCGCTCGCGCGAGCCCTGCTTGAGCTTGTACAGCGGCGGCTTGGCGATGTAGACGTAGCCGGCCTTGATCAGCTCTTCCATCTCGCGGAACAGCAGCGTGAGCACGAGCGTGCGGATGTGCGCGCCGTCGACGTCGGCGTCGGTCATCAGCACGACCTTGTGATAGCGCGCGTTCTCGATGTTGAACTCGTCGCGCACGCCCGTGCCGATCGCGGTGATCAGGGCCTGCACCTCGGTGTTCTGCAGGACCTTGTCGATGCGCGACTTCTCGACGTTGAGGATCTTGCCGCGCAGCGGCAGCACCGCCTGCGTGTTGCGGTCGCGGCCCTGCTTGGCCGAGCCGCCCGCGGAGTCGCCCTCGACCACGAACAGCTCCGCCAGCGCGGGGTCCTTGACGGAGCAGTCGGCGAGCTTGCCGGGCAGCGTGGAGTTCTCCAGCGCCGACTTGCGCCGCGTGAGGTCGCGCGCCTTGCGGGCCGCCTCGCGCGCGCGCTGGGCCTGCACGGACTTCATGATCACCGCGCGCGCCTCGCTGGGGTTCTCCTCGAGAAACTCGCCCAGGCCGGAGTTGACGATCGACTCGACGAAGCCCGCCATGCCGGGATTGCCGAGCTTGGTCTTGGTCTGACCCTCGAACTGCGGATCGCGCAGCTTGACGGAGATGACCGCTGTCAGGCCCTCGCGCACATCCTCGCCGGAGAGGTTGTCCTCTTTCTCCTTCAGCAGGCCGTGGTCGCGTGCGTACTTGTTTATCGTGCGCGTCAGCGCCGAGCGGAAGCCGCTCATGTGCGAGCCGCCCTCGCGGGTGTTGATGTTGTTGGCAAACGAGTGGATCGAGTCCTGGTAGGAGGAGTTCCACTGCAGCGCGACCTCGGCGGCGCCCTCCTCGGACTCGCCGGTGAAGAAGATCACCTTGCGGTGGACGGTGTCCTTGTTCTCGTTGAGATAGGCCACGAAGTCCTCGATGCCGCCGTCGTACTGAAACTCCGCCGCGTGGCCCTCGCCGCGCTCGTCAACGATCGAGATCTTCAGGCCGCGGGTCAGGAAGGCGGTCTCGCGCAGGCGCTCTTCGAGCGTGTTGAAATCGAAGTCGAGCGTCTCGAAGATGTCGGCGTCGGGGAGAAAGGTGACCGATGTGCCGGTCCCGGCCGCCGGGTCGAGCGGCGCGCCCTTGAGCAGTTCGCCTTGCGGCGCGCCGCGCGAGTACTCCTGCGAGAAGACGTGGCCGTCGCGGCGGATCTCGATGTCGAGGCGCTCGGAGAGGGCGTTGACGACGGACACGCCGACGCCGTGCAGCCCGCCGGAGACCTTGTAGCCGCCGCCCTCTCCGAACTTGCCGCCGGAGTGCAGGACGGTGAGGACGACCTGGACGGCCGGCAGGCCCTCCTTGTCCATCGTCGCGACCGGGATGCCGCGGCCGTTGTCGACCTCCGTCACCGAGTTGTCGGGGTGGATCGTCACGGCGACCTCGGTGCAGAAGCCCGCGAGCGCCTCGTCGACGGAGTTGTCGACGAGCTCGTAGACGAGGTGGTGCAGGCCCATCACCCCGGTCGAGCCGATGTACATGCCCGGGCGCTTGCGAACCGCCTCGAGACCCTCGAGGACGGTGATGTCCTGGGCGTCGTAGTCGGCCGAGCCACCGCCCATCGACGGGTCGTTGACGCCGCCCTTCACGGCGCTCTCCTCAGAGCTGCTGCTGCCTGTTGCCAATGGGCCTCCGATGACGTGAGAACGCCCCGGAATCCGGGGCGCGAGGACCACGGCTGGGGCGGATCGAGTGTGCCCTCGATGATAGCAGGCGGGGCCCTCAGATCCGGGGGTTGGGAGGGCCTAAATGCCTGCAAAATGCAGGGAATGCGCCCCCTCGGCCGCCGATCGCGGCCGACCGGCGCGGGCGCCGCCGAGGGGCCCCGCTCAGCCCGTCCTGCAGCGCAGCTGCTCGATGCTCTGATCACCGAGCGCGGCGTTCAGCCGCGGGATCAGCTCGTGCGCCATCAGCTCGAGCTCCTGCGCCCAGACGGCGGCGGCACAGGTGACCGTCAGCACGCCGCCGCGCTCAGCGCTGGGGCGCGCGGCGCGGGCGATGGCCTCGCCGGCGACGGCCGGCCACAGGGCCTGCACGCGGGCGAGCACGGTGCTCGGCGCGAGCGTCGCCGTGAGGCCCTCGAGCGCCGCGGCGAGCGGGCGGGGGGCGGGCCGGCTCACGCCGCCAGCGCCTCCTCCTCGATCGCGCCGCCGATCACGTGCAGGCGCGATACCGACGCGCCGGTGGCGCCCGGCACGTGCGCCAGGTCGGTCGTGGCGATCACGCTCTGCCCACCGCTGGCGAGCTCCCCGGAGAGCAGCTCGCGGCGCTCGCCGTCGAGCTCGCTCATGACGTCGTCCAGCAGCATCAGCGGGGTGCGCCGCCGCTGCTGGGCGAGCACGGCGCGCTCGGCGAGCAGCAGCCCGAGCAAGGCCGCACGCTGCTCGCCCTGCGAGCCGTAGACACGCAGCTCGCGGCGATCGCGCAGCATCGCAAGATCGTCGCGGTGGGGCCCGTGCCCGGTGAAGCCGCGCTCCAGGTCGCTGGGCATGCGCTCCTGCAGCTCGCTCAAGAGCTCCTCCACGCTGCCCGCGCGCGATCGCGCCCGGTACTCGATCGCCGTGTCTCCCTCGAGGCCGAGCTGCGCGGCGCGCTCGGCGAACGGCGCGGACAGCATCGCCACCGCCTCCGCCCGCTGGCCGATCAGCGCGAGTGCGCTGGAGGCCAGCTCGCGATCCCAGGTGGCGAGGCTCGCCGACGAGGCCCTCCCTGCGCGGATCCGCGCAAGCAGCGCGTTGCGCTGGGCGAGCACGCGAGCGTACTCCCGCCGTACTCCGGCGCGTGCCGGCCAGATCGCGGCGACGAGCTGGTCGAGGTGGGCGCGGCGGAGTGCGGGGGCGCCTTTGATGAGCTCCAGGCGGTTCGGCTGGAAGACGCTCAGCAGGGGTCGGTCGGGAACGTCGAGCAGGCGCTCCACCGGTGCCCCGTCGGCCGTCATGCGCTTCTCGGCACGCTCGCCGCCGGGCCCGGCGCCGTAGCCGACGGTGAGCTCGTGCGGCTGCGCGCCGTCGAGCAGGTGCACCGTCACGCGCGCGGCGGGCGCGCCGAAGCGCACGAGCTCGCGCTCGTTGTGCGTTCGCGGCGAGCGCGCGGTGCAGCCGAAGTAGATGGCCTCCAGGAGGTTGGACTTGCCCGCGCCGTTGGCGCCGTGCACGACGGTCAGGCCGGCGCCGAGGCTCACCTGGGCGCGCGCGTAGGTGCGGAAGTCGCGCATCTCGACGCTGACCACGCGCATGCGCTCACACGTTCAGGCGGATCGGCATGATGAGGTAGACGAACTCGCCGCTGTCGGGCGATTCGATCAGCCCCGGGCGCAGCGGGCTGATCAGCTTCAGCATGAGCTCGTCGGTGTCCACGCTATCGAGCCCGTCGCGCAGGAACTCGGGGTTGAAGCCGATCTCGAACGCCTCGCCGTGGAAGGGCACGGGGATCGTCTCGCTGGCCTCGCCGACGTCGGGCGTCTGTGCGGAGACGGTGAGCGCACCCTCGCTGAAGCTGAGCCGCAGGGGCGCGTTCTTCTGCGCGAGCAGGCTGATGCGGCGCACCACGTCGCCCAGCTCGGCGCTCGACAGCCGCAGCTCGTGCTCGACGGACTCGGGCAGCAGCTGGCGGTAGTTGGGGAACTGCCCGTCGATCAGGCGCGAGGAGAGCGCCACGTCGCCGATCTCGAAGACGACCTGGTTCTGCCCGACGCTGACCGCGAGCGACTCGGACGGTGCCTGCTGGGCGATCCGGGCGAGCTCCTGCAGCGCGCGGGCCGGGACGTTGGCCTCGAGCGTGCCCTGCAGCGGGGCATCGAGGGCGGTCTGCTTCACGCTGAGCCTGTAGGAGTCCGTGGCGACCATGCGCAGCTCCTGCCCGGAGGCGGACATCAGGATCCCCGTCAGCACAGGCCGCGTCTCGTCGCGCGAGGCCGAGCGCGCAACGCGCGTGATCGTCTGTACGAAGGCCTCGGCGGGCAGCACGACGCGCGTCTCGGGCGATGCGACGGGCAGTGAGGGGAAGTCTTCGGAGCGCAGCGTGCGCAGGTGGAAGGTGCTGGCGCCGCAGATCAGCTCCACGTCCTGCTCGGCGCTGCGCAGCTCCAGCGTCAGCCGCTCGGCCGACAGCGAGCGCGCGACGTCGAGCAGCAGCCTGGCCGGCAGGACGACGGATCCAGGGCTCATCACCTCGGCCTGGAGTGGCACGCGCAGGCCGATCTCCATGTCGGTGGCGAGCAGCTCGGGGGTTGTGTCGGGCTGGGCGGAGATCATCACGCCGGAGAGCGCCTGCACGGCGCTGCGCGTCGATGCAACACGTGTGGCCGTCTGCAGTTGGGCGAGCAGCTCAGAGGTTGAGAGGGAAAGCTTCATATGAGGACTATGAGATGGAGGTAGTAGTTAGTAGGGGTTGTGCAGTTGTGGATTTGGCGTCGTCAGTGAGGAATCCTGGGCGAGTTCTGTGCAAGAGGCTGTGGAGAACGGGGTCGAAGTCTCTCAGGCGTAGCGGTCGTGCGCGCGGGCGCAGCCTATGGCGGCGGTGAGCGCAGCGCCCGACACACGTTCTCCACAGCCTTGCGCGAGGCTGCGTCCTCGCTCAGGCGTGCGGATGTACGCCGCCAGGCATGCAGCACTGTCGTGTGGTCACGCCCGCCAAACTCCCTGCCGATGGCCGGCAGCGACTCGCCGCTGAGCTCACGCGCGAGGTACATCGCAACCGTCCGGGCGGCGGCGATGCGCCGTGTCCGCGCGGAGGACAGAAGCTCCTCGCGGGAGACACCGAACTCCTTGCAGGCGGCGGCCTGGATGTCGCTGAGCGAGCAGCGCGCGGGCGCGGCGGCGGGCGGGCGGGGGTAGAGGTTGTCGAGCACCTCCTCGGCCAGCTCGGCTGTGATCGGGCGTCCCGTGAGCGAGCTGAAGGCGACGACGCGGATCAGCGCACCCTCGAGTGCGCGGACGTTGTTCTGCACGCGTGCAGCGATCACCGACAGCGCGTCGTCGTCGGCCAGCTCGATGTTGTCGTGGTGGGCGCGCATGCGCAGGATCGCCAGGCGCGTGGTCAGGTCGGGCACCGCGATGTCGGCGACGAGCCCCGCCTCGAAGCGCTCGCGCAGGCGGTCCTCGAGCGCCTGCAGATCGCGCGGCGGGCGGTCGGAGGTCAGGACGATCTGCTGCCCGCCGTCGTGGAGCGCGTTGAAGGTGTGGAAGAACTCCTCCTCGGTCTTGGCCTTGTGCTCGAGGAACTGGACGTCGTCCACGAGCAGCACGTCGATCGCGCGGAAGCGCGTCTTGAAATCCTCGGTGTGACCGGCGCCCAGCGCGCCGAGGAACTCGTTCGTGAAGGCCTCGCCGGTCGTGCAGCGGACGGCGAGGCCGGGGCTGTGGGCGAGCAGCAGCGTGGCGATCGAGTTGAGCAGGTGCGTCTTGCCGACACCCGGCGGGCCGCAGATGAACAGCGGGTTGTAGGCCTGCGCGGGCATCTCAGCGACCGTCAGGGCGGCCGCGTGGGCGAGCCTGTTGGAGTCGCCGATCACGAACTGCTCGAAGGTGAGCTTGGGATTGCCGAGCGGGCCGCTGGGCGGCGGCGGAGCGGGGATGGCGGGGGGCTCGCCTGGTGCTGCTCGGCCCGGGCGCCGCCGAGCAGCGCCCGGCTGCTGCTGGGCGCTGAGCAGCTCGACGACCGTGCCGGGACCGATCACGGCTTCTGCGCTCGCCTCGATCAGGCGCCCGAAGCGATCGCCGATCCAGCGGCAGGCGTGCGCGGGGGCGCTGATCAGCAGGCGCCCGTCGGCCAGCTCGACCGCGCGCAGCGGCTCGAGCCAGATGCGGTAGGTGGGCTCGTCTACGGTGAGGGCAAGCTCGGCCTGGACCAGCGACCATATGTGATCGAGCTCAGCGCTCACGGCAGCGTCAATCCGCTCCTCTCCCAAGGGAAGTGACGGGCATCATTCGAAGGGGGATCGGCAGGTCGATCCGGTCGGGCGACTATAGCCAACGGCCTGCAGCGCTCTGCGGGGCCTGCTCGCAAATGGCGGAAAATTTCAGCGGGGCGCCCGCGGTTCTATACTTCATGCGCCGAGCACCGGGGCGCAGCTGCAGTGAGGCGGTGCCGCGGGCAGGAAGATGGCCGCGAGCCGAGAAGAGAGACGATGAAGCGCACCTACCAGCCAAAGAAGCGCAAGCGGGCCCGCGCCCACGGGTTCCGCGCCCGCATGAGCTCGCGGGCCGGCCGGCTGACCCTCAAGCGCCGGCGCGACAAGGGACGCAAGCGCCTTTCAACCTGAGGGGCTTCTGGTGACGCGGGGCACGACGGCGCCGGGCATGTGATGAAAGCGCGGATGCCCAGTCGCGGGCGCCTGTCGCGCAGCGCCGAGTTCGAGCGCGTCTACAGGCAGGGACACTCGAATGCCAACCGCCACCTGGTGCTCTATGCGTTTCCCAACGTCGCTGTGGAGCGTCCGCGGCTGGGGCTGTCGGTATCGCGCAAGGTCGGCGGCGCCGTGGAGCGCAACCGGGTCAAGCGCCTGCTGCGCGAGGCCTTCGCAAATCTCGACCAGGGACTCGTACCGGGGCACGACCTCGTCGTGGTGGCGCGTCCGGCCGTGCGCGAGCTGGCCGAGCGCGAGGGTCTCGCGGGCGTCGAGGGGTCGCTCTCGGAGCTGATCGTCAAGGCCGGCCTGCACGCGCAGGGTGCCCGTGACGCCGGACCCGCAGGGCCATGAGGCGCCAGGCCTCGCTGCCGCGCAGCGACGCGGCGCCCGCGGGTAGCCTGACGGGCGTCCTGCGCGCGATCGTGACGGCGCCGATCATCGTCTACCAGCGCCTGATCTCGCCCGCGATCCCGCGCCGCTGCAAGTACGAGCCGACCTGTTCGCGCTATGCGGTCGAGGCGATCGGCCGGTACGGCATACTGAAGGGCCTGGTGCTCGCGGGCTGGCGCCTGCTCAGGTGCAACCCATGGAGCTACGGCGGATACGATCCGGTCGAGGCCCAGCGAGTTTTCAGGAGCGGTTCCGACGGTGGCGAGTGAGCCGGCGTCGGGCTTGAAACCCGGCGCCCTGTCTGCGCGGCGCAGCGCGGCCGGCCCAGCGGAAAGCCGTCAAACCATGACCGTCGAGATCCCCTAGAGCATGCCAATCTTCGCCAACGTCATTCAGGACGCGTTCTCGCCCCTGATCAACCTGTTCGAATCGATCATGGTTTTCATGCACGAAAACCTGGTCGGGGGGAGCTGGGGCCTGGCGATCGTGGGGCTGACCGTGCTGATTCGCGCGATCCTCGTGCCGCTCACCTACCGGCAGCTGAAGTCGATGCAGGAGATGCAGCGACTGGCGCCGGAGATGAACAAGATCAAAGAGCGCTACAAGGAGGACAAACAGCGCCAGCAGCAGGAGATCATGAAGTTCTACCAGGAGAACAAAATCAATCCCCTGGCCTCCTGCCTGCCGCTGCTGCTGCAGCTCCCCGTCTTCATCTCGCTGTTCTACATGCTGCGCACCGATCTGAAGCTCGACATCTGCGGCAAGCAGATGCGCGAATTCTACACGCGTGAACTGCACAAGCCGATCCTCACGAACAGCCAGATCCCCCAGAACTCGGTGAAAGTGGCGGGCCACACGGTCAAGGGGCTCAGCGAAGTCGGCTGCAACGTGGTCGCCCCGGGCTCGGCCAAGTTCCTCTTCATCCCTGATATCACCGCCAAGGCGACCGGTATCGCGCTCGTCGTGCTGATCGTGCTCTACGTGGGCTCGCAGCTGGGCTCGACGCTGATCGCAACCGCCACCGCCGATCCCAACCAGCGCCGCCTGATGCTCCTGCTGCCGGTGGTCTTCGTGGTGATCCTCTACCGCTATCCGGCGGGGCTGCTCGTGTACTGGATCACGACGAACCTGTGGACGGTCGGCCAGCAGTCGGTGATCCGGCGCCGAATCGGACCCGCTCCACCGCGAGCGCCCTCGCCGAAGGACTCCTCCAACGGCAGGCCGAGCGGCCCGGTCAAGCCGGCGCTCGCGGGCGCCGGCGTGGGCGCGGCGGACGCGGGCGGCGGGAAGACCACCGCGAGCCCGCGCCCCAGCTCGCCCCCTCCGGCGGCGCGCAAAAAGAAGAAGCGCTCGGGCAGGCGGCGATGAGCGACGGCGACGACCTGGAGATGGAGGGCGAGGAGCTCGACCCGGTGGAGGCGCTGGGCGAGCTGCTCGAGGAGATCGTCGAGGATCTCGGGCTCGACGCTGAGGTTGAGGTTGAGGTTGATGCCGAGGTCCTCAGCGGGCGCCTGAAGGGCGAGGACGTGGGTCTCTTCATCGGCCGGCACGGGCAGACGATCGATGCCGTCCAGCACCTGGCGCAGCGGATCGTGTTCCCCGATGGTCCGGCGCCGGTCCGCGTGGTGATCGACGCAAACGGCTACCGCGAGCGGCGCGCCGACGCCCTGCGCGCCGAAGCTGACGACGCCGCCGATGACGCTGTACGGCTCGGCCGCCCGGTGGAGCTGGAGCCGCTGCCGCCGTTCGAGCGACGGCTTGTGCACGAGTACCTGCGCGATCGCGCCGAGGTGGAAACGCACTCCGAGGGCGATGAGCCAGAGCGATATCTCGTGGTATCACCGCGCGGCGGCGGTGAGCGCGCGGAGCGTTTCACGTGAAAACGTCCGCGAAGGCGTTTCACGTGAAAACCCCCTGACGGTGCCCGGCGCCACCGGCGAGGACTGGCCAGCCGGGGCTCTCGCGGGGCTCGCGGAGCGCTATGGCCTCGGAGCGCATCAGGTGGGCCAGCTGGGCGCGCTGCTGGAGCTCCTGCAGCAGGACGAGCATGCACCGACGAGTGTGCGGAATCCACGCGAGGCGGTATGGGCGCACGTGGCCGACTCGCTCGTGGCACTCGAGCTCGAGCAGGTGCGGGCTGCGGACACGATCGCGGACCTGGGCTCCGGCGCGGGCTTCCCCGGGCTCCCGCTGGCGGTGGCGCTCCCGGCCGGCGCGGTACAACTGCTCGAGAGCAACGCGCGCAAGTGCGTCTTCCTCGACGGGGCCGCGGCTCACCTGGGCCTCGTAAACGCGCACAGCGTGTGCGCGCGGGCGGAGGAGTGGCAGGCCGGTGCGGGCGCGCACGGGCTGGTCGTGGCGCGCGCGGTGGCGGCGCAGCCGGTCGTGCTCGAGTATGCGGCCCCGCTGCTGCGGGTCGGCGGCTCGCTGGTGGACTGGCGCGGGCGCCGTGCCGAGGCCGAGGAGCGCGCTGCGGATGCGGCGGGCGCTGAGCTCGGCTTGCGCAGGATGGAAATCCGCCGGGTGGAGCCCTTCGCGCGAGCGCGCGAGCACCACCTGCATGTCTTTGTGAAGATCGCCGAGACGCCCGCGCGCTTCCCGCGCCGGCCCGGAATTGCGCGCAAGCGACCGCTGGGGGCCCGAGACGCCGAGCCGTTCGAGCACTTTGCGCCAGAGCGTGCCTCGCCCGACCGCAATCGGCGCTAGCTTGCAGCAGATGGGCACGGTGTACGCGATCGCCAACCAGAAGGGCGGCGTGGGCAAGACCACGACCGCGGTGAACGTCGCGGCGTGCATCGCCGAGGCGGGCTACGAGACGCTCCTGGTCGACGCCGATCCCCAGGCCAACGCGACCGTCGGGCTGGGCGTCGCGCGGACGCAGGCGCCGGGCCTGTACGAGGTGCTGGCCGGCGAGGCGACCGCGGCGGAGGCGCTCACCGAGTCTTCGGTGCCCGGGCTGCGGCTGCTGCCGGCCGGAGCGGGGCTGGCCGGCGCGAACGTCGAGCTGCCGCGCATCCCGGGATTCGAGCAGCGCCTGCGCGAGTGTCTGGAGCCGCTGCGCGCTCGCTTCGACTACATCCTGCTCGACTGCCCGCCATCGCTGGGGCCGCTGACGGTGAGCGCGCTGGTCGCGGCCGATCGCGTGATCGTGCCGGTGCAGACCGAGTACTTCGCCCTGGAGGGGCTGGCGGGACTGCTGGAGACGCTCGCGCTCGTGCAACGTGAGCTGAACCCTCGCCTGACCGTAGCGGGGATGCTGCTGACGATGCACGACAGCCGCACGCGCCTGGGTCAGGACGTCGAGCGGGAGGTCCGCGAGCACTTCCCCGATCTCGTCTTCGACACGGTGATTCCGCGCAATGTGCGCGTGGGCGAGGCGCCGAGCTACGGGCTGCCGGTCACCCACCACGATCCCCACAGCGCGGGCGCCGAGGCCTACTTCGAGCTCGCCAAGGAGGTGGCGGCCCGTGGCTAAGCCGCGCCGCGGTATGGGTCGCGGCCTGGAGGCCATTCTGGCCGTCTCCAGCGACAGCGAGAAGGACCCCGAGCAGGAGCTGCGCGAGCTCCACGTCGAGCTGATCGCGCCGAACCCAGCGCAGCCCCGCCGGCGCTTCGACGAGAAGACGCTGAGCGCCCTCGCCGAGTCGCTGGGCGAGCGCGGCGTGCTGCAGCCGGTGTTGGTGCGCCCCCGGCCGGGCGGCACATATGAGCTGATCGCGGGCGAGCGCCGCTGGAGGGCCGCGCGCATCGCGGGGCTCGAGCGGATCCCGGCGCTCGTGCGCCCGCGCGCAGAGGACGCCGCCGCGTTGGAGCTGGCGCTGATCGAGAACATGGCGCGCCAGGACCTCAGCCCGATCGAGGAGGCCCGCGCATGCGCGGCGCTGGTCGAGGAGCTGGGGCTCACGCGCGAGGAGGTGGGGCGGCGCGTGGGGCGCGGCCGGGTCGCCGTGAGCAACCTGCTGCGCCTGCTGGACCTGCCCGATGAGGTGGTCGAGCTCCTCCAGGAGGGGCTGCTGAGCGAGGGCCACGGCCGGGCGTTGCTGCTCGCCGAGGATCACGGCGCGCGGCGGACGCTGGCGCGCACGGCGGTGCAGGAGGGCTGGTCGGTGCGCACCACCGAAGCCCGCGCACGTGCGGGCAACACGGCAAGGGACGCGACGCGACGCGCGAGCCGCGCGCATCCCGACCAGGAACAGGCCGCGCGGGAGATCGCCGACGCGCTGTCCGGCGCGCTGGGTGCGGACGTGCGCGTGCGCCCCGCGCAGGCGGGCGGCTACCGCGCCGAGCTCGCATTTCAGACGCCCGAGGAGGCGTTCGAGCTCGCGCGCCGCCTCACCCGGCGCGCGCTCGCCTGATCCTCGCGGGCGCAGTATCTTCAGCGCAGCCACGCAAACCTCGACTGGAGGAGACGACCTATGGATCCCGTGGTTCACTTCGAGCTGCCCGCCGTGGACAGAGAGCGCATGGCGGCCTTCTATGCGGCGGCGTTCGGCTGGAAGACGCAGATGCTCGGCGCGGAGATGGGCAACTACACGGTCGTCACCACGACCGAGCCCGGTCCGGACGGGCGGCCGGCGAGCCCGGGCGCGATCAACGGCGGCTTCTTCCTGCGCACCGATGAGCCCAGCTCGCACGCCCCGTCGGTGGTCATTGCGGTCGAGGACATGGACGCGGCGATGGCCGCTGTCGAGGGCGCCGGCGGCACGCTGGCGGGCGAGCCCATGCAGATCCCCGGTGTCGGCCTCTACTGCAGCTTCAAGGATTCCGAGGGCAACCGCATGAGCATGCTCAAGCCGCTGCCGTGGGGCGGCGGGCAGGCGTGAGCCCGAGCGGCGGCTTCGGCTGGGACGGCGGCTTCGGCAGCTCCTGGCTCGTCGACCCCGCTGAGGACCTGACTGTGGTTGTGCTGACCCAGCGTATGTTCGAGACGCACGTGGCGCCGCAGGTGCACCGCGACATCCAGTCCGCGGCCTACGCGGCGGTAGGATGACCGGGCCATCGGGCACGGGCGATTAGCTCAGTTGGTTAGAGCGCTTCTCTGATAAGGAAGAGGTCCCAGGTTCGAGTCCTGGATCGCCCATCGCGTTGTGCCCGCTCAGTCGCGGGGGCCGCCCGACGCGGACCTCCGCGCGTGACGGCGGGCGAGGCTCAGCTGCCGCAGCGCGCTGCGCAGGTCGCGCTCGGCGGCCTCCACCTGCGGCGGCACGTCCCCGCCCAGGCGGATGCTCTCCACGACGACGGTCGCGAGTGTCCCGAGTGCGGCCTCGGTGGACTGCAGCGTCTGCTCGATCGCAGAGACGGTCGCGTCCGTGTGCACGTCGGCGAAGAGCTCCTGCGTCTCTCCCGGGAACTCGACACCGGTGACATGCGGAAGATGACCCGACGGACTGGCCATGTTGCAAATGATACACAGGATTTCGAACTTCTGGCAGCGGATTGTCCTACGCCCGGACCCGCTCCCCCTTGGGATCGAAGAGGGGCTCGCGCACGAGCTGCCCGGGGACCCATTGCCCGAAGATGTCAATCTCCACAGCGGTGCCGATCGCGATCTCGGCGGGCAGGTAGGCGTAGGCGATGGAGTGCTCCACCGTGTAGCCGTAGCCGCCGCTGGTGACGCGCCCGAGCAGCTCGCCGCCCACGCGCACGGGCTCGTTGCCGAGCGCGACCGAGCGGGGATCCTCGAGCACCACGCAGCGCAGGCGGCGATCGGGTTTGCCCGGTCCCTCGGGCGAGCCCACGCCCAGCGCCGTTGCGCCGATGAAGCCGCCGTCGCGCTTGACGCAGAAGCCGAGACCGGCCTCCAACGGTGTCTCCTCGGGCGTGATGTCGGCGGCCCACACGCGGTAGCCCTTCTCCAGGCGCAGCGAGTCGATCGCCCGGTAGCCGCCCGCGACGAGGCCGTGCGCGCGCCCGGCCTGCCACAGCGCCCGCCACATGCCCGCGCCGTACTCGGTGGGGCAGTACAGCTCCCAGCCCAGCTCCCCCACGAACGTCACGCGCAGCGCGCGGACCGGCACATCGCCAACCGCCAGATCGCGCATGCGCATGTAGGGAAAGTCGAGCGGATCGTCTGTGAGGGGGGCCAGGATGTCGCGGGCGCGCGGCCCCCACAGCGCGAAGCAGGCCCACCGCGCGGTCACATCCGCGCAGCGCACGCTGCCGTCGTTCGGCGCGTGGCGGCGGATGAAGCTCAGATCATGGTTGCCGAAGGCGGTGCCGGTGACAATCGAGAACAGCTCCTCCTCCACGCGCGTGACCGTGAAGTCGCACTCGATCCCGCCGCGGCGGTTGAGCATCTGCGTGTACGTGATCGCGCCGAGCTCGCCCGCGACGCGGTTGTCGCACAGCTCTTCAAGGAACGCCGGCGCGCCCGGCCCCGCGATCTCGAGCTTGGCGAAGGAGGACTCGTCGAACAGGCCCGCGCGCTCGCGCGTGGCGCGATGCTCGGCGCCGATCGCCGGCGACCAATGCATGCCCGCCCAGCCTCGCGGGCGCAGCGACTCATCACCGTCCGCCTCGTTCGCCGCATACCAGTTGACGCGCTCCCAGCCGGACTTCTCGCCGAAGACCGCTTTGTGCTCCGCGTGCCACGGGTAGGCGCTCGAGGTGCGCAGCGGGCGTCCCGCCTGGCGCTCGTGGCCGGGGTAGCGGATGTCGTAGTAGGTCTCATACACCTCGCGCGTGCGCTTCAGCGTGTACGACGGCGAGCGGAAGTGCGGGCCGAAGCGGCGGCTGTCCATCTCCCACACGTCCATCGTGGGCTCTCCCTCGAGAATCCACTCAGCCATCAGACGCCCCATCCCGCCCGCGCCGGCGAGGCCGTGCGCGCAGAAGCCCGCTGCGACGAAGAAGCCGCCCACCTCGCTCTCGCCGAGGATGAACTCGTTGTCGGGCGTGAACGCCTCGGGCCCGTTGATCAGGCGCGTCACCCTGATCTCCTCCATCGCGGGCACCCGCTTCGAGGAGTTCGCGGCGACCTCCTCGAAGCGGGGCCAGTCCTCCTCGAGCAGACGGCCGTTGAAGTCCGGGGGGATCGCGTCGAGCAGGTGCTCGTCGAGCGCCCACGGCGCGGAGCGCCGCTCATAGCCGCCCATGATCAGCCCGCCCCCCTCCTCGCGGAAGTAGATCAGCAGGTCGGGGTCGCGCAGCGTCGGCAGGTGCTCGCCGGGCGCGCGCTCGCGGAAGGGCTGGGTCACGAGGTACTCGTGCGCGAACGGCACGATCGGCACGCGCACGCCCGCCATGCGCCCGACCTCCGCGGCGAACATCCCGCCCGCGTTGACCACGATGTCCGCCTCGATCGGGCCCCACTCGGTCTGCACGCCGCGCACCCGTGGAGGCCCGGGACCCGCCTGTGCCACGTTGATGCCGGTCACGCGCGTGTGCGTGAAGATGCGGCAGCCGCCCGCCCGCGCGCCCTCGGCCAGCGCCATCGTCAGCAGCGACGGATCGAGGTATCCGTCGGTCGCCAGGTGCGTGGCGCAGCGCACGCCGTCGCTGCTCATCAGCGGGAACAGCTCGCGTGCCTGCGCGGCGGAGATCAGCTCGAGCGGCAGGCCGAACGTCCGCGCCCACGCCACCTGGCGCAGCGCCTCCTGCTCGCGCTCGGGCGTGCACGCCAGGCGGATGCCGCCGCACTCCACCCATCCGCAATCGAGCTCGCGATACAGCTCGACGGAGTCCATCATCATGCGCGTCAGCGGCAGGCTCGAACGCAGCTGCCCGACGAGGCCGGCCGAGTGGAACGTCGAGCCGCTCGTCAGCTCGCTGCGATCGAGCAGCACCACGTCGCGCTCGCCGAGGCGTGCCAGCTGGTGGGCGATCGCGGCTCCGCCCACGCCACCGCCGATGATCACCACGCGCGCGCGGCCGGGGAGCTCGCGCGCTCTCACGATCTCGCCCTCACCACCGCGCGGCGGCCAGCCACCGGTCGAAGTCGGGGTGGCAGGCCGCGTCGTGCAGGCGGGCGAAGTGCTCGCGGCCGTAGCGCTCGAAGTCGAAGTCGAGCTCCGAGATGGCGCCCTGCACCACCGCCCAGGCCGCCTCGCGCACGTCGGAGAGCACGCGCATCAGCGCCAGCGCCGCGCGCGCCCCCGGCGTGGGCGTCTCGCCGCGGTAGGCCGCCAGCAGACGCTCGTCGGCAGCCTGGTCGAAGTGGTTGTTGACCGACAGGTTGCCGAGGTCGAAGCAGGGGTGCCCCATGCCCGCGTACTCCCAGTCCACGATCACGATGCGCCCGTCGTCCAGTGCCCTGAGGATGTTGCCCGTGAGCAGGTCGTTGTGGCAGGGGCGCGGGTGCTCGAGCGGCAGCGCGCGCGCTATCCGCGCGGCGATCGACCTGGCCTCGGCGAATGCCTCCGGGAGCGAGCCGCCGCGCTCGCGCACCACGCGCGCGTAGTCCTCGAGCAGGTCGGGGACCCAGAAGCGCGCGGGCAGCGGCGAGCCGCCGTGAAAGGCGCGCAGCCCGCGCGCGATCTCCTCCGCCCGCTCGGCCACCTCTGCGCCATCCACCGCCGCGCACTCCACAAAGCGCGTCACGAGGCAGCCGTCGAGGACCGCGGCGACCGGCGGGCCGATGCCCAGGCGCGCCGCCGCCTCGCTGGCCGCCAGCTCGGCGTCGCGGTCGATCCCCAACAGCTCCGTGCGCCGCCCATGCACGCGGATCACGTAGTCGCCGTCGCCCAGCCGCGCGCGGAAGTTGCGGTTGGTGATGCCGCCCTGCAGCGCGGTCGCGCTCCCCGTCAGGGGACCGAGTGCCGGCTGCAGATCCTGCAGGATGTCGTTCAGCTCGTCCACCGCTCCCTGCGCCGCCGCGCGATAAGGCACACAACCTATACCTTCAGTCTCGATGGCCATCTCCAGCGCCGCGGAGCTGATCGCGCGGGCCGACCTCGATGCGGCCCGCGGCGCGATCGCGGGCGTCGCTGTGGTGACCCCCACGCTCGCCTGCGCCGACCTCGCAGCCGCGGCCGGGGGCAGCGTGTCGCTGAAGGCCGAGTGCCTGCAGGCAAGCGGCTCGTTCAAGCTGCGCGGCGCGCTCAGCAAGGTCGCCGCCCTGGGCGATCGCGCCGCTGCGGGGCTGCTCACCGCGAGCGCCGGCAACCACGCCCGTGCCGTCGCCCAGGCGGCCCGCGTGCGCGGCATCGCGTGCGAGGTGTTCGTGCCCCGCGACGCCTCCGTCTCGAAGGTCGCCGCCGTGGAGCGGCTGGGAGCCCGCGTCGAGCTCGAGGGCGACTCTGTCGAGGACGCGCTCGAGCTCGCCTCCGCTCGCGCCGCGCTGAGCGGCGCCGCGCTCGTGCATCCCTTCGACGACCTCGACGTGATCGCCGGTCAGGGCACGCTGGCGCTGGAGCTGCTCGACGCCGTCCCCGACCTCGCACGCGTGGTGGTGCCCGTCGGCGGCGGCGGCCTGGCCAGCGGGATCGGCATCGCGCTGCGCCGGGCGCGCGCACCGGTGCAGCTGGTCGGCGTGCAGGCACGGGTGTGCGCGCCCTACGTCGAGCTGCTCGACGGCCGCGGATCGAACGCGCTGGACTTCGCCGCGGGCGCCACGATCGCCGACGGGATCGCGATCAAGCGGCCCGGGAGGCTCACGCTCACGCTCCTGCGCGAGCTGCTGGACGGCATGGAGACGGTCACCGAGGACGAGATCGCGGACGCGATGGTGTTCCTCGCCGAGCACGCCAAGCTGGTGGCCGAGGGGGCCGGCGCGGTGTCCGTGGCCGCGCTGCTGAGCGGGCGCCTGCCGCCCGTCCGCGGGCGCACCGTGGCGGTCGTCTCCGGCGGCAACCTCGACAGCGGGCTGCTCGCCGCGCTGCTGCGCCGCCGCGAGACCGCCGAGGGCCGGCGCGTGCGCATGTTCACGTTCGTGCCCGACCGGCCCGGCGGGCTCGCCGAGCTGCTCGAGCTCGTCGCCCGCTCGCGCGCCAACGTGGTCAGCGTGGAGCACGTCCGCGAAGCCGTGCACCTGCACGTCCGCGAGACCGGGCTCGAGCTCACGCTCGAGACGCGCGGCCCGGCGCATACCGACGAGCTGCGCGCCGCGCTCGAGTCCCAGGGCTACCGGGTCACGATCGAGTAGCGCCCGCTACAGCGCCGCGCCGGCCCGCACGAACGCGCGCCATCGCTCGCGCGCGCGCCTGCGCTCCCCCGGCGTGCAGGCCGGCTCGAGCATGCGAGGAGGCGGGAGCAGTCGCGCGGCCTCCTCTACGCTCGCGAACACGCCCGCGCCGACGCCGGCCAGAAGCGCGGCGCCGCGGACGGTGGAGTCCGCCGCGCCGATCGCCAGGGGCAGGCCCAGCGCGTCAGCCTGCAGCTGCAGCAGCGTGGGGTCGTTGGTAAGCCCACCGTCGACGCGCACGATCTCCACGGGGGCGAACTCGGCCATCGCCTCGACCACATCGGCCACGCGCTGGCAGATCGCCTCGAGCGCCGCTCGCGCGATGTGCGCCGGAGTGACGCCCGCGTGCAGTCCAGCGATCACGCCGTGCGCGGCCGGGCGCCACCACGGCGCTCCCAGCCCCGCCAGCGCGGGGAGGATCAGCACGCCGGCGCTGTCCGGCACGGCGCCGGCCGCCGCCGCGAGGCTCGGCGCATCCGCCGCGAGCCCCAGGCCGCCGGCCAGCCAGTCCAGCAGCGCGCCCGCTGCGAACACGCCGCCGTCGAGGGCGTGTGCGATCTCGCCAACACCCCCCGCGGCGTCCGGCGCAGCCCATGCCACGGTCGGCAGCAGGCCGCGCGCGCGCTCGGGGCGCCCGGTCCGGCCGAACACGAACACGCCCGTGCCGTAGGTCGCCTTCACGTCCCCCGGGCCCACCGCCCCCGCGCCGGCCAGCGCCGCCTGCTGGTCCACGAGCTGGGCTGTCAGCGCGAGCGTGCGTGGCCAGCGCTCCGAGCGCAACTCGCCCAGCGCGCCGAACGTCGGGCCGATCGCGGGCAGCCACTCGCGGCGCAGCCCGAACGCCGCCAGCAGGCCCGCGTCCCAGTCGCGGCCGCCGAACGCCAGCAGCTGCGTGCGCGACGCGGTCGAGAGGTCCGTCGCGAAGCGCCCGCCGCCGAGGCGATCGGCGATGAAGGCGTCGATCGTGCCCAGGCGCAGCGAGCCCGCCTCGCGCGCACGTGCCACGGCGTCCTCGTGCGCGACCAGCCACGCCAGGCGCCCGGCCGAGAAGTACGGGTCCAGCGGGAGCCCCGAACGCGCGCGCACCTCGGGGCCGATCCCCTCGAGCAGCGCTTCGTGGCGCTTGTCCTGCCAGACCAGCAGCGGTGTCAGCGCGCGCCCGCTGCCGGCCTCCCACGCGAGCACCGACTCGCCCTGGTGATCGAGCCCCGCGGCGAGCACCGCGCGCTCATCGACCGCGCCCAGAACCTCCGCCACGGCGTCCGCCACCGCATCGAGGATCAGCTCGGGGTCCTGCTCGACGAGCCCGCGCGCGGGGTGTGCGACGGGCACCGCGCGCCGCGCAGCGGCCAGCGGGCGCAGCTCGCCGTCGAACACGGCCGCCTTGACCGCCGTGGTACCCGCGTCGATCCCGAGCAGCAGCGGCGAGCTCATCGCGCACCTGCCGCCGCGTGGTGGTGCGCCGCGCGCCGCCACCACGCTGCCGGCGCCGGCGTCGCGTCCGGGGGGGCGGCGAGCGCGCGCACCTCGCCGAGCTCGATGCCGGCGTGCTCCGCCAGCAGCCCCGCCACGTGCTCGCCTATGCCCAGCGAGGCGGACAGCCCCGTCGAGCGGATGGCCGCCACGTGGATCAGCCCGGGGAGCGCCCGCGAGGGCCCGATCACGTAGTTGGCGTCCACCCCCGCGGGGCGCAGCCCCGCATACGCCTCGAGCGGTGCGGCAGCTGCCAGGGCCGGGTACATGCGCCGGGCCTTCGCCAGGATCAGCTCCCCCGCATCGGCCTCCACCGACCAGTCGCCCTTGTCCGTGCGCTCGCGCGCGGTCGGCCCCGCGATGACGTGCCCGTCCAGTGTGGGGAACACGAGCACGCCCTTGCCCAGCGCGGAGGGCACCGGCAGCAGGATCTCGCGCAGCGGCGCGCCGGGCGGCGCGCCAAAGACGAGGAACTCGCCCTTGCGGGGGCGGATCTCGAGCAGCTCCTCACCGGCCATGTCCGCCAGCTCGTCAGCGAACAGCCCCCCGCAGTTGACGGCCGCCCGCGCACGCACGCGCGCGGCGTCCTGCAGCGCGAGCTCCACACCGCCGCCCTGCAGGGCGCTCAGCCCCACCACGCGCGCGCCCAGGCGCACCGTCGCGCCCCCCGCCAGCGCGCAGCCCGCCAGCGCGTGCACGAACGCCACGGGGTCGGTGAGGGCCTCGCCCGGCACGCTCAGCGACCCGTCCTGCGCGAGGTGGGCCGCGACCCCGTTGGCGCGGGCTCGCTCGCCCAGCCGGGCCACCGCCGCGCGCTCGTCCTCCCCGCCGGGCGAGAGGCGCGCGCCGCAGCGCCACAGCGGCACGCCCAGCTCCTGCGCGAGCTCCTCGCGCAGCTGCGCGGAGCGCAGGATCAGCTCGGTCTCGAGCTCGCCGGGCGTGGAGTCGAAGCCCGTGTGCAGGATGCCCGAGTTGGCGCCGCTCGCGCCGAGCCCGAGCCCCGGCTCGGCCTCGAGCAGCAGCGCCGGCACGCCCCGCCGCGCGAGCGCGTGGGCCACCGCGCAGCCCACAACGCCGCCGCCCACGATCGCCACCTGCGCCTCCACGCCGCTGCTCGGCAGCATGCGCGTCCTACTCCAGCGGCGTCGTGTAGGCCCCGCTCAGCCCTCCGTCGATGAGGAACGTCGATGCCGTCACGTAGCTGGACTCGTCGCTGGCCAGGAACAGCGCACCCTGGGCTATCTCCTCGGAGCGCGCGAAGCGCCCCATCGGCAGGTGGACCAGCCGGCGCGCCGCCTTCTCGGGGTCCTTCGCGAACAGCTCCTGCAGCAGCGGCGTGTCGACCGGTCCCGGGCACAGCGCGTTCACGCGCACGCCGCGGCGCGCGAACTCGACGCCGAGCTCGCGCGAGAGGGCGAGCACGCCCCCCTTGGAAGCGGTGTAGGAGATCTGCGAGGTGGCCGCGCCCATCACCGCCACGAAGGACGCGGTGTTGATGACCGAGCCGCGCAGCGGGCCCTCGTTGGCGAGCAGGTGCGGGATGCCGTGCTTGCAGCAGAGGAACACGCTGCGCAGGTTGACCTGCTGCACGCGCTCCCACGCCTCGAGCGTGGTGTCGAGCACCGAGCCGTCGTCCGGCGGCGCGATGCCGGCATTGTTGAACAGGACGTCCACGCGCCCGCGCTCGGCGCGGACGCGCTCGAAGACCTCGCGCACCTGCGCCTCGTCGGTGACGTCGGCCTGCAGCGCCATGTCGCCGGGCGCACCGGCGAGCAGGTCGACCCCTACCACGCTGGCACCCTCGCGCTGGAACAGCTCCGCGGTCGCCGCGCCGATGCCGCCGCACGCGCCGCTGATGACACACACGCGTCCCTCGAGCCTGCCAGCCGGCGCCATCATCCCTCCGTCGCGTAGAAGATCGTCTTGACCTCGCTGTAGGCCTCCAGCGCATGCGGGCCGAGCTCGCGGCCGTATCCGGACTGCTTGAAGCCACCGAACGGCGTCGCCACCCGCACCGAGGTGTTCGCGTTGATCGATAGCACTCCCGTCTGAACGGCGCGCGCCACGCGCAGCGCGCGGGCGCCGTCGCGCGTCCAGATGGAGCCCGACAGGCCGTAGATCGTGTCGTTCGCCAGCCTGACCGCATCGGCCTCGTCGCGGAATGAGATCACCGCGGCGATCGGGCCGAAGACCTCCTCCCGCGCGACACGGTCGCTCGCGCGCACCGGCGCCAGCACCGTCGGGGCGAACCAGAAGCCGGGGCCCTCGGGCGCGGTGCCGCGGAAGGCCACGGGCGCCTCGCCGTCCAGGAACGAGGCCACCGAGTCCCGCTGGGCGGCCGATATCAGCGGGCCCATCTGCGTGGCCTCGTCGAGCGGGTCGCCGACGCGCAGGGCCCTCACGTTCGTCTCCATCAGCCCCAGGAAGCGCTCGAGCACGTCCTCCTGAACGAGGATGCGCGAGCGCGCGCAGCAGTCCTGCCCGGCATTTCCGAACACCGCCAGCGGCGCCGCCGCGGCTGCCGCCTCGAGGTCCGCGTCGGCGAAGACGATGTTGGCCGACTTGCCGCCCAGCTCGAGCGTCACACGCTTGATCGTCGTCGCCGCCCCCGCCGCGATCGCGCGCCCCACCTCGGTCGAGCCGGTGAACGCGATCTTGGCGACGTCGGGGTGCTCGACGAGCCGCTGCCCGCAGGTGGCGCCCGGGCCCACCACGACGTTGACCACGCCCTCCGGCAGCCCCGCCGCGCGCGCCAGCTCGGCGAAGCGCAGCGCGCTCAGGGGCGTCAGCTCGGCCGGCTTGAGCACGACCGCGTTGCCGGCCGCCAGCGCCGGTGCGAGCTTCCAGGCGGCGATCGTCAGCGGGAAGTTCCACGGGGTGATCATCCCCACCACGCCGAGCGGCTCGCGCACCGTGAAGGCCTGCCCGCCGGCCACGGGGATCGTGTCGCCGAGCAGGCGCTCGGGAGCGCCCGCGTAGTAGCGGAAGGTGTCCACCACCATCGCCATCTCGCCGCGCGCATCGACGATCGCCTTGCCCGCGTTGCGCGCCTCCAGCACGGCCAGCTCCTCCACGTGCGCTTCGAGCACGTTGGCAAGCGCGTGCAGCAGTCGCGCACGCTCGCCGGGCGCCAGCGCGCGCCACGGGGGCAGCGCCACCGTGGCCCGCGCGACGGCCTCGTCGACCTCCTCGACACCGGCGCGCGGCACGTCCGCCAGTACCGTCTCGGTCGCGGGCTCGAGCACTGACAGTCGATCGCTCAGCGCTCAGCCCGTCCGTGACTGTCTGGGCTGCGGGCCCAGGCTGGAGAGATCATGCTGTCCCTCCTAGGGAGCCTGTGCGATGTCCGGGAGCGCGACTTCACTGTCGAGCTCGTCGATCGTGCGGATCGGGCCCTTGAACGTCTTCTTCGCCCAGCCCGCATACCAGATCGTCACCGCGAGAATCGTCCCGATGGTAACAAGCGGAGCGTAGTTGACCGCCGACCAGCTGAACGACTTTTCCCACGGAACGGCTTCGGGGGAGAAGGGCAGGCAGAACACCACCACGCAGATCGCCACCCACACGACCGCGATCGGGTTTATCCATTTGTACTTGCGCCCGAGCGTCCACGTCCCGGTGACAAAACCGTCGCCCGCGCGCCAGCGCAGGAACACCGGGATCGTGTACGCGATGTACAGCCCGATCACCGAGATCGACGTGACCGCGAGGAACGCGACGGGCGTGCCGAGGTGGTTCGGGAAGTAGGCGGGCACGGTGACGATGATCGCAAACAGCACCACGAAGAACACCGCCCAGTTGGGCGTCTTGCTCGCGCTCAGGCGGCGCCACAGGTTGTGCCCGGGGACAGCGCCGTCACGCGAGAACGCGAAGGTCATGCGCGAGGCGCTCGTGACGCAGGCCACTCCGCAGAACAGCTGACCGACCGTGGAGATCAGCACGACGGCCTTGTCGCCGGCCGAGCTGAGCGCCGCGGTGAAGATCGCCAGCGCGGGGAAGCCGGCCTTGTAGATTTCGGCTTCGTGGCTCTTCTGGATCGCGAACGTGATCGCCAGGAGCACGATCCAGCCGAAGATCGCCGAGTACAGGACCGAACGCCAGATGCCCTGCGCGGAGGAGTGTTCGGCACCGTGCGTCTCCTCGGATATGTGCGCCGAGGCGTCGTAGCCGGTGATCGTGTACATCGTCAACAGGAAGCCGAGCGGCAGGATGTAGATCCAGAATTTGAGCCCGCTGACCGCGCCTCCGGCGAAGCCCGATTCGTTCGCCCTGTGGCTGAAGACGTAGGACAGGCTCGCGTGATGGGAGGGCACGGCGATCAGGATCACGACGATCGCGAGGACGCCGATGATGTTCCACCACGCCGAGACGTTGTACAGCAGCGAGATGAGGTGGCGGGAGAACACGTTGATCAGCCCGCACATGATCGCGATGAACACGAACATCGCGAAGTTGACGTGCGCGGAGTAATGGACGTTGGTGCCCGCCGCGGCCTTGACGAAGTTGAAGATGAAGTTGACTTCGTAGAGGCCGAGCAGGTTGATCAGGAAGGTCGCGCTCACGTAGACCACCGACGCGACCACCGCGACCAGGCCGATCAGGTTGAACCAGCCGGTGAACCAGCCCCAGCCCGGTCCGCCCAGGCGCGAGGCCCAGTAGTAGATGCCGCCGGCCGTCGGGTAGGCGGACGCCAGCTCGGACATCGAGACCGCGACGGCGAGGATGAGCACGCAGATCAGCGGCCACGCGATCGAGATCGCGATCGGCCCGCCGTTCTTGAGCGCCTGGCCGTAGGTGGTGAAGCAGCCGGCCAGGATGCAGATGATCGAGAACGAGATCGCGAAGTTCGAGAACCCGCTCCAGCCCCGGTTCAGCTCCTGTTTGTAGCCTAGCTCGGCGAGTTTCTGCTCGTCGCTGCCCAAACTCTCCGCTGTGCTCATTCGGGTAACCCCCTCCTAGAAAAGGTTTGGACGTCCTTCCTTCAATCGTGACATTACGCATGATCGAGGACGGAAGTCAAGAGCAGATGCCGCAAATCCCGGCCTTTGCGGAGGACAGCTGGCCAAGCTGTGGTGGGGGCGTGCGCGGCCGCTCGCTCAGACCTGCGGCAGCAGGCCAGCGATGATGTGCTCGGTGCCCCGCAGATGCTCGCTCATCGCCCGCGCCGCGCGCATCGCGTCGCCCTCGCGCACAGCGGCGAGCAGGCGGCGATGCTGCGCGTTGGAGGAGGCGAGCACCTCGGGCGGGTGCGCGATGAACGCGATCAGGTTGCTCATCGCCCCCTGCACCTCGGTCATCGTCTGCACGAGCTCGATCGAGCGCGTGGCCTCGGCGAGCCCCACGTGCAGGCGGATGTCCGCCTGACGGTAGGCGGCGAAGTCCTCCAGCGCCCCCTCGAGCGCTGCCGCTACCTCATCCAGCGCGTCGAGGTCGGCGCTCTCCGCGCGCTCTGCCGCGAGCACCGCCACGCCGAGCTCGACCGCCAGGCGCCGGTCGCAGGTCTCGCGCCACTGTGCAAGCATCAGCGACGAGGGCGGCACGGTGGGCGGCTGGGGGTCCGACACGAAGGTCCCGCCGCCGCGCCCGCGCGTGGCGTAGACGTGGCCGCTCTGGCTGAGCGCGGTGAGCGCCTGGCGCAGCGTGGAGCGCGCGATCCCCAGTCGCGCGCACAGCTCGCGCTCGGCGGGCAGACGCGACCCGGGCGCGATCAGGCCGAGCTTGATGACCGTCCCCAGCCGCTCCACCGTCTCCTCGAACGCCGTCTGCGAGCGCACGGGCGCGAACAGCGTGTCGAAGGGCGCGAGCGTCCCGACGGGGGCCTGGTGCTCAGCTCCGCCCGCCATCGCCCTCCTGCAGTGGCGGCGTCACAGCCGCTCGAATCCTCGCACTCGCTCCCAGTCGGTGACGGCCGAGTCGAACGCCTCGAGCTCGACGTCGGCGGCGTTGAGGTAGTGGGCCAGCACATCCTCGCCGAACGCCTCGCGGGCGACCTCGCTCGCGGCGAACAGCTCGCGCGCGTCGCGCAGCGTACGCGGCAGGCGGGGGCGCTCGTGGGCCACGTAGGCATTGCCCTCGAGCGCCGGCTCGAGCTCCAGGCCCTGATCGACCCCGTGCAGGCCCGAGGCGATGATCGCGCTCAGCGCCAGGTATGGGTTGAGGTCGGCGCCGCCCACGCGGTTCTCGAAGCGCAGCGAGGGACCGTGCCCGACCACGCGCAGCGAGCAGGTGCGATTGTCGTGGCCCCACGCGACCGTCGTCGGAGCGAAGCTGCCGGACGCGTAGCGCTTGTAGGAGTTGATGTGCGGCGCCAGCATCAGCGTCATCTCGCGCAGGCAGGCGATCTGCCCCGCAAGGAAGGACTGGAACAGCTCCTGCTCGCGTGCGAACAGCGGGGTGGGTGGGTCCGAATCGTCGGCGAGCGAGAAGTGGATGTGGCAAGAGTTGCCCTCGCGCTCGTCGAACTTGGCCATGAAGGAGATCGCCATCCCCTCCTGCGCAGCGATCTCCTTCGCGCCGTTCTTGTAGATGGCGTGCTCGTCGGCGGTCCGCAGCGCGTCCGCGTAGTGGAAGTTGATCTCGTGCTGGCCGAAGTTGCACTCGCCCTTGGAGTCCTCCACGACCATGCCCGCGCCCGCCATGCTGTTGCGGATGCGCCGGATCAGGGGCTCGACGCGCGCGGTGCCGAGCAGCGAGTAGTCGACGTTGTAGAGATTGGCCGGCCGGAGGTCCACGTAGCCCTTCTGCCACGCCTGCTCGTAGGTGTCGAGGAACACCAGGAACTCGAGCTCGGTCCCCGCGTTCGCCGTCCAGCCGCGCTCGGCCAGGCGCGCCAGCTGGCGGCGCAGGACCTGGCGCGGGGAGGCGGACACGTCGCTGCCCTCCGGCCAGGCGACATCCGCGAGGCACACCGCCGTGCCCTCCTGCCAGGGCACCGGACGCAGCGTGTCGATGTCGGGGACGAGCACCATGTCGCCGTAGCCGCGCTCCCAGGAGGACATCGCGTAGCCCTCGACGGTCCGCATGTCCACGTCCACCGCGAGCAGGTAGTTGCAGCTCTCGGCCCCGTGCTCGGCCACCTCCTGAAGGAAGTGCGTGGCGGTCAGGCGCTTGCCCTGCAGGCGCCCCTGCATGTCGGTCATCGCGAGCAGGACCGTATCGACCGTGCCGTCGCCCGCCGCCGCCCGCAGTTCCTCAAGCGTCACGCGGCTGAAGGTACAGAAGATGCACCTCTAACGGCAAGACGCCTCGCCGTGCGCGCCCGCAGATCGCCGATCAGCCCCGCGCGATCGGCGAGGTGCCGAGCACTTCGCCCTGCGCGCCCAGCGCCCGCGCGGCGATATAGGGCACCGCGGCGGGCAGCGCGATCGTCGTCTCGAACCCGCTGCGCGCAGCCGACGCCACAGGCGTCAGCGCGCCGGCGTGGGCGCCGTCCAGCAGCTGCCAGCGCGCCACCGCGGTGGCTCCGTTCCAGCTCATGTAGGCCAACACGCCGCCGCGCGAGGTCGCTCGCAGCGCCAGCTGCGGCGGCTGCGTGGGGGTTGCCGACCAGGGGAACTTGAGCACGGTGTAGGAGTAGTAGGCCGCGGGCAGACGGGCGTTGAGCAACAGCTGGCCGGTGGGGGAGAATTCGGAGAACCAGGGCTCCTGGCCCCAGCCCACCATCCAGTTGCCGTTGGACAGCGGCTGCAGGTCGCCCTGGCTCGCCGCCAGCAGCGGCGTGGGGCCGACGAAGCTCGAGACGAGGCTCGCGGTCATGGTCTGCTGATTGAGCGCCAGCACGATCCCGCGCGACTGCGGGTGCACCTTCGGCGTACCGCCGTTGTCGAAGAAGGAGATCGTCCCGTCGGGCTCCTCGCGCGCATCGTGCTGCCACGCGGGGGTTGCGCCGGGCCCCATCGCAAAGCTCGACTGCTTGCCGCCCAGGCGCCACACGATCTGCCCGCTGGCCGCGTTCACCTCGTAGGCCGCCCACGTGTTGCGGGAGTCCACCAGCAGGTCGTCTCCATACTGGGAGATGACGTTGATGTGGAAGTAGTCCCAGGGCGAGAGCGCGGTGCCGGCGCTGGCGAGCGTCTGGTAGGAGTCAGACAGCGCAACGTGGTCGAGCGCGTGCCACTCGAAGCGCACGAGACCCGTCTTCAGGTCGATCTCCTGAAACAGCGTGTCCGCGACCGCCCCGTCGGCGGGGCCGCCGTAGGCGCTGAGATTGCAGCGGATCGCGTCATAGACCGTGAACAGCGCCGTGCCCTGCGGGGTGATTTCAAAGGCGTGCAGGTCCGGCTGGTAGCCGTTGCCCGCGCGGACGATCGCGACGTCGCGATAGGAGCTGTTCGCGATCACGATCCCCGCGTCGCGCTGGCCGGCGGCGTCGAGAGGGTCCTGCCACCAGGTCAGGACGGGCTGCCCGCCGTATTCCTGCACCCTCAGGTCCGCCGCGCGCGCACCGTTGGGAATCGTCTTGAACCACACCAGCCGGCCGCTGCTGTCGAGGATCATCGGCCCGTACTGACCGGGCCCCGCGTAGGGCGCAAGGAACAGGTCGCCGGGCGCGTGCGAGCCGGACGCCGCGGTCACGGTGACGGTCGGCGGCTGCAGTTCGGGGCGCGAGACGAAGTGCTGGAATTCGCTCGGGTTGGGCGGTGGCGGCGGTGGCGGCGGCGTCTCCAGCGAGCGGCTCACGCTGTCCACCTCCGCGACCGTGAAGTGCCAGCTGAACGGCGTCGCGCCGCCATTGCGCAGCAGGCTCGCGCTGACCGTCACGACCTCCCCCTGCGTGAACGGGGAGCTCGGCACGAAGCTCGCGCCGTCGCCCTGGGAGTAGGGCTCCAGGCGGCCCGCGTGGGGCCCGCTGCGCGAGCCGACGACGCTCACGTCGGCGATCTCGGCGGCGGGCACGCCGAGGAAGCTGATCTGCGTCGCGTGGGAGGCGTCGAGCGATTCGGGTGCGGGCGAGACCGTGACCGCGCCGCCCGCCAGTGCCGCGGAGACGTCCAGCGTCGAGGGCGCACACGCCGGCGCGGCAGCCGCCGCGCCGGAGGCCAGCGGGCCGAGCAGCAGGCAGGCGCCCAGCACGCCGGCCACGCCGGTCAGGGCAGCGCGGATGCGCCCGGCCCGGCCGGGCGGCGGCTCGCTCGGCGCAAGAGGGGTAGCGGGCACAGCGGCACCTTAGCCGCCGCGGGCGCGCGCGGTCGCGGTTGGTGCACGTCGCCCGGCGCGCGCACGCCCGGCGCGCGCTAGCATCGCTGCCGGTTATGCCCGCACACGCCGCCCGCATCAGCAGGTGTGTCATCGCCGCGCTGCTGCTGGCCGGGGGCCTCGCCGCCTCGGCAGCCCGCGCGAGCGAAGGCGCCTGGTGGCAGCCACCGCAGCGCCTGACCTGGTACTGGCAGCTGCAGGGCAAGGTCTCCAACAAGGAGCCCGTGGCCGCCTACGACATCGACGGCTTTGAAAACAGCGCCGCCGAGGTCGCCGCGCTGCACGGCGAAGGCAAGCACGTCATCTGTTACATCGACGTTGGCACCGCGGAGAACTTCCGCCCCGACTACTCCGAGTTCCCGCCGTCCGTGCTGGGCAACTCCAACGGCTGGCCGGGAGAGCTCTGGATCGACATCCGCCAGCTCAGCGTGATCGAGCCGATCATGACGGCGCGCTTTCAGATGTGCCGCGAAAAGGGCTTCGACGCGGTCGAGCCGGACAACATCGAAGCGTATTCCAACGACAGCGGCTTCCCGATAACCGCCCAGGAGCAGCTCACCTACAACGAGTGGGTGGCCACCGAGGTCCATTCGCTCGGGATGGCGGTGCTGCAGAAGAACGACGGCGAACAGACACCCGAACTGGACTCCTACTTCGACGGCGCGCTCAGCGAGCAGTGCAACCAGTACCACGAATGCGCCGACTTCGAGCCCTACCTGCTGGCCGGCAAGCCGGTCCTCAACGCCGAGTACAAGACGAAGACCAAGCGCTTCTGCGCTGCGGACAACGCGGCCGGGATGATGGGCGCGCGCTTCAACCTCGCCCTCAACGGGCGGCGCTTCGAACCCTGCTGGTAGCCCGCGTGCGGCGCTCCGCCTGCCCGTGCGCTAGCCTTGCGCTCGCCTAATCCCGGGCGCGTGCGCGGGAGCGGGGGAACCGAGATGTTGGGGCGAGTTCTGCGGTGCTCCGCAGAAGGCGAAGATCGCTAGCCCGTCAGCTAACCCCGCCGGCCGACGAAGAGAGGTGGCTCTTGCGGGTGCGATCTGTGGTTGCAGCGGCGATGTCGATCGGCTTTCTGGCTCTGACGGCCGGCGGCGCGCTCGCCGCATCCAACGGCGGCACCCCCGTCCCCGCCCCCTCCACGCCCGCGCCCTCCGCGGCGCCGACCGGCGCCTCCGCGCCGGGCGCCGCGGGCGGCACCACGCCCGCGCCCTCCGCGCCGGTGTTCACCGGCAGCCCCTACCCGATGGCATCGAACGGCTGGGTGTTCCCGCTCTATCCCGTTTCGCGCGTGGCCGCCGCGAGCACGTGGACACTCGACCAGGGCGTGGACTTCGGCGGCACCGACAGCCAATGCGGCTCCCAGCTGCGCGAGCTCGCGGTGGCCTCCGGCACGATCGTGCTCGAGGGCATCGAAGGCTTTGGGCAGTGGGCGCCCGTGCTGCACGTCGAAGGCGGCCCCTTCGACGGCCGCTACATCTACTACGGGCACGCCTCCCCCGACCTCGTCCCCGTCGGCACGCACGTCAGCGCCGGACAGCCGATCGCGGACGTGGGCTGCGGCGACGTGGGCCTCTCCTTCGCGCCGCACCTCGAGCTCGGCACGCTGCCCGACGGCGCCGCCAATCCCGACGAACTGCCCGCCTTCGGCGAAACCTCGCACGAAACGCTCGCCAACCTCACCGCGGCCTACAGGACCGCGCTGGCCGCCTACCGCGCGCAGCAGGCCGCCGCCGCGAAGGCGCGCCGCAGGGCACTGCACAAGCACTAGGCGCGCAAAGTCGTCCACAGCCGCTAATGCAAGCGGCGCGGTCTGCCGATGAGTGGCCCGTGACCACCTTTGCCCGCCTGCTCCCGTCGCCGGCTCGCCGGAGCCCGATCGGCACACGGTCCCGCGCCCTCGCGTTTGCACTGCTGGTCGCGCTCGCCGCACTCGCGAGCGTGGCGGCGTCCGCAAACGCCCTCATCGTGAGCGGTGTGGGGAGCACGACGGTCGGGCTCGCGCCGCGCGGCGGCGACACGTACCTCAAATCCAAACCGGAACCGACGACCTTCGCCAACGCTGCCGGAAACCCCGTTCTGCACGGCACCCGCGCGTACGTCATCTTCTGGGACCCGACCGACCACTACCACGGCGACTGGGGGGCCGCGATCGAAACCTACTTCCAGAAGGCTGCAACGGCCAGCGGCAGCCTCGCGAGCGTGTTCGCGGTGGACGCCCAGTACACCGACAAGTCAAACACGCCCGCCAGCTACGCGCAGAGCCTCCAGGGCGTCTACACCGACGTGCACGCATACACCTCGCCGGGCAACTGCACCGACCCGAACGCCTACTCCTCCGAATTCCAGATCCCCTACGAATTCGGTCTCGCGCCTGCGCCGGTGTGCCTGACGAGCGGCCAGGTCGCCGAACAGCTGCGCGGTTTCATCGCTGCGCACGCGCTGCCGACGGGCCTCGGCTACAGCTACTACGTCCTTACACCCCCGGGGGTGACCGTCTGCCTCGACGGCGGCGGCGCCGTCGGAGGGCACTGCTCGGACTACGCCGAAACGAAAGAAAGCCTCGAAAACAGCTTTTGCAGCTACCACTCCGACTACAACCCCGGCGGCCTGCCCACCGGCGACGCCAACAC
This sequence comes from uncultured Solirubrobacteraceae bacterium, assembly GCA_963771085.1. Taxonomy (GTDB): domain Bacteria; phylum Actinomycetota; class Thermoleophilia; order Solirubrobacterales; family Solirubrobacteraceae; genus Palsa-744. Next base: position 891,772 of record CAVYSB010000003.1, on the reverse strand, counting down.
GATCGTCTACGCCGTCATCCCGTGGTCGGCGGGCACCTCCGGGGACGGCGACCTGGGGCCGATCGATGAAGCCCAGCGCGTGGGCTGGCCGTGCCAGGACGACGGTATCGCCGCAACACCGAAAGGCTACGAAGTCGAGCACAAGAAGGAAAAAAACAAAAAAGAAAAAGAAGCCTTTGGCGAAATGACGGCAGAAGAAAAAGCCAAGGCCGAAAAGGCCGAACGCCTCGAAGGCCCCCACGAGCAGGAGCCCAACCAGCAGGAATGCCCGACGGAGGACGGCTCCTGCGACTACGGGCTCTCCGACCTGATCATCAACCAGATCAGCCTCGAGCAGCAGGACATGGTCACCGATCCGCTGCTCAACGCCTGGCACGACGCCAACAAATATGAGGCCACCGACGAGTGCCGCTTCCTGTTCGGCGCCACGATCAGCGGCGCCGTCGGCGCCAACGAAGAAACTGAAGCGGGGACCCTCTTCAACCAGGAACTGGACGGCGGCCACTACTACCTCAACGACGCCTTCAACCTGGCCGCCGAGAAGCTGGCCTTCCCGGGCGTGGCGTGTCTGCGGGGCGTCAGCCTCGTGCCCAACTTCACCGCGCCGAGCCCGGTCAACCCCGGCGAAACCGTCGCCTTCGACGGCATGGGCTCGGACATCAGCCTGAACGCGGGCGTCAACTACTCCGCAGGCGGCGCCCCCCAGCCGACCTACGCGACCTACAGCTGGAACTTCGGCGACGGCTCGCCCGTCGTGTCCGGCTACGCACCCGGCTCGCCGGAATGCGAGTCGCCCTGGCTGAGCCCCTGCGCTGCGAGCGTCTTTCACATCTACACGAAACCGGGCACCTACAAAGCGACGCTGACCGTCACCGACGTGGGCGGCGATACTGCGAGGACCGAACAGGAAATCACGGTCGTCGGATCGGTCGCGCAGTCCCCGGCGACGCCGGGTGCGCCGGGCGCCGGCGCCGGCGGCGCGGCCACGCCCGGTGGCGCCTCCACGACGGGCGGCGGAGCGGGCGCGGCAACCGTCACACCCTCCCCTGTGGCCGCCGCCGCCGTGCTCTCGCGCGCGCTGAAGAACGCGCTGCGCGGAGGACTGGTCGTGCGCTACTCGGTCAACGAGCAGGTGGCGGGCCACTTCGAGGTGCTGCTCAGCCGCGCGACCGCCAGACGGCTCGGGATCAGCGGCGCCCCCGCAGTGGGACTGCCCGCCGGGACCCCGCCGCAGGTGGTCATCGCCAAAGCGCTGCTCGTGACCACCGCGGGCGGGCGCAGCTCGATCAAGATCCAGTTCTCCAAGCGCACCGCCCAGCGGCTCGGGCGCCTGCACAAGGTCTCGCTGATGCTGCGCCTGATCGTGCGCAACGCCGCCTCGCACGACCCCGCCACGACGACCGTCCTGAGCAGCGTCACGCTCGACTGACGGGCCGGGCCGCCCGGCCCGTCCTCACTCCGAGCGGCGCCTGCGGCGTTTCTCTTTGGCCTTCGCGCGGAAGACGAAGTACCACAGCGCCGCAAGCGCCACGTAGCAGATCGCCATCGAGACGACCGACAGCACGGCCAGGGTGCTGTTGTTGGCGTTGGCCGCTTCGCCGTCCAGCGCTACGGGGAGTGCGATCAGCAGGGCGCTGAGACCCATCCCGGTGCTCCCTACAGGCCCGGCCAGTGGCGCACGACGTAGCCGGCGTTGTCGGTGCCGCCGAGCAGCCAGCGTGATGCGTACACGCCGCTGCGACCCGCGGTGTCGTAGAGCATGCCGTCGACATACATGTAGGTGTGCCCCGCGTTTGCGTAGACGGTGATGAACCTGCCCGGCCCCGGCGCGCCCCAGCTCTCCAGTTCCCCGGAGGTCTCCGGCGCGCTCAGCAGGCCACCCGCCGCGAGCGCGTAGCTCACCGACCCCGAGCAGTCATACGCGTTGTCCACGAAGGAGGCGTGCCCGCCCCCGTACACGTAGGGGAAGTCGGCGATCTCGTTCGCGCCCGCGATCACCTTCTGGATCACTTCGGGGACGTTCTGCGGGATCGGGATCGTGCCGTTGCCGCCGATCGACTCCCCGCCCGGCACTGCAACCAGCGTGCGCTGCTGAGCCTGCCTGGCGCTGCGTTCGACGGACTGCATCTGCTGAAGCTCCTTGCGCACTTCTTCATTGGACGGTGCACCCGCTGCGACGATCGCTTCACCCGCCTTGGTGGGCGTGGCCGCCGCCGCGTGTTTGACCGACGCGGGCGCGGGATAGCTGTCGCCTTCCAGGGGGTCGGCGGCCTCCTTGGCCACGCCCGCCGAGGCCTTCGCGCCACCCGTCCCGGCGACGGCCACCGCCGCCACCTGGGCGCCGCTCTTGGCATGCGGATCGGAGCCCTTGGGCGCGGGGTCGCCGGCGCCCGCGCCGCAGCCCGCCAGGGCCGCGGCCGCCAGCAGGCAGCCCAGGGCCCCAGCCGCGGTCGAACGTGAAGCCATGGCTTCCAGGCTAGCGAGAGCGTACGCCGGAAGGTGTCGCTACCCTTCTGTGATGCCCGAGGAAGCCTCGGCCGTGGAGATCCGGCCGCATGTCCGCCTGCTCCATGGGATGCGCCGCCCCGCGAACTGGCTGCAGCTGGTGCGCTTTGGCCTGGTCGGGGGCGTCGGCTTCGTCGTCAACCTGGCCGTCTACACGCTGCTCGTGCACGCCGCCGGGGCCGACTATCGCGTGGCCAACGTGATCGCGTGGCTGGTCGCCGTGTTGAACAACTTCGTCCTCAACCGCCATTGGACGTTCGACGCCCGCGGCGGGCGGGCGCGCTCGCAGGCGGTCCGGTTCCTCGTCGTCAGCCTCGTGGCCGAGGGTTTCAGCCTGCTGCTGCTGACCGTCTTCGTGGAGGGTGCCGGCATCGACAAGGTGGCCGCCCAGGCGATGGCGGTGGCGGCCTCGATGCCGCTGAACTTCATCGGCAACAAGCTCTGGAGCTTCCGCGCCGGCACCTGAGCACTCCCCCCGCGCGGGCCCGGCCGCAGCCGCTCGGCAGGGCGGGGGGTACCTATACTCTGACACCCCCCTTCCCGGAGGCTATCTGTGCAGGAGATGGTGATCTACGGCGTCAGCTTCGACATGGTTGGCAAGCAGCCGATCGTGCTCTTGAAGACCGTCGATGGCAACAAGTTCCTGCCGATCTGGATCGGCCACCCCGAGGCCGCCTCGATCCTGATGAAGCTGCAGGGGGCCGGCACGCCGCGGCCGATGACCCACGATCTGCTCTGCGACATCCTCGGCGAGCTCGACGTCAAGTGCACGCAGGTCTCGGTGACCGAGCTGCGCGAGAACACCTTCTTCGCCTCCATCACGCTGAGCGTCGGCGGCCGCGAGCTGGAGATCGACTCGCGCCCCAGCGACGCCATCGCCCTGGCCGTGCGCTCGGGTGCGCCGATCTACGCGGCCGAGGAGGTCATCTCGGAGTCCGCGATCGAGTTCGAGCACGACGTCGAGGAGTCCGAGGACGTTGTTGAGAAGTTCAAGGAGTTCCTCGACCAGGTCAGCCCGGAGGACTTCGCCGCAGGCGACAGCTAGATGATTGATTCCACGGTTTAGGCGCAGTAGTCGACGAGTGCGCGGCTGGGGCGGCCGAGTTGGTGGTTGAGGGAGACGGCGGCGGCGAGGGTGAGTAGGCGTTGTAGGACGCGCTCTCTGAGGCCTTGGAGGGTGCGTGCTCCGTGGCGCTCGAGGGTGAGGGTGCTCTTGCAGCTCCAGAAGATGCTCTCGATTCGTTGGCGGATCGGCGCGAGGTGCGGGCCCCGTCCGGGCTCGTCCTTGCGCGCTGGCCGCAGGATCTTGGCGTCCATGTCATTGACGGCCTTCGCGAACGCTTTCCCGGCATAGCCCTTGTCGCCGATCAGGGTCACTGGCCCGTGGCGGCTGGTGCGAGCCAGTAGTTCCAGGGCGACGTCGCGCTCGTCTCGTTTGGGGGAAGCGACCGCGAGCGCCCTTGGAGTCCCGTCGGGCGCGAAGATCCCGTGCATCCTGAAACCCCAGAAGAACCGGGAATGGCTGCGGCAGTAGCCGTAGTCGGCAGCGTCCGCGAGCTGCGAGCGCTTCACGGTCTCGCGGCTTCTGGCGCACTCCACCGGGGTTGAGTCAACCAGCAGAAGATCGTCATAGAACCCCGGGCTCTGGCTGGCGAACACACTCATCAGCCACTCCAGGCTGTCCACCAGACGCCGGCGGCGCTTGAAGTAGCCGGCCTGGCCCGGGATCCGCGGGAACAAGTGGCGCAGATACTTGCCCGCGACCGCGAGAAAGCGTCGGTCGGAGGGTATGCCCATGATCGCCTGCGCCACGCACAGCGTGACGACCTCCGCGTCTGTGACGCTTCGCCGGGCGTTCCCGGCCTTCTCGGGCAGGAGATCGTCAGCCGTCACATAAACGGCAGTAAGCAGCAGGTCGAGGTCGGCGTCCATCGAGGCCCCCTTCGGGTCGGCGGTGACATTGAGCACCGCCGACTTCGACCCTGCTGCCTACAAAACCTCCGAAACCACGCGCCCCACCGTGGAATCAATCATCTAGCGCGCGAACGCGCTGGCGAGGATGCGCTCGACGAGCTCGTCGAAGCCGATGCCCGCGGCGTCCGCGGCCTGGGGCAGCAGGCTCGTCTCGGTGAGGCCGGGCACCACGTTGCTCTCCAGCACCCATAGCTCGCCGCCGTCCTGCTCGAGCATCAGATCGACGCGGGCCACGCCGTGGCAGCCGAGCAGCTCGTACACCTGCAGCGCCAGCTGCTGCGCGCGCGCGCTCGTCTCGGCGGGCAGCTCCGCAGGGCACACGAACGTCGTCATGCCGATCTCATAGCGCGACTCGTAGTCGTAGAAGTCCTCTTCGCGCGGGACCGCCTCCACGACCGGCAGCGCCTCGGCGCCGAGGATCGAGACCGCCAGGTCGCGCCCCTTGACATAGCGCTCGATCAGCACGGTGCGGTCGTAGGAGAAGGCGCCCACCAGCGCTCCCGGCAGCTGCTCGCCGCTGCGCGCGAACTTGACCCCGAGCGCCGAGCCCCCCACCGCGGGCTTGACGACCTCGGGGAAGCCCAGCCGGCGTTCCACCGCGCCGAGCGCTGCCGCCGCGCCGAGCTCCTTGATCGAGGTCTCGCGCAGGAAGCAGAAGTCCGGAGTGGGAATGCCCGCGGCCAGCATCAGCTGCTTGGCGAGCGCCTTGTCGGTGCAGCACATGCACGCGGCGGGCCCCGAGCCGGTGTAGGGCACGCCGATCGCCTCCAGCAGCCCCTGCACGGTGCCGTCCTCGCCGTCGCGCCCGTGCAGCGCAACGAAGGCCGCGTCGGGCTCCGCCGCCAGCACCTGCGCGACCATCTCGGGGCCCACGTCCACCGCGATAACCTCGTGGCCGAGGCGCTGCAGCGCGTCCTGCACCTGTGCGCCGGAGCGCAGCGAGACCTTGCGCTCGAGCGAGCGGCCGCCCTTCAGGACGGCAACCCTCCTCGCCGCGCTCATCGATCCCGGTGCCGGCGGGCGGCTGGCGGATCGCCGCGGCGGGGCAGTGCCACGACATCGGCCAGACCCTCCGTGGCCCCGTCCGCGGTCGGCGTCGGAACCGCGGTGGGCGGCGATTCGGCTGCAGCCTCCGGAGGCGCGCCCGTCAGGGATCCCAGCAGGCCGAGCTGCTCGCGCATGGCCCTGCCGATCCGCCGGATGCCCTCGCGAATGTCGTCGTCGGGCACGCCCGCGAAGTTCAGGCGCATGGAGGACGCGCCGCTGCGCCCGTCCATGTAGGCGGCGCGCCCCGGCACGAACGCCACCCCCTCGCTCTTGCGCGCCAGCGCGAGCAGGTCGGTCGTGTCGATGCGCTCGTCGAGCGTGGCCCAGATGAACAGCCCGCCCTGCGGCCGGGTCCAGCTGGCACCCTCGCCGAAGTGCTCCGCGAGGGACTCGAGCATCACGTCGCGCCGGCGGCGGTAGAGGTCGCGCAGGCGCTCCACGTAGGCCAGCCAGGCCGCCTCACCGTGGGCGTCGTGCTCCTCGAAGTAGGCGGCCACGAACATCTGCGTGACCGGCGAGGAACACAGGTCCGAGCCCTGTTTGCCGAGGTTGAGCTTCTCCAGCACCGGCCTCGGGGCCACCGCCCAGCCGAGGCGCAGCCCGGGCGAGAGGATCTTCGAGAAGGTGCCCAGGTAGATCACGAGATCCGACGCTCCGCCGCGCCCCACCGCTTGCGCGTCCAGCGAGTAGAGCGTCGGCAGTGGGTCGCCCTCGTAGCGCAGCAGGCCGTAGGGGTTGTCCTCCAGCACCAGCAGCTCGCGCTCGCGCGCCACCTCGATCAGCCGGCGGCGGCGGGCGAGCGACATGGTCACGCCGCCCGGGTTCTGGAAGTTAGGGATCGTGTAGATGAACTTCGGCCGCCGGCCCTGCTCCTGCAGGCGGTCGAGCGTCTGCTCGAGGGCGTCGATCGGCATGCCGTCCTCGTCGATCTCGATCTGCTCCACCTCGGCCTGATAGGCGCTGAAGGTGGGCACCGCGCCGGGGTAGGTGGGCGCCTCGGCGACGATCACGTCGCCCGGGTCGATCAGCGTCTTGCAGACCAGATCGATCACCTGCTGCCCGCCGGTCGTCACGATCACCTCCGCCGGGTCCACCGCGGTTCCCTCCGCGGCCATCACCTCGGCGATGCACGCAACCGTGGCGGCCATCCCTTCGGTCGGGCCGTACTGCAGCGCGCGAGCCGTCGACTCGGCCGCCACCTGGGACATGAGCTTCGCGTAGAGCTCCGGCGCGAACGTGCTCGTGTCGGGCAGCCCGCCGGCCAGCGAGATCACGTCGGGGCGCTCGGTGAGCGCCATCATCTCGCGCATCGCCGAGCTTTTCATCCCGTGCGTGCGCGCCGCGAACAGCGCTTCGTAGCGCGCGAGCTCGTGCGCGGTGGCCCGCGCCCGTCGCCCGTCGCCCGCTCCGCTGGTCGATCGATCCATAAGCCTTCTCGTCCTATTCGCCGCCGCGCCGGTCGAACCTCGCGGACGAGCGTCTGGCCGCCGGACGGGTCGTCTATCGTCCTGCCCGGTCGAGCTCGCTCTGCACCCGAACGGTAGCGCACCGCCAGATGCCCATCACATCCACATGAACGGCCTCTTCTTCTACATCGGTCTCGGCGTCGGCCTCGCGGCGGCGTGCGGCGTGCGCCCGTTCCTGCCGGTGCTGCTCGCCGGCGCGCTCGGCTCCGCGGGAGCCCTCGGCGTCGACTTCCCTCCCGGGCACTTCCACTTCCTGGAGTCCGACTGGTGGCTGCTGGTGGTCGCGCTCGCGCTGGTGCTCGCGTATGGCGCGCAGCTGCTGCTCCGCCTGGCCCCCACGATGGATTCCTCCGGCCGCGTCGATCCCCTGGCAGCAACCATCGCCGGGCTGGCCTACGGCACCGGTGCGCTGCTGTTCGCGGGGACGCTCGCCGCGCACGGGGACGCCTGGTGGCCGGGCCTGCTCGGCGGCCTGGGCGCCGTCGCGATCGCCCAGCGCGCGGTGGGGCCGGTAATCGCCCGCGCCCGCGGACGCCTCCCCGACCGCGGCGCGCGCGAGGCCCTCACGCTCTACCTCGACGCCGCCGCGCTCGTGCTTGCGGCCCTCGTCGCGCTGCTGCATCCCCTCGGCTACGTCGTGCTCGCGCTGCTCGCCTGGATGGCGCTCGGCGCCCGCGCGCGGGCCGGTGAGAAGTATGCCGGCCTGCGCATCCTCCGCCGCTAGATGCCGCGGAAGCTCGTCCTCTGCGTGATCGACGCGATGGCGCCCGCGATGCTCGAGCGCGCGATCGCCGCGGGCGTCGCGCCCACGCTCGAGCGCCTCCTCGCCGACGGGCTCTACGTTCCCGACTGCGTCGCCGCGTTCCCCTCGGTGACACCCGTGTGCGCCGCCTCGATCGTCACCGGCGTCGGGCAGGACGCGCATTGCATTCCCGCCATGAACTGGTTCCACCGCGGCGAGCACCGCTACATCGAGTATGGCTCGAGCCTGCGCGCGGCGCAGCGCTTCGGCATCACCCGCCAGCTGACCGACACCGTCTACAACATGAATCGCGCCCACCTCTCCGCCGAGACGCTGACCGTGTTCGAGACGCTCGACGACGCCGGCGTGCGCACCGCCGGTACGACCTATCTGATGTACCGCGGGCGCCACCGTCACGAGCCCCAGCGCGACACAGCGCTGACGCGCATGGCCGCGGCGATCATGCGCCACCCGGTGCTCGGGCCGCGCGAGCTCTTCTACGCGGACATCTTCGCCTCCCGGCAGACCGGCTGCCGCTCAGGCCTGGGCATGCCCGGCGTTCGCGACCGCCATTCCGGCTGCGTCTCCGCCTACCTGGTCGAGCACGACCTGTTCGACTTCCTGTTGCTGTCCCTGCCCGACAACGACTGGTACTCGCACAAGCACGGACCAGAGGGGCAGGTGCAGTCGCTCGCCCAGGCCGACCTGCAGCTCGCCCGCGTGATGGCCGCGGCAGGCGGCGTCGAGAGCTTCCTCGCCGAGCACGCAGTGATCGCGATGGCCGATCACTCCCAGGTTCCGATCGTGGGAACCGTCGCGCTGCAGGACGAGCTCGCCGACCTCGGCGTGCTCGGCCCCTCGCGCTCGGGCGCAGAGGAGCCGCGGATCGCGGTCTGCCCGTCGCAGCGTGCAGCGATGGTCTACGCGCTGCACGAGTCCGAGCGCGACGCGATGCGCGCGTCGGTCGTCGCGCGGGCACTCGCGCTGGCGGGCGTGGACCTCGTGATCTGGCTCGAGCGCGACGCCCACGACGCGCCGCGCGAAGGCGTCATCGCCAGCGCCGTGCACGGAGAGCTGCGCTTCGCCCCCGGCGGCGAGCTGCGCGATGCCCGCGGCGTGGCCTGGAGCGTCGAGGGCGAGCTCGCGGCGCTCGGCGCGAGCGTCGAGGACGGGCGTGTGCTGAGCCCCTCCTACCCCGACGCGCTGGCACGCGTCTGGTCGGCGCTGACGTGCCCCAACTCCGGCGAGGTGCTGCTGTCCGCCGCCCGCGGCCAGGAGTTCATCGACTGGGGGCGCCAGGCCCACGTCGGCGGTGGCAGCCACGGCTCGCTGCACGCCGCCGACTCGCTCGGTGCGCTGATCCTCAATGGCGTGGAGCTGCCCAGCCCGCTCCCCGAGCAGTGGACGCTGCGCGACATCGCGCCGCTGATCCTGGAGCACTTCGGCCAGGGCGCCTGAGCGCCACCGGCGATCCGCCGGTCGGGCGCCGTTACCCTCGGACTCGTGCGGAGCCACATTCTCGTATCGCTGGTGCTCACCACGCTCGCGCTGGGAGCGTCGCCGGTGCACGCTGCGACCACGACGAGTGCCGCCTCGAGCTCTGAATCCCCGCAGCCGGTGGCGCCGTCGAGCATCCCGCCCATCGGCCGGCGCCTGTCCGCCGACCAGGTGCTCGCGATCGCGCAGGCGCTCCCCAAGATGCGCGCGGTGCGCGCCAAATACCCGGGCTCCTACGGCGGCGCATATCTGAAGGGCCCGCTGCACTGGCAGGTCAGCTTCTTCTCGCGCAACGGCAAGCAGGAGATCGGCCAGGTCATCATCGACGACCTCTCCGGCCGCGTGCTCGAACAGTGGACCGGCTTCCAGGTCGCGTGGACGATGGCGCGCGGCTACCCCGGCGCGTTCGGGCGCCACGTCAACGCGCTCTACGTCTGGCTGCCGCTGTGCGTGCTGTTCTTCCTGCCCTTCTTCAACCCCCGCCGCCCGTTCTCGCTGCTGCACCTCGACCTGCTCGTACTGCTCTCCTTCTCGGTCTCGCTCGCGTTCTTCAACCACGCGCACATCTACGCCTCGGTGCCGCTCGTGTACCCGCCGCTGCTCTATCTGCTGGCGCGGATGCTCGCCCTGCTGCGGCGCACGCGCGGCGAGGGACGCCCGCCGCCGCTGCGCCTGCTGATCCCCGTACCGTGGCTGGCCGTCGGCGTGATCTTCCTGCTCGGCTTTCGCATCGGCCTGAACGTCACCGACTCCAACGTCATCGACGTCGGCTACGCGGGCGTCATCGGGGCGCAGCGGATCGTCGACGACAGGCCGCTGTACGGCTCCTTCCCCTCCGACAACGAACACGGCGACACCTATGGGCCCGTCAACTACGAGGCCTACGTCCCCTTCGAGCAGATCTTCGGCTGGAGCGGCACGTGGGACGACCTGCCCGCCGCCCACGGCGCCGCGATCGCCTTCGACGTGCTCGCCCTCGCGCTCATGTTCCTGCTGGGCCGGCGGCTGCGCGGGCCGACGCTGGGGATCGTGCTGGCCTACGCCTGGGTCTCCTACCCCTTCACCCTGTTCGCGCTGGAGAGCAACTCCAACGACACGCTGGTCGCGGCGCTCGTGCTCGCGGCGCTGCTCGCGGCCAGCTACCGCTCGACGCTCGCCGTCGGCGCGCGCGGCGCCCTCAGCGCGCTCGCGGGGCTCACCAAGTTCGCGCCGCTGGCGCTCGCGCCGCTGCTCGCCACGCACGGCCTGCGCGAGCTCCCGCGGGCACGCCGCCCGCGCGCGCTGGCGCTGTTCGTGGCCGGCTTCGCCGGGGCGGCAGCGCTCGCCGTGATACCTGCGCTGAGCCACGACTCGCTGCACACCATCTACGAGCGCACGATCGTCTACCAGTCCAACCGCGGCTCGCCGTTCTCGGTGTGGGGCCTATATGGCGGCCTGTCAGGGGTGGAGCTCGGCGTGGAGATCGCCGCCGTGGCGCTCGCGCTGCTGCTCGCCGTGCTGCCGCGCAGGGCCGACCTGGTGGGGCTCGCCGCCGCCTGCGCGGCCGTGCTGATCGCGCTGCAGCTCGGGCTCGAACACTGGTTCTACCTCTATATCCCGTGGTTCTTCCCGCTCGTCATGCTCGCCCTGTTGGGGCGCTTCAGCGATCCTCGCGCTCCTATGCCGGTCGCGGCATCAGCAGCTGCTCGATCGAGTCTGCCCGCAGCGGCTGCGAGCAGCTGATCAGCACGCCCATCAGCCACGGGTCCTCCTCGGAGGTCTCGAAGCGGATCGGCATCTGCGTCAGCAGCGACTCGACCGCCTGCTCGCGTTTGACGCCGATCACCCCGCCGCGTGCACCTGTCATGCCCGCGTCGGTGATGTAGGCGCTGCCGCCCGACAGCACACGCGCGTCGGCGGTGGGCACGTGCGTGTGGGTGCCCACGACGGCCGTGACGCGCCCGTCGAGGTACCAGCCCATCGCCACCTTCTCCGAGGTCGCTTCCGCGTGCATGTCCACGAGGATGTGATCAACGCCCTCCAGCTCACCGAGGGCCACGTCGATCTCCGTGAAGGCGGAGCGCCCCGCGCGCAGGTAGAGGTTCCCGCTGAGGTTCACAACGCCGAGTCGAACGCCGTCGCGCTCGACCACGCACACCCCCCTCCCGGGCTGGCTGCGCAGGAAGTTCGCGGGACGCACGATCGGCGCCTCGCCTTCGAGGTAGGGGTAGATCTCCCGGCGGTGATAGGTGTGGTTGCCCAGCGTGATCGCGGCGACGCCCGCGCGGAACAGCTGCTCGGCGATCTTCGGCGTGATGCCCAGCCCGCCCGCCGCGTTCTCGCCGTTGACCACCACGAACGTCGGCGCGTAGCGCTCCTGCAGAACGGGCAGGCAGTCGAGCAGCGTATGCCGCCCGATGCTGCCGACGACGTCGCCCACGAACGCGATGCGCACGCCGCCCCGCGGAGCGGGAGCGGCCGCCTCGCGCTCAGCCATACTCTGCCAATGGTGGGAGGAAGGTGAAAGGCGTGCCCGACACCGTGCCCCCGGCGGCGCAGCCGCGTCCGGAGGAGACCGAGCCGGCAGACGCCTCCCCGCGCAGGGCGAAGGCCCCGCCGCGCGTGGTGGTGCCGCGCTGGGTGCAGCTCGTGGTGCTGCCGCTGAGCGTCCTGGCGCTGTACGCGCTGGCCAAAGCCGCCGGAAAAGTCCTGCTGATCTTCATCGTGGCGGCGCTCATCGCGCTGATCCTCAACCCGCTCGTCTCCTTCCTGCAGCACCGCCGCTTCCCGCGCGGACTGGCCGTGTTGACCGTATACGTCGGATTCTTCCTGGCCCTGGCCGGTGTCGGCCTCCTGCTGGCCAACCCTATCTCCAACCAGGTCGCCTCGTTCAGTCGCTCGGTTCCCCACCTGATAAACCAGGCCAACCGCTCGCTGGCCGAACTGCAGGCCACGCTGAACAAGGACGGCCTGCACATCAAGTTCATCACACAGGGCGAGACCGCCCTGCAGACGCTCGGCGACAAGGTGGTCAAGGGGTCGAGCTCGATCGTGTCGTTCGGCGGCGGCCTGCTCACCGAAGCGGTCAGCGCGGGCTTCGACCTCGTGCTCGTGCTCGTGCTGTCGGTCTACATGCTCGTCTACGGCCAGCAGATCGGGCGCCTGCTGCGCGAATGGATACCCCCGGGCGACGGCACCAAGGCCGACGACTACCCCACGCTGGTGCAGAACGCCGTTGCGCGCTACGTCGGCGGGCAGCTGCTGTTCAGCCTCGTGATGGGGGCCACCGCGGGGCTGGCCCTGTACCTGTTCGGCGTGCTCGGGATCTTCCCCGACGGGCGCAAATACGCGGTCGTGTTCGGCATCTTCTACGGGCTGATGGAGCTCGTCCCCTACGTCGGGCCGATCATTGGAGCCCTGCCCGCGGTGATCGTAGCGCTGCTCAACGACCCGATCTCCGCACTGTGGGTGACCCTGCTGTTCATCGGCCTGCAGCAGCTCGAGGGCCACATCGTCGCCCCCCAGATCTTCGGTCACACGCTGCGCATCAACCCGCTGCTGGTCATCTTCGCGCTGCTGCTGGGCCTGCAGCTGCATGGGATCATCGGCGCCCTGATCGCGCTGCCGATCCTCTCGGTGCTGCGCGAGACGGCCGTCTATCTCAACCGCCACCTCACGCTCGAATCGTGGGGGCGCGGCTCCAACGGGATGCTGTGAGCGCCGTCCTGCGCGTCAGCGCGATCGCCAAGCACTACGGTCAGCTGCAGGCGTTGAGCGAGGTCAGCTTCGAGGCCGGCGCCGGCGAGCTGCTCGCCGTGGTCGGTCCCAACGGCGCGGGCAAGACGACGCTGCTGTCGATCATCGCCGGGATCCAGCAGCCGAGCGCGGGCAGCGTGACCCCGGGCCCGCGCGAGGTCGGCTGGGCGCCACAGCAGGCGAGCATCTACTCGCGCCTGTCGGTCGCCGAGAACCTCGAGCTGTTCGCCCGCCTGGAGAAGCTCGCCGATCCGCGTGCGGCGGTCGAGCGGATGCTCGAGCAGACTGGGTTGCGCGAGCGCGCGGACGAGCGCGCCTCGCGCCTGTCGGGGGGCAACCGCCAGCGCGTCAACGTGGCGCTCGGCCTGATCGCCGATCCGCCCGTGCTCGCCCTCGACGAGCCCTCCGCCTCGCTGGACCCGGGCCAGCGCGAGCGGCTGTGGCAGTTCATCGTGGGCCTGGCCCGCGGCGGCACCACCGTCGTCTTCTCCACGCACAACGTCAGCGAGGCGCAGCGCTACGCCAGCCGCGTGATCGTGCTCGCCGACGGGCGGCTGCTGCTCGACGACACCCCCGCAGCGCTGCTGGCCGCCGGCGGGGAGGGCGAGGGGGGAGACCTCGAACGTGCGCTCGTGACGTTCCTCGAGCAGCGCGCAGCGCCCGGCGGGCAGGCCGAACGATGAGGTGGCTGCTGCGCAAGGACCTGCTGATCCTGGGGCGCTCGCGGCTGCTCGTGGCGCTGCTGATCGTCTACCCCGTCGCGATCGCGCTGCTGATCGGCTTCGCCATCTCGCGCACCCCCTCGCGCCCGCGCGTGGCGATCGTGGACGAAACGCCGCCAGGCGAGACGATCCAGGTCGGCAACCAGCGCGTCAGCGTCAGCCGCTACGCGGAGCAGCTCTTCAGCCAGGTGCAGCCGATCATGGTCGCCTCGCGCGCGGAGGCGGTGGCGAAGGTCAAGTCGGCCGAAGCGCTCGCCGCAGTGGTGATCCCGCCCGACATCGCCGCGAAGGTCTCCTCCGGGACCTCCCAGGGCGAACTCGATGTCATCTACAACGGCGATGCGCTCGAGCAGTCGCTGGCCCAGTCGCAGATCAACTCCGCGCTCGCGCAGGCCAATCTGGGCTTCTCGGAAGGGATCCAGCGGGCCGCCGCCAGCGCCATCGATTCGCTGCTCACAGGCGGCAACCTCGGCGAGCTCGGTGCCAGCGGCAACCTGATTGGCCTCAGCGAAATCCCGGCCCTGCTGGCGCGCGTGATCGCGCACGAGCCGCATGGCGCCGATCGCGCGGCGCTGGAACGGGTCTCGACCTTCGCCGACTTCGCCGCGCAGAACCTGATCCTCTCCAAGAACGTGCTGTCCACCGTCGGGCAGCCGATCCGCGTGCACAGCACGCTGCTGCACGGCCGCCGCACACCGCTGGACACCTTCGCGGTGGTCGTCGCGGTGAGCGTGTCGCTGATGTTCCTCGCCGTGCTGCTCGCCGCGGGCGGCATTGCGCTCGAGCGCGAAGAGCACGCGCTCTCGCGCCTGGTCCGCGGACTGGTGAGCCGCGAGGCGCTGCTTGCGGAGAAGGCGCTGCTCGCCGCCGGCTGTGCGTTCGTGGTGGCGTTCGCGATGCTCGCCGGGGTGGGCGCGTTCGTGGCGCTCGACTGGAGCCGCGTGGGCCTGTGGGTCATCGCGCTCCTCTTCGCCGCGCTCGCCTTCGGCGCGCTCGGCGTGGCCATCGGGGCGCTCGCGCGCGAGGTGCGCGCGGCCTCGCTGCTGGCCTTCCTGCTCTCGCTGCCGCTCGCGCTGCTCGCGCTGGTGCCCGCCGGCGCGGTCGCCGGCGGTTTCTACGACGTGATCGGCGTCGTGTCCTTCGTGTTTCCCTTCAAGGCCGCGCTGCAGGCGCTCGACACGGCCGTCAACGAGGCCTCGCCCGCCCTCGCCGGCTCGCTGCTGCACCTGCTGGGCCTCACCATCCTCTTCGCCGTGCTCGCGCGCGCAGGCCTCAGCCGCGCCGAATAGGGCACACGTGCAAGGCCCCCGGGGGCCGGCGAGGCTCTAACCTGAGTGGGCGATGGCCTTTCCACAGACGCGCATGCGCAGACTGCGGGCGACGGCCGGGCTGCGCGGGCTGGTGCGCGAGACAGACCTGCGCGCGGGCCAGCTCGTGTTGCCGCTGTTCGTCGCGGTGCCCGCCGCGGGCGAACGCGAGCCGATAGCCACGATGCCGGGCGTCGATCGCCTGTCGCTGGCCGCGGCGGCCGAGGAGGCGCAGGCCGCCGCCGCGCTGGGGATCGGCGCCGTGATGCTGTTCGGGATCCCCGCCGAGAAGGACGAGCACGGCTCGGGCGCATGGGATGCGGAGGGCGTCGTGCAGCTGGCCATCCGCGCGATCAAGCGCGCAGTGCCGGAGCTGCTCGTGCTCAGCGACGTGTGCCTCTGCGAGTACACCGGCCATGGGCACTGCGGGGTGCTGCGCGAGGACGGCGGCGTGGACAACGACGCGACGCTCGAGCTGCTCGCGCGCACCGCCGTCAGCCACGCGCGCGCGGGCGCAGACATGGTGGCGCCCTCGGACATGATGGATGGGCGCGTGGGCGCCATCCGCAGCGAGCTCGACGGCGAGGGGTTCGCCGACACGCCGATCCTCGCCTACTCGGCCAAGTTCGCATCGGCCTTCTACGGTCCCTTCCGCGAGGCTGCCGACTCGGCGCCCGCGTTCGGCGACCGGCGCGCCTATCAGATGGATCCCGCCAACGGCCGCGAGGCGGTGCGCGAGGCGCTGCTCGACGCGGGCGAGGGTGCGGACATGGTCATGGTCAAGCCCGCCCTGGCCTACGGCGATTTGATCCGCGCGGTCAAGCACGCCACCCGGCTGCCCGTCGCGGCCTACAACGTCAGCGGCGAGTATGCGATGGTCAAGGCCGCGGCCGCCGCCGGCTACCTCGAGGAGCGCGCAACCGTGCTCGAGATCCTGACCTCGCTGCGCCGCGCGGGCGCCGACACGATCATCACCTACCACGCAAAGGACGCCGCCCGATGGTTGGCAGAGCAGACATGAGCACCGAGCCCGAGCCCGCCGTCGCGCCGCTGGCCGACGTGGCCGACACGGAGCGGGCGACGATCGCGCCGCCCAAGGCGCGCAGCCGCAGGGACGGCGCCGCGGTGGCGCTCGACGAGCTCGACCGACGGCTGCTGAACCTGATGCAGGGCAGCTTCCCGATCGCCCCAAGGCCCTATGCCAGCGTGGCCGAGCAGGCGGGCGTCCCCGAACAGGAGGTCAGGAAACGGGTGCAGCGCCTGCTCGACAAGCGCATCATCCGCCAGGTCACGCCGATCTTCGACACGCGCGCGCTGGGCTACTCCTCGATGCTGGTCGCGGCCAAGGTAGACCCCGAGCATCCCCACCGGGCCGCCGCGGTCATCAACGAGCACCCCGGCGTATCGCACAACTACCTGCGCAACCACGAGTTCAACCTGTGGTTCACGATCGCCACCGAGCCCGACTCCGAGCTCGGCCTGGAGGGCACGCTGGAGGTGCTCGCGCGCGCGGCGGGCGCGGAGTCCGTGCGCCAGCTGCCCACGCTGCGGCTGTTCAAGATCCGCATGGACCTCGAGATGGAGGGTGACACCCAGGCGCTGGCCAGCGCCGCCGAGGTGAAGGAGCCGATCGAGCTCGATCAACAGCCCTATGACGAGCTCGACATCGCCGTGATCCGCACGCTGCAGGGCGACATGCCCGTCGTCGAGGAGCCCTATGCGCCCGCCGCGGCCGAGCTCGGCATGGCGCAGGAGCGCTTCCTCGAGCACCTCGCCGGCATGCAGGAGCGCGGCATCCTGCGCCGCGTGGCCGCGATCCTCTACCACCGCCGCGCCGGCTTCTCGGCCAACGGCATGGGCGTGTGGAAGGTCCCCAACGATCAGATCTTCGATATCGGCTGCCGCATGGCCGCCGTGCGTGGAATCTCCCACTGCTACCAGCGCCCCACATATGAGGACTGGCCCTACTCGGTCTTCACGATGGCCCACGGGCGCTCCAAGGAGGAGTGCGACGCGGTGCTCGACGCGATCGCCGAGCAGACCGGGATCCACGAGCGTGCGACGCTGTACTCCTCCACCGAGTTCAAGAAGATCCGCCTCCTGTACTTCACCGAGGACTTCAAGGACTGGGAGCGCAGGCACGCCTGAGCGTGGGTTCGTGACGGCGTCACTGACCGACACGCGCTCCGCGGAGCTCTACAGGCGCGCGCTGGAGACGATTCCCGGCGGCGTCAACTCTCCCGTGCGCGCGATGCGCGCGATCGGGCGCGACCCGCTGTTCATCGCCCGCGGCGAGGGCGCCGAACTGATCGACGTCGACGGCAACCGCTTCCTGGACTACGTCTGCTCGTGGGGGCCGCTGATCCACGGTCACGCCCATCCGCACGTGCTCGAGGTGATCCACGAGGCGGCCAGCCGGGGAACGAGCTTCGGCGCGCCCACCCCGGGGGAGGTGGAGCTGGCGGGCGAGGTCGCGCGCAGGGTCCCGGGCGTGGGCATGGTGCGAATGACCTCCTCGGGCACCGAGGCGGCGATGACCGCGATCCGCCTCGCGCGCGCCGCCAGTGGCCGCGAGAAGGTACTGAAGTTCGCCGGCGCCTACCACGGGCACGTCGACGGGCTGCTCGCGCAGGCAGGCTCGGGCCTGGCCACGCAGGCGCTGCCCGCCAGTCCCGGGGTGCCCGCGAGCGCGGCCGCGGGGACGATCGTGGTCCCGTGGAACGACCCCGAGGCGCTGGTCGCCGCCAGCGAGCTGCACGAGCTCGCCGCGATCATCGCCGAGCCGCTGCCCGCGAACATGGGTCTCGTGCCGCCGCGCGAGGGCTTCCTCGAGCTCCTGCGCGAGCGCGCCGACGCGACAGGCGCGCTGCTCGTGCTCGACGAGGTGATCAGCGGCTTCCGCGTCGCCGCGGGCGGCGCCCAGGAACTCACCGGGGTGAGCGGCGACCTGGTGATCATGGGCAAGGTCATCGGCGGCGGGCTGCCCGCGGCCGCGGTGGGGGGCCGGGCGGAGCTGATGCGCATGCTGGCGCCCTCGGGGGAGGTCTACCAGGCGGGAACGCTGGCGGGCAACCCGCTGGCGGTGGCCGCCGGCCTGGCCACGCTCGAGTTGCTCGACGAGCCCGCCTACCTGCGCCTGGGCGCGATCACAGAGCGTCTCGCGGAGGGTCTGCGCCGGGCGGCCGGCGGGCGCCCCGTACAGGTCCACAGTGCACCCGGTCTGCTCACCGTCTTCTTCAGCGATCGCCCCGTCGCCGATTTCGCCGATGCCGGCGCGTGCGACCTGGACGCGCACGCGGCCTGGTGCCGTGAGCTGCTCTCGCGCGGCGTCTATCCGCCGCCGTCGCAGTTCGAGGCGTGGTTCCCCTCGCTGGCCCACACTCCCGAGCAGCTCGAGCGCACGCTCGAGGCGGCAGCCGCGGCCTTCGCCGCCCTGCCCGAGCGCGGAGCCGGCCGGTGAGCGCCCGCGGGCTCGAGCGCCTGCGCGCGCTGCTGCTCGAGGAGGGCGGACTGATCTCGCGGCTCGTGCCCGCCGCAGGCGAGGCCCCGCGCGCCAACGGCGCGCGGCAGGCGGACCCGGCACGGCTCGCCGCCGAAGGCCCGCGCGCGGCAGGCAGGCGCGCCGAGTACGAGTTGCTGATGGACGCGATCTACGAGGGCTACCTGCTGCACTACGGCTGCCCGCGGGTCCTGCGGCCCGTCGAGGCCGACCTCGGGCTGCTGGCGGGCGATCAGCTGTATGCGATCGGGCTCGCGCGCCTGGTGGCGCTCGGCGACACCGACGCTGTGGCCGAGCTCGCGGACACCATCACGCTCAGCGCGCTCGCCCACGGCGCCGGCTCACGTGCGCTTGCAGAGGCTGTCTGGGACGCCGGCGCGCGCGCCGTCGGGTGGGGTGCCAGCGACGCCCACCGGCGCGCCAAGGGGCTCGCCTTCGCCGGCTCGCCCGAGGCGGTCGCGGCGATGCGCACAAGCGCCGCGGGGGTGGCGGCGCCGGACTGATTCGCGCCTCGATATTGTTCCGGGCGGTGCCCGACAAGCGCGATAAGCACAAGTCCAAGTACACGCTCGACCGCGGCATCCCCGGCGCCTTCGAGGGAGAGACGGTCACGCGGCGGCGCTTCATGACGGTCTCATCGCAGGCGACGGGAATCGTCGCGGCCGGCGCCTTCGTGCTCCCTGCGCTTGGCTTCGCGATCGGCCCGATTTTCAAAAGCCAGCCCCATCGCTGGGAAACCGTCGGCACGATCGATGATTTCAGCGACACCAACTACGTCCCCGAGGTGATCACCCTCCAGCCCGGCATCGGCGAGGCCGGCAAGTCGACGGTGTACATCCGCAGGTTCAACGCGGCGATCGACGTGGACCCCTATGACAAGGGCACCCCCTACATCGCGATCTCCAGCCGCTGCGCCCATCTTGGCTGCCCGGTGCGCTGGGTGGACGCCGCGGAGCGCTTCATCTGCCCGTGTCACGGCGGCGTGTACGACCTGCTCGGGCGCCGCGTGGGCGGGCCCCCGGTGCGTCCGCTCGACCGTTTCTACACCCGCGTGGTCGATGGCTTCTACGTGCAGGTCGGCCCGCGCTTCAGCGTCAACAGCGAGCTGCGCCGCTTCTCCCCGCGCGACCCCGGCGAGCCGCTGGACGGCATCGGGCAGTACCTCTATCCCTCGCGCCCCGGCGCACAGAAACTCTGATCTGAAGAACGACTGTGCCAAAGGCCCCCAAGCTCCCAGCCCCCCCGCTCCCCTCGGCATTGCAGGCGCCGCCGCCGCGGCCATCCGAGAACGGCAAGAGCGGGCCCGTCGAGGAGGCCAAGCACGCGGGGATCACGGTCGTCGACTGGGTCGACGAGCGCACCTCGCTGAGCGGTGCGGCCCGCTGGCTGATGTTCCGCAAGGTGCCCAAGGGCACCAACTGGTTCTACACGCTCGGCTCGGCCACCATGTTCGCGTTCCTCTCGCAGGCCGTCACGGGCGTCTTCCTGGCCATGTACTACCGCCCGGACCCCTCAGGCGGCGCCTACGAATCGATCCGCTACGTGACCAACGACGTGTTCCTCGGGCAGTTCGTGCGCGGCATGCACAAGTGGGGCTCGAGCGTGATGGTGATCCTCGTCTTCCTGCACATGGCCCGCACGTTCTTCTTCGGCGCCTACAAGTACCCGCGCGAGCTGAACTGGGTGATCGGGGTCGTGCTGCTGATCCTGACCATGGTTATGTCCTTCACGGGCTACCTGCTGCCATTCGATCAGCGCGCATACTGGGCGACGATCGTGGGCGTGAACATCAACGGAACCGGCCCGCTGATCGGCCCCTACCTCAGCGACTTCCTGCGCGGCGGGCCCGAATTCGGGGCCACCACGCTGTCGCGCTTCTATGCGATCCACATGCTGCTCGTGCCGGGGCTGATCGCTGCGCTGATCGGCGCGCACCTCTACCTGGTGGCCAAGCTGGGCACCACCGCGCCGCCCTGGACCAAAGCTGAGAAGAACCCGGAGCTGCGCGAGGCGGAGGTCTAGAGCCCGTGCACGCCCGCGAGCCGCGAGCCGAGAGGGCCGCGCGATGAACCAGCGCGAGAAGGAGGAATACCTCCGCGAATACGCTGCCCTGAAGGCCAAAGGCAAGCCCTTCTTCCCCTACGCGGTGGCCAAGGATGCCGCGATGGCATGCGTCGTGATGGCGGTGATCATCACGATGTCGCTGGTTCTCGGCGCGGAGCTGGGCTCCAAGGCCAACCCCACGACGACCACCTACGTGCCGCGCCCGGAGTGGTACTTCTTCTTCCTCTTCGAGCTGCTGCGCGTGATCAAGCCGCCGAGTCTCGTGGGCCTCGCGACGATCGGCGTGCCGACGATCTGCATGATCCTGCTGTTCCTGCTGCCGTTCTATGACCGCGGCCCGGAGCGCCGGCCCGAGCGCCGGCCGATCGCCACGGTGACGGGCATCGTGGTGATCTGCCTGATGGGCTACCTGACCTACGAGGGCGCCAACGCGGGTTCCCCCACGGTGATCGAACTGGCAACCCCGACGGCCGTCGTGCAGGCCGGCCCGGCAGCCGTCACCAAGTACGAAGAAGGCAAGCTGGTGGTCGCCCAATCCGGGTGCCTGGCCTGCCACAAGATCGGCGACAACGGCAATGCGGGGCCGGGACCGAACCTCACCAACATCGCCTCGCGCCTGCCCCGCCAGGCGATCGCGCGGACGCTCGTCAACCCGACGGCCCCGATGCCGTCGTTCAAGAACCTGCCCCCGCAGAAGTTCGCCGCGGTGGTCAACTTCCTCTCGCAGCTCAAGTAAGCCCGGCCGTGCCAGCTCGTCTGCGAGACGGCGCCGGGGAGCTGCAGGCGGGTGAGGTGCGCGCGATGTTCGACCGCATCGCGGGCGTCTATGACGTGATGAACTCCGCGATGACCGCCGGGCTGCACCACCGCTGGCGCGAGCGCGCCGCCGATCTGGCGCGCGTGGGGCCCGGCAGTCGCGTGCTCGACGTGGCGACCGGCACCGGCGACCTCGCGCTCGAGCTCGCCCGCCGCGTGTCCCCGGGCGGAGAGGTGGTCGGCTGCGACTTCGCCGAGGCCATGCTCACACGCGCGCGGGCCAAGGCGCAGGCGGCGCCCGGCGCGGGTGTGCGGCCCAGCTTCGAGTGGGGCGACGCGCTCGAGCTGCCCTATGCGGATGACTCCTTCGACGCCGCCACCGTCGGCTTCGGCGCGCGCAACTTCGCCGACCTCGCCGGCGGGCTGGCGGAGATGACCCGCGTGGTGCGCCCGGGAGGACGCGTCGTGGTGCTCGAGATCACGACGCCCACACGGGCGCCGCTGTCGCTGTTCTACAGCCTTTGGTTCGATCGCCTCGTACCCGCGCTGGGGCGGCTCGCGGGCGGCGCGCTCGCGCTGCGCTCGCGCGCCCGCAAAACGGCGGGCGAGGGCACGATCGCCGAGGCCTACACCTACCTGCCCGACTCCGTCAGGCGCTTCCCGGGACCGCCCGCGCTGGCCGCCGAGATGCAGCGCGCGGGCCTCAGCGAGGTCGGCTATCTGATCACGGCCGGGGGGATCGTGGCCATCCACGCGGGCACCGTGCCGCGCGAATGGGCATGATGGGCGCGGTGAGCAGCGCGGCGCGCGCAGGAGCGCAGGGTGTTGAGGGGCTCGAGGCGATCATGCGCCGGGGCGGGCTGGGGCTGCGCGAGGCCATGGCCCGCGTCGAGCTGCACCTGGAGCTGGTCACAGCCGGCGCGGGCGCGCCGCTGGCCGCTCACGCGAACGCGACGATCGTGGCCGGCGGCAAGCGCCTGCGTCCGCTGCTCGTCCTGCTCGCCGCCGAGTCCGCGGGCGGCCCGCCGGGCACGGAGGAGGGCGAGGAGCGCCTCACGCGCGCTGCCGTCGCTGTCGAGCTGGTGCACTCGGCGACGCTCGTTCACGACGATCTCATCGACGGCGCCCAGCTGCGCCGCGGCCGCCCCACGGTTGCCGCCGCTGCGGGCCCGGGGGTGGCGATCGCGACCGGCGATCTGCTGTTCTCGCGGGCCTTCGCCGAGCTCGCGCGCAACGGGGACGCAATGCAGCTGCGGGCGCTCTCGGACGCCAGCTCCGCGCTGGCTACAGGCGAGCTGCTGCAGCGCGAGGATGCATACGCCTCGCACGTGGCCGTCGAGCGCTATCTCAGGCGCTGCGAGCTGAAGACGGCGGCGCTGTTCGAGGCGGCCTGCCGGCTGGGGGCGCTCAACGCGATCGCCGGGTCACCCGCGCTCGCCGACGCGCTCGGCGCGTTCGCACGGCGCATCGGCCTGGCCTTCCAGATGCTCGACGACGTGCTCGACGTCTCGGGCCCGGTGGAGCGCACGGGCAAGGCCCGGGGCACCGATCTGCTCGACGGCACCGTCACGCTGCCGTTCATCCTCGCGCGCGAGCGCGATCCCGAGCTGGCGCGCTACGACCTGGCCTCGCTCGAGCATCCCGCCCAGGCCGAGCGGCTGTGCGCGCGGATCGCCGCGACGGGGGCTCTCGATGCGGCGCGCGAGCGGGCGCTCTCAGTGGTCGCGGAGGCCAAGTCGGCGCTGCCGGACATCCTGCCTGCGGGCGGCTGGGAGCTGCTCGACATGGTCGCCGACGCCGTCGTCGAGCGCTACCGCTGAGCGCTCAGAAATCGCTGGGCAGGATCACGTCGGCGTCCAGCGCGCGCACGAAGAACTCGATTTCCTCGGACATGTTCGCGTGCGTCATACGCCGGAGATCGCCCAGCAGCGCGCTCGCGCCGCGGTCCAGCTCGTCGTCGAGACGTTCCACGGCGGTCTGCTCGAAGACGCCCTCGCGCCGTGACTCGCACTCGGGGCAGCGCAGCAGGATGCGCCAGTGGTGGGAGCCTTCCTCCGACCAGTCCAGCGGGTATGCCAGCTCGCCCGAGCAGTGGAAGCAGACGTGCAGACGGTCCGGGGCGCCTGTGCCGTCCGCGGGGCGCGCGGGGGCTCCGTACACGGGGTCCAACTCGCGCGCGGGCAGCTGAGCGCTGCTCTTGTCTTCGGGCTTTTTCTCGGAGTGCATCACGGCTTCTGGGACGTCATCGACGCGGCGGGCGAACGCCTTTAGCCTGCGCCCGCTGGTTCGCCTGATGTCATCGGCCCCGGATGGACGATCTGGGGGCCCCGATCGGGTCTGCGGCGGGCGCGCCGGCCAAGCGGGGAGCAGGCGGGCGCGGTGCTAGGTTCAGGAGCCCATGGTGAGCGCGATTCGGACGATCGGCCACGAGGAGCGGCTCAGCCTCGTGGATCACCTCGATGAGCTGCGCGCCCGCCTGATCGTGTGCGCAGCCGTGCTGGCGGTCGCCTTCGGCCTGTGCCTGTGGCAGAACCACCTGCTGCTCGAAGTGATCAACAGACCGCTCAAGGCCCAGACGCACAAGCAGGTCGAAAGGGGCGAGGGCACCACCGGGCAGACATACGTGGCCCAGCAGGGATTGCTCAAGGTCGCCGGCGACACCGCGGCGGCGCTGGCAGTCCTGGCCGCCCCCAAGAGCGGCCTGCCCGCCTCCACGCGCGCGCAGATGCTGCCGCTCATCGCAAAGATGAGGCGCGATGTCGCGCAGATCCCGCGCGGCGCTCCGGGCACGGACCCCGTGACGCTCGGTGTGGGCGAGCCGTTCACGACCACGATCACCGTCGCGCTCTACTTCGCGGTGGTCCTCGCGCTGCCGGTGATCCTGTTCGAGCTCTACGGCTTCGTGCTGCCCGCACTGATGCCGCGCGAGCGCCGCGCGGCCGCGCCGGTGCTCGTTGCTGTGCCCTTCCTGTTCGTGGCCGGCGTCCTGTTCGGGTACTTCGTCGTGCTGCCCGCCGCGGTGCGCTTCCTCGTGAACTTCAACTCGAGCGAGTTCAACGTGCTCGTGCAGGCCAGCCAGTTCTACAGCTTCGCCGCCACCGTGCTGCTGGCGATGGGCCTCGTCTTCCAGGTGCCCATCGTGATCGTCGGCGCATGCCGTCTCGGGCTGGTCACGCCGCGCCAGCTCCGCCGCCACCGGCGCTACGCGATCGTCGCGTGCGCGGCCGTGGCGGCGTTCCTGCCCGGCGACGTGATCACGCTCGCGCTCGAGACGGTACCGCTGTATCTGCTCTACGAGGCGAGTATCCTGGTGGCAGTACTCGTGGGGCGGGCCGACTCCGGCACGGCCGACGAGGGCAGTGACCAGGAGAACCGGCATCCCGCGACGGATCCGGCCCAACCAGCGGATCAGCCGACGGAGCCAACTGTGCAGAACCTCATCGATCATGTAGACCCGAGGCTCTCGGACTGATGCTGTTCGACCTCAGAGGACGCGGACGCCGCCGGACCGTCCGCGTGATCTACACGGGCCTCGCGCTGCTGATGGGCATCGGCCTGGTCGGCTTCGGCATCGGCGGCGGCTTCGGCGGCGGCGGGCTGTTCACGGCCGCCAGCAAAAACGAAGGCGCGGGAGGCGGCGCGAGCTACGCCAGCGAAATCACGAAGTACAAGAAGATCATCGTCGTGCACCCCAACGACACGGGCGCCTGGGAAGCCCTGCTCAAGGCGCAGCTGCACGAAGCGGGCAACGAACCATATGAGACCAGCGAGGGTGCGGTCACCAGCCAGGGCAAGTCGCTGTACGCCCAGGTGGCCAAGACCTGGAGCGGCTACATGGCGCTGAACCCCACGGTCAGCCCCGAACTGGCCAAGGAGATGCTGCGGATCTACGACGAAGAAGGCCTCAACGAACCGGCCCAGGCCGTCCACGTCCTGCAGCTGGTCGTCGCGGACGAACCGTCGAACGCCTCCTACTATGCGCAGCTGGCCGAGTACGCATACAGGGCGCACAACGTGCGCATCGGCGACCTGGCCTCCGAAAAGGCCGTCAGCCTGGCGCCCGCATCGGAGAAGACCACGCTGCAGAAGGACCTGGCCGAGGTCAAGGCCAACCCCAGCGGTGCCAGCAACGAAACGCTGACGACCAAAACGAACGGCAAAACCTACGTCGTCAAACCGAGCGGCAGCGGCAGCTACACGGGCACGGAAATCAAAACCACCCCGGCTCCCGCCGGTAGCTCCACGACGAGCACCACCACGAAATAGCGCCCCGCGGGCCCGCCGGCGGGCTCCGCTCGGATAGAATCGGCGGCGAGCCGGCCGATGCCGCCGGCGCCCTCGCGGGCCGTTAGCTCAACCGGCAGAGCAGGGGCCTCTTAAGCCCAAGGTTGCAGGTTCGATTCCTGCACGGCCCATCCCGAAGCGCTCCCGCCGTCTGCACGCGATGGCGAGTGAGCCGGCGGTTAGGCTCTGCCGATCCATCGGAGCGGCCATCCATTGAGCGCACCCGAAGCCAGCCATCGCTATGGGCTGGTGCTGCTGCTGGTCTCCCTCGACGTCGTGTTCACGATCGCTGCGCCTCATGGCGACGTGGGGCTGCTGGTCTCCGTGGCGCTCTCGGGCGCCGTGCTCGTCGCCGCGCTGCGGGCGGCCGGCTCGCGCCCGCAAGTTCAGATTGTGGGGCGTCTTGTCGCCGCACTCGCTATGGCGCTTGCTGTGGGGCTGCTCGTCAACGGAGGCGCCGGCGAGCTCTACCGCGGGCTGCTGTTCCTGCTCGTGAGTGCGCTCATCCTGGGGGCGCCGCTCGCGATCACGCGCGGTCTGGTGCACCAGGTCATCGACAGCGGTGTCGAGTCCAGGTCGATTGCGGGAGCGATCGCGATCTACCTGCTCGTGGGCCTCTTCTTCGGCAGCCTGGTGGTCGGCATCGCCTACCTCGCCCCGGCCCCCTACTTCGCCCAGCACTCCTCCGCGACGCCATCAGAGGACGTCTACTTCTCCTTCATCACGCTCTCCACGGCCGGCTACGGCGACTACACACCGGCCCTCGCGGTCGGCCGCGCCCTCTCGGCGATGGAGGCGGTTGCGGGACAGCTCTACCTCGTGACGGTCGTCGCGGTGCTCGTCAGCAACCTGCGCGGGCGGCGCGTCGCATCCGCGCGCGCCCATACCCCCGGCGCGGGCGCGCCGGGGGCCCTCGGCGAGAGCGTCTCGCCGGACCCCTAGCGCGCGTGCCCCGCCGCTTCAGCCGGCGAGGGCCTGCTGCTTGATCTTGTTGAACTCCTCCTGGGAGATCGCACCCTGGTCCAGCAGAGCCTTGCCTTTGGCGATCTGTTCGGCCGGGTCACTCTTGCCGGCAACCGACTTGACGTATTGGTCGACCTGGGATTGAGCTTCCTGCTGGGCCTTGATCGTGCGTTCGGCCATGCCCTTGTGCTCGACGATCAGGTAGACGAACACGCCGAAGTAGGGGATCAGGATGATGAAGATGATCCACAGGACCTTGGCGAAGCCCGAGGTGTCGTGGCGGCGGAAGAGGTCCGCGAACACCGTGATCAGGATCCAGATCCAGATGATGAAGCCGAAGAAGATCAGCATCGTCCAGAACACTTCGAGCAGCGGGTAGCTCGTTGCGAGTACCAATTTGTTCCTCCCTCAATGGGCTCGGCGATTGTCAGGGTCTTGCGGCAGGCCCCACAATAAGCTCGCACGGGCGACACGCGTCGCGTGGTTCCCTGCAGAGGTAGCGTACTTTCCCGCAAACAGCGCCACGGCGGGGCGCTGCGCTCATTGGTTCTGCGCCGAGATGGAGCCCCATGCCGCGCACAGCAGATCGCAGAGCAGGTCGTCGCGCTGCTCCTCGGTGCTGGCATCGATGTCATCGATCACGCGCACGACGAGCGCGGCTGTGGTTTTCGGGTCGAGCGGCTGGTTACTGGGTTCCATCACATCATCACCACGCGCCTCGGTTGTCCTCGATGTCCAATCGGCGCCGTTAGCGGGTTTGCGGGGTTCGGTCATTCGGCGAGGACCTTTCGTGGGCCGATCAGGTCCTGTTCGCCTGCATGTGAAACCCGAGAGAGCGCTCGCAGTTTCGCTGTGGTGCGGCGGTACTGGTCCAAGCGGGCCTGGGGCGATTGGACGTCTCGGCCAAACAGGCGCCGAGAGCCTGACGATCACGCCGCGCGCACCGCCTGGCGCTGCCCCCGCTGCCAGTCGGCGATGAAGGCGCTCAGCCGCCGTGCCTCGCTGTCTGCCAGCGAGTCGAAGACCACCGCACAGCGTCCCTGAGGATCGCTGCGCACCACGCTGCCCGAACCCTCGACGGGCGGGGCGTCGGGCGCGAGCGTCAGCTGGAACTCAAAGCGCTGTCCCTTTTCGAGCATCGCGAGCCCCGCCACCAGCATCCCTCCGGCGCTGAGGTCCAGCGTGTAGGTCTGCACGCGCGAACGGCTCTCGCCGACGTAGGCCACGACCGGACATTCGGCCTCGATGCGCACGTTCTCGCGGCGGCTGGCGGCCTCCGCCTCCTGCCTGGCCTTCGCAGCCGCCGCCTGTGCGGCCGACGCCTGTGCCGCCGCCGCCGATGCCGCCGCCGATGCCGCCGCCGATGCCGCCGCCGATGCCGCCGCGGCGCGATGCCGGCGCACCCGCTCGCGCGCGCCGGCGTATTCGATCATCACCACCTGGCGCCACACGAACACGGCGCCCGCCCACACGGCCAGATAGCAGACCACACCGGCGATCAGCGCGCGCAGGCCCGCACCGGCGAGCGTGGCGGTCGGCAGCGACAGGTAGCCGCCGAGCGCGAAGCCCGCCAGTCCCGCCCAGCCCTTTGCGCGCGCGACCTGCCGCGCGGCGCGCGGATGTGCGGCCACGCTGGGCCCATCCGCGCCCGCGTGCGCATCCGCGGCGGTCCCAGGGTCCTCCGGCGAGGTCTCCTGCCCGGTCGCGTCAGCTGCCATCGCCGCCGAGTGCCCGCCGGCGGTGGCGCTCGGCGAGCGAGGTCAGGCCGCCGAGATCGGTCCGATGCCCCCGCACGAGGCGAAATACTTACCGCGCCACAGGACATCAGCGTGACGCGCGGCCGTCCGCTACTCGGTGAGCACCGTGTCCTCGTCCGAGTAGGCCGGCGCGCAGGCGCAGATGATCCGCAGCGGGCCGCTGCCGGCATTGAAGATCTTGTGCCGCGCGCCGGGCTCGATCAGCGCGCAGTCGCCCTCCTGCACGATGCGTTCCTCGCCCTCGATCAGCAGCCGCCCGCGCCCGGCGCTCACCAGGTAGAGCTCCTCGCTCCTGCGGTGATAGTGCTCGGTGGTGGCTCCGCCCACCGGGATCGTCGCCTCGGCGAGGCTCTGGTTCTGCGCGGGCGCGGACACGCGCCCGGCCCACTCCCGGATCTCCGAGCCGTCGAGCGTGACGAACGGGTCGATCTGCGCATAGGTACGTACGTGCATGGCCAGCGGGAAGCCTAGATCCTCGCGAGCGCCGCCGCGGTGGCGCTCACAGCAGGTGCTCCAGGCGCCAGCCCAGCGATGGACCCCCGATCGCAGCCGCGGCCACTGCCGCGGTGCTCGCGCCATACGCTCCGCCCGTGCTAACGCGGGCGAGGGCCTCGCCTGCGCGCACCCGGCGCGGGCGAGGGCCCGCGCTGAGCGCGAGCGCCACCTGCAGGCCCGGCCAGCCGATCTGCTGCAACGCGGCGCTCGTCACGCCGCTGGTGTGCCGTCCGCCGGTGCCCGTGGCGACCAGCACGCTCGCGCCGCGCGCCAGCGCGGTCTGCAGGCCCACCGCCTTCGCCGCCGAGTCGCCCAGGCGCCGGGCGCTGTAGAGGGCGGCGTCGATCAGCGCGCTGCCCTGCTGCCCGAGCACCACGCCCAGGACCCGCAGCCGGCGGCCCGCCACGGTGATCTCCTTGGCGAACATGAAGCAGCCCCCCGCGGCGCGGTCGGAGCCCGTCTTCACGCCCACGTAGCCGTCCACGCCGGCCAGCGCGTCGTAGTTGGTGACGATGCCCGCGATGGGCAGCTCGGCGGAGGGCTCGGCCACGATCGCGGTGAACGTCGCCTCGTCCATCGCCGCGCGCGCGAGCTTGAGCTGGTCGGATGCGGTGGAGACGGTGGTGTCGTCGAAGCCGCTCGGGTCGGTGTAGGTGGTGGAGCTCATCCCGAGGCTCCGCGCGGTGGCGTTCATGCGCGCGACGAAGGCCGCGAGCCCGCCCGCCTCGTGAACCGCGAGCATCGCCGCGATGTTGTTGGCGGAGGGCAGCAGCAGAGCCTGCAGGGCCTGGCGCTCGCTGACGCGCTCGCCCGCGCTGACAGGCACCGTCGACTGGCCGAGCTCCACGCGCTCGCGCCGTTCCTCGGCCTGCGCCGGGCTGACCACCATCACAAAGCCCTGCGCGCCCGCGGCGAGGGGATGTTCGCGCAGCGTGAGGTAGGCGGTCATCACCTTTGCCAGGCTCGCGATCGGCACCGCTGCGGTGGACCCGGAGGTGCCGAAGCTGCCCACGCCCTCCACTTCGGCCGCAGCCTCGCCTTCCTCCGGCCAGGCCAGCGCCGGGCTGGGCCCCGCGAGCCGCACATAGGCGGGCAGCGTGCGATGGATTCTCAGCGGCGGGGCGCCCTCCGTGGCCAGGCGCCACACGCAGGCGGCGAGCAGCACGGCGAGCACGAGCGCGCCCAGCGCCATCCCGCGCTTGCCGCGGCGAGGTCGCTGCTCGGATGAGGACGCTCCCGCGGAGGCCACGGCCCGCAGACGCTAGCGCAGGCAGCGGGGCGGGCGGCGCAGCTCACCAGGCGGGGCGGGCGGCGCATGGGATCATGCAGCCGTCCGCCGCCAAGCGCTGCCAGTGAGGGCCCTTGCCGCAGTTCTCAGATCCGCACCTTGCCGCGCTCGGCGTCCTCTGCGCGGGCGCCGCCGCCTCGATCTGGGCGGCGCGCCGGCACCCAGGACCATGGGTGGCGAGGTGGGCACGCGTGCTGGCGGTGCTGATCCTCGCTGCGTGGTGGGGCGAGTATCTCGCGGACGTGCTGGCGGGTACGTGGACGAGCGAGTACGACCTGCCGCTGCAGCTGACCGACGCGGTCTCGGCGGTGGCGGTGCTGGCCCTGTGGACGCGGCGCCCAGCGCTCGTCGAGCTCCTCTACTTCTGGTCGCTGACCGCAACGCTGCAGGCGGTGATCACGCCCGATCTCGCGCAGAACTTCCCCAGCATCTACTACTTCACCTACTTCACCTACCACGTGGGCGCGATCGTCGGCGCGTGCCTGCTCGTGTTCGGCTGCGGGCTCTATCCGCGTCGCGGGGCCGCCCTGCGCGTGTTCTGGCTGACGCTGGCATGGGCCGGCGTGGCCGGCGCGGCGGACCTGATCACGGGTGGCAACTACATGTATCTGCGCGCCAAGCCCGAACACGGCTCGCTGCTCAGCGTGATGGGACCGTGGCCGTGGTACATCCTCGCCACGATCGCGCTGGCGCTCGTGCTGCTCATGACCCTGGAACTGCTGACGCCGGTGCGCCGCTGAGAGGAGGCAGCGCGGGCGCGGGCGGCGCTTCGCTCTGCGCAGCTGCTTCGCTCCAGCTCACCGAGAAGGCCCCGTCGGCAGGCGTCAGCGGCGACGGCGTGGCCGTGATCAGCGCGTCTGCGAGGGAACTTCGCACGACGGGATGGCCTGCGCGCTGCTGCAGCTCGATCGGAATCGTCGCAAGGGTGGGCGCGCCGGCCGCCACGGTGCTGTCTCCGCTGACCAGGGTCGCGCTTGCGAATGGGACGCTGCCGAAGTCCGTGAGCGCGAGCGTGTGGCAGCCGCGGGCACCGCACGCCGAGGGCGCCTCCACGATCCACTCGGCAGAGGAGGTGTCGATGTGCGAGCTGCGGCGGATCGTGCTGATGCGCGCGCCCGTGCTCAGGTCGCGGATCCGCAGGAGCACGTCGTGGCCGCGCACGGTCACCGATGCGGACAGCTGATCGCCCGGGTGCACTGTCAGTTTGAGGCCCACCGCCGCGGCGGGTACGAGCTCGAGCCAGGTGGAGTACACCGCATGCCCCGAGCGGGTGCAGTCGGCGTCGCTGCCGATCTGCTCGAGCGCCTGGGTGCCTTCGTTGAAGCCGCCCAGGCCGACCCAAACCGCCGAATAGCTTTCCCTGCCGGGGGTGCACGTGGCCGCCGGCTGGCGCCAGCTCCCGGACACGCTGCGCGGCGCGGGAGCCCCCGCGGAGGCGAGTGCGGCATAGCCTGCCCAGTTGCTGCTCACGGTGCCCGCCGCGCTCGCGGCCGTCGGGAGGAGCAGGGTCGCGGCGATCGCGCAGCCCCAGGCGGGCACGAAGCGCCGGCGCCCTTGGCGGATCCGCGTGGGTCTCATGCCAGGAGCATCGGCAGCGCGCCTTAGCGGGCCATAGGGAGACGCTAAAGGGAACGTATGAGTGTCCGCCCGCGCGTGCTCAGCGGCGCGAGATATCTTCGAGGTAGCTCTGCACCCAGCTCTCCGACAGCTCGTCGGACTGGCGGCTCATGCGCCGCTGAGCCGCTGGCGGGCGGGGCGGGCGCTCGATCCCGATGTCCTCGAGCACGCGCGCGAGGCTGCGGTCGAGGTCGCCGGCGATGTCCTCGTAGAAGAGCTGCAGCGGGCGCTGCCCGATGCGGAAGAAGAAGCCGCGCCAGGCGTCCTCGTGGCGGCGCAGCTGCTCGAGCAGGTGGTCGATCGCGTCGAAGGAGTACACCGAGCGCTGGGCCGGCAGAGGCTCACCGGCGGGTGCGCCCTCCTCCTTGCGCCAGACCCACGTCTGCAGCGCGCGCCACAGCGAGACCGCCTGGCGCACCTTGTCGCTGCGCGCGACAAACACATAGCGCAGGCCGGGAAAGGCGGCGCTGAGCAGCGAGCCGTCGTCCATGCCGCCGAGGCGCGGGATGCCGCGCATCAGCGCCATGAAGTCGTTGAAGTAGCTCCACATCAGCTTCGCGCCGAACACGCCGTTCGGCGTCGTGCCCTCCAGCAGCGCCGCCTCGAGGTGGCGCGCGTAGTCCTCGCGGCTCCACGTGGCGCTGCGTTCGGCGTCGCGGTCGAGCTGGGACTCCTGGGGCAGCAGCTGGAAGACCTCGGGGCTGCGCAGTTCCCAGAAGTACTCGCGCGGGCGGCGCGGCAGGCCAGTCTCCTTGAGCTCCTCGAAGTACTCGCGCGGGCGCCCAGCCACGCCGGTGCTCTCGAGGCCTTCGCACAGCAGCGTGCTGCCGCTGCGCTGCGTGGCGCACACCAGGTAGCAGCGGGTCGGCGCGGGCTCGTGGCGCTGCGGAGGCTCGCTCATGGGATACGCGTGAGCGGTTCGTGCGAGGAGATCTGGCCGGGGTCGTTCAGTTCCGCCCCCGAGGGTGGCGCGGGGTCGCCGTGGAGCAGCGGATCGTCCGTCTCGGCCATCCACCGCGCCAGGCGCTCGCGCATCTCGGCCAGCGTCTGCGCGCAGGCGGGATCCGCGATCAGGTTGTCCGCCTCGTTGGGGTCGAAGACGAGGTCATAGAGCTGCTCGAAAGGGACCTCGCGCCCGGCCCACCCGTAGGACAGCAGCACGTCCTTGCTCGGCGAGTCGTCGCAGTTGGCGAGCACCGGCAGGGTGCGCTCGCCGAAGCGGCGGATGTACTTCCAGCGCTCGGTGCGGACCGCCCGCTGGGGCTCGTAGGCGGCGTGCCAGGTCATCTCCGCGAACAGCGTGTCGCGGACCGAGCGCACCTCACCGCCGGCGAGCCCCACCAGCGAGTGGCCCTGCAGGAAGTCGGGCGGATCGATGCCCGCGAGCTCGCATACGGTGGGGTAGATGTCCAGGTGCGAGACGAGCGCGTCGTTGACCTTGCCCCCGTTGAAGGGTCGGGGGCCGCGCAGGATCAGCATGACCCCCAGCCCCCGGTCATACAGGGTCGCCTTGGCGCCGGGGAAGGCGAGGCCGTGGTCGGTGGTGAAGACGATCAGCGTGTTGTCGGTCAGCCCCTGTTCGTCGAGCGCCCCCAGCACCGAGCCCACGCCATGGTCCAGCGTGCGCGCGCTGGCCTTGTAGGAGGCCATGTCGCGGCGCGTCTCCGGCGTGTCGGGCAGGTTGGCGGGGGGCTGGGAGTAGAGCGCGTCGCGCACCGAGGAGGGCCCCAGCCAGTCGCGGTGCGTCTCAAAGAAGCCGACCGACAGGAAGAAGGGCTCGGGGATCGGCTCGCTGATCACGTCGATCGCGACCGGCGCGACGGAGTCCACGTGCGTCGTCTCGATCTTCTCGACGCGGTCGAAGCCGATTATGTCCGGGCGCTTGGCGATGTGCTGCTCGCCGATCAGCACCGAGTGGTAGCCCGCCTCGCGCAGGGGATGGACGATGTGCTGGTGATAGTCGTTCAGCGACCAGCCGCGGTGGGCGAGCCCGAGCATGCCGTTGTTGTGCCCGTATTGCCCCGTCAAGAGGCATGCGCGCGAGGCCGAGCACGTGGGTGCGGCGCAGAACGCTTGGCGGAAGAGGATCCCCTGGTCGGCCAGGCGCTGGATGTTGGGCGTGGGCACCGGCTGGCCGTACGGCTGCACGAGGCGGCCCGTGTCGTGGGAGTGCAGGTAGAGGATGTTCGGCCGCGGGTTGCTCATCTTTCTTCAGCGATTAAAGGTGACAATACCCCGCCGCCGCCCCCCACCGCAGGGTCAGGCGGGCACGCCGCCGGCCTGCGCGATCAGCGTGGCGCGGCCCGCATCGGTCCACACCACCTGCTCGCGTCCCGGGCCCACGCCCACGAGCGCCACCGGCGCACCGGTCTGCTCGGCGATGAAGTCCAGATACTCGCGCGCCGCCTCGGGCAGGTCGGAGGCGCTGCGACACTCGCCCAGATCCTCCCGCCAGCCGCGCAGCTCGGTGAGCGCAGCGGTGCTGTGGTGGAGCACGGTCTGGTGGTAGGGGAAGTCCTCGAACTCGGCGCCTTCGGCTCCGCGGTAGCCGGTGCAGACCTGGATGCGGTCCAGGCCGGAGAGCACGTCGAGCTTCGTCACGACGAGCGAGGTCATGGTGTTCAGGCGCGAAGCGTAGCGCAGGGCGACGAGGTCCAGCCAGCCGGTGCGCCGCGGGCGCCCGGTCGTCGTGCCGAACTCCCCGCCGCGCTGCCTGAGCGTCTCACCCATCTCGTCGTGCAGCTCGCTGGGGAACGGCCCCGCGCCCACACGCGTCGTGTAGGCCTTGGATATCCCCCACACTTCGTCGATCGCCTTGGGCCCGATGCCGGTGCCCACGCACGCCGCCCCCGCCAGCGGGTTGGAGGACGTGACGAACGGATAGGTGCCGTGGTCGATGTCCAGCATCGCCCCCTGCGCGCCCTCGAGGATCACCATCCGCTCTGCCTCCAGCAGCTCCCACATCAGCTTGGAGGTGTCCGCGATGTGCTGCTCGAGGCGGTGGCCGAAGACGAGGTATTCCTCGGTCATCGTGTGCAGGTCGAGCGTGGGGTCCTTCTCGAAGGGACGCAGCGAGAGGCGCTTGGGCTCCATCGCGGCGACGATCTTCTTCTTGAGGATCTTCTCGTCGAGCAGGTCCTGCACGCGGATGCCCAGCCGCGCGGCCTTGTCGGCGTAGCACGGTCCGATCCCCCTGCGCGTGGTGCCGATCTGCAGGCTGCCGAGCCTGGCCTCGCCCGCCGAGTCCAGCAGCAGGTGGTAGGGCATGATCAGATGCGCGTTGGCCGAGACGCGCAGTCCGCTGACGTCCACGCGGCGGGCGCGCAGGGCGTCCACCTCCTCGATCAGGACCCTGGGGTCGATCACCACGCCGTTGCCGATCACGCAGGGCTTGCCCGCATACAGGATCCCCGAGGGGATCAGGTGCAGCTTCCACTCCTGCCCGTCTCTGACGATCGTGTGGCCCGCGTTGTTGCCGCCCTGGAAGCGCACGACCGCGTCGCCGTGTTCGGCGAGCAGATCCGTGATCTTCCCCTTGCCCTCATCGCCCCACTGGGCGCCCACTATCACGATGCCTGGCATGCGTGCTGCAGTTTACGGCGCCCGCCCACCCGCCCCGGCCGCCGGCCCCGCCCCGCTCAGCGCTCGCGCCCGAGCATGCCCGCGCGCTCCGGGCGGAACTCGCGCCGCCTGTCATCGCCATGCAGCGGGTGCGGGTCGCCGCAGATCTCAACCAGGCGCGAGACCGTGCGCGGGCCGAGGCGCTCATCGAGCTCGTCGGGCATCAGGTTGGTCGTCGCCACGATCGCCCGCTCGGACTCGTAGCGCGCGTTGACGATCGAGTAGAGCTGCTCGAGCACCCAATCGGTCTGGTTCTCGGCGCCGAGGTCGTCGATGTGCAGCAGGTCGACCGCCCCGAGGCGGTCCATGAAGTCGAGCATGCCGCCCTCCGAGCCCATCGATTCGCGCAACAGGTTCAGCAGCCGCGGCAGCGAGTAGATCGCCACCGAGTGTCCCGCGTCGAGCGCGGCTTTGGAGACCAGCATGGCCAGCGTGGTCTTGCCCGTTCCCACGTCGCCCTGGATCCACAGCCCCCTGCCGCAGCCGAGGTTCTCATCGATCCCCTGTGCGTAGCGGCGGATCGCACGCACCTGGTCCGGCGCGGTGCGCGCGATGTCACTGACGGGCGGGCGCTCGAAGGAGACGCCGCGGTAGCGGCTCGGGATCCGGCCCTTCAGCGAGCGCGTGCGCGCGCCCGCGATGCGCGCCGCGCGGCACTCGCAGTCGCGCGCCGTGTTGCTCGCCTCGTCGATCAGGAAGCCGCTGCCGTCGCAGCGCCCCAGCGGGCAGCGCGCGCGGCCGGGCGCCTCGCCCGGCCTGCGCGCAAGCACCGACAGCGGCTCGGGGATGTCCTCGTAGGGGCGCTCTTCGCTCACTGCGCGTAGCGCGCTCCTGCGTAGTTCATGAACTTCGGGTACTCCTTCTGGAAGGTCAGCGTGACTTCGCCCGTGGCGCCGTTGCGGTGCTTGGCGATGATCAGGTCGGCCTCGCCGGGGCGCTCGGACTCCGGCTCGTAGTACTCGTCGCGATAGATGAACATGACCAGGTCGGCGTCCTGCTCGAGGTTGCCGCTCTCGCGCAGGTCGGAGAGCTGGGGTTTCTTGGGCGAGCGCTGCTCGACCGCGCGGCTGAGCTGCGAGAGCGCGATCACCGGCACCCCGAGCTCGCGCGCCAGGATCTTCAGGCCGCGGCTGAGCTCGCCCACGGCGGTCACGCGGTTGTCGTAGCGGCTGTCGGTGCGCATCAGCTGCAGGTAGTCGATGATGATCAGCCCCAGCCCGCCCTCGCACTGGCTGTGCAGCCGCCGCGCCTTCGCGCGGATCTCGAGCATGCCCACGTCGCTGGAGTCGTCCACCCACAGCGGCGAGCGCGCCAGGCGCTGGCTGGCCCCGAGGATCTTCGGCCAGCGCTGCTCGGCGACGCGGCCCTTGCGCAGCTCCTCGCCCTTGATGCGGGCCTGCGAGGCCACGAAGCGCTGCGCCAGCTCGGCCTCGGCCATCTCCAGCGAGAACAGCGCCACGGCCTTGCCGTGCTCGACCGCAGCGTTCTCGGCGATGTTGCACACCAGCGCGCTCTTGCCCATCGCGGGACGCGCCGCCACGATGATCAGGTTCCCCGGCTGGAAGCCCCCGGTGATCTCGTCGAGGTCCTTGAAGCCCGACGGAGTGCCCGTCAGCGAGGTGCCCTCCAGCGACAGGCGGTGCAGCTTGTCGAGCTCCTCGTGCAGCACCTCCTCGATCGCGCGGAAGTCCTGCTGGCGGTCATCGCGCGCGACCTCGAGCATCGCCTTCTCGGCCTGCTCCACGAGCTCGCGCGGCGCAGCCGCGTGGCCGAGCACGCTCTCCTGGATCTCGTAGGTGCTCTTCAGCAGCCGCCGCAGGAGCGCGTTCTCGCGCACGATCTGCGCGTAGCGGCGGGCGTGCCCGGCCGCCGGCACGACCCCCGTCAGCTCGTCCACGGAGGCCTGCCCGCCCACGTCCTCGAGCCTGCCCATCTGGCGCAGCCGGTCGGTCACCGTCAGCACGTCCACCGGCTCGCTCTCGTTGTACAGCGCGAGCATCGCCTCGTAGATCGTCCCGTGGCGCTCGCGGTAGAAGTCCTCGGGCCGCAGGCCCTCTTCGATCACAAGCGCGTACAGCGAGCGACCGGACAGCAGGATCGCGCCGAGCACCGACTGCTCGGCGTCGAGGTTGTGCGGCGGCGTGATCACGCCCGCCGGCGTGCCGTTGGAGCCGTTGCTCGTGGGTGGTGCGCTCATCGCCATGCCTGGGCCGAGTCTAGGTCCGCGCCCGCGCGTGCACCGCGGTGCTCTCCGCTATCTCGGAACAAATCGCTGGGGCGGAGCCAACCGCATGGAACACGCGCACCCCGACAGTATGTTCGCGCGAACGGACGTTCCCCTCGCCCGCGGAGCGCCCCGGCGACGCTATTTCTTGGCGACGACCATGGTCTTGATCGTGGCAGACACGTTGTCGACCACGTCGACGACGACCATGTAGGTGCCCACGTTCTTGATCGGCTCGGGCAGGTGCACGTTGCGTTTGTCGATCCTCAGCCCGCGCGCTTCGCGGATCGCGCTGGCGATGTCCTGAGCGGTCACCGAGCCGAACAGCCGCCCGTCGGCGCCGGCCTGCTGCGGGATCGTCAGCACGGTCCGGTTGAGCAGGTTGACGTTGTCCTGGGCCTTCTCCACCGCCTCGCGCGCCGCCCGCTCCGCCGCCGCCTGGCGCTGGCGGATCGTCTCCACGGCCCCGCGCGTGGCCGGCTGCGCCA
This sequence comes from uncultured Solirubrobacteraceae bacterium, assembly GCA_963771085.1. Taxonomy (GTDB): domain Bacteria; phylum Actinomycetota; class Thermoleophilia; order Solirubrobacterales; family Solirubrobacteraceae; genus Palsa-744. Next base: position 853,721 of record CAVYSB010000003.1, on the reverse strand, counting down.
GCTTGCGCGGGATCAGGTAGTTGCGCAGATAGCCCTTGGACACGTCCACCACCGTGCCCTGCTCGCCGAGCGTCTCGACGTCCTGCAGGAGGATCGCCTCCGGCATCGCGCCTACCGTTCCCGGTCGCCGCGTTCGCGACGGGGGCTGTCCTCGCGGCCGCCCTCGTTCACGTAGGGCAGCAGCGCGAGCTCGCGAGCGCGCTTGACCGCGCGGGCGATCTGCACCTGGTGGCGCCGGCAGGAGCCGGTGATGCGCCGCGAACGGATCTTGCCCTTCTCGGAGATGAACTTCTTCAGCGAGGCCACGTCCTTGTAATCGACCTGGTCGACCTTGTCGCGGCAGTGCTGGCAGGGCTTGCGCCGGTTGCTGCCGGGACCGCCCTTCTTGTCGCGCCGGCGCACCGGCTTGCCGCGACCGCGTGCCTTGGCCATCAGCGTGCTCCGCCTCGGTCGCGTTCGGGCATGGGTGGGTTGGCAAACACAAAGACCTCGCTGTACTGGCTAGAACGGAATGTCGTCGTCGCCGGCTCCGCCGGCCACAGGTGCGGGCTGGAAATCCCCTTCGTCAACGGGGGTGTCGCTGCCCTTGGAGGCTCCGTTGCCGCCGAATCCGCCTCCGCCGGAGGCGTCATCGCGCGAGCCCAGGAACTGCACCGAGTCGGCAATGATATCGGTTGCCTGGCGCTTCGTCCCGTCCTGGGCCTCCCACTCGCGCCACTCCAGGCGCCCGTCGATCGCCACCGGGCGTCCCTTGGAGAGGAAACGCGCGGCGTTCTCGCCCTGCGCGCCCCACACCGTGACGTTGAAGTAGTTGGGCTTGTCCTCCCATTCGCCGGTGCTCCCGTTCTTGCGGCGCGTGTTGCAGGCGATGCGCAGGCTGCACACCGACATGCCGCTCGGCAGCGAGCGCAGCTCGGGGTCGGCGGTCAGGTTTCCGGTCATCACGACCCTGTTGATGTTGGTGGCGGCCAAGGTCCTCTTCCTTTCAGCTCGTTGCTCGTCCGGCGAATGCGTGCACCGCTCGGCTCGAGACCGAGTCTAGACCGGCGTGCGGGGGCAGCTCGCGTGCCGCGCCCGCGCGACCCCGCTCATTGCGAGGATCGCCGTGGCGAGGTGCGGAACACCTCGTCCCAGTATGGCGCGCTGATGCCGAAGCCGCGCGTCTCATCCTGGAAGTGGTGGCGCATGTGGCGCTCGCGCAGCATCCGGCCCAGCCGCCCGCGCGGGCGGAAGTGGTGCAGGTAGTAGTGGATCATGTCGTAGATGAGGTAGCCCGCGAAGAACCCCGCGCCGAGCGCCGGCGCGTAGCGGGAGCCCACGATCAGGTAGATGAGCCCGAACACGATCGCTGCCAGGGGCACGCTGACGGCCGGCGGCATCACCAGGCGCAGCGGATCGTTGGGATGGTCGTGGTGGACGCCGTGGATGATCCAGTGCATGCGCGCGCCGAGACCGTCCTCCGGTTCGAAGTGGAAGACGATGCGGTGCAGCCAGTACTCGAACAGGGTCCACAGCGCGTAGCCGCCCAGCGCGAGCGCGATCGTCGCCCACACGCTGAGCTGCGAGAGGCTCCATGCGATGAGCGCAGCGATGGCGGGCAGGAAGATCACCACGGGCACCGCGGGGTGCACGCGCGAGAGCGCGTCCAGCACGCGCGAGTCGAACATCGGCGGCGAGGCGCGCAGGACATCCGTGCGGTTGCTCGGCGACTCCTCTGTCATGTCCTCGGCAGCCCAGCGCATGTGGCGATCTTATTACGGGTGCCGCCGACGCGGAAGGGGCGCGGGGCCGCCGAGCACCGGCGGGGTTCCTCAGGCCGGCTCGGCGAGCACGCTGTCGCCCGGCGTCTCAGCGCCGGCGGGCGCGTCGCCCGGGGCCTCCGGCGCGGCGGCCGGCGCCTCCGGCGCGGCGGCGGGAGCCTCGGGCGCGGCGGCGGGAGCGCCGGCCTCGGCGGCCGGGGCCTCGCCCTCGCTGCGGCGCGCGGGCGCCTGCGCGGCGTGCATGTCCGGCGCCTCGGGCACGCCGGGCCTGAGCTTGATCAGGCGGAAGCGCAGGACCCCGTCGGTGATCCGCAGCGAGCGCTCGAGCGAGTCCAGCAGCTCGGCCGTGGCGGCGTGGAACTGCAGCAGGTGGTAGTCCGCGCTGCCCTTGCGCTCGATCGGATAGGCGAGCGCCCGCTCGCCCCAGTCGTCATAGCGCACGAGCTCGCCCTGCGCCTCGATCGCCGCCCGCGCGTCCGCCACGATCTTGGCGCGTGCGGCGTCCTCGGCCTGCGGGTCGAGCAGCAGCACGAGGTCGTATGTGGGTGCGGGCAGGGTCATGCGCAGCAGCAGGGAAGACTAGCGGGTCGGCGAATCCGAGCCCGCCGCCTGCCCGTCCGCGCCGCGCCCCTTGGCGCGGATGTCGGCCAGCTGCTCATCGATCCAGTCGCCCGGGTCGCGCGAGGTGACGATCTCGACCAGGCCCTCGGCGCGGCGGCGGCGCTCGCGCGGGTTCATCGTCAGCGCGGCGTAGATCGAGTTCGCGAGCTCCTGGATGTCGAATGGGTTGACAGACAGCGCGTACTCCGCGAGCTCCTCGTGGGCGCCCGTGTTCTCCGAGAGGATCGAGACGCCCTCGCGCTCGTTGACCAGCGGGCCCTCCTTGGCCACCAGGTTCATCCCGTCGAACATGGCGTTGACGAGCAGCACGTCGTAGTGCTTGTAGGCGGCGATCGCCTCATCGAGGTCGTCGCGCAGCTTCAGCTGGATCGGCATCCAGTCTGGTGTGCCATGGCGGTGGTTGACGACCGCCACCAGCGCCTCGATCCGCTCCAGGTACTCGGCGTATTGCGGCACGTCCGTCCGCGACGGCATCAGCTGGGCCATGAACGTGACGCGCTCGGTGAACTCGGGGTGCTCCTCGAGGAACAGGTCGAACGCGGAGAAGCCGCGCAGCACGTTCTTGCTCAGGTCCGCTCGGTCCACGCGCAGGATCAGGAAGTCGCGCCGGCGGCGCAGCAGCTCGCGCTCGAAGCCGCTGACACGCTCGCCCTGCGCGATCAGCCGCGTGGCGCGGTGATCGATCGGCAGTGGGTAGGCGCGGACCCACACCTCGCGCTCGCCGAAGCGCACGAGCCCGCGCTCGAAGTCCACGTCGAGCTCCATCAGGTCGCGGCAGCACTGCAGGAAGTTGGTGCGGTAGGAGCGCGTGTGAAAGCCGATGATGTCGTTGGCCAGCAGGCCCGTGAAGATCTCCTCGCGGATCCTCGTGGGCAGCACCCGCCAGGCATCTGCCTGCGTCCAGGGGATGTGGACGAAGTGGTGCAGGAAGACGTCCGGGCGGGCTTTGCGCACGAGGTCGGGCAGCGTGTAGAGGTGGTAGTCGTGGACCATCACGACCGGTTCGCGCTCCCCCTCGAGCTCCTCCACGACCGCCCGGGCGAGGTCCTCGTTGACGACGTTGTAGCCGAACTCGAAGGCCTCGATCTCCTCGCGGCGGATGTCCGGCGCGTTGGAGAGATCCCACAGGTAATGCTGGATGAACCACAGCATGGGGTTGGCGAAGACGCTGTAGAAGCGGTCGTAGGCGTCGGGGTCGCTGACCACCAGGCGCACCTGGTATTCGCCCCCGGCGGGTGAGCGCACGGGGAACGCGCGCCCGCCATGTCCGTGGGAGACCTCGGCGTCGTGGTCGCTCATCGCCGAGGCGATCCAGATCGCGTCGCGGTGGGAGGCCAGGCCCGTCAGCGCCGTCACCAGGCCGCCCGAGCCGCGCTGCACCTCCCCGTGCGCGTGGAAGGTGACCGGGCCACGGTTGCTCACCAGCACCAGCGGAGCTCGCTGTGCCGGCTCGCCGCTCATCCCGCTCGCAGCTCGTTGAAGATGCGCAGATAGTCGCGCAGATAGCGCGGGGTGAGGAAGTGCCGGCGCACGTGCTCCTTGCCGCGCTTGCCGAGCGCGCGGCCGAGCTCGGGGTCGCACAGGATCTCGAGCGCGCGCGCGGCGCATTCCTCGATGCTTGAGACGAGGAAGCCCGTCTCGCCGTCCTGGATCTGCAGAGGGATCCCGCCGACGTCCCCGCCGATGAACGGCCGCGCCTTCCAGATCGCCTCCGAGACGGTCAGGCCGAAGCCCTCGCGCGTGGACTTCTGGATCAGCACATCGGAGTGCGACTGGAAGGCATTCACCTCGATCGCGCCGACGTTGTTGAAGTTGTTGAGGATGTGCACGTCAGCGTCGCCGTCGGCGTGGGCGATGGTCGCGTTGAAATAGTCCCACCCCTCCGGGTCGTCGCTGGCCATCGACCCCACCAGCGCGAGCTGGACCTCCGGCATCTGCTCCTTGACCAGACGGTAGGCATCGATCACGCCGAGCGGATCCTTCCAGGGGTCGAAGCGGGAGACCTGGCAGATCAGCGGGCGATCCACGTCGATCCCGAACTGACCGCACACGAACGCCGCGTCTTCGGGCGAGAGGGCCATGTTCTTGGGCGTCAGCGGGTCGATCGCGGGCGGCACCACGTTGACTTTGCCCTGCATCCCCGGCGGAACGTACTCGCGCATGTGAAACAGCGACTCCGGATAGGTGGCGATGTAGGGAAGCAGCTCGGCCATCGTGTCGGGGTTGGGCGTGGAGAGGTCGATGTGGCAGCGCCAGATCCAGCCCTTGGCCTTCTCGGGCACGAGGTTGTGCAGCGCCGCCGGCTGCGGGTCGTGCACGAGGCACACATCCCAGCCGCCGGTCAGCTCCTTCGCGTTGAGCTCCCCGTAGCGCCGCCACACCGCCCACTGCTCCTCATCGAGGTCCTGGGGGGCGCCCTGCAGCGCGTTGTGCATCACCTTGGTCGCGTTGAACAGCTCTTCGCGCCCGTAGATCACCTGCCACTCGCAGTCCAGTCCCACGTCGCGCATCAGCGGGACGAGCGTGTACAGGATCTCCGACACGCCGCCGCCGAACGCCGTGGCCGAGATGTGCACCACCCGCTCGCCCTGCAGCGGCTCGGCGAGCTCGCGAACTTCGGCGATCAGCTCGCGCCCGCAGATGTGCGTGTAGTCGGCTAGCGTCTTGCTTCCTACGGCGACGGGCTGGAGCACGCGGGGGCACGATACCTAACGCCGCGCCCGGACCGGCCGGTGGGGCCGCTCGGCCTGCCGAGGACCCGCAAGCGCCGCATCCTGCGCGTTGGCTGCGCACAGTGGACCGGCGGCCGACCTATTCTCTATGGCGATGCTCAACGGGCGCCTCTACCGCGCGGCCCTCGTGCCGTTCCTGCTCGCGCTCGCGATCGCCGCGTTCTCGCTGACCGGGCGCGCGGGCACACTCTCCTCGACGCTCGCGCCGGACGCCTTCGAAGGCCAGCCCGCGCTCGCCGAACTGGGAGCGCTGGCCCGCGCCTACCCCGACAGGCGGCCCGGCAGCAGCGGCGATGACCGGCTCGCGCACCGTATCGCCGGGACGCTGGAAGGGCTCGGCGGGACGGCCGGCGCGGGCTTCTCGGTGCGGACGGTCAGCTCCAGCGCTCAGACGATCGACGGTCAGCGCTCGCTGCTGACGGTGATCGCCCAGCGCCCCGGGTCGACCGAAGCCTCCCCGATCGTGATCGTCGCCCACCGCGACGCCGCCGCAGCGGGCTCGGAGGCCGAACTCTCGGGCACGGCAGCGTTGCTGGAGCTGGCGCGCGTGTTCGCCTCGCGCGAGACCAAGCGCACGATCGTGCTCGTCTCCAGCAGCGGCGGCAGCGGCGGCGACGCCGGCGCCAGCGCCGCCCTCGCGGCGCTGCACGGGCCCTTCGACGCGGCGATCGTGCTGGGCGATCTCGCCGGCAGCCACCTGGCGCGGCCGTTCGTGGCGCCGTTCTCCGACGGCTTTGGCTCCGCGCCGCAGCAGCTGCAGCGCACGGTGGAGGCCGCGATCACGCAGCAGACCGGCCTGCAGCCCGGCTCGCCGAGCGCGCTCGGGCAGGCCGCCCACCTCGCGTTCCCGTTCGCGGTCGGCGAACAGGGCGTGCTCGACGCCGGCGGCCTGCCGGCGGTGCTCGTGCAGGCCTCCGGGGAAGCGGGCCCGCCCTCGCCGGGCGAGCCCGTCAGCGCGGAACGCCTCGAAGAGTTCGGGCGCTCGGTGCTCAGCGCCGTGGACGCGCTCGACACCGCGCCGGACATCAGCGCGAGCCCCCAGCGCGGCATCTCGCTGAAGAGCAAGATGATCCCCGCGTGGGCCGTGCGCCTGCTGGTGGGCACGCTGCTGCTGGGGCCGCTGCTGGTTCTGGCCGACGGCCTTGCGCGCATGCGCCGGCGCGGCCGGCCGCTCGCCCGCTGGACGCTGTGGACGTTGAGCTGCGCGCTGCCGTTCATGGCGTGTGCCCTGCTCGCCCACATGCTCGGGCTGCTCGGCATCATCCCCGCCCCCGCGGTGCCCGTGGCCGGCAGCGCGATGCCCTTCGACGGGACAGCCGCCACGGCCGTGGTGGCGCTCGCGCTCAGCTTCGCGCTCGCCTGCCTGCTGTGGGGGGTGCTCGTGCGGCGCATGCACTGGGATGCCAACCCCGATCCCGATGCGGCTGCTCTCACGACGCTGCTGGTGCTGCTCGCGGTCGCCGTGGTGGTGTGGCTGGCCAATCCATACACCGCGCTGCTGATGGTGCCGGCGCTGCACCTGTGGCTGCTAATCGTCTCCCCCGAGCTGCGCCCGCGGCGCCTGGCGGCCGGCGCGCTGGTGGTGGCGGGCCTGCTCCCGCTCGGGCTGCTGATCGCCTTCTACGCGCGCCAGTTCGGCCTGGGCCCCGGCGAGGTCGCCTGGACGGCCGTGCTGCTGCTCGCAGGCGGCCACGTGGGGCCGCTCGCGGCGCTGCTGTGGAGCATCGCGCTGGGCTGCGCGGCCGCCACCGCGATCGTCGCGCTGGCGCCGCCGGAGCCGCTCGCCGTTGCGGGCGCCGCGGAGGGCTTCGAGATCACCGTCCGCGGGCCGCTGTCATACGCGGGCCCGGGATCGCTCGGGGGAACCGAGTCGGCTCTGCGACGATAGGCAGGCGGTGTCCGAGATCCCGTTGACATCGGCCGGCCCCTCGCAGCTGTTCGCGGGCGGGCGGCCTCCGTCGCGCTCGCGCCGGGCGCTGCGCGGCCTGGCGGTGGCGATGATCGTGCTCGGCGCGCTGGTGCTGCTCGACGCGGTCATCACGCTCGTCTGGCAGGAGCCGATCACGGCGCTGATCGCGACGCTCAGGCAGGACCACCTCAGCGGCGATCTGCGGCGCATCGAACGGGCGCCACCGACCCCGCAGGAGCAGCGAACACTCGCGAGCCTCGCCGACGAGCGCAGCCGGATCGCCTTCCTGGCCGGCGAGCTGCAGCGTCACGCGGGCAACGGCAGCGCGGTCGGGCGCATCGTGATCCCGCGCATCGGCGCGAGCTTCGTGGTGGTCAAGGGGACGGACACCGAAGACCTCATCAGCGGCCCCGGCATCTACTCGGACACGAGCTTCCCGGGCATCGCGGGAACGACCGCGATCGCCGGGCACCGCACCACCTACCTCGCGCCCTTCCGACACATCGACTCGCTCGCGCCGGGCAACCGGATCCTGCTCAACATGCCATACGCGCACTTCACCTACGTGGTGATCGGCCAGCGGGTCGTCGCGCCCACCGATGTCGCCGCGGCGACCGCGAACGTGGGCTACACGCGGCTCGTGCTGTCGGCCTGCACGCCGCTGTTCAGCGCCGCCAAACGGCTGCTGGTGTATGCGCACCTCATCCGCACCGTGCCCGAGGGCGCCGCGCTGCGCCTGCCCGGCGATGCGATCGCGCGGCCGATCGACGTTGCGCCCGCGAGCGCGCGGCGGCCCGTGCGCCGCCTACCACCGGTGCTCGAATCCCTCGATCCGCAGCTCCTCGCCCCGCTCGTCTAACAGCGCCACCCCCGGCGCGCCGTCGAGGACATCGCCGATCCAGCTGACCCGCGTGGGCCCGCTCTCGCGCACCGCGGCCTCCACGCGCACCCGGTCCTCCGGGGCGGCACAGAAGCACAGCTCATAGTCTTCCCCGGAGCCCGCGGCCAGCTGCGCGGGCGCGATCCCGAGCTCGGCCGCGACCTCCGCGACGCCGCGCTCCAGGGGGAGCGCGGCGAGCGCCACGCGCAGGCGCAGACCGCTGCTGCGCCCGATGTGCCCGGCGTCTGCTGCCAGCCCGTCGGAGAGGTCGATCATCGCGTGCACGCCCGCGCCGGCCAGCGCGCGTCCCTCCCGCAGGCGCGGCATCGGCCTGCGCGCCCGCGCGAGCGCTGCGCCGGCGTCCCGCGGCGCCGCGCGCCCCGCCATCACGGCCAGCGCCGCGCCCGCGCCGCCGAGGCGCCCGGTCACCCCCACGAGGTCCCCCGCCACGGCGCCGTCGCGCCCCACGAGCGGCTGGTCGCGCTCCGCCCAGCCGACCGCCGTGACCGCGACGCTGAGGACGGGTGAGGCGACCACGTCGCCTCCCGCGATGACCGTGCCGGTCTCGTCGGCGAGCGCGATCGCGCCCCGCATCAGCTCGAGCGCCTGCGCCTCGGCGAAGCCCGCGGGCAGACCCAGGGCGAGGTAGGCCTCGCCGGGGTCCGCGCCCATCGCGGCGAGGTCCGAGAGCGCGCCCGCCAGTGCCCGGTGACCGACCTCGCCCGCCGTGGCCCAGCCCTCGGCGAGACGGAAATGCACGCCCTCCACCATCGCGTCGAGCGAGGTCACGCACAGCGCCCGTCCGCGCACCACCGAGGCGTCGTCGCCGACCCCCCGCAGGATGCGCGAGGCCCCGTCGCGGGAGCTCGCGTGCTGCGCCCCCCCGAGCGTGACCGCAAGCTCGGCCGCGATGGCGTCGATCAGGGAGCGCTCAGCGATGCCTGTAGACGATCCGCGCGCGGTCCAGGTCGTAGGGGCTGAGCTCGCAGCGCACGCGGTCGCCGGGAAGGATGCGGATCCGGAAACGCCGCATCTTGCCCGCCACGTGTCCGAGCACGACGTGGTCGTTGTCCAGCTTCACGCGGAACATCGCGTTGGGGAGGGCCTCGATCACCTCGCCCTCGAATTCAACCTTGTCCTCCTTCGCCACGCTCCATCCAATCTGCCGCGACCGCCGGCTCGTTTATCCACACTCAAACTACCAGCGCGCAGGCGCCGAAGGAGCTTGGGTGGGGCGCGCGCAGCCGCTCAGCCCGGTGACGCGCCGCCGGTTCTGCTGGGCGGCGGTTCGCTCGGGACGGGCGCCGCGGAGGGCCCCTGCGGCTGTTCGCCGGACGGCCGCGGCGCCCGCGGTTCCGCCGGCGCGGTGCGGGGATGGCTGGGTTTGGCTGGGGGAGCGCTGCCGGGCAGATGGGTTGCGGAGCCCGTTTCCGGTTCCGGGCTCAGATGCGTCTCGCCCGTGGTCGCGTACTTGCCGAAGAAGGGCGAGTATGAGATCGGTTCGTTGGATGGGCTGAACGGCACGCAGGTCTGGGTTTCGGTTACCGCGGCCATGTAGGCGTGCCATATTTCCGCCGGCAGGTAGCCGCCCTGCTGGGGCTCGCCGTGCACGTCGGTCATCGACACGCGCCGGTTCGGGTAGCCCATCCACACCACGGTGGAGTAGTTGGGTGTGTAGCCGTCGAGCCACGCGTCCACCAGTTCGCTCGTGGTGCCGGTCTTGGCCGCGGTGGGGCAGTCGATCGCCGAGCGCGTCGCGGTGCCGGACTCGACGTTCTGGTGAAGGATGCTGGTCTCCTCCGCGGTCACCGCTTCGCTGAGCACCCTCACCCGTTGCGGCGTGCCCCAGTTGGTGTCCGCGTGCCCGTCGGGGAAGACGACCTTGGTGATCGCGATCGGCGTGTTGCGCCAGCCGCCGTCGGCGAGGGTCGCATACACGTCTGCCATTTCCAGCGGTGTGACGCCCAGCGTGAGACCGCCGAGCGCTTCGGCGGGGTAGCTGGAGAGGTGGGTTTTGACGCCCAGCTTGTAGGCCATCTGCGTGATCGTTTCCTCGCCCAGGTCGGCGGCGAGCTGCGCATAGACGGTGTTGTCGGATTTCAGCGTGGCGGTCACCAGGTTCATCGACTTGTTTTCGGAGACCCCCTCGAACGTCTTGACTTCATAGGTCGGGTACCCGGGCAGCCAGCCGGGCTCCAGCGTGTGCGAGAAGTAGTAGGTGCTGTTGGGGTCCACGCCGCGGCTGAGCGCGTCGGCGAGGTCGATCGCCTTGAACGTCGAGCCGGGCTGACGGTGTCCGTCGGCGGCGAGGTTGTACTGGGACTGCTCGTAGCTCTCGGACTCGGCCATCGCCTCGATGTCGCCGTTTGCGGGGTTGATCGTGACGATCGCCGAGGCCGGGTCTTCGGGCTCGTCGAGCACTTCCGCGATCGCTTTGCGCGCGAGGCGCTGCATGTTGAGGTTGATGGTCGTGTAGACCTTCAGCCCGCCGTGTTCGACGGTCTTGGCGCCGTAGCGATCGACCAGCTGCTGGCGCACGTATTCGAAGAAGAACGGTTCGCTGCGCTGCGAGTAGAAGTCACCATGCTGGACCTCCAGCGGTGCGGACTCCGCGGCGCTGGCCTGCGCCGTGCTGATGTAGTGAAGTTCGGCCATCTTGGCGAGAACCTCGTTGCGCCGCTGGCGCGCTGCGGAAGGGTCGAGGAACGGGTTGTACTGCGAGGGCGCCTGCGGCAAGCCCGCCAGCAGCGCCGACTGCTCGAGGTTCAGCTGCGAGGCGGGCCGGTTGAAGAACACACGCGCGGCGGCCTGCACGCCGATGGCAGTCTGCCCGCCGACGGTGCCGTACGGGACGCTGTTGAGGTAGCTGGTCAGGATCGAGCGCTTGCTGTGCTCCTTGTTGTAGTCGATCGCCATCTTGGCCTCGATGATCTTCTGCCTGAGCGTGTGCTGGTCGTTGCCGAGGTAGAGGTTGCGCATCAGCTGCATGGTGATCGTCGAGCCCCCCTGCAGGGCGGCCCCGCTCGTGATGTCCTTGACCGCCGAGCGGAAGATGCCGGTGAGATCGACGCCGTCGTTCTTGTAGAAGCGCTGGTCCTCGATCGCGATCGTGGCGTTCTTGAGGCTCTGCGGGATTTCACTCCAGCCGATCGGGCTGCGCAGTTCGTCGGACTGGATGAAGCCCAGCCGCGTCCCGTCGGCGGCGAACACCTGCGAGGAGCCGCCGCTGAGCAACGGGCGCAGCGTCGCGGGGTCAGGCGCCTGGTCGGCCACGTGCAGGACGTAGCCCACGGCCGCGACCGCGCCGATCACGAGCGCCGCGGCAAGGACCCCCAGCACGATCAGGAGGGTCTGCGTGGAGCCGCCGCGGCTGCGCCTGCGCCGCCGCTGTCTTGCTTGCCGAGACATACCAGGACACACGAGATTACCGTGCCGGTTGTGCTTTCCTGCGCGTCACATCGCGGCGAGGACTACGCTCGGTGTCAAGCGCCATGAACCCGGACACCGTCGAGCTCGCCATCGTGGACCCAGCAAGCGAGCTCGTCGTCCCGTTCGAGCCCGAGCTCTCGCCGTGGCGCCCGCGGGCCGCCTCGTGGGGCGCCCGCGCCGCCCTGTTGCTGGGGGCGCGCGGGCTGGAGCAGAGCAGGGCGATCGCCGTGAGGGACAGCTGGCGCGCGCTGTGGGCCTCGCGCCTGCTGGTGTGGGCGGCGGGCGTCGGCGCGCTGCTCGCGTTCGGGTTCGGCCCGGTGCGCAACGCGTTGAACCCGCCAGGCCTCACGAGGGGCTTCGGCTGGCTGGGCGATCTGCTGGCCGCGCCGGCCGCGCGCTGGGATGCGGCCTGGTACCTGGTGATCGCCCACTACGGCTACCGCCCCGACCTGGGCGCGTTCACCGCCTCGCGGACGGCCTTCTTCCCGCTCTATCCGCTCGGCCTCAGGATGATCGCCTCGCTGGGCGCGCCGCCGGTGCTCGCCGGCGTGCTGCTGTCGCTGGCTGCGCTCGCGCTTGCGCTGTACGGCATCCATCGCCTGGCCACGCTCGAGCTGGCGCCCGGGACCCCGCACGCGCTGACGCGCGGCGGCGCGGGCGAGGTGGCGCGCCTGAGCGTGCTGATCACCGCGTTCGCCCCGATGGCCTTCTTCTTCTCCGCGGTGTACTCCGAGTCGCTGTATCTCGCGCTCTCCGTGGGGCTGTTCTGGAGCGCGCGCTGCGGGCGCTGGGCGTGGGTGGGCGTGCTCGGCGGTCTCGCCGCGGCCACCCGCAGCACGGGCCTCGTGCTGGCCTTGCCCGCGCTGATGATCTACCTCTACGGCCCGCGCGAGGATCGCCCGCCCGATCGCGCCCGGGCAGCGCTCGGGGCGGCGGCGAGCGGGCTGCGCGATCGCCTGCGGCCGCGCTACCGCCTTCGCCGCGAGCTGCTGTGGCTCGGGCTGCTGCCGGCCGGCGTGCTCCTCTACGGCGGCGCCCTGGCGCTCTCGGGCGGGGATCCGCTGGCGCCGCTGTACGCGCAGGACGACTGGGGCCGGCACTTCGCGGGGCCCTACGTCGGCGCCTTCGACGGCCTGCGCGCGGCCTTCGAGGGGGCTCGCCAACTGCTCTCCTTCCAGCGCCAGCACCTCTACTTTCCGACGGCCGGGGGCAGCCCCTTCGTGGACGCCGGGCACAACCTGATGCTGCTCGCCTTCCTGGCGCTCGCGATCCCCGCAATCGTGGGCGTGCTGCGGCTGCTGCCGCTGGCCTACGGGGCCTACGTGATCGCAGCGCTGGCGCTGCCGCTGTCGGACCCGGTGAGCGCGCAGCCGCTGATGTCGCTGCCGCGCTTCCTCGTGGTGCTCTTTCCGCTGAACATCTGGTTCGCCGCCTGGCTGGCGCGCAGGCCGCGCGCGCAGCGCCCGGTGCTGGTCGCCTCGGGCCTGTTGATGGCGCTGTTCGTGGCGCAGTTCGCGACCTGGCACTGGGTGGCATAGACGGTGAGCGAGCCGCTGCCGCCCGACACCCCGGGCTCGGTCTCCGCGCCGGTGCTCTCCTTCGAGCCACCGCCGCCGCCCGAGCCGGGACCCGAGCGCGACCTCGCGCGCTCGCCGGCGCCGGGCTGGCGCCCCTGGACGGGACCGCTCGCACTCGTGGGCGGGGTGGTGCTGGCCACGGTGGCGGGCCTCGTGGTGGACCTCCCCGCGCTCGCGCTCGGGGCCAACGTGACGGCGTCGAACACGCCGCCGGGCCTGGCGATCGCCGACACCTTCGTGCAGGACGTCTCGTTCGTGCTGGCCGCGGTCTACTGCGCGCATCTGGGCGGGCGGGCGGTGCGCTCGTGGCAGTTCGGCCTGCGCCCTCCGGCGGTGGGCTGGCGCAGGGCCACGGGTTTGATCTTTCTGCTGATCGCGGCCTTCATCCTCGTCAGCACGATCTGGTCCGCGCTCTCCAAACCGCCCGAAGAGGAACTGCTCAAGACGCTCGGCTCCAACGAAGGGACCGGGCTGCTGCTGGCCAGCGCCGCGCTGACGTGCGTGGTGGCGCCGATCTGCGAGGAGTTCCTGTTTCGCGGCTACATCTTCACGGCGCTGCGCAACTGGCGCGGGGTGTGGCCCGCCGCGCTGATCACGGGCGTGATCTTCGGCGCGGTGCACGCCGGCTCGGCGCCCGAACTCGACCTGCTGCCGCTGGCAGCGCTCGGCTTCGGGCTGTGCCTGCTGTATCGATATTCGGGGTCGCTGTACCCGTGCTTCCTCGCGCACTCGCTGAACAACTCGATTGCCTTCGCCGGCCTCGAGCACTGGGGCTGGCGGGGCTTCGTGCTGATCTTCGCCTCGTTCGCCGCCATCGGACTGCTGGTGCGCGCGTTCAAGCGCATCGGTCTGATCGCCCCGCTGCCCGCGCCCGTCGGGCCGGGCGCCTAGGATCCGGGTATGCGGCGCGCCGCTCACCTGCTGGCCACCGCGGCTATCCCGCTCGCGCTGCTCTGCTCGGCGGCGACCGCGCAGGCCGCGACGGCCGAAACGACGGTGCCCGCGGCTCCGACGCCCGCGCCCCCGCCACCGGCCGGGGGGAGCATGCGCCTGACGCTGCAGAAGGCCCGCGGGACCCCCCCGTTTGCGTTTGTCGGCACCAGGCTGACGGTGCTCGGGACCGTCAGCCCGTACGTGGCCGGTCAGGCCGTGAGGGTGAGCTTCTACCGCGGCGCGCGCAAGGTGTCGCTGCGGACGGTCATCGTGACGCCCGGGCGCTCGGGTACCGAGGGGCACTTTGTGGCCTCCTACGCGAGCCCCGTGCCCGGGCTCGTGCAGGCGCGCGCCGCGCACTACGCCACCGCCGCGCAGATCGAGTTCACGGCCCGCTCGCCCGCGATGAGCTACGTGCAGGTGAACCTCGGACCCGGCGCGCAGGGCCCCTCGGTGCGCCTGCTGCAATCCGAGCTGGACGTGTTGCACTACGCGGTGCCGCTCACCGGCGTGTTCGACGAAGGCACCGGGCAGGCGCTGGTCGCCTACCGCAAGATGACCGGCCTGGAACGGATCCCCTACGCCGGCAGGCAGCTCTTCGAGCTGCTGGCCCGGGGCGCCGGGAGCTTCCACGTGCGCTACCCGGGCGACGGGCGCCACGTCGAGGCCGACCTCACCAAGCAGGTGCTCGCCGAGATCGAACCGGGGGGGCGCGTGCACGCGATCTACACGATGAGTTCCGGCAAGCCCTCGACGCCGACCGTGATCGGCCAGTTCAACGTCTACCTGAAGACCCCGGGCGTCAACAGCGAGGGGATGGTCGACTCCAACTACTTCATCCGCGGCTATGCGATCCACGGCTATCCCGAAGTGCCCACCTATGCGGCCAGCCACGGCTGCCTGCGCGTTCCCATCCCCGACGCGCCCGCGATCTTCGCGTGGGTCCGCGAAGGCACGCCGGTGGACGTCTACAACGAAGACGGCAGCGGCAGCTCCCGCGTGCGCAGCGACGCAGGCCCGTAGCGGGCCGGAGCGCCTAGACCCTCACGCGCAGTGTGCGGGCGAGGTAGCCCAGGCCGAAGCCGTAGACGATCAGCGCGAGCAGCAGCTTCGTCCCGCGGATGGCCCATTCGCTGCTGGATCCCGAGGTGACCCCCGAGAAGGGCGAGGTCAGCCCGTTGGCGGCATCGTCGATCGCCCTATGCACCGAGCCTTCGTGGCTGCTCGCCGAGCCGCCGGCGGGCGCCTTGGCGACGGGGCCGGAGATCGCTTCCTGCTGGGTCTTTGAGGCGCTGCCCGTCTGATCGACGGCGAAGATCACGAACGAGGCGACCACGATCAGGCAGATCACGAATGAGGCCAGCCTCAGGAATCTGGCGATCGAAGGGAGCACACCGCTAGATTACGTCCGCACGTGGATAGTCCTGAAGGCCGCGCCGATAGCCTCGACGAATATTCGAGCGACCTCGCGGGCGCGCGCGAGCGCCTCGTGGCGGAGCTGCGCGAGCACGCCCTCGTGATCGGCGAGGTGACGCTGACAAGCGGCGCGCGCGCCCAGTACTACGTGGACGCCAAGCGCGCCATCCTGCGCCCGCCGGGCTTCGCCGCGCTGGCCGCGGTGCTCGCCGCCCAGATCTCCGAGTGGGGGGGCACGGCGGTGGGCGGCATGACGATGGGCGCCGACCCGGTGGCCTGTGCCGCCCTCGCGGGGGGTGCGCAGGCGAAGGCGTTCTTCATCCGCAAGGAGGCCAAGGCGCACGGCCTGCAGCGGCGCATCGAGGGCCCGCCGCTGTCGGCGGGCGAGCGCTGCGTGGTCGTCGAGGACGTGGTCACGAGCGGAGGCTCGACGCTGGCTGCGATCGCGGCGCTGCACGAGGGCGGCCACGAGATCTGCGGTGTGATCAGCGTGCTCGACCGCCTCGCCGGCGGCGGCGCGGCGATCGAGCAGGCCGCGCGGGCGCCCTACCGGGCGCTCAGCACGATCGACGAGGTCTACCCCGAGCGCCCCGATCGCGGCGCGGGCTGAGCGCGTGGCCTCCTCCGAGCAGACGGCCGTCCGCGCCGCCCGGCCAGGCGACGTGGGGACGCTGCTCGCGCTGTTCGGCGAGCTGGCCGAGTACGAGCATCTCGACCACGAGCTGCAGGCCAGCGAGGCGCAGCTGCATGAGGCGCTGTTCGGGCAGCGGCCCGCCGCCGAGGCGCTGATCGCCGAGCGGGGCGGCGAGGTCGCCGGCTACGCGCTCTTCTTCTCGACCTTCTCGAGCTTCCTGGCCGCCGAGGGCGTGTGGCTGGAGGACCTGTTCGTGCGCCCCGCGCACCGTGGCGCGGGCGTCGGCAGGGCGCTCCTCGCCGCGGTCGCCGCACGCCTGCGTGCGCGCGGCGGGCAGCGCCTGGAATGGGCTGCGCTCGACTGGAACGAGCTCGCGCTGGGCTTCTACCGGCGCATCGGCGCGCAGACCATGGATGAGTGGATCACCCACCGCCTGCTCGGCGAGCCGCTCGAGCTGCTCGCCGCCGAGGCCGCCGACGCGGGCTCCTGACGCGCCGCTAGCCTTCGCTGCGGGCCCGCCCGGGCCCGCAGGGCAACGCCCTCGTAGTCCAATGGATAAGACGACCGCCTCCTAAGCGGTAGATCCAGGTTCGACTCCCGGCGGGGGCATCAACGCTAAGCAGCCTGCTAATCAATGGTTTCCGCGTCGCTAGCTGTTCTGCCCACGGAGGTTGTGAACGCGGCTGATGGGTGGCCGGTTGTCGATCCCTGAGTGTGGCCTGCGCGTGTTGTAGTGCTCGAGCCAGTGTGGCAGGGCTTGGTTGCGGTGGTGGTGTGAGCGGTAGCTGAGGCCGTAGGCCCACTCTCTGCCCATGGTCTGGTGGAAGCGCTCCACCTTCCCGTTGGTCTGGGGCCGGTAGGGCTGTGTGCGCAGGTGCTTGATCTGCTGAGCGGTGAGCAGCTCGCGCAGCGAACGGTTGTGAACGTAGGTGAATGCGTTGTCGGTCATCAAGCGCTTGGCGTGGATGCCGTTGCTCTCAAACCACGCCAGAGCGCGCTGCACGAACGCCGTGACGGTCGCTGCTCGTTCGTCGGTGTGCAGCTCGACGTAGGCCAAGCGGCTGTGGTCATCGACGATCGCGTGCGCGAAGTCGTAGCCGACATGCTCGGCCATCCTCGCGCTGGTTGTGCTGCGATCCCCGGTGATCCGGTGTCCCGGCCGCGCAAAGCGCGCATAGCGGGCGCTGTCCATGTGCAGCAGGTCTCCCGGGCAGGGCCACTCATAGCGCTGCACCGCCTCTCGTGGCCGTCGTGGTCTGCGCGAGAGGCCGTGACGGTGCAGCACCTTCCAGACCGTCGAGTGCGGGTGGCCCACCACACCGGCAACCAGCCGGGGGCCCCAGCCGGTGTGGCGACGCGCTTCGCAGATGCGCTCCTGCTCGCTGCCCCTGAGCAGCCTCGGCGAGCGGTGAGGACGGCTGGAGCGATCAGCCGCCCAGGCCAACGAGTGGCGTTCTGCAAGCGAAGCCGCTCGATAACGATGCCACCAGCGATGCGCCGTCGCCGGCGAGACGCTCATCAACACCGCGGCCTGCCTGAACGTCATCCCGCGCTCGATCGCCTCGCACAGCGCGAGCCGCCCCGCGGGTCCGAGCTTCGCTCTACCGTGGATCTGCATCCGGGTCCTCCTGGAGTCGTGAGCCTTCGCAGACCCACAGCCTCGGGAGAGACCCGGATGCCTCCTCAACCGTTCACAACGTCTATAGGCACGTCAGCTAGCGGCGACGCCGGCAGGCGCGGGAGAGGTCCCGATCTCGGCTCTCGTCCCCACGCGCGGCCCTCGACCAGGGTGCGTAGCTGCGCGCGGGACTCTCCCGTCTCGCGGCATAGCCCCATTCCGCCGCGTGTGGCATTGCCGGACTCATCCCGGCGGTCCTTCCGGAAACAATCCGCGCGGAACGTGCCGAAGCGATGGAGCGGGCCAGCGCCGTGCGCCAGTAGGATCAAGCCGGATGAGCAGCGAGCTGAGTGTGCGCGACCGTCACATACCGCCGGTCGTGCTGGCGTTCCTTGCCATCCAGATCGGCCAGCTTGCTTATGGCTTCTCGCGGGAGGTAAGGGATGACCGTCATCTCCCGGCGTACGTGTTGGCGGTCGTGCTCGGCGCGCTCTGGGTCGCGGCGATCGTGGTATGGCGCCAACGCTGGGCTTGGTGGCTTTACGTGATTGGCGGCTTCCTCGTTCTCGCCTCGCCCGTGTGGGGCAAGTGGGCGGGGGTTATCCGCTACTCGCTGAATGTCGTCGTAATGGCCCTAATCCTGTCTCACACGATGCGCCAGTATGTGGGCATCCGGCGCAGAACACACGCCGCCTAAGCGCCGCGAGACTGTTCGCTCCGCCTCCCGTTCGTTTGCTCCTCCTTCGGGTTCTTCCGGACAGGGCTGCGGGCATTCCAGTTCTCCGCTGCTCCCGGGTTCCACGCACGCGTACTCGGCCCACTCGCAGCCCTTGAATACACCGGTCTCTGCCAGGGTAGTAGCGCTCGTGAATTCCCCTTCGAAACTCTCACTCGCGCACTTCGTGACCGGAGCCGGGCTACCATCCCCTTCGATCATGAAGGAGGAGCCACCAGTCCCAGTGAAGCGGGCGTGCGGGCCGAGGCCGGCCACCCATTCGTACTTGCGGTCCTTCACCGCGCTTGGCTTCGTGCACTTGGAGTTGACGTAGGAGCCGTCGTAGACGGTCTTCCTACCTTCCTTGACGCCTTCCACCCTTACGCAACGCCCGAGTTCCAGCGACGCCGCGGACGCCGACACCGATATCGCCAATAGCAGGGTCGCGGAACTCAGCGCCAGCGCGGCAACCTTCAGCCAAGACCGAGGGCTGGAAGAACGCGGTCCCGGGGGCATGCTGCAAGAGCTCGGCGTCAGGCAGGAACCGCCTCGAGCTCGCCGCGACGCGCGGCCTGTGCCTGCTCGCGGCTGTCGCGCGAGGAGATCAGTACAGCCGCGAGGATTGCGCCGACAATCGCAAAGCTCGCACCGACGAGAAAGGCGCTGTCGAACCCTTTGGTGAGAGCGACCGAGGGGTGCGCGCCGCCGCCAGGAGGCTTTGGGTGCGGCTGTTGGCGATGGTCGCGAGAATCGCCAGGCCGAGCGCGCCGCCGATCTGCTGCGAGGTGTTGATCAGTCCCGAGGCGAGGCCCGCCTCATGCGGCTTGGTCCCCGTCACGGCGCCGATAGTGACCGAAACAAACGAGAACCCCAGGCCGAAGGCGGCGAGTAGCGAGGGCCCCAGGACGTCGTCACTGAAGGACCCTCCGGGTGCGGGGACCTGCGAGAACCACAGCAGTGCGACCCCGATCAGCAGCAGGCCTGCGATCAGGACCGGCTTGAAGCCGATGCGCGTGACGAGCTGGGAGCCGACGCCGGCCGAGATGATGATGCCCACGGCGAGCGGGAGATAGGAGACCCCGGTCTTGATCGCCGAGAAGTGCAGGACGTCCTGTAGGTAGAGCGAGATGAAGAAGAACATCGAGAAGAGGGACATGCCGATCAGCAGGCCCACGATGTCCGATCCACGGAGCGTGCGCAGGCGGAAGATCGAGAATGGGAGCAGCGGATGGCGCTGGCGGCGCTCAATCGCCACGAACGCCGCGAGCAGGAGGGCCGAGCCGGCGAGCCCGAGCAGCGTGCTCGTCGAGCCCCAGCCGGCGTTGACGGCTTCGACAACCGTGTAGACGAGCAGCGCGAGGCCCGCGGTGACGGTCACAGCCCCGGGGATGTCAAAGCCTTCGGTGCCGTCGTCGGCCCTGCTCTCGAGCAGCAGCCGGGGGGCGAGCGTCGCGGCGGCAATGCCGATCGGGACGTTCACGAACAGCACCCAACGCCAGCTCAGTCCGCTCGTGAGGATGCCGCCCAGCAGCACCCCGGCGGCCCCGCCGGCGCCCGCGACCGCACCCCAGATGCCCAATGCGCGGTTGCGCTCCGCGCCTTCAGCGAACGTCGTCGTGATGATCGACAGCGCCGCCGGGGAGACGATCGCCGCGCCGAGGCCCTGAACCGCGCGCGCGGCGATCAGCCACGCCTCGGACTGGGCCAGGCCGCCGGCCAGCGAGGCGAGCGAGAAGACGACCAGGCCGATCATGAACATCCGCCGGCGCCCCAGCAGGTCCGCGAGGCGTCCCCCGAGCAGCAGGAACCCGCCGAAGGTCAGCGTGTAGGCGTTCACGACCCACGAGAGGTCATCGCGGGAGAAGTGCAGGTGAGCCCCGATCGATGGCAGCGCGACGTTCACGATCGACGCGTCGATCACCACCACGAACTGCGTCATCGCCAGGAGCATCAGAGCAAGGTCCTTGCCTCGCCGTGAGGTCAGGTCGCCAGCTGCCCTGCGCGCAGGCGGGCTCGTCGTCGCTGTGGCGCCAGTTTGGATCTCCGTGGTGCTCATGCTGGTCCTCTCAAGAGTGGAATGGCGGGCAATGATCCGGAAGCGGAATTACGGTTCCTCTTGCTTATAGCAGCATGCGGAGCTAAGATTCCGTTTGTCAAGTCATGGCCACCGATCAGCGCACACTTCGAGCCGATGCCCGGCGCAACCGCGAGCGGATCCTGTCCTCGGGCCGCGAGCTGTTCGCACGCGAGGGCCCGGACGCGCAGATGGACCAGATCGCCGCGCACGCCGGCGTCGGGATTGGCACCGTCTACCGGCACTTTCCGACCAAGGAGGCGCTGCTGACCGAGATGGTGCGCGTGCGCTTCCAGGAGTTCGCGGCGATCGCGACGCTCGCCGAGGACATCGTGGACCCAGGCGAGGCGCTTGAGACCGTCATGCGCCGCTCCGCCGAAGCTGTCGAGGGCGACATCGGCTTTCAGCTGGCGATGATGGGCTCGAATGAGCTCGAGTGGGAGGGCATCGAGGAGCAGAAGGCCGTGCTGGCCGAGATCCTCGCCAGGATCATCCGGCGCGCGGTCGCTGCCGGGGTCGTGCGCGAGGACTTCACCTTCGAGGATTTCGGAATGGTGATGTGCGGCATCACCTCGACGATGTACTACCAGCCCGGCAGCGCAGACTGGCGTCGCCACCTGGCGATCATTCTCCAGGGCGTACGCACTCCAGCCAGGGATGGCGAGCCGCAGAGCGCCTAGCGCGCCGGCCCTGTCCGGCCAACCCTTGAGCCAACGTCGGTCAGGCGGCGGCGACCGCCGTCCTCTTGCGAGCGCCCGATTGCCGGCGGCCGGGCGCCCGCCGTGTGGGTGTGAAAGCGTGGCAGCTGCAGCTAGGGTTTTATCTCCGTCGGCGCCGCGCTGCTGTTGCTGGCGAGCGTCACCAGGCTGGAGAGTTCGGGCTCGCTCCAGCTTTTGCCGCCGTTGCTGGATAGCGCCGACAGGAGTGCCTGTTCACCTTCTTCGGCGGCAAACGTGGTCGTGCTGGTCAGGCTCAGCACCCCGACGTCTCCGGCCTGAACACCGGCCACCGAGCCCGAGGTCCGCAGGAGCGAGCCTTCACAGCCGAATTCCGCCGTGTAGGGCCGGTGTTCTGCGCTCGCGAACTCCGTCCACACCTGATCCGACACCGGCCCGAGGAGCCGCGCGTCGAGCAGGTTGGTGACGATCACGCCGGCTTTGCCCGAGGGGGTACCGTTGGGTCCTTCGCTGGTGCATTTCTTGCCGGCCGATTCGCAGCCCGTGAACGTGACCCGGTCAGTGGCCGTGCTCAGCCCGGTGACCTCGCCCGCGCCGGTGCTGGCCGAGCAGACCACTGTGCGTTCCAGGCCGGGCACCTGCAGCGTCGCGGGTCCGGACGATGAGGTGTATCCGGGTCCGGGCGCCTTTTCGTAGGTTCCCTTGTGGGGCTTTGCGGATTTGGTCGTGCAGCCCGAGTCGGTGTATTCGCCCTTCTTCTCGGCGACACACGTCCGCGCCGGTCCCGGCACCCATTCATAGCCACCGCGGTGGTCCGGGACGCCCTTCTTCTCGGCCACGTCCTGGCAGTTGGGATCTGCGTAGTTGCCGTGCTTCTGCGCCACGCACTGGCCGTATTCCGGTGCTCCGCTCAGCGTCGTGAAGCTCTGATCGGCGCCGTAGCTCGTGCCAAGCGCGTTGCTCGCGACGACGCGGTAGTGGTATGTGGTGCTTTCGTCCAGACCGGTCACCGGCGCGTGCACGGAGAACCCGGAGCCGGGTGCCCACGCGCATGGCACGCTCGCGCCGTAGGACGTCGATTCGCCGTATTCGAGCTCGCAACCGGTTTCCGCTTCGCCCTTGGGGTCCACTGTCGCGTGCAGGTCGGCCGAGATCTGCGACACCGAGGACGCAGGCTCGGTGGCCACGGTCGGCGCAGTCGGTTCTTCGGGGCCGATGTGCAGCGAGTAGCTGTTTTCGGGTCCGGACATCAGCAGCGTCAGCACCGGGCTGAGGAGGAGGCCGGACAGGCCGCAGTTGATCGGCGGGATGTTCGTCGAACCGGTGAAGCGCGACCCTTCGTCCAGCAGCTGGGCCAGCGGCAGCGTGTCTTTGAGGGCCAGCGTCACGGGTTCGGTGATTTCGCAGTGTGTGGGAATGTCGATCCCCAGGATCCCCAGCGCTGTTACGCCCACCTCGTCCTTGGAGTTGACACTCAGGGTCACGCAGGGGCCGCCGAAGTGCGAGCCCATGCAGTCCGCCGGGGGCGCCTGGGTGATCGTGCCTGCTGTCGGTCCGACCTGCGTGAATGTTGCCCCGACCGACGTCGGCACGCCGTAGACCTTCAGCGGCGCGTTGAACGGCGGCACGACGATGTTCCCTTCCACCGTGCCGGAGATTTCGGTCTGCGTGGTCGTCAGGTCGCCGAGGCCGTTGAACGTCGAGCCCGGCGGCAGCGTGATCGGTTCATTGAGCTTTTTCGGCGTGAGCGATCCCCACACGGCCCAATTTGTGAATTTGTACTGAACCGTGAGCGCCGACGCCGGCGCGGGCGCGAGAGAGAAGGCGCCCAAGGCAGCGGCTATGGCGGCGAGTGATGTGATGCGAAGAGCCGCGCGATGCATTTTTGTCAACCCCTCTCCCCGATGGGTGATCTATGAGCTCGAGAAATGGCCTGCCGACCCCGCGGGAATATACTGAAAAACCGACCGATCGTGGCGATGTCCGCGGGCCGATCGCAAGGAACGAGCTCCACCGAAGGAGGGCGCCGTGGCGCAGGGAGGCGATGGTCGATGAGTGAGCTGCCGACGCCGCAGCAGATCCGCGACACGATGCCGTTCGCGGTGCTGTTCGGCGTGGAGCTGCTCGAGGCAGGCCCCGAGCTGGTGCGCGGGCGGCTCGAGTGGGCGCCCGAGCGCTGCACGGCGGGCGGCCTGCTGCATGGCGGCGCGTTGATGGCGCTGGCCGACTCATGCGGCGGCGTGTGCGCCTTCCTGAACCTGCCCGAGCGGGCGATCGGCACCGCCACGATCGAGTCCAAGACGAACTTCATGCGGGCCGTGCGCGAGGGCGCTGTCCTGGCCGCCACCAGGCCGCTGCACAAGGGCAGGACCATGATCGTGCTCGAGTGCGAGCTCACACGCGAGGACGGCGCGCTCGTTGCGAAGGTCACGCAGACGCAGGCCTTCCACTACCCGCGCGCCTAGGCGCCGCTCAGCCGTCGGCCAGCGCCAGCAGGTCGGCGCGCGCGAACGCGAGCTTGACCGGCGGCCGGCAGGCGACCGGCTCATAGCCGCGCCCGCGCAGCTGCGCGATCAGCGCGCGGGCATCGGCCACCGAGCCGGTGTGGTGCAACTGCACCGCCAACACCTTCACCCCGAGCGTGCGCAGGTCGAGTGCGGGCATGAGCGCGTACTCGCCGCCCTCGACGTCCAGCTTGAGCAGGTCGACATGGTCGTCGCCGAGTTCGGCCATCAGCGACTGAAGCGTGCGGCCGGGCAGCTCGATGAACTCCTCGGACTCATACAGCCCGGCGAAGGACACGGAGCGGCTGGCGGGGTCGTGGCTGCGCTGCATGCGGATCGGGCCGTCGCTGAGGGCGAGGGCGGCGTGGTGGGCGGAGAAGCCCGGCTCCCCGGCGCCCTGGCGCAGGGCCTCATCGACGAAGTCGCCCACGGCATCGAACGCGCGCACCCTCGCGTGGTAGCGACGGACCAGCTCGAGGTCGAAGCTGACGTCCCCGCCCGCGCCGACGCAGTAGCAGATCCAGGACGACTCTACGAGCCCGCCGGGAATCCTCCAGGCTCCGTAGGCGCTGCCGAGGTCGATGATCCCTGGCGCCGGACGCAGCTCCATGCGCGGAACCTCGAACTCGAACCAGCGCCTGCGAAGCGCGCTGCGGACCTTGCGCGGGCGGAGCCGGCTCGCGACCGATGGCGTGGCGTGGGCGACCATTGCAAGCGCTGCTCCCCCGTACGGAACCCCAACAGCTTTCTAGCACGCCCCGCGGCGCGCCGTGGCAGCTGCACGCACTGCCCCGCCGGGCGGGCGCGGTTGCGGTCGAGCGCACGCTCGCCAGCGGCTAGACTTTGGCGCGTGCATCGACCCGGCGCTCAGGCTTGGGCCACCACGTGCGTGGCCCCTTCGCAGGAATGACGCGCGGCGCGTCCGCGAGCACAGCCGGCCATGCTCTCTGACCTGATGGAAGTCCGCAAGCGCGTCCCGGCGACGCTGGCCTGCCTGGTGCTGGCAACCGGCGCGCTCGGCCTCGCGGGCTGCGGAGGCGGAGGCGGGGGAGGCGGGGGAGGCGCGGGAGGCGGCGGCAAGGAAGCGGCGGTCACACACGAAGAACCGGCCGAAGCGGCCGCCAAGAAGAAGCAGGCCGAAATCAAGGCTCGCGAAGCGGCCGCCGAAGCTGAAGCGGCAAAGGCCGCGGCGGCGCGCAAGGCGGCCGAAGCGAGCGAACCGGCGAGTACCTCGGGCAAGCACAAGAAGCACTCCGGCAAGGGCTCCAAGTCGAAGTCGAAGTCAAAGTCAAAGGGCTCGAGCAAGAAGAGCAAGCACTCGGGCAAGAAATCGACGAGCACGACAGCCAGCGCCGCCGAAGAAGCGGCCCGCAAGCAGTACGCCAAAGAAGAAGCGGCCGAAGAAGCGCAGGCGCGCCACGGACAGTAGGCGCGGGCGGGTCCGGGTGCGGGTATAGGGTTGGAGGATCCGGCGCTCGCCGCCCGGCATCGCGGCTAACGGCCGTGCTCTCAACTCAAGGGGGACAGATGACGCACCGACCTTCCGCCTGGCCGCTCGCGGCGCTCCTCGCCGGAGTGCTTCTCGTGGGCTGCGGCAGCAGCGGCTCGAGCAGCACCTCCCCGAGCACCTCGACGCCCCCCGCGAGCTCCTCGACGCCGGCCGCCGCCGCGACCTCGGGCGGCGCGGTGGCAGTGGCGGCCTGCAAGCAGGCGCTGCACGAGGAGACGACGCTCCCGGCCAGCGCCAAAGCAAAACTCGAAGGCGTCTGCGACAAGGCGGGAAGCGGCAACGCCGCCGAAGTGCGCAAGGCGGCGGAGGAAGTCTGCGTGGAAGTGGTCAGGAGCTCGGCCGTGCCGGCCGGACCCGCCAAGGAAGAGGCGCTCGCGGCCTGCAAATCGGGCAAATAGCGCGGGCGCCGGCCCGCGGCTAGTGACCTGAGTCGGAGATCCGCTGGCACCATGAGGCGAGGCCGTCCACGGTCTCGCCTGCGGTGGTGGGCCAGATGTAGGGGTTGGGGGTGGTGCGAACTAACAACTCAGGTCACTAGTCCGCTGCTGCCTGCCCGGGGTCCTCGTCCTCGTCCCCGTCCTCGCCCGCGTACAGCGACTCGCGCGCGAGCTCCCGGCCCTTGAGGTCGAAGAGCTTGATCTCGAGCAGGTCGCCGCGGTAGTCGTCGGGGGCTATCAGCGTGAAGCGCTCCTGGACGAGCTCGCACTGGTCGACCGCGAGGTCCGCCAGCTCGGCGGTGACGATCCGCCCGCCGTCCACGAGCGGGCGGCCCCACACGAGCGTCATCGCGGCCACGCTGCCGAAGTGCCCGCGCCATGCGCCGATGACCTCCTCGCAGAGATCCAGCTGCCAGTCGGGATTGCGCTCCGCGGTCTCCTCGGTGAAATCGACCTGGGCGGAGAAGTCGCTCGGCTCCCCCTCCTCGCCGGCGGGGATGAAGCGCACGTAGCCGAACAGCTCGTACCCGTTGGTGGTCGGCGCGGTCGCGGGCACGTACGTGCGCCCGTGCCAGGTGCGCTCGGGGTACCAGGCGATCGTGCCCGGCTCGCCCAGGTCCTGCGGAAGTGCGTCCAGCGCGAGCGCCGCTGCGAGGAACTCCTCGCACAGACGCTCCTCCCAGCGGCCGTAGGGCAGCTCCTCCTGCGGGGGCTCGGCCGCGAAGCGCGGCAGGAAGCGTTCGACCGGGGGCATCGTCGCGGGCCAGCCTAGCCTGCCAGGCCTGCCCTCCGCGGCGCGAGCGCACGGCGGAGGGTTGCTATGCCTCGCGCAACAGCGCCGCCGCGTCCTCCGGAGCGACGATGTTGAGGTTCACATCGGTCGAGAGCTCGAGTCCGGCCAGGTGGGTCAGCCGGGGGAGCACGTCGATCCGCCAGCAGAAGTGATCTGCGCCGCGCGGCGCGGTGCGCACCCACAGGTTCAACGGCGGGCTCGCTCCGAGGTGGCGCGCGAGACGGCACAGGCCGTCATGCAGGAGGGCGGCGCCGGTCGGCCCGTCGTCCTCGAAGCGCGCGCGCGGCACGCGCGGGACGAGCATCAGCTGGAAGGGCAGCCGCGAGGCAAATGGGGCCAGCAGCACAGCATCCTCGTCGATCGCAACGATCCGCTCGCGCCGGCGCACCTCCTCGGCGACCAGGTCTGCGAGCAGGTTCTGGCCCATGGTGCGCGTGGCGTATGCGCCGAAGCGCTCGCGCTCGCGGGCTACCGCCGCGGGGACGAAGTCGAGCGCGTAGAGCTGGGCATGCGTGTGCGGCAGCGACGCCCCCGCCTCGCGGCGCTCGTTGACGATCAGCTGCACGTAGGGGTTGCCCGCGTGCGTGCGCATCCGCTCGCGCCACACCCCCGCGGCGGCGCAGACCTGCTCTACGGGGAGTTCGGCCAGGGAGAGCACCTCCTGCGGGCCGTTGACGATCACCTCGTGCGCGCCCGTGGCAGGGAGCGCGCTGAAAAGCTCCGGCTGACCGCGCTCGGGCGCCCCGGGCCCCGTCGGCGCCTCCTCGCCGGGCGGGCTCAGCGCGGGGTAGAGGTTGGGGATCACCCGCACCTCCCAGCCGGGCGAGTCGGGCGGACCCGAGCCCGTCCTGAGCGCGTAGAGCTCCGGTGGCGTGCGGTCCTCGTGGCCCTCGGCGAAGGGGTCGCCGTCGGGATCGATCGGTTCGGCGGCCGAGCAGCCGGGCGCTCCCCCGGGGCGGCGGGAGCGCTCGCCGGCGACGATCGTACGGTGCCCGCTGAGCGGGTCGATGCGCAGCTCGGGCAATGCTCAAGCGTCCAGCGCGTAGCGCCTGACGTCCTCCTCGAGCTTGGCCGCGCTCGGGTAGGCGCCCTGGTGGATGAACATGCCACCCGCGCGGTTGAAGAAGACGGTGACAGGCGTGAACGCCGAGTCGGTGATCGCGGTCCCCGCCTGCCCGCTCTCGTCGTAGTAGCTCGGGTAGCTCACCGGGAAGGAGCGCATGAACGCGAGCGCGTCGCCGCGGCTGCTGTCCTGCGAGTCGATCCCGATGAACGCCGCCTGACGTCCCAGCGCCACCGCGGCGGCCTGGAAGGCGCCGATCTCCGCGCGACACGGCTCACACCAGGAGGCCCACTTGTTGACCACGACCCCCTCGCCGCGCAGGCTGGCGAGGCGCGTGCGCAGCGCCGGCAGGCCGCCCGCGAGCAGCTCGTCGGCCTGTGCGTGAAGCGTGGCCAGCCAGGCCGGCGAGCCCGCCAGGCGCGAGCGCATCTGCGCGAGCGTGAGATGCGCCGGTTCGGGCGCCGGCGTCGAGCTGCGCAGTTCGAGCAGACCGACGACCAGCACGGCGAGCACGGCCGCCGCGCCCAACGCGATCCACACACGCTTCGGCGACATCGCCGGTAAGGGTCGCAGATCACGCCCACTTCAATGACGCCTCCGCTTGCTATATCCTGGTGTTCACACAGGGCCGGGTTGCTCCGAGCATCCGGCAAAGGGCGCTGATCGGGCGCCATCTGCGAGCCGCGCCGAAGCCACTTCGACGGCGGCTCTGTCTCGAAGTCCACAGCCTCAATGGCCGAGTCCACCTCAGTGGCCCTCGCGGCCGCGACCATTCCCAATTCCGCCGAGATCGCTCGCGCGGAGAAGTTCGTGCGCGAGCGTTTCCTGCACGAGGGTGAGGATCCCGCCGTCGCGCTCGCGCCCGGCTCCGCGCGCAGGCGGGCGCTCGACCTGGCGCTCGCCGAGCTCGCTGCCGACCCGAAGGCCACGCACCCCTCCACCGCGTGGCGGCGCGAATTCTCGCTCCTGCTCGGCCTCGAGCGTTTGCTCTCCGACGAGGAACCCAAGCTGGCAGACGGCACTGTGCTCTCCGCCCACCAGGTCGACGCGCTGTCGGGCACGCTGACCGCGCTGCTCGCCGAGGCCCAGCGCGCCGTCCCCGACGGCGATCGCACCGCCGCCTCGGCCTCGCCCGAGCTGCTCGCCTCCGCCGACATCCTCGGTCCCGATGACGAGGACGTCCCGGCTGCCGCCAACGGCTCGGCCGCGCTCGCGGGCGCCGCGGAGAGCCTCGAGGAGGAGGCGGAGGAGGCGGAGGAGGACGAGGAGCCCGAGGAGGACGAGGAGGAAATCGACGACGACGAGCTCGGCCCGATCCAGCGCGCGGCTCCCGAGGAGGAGGAGGACGAGGAGGAGCTCGAGGAGGAGCTCGAGGAGGACGACGAGCTCGAGGAGGCCGAGGAGGAGCCCGAGGCCGAGAGCGAGAGCGAGGAGGAGCCCCAGGACTGGGTGGACGAGGAGGACGAGGAGGATGCAGGGATCGGCGAACAGCCCGAGGACCCCAACGCCGCCAAGCGCTTCTGGTTCGAGCACGCCACCGGCGCCGGCAAGACGGTCGCTGCACTCGGCTTCGTGGAGGCCTCGCAGACGGGCGGGGTGCTGATCCTCACGCACCGGCGCAATCTGGTCGATCAGTTCAACGGCGAGCTGCGCGATCGCGGCTACTCGAGGCGTATCAGCCGGCCGCTGCTGAAGGGGGAGGATTCGACCAAGGCGGGCGGGCGGGGTCCCGTAACGGTCGAGACCTACCAGTGGTTCGTGCGCAATGCGGGCAAGATCTCGAGTGCGTACACGATCGTGATCTGCGATGAGGCGCACACCGCGCTGGGCGAGAAGACGAGCGGTGCGATCCGCAACTGGACCGGCCCGATCTTCATCGGCATGACCGCCACGGGCGCGCTGATCGCCCGTCACGTCACCGACCTGTTCCCCACGCAGACCTCACGTTTCGACCTCGCCCAGGCGGCGCGCCGAGGCGTCATCGCGCCGCTGCGCTGCGTGCGCATCTCGCCCGGGGTGGGCGTGCGCACGATCGCCAAGGTGCCGCTGCGCCGCGGCGAGGTGGACACCGAGTTCGACCAGGAGGAGCTCGCCAAACTGCTCGACCAGCAGCCGTTCAACCTGGCGGTCGCGAACCTCTACAAGACTCGCTTCAACGGCGTGCCCGGCGTCGTCTACGCGGCCGGCGTGCGCCACGCCTACAACCTCGCCGAGGCCTTCCGGGCCGAGGGGATCAAGGCTCAGGGTGTCTCCGGCGAGACCCCCAAGCGCGAGCTGGCGGAGATCCTCGCGCGCTACGAGCGCGGCGACATCGACGTGCTGATCAACGCCCAGCTGCTCGCCGAGGGCTGGAACAGCCCGCGCGCGACCGTCTGCGTGCATCTCGCGCCGACCGCCTCCAAGCGCATCTACCAGCAGCGCGTGGGACGCGTAACGCGCCGTCATCCCGGCAAGGAGGCGGGGCTGGTGGTCGACTTCGTGCACCCCGCCACCAAGCACGACGACCCGGTCGTGACGCTGCATTCGCTGCTCGACCGCGACGTCTACCGTGGCGGGGCGATCGTGGTCGGCCCGGTGCGCCGCGGGCGCGGGCGCAGGATGCGCGTGGAGCGGCGCGTGCTCCCCGTCTGCGCGGAGGAGGAGCGCCGCTTCGCGGTCTTCGAGCGCGAGCTCTGGCGGATTGCGGTCGAGCACCTGGATTACGGCGAGCAGCACGTCTGGGCGGCACTCGCCGGCGCGCGCGTTGCCCCCAACGGCTGGCGCAGGGCGCGGGCGATGCTGCACTTCGACCGCACCGGCGAGCTGAAGAGCCGCTTCCTGATCACGGCGGTGCAGCGCAACAAGAACTCCCAGCTGCGCCTGCGCGCGCTGACCGACATCGCCGCGCTGCGCGACCCCGACGCGTTCGACACCGCGATCGACATCATCGGCGGCTGGCCGCGCGAGGAGCGCAAGGAGGCCACCAAGATAATGCTGCGCGCGCTCGTCGAGCGGCGCATCGGCCGCCGCGACCAGGCCAACGCGTGGATCTGGCGACTGGCGGAGTACACGCGCGACGTGCACGAGGAGTACGCCGTGCAGCGCTGGCCCGAGACCAAGCGCCTGCTCGGCCTGCTGGTCAACTCCGCCGGCGGCGCGCACGCGCGCAACGCTCGCCGCCTGATCCACGCTGCGCGCAAGCAGGACCGGCGCCTGGCCGCGGCGCTGCTGGCCGCGGCGCTGGCGCACACGCCCGAGGCCGAGGAGGCGCTGCGCGGCGCGCGCACGCGGATGGCGCGCAAGCCCCCGGCGCTCGCGCGCGAGCTGTTGCGCAACTTCCCCAAGCGCCGCGCCCGCAACGCCCGGCGCAGGCGCAAGGGCGCCAAGGGCGCCAACGGCAGCCGGCCGGGCGTGGCCCCGATGGCCGGCGTGGGCGCGGCCGCGCCGGGCGCGGGCGATGTCGGTGCGAGCGACGCCGCCCCCGCGCTGAGCGGAGCGCTCGGGCCGAAGGTCGATGAAGAGCTGCGCCGCAACATCCAGGACGCGCTCGACCATGCCGGCGAAGAGGCCCCCGCCGCGGAGGACTGAGCGAGCGCGACGGCCCCGCCGAGCCTAGCGGGGGAGCTGCAGGTGCACCTCGCCTGCGCTCAGCGCGGTGCGCCCGCCGCCCTCGAGCTCCACGATCAGGCGCCCGGTCCCGTCGATCCCCGCCGCGCGCCCGCGCCCGCCGCTCCAGGCGATCGCGCGCCCGCGCAGCGCGTCGCGCTCGCGCCAGGCCGCAAGCGTGGCGTCGGCCGGCTCCGCCAGGCGCCACTCGAGCGCCGCGAGTAGGCGCTCGAGGAGCGGCTCGATGTCCTCCTCGCGCAGCCCCAATGTCGCCGCCGGCAGCCCCGGGCCCGAACGCTCGGCGCCACCTCGCAGCTCGGCAGGGAGCTGATCGAGGTGCACCGCCACGTTCAGGCCGATGCCCAGCACCGCCCAGTCCTCCTGCGGGCGGCCCTCGATGAGGATGCCCCCCAGCTTGGCCAGCTCGCCGCGCTCGGACACGATGTCGTTCGGCCACTTGATCGCCGCGCGCCCGCCGGCCGCATCGCAGACGGCCACCGCGGCGAGCAGGGGCAGCAGCGGCGGCGGCGAGCGCAGCAGCAGCGAAATCAGCAGAGAGCTGCCCGCGGGCGCCGACCAGCGCCGGCCCTGGCGTCCGCGCCCGGCGCTCTGCTCGGCGGCGCTCACCAGCGTTCCGTGCGGGGCGCCCGCGATCGCCAGCTCGCGGGCGCGGTCGTTGGTGGAGTCGGTGCGGCGCAGGTGCACGCGCGGGCGACCGAGGGCCGCCGGCTCCGCGCCGCCGCCGTTCACGCCGGGCGCACCAGCAGCTCCTCGAGGCGTCCCACGCCGAGATGGCTCATGGCCGAGCCGCGGTTGACCGCCAGCGCGGCCATCTGCAGGGCGTCCTGGTAGAGCAGCAGCTCGCCGGGCGGAACGTCGGCGAACGTGGATGCGTAGCGCCCCGCATAGAGCCGGCCACCGGCCTCCACCGACAGCGTCGCCCCCTGCTCGATGCCCGCCGCGGCGATCTGCTCGGGCGAGGCATTGAGAATCAGGTTGCCGAAGTGATCGGCCCGCAGCACGTGCGTGGCCAGCACCCCGTCGAGGAGGTGGGCCGACGGCAGCGCCAGCTCGCGCAGCTCGGCCACGTCGAATGCCTCGCCCACGTCGGTGAGGGCCGCGCCGGCGGCCAGCGCGGCGGCCACGGGCGCGAAGATGTCGCGGCCGTGGAAGGTCGCCGAGACCGGCTCCAGGCGCTCGGGCGAGCGGCCGATGTCGACCGCCTCGAGCGCGCCACCGAGGCGCGCCGCGGCGAGCATCAGCAGGCCGTTGTCAGGACCCACCAGCCGCCGCTCCTCCTTGGCCGTGCGCAGCGCCACCGCGCGCCGCGCGCGCCGCCCGAGACCCACCGAGGGATCGACCACGGCCAGGTGCACGCCCGCGGGCATGTGCGGGAGGGCGTCGCGCAGGACGAGCGCACCCTCGCGCACGTCATGGCGCGGGATCGTGTGCGTGATGTCGATCAGGCGCACCTGCGGGCAGCGGCGCGCGATCACTCCGTGGCACACACCGACGAACTCGTCAGCGAGGCCGTAGTCCGACAGGAAGGTGACGAACGGGACGTCCACGATCACGGCAGCATTGCGTGTCTCGCGGACGTCCGCCGTCCGCCGCCCGCCGGCCTCAGCCCGCCGCCCGCGCGCCCACATCGGCGAGCAGCGCCTCGATGATCCCGTCCACGTCGTGGCGCTCGGCTTGCACGTCGGGCTGCAGGTCGTGGCGGCGCAGCGCCTCGCTGGTCAGCGGGCCGATCGAGACGATGCGCAACGACGGCGGCAGCGCGCTCGCGCCGGCCGCCTCGAGGAAGAAGTCCACGCTGGAGGACGAGGTGAAGGTGATGTAGTCAGCGCCCCGCGCGGCCGCGAGCGCGCCCGGGGCGAGCGGCTCGGCGACCGTCTCATACACGGCCAGCACGTCAACCTCCGCCCCCCGCGCGCGCAGCGCGTCGGGGAGCACGTCGCGCGCGCGGCTGGCCCGCGCGAGCAGCGCGCGCGTCACGGGAACATCGGCGAGCGCCTCGACCAGCGACTCCGCCACCGAGCGCTCGGAGACCACGTCGGGCGTGATTCCGCGCTCGCCGAGCGCCCGCGCGGTCGCGGGACCGATCGCGGCAACCCGGGCTCCCGCGAGCGAGCGCGCGTCGCGACCGCCCGCGGCCAGGCGCTCGAACAGGCCGTCGACCCCATTGGCGCTGGTCAGGCAGATGAGGTCGTAGGGCGCGGGATCCAGCGGCGGCCCGGGCAGCACGTGCACGCGAATCACCGGCGCCTGCAGCACCCGCGCGCCGAGGCCCTGCAGCCGCATGGCCAGCGTGCCGGCCTGCGCCCGCGCGCGCGTGACCGCGACGGTGCGTCCCGCAAGCGGCCGGGGCTCCAGCCAGGCGAGCTGATCGGCGAGCGCCGCAACCGCGCCCACCACGGTGATCGCGGGCGGCCCGATGGCCTCCTCGGCGGCGCGCTCGGCGATCGTCGCGAGCGTCCCCGTGACCGTCCGCTGGTTGGGCAGGGTGCCCGCCTCCACCACCGCCGCGGCCTCCTCCGGGGGGCGCCCGGCGGCGATCAGCGCGGCGGAGATATCGGGCAGCACGCGCACGCCCATGTAGAACACGAGCGTCCCCGGGAAAGCCGCCAGCGCGGGCCAGTCGATCGAAGCGTCCGCGTCCCCACCGCCGTCCTCGCGGGTGTGCGCGGTGATGAACGCCACCGCGCCAGCGAGGCCGCGATGGGTGACCGGGATGCCGGCGTACGCCGCCGCCGCCACGCCCGCTGTGACCCCGGGCACGACCTCGTAGGAGATGCCCGCTCCGCGCAGCGCGAGCGCCTCCTCGCCGCCGCGGCCGAACACGAACGGGTCGCCGCCCTTGAGGCGCACGACCGCGCGCCCGGCGCGGGCGCGCTCGAGCATCAGCGCCTCGGTCTGCTCCTGCGGGACCGACGCGCCGCCGCCCTCCTTGCCGACGAAGAGCAGCTCTGCGTCCGCGCGCGCGCCGTCGAGCGCGCCCTCGGGGATCAGGCGGTCGTAGAGGATCACGTCGGCCGTCGCGATCAGCTGCAGCGCACGCGCGCTCAGCAGTCCCGGATCGCCGGGGCCGGCGCCGACGAGATACACGCGCCCGCTCATCCGCCGCTCGCCGGCGCCTCGGCCGCGCGCAGCAGCCCGCCCGCGCCCGCGGAGCGCATGCGCGCGGCCATCTCGCGACCCAGCGCGCCCGGATCGGCGCGCTCGCCGAGCAGCTCGTCGGTGATGAAGCTCGAGCCGTCGGGCAGCCCCACCCACGCGCGCAGGTGCAGGCGCTCGCCGTGCGGGCGGGCGTGCGCGCCCAGCGGGGTATGGCAGCCCGCGCCCAGCTCCGTCGCGAGCGCGCGCTCGGCGAGCAGGCAGGCGAAGCTCTCCGCGTCGGTGATCGCGCGGGCGGCCCGCTCGGCCGCGGCGTCGCCCGCGCGTCCCTCCAGCACGAGCGTGCCCTGGCCGGGGGCCGGCACGAAGCCTGCGACGTCGAGCACCGCGCCGATCGCGGACTCCCGCTCCAGGCGCTGCAGGCCCGCGCGCGCCAGCACGATCGCCGCGAGCTCCTCGCCCGGGTCCGCCAGCTTGCGCAGTCGGGTGTCGACGTTGCCCGCGATTGCCACCACGTCGAGATCCTCGCGCGCCGCGCGCAGCTGCGCGCGGCGGCGGACGCTGCTCGTGCCCACCCGCGCGCCGGGCGCGAGCTCGCGCAGCGAGCGGGCGCCGCAGAGGACGTCCTCGGCGCCCGCGCGGGCGGGCGCGCCGAGCAACGCGAGGCCGGCGCCGAGCTCGCCCGGCACGTCCTTGGCGGAGTGCACCGCGAGGTCGATCTCGCTCGCGCTCAGCGCCGCCTCGAGCTCGAGCACCCAGCGCGACTTGTCCTCCGCCGCGCCTGCCGCCTCCGGCCGAGGAACGTCGCCCGCGGTCGCGATGGGGACGATCTCGGCACCCCCGAGCAGCTTCGCGACGAGCTCCGCCTGCGCCAGCGCCAGCGCGCTGCGCCGCGTGCCGAGCCGCATCAGCGGCCGCGGCGGCTGCGTACCCTCGAGGACACAGGCAGGTCGTGAACCTCCGCGAGCTCCGCCGAGGGCGGCTCCTCCGCGGGCGCATCCTCGCGCAGTCCGAACAGCTCGCGCACCACCTCGAGGCTGCCGTGCCCGCGCTCCTCGCTGAGGCTGCGCAGGCGGATCGTGGGCTCGTGCAGCAGGCGGCTCATCACGGCGCGGGCGATCGCCTCGACGCGTGCCAGATCGCGGGGCGAGGCCGACTCCCAGCGCCCGGCGTTCTCCTCCAGAACCTGCTCCACGATCGCGTTGCCGTGCTCGCGCAGAGCGCTCACCGTCGGCAGCGCGTCGAGCTGGCCGAGCCAGCGCGCGAAGCGCTGGATCTCCTCCTCGACGATCTCCAGTGCGCGGGGCGCCTCGCGCACGCGCGTGGTGAGGTTGCGCGCCACCACCGCCTGCAGGTCGTCGATGTCGTACAGGCTCACCCCCTCCAGCTCGCCGCACGCCGGGTCGATGTCGCGCGGCACCGCGATGTCGATCAGCAGCAGCGGGCGCTGCCGGCGCTCGCTCATCACCAGCTCCAGCTCCTCGCGGGCCACGATCGGGTGGGGAGAGGACGTGGAGCAGAGCACGATGTCCGCGCGCACGAGCTGATCGGGCAGTTTGTCGAGGCCCACCACCTTCCCCCCGAAGCGCTGGGCGAGGCTGAGCGCGCGGTCGGCGTGGCGGTTGGCCACAAAGATCGTTCCCGCGCCCTGCTCGGCCAGTGCGCGGGCGGTCAGCTCGCTCGTCTCACCGGCGCCGAGGATCACCACATGGCGGCGCTCGAGCTCGCCGAGCACGCTCAGCGCGAGGTCGACCGCCACCGAGGGCACGCTCACCCTGCTGGCGCCGATCTCGGTCTCCGAGCGCACCCGCTTGCCCGTCGTCAGCGCGGCCGCGAACAGGCGGTTGGAGAGCGCCCCCGTAGAGCCCGCGCGCATCGCCGCTTCATGGGCGCGGCGCACCTGGCCCTGGATCTCGGCCTCACCGACGATCATCGACTCCAGGCCGGCGGTCACGCGGTAGAGCTGGCGCGCCGCATCGCAGTTTCGCGGCGAGTAGATCGCCTCGGCGAGCTCGGTCGGGCGGATCGCCGCACGCCGGGCGAGCAGGCCGAGCACGTCGGACTCCGCGCGCACGGGATCGCCGACGACCAGGTAGACCTCGGTGCGGTTGCACGTGGAGATCACCACCGCCTCGCGCACCTCCTCGGTGGCGGTCGCCTGCACGGCGAACTGGCTGGCCTCGCCCTCGGTGAACGCCAGGCGCTCGCGCAGCGCCACCGGCGCCGTCTTGTGCGAGATGCCCAGCGCCAGCAGCTCGCTCATGCCAGCGTCGACTCCGCCGGGGCCGCGCCGGGCTCCCGCGCCTCGCCCGGCTGCTCACCCAGCTCGAGCAGCTCGCCGAGCTCGCGCTCGATGTTGGCGAGGCGGATCGCCATGATCGCCACGTAGATCAGCACGATCGCAAACAGCACCACGTAGGCGCCCGCCACGTACTTGCCGGCCGTGTGCAGGGGCAGGGCCGGCACCTCGCCGAGAACGGCGGCGATCATCGCAGCCCCGCCTCGCCGGAACGTGCGCTCATCGTGGTCGCGTGCTGCAGCGTTGGCACCGCGCTGCGCCCTGCGCCGCGGGCGCCGGGTGCCTCGCCGGCCAGCCGCCGGCGCAGGGCGCGCACCTGGGCGCGCGTGTGCTTGGCGGTCAGCTCGAACTTGCACAGCGTGGCGAACAGCAGCGACATGGCGAGCAGCGAGACGAGGAACGTCAGCGCCATCGGGCCGGGCAGGTTGGACGTGCTGCCCAGGACGCGCGGGTGCAGGTATGCGGTCGACATGCGCACCGCGATGAAGTTCAGCGGCACGAACGCGCCGGCGGTGATCGCGAACACCGACGCGTAGCGCGCCTGGCGCTCGGGATCTTCGATCGCGAAGCGCAGCGGCTGGTAGGTCGCATACAGCAGGAACACAATCAGGAAGGAGACCAGCGTGGGCTCGCTCCACACCCACCAGTGCCCCCACGAGCCCTTCGCCCAGATCGAGCCGGTGATGAGCGCGCCCACGGCGAAGATCAGGCTCATGTGGATGGTCACGTAGGAGCGCATGTCCCAGCGCGGATCGCGCGTGCGCAGGTGCTGGATCGCGAGCAGCCCGCCGATCACGAAGCCGCACAGGGCGATGATCGCAAGCGGCACGTGCACGTAGAAGATCTTCTGCAGGAAGCCCTGTTCAGCTTCGAGCGGGGCGTAGAAGAAGACGAGGGCCAGGGCGAGCGTCATCGCGAGGACCGTGGAGATGCTCAGCGCGCGCAGGTGCCCGCCGTAGGTGGCGCCGGCCCGTGGACGGCGGTGCCCCACCTCCGCAGAGCCGGCAGGATGGCGCCTCGAGTACTCCATCTATCAGTCCTCCAGCAGGAAATCGAAGAGGGCGTAGGCGATCAGCCCGAAGACCAGATCATAGAGGCCCAGCGTCAGCAGCCAGCGCGCCGCCGGAGCGCCGGGATGGGCGAGCGCGAACAGCGGCGCGCTCGCGTGCGCACAGCCGATCACGATCGGCACGAGCAGCGGCAGCCCCAGCAGCGGCCCCAGCAGGTCGCGTGCGCGCGTGCGCACCGCCAGCGCCGCCACGAGCGTGCCGACGGCGGCCACGCCGAGGTCGCCCAGCGCGAGCACGCCGAGCAGGTCCGGCAGCGCGTGGCCGAGCGGCGGTCCCAGCAGCAGCAGGGCGAAGGCCGGCACGGCGACGATCTCGAGCACGGCCAGGTAGGCCAGCAGCGTGAGGAACTTGGCGATCATCATCGCGCTGCGGTCCACCGGGGCCAGCAGGAAGGCGTCGAAGCCGCCCTCCTCGGCGTCGGCCACGAACAGGCGGTTGATCCCCAGGATCGCGGCGAACAGCAGCGTCACCCACAGGATGCCCGCGGCGAGGTCGCCTTCCACGCTGTTGCGATTGAGCGCGAAGTGGAAGATCACGAACGTGGTCACCGCGAACAGCGACATCGCCGGCACCGACTCCAGCGTGCGCAGCTCCACCAGCAGCTCCTTGCGCAGCAGCGCGCCCACCGTCCGCCTCACCGGTAGAGCTCCACGATCTCCGTGCGCTCGATCTCGGCGGGCGCGCGCAGCAGGCTCGCCCGCCCACCGCGCAGGCCCAGCACGAGGTCCGCTTCGGCAAGGCCCCCGCTGGGGTCGTGGCTGCAGATCACGCGCGTGCGCCCCGAGCCCGGCCCGATCAGCGGCGCGGTGAGCTCGATCGCGGCAGGATCGAGGTTGGCGTGCGGCTCGTCGAGCAGCAGCAGCTCGGGATCGTGGAGCACCGCACGCGCCACCGCCACGCGCTGGACCATGCCGCGCGAGAGCGTGCGCAGCGGCTCGTCCGCGCGGCCCTGCATTGCCACCGCCGCCAGCAGCTGCGCCACGCGCTCGTCGCCCACGCCGTGCAGGCGGGCGTGAAAGCGCAGGTTCTCCTGCGCGGTCAGCTGCCTGTAGAGCAGCGGCTCGTGACCCAGCAGCCCGACCCGCCCGCGCACCGCCCAGGCCTCCTGCGGAAGACTGCTGCCGAACACGCGCACGCTGCCCGCGTGCGGGCGCAGCAGGGTCGCCAGCACCCGCAGGAGGGTCGTCTTGCCGGCGCCGTTCGGCCCCAGCACGACCAGCGTGCGGCCCTCCTCGAGCGTCAGCGTTATGTCGCTCAGGGCCTCGCGTTCGCCGTAGTGCCGAGCGAGCCCATCGACCTGGACCGCGGCCACGCTCAAGCGTGAGCCGACTTTGCTGACGGTGGCTTCATCGGCGGCTGCAGGCATGTTCTCATACCGCTTCGCACGCCCGGGCGCGCCCGGGCGGGGCTTCCCGCAGGGGCCGCGCCCGCGATACTGCACGGCGATGGCGACCGCCACGCAGTTCACGCTGGAAGCCGAGCGGGCGCTGCGCGCCCCGGGACGCCTGCAGTGGTCAACGATCACGCTGCTCGCGCTCGTGGTCTACGTCTACGCGGTCGAGGTCGAGCGCGGCAACTGGGACGCGGTGCTCGCCGGAGTGGCCTTCTGGCTGATGGACTGGGTCAACGAGATCATCAACGCGCTCGTGCTGCACTTCAACGGCCATGCCGCGCTGTGGACGGTGACCGGCAGCAGCAGCTTCGTCATCCTGATCGGCCTGAACATCGAGATCTCGCTGTTCTTCGCGATCAACGGCGTGATCTTCGCCAAGCTGCTGCCCGCCGACCGCAGCGAGCGGATCCTCGGGATCCCCAACCGCTGGGCGCTCTCGATCGCCCTCTCCCTGGTCTCCGTGGGCGTCGAGCTGCTGCTGCACGCCGACGGCGTCTTCCACTGGTACTACTGGTGGTGGAACGTGGCGAGCTTCCCCGTGATCGTCGTGTTCGGCTACCTCACCTTCTACGTGGTCTGCTTCTGGGTCCACGACATGCACGAGCGCGCCAGGCAGATCCGGGTCGTCGGCACGCTTGCTTCGCTCGTGCTCGCCGCGGGGCTGCTGTTCGGGCCGCTGCTCGGCTGGATCTGAGCGCCCGGCGCGGCGCTCAGGCGCCCGAGATCTGCAGCGCGTATGCGCTCTGCGCCCGCGCGATCAGCTCGCGCACCGCCCGCTCGCCCTCGGCGCCGTCGCCCAGCAGCGCAACGGGGTCGGGCTCGCCGCCGACGATGCCCTCGAAGAACTCCTTGCGGTCCTGGTAGGTGGGCAGCGTCGCCTTGGCCCAGCCGCGCACCTCGTTCAGCAGCACCGCCAGGCGCGCGTAGGGCTCGCCGAACTGGCCTTCGATCTCGCGCTTCATGCGCTTGGCCAGCGCGGGCGAGGCGCCCGCGGTGGAGATCGCGATCGCCAGCGGCCCGCTGCGCACGATCGCGGGCAGGATGAAGTTGCACAGCGGCGGCACGTCGACCACGTTGACCAGCATCGCCCGCCGCTCCGCGTCCTCATAGACCGCGATGTTCACGTCGGTGTCGCTCGTCGCGGCGATCGCCATGAAGGCGCCCTCCAGGTCGCCTGCGCCCGCGTAGGGGCGCTGCTCCCAGCGGATGGAGCCCTCGCGCGCGTACTCCTGCAGGGCCGGCTCGGCCGCCGGCGCGATCAGCGTGACATCGCCGTCGCAGGCGAGCAGCCCCTCGACCT
Organism: uncultured Solirubrobacteraceae bacterium; assembly: GCA_963771085.1. Lineage (GTDB taxonomy): Bacteria > Actinomycetota > Thermoleophilia > Solirubrobacterales > Solirubrobacteraceae > Palsa-744. Next base: position 813,675 of record CAVYSB010000003.1, on the reverse strand, counting down.
TCTCGAGCCCGATCTCGCCGCCGCCGATGACCACGCAGCGGCGTCCGGTGAGCTTCAGGCAGGCGATGTAGAAGGGCGTGTCCAGCATGCCCTGCACGCAGCTCTGGTCGCAGATCCCTCTGCGCAGCTGACACACGCACTCCTTGCCTGCATATGCCTGAGCGGGCATCGCTTCAGCCTAGCCGCTAGCCCCTCGGGAGCCCGCGCCCGAACGCGCGCGCGCCGACCCGCGCGAGCGCCACCGCGCCCTCGCGCCAGGCGCGCTCGCGCTCGCCGTTGCGGCCGGAGCGCATCTTCGCGACGGCCCGCGCCGCGCGGCTGCTGGTGCGGTCGAAGGGCCCCCACCACAGACCGCGCGTGGCCGGCGGGTCCCACGTGATCAGCTTCTCCTGCGCGCACGCGCGCAGGCCCGCCTGCCCGAGCGTGCGGCCCAGCCCGCCGCCCGCCGCCGCGCCCCACGGCCCGCGCGCGAGGGTGGGACCGGGGAGATGGTCGTTGAGCCACACCATCCCGGCCTGCAGCTCGCGCGCGATGCGCGCGCCCTGGTAGCGGTCGGCCGTCCACACCGAAGCGCCCAGGCCGAAGTCGCTGTCGTTCGCCAGCGCAATCGCCGCATCGATCGAGTCGACCGGCGTGACCGCCAGCACGGGCCCGTCGATCGGCTCGCGCATCAGCCTCATCGCGGGCGTCGCCCCGGTGATCACGGCGGGGGCGTAGAAGGCGCCCGCCTCACAGCCCGGCGGCTGCACGCGCCCCCCGCAGCGCAGCTGCGCGCCCGCAGCGAGCGCCTCCTCGACCAGCGCCTCGATGTGCTCCACGCGGCGCGCCGAGGCGAGCGGGCCGACCTGCGTGCGGGGATCCGCGGGGTCCCCCACGGGGAGCGCGGCGGCGCCCTCGATGAGACCCGACAGGAAGCGCTCGTAGACCTCGCGCGCCACGTAGACGCGCTCGACCGAGCCGCGCGCCTGCCCGGCGCCCGCGCAGCCGGCCCACAGCGCGCCCGCAACCGCGCGCTTGAGGTTCGCGTCGGCGAGCACCAGCATCGCGTCCTTGCCGCCGAGCTCGACCGTGACCTCCTTCTCGCGCGAGACGCACGCGCGCGCCACCACCCGCCCCACAGCGGGTGAGCCCGTGAACAGGATCTTGTCCACCGGTGCGCGCGCGAGCGCCACACCCACCTCGGCACCGCCGTTGACGACCCGCACGAGCCCCTCCGGCAGGCCCGCGCGGGCCAGCACGCGCGCGATCCGCTCGCCCGCCATGGCCGCCCGTGCAGCGGGCTTGAAGGTCACGCCGTTGCCGGCCAGCAGGGCACCCGCGATCTGGCCCAGCGGCTGTGCGAAGGGCGCGCTGCCGGCGCCGATCACCCCCACCACGCCATAGGGCTCATAGGCGATCCGCGCGCGCTTGGCGACGGCCATCGAGCGGTTGACCACCACGCGCCTGGCGCCGAGCACCCGCGCGCCGTCGTCGGCGATCCAGATCAGCGCGTCGATCGCCGCGAGCAGCTCGAGCGTGGCGACCTCGGCGCGCGGGCGGCCCTGCTCGCGGCCCAAGACCTCCTGCAGCTCGTCGAAGTCGTCGATCACGGCCTGGGCCATGCGTCGCATGTAGCGCGCGCGGTCGGAGACGCGCAGCAGCGCCCACAGCGGCTGCACCTTGGCGACCGCATCGACGACCTCGTCGATCCGCTCCGGCGCGGTGACGCGCACGCTGCCCAACGGCGCTCCCGTGGCCGGGTCGCGCGCGAGCAGCTCCCCGTCGGTGGAGGTCTCGCGCGCGGGCGTGCTCATCGAGAGTCGATTATCGCCCCTCGGGGCGACGGGCCCGGCGGATAGCCTCAAGACGCGCGGCCAGCTCGGCCTCGGCCTCATCGGGCTCGTAGAAGCGCGCGCCGGCGACGCCCTCCGCCAGCAGCTCCTGGCTGGAGAGGTGGCCGGGCCCGCGGTGCGGGTTCTCGTACCCCGCCTGCTCCTGTCCGCTCGAGCGCAGATCGGCCAGCGGACCCGAGCGCAGCCACGAGGGCACCGGGGCGGCGCCATGCTCGCGCACGTGCGCCGCGGCCGCCGCGAGGGCGCGCCCCGCCGCGTCGGACTTGGGTGCGAGCGCGAGGTAGATCGCCGTCTGGGCGAGCGCGTAGCGCGCCTCGGGCAGCCCCACGTGCTCGACCGCAGCAGCCGCCGCTGTGGCCAGCGTCAGCGCGCCCGGGTCGGCGTTGCCGATGTCCTCGGAGGCGAGGATCACCATCCGCCGCACGATGAAGCGGGGGTCCTCGCCGCCCTCGAGCATGACCGCGAGGTAGTACAGCGAGGCGTCCGGGTCCGAGCCGCGCGTGGCCTTGATCCAGGCGGAGATGTAGTCGTAGTGGCGATCGCCCCCCTTGTCGTAGAGGATCGCGCGCCGCTGCAGGGCGTCCTCCACGCGCGCCAGCGTGACGGCGTCCTCGCCGAGCTCCGCGGCGGTCGCGGCCGCCAGCTCGAGCGCGTTGAGCGCGGTGCGCGCATCGCCTTCGCTACGCGCGGCGAGGAAGTCGAACGCCGCATCCTCCACCGCGAGCGGCGGCGCGGCCGCGTTGCGCAGCACCCTGGCCACCTCCTCGGGCGTGAGCGCGCGCAGCGCGTAGACGCGCAGGCGCGAGAGGAGCGCGCCGTTCACCTCGAAGGCGGGGTTCTCGGTGGTCGCGCCGATCAGCGTGAGCAGTCCCTCCTCGACGGCCGGCAGCAGCGCATCCTGCTGGGCCTTGTTGAAGCGATGGATCTCATCGAGGAACAGCACCGTGCGCGTCCCGCCGCTGGCGCGGCGGTGCCCGGCGCGCTCGATCACCGCACGCACCTCAGCGCGCCCCGCCGCGACCGCGCTCAGCTCCTCGAAGGCCGCGCGCGAGCTCTCCGCGACGATGCGCGCGAGCGTCGTCTTGCCCGACCCCGGCGGGCCGTAGAGCACCATCGAGTGGGGGTGGCCCTGTTCGATCGCGGTGCGCAGCGCGGATCCCGCGCCGAGCAGGTGCGACTGCCCGACGAAGTCCTCCAGGCGGCGCGGGCGCACGCGCGCGGCCAGCGGGCGGTCGCCCCCGTCCTCCTCGCGCGCGGGGCTGGCGCCGCCGGCGTCGGAGGGATCCTCGTCGAACAGCGTCTCCACAGGCCTGAGTATCGCGCGCCGTGCGCGCAGATCGCCACCCCCCGGCGCGGGAGGTTGGCAAGGCGTGCGTGTCGAACCTATAGGCCGGTGCTGCACATCGCCGAACACAAAACCCCCTCGCGGCAGCGCCCCGCGAGATGAGCGTCGGCGCCGCCGAGCTGCTCCCCGCCGCCGCCGGCGGCGGGCTGGGATTCCTCGACGCCGGCGGGGAGATCGCGGCGCGCTCCCCGTTTCAGCTGTTCTGGCGGCGCTTTCGCCAGGATCGCGTGGCCGTCGCCTCGCTCGGCTTCATCGCGGTGCTGATCGCCGTCGCCTTCGCCGCGCCGCTGATCGTCGACGTGCTCGGCCTGCCGGGGCCCAACGTGCAGAACCCCAACCTCACGAACGCGTTCGGCAGTCCGCTGGGGCCGAGCGCCGCGCACCCGATGGGCGTCGACCAGCTGGGGCGCGACGTGATGTCGCGGGTCATCTACGGCACCCGCGTCTCGCTCGCCGTGGGCATCATCGGCACGGCCATCGCCTCGGCGATCGGTGTGTTCGTGGGCGTGCTCGCGGGCTACTACCGCGGCTGGGTCGACACGCTGCTCTCGCGCATCACCGACGTGTTCCTGTCGATCCCCATCCTGCTGCTGGGCCTCGGCCTCGGCGCCGCCTGCGAGGTGCGCGGGTGCGTCAAAGGACTGGTCCAGCCCGGCGTCGGCTCGGTGATCTTCATCGTGGCGCTGGCCAACTGGACCTACGTCGCGCGGATCATGCGCGGCCTGGTCCTGTCGCTGCGCGAGCGGGAGTTCGTGGAGGCCTCGCGCGCGCTGGGCGCCTCCAACCGGCGGATCATGTTCCGGGAGATCCTCCCCAACCTGCTCGCCCCGATCATCGTCTACTCGAGCCTGCTGATCCCCGCCAACATCCTCTTCGAGGCGGCGCTGTCGTTCCTCGGCGTGGGCGTGCGCCCGCCCACGGCGAGCTGGGGGCAGATGATCGCGCAGGCCACCCCGATCTTCAACACGGCGTGGTGGTACATGGCGTTCCCCGGCATCGCGCTGCTGGCCACCGTGCTCGCCTTCAACCTGCTCGGCGACGGCCTGCAGGACGCTCTGAACCCGCGGGGCACACGATGAGCCCGGCTACCCGCCGCGATGACGGCCCGCCCGCCGGCGCGGGCCATGCAACCACAGGAGGCACCATGACCAGGATCGTTCAGATGTGGAGCGCCGCGGGACTCGCGGCGGTGTGCGCGCTCGCCCTCGCCGCCTGCGGCTCGAGCAACCCGAGCGCGAGCAGCATCAGCGCCAACGGCATCCAGAGCCCGAAGACCCAGCCCCAGAGCGGCGGCAAACGCGGGGGCACGCTGATCGTGCTCAACCACGAGGACTTCGAAAACATCGATCCCGGCCTCGCGTACTTCGCGATCGACTATGAGGCCGTCTATGCGACGCAGCGCCCGCTGTTCTCCTACAGGCCCAACACCTTCAGCGAACCCTCTCCCGACCTCGCCTCCGGACCGGCCGAAATCTCCTCCGACGGCAGGACCGTCACCGTCCACATCCGCCACGGCGTGCACTTCAGCCCGCCTGTCAACCGCGAAGTGACCTCCGCCGACGTGGCCTACGCGATCGAGCGCGGCGCCAACCCCAACGTCGCCAACCCCTACTTCGAAAGCTACTTCAGCTCGCTCGTGGGCGTCTCCAAAGCCAAAGGCGGCCCCTTCCCGGGCATCACCACGCCCGACAAGTACACGATCGTCTTCCACCTCGAAAAGCCGGATGCAGCGATCGTCACGGCTGCGCTCGTGCTCCCGCTGAGCGCACCGGTCCCCGAAGAATACGCCAAGCGCTATGACGCCAAGAAACCGACCGAATACGGCGATTACCAGGTGGCCACCGGCCCCTACATGTTCAAGAACAACAGCGAAGGCAAGGTCCTCGGGATCGGCTACCAGCCCGGCAAGTCGGCGACGCTCGTGCGCAACCCCAACTGGAACCCAAGCACGGACTTCCGCCCCGCCTACCTGAACGAAATCGACATTGAGATCGGCGGCGACACCAACGTGATCGGCCGCCAGGTGCTCGAAGGCTCGCACATGGTCCAGAACGACCCGCCCGCCAAAACGATCGTCCAGCTGGCCTATGAACACTTCCGCAGCCAGCTCGAGGTCTCTCCCGGCGCGGGCACCCGCTACATCGCCGTCAACAACAAGCAGGGCCCCTTCTCGAACATCGACGTGCGCAAGGCCTTCTGGGCGGCGCTCAACCGCGTGGCCATGAACAAGGCCGCCGGCGGCTCGCTCGTGGCAGACGTGATGACGCACTTCATCTACCCCGAAATCCCCGGCTTCGAAGACGCGGGCGGCCTCGCGGGGCCCAGGGTCGACTACAACGAACATCCCGAAGGCGACATGGAAATCGCCGAGAAGTACATGCGCATGGCCGGCTATCCGAGCGGCAAGTACACGGGCACCACCACGCTCCAGGTGGTCGGCTCGACCGAAGACCCGCACGCCGAAGACGCTGAAATCGCCAACAGCACGCTGCGCAGCCTGGGTTTCAAAACGCGGCTCAGCCTGGTCGACCAGTCGGTCATGTACGCGAAGTACTGTGGCGTGCCCGCCGAAGAGATCGACGTCTGCCCGAACGTCGGCTGGGTCGCTGACTTCTCCGATCCCCAGGCGGTCCTCGACGTGCCGTTCAACGGCAAGAACATCATCCCCTCGGGCAACAACAACTGGGGGCAGGTGAACAACCCGGCGATCAACGCGGCGATGGAAAAGGCGGAACCGCTGACCGAAAAGGCGGCGCGCGAAAAGGCCTGGGCGGCGATCGATCGCGAACTCGTCGACGACGCTGCGGCCGTGCCCTACGCCTTCGTCAAGGAACCGCTGATCGAGTCCAAGGACGTCGCGGGCGTGGGAGACCTGTGGAACGCGGGCTCCTGGGACTACAGCTTCACCTCGCTGAAGTAGGTGCTGCGCTACATCATCCGCCGGGTGCTGTGGGGGGTCTTGCTGCTGATCCTCGTCTCGGCGCTCACCTTCGTGCTGTTCAGTGTGCTGCCCACGGGAGAACCGGCGCGGCTGCGCGCGGGCCGCTCGGCGAGCCCCAAGGTGATCGCCGAGATCCGTGTGGACCTCGGCCTGAACCGCTCGCTGTTCGAGCAGTTCTGGCTCTACATGAAGGGCATCTTCCTGCACTTCGACCTGGGTTTCAGCTACTACAGCAACGCACCGGTCAAAGGCCTGATCGTGGACCGCCTGCCCGCCACCATCTCACTGACGGTGGGCGCCTCGGTGATCTGGCTGCTGTCGGGCCTGGCCGTGGGGATCATCTCGGCCACGCGCCGGCGCACGGCCCTCGACCGCGGCTCAATGGGCGTGGCGCTGCTGCTGATCTCCGCACCCGAATACTGGCTGGGGCTGATCGTCCTGTTCCTGTTCGCGGCCGACATAGGGCAGATCAAGGTGTTCCCGGGCGCCGGCAGCTACGTGCCGCTCACCACCGATCCGGCGAAATGGTTCGCCTCGCTGATCCTGCCGTGGCTGGTGCTGGCCGCGACGAACGCCGCGATCTACGCCCGGCTGATCCGCGGCAGCATGACCGAGGTGATGGGCGAGGACTACATCCGCACGGCGCGCGCGAAGGGCCTCAGCGAGCGCCGCGTGATCCTGCGCCACGGGCTGCGCTCGGCAGTCAACCCGGTGCTGACGATCCTCGCACTCGACGTGGGCGTGCTGCTGGGTGGCGCGATCCTCGTTGAAACGGTCTTCCAGATCCCGGGCATCGGGCGGCTGAACTACGACGCGATCACCCACTCGGACTTCCCGATCGTGCAGGGCACGGTGCTCGCGGGTGCCCTGTTCATCATCGTCGCCAACATCCTCGTGGACATCCTCTACGCCTATCTGGACCCGCGGGTGCGCTACCAGTGAGCGCCGTGGAGGAGCCGCTGCTGCGCGTGGAGGAGCTGTGCGTCGAGTTCCCCACCGAAGACGGCGTCGTGCACGCCGTCGACGGGATCTCCTACCGTCTCGCGCCGGGCGCCACGCTGGGCATCGTCGGGGAGTCCGGCTCCGGCAAGACGGTCTCCTCGCTGACCACGATGGGCCTCACGCGCGCCCAGGGGGCGAGCATCTCGGGGCGCATCCTGTTCGCCGGACGCGACCTGCTGGCGCTCTCCGAGGATGAGATGCGCGCGATCCGCGGCAACGACATCGCGATGATCTTCCAGGACCCGCTGTCCTCGCTGCACCCCTTCTACAGGGTCGGCAGCCAGCTCGCCGAGGCCGTCCGCGCCCACCGCCCGGCCTCGCGGGCGCAGGCGCAGGCGCGGGCCGTGGAGCTGCTCGAGCTGGTCGGGATCCCCGACCCGGCGCGGCGCGCGCGGGAGTACCCGCACGAGTTCTCCGGCGGCATGCGCCAGCGCGCGATGATCGCGATGGCGCTCGCCAACGACCCCAAGCTGCTGATCGCCGACGAGCCCACGACCGCGCTCGACGTGACCGTGCAGGCGCAGATCCTGGCGCTGCTGGAGCGCCTGCAGCGCGAGCTGGGGATGGCGATCGTGATCATCACGCACGACCTCGGCGTGGTCGCCGAGATGGCCGACGAGATCGCCGTCATGTACGCGGGGCGGATCGTCGAGATGGCCTCTGCGGAAACGATCTTCAAGCGCCCGCAGCATCCCTACACGTGGGGCCTGCTGCGCTCGATCCCCAGGCTCACCGGTCCGCGCGAGGCGGAGCTCGAGCCGATACCGGGGAGCCCCCCGAGCCTGATCGCGCGCCCCACGGGCTGCCATTTCCACCCGCGCTGTCGCTACGCGCAGCCCGAGCACGCGGTCATCACGCCGGCGCTCGAACCCGTGCCGGGCGAGCCCCGCCATCAGGTCGCGTGCCTGCTCGCGCCGCCCGAGCGCGCGCACCTGTGGGCGCAGCAGCAGTCGGGCGCCACGCCGGCGCAGGGCGCGCCGGAGGGGCCATGAACACGGGCGCGGGCGAGCCGCTGGTGCAGGTCCGCGGCCTGGTCAAGCACTTCCCGCTCACGCGCGGGATCGTGTTCACGCGCGGGGTCGGGGCGGTCAGGGCGGTGGACGGGGTGAGCTTCGACGTGATGGCCGGCGAGACGCTCGGGATCGTCGGCGAGACCGGCTGCGGCAAGAGCACCACGGCGCGCCTGATGATGCGCCTGCTCGACGCGAGCGCGGGGGAGGTGCGCTTCGACGGGCACGACATCACGCGCCTGCGCGGGGCGCAGCTGAAGCCCTTCCGGCGCGAGATGCAGATGATCTTCCAGGACCCCTACTCGTCGCTGAACCCGCGCAAGACGGTCGGCTCGATCATCGCTGAGCCGTTCGTGATCCACGGCCTGGAGCGCGACCGCGCGCAGCGCAAGCGCCGCGTGCAGGAGCTGCTCGAGCTGGTCGGCATGAGCCCCGAGCACTACAACCGCTACCCGCACGAGTTCTCCGGCGGCCAGCGCCAGCGCATCGGCGTGGCGCGCGCGCTCGCGCTGAACCCGCGGCTGCTGATCGCCGATGAGCCCGTCTCCGCGCTCGATGTCTCGATCCAGGCGCAGGTGCTCAACCTGCTGCGCGAACTGCAGCGCCGCCTCGGCCTGACGGTCGTCTTCATCGCCCACGACCTGTCGGTGATCCGCCACATGTGCGACCGCGTGGCGGTGATGTATCTGGGCAAGATCGTGGAGATCGGGCCGGGCGACGCCCTCTACTCCTTCCCGCGCCACCCCTACACCGGCGCGCTGCTGTCAGCCGTGCCGCTCGCCGATCCCGCCCGCCGCGGCGAGCAGCGCCGGGCGCTCGGCGGGGACGTGCCGAGCCCCGCCGATCCGCCCGGCGGCTGCCGTTTCCACCCCCGCTGCCCGAAGGCGCAGCCGCGCTGCGCCACGGAGGAGCCGCTGCTCGCCGAGCAGGACTCGGGCACGCTCGCCGCGTGCCACTACCCGCTGAGCCGCGCTGAAATGGCCGCGATCGGCGTACGATCTGCGCGATGAGCGCCCAGCCGCCGCCGAGCGACAGCGATCCGTCGCACGCCGCGTCACCGGCCGTGGATGTGGAGCAGCTGCTCTCGCGCCTGATCTCCTTCAACACGGTCAACCCGCCCGGCGACGAGCGCGCCGCGCAGGAGTACCTCGCCGGGCAGCTCAGCGAGGCGGGCTTTGACTGCGAGCTGCTCGGCGCCGAGCCGGGACGCCCCAACCTGATCGCGCGCCTGACATCGGCTGCGGGCAGGGAGTCGGGTCCCACGCTGTGCTACCTCGGGCATGTCGACACCGTGCTCGCCGATGCGTCCGCGTGGACGCACGACCCCTGGTCCGGCGACATCGCCGACGGCTTTCTGTGGGGGCGGGGCGCGCTCGACATGAAGTCCCAGGTCGCCGCCGAGATCGCGGCGGCGGCCGCGCTGGCGCGCTCGGGCTGGCGCCCCGCGCGCGGGGAGCTGTTGATCGTGACCGTGGTGGACGAGGAGACCGGCGGCGAGCTGGGCGCGCAGTGGATCACCGAGACCCACCCCGAGAAGGTGCGCTGCGATCTGCTGCTCAACGAGGGCGGCGGGGCCGTGTTCGAGTACGGCGGGCGGCGCTGCTACGGCGTGTGCTGCGCCGAGAAGGGCGTCTTTCGCTTCACGCTGAGCACCGATGGCATCGCGGGCCACGCCTCGATGCCGGGGATGGGCGTCAACGCCCTGCTGAAGATGGGCCCCGTGCTCGAGCGCCTGGCCGCGCGCCAGCCCGCGCTGCGCCCCACCGCCGAGCCGCTCGCCCTCCTGCGCGGCCTGGGCGAGGATGCCGAGGATCCGCAGGGCGCGCTGAGCCGCCTGCGCGCCGCCGACCCGCTCCTGGCGATCATGGTCGAGCCGATGTTCGGCGTGACGTTCACCCCCACGCGGATCTCCGCGTCGGAGAAGATCAACGTGATCCCCAGCCGCGCGGAGCTGAAGATCGACTGCCGCGTGCCTCCCGGGCTGGGCGAGGAGGATGTGCGCGAGGGCATCGCCGAAGTGCTCGGCCCCGAAGCCGGCGCGGACTGGCGCGTCGAGTTCACAGAGCGCGTGGTGGGCAACCGCTCGCCGATCGACACGCCGCTGATGCAGAGCATCGCGGCATGGGTGGCCGAGCACGATCCCGGCGCGGTGGTCGTGCCGCTGATCCTGCCCGGCTTCACCGACTCCCGCCATTTCCGCCTGGCCTTCCCGGAGTGCGTGGCCTACGGCTTCTTTCCCCACCGCCACCAGTCGCTGCTGGAGAGCGCGCCGCTGATCCACGGCGCGGACGAGCGGATCGACGTGCGCGACCTCGCGTTCGCCACGGAGCTGTTCCGCGACCTGGCCGTGCGCGTGCTCGGCTGAAATAGTTGCCAGTGCGGCGCGAAAGCCGCATAATGAGCTGATGCCAAGGATGGTGGCGCGGTTGGAGGAGGAGAAGACATGAGCGCTCAGAGCGGTGCGCCGGTCACGCACGGAGCGGGGGTGCACGCGGCCCATGCCCACGCGGTGGGCGCACACGCCGCGATCGTCACCACGCCGCCCGTGCAGGTCGCCGTGCCGCACGCATCGATCGCACAGGAAATCCAGAACTTCGCGGTCAACTGGGAGCCGGTCATCGCGATCCTGTTCTTCACGGCGCTGATTTTCATGATGTGGCGGATGCTGAAGGTGATGCCGCGGGTCAAGCCGCAGCAGATCAAGCCGGCGTCCAACCAGGCGGTCACCTTCGCGGACATCGCGGGCGTCGACGAGGCCAAGGCCGAGCTGCAGGAGATCGTCGAGTTCCTGCGCGAACCCAAGGCCTTCAAGGCGCTTGGCGCGAAGGTGCCCAAGGGGATCCTCCTGCACGGCCCGCCGGGCACCGGCAAGACGCTGCTGGCCAAGGCGGTCGCGAACGAGTCCGGGGCGCAGTTCTTCGCCCAGTCCGCGGCCTCCTTCGTGGAGATGTTCGCCGGCCTCGGCGCGGCGCGCATCCGGCGCCTGTTCGCGGTCGCGCGCAAGCACGAACCGGCGATCATCTTCATCGACGAGCTCGACGCCGTCGGCGGGCGCCGCGGTGCTGGACATCTCCGGGCGAGAAGGATCAGACGCTCAACCAGCTGCTCGTCGAGATGGACGGCTTCGCCTCCAGCGGGCGTGTGGTCGTGATCGCCGCGTCGAACCTGCTCGAGAAGCTCGACCCCGCGCTGCTGCGGCCCGGGCGCTTCGACCGCCAGGTGTTCGTCGCGCCGCCCGACGTCAAGGGCCGCTGGGCGTGCTCGAAGTGCACACCCGCGACAAGCCGCTGGAGGGCGCCGACCTCGCGCTCGTCGCGCAGCAGACGAGCGGGCTGACGGGCGCCGACCTGGCCAACATCTGCAACGAGGCCGCGATCTTCGCCACGCGGCGCGGGGCGCAGGGCGATCGCCAACGCCGACTTCGACGCCGCGCTCGAGCGCGTGATCGCCGGCGTGCAGTCACACCGCGTGCTGAACGCGCACGAGAAGCGCGTGGTCGCCTACCACGAGGCCGGGCACGCGCTGTGCGGCGAGCTGCTGCCGTCGGTCGACCGCGTGCACCGCATCTCGATCGTCCCGCGCGGGCGCGCGCTCGGCTACACGCTCAACCTGCCGGCCGAGGACCGCTACCTGAAGACGCGCGAGGAGCTGCTCGACTACATGACCGTGCTGCTCGGCGGCCGCGTCGCCGAGCAGATCGTCTTCGGCGCGATCACCACTGGGGCCTCCGACGACCTCAAGCGCGTGGCCGACATCTCGCACTCGATGGTCGCACGACTACGCGATGGGCACCGCCGGAGTGGGGCGCTCGCCGGACGGCGACGTGCGCCTGTCCGAGACCACGCTGCGCATTCGCGACGAGGAGCGCCAGGATCTGATCGAGGAAGCGCGCCGCGCGGCGCAGAAGCTGATCGTCGCCCACCGCGGCCAGCTGGACGCGCTCGCCGCCGAGCTGCTCGAGCACGAGGTGCTCGAGCGCGACGCGATCGACCGGATCATGCAGGGCGTGCCGCGCATGGAGCGCACGCCGGGCATGGGCCTGCGCGTGGTGGCCGCCGCCGAGGCGCACGAGGCACCGGCAGGACCCGCTCCGATCCCCGTCCCCGCCCCCGCCAACGAGGACGAGCCCGGACGGCTATAGACTGCGGCTCGTGTTCAGCCGCATCGACCACGTCGGCGTCGCCGTCGAGGAGATCGATCCGGCCCTCGCGCTCTACCGCGACAGCTTCGAGCTCACGGTGGCCCACCGCGAGGTTGTGGAGGAGCAGGGCGTCGAGGCGCTGCTGCTCGACGTCGGCGAGAACCACGTGGAGCTGCTCGCGCCGCTGTCGGATGACACGCCCGTGGGGCGCTTCCTGGCGCGCCAGGGCCCCGGGCTGCACCACGTCGCCTACCAGGTCGCCGACATCGACGCCACGCTGCGCACGCTCGCCGGCGCCGGACTGGAGCTGCTCGACGCCCAGCCGCGCACCGGCATCCGCGGCTCGCGCGTGGCCTTCCTGCACCCCCGCGCAACGGGCGGCGTGCTGACCGAGCTCGTCGGAACCCGCGGCGGGCGTCGGGGGGCAGCGCTTGAGCCCCACCGGCCACCGCATCAGCATCGGCTTCCAGGGCGGGCAGGTGCTCGCGCTGCGCGTCGAGCGACGAGCAGCTGAAGGCGCTCAACGCGGCGCTCGGCGGCGGCGGCTGGCACGAGCTGGACAGCGAGGAGGGCCCCGTTCGCCTCGACCTCGCCCAGGTCGTCTACGTGCGCTCCGAGAGCGACGAGCTGCGCGTCGGCTTCAGCGCGTAGAGCATTGCGCTCGCTCGACGAGCAGCTGCTGCGCCTGGCACGCACGCGCGGGCACACCCCTGCGGCCGAGCGCGCGGTGGCGCGCTTCTCGCGCCTGGGCGAGCACGGCGCGGTGTGGCTGGCGATCGGCGCGGCCGGCCAGGCGCTCGCGCGCTCCAGGCGGGGGAGCTGGCGCCGGGCGACCGCGGTCGTCGCGGGCACCTACGCGCTGAACACGGCGATCAAGCCGCTGGTGGGCCGTCGCCGGCCGCAGCTCGCGGGCCTCCCGCCGCTGAGCTCCACGCCCACGCGCCTGAGCTTCCCGAGCGCCCATGCCAGCACCTCCTTCGCCGGCGCGCGCTGCTACGCGCGCCTCGGGCTGCCCGCGCCCGCGCTCTACGCGCTTGCAGCCGCGCTCGCGTGCTCGCGCCTGTACCTGGGCGTGCACTACCCCTCCGACGTGCTCGCCGGTGCGCTGCTGGGAGCGCTCGCGGCCGGGACGGCGATGCCCCGGTGAGCACGAGGATCGGCATCGTGGGGATGCCCAACGCGGGCAAGTCCTCGCTGTTCAACGCGCTCACCAAAGCAGGGGCCGAGGCGGCCAACTACCCGTTCACGACGATCGAGCCCAACGTGGCGGTTGTGCCCGTGCGCGACGAGCGCCTGGAGGCGGTGGCGCAGACGGTGGGCGCCTCGGAGATCGTGTGGGACACGATCGACTTCCACGACATCGCGGGCCTGGTCGCGGGCGCCCACCAGGGCGAGGGCCTCGGCAACCGCTTCCTGGCCAACATCCGCGAGACCGACGCGATCGTCCACGTGGTGCGCGCGCACGGCGATGAGAACGTGGTGCACCCCGAGGGCCGCGTGAACCCGCTGGCGGACATCGAAACGATCGAGACGGAGCTCGTGATGGCCGACCTCGACACCGCCGAGCGCCGGGTCGAGCGCGTCGGCAAACAGGCGCGCGGCGGCGACCGCACGGCGATCGCGGAGGAGGCGTGGCTGCGCGAGGTGATCGCGGCGCTGCAGGCGGGTGCTCCGGCGCGCACGGTGGCGGTGCCCGAGGAGGCTCCCAACGCGGCCCGGGACCTCGGCTCGCTGACGAGCAAGCCGGTGCTGTTCGTGGCCAACGTGGACGAGGGCAGCGAGGAGCTGCCCGCGGCCGTCGCCGAGCATGCCGCCGCACAGGGGGCGCGCGCGGTGGCCGTCTCCTCGCGCATCGAGTCCGAGCTTGCCGAGCTCGAGGACGACGACGCGGCCGCGATGCGGGAGGAGCTCGGGGTCAGCGAGTCCGGCCTGCAGCGCGTCGTGCGCGAGGCCTTCGCGCTGCTCGAGCTGATCGCGTTCTTCACGGCCGGCGAGGCCAAGCCCGCGCAGTCCTGGCACCTGCGGCGCGGCCTCACCGCGTGGCATGCCGCGGGCGAGATCCACACCGACATCCAGAAGGGCTTCGTGCGGGCGGAGGTGATCGGCTGGCGCGAGCTGGTGGACGCGGGCGGCTACGCGGGCGCGCGCGAGCGCGGCACGCTGCGCCTCGAGGGCCGCGACTATGTGATGGCCGACGGCGACGTGATCACGGTCAAGTTCACGCCGTAGCGAGCCCCTCCAGGCGCGCGGCCAGGCGCCGCATCCCGAGCTCCCGCGCCGCGCGGGCTCCGCCGGCGAAGTCGGTGGCGCGATCGGGCGGGCGCGCCACCTCGATCCGCTGCAGCGTGGCGATGCGCTTGAAGTCGCGCAGCAGCCCCGCGTTCTCCCGCAGCGCGGCGGCGACGCGCGGGCGCATCCCCGCATCTGCGGACTCGGCGGCCAGCAGCGCCGCCTCGAGCGAGCCGTGACGGCGCAGCAGCTCGGCGGCGGTCTTGGCGCCCATGCCCGGCGCGCCGGGCAGACCGTCGGAGGGGTCGCCGCGCAGGGCGATCAGATCGGGCACCAGCTCGGGGTCGATGCCGTAGCGCTCGCGCACCTGCTCGACGCCGAGCTCCTCGTAGCCGCCGCCCTTGCGCAGCTCCGCCACGGCCACGCGCGGGCCGACCGCCCCGTAGAGATCGCGATCACCGGTCAACAGCAGCGCCCGCCCGCCGGCCTCCGCCTCGGTGCGCGCGAAGGAGAACATCACGTCGTCGGCCTCGAGCTCGGCGCTTGTGGCCGACGTCCAGCCGAGGCTCGCCAGGAGGTGGGGGGCCTTCTGCCACTGCCCGGCGAGCTCCGGCGGCATGGGGTCGCGGTGGGCGTGGTAGGCGGGGTACAGCTCGACGCGGTAGCCGGCCTGCTCCGCGCCCATGCACGCGACCACCGCGCGCGGCGCCGCCCCCGCCTCGCCCAGCGCGAGGAGCGCGTTGACGGTGCCGAGCAGCGCGTTGACCGGGCTGCCGTCGGCGCCCACGATCGATTTGGGCAGCGCGAAGAACGAGCGGTAGAGCAGCCAGGGAACGTCCGCGATCAGCAGCGGCGCGCTCAGCCCGCGAGCATCCAGCAGTTTTCGCTCCACACGAAGCGGTTCGGCCCGCCGGCCAGCGGCGTGGCGAGGGCCAGGGTCGCCGTGTCGCCGTGGACATCCACGATCGCCGATTGGATCGCGTGCTGCTGGGCGCGCAGCTTCGCGCGGCCGCCCGGTTCGTGCAGCATCGCCGCCAGCCTTGCGTCCCAGCGCTGCGCGCAGGTCCGGTGGTGCTCGGTGGCGCGCAGCGGCGCGTTGAGGATGCCGCACGCGCCAGCGCCGTTGGCGCTCAGCTCAGCGGCCACGAAGTTGGAGGCCGCCCGGCGCACCCAGGCGACCTGTTCGGCGCTGCCCACCGAGTGGGCCGCGAGTGCGCCCGCCGGCGCGCTCAGCGCGCTTGCGCATGCGAGCGCGGCGGTGAGCGCCTGGCGCTTGGTGGGGGTGAGGCCTCGGCGGGTCATTGGTGGGCCATCAAGGATGAACAACGGCGGCCGGTTGGTGGGCGCCGGCGGACACATATCCTAGGCGCGCACCAGGCGGAGGCCCGCTCACGCCGCTGCGCCGCCGGTGCCCGCCGTGGAGACGCTCGCGCCGGGCGCCTGCGCGCCGCCCTGCGGCCCGGCGGTGGTGGGTGGAGGGCTGCTCGGCGCGGGTGCGTTGCTCGCGGGCGCGGGCGTGTTTGCCCGGCCGCTGCGGTCGGGCTCGGGCCTGACGACGGCGCCGCTCTTGACGCTGAAGAACGCCCACGTCGAGGTGAGCCCGAGGCGCGCCGACAGTTCGGGCCCGCTGACGGTCTCATCGCCGCGCGAGCCGAGCACCTCCGCGGAGACGATCCGCGGCGAGGCCCCGCGCGTGAGGACCTCGATCCCCGCGAAGGAGCCCTTGAACAGACCGCTCAGGCGGGCGGCCGCGGTGGCGAAGCTGAGGCTGAGCTTCCAGTCGGAGGCGCTCGTTTCGTAGGGGTCGGCCACGCCCTTCAGCCACGGCTCGGGCTGGGCGCCGATGAAGGAGTTCTCGATGTTCTCGGTCATGCCGCCGGAGCTGGCGAAGAAGTACGTGGTGGCGGGCTGCCCGTCGTAGAGGACGATCTGCCCGGCCGTCGCGGCGACCGCCGCGTTGGTGGCCGCGGTTTCGGCGGCGACGCCCTCGTAGACCTGCGAGCGCGTGTCGGCGAAGACGTCGAAGCGGGATCCGCCCGCGTGCGCGGTGAGCGCGTAGGTGCGGCTCGCGATCGCCTGGGCCTCCAGCGCGGCCAGCGGCCAGCTGGAGGGCATCTCTGCGGACACAACGCCGCGCACATAGCGTTCCAGCGGAACGCGCTGCACCCTGTTGCCGACCAGCACCTTCACGAGCGCGTTCGCCGGAGCCTGCCCGAGCGTGGTGTTCGTGTAGTAGTGCGCGAGGATCGCCTCATAGGTGGCACCGTGGCGGGCGTAGCCGAGTGCGCCGTCCTGGCTCATGCCCACGCCGTGGCCGTCGCCCGCGCCTTCGACGATCAGCGTGGAGGCGCCCGCGGTGCCCGCCCAGAGCCCCAGCGCCACCAGCGAGGCGCACAGCAGCTTGGCGGCGCGAGCGCGTGTTTGCCCGAGCAGGAGGCGGTGGTAGGTTGAGGCCATGAGCTGGATCGGCGCTGTGGGAAGCGTGCACCGTGCGCGGCAGCCGCGCTCGAGGGAGGGAGAACCCATGCCTCCTCGGTCGGGCACTCGCGGTCGATACCTGAGCGCTGCAGGATGACTGGCGCCGAGCGCGAGCGCGCCGTCCTCGAGCAGGTGCCCAAGGACCTGTTCATCGCGGGGCAGTGGCGCGCGGCCTCGGCGGGCGGGCGCCTGAGCGTCGAGGACCCCGCCACCGGGCAGGCGCTCGTGGAGGTCGCCGACGCGCAGGTCGATGACGCCCTGGCGGCGCTCGCCGCCGCGGCCGAGGCGCAGCCGCGGTGGGCGTCGCATCCGCCCCGCGAGCGCGGCGAGATCCTGCGGCGTGCGTATGAGGCAATTGTCGCGCAGACCGAGGACCTGGCGCTGCTGATGACCCTCGAGATGGGCAAGGCGCTCGCCGAGTCGCGCGCCGAGATCGCCTACGCGGCCGAGTTCTTCCGCTGGTTCGCCGAGGAGGCGGTGCGCATACACGGGCGCTACATGGTCAACACCACGGGCAAGGGGCGCATCCTCACGATGCGCCAGCCGGTGGGGCCGTGCGTGTTCGTCACACCCTGGAACTTCCCCACGGCGATGGGCACGCGCAAGATCGCCCCGGCGATCGCGGCGGGCTGCACGACGGTCGTCAAGCCGGCGCAGCAGACGCCGCTGTCCATGCTCGCGCTCGCGCGGATCCTCGAGCAGGCGGGCCTGCCCGCGGGCGTGCTGAACGTGATCACCGCGAAGCGCTCCGGCGCGGTGATCGAGCCGCTGCTGAAGGACCCGCGCACGCGCAAGCTGTCCTTCACGGGCTCCACCGAGGTGGGGCGCACGCTGATCGAACAGTCCGCGCAGCAGATCCTGCGCGTCTCCATGGAGCTGGGCGGCAACGCCCCGTTCCTCGTCTTCGAGGACGCGGACCTCGACGCGGCGGTGGAGGGCGCGCTGCTGGCGAAGATGCGCAACGTGGGCGAGGCGTGCACCGCGGCCAACCGCTTCCACGTGCACGAGTCGATCGCCGATGACTTCGCGGCGCGCCTCGCCGAGCGGATGGGCGCGATGAGGGTCGGCCGGGGCACCGAGCCGGACGTGGACGTCGGCCCACTGATCGACGAGGCGCAGCGCAGCAAGGTGAGCGAGCTGGTCGGCGACGCGCTCGATCGGGGCGCGCGGGCGCTCGTGGGCGGCGGGCCCGCCGGCGGGCGCGGCTACTTCTTCGAGCCCACCGTCCTGGCCGGCGTGCCCGAGGATGCGCGCGTGTTCGGCGAGGAGATCTTCGGCCCGGTCGCGCCGATCGCCACCTTCAGCTCCGACGAGCAGGCGATCGCGGCCGCCAACCGCACCGAGTATGGGCTCGTGGCCTACGTCTACACGCGCGACCTCGACCGCGCCTTCCGCGTGTGCGAGGCGATCGAGAGCGGGATGATCGGCCTCAACCAGGGCGTCGTGTCAAACCCCGCCGCGCCATTCGGCGGCGTCAAGCAGTCGGGCTTCGGCCGCGAGGGCGGCTTCGAGGGCGTCGGTGAGTACCTCGAGACGAAGTACGTGGCTTTGGGGGTTTGAGGGGGATAGGCGGTAAGGGGCGGCGAAACCGAACACGCCTCCTTCTTGTCCAACTAAGCAGTCTCGGTGGTCTAGACCGACACTCTCTCATCCATGACGAAGCACTCGTGTCCTGCATTTGCCGACTTCGGCCTCACACCGGACGCGCGGGCTCAAGGAGGCACATGTGCTTGCCGATGCATCGGCTGATGGTCGACTGCTCCTCGCCAAGCGGGAATGTGCGACGCCCCCGCCATTCAGAAGCCCGATACCCGTGCACAGGCTACATGCGAGGAGCCCTGAACCCACACGGGGAGGAAACGAGGCGCCCCAGCGACGGGCTCACTGGGCGGATCGACCAGATGTTGAGACGAGCTCATGCGGCTTGGCGCTGAGAGCGAGCCTATACATGGTTCCCGGTCGCACAAGGCCCCGAGGCAGCTAGCCACGCGCCGGCAGGCCGAGACCGGCGCGGGATCACGGCAGCTCGGGCCAGAGGCCTATCGCGCCATGTACGACAACAGTCCCGAGGGTGTCCTATTCACTGCGCCCGACGGTCGGGTCCTGGCCGCCAACCCCGCAGCATGCAGGATCCTCGGGAGAACCGAGGCCGAGATCTGCGCCCTCGGGCGACAAGGCATGAGCGATCACAGCGATGAACGCTGGGGGCCCTTGCTCGCCGAGCGCCAACGCACGGGTCGAGTGCACGGCGTCGCCAGGATGATCCGCGGTGATGGCGTGGCCATCGAGGTGGAGATGAGCGCCCAGGTGTTCAACCACTCGGATAGCGAGCCGCGCACCTGCACGACCATTCACGACGTCACCGAGCGCCTGAAGATGGAAGGCGAGCTCCGGGAGATGAGCCAACGACTGCGCGAACTGACGATGACCGACGAGCTCACCGAGCTGCGCAACCGTCGAGGCTTCTTGACGGTCGCCTCGCAGATGCTCGAGGTGGCCGAGCGCCGGAACACCACCGCCGAGGTCATGTTCCTCGACATCGACAACTTCAAGAAACTGAACGACGACTATGGTCACGACGCCGGGGATGCCGGACTCCGCGCGGTGGCTCGGGCGCTCAGCAATGCGCTCAGGAAAGAGGATGTGGTGGCACGGATCGGAGGCGATGAGTTCGTGGCGCTTACCCTCGGACTGGACAAGCGGAACCGCGGCGACCTTGAGGCTCGAATTCGGGAGTGCCTGCGCGCTGAGTCCGCTGTTGCCGGCCTCGACCAACCGATCGAGGCCTCGATCGGTTGGGCCGTGCGTGTCCCGTGCGAGGCCGCGACGGTGGAGGATCTGCTCACGAAGGCCGATCACGCGATGTACTGGGTGAAGCGCGGTCGATACGAAGTCCAAGAGGTAGAACGCTGAGCATCCGCTCAGACGAACCTCTCGGAGCCGAGGCGAGCAGCCCACCTCGCGCGGCTGTGATCGGCGCGGTCGTGCAGATGAACTCTGCCCAAAGTGCGCCGTCGAGATCTCCGGGTTGCCCGGGCGCGATTACTCTCCCCCGATGGCTGGCGAATGCCGCTGCGACGAGTGCGACATGAGGGCGCTCTGTGAGCACCTCAACACGTTGACGCTCGACAGATGCGTGGAAGCACGAGACTGCCTCGACTTCCTGCTGGAGCAGGCGGGGAGGGCCGCCACGCGCGCAGATGCACCAGCGTACCTGCGCCACGCGGTCGACAGCCTCGAGGTTATCCTGCAATAGGCCTTAGCCAACGAGAGCGGAACGCACGTCAACGAGTGACCACGCTGGCGTATGCAGTTGACGGAACCACCGTCATGAGCGCCGCGGGTCGGTGGCCGGCACAGCCAGGACAGAGGTGAGGCGCTGACGCTCGGCTCAGGTAGGCTCAGCTCGTGATGCGCAGAGGGCCCCTGGGCCGGCACCCTCTCGGGCCTCCGCACGACCGCGAGGGGCGCTTCGCCAACTGGTCGCGCACGGTCGGCTCCAGACCGCTCGTCTGGCATGAGCCGCGCAGCGAGGAGGAGATCGCGGCAGCCATCCGCGACGCGTCCGCCGGCGGGCAGCGCCTGCGCGTGGTCGGTGCGGGGCACTCGTGGAGCGCCATCGCCGAGCCGGAGGAGATCGCGATGTCGCTCGACCGCTGCTCGGGCATCGTGGGCGAGGGGCCCGGCACGGTGACGGTGCGAGCCGGCACGCGGCTGCAGGATCTCAACGCGGGCCTCGCCGAGCGCGGCCTCGCCCTTCCCATCCTCGGGTCGATCACACGGCAGTCGATCGCCGGCGCGATCGCCACCGGCACCCACGGATCGAGCCTCGTGCACGGCAACCTCGCGAGCCTGGTGGAGGGGATGAGGCTGATCACCGGGACCGGCGAGGCCCTCGACCTCTCCGGCGATGACGAGCGGCTCGACGGCGCTCGCGTCCATCTCGGAGCGCTCGGCGCGCTCACTCGTCTCAAGCTGCGCGTCGTGCCCGAGTTCCGGCTGGCACAGGTGATCGAGGGCGTGCCCGTCGGGCGGGTCTCATCAAGGCTGCAGGAGATCGGGCGCAGCGCCGAGTTCGTGAAGGTCTGGTGGCTCCCGCACACTCCGCTCGCCTACATCTACCGCTATGAGCGCACCGAGGAGCCGTCGTCGCGGCGTCCCACGCCCGAGGCCGAACGCTGGTTCGAGGATCGCGTGATGCATGGGGTGGTCCTGCCGCTCGCCTTCGCCGCGCACCGCTGGCGCCCGGCGCTGATCCCGCCGTGGAACCGCGCGATGATGCGCACGTTTCTCGAGAAGCCACGGCGCGTGGGGAGCAGCGAGGCGATGCTGACCACCGCGATGCCGGTCAGGCACCGCGAGACAGAGGCCGTCGTCCCGCTCGCCGCCGCAGGTGAGGCGCTCGATCGCCTGCTCCGCGTGATCGGCGCCGAGGCCGTGCGCGTGAACATGATCGTCGAGCTGCGCTTCGTGCGCGGCGATGAAGGCTGGATGAGCCCCGCCCAGGGCGCTGATGTCGTCCAGCTCGGCGCCTACGCCGGCGAAACGCTGGAGGTCGACCGCTATTTCGCCGCGTTCTGGCGCGAGATGCGCGAGCTCGGCGCCCGCCCCCATTGGGGCAAGGAGACCGACCACGACGCCGCCGAGGTCGGCTCGCTGTGGCCGCTCGCGCGGCGCTTCGGCGAGCTCCGGGAGGAGCTCGACCCGGGCCGCGTCTTCGCCAACGCGTTCCTGGACCGCGTGCTCGGCCGCTGAGCGCCGGCGCGCGCCGCTCATCACGGCGCGGCCCACGCGTGGCGAAGCCGCTCGAGGCCGTCGAGGATGAGATCGAGCCCCCACGTGAACTCGGCTGCGTTGTCGTAGCCGGACTCGGCGAGCTGCGTGGCGATCTCGACGAGGTACGGGTAATCCTCGGGCGCGCCGATCGTCTCCGCCCTGCTGCGCGCTGCCTGTGCTGCACTGTCGCTGGTCTCGAACGCCAGATCCTGTTCCTGCAGGGCGAAGCCGTAGATGTAGGCGTCCTGGACCGAGTAGGCGTGGATCGCCAGCTCGAAGGGGAAGCCCGCCCTGCGCAGGCAGCCCATCACCGCGTTGTGGTTGCGCAGGTTTGCCGGCCCCGGATGGCGCGACTCCATCATCCCTATCGCCCAGCTGTGGCGTTTCAGCGCCGCGCGCGTGGAGATCGCCCGCCGCCGCATGGCCGACCGCCAGTCGGCCTCCACCGACGGGAGCTCGATCTCATCGAAGACGAGGTCGACCATGCCGTCCAGGAGCTCCTCCTTGTTCGCGACGTGTTTGTAGAGCGCCATCGGCACGACGCCGAGCTCCTGCGCGAGGCTGCGCATGCTGAACGCCTCCAGCCCGGCCTCGTCGGCGAGGGCGACGGCGGCCTGCAGCACGCGGGCGCTGCTCAGCGGTTTGCGGGTAGCGATCTTCTGTTTGGTCATCGGCCTTGACAAGTGTACACCGTACACCTATAGTGCACGTACGAGTGTACGCCGTACACCTCACAGAAAGGCAGCTGATGAGCCCCGATACGCCATATCCCGTCCAGTACTCGGTCGACTACCCCGACCGGCCGCTCAACCGCCTGACCACCTTCTTCCGCCTGTTCATGGTCATCCCGATCGTGATCGTGCTCACCCTCGTCGAGGGCAGCGGCTACGCCTATGGCAGGGGTGCGGGCGCCGTCGGCGCTGCCGGCCTGGTCGTGCTGCCGACGCTGCTGCTGATCCTCTTCCGGCAGAAGTACCCGCGCTGGTGGTTTGACTGGAACCTCGAGCTGATGCGCTTCTCCGCCCGGGTCGGCGTCTACCTCGCACTGATGGAGGACCGCTATCCCTCCACCGACGAGCACCAGGCCGTGCACCTCGAGTTCTCCTACCCGGACGCCCGCAACGAGCTCAACCGCTGGCTGCCCCTGGTCAAGTGGCTGCTTGCCATCCCGCACTACGTGGTGCTGTTCTTCCTCTACATAGCCGCGTTCTTCGTCGTGATCGCCGCCTGGTTCGTGATCCTGTTCACCGGCCGCTTCCCACGCGGGATGTTCGAGTTCCTCGTCGGCGTGGGGCGCTGGACCAATCGGGTGATCGCCTACGCGCACGTGCTCGTGACCGATCGCTACCCGCCGTTCCGCCTCGCGCCGTAGTCCCGCGGGCGGGCGGGGAGGCGATGGCCGTGGTCGGTCCCGAATGGGATCTGATCACGGCTCGCGCTATGCCCGATGACCGGCGCGGGGCCTGTACAGGACGGCCAAAGGCAGCGGCGATGATCATCGAAAAGTCCCAGCGCGGGAAGGACCGTGTGTGCCTTGGAGTCAATGCGCGGTGGTAGGCTCAAATCAACGCACCGAAGCGAAAAAGAGGTTCTGTGGGGTCCCCTCCTCGCCCTTATAGCGACACGCAGTCGCAGAAGCGCAACCTCGAGGTTCACGAGCGCGTCGTGCATGCGGTGAACGCCCGCGAAGTGCCTGAAGACGTGCTCGCGCCCGGCTTCCAGCTGGTCAACCGCGCGAGCGCGGTCACCGACTACACCTACCACGGGGTCACCGGCTGGCGCGACTGGATGGACGACATCTTCGAAGAGTTCCTCTCGGGCGCGCGCTATGAGATGGAGGAGGTGCTCGCCGAGGCCTGGGACCGCGTCGTCGCCACGTTCAGGATCTCCGGTCGCAGCGCCCGCTCGCGCCAGCCACTCGAGCTCCGCTGGACGAGCGTCACCTGGTTCGACGCCGGCAGGGCGACGCGCACAGCCGGCTACGCCACAGCCGATGAGGCGCTCGAGGCGGCCGGGCTCAGCCCGCGCGGCGAGCGCCTGCTGGTGCACGGCCTGTAGCGGCGCCCGCCGGGCAGCCGTGTGGATCTTTTGAGCCACCCATGTTTAGCGCGCGTGGATCCGGGTACACACCTGCGTGACGTGCGTCAATAACGTGCTTACGGGCAGGAGAGGGAGGGGTGGTCGTGCATATGCTTCGCAGGGTTCGGGTTGTGGGGGTTCTGCTCGCCTCGATGGGCACCATGGGGGCGTTCCTGTTCGCAGTCGCGCCCGCCTCGGCGACATCGATCACGGTGACAGTGCCGCTCAAGAACTGGGCGGTGTGGGGTTCGCTGACGCCAAAGAAGCTGGGCGAACCGGTCACGCTGCCGAAAGGCTCGACCTTCAACGGGGCCTCCGAACTCACCGAACCGGGGACAACGGGCAAGGTCACGGGCAACATCACGGTGCCGCCGTTCAAAGCGTCGCTGAAACTCGCCGGCCTGGTTCCCACTGAAGTCGGGCTCACCTTCACCGAAGTCGGCGGTACCGAAGGCACGATCGCCCCGGCTGCGCCGGGGAACTGCCCGAAACCCATGTTCAAGGGCGTGTGCGTGAACGTGAACGCCACCAGCAAGGCGAACATCGGCATAACCGAGGTGGGCCTGCTGGGCATTGAAACGCCGCAGCACTGCGAAACCTCGGAACCGGTTCCCTTCGCGCTGAGCGCCACGGAGACGATCGCCGAAGTGCTCCAGGTCGGCTCCCATTTCACGGGCACGGTGACGATCCCCTCGATCAGCTGCGAAGGCCTCGAGGGAGCGCTCGTCGCCCCGGTTCTGACGGCGGTCATGTCCGGCCCTGAAAACCCCTTTGACCTGCACCTCACACCGGTCGAACCGGGGCCGCCGACGTTCGAAAAGCATCCCCTGTTCGAACCGTATGAAGCGACCGGCGTCACGCAGATCTCGGCGAAGCTGAACGCCTCGGTGGATCCGAACGGCGAACCGCTGACCGAATGCCGCTTCGAATACGGCACGTCGACCTCCTACGGCACGAGCGTCCCCTGCACGCTGCCGCCCGAATCGGGCTTCGCGGCACACGCGCAGCTGACGGGCCTGAGCGAAAGCACCACCTACCACTACCGTGTCGTGGCGGCCAACGCGCGCGGCACGGGCGAAGGACCCGACGAGACGTTCACGACCCTCGGGCCGGCGGGCGCGCCCGAATACGGCCGCTGCGTCGGCCTGAAGAAGGGCAACTTCGTCGACTCAGGTTGCACGAAACTGGGCGAAAAGAAGGGCCAGCCCGTCGAACATGCGGGCAGCTACGAATGGGAGCCGGGCCCGGCGCCCTCGTGCGTCACGCAGAAGAAGGGCGAATACACCGACCCGAGCTGCACGACCCGCTCGGCGAAGGCGCACAAGGGCTCATACGAAAAGGTCGGGGGTCCCGGATACACCGCCACGAGCGGGACCGTGACGCTCGAAACACCCGGCCTCACGCAGAAGCTCGTGTGCAGCTCGAGCAGCGCCACCGGCGAAGTCACAGGAGCACAGAGCGGTCTCGAGCGCATCACGCTGAGCGGATGCGAAGCGGGCGGCAAGAAGTGCACGAGCGAAGGGCCCAACAGCACTCCGTCCGGCACTCCCGGCGTGATCACCAGCAACCGTCTGAAGACGAGGCTGCTGGGACCGGTGGGCGGAACGGCGGTATGGACCGAGTACGTCAGCTCCGAACACGAACCCTACCTGTGGGAATTCGGCTGCGAAGGCGAGCTGTACAGGACGGCGCGCTCGGTGGCGGGCGTGCAGACGGGCGACATAGGTGAGCAGAGCAGCACGAGCACCACCGCCTTCACGGTCGAAGGCGGCGAACAGGCGCTCTACAGCGCGCTCTCAGAAAACGGCGGCACAAGCTGGAGTGAAACGGACCCCTCCAGCCTGGTGATGACGGACAGCAACACCTCTGCCGCGGAAGTGGAGATCAGGGCCTGAGCGCAGCGATCCTTGATCGGTAGGAAGCCATGACGAGCGACGCCGCCGGCCCCGCCGGCGGCGTCTGCTGCTCTAGATGCGCCGGCCGGCGCGCAGCAGCTCGGACAGGAAGCCCTTGCCGATCACGCTGAGGCTGAGCAGCGAGCCGAACAGGACGACCGCGTCGATGCTCTCGCGACCCTGCTTGGCCCAGTAGACGTCTTCGAGGTTCAGCCACAGCGCGAACTCGTCGAGCGTCAGCGCGGCACCGCTGCCGAACACCCACGAGGTCAGCCGCGAGGAGCGGCGATCCTCCCTGACGCCGATCTCGAGCAGCCACAGGTAGCCGACGCTCAGCAGGCCCGCGATCCCGAAGGTCATGTGGTGGATGTGGCGCCCGCCCGGGGTGATGTTCTTGAACGGCCCCCGTTCCGCCCGGATCGCGTGGGTGATGGCGCGCACGGCCGCGAAGGTCAGGAAGAAGGAACCGGTCGAGAACAGCTGGCGCTCCTTGCGCCGGTCGCCGAAGTGCTTGTAGTAGAGCGCGCTCAAGTCGCGCTCGGGAGCGAGCCGCGAGTGCTCGCCATGATGCGGCGGCTGCGTGGGCGAGGGAATCTCGGCTGCCATGCAGGCTGCAGCCTAGCCGCAGCGCGCTGCCGACGGCGAGCCGGCGTGCGGTTAGAGTCTGCGCCCGCGATGCCCGTTCGGATTCTGCACCCGGCAGGCCTGGCGCTCGCGCTCGCGGCCCTGCTGCTCGGCGGCTGCGGCGGCTCGGGCGCCGGCAACGGCGTCGCCGCCCGAGCGCCCGCGCAGATCCTCGCTGCAGCCACCGCTGCCGCCGAGGGCGCGGCGAGCGTCCACCTCGCCGGTGGGCTCGGCAGCGGCGGCGGGGGTCTCTCGCTGGAACTGGAACTCCTGCGGGGCAAGGGCGGCCAGGGGCAGATCAGGGTGGACGGCCAGAGCATCCAGCTGATCGCCATCGACCCCGCGATCTACGTCAGGGGCAACGCCGCCTTCTACCGGCGCCTCGCGGGCCCCGCCGGGGCGGAGATCCTGCAGGGCAAGTGGCTGAAGCTCCTGCCCGGCAGCGGCGAGTATTCCGCGCTGGCGTCGCTGATCCACCTCGATCCGCTGCTCAACCTGCTGCTCGGCGACCACGGCGCGCTGGCCAAGGGCGCGAGCAGCACGGTCGCAGGCCACAGCGTCATCGCGCTGCACGATCTCACCCACGGCGGCACGCTGTACGTGGCCACCTCGGGGACGCCCTACCCGATCGAGATCCTCGCGCCCGGCACGGCCGGCGGGCGCCTGCTGCTGGACCGCTGGGATGAGCCTGTGACGCTGCAGGCCCCGCCCAACCCCTTCAACGTCAAACAGCTCGACAAACCCCGAGCCCGCGCATGATGAAAAGCGCTAATCCATCTGTCCATTTGCGCCGATGGGTGGTCAGGACACCTGCGAAGGTCGTCGAGTCCGGTAACTCAGGGGAACACAATCTGGGACCGGACAAGGAGGCAGAGCTCCCAGTGAACGGCGCAATGCAAGCCAGCTTTCAAGAGCCCCCCGAGCCGCGGGCCGACAGGCCTCGCGTCACGGCGCGCTCGGCGAAGGATCGCTCGGCGCGCCGACGTTCGACATTCTGGTCGCTGCTGTGGGCAGCAGTCGGCCTCGCGGCCCTCGCCGGGGCTCTGCTCGTGGGTGCCTCCACGCCGGTGATCGTCTGCGTGCTCGTCCTCACCTGCGCCGCCGCCGCCGTCGGCTGGCGCCTCGGCGAAGCGCGCCGCGTTGCGCTCGAGCAGGAGATCGAAGGCCGCACCACCGAGCTCAAACGTGCCCTCTCGGAGCTCGAGATCGCACAGGCCGAGACCGTCCGGCGCCTGTCCATGGCGGTCGAGTTCAGGGACGAGGACACCGGCGCGCACATCGAGCGGATCGGGCGCTTCTCCACCCTGCTGGCCGAACACATCGGCATGGACGAAGAGTTCTGTGAGCGTCTCAGCCACGCTGCGCCGCTGCACGACGTGGGCAAGGTGGCGATTCCTGACGCGATCCTGCTCAAGCCCGGTCCGCTCACGCCGGAGGAGCGCGCGATCGTGGAGACGCACGCGGAGGAGGGGCACCGGCTCGTGCGGGGCTCGTCCTCATCGATTCTCGACATGGCTGCAACGATCGCCCTGAGCCACCAGGAGAAGTGGGACGGATCTGGCTATCCGCGCGGATTGAAGGGCGAGGACATCCCGATCGAGGGCAGGATCGTGGCGGTCGTGGACGTGTTCGATGCGCTCACCAGCGACCGCATCTATCGCAAGGCCTTCCCCGTCGAGAAGGCTGTGCAGATGATGCGCGAACAGCGCGGGCGCCATTTCGATCCGGTTCTGCTCGACGCCTTTATGGAAGTGCTCGGACGCTCCGGCCCCGACGCCCGCCAGCAGAAGCGCCTGGATCCACGAGCGCTGCTCGACAGCACGCTCGAGACCTTCGCCACCGCGCTCGAACGGGGCGATGCGGAGATGGCCGAGGGCGCGATCGCGACGGGGATCGAGGACGGGATCACCCCGACGATGCTCCATGCGGAGGTCATCGGGCCGGCGCTGCGGCGGATCGACGTGGCCTGCGAGGCGGGACAGATCGAGCCCGACCGCGTGCACCACGCAACCAAGATCACGCGGCGCGTGCTGGCCACGCTCTACCGCTACATGACCGGCAGCACCGAGCCCTCGCGCGAGCGCGTGCTGCTCGTGGGCGTCGAGGGCGACGAGCACACGCTGGGCCTGCAGATGATCCACGACGAGCTCGCCGCGGCGGGCTACCACACGATCTTCGACACCGGCGTCTCGCCCGAGCGCCTGCCCGGGCTGATCGAGGGCCAAGCGCCCGATCTGCTCGTGCTCGGCGCCATCGCGCCGATCGCCGCCGACTCGCTCGAGTCCGCTCTGCGCGAGCTGCGCTCGAGCCGCGGCGACTTCCCGATCGTCCTCGCGGGCGCCGCCGTGGGCGGCAGCCTGCCGCGCAGGCGCAACGGCATGCGCGTCATGGAGCGCATCGACGAGTCCGTCGAAGCGGTCGAAGACATGCTCGCCGCCTCCGCACCCGCCACGCCCGCATCCGTATAGATTCCCCCGCGTGACCCCCAGCGCGATCGTGACCGGCGGTGCCGGCTTCATCGGCTCGCACCTCGTCGATGCGCTGCTCGCGCAGGGCACCGCGGTGACCGTGCTCGACGACCTCTCCTCCGGCGAGGCCACGCGCGTCTCGGAGCGCGCGCAGCTGCGGGTGCTCGACATCGTCGACCTGCCCGCCCTGCGGGCGGTCGTGGAGGAGGTCCGCCCCGCCGCCGTCTTCCACCTGGCCGCGCAGGCCAGCGTGGTGGCCTCCACCGAGGACCCCGGACGCGACTGCGAGGTCAACGTGAAGGGCACGCTCAACGTGCTCGAGGTGGCGCGCGCGTGCGGGGCGCCCGTCGTGTTCACCTCCACGGGCGGAGCCCTGTACGGCGACGAGGCGCCCATGCCCACCGACGAGCAGCGCATACCCGCTCCGCTCTCCCCGTACGGCGCATCGAAGTGGGCGGCCGAGGCCTACGTCAACACGTGGTCGCTGTCCTCCGGCATTCCCAACGCCGTCTGCCGCCTGGGCAACGTGTACGGGCCGCGCCAGAGCCCGCATGGCGAGGCCGGCGTCGTGGCGATCTTCGCCCACCACCTGTACAGCGGAAAGACGCCCAAGCTCTACGGGCACGGCAGGCCCACGCGCGACTACGTCTACGTCGCCGATGTGGTCAGCGCGCTGCTGGCGGCGAGCGGGCGCTCCGGCACCTACAACATCGCAACCGGTGTGCAGACCGATGTGATGACCGTCTGGCGCGAGCTCAGCACTGCGGCGGGCAGGCAGATCGAGCCGGAGCTCGCCGACCTGCGCGCGGGGGAGCTGCAGCACAGCTGCCTGGACGTCACGCGCGCCGAGCGAGAGCTCGGCTGGCGCGCGCAGGTGGCAATCGCCGCGGGTCTGCGGCTGACCTACGAGGCGCTGGTGGAGGAATTCGAGCAGACCCGCGCGTAGCGGGCTGCGATCCGCAATGCCGCCGCCGGCCGCGGACTCGCTAGCATCGGGCGGCGCGGCGAGATAGCTCAGTTGGTAGAGCACACGACTGAAAATCGTGGTGTCCCCGGTTCGAGTCCGGGTCTCGCCATACCTGCCGGTGCCTGTTGGGCCCAGGCTCGTCCCGCGGGCCCACTAGCATTGTCCTGTGAGCGCCCAGAGGCTGCCCGGCGGGGTTGTGCACAAACTGCCCCTGGACCTGCGCGAGGCCCTGGTCGCCAACGCCGCTGCACTCGATGCCTGGAAGGACATCACGCCCTTGGCCCGCAACGAGTTCATCTGCTGGGTCGAGGATGCCAAGCAGGAGAGCACGCGGGAGCGCCGCATTCGGCGGACCCGGGAAGAGCTCGAGGAAGGCCAGCGCCGGCCCTGCTGCTGGCCCGGGTGCAAGCACCGCGAGCGCACCGGCAGCTAGTGTCGCGCCGGCGGCGCTCTGCCGGCCAGCGCGAGCACGCCGCCGGACTGCCATCGCCCGCTGTCGCGCCAGGCCAGATCGCCGGCGAGCACACCCTGCTCAGCTCGAAGAGCCCGTAGGCGACGAGCCCCGCCGCCGTCCAGGCGAGCAGGTGACCGCAGGCGAACAGCAACCATCGCCCGCGCCGGCGTACGAGCTGGAGCGGCGTCAGGGGCGGGGTTCGGGGTCGGGGGCCTGCTCGTACTCGTCGTGGCGGCGGATCCACATCGCCTCCGAGGCGCTCTCGTTGCGGCCCGTCGGCGTCCGGTCCAGCAGGCCGTAGTAGGCCATTGCGGGCTCGAGGCCGCGGGCCGTGGTGACGCCACGGTGAGCGGGATCTCGCCTTCGAGGAACGGCTTCAGCTCCTCCGCCGTGTTCAGGAAGCCGAGGTCGCGGTTGAAGTCGCCGGCGCCGCTCGAGACCCAGTCGATGCCCCAGCCCATCCGCTCCCGAAGGCCAGCAGCTTCTCGAGCGGTGCGCGCGAGGCGAGCAACAGCGGGCACGATGAATCGCTCGCGCCCGGGAAGGTTGTGCGGGGACCGGCGTCTCTGTCTGTCGATGAGGAAAACAATTTCGACGCGTTCCAGCGCGACGATCCCCCGACAGTTGGAGCCTGCCATGAAAAGAGTGTCAATCGCCCTGGCCGCCGTGCTCGCCTGTGCTTCCGGCGCCACGACGATCGCCAGCGCGCGCACCGGCGCGGTGACCGCGCATTTCAGCCGCGCCGCCACGGTCGAGCTTCACCACACCAGCCTCGGCGAGATCCTGTCCACCTCGTCGGGCTTCACGCTGTATGAGTTCACGAGGGATCACGGTGACAGGAACAGCTGCGTGAGCCTCAGCGGCTGCCCCAGCGCCTGGCCGGCGCTCGAGACGAGCGGCAGGCCGAACGCGGGGCCGGGGGTGAAATCCTCGCTGCTTTCGAGCATCAGGCTGCCCGGCGGAGCGAGCCAGGTCACCTATGCAGGACACCCGCTCTACCGCTACAGCGGCGACAGCGCACCGGGCGAGACCGGATATGTCGGCGCCGATGCATTCGGCGGCGACTGGGATGCGATCAACGCATCCGGTCACGCGGTCAAATAGTCGGCACCTCCAGTGAAAGGGAGAGAGATGATCAACTCAGCCCAGCGCCAGGACTCCGGATCGCGGCGACGCCGGCGTTCCACCATGACCATATCCGCGGCCATCGCCGCGGCCGCGTTCGCCGTGTCGCTCGCCGCGATGGCCCTGGCGTCCGCGCCGAGCGCAACGATGACGATCGCCGCAGCGGCGAATTCGGGCCTCGGCGAGCAGGTGCTGATCAGCCCGCAGGGACGCACGCTCTACGCGCTGAGCCCCGAGACCGCGCACCACCTGCTGTGCAAGAGCAGCCAGTGCCTGAAATTCTGGCCGCCCCTCACCGTCGCCTCGCACAACACCCGGATCAAGGGCGGCGCGGGCGTCGGGGGGCAGTTCGGGCTGCTGCGCCGCAGCAACGGGATGCTCCAGGTCACCTACCGCGGCATGCCGCTGTATCGCTACGCGGGTGATCACGGCAAGGACGAAGCCAACGGGCAGGGATTGCAGAGCTTCGGCGGGAGCTGGCACGTGCTGAACATCGCCTCAGCGCCCGGCAACGCGCCGGCCGGCGCGAACACGCCTGCCCCACCCGCGCCCAGCACTCCCGCGGTCGGCTATGAACCCGCCGCCAGCAGCACGACCTCGAGCACACCCGCGCCCAAACCGGCCGAAGAAAAACACGAAGAACCCAAAACGAAAACCGAACCGGGCTGGTGAGTGGCGCTCGGCCACTCGCGGGCGCTCGCGCATGAGCGCCGGCTCGAGGGGGTAGGCATAGGACTGCGAGCCGATCGATCGGCTCGCACAGCGAGGCGAAAGGAGGACCCGGCGCACGTCGCCGGGTCCTTTCTGTCCCAGGGCAGCGTGCCGGGCACCTGTGGTACAAGGCCCTCACCGGTAAAAACACTGAACTACGAGAGGGCTGCCATGCCGACCCCGGCCGCTTCCACACCGCCCGCACCCAGTGCCGCCGAGCTGGACGAGCTCATCGAGCGCGCCTGCTCGCTCGCACGCGAGCTCGCCCCGATCAGCGAGCGCGAGCGGGCTCTGCCCCGTGCGCTCGTGGACGAGCTGCGCGCCACCGGCCTGCTGCGCGCCGGCGCGCCCGTCGAGCTCGGGGCCCTGGAAGCGCCGCCGGCGAGCACGCTGAGCGGCGCGGAGAGGATCGCCCGCGGCGACGCCTCGGCCGGCTGGTGCGTCTCGATTGCCGCCACCAGCAGCCTGCTCTCCGCGTATCTCCCCGAGCAGGGCGCCGCGGAGATCTTCGGCGACGCGGGCACCGTGGCCGCCGGGGTTTGGGCGCCGCGCGGCAGGGCTGTGGTCGCGGAGGGGGGCCTGCGCGTGTCCGGGCGCTGGTCGTTCTGCAGCGGCATCTCGCACTCGCAGTGGCTGTTCGCGGGATGCATGCTGGAGGACACGCAGGGCCAGCCGCTCATGCGCGTGGTGGCGCTCCCCACCGAGGAGCTCGAGATCCTCGACACGTGGCACACGAGCGGGCTGCGCGCGACCGCCAGCCACGACGCGGTCGCGCACGAGCTGCTCGTCCCCGACCACCACGTTCTCACGCTCCTCGGCAGCCCGCCGCGGATCGATGCGCCGCTGTACCGCTTCCCGGTCTTCGGCTTCTTTGCGCTCTCGATCGCGGCGGCAGCTCTCGGCAACGCGCGCGGGGCCATCGATGACCTCGGCGAGCTGGCCATCGCCAAGACCGGCCAGGGATCGAGCCGCGTTCTCGCCGAGCGCCCCGCCACACAGGCCGCCGTGGGTGCCGCTGAGGCGGCCCTGCGGGCCGCCCGCGCGTTCTACTACGAGGCGATCGAGGAGGCGTGGGCGGCGGCCCAGCAGGAGGGGCCCGTCCCCGACGCCGCGAAGCTCGGGCTGCGCCTCGCGGCGACGCACGCGGTGAGGACCTCCGCCGACGTCGCGCGGGCGATGTACGACCTGGGCGGAGGCAGCGCGATCTACGAGGACTCGCCGCTGCAGCGGCGCTTCCGCGACGCCCACGCCGCGACGGCGCACTTCCAGGTCAACGCCGCGACCTGGGAGCTCGCCGGACGCCTGCTGCTGGGCCTGCCCACCAAGACCGCGCAGCTGTGAGCGCCGAGCCCGCGCAGCGGCCGCGCGTCCTGCAGGTGGCGGCGCCGTTCTGGCTGGACCGCCCCGACGGCGAGGCGGTCGAGATCGCCGTGGCGGCCGAGCGCAACGGGTTCGACACGATGTGGCTGGGCGAGATGGCGAGCTTCGATGCCTTCGCGCTGGCCACCGCGGTTGGCCTGCGCGCCCCGGGGCTGGCCCTGAAGATCGGGCCACTGGCCATCGGCGTGCGCAGCCCGGTCGCGCTCGCGCTCGGGCTGGCGTCGGTGGCGACGCTGAGCGGCGCGCGCGCGGACCTCGCGCTCGGGGCCTCGAGCCCGGACATCGTCAGCGGCTGGCACGATCGCCCGTGGGAGGCCCTCGCCCCGCGCGCGCGGGAGACGGTCGAGGCCGTTCGCGCGATCCTCGCGGGCGAGCGCTCGGCATATGCGGGCGCGCACGTTCGCACTCACGGCTTCCGGCTGCGCCAGCCCCAGCCCGAGGCAAAGATCACGCTCGCCGCCTTCGGAGCGGGCATGACCCGCGTGGCCGCGGCCTGCGCCGATGAGATCGTGCTCAACCTGGTCACGCCCGAGCACGTCGCGCGCGTGCGTGCGATCGTCGACGCGGAGGCGCGCGCGCACGGGCGGACCGCACCCGCGATCGCCGTATGGGTCACCGTCGCGCTCGATCCCGGCGCCGCGACGCTCGCGCAGATGGCGGCGCAGACGGCCGTCTACCTGCGCCCGCCGGGCTACGGTGAGATGTTCAGCGAGCTGGGCTTCGAGGGGCTGGTGGCCCGTGCCCGCGCGGGCGCCAGGCGCAGCGAGCTCGCGGAGGAGGTGACGGGCGAGCTGCTCGCGCAGGTGTGCGCGATCGGCTCCGCCGCTGAGATCAGGGAGCGCCTCGCCGAATACATCGACGCGGGGGCGGCCCACGTGGGGGTTGTCCCCGCCACCGCCGAGGATCCCGCCGGAGGCCGCGTCCTGGCCGCGCTCGGCCCTCACGCAGCGGAGCTCCGCGCAGCATGAGCGACACCTCGCAGAGCGCCGATCGGGCGCGCCGAGGATCGCGGCTGTGCGCGCTGGAGGCGCGTGTATCCTGCGGCGCATGCGTGCGGCCTTTCGCTGGCTGACGTCGGTCCTCTTCGCGGCCGTCGTTGTGCAGGTCGGTTTCGCCGGCTACGCGGCGTTCGACGTGGTGCACAAAGCCGAACAGGCCTCGGCGTCGGTTCCCAAGAAGAGCATCGAAGACGCGTTCAACGCACACGATGCGCTCGGCCCGGTGGTCGTCCTGATCATGCTCGTGCTGTTGATCGTCTCGCTGGCGGGGCGGCTCGGTGAAAGCAAGCTGAAGTGGTCGGGCGGGATCCTGCTGCTCGGCATCCTGCAGGCAGTGCTCGGCGTGGTCTCGACATCGGCACCGTGGCTCGGCTTCCTGCACGCCGTCAACGCACTCGCGATCTATGCCGCGGCGGCGCTGCTCGCGCACCGGACCTGGACGGGGGACCGCCTGCAGGGCACCGTCACCGCCGGCTCGCCGGATTCCTAGCCCGGGCTGATCCTCACTCGTACTGCAGCGCCTTCAGCACATCCAGGCGCGCAGCGCGCCGCGCGGGGAAGATCGCGGCGAGCAGACCGGCGAGGATCGCCGCGATCACGAACACGATGAGCGTGCCCAGCGGGATCGTGAAGGCGGGGTATTCGATCGCCTGCCCCACCATCAGCGCGAGCACAACCCCCACGGGGATCCCCAGGGCGGCGCCGATCAGGGCGGTGACGACGCTCTCGTGGCGGATCATCCGCCGCAGCTGCCTACGCGTCATCCCCACCGCGCGCAGCATCCCGAGCTCGCGGGTGCGCTCGAACACGGTCAGCACGAGCGTGTTGACGATGCCGAAGAGGCTCACGATGATCGACAGGGAGAGCAGCACGTAGAGCAGGTTCAGCAGCGTATCGATGCCTTTCTCCTGGTTGCTCTTGAACTGGCTCTCTGTCTGGACCTTCGCGTCGGGGAAACTCGCCAGCGCGCCTTCCAGCCTGCGCGTGTTCGCCGGCGTGGCGCCGCCCGCGACGTTGACGAACGTGTACACGTTCTGCGGGCTCTGGTATTCGGCGTCGAAGCGCGTCGTGGAGATCGTGATGTCCCCGTATGGCGAGCCCCCCTTCGGCGGCGCGTAGATACCAACGAGATGCAGGTGCATGATCCGCCCGCTCGGCGTCTCCACAGACAGCGGCGAGCCGACATGCAGGTGCAGTTCCTTGGCGTATTCCTTGGAGACGAACGCGCCGCTTTCGCCGAGCTCGCGCGGCACAGCCTGCGATCCGTGCTGCCATTTGACCGTGATCACCCTGCTGATGTCCGGCGAGACGCCGCTGACGGTGACTTCGCCGCCGAACGCGCGGCCCGCACCCGGCGCGCACGCCGGAGACCACCTGCACCCCGGGCACGCCGCGGAGCGCTTCGGCGGAGGCGGTGGAGATGGGCGAGAAGTTGTTGGTGGCCGTGAGCGCGTAGTCGGCGTCGAAGACCTCGTTGACCGAGCCTTCGAAGGTCGACTTCAGCCCCGCGGCGAGCACCGAGACGAGCGTCACCAGCGCGAGGCCGATCATCAGCGCCGAGGCCGTGGAGGCGGTGCGCGCAGGGTTGCGCATGGCGTTCGCGCGCGCCAGGCGCCCGGCGGCGCCGCCGAGCCTGGTCGCGGGCCATCCGAGGACCGAGGCCAGCGGGGGCACGAGCGTCTTGGCCAGCATGGCCACGCCCACGAACAGGGCGGCCGCGCCCACGCCGATCGCGAGCAGCCGCTGCGTGCTCGACAGCGAGCCCACGAACAGGCCGATCAGCATCAGCGCGAGCGCTGCGCCGATCGTCAACATCGCCACGTGCGGCCCGAAGCGCGCGAAGCGCCCCGGCGGCAGCAGCGCGCCCTCGCGCACGGCCGCGATCGGCGGCACCCGGGTGGCGCGCAGGGCGGGGCGCAGCGCGGCGAGCATCGTGATCACGACGCCGACGAGCAGCGAGACGACGATCGTCCGCGTGGCGAACACCGTCGCTGCCTGCGGCAGGTCGATCCCGAAGGAGACGAACAGCGCGTTGAGGCCCTTCGCCAGTCCCAGCCCGAGGAAGAGCCCCACCACCGAGGCCAGCAGGCCGAGCAGGAACGCTTCCAGCAGCACCGAGCGCAGCACCTGCCGCCGTGTCGCGCCGAGCGTGCGCAGCGTGGCGAGCTCGCGCGTGCGCTGCGCGATCGTGATCGACAGCGTGTTCGCGATCACGAAGCTGCCCACGAACAGCGCCACGCCGGCGAACGCGAGCAGGAAGTCCTGGATGATCGAGAGGAACCCGTTGGTGCTCTTGGTGGCCTGCTTGGCCTGCGCTTCGCCCGTGCGCACCTGGGCGTTGGGCGGCAGCAGCGGGCGGATCTCGCGCACGAGCGCCGTGGGCGCGTAGCCGGGCTTTGCGGCCACCGAGATCGAGTCCAGCTCGCCCACCTTGTGGAACAGCCGCTGCGCGACCGGGAATTCGAAGATCGCCATGGTCGCGCCGCCGATGCGAGGAGACGCCGCCGATCTTCGCGATGCCCGAGATACGCAGATGCTGCTCGGCGCCGCGCGCGATCACCCCGATCGTCTCGCCGACGCTGTAGTGCTGGCGTTCGGCCGTGTTTGCGTCGATCGCTATCTCGCCCGGGCCGGACGGCCATGCGCCAGCCACCAGCGTGAGCGGGTTGAAGCGCTGGTTGCCGTGGGGATGCACGCTGAAGGCGAGACCCGGCGCGCCGCCGGTCGCGATTACCTTGCCGTCGCGCCCCACCAGCTGGGCGCGGTCCTGGACACCGCCCACCGCTTCCTCCACGCCCGGAAGCGCCTGCACCTTCGCGAGCAGCGATTCGGAGAACGCCGGCACGCCGCCGCGTTCGCCTTCTTCGCCTTCGCCTTCGGCGATCGCGCTCCTGCCCGAGATGACCACATCGGTGTGCTTGTAGACTTCGGTGAAGACCGTCCCGAAGGCCGCTTTGATCGTGTCGGTGAGGATGTAGGTGCCGCTGATCATCGCCACCCCGAGCACGATCGCGACCGCGGTCAGCGCGGCCCGCAGCTTGCGCGTGGCGAGGCCCCTGAGCGCGACGCGGGTCACTCCGAGAGCTCGCCCATCACGTTCAGCACCTCCGCTGCGCTCAGGCCGGAGAGCTCCTTGACGATGCGCCCATCGGCGATGAACAGGATGCGATCTGCGATCGCGGCCGCGCGCGGGTCGTGCGTGACCATGATCGTCGTCTGCCCGAACGCGTCGACGGATTCGCGCATCAGCTCCAGGATCTCACCCCCTGTCCTGGAGTCGAGATTGCCGGTCGGCTCATCCGCGAGCAGGATCGTCGGCCGCGTGATCAGGGCGCGGGCGATCGCGACGCGCTGCTGCTCGCCTCCGGAGAGCTCCGCCGGGCGGTGCTTGCGCCGCCCGGCCAAGCCCACCTTGGACATCAGCTCATCGACCCACGCGCCGTCGGGCTTCTCGCCCGCGATCGACAGCGGCAGCACGACGTTCTCCTCGGCATCGAGCATGGGCAGCAGGTTGAAGAACTGGAAGATGAAGCCGATGTGCGCTCGCCGCAGCCGTGTCAGGGCCGCGTCGTCGAGCGCGCTCAGCTCGGTGCCCGCGATCGTGACCGTGCCCGAGGTGGGCTTGTCGAGGCCGGCGAGCAGGTGCATCAGCGTCGACTTGCCCGAGCCCGATGGTCCCATCACGGCGACCAGTTCGCGCGTGCGCACTTCGAGATCGACGCCCCGCAGCGCATCGACTGCCGTGCTTCCCTCGCCGTAGCGGCGCGTCAGCGCGTGGGCCGCAACCGGGACGCCGGCGGCAGCCTCGGTGATGGTCTGCACTGCTGCCGACATCCACATTCACGCTAGCCGATCGCCGCGCCGATCGTGCCGGCGGGCCGCGACCGGCGTCGGCAGCTCGCCACGCCGCGGGCCGCGCCCGCCCGGCCCGCAGGTAGTCTCTGCACAGCGCGAGCGACAGATGGCAGCCATCGAGCAACAGCTCCCCGCGCGATGATCGCGCATCTCAGAGCGTGGGCACGTCGCAACGTGCGCCCGGCGCGGCGCCCGCGGGAGGCGCGGGCGACCCAGCAGAGCAGGCCGCCGAGCATCCACGAGGCGTTCCCGCAATACGACATCGGGCGCGCCACCTATGGCATTCCGAAGGTCATCTGGGGGGGCGACGGAGGGGCCACGCTGCGCATCGGCGCGTTCTGTTCGATCGCGGGCGAAGTCGAGATCTTCCTCGGCGGCGAGCACCGCGTGGACTGGGTGACCACGTTCCCGTTCTCGGTCATGTGGCCGAGCGCGAGCCATATCGAGGGTCATCCCGCCACCAAAGGCGACGTCGTCGTGGGCAACGACGTGTGGATCGGACGCCGCGCCACGCTGCTCTCCGGCGTCACCATCGGCGACGGCGCCGTGGTGGGCTCGTGCTCGCTCGTCACCAAGGACGTGGCGCCCTACACGATCGTCGGCGGGAATCCCGCCCGTCCCGTTCGCGCGCGCTTCGATGAGGCGACCGTGGA
Organism: uncultured Solirubrobacteraceae bacterium; assembly: GCA_963771085.1. Lineage (GTDB taxonomy): Bacteria > Actinomycetota > Thermoleophilia > Solirubrobacterales > Solirubrobacteraceae > Palsa-744. The sequence goes on along the minus strand of CAVYSB010000003.1, from coordinate 774,712 downwards.
GCGGCTGCTGGCGATTCGCTGGTGGGACTGGGATGACGCAACGATCGAGCGCTTCCTGCCACTCATGCTGAGCGACCGGATCGAGGACTTCCTCGCGGCCGCCGAAGGTGAGCGCCTCAGCGCGCGGGGAACCTAGGCCGGCTGATCGGGCGCGGGCGGCGCGTCGGGCGCCTGCGCGGCCGCCTCGCCGGGGTCCGCGCCGGCCGGCCCCTCGAGGCCGTCGACCAGTGCGTCGACCTTGGCACCCGCCTGCTGGATGCGATCGCTGTATTTCCCGCCCGTGTGGCGGTCGGCCGTCTCGCCCGCCTTCTGGGCCGCCTGGCGGATCTGCTCGCTGTGCGCGGCGGCCTTCTCCTCGGCCTTCTTGGTGACGTCCTTGAGCCGGTCTGTGAGTCCCATCGCTGAACCTCCATTGGTCGTGCTCGTCGCTGGGACGGCAGGCTTGCACAAAGCCGGCCCGGGTGTGGCGAGGGCAGGCATGCGGGCACCACCGATCCGGGCGGCCTGCGGGCGCGAGCAGCGTCCGCTCCGGTGTCCCGGGGGTTCAGTTCCTGTGCCCGCCTGCCGATGGACTCCTGCCAGAACACTGAACGCACCGGAGCGTGCGGGCCGCAGGGACGCGGAATTCAACAGACATGGAAGCCACTGGACAGGACATGGGATCAAGCGCTCAGCGACGCGGCGGCCCCGCCGATCCCGCATACCGGCTGCTGGTCGAGTCCTCGACGGACTTCATCGCCTGCGCCGGTCCCGACCATCGCTTCACGTACGTCTCCGACGGTGCCGAGCGGCTCACCGGATGGTCGCCCGATGAACTGCTGGGGCGCGTCCTTGGCGAGTTCGCGCATCCCGATGACCTCTCCGATCTGGCCGCGGCCACGGCGGATGCGCTCCAGGCCGAGCAGACCTGCAGCGCGGTGCTGCGCATGCGCTGCAAGGACGGACGTTTCCTGTGGCTCGAGTCCGTCGCACACCCGCTGCGCGACGAGCACGGGGAGATCTCCGAGTACCAGATCGCCTTCCGCGACGTCACCGAGCGCAAGCACGCCGAGCAGGAGCTCGCGCGGCACGCGCTCCGGCACGATGTGGTCGCGCGCCTGGGCCAGGCGGCGCTCGGCGCGAGCTGCATGGAGACGCTCGTCTCGGAGGTCGTGGACACCGTGACCGCCACGCTCGGCGTCGAGCTGTGCGGCGTGCTGAAGCTGCGCGAGGACGAGCAGACGCTGGATATCCTCGCCCACCGCGGGGACTGGAAGGGGCCCGCGACGGGGCTGCCGGCCGGAACCGGTACCCCTGCGGGCTACGCGATCCAGACGCGTGAGCCGGTGATCATCGAGCACACCGCCGACGAGGCGCGCTTCGACCCCAAAGGGCTCGTGTCCTCAGGCATCCTCAGTGGCATGGCCGTGGTCATCGAAGGCAACGAGCGGCCGTTTGGCGTGCTCTCGGCACACAGCACGCAGCGTCGGTGCTTCAGCACCGACGACGTCAACTTCCTGGTCGCGGTCGCCAACGTGCTCTCGGCCGCCTTCGAGCGCAACCGCAAAGACGAGCTCAGCCGCCACGCCGCCCTGCACGACCCGCTCACGGGGCTGCCCAACCGCACGCTCGCGCTCGACCGGCTGGACCTGGCGCTCGCCCGGCACCGCCGCGACGGCACCGATGTGGCGATGCTGATGCTCGACCTCGACCGCTTCAAGTTCATCAACGAGTCCCTCGGCCACCTGGCCGGCGACGAACTGCTCGTGGCGCTGGCCGCACGGCTGCGTGACGCGGTCCGCACGAGCGACACGGTCGCGCGTCTGGGCGGCGACGAATTCGTGGTGGTGTGCGAGCGTCCCGGCGGCATGCGCCAGGTCGTCGCGCTGGCCGAGCGCATCGGCGCAGCGGTCAGCCGCCCCTACGTGCTCGCCGGCGAGGAGCACTTCCTGACCGCGAGCATCGGCGTGGCGGTCGCCGAAAGCGGCGATGACACCTCTGCGTCGCTGCTGCGCGACGCCGACGCGGCGATGTACCGCGCCAAGCAGAGCGGACCGGGCCGCTTCGAGCTGTTCAACGCGACCGTGCGCACGCAGGTCCTGGCCAGGCTGCGCACCGAGACCGAGCTGCGCCACGCGATCGACAGCGGACAGCTGCTGCTGCACTACCAGCCGATCCTCGACATCGCCAGCGGCCGCCCGGTGGCCACCGAGGCGCTCGTGCGCTGGCAGCACCCACAGCGCGGGCTCGTGCCGCCGCTGGAGTTCATACCGATCGCCGAGGAGACCGGCCTGATCCTGGAGCTGGGACGCCACGTGCTCGAACAGGCATGCGAGCAGGGCGCCGCCTGGCAGGAGCGCTTCGATGTCCCGCTGCAGATGTACGTAAACGTTTCCGGCTGCCAGATCGCCAACCCGCTGTTCGCGGCTGAGGTCGCCGAGCTTCAGCGGCGCAGCGGCCTGCTCGCGGGAACCCTCGGCATCGAGGTCACCGAGAGCGTGCTGATCGGCGAGGCGGGCGCGTCGCTGACCGTGCTCGAGAACCTGCACGGCCACGGCCTGCGGCTGCTGCTCGATGACTTCGGCACGGGCTATTCCTCGCTCAGCTATCTGCGCCGCTTCCCGCTGGATGCCGTGAAGGTCGATCGTTCGTTCATCGACGGTCTTGGCGGCAGCCCCAAGGACGTGGCGATCATGAAGGCCATCGTGGAGATGTGCGGCGTCCTCGAGCTCGCGGTCGTCGCCGAGGGCGTGGAGTCCGACAGCCAGCTCGACCAGCTGCGCCAGCTCGGCTGCGAGCACGTGCAGGGCTATCTGATGTGCCGCCCGATGCCCGCCGCCGCGCTCGGCGAGTTCCTGGAGGAGCGCCTGCTCGGCGAGCTCGTCGCGGTTCCCGCCGAGGCGTCCCGCCGGGATGCCCGCCGCGCGCCCGGGGGCCGCGCCGCTCGGCGCGCCGCACGCCGCCCGGTGGCCTGAAGCGCCGCGTCCGGCTGCACTCAGACGAGCGTGCGCGCGCTCACCAGGTGCGTCTCATATTCGGTTCAGGCGAGTGGGTGAGCAGGTGCTCGAGCCACTGCGTGCGGGTGTAGCGCCGCGACCACGCCCATATGCGGGGCTGCGGCGCCTCGAAGCGCGCTGAGCGCTCGATCGCGAGCGTGACGCCGCGTAGGCGGCCCTCGGTGTGCCCGAGCAGCGCCGAGTCGCGGCGCAGCTCGGGCGCGAGACGCGCGTAGATGTCCTCGAAGCGCTCCCTCAGCGGGGATGGGGGCGCGGCGAAGTTCCAGAACGCCGCCAGCCGGCCGCCCGGGGTGAGGACCTCCGCGGTCTTGGCCGCGCCGATCCGGGGGTCGATCCAGTGCCAGGCCTGAGCGCACGTCAGCAGCTCGAAGCGCCGGCCCCGTGCCGGCCACTCCTCCAGCGAGGAGATCTCGACCTCGAGTCCCTTCGCGCGCGCCACACGCGCCATGCGTTCGTCGGGCTCGATGCCGAGCACCCGGCAGCCCCGCTCGGCCAGCAGCGCGGCCGCGATGCCGGTGCCGCAGCCGACGTCCAGGACGCCGCTGGGCCGGTCCGCCAGCAGCTCGTCGATCAGCGCCGCCGGGTAGCTCGGCCGGACGCGGTCGTAGCGGGCCGCGTCCGTGCCGAAGGACTCCGCGCGAGCACGGTCGCTGTGCAGCTCGTTCATGCCCAGCCCGCCGGGCGTATGCGGGGCGCGCGCGCTACTGTCCGGCCATGTCCACCGGCTTCCCGCCGCTCGCGCGCTACGAGCAGTGGAGCGCGACCTGTGACACGCTGCACGCGCACACGCAGCTGCTCGGCAAGCTGGCCGTCGCGCTCGCGCCGCCCGAGCCCGAGCTGCAGCACGCTGCTCTGCGCCTCAGCGCGCGGGGCTGGGAGACGCTGCCGCTGCCCGCGCCCGACGGCTCGGGGGCGCTGGTCGTGGCGCTCGACCTGCGCGCCCATGAGGCGGTGGCCGAACACAGCGACGGGCGCACGCGGCGGGTGGCGCTCGCGCCCGGGCGGGCAGTGGGCGAGGTGGCACGTGCCCTGCTGGCAGAGCTGCACGAGCTGGGGGGACCGTTCGAGATCAGCGCTGCACCCCAGGAGGTGGCGTGGAGCACGCCCATCGACGAGGACAACGAGCACCGCAGCTACGACCGCGGGCAGGTCTCGGCCTACTTCGCCGCTGCCACCCGTGCCGCGCTCGTGCTGGCGGCGTTCCGCGCGCCCTACCGCGGGCGCTCGACGCCCGTGAACGCCTGGTGGGGTTCCTTCGACCTCGCCGTCAACCTGTTCTCCGGGCAGCCCGCCGAACCCCCCTCGCAGGACTTCATCATGCGCAACGCGATGGATGCCCAGGAGGTCGCGGTGGGCTGGTGGCCCGGCGACGCCCGCTACGGCGCCCCCGCCTTCTACGCCTATGCCCACCCGGCGCCCGACGGCTTCGCGCAGGCCACGCTGCGCCCGCCGGCCGCGCGCTGGGAGCAGGAGCTCGGCGAGTTCGTCCTGGACTGGGAGGAGCTTCGCTCCAGCCCGGACCCGCACGCCGCGGCGCTCGACTTCGCGCGCTCGGCCTTCGATCACGCCTGCGCGCTCTGCGAGTGGGACCCCGTGCTCGCCGCCACCGCACAGGGCGAACCGCCACCCGTCTCCTGAGCGCGCGAGCGCGCCGGAGCTCACGGCGGGCAGGCCGCGGCGAGATACAGGACGGCCTGGGCGCGCGCGACCGCCGCGACCGCCGCATCGGGCACGAGCAGCTCGGGGTGGTGCAGCGGCCGGGGCTCGAAGCCGGGCGCGCCGTCGAGCCCCACGAAGGCCATCGCGATCGGCGCCACCGCGCCGAAGAAGGCGAAGTCGTCCGAGCCGCACGAGCGCCACTCGCCGGCCGGCTGCAGGCCGGCGTCGGCGAGCAGCTCGCGGGCGCGGGCGACGATCGCCGCGTCGTTCTCCAGCGCGGGCTCGCCCTCGACGAGCTCCACGCTCGCGCTGACTCCGTGCGCGGCCGCCACGCCGGCAACGACCTCCTCGACCACCCGCCGCAGCTCGAGGCGATCTGCGGGGCGATGCGCGCGCAGCGCCGCGCGGGCGCGTGCGCGCGGGGGGATCACGTTCTCGGCGCTGCCGGCCTCGAGCACGCCGACGGTCAGCACCGCCGGGCCGTGGGGGTCGATGCGGCGCGCCACCTGGGCGTGCAGCGCGACCACGATCTGCGCGATCGCCAGGATCGGGTCACGCCCGAGGTGGGGATAGGCGCCGTGCGAGGGCCGGCCCTCGACGGTGATCTCGACGGCGTCGCAGGAGGCGTTGATCGCGCCCGCATCCAGGGCGACGCTCCCCCAGGGCAGCTCCGGGTGCACGTGCGCTGCCACGATCGCCCCCGCCCCCGCCGCCGCGAGCTCCCCGCGCGCGAGCTGCTCGGCGCCCGAAGGGTAGGCCTCCTCGCTCGGCTGGAAGATCGCCAGCAGGGGGGCCGGCAGCTCTGCTGCGAGCGTGTGCGCAGCACGCGCCAGCGCGACCAGCGCGGCCATGTGGACGTCGTGCCCGCAGGCGTGCATCACGTCTCCCTGCGCGCTGAAGGCGGCGCCTGTGAGCTCCTGCATGGGCAGCCCGTCGAGCTCCGCGCGCACACCCACCGGGGCGCTCGCGCCGCCGCCGATGCTGGCGATCAGCCCCGTGCGCGCGGCCGTCCGCGGCGCCACCGGCAGCTCGTGTGCGACCGCGGCGGCGGTCTCGCGCTCGGCGTGGGCCAGCTCCGGATTCGCGTGCAGGCGCCGCCGCAGCTCGACCGCGCCCGGCAGCTCGGGCTCGAGCGCCGCGAGCAGGCGCGCGAGCAGCTGTTCAGTAGATCGCTGCATAGCGCGCGCAGAGCTCGCGGAGGTCCATGTTCGCGGCCGCCTCGACCTCTGCGCCCTTGACGCTCGCGTAGGCGTCATACAGCAGCGGCCCCAGCCAGCCGCGCACGCTGTCGTCGTCGGCGAGCGCCTGCAGCGCGTCGGCCAGCGAGCCGGGCTGTGCGCCCACGCCGTAGCGCTCGGCCTCCTCGCCGTGCAGGCCGGCCGGATCGACCTGCAGGATCGGCGGTGCGGGCAGCCGCCGGCGCATCCCCTCCAGCCCCGCCCGCACGATCGCGCCGAGCGCCACATAGGGGTTCGCGGCGGCGTCCGCACCGCGGTACTCCAGGTGCAGCCGCTCGGCGGCCTCGGCGCCCGCGAGCGCGCCGCGCGGCGGGATCCGCAGCAGCGCCTCGCGGTTGCGCTCGGCCAGGCACACCGCCCCCGCGCTCCAGTGGTGGGGTTGCAGGCGCGCGTGGGAGATCGGGCTCGGTGCGCACAGCGCGCTGAGCGCGCGCGCGTGGCGCAGGATGCCGGCCGCGAAGTGCCCGCCGATCTCGCTGAGGCCCGCGGGCCGGGTGGGGTCGTGGAGCAGCGAGCGTCCCGCAGCGTCGAGCAGGTCGATGTGGATGTGCACGCCGTTGCCGGCCTGGGCGGGATCGAGCAGCGGCGTGAAGCTCGCGCGCATCCCGTTGCGGCGGGCGAGCTCGCGCACGACCTCCCTGAAGATGACCGCGCGGTCCGCCGCGGCGAGACCGCCGACCGCCTGCACGGGGATCTCGAACTGGTCCGCGGCGTACTCCGGGAAGAAGCGCTCGGGCTGCACCCCCGCTTCCAGCAGTGCCCCCATCACCTGCGTGGCGAACGGCTCGGCGCGGCGCTGGGCCTCCAGAGAGAACGGCAGCGCGGGCTGCGGGCGCTCGGTGCCCGGCTCTCCCAGCAGCTGGAACTCGTGCTCGAAGCTCGCGCTCAGCGTGATGTCGGCTCCCCCGAGCTCCGCGAGCGCCTCGCGCAGGAAGCGGCGGGGACAGGCCGCCCAGGGGCTGCCGTCGAGCTCGACGATGTCGCACAGCAGCAGCTCCAGCGGCCCCGCGCCGCCGTGGCCCGCGACGCGGATGCGGCTGTCGGGATCGGGCAGCAGCCGCAGATCGCCCGTCGAGCCGAACGGGTTGGGCTCTGCCACCGGGCCGAGCGGCGTGAGGGCCTGGTTGGCGGGCACCCAGGAGACGCCCGCCGCCAGGTGGCGCTCGAGCTCGGCGGCGGGCAGCGATCGCCCGCGGACGATCGATCCGAGGTCGCAGCAGACGAGCGAGACGAGCTGGAGGTCCTGCACCTCAGAGCCCCTGCGCCCGCGTGCCGTTGTCCCACACGCCCTCGCGCAGGCCGAGCGCCTCCGCGCCCGCCCTGACGCTCGCCGCGTCCGCCGCGCCCACCGCCGCGATCATCCCGCCCGCCGGCATGTCGCGGCGCTCGAGGGCCGCCGCCAAGCGCTCGCGCGGCTGCATGTGCACGCCCGCAGCTCCGAGCGACGGGTAGGTGTCGGCCACCGCATAGAGCTCGCCGCCGGGGCCATGCACGCGCGCGACCACGCACGCGAAGTGTCCCACCCGCCAGTCGGGCGGCGGTCCTGAGAGCTCGCCGTCGTAGAGGTAGTCCAGCAGCTGCGAGAGCGTCGCGCTCGCGCCCCACAGGTGATGGGTGGCGAGGTTCGCGATCAGCGTCACCGGGTGCTCCAGCCCGGCCGCCAGCTCGAACAGGCCGCCCAGCGTCTCGCTCGTCCACGGCCCGCTGTAGGGGATCGCCGCGAGGCTGCCGGCGGAGAGCGCATCGAGCGCCTCCACGAGCCCGCCGGCCGTAGTTCCAGAGAGATCCGCGTCCTCGACCAGCGGCAGCGCCAGGCGGTAGTCGCGCCGCCCCTGCTCGCCGTGTGGCAGCACGCCGGTGTTCGCCTCGCGCGAGATCACGCTGCCGGCCGCGATCGCGACGGCGTCCTGATCGAGCGGCTCCTCGCCGGAGGCCCGCACACCGGCGGCGCCCAGCGCGAGCGAGCCGCAGAAGGCCCCGCACAGCTCGTCGCGCTGCGGCAGCTCGCTGGCGTGGCGCGCCAGCAGCGCCCGCGCGCCCGGCAGCAGGGTCGTCTCGAGCGCCGCCGACGGTGTCACGCCGCGGCCTCAGGCTTCGGTGGTGCGCGGCGCGTAGCGGTGGTGGAGCATCAGCGCATTGCCGTCGGGGTCCGCGAAGAACGCCATGTGACAGACGCCCGTGTCGAGCGTCTCGCCCGCGAAGCTCACGCCGCGCGTCTCGAGCGCCGTCCGCGCCGCCTCCACGTCCTCCACGTGCAGCGCGATCGCATTGCTGTTGACGTGGTGCTCCAGCCCCATGGCCTCCGCGTCGATCAGGCTCAGCGTCAGATTGCCCGTCTCGAACTCCGCGAAGTGGCGCTCGGGGCGATAGACCGACCGCGCCAGCCCGAGCGTCCCGCCGTAGAAGTCCACCGCGGCCTGCAGCTCGCGGGTGGGGATCGCGACGAAATCGACGCCGGTGACGCTCTGCGGGATGGTGCTCATGGCCGTGGCTCCTGGCTCGGGGATAGCTCTGCGCGGAAGCGTGATTGTAGGTGCGGGCGAAGGCGCCGCGCGCGCCGAGCGCGTAGGCTTGGCGTTCTCTCGCAGCGCGCTCGACCGAGGAAAGGACGCGACGCCATGGGCTGGGACTTCTCCACCGATCCAGACTTTCAAGCGCAGCTCGACTGGATGAGCGGGTTCGTCCGCGCCGAGATCTGGCCGCTGGAGGCGATCTGGCACGAGCTGGGACTCGACGGGCTGCGCCGCGCGATCGCGCCGCTGCAGGAGGAGGTCAAGGCCCGCGGCCTGTGGGCCGCGCACCTGCCCCCCGAGCTCGGCGGGCAGGGCATGGGCCAGGTGCGCCTCGGGCTGATGCACGAGATCCTGGGCAGCTCGCCGATCGCGCCGCTGGCGTTCGGCAACGCGGCGCCCGACTCGGGCAACTCCGAGATCCTTGCGCTGGCGGGGACGCCCGATCAGAAGGAGCGCTGGCTGCACCCGCTGCTCGCCGGCGACCTGCGCAGCGCGTTCAGCATGACCGAGCCCGACACGCCCGGCTCGGATCCCACGCAGCTGCGCACACGCGCCACGCGCGACGGCGAGGAGTGGGTGATCTCGGGGCGCAAGTGGTTCTCCTCCAACGGATCGATCGCCGACTTCCTGGTGGTGATGGCGGTGACCAACCCCGATGCACGGCCCTCCCAGCGTGCGTCCATGTTCATCGTCCCCAGCGACACGCCGGGCGTGGAGATCCTCCGCGACGTGCCGACCATGGAGCATCCCTGGGAGCAGTTCGGCGGCTACGGCGGGCACGCCGAAATCGCCTACAGCGACGTCCGCCTGCCGGCCGAGGCACTGCTCGGAGGCGAGGGCGAGGGCTTCGTGATCGCCCAGCACCGCCTCGGGCCGGGCCGCATCCACCACTGCATGCGCTGGCTGGGCGTGGCGCGCCGGGCCTTCGACATGATGTGCGAGCGCGCCACCTACCGCGCGGCGCACGGCTCGCTGCTGGCCGAGAAGCAGACCGTCCAGAACTGGATCGCGGACAGCGCCGCCGAGATGCAGGCAGCTCGCCTGATGACGCTGCATGCGGCGTGGGTGATGGACATGCAGGGCGCGCGCGCCGCACGCACCGACATCGCGCTGATCAAGTTCTTCGGCGCGAAGGTCCTGCACGACGTGATCGATCGCGCCATTCAGCTGCACGGCGCGCTCGGCTACTCGACCGATCTGCCGCTCGAGCAGATGTACCGCTTCGCGCGTGCCGCGCGCATCTACGACGGGCCCGACGAGGTGCACCGCCAGAGCGTCGCGCGCCATATCCTGGCCGGCTACGCGCCGCCGGTTGACGGCGTGCCCAGCGAGCACCTGCCCACCCGCCGGGCGCAGTCGCGCGAGCGCTTCAGGGAGCTGCTCGAGCTGGTCACGGCCAACGACTGAGCGTCCCCTCGCGGCCGTGGGCCGGCGCGCCTTCTAGGCTGCAGGCGATGGCAGCCGACGCCAAGCAGCCCGCGCTCGCGTTCGAGCCGGGCGTCTACGGGACCTTCCGCTTCCTCGCGCGCGAGCTGGACGAGCGCGGGCGGGTGACGCTGCGATACGCGCTCGACGACGAGATCCTCTTCCTCGAGCAGTTCGAGCTGCCGCTCGCGGGCGAGCTGGGGGACGCGGAGCGCGATCGCGTCGACGGGCTGCTCGCGCTGCTGCATTGGGTGGCAGGCGTGAGCTACTTCAAGACCGCGCTGCCGCCGCAGATCGCGTATGAGGGCGCTCCTCCCCCGCCCGCTGTGGCGGCACTGCTGGGTGCGCTCTACTCCGAGGGCCTGGGCGAGCTCGCCTACACCAACGGGCTCGCCGCGCTGCCGCGTCCGAGCTTTCCCTCCGCACCCGCCTCCGCGCACGCGAGCGCGCCGCGCGCGCCGCGCCGCGCGCTCGTGCCGGTCGGCGGCGGCAAGGACTCCGTGGTCGCGCTCGAGATCATGCGCGCCAGCGGCACCGAGCTGGGGCTCTTCTCCGTCGGCGACGCCGCTCCGATCGTGCGCACCGTTGCGGTGGCGCGGCTGCCGCACCTGCTGGCGCGGCGGCGCCTGGACCCGGCGCTGGCGGCGCTCAACGCGTCGGGAGCGCTCAACGGGCACGTGCCCGTCACCGCGATCGTCTCCTGCGCCGCACTGCTCACCGCCGCGCTGAACGGCTTTGACACGGTGGTCATGGCCAACGAGCGCTCGGCCTCGAGCGGCAACCTCAGCTGGGACGGCGTCGAGATCAACCACCAGTTCAGCAAGAGCCTGCGGGCCGAGCGCCTGTTGCGCGCCGCGCTCGGCGAGCTCGACGCGGAGGTCGAGCTGTTCTCGGTCCTGCGCCCCGCCTCCGAGCTCGCGATCGCCCGCGCCTTCGCCCGCATGGAGCCCTATCACGCGGCCTTCACCAGCTGTAACGCGCTGTTTCGCAGCGACCCCGCGCTGCGCGCCAGATCGTGGTGCTGCGACTGCCCCAAGTGCCGCTTCGTGTTCCTCGCGCTCGCACCCTTCAGCACGCCCGCGCACCTGCGCGAGGTGTTCGGGTGCGACCTGCTCGACGACGAGGGCCAGTTCGCGGGCTTCGCGCTGCTCACCGCGACGGGCGGCGAGAAGCCCTTCGAGTGCGTCGGTGAGGAGCAGGAGAGCCTCGCTGCGATCCGCATGCTCGCCGCCGATCCGCGCTGGAGCGGGCAGCGCGCGCTCGCGCGGCTGATCGCCGAGGTGCTGCCCCTGCACCCGCCGAGCGCGGGCCTGCCCGGCGAGGTGCTCGCGCTCAGCGACGAGCACGAGGTTCCGGCCAGCGTGATGGCGAGCGTGCGTGCGGTTCTCGGAGCTTGACGGCGCCAGGATCGGCGTGTGGGGCGCCGGCCTGGAGATCCGCTCCTTCGGAGCCCAGCTCGCGCGCCGCCTGCCCGGCGCGCGCATCGCGGTCGCCGCCTTCGATGCGCCGCCCGACGGCGACGTGCTCGCCGCGCTGCACGCGCCCGACGCGCGCGTGGTGGCCGACGGAGATGTGCTCGCCGCGCTGGGGGGCTGTGACGTGGTGGTGCGCTCGCCGGGCGTCTCCAGCCACCGCCCGGAGCTGCGCGCGCTGAGCCAGAGCGGCGTGCCCGTCACGACCGCCACCGCGCTGTGGCTGGCCGAGCGCGCCGGACGCGGCGTCATCGGCGTGACCGGCACGAAGGGCAAGAGCACCACCGCCGCGCTCGCCCTCCATCTCGCGCGCGCGGCCGGACGGGACGTGGAGCTCGCGGGCAACATCGGCGCCCCCGCGCTCGACCTGCTCGACCGCGAGCCGCTGCAGAACGCCGTGGTCGAGCTCTCCAGCTACCAGATCGCTGACCTGCAGAGCGGCCCTGAGGTGGTCGTCTTCACGAACCTCTACCGGGAGCACGTGGACTGGCACGGCTCCGAGCTCCTCTATCGCGCGGACAAGCTGCGGATCCTCGACCTGCCCGGCGTGCGTGCGATCGTTCTGAACGGGCGCGAGCAGACGCTCCGCGCTGCTGCCGAGGCGCACCCCGAGGCGGCCCTCTACGGCGTCCCGCCGGGCTGGGATGCGCCCGGCGGGGACATCGTCCACGGCGGGCGGCAGATCGCGGCGGGCGCCGAGCTGCCGCTGCGCGGCGAGCACAACGCGCTGAACCTGTGCGCCGCGCTGGCCGGGCTGGAGGCGGCGGGCATAGTGGCGCCGGAGCTGCCCGCGGCGCTGGACGGCTTCCGCCCGCTGGCCCACCGGCTCGAGGTGGTCGCCGAGCGCGACGGCGTGCTGTGGGTCAACGACAGCATCTCGACCACGCCCGAGTCCGCGCTGGCGGCCCTGGCGAGCTTCGCCGAGCGCGCGATCGTGCTGATCGGCGGCGGGCAGGACCGCGGGCAGGACTACACCGCGCTCGCCCGCGAGCTGGCCGCACGGGGCGCGAGCGTCATCGGCCTGCCGAGTACGGGGCCGCGGCTGCTGGCCGCAGCGCGCAGCGCGGGCGCTGCGCCCTCGCGCGTGCTCGAGGCACCCGACCTGGCGGGCGCCGTCGCGCTCGCCCGCGAGCTCGCGTCGCCCGGCAGCGTGGTGCTGCTCTCGCCGGCCGCGCCCAGCTACGACAACTACAGCGACTTCGAAGAGCGCGGCGAGCGCTTCCGCGCGCTCGCCGCCTCGGCCTAGCGCGCCGACCGCCGCCCCCTGCGAGAGGAGGCGGCGGCCGGTCGAGCGTGGAGCCGCTCGGCCCGTCAGCGCTGCATCACGGGCACAGCGGGTTCTTCGGCACGCCTTCGCAGGGGTTGGCCATCGTCTCCTGCGCCGGCGGTGCGGCCTGCGCTTCGGTCGGGACGATGTCGCCCCGGTGTTCTGAGACGTACTGCAGTTCGAGCAGGTATTCGACCGCTTCGAACGGTTCGGTGTAGCCAGCCGCCGGGTTCGGCGTGTACTTGTTCTCACAGCCCCACGTTTCTTCGATGTTCGCGGGGTAGGTCGCGTCGGCGAACGTGTTGCCGCTGACGCAGTTGTTCGTCGAGGTCTGCGTGCCGAACAGCCCGCCGGCCATCAGCAGGTCGCCGGCAAAGGGCTTCCCGGCGAGCGGCTCGAAGCCGTTGTTGGAGAATTTGTTGTCGGCGATCTTGTTCCCCGCCAGCTGGAAGAAGATCGTGTTTTTGAATTCTGGCGGTTCGAACGGGTTGGGGTACTCGAACGCGAGCACGCCGTCGGAGGGGTTGTTGGTGATTTCGTTGTTTTCCAGCAGGTCGGCATAGGTGCCGGGGTACTCGACCCCCGCGCCCCATGGGGCCGCTGCCGCCGATTCGTTGGCGGGCACCGACAGGTTGTCGTTTTCGCTGATCACGTTGTCACGGAAGATCGTGCAGCGCTTGACTTTGGTGTTCTTGATGGTGGGCGTCGGGTCGGGTTCTTCGATGTTCGGGCGCCCGCACTGCCCGTCCTGCGGCGGCGGCGGGTCGCCGGGGTTTTCGGAGTTCGGCGCGATGCCGTCGGTGTTGTGCACAAACCTCGACTTTTCGATCACGAGCCTGCCGCCCGAGTTCGATCCCGAGTAGCCGAGCGCGTTGTTTTCCATCGTCGCTTCGGTGATCAGCGCCTTGCATTCCTGGCAGGCGCCGAGGTACATCCCCGAGTCGTTGAAGCCGGAGGCGTAGATCTTTTCCCAGGAGCCCTTGACCTCGTTGTTGGTGAAGATCCCGTAGCCGCCGTTGAAGCCGGTGTCATAGGCGGTCAGGTAGCGCCCATACCAGCCGGAGGCGCCGATTTTTTTGGAGCCTTCGCCGCCGTTCCACCAGATCTCGTTGCCGCCGGGACCGTTGAGCGAGGTTCGTTCGAAGTTGGCGACGGTGAGGTTTTCCACGTAGACGTTGCTCGCCTTGTTGATTTCGATGCCGTTGCTGCCGCGCGTGCAGGGCGAGTATTTACATTCGCCTTTGCCGTCGAGGACGACCGTGTTGCGGTCCATGCCCCTGATCCAGATACCCGAGTTCTGCGGTTCGACCTTGACTTCTTCGTCGTAGACACCGGGTTCGATCAGGACCCAGGAACCCTTGGTCGCGTTGTTGACCGCGTCCTGGATCGTCTTGAAGTAGGCGGTGTTCTTCGGTATCGGGCCCACCGGCGGCGGGCCCTGGCGCACGATGTCGATCTTGGCCGCCGTGGCACCGGCGGCGGTGACGGCGAGCGCCACAAGCGCCAGCGCCAGCGTACTCACCACTCTGGGCCCCAACCAGGCGCCCCCTGAAGCACTTCGCGTGGACTGCATCCGCAGCTCCCTCCCTCGTCTCGATGGCAGGAGGCGATCCGTCCGCGAGGGTGCCGAACTCGTGATTGGCGTCTGCAGCCGGAGTCCGGCCGGCCTCGCCTACGAGGCGCACTGCCTATGCCCCCGGGTTGACCCGAGGATCGTGCGCAGTTTATCCCCCTACGGCCTCGCGGGCAGTCTCGCCGGCCGCCCGCGCGGCACAGGCCTCGAGCGCCTGCAGGAAGGCGGCGCGCGCGCCCGCGTCGCAGTACTCGCATTCGAGTGCCGCTTTCGCCGCGTCGGGGTCCGCGCCGGCGGGGAAGTCCTGGCCGGGGCCGCACACCGGCTCCAGCGCCGAGGCCCCGTCCCAGGGGGCGCCGGGCAGCGTCGCATCGATCGGTATGCGCCTCCCGCCGAGGGTGATCATCAGATAGCGATGCACGTCGGTGAGCCCATCGGCCGGCAGCGCGGCGGCGACGTCCGGGCCGAACAGCGCGAGCGCGCGGGGGCGCTCGAGCCGGTAGACGCGATGCACGAGCGCCGGACGGGTGTCGGGGAAGCGCTGGGCGAGCACCTGCGCGAGGAACAGGTGCTTCGGGGCGCTCGTGCCGCGGCCCTCGATCAGCATGCTCTCCACGCTCTCCTCGGGTGGGCGCCCGTGGGGCAGCGTGCGCACCGCCTCCACCAGCTCCGCCGGCGAGGAGTCCGGGCGGAACAGCGCGCCCAGCACCGTCAGCTCGCGGGCGCTCAGCTGCGGCCACAGCGCCTCGTAGCCGATGAAGTCGAACAGCTTCACGCCGGGCTGCAGCGCCCGCGGCGCCGCCAGCAGGCGGTTGGCGCCCACCGCGAACGGGGCAGCGTCCCCGAGCGCGAGCGGCTCGAAGCCAGCGCGTGCGAAGGCCTCGAGGATGTGGGGAACGAGGTCCGGAGGGCGGCGGTGACGGGTCCATATGACCGTGGCACGCGGTGCGCACAGCTGGCGCAGGCCATCGATGGTGCCCGCGATGTCGGCCGCGGAGATGTTGCCGAACACCCCGCAGATGAGCACGAGGTCGGCGGGGACGGCGCTGGCATAGGCGTCGGTGAGCGAGGCGTCCGCGGCGAGCACCTCGACCCCGGCCAGGCCGGCGGCGCCCGCGGCGCGCTGCGCGGCCAGCGCGTTGCCGGCGTCGAGCTCGACCAGGCGAGCGGTCACGTCCGCGCGCCGCGGATGCCCGGCGAGCGCGCCGATCAGGTCGTTGCCCTGGCCGGCGCAGATGCTGATCGCGCGGATCCGGCCGGGCGGGCAGCGGTCGAGCGCGGCGCGCACCTGGGCCTGCACGAGCGCCAGGCGCGCCACGAGCGCGGAGGCGGGGTCATCGTAGGAGGTGTGCCATGCGCGCCAGTCCACCGTCCCTCGCGCCGGCGCGAGGCCGGCTCTGCTGGCGAGCGTCTGCACACGGCGACTGTAGCGCCCGCCCAGGCGCCAAAGTGAGCGCGCGCGGGTGCCTCGCGGCCACCGCGCCCCCGCGGCTAGGCGTCCTCGGGCGTCTCCTCCGCCGCCGTCTGGGCGCCCGCGGGCGGCGGCACTGGAGGCAGCGCGTCCACGTCGGCCGCGGCCGCAGCCGCGCGGTTCTCCTCCTTGACCGCGAGCCAGATCTCCTCGCGGTAGATGGGCACCCCGCCGGGCGCAGCTATGCCCAGGCGGACGGTGTGCCCGCTGACTCCCATGACGGTGACCAGGATCTCGTCTCCTATGACAACGCGCTCCCCTGGACGACGCGTCAGTATCAGCATTGCCCGAGATTATGAACCAAACCCGCCGCGGCGGGCGCGGGCAGGGGTTTGCGGGCGGCGCGGAGCTAGGCCGCGTCGGCCGAGCGGGAGCGCTCGAGCGCCTGCGGCTCGGCGAGCTTGAACAGCGGGGCGCGCAGCGGAGCGTGCTCGTTGATGTTGAGGACCTGGTAGCCGCGGCCGTCGAGGATCACGATCGGGGCGCGCAGGTTGACGGTGATGTCCAGCGGATCGGGCGTGGCGTGGACGGTGACGTAGAGCTGCGCGCCGTCGAGCTGCTCGATGCCCGTGCGCTCGCGGTCCTCGGCGGCGATCTCCAGCGAGAAGCTCGAGAAGAACTGCCGCGGGTCGATCACGGGCAGCGCGAGCGCGGGCTCATCGATCGCATGCAGCCACAGGAATCCGCTGCCCGGGTTGCGGTCCAGCAGCGCGTAGCGCGAGCCGCCGAGCCCGATCAGCCCGAAGGGGAACTCGACGACGTCCTCGTCGGCGATCTCGACCGTTCCGAAGCGGATGCTCTCAAATGTCACGGGCATAAACGTCTCCTTGGTCTCTCGCCTATTGGAGGAAGTTGAGCAGGGATTCCTGCACGATCGTGGCGGCAGCGCGCAGTGCCGCGCTGTAGGCGGCCTGCTCGTTGGCGTAGGCGACCGAGGCGGTCGCGACGTTGGTGTCCTGGGTGTTCGCCAGGCTCGTGGTGATCGAGCTCTGCAGCCCTTCGTTGCGGCTGAGAGCGGTCTGCAGCTGGTCGATCGCGCTGCCCGCGCTCGCCTGCAGCTGGCTCAGGGTGGCGATGTTCGTTTCGAGTTTCGCCAGGTCGCTCGTGCCGAGCGCTTCGGCGTCTTCGGGGGTGCCGCCGCGGAGATCCGCCGTGATCGTGCGCAGCGTATCGAGCAGCTTGCCGTCTTTCGAGGCTTCGCCGTTGCCGAGCAGCGTGGAGATGTTGGTGCTGATCGTGACCGTCGCTCCCGGGCCCACCGCGCGGCTGATCGTTTCGGCGTTGCCCTTGTATTCATCCACGGCGCCCTGTTCATAGGGGGCTGTCGTGGTGAGCGTTCCCGAGAAGACGTACTGGCCCGCATACTGCGTGTTGGCGTCCTGCTTGACCGCTTCGGTCAGCTGTTCGACCTCGGCGGCCATCGAGTTGAGGTCGCTCTGGTTGTTGGTGCCGTTGGCGGCCTGCACGAGCAGTTCGCGGACGCGCTGCACGACCGTGTTGATGCTCGACATCGCGCTGCTCGCCGTGTTCTCCCATGCCAGGCCGTCCTGGGTGTTCGCTTCGTAGGCGCTCAGCCCGTCGAGCTGGCTCTGCAGGTCGATCACCCGGCTTGCGCCGTAGGGGTTGTCCGACGGTTCGATGATCGTCTTGCCGGAGGAGAGTTCCTCGCCGGTGCGCTCCAGCGCCGACAGCGAGGAGTTGAGGTCGTTGAGCGTGGCGCTCGTGACCATCGCCGGTGTGATCCGTTCGGTGCTCATCGCCTACAGCCCGGCCGTCCCCGTGTGCTCGATCAGTGTGTCAAGCATTTCGTCCATCGCGGTGAGCGTGCGGGCTGAGGCCTGATAGCCGCGCTGGAAGGTGATCAGGTTCGTCATTTCTTCATCGAGTGAGACGCCCGAGACGCTCTGGCGCTGGTCGTTGATCGCCGTGACCGTCGTCTGCAGGTTGGCCTGTTCGTCTTTGGCGCTCTGCACGTCGCTGCCCAGCTTCTCGATCAGCGTGGAGTAGTCCTGTTCGGCCGTGCCGCCGCGCAGCGCGGCGATCGCCTGGGCGACTTCGTTGCCGCCCGGTGCTTTGCTGCCGGACGCCTGCACTTCAGGAGCCGTCACGGCCACCGCGAGCGTCGCCGCGCTCGCCCCGGAGAAGAACGGTTTGGCGAGCAGGCCGTTGACCGTGCCCGCGAGCGCTTCGGCCACGCCGTTGAGGCTCGTCTGCAGTCCCGTCAGGGCCCCTTTCGGGCCGGTCAGCCCGAGCAGCGCGCCGAGTTCGCCGCCGGCCGCTTCTGTGATTTTCTGCGGCCAGTTGACGGTCGTGCCTTCGACGAGCGGTTTGGCCGCGTCGCCGAAGCTGACGGTGTCGGTGTGGTCGGGCTGTTCGGCGACCGTGACGTTGCCCAGCGCGGAGAGCTTGTCGAGCAGCAGGTCGCGCCGGTCGAGCATGTCGTTGGGCGTCTGGCCGGCTTCTTCGGCCAGCCTGATCTGCCCGTTGAGCTGCGCGATCTGCTGGGCGTCGTCTTCGACCTCGCCGCCGGCGCCGGCGAGCGCGTTGAAGTGTTCACCGGCCTGGGTGGACAGCGTGGAGAGCTGGCCGCTGACCGCTTTGATGGCCGCGGTGAGCTGTTCGCCCGCGGCCACGACGCCCTCTTTGGCGGCTTCGCTGGTGGGCGCGTCGGCGAGGCTGTTCCACGCGCTCCAGAAGGCCGACAGCCGGGTTGCGATCCCGGCGCTGGTGGGTTCGTTGAAGGCGGCCTGTGCCTGCTGGAGCATTTCCGACTGCGTGCCAGCTGCGCTGAGCGCGCTGTTCTGGGTGCGGTACTGGGCATCCAGGTAGTCGTTGCGCACGCGCGTGATGTTCGCGACGCTGACGCCGGTGCCGAGCTGCGCGCCCTGGCCGGTGAGCGTCGAGATCGCGGGAATCGAGATCGGCGGATTCGGCTCCAGCAGCGCCGTCTCGCGCGAGTAGCCTTCGGTGTTCGCGTTGGCGATATTGCTGCCGGTCGTGTCCAGCGCGGTCTGCTCGGCGATAAGGCCGCTCAGCGCGGTCTGCAGGCCTTGCAGTGTGGGGATCGACATGAGCTCAGGCCTGCAGATCGAGTACGTGCAGAGTCCCCTGCGGACGCGATCGCGTGATCGCCGTCGAGGAGCCGTGGGTGTCGTAGCCGTTGACCCCGTCGAGCGAGAGCATGCCCATCAGGTGGTCGAGGAAGCCGAGCTCGATCTGCATCAGCGCGCGGTTGCACGAGTGCACCCGCCGCAGCTCGTGCAGCAGGCCCCGCAGCTCGGCGCTGCGCGCGTTCGCGCGCTCTGCGCCGGTGTCGTCCATCAGCGTGCACAGCAGCGTCAGCGTGACGGCCCCGGCGGGCACGCCGAGGCGCTCGCCGCTGCGTGCGAGCAAGCGCGTGCGCTCCTCCTCGAGCAGCTGCCGGCGCCCCATCTCCCCGCGCAGGATGCCGGCCATGCGCACAACCGCGTGCACGTCGCGCGCACGGATCGCCGCTCCCTGCTCCAGCACAACCTCCAGCAGGCTGCGCGCGGAGGCGATCTGCGTGTCGAGATGCGTGAGCACCTCGGCGGCGAGCGCGCGGTCCGCGCGCGAGGCCTCGTGCGGGATCAGCGCGCCTGGGGTCACGATGCGCCCGTCCCTCCGGTCAGCTGTGCCGGCGCGGAGGTGTCCTGCAGCCCGCGCGTCAGCTGCGCCGCCAGGCCGAGCCCGCCCGCCTCCATCACGCTGGAGGCGAGCGACTGCGGCAGCAGCGAGGAGAGCTCCGAGCCGGCGCCGCCGCCCTGCGAGGCGCCTTCTTCTTCGGAGCCGGTGCCGCCTTCGCCGGAGGATTCGCCGCCGAGCCCGCTCGCCCTCGTGAGCGAGGAGGAGAGCTGTTCGACGAGCGTCTGTTCGAAGGCCAGCGCGCTCTGGTAGGCCTTCTGGGTGGAGGCCGATCCGTCGCGCACCCACTTGGGCTCGAGCGCCTGGTTGACGACCGGCGGTGCCGCCGAGCCGCTGAGTGCCCCGATGCTCATGCCGGGCGCAGCTGGTTGGCGATCGACATCATCTGGCTCTCGTTCTGGATCGCTGTGCTGAGAGTTGGTAGTTGCGCTCGGTGCTCACCATCTGCGACATCTCGCCGGCGAGGTTCACGTTGGAGCCCTCCAGCGCGCCCTGGCGCATCCGGCGCCGCGCTCGGGCGCGGGGTGCCGCTGGCGGCGCTCGGCGTCAGCAGGTCGCCGCCGTCGGCCAGCAGGTGCTCGGGCGAGGGCACCGTCACGAGCTTGATCTGGCCGAGCGTGTGCTTGCCGGCGCTTACCGTGCCGTCGCTCGCGATCCGCAGTTCGCTGGCCGAGACGCCGGCCGGCAGCTTGATCGGGGGCTGCAGGCGGTTGCCCTGGGCGTTGACGAGCTGCCGCTGGCGTCGACGCCGAAGTTGCCGTCGCGCGTCAGCGCGGTCGCGCCGTCGGCGGTCCTCACCTGGAAGAAGCCCGGGCCTTCGATCGCCAGGTCGAGCGGGTCGCCCGTTTCCTGGATCGACCCCTGTGCTTGGCTGCGGCCGATCACGCTCGCGCTCGCGCCGGAGCCGTCGGTGCTTTCGGTGCCGGCGATGTCCACCTTGTTGTAGAGCAGGTCGCTGAAGGCGACCCGCTCGGACTTGTAGCCGCTGGTGGACAGGTTGGCGAGGTCGTTGCCGATCGCGTTGAGCTGTTCCTGCTGAGCTGCCATGCCTGCTGCTGCGGAATAGAGACCTTCGAGCATCGGCCCATCCTGTCTTCGTTCTGGCGAGCGCGGCTTCCGCAGGGCGGTCCGGCCGAGCTCGGGATTTCTCACCCCTGTGATCGGCCGCGCGGCGGCGGACTTGAGCCCTGGGCGCTAGCCGCTGGTGAGCGAGCCGACCTGCGAGGCGGACTCCTGCATCGTCTGCGCGATCGTCTGAATTGCCTGCTGGCCGGACTGGAAGCTGCGCAGCGAGGTGATCATTTCGACCATCGATCTGGCCGCGTCGACGCCCGATCCCTCCAGCGAGCCCTGCGCGGACCGTGCCGGCGGCCTTGCCCGCGGCGGTGCCCGTGTAGAGGTTTTCGCCCTGCTTGGCCGCGCCCGCGACTTCGAAGACGCCGACCTGGCCGGCCGGCACGGTGCCCTTTGCGCCGACCTTGATCTGCGCGCCGCCGGGGCCGAGCACGGGGTCCCCGTTCGCGTCGGTGAGCAGGCCCTGGGCGGAGGTCGTGAACTGCCCGTCGCGCGTGTAGCGCACCCCCTGTGCGGTCTTGACGGCGAAGTAGCCCTCCCCTCGATCGCGAAGTCCAGCGGTTCGCCCGTTTCCTGCATCGTGCCGGGCGTCGGGTTGGTGTAGGCCTTGCCCAGTGCGACGCCCTCGTTCACGGATGCCCACGGGCGTGGCGCCCTGGGTGTTGGCCAGCAGCACCGCGCCGAAGCTGTGCTGCGGCGTTTCGTCGGGCTTGAAGCCGGGCGTGGAGGCGTTGGCGAGGTCGTTGGCGAGCTGATCCTGGCGGACCTGCTCGGCGACCATTCCGGAGGCTGCGATGTTCAGGCCGAGATCCATCTGCCCCGGGTTCTCGGCGGCGGGCAGCGATTCTTGAGTGCCCGCAAGCGCCCGTGCGCGGCGGCCTCAGCCGACGGCGCTGAACAGCGGCAGCTCGCCGGAGAGCTGTTCGTAGAGGCGCCGGCGCAGCTGCGTGTGGATCTGCGAAACGCGGCTCTCGGAGACGCCGATGCGCTCGCCGATGTCGCGCAGGGTCCAGTCCTCCACGTACAGCAGCACCGCGACCTCGCGCTCCTGCGTGCTCAGGCGCGCAAACGCT
This sequence comes from uncultured Solirubrobacteraceae bacterium, assembly GCA_963771085.1. Lineage (GTDB taxonomy): Bacteria > Actinomycetota > Thermoleophilia > Solirubrobacterales > Solirubrobacteraceae > Palsa-744. The sequence goes on along the minus strand of CAVYSB010000003.1, from coordinate 753,288 downwards.
GCGCGGAAGCGCGCCTTGGCTTCGCGGCGCTCGGCGCTGACGATCGGGTCGCAGTCGCGGTCCGCGCTCTCGAGCGTGTCGATCCGCTCGATCGTGGCGCTCTCGTCCGAGCGCACGATGCGGTTGAGCGAGCCGACCTCTGCGAGGGCAACCTGGTCCAGGCGCCGGGTCAGCTCGAGCGGCGTCATGCCCACCTGCGCCGCGAGCTCCTCGCGCGTGGGCTGGCGCTCGTTCATCGTGAGAAAGCTCTGGCGCGCGCTGTTGATCGCGCGCTCGTCGCGGCGCAGCGAGCGCGGCGCCCAGTCGTGGCGGCGCAGCTCGTCCAGCACCGCGCCGTGGATGCGCGTCCAGGCGTACTGCTCCAGCGACGCACCCTTGTCGGGGTCGTAGCGCTCGATCGAGCGGATCAGCGCCTCCAGGCCACAGGACATGAAGTCCTCGACGTCGCACTGGGCGGGTACCTCGCGCACCTTGCGGTAGACGATATAGCGGACCATCGGCATGAACATGAAGATCAGCCGGTCGCGCAGCTCGCGCTCGCCCGTACGCCGATACTCGCGCCAGGTCGCCAGCACCTCGGCCACCGGGGTCCTGACTTCGCGCTTTCCGATTATTTCCATACTCCTGCTCTGGTATCGAGGGAACGGACAGGGTGATGGCCCGCCTGCATGGCACTCCTGCTCGCGTCCGAGCGTGAACTTGCCGCGGGTCTAACCGGGGGTAGATTCGCGGCCGCGACGATATTCCCTGCCCCGGTCGTCCTGCGCCCGCGGGCGCAGGGGAGAAGCGGCTCAGGTATCGAGGCAGCCGGTCGATGACCGGGCCAGTTCATGGCCCTCCGTCCCTCAAGCGCAGATCGACCGACGGGAGCCGATCTGGCGCTGGAGCTCTGCGAGCGCGCCCAGCGGCTCCTCGAGCAGGGTGATGTCGCCGGCTTCGGGCGCGCTGTCGGGCGTCTCCAGTCGATCGAGGACCGAAACCGCCGCTACTGGGCCGCCACCCACCTGGGCGAGCTTGGGCTGGCCGCGAGCGCGACCATCCCGCGGGCGCGCCGGGCAGCACTGCTGGGGACGCTCGCCGCTGCGCTGCTCGACATGCTCGAGCGCGAGCCCGCCGAGCCGAGGCTGCTCGAGCTGGCGGCCGCCGTCCTGCAAGGAGTTGGGAGCCTCGATGGCGCACACGCGCTGCTTGGCGCCGCCCGCCGGCTGGAGGCGCCCTCGGCGGGCCCGGAACCCGGTCCCGGCCGCATCGCCCCCCGCGCGGGCGGTGTTGGCGACGCGGTCGGGTTCTCCCGGCGCGCGCTGGAGATCGCCGGTCGCGCGCTGCCCGCCGAGGGCCTGCGGCTGAGTCTCTGCATGATCGTGCGCGACGAGCAGGAGATGCTCCCGCGCTGCCTGGCCAGCGTTGCCGGCGCGGTGGATGAGATCGTGATCGTGGACACCGGCTCGACCGATGCGACGGTGCAGGTAGCGCGCTCCTTCGGCGCGCGCGTCATCGAGCAGCGCTGGCGGGACTCATTCGCCGAGGCGCGCAACGCGTCCTTCGACGCCGCCGCGGGCGACTGGCTGATCTACCTCGACGCCGACGAGGTGCTCGTCGGCGCCGACAGGGATCTGCTGCGCAGCCTCACGGGACGCACCTGGCGCGAGGCCTTCTGCGTCTCGGAGACGAGCCACACGGGGGAGCCGGGGGCCGGCACGGCGGTCAGGCACGACGCGCTGCGGATGCTGCGCAACCGCCCGGAGTACCGCTTCGAGGGGCGCGTGCACGAGCAGATCGTGCACCGCCTGCCCACCTATCTGCCCGAGCGCATCGAGGTCAGCGATGTGCGCATCGAGCACTACGGCTACCTCGCGCCGGTGCGCCGCCAGCGCGACAAGCCGGCGCGCAATGTAGAGCTGCTGCGCCTGCAGCAGGCCGACGGCCCGGCCACGCCGTTCCTGCACTACAACCTCGGCTCCGAGCACGCCGCCGCCGGCGAGGCCGCGGCTGCGGCGCGCGAGTTCGAACGCGCGTGGGAGCTGCTCGGCGCCGAGGCCGAGCAGCAGCGTTTCGCTCCCACGCTCGGCGTCCGCCTCGCGAAGGCGCTGCGCGCCTGCGGGCGCCCGCAGGAGGCCCTGGCACGCGCCGGGGAAGGACTCGCGCTCTTCCCCGACTTCACCGACCTCGTGCTCGAGCAGGCGCGCGCCGCGAGCGCGCTCGGTCAGCAGGAGCGGGCGATCGGACTGTACGAGCGCTGCATCGCGATGGGCGACGCGCCGCGCCGCTACACCGGCAGCGTCGGCTGCGGCAGCTACCTGGCGAGGCTCGGCCTCGCCGAGCTGTACCGCGCGCGCGGGGAGAACGGGCGCGCGATCGAGCTGCTCGCCCGCTCCCTGCGTGAGCATCCGCGCTTCAGCGCTTCGGTGCTGCCGTTCGCGGAAGCCCTGCTGGCCACCGGCCGGGCGTCCGAGGAGGTCGTGGCCGAGGTGGAGCGCTACCTGCTCCAACCCGGTCCCGAGGTGCGCTTCATGCTGGGCACCGCCCTGGCCGAGGCGGGCGCGAGCACGTGCGGCGAGGCGCAGTTCAGGGCTCTGCTGGAGCTCCAGCCGGACGCCGCCGCGGCGCGCGTGGCGCTCGCCGAGACCCTGCTTGCCCAGCGCCGCTACGCGGAGGCCGCCCGCGAGGCGGCCACCGTCGATGGCAACGGCCCGCTCGCCGCGGCCGCCTGTAGGAGCGAGCTGTTCGCACGCATCGCCGGCGGCGAGCAGCAGGAGCTGGCGCGTGCGCTTGCGCGGGCGCCGGCCGCGGGCATGGCGGCCGCCGAGGTGGAGCTGTTCGCCGGCTGGCAGCAGCTGGCCACGGACGGGTGCACCGAGGTGAGCCCGCCGGCCGAGCTCGCGCCGCAGCTGCTCGTGATGCTCGAAGCGCTGTTGCGGGTGCAGGACTTCGCGGCCTTCGAGGTGCTGCTCGGCCTGCTGGAGCGCACCGCGCTGCCCGAGCGCGAGCGGCGCGAGCTGCTGGCCGGCCTCTACCTGCGCCGCGGCTTCGCGGCGTCCGCCGCGCAGGAGTGGATGGCCGTCTGTCGCACCGAGCCGGACACGCGGGCGCTCGTGGGTCTGGCCCGCGTGGCCGCCGGCAGGGGCATGACGCGCGAGGCCGGTGACTTCGCGGCCGCCGCGCTGTCGCGCGATCCGGACAGCGAGGAGGCGACTCTGCTGCTTGCGAGCGCGCAGGCGGGGTAGCCATGTGGCGGCGGCGCCCATGCCTCCGCGCAAGAAGCGTGTCACATCGAGGAAATCCCGCAAAACCGCTTAAGTTCCTGTGGAGGTCGTCGATGACCATGAGTGAATCCAAGCGCGAGGCGGCCCACGGACTGGATCGCGTCACACGTTTTCAGGGAGAAAACGCACTATGAACTCGCCTTTCCTGCCGCTGCCAGGCGCAGCGAGCACCACCAGCTGTATTCCCGGGCCGGCCGGCGTCGATGGCGTCGATGCACTGCTCGCAGCGAGCGATGCGATGCTGCACATCGAGGCTGCACGCGGCGGGCCCCCGCCGGTCGTTCTCGAGCAGATCGCGCGGGCGGCCGAGATCGAGGAGGCGCTGAGCGCGAGCGGATGCGCGGTGCGCTTCCACACCGACCCAGACCGCGGGCGCACCACGATCGAGCTCAGCGAGGAGAGCGCACCGTCGCGGCGCCTCTCGGCCGACCAGGCGGCCGCGCTCGCCGCGGGCGAATACCGAGGCTAGCGCCCGCGATGTCCAGCTCAGGCCTGTCCATCAACTCCGCCGCCGGCGCGCCGCTGTCGGTGTCGGGCCTGGCCTCCGGACTGGACACGAGCGCCATCATCTCGGCGCTGATGGGCGTCGAACGCGAGCCCGTCACACACCTCACCGCGGAGCAGCAGACCCTCCAGGCCCAGCAGAACGAGCTCGGTGACATCCAGAGCAGCCTCCAGGCGCTCGCGACCAGCGCATCCGAATTCGGCCTGCCCTCGCTGTTCGAAGACGCGCAGACCGTCACATCGAGCGAACCGCTGCGGGTGGGAGCGACGAGTACGAGCGGCGCCGGCGCGGGCGGCTATGAGGTGGAAGTCACGCAGCTGGCCAACTCGGCCCAGCGCACCTTCACCTTCACCTCGCCCGCCGCCGCTGAAACGATCACGATCGACGGCCACGAATTCACGATCAAGGCGGGAGAGACCGCGAAGGAACTGGCGGACGCGATCAACTCGAGCAGCACTGCCACCGTGTACGCGGCCGCGTTGGAAGACGGCAGGATCGTCCTGTCCGACCGTGCCACGGGCAAAACGGGAGCGGAATTCATCAAAGTCAGCGATCCCGGCAGCGCGCTGGCCGAAGTGGCGGAAACGGCCCAGGAAGGCAAGGACGCGGAATTCAGCGTCGACGGGGTCAAAGGCAGTGCGAGCTCGAACACCGTCACCACCGCGATCCCGGGGGTCACGCTGACGCTCGCGGGCCTCACCACGGCGGGCCCCGTCACGATCGACGTGCAGGCGCCCGGCCCCAGCACGAGCCACGTGGAAGCCCAGGTGCAGGCCTTCGTCAAGCTCTACAACTCGACGGTCGAAGCGATCGAGCAGCAGATCAACACCAAGCCCCCCACCAAGGGTCTCGCCTCCGGCGAAGCCACAACGGGCACGCTGTTCGGCGACCAGGACCTCAGGGACGTCCTCGACAGCATGCGCGAGGCCATGTACGAAGCCGGCTCCGGCGTGGAAGTCGAAATGAGCAGCCCGGCCGACATCGGCGTGAGCACGGGTGCGACGACCGGTGCCGCAGCCCCGAACCAGTCGGCGATCGAAGGGCTGTTGACGCTCGATCCGGCAAAGCTCGCCGCCGCGCTGCAGTCCAATCCGGCAGGCGTGGAAAAGATGCTGCAGCAGTGGTCGCAGAGCTTCCAGAGCACCGTCAACGACTTCGCCGGCCCCGGCGGAGCGCTCGAAGTGCGCGTCAACGGCGATGCCAGCCAGATCTCTCAGCTGACGATCCAGATCGCGAACATGAACGAAATGCTGCTCGTGCGCGAAAAAGACCTGCAGGAGACATATGCGCAGATGGAAAGCCTGATCTCCCAGAACACCACCGAGGGCGACTACCTCACCAAGCAGCTTGAATCGCTCGGCAAGAGCTAGCGGGCGGCCCGCCCCTCAACTTTTCGCACGCAGGGCCGATCAGGGGTAGAGATGAGCAACGTCGCCGCATCACAGGCTGCCTATCGCCGGGGGGAGGTCATGGGGGCAACGCAGGGGCAGCTCGTGGTCCTGCTCTACGACGGCGCGCGGCGCTTCCTGCGCCTGGGCGCCGCCGCGATGCGCGACGGCGAGATCGAACGCGCCCACATCAACCTGCGCTACGCGGAAAGGATCATCGCGCACCTCGACGGCACGCTCGACGACGACCAGGGCGAGATCTCGCGCAACCTGCACGGCGTCTACCGCTTCTATCTGGCGCATCTCAACACGGCCCGCGTGGAACAGGACCCCGACAAGGTCGAGGAGGTCAGCGAGCTGCTGGGGGAGCTGCGCGAGGCCTGGGCCCAGGTCGCGGCCGAGGCGGCGGGCGCGTGAGCGCGACGGCGCCCGACGGGCCCGCCGAGGCGTCCGTGGCCGGCTACGAGGCGATCCTCGAGCACGCCGAACGCGAGCTGGAGCTCGCGGGAGCGGGGGAGCTCGACGGACTGCTCGCGCTGGGAGCCGTGTGGGATGAGATGACGCGCGGGCTGCCGCCGCACCCGCCGGCGGCAGCAGCCGACGTGCTGGAACGGGCGAAGCTCATCCACGAGCGCACCCGCGTCGAGCTGCTGCGCCTGCGCGAGCTGCTCCTCAACGAGATGGCCGGCGCGACGCGCGCCCGGCGTGCGGCCGACGGCTACGCCGGCCAGCTGCCCCGCCGCCCGCGCCTGGACCGCAGCGCGTAGCGGCTCACCGTGCGCTGCCGCCGGGCCCTAAAGGTATGGCCACAGCGGCCGATCACGGGGGCGGCCCCTCGATGGCCACGAAGTGAGCGACCTCATGGAGAGGTCGGTTTCAGCCCAGGGAGGGCGGAAAGGACACCCCTTCACATGGCTCTCGTGGACTCCACCCAGCAGCTGCTGGAGGCGGCGATGCGCGGCTCCTGGCAGCGCAACACGGCCCTCACCAACAACATCGCCAACGCCGACACGCCCGGCTACCGTCCCCAGGAAGTCAACTTCGAGTCAGCGCTGCAGAGCGCGGTCAGCGGCGAAGAATCGCCGAACCAGGTCGAATTCCAGACCGTCACCGAGCCGCTCGAAGCGGGGCCCAACGGCGGCACCGTGAGCGTCGATCAGGAATCGGCGAAGCTCGCCGAAAACGCGCTCGATTACCAGGCCCTCACCGAGGTCGTCGGCGCCCGCGACGGCATCCTGCGCTCCGCGATGGGCCTGGGCGCCTGATGGGCCTCTTCGATGCGATCGGGATCGCGGGCAGCGGCCTGACGGCGGAGCGCATCCGCATGGATGTCACCGCCGAGAACCTCGCCAACGCGGACACCACGCGCGCGGCCAACGGCCAGCCCTACCAGCGCCAGGACGTCGAGCTCGCGCAGGTCGGATCGAGCAGCTTCGGCGGTGCCCTGTCGGGTGCGATGGCGCAGTCCGGGGGCGCGCAGCCGGCAGGCGGCGTGGCCGTCACCGGGATCGTGAGCGACGCCACGCCCGATCAGCAGGTCTATGACCCGGGCAACCCTGAAGCCAACGCCCAGGGCTACGTGAAGATGCCCAACGTCAGCACCGTCACCGAAATGACGGACCTGATCTCGGAGTCGCAGTCCTACCAGTCCGATGTGACCGCGATGCAGACCGCCAAGTCGATGTTCAGCGCGACGCTGGGGCTGCTCAAATGATCATCCCGCCGGTCGGCAGTCTCGGCGGCGGGCTGTCCGTGGGGCAGACCGAAGGCCTGGCCAGCAGCGCCCAGCAGGGCACGGGCGGCGTGAGCGCGGGCGGCGAAGCGGGCGGTTTCGGCGGCGAGCTGAGCGAAGCGATCTCCTCGCTGGAGAAGACCCAGGACAGCGCCACCAGCGCGGCGCAATCGCTCGCCACCGGGACCGCGAGCGACCCCGAGAGCGCCGTCGTGACCGTCCAGGACGCCCAGCTGGCGATGGAACTCGCCTCGCAGGTGCGCACCAAGGCCACCGAATCGCTGCAGAGCGTCTTCAACACCCAGGTCTGATCGATGCCCACCGCCCAGCTCGCCTCCAGGCTCACTCCCCGCGGCTGGCTGATCGCGGGCGCCACCGCGGTCGGCGCGATCCTCTTCATCTACCTGTTCGTGCACACCGTCTCCCAGCCCAGCTACACGACGGTGGTCAGCGGCGTGGAACCCTCCCAGACGGGCAAGATGACGGCCACGCTCAGCGCGCAGGGCATCAACTACCAGCTGCAGAACGGCGGCACCGCGGTCGCGGTGCAATCCAACCAGACGGCCAAGGCGCGCGTGGCGCTGGCGGGCGCCGACGAGCTCGGCAACAGCCAGCCCGACTTCTCGCTGTTCGACAAACAGAACCTCGGCGAAAGCAACTTCGAGCAGCAGGTCACCTACCAGCGCGCCCTGCAGGGCCAGCTGGCGGAGACGATCGACAGCGTGCAGGGCGTCTCGGGCGCGCAGGTCGAGCTCGTGCTGCCCAGCTCCCAGAGCCAGGTCTTCGGCGAAGACCAGAACGTCTCCTCGGCGGCCGTGCTGCTGTCGGGCACCACCTCGCTCGATTCCGCCTCGGTGCGCGGCATCGCGCAGCTGGTCTCCTCGAGCGTCCCCGGCCTGCAGTTGAGCAAAGTGACGATCACCGACGCCACTGGCGAGCTGCTCTGGCCCCAGTCCGCGGGCGCGGGCGGAGGGTCGGGCAGCGACGTGCAGGAAGCACAGCAGCGCTATGACCAGGGCATGGAGGCGAGCCTCGACGCGATGCTCGCGCAGACGCTCGGGCCGAACAAGGCGCAGGTGCTCGTCTACGCCAACATGAACGTCGACCAGACGACCAAGGAAGCCCTCGAATACGGCAAGACCGGCACCCCGCTGCAGCAGAGCAAGACGATCGAATCGCTGAGCGGGGCGGGCGCGGGCGCGGGCGGCGTGACGGGCACCGCGAACCTCACCACGGCGGCCGCGGGGACCGCCGGCGGCAAATCCAGCTACAAGCACGAAACGACCAACTCCTCGCTGGGCGTGGACAAGACCGTCACGCACTCCACGATCGCGCCGGGCACGGTCGAAAGCCAGCACGTCTCGGTCCTGTTGGACAGCTCCGTGCCGGCCGCCTCGCTGCCCGCGATCAAGGAAGCGGTCACGAACGCCGCCGGGATCCAGACCAAGCGCGGCGACACCATCTCGGTGGCCCAGGTTGCCTTCGCCAAGCCCACGACCGCCGCTGCGGCCGCGAGCCCGCTCGCCGACGCCAAGTACGTGCTGCTCGGTCTCGGTGCCGCGATCTTCCTGTTCTTCACCACCCGCTCACTGCGCAAGCGCGAGAAGGAGGCGATCGAGGAGCCCGTGTGGCTGCGCGAGCTCGAGACGCCGATGCGCCTGTCGGAGCTCGAACGCGAGACCGCGCCGCGCCCGGCGCCCGTGCTGGCCGGGGCGGCGCCGGCGAACGGCTCGGGCGCGGCGCCCAACGGCCAGAGCGACGGCGGCGAGAACATCCGCAAGCAGGTCGAGCAGCTCGTGGACAGCAACCCCGACCGCGTGGCCCAGCAGCTGCGCACGTGGATGCAGGAGGACTAGCCAGACGTGCCGGGCGACCCCGCAGCGGACACCCTCCCGGGGCTGCCGGCCGGCCCCGGCGGGAACCTGCCCGCCACGCTCGATGACCTCAGCGGCGCGCGCAAGGCGGCCGTGCTGATGGCCGCGCTCGGTGCCGAGCGCGCGGCCAACGTGATGCAGCGGATGGGCGAGGATGAGATCGAGAGCCTGTCGATGGAGATGGCGGGGCTCAGCTCGGTCGGGGCGGAGACGACGGAGTCGGTGTTCGGCGAGCTGGCCGAGCGCGCGGCCGGGGAGCCGGGCGCGGCGGGCGGGCTGGACTTCGCCCGCGGCGTGATCGAGCGTGCGCTCGGCCCGCAGCGCGCGGCCGAGGTCCTGGGGCGGCTCTCGGCGCGCACCGAGCGACCGCCGTTTGACTTCCTGCAGCGGATCCCGCCCGAGCGGACCGCCGCGCTGCTGCGCAGCGAGTCTCCGCAGACGATCGCGCTGGTTCTCGCCAGCCTGCACACGACGCTCGCAGCACAGGTCCTCGCGCGCCTGCCCGAGCGCCAGCAGCCGGACATCGCGCTGCGCATCGCCCGTATGGGCGAGACCAGCGCACAGGTCGTCCAGCAGGTCGAGGATGTGGTCCGCCGCAAGCTCACCGCGGTGGCCGAGCGCGAGTACTCGGCGGCGGGCGGCACCAAGACGCTGGCCGAGATCCTCAACCACTCCGACCGCACCACCGAGCGCAACGTGCTCGAGAAGCTCGCCTCGACCGACAAGGAGCTCGCCGAGGAGGTGCGCGGCATGCTGTTCGTCTTCGAGGACATCGTCAAGCTGGAAGAGCGCGCGGTCCAGCAGGTGCTGCGCGAGGCCGACCAGAAGGACCTCGTGCTCGCCCTGCGCGGTGCGCCGGACAACGTCAAGGAGGTCGTGCTCTCGAACATGTCCGAGCGCGGCGCGGAGATGCTCAAGGAAGAGATGGAGGTCCAGCCGCCCCAGCGCAAGCGCGACATCGACGCTGCGCAGAGCCGCATCGTGGGGGTCGTGCGCAAGCTCGAGGAGGCCGGCACGATCGTGATCGCGGGCGCCGAGGAGGAGGAGGGCGAAGCGGTTGTCTGAGCCGGCCGTCAGCTACGACTTCGAGCCGCTCGAGCCCTCCGACCCGCCTCCCCGCGACGCCCAGGCGCGGCTGCTGGCGCAGGCCCTCGCCGACGCCGAAGAGATCCGCGAGCGGGCGCGCACGGAGGGCTTCGAGGCCGGCCACGCGGCTGGTCTGGAGCAGGGCACCGCCGACCTCCGCGCCGCGGTGGGCGTGCTCGCCGCGGCCGCGGGCGATGTGCGCGCGCTCGGCGAGGAGGCCGTGCAGACGGTCGAACAGGACGCCATCGAGCTGGGGCTCGAGCTCGCGGGCAAGATCCTCGCGGGCGCATTCCAGGCGCGTCCCGAGCTGGTCGTCGAGGTCGTGCAGGGCGCGCTGCGCCGGATCAGCGACCGCCGCCGGATCACCGTGCTGGTCAATCCCGGCGACCTCGACGTGGTGCGGGGCGCGATCGGCGATCTGACCTCCCAGGGCAGCGGCGTGGAGCACTGCGACGTGCAGTCCGACGAGCGCATCGCACCCGGCAGCGCGATCGTGCGCACGATCGAGGGCGAGGTCGACGCCAGCGTGCACACGCAGCTCGAGCGCGCGCGCGAGGTCGCCGAGGGCTCGCTGCAGAGCGGCGAGCACGGCGCGTGAGCGCGCCCGGGGCGGGCGGCACGCTGTTCGCGGGCGCCGCAGAGGCGATCCGCGAGGCCGACCTCGCCCGCCGCCACGGCTTCGTCAGCAACCTGATCGGCCTGATCATCGAGGCCACCGGGCTGCGCGCGGAGGTGGGAGAGGTGTGCCTGGTGGGAACCGATCGAAACCGCGCGGCGGTCTCGGCAGAGGTCGTCGGCTTCAGGGATGGGCGCACGCTGCTGATGCCGCTCGGCGAGCTGCACGGCATCGGTCCCGGCACGCGCGTGCTGGCCACCGGCGCGCCGTTTCGCATCATCGTGGGCGACGACCTGCTGGGGCGCGTGGTGGACGGGCTCGGGGTCCCCGACGACGGCCTGCCGGTTCCCGACGGCCAAGCGCGCTCGACGATCGCGCAGCCGCCCGGTGCGCTGTCGCGTCCGCGCATCACCGAGCGCGTGGGCCTCGGCGTGCGCGCCCTCGACGGGCTGGTGCCGTGCGGGCGCGGCCAGCGCCTGGGGATCTTCTCCGGCTCGGGCGTGGGCAAGTCCTCGCTGATGGGGATGATCGCGCGCTCCACCAGCGCGTCGATCAACGTGATCGCGCTGGTGGGCGAGCGCGGGCGCGAGGTGCGCGAGTTCATCGAGCGAGACCTCGGCGAGGCGCTCGCGCATTCGGTGGTCGTGGTCGCCACCTCCGACCAGCCGGCGCTGGTGCGGATCAAGGCCGCCTTCACCGCCACCACCATCGCCGAGTACTTCCGCGACCAGGGCCACGACGTGATGCTGATGATGGACTCCGTCACGCGCTTTGCGATGGCCCAGCGCGAGGTCGGCCTGGCGATCGGCGAGCCGCCCGCCACGCGCGGCTACACGCCGAGCGTGTTCGCGCTGCTGCCGCGCCTGCTCGAGCGCGCCGGCACCAGCACGCGCGGCTCGATCACCGCCCTGTACACGGTGCTGGTCGACGGCGATGACATGAACGAGCCGATCGCCGACGCCGCCCGCTCGATCCTCGACGGGCACATCGTGCTCACGCGCGCGCTCGCCCATGCCGGGCACTACCCCGCGATCGACATCCTCTCGAGCGTCTCGCGCCTGGTCGGCGAGATCATCTCCCCGCAGGTGATGGCGGCCGGGCAGCAGTTGCGCGCGGCGCTCGCGGTGCTGCGCGAGAAGGAAGACCTGGTGGCGATCGGGGCCTACCGGCCGGGCAGCGACCCCGCCCTCGACGCCGCGCTCGCGCACCGCCCGCGGATCGAGCAGTTCCTGCGCCAGCCCGTGCACGAGTGCACCGATCCGCAGGAGACCGACGCGCGCCTGATCGAGCTGGGTTCCTCGCTGGCGAGCGAGCTCGCTCGCGCGAGCGAGGAGATCCCGGACGCCGAAGAGGTCTCGCCGGAGCTCACCGCGGGCGCCGCCGTACCGGCGCCCGACGCCTCGGGCCCCTCCGCGATTCCGGCGCTCGGGCTGCAGCTGTGAGCCGCCTGTGCGGTGAATGCCGCCTGTCCGCACTCAAGAAAGCGCACACGGGTCCGATAACGGGGAGGTGACCGGACCCTCGTTTCGCTTCCGTCTGGAGCGTGTGCGCGCTGTGCGTGCCCGCAAGGAGAAGATCGCCCAGCGCGAGCTCGCGGACGCTCTGACGCGCCACTCCTCGACCGTCTCCGAGCTGCGCAGCGCCGAGGCGAACGTGGAGCACGCGCGCACGCAGCAGCGCCGCGAGCTGAGCGAGACGGACACCGTCAGCGGCAGCGAGCTGCTCGCCCGCCAGGCCTTCCTCGAGCGCGCCGAGGCGCAGCGGCGCATGCGCGCCCGCGAGCTGGCCCAGCGCGAGGCCGAGGTGGCCGAGCGCGACGCCGAGCTCGCGACCGCGGCGAGCGAGCACGAGATGCTCAACCGCCTCAAGGAGCGCCGCCGCGGCGAGCACGAGCGCGAGGTTGCCCGCCGCGAGCTGGGCGCTCTCGACGAGATCGCCGTGACCCGCTTCCGCAGGAGCCGCGCATGAGCACGCAGGCGCTCGGCGGCCTGCCCGGCGGCATCGCCGCGGGCGAGCTCGCGGTGGCCCAGAGGGTCGCCCAGCTGGAGGCCATGATCGAATCCGCGGGGCAGGTCGCCAGCGGAACCGCACCCGCGAGCAGCGCCACCGGCTCCGCCACGGCGAGCTCGGGCGGCAACTTCGCCTCCGCCCTGCAGACCGCCACCACCGCGGACGCGAGCGCCGCAGCGGGCACCAGCGACGCCGCCTACGCGCCGCTCTCCCAGGGTTCTGCCGCGGGCGCCGAAGGTGGCCAGTACGAATCGCTGATCGCCCAGGCAGCCGCCCGCAACGGGCTCGAACCGGCTGTGCTGCACGGCCTGATCGAGCAGGAGTCAGGCTTCGATCCGAGTGCCACCAGCAGCGCCGGTGCGGCCGGCCTGACACAGCTGATGCCGGGCACCGCGTCCTCGCTCGGCGTCGCCGACCCGCTCAACCCCGCCGAATCGATCGAAGGCGGCGCGCGCTACCTGGGCGGCCTCATGAGCGAGTTCGGCGGCAACACGACGGAGGCCCTGGCCGCCTACAACGCGGGCCCGGGCGCGGTCGAGCAGTACGGCGGCGTCCCCCCCTACGCCGAAACCCAGAGCTACGTCGCCAAAGTCCTCAGCGACGCCGAAAGCTACCGGCAGTCGCACCCCGAGACCACGGGGACCGCGCTGTGAACGTGCAAGCAGCACTTCCGCCGCCGCCGTCGAGCGCGCAGCCGAGCCCCGGTGCTCCACCGGGGCCCTCGGCTCCACCGGGTGCGCCCTTCCACAGCGCGCTCGCCGAACACTGGGCCCGGACCGCAAACGCGGAAGGCCAGCAGCAGGAAGGCTCACAGAGCGGCAAGGAAGAACGGGCCGTGGGGCGCAGGCACGAACGCGCCGCCGGGGCTGAACAGCCACCGGCTGCCCAGCCCGCCGAAGGCGCGGGCGCCGCCGCGGCCGAAGCTCCCAAGCCAGCGGCGCCGGCGGGCACGGGCGAGGCGCCGGGCAACGGCGAAGCGCCCGTCCCGGCGCGCGGCGAGGCCGCCCCCGAAGAACCCGATGGCCCGGCCACGGACGCGGGCAGCGGTGAAACGCTGTCCGCCGCGGCCGCCCCGCCCGCAGGCCCGCCTGCCGGCGCTGCGGCCGGGTCCGATGTCGAGGCGGCCCCCTGGGACAGCGGCGGGCCTGCCGCAGCACCGCCCGACGGCGGGCATCTGCCGGCGCCCACCGCGCTCCCTCGCGAAGCATCCCCGGCGAGCCCCGCCTCCGGCTCGGGCGCGAGCCCGTCCGCGGCGCCACCGCCGTCGCCGCCCGCCGGCGACGCCGCGTCGCCGCGCACACCGGGCTCCGCGTCGCTCCGCACGCCGCCCTCGCCCGGCACGGCGAGCGTCGGGTCGGATCCGACACCCGGCTCCGTGGCGCCGCCCGCGGGCGCCGCGCCCCGCGGGCAGGCACCCGCCGCAGGCGCGCTCGCCACGCGGGGGGCGCGTGGGGCCTCCGGCGCCGCGGCGCTCACCGCAGGTGGCGCGGCCGGCACGGCCACGGCCTCGCAGACCGCGGCCGCCGGCACTCCGACAGGCCCCCAGGCGGGCGCTGCGGGCGCCCAGCAGAAGGCGGTGGCGGAGCACGGCGCGAGCGCCCCTCGTGGCGCCGCGGCGGCGCCCGGCGCGGGTCTCGCGGCGGAGGCGAGCGCGGTGGAGGGCGAAGCGAGCGTGCCGGACTCGGCGGCCGCCGTGGCGAGGCCATGGAACGGCGGGACAAGCGGCGCCGCGGCGCCCGCCGCGCCGGTCGCCATGCAGCACATGATCGACTCCATCCGCGCCACCATCCAGCTCGCTGCGCGCCAGGGCCTGGCGCAGGCGCGCATCGCGCTGCAGCCCGAAGAGCTGGGCCACATCAACGTGCGCCTGACCCAGACCGAAAGCGGCCTGATCGCGCGCGTGAGCGCCGAGACGCCCGCGGCCGCGCAGGCGCTGGCAGGGGGTCGCGCGGAGCTGCAGCACTCGCTCAGCTCGCTGGGCCTGTCGCTGCTGCGGCTGGACATCAGCTCCTTCGGCCAGCCCGAAGCCGGGGGCGGCGAAAGCTCCCTCGCCGGCAACCCCGACGGCTCGCGCGCGCCGGGCTCCTCCGCGTCCCAGGAAGAGGGCGAGGGCGCCGAAACGCCCGGCGAGCTCGAAGGCATCGCCTCGGCCGCGCCGATCGCGGGCGGCGAGCTCGTCGACGTACTTGCCTGACAACACGAAAGGACCCACTGCCATGACCGCCGAACCGATCACCGCCGCCAACGCCGCCTCCGCGACGGGCGCAGCGGACCCCGCGCCCGAAAATCCCAACGGCGTGCTCGGCCAGAACGACTTCCTGAAACTGATGGTCGCTCAGCTGCAGGCGCAGAACCCGCTGGAACCGGGGAACAGCAACGAATATCTCAACGAGGTCGCCCAGTTCACACAGGTCGAGCAGATCACCAACCTCGCCAACTCGAGCGAGCTCACCGGGGCGGTCCAGCTGATCGGGCACAAGGTCACCTACAACGGCACCTCCGGCGCCCCGACGACGGGGACCGTCCAGAGCGTGCAGTCAGACGCCTCGGGCACGACGGTGACCGTGGAAGGCGTCCCCGGCGTGAAGCTCTCGAGCATCACGGAAGTCGAATGAACCCGATCTCGAATCCCGCCCTGATACCGCCCGGCGGCCTCGCGCAGCCCGCGCCCGTCGCGCCGGGCGCTGCCGGGGCCACCAACGGGGCGGCCGGGGCGGCCGGGGCCGCGCCGTCCGCGTCCTTCGCCGACGCGCTCAGCCAGGCGGGCGAAGCCCATCAGCTGCAGTTCTCCAAGCACGCGCTCGCCCGCGTGCAGCGGCGCGGGATCGAACTCGGTCCGAGCACGCTGGGCAGGCTTTCGCAGGGCGTGCAGCGCGCCGCGAGCAAGGGCTCGCGCGACTCCCTCGTACTTGTCGACGGCACCGCCTTCGTGGTGTCCGTCAGCAACCGCACGGTCATCACAGCCGTGGGATCCGAACACATGAAGGACAACGTGTTCACGAACATCGACAGCGCCGTGATCGCATGAGAGCGGCGCCAACAGACAACTACGGCCGGACCTCATCGAGGAGGCCGCGAAAGGAAGGGCAGTCACGATGATGGCCGGAATGTATGCCGCGATCAGCGGCCTCGACGCAAACCAGGCGATGCTCAACGAGACCGCGAACGACCTGGCGAATGTCAACACCGTCGCCTACAAGGGAGCGAGCGTCACGTTCGCCGACTCGCTCACGCAGGTGATGCACGGGGCCTCGGGCCCGACCAGCAGCAACGGCGGCAGCAACCCCGAGCAGATCGGGCTCGGCGTGCAGGTGAACGCCACAATCAACGAAATGAGCGAGGGCTCCTTCCAGACCACCAACAACCCGCTCGACGTCGCGATCGAGGGCAACGGCTTCCTGCGCGTGGGCCCCGGCGCGCCCAAAGAAGCAGAATTGACCAAGGGCCTGCCGGCGGCCCCCAACTACACCCGCGCGGGCGATCTGACGACCGACGCGGGCGGCTACCTGACGACTCAGTCGGGCGAATACGTGATCGGGCGCAACGCCGTCGTCGTCACCGAAACAGCGACGGGCGACACCTACGAACCGGGCAAAGAAGACAGCTACATCAGGATCCCGCCCGGCGCCAGCAACGTGACGATCGGCCAGGACGGCGCGGTCAGCTACACGAACGAGGAAAAAGGCTCGAAAACGTATCTGGAGAGGGTCACCGCGGGCTACCTCTCGCTGGCGACCTTCCCCAACGAAAGCGGCCTGGAACGGCTGGGCGGCTCGCTGTGGGCGCAGACGGCCAACTCGGGCGCGCCGGACGTCGGCACGCCGGACACGCCCGGCTTCGGCTCGACGATCGGCGGCGAGCTCGAGATGTCGAACGTCGACCTGGCCACCGAGATGACGAACATGATCACCGCCGAGCGCGGCTACCAGGCCAACTCGCGTGTGATCTCCACGGCCGACGAAATGCTGGGAACGCTCGTCACGATGGCCGGCTAGTCCTTAGGCCCGCGCAGGGCGCGCGGGGAGCAACGACCGTCGCCGCTAGAAGGACGGCGACAGCAGGGATGACTCCGAGGAGCCAGGGGTGGGACGGCCACGCAAGAAGCCGTCCCACCTCGTGGCTAATGTCTTGAAGGGGATGTGTCGATGATCACGCTGAACCGTCTCGGCCACAGTGACGAGCCGTTCCAACTGAACCCGGACATGATCGTGACGGTGGAGTCCACGCCGGACACCGTCATCACGCTGGCCACGGGCGCGAAGGTGGTGGTCGCCGAGACCCCCGACCAGGTCGCCGCGGCCGTGCACGACTACCGCGCCGGGGTGCTCGACGACGCCTTCCGGCGCCGCCGCGGGCGAGACCCCGCCGGCCCGGGCGCCAACCGCGGCCCGACGCACCTCTCGGCGGTCGAGGACGACCCGCCGAGCTAGCGGCGAAGGTCCCCCGGCGGGCGTCGCGTGCGTGCGTACGTTCGTGCAGGCTAAACACGCAAGATTTATGGAAAATCGGCACGGGCCGATGAAGGACCTCGATGAAGGCTTCGACGGCCATTGGAATCGGGGTCGCCTTCGGCTCCCTGCTCATGAGCTCGATGATGGACGGGACGAGTCCCGCGTCGTTCATCAACATCCCCGCGCTCATGATCATCATCGGCGGTACCGCCGGGGTGACGCTGGCCAGCGTCGGCATGGCCTCGATGAAGCGCGTTCCGAGCCTGTACAAGATGGTCTTCTCGGCCGAACCGCCCGACATGCGCGGGCAGCTCGACAGCCTCGTCACGCTCGCCGACAAGGCCCGCCGCGAGGGCCTGCTCGCGCTCGACGCGCAGCTCGGCGAGATCGAGGACAGCTTCACCCGCAACGCCCTGCAGCTGGTCGTCGACGGGACCGACCCGGAGCTCGTGCATGCCATCCTCGAGGCGGAGGTCGACGGCATGGCCGCACGCCACGAGGCCTCGGCGGCGCCGTTTGAGAAGGCGGGCGGCTTCGCCCCTACGATGGGCATCATCGGCACCGTGCTGGGTCTCGTGCACGTGCTGCAGAACCTCGCCGCGCCGTCCACGCTCGGGCCGTCCATCTCGGCGGCGTTCATCGCCACGCTGATGGGGGTCGGCTCGGCGAATGTGATCTTCCTGCCGATCGCCAACCGCCTGAAAGCGATCTCCGCAGAAGAGGTCGAGCTGCGCATGATGACGCTCGAGGGGATCCTCTCGATCCAGGCCGGCGACAACCCCCGCCTGGTAGCAGAAAAGCTGATGTCCTACCTGCCGCCGATCGAGCGCGCGGGCGACGGCGAGAGCACGCGGCGCCCAGGCGCAGGCGCAGGCGCAGGCGGCCTGAGATGGCGCGCGGCTCGAGCCACGGACGCCGCCGCGGTGGCGCCAAGCACGAGGAGAGCAACGAGCGCTGGCTGCTCACCTACGCCGACATGATCACGCTGCTGATGGCGCTGTTCATGGTCCTGTTCTCGATCTCCTCGGTGAACATCTCCAAGTACCAGGTGCTCCAGCACGCCCTCAAGGCGGCGTTCTCGGGGAACATCCTGCCGGGCGGGAAATCGATCGCCCAGCAGGGCGCCACCGAGAACTCCAGCCAGGCGCCGAGCACCAGCTCGGCGACCGCGGTGGTGCCGCTTACCGCGATCGGCAGCGGCCTGGAAACGCCCAACACGGTCACGCACACGGTGCAGAGCGCGACGCCGGCGCTGCCCTCGCAGACCGCGGCACAGAAGGAGGCCGAAGTGTTCACGCACATCAAGCACGAGCTCGACTCCTACGCCGCCTCGCACGGTTTCAGCAAGAGCGTGCAGACCTCCATCGAAGCGCAGGGCCTGGTCATCAGGGTGCTCACCGATGACCTCCTGTTCGCCTCCGGGCAGGCCGCGCTCGATTCCCGCGCCGACGGCCTGCTGGCCGAGATCGGGCAGCTGCTCAACGTCGATGAGACTCACCCGATCGACGTGGAGGGCAACACCGACGATGTGCCCATCCACAGCGGCCAGTTCCCGAGCAACTGGCAGCTCTCCACCGCGCGGGCCAGCACGGTCGTGCAGTTCCTCACCGAACACGGCGTCGCCGCGAGCAGGCTGACCGCCTCGGGCTACGCCGACCAGCACCCGCTGGCCAGCGACAGCACCGCCGGCGGCCGCGCGCGAAACCGCCGCGTCGAAATCGTGATGAAGCGGATTTACGGCAACGAAGCCGAACCATAGGCAAACGACCCCACCACGACAATGCTCAAGAACAAGAAGGTCATGATCGCGCTCGCCCTGCCGATACTCCTGTTTGGTGGCTACACCATGACCAAGCCAAAGCCGGTGGTGAAGATGAAGGTCAAGGGCACGATCTACGCGCTGCCCCAGACCTTCCTCGTGAATCTCAGCGACGGGCGCTACGCAAAGCTTGCGGTCGCGCTGCAGCTCGCGCCCGGCCAGAGCGACGGCGCGACGGCCGGCACGGCCTCCTCGAGCGGCGAAGCCGCGGGCACGCTGCCCGAGGAACCGCTGATCCGCGAAATCGTGACCGACGCGGTGACCAACCAGAACGGCGAAACGCTGATCAGCGCCAAGGGCCGGCGCGCGGTCCAGCATCAGATCCTGGAGGGGATCGACCAGCAGACCGATGTCAAGACCGAAGCGGTGCTGTTCCCGGACCTGACCGTCCAATAGCGCCGGTGGGAGACGCATGACCGAGGCAATCGAGTACGAGCAGTTCGAGCAGGGCGGCTCATCCAACGGCGCGGTGGCCTCGGACGCCGACCTGAGCCGCCTGAGCGACATTCCGATGGAGCTGAGCGTGGAGATCGGGCGCACGCACATGACGGTCGGAGAGACGCTCGATCTGCGCGTGGGCTCCGTCGTGACGCTCGAGCGCCTCGCCGGCGAGACCGCCGACCTGCTCGTCAACGGCACCTCGATCGCGCGCGGAGAGGTTGTCGTCATCGACGAGCAGTACGGCCTGCGCATCACCGAGATCCTGGACGGCAGCAGCGAGCACGAGCCGCCGCAGGCCGCCGAGGATGGGCAGGCGCAGGACACGCCGGGGGCCACCGGCGAGCAGGCCGCCGACGCCGCGGTGCCGGAGCCCGCCGGCCCGGAGGCCGCGGACGCTGAGCCGGGCAGCGGCGCGGGAGCCTGAGCAGGACATGAGCGAGGAGCAGAGCGCCGGAGCGCAGCTCGCCGAGCCCGAGCTCGAGGACGGCGAGGGCGGCGGCGCGCGCATCCGCGCGCTCGACTTCTCCCAGCCGACCAAGTTCACGACCGAGATCAGGCGGCGCATCGTGCGCGCCCTCGACCTGTTCTGCGACGCCCTGGGCAACTGGCTCGGGGGCGAGCTGAAAGCCGAAGTGGAGATCGCGCTGACCGACGTCAGCCAGCACACCTGGGCGGCCGCCAAGTCCCAGCTTCCCGCCGACTCGATCGCGGTGGCCATCGAGGCGAGCGCGATCGAGCGCCAGATGCTGATGAGCGTCGAGCTGCCGCTGATGCTGCAGGCGCTCGAATGCCTGCTCGGCGGCGAGGCGGCCCAGGCGCCCAGCGAGCGTCACCTGACGGAGATCGACTGGGTGCTCACGCGCGGCGTGCTCGACGCGGTGATCCGCCAGCTGTCGGTTGCCTGGGACGAGCTGGGCGGGCCCGAGCTGGCCCGCGGCGAGGTCGACGTGGAGGGCGATGCGGGCGTGCCCACGCCGATCGGCGAACCGACCCTCGCGGTGACGCTGGAGGTCAAGATCGACGGCCTCGCCTCGACGCTCTCGCTGCTCATCCCGTGGACCGCCATCGAGCCCATCACCGAGCGCATCCGCGGCGGCGTCGGCGAACCGAGCAGCGGCGATATGCACGGGGCCGAGGCTCTGCGGCGCGGCGTGAGCGGCGCGCCCGTGCTGGTGCGTGTGGAGGTCGGCTCGGTGCAGATGCCGATCGGGCAGATGCTCGAGCTGACGCCGGCTGCGCTGCTGGCGCTGGAAGACCGCGCCGAGGACGGTGTGATGCTGTTCGCCGAGGGGATCTCACTTGGACGCGGGCATCCGGGGCGCAGCGGCTCCAGGCGGGCGGTCAAGGTGTCCTGCACGGGCGAAGCGCCGGTGCGGGCCGACACCTACGCAAAGCTTGGACGCAGCGAGCTCGAACGGGCCCGCGCGCACCTCGAACAGACGCGCGAGACGCCCGACGGGCGCGCCATCCTGGGAAGCATCTTCGTGCGCGTGTGGGCCGAGCTGGGGCGCACGCACCTGCCGCTGGGCGAAGCGCTGGAGCTGGCGCAGGGCGCGGTCGTGGAGCTCGACCAGCGCACCGAGGCCCCGATCGAGGTGTTCGCCAACGGGCTGTGCTTCGCCAACGGCACGCTGGTCGTCACCGGCGAGGGCACGTGGGGCGTGCAGCTGGCCGAGCTGCTGGAGTAGCGACGCAGCACTCCGCTGCGTGCAGCTCAAGACCTAAAGGGCAGGGCCGATAACAAGGGCGACTCTTCCTCGGAGTCATCCCTCGATGAAGTCGATCCTGCTTTCCCGTGCGGTCGCGACGGCGACCGCGGCGCTGGGCGCCTGCCTGCTCGCATCTGCGGGAGATGCGTGGGCGCTCGCGCCGGCGGCCAGGACGGGCGGCGAAAACACGCCGCTGAACCTTCCCACCACGACCACCGCGCCGCACACGAGCAGCGGCAGCGGGGCGAGCCTCGTGCGCACGATCGTGGGCCTGGCGATCGTGATCGCCGTGATCTGGGGGCTCGCCTGGATCCTGCGCCAGGTCAAGGCGGGCCGCGACCCGCAGATCTCGAGCACCGGCCTGGCGAGCGTGGCCGCGCTCACGCTCGGCTCCGGGCGCGCAGTGCATCTGGTGCGCGCGGGCAACGACTACGTGCTGCTGGGCAGCACCGAGCACGGCGTCGCGCCGATCCACCGCTACACCGAGGAGGAGGCGCGCGACGCCGGCCTGCTGATCGCGCCGGCGCCCCCCGAACGCTCGCGTCTGCTCAGCGCTGCCAGCGAGATCGTCGGCGCCGGCAGCCGGAAGGTATCCCAGGGCGCGCTGCCCGAACGCGCCGGCGAGGGCATCCCCGGCTCCTTCACCGACTTCGGGGGCCCAACGCCCGAGGACGGCCCCTACGGGCCCAGCCCCGTCGTCGGCCCGCGCCCCGACCCGATGCGGATGCGCTCGCCCTCATCGGGCCTGATCGACCGCCTGCGCGAACTGACGGTGCGACGGTGAACGTGACGAGCTCCAGCAACGCCGTGCAGATCCTGCTGCTGATCGGCGGCCTGGCGCTCGTGCCCGCCGTGCTCTTCACGGTGACCGGCTTCAGCCGCATCCTGATCGTGCTGGGCTTCATCCGCACCGCGATCGGCACCAACAACGCGCCCCCCAACCAGGTGCTCGTGGGCATCGCGCTGTTCCTCACGATCTTCGTGATGGCGCCTGTCGTGGGCGAGATCAAGCGCGACGCGGTCGAACCGCTCGAGCACCACGCGATCAGCACGACGGAGGCGCTCGAGCGCGCCGAGGTGCCGCTGCGCGAGTTCATGTTCCGCCAGACGCCCGTGCGCGACATCTCGCTGTTCGTCAGCCTCGCCCACGACAAGCCTCCGCACACGCGCGCCGAAGTGCCCACCGAGGTGCTGATCCCGGCCTTCATCGTGGGGGAGCTCGAAACGGCCTTCCAGATCGGCTTCCTGATCTTCCTGCCGTTCCTGATCATCGACCTCGTCGTCTCCTCGGTGCTGATGAGCATGGGGATGATCATGCTGCCGCCGACGTTCATCTCGCTGCCCTTCAAGATCCTGCTGTTCGTTCTGGTGGACGGCTGGGATCTGGTCATCAAAGCGCTCGTCCAGAGCTTCCACTAGGAGGAGAGATGAATCAGGACACCGTCGTCAATCTCGCAGCGCAGGCCATGAGCCTCGCGCTGAAGGTCGGCGGGCCGATCCTGCTGGTCGCGCTCGTCATCGGCCTGGTCGTCAGCATCTTCCAGGCTGTCACCCAGATCCAGGAGCAGAGCCTCTCGCTGATCCCCAAGATCGCGGGCGTGGCCGTCGTGATCATCCTGCTGGGACCGTGGATGCTCGGGCAGATCGTCGCCTACACCACCGCGCTGTACACGGCGATCCCGACGATGGTGGGGACGTGAACGCACTGCTGGACCAGCTGGCGGGCAACCAGCTCGCGGGCTTCATCCTGGTGCTCGCGCGCGTCACGCCGCTGTTCTTCGTGGCGCCCGTGTTCTCCTCGCAGGTGATCCCCCCGCGCGTGCGAGGCATCATCGCGGTGGGGATCTCGATCGGGCTCGCGCCGATCGCGCTGCAGGGCCAGCACATCCCGACCGACGTGCTCACGCTGGGCGGCCTCGTCATCGAGGGGCTGCTCGTGGGACTCGGCTTCGCCTTCACGATGGCCATCCTGATGGCCGCTGTCGAATCGGCCGGCGCGCTCGTAGATGTCCTCTCCGGCTTCTCCTACGGCAACCTGATCAACCCCATGAACAACGAGGAAGGCGCGGTCATGAACCGCTTCTACACGCTCGTCGGGACCCTCATCTTCCTCGTCATCGGCGGTGACGCCTGGATGCTGCGCGGCCTCGATCGCACCTTCCAGCTGGTGCCGCTGACCAGCGCGCCGCAGCTGTCCTCGCTCGTGGGCGGCGCCGAGCAGGTGTTCAGCACGGTCTTCGCCTCCGCGCTGGAAGTGGCGGCCCCCGTGGTCGTCGCGCTGCTGATCACCGACGTGGCCTTCGGCGTGGTCTCCCGCGTGGTGCCCCAGCTCAACGTCTTCGCGGTCGGCTTCCCGACGAAGGTGGCGGTCACGCTGCTCGTGGTCGGCGCCTCGCTGCCGTTCGTCGCCAACTGGATCTCCGGCCAGCTCTCGGTGAGCGTTGGCGACGCCCTCGGCGCGCTGCACGTGGCCTGAGACATGCCGCGCGAGGACCGCACCGAGAAGGCCACACCGAAACACCGCAAACGCGCGCGGGAGAAGGGGCAGGTCGCGCGCAGCCCCGACCTGGGCGGCTCGGTGGTCGTCGTCGCGGGGCTGCTGATGATCAGCATCATGGGCCCCAAGATCGTGCTCGCCGGCGCCGAGGGCCTGCGCACGATGTTCGGCGAGATCGCCACGCCGGCCCGCGTGATGACCGCCGCCGGGCTCGACGACATGCTGCACTCGGCGGTCTCGCTGATGCTGCTCGCGGTCGCTCCGATCGCCGGCGCCTGCATCGCGGCTGCGCTGCTGACGGGCGTGGCGCAGGTCGGCTTCAGACCCACGCCGCAGGCGCTCAAAGCGGACTTTCGTCGCATCAACCCCGCCTCGGGCCTGCGCAACCTGCTCGGCCCCAACTCGCTGTTCGAAGCGATCAAGGCGACCGCCAAGGTCGGCGTCGTCGGTGCGTTCGCCGCCCTCGCGCTGCTGCCGGGGCTGACCGGACTGGCCTCGATCGTCGGCATCTCCGCCGCGGGGCTCGGCCAGCTGGCGAGCACGAGCGCGCTCGCGGTCGCCGAGCATGCTGCCTTCGCCTACCTGCTGATCGGGGTGCTCGACTACGCCTGGAGGCGCCGCCGGCACGAGAAGCAGCTGATGATGACCAAGCAGGAGGTCAAAGACGAGGCGCGCCAGTACGGCGTCTCCTCGGAGGTGAAGGCGGCGCAGCGCCGGCGCCGGATGCAGGCGGCGCGGGCGCGCATGATGGCCGCGGTGCCGGACGCCGACGTGGTGGTGACCAACCCCACCCACTATGCGGTCGCGCTGGTGTATGACGGCACGCGCACCGCACCCGAGGTCGTGGCCAAGGGCAAGGACCTGATCGCCCAGCAGATCAGGCGCGTGGCCGAGGAGAACGACGTCCCCATCGTCAGCGACCCGCCGCTCGCGCGCGCACTGCACGCCTCGGTGGAGATCGGCCAGGTGATCCCGGAGGAGCTCTACGCGGCGGTCGCCGGCGTGCTCGCGTTCGTCTACCGGCTGGCCGGCCGCTCGGCACTCGCCCGCAGGAGGCTCGCGTCGTGAACAGTCCCGGCCTGCGCAGGCTGCTGCGCCACACCGACCTGCTCGCGGCCGTCTCGGTCGTGATGGTGGTGACCATGTTGGTGGTGCCGCTGCCCTCGGCGCTGCTGAGCCTGATGATCACGCTCAACATCGCGACCGCGCTCACGATCGTCTCCGCCACGATGTACCTCGGCAAGGCGCTCGACTTCGCCTCCTTCCCGAGCCTGCTGCTGCTGACCACAATGTTCCGCCTGGCGATCAACGTGTCGGTCACGCGCCTGATCCTCACCACCGGCGACGCCGGCAGCGTCGTGAAGGCCTTCGGCGAATTCGTGGTCGGCGGCAACGTGGTCGTCGGCCTCGTGATCTTCCTGATCCTCGTGGTGATCCAGTTCGTGGTCGTCACCAACGGCGCCGGGCGCGTGGCCGAGGTGGGCGCGCGCTTCACGCTCGACGCGATGCCCGGCAAGCAGATGGCGATCGACGCCGATCTCAACGCGGGGCTGATCAGCGACGAGACGGCGCGCGCGCGCCGCGCGGAGATCGGCCAGGAGGCCGACTTCTACGGCGCCATGGACGGCGCCTCCAAGTTCGTCAAAGGCGACGCCATGGCGGCGGTGATCATCACCGCGATCAACCTCATCGGCGGGATCGTGGTGGGCATGCTGCAGCGTCATCTGAGCTTCAGCGAAGCGACCCACCAGTACTCGCTGCTGACCGTCGGAGACGGTCTCTCGGCGCAGATCCCGGCGCTTCTGATCTCCGTGGCGACCGGCATCATCGTCACGCGCGCCGCCTCCGACAGGGACCTCGGCTCCGATATCGCCAACCAGATCCTGCGCCAGCGCAAAGCGCCGCTCGTGGCCGCCGGCGCGATCGGCCTGTTCGCGCTGATCCCCGGCCTGCCGAAGCTGCCGTTCCTGCTGATCGCGGCGATCTTCGGGGCGATCGCCTGGGGCGTGCGCCACGGCATGCCCTCGCGCCAGGACGCCGACAAGCGCGCGGAGGCCGCCAAGGCCGCGCTGCCGGCGCCCGGCGCGGAGCCGCTGTCGGAGGTCGGCGTGGACGCCCTCGAGCTCGCCATCGGCTTCGGGCTGGTGCCGCTCGTGGAGGGCGGCTCCAACAGCTCGCTGCTGCGGCGCGTCGGCCTGATCCGCCGCCAGATCGCCGCGGACCTCGGCCTCGTGATCCCGCCCGTGCGCATCCACGACGAGCTCGGCATGGAGTCCCACGAGTACGTGGTCAAGGTGCGCGGCTCGGAGGTAACACGCGGGCGCATCATGCCGGGGCACCTGCTCGCGATGGATCCCGGCGACGCCGGCGGCAAGCTGCAGGGGATCCCCACGCGCGAGCCCGCCTTCGGCCTGGACGCGGTGTGGGTGCAGGAGTCCGCCCGCGCCGAGGCCGAGGCGCTCGGCTACACCGTCGTGGACGCCGTGTCGGTGATCGTCACCCACCTCACCGAGACGATCCGCGGTCACGCCGCCGAGCTGCTCACGCGCCAGGACGTGCGCTCGCTGCTCGACCGGCTCAAGGAGTCCAACGCGGCGGTGGTCGAGGAGGTCGTGCCCGATGCGCTTTCGCTGGGCGAGATCCAGCGCGTGCTGCAGTCGCTGCTCGCAGAGGGCGTACCGATCCGCGATCTTGGCACGATTGTGGAGGCAATCGGCGACAAGGCGCGAACAACACGTGACACAAGTCTCCTCTCGGAGTACGCTCGCCAGGCGCTGGGCCGGGCGATCACGGCTCCCCACCTGGACGAGCGGTTGCGACTGCAAGCCATCACCCTGGACCCCTCAATCGAGCAGGAGGTCTCCACCTCGATCACGCAGACCACGGACGGGGAGTACCTGGCCATGGATCCGCCGCGCGCGCAGGCTATCGTCAACGCCCTGCGCACGCAGGTCGAGCACGCGACCGGGCTCGGCGCGCGGCCTGTGCTGCTGTGCTCGGCGCGCATCCGCCGCCACCTGCGCAGGCTGATCGCCCAGGCCCAGCCGCACCTTGCCGTGTGCTCCTATAACGAGATCGCACCCGGCATCGACGTGGAAACGATCGGGGTGATCCACGCATGAGCACGCCCGGAGAGCTGCTCGAAGCGCTCAGCCGCGAGGCCCGCTCGCGCTTTGGCGGCGGCGCGCAGGGCGCAACCCGCGTCTACCGCGGACGCTCCGTCGAGGAGCTCGTCCCGCAGATCCAGCGCGACCTGGGTTCCGATGCGATCATCCTGCGCCGGCGCGAGGGCCTGACGGGCGGCGTGCTGGGGTTCTTCCAGCGCCAGTACGTGGAGATCGAAGCGATGCCCGGCGCCCCCCGCGTGGATCTCTACGACGCGGCCGAGCCGGCCCTGCCGCCCGGCCCGCCGGCAGCTCCGCAGCCGCCTGCGCCGCCGGCGATCGAGCAGCAGCCGCCCGAGCTGGCGGCCACGGCGCCGCTCCCGCCGGCACCCGAGCCGGCGCCGCCGGCGCCCGAACCCGAACCTGCGCCGCCGGCCAGGCCGCTGGGGAGTGCATACGTCACGGCGCATCTGGCCGCGCTGGCGCGCGGAGAGGTGACGAGCCCCGGCGCGCCCGCTCCAAGCCCGATCCGCGCCGCGCGCGAGTCCCGTCCGCGCGCCCGGCCGGCCGAGCGCCCGCGCGCGCCGGCCGAGCCGGCGCTCGACTTCCACGAGCTGTTTCCTCCCCGCGAGCCGCCGCCGGTGCCGCGCCGCGAGCCGCCGTCCCGCCAGCCCCCAGCGCCCGCGCCCGCGCCCTTCGCCGGCGCGGAGCTGCCCGCGTTCGAGCAGTTCGCCGCTCCGCCGGAGCGCGCGCCGCGCGCAGAGCGCCGCGCGGCGGGCCCCGGATCGCACTCCCGCGCACGCGCGGGAGTGGAGAAGGGGCTGCGCCGCTTCGGCATCAGCGAGGAGCTCGCCGGCGAGCTGATCGAAGGTGCCGCCGCACACGCGCTGCCGCTGGCGCCGCGCGCCGGTCTCGCCCAGGCCGTGCGCATGACGCTCGCGCAGCGCATCCCCGTGGCGCCCGCGCTGGGCACGAAGGGCGCTGCGGTCGTGCTCGTCGGTGCGGGCGGCGCCGGCAAGACCAGCTGCTGCTCCGCGCTGCTCGGCGCGTATCGCAGGAACAGCAGCCTGCCGGCGAGCTTCGCCACGCTCATCTGGGGCGATGAGCTCCCCGATCTGCAGCTGATGCTCAGCCCGCAGATCATGAAGCCGATGGCCGCCTCGAGCCAGCGTGCGCTGCGGGCGATCGAGCGCGCGAAGGCCCACGGCCTCGCGGTCCTCGACACGCCGGGGCTCTCGCCCGCCGAGAAGGCCGGCGTGCGCGCGCTCGCGCTCGTGCTCGGCGAGCTCGCGCCCGAGCGGATCGTGGTCGCGCTGCCGGCGACGCTGGGGGCCACCGCCGCCGCGCAGCTGCTCAGCGCGCTGCGCCCCCTGGGCGCCAACGCGATGGCCGTCACGCACGCCGATGAGACCGACCAGATCGGCGTCGCGATCGAGGCCGCGTGCAGCTTCGGCCTCGCGCCCGAGTACATGCTCGAGCGCGCCCGCGCGGGCGGCTGGCGCATGAGCCGGCTGGACCCCGCCTCGCTCGCCGCGAGGGTGCTGCCGTGAAGCTGGGACGGGGAAAGAGCGAGGCGGCCTCGCGGCCGATCGAACTGCCGGGCCTCCACGAGGTGGTGGCGCTCACAACCGGCACGGGCGAGTCGCTGCCAGCCCGCGTGCTCGAACGCGGCGTCAACACGGTGCTGGTGGCCATCACGGTCCCGATCGAGCCGCTGAGCGCCCAGGAGCTCGAGGACCTCGTGCTCGAATTCACCGGCCCGCACGGGCGCGTGCGCCTGCGCGGCCCGATGCGCCTCGAGAACCCCGCCGAAACGGACGTGCTGCGCCTCGAGGACCCGCGCTCGATCGAGGTCCTCCAGCAGCGCGAGTATGTGCGCGTCATGGCTTCGCGGCCGGTGCTCGTCTACTCGGCGAAGGACCACTTCGAGATCGAGAGCTACACCGTCGATGTCAGCGGCGGCGGCTTCCTGCTGGCGGGCCCCGACACCCTGAAGGTCGGCGACCGCGTGCAGTTCCGCCTGGCGCTCGGGCCCGATCTCGAGCCCGTCAGCGGCACCGCCAAGGTCCTGCGCGTGGACTCCCGCGGGCGCCGCGCGGCGATCTTCGAGGAGATCAGCGAGCCCGACCGCCGCCGGCTGATCCGCTTCATCTTCGACTGCCAGCGCGACGAACGCCAGCGCGGACTGGAACACGATGGCTGAGAGCGCGGTCGAGGAGGCGCCCACGAGCGAGCAGGCGCCGGCCGCGCCGGTGGCCGCGTCGGCCGAGCCGCGCTCGCCCGCCAAGGAGCCCGCGGCGCCGGCCGCGAAGGGCAAGAAGGCCGGCAAGGAGGGCAAGGCCGAGAAGGAGGGCAAGAAGAAGGGCAAGACCAAGGAGACGCCCGCGCCGGGCGATGGCCCGAGCATCGCCGCGCACCCGCGCGCCGCACGCGGGGTGGCCCGCGCGAAGGGCTGGGGCGGGCTGATCGGCTTCGTGCTCGGCGGCTACCTGTCGCTGCCCACGAACACCCTCGCCGCCGCTGGCCTGCGCGCGCTGATCGCCGGCGTGGCCTGCTACGTGGTGGCCTGGGCGGGTGCGGTGTTCGTGTGGCGGCGCCTCGTGATGCTCGAGCTCAAGGGGCGCGAGCAGCAGCTGGCTGGGCTCCAGGCCGGCGCCGGCGCGGCGCCGGCGCCGCGCCGGCGCCCCGCGGCGCGGGCGGACGAGCAGGCGGACGCGGGGACAGCCTCCTAGGAGACCGGCGCGATGGTCGACCCGATTCACCCGATCACGCCCGGCCCCAGCTCTCCCGGGAGGATCGAACGGCGGCCCCCGGTCGAGCGCCCGGAGCGCGTCTCGCGCGAGCGCGACCACCCCTCCCGCGATCTCCCCGACCGCAGGCGGCGCGAGGGCGCGCCCGAGCCGGATCCGGGGCGCGAGGAGGACGACGGCGGGCACCCGCACGTCGACGTGCGCGTGTGAGCGTGCAGGAATCCCTCCACCGGAGTGGAATCACGCCGAAGAGAGGACATAGCCCTCAAGTTTCCCGGTGCGCTGACGATAATCGGCGTGGGTCGACACGGAGTCGGCTCGGGACCCAACCAAACAACGTCATCAAGGAGATGAACGAATGTCCCTGACTATCAACAACAACCTGGAGGCGATGGACGCCTCGAGGAACCTGAACAGCACCGAGAACATGCTCTCGCAGGCGATGCAGCGCCTGTCCTCGGGACTCAGGATCAACTCGGCCTCCGACGACGTCGCCGGCTACGCGATCAGCAACAGCCTGCAGAGCCAGGTCAACGGGCTCAACCAGGCGAGTGAAAACATCCAGGACGCGGTCGCTCTCGCGCAGACGGCTCAGGGCGCGCTGAACGACGTCAACCAGATGCTCCAGCGTATTCGCGAGCTCGCCGTGCAGTACTCCAACGGCACGACCTCCAAAGAAGATCAGAGCGCGATCATCTCCGAGGTCGGTCAGCTCGTGGCCGAGATCAAGCGCGTCGGTGAAACCACGCAGTTCAACGGCAAGAACCTGCTGAACGCGGCCGAAGAAATCAAGTTCCAGGTCGGCGCCAACGACGGCGAACAGATCGGTGTCACGACCGTCAAACTGTACGCGACGATCTCGACCGAGCTCAACACCGCCACGCTTGGGGAACGGCTCACCGCGACGGGGACGCTCAAAATGGAACCGGCCGAAAAGGCCCTTCTGGAAGCCAAAGAAAAAGCAGTAGCAATCGAAGTGGCCGGACTGGAAACGAAAAAAGCGACACTGGCGAAAGAAATCGCGAAGGAAAAGGGCGAAGGCCACACGGAAAAAGTGATCGAAGAAGCAAGGGCCGCTGAAGTGAAAGTGATCAACGAAGCCACCAGAACACTCGCCGCCGCAGAAAAGGTGGTCACCGAATACATTGGCAAATTTGAACCCACCGGGCTCAAAGAAATCAGCGAAGCGATTGCCAAAGTCTCTGGCCTCGCTGGCGAATTCGGCGCCGTCCAGGACCGCATCCAGTACACGCAGTCCAACCTGGAAGTCTACTCCCAGAACCTGACCTCGGCGGTGAGCGCTCTCGTCGACGTGAACATGGCCACGGAAATGACCAACTTCACAAAGGACCAGGTGCTCCAGCAGGCCGGCGTGGCGATCCTCGCGCAGGCAAACCAGCTGCCGGACGCAACGCTGAAACTCCTCGAATAGTCGAGGAGCCAGGCACCAACTTCCTCAGCGGTGGCGTCTACATGACGCCACCGCTGCAGCGAAGCTCCACCCCGACGCGCGGTCCGCTCTTCGACCGGCCCGCCTGAGGAGTGGGGTCACAACGCTTCGGCGGTCCGGCAACGGACCGGCGCGGCCATATACCGCCGCTTCATCGAGGGAACGGTGGTGGAGACGGGCGGTGACGGCCGCCCGTCTCCCGTTAACGGCCCGCAACCGTCTCAACCCGCGCGGCGAGCTGCCGATTACAGCGGTGATGACCCTCGAAGCCACGCTCGAGCGCGTCTCAGCGATCAGGCAGGCGCTCAACGACCCCGCCGCGCTGCTCGGCGCCGGAGCCGGCGCGACGGGGGGCACCGAAGCTCCCGTAACCGGCGGCGGCGAAGCGTCGTTCGCGAGTGCGCTGCTGAAGGCCAGCGGCAGCTACGCCGGCGCCGCGGAAGGCGCCACCACGCCATCTGCGCTGCTGGAGGGCGCGGAGCCGATGACGGCCGGCGGCCTCGCCGGGCAGACGCAGCCGGGCGGCCTCGACAGCGCCACCGCCAGCGACTCGCCCTACTCGCTCTCGAGCCTCAGCGGCGTGGTGGGCGCAAACGGCCTCGCGCCCGCCGAAGCGGCCGGCCAGGGCTCACCGGGCAGCCGCATCGTCGCGATCGCCGAAAGCCAGCTCGGCCAGACCGAGCAGCCGCCGGGCTCAAACGAATCGCCCGCGATCGCCCAGTACCGCAGCGCTACCGCCGGCGCGATTCCCGGCGCGCCGTGGTGCGCGTACTTCGCCTCGTGGGCCGCGCGCCAGGCGGGCGAGCCGATCGGAGCGCGCGGGGAAGGCGCGGGCGCGGTCTCGGAGGTGTGGTCATGGGCGCAGAGCACCGGCCGCGCGATCCCCAACGGGCCCGGCGTGGTGCCCCAGCCGGGCGACCTGATCGTCTTCGGCGACGAGCACGTGGGCATCGTCCGCGACGTGCTGCCCGATGGGCAGATTCAGACGATCGAGGGCAACTACGAAAACAAGGTCGCCGCCAACGTACGCAGCCCCACCGAAGCGACCGGCTACGTGAACATGAACTGAGCCTCCGCAGCGGGGCGGCGCTAGACTCTCGCGAGGGGTCGCGATATGAGCGAGCAGAGCACGATCCCCGCCGCCGATAAGAACCCCAGGGGGTTGCTGCGCCTGGTCCTGCCGCTGCTGGCGGTGCTCATCGTGGCCGGCGTCGTCAGCTTCGCGGTCTTCAGGCCGCAGCCCAAGCCCGTGCTGCCGGGCGGAGCGCAGCAGTCCTCACCGGGCGAGGGCTACTTCGGCACGCTCGCGCTCCCCGCCAGGCAGGCCCCGCCGATCGACCTGCGCAACTACATGGGCCAGCCGGTCACGCTGGGCGAGTATCGCGGCAAGGCCGTGCTGGTGACCTTCCTCTACACCAACTGCCCGGATATCTGCCCGCTGATCACCGCCAACCTGCGCGTCGTGCTGCAACAGCTCGGCGCGCGCGCCGCCGAGACGCAGATCATCGCCGTGTCGGTCGATCCGCGCGGGGACACGCCCGCCGCCGTCGCCCGCTTCCTGCGAGCGCACGGGATGCTCGGGCGCATGCAGTACCTGATCGGCTCGGCGCCCGAACTGGAGCGCACGTGGGCCGCCTGGAGCGTGGGCTCTACGCGCGAAGCCGGACAGCCCGACCTGATCGCCCACTCGGCGCTCGTCTACGGGGTCAGCGCGGGCGGCCGCCTCACGACGATCTACCCGGCCAGCTTCGAACCGAAGGAGATCGTCCACGACGTGCCCAAACTCGCGGCCGGCTGACCGCGCCGGGCGTGCAGCTCAGCGTTCGCCCAGGCCGTTGCGCCACAGCACCACCAGCCAGATCGTGACCGCGATCAGCACGCCCAGCGGTATCACGAGCGTGAGAACCTCGCCGGTCATGACGTGTGCTGCGATCGGTACGGCGATCTCTGGCATTTACCCTCCTAGTGCTCGCCCCGCCAGCCGTGGTGCCCCGGTGGGCTTCGGCGGCAGCAGCCAGCGTTGGACATAGGCGATGACAACTATAAGAAACGTGACCGAGCCCGGCACCCACATCACGCCGGCGGCGATCTGCTGGTCGGATATCGCCGAGATGCCGCCCGGCCTGCTCGCCAGATCGGCGTAGTAGCTGTACAGCGGGTGGGGCGCGTAGGCGATCACCAGCGCGAGCGCCCAACAGACGATCATCCCGCCGATCACGAAGGCGATCCGCTGGGGCGCCGCCAGGCGCATGTGCAGCGGCGCCGAGGGGATCACCTGCTTCCAGAACAGGATCGCGGTGGCGAAGAAGAGCGTGTGCTCGAAGGCGTGGATCGTCGTCGATTTGAGCGTCGCGTCGAACAGCGCCGGCGTGTGCCACGCCAGCAGCACGACCGAGAAGGCCAGGAGGCTCGGCAGCGGCCGGCCCAGCCAGCCGCTCAGCGCGCGCAGCGGCGCCGTGCGCCGGCCGTGGCTGAGGCCGCGTGCGAGCCAGCGGCGCGTCTCCAGGGGCAGACAGCGCCACAGGCGCATCCACGGGGCCGAGAGCACGAACAGCGGGGCGGCCACGGAGATCAGCAGCACGTGCTGGATCATGTGCACCCAGAAGAGGTCCGCGCTGAGGCGCTCGATCGGCGATGCGAGCGCGATCGCGAGCACGAGCAGGCTCGTATAGAAGCACGCTGTCCGCGCGCGCTGGGAGGTGCGCTTGCGCAGCGGCGTGACGGTGCGCCGGTCGCCGATCCAGTAGAGGATCGCGAGGTCGATCACGAGCACCAGCGGCGGGTCGAACGACCAATCCCAGAAGCCGGGGGCCGCTGTCGCCGCGCCCAGCACTACAGCAGGTACAGCGTCACGTACATCACCGCGCCGAGCGCGCCCAGGAAGCTCCAGTAGAAGACGGCGGCGTCGAGGCCGGGGGCGATCAGGCGGTCGGGGTCGGCGACGTCGCCGCCGCCGGCCGCGGGGTCGCGGCGGGCGCGCAGCTCGGTCGCGATCTGCGTCTCCAGCCAGTACATCGTGAACAGGATCGCGATCAGGTAGAACCCCGTCCAGGCGCAGTACACGCTCGCGTATGCGCCGTCGGTGGGGCCGAAGGGCTGCTTGGTGTAGGCGATGCACTGCAGCGCGATCGCCGCGAGCCCGAGCACCACGCCGCCGCCGGCGAGCGGGACCCATTTCTCGGATCTCGCCTTCATCGCCCGTCCCGCCAGGATCGTCAGCGCGACGCTCAGCACGAGGCAGACGATGAAGGCCACGCCCAGCCCCGACTCGGGTTTGACGTGCGCCGGGCGCCACATGTGGTTCTGGTTGATCGAGCGCAGGTAGAAGTAGGCGAACACGAATGCCACGAAGAAGAACGTCGTCGCGCCGCACAGCATCCGCGAGGCGACCGTGAGCGCCCGCGCGGCCACGTCCGGCGGCTCGGGCGGGATCTCCACGCCGGCCGGCACGGGCGGGACCATCATGCCCAGCGGGCGTTCTTCGCTGGCCGCCATCTCAGGCTCCCGCCGAGGCCGGCTGGCCACCCGGGCTGATGCTCACGGGCGTGCCGTAGTCGTAGGGATCGTGGTCGATCACGGGTATCTGCTCGAAGTTGTTGACCGGCACCGGGGTTGGCACCTGCCACTCCAGCGACTTCGAGCGCCACGGGTTGGCCTCCGCGGGGATGCGCACGAAGATCAGCGAGTAGACCACGTTGTAGAGGAAGATCAGCATCGAGAAGCCGAGCACGAAGGCCGCGATCGAGACCCACGTGTTCAGTCCGACGAGGTTTTCGGCGTAGCTGCTCACGCGCCTGGGCATGCCCTTGATGCCGAGCACGAACAGCGGCGTGAACGTGGCGTTGAAGGCGATGAACATGATCCAGAAGTGCCACTTGGCCAGTTTCTCGTTGAAGCGCAGGCCGGTCATCTTCGGCACCCAGTAGTAGATCGCGGCGAAGAAGCTGAACACCAGCCCGCCCATGATCGTGTAGTGGAAGTGCGCCATCACGAAGAAGCTGCCGTGCAGCTGCGTGTCCGTGGGCACGTCCGAGAGCACCACACCAGAGGTCCCTCCGATCAGGAAGTTGAACCCCCACGCCAGGCAGAACAGCATCGGCACGCTGAAGGTTATTCGCGACTTCCACAGCGTCCCCATGAAGCACAGGAAGATGAACCCGGTCGGCACCGAGATGATCTCCGTGGAGAGCATGTAGAAAGGCCGCAGGTCGGCGTTGATGCCGCTCACGAACAGGTGGTGCTGCCACACGAAGAAGCTCATCAGGGCCACGCCGAGCATGCCCGCCACGGCCAAGCGGTAGCCCCACAGCGGCTTGCGCGTGAACACGGGCAGCAGCTCCAGCACGATCCCGAAGCCGGGCAGCGCGAGGATGTAGACCTCGGGGTGCCCGAAGAACCAGAACAGGTTCTCATACAGATAGGAGCTGCCGCCCCCGCCGGCGACATAGAAGGAGGTGTCGATCGTGCGATCGAGTGCCGCCATCGCGAGGGTGGCGATCAGCGTCGGCGCGGCAAGGACCATCAGCACCGCGGTGCCGAACACCCCCCACACGAAGATCGGCAGGCGCGACCAGGTCAGCCCGGGGGCGCGCATCGTCATGATCGTGGCCAGCATGTTGATACCCAGCAGGCACATCGAGATCCCCACGAGCGCGAAGAACATGATGTATGAGTCCATCCCCGCGACGGCCTGGTCGTTCAGCGGCTCATAGCCCGTCCAGCCGGTCGGGAAGCCGCCGAAGAAGATCGTCGAGACGAGGATGAAGCCGGCGGCCATCAGCAGCCAGAACGTCAGCGCCTCGAGCCGCGGGAATGCCATGCGCCTGGCGCCGATCATCAGCGGCACGAAGTAGTTGCCGAACGGGCCGAGGATACCGGAGGTCATCATCCCCATCATCATCGTCCCGTGCATGCCCACGAGGGTGAGGTACTGGCCCGGCCCGACGACCGTGGGCGTGTCGTGCAGCAGCTCCGTGCGGATCAGCATCGCGTTGAGCCCGCCGACGAAGAAGAAGAGGCCGATCCCGACCAGGTACTGCATCCCCACGACCTTGTGGTCGGTGCACAGGCCGAAGTAGCGCCCGATGCCCTCGCCCTCCTTCTCGCGCAGCGAGGGCGGGCGGCCGAGCAGGCGCGAGAACGGGTAGTTGGCGAAGCCGAGGCCGACCAGGAAGCCGATCACGCCGCCGATGTAGGCGAGCAGCAGCGCAACGTCGTTTTCGTCGGCCTCGACCTCGTAGTGGTAGCTGGGCCCGGCGTCGATGTGGTGGCCGAGCACCCAGCCGATGTAGTAGCCGGCCACGCCCAGGAGCACCGCGGTGAGCAGGTTGAAGCCGAGCAGGCGCCGCCACAGCGGGCGCCCCGTGGGGCTGGGAGCAGGATGTGATGCGGCCGTCGCGCTCATCCACCCCTCCTGATCGGTTCGGG
Organism: uncultured Solirubrobacteraceae bacterium; assembly: GCA_963771085.1. Classification (GTDB taxonomy): domain Bacteria; phylum Actinomycetota; class Thermoleophilia; order Solirubrobacterales; family Solirubrobacteraceae; genus Palsa-744. Next base: position 717,166 of record CAVYSB010000003.1, on the reverse strand, counting down.
CAGGTATGTCTTGCTGTACGGCGGCAGGACCTTGGTGGCGGCCGCGAAGCGCAGCCGCTGTTCGGCGATCCAGAGTTTGAAGGCGCTCGCGCTCACGACCCTGCCGGTGTCCTCCATCGCGCCGTGCCAGATCCCGCACAGCTCCGAGCAGCGCACGTTGAAGCGCTGCAGCTTCGTCGGCTTCACGAAGGCCACGTTGTTCACGCCCGGGTTGGCGTCGGCCTTGACGCCCAGCTGATAGGCCCAGAAGGAGTGGATCACGTCAAGCGAGGTCACGTTGAATTCGATCTCCGTGTTCACCGGGAGGTAGAGGTGAGGGGTCTCGACCCCTCCGTAGGTGGGGTAGCGATAGGTGAAGTACCACTGCTGCGCGATCACCTGGACCGGTAGCTTCGGCCCCTTGGGCGTGGTCAGTGGGGTCGGGCCGCTGCCCGAGCCCGAGCCGTTGGAGTTCTCGAGCACGACGGTCCCGTACACGGCCACGCCGAGCACGATCAACGAGGTGATCACGATCCACGCGGTCTGAATGCGCGCGTCGCCGCGTATCGCCGGGCCTTCCAGCACGCCGCCGCGCGGCTGGCGGAAGAAGACCACGCTGTAGAGCAGGTAGAGCGAGACGAGCAGCAGCACCGGTGTCGCGGTCGCCGCCAGCACGGTCGCGTCGGTGCCCTGACCGGATGCCTGGTCGCTGCCGTTGCCGGGGCCGAGCAGCGGCCCGATCACCCAGATCACGATCGGCATCGCGATCACGGTCGCGACCACCCAGAGGATCGTGAAGCGGCGCGCGTGGTTGACTTCGTTCATCGCGCGCTACACCACATCGAGAAAGCCCCCCATGTAGCCGAGCGTCTGCATCGGCCCACCGTTGCCGAACAGGTAGCCGGCGCCGCACGGCACGAAGCACTGCCAGCGGTAGCGCCCCGCCTTGCCCGTGCGGAAGCTGAAGGTGATCGTGCGGTGGGCCATCGTCGACGGTTCACAGGGCGCTTCTTCGCAGGGGTTCTTGGCTTCTTCGGGCACGCCGGGGAGCGGCACGAACACGCCGAGTTCCGGCACCGCGAAGGTGTGCGAGGCTTCTTCGGGGGGGATCGAGTTAACGGTCTTGCCGTCCAGGGTCATCGTGCCGCCGATCGTGCCCTGGACCTGCGAGAGGAAGGGGTTGCGCAGACCCGTGGGCGAGTCGAACTCGTACAGGGTCACGTGCACGACCGTGTTGGCGGGCACGGTGTAGATCGTGCTGTGCACCCACTGCCCGTTCTGGCGGACCAGGTAGGAGACCCAGTCGGGGTGCGCGGGGCTGAATTTCTTGCCCACCGCCGCGACCGTCTCGAGCGTCAGGTTGGCGCCGCCGATGGCCCGCGGTGCGATGACTGCGGCCACCGGCGTGGGGAAGCTTGTGGCCCAGCTGGCCACGTAGAAACCTATGAGAACGCCCAGCGCCGCCACGGCGACGCCAACCCCGAGCAGCTTCTTCGCGAACAGGCTCATCGCTGCGCCTCCAGCTCCCGCGGCCCAGGCGGACCGTCTGGGGCGACTCTACAAATCAACCCTCCCGGCATGTTGTGCCTAAGAGGATTCTCATGGAAGGTTGCTGCACTTTCCGGCGTCACGGCCACTCCGCCGGGCCGGGCGTGCGCCGGGGACACGCGGGCGGCTACGATCATCTGCCTTGCCACCGCCACCGCCACCGGAGACCGGTGCCCCAGTCGCTGCGGGCGAGCGTCCCGAGGACCGTGCGTCGCGCGTCCCCGAGCGCCCCGGCCTGGAGGGCCTGGAGGCCAAGTGGGGCGCGGCGTGGGAGGCCTCGGGCGCCTACCGCTTCGACCGCAGCGCCCCGCGCGAGCGCGTGTTCGCGATCGACACGCCGCCGCCGACGGTCAGCGGCTCGCTGCACGTCGGGCACGTCTTCTCCTTCACGCACACCGATCTGATCGCCCGCTATCAGCGGATGCGCGGGCGCGCGGTCTTCTACCCGATGGGCTGGGACGACAACGGCCTGCCGACGGAGCGGCGCGTGCAGAACCACTTCGGCGTGCGCTGCGACCCGTCCGTGGCCTACGACCCCGACTTCACCCCTCCCGATGAGGGGGCGCGGGGATCCGATCGGGAGCCCGTGGCGGTCTCGCGCCCGAACTTCGTGGAGCTGTGCCTGGCCCTGACCGAGACCGACGAGCGCGCCTTTGAGGAGCTGTGGCGCCGGCTCGGGCTGTCGGTCGACTGGTCGATGACCTACACGACCATCGGCAGGCTCGCCCAGCGGATCTCCCAGCGTTCCTTCCTGGGGCTTTTGGCGCGCGGCGAGGCCTACCAGCTGGAGGCGCCCACGCTGTGGGACGTTGACTTCCAGACCGCGGTCGCGCAGGCCGAGCTCGAGGACCGCGAGCGCTCCGGCGCGATGCACCGCGTGCGCTTCGCCCCGGCCGACGGCGGCCCCGAGGCGCTGATCGAGACAACCCGCCCGGAGCTGATCGCGGCCTGCGTGGCGCTGCTCGCGCACCCCGAGGACGAGCGCCAGCGCGAGCTCGTCGGCCGCGAGGTGCTCACGCCGCTGTTCGGCACGAAGGTTCCCGTCATGACCCATCCCCAGGTCGAGCGCGACAAGGGCACGGGCCTCGTGATGGTGTGCACGTTCGGCGACCTCACCGACGTGACGTGGTGGCGCGAGCTGCGCCTGCCGGTGCGCTCCATCCTCGGCCCCGACGGGCGGCTGCTTGATGTGCCGTGGGGGAGCGCCGGGTGGGAGACGGCCGACCGCGCGCGGGCGCGCGCGAGCTATGAGGAGCTGCGGGGCCGCACCGTCAACCAGGCCCGAAGGCGCATGGTCGAGCTGCTGCAGGAGTCCGGCGAGCTGGTCGGCGAGCCGCAGCCGGTCACGCGCGCGGTGAAGTTCTTCGAGAAGGGCGAGCGTCCCGTGGAGATCGTCACGAGCCGGCAGTGGTTCATCCGCACGATCGAGCACCACCGGGCGCTGATCGAGCGCGGCCGCGAGCTGCGCTGGCATCCGCCCTACATGCGCGCGCGCTTCGAGAACTGGGTGGAGGGGCTCACGGGCGACTGGTGCGTCAGCCGCCAGCGCTTCTTCGGCGTGCCCTTCCCGGTCTGGTATCCGATCGACGCGGAGGGGAAGGTCCTCTACGGGCAGCCGCTACCCGCGCGCGAGGAGCAGCTGCCCGTCGACCCCTCGACCGACGTGCCCGACGGCTACGCGCCGGAGCAGCGCGGCCGGCCGAACGGCTTCGCGGGCGACCCGGACGTGATGGACACGTGGGCGACGTCGTCGCTGACCCCTCAGATCGCGGGCCACGCGGGCGAGGACGAGGAGCTCTTTGCGAAGGTGTTCCCGATGGATGTGCGCCCCCAGGCTCACGACATCATCAGGACGTGGCTGTTCACGACGGTCCTGCGCTCGCAGCTGGATCACGGCGTGCTGCCCTGGCGCAACGCGGCGATCTCCGGCTGGGTGCTGGACCCCGATCGCAAGAAGATGTCCAAGTCCAAGGGCAACGTGGTCACGCCGATGCACCTGCTGGAGGAGTACGGCGCGGACGCGGCGCGCTACTGGGCGGCGCGCGGGCGCCCGGGTACGGACACGGCCTTCGACCCCCAGCAGATGAAGGTCGGCCGCCGGCTCGCGGTGAAGCTGCTGAACGCCTCCAAGTTCGCGCTCGCCGAGCTGCCTGCGCAGGGCGAGGCGCTGAGCCACCCGCTGGATCGTGCGATGGTGGCCCGCCTCGCCGCGGTCGTGGCGGAGGCGACAAGCGGCTTCGAGGAGTACGACTACACGCGCGCGCTGGAGCGGACCGAGGAGTTCTTCTGGTGGTACTGCGACCAGTACATGGAGCTCGTCAAGGGCCGCCGCTACGAGCATGCGACGGAGGCCTCGGCATCGGTCAGCCGGGCGCTGCGCACGGCGCTGTCGGTCTTCCACCGCCTGCTCGCCCCGTTCCTGCCGTTCGTCTGCGAGGAGGTGTGGTCGTGGTGGCAGGAGGGCTCGGTCCACCACGCCGCCTGGCCCGACGCCGAGGAGCTCGCGCTCGCCGCGGGCGCGGGCGGGGAGGGCATCGAGGAGATGGCCCTGGCGGTCAGCGTGGACGTGCTCAGGGAGGTTCGCAAGGCGAAGTCCGACGCGCGCCTGGCGATGCGCGCGCCGGTGGCGCGCGTGACGGTGCGCGACAGCGCCGAGCGCCTGCGGGCGCTCGAGCTCGGCGAGGGGGACCTGCGCCAGGCCGGCGCGATCGAGCTCCTGGAGCGCGTCGAGGACGACGAGTTCGCGGTCGAGGTGGAGCTCGGGCCCGAGCAGGCAACGTGACCGAGGGCGCGAACCCGCGCGCCGATCGGGCGGTGCTCGTCCTGGGTGAGTCCCAGGGGCTCGCCGCGGCACTGATGCGGGCGCTCGAGCAGAGCGCGATCGACGCCGAGCTGGGGACGGCGCTGAGCGACAGCGAGGTCGCGGCGATCCTGGCGGAGCGGCGCTGGCGGGCGGTGGCGGTGGTCACGCGCGATGACGTGCTGGCCCTGCGCCTGACGCTGCTGAGCGCGCACCTGCGCCCGGACCTGCCCCTGTGGGTGACGATGTTCGACCGCACGATCACGCGCGAGCTGGGCCACGTGGCCCCGGCGGTGCACGTGCTCTCGCCCGCGGAACTCGTCGCGGCGGACCTCGCCGAGCACTGCATGGAGGCAGTCGGCTACGCCGCCTCGCGCCGCCCCCGCGGGATCCGCCTGGTCGACGACGCGCTGCGCCTGCTCGCGCGCGCCGGTGCGGGCCTCGTGCTGGTGCTGGCGCTCGAGGCGGCGATCTCGATGATCGCGCTGCACGAGGACGCCGTCGACGCCCTCTACTTCAGTACCAGGGCGGTTGCGACCGTCGCGGGCGCGCCCGGCGCGGCCACCGCCTCGGCGTGGTTCAAGCTGCTCTCCGCGCTCGACATCCTCGCCGCGCTGCTGCTCGTCGCCGTCTTCACCGCGGCGCTCGTACGCCGCCTCAGCCGCCGGCGCCTGACGACGCTGCTCGGCCCCCGGGCGGCTCCCGCGCGCCACCACGTGCTGCTCATCGGCTTCGGGCAGGTCGGCTTCCGCCTGGCCCAGGAGCTGAAGCGTCGGGGGGTCGCGGTGCTGGGCGTGGAGCGCGATCCCGACGCGCCCTGCGTGCGCCTCGCGCGGGCCGCCGGCATCCCCGTTGCGATCGGGCGCGGCGATGACCGCGAGACGCTCGAGCGCCTGGGCATCCGCCGCTGCGCGGCGGTCGCGGCCGTGACCTCCACCGATCTGGTCAACGTCGCCGTCGGGCTCGCCGCCAGCGACCTCGCGCCCGGCGTGCCGCTCGTGCTGCGCCTCGGCGACGGGGAGGTCGCCGCGGAGACCGACTCGCTGCTGCACCTCGGCTGGATCTGCGATGCCCACAAGATCGCCGTGGAGACGCTGCTGGACGCGCTGGGCAGCCCAGCGGAGCCCGGGCGGGCCGCCCTCGGGTAGGGTGCCCGGCGTGGAGCGAACACTGGTCGAGCAGCTGCCGGGCAAGGTCGGCCAGGAGGTCAGGCTGCGGGGCTGGGTGCACGCGCTGCGCGACCAGAAGAGCGTCCAGTTCGTGATCCTGCGCGATGAAACAGGTCTCGTCCAGGTCGTGCTGGCAAAGCCCGAGCCGCCCGGCGAGCTCAACGCGGCGGTCTCTGCGCTGACCGTGGAGTCGGCTGTGAGCATCACCGGCAGCGTGGTGGCCGACGAGCGGGTCAAGCTCGGCGGCCTGGAGGTGCGCATGGCCACGCTGGAGGTCGACTCGGCGGCCGAGCCCGAGCTGCCGATCGCGCCCGACTCGGCGCTCGACAAGCGCATGGACTGGCGCTACCTGGATCTGCGCCGCCCCGACCGGCGGCTGATCTTCCAGGTGCAGACCACGGCCGAGCACGCGATGCGCGAGTTCTGGCACGAACGCGGCTTCATCGAGCTGCACACGCCCAAGTTCATGGGCTCGGCGAGCGAGTCGGGCGCCGAGCTGTTCAAGGTCGAGTACTTCGAGCGCGAGGCCTACCTCGCGCAGTCGCCGCAGTTCTACAAGCAGATGGCGATGGCGGCCGGCTTCGGGCGCGTGTTCGAGGTGGGGCCCGTGTTCCGCGCCAACCCCTCCTTCACCTCGCGTCACGACACCGAGTTCACGAGCGTCGACGTGGAGATCGCGTGGATCGACTCGCACGAGGACGTGATGGCCTTCGAGGAGCGCTGGCTGGCGCACGCGCTCGCGCGCGTGAAGGAGGAGCACGGCGAGGCGATCGCGGCGACGTTCGGGACCGAGCTCGTGGTGCCCGCGCTGCCATTCCCGCGCGTGAGCCTGGAGGAGGCCAAGGCGATGCTGCGCGAGGCCGGCCACGACGCCCCCGGTGCGGGCCACGACCTCGACCCGCCGAGCGAGCGGGCGCTCTCGGCGCTGATCGCCGAGCGCCACGGCCACGAGTTCGCGTTCGTGACCGACTACCCAACGACCGTGCGGCCCTTCTACCACATGCGCCACGAGCACGATCCCACGCTCACCAAGAGCTTCGACCTGCTGTGGCGGGGCATCGAGCTGACCACCGGCGCCCAGCGCGAGCACCGCTACGAGCGGCTGCTCGCGCAGGCCGAGGACAAGGGCGTGGACGTGGGCCCGATCCAGTACTACCTCGACTTCTTCCGCTTCGGCGCGCCGCCGCACGGCGGCTTCGGCTTCGGCCTGTCGCGCCTGCTGATGCAGATGCTGGGCCAGGAGAACGTCCGTGAGGTCACGTTCCTCTACCGCGGCCCGCACCGGCTCGAGCCCTAGCCCCGGCGCGCCCTACAGCGGGCTCAGCATCACGACGTTCTCGGTGCGGATCGTGGTGCGCTCCTCCGCGGCGAGGCCCTGCGCGAACTCGTCGAGCTTGCGCTTGGGGCCGGTGACCGTGAAGCCGACCTGCGTGGTCAGCAGATGGGGATGCTCGACGAGCGTGCACTCGATGCCAAGTTCGGCGGCGAAGTTGAGCATCGATAGCTCCAGGTCGGCGCGCACGAGCTTGCCGGAGCTGGCCACGAGCGTGCGTGTCTCGAGCGTCTCGCCGTCGCGCCGCTCGCCTTCCTCGGCCTCCTGCTCCTCGGCGCTCGGCGGCGGGTCGGTCTGGCGCCAGCGATCGAGCTCCTCGTCCCACATGCTCACGCGGATCGAGCGCGCCTGGATGCTCTCTCGCGCGAGAACATCTTCGATCGCTCTCCGCGCCGCGGCGATCGTGGCCTCGTCCGCGGCGTAGGCGAACAGCAGCTTGCCGTCGTGGGTCACCACGACGTCGTGCGGGACGCTCTCCTGGATCTCGCCGACGACGCCGGCGTCGACGCCGGCGCCGCCGCGCAGGCGCCCGACCAGCTCGTGCAGCGTGCGCTTCGCCTCCGGCACGTCGAGCTCCGCCGTGAGGCGCCAGTCCTGCTGTGTGCTCTGCTCCTCGTTGCTCATATGCGCATGCTAGTCGGCGCGGCGCCGGGTGCGAGCGCGATGCCCGCCCTGCCGGCGAGCGCACCGCCGGCAGGGCGGATCCCGTCCGCACCCACCTCTACCTTCAGATCATGCTCCTGAACGAGCTCACCGACGGCGCCGAGATCGACGAGGTCCTGCTGGTGCGCGAGGCCGAGCGGCGCCAGCGGCGCGATGGCGGCGACTACCTGCGCCTGCAGCTGGGCGACCGCACGGGGATGGTCGTGTGCATGGTCTGGGAGGAGCTGCTCGAGGTGGAGGAGCTGGCGCGCGCGGGCAGCGCGGTGCGCGTGCACGGCCGCTACACCGTGCACCCGCGCTTCGGGCCGCAGATCAACCTGCGCAAGCTCGAGGAGGCCGTGCCGGGCAGCTATGACCCCGGCGAGCTGAGCGACGGCCCGGCCCGCGGCGTCGAGCAGATGGAGGCCGAGATCCGCGAGCTGCTCGGGACGATCCAGGAGCCGCACCTGCGGATCCTGCTCGAGCGGGTGTTCGGCGAGGACTCCGAGCTGTGGGCCGGCTACCGCATGGCGCCCGCGGCGAAGTACTACCACCAGGCCTACGCCCACGGGCTGCTGGAGCACTGCCTCGGTGTCGCCCAGGCGGTCAGCGCGATCAGCGCGACGTTCCCCGGGATCGACCGCGACGTGGCGGTCACGGGCGCGCTGCTGCACGACATCGGCAAGCTCGAGGCCTACACCGAGGACCCGCAGAACATCGACCTGACCGACGCGGGCAGGCTCCACGGCGAGATCGCCCTCGGCTACTACCGGATCCGGCGCACGATCGAGGAGATCGAGGGCTTCCCCGCGGAGCTGGCCCAGGCGGTCGGCCACATCATCCTCAGCCACCACGGCACGCTCGAGCACGGCAGCCCCGTCGTGCCGTGCACGCGCGAGGCGACGCTGGTGCACATGATCGACAACCTCGGCGGGCGCCTGGGCAGCTTCGACCGGCTCGAGCGGACGCTCGCGCCGGGCCGTCGGTGGTCGCAATTCGACCGCGCGATCGGTGGCGGGGCCTTCTTCGCCGAGCGCGGCGCAGAGGAAGCACAGGACGGCCGGCGGCCGGCGAGCACCCGCGAAGCAGCCTGAAAAACCGCAAATAGCGGGGGCGCCCTGGCCTCGTGGTGCATCCGTCCAGCCGTCGGCTTCTATCTTGTGAGGCCGATGGCAAAGGACACCGAGAAGCTGATCCGCCAGCTGTCGCTGATCTCCTACCTGATGGCCGAGCGCAGGCCGGTCACAGCGCTTGAGATCCGGCGCGACGTCGAGGGCTACAGCGGCATGAACGAGGACGCCTTCGCGCGGCGCTTCTATGCGGACCGCTCGGAGCTCGAATCGCTTCGCATCCAGCTGACGGTGGAGCGTCCCGCCGATGGGGCGGCGGAGCAGGAGAACTACTCGCTGCGCCCGGAGAACTTCCACCTGCCGCCGATCGAGTTCACCGACAAGGAGCTCGCGGCACTGCAGACCGCGCTCAGCCTGCTGGACGGCGAGTTCGCCTACGCGGAGCCGCTGCGCCTGGCGCTGCAGCAGATCACGTGGGGGCGTCCCAGCCCGTTGCGCGCGCCCGAGCAGCGCTCGGTGGCGCTCGGCATCACCGCGTCGGCCGGCGGGCACGACCTCTCGGCGCGTCTGGCCAAGGTCGAGACCGCGATCTTCCGCAACAAGACGATCGTCTTCGACTACTACACGATGGAGCGCGACGAGGTCAGCTCGCGCCGCGTCGATCCCTACCACCTGCTCTTCCAGGGGGGGCAGTTCTACCTGCTCGGCTACGCCCACGAGCGCAAGGCGATTCGCGTGTTCCGCCTCTCGCGCATCCGCGGCAAGGTCTCCTATGCGACCAAGGCCGAGCACGACTTCCACCGGCCCGTGGACTTCGATCCGCGCGCCTACGCCACGCGCGCGGACTGGCAGCTCGGCGAGCAGCGCGGCGTGGCCGAGGTGCTCATCTCCGAGCGGATCGCATGGCAGGTGGAACGCCACTTCGGGCGCTACGGGGAGATCCGCGAGCCGGCCGAGACCGACTCCGCGCTCGCGCCCGGCGGCGTTGAGCAGGGCGACCGCGTCTTCCTCACCGGCTACTCCAGCCAGCGCGGGATCGTCTCGTGGGTCTTCGGCCTCGGCGTGCACGCACGCCTGCTCGGCCCCGAGGAGCTGTGCGGAGAGTACGAGCGGCGCCTGGAGCTGCTGGAGGAGCGCCATGGCGAGACCCCGCCCGCGCGGCCCCCGGGCGGCGCGTCGCTGGCAGCGAGCGGCGCGGCCGCCGCGCCGGCCACCCGCACCGCGGCGCAGGCGCGCTCGCGCACGGCGCGCCGCGGCGGCTCGGGTGGCGAGGGCGACCGCGCACCGGCTCGCGCCGAGGCCGCGATCCGGCCCGAGCGCTTCGCGCGGCTGGTGACACTCGCGAGCATCCTGATCGAGGCCGGGCGCGCGGATCGGCGGGTGGTGATCGACGAGGTCTGCGAGCGCCTGCAGATCAGCGAGGAGGAGCTGCGCGAGGACGTCAACGTGCTCAACGTCGTCAACTTCGGCGGCGGCTCCTACGTGCTCTACGCGGAGATCAAGGAGGAGGAGGGCGAGATCGAGGTCGACCCCGAGCCCTACAGCGACAACTTCGACCGCCCCGCGCGCCTGCTGCCGGTCGAGGCCAAGGCGCTGATCGCGGCGATCGATCTGATCGGCGAGCACATTCCCGAGGGCTCGCTCACCTCCGCGCGCGAGAAGATCGTGGCGGCGCTGGGCGAGGACCCGATGGAGCAGGGCCTGCAGGTGGCGAGCGCCGCGGGCGACGACGCGGGCGTGGCGCGCGTGGTCTCCAAGGCGATCGTGCAGCGGCGGATGATCGAGCTGGAGTACTACAAGGAGAACGAGGACGAGCTGTCGCTGCGCACGGTCGAGCCGTATGCGCTGACCAACGGCCGCGAGGGCTGGTACGTGGCCTGCTTCGATCCCGAGCGCGACGGCGTGCGCCACTTCCGCCTGGACCGCATCAAGCGCGCGACCGTGACCGCGACCCGCTTCGCGCCGCGACCGGAGGTGGACCCGGCGGCGGAGGTGGACGGCTGGCTGCGGACCGGCGAGGTGCAGGCCTCGCGCAGCGCGCGCGTGTGGGTCTCACCCGAGCGCGCGCGCTGGGCGCGCGAGGCGCGCCGCGTGGTGGAGGAGTGGAGCGACGGCGCGGTGGTGGTCGAGCTGAGCTTCGCGGGCGTCGACTGGCTCGTGCGCGAGGTCCTCAGAGAAGCCGGCGACGCCGCGGTGCTCGAGCCCGAGGACGCCCGCGAGGCGGTCGCCGCCGCGGTTGGCCGCCTGCGTGAGGGGCACGCGGCCCCCGCGGGCGTCTGAGCGGCCGCTCGCGGCCCGCCATGAGCCGGCGCGATCAGATCAAGATGGGCGAGCAGCAGCTCGCGGAGTTCCTCGCGCAGGAGCGCACGATGACCTGCGCGACGATCGGCCCGCGCGGCTGGCCGCACCTGATGCCGCTGTGGTACATGCTGCGCGAGGCACCCGCGGGCGAGCCGGGGCCGAGGCTGTGGGCGTGGACCTACGCTGCATCGCAGAAGGTGCGCAACCTCGAGCGCGACGCGCGCGCCACGCTGCAGGTCGAGGCCGGCGAGGAGTACCAGCAGCTGCGCGGTGCGATGCTCGAGTGCGAGGTGCGCCTGCACCGCGAGCTCGAGAACGTGCAGGCGTTCGGGCGGGAGATGTTCGCGCGCTACGCGGCGCCCCGCGGGCAGCCGCCCGTCGATCAGCTGCCGGCAGAGGTGGGCGCGATGATCGAGCGCCAGGCCGCCAAGCGCGTCGTGCTCGAGTTCGTCGAGCTGCGCCGCACCAGCTGGGACCACTCCAAGCTCGGCGGGGTCTACTGAGGCGCGGACCGCGCGCTCGCTCGGGCGCCCGCGGCGGGCGCCCCGCTAGTCTCCCCAGCCATGACACCCCTGAAGGGCCTGATCCTCTCGGGCGGCAAGGGCACGCGCCTGCGCCCGATCACGCACACGAGCGCCAAGCAGCTCGTGCCCGTCGCCAACAAGCCCGTCCTCTTCTACGGCATCGAGGCGATGGCCGAGGCGGGCATCGAGGAGGTGGGCATCATCGTGGCGCCCGATACCGGGCCGGAGATCGAAGCGGCGGCCGGCGACGGCTCGCGCTTCGGGATCCGCATCTCCTACATCGTCCAAGACGAGCCCCTCGGGCTCGCGCACGCGGTGCTCACCGCCGAGCCCTTCCTCGGTGCCAGCCCGTTCGTGATGTATCTCGGCGACAACCTGCTGCAGGGCGGCATCGCCGACCTCGTCGCAGCCTTCCGCGAGCACGCACCCGACGCGCTGATCCTGCTGACGCCCGTGGCGGACCCCGAGAACTACGGCGTGGCAGAGCTCTCCCCGGCGGCGCCCGGTGAGACCGGGCGCGTCGTGCGCCTCGTCGAGAAGCCCTCCGCGCCGGCCACCGATCTGGCGCTCGTCGGCGTCTACATGTTCACCGCGGGCATCCACGAGGCGGCCCGCGCGATCGAGCCCTCCGCGCGCGGCGAGCTCGAGATCACGGATGCGATCCAGCATCTCGTGGACGCCGGGATGCGCGTGGAGCCGCACATCGTGCGCGGCTGGTGGAAGGACACTGGCCGCCTGGAGGACATGCTCGAGGCCAACCGGCTGGTCCTCGACACGCTCGTCCCGAGCGCCGAGGGCGAGCTGATCGATTCGCAGCTGGACGGGCGCGTGGCGGTCGCGCCGGGGGCGCGCCTGGAGCGCACCACCGTGCGCGGGCCCGCGATCATCGGCGCGGGCGCGCGCCTGCGCGACTGCTACATCGGTCCCTACACGGCTGTCGGCGAGGACTGCACGATCACCGGCTCGGAGGTCGAGCACTCGATCCTGCTCGCCGGCTGCACCGTGTGCGACCTGGACGGGCGCATGGAGTCCTCGCTGCTGGGCCGCAACGTCACGGTGCGCCGCGGCGATCGCCAGCCGCGCGCCTACCGCTTCATGGTCGGCGACAACTCCGACATCTCGATCCTGTGAGGCTGCTCGTCACAGGCGCGCAGGGGATGCTCGGCCACGACGTCATGCGCGCAGGGCAGCGTGTGGGCCACGAGCTCGTGCTGGTCGACCTGCCCGAGCTCGACATCACCGACCCGGCCGCTGTGGATCAGCTGCTCGAGGAACTGCACGCAGAGCCCTCATCGCTCGGGGCGATCGTCAACTGCGCCGCGTGGACCGACGTCGACGGCGCCGAGAGCAGGCGCGAGGCCGCGCACGCGGTGAACGCCGACGGGGCCGGCAACCTGGCGCGATCGGCCGCGCGGGTCGGCGTGCCGCTGCTGCACATCTCGACCGATTACGTCTTCGACGGCGTCGCGCCGCTGGACGCCGACGGGCGCCCGCGCCCCTACGTCGAGTCCGACCCCACCGGCCCGCACACCGTCTACGGTGCCACCAAGCTCGACGGCGAGCGCCAGGTGCTGGGCGCATCGCCGCGGCACACGGTCGTGCGCACCGCCTGGCTGTACGGGGTGGACGGGCCCAACTTCGTGCAGACGATGCTGCGCCTAGCGGGCGAGCGCGAGTCGGTGCAGGTCGTCACCGATCAGATCGGCTCGCCCACCTGGTCCGGGCATCTCGCGCCCGCCCTGCTCGGGCTGTTGGAGCGCAGCGTCAGCGGCCTCGTGCACATGACCGGTGGCGGCGAGGTCTCCTGGCACGGCTTCGCCGAGGAGATCTTCCGCCAGGCCGAGGTGGAGTGCCGGGTCGAGCCGGCGAGCAGCGCGCAGATGGCCCGGCCGGCACCGCGCCCCGCGTGGTCGGCGCTCGACTCCGAGCGCGAGGACGTGCTGGGAATGCCCGACTGGCGCGACGGGCTGGCAGGCTACCTTGCGGCGCGGGCTGGGATGATGCGTGCATGAGCAGACCACGCGCGGTCAGGCGAGCCCGGAGGGCGGGCGTCCAGGTCCAGGTCCAGGTCCGGGGGCGGGCGCGGTGAGGCTCCTCGTCTGCGGCGGCGCCGGCTTCATCGGCTCGACCTTCGCGCGCATCCGCGTGCAGGAGGCGGGCGATGAGGTGACGGTGCTCGACAAGCTCACCTACGCCGGTCGCGAGGAGAACTTCCACGACTTCGCCGAGGACCCGCGCTTCCGCTTCCTGCACGGCGCGATCGAGGACCCCGACGCGGTCGCCGCGGCGATCGGCGCCGGCGGCCCGGAGGCGATCGTCAACTTCGCCGCCGAGACCCACGTGGACCGCTCGATCGCCGAGCCGGACGCGTTCGTCCGCACGCACGCGCTCGGCACCTACGTCCTGCTGGAGGCCGCGCGCGAGCACGAGCTGCCGCTATCTGCAGGTCTCCACCGACGAGGTGTACGGCTCGATCGAGGAGGGCACGTTCACCGAGCAGAGCCCGCTGGCGCCGTCCTCGCCCTACTCGGCCACGAAGACCGCAGCGGACCTGCTCGTGCAGAGCTACTTCCACACCTACGCGCTGCCCACGCTCATCTGCCGCGGCTCCAACAACTACGGCCCCTACCAGTACCCCGAGAAGCTGATCCCGCTGATGATCCTCAACGCGATCCACGGAGATCCGCTGCCGGTGTACGGGGACGGCATGCAGGTGCGCAACTGGATCCACGCCAGCGACTTCGCCCGCGCGATCGGCCACGTGCTCGAGCACGGCCGCGCGGGCGAGGTCTACAACGCGGGCGGTCCCGACGAGGAGGCCAACATCGATGTGGTCAGGCGCATAATCGAGCTGACAGGGGCGCAGGAGTCCCAGATCGAGTACGTCGCCGACCGCCCCGGTCACGACCGCCGCTACTCGCTCTCCTCGGAGAAGGTGCGCGCGCTCGGCTGGGCGCCGCGCGTGCGCTTCAGCGACGGCCTGGAGCAGACCGTCGCGTGGTACCGCGAGAACGCATGGTGGTGGGGGCCGATCCGCAAGGGCGACTACCGCAGCTACTACGAACGCCAGTACGGGCGCTCACTGCAGCCCTGAGATCTTCCACTTCCCGCCTTCCTTGACGAGCGTGAGCTTGCGCGCGACGGTCTTGCCCGAGTAGATGCTGTCCACTTCGGCCACCGCGGTGCTGTGCCCGCCCGCCTTGCTCAGGGTCACCGAGTGGACTTTCACTTCCAGCCCGTCGGTCTCGCCGAGCTGCTTTTTGATCGCCGCTTCACAGGCCTTCGTGCCGCCCAGCTTCGCCACGAGCGCCGCGGCGAGGTCGCTCGTGCAGATCTTCTTCTCTTCCCCCGCAGTCGCGTCGGCCTGCAGGTTGGAGACCGTCTGCGCGGCTTCGCGTTCTTCGCCCTTGAAGGAGGACACCGAGGTCGTGCTCGCGCAGGCCGTCAGGCCGGTGGCCAGGAGCACCAGGCAGATCGCGGCGGCGATGGGGCGCATAAGGGGGGCAGGCTGCATGCTGGCGAGAGAGTACGCGACCGCCAGCCGCTGCGCCTAATGCTGCTCGTCGGCGCGGCGGTAGCCCAGGCGCGCGGAGATGCGGTCGGCGGCGGACACGAGATGCGGGCCGAGCGCGTCGAGCATCTGCTCGAGTGAGATCATCGTGGCGGGGGCCGCCAGGCTGACGGCGGCGAGCGCCTCGCCGGCCTCATCGCGCACCGGCGCGGCGATCGCGAGCAGGCCCGCGGCGAGCTCCTCGTCGCTGACCGCGAAGCCCGCCTCGCGCGCCCGCCCGAGCTCCTCGCGCAGCGCCTTCTTCGCGGTGATCGTGTTGGGGCTGCGCCGCGACAGCTTGATCGAGGCCAGCAGTTCGCGCTGCTCGCTGTCGGTCAGGTACGCCAGCAGCAGCTTGCCCGCCGCGGTGCAGTAGGCGGGCAAACGCGAGCCGAGGTGCAGGTCCAGGCCGGCCTCCGGCTGCCTGCGGCGAAAGCTGCGGGCGCGATCGACATAGATGATGTCGCTGCCGTCGAGCACGGTCACGCTCGCTGTGTAGGAGGTCCGCCGGCGCAGCTCCTCGAGCTCGGCGTGGGCATGCTCGCGCAGGCCGGTCGAGTTCAGCGCCGACATGCCCAGGTCGGTGACGCGCAGGCCGAGGCGGTACTTGCGCGAGGCGCCCTGCTCCAGGTAGCCCAGCGCCACGAGCGTGATCACGTAGCGGTGCGTGGTCGAGCGGCTCATGCCGAGCTCGTCGGCGATGTCGGCGATGCCCAGCACGGGGCGCTTGGGCGTGAAGCAGCCGAGGATCGCGAGGCCGCGCTCGAGTGACTGCGAGTAGCGCGGTTCGCGCAGGCTGGGGATCGACCACGCGGGCGCAGCGCCGTCCTCGGCGGCACCTGCGGCGTCTGCGGTCCGTCTGGTCTTGGGCAATTGGGCTCCTGGCTCGTCTGCGTAGTGGTTGCAGAGACAATAATTCAACACGACGATAAGAAACACGCCGGTTCCGCGAGGGAGCGCCCGGCGCGGCTGCGCTCCGGACGTGGTGCTGCGGGAGCTGCCTCAGACGGGCTGGCGCTCGGCGAGCTCGGTGAAGTGCTTGCTCAGCATCGTCTGCTGGCCCTGGTAGTTGGAGCCGACGTCCTCGCCGTAGAGGACGTCGGGCCGCTCGGCCATCCGCTCGAAGGCCAGCTTGCACACCGGCTGGCGGTCCTCAACCATGAACGATACGTCCCTCGCCCTGACCTCCAGCGCGGCGCGGCTGCCGTGCGCGACGTGCTCGCGCGCGTAGCCGAAGCCCGGGTCGAAGAAGCCGGCGTAGTGGGTGCGCAGCTCGCCTGCGGTGGGATCATAGGCGAGCATCTCGGCGGCGTAGGCGGGGGGGATGCTCACGCCCTCGGCCGACAGCAGCAGGTAGAAGACCTCCGGCTCGAGCACGATGCGCCCGCCTCGCTCAGGATGCACCGGCTCCCAGAAGTCACGCCAGCGCAGCGCGCCCACCTTCATCAGGTCGATCGGCAGGCTGTTCTTCTTGGCGCGGTAGCCGACGATGCTCTCGGCCGCACCCGACACGTCGAGGCTCAGGAACAGCCCGTCGGCGAGCGAGAGCTCGGACGCGGGCAGCGGCCGCCCGCGCAGGTACAGCAGCGCCTGCTCGCCGTGCAGGGCGAGCAGCTCCGCGTCGCTGAGGCGCCCGTCGCCGTGCATCAGGCGAACCTGGTTGAGCGCGAGGCCCGTCTTCACGCGGATCGCGAACGTGCGCGGGACGACCTCCAGGTAGAGCCTGCCGCGATAGCCGGCGGCGATCTCGTCGAAGCGGTGGCTGCGGTCGGTGAGCACGCGGGTGAAGACGTCCAGGCGCCCCGTGGAGCTCTTGGGGTTGGCCTTGGCGCGCAGCTCGGGCGGCAGGCGCAGCTCCTCGATCAGGGGCACCAGGTACGGGCGGTCGCGCTCCAGCGTGGCGCCGTCGCGCAGATCGATGCGTTCGAAGGCGAGGTCCTCGACCTTCTCCTCGACGGTCGAGTGGCTGTCCGGCAGGAAGCTGCAGCGCAGCGCCCAGGCCTCCTCGCCGAGGCGCAGATCGACGCTCGCGGGCTGCACGGACTCCGCGGGGATCCGCCAGGGGTCGGCCACGATCCACTCGCGCGCGATCGCCTCGCGCAGGCGCTGCGCGGGCAGCACCCCGGTCGCGGCCGCCGGCCCACCATGGCTCGCGCCAGCGGAAACGGCGGCTGCGGTGCTCACGTCGCTGCTCGTTCGCCCATCGAGAGCCAAGTGTAATCGCGCCCGTGCGAAGCGGCGGCGCGAGCGCGCGGGGGCGTGCGGCGGGGCCCCGCGAGTGGGAAACACCCCTGGCGACGGCGCGACGGCGCGGATTAGACTCGCGCTTCGAGCACACGGTGCCTTTCGCCTACGCCGAAGGCCGGTACGGCCCGGCGGGCATGCGCTTGAGCGCTGTCACCCTCTCCGACGGTGCTCGGGAGAGATCGGTCGTCCCCCCAGATGTCCGGTCTTCCACGGGCGTCGCAGCCCAAGCGGCTGCGACGCCCGCGCGGGCGCGGGCGCGCTAGCCTCGCCGTGGTGAGCATGTCGAGCTTCAGCCCCCGCGTGCGCGCCTGGTTCGAGCAGGCGTTCGCCGCGCCAACCCCCGCCCAGGCGCTGGCCTGGCCCCCGATCGCGGCCGGCAGGCACGTGCTCGTGTGCGCGCCCACCGGCTCGGGCAAGACGCTGGCCGCGTTCCTGTGGGCACTCGACCGGCTCGCAGCGGCCGACGCGGGCGAGGCCGCGGGCACGCGCGTGGTGTACGTGAGCCCGCTCAAGGCTCTCGCCTACGACATCGAGCGCAACCTGCGGGCTCCGCTGCGGGGCATCGGCGCGCAGGAGGTGAGCGTTGGCATCCGTACGGGGGACACCCCCCAGCGCGAGCGCGCCGCGATGCTGCGCAATCCGCCCGACATCCTCGTCACGACGCCCGAGTCGCTCTACCTGATGCTGACCTCGCGCGCGCGAGAGACGCTGGGGGACGTGCAGGCGGTGATCGTGGATGAGATCCACGCCGTCGCGCATTCCAAGCGGGGCTCGCACCTGGCGCTGACGCTCGAGCGCCTGCAGGCGCAGGTGGACGCCCAGCGCGGGCGCAGCGCGGGCGCCCCCGCCCGGGAGGTGCAGCGGATCGGGCTGAGCGCCACCCAGAACCCGCTCGAGGAGATCGGCCGCTTCCTGGTGGGGCCCGCGCGCGAGGTCGAGATCGTCGATGCGAGCGGCCGTGCGCAGGCGGCCGGCTGCGACCGGCTGCTGGACCTGCGCATCGAGGTCCCGGTGGAGTCGATGAGCGAGCCGGACGGGGCGAGCGCCTCCTCGCCCGCCGGCGGACAGCAGACGCTCGATCCGCTCGCCGGCGGCGAGTCCACGCGGGGCTCGATCTGGCCCGCGGTCTACCCGCAGCTGCTCGCGCTGGTGCGCGAGCACAACTCCACGATCGTCTTCGTCAACAACCGCCGCGCGGCCGAGCGCGTGGCGCTGCGGCTGAACGAGCTCGCCGAGGACGACATCGCCCGCGCGCACCACGGCTCGCTCGCGCGCGAGGAGCGCACGAAGGTCGAGGAGCTGCTGAAGGCGGGGGAGCTGCCCTGCCTCGTCGCCACCAGCTCGCTCGAGCTCGGCATCGACATGGGCGCGGTCGACCTGGTGATCCAGATCGAGTCGCCCAAGTCGGTCGCGCGGGGCCTGCAGCGCATCGGCCGCGCCGGGCACGGCGTCGGCGAGGTCAGCCGCGGGCGGATCTTCCCCAAGTTTCGCGGCGACCTGCTCGAGTGCGCAGTGGTCGCCCGCAGGATGCACGAAGGCCTGATCGAGCCCACCGTCGTGCCGCGCAACGCGCTCGACGTGCTCGCGCAGCAGATCGTGGCGATCGCGGTGGCGGCCGAACCTGAGGGCGTACCGGTGGACCAGCTGCATGCGCTCGTCACGCGCACCTACTCCTATGCGGAGCTCTCGCGCGAGCTGCTCGAGAACGTCCTCGACATGCTCGACGGGCGCTATCCCTCCAAGGACTTCGGCGAGCTGAGGGCGCGGATCGTGTGGGACCGCCTCGCGGGCGTCGTGCACGCGCGCCGCGGTGCGCGCCAGCTCGCCGTGGCCAACGCCGGCACCATCCCCGACCGCGGCCTGTTCGCGGTCACGCTGCCCGACGGGCGGCGCGTGGGCGAGCTCGACGAGGAGATGGTCTATGAGGCCCGTCCCGGCCAGGCCTTCCTGCTCGGCGCCTCGAGCTGGCGGATCGAGGAGATCGGGCGCGACCGCGTGATCGTGACCCCCGCGCCGGGCGCGCCCGGCGCGGTGCCCTTCTGGAAGGGCGATTCGGTGAGCCGCCCAAGGGAGCTCGGCGAAGCGATCGGCGCGTTCTCCCGCTGGGCGGTGGAGCAGGAGCCCGCAACGCTGCAGCGCGACTACGACCTCGACGAGCGCGCCGCGCGCAACCTCGTGGCCTACCTGCGCGAGCAGCAGGCCGCCACGCGCGTGCTGCCCAGCGAGCGCACGATCGTGCTCGAGCGCTTCCGCGATGAGATCGGCGACTGGCGCCTGTGCGTGCTCTCCCCCTACGGCGGGCGCGTGCACGCCGCCTGGGGTCTCGCCCTCGCCGCGCAGTTCCGCGAGCGCTTCGGCCTGGACTGCGATGCGATCTGGACGGATGAGGGGATCGTGATGCACCTCCCCGACCTCGACGCGAGCGGCTCCTCGCCCGCCGAGGAGGCCGAGGCGCTTCCCTCGATCGCCGAGCTGCTGCTGCTCGATCCCGACGAGGTCGAGCAGCAGATCGTCGCCGAGCTGGGCGACTCGGCCCTGTTCGGCGCGCGCTTTCGCGAGAACGCCTCGCGCGCGCTGCTCATCCCCCGCGCCTATCCCGGCCGCCGCACGCCCCTGTGGCAGCAGCGCCTGAAGGCCCAGAACCTGCTCGAGGTCGCCCGCCGCTACGCCGATTTCCCGATCGTCCTCGAGACCTACCGCGAGTGCCTGCGCGATGTGCTCGACGTGCCGGGCCTGCAGGCGCTGCTGCGCGCGCTGCACACCCGCGAGATCGCCCTCGTGGAGGTCGAGACCGCCACCGCCTCGCCGTACGCGTCCTCGCTGCTGTTCGACTACGTGGCCACCTACATGTACGAGGGCGACACGCCGAGCGCGGAGCGCCGCGCGGCCGCGCTGTCGCTCGACCGCGATCTGCTGCGCGAGCTGCTCGGCCAGGAGGAGCTGCGCGAGCTGATCGATCCCGGCGCGCTGGCGCGCGTGGAGGACGACCTGCAACGCCGCTCCGAGATGACGCGGGCGACCGGGCGCGACGAGCTGCACGACGTGCTGCGGGCGCTCGGCGACCTCAGCGCCGGGGAGCTCGCCGAGCGCGTCTTCGACGGCGTCGATGCGCTCGCGCTGCTCGGCGAGCTTGAAGGCGAACGGCGCGCGGTCCGGCTGCGCGTCGGCGGGGAGGAGCGCCACATCGCCGCCGACGAGGCCGGCCTCTACCGCGACGCGCTCGGCGCGATGGTGCCCGGCGGGCTGCCCGAGGCGTTCCTCGCCGAGGTGCCCGACGCGCTGCGCGCGCTGATCGCGCGCTACGCGCGCACGCACGGGCCGTTCACCGGCGAGGAGCTGCACGCCCGCTACGGCGTCGACGCGAGCGCCGTCCTGCGCGAGCTCGAGCGCGCCGGGGAGCTGGTGCGCGGCGAGCTGCGGCCCGGCTCAAGCGGGCGCGAGTGGTGCGAGGTCGAGGTGCTGCGCAGGCTCAGGCGCGCCTCGCTGGCCGCCCTGCGCAAGGAGATCGAGCCGGTCGAGGAGCGCCGGCTGGCCGCCTTCCTGCCGGCCTGGCAGGGCGTCGACCGGCACGCGGGCGCGGGCGCCGGCATCGATCGGCTGCGCGAGGTGATCGTGCCCCTACAGGGCCTCGCGCTGCCCGTCGAGATCTGGGAGCGCGACGTGCTCGCGCGGCGCACCGGCGCCTACTCGCAGAGCTGGCTGGACAGCCTCTGTGCCAGCGGCGAGATCGTGTGGGTGGGTGCGGGTCCGCTGGGGCGCTCCGGCCGCGTGGCTCTCTACTTCCGCGACGACGCGCCCGCGATCGGCCCGCCGCCGATCGCCGCCCGCGCGCCCGGAGAGGCCGCCGAGCGCCCCGAGATCGGCCAGCTGCGCGCCCGCCTCGAGCAGGGCCCGTGCTTCTTCAGCGACCTGCTCGGCGAGCTCGACGCGCCGGCCGAGGCGCTGCGCGAGGCGCTGTGGGACCTCGTCTGGGCGGGCGAGGTCACCAACGATGCGTGGGCGCCGTTGCGGGCGCCGCGCCTGACGCTCGCGCGCTCCGAGCGAGCCGGTGGGCACCGCGCCGGGCGCGCGGGCGGCGCGCGCTCGCGCTTCGGCGCGCATCGCCGCAGCGGCGCGCAGTCCCAGGTCCAGGGCCGCTGGTCGCTGAGCGCGCCCGTCTTCCGCGCCGCCGGCGCAGAGGCGCCCGGCCCCGAGCGCCGCGCGCTGGCCGAGCTGCTGCTCGAGCGCTATGGCATCGTGACGCGCGAGCAGGTGCTCGCGGAGGGCGTCAAGGGCGGCTTCGCGGCGCTGTATGAGACCTTCTCGCGGCTCGAGACGCTCGGCCTTTGCAGGCGCGGCTATTTCATCGAGGGCATGGGTGGCGCCCAGTTCGCGCTGCCCGGCGCCGTCGAGCGCCTGCGCTCGGCGCCCGCCGCCGCGGGCGCGCTCGTGATCGCCGCGGCCGACCCGGCGCAGCCCTACGGCGCCGCCCTGCCCTGGCCGCGGCGGAGCGGCGAGGAGCGCTCGCGCGCCTCGCGCGCCGCCGGCGCCCACGTCGTCCTCGTGGCGAGCGAGCCCGTGCTGTTCCTGGAGCGCGGGGGGCGCAGCCTGGTCACGCTCGCCGAGGCCGGCGCCGGCGAGCTCACGCCCGCGCTCGGCCGCCCGCCCCACCCGCTCCGCGTGGGCTTGGAAGCGCTCGCCGATGCCGCGCGCGCCGGACGCCTCGGCAGACTGGCGCTGGAGCGCATCGACGGCGAGCCCGCGACCACGTCGCTGCTCGCCGAGGCGCTCGTCGAACTGGGCTTTCAGCCGGGGCCACGCCGGCTCACGCTCAGCGCCTAGCGCAGCGGACTCTGCAATCGTGGGCACGATGATCGACTCCTCGCCGGTCAAGCGAACCCGCCGCGTCGGTCACAAGGGAGCCGCGCACATCGAGCCAGGCAACACGCTTGCCAGCTTCGACGCGGCGCTCGCGCACGGGGTGGACATGATCGAGCTCGACGTGCTCAGCGAGAGCCCCGACGGGAGCGGGCACCTGCTGGTCGCACACGACCACGAGGACATGCGCTCGCGCGCGCCGCTGGGCTTCGAGACCGCGCTCGCGCATCTCGCCGGGGAGGCCTTCGCGGGCGTGGAACTCGACGTCGACATCAAGCTGCCCGGCTATGAGCTGCGCGTGCTCGATGCGCTGCGCGAGTCCGGGCTCGTGGGGCGCACGCTCGTCAGCGGCATGTTCCCGGCGGGCCTCGCCCGCATCCGGGAGGCGGAGCCGGAGCTGCGACTGGGGTGGTCGGTGCCGCGCGTGCGGCGCGACTACACCACCGACATGCTCACCGCGATCCCCGCCCTGGCGATGCTCAGCGGCTACCGCGCCACGCTGCCGCGCCGCGTCCGCGCCGCGCTCAGGGCGGGCCGCTTCGACGCGATCATGGCGCACTGGCGCGTTGTCACGCCGGCGCTGCAGCGCGCCGTCGCCGAGGGCGGTGGCGAGCTCTACGTGTGGACCGTCGACGACGCCACGCTGATCGCCAAGCTGACCGCGCTGGGCGTCGACGGCATCATCACCAACGATCCGCGGCTGTTCAGCCGATCTGACAGCTAGCGCTGCTGAAGTCCGCCGGGTCAGCGCCGGCCAGGCTCTTGTGCCCGGTCGTGGTCGGCCGGCTGACCGACAGCAGCACGGTGCTCCCCTTGCGCCACTGGAAGCTCACGACGCCGCGCAGGGTCGAGGCGGGACCGCCGGCGACGGGGGCCAGCTGGAAGCTCCAGCCGCCCTGGCGCGCCGAGGAGGCATCGCCGACCGCCATGAAGCTGGAGCTCGCTCCTGAGAGGTTCACCCAGCTGCGGGCGCTCGCGCTGCGGTACTGCAGCCTGAAGCTCATGTACATCCTGCCCGCCGCCTCGTTGTCGCCCGGCATCGAGCCGCGGACGCCCACGGTGTTGGGCTGATCGGAGGGGCTGCACACGTCGATC
Source organism: uncultured Solirubrobacteraceae bacterium (assembly GCA_963771085.1). Classification (GTDB taxonomy): domain Bacteria; phylum Actinomycetota; class Thermoleophilia; order Solirubrobacterales; family Solirubrobacteraceae; genus Palsa-744. The sequence continues at coordinate 694,051 of CAVYSB010000003.1, read as the reverse complement.
GTGGCCCACAGTTCGCGCGAGCGCAGCAGCGAGCGCCGCAGCGCGGGGCTCAGTCCCTGCGAGGCGCCACGCGACGCCGCCAGCGCGGGCACCGCGGGCGTGCACAGCGCGGCGGCGCCGGCCGCGCAGAGGAGCAGGCGTCTCAGCCGAGTCATGCACTGACGATAGCGGCGGCCGGGCTCGAAAGCGCCACATGGCGCGCGTGTGGTATCCCGTTGCCATGGCCGCGACCAGCGCGACTGAAATCGTGGAGCTGCTCGGGCGGGTTCCCGTGTTCTCCACGCTGGAGCCGGCCGATCTCGAGCAGATCGCCCAGCTGACCGTGCCACGCCGGTTCGAGCCGGGTCAGATGGTCTTCCGCGAGGGCGACGCCAGCGACACGTGCTACGTGGTGCGCGAGGGTCAAGCGCGGGCGATCCGCAGCCACGGCGACGGGCGCACGATCACGCTCGCCACGTTCGGTCCCGGTGACATCTTCGGCGAGCTGGCCATGTTCGAGGACGAGCGTCGCTCGGCGACGGTCGAGGCGATCGGCCCCACGTCGGTGGTGGCGGTGCTCGGCCCCGACATGCGCCGGCTGCTGAGCGAGCACCCCGCGATCGCCACGCGCCTGGTGATCGCGCTGGGCCGGCGCCTGCGCGAGATGAACGAGCGCCTCTCGCGTCAGTCCTTTCAGACAGTGCAGAGTCGTGTGGCCGTGGTGCTCAGCGAGCTCGTCGCCCAGGAGATCGCCGACGGGCACAGCCCCAAGGACGTGCTCGTCACGGCGACGCAGGCCGATCTGGCCCAGCTGGCGGGTTCCTCGCGCGAGTCCGCCAGCCGCTTCCTCGCTGTCCTCGAGCGCGCGGGCGTGATCTCGCAGGGCCGGGGGCGCCTCGTTGTGCACGACGCCGACGCCCTGCAGCAGTATGTCTTCTAGGTCCGCCAAGCGCCCCAGCGGGGCGCAGGCACGCGAGTTCTCCGCCGGCGGCGTGGTCGTGCGCGACCGCGACGTGGTGGTGATCGTCCCCACGCGCCGCGCCGCCGACGGCTCGCGCGTGCTGGCGCTGCCCAAGGGCCATGTGGACCCCGGCGAGACCCCATTGCAGGCCGCCACCCGCGAGGTGCGCGAGGAGACCGGTGTGCTGGCCGAGCCGGTGTGCGAGCTCGGCCAGTCGCGCTACTGGTACCGGCGCGATGGGCGTACGATCGGAAAGGCCGTTTCCTTCTTCCTGTTCAACTACCTCGAGGGCGACACCGGCGATCACGACGACGAGGTCGAGGAGGCCCGCTGGATGCCCCTGCGCGAGGCCCGCACGGAGCTCACGCACGAGGCCGAGCGCGAGATGGTGACCCTCGCGCTGGCCCATCTCGAGAAAGACCGATAGCCTGCCCCGCAATGCAGGTCCTCAACTTCTACTCGACGATCTTCGCCGACGAGCTCAAGCGGGGTCGCAAGACGGCCACGATCCGCCTCGGCGACAAGTCCGGCAAGTACCGCAAGAACCAGGCGGTGCTGGTCACGATCGGCTACCAGTACTCCCCCCGCGAACGGATCTTCGAAGCGGTCATCGACCAGGTCGAGGTGATGCGGCTCGCCGAGCTCTCCCCGCGCGACATCAAGCACGACAACCCCGAGTTCCGCCGCCACGAGGAGCTGATCAACTTCCTCGAACAGATCTACGGGCGCTCGGTCTCCCCCGAGGACACGGTGACGGTGGTGCGCTTCTCGCAGATCATCGAGAACCCCTCCGGGATCACGCAGGCGATGAAGGGCTTCGGCGGCGCTCAGAACTGAGGCTGCGCAACAGGATTGGCAGTCTCGGTCCATGACTGCCAATTTTTTCCCGGAAGCGCTCAAGTTCCTATATAGTGCGGGTGAAGGCTGGCACTCGGACAATCAGAGTGCCAGGCACAGGCCGGCAGGCCGCGCGTGCACAAGTCCGCTGCGGGCCGCCGATCGCGTTCTCTAGATGGAGGTATTCAACATGAAGCTCAAGCCCCTGGGCGATCGCCTGATCGTGCGGGCGATCGAGGAGGAGCAGACCACCGCGAGTGGACTCGTGCTCCCCGACACCGCGAAGGAGAAGCCGCAGCTGGGCGAGGTGCTCGCCGTCGGCGACGGCAGGTACGACGACGGCGGGAAGCGCATCCCGATGGACGTCACGAAGGGGGACAAGGTCCTCTACAGCAAGTACGGCGGAACTGAGATCAAAGACCCCGACAACGGCGAGGAGCTGCTCGTGCTACGCGAGTCAGACGTCCAGGCCAAGGTCGCTTAAGGAGATCTGAGAACACATGGCACACAAGGAACTGAAGTACAACTCTGAAGCGCGCAAGGCGCTGGAGGCCGGCGTTGACGCGGTCGCCAACGCGGTCAAGGTCACGCTCGGCCCCAAGGGCCGCTACGTGGTCCTCGACAAGAAATTCGGAGCGCCCACCATCACCAACGACGGTGTGACCATCGCGCGTGAGATCGAGGTGGAGGACGTCTTTGAGAACCAGGGCGCCCAGCTCGTGCGCGAGGTGGCGACGGCGACCAACGACGTCGCGGGAGACGGCACCACGACGGCGACGGTGCTCGCCCAGGCGATCGTCCGCCAGGGTCTGAAGAACGTCGCTGCCGGCGCCAACCCGCTGGCGCTCAAGCGCGGCATCGAGAAGGCCGTCGACGAGGTCGTCAAGAACATCGCCTCGCAGTCCAAGGAGGTCTCCGGCAAGGACCAGATCGCCCGCGTGGCGACGATCTCGGCCGGCGACGAGGAGATCGGCGACGTGATCGCGGACGCGATCGAGAAGGTCGGCAAGGACGGCGTGGTCAACGTCGAGGAGGGCCAGACGTTCGGCATGGACCTCGAATTCACCGAGGGCATGCAGTTCGACAAGGGCTACATCTCGCCCTACATGGTCACCGACCAGGACCGCATGGAGGCTGTGCTCGAGGACCCCTACGTCCTCATCGCCAACCAGAAGATCGGCTCCGTGCGCGACGTGCTGCCGGTGCTCGAGGCCGTGATCCAGAGCGGCAAGCCGCTGCTGATCATTGCCGAGGACGTCGAGGGCGAGTCGCTGGCGACGCTGGTCGTCAACAAGCTGCGCGGGACGTTCACCGGTGTGGCAGTGAAGGCCCCCGGCTTCGGCGACCGCCGCAAGCGCATGCTCGAGGACATCGCGATCCTCACCGGCGGCGAGGTGATCACCGAGGAGATGGGCCTGAAGCTGGAGAACACGCAGGTCTCCCAGCTCGGGCGTGCCCGTCGCGTGGTCGTGGCGAAGGACACCACCACGATCGTGGACGGCGCGGGTGATGCGGAGGCGATCAAGGGCCGCATCAACCAGATCAAAGCGGAAATCGAGAACACCGATTCCGACTTCGACCGCGAGAAGCTCCAGGAGCGCCTGGCAAAGCTCTCGGGCGGCGTCGCGGTGGTCAAGGTGGGCGCTGCGACCGAGACCGAGATGAAGGAGAAGAAGCACCGCGTCGAGGACGCGCTGCAGGCCACCCGAGCCGCCCTCGAGGAGGGCATCGTGCCCGGCGGCGGGGTCGCGCTGCTGCAGGCCTCAACGGCGGTCACGGTCAGCGAGAACGGTGCCTCGGTCGACGGCTCCGACGACGAGCGCACGGGTGCGCGCATCGTGTTGCGGGCGCTGGAGGAGCCGCTGCGCCAGCTCGCCGAGAACGCGGGCCTGGAGGGCTCCGTCGTGGTCAATGACGTGCGCAAGGCCAAGAAAGGCCAGGGGCTCAACGCGGCGACGAACGAGATCGTCGATCTCGTCGCTGAAGGGATCATCGACCCCGCCATGGTGACGCGCTCGGCGCTGCAGAACGCGGCCTCGATCGCCAAGAACATCCTGACCACCGAGGCGATCGTCGCCGAGGTGCCCGAGAAGGAAGGCGCAGGAGGCGGCGGCGGCATGCCCGACATGAGCGGCATGATGTAGTCAGCCGTCGAGGTGGCGCCCCGCGCTGCCGATGAGTACCCGAGGACCCGGCACGATGCCGGGTCCTCGCTGTTTGAGGCCTATTCCACCTCGGCGACCGTGCGCGGGCCGCAGCCCACGTACTTGGCCGTGGGGCGGATCAGCTTGGCCTCGCGCTTCTGCTCGAGGATATGGGCCGACCAGCCGGCCACCCGCGCGCAGGTGAACATCGGCGTGAACAGCTCCGGCGGCACTTCGGCGAGGTCGAGCACGACGGCCGACCAGAACTCCACGTTGGTCGCCAGCACGCGGTCGGGCTTGCGCGCGTGCAGCTCCGCGAGCGCCGCCTTCTCGAGCGCCTCGGCGACCTCGTAGCGCGGCGAGCCAAGTTCCTGGCACGTGCGCCGCAGCACGCGTGCGCGGGGATCTTCGGCGCGGTAGATGCGGTGCCCGAAGCCCATCAGGCGGTCGCCGCGGTCGAGCGCCTGCGAGACCCAGGCCTCGGCGTCGCCCGTCGCTTCCACTTCGTCGAGCATCGCCAGCACGCGCGAGGGGGCGCCGCCGTGCAGCGGTCCCGACAGCGCGCCCACCGCGGCCGACAGCGCGGCGGCCACGTCGGCCCCGGTGGAGGCGACCACGCGCGCGGTGAACGTCGAGGCGTTCATGCCGTGCTCGGCCGCCGAGACCCAGTAGGCGTCGATCGCCTTGACGTGGTCGGGGTTGGCCTCCCCGCGCCAGCGGATCAGGAAGCGCTCGGGGATCGTGGCGCCCTGGTCGATCTCCTCCTGGGGCACCGGCGGCTGACCGGCCCCGCGCGCCGACTGCGCCACGAACGAGAGCGCCATCACCGATGCGCGTGCCAGGTTGTCTCGGGCCTCCTCGTCGGTGATGTCGATCAGCTGGCCGAAGCCCCACTCGGGCGCGAGCATCGCGAGCGCGGACTGCACATCCACGCGGGGATCGCCGGAGCGCACCGTGAGCGGGTGCGGTTCGGCCGGGGGCAGGCCGGGTCTGAAGCGACCGTCCACGAGCAGGCCCCATACCTGCTCGTAGGGAACCGCTCCGACAAGGCTCTCGATGTCGACTCCTCGGTAGCGCAGCGCGCCACCCTCTTTGTCGGGCTCCGCTATCTCGGTTGCGAAGGCGACTACACCTTCCAGACCCGACTGGACCTCACTCATGGTTTGGACCTCGCTCATTGCACTCGCTTTCTGGGCTCGCTGCTCGACGGGGTGGCTGCCTTGTGGGCAGGCCCATATCGTCGCAGGAAAGCGTCTGCGGGTAGGCTCCAGTGCGATGCGCTCGCGCCCGGCCCGCCGCGGCGACCGCAGCTCCCGCGGGGGCGGCGTTGGCTGACGGCGATCTCATGTTCCGCCCCGTGAGCGAGCTCGCGGGCATGGTGCGCGCGGGAGAGCTGTCCGCGCGCGAGCTCGTGCAGGTCTCCCTCGAGCGCATCGCCGAGCTCAACCCCGCGCTCAACGCCTTCGTGCAGGTCGACGAGGAGGGCGCGCTGGCGGGTGCGGACGCCATTGCCGCGGGCGACGAGCGCCCCTTCGCGGGCGTCCCGATCGCGGTCAAGAACAACCGCCCCGTCGAGGGCCTGCGCTACACGAACGGCTGCTCGCTGATGGCCGAGCACGTGGCCGAGTTCGATCACAACGTCAGCGCGCGCCTGAAGCGCGCCGGCTTCGTGATCGTGGGCACCACCACGCTGCCCGAGTACGGCATCCTGCCCACCACCGAGGCGCGGCTGTTCGGCCCCACGCGCAACCCGTGGAATCTGCAGCGCACGCCCGGCGGCTCCTCCGGCGGCGCGGCCGCGGCGGTGGCCGCGGGGATGGTGCCGGTGGCGCACGGAAACGACGCCGGCGGCTCGATCCGCATACCCGCCGCCTGCTGCGGCCTGGTGGGCCTGAAGCCGAGCCGCGGGCGGATCTCGCCGAGCCCCACGCTGGGCGACTCCCCGCTGGGCGTCGAGGGCGTGCTCACGCACACCGTCGCCGACACCGCTGCGCTGCTCGACGTGCTCGCCGGCTACGAGCTCGGTGATGCGACCTGGGCGCCGCCGCCGGCGGAGCCGTTCGCCGTCTCCGCCGCCCGTACGCCAGCGCCCCTGCGCATCGCGGCCAGCACGCTGCCGCCGATTCCCGGCGCGCGGCTCGACCCGATGTGCGTGCGCGCGCTCGAGCAGGCGGCCGAGCTGCTGCGCTCGCTCGGTCACGAGGTCGAGGAGGTCGAGCCGCCGTGGCAGAGCGAAGAGCTGCGAGCGCTGTTCGGCGAGGTCTTCTCGGTGCACATCGCGCTGTCGATCGCCTACTCGGGCACGGTCGCCGGGCACGAGCCCACGGAGCAGGACATGGAGCCGATGAGCTGGGCGATCTACTCGATGGTCGCCAAGGCGACCGCGCTGCAGAGCATCAGGGCGAGCTCGCAGCTGCAGGCCTTCGTGCGACGCCTGATCGGCTTCCTCGCCCCCTACGACGCACTGCTCACACCGGCGCTGGGTGAGCGCCCGCTGCCGCTGGGCACGCTCGACACGGCCGCCGCAGACCCGATGGCCACGTTCACGCGCTCGGGCCTGTTCACGCCGTTCACGCCCGTTTTCAACGCGAGCGGGCAGCCGGCGATCGCCCTGCCGCTGTTCGACGGCGAGGACGGCATGCCGCTGGCGGTGCAGATCGTCGGGCGGCCCGCCGGCGAGGCCGCGCTGCTCGCGCTCGGCGCGCAGCTCGAAGAGGCGCTGCCGTGGGCGCAGCGGCGCCCCGAGCTGGCGCGGCGCTAGAGCTTCTAGGCGATCCCCAGCACGGCGCGCATCGGCTGGGGCGCCACGCCGAGCGCTTCGGCGTCGGCGGCGCCGCGCCCGGAGGTCATCGCGACCTCCAGCAGCTCCGCCTCGTCCCACGTGGCGAACGCACGCGGGCCGATCGCCGCCTCGAGCAGGCGCAGCGCGCGCGAGACGACGGGGGTGGGCACGTGCAGCAGCGGTCGCGCGCGCCCCAGCGAGCGCAGCACGGTGCGCACGATGTCGTTGTGGCTGAGCGTCTCCGGGCCGGCCAGCTCGTGGCGCACGTGCCGCTGCGCCGCCGGCGCGCGCAGCGCCGCGATCACGCAGTCGGCCACGTTCTCCGCCCAGATCGGCTGGAAGACGGCGCGGCCGCGGCCCGATACGGGCATCAGCGGCAGCAGCGCCAGTCGTTCGAGCAGCGACAGCCACGGGTCGCCGGGTGCGTAGACGATCGAGGGGGCGAACACGACCGAGTTGAGGTCCGCCTCGCGCACCGCCTGCTCGGCGAGCGCCTTGGCGCGCAGCAGGCGCGTGCGGTGGTAGTTGGAGGCCCCCAGCGCGGAGAAGAACACGAAGCGCTCGACCCCCTGGCGCTCGGCGGCCTCGACCATGCGCCAGGTTGCGATCCCGTTGAGCTCCTCGATCGAGCCGCGCGGCTGATCGCGGATGGAGGCCGCGAGATGCACCACCGTCTGCACGCCCCGCAGGGCGTTGCGAAAGGAGGGCGGGTCGGTGAGGTCGCCGAGGGCGATCTGCACGCGCACGCGCTGCGCTCCCAGGCGCCGGGGCTCGCGCACCAGGCAGCGCACGGGCGTGCCTTCGGCGAGCAGGCGCCCGAGCAGCGCAGAGCCCACCAGGCCGGTGGCGCCGGTAAGCAGCAGCATGGTTCGTACAATATGCCTCTCCCCAGGGGAGACCCCGCAAAAACGACCCAAGAAAGAAGCGAATGGCCTACGTTATCGCCGAGCCGTGCATTGGCACAAAGGACAACTCCTGCGTCGAGGTGTGCCCCGTGGACTGCATCCACCCCACGCCGGACGAGCCCGGATACGACGCGGCCGAGATGCTCTACATCGACCCTGAGGAGTGCATCGACTGCGACGCCTGCGTCGAGGCCTGCCCGGTGGATGCTTGCTTCGCCGAGGATCAGCTGCCGGAGGAGTGGCAGAAGTACACGCAGATCAACGCGGAGTACTTCGCCAACAGCCGCTAGCCTCCCGCGGCCGGGCGCTGGGCGCGGTAGGCGGGGTCGCGCACGTCGAGGATCGGCACGTCGGCGATCGCCGCGGCGAGCAGGCCGCGCAGCTGCGCGGAGTCGAAGCGGTGCGAGCGCGGTGCCACGGGGTTGACCGTGAGGGCCTTCAGCGCGGTCTGCTCACGCACCTCGATGCGCAGGCCCTGACGGCGATACCAGCCGGGCCCGCGTCCTGAGAGGAACACCCTCGTGCTGTCGCGCACGACCACGACGAGCTCACGGCCGCGCGCTCGCAGGGAATGCAGCAGGGCGCTCAGGAAGGATTCGGGCAGCGCGCCCTCGATCAGCAGCCAGCGCGCGCCGGGGCTGGCATCGAGCAGCTGCCCGATCTGCTCGGCGTCGGCGCTGAGCGCGAAGCGGGGCGGCAGCGCCACCGGCTCGGCAGCCTCCGCGACCAGCACGCCGGCGCCCGCCGCGCGCTCGGCAGCGGCCAGAGCCGGTGTGCGGCTCACCTCGGCCAGGCGCACCAGGTCGACGGCATCGACGGTCTGCTCGACGACCTCCGCGATGTCCGCGCCCAGCACCGCTCCGCTCGCCATGATCAGGCCGTCGGCCACCGCCGGTGAGGAGGCCGCGCGCCTGTCCACCGCCCCGTCGATCAGGACCTGCTCGGCGCCGTGCTCGAGCATCGCGTCGCTGACCGCGCGCACGTCCGCTGCGCCGCTGGGCCCGGCCACCTCGATCGCGCCCCCCTGCTGCAGCCGGGCGATCAGCACCTGGCCGAGCGGGGTCCGTATGCCGGTCCGGGAGAGCAGCTCGTGGCCCAGGCCGCTGGCCCGCAGAAGCCCGTCGGTGGTCGCCACGAGGCTGTCCGCGGCGAGATGCACGCGGGGCTTCTCGATGCGCGAGTCGATCACGTCGCGCTCCTCTCCGTCGCGCCCGATCGAGGTCACGCCGACGCGCCTGCCGCGCTCCTGCAGCTCGGCCAGCAGGACGCTGAGCGTTTCGGTCTTGCCCGTGTTCTTGGCGAGCCCGACCAGTGCCAGCCTGCGCACCGGGGCGGTCAGGTCGCAGAGCAGCAAGCGTCAGCTGCTCGCGGATACGCGCGCGGCGAGCTCGCGCACGATGAACGTGGCCAGGTGGTGCGGTTCGGTGCCTTTGGAGAAGCCCGCGTCATAGCCGAGCTCCTTGGCCAGCTCGTTGGAGACGCGCGGCCCGCCGCACACCAGGATCATCTCCCCGCGCCGGCCCTCGGCCTCCACGATCTCCACGAGCTCGGTGAGGTTGTGCACGTGCAGGTTCTGCTGGGTGACGGTCTGGGAGACCAGGATCACGTCCGCGTCCAGCTCGATCGCCTTGGCCACCAGCGCGCTGTTGGGGACCTGGCTGCCGAGATTGTGCGTCTCGAAGGCACGGTAGCCCTCCAGGCCGTGGTGGCCGTGGTAGCCCTTGAGGTTGAGCATCGCGTCGATCCCCACGCTGTGGGTGTCCGAGCCCGTGCTCGCGCCCACGACCACGATCTTGCGCCCGATGTGCTCTGCGGCGAAGCGCTCCACCTCATCCTCGTCCATGTACTCGATGTCGAAGCCCTCGTCCTGCAGCGCCGTGAAGTCCACGCTCTGCACGCAGCGCCCGTACATGACGAAGTAGGTGTAGCCGTCGGTGAGCGGCTCGTAGTGGATCACCTCGGGCTCCGCGAAGCCCATCGCGCCCGCCAGCTCCAGCGCCGCTCTGCGCGCCGCCAGCGAGTAGGGCACGGGCAGCGTGAAGCTCATCTGCACGAGGCCGTCGCCGAGGTGGTCGGCGTAGGGCTGCACCGCGCTGAGGTCGAGCGCCCTAGGCATAGCTGGCCTCGTCTGCGACCGCCGGGTTGCGCATCAGCTCGCCCAGCGGGTTGAAGTAGCCCTCCTCGGTGCTCACGATCCCCTCGATCCCGCGGCCCTCGTCGAGCTTGCGGCTGACGTCGCCGAAGGTCGCATCCTCGATCGCCTGGAACAGGCCGACCTGTGCGATTCGCTCGAGCAGCTCGTGCGCGCCGGCGAGCACCTTCTGCGCGCGGGTCTGGATGATGCCCCCGCGCCGGAACTCGATCTCCTCGCCGAGATCGTGCGCTGCGTTGAAGACGTACTCCACGTTCTGCAGCCCGAGCACGCGATCGTGGATGTGAGGGGTGAAGATGCCCTCGGTCGGCACGCCGATCGTCTGGATCCCCTGCGCGGTGGCGATCGTGACCAGGTTGAACAGCGTATCCGCGGCGTGCGTGCGGAACAGGTTGCCGTCCATGTGGCGCGTCGGCGGCATGTACTTGACGGGGCAGTCGGGGAACAGCTCGCGCGTGAGCTGTGCCTGGGCCCACTCGTAGAGCAGGCCGTTGCGCACCGGCACGTCGATCTCGAAGGCGTCGCCGAGCGCGATCTGCCGGTCGGGCACGCCCGACTGGCGCGCCAGCTGGTGGTTGATGAACTGCGACGCGGTGACCGAGGGCGCGGCCTCGAGCGCGTCTGCGGTGCGCAGGTAGTTGTCCTCGCCGGTGTTGATCACCACGCCGAAGTAGCCGTTGATCATCCGCGAGACGCGCTGGTCGATGAGCCCCCGCACGATGTTGATGTCGCGGTAGAGGATCCCGTAGAGGGCGTCGTTGACCATGTTGTCGAAGCCCTCCCAGGCGCCCATCGCGGCTATCTCCGACATGCACAGACCAGAGCAGAAGCTCGACAGGCGCACGTAGCGCCCGTGCTGCTCGGACCACTCGTCCATCGCCTCGCGCATGATCCGGAAGTTGGCCTGGGTTGCGAAGGTGCCTCCGTAGCCCTCCGTGGTGGGGCCGTAGGGCACGTAGTCGAGCAGGCTCTGGGCGGTCGAGCGGATCACGGCCACGATGTCCCCGCCGGCCTCGGCGACCGCCTTGGCATGCACGACGTCCTCGTACACGTCGCCGGTCGCTGTCAGCACGTAGCGCAGCGGCGCGGAGTGCTCGCCGAGGCGCTCGCGCATCGCCCGCCGCGCCTCGAAGCGCCCGCTGATCTCCTTCAGGCGCCTCGCGCACTCCTCGGTGACGCGGTCGTGGATCGCGTGCTCCTCCGCGAGCGCGAGCTCGCACACCTCGAGCGCGCCCGCATCGACGGCCTCGGCGATCTGCTGTGGAGAGCGACCGCTCGCGAGCATCGCGTTGCCCAGCCAGAAGGCGACGCCGCGCCCGAGGACCCCGCGGGCGTGGAGGTGGTCCACGAGCACGTTCGGCAGCGGCACGTCCAGGGCGTTGGCGCCGTCGACGCCCAGCAGGCGCGTCACGCTGCGCTCGACCGAGACCGTTGTGCGCCCCGCGATGCGCTCGGCGACCTGCTCGGCGATCTGCCGGGCGGCCTGGCGGCAGGCCGCCACGACGCCCGGATCGAGATCGAGCTTTCCGGAGCTCATTTGAGCTCCCTCACGATCGGGAAGGGGATCACCTCGCGCAGGCTGTCGCGTTCGGTGAGGATCATCACCAGTCGGTCAACGCCCATTCCCCCGCCGGCCGTGGGCGAGTAGCCGTACTCGATCGCGCGCGCGTACTCCTCGTCGTTGGGGTGGGGCACGTCGGCGTCGTCGATCATGCGCCGCTTGCGCTGATCGACGAAGCGCTGCCACTGATCCACCGGGTCGTTGAGCTCGGTGTCGCCGCTGACCAGCTCGATGCCGCCGATGACCGCGTCGAAGTGCTCGCCCAGCTCGGGGTAGACGGAGTGGCGCTTGGTGATGGGAAACGGCTCCAGCGGGAAGTCGAACACGTGCGTGGGCTGGTTGATCGTGTGCTCGATCTTGCTCGAGTAGATGTCGGCGACGACCTCGGCCCACGTGGCGTCGGGATCGAGCGGCTCGTCGAGCACCTCGGCCAGCTGCTCGCGCGTGGACTCCATGAAGTCCAGACCGGTGCGCTCCAGGATCAGCTCGCGCATCGTGATCCGCTTCCATGGCTTGGCCAGATCGATCTCCTCGCCGCCCCGTTTGATCACGGTGCGACCGATCGCGCGCTGGGCGACATCGCGGAACATCTCTTCGGTGGCGGTGGCGACGTCGTTGTAGTCGGCGTAGGCCATCATGAACTCGATGATCGTGAACTCGGGGCTGTGCTTGGGCGAGATGCCCTCGTTGCGGAACACCTTGCCCATGTCGTAGACGTTCTCCATGCCGCCCACGATGCAGCGGTTGAGGAACAGCTCGACGGAGATGCGCAGGTAAAGGTCGCGGTCGAGCGCGTTGTGGTGGGTGGTGAACGGCCGCGAGCCGGCGCCGCCGGCGAGCGACTGCAGCGCAGGTGTTTCGACCTCCACGAAGTTGCGTTCGTTGAGCCACTTGCGAATCTCGAAGACGATCTTGTGGCGGGTGATGAACAGCTCGCGCGTGTCGTCGTTGGCGAGCAGGTCGAGCTCGCGGTAGCGGTAGCGGGTGCCCGTGTCGCCCAGGCCGTGGTGCTTGTCGGGCGGCGGGCGCAGCGCCTTGGTCAGCAGCGTGAACTCCTTCACCGCGAGCGCCAGCTGCCCGCGCTGGGTCACATACACACAGCCCCGCACGCCGACGATGTCGCCGATGTCGAGGTTGAGGATGCGGTTGTAGGCCTCCTCGCCGAGATCGTCGTGGCGCACGACGATCTGGATCGAGCCCGACAGGTCGCGCAGATCCAGGAAGCTCGTCTTGCCGTGCCCACGCCGGGAGATCAGGCGCCCGGCCACGTGGTAGCTCAGCTCGGGGTGCTCGCCCGCCTGCAGCGTGGCGGGGTCGTGTGCGGCGAGCACGTCCGCGATCAGCGTCCGGTCGGGGATGCTGACGGGTGGATAGGGGTCGACCCCCTCGTTGCGCAGCCGCTCCATCTTGGCGCGGCGTTCGTCGATCTGCACGACGCCGTCGGCCGGCGTCGATGCCCCCTCCTCGTCCTGCTCCTCCTGTTGATCCTGTACTGCCATATCGAAGACGATCCTCCCAGGTGGGACGTTCTTGTCAAGCGGTGCGCACCCGCGGGAGTCTCCCCGGGGGCCCGCCGACCGGGCGCGAGGCGGCCTCTGCGAGCGGGATCCTCAGCGGCCCCGCTGCGCCGGCGCCAAGGGCATGTCGGCTGGCGGCGATGGGCCTGCGCTCAGGCCATCGGCAGCGACATGCCCACGGGTTTCGGGCTCGCCGGCGGCTCGGCCGCCGCGGCGGCCTCCACCAGCGGCAGCACGGGCAGCGCCGCGGGCGACATCGCGATCACGCCGCGCGCGATCTGGTGGATCGCCTGCGCGGCCGGGTCGCCGGGCTCCTCGATCACGAGCGGCACGCCGTCGTCGGACTGCTCGCGCAGCGGCATCGTCAGCGGTACGCAGCCCAGCAGCGGCACGTCGAGCTCGTCCGCCAGCTCCTTGCCGCCGCCCTCGCCGAAGATCGTGAAGCGCTCACCCGAGGGGGTGGTGAAGCTCGACATGTTCTCGATCACCCCGCCGATCTCGAGCGAGACCTTGTGGGCCATCTGCGCGGCGCGGCGCGCAACCCGCTGCGCGGCCTGCTGGGGAGTCGTCACGATCATGAACTGAGCCTGCGGCAGCAGCTGCGCGAGCGTCATCGAGACATCGCCTGTGCCGGGCGGAAGGTCGACCAGCAGGTAGTCCAGGGCGCCCCAGTCCACGTCCTGCAGGAACTGCGTGAGCGCCTTGTGCAGCATCGGCCCGCGCCACACGACGGCAGCATCCTCATCGACGAAGAAGCCGATCGAGATGACCTTCACGCCGTGGGCCTCCAGGGGGATGATCTTGCGCTCCGCCGAGACCGCCGGCCGGGTTGCGCCGAGCCCGTACATGCGCGGGATCGAATAGCCCCACACGTCCGCGTCGAGCACGCCCACGCGCTTGCCCTCGCCGGCGAGCGCCGCCGCCAGGTTGGCCGTCAGCGTCGACTTGCCCACGCCGCCCTTGCCCGAGCCGATGCACAGGACGTTGGCGACCTGCGCCAGCGCGCCCGCGGGCAGGCTCCCGCGGCCGAGCTTCTGCTGCAGCGCGGCCTTCTGGCCGTCGCTGAGCACGTCGAAGTAGACGTTCACGTGGGTCACGCCCGCCAGTCCCGCCACCGCCTCTGCGACCGCCGTCTGGAAGTGGCCCTTGATCGGGCAGCCGGGCGTCGTCAGCGACACCGTCACATCGACCACGCCGTTGGCGCCGATGTCGATCGAGCGCACCATGTCGAGCTCGACGATCGAGCGATGCAGCTCGGGGTCGATCACGACCTCGAGCGCGCGGCGGATCTCATCTCGGTCGGTCACGGAGCCCATTGTGGCAAACCCGGCGCCTCGCGCCCGCGAAGAGACCCATGCACGGGTTAAAAGACCCGCGGGCGGTGGGGGCCGCCCGCGGGTCGAGGGAGGAGAGGGTGCTGCTACTACCGGCGGGATATGAGGCCGGCAGACTTTCCCGGCACCGTTCTTGACGGTGGCGTCCCGGCGCTCTCCGAGCCGGTCGGGTGAAGATCGTCGCTCAGACGAGGCTCAGGATGCTCTCCTGGACGCGGCTGGCGAGGTCGGGGACCCTGTTGGCGATATCGGGCACGGTCTTGGGCACCGTCTTGGTGACAGTGTCCTCGAGCTCGTTGACCGTCTTCTCGAACCTGCGGCGGCGCTGGCGCAGTTCGCGCTCGAAGCGGACCCGGGCTTTGCGGACCTCCCGCTCGAGGCGGTTGCGGGCGGTGACGCCGCGACGCTCGAAGCGGCGCAGCTGCGCCTGTGCCCTCGTCGTCGAGGAGTAGCTCGAGATCGTGTCGCTGACCGTCGAGACGACGCGGTCGCGGGCCATCAGGGCCGCGCCCACCGGGATCAGCACGGCGCGCTCGGCATAGTCGCCGAATACCTCGGTCGTCTCCCTGCTCGCAGCCTGCGTCTGGCGCAGGGCCGACTGGGTCGTGTGCGCTGCGCGGCTGCGCGAGGCACCGGCGCGGCTCGCTTTGGCCGCGGTCGACGAAGCTTTTGCCGCCGCCGGTTTACGCGCCGCTTTGGCGCGGGCTTTCGGGCGTTTGGCTGAGGTGGTCTGGGAAGTCGGCATCTGAAGCATCTCCTCTTCTGCCTCGCTGGGCGAGAGCGGGTTCCGTTGGAAGGTTAGCCGCCGCGTGCTTGCAGCGAACATATGTTTGTAACCCGTCTTGGAGAGTTCGTTACACCGGGATCGTAGCATGGATCGAAAACGCCGTATCCGCGGGGCTTTGTGCCGGGCACGCTTGTAACATCCGGAACATGCGTTCGTCCGCATCGTGCGTGCCTGGCACGCAGTGCGGGAAGGCGCGCGCGATCGTGTGTTCGACCGCCGCGGCCAGATCGTCGGTGCGCTTGGCTCCTACGCCGGCAGCGCGCCGGCGGTGCCCGCCGCGCGCATCCGCTCGAGCCAGCGCGCGGGCGCCTCGAGCTCGGCGCTGGTGGGCAGCGCCGCGGGGCCGCTCCAGGCCAGCGCAAGCGCCTGCCGGCCCCCGTCGGCGACGACCGCGTCGCAGAAGCGCCGCCCCAGCTCGTACTGGCGCAGCTTGAGCTCGAGCCCGAGCAGGCGCTCGAGCACGCGCCACGGCAGGCCGCGGCTCTCGCGGCGGCGGTTCATGGCCGTGCGCAGATGCGGCAGCGAGGGCAGGAACTCGGCGCCGATGGCGTCCATCGTGTGCTCCGCATGCCCCTCCACAAGTGACATGGCGGCCTGCATCCGCTCGACAAGCTGCCAGCGATCCTCCCCGAGGGTCAGGCGCAGCAGCTGCCCGCTGCGCGCGCGCTCGAGCATCTGGCGCAGCTCCTCGGCGCCGGGCAGGACCGGCCAGCGGCTCTGGCCCTTCCCGTCGCCCTCCTCGGCGGCGCCTCCGCCGATCGTCAGCTGCAGGCCGTCGATCAGCTCCATCAGCAGCCCGCCGAGGTACCCGCGCAGCCACGGTGCCCCCGAGAACTGCACCGCGTGGGTGATCTCGTGGATGCTCACCCACAGCACCAGCTCGTCACGGTCGACCGCGAGGTTGCCCGCCGCCTGCGCGAGGTTCGGCCCGAGCAGCAGGAGCCGCGGCGTGGCTGCGCCGTCGAGCAGCGAGACGTCGTACTGCCCGAGCACGCGCTGGGAGAGCATGCCCGTCAGCGCGCCAACCTGAGCGCCGAGCAGCAGGCCCGAGGCCGAGCGCAGCGGGCCGCGCAGTGGTCCCGCGAGCCCGCCGCCGTCGTCGTCGAGGCGCTCGGCGAGCGGCGCGAGCACGGGGCGCATCGTCTTCAGGTTGGCCGCGATCCAGGAGGGCCGGTCGAGGACCTCGAGCACGGGCAGCTCGCCGCTCGGGCGCAGGCCGCTGTAGGCGCTGACGCGATCAGCGAAGTCCCGGGCGAGCGGCTCGATCGAGCTCGCGCGCACACCGCCGTAGGGAGGGGAGCCGCCGACCAGCTCGCCGATCCGCTGGGCTGCGCTCCAATCGATCAGGTCCACAGCAAGAGCGTAGCCCGGCCCGGGCCCCGTCCCCGCGTATCCTGGGGTTGTGTCCGGCCCAAAGATCTCTCCCGCGCCGGCGCCCGGCCCGACGGGAGAGGGGGCGGGAAGCGCCTTTCTGGAGCGCGCCGAGGTGCGCGACGTGCTCGCGTGGATGCGCCTGCTGCTCGATCCCCACGACGCGGCCGCGGTCGTCCGCGCGCTCGCCAGGCCGCCGATCGAGCTGCGCCAGGTGGACCTGGCGCGGGTCATCCAGATCGCGCGGCGGCGCAAGCTCGACCTCGTCCTCGGGCTGACCGCTGCCAGCGAGTCTCCCCAGGTGCCGCCCGAGGCGCGCGAACGCATCCAGCGCTTCGCCGAGCTGCACGCGCGCGCCGCGGCCGAGCTGGACACGCTCGAGCCCGACGTCTTCGTGGAGCGCCTGATCCATCGCCTGGGCGTCCGCGGGCGCCCGCTGCTGGCGCCCGAGGACGCGGCCGAGCAGCGCGCCAGCCTGCAGCAGTTGCAGGACCTCGCGCTCGAGTTCCTGCGGCGCTCGCCCGAGTCCAGCGCGCGCGAGCTCGCTCGCCATCTCGCCGCCACCGCCGCGCCCGACGCGCAGCCCGCCCCCGTTGCGGGCGAGGCCGTGGAGGGGACAGCGGGCGAGTCCTCGCCGCCCGGCAATGGCCCCGGCGAGATCGAGCAGGACGGCGAGGGCGAGCTCGCGGCCACGCTGCAGCTGCTGCGCGAGGAGGTGCTCGGAAGCGTCGCGCGCATCGGCGGGCGCCTCGGCGAGCTGCGCCTGGACACCGACCTGGACATCTCGCACGGCGTGGTGCGCTACCTGGAGCTGCTCAAGCTCTCCGCGCTGCTGCAGCGTCCCCCGGGGCAGAGCCTCGCGGAGGCGCTCGCCGACATCAACGTGCGCCTGCTCGCCGCCACCACGCCGCTCGAGCGCGAGATCCTCCAGACCTCCACGCTCGATGAGACGCTGCTCGCGGGGGAGGGGGACGAGCGTGCCCGCGCCCAGGCGCTGGCACCGCGCGAGGAGCCCTCGCTCGGTCCCTTCCTGCCACGCAAGGGCAGCGGCCTGGCGCTGTCGGCCTCCGACATCGAGACCTACCGCAGCTGCCCGCTGCGCTACAAGTTCGCGCGCGTGCTGCGGATCCCCACCGAGCAGACCGTCCACCAGCGCTTCGGCATCGTCGTCCACCAGGTGCTCGAGCGCTACCACTCCGACGGCGGGGAGACGCTCGCGCAGCTGCTCGAGCTGCTCGACGCGGGCTGGCGCCGGGCCGGCCTGGGCGACGCGGGACACGAGCTGGAGCTGCGCGAGAAGGCGCGCGTTGCGCTCACCCGCTATCACGCGCGGCTGAGCGACCAGGACTCCGAGCCCGTCTGGTTCGAGCGCCCATTCGCGTTCCGGCTCGGTCCCCACCACCTGCGCGGTCGCGTCGACCGCGTCGACCGCCTCGCGGCAGACGCCGGAGCGGAGTACGAGCTGATCGACTACAAGACCTCGCGCCCCAAGAGCGCCGAGCAGCTCGCCGGTGACATCCAGCTCTCGCTGTACGCGCTCGCGGCTCGCGAGGCGTGGGGACTGGAGTCCTCACGGCAGGCCTACTACTACGTACTCGACGATCTCAAGGTGCCCGTGCCGGGCGGCGATCGCGATGCCGGTTCGGTCACCGACATCGTGCTCGAGGTGGGCGAGGGAATCCTCGCCCAGGCCTTCGCGCCGACCCCCTCGCGCGCCGCGTGCTCGATCTGCGACTACCGGATCGTGTGCCCCGCCGCGGAGGGCTAGCTAGCTGCCCTCGCGCCCGCGCTGGCGCAGGAAGCGCTGGAATTCACGCGCCAGCATGTCCCCCGAGGGCACCTCGCCGGCGCTCTCGTCCTGCTCCTCGCCCTCCGCCGCCTGCTCCAGGCGCTCCACGAACGCCTGGATGTCGGGGTCGCTCTGCACGGCCAGCCCGACCTGGCGCTCGTAGTCCGCGGCCGCCGATTCGAGCTCGGAGACGTCCACCGAGACGCCGATCAGGCCTTCCACGCGGCGCACCAGGGCGAGCGCGGCCTTGGGGTTGGAGGCCGCCGCCACGTAATGGGGGACCGCCGCCCACAGGCTCGCCGAGGGCAGTCCCGCGTCCGCGCACGCGCTGTGCAGGACGCCCACGATCCCGGTGGGCCCCTCGTATGCGGAGCTTTGGATACCCAGGCGCTCCATCAGCGCGGGGTCGGAGGCGTGACCGCTCAAGGCGACCGGCCGCGTGTGCGGCACGTCGCCCAGCAGCGCACCGAGCGAGACGACCAGCTGTACGCCCAGGGCCTCCGCGAGATCGACGATGTGCGAGCTGAAGGCGCGCCAGCGCAACGACGGCTCGACCCCCTGGACGAGCACGAGGTCGCGCGGCGCGCGCGGCGCGCTGGCCTCGAAGATCTCCACCGTCGGCCACACGATCTCGCGTCCGCCGGACTCGCCGAAGCGCACGCAGGGGCGGTTGGCCTGGAAGTCGTAGAAGTCCTCCGAGTCGATGCTCGCGAAGCGACGCGCGTGCAGGGTCGAGGCCAGGAACGAAACGGCGCCCGAGGCGGCGTCGCCCGCGTCGTTCCAGCCCTGAAATGCGCACACCATCGCGGGGGCCCTGAGGCCATCCGGTCGGCGGTCCCAGATCAGGGGCTGCATCCGAACCACCGTACATGATGCGCAGATGGCCCCCGTCACGGATCCCGCCGCCGAGCTCGAGCAGTCGATCGCCACGCTGCGCGTGGACGAGGAGGTCGACGGCGTCTTCGCGTGCACGCGCAAGGAGCGCCTGCTCTCGCGCGCGGGTACTCCCTACCTGACCGTGGAGCTGCGCGACAGCACCGGCACGATGCTCGGGCGCGCCTTTCGCGACGCCGACCTGCTGGCCGGGCGCTTCGAGCGCGGCGAGCTCGTGCATGTCCGCGGGCGCGTGGAGCGCTTTCGCGAGCAGCTGCAGCTGGAGGTCCGCGAGATCGCCCGCGCGGAGGGCCGCGCGGGCGACCCGGAGCGCTTCCTGCCAACCACCTACCGCGACGTGGAGGAGCTGGAGGGGTTCATCGAGCACCTCGCGCGCGAGGTCTTCGACCCCGGGCTGCAGGCGCTGCTGCAGCGGCTGTTGGGCGATGAGCGCCTGCGCGCGGAGCTCCGCCGGGCGCCGTGCTCGCTACCGGCCGGGGGCGGTGCGGCGCGTGGCGGGCGCTCCCCCGCCGCCCACCATGCCTACCTCGGGGGCCTGCTCGAGCACACCGTCGCGGTGGCCACAATGGCGCTCGAGCTGTGCACGGTGCATCCGCGGCTCGACCGCGACCTGCTGCTCAGCGCCGCGATCGTGCACGACCTGGGCAAGACGCGGGAGTTCGTCTACGGCGCCGATATCGAGCGCAGCAGCCAGGGCAGGCTGTTGGGCCACGTGGAGCTGGGGCTGCGACTGCTCGCCGAGCGCATGCCGCCGGGTCTGGGCGAGGAGCGCAGGCTCGCGCTGGAGCACTGCGTCGTGCTGCACCACGGGCCGGAGGCGACCGCCGGCCAGCGCTTCGGCTCGCCCGAGGCGCTCGCGCTCTACCGCCTCAACGTGCTCGATGCCCACCTGAAGGGGGCCTTCGAGCACGGTCTCGGCGCCTGAAGCGGCGGGGGGCCCTGTCAAGGGGTGTCCGCGCGGTGCCGATAGGACTGTGATGGGCGACAGCGCCACCACCGCGGCGCCCCCGCCGGGCGCACCCACCTCGGACGCAGCAACGCCGGCTGCGCGGGACGAGGACGCGCAGGAGAGCCCCGTCAGCGCCGCAGATAACGCAGATTCGGCGCGCCGCAGGGGCGACCCGCCCGAGGCGCCAGAGTCCGCGCGCCGGTCGCCCGAGAAGCCCGCCGCTGCCGCGGACGCGCCGTCACCCGCGCGGCCCCCGAAGGACGCCGCCGAGCGGCGCGGTCCCGAGCGCAAGGAGCCCTCGGGCGAGGCCGCGGGCCTGTATCCCGCCCGCAACCCGGGACGCTCCACGCGGATGATCGGCGAGGTGGCCGTCGACCTGGGCTTCGCCGACCTGAAGAGCGTCGAGGAGGCCGTCGCCGCAGCGCGTGCCCAGGGCAGGCCCACCGGCATCGTGCTGGTGGAGCGCGGCGTGCTGCGCCACGACCAGCTGGCCCGCGTGGTCGCCGAGCGCTTCGGCCTGGACTTCGTCGACCTCGCCGTCTACGACCTCGACATGGGGGCGGTGAACCTGATCAGCTCCGCCACCGCCAAGCGCTACCAGGCGGTCCCCGTCGGCTTCACCGACGATGGCGCGCTGCTGCTCGCGATGGCCAACCCCACCAACGTCCTGACGATCGACGACGTCGGCATGATGACCGGCCGGCGGGTCAGGCCGGCGGCGGCGTCGGTCGAGGACCTGAACCTGCTGCTCACGCGGCTCGCGCAGATGGACGAGTCGATCGAAGACCTCGTCGACGAGGAGAGCGAGGAGGACGAGAGCAGCGTCCTGGTTGACGAGGCCGACAGCGACGCGCCGATCATCAAGCTCGTGCACTCGATCGTCGCCCAGGCGATCCAGCAGGGCGCCTCGGACATCCACGTCAACCCCGAGGAGGGCGACACACGCGTGCTCTTCCGCGTGGACGGCGTGCTCGCGCCGGCCGCGACGGTCAAACGCAGGATGGCCCAGGGGGTCGTCTCGCGCATCAAGATCATGGCCGACCTGGACATCTCCGAGAAGCGCGTGCCCCAGGACGGGCGCTTCGCGCTGACGGTCGACGGGCGGCGGGTGGACATCCGCGTGGTGACGCTGCCGCTGGTCAACGGCGAGGGCGTGGTGATGCGCATCCTCGACAAGGGCGTGGTGGTCGACGGGCTCGACACGCTGGGCATGCAGGAGGCCGAGCAGAAGCGCTTCGACACCGCGATCCACCGGCCCAATGGCGCTGTGCTGGTGACGGGGCCAACGGGATCGGGCAAGTCGACCACGCTGTACGCCGCGCTGCACGCGCTCAACGACGGCGAACGCAGCATCCTGACGATCGAGGACCCCGTCGAGCAGCGCATCAGCGGGATCAAGCAGATGCAGATCGCGCCCAAGGCGGGCGTCACCTTCGACGTGGGGCTGCGCTCGATGCTGCGCGCCGACCCCGACGTGATCATGGTGGGGGAGATCCGCGACCGCGAGACCGCCCACATCGCCATCGAGGCCGCGCTCACGGGCCACCTGGTGCTCTCCACCCTGCACACGCGCGACGCGCCCAGTGCGCTCGGGCGGCTGATCGACATGGGCATCGAGCCGTTCCTCGTGTCCTCCGCGGTCGACTGCATCGTCGCGCAGCGGCTCGTGCGGATGCTCTGCCAGCACTGCAAGCGCCCCCTGGCCGTCTCGGAGTCCGTGCTCGCCGATCACGGTCTCGCGGGGGCTGAACCCTTCGAGGCCGTCGGCTGCTCGCGCTGCGGCGGCTCGGGCTATCGCGGACGGCTCGGGATCTACGAGGTGATGAGCGTCAGCGAACCGATCCGCACGCTGATACTCGAGCGCGCGTCCGTCGATGACATGGTCGCCGTGGCCGTCGGCGAAGGCATGCTGCGCCTGCGCGACGACGGCCTGGCGAAGGTGCGCGCGGGCGTCACCTCGATCGCCGAGGTGGAACGCATGACCAGCAGCATGCTCTGAGGCGGACGGCGCCGCGCATCAACGCGCGACGCCGCCGGGCCGCGGGCCTGGCCGCCAGCCCTATCTGCCTTTGCTGCTCGAGCCCGTTCTCGAGCTGCCTTTGGCGCCTTTTTTGGCGGCTTTCTTCCTCGCCTGGGTCTTGGGGTTCAGGCGGTCGCCGCCGCTCAGCGCGTCGGGCCTGCAGCCCTCCGGGCGGCCCAGGTCGAAGGGACCGGAGATCGCCTGCGTGATCACGCCTTTTTCGAGGTAGGCGTAGGTGACCGTCAGCAGCGGGTCCACCCTCGGCTCGGCGCACAGCTTCGTGCCGATCGAGAACTGGCCCGTGACGTACTCATCGCCCGCTTTTGTCGAGCCCACGCAGTTGAACGCGTAGCCCGGGAATTCAGACGAGCACGAGAACGTGTCGTTGACGCCCTTGCCCAGCAGTTCGGTCACGAGCGGCGGGCTCTGCACTCCGGTCAGCGGGATCTGGCTCTGCAGCTGGTAGCCGGTGATCGGGGCGTTGCAGAGGAAGGTGTACTTCACCTGCTGTTCTTCGTTGCCCGCTTCCGGTTCGCCGGCGCCGATGTGGCCGAGGCAGACATCGTTGTTGGGGTTGGATTCGGCGGCGTGGCTGATTGCGGGTGTCGCCAGCATCAGGGCAAGCGCGCCCACGATCGCGGCGAGCCACCAGATGGTGGTGCGGTGGGCGTTCTGGATTGCGTGCAACGGGTTCTCCGTTCCTTGGGTTGGGTGTCTGGTTATTTGCGCAGAAGCTTTTCGAGGCTCTGCGTGGGTGAAGTCGGGTTGAAGGCGACCGAGGACTTCGCGCCGGCCGCCGTGAAGGGCGAGATCAGCAGCGCGCCCGCGGGGGGCTCGGAGGTCAGCGTGGCGCTCGTTGCGCCCGCCGGCAGCCCGGTCGCGGTGGCCGAGGCGATCGAAGCGAAGGTCACCACGACGAGCCCGCTTTCGCGATAGGCAGCGGTCGCGGTGATCGTCGGCAGCGTGGCCTTCAGGAAGGCGTCCGCGGCGGCCACCCCGCCCGGCGTGCCTGGCGCGCACTGCGCGCCGGGCGCCCCTTCGGGGCAGGCGGGCTGGACGATCGTCTCGAGCACCTGCGGGGGTGTGCTCGCGCTGAGCGTGGCGTCATTGGCGAACGCGCTTGCGTCGACGCCCGACCAGCCGCTCAGAAGGGTCCCGGCGGGGATCGCCTGCCCGTTGAGATAGGGGGCCGAGGCCGCCTGCGCGGTGGCTTCGCCGAAGCCCGAGCCCGCCAGCTGGATCAGCCACACTTTCGTGACCGGAGGCAGCGCCGCGGCCTTCGGTTTGGCGCTGCTCGTGGGCACGCCCGCGGCCGGCGCGCTGGATTCTTCGGAGGCCGAGGTGCGCGAGGCCGCTTCGGCTGCGGCCGCGTGGTGACGATTGCGGCGCTGCGTGACGGGCGATTCGGGCTGCGCGGGGGCTTCAGCGCTCGCCGTTGGCGCTGCTGGCGCGGGCTGGTGGGCGCGCGCGCCCAGCAGCGGGATCAGCGGCCGCAGCTCGTTGACCGCGAGCGACGCGCTCGGAGCCGGGCCGATCGCCGCGCCGACCGCCACGCCGATCGCGAGCATCACCGCGGCCAGCGCTGCGGTCATCCGCGCCGAGGGTGCGTGGAAGGGAAACTTCGGGCTTTCGGGAGGGTTGTCCATTGAATCAAGCGAAAAGGTTGTAAACGGCCCCCGGCCTACGCGAGGTTCCTAACCTTATCCATAAAATAGCTAATGTCGATCGGTTCTATGCGGATATGCTATGTTCCGCGTCCCAAGTTGTCAACTGATTGTCAAGCCAAACCGAAACGGAGTTCTCCTCAATGCATCGAATCCGCCGTCTCTCCGTAGCCGTCATGGTCGCTGGTGCGCTCGGGGTTGCGGCGCCCGCAGCCGCCAGCGCCACCTCGCTGATCACGATCAGCGGCGCCACCTCCTCCTACCCGCTGGTGTCCCTGCTCGCGGCCAAGTACGTCAAGCTGCACCCCAACAAGATCCGCTTCAAAATTGCGCAGGGCGGCACCACGGTCGGCCTCAGCAACGTCAAATCGGGCGCCGACACGATCGCCGACGTTGCGCAGGAACCCAACAGCTCGGACGCCGGCCTGGACTTCTACCCGATCGCCAAGTACGCGATCTGCGTCGTGACGAACAAGTCCAACCCCGTGAGCAACCTCACCCAGGCTCAGGTCACAGCGATCTTCACGGGCAAGACGAAGACGTGGAGCTCCGCGCTCGGCGGCGCCACCGCGACCGGCCCGATCGAAGTGTTCACCCGCACACCCGTCGCCGGCGTGCTGACGAGCTTCAAGTCACTGCTGCTCGAAGGCAAAAGCGTCGAGTCGAGCGCGACCGAAGAGTCGACCGAGGGTCTGATGCGCCAGGGCGTGGAAAGCGCGCCTGCGGGAATCGGCTTCCTGTCCAACTACCAGGCCAACAAAGGCGGCCTGAACGTCGCCGACTTCAACGGCGTGGCCTGCAACCAGACGACGGCTGCATCCGGGCAGTACGCCGGCGTGGCGGTCTTCTTCGAGGTCACCAAAGGTCCCGCCAGGGGCGCCGCGGCCGCGTTCATCAACTGGGTCGACAAGTCCAGCGCCGCACACAAAATCATCGCCAGCCAGTGGATTCCGATCGGGAGCTAGCGGGACTTGCTGGAACGCCTCAAACGGCCCTGGCCCGACCACCGCGCCGAGCGTACGCTCGGCGCGGTGTCGTTGCTGGTCGGCGTCGTGATCGTCGCGATGGTCGTGTTCGTGGCGGTGCGCGCGTGGCCGGTCTTCCAACACAATGGGCTCAGCTGGATGCTGGGCGGCGGCGACTTCGAAGCGGAGATCGCCAGGATGAACGCCGCCAACACCAACCCGGCGGCGTACGTCTACCACCTGCGCGCGTGGCCGCTGATCTACGGCACGCTCCTGACGAGCACGATCGCGGTCGCGCTCGGCATGGTGATCGCGATCCTCTCCTCGATCTTCATCGTCGAGCTGGCGCCCGTACGGCTGCGCAAGGTGGTCATCCCGATGATCCGCCTGCTCGCCTCGGTGCCGTCGGTCATCTACGGGCTGATCGGCATCCTCGTGCTCGCGCCGTACGTCGGCAATCACATCATCACCACGCATGAGCGCCAGTCCGTCGAGAACGTCGTGCAGCTGACCGGCGCCGGGCTGGGGGTGACCGTCGTGATCCTCACCGTGATGGTCACGCCGATCATGATCGCGCTGATCTGCGAGGCGCTGCTGTCGGTGCCGCCGTCGTGGAGGGAGGGGGCCGTCGCGCTCGGCCTGAACCCGCTGCGCGCGGTGCTCGCCGTCACGCTCAAGGCGATCCGCCCCGCGATCGTGGCCGCCGCGGTGCTCGCGAGCGCACGGGCGGTGGGCGAGGCGATCATGATCCAGATGGTCTCCGGCGGCAAGACCTTCGCGCCGAAGCCGATCGACGGCCTCACGTTCTTCTTCGAGCCGCTGCGCACGCTCGCCTCGGCGATCGTGGACTACCACGAAGGCGTCTCCTCGCCCGCGCTGGGCGCCACCGTCTACGCAATCGCGCTGCTGCTGCTGTTCTCCGCGTTCTTCCTGTCGGTGGCCGGCTACCTGGTCAAGCTGCCGCTGCGCAAGTACCAGACGCGCGGATGAGCAGCGTGGTCACAGAACCGCCGATCGGGCCCGCGCCGCAGGGTCTTCCCGGGCGCGGGCGCGGACGGCGCTCCTCGCCGATGAGCTGGCGCTGGGGCGACCGGCTGGTGCTCGCCGCGGCGTGGGCCGCCGGCATCTCGCTGTGCCTGGTGGCCGCCGCGATCGTGATCTACATGGGCTACCGCGGCATCTCCTACCTGCGTCCCGGCCTGATCTTCTCACGGCCGCTGACCAGTGCCGGCCAGGCCGGCTCGGGCGGCTTCCTGGACCCGCTCATCGGGACCTTGCTGCTGACCGTGATCGGCATCGCGCTCGCGCTGCCGCTTGGTCTGGCGAGTGCGGTGTGGATCACCGAGTACGGGCGCCCGGGCTGGCTGGCGCGCGTGGTGGAGTCGAGCATCGAGATCGTCGCCGGTACCCCCGACATCGTGATCGCCCTCTTCGGGCTCGCCGTCTTCCAGCTCTCGCTGCTCGCGCCGTTCTCGTTCACCGCCGAAGGCGGCGGCGTGTACGGGCGCTCGTTCATCGCGGCCGGCGCGATGATGTCGCTGTTGGCGCTGCCATCGCTGTACACGGCCACGCGCGACGGCCTGCAGGCCGTTCCCGGCCACATGCGCGAGGCTGCCTTCGCGCTGGGCAAGACGCGCATCACGACCATCCGGCGCGTGCTGCTGCCGAGCGTGCGCTCGAACATCGCCACGGGCGCCACGCTCGGCATCAGCCGCATCATCGGCTCGACCGCGATCGTGCTGATCCTGCTGGGCAGCACGCTGCGCATCGAATCGCAGGGATCGATCCCCGGGATCGGGCTGCTGCGCGGCACCGGCTCCTCGCTCACCGGCTACATCTACTACAACTCGCCCGCCGGCGAAGGCGGAGCGCCCCAGAAGGCCTACGCGGCCGCCTTCGTGCTGCTCGTGTTCGTGCTGCTGCTCAACCTGCTCGTCGACAGGATCGGCCGCGCGCAGGCGGCCGCGACCGGCACCACGACGCTCGGCACCGTCGTCTAGGCGCCCACGTGCATCGCGAGCCTTTTACAAGCGGGCCGAAACGCGCTAAGCTCAGCATTCCGATGCTAAAAGTCAAGTCGATTGAGATAGTGTCCGATGCGCTCTGACGAGATGGTTATGGATCCCCGGATCTTCACCGGCGAGGAGCACGAGCAGCCCTCTTCGGGCGAGCATGCCCGGCCGCGTGCCGCCGCCGCGCGCCCGCAGCCGAGCGTGGCCGCCCCCGATCTCGAGACGGTGCCGCCGGTGCGCACGATCGTCGTGGATCGCGCGCCCATGCCGGCGCGCCCCGTGCGCGAGCGCGAGGCCGTCAGGACGCCGGCCAAGGCCGGGCCCGAACGCCTGAGCCTGCGCGACGTGAGCGTCGCCTACGCGGGCAAGGAGGCCGTCAGGTCGGTGTCCCTGTCGATCGCCCAGGGCGAGGTGCTCGCCCTGATCGGTCCCTCCGGCTGCGGCAAGACGACCCTGCTGCGCACGCTCAACCGCCTGACCGAGCTCACCGCAAGCGCTTCGCGCTCAGGTGAGGTGCTGCTCGACGGCGAGGACATCCACGACCTCGTCGACACGAGCCTGCGCTCGCGCGTGGCGATGGTCTTCCAGCAGCCCAACCCGTTCCCCATGTCGATCTTCGACAACGTCGCCTTCGCGCTGCGCGAGCAGGGACGCAAGCGGCCCGGCAGGCGCGAGCTCGAGCCGCTGGTGATCGACGCGCTCAGCCGCGCGGGCCTCTATGACGAGGTCCGCGACGACCTCGACCGCCCGGCGCTGCGCCTCTCCGGCGGCCAGCAGCAGCGGCTGTGCATTGCCCGCGCGATCGCGCCGCGGCCCGAGGTGCTCCTGATGGACGAGCCCTGCAGCGCGCTGGACCCGATCTCGACCGGCGTCATCGAGGATCTGATCGGCGAACTGCGCCGCGATCTGGCGGTGGTGATCGTCACGCACAACCTCGCCCAGGCCCACAGGGTGGCCGACAAGGTCGCCTTCATGTACCTCGGCGACCTCGTCGAGTACGGCACCGTGGAGGAGGTCTTCGAGGATCCCCGCGCGGAGCGCACGCGCGAATATGTGAGAGGAGCATTCGGATGAGCACGCAGGCTCCGGCGCGCGCGCGGCCGGTGCGCGTGCGGCGGGTGCTCGCGCTGGCCGGCTGCGGCGTGCTCGGCGTGGGGCTCACAGCCTGCGAGAGCACCGAGCAGGAAAGCGCGCGCATCGGGCGCGAAAGCGAGACCCCAGCCGCGCACACCGCGCCGAGCGCGCCCGCGAGCGCACACCACGGCTCGACGAGCGCCGCCCGGCGTACCACCACCGCCGCCCAACCCGCCAAGGGCTCGGGCAAGCCATGAGCAGCCTCGCACCGGTCCCCTCCGAGAGCTCCACCTGCGCGAACTGCTCCGCCCCGCTCGCCGCCGACCAGCGCTACTGCCTCTCCTGCGGGCAGCCCGTCTCCCCGGTGCGCCTCGCGTTCCTCGACGTGCTCGAGAGCGAGAACGCCTCGCAGCCGGCACAGCCCGCCGCGGGCGTCGCCATGCCGCTCGCCTACACGCCCTACGCCGAGCCCGCCGTGGGGCCCGCCTGGCTGCGCCGCTACGCGCCGCTGTTCGCTGTCCTCTCCGTGCTCCTGCTGGCGATGCTCACAGGTCTGCTGGTCGGCCACTGGGTCACGCAGAGCAAGGCTCCCTCGGGGCCGCAGGTGATCAAGGTCGAAGGCCTCGCAGGCGCCTCCGGCGCCTCCGCAGCCGCCACCACGCCGTCGAGCAACGCGGGCGCGAGCACCGCCTCGGCGGCCGCGAAAACCTCCCCCCGAAGCGAAGAAGAAAAGGAAAAGGCCGAAGCGAAGGCCGAAGAAAAGGCCGAAGAAAAAGCGCCCGCCAAAGCGCCCCCGGCCAAGAAACTGAGCACCACCGCCGTCACCAAACTGGAAAGCAGCACCGGCGCCAAGCACGAGGCCGAACTGAACAAACTCACGACCGCGCCGATCGAAGTCAAATGAGCGCGGCCGGCGGAAACGGAACTACGCCGCCGGCGCCGCCCGATGCGCCGCCGCCCGGTGCTGTTGTCGTGCCCGCCGGAGGCCTGCCTGCCTCCGGCTCGATGTCCGAGCTGCGCCGCCGGCGCCTGGAGCTGGCCGAGCGGGTCGCCGCGCTGACCTGGGATCTCGGCGGCCTGACCTACGAGATGGCAATCCGCGACCACTACCGCCTGGACGTGCTCGCACGCCGGGCTGCGGAGCTGCAGGAGGCCGACGCCCAGCTCGGAGAGATCCAGCGGCTGCTCGCAACGGCCGAGGCGGGCGTCAGCGGCCACTGCCGCTCGTGCGGCGCGGTGCACAGCCGCGGCGCGGGCTACTGCTGGCACTGCGGCGCGCCGCTGCTGCACGAGGCGCGCCCCACGGCGCTGCCGAGCGATCCGCCCACCCTCGCCTGAGCGGGCGCGCATCACCGCCGCGCGAGGCTGGCCCCCGGCGTCGGCTGCTGTCGCTCGCTCGCTACGCCTGGCGGGTCGGCTCGGCCGGAGCCGTGGCCGGAGGCGCCGGCACAACGGCAGGCTCGGCCACGGTCGCGTCGGGCACCTGCTGGGTGGCCTGGGTGAGCGCCGGTTGAGCGGGTGCCTTGTTTGCCTCGCCGCTGACCGAGTCCTTGAACTCGCGCATCCCGCTTCCCAGCGAGCGCCCGATCTCGGGCAGGCGCTTGGCTCCGAAGACGAGCAGCAGGATCACGACCAAGAATGCGATGTGAAGTGGGTTGTCGAGTCCCATCACGCTCAGTCTAGGCGATTCGCGTGGGCTCCGCGGGCCGCCGCACCTGCGCGCTCATCCCGGCTCGGGGTTGCGCCGCGTGCCGTGCACCAGCTGCGCGGCCACAATCAGCAGCAGGCCCGCGAAGGCGTCGCGCAGGACCGCTCCGGAAAGGGCGTTCGCGAGCGCCACGCCGCCCGCTGCGCCGAGCAGCGAGAGCAGCCCCAGCAGCAGGGCGTCGCCCCGGTGCACGTTGCCGTAGTGGTCCTGGCGGATCGTCCCCACGATCGCCACCGGCACGATCGCGAGCAGCGACGTGGCCTCCGCCTCGTGCTGACCGAGCCCCACGAAGAAAACGAGCGCGGGCACGAACAGGACGCCGCCGCCCACGCCCAGCAGTCCCGCCACGATCCCCGCCGCGAAGCCGATGGCGATCGCCGCGATCACCGCAGGACCAGCTCGACGGCGCTCGCCACGAGCACCGCGGCGAACATCAGCGCGATCGTGCGCCCCTGCATGAGCTGTTGCAGGCGGATGCCGAGCAGCACGCCGCCCACCGCGGGCACTCCCACGAGCGCAGCATCCAGCACGCGAACGTTGCCGTACAGGCCCTGCGTGGCCGCGGCGAAGCTCGCGATGAACACGATCGCCGCCAGCGAGGTGGCCGTCGCCGGGCGCTCCTCGTAGCCGAGCCACAGCACGAGCAGGGGGACGATCACGCTCCCGCCGCCGACGCCGAAGAGGCCGCTGAAGAGCCCGGCGAGCGTGCCGATCGCCATCAGCTTCAACGTGCGCTCAAAGGGCTCCTCAGCAACCGTTTGCACGAGCGGGCGGGTCGGCGACCATGCGCGCCATACTAAACATCGTGTCCCCCGCCGCAACGCTCGTGGAGGCGCTCGAGCCGATCCGCTGCGACCCCACCCGCTCCGCCGTGCTGCTCGACATCGACGGCACCCTCGCGCCGATCGTGCGCCACGCCGCCGACGCCCATGTGCCAGAGGCCACGCGCACGCTGCTGATCGAGATCGCGGGCCGCTACCGGCTGGTGGGCTGCGTGAGCGGGCGCCGGGCCGCCACCGCCCGCCAGATAGTCGCGATCGGCACGATCGCCTACGTGGGCAATCACGGTGGCGAGCTGCTGCGCCCGCGCGCCACCCGTCCGGAGATCGACCCCGAGCTCGCCGAATGGACCGAGCGCACGCGCGAGTTCGCCGCGCGCGCCTTCACCAACGACGAGCAGCGCCTGCGCGTGCGCAGCGAGGACAAGGAGGCGATCGCCGCCTTCCACTGGCGCGGCGCGCCCGACGAGGAGGCCGCCGAGGCAGCCGTGCGGGCCATCGCCCGCCGCGCCGAGAAGGAGGGCTTCGCGGTGCACTGGGGCAGGAAGGTGCTGGAGGTGCGACCGCCCGTTGCCCTGGACAAGGGTCTCGGGGTCACCGCGCTGCTGCGCGGGGCGCCCGTGGCGGCGGCGCTGTACGTGGGCGACGACACCACCGATCTGGACGCCTTCCGCGCCCTGCGCTCGCTGGTGGACGCGGGGGCCCTCGAGCACGCGGTGTGTGTCGCCGTCGGCTCCGACGAAGCGCCCCCCGAGCTGGCGCACGAGGCCGATCTGCTCGTCGATGGCCCCGCCGGGGTGCGCGGGCTGCTCGAGGCGCTGCTGTAGCAAGGTGCGGTTCGTCGACTTCCTCAGGACCACCGTGCTGCTCAGTGCCGGCTCCGCCACGGCGCTGGCCGCGGTCACCGTGCTCGCCTCGGCGGACGCAGGCGAGAAACTGCTGCCGCTGCTCGCTGTCGGCTGGTGGGTGATCGCGGCGCTGCTCGGCCTGCGCGTGGGGCGCCGCTCGCACACCAGCCCCGCGATCGCGCGGCTGCTGTCCGGCGCGAAGGCCAGCAGCTCGCTGCCCGAGCACCACCCCAGCGCGATCCTGGTCAACCGCCTGTGGCCGCTGGCGCTGTTCACGCTGCTCTCCGGCGGGCTCGCCTTCCTCGCTCCGCAGATCCCCGGGATCGCGGCCGGCTTCGCGATCATCTGGACGCTCGCCTGGCGGCGCCAGGACGCCGCCGTGGCCGCCATCGAGGAGCGCGACGGGGCCAGCTTCTACGTGCGCCGCACATCGCCGGTGCGACCGATGGCGCTCGTGCGCACGCCGGGGTTCAAAGCCTCGCGCGTCGAGCACGTCAACGGCGCCGTGACCTGAGATGCGCGCACCGGGTGCGCCCGATGTGCTGCTCGTCTCGCTCGGCTCCACCACCGGCCTGCGGCGCACCGACGAGGAGCTCGAGCAGTCGCTGCGCCGTGCCGGCGCGAGCGTGGAGATGGTACGCGCGGCGCCGCCGCCGGAGGTGCCCACGCTGATGCTCACCGACCTGCTGTGGGCGCGCGCCGCGCGGCGCGCTGCGGCGGGCGCCCTCGCGCGCCTGCGCGCCTCCCCGCCGAGGGCGATCATCTACTCCACCACCACCGCCGCGCTGCTGTGGCCGCGCCCCGGCGCGATCCGCTTCGACGCGCCCGCCAGCGCCAACCGGCGCGGGCGCCACGGGCTGTGGCAGCGCCCGCTCGAGCGCAGGCGCCTCGGCGAGGCCCCGCTGCTCGTGCCCCAGAGCGAGGGCGCCCTCGCAGAGGCGCCCGCGCAGGCCCGCCGCGGCGCTCGCGCGGTGGTCGTGCCGGTGCCCGTCGAGGCCTCCGGGCCGCCTTCCGCCGCGCGCGACATCGCCGCCATCACCTACGCAGCCAATCCCGCCAAGAAGGGCCTCGAACGCGTGCTCGCAGCCTGGCGGCGCGTGCACGCCGCGCGCCAGCGCGGATCCTCGGAGGAGCTGCTCGTGGCGGGCGCCTCGCTGGCCGAGTTGCGCCGCGCGGGGGTGCAGGGCGCGGAGTGCGACGGCGTGCGCGTGCTCGGCACACTGCCCCCCACCGAGTACCGCGCGCTGCTGCGCCGCGCGCGCGTGTTCGTGTGCGCGCCGCGTCGCGAGGACTACGGACTCGCCCAGCTCGAGGCGCTGGCCGACGGCGCCCAGCTCGTCACCAGCCCGGCGCCCGGCCCCTACGCCGCGCTGCCCATCGCGCGGGCGCTCGACCCGCGCCTCGTCAGCGAGGACCTCGAGCGCGCACTGCGCGCCGCGCTCGAGGAGCCGCGGGCCGACTACGCCGCTCGCGCCGCCGAGGCGCTCGCGCCCTTCACCCCCGCCGCCGTGGACCGCCGCGTCGCCGAGGCGCTGCTGCCGCGGCTGCTGGGAGCCTAGAGTTTCGGCAGCACTTCTTTGACCTTGCCGAGCACTTTGCCGACGAGGCCTTTGCCTCCGGCTTCTTCGCTCTTGCCGGGTGCTTCTTCGGATTTGCCGGGTGCTTCTTCGGATTTGCCTGGCGTTTCTGTGCTCTTGCCGGGTGCTTCTGCGGATTTGCCTGGCGTTTCTGTGCTCTTGCCGGGTGCTTCTTCGGATTTGCCGGGCGCTGCGGCGCTCTTGACGTGAGCTTCTTCGCTCGTCGATTTGGCCGGGCCTTCCGCCTTGCCCTTCGCTGGGATTTCCGATTCGCCCCTGCCGGCGCCTTCGGCGTTGCCGCTGCCAGAGGCGCCCTGCCCGCCGGCCCCCGTCTCTTCGCTCGCGTTGGCGAGCCCGCCCCCGGCCGCCGCGCCGGCCCGGCCGCCCGAGGCGGGCGTTGCGGCTGCGCTGCCGGACACCGCGTTGCGGTGGGCAATCTGGGTAACACCGGCATGCCGCCGGAGGGATCGGCCGGGCGCCCGCTGCGCCGTACTCTGCACCGTGCGGGAACCCAGCGGTGCCCTGAATGCGGCGGCGCCGGCCCCTGACGCGCGCGCGCTGGTGTCCGCCCGCGCGCGCGGGCCGGGCGCGCGGGGGCCGGCGAGCGGCGAGCCGAGCGTCGACGAGGTGACCGCGGCACTGCCCACCAGGGCGGCCACCGCAACGACCTTGGCCGCCGACGCCACGCTCCCCGCGCTGCTGCCGAGCCATGACAGGACTCGTTCGGGCAGGCCCGCGGCCGATGAGGAGAGCGCGATCGGAGCGCGGCCCGCGTAGTGTCCGCAGAACGCGCGCACAACGTTCGGATCCAGCCGCGTGCCGGCCTCCTCGCGCAGGATGTCGATCGCCTTCTTGTGGGCGCTCGCCGGCCGATACGGCCGCTCGGAGGTGATCGCGTCGAACGTGTCGGCGACGGCGATGATCCGTGCCCCGAGCGGGATCTGCTCTCCGCGCAGCCTGTCCGGATAGCCCGTTCCGTCGAGTCGCTCGTGATGATGGCGCACCATCGAGCTGAGCGACGGGTCGCGGAGGATATCGGCCATCGCGGCGCCGTCTCCCGGGTGGGCCTTGATGATCTCGTACTCCGCGTCGCTCAGCGCGGATGGCTTGTGCAGGATCTCCCGCGGCGTTCGGATCTTGCCGACGTCGTGGATCGCCGCCGCGGTGCGAATGCGGGCCACCTCGGCGCGTGGCAGGCCCATCTGCCTGGCGATCATCCATGCGTGGCGGGCCACCCGGCGGGAGTGGCTGTGCAGGTAGGGGTCGCGCGTCTCCAACCCCGCAACGAGCTGCTCCAGCAGCTTGGCCTGCTCCGTTGTGCTCAGGCCGTCCACGCGCCGGTCCCGCGCCTGGCGCATCGGTCCCACCATGTCCAACGCGAAGGCGAGGCGACGCTGGCTTTGCCAGCGATGCAGGTATCCCCACAGCATCAGCTCACTGAACAGGAGATCCTCCGCGTCGAGCCGTTTCTCCCATATCAGACAGCCGAGATAGGAAGCGGCGATGGACAGCGTCATACCGACGGCCACCCCGAGCAGGGGCGATGAGACCGTCCCCGAGGCTCGCAGCCACCAGACGGCCGCGACCGGGCAGCCCGCCACGAGCAACGTCGCGAGGAGAACCTGGCCGAGCTGCCTGATCGAAGGTGCGAACCGCGCTGGACTTTGGCTGGGCATCTCAGGACCCCCTGGTGCGCGGCCCTCGACCGCATCGGGTGACGTCGGCGACCGGGCGGTCTGCGAGAGATCCCTGGCTTTGCGTCCCCGTCTCGCGACGGGTTTGCCCTGAGCGACTCTGACTCTTGGGAGGGGTTCGGACACACAGCCCGGCGACTTGAGCAGGCGGCCGAACGCTCGACGGAAGGGCCATGCCCCCGCTGCACACGCGCTGGTGCGGGCCTGCGCCGGCGCTACGCCTTGCCACCCGCGCGCCCGGCAGTGGCCTTGCGCAGGCCGCACAGCTCGGGCCAGGGGCGCGTGTTGGCCACCTGGGCGCTGCCCAGCCACGCCCGGCGCGCGGTCGCCACGCCCCAGCGCATGTTCGCCAGCGTGCCCGTGCGGTGGGCGTCGGAGTCGATCACGAGCAGCACCCCAGCGCGTGCGGCGGCGCGGGCGTGCACGTCGGAGAGGTCGCGCCGGTCGGGGTTGGCGTTGATCTCGAGCATCGTGCCCGTTCGCGCAGCCGCCGCGAACACCGCGTCGAGGTCCAGCGCGTACGGCGCGCGCCGCTCGATCAGCCTCCCCGTGGGGTGCCCGATCGCGTCCACCAGCGGATGCTCGATCGCGGCGATCATCCGCTCGGTCATCGCCTGCTCGCCCATCGCAAACGCCGTGTGCACGCTCGCGATCACCCAGTCCAGATTGCCCAGCAGCTCGTCGGCGTAGTCAAGCGAGCCGTCGGGCAGGATGTTGACCTCGCTGCCCGCCAGCAGCTCGATCCCCTCCATGCCCGCGTTCGCCTCGTGCACCAGCTCGATGTGGCGGCGCAGCGCTTCGGGCGAGACGTCGTTGCCGAAGCCGTGGCTGGCGGAGTGGTCGGTGATCGCGAGG
Source organism: uncultured Solirubrobacteraceae bacterium (assembly GCA_963771085.1). Lineage (GTDB taxonomy): Bacteria > Actinomycetota > Thermoleophilia > Solirubrobacterales > Solirubrobacteraceae > Palsa-744. The sequence continues at coordinate 658,893 of CAVYSB010000003.1, read as the reverse complement.
TACCCATACCCCCGCGTGCGCGCCGCCTGCCCCATCTCGGAGATCGTGTTGCGTCCATCGGATGCCACCGTATGGCTGTGCAGGTCGCCGCGGATGTCCTGCAGCTCGATCAGCCGGGGCAGGCCGCCGGGCGTGCGCGCCGCCTCGAGCTCGCCGCGGTTCTCGCGCAGCTCGGGCTCGATGTAGGCGAGCCCGAGGCGCTCGTACACCTCGCCCTCGCTCGCGCATTGCATGCTGAGCCCGCTGGCGTCGTCGAGGATGCCGTACTCCGAGACGTGCAGGCCGCGCCGCACAGCGCCCTCGCGCAGGGCGGCATTGTGCGCGCCCGACCCGGTGAAGTGCTGCAGCAGGTTGCCGAGTTGCGCCGGCGCCGCGATCCGCAGATCGACCGCCGCGCCCGCGTGCGTGCGCGCTCGCGCGCCCGCCGCGCCCGACGAGCTCACGCGCTCGATCTCCTCCAGCTCGCCGAGGGCCGCGGCGAGCCGCGCCGGCTCGCCCGTCGCGGCGACGAGATCCAGATCCTTCACGCTGTCCGCCGCCCGCCGCGCCGAGCCCGCCAGCTGGACGTGTGCGCCCGCGGGACCGCGCTCGGCCAGCCCCCGCGCGAGCGCCTCGCCGATCTCGATCGCCCGCGGCAGCAGGATGCGCGGCGCGGGGTGGGCGCTCGGCTCTGCTGCGGGCGCCGTCTCGAGCGCCTCCAGGATGCGCTCCTCGAGCTTCGGCCCGATGCCGCGAACGGTGCGCAGGCGCTGGGCCAGAGCGGCCTCGCGCAGTGCCGCGGGGGAGTCGATCCCGAGCTCGTCGTAGAGCAGGCGCGCGCGCTTGGGGCCGATTCCGGGCAGCCGCGTGATCTCGATCAGGCCCGGGGGAAACTTGGCACGCAGGCGCTCCGCCGCTGGGATCGTGCCGGTGTCCACCAGCGCGAGGATCTTTTCCTGCAGCGTCTTGCCGATCCCCGCGAGCTCCGTCGCCCGCCCCCCGCGCGCGAGCGCCGCGACCGACACCGATGCCTCGCGCACCGCCTTCGCCGCCGTGCGGTAGGCGAGCACGCGGTGCACGTTCGCGCCGTCGAGCTCGTACAGGTCGCCGAGTTCCTCAAGGGCGTCCGCGATCACCGCGTTGGACACGTTCACTGCTTTAGGGTACGCCGACCCATGTCCGGCGAGCCCTGGCTGATACTGCCCACCTACAACGAGGCCGAGAACGTCCAGGCGATCGTCGCCGCGGCCGGCGATGTGCTGCGCGGCGCCTCCCCCGAGGGCTTTCGCGTGCTGGTCGTCGACGACGGCTCGCCCGACGGCACCGGCGAGCTCGCCGACGCGCTGGCCGCCGAGCACGACTGGGTGGAGGTTATGCACCGAACCGAGAAGAACGGCATCGGGCCCGCCTACCTGGCCGGCTTCGGCCACGCGCTCGCCCACGGCGCGGGCTACGTGATGGAGATGGACGCCGACTTCTCCCACGACCCCGCCGACCTCGCGCGGCTGCTCGCCGCCGCCCGCGATGGAGCCGACCTGGCGCTCGGGTCGCGCTACGTCCCCGGCGGTGGCGTCAGCGACTGGGGCATCACGCGCCGTTTCATCAGCGAGGGGGGCTCCACCTACGCGCGCCTCGTGCTCGGCCTGCACGTGCGCGACCTGACCGGCGGCTTCAAGTGCTTCCGGCGCGAGGTGCTCGAGGCGATCCACTTCGACCGCGTGCGCTCGCGCGGCTACGCCTTCCAGGTCGAGCTGACCTACCGGGCCGTGCAGGCCGGCTTCACCGTGGTGGAGGTGCCGATCGTCTTCCGCGACCGTCAGCAGGGGACGAGCAAGATGTCCTGGCGGATCGCCGTCGAGGCGATGTGGCTGGTGCCGCGCCTGCGCTTCAGATAGGGGCCCGCTGCGCCGATACGGAGGTGATGGATGCCTCGGCATATGCGTTCGCGCATGGCGTACGCCACACCCGCACGACGCTCCGCCTGTGGCAGCGCAGCCCCGGGCCCGTGCTCGGGCGCTGGGTGCTGGGCTCGGCCCTCGCCGCGGCCGGGCTGCTGCTCGCGGTGTTGGCCGTGGCCATGCTCGACAGCGGCTATGACCAGATCATCGTGCTGCACCCGCCCTTCGCGGTGGGCAACTTCGGCAATGTGCTCAACATCCTCGCCAGCAACATGCTCGTGCTCGCGCTGCACGCGATGGCGTGCGTGGCAGGCTTCATCGCGGGCAGCTCGCTGCCCCTGCAGGCGCAGGCGCACGAGGGCGTCTCGCGCTGGGTGCACCAGCACGGCGGGCGCATCGCGATCGTCTTCGTCGGCTGTGCCACCGCCTTCTCGCTGAGCTCCCAGGCGTATCTGATCGGACACAGCCTCGCCGGCGTCTCGCACTTCCTGGGCGTGGCTCCCGGGCTGCTGCTGCTCGGCCTGCTGCCCCATGCCATCCCCGAGCTGATCGCCCTGTTCCTGCCGCTCGCGGCCTGGATCATCGCCAGCCGGCAGGGCCAGTGGGAGCAGCTGCTGGCGGCCACCGCGGTAACGGTCGCGGCGGCCGTCCCCGTGCTCGTCGTGGCGGCCCTGATCGAGGTCTACATCTCCCCGCATCTGTTCACCGCGCTCACCCACATCCACGCTCCCGTCACGCGCGAGTGGGAAGGCTTCAGGGTCACCGTGCACTGAGCGCGACGGCGCTACGGCCGGCGTTTGGGCTGCTCGGCTTCGGCTTCATCCAGCGCCGTGTCGCGGTCCTCCATGCGGAACAGGACGATCAGCAGCACGATCGCCAGCAGCACCACAGCGCTGACCACGATCTTGCCGCTCACCGCCAGGGGGACCATCTGCACACGATAGCCCCGCGCCGCCCCGCGCCCCTTCCTTCACTTTGTATAGTGATGGGTAAGCGACCAAGGAGACCCCATGGCAGGCACCCTTTCCCAAGTCACAGACACGAACTTCGACGCCGAGGTGATCGAGGCCGAGGGCCCGGTCCTCGTCGACTTCTGGGCGCCCTGGTGCGGTCCCTGCAGGGTCGTGGCGCCCGTGCTCGAGGAGATCGCCTCCGAGCGGCCCGAGCTGCGCATCGTGAAGCTCGACATCGACGAGAACCCGCAGACGGCCGCGCGCTTCCAGGTCCTCTCGATCCCCACCATGATCCTCTTCAAGGGCGGCCAGCCGGTCAAGACGGTGATCGGCGCCTACCCCAAGAAGAAGCTCGAGCAGGAGCTCGAGCCCGCGCTCACCACGGCCTGAGCTTCAGGGCGCCGGGGCTGCCCGGGCGATGCTGATGCTGACGGGCAGGCCGTCGATGGCGGTCTCCTCGGCGTAGGCGCCCGCGTCGCTCGGCGCGCCGGAGCGCGCGTCGAGCTCGAGCGCCACCGCGAGCGTCTCGCGGCGGATGTAGTCGGCGTGCGCAGCGGCCGCCTCCAGCAGCTCGGCGGCGCCCGCGAGCGCCAGCTCGATGCGGTCCTCGACCTGCAGGCCCGCGCTCTTGCGCGCGTTCTGCACCGCGTGCACGAGCTCGCGCGCGCGGCCCTCGCGCAGCAGCTCGGCGTCGATCGCGAGGTCGAGCGCAACCGCGTGGGCGCCCTCGCGCTCCACGCTGTAGCCCTCCGGCGCGCGCAGCGTCAGCTGCAGATCCGCGGCCGTGAGCGTGTGCTCGCGCCCGCCCACCGAGATGCCCACGCCGGCGCCGTCGCGCAGCGACTCGGCCACGAGCGCCGGATCGAGCGCGGCGATCGCGCCGGCCGCCAGCGGCATGTCCTTGCCGAACAGCGGTCCCAGCGTCCTGTAGTTGGCCTTGATCTCATAGCTGCCCAGCTCCTCCGCGGCGGCCACGAAGCGCACGCGCCCCACGTTGAGCTCCTCGCGCACGATGTCGGCGAGACCTTCGATCGCCTCGCGCTCGCGCCCGTCGGCCACCACGACGGCCTCCGCGAGCGGCTGGCGCACCTTGATCTTGGCCTTGCCGCGCGCCCCCAGGCCCAGGCGCACCGTCTCGCGCGCCAGTGCCATCGCCTGCTCGAGCGCCTCCTCGCGCGGCGCCACGTCGGCGGGAAAGTCGCACAGATGCACGCTCGCCAGCGAGCCGTCGAGGTTGTCGTAGATCTCATCGGCCATGAATGGGCAGAACGGCGCCAGCAGCTTGACCACCGTCAGCAGGCACGTGCGCAGCGTCGCGAAGGCCGCCGGATCGCCGTCCCAGAAGCGCCGCCGCGAGCGGCGCACATACCAGTTGGACAGCTCGTCCACGAGGCCCGCGATCGCCCGCCCGGCCGCGGTGGCGTCATAGGCCTCCAGGCGCTCGGCCACGAACTCGGCGGTACCCGCCGTGCGCGACAGCGCCCAGCGGTCCAGGTCGTGCTCGAGGGCCGGCAGCTCCTCGCCCTGCCCGCCCGGGGCCGCGCTCAGCTGCGCCGCGGCCGCGTGGGCGTAGAGGACGTAGAAGTAATACGTGGACCACAGCTGCTTGAGGAACAGGCGCACGCCCTCGCCGATCGTCTCGGTCGAGAAGCGGTAGCCGTCCCAGGGCTGCTTGGAGGTGAAGAAGTACCAGCGCAGCGCGTCCGCGCCGTAGGCGTCGAGCACCGGCCAGGGCTCCACCGCGTTGCCCCTCGACTTGGACATCTTCTGCCCCTCCTCATCGAGGATCAGCCCCAGGCACACCACGTTGCGGTAGGGCGCCCGCTGGCCGAGCAGCGTGGCCACGGCCAACAGCGAGTAGAACCAGCCCCGCGTCTGATCCTGCGCCTCGCAGATGAAGTCGGCGGGGAAGCGTTCCGCGAAGACGTCCTCGTTCTCGAACGGGAAGTGGTGCTGGGCGAAGGGCATCGCGCCCGAGTCGAACCACACGTCGATCACCTCGCTCACGCGGTGCATCGGCTCGCCGCAGGCGCCCGCGCCGCCCTCATCGGCGTGGGGACAGGGAAAGGACAGCTCGTCCACATAGGGGCGGTGATGGTCATCGAGTGCCCTGCCCGAGCGCTCGGCGAGCTCGGCGAAGGAGCCGATCACATGGCGGTGGCCGTGCGCGCAGCGCCACACCGGCAGCGGCGTGCCCCAGTAGCGCTCGCGTGAGAGCGCCCAGTCGACGTTGTTCTTCAGCCAGTCGCCGAAGCGCCCGTGCTTGACGTGCGGCGGGTGCCAGGCGATCGTCTCGTTCGCCGCAAGCAGCTCCTCGCGCAGCGCCGTGGTCATGATGTACCACGAGGTCTTGGCGTAGTACAGCAGCGGCGTGCCGCAGCGCCAGCAGTGCGGATAGGAGTGCTCGTAGTCGGCCACCCGCAGCAGCAGCCCGCCCGCGCGCAGGTCCTCGATCAGCTCGGTGCTCAGCGCGGGGTCCTTGACGAAGCGGCCCTCGTAGGAGCGCCCGTCGGCTCCCTGCACGCGCGCATCGAAAGTGCCGTCGGGGCGCACGGGGTTGTACAGGGTCTCCGGCCGCGTCGGGTCGAACGGAACCCGCGGCGAAGCCGCCGCAACGCGGTAATCGTCCTCGCCGAACGCCGGGGCCAGATGCACGATCCCGGTCCCGTCCTCGGTCGTCACGAACTCGTCCGCGACGATCGGCAGCGCCCCCCGCTCGCGGTCGCTCGCAGCGAAGATCGGCCCTCCATAGCCGCCGTAGCGCTCCACCAGCTCCGCGCCCGAGAAGCGCTCCACGATCTGCACGCCCTCACCGAGCACCGGCTCCGCGCGAGCCTCCGCAATCACGAAATCCTCACCATCCACGCGCGCCTTCACATACGTGGCCGTCGGCGAGACCGCCACCGCGACGTTGCCCGGCAGCGTCCACGGCGTGGTCGTCCACACGAGCAGCCGCTCATCGCCGTCGAGCACGGGCAGCTTGAGGAAGACGCTCGGGTCGACCACGTCGCGGTAGCCGAGCGCGACCTCGTGGGATGAGAGTGTGGTCTCGCAGCGCGGGCAGTAGGGGACGACCTTGTGCCCGTCGTAGAGCAGCCCGCGCTCGTCGATCCGCGCGAGCGCCCACCACACCGACTCGATGTAGCTCTCATCGAGCGTGCGGTAGGCGTGATCGAGGTCGATCCAGAAGCCGATGCGCTCGGTCAGGCGGTTCCAGTCCTGCAGGAACTCGAACACCGACTCGCGGCAGCGGGCGTTGAAGCGCGCGATCCCGTACTGCTCGATCTCGTCCTTGTGCTGGATGCCGAGCTCCTGTTCCACCGCGATCTCCACGGGCAGGCCGTGGCAGTCCCAGCCGCCCTTGCGCTCCACGCGATGCCCGCGCATCGTCTGAAAGCGCGGGTAGATGTCCTTGAAGACGCGCGAGAGCACGTGGTGGGTGCCGGGCGGACCGTTGGCGGTGGGCGGGCCCTCGTAGAAGACCCACTGCGGAGCGTCCGCGCGCTGGCGCAGCGACTGCGCGAAGATGTCGCGCTCGCGCCAGCGCTCGAGCACCTCGAGCTCGAGTGCGGGCAGCTCCTGGCGCGCATCGACCGCGCGCGGTGGAATCAGCGGATTTGCGGGGCGGGGCGCCATCGGGCGGCCCATTGTAGGCGCGCCAATCGCAGCCGCGCCCGCGCGCCCGCCGCTCGAGCCCGCTCCTAGGATGGGCACATGCGCCTGCGCCTCTACCACCACAGCGACGGTGCCCGCATGGCCTACCGCGAGCTCGGAGCGGGCCCGCCGCTCGCCCTGCTGCACTCCGCGCTGCTCTCACACATGGAGTGGGAGCCCGTGGTGGCCGAGCTGGCCGACCGCTTCCGCGTGGTGCTGCCCGACCTGCCGCTGCACGGAGATTCCGAGACGCGGATCGCCCATCCCTACACGCTCGACTGGTTCGCCGAGGTGCTGGGCGGCTTCGCCGCCGAGGTGCTCGGCCCCAGGCCGCTGCTGGCCGGCCACGACGCCGGCGCCGAGATCCTCCTGCACGCTGTGCTCCGCGGCCAGATCCGTCCCGCGCGCCTCGTGCTGATGGCAAACCGCCTCCACGGCGCGCCCAAGCACCCGCTGCTGCGCGCCTCCTGGCGCACCGCCACCTGCGCGGCGGCCGTCCCCGGGCTGGACTGGCTGCTCAGCTACGGCGCGGGCGCCCTCTTCACACCCGAGCGCGCGCACCTACTCAGCGCGCGCGCCAATCCCGCCGCCGGGGACCTGGTGCGCCACGCGTTCGCCGATGTGCCCGGCAACGCGAGCCTTGCGCGCGCCTGGGCGAAGTGCGCCCGCGCGTGGCCGCGCGGAGCGCAGGCGCAACTGCTCGAGCAGTACCCGGGCCTGGAGCTGCCCGTGCTGCTGCTGTGGGCCGATCGCGACCCGCTGTATCCGCTGGCGGTCGCCGAGGAGGCGCTGCGGCTGCTTCCCGACGGGCAGCTGCGGGTCCTGCCGAGCACAGGCTTCCTGGCCGCCTACGACGACCCCGTCGGCCTCGCGCGGGAGCTCGCCGCGTTCTGCGGATAGGGTTCACGCATGACAAACAATCAGCAGCTGTGGGGTGGCGAGACCAGCAAGGCCGTCGAGAACTTCCCGATCTCCGGCGAGACGGTGCCGGTGTCGGTGATCCACTGGCTCGCGCGCATCAAGGGCGCCGCCGCGGCCGTCAACGGCGAGCTCGGCCTGCTCTCCAAGCGCAGCGTGTCGCGCATCGAGCGGGCGTCCCGCGAGATCGCAGCGGGCGGCCACGACGAGCAGTTCCCGATCGACGTCTTCCAGACCGGCTCCGGCACCTCGACCAACACCAACGCCAACGAGGTGATCGCCCGCTTGGCAGGCGAGCCCGTGCACCCCAACGACCACGTCAACATGGGGCAGTCCTCCAACGACGTGTTTCCCTCGGCCGTGCACCTGGCCGCGCTCGACGTCGCCCAGAACGAGCTGCTGCCCGCGCTCAAGCAGCTCGAACGCTCCTTCGCGCGCAAGGGCCGGAGCTTCCAGAACGTGGTCAAGGCGGGCCGCACGCACCTGATGGACGCCGTGCCCGTGACCCTCGGGCAGGAGTTCGCCGGCTACGCCGCCCAGATGGCGCTCGCCTCCGAGCGCGTGTCGGCGGCGCTCGTGCACGTCGGGCAGATCCCGCTCGGGGGGACCGCCACGGGCACCGGCCTGAACACCCATCCGCGCTTCGCCGAGAAGGTGCGCGCGCGCCTGCGCCGCGAATCCGGGCTGAAGCAGATCGCTGCCCCCAGGGACCCCTTCGAGGCGCAGGCCAACCGCGACGCGCTGGTCGAGCTGTCGGGCGCGCTGAAGGTCATCGCGGTCTCGCTCACCAAGATCGCGGGCGACCTCGCGCTGATGGGCTCGGGCCCGCGCACCGGCATCGGCGAGCTGCTGCTGCCCGAGCTGCAGAAGGGCTCCTCGATCATGCCCGGCAAGGTCAACCCGGTGATCCCCGAGGTCGTCCTGCAGGTCTCCGCGCAGGTGATCGGCAACGACACCGCGATCACGATCGGCGGGATGCAGGGCCAGTTCGAGCTCAACGTCCGCATCCCCCTGATCGCGCGCAACCTGCTGCAGTCGCTGCAGCTGCTCTCGGCGACCGCGCGCGTGTTCGCCGAGAAGTGCGTGGACGGCATCGAGGTCAACCGGGCCGGCACCGACGCCTCGGCCGGCGGCACGCTCGCGGTGGCAACCGCGCTCAACGGCGCCATCGGCTACGACCGCGGAACGGTGATCGTCAAGAAGGCCACCGCGTCGGGCCGCCCGCTGCGCGAGGTCGCGCTCGAGGAGGGCGTCGACGCCAAGCTCTACGACGAGACGATCGACCTGCGGCGGATCGCGCGGGGCAACCGCGCATAGGGGCGGCTATTCGACGCCCAGCGTCCCGAACAGCCGCGCGAGCAGCGCGACCGCCGGCTTGGGCGCGCCGGCATAGGTGAACAGCCCCTTCTGGTTGATCCCCTCGATCAGCTTCAGCTGCGGCAGCTCGTCGTGGATCGCGCCGCCCTCGTAGCTGGGGGTGATCGGATAGTCGCGCAGCACCCACACGAACATGCCGCTGAGCTGCGGGTCGGCGGCATAGACCGCGATGTGCTCGGCCAGCAGCTGTGACTGGTAGGAGTAGCTGCCCGGGCGCCCGGGCGGGTTCAGGGCGTTGGATTCGGCGCCGAACTCGCTGATCAGCAGCACCTTGCCCGCAAACGTCCGCTTCATCGCCGCCAGGCGCGCGCGCATCTGGGCCTCGATGCCGGCGGGCCCGGCGTGCGGGCTGTCATACCAGCCGCTGTAGTCGGTCTCGGCGACCGCGTCCGCCCCCGCGTAGAGCGCGCCGGGGTGCTGGGGGGGATGATCGCCCCACACGTCCACCCCGACGAGCCTGCCGGGGTCGTGCGCGTGCAGCCAGCCCGCGGTGCTCTGCACGTAGCTCACCTCGTCGCTGTCGCGCCCGTTGGCCGCGACCTCGTTGACGAGATCCCAGGCGAAGATCGAGGGGTGCAGCTGGGCGGCCAGCACCGCCGTGCGCGCCTGCTGCTCGGCCGCGAGCGTCAGCTGCGGCGTGGTCTCGCGCCAGTTGGCCGCGCCTTCCACCGGTCCGATCCCCTGCCACACCAGGATCCCGGCCGCGTCGAGCCGTTCGAGCAGCCCGGGGTCGAGCGGGTGCTGGGAGCGCGCCGCGTTGGCGCCGATCGCGCGCAGCTCGCCCACGATCGCTTCCTCATCGGCGGGCGTCAGCGCGTCACCGTGCCCGATCGCGTCCTCCTGGATCGACGCTCCGTGCAGGCGCAGCTGCCGGCCGTTGAGGTAGAGCCTGCCCCCCCGCCAGCTCAGCTGGCGCAGGCCCACGTGCGCCCGGAAGCTGCTCTCGCCGCCGATCGCGAGGCTGAGCAGGTAGAGGTTGGGGCTCGCCGGCGACCACAGCGCGGGGGCGGGAACGGTGACGCTCGCGCTCACCGTCGCCGCCTGTTCGTGTGCGAGCGCGACCGCGTGGAAGCTGACGGGGATGCTCTGCGCGCCGTGGACGAGCGTGCCCGCCGGCGCGAGCATGCGGGCCGGCCCGTAGTTGTGGACTTCGACGCTCACCCGCACGCTCGCCCGCGCCGCGTCCGGCGCGTCGGGCGAGAGCACCGTCTGGATGGCCGGGTGCGAGAGTTCGCTTTCGCCCACGGGGCGCACGCTCACTTCGCCGTTGATCCCGCCCCAGTTGAACCAGCTGGTGTGGAAGCCTTCGTTGGACTGCCGGCCGGGGCTGCGCCAGTCGACGCGGACGACCACGGTGTGCGCCCCGGCGGCCAGCCGCGTGCGCGCTTCGAAGGGCAGGAAGGCGCCCTTGTGCGAGGCCAGTGCGCGGCCGTCCACCCACACCTCCGCCGCAAAGCTGGCGGACTGGAAGCTCAGCGCGTACAGCCCCGCGGAGGGCGCCTGGAAGCTCGTGCGGTACCACGCGATCGAGCCCTTGTAGTTGCGTTCGCCGCCCGCACCGGTGTACTGCGTGGGGTCGACCACGCCGGGCACGCTCACCGCGCTGCCCGAGAAGCTGCCGCTCTGCCAGCCCAGCGCGAGCCCGCGTCCGGCGGGGTCGCCGCGCAGCGTCCAGGAGCTCAGCCTGGTGCGCCCGCCGGGGCCTTCGAAGATGAGCGGCTGGGAGGGCGCGGGGGCGGACGGCGCTTCGGCGGCCGCCATGGTCGTTGCGAGCACGGCGGCGAGCGCCATGAGGGCGAGGATCATGCGCGTGCGGATCGAGCTCAGCGCCACGATGCAAGCTTCAACAGATCGTACGCCCGTTCAGAGCGGCGCCGGCAGCGCCGGCTCGCCCGCCGCGGGGCCGGCCTCCGGCGCGCCCGCGGCGAGCAGCTGCTCCAGCAGCATGCGCGCGCCGGCCTTGGACAGGGGCTCGTTGAGGTTTCCGCACTTGGGCGACTGCACGCACGACGGGCAGCCGCTCGAGCAGGGGCACTCGGCGATCAGGCCGCGCGCGTCCGTGCAGAGCTCCTCGAAGCGTGCGAAGGCGGCCCGCGTGATCCCGATCCCGCCTGGGTGCCCGTCATAGATGAAGATCGTGGGCGCGCCCGTCTGGGGGTGGAAGTTGGTGGACAGCCCGCCGATGTCCCAGCGGTCGCACATCGCGATCAGCGGCAGCACCGCGATCTGGGCGTGCTCGGTCGCGTGCAGCGCGCCGAGGAGCGCATCGAGCGGCAGCCCCGCGGCGTGGCCCTCGCCCGCCAGCTCGCCGCCCGGCAGCTCGTACCACAGCGCCTGCGTGAGGAAGCTCGTGGGCGGCAGCTCGAGCGCCACGAGGTCCACGGGGGCGTGGTCGAGCAGGCGCCGGCGCTGGTATGCGAGCACGGTGTCGGTGACGCTGACCTCGCCGAAGGACAGCGTCACCCCGAGCGTCCCGCGACGGTCGAGCAGGCGCACGATCTCGGTGTCGGTCTGGCGCTTGGGCTGCGTGTACCAGTCGCCCTCGAACGGGGCGACCAGCGCGCGCCGGCGCTCGAGGTCGAGCTCGCGCACCTCGTAGGAGCGCCCCAGATGCATGTACACGGCGCCCTCGTGGACGGTCGAGTGCGCGCGCGAGGCCTCCGTCGAGCCGAGCAGCTCGCCCGAGGAGACGTCGATGATCGCAAAGCTCTCCGGCGAGGCCGAGCGCAGCGAGACCTCCGCTGCTGGATAGCCGCCGGGCCGGCGCGGGACGTAGCTGCCGGCCGCCACGCCGAGCGGGGTCGGGACCTCCGGCGAGGCGGGTCTGCGGCGCAGCTCGCCGGCGCTCTGCAACAGCTCCGCGTGTGCCTCCCAGCGAGGTCCCAGGAACTCCGCGTCGCCCTCGCCCAGCGGGCCCTCGTGCGCCGCGCACAGCAGATGCCTGGCGAAGATCAGCGGGCTCTCGTGGTCGAGGATGGCCGCCTCGACGGGCCGCTCGAGGAACTCTTCGGGATGGCGGCAGAAGAACTGATCGAGCGCGTCCTCGCCGGCCAGGAAGACGGCCAGGCCGCGCCCCCGCCGCCCCGCCCGGCCCCACATCTGGCGCAGCGAAGCCACCGTGCCGGGGAACGTCACGACCACGGCCGCGTCGAGCTCGCCGATGTCGATGCCGAGCTCGAGCGCGTCGGTGGTGATCACCGCGCGCAGCTCGCCGCGCGTGAGCCTGCCCTCGAGCTCGCGCCGCTGCTGGGCGGTGTAGCCGGCGCGGTAGGGCACCACGAGCTCCGCCAGCTCCGGGTGGCTGTCCTCGAGGTCCTGCTTGACGAGGCGGCTGAGCACCTCCACGCCCTTGCGCGACTTCATGAAGCAGATCGCGCGCGCGCCGTCGCGCACGAGCCGCGCCAGCAGCTCGGCCGCCTCGCCCAGCGCCGAGGCGCGCGTGCCAAGCGCCTCGTCGGTCAGCGGCGGGTTCCACACCGCGATCTGCCGCCGCGGCGCCGGCGAGCCGTCGTCGTCGATCAGGCGCACGTCCTCCAGCCCCGTCAGCCGCTCGGCCAGCTCGAGCGGGTTGGCGATCGTCGCGGAGGTCAGCAGGAAGCGAGGCTCGGTGCCGTATGCGGCGGCGATGCGGCGCAGCCGCCGCAGCACGTTGGCCACGTGCGAGCCAAACACCCCGCGGTACACGTGCGCCTCGTCGATGACCACCACGGCGAGGTTCGCGAACAGCTCGCCCCACGCGGCGTGGTTGGGCAGGATGCCCACGTGCAGCATGTCCGGGTTGGTCAGCACCACGTTCGCGCTGCGGCGGATCTGCGCGCGCGTCTCGCGCGGCGTGTCGCCGTCGTAGATCGCCGGGCGCACACGCTTGGTCAGGCCGAACGCGGCCAGCGCACGGGCCTGGTCCTGCGCGAGCGCCTTTGTCGGATAGAGGTACAGCGCCCGCGCGCGGGCATCGCGGCAGAGCACATCGAGCGTGGGCAGGTTGAAGCACAGCGACTTGCCCGACGCGGTGCCCGTGGTGATCATCGTCGGTCCCGCCCAGGCCGCATGGACGGCCTGCGCCTGGTGGCTGTAGAGGCGCTCCACCCCCTGGCGCGAGAGCGCGGCCAGCACTTCGGGGTGCAGCTCCGGGGGCGCCTGGGCCGAGCGCCCGCGCCCCGGTCCTTCGTTGGCTTCGCGCACCAGCCGGCCGTCCGCTCGCCCGGCGTCGAGCAGGGCGCTCCAGGGCTCGATTGTGCGGTCCCGGGCCACGAGCTTGAGATAGTAGAGGCGATGTCCTCCGCCGCCGCCGAGCGCTGGGCGAAAGCCCGCTCCTTCCACCATTCGCGGTTCTCGCCCGAGCGTCTCGCCGCGGAGCGCGCGCACAGCGTGTCGGTGTGCCTGCCCGCGCGCGAGTGCGCGCAGACGATTGGGCCGATCGTCACGAGCCTGCTCGAGCTGCGCGAGGCGGGCGTCCTGGACGAGGTGCTCGTCGTCGACGCGGCCTCAGCGGACGGCACCGCTGCGGCCGCCGAGCGGGCGGGCGCGCTGGTGCGCCAGGAGGCCGAGCTGATGCCCGCCTTCGGGCCGGTGCTGGGCAAGGGCGATGCGATGTGGCGCGCGCTGTCGGTGCTCGGCGGGGAGCTCGTGTGCTACCTCGACGCCGACACCGAGAACTTCTCCGATCACTTCGCCAGCGGCCTGCTCGGGCCGCTGGTGTGCGAGCGCGGCGTCTCCCTCGTGAAGGCCTTCTATCGCCGCCCGTTGCGCCCGTCCCAGCAGGCCGGCACGAATGATGGGGGAGGGCGCGTGAACCACCTGATGGCGCGCCCTGCCCTCGAGCTGTTCTACCCCGAGCTGGCCTGCGTGCGCCAGCCGCTGGCGGGCGAGGTGGCCGCACGGCGCGAGCTGCTCGAAGGCCTGCCCTTCGTCACCGGCTACGGCGTCGAGATAGCGATGCTGATCGACAGCTGGCGCGCCGTCGGCCTGCAGGGCCTGGCCCAGGTGGACCTCGATGAGCACCACAACCGCCACCAGCCGCTGTCGGCGCTCGCGCCGATGGCCACCACGGTGCTCGCCACGATCGCGCGGCGCCTGCAGGACGAGGGGCGCCTGCAGGGCGCCTTCGACGCGCCCGTCGAACGCCCGCCCCTGGCCGCCGTGCGCGTCGCGTGAGCATGCGTTGCCTGTATCTCGACCTGGACGGGACCCTGCTCGGCCGCGGCGCCTCGCTGCTGCGCGACGGCGAGGGAGCGGCCTCGATCGAGGGAGTGCGCGCACTGCAGGCCTGCATGCGCGCCGACGTCGAGGTCGTGCTCATGTCGGGGCGCCGCCGCGCGCAGCTTTCCGAGGACGCGCGCCTGCTCGGCCAGGCCTCCTACATCTTCGAGGCCGGCGCCTGCGTGGTGCTCGACGGCGAGGAGCACTGGCTGACCGGCGAGCTGCTCCCCGGCGAGCTGAGCATCGCCGAGCAGATCGAGCTCTCGGGTGCGCCCGCGCTGCTGCTCGAGCGCTACGCCGGGCGGCTCGAGCATCACGATCCGTGGCACACCGATCGCGAAGTCTCACACCTATTCCGCGGCCTCGTCGACGCCGGCGAGGTGGACCGCCTGCTCGCCGAGCACGGCCACGAGGACCTGCGGCTGCTCGACAACGGGGTCGTCAACGCGCGCTCGCCCGCGCTCGCCGCGCTGCCGCACGTGCGCGGCTACCACCTCGTGCCCGCGAGCGCCTCCAAGGCCGGCGCCGTCGCCTTCCACCGGGGGGCGCGCGGCTACGCGCGCGAGGAGACCTTCGCGGTGGGCGATTCGCGCGAGGATCTCGCAACGGCCGCCGAGGTGGAGGTCTTCTGGCTCGTCGCCAACGGCCTCGCGCGGGATCCCTCGATGCGCGAGGCGCTGGCCCAATACCCCAACGCCCGGTCCACCGAGGCCGCGAACGGCGCGGGCGTCTACGAGGCGGTGCTCAGCACGCTCATGGATCGATGACTCAGCGGGACCCCGGCTGCCGGCCGGAGGCCAGCCTGCGCCACATGCGCCGCCACAGCCCCGGCTCGGGCCGCCGGCGCCAGCGCGCGGCGGGCGGGACGGTGGCGCGCACGAGCGCCACCCAGTCATCGAGCGGCAGCTCGCCCGCGATCAGCCGGCCGAGCGCGCTGGTGACGGGCGCGCCGACCTCCGCTGCCTCGAGCGCGCGGGCGAGCAGCGGCACCGACTCGAGTGCCTCGACGGCCTGCCCGACGCGGCCGGGGATCTCGGCGGCGGGCACGCCCGCGGCGAGCAGCTCGCCGGCGCGGCGGTTGCGGCTCTCGCGCGCGAGCGCAGTGGCCACGAGGTCGCCGGCGCCGGCGAGGCCGATCATCGACTCCGGCCGCGCGCCGAGGCCCTCGGCGTAGCGCCACACCTCGGCGAAGATGTGCCCGGCGGCGGCGCCCGCGGCGTTGAGCCCCTGGGCCTCCGTTGCGCCGGCGGCGAGCGCGGCGGCGTTCTTGGCGGCGCCTGCGAGCTCGACGCCGACGGGGTCGTTGGACTGCTCGCAGACGACGCCCGCGCGGGTGAACACGTTGGCCAGCGCGCGCGCGAGCTCCTCGTCGCTGGAGGCGGCCACGAGTGCGGCGCCGGCGTGGACCATCTCCTGCGCGTGGGCGGGGCCGCCGATGCAGGCGACGCGGTGCGCGCCGAAGCGCGCGCTCAGCAGCACGGTGGGCGGCTGGCCGTCGGGCGGGACGAGGCCCTTGGCGACCGACACCACCGCGGCGCGGTGGCCGAGGCCGGCGGCGTCGAGCGCGGCGATGACATCGCCGAGCCCCCACGAGGGCACCGCGAGGAACACGAAGTCGGCGCGCGCCACGCCGGCCGAGACGGGCTCGATGCGCAGCGCAGCGGGCAGCTCGACGCCGGGCAGATAGACGCGGTTCTGATGCGCCTCGTTGATCTGCGCGGCCTGCTCCTCGGTGCGCGTCTGCAGCGTGGTGCGCAGGCCGCCCCGCGCGAGCAGCACGGCAAGCGCCGTGCCGAAGGAGCCGGCGCCGATCACGGTCGCGCGGCGGCCCCCCGGGGCGGAGCGCAGCGGCGCGCGCGGGGGGCGCCCTGCGGCTTGGTGCTCGGGCTCGCTTGCCATCAGAAAGGGCGAGCCTAGCGATCGACCTCCCCTCCCGGGCGCCCCGGCCGCGCTCAGACGAGCGCGGCGAGCGTGCGCCCCGCTGCGCTGAGCGCACGCCGGCTGCCCGCTTCGATCACCACCTGCAGGTCGAGCATGCGGGCGTCGAAGGGCTCGAGCGCGCGGGCGCCGGTGATCGCATAGGCCGGCACCCCGCCCTGGCGCGCGCGCGTGGCGAGCTCGAAGGTGATGCTCGCGATCAGCCCGTCGCGGCCGGGCGAGCGCTCCGCGGGGTCGCGCTCGGCGACGATCAGGGCGCGCGCACCACGCATGCGCGCATCGAAGTCCAGCTCGCGCAGGAGCTCGCGCAGGCCCTCCTGTGTCCCTGTGCGCGGCTCGAGCGGGCACAGATCGAGCTCGCTGCGCCCTGCCGCGCGCAGGCCCGAGGCGATCGCACCGGCCACGCGCGCGGCGGGCAGCCCTGCTCCGAAGGGCCCGCACGCCACGAGCAGCCCCTGCGGGATCCCGCGGACGCGCGCGTGCTCGCTGCCGGCTGTCACGATCGGGCATCCTTCCAGCAATGGCCGCGCAGGACAGCGAGCACGTCACCGTGGAGCTCTGCGGGCACGAGCTGCGCGTGAGCAATCCGCAGAAGCTGTTCTTCCCCGATGCCGGCATCAGCAAGATGGACCTGCTCGACTACTACATCGAGTGCGAGCACGCGGTCGTGCGCCACCTGCGCGAGCGCCCCACCGTGATGAAGCGCTGGGTGGACGGCGTAGCCGGCAAGCCCTTCTTCCAGAAGCGCGTTCCCGACAGCGCGCCCGGGTGGCTGCAGACGGCCACAGTGACCTTCCCCAGCGGGCGCCACGCGCGCGAGCTGGTGCCCAACGACGCGGCGCACCTGGCGTGGGGGGTCAACCTGGGCGTGATCGACTGGAACCCCTGGGCTGTGCGCCGCGCGGACCTCGACCACCCCGACGAGCTGCGCGTGGACCTCGACCCGGGTCCCGGTGTGCCCTTCGCGGAGGTGCGCGAGGTGGCGCTGGGCGTGCGCGAGGTGCTCGAGCAGCATGGGCTGCGCGGCTTCCCCAAGACCTCCGGTTCGCGCGGGATCCACGTGTACGTGCGCCTGGAGCCGCGCGAGGACTTCCAGGAAGTGCGCCGCGCCGCGCTGGCGCTGGCGCGCGAGGTGGAGCGGCGGATGCCGGGTCGCGCGACGAGCCGCTGGTGGAAGGAGGAACGCACGGGGGTGTTCATCGACTACAACCAGAACGCCCGCGACCGCACGGTCGCCTCGGCGTACTCGGTCAGGGCGGTGCCCGACGCGCGCGTGTCCTGCCCGCTGGAGTGGGAGGAGGTGCCCGACGCTGAGCCGGCCGAGCTGACGCTGCGGACGGTGCCGGCGCGCCTGCGCGAGCGGGGCGACCCCTCGGCGGCGATCGACGAGCACGCGGGGCGCCTGGACGGGCTGCTCGAGCTGGCCGCCCGCGACGAGCACGAAGGCCTGGGCGATGCGCCCTGGCCGCCGCACTTTCGCAAGCAGAAGGGCGAGCCGCCCCGCGTGCAGCCGAGCCGCGCCCGCGCACGGCGCTCGGAGCAGCGATGAGCCTGCCGCTGAAACCGCCGCTGAAGCCCCAGCTGGCGCTCTCGCGCCGCGAGCTGCCCATCGGCGAGGACTACGTCTACGAGGTCAAGCTCGACGGCTTTCGCTGCGTTGCGTTCGTGGACGGCGAGGAGGTCTACCTGCAGTCGCGCAACGGCAGGCCGCTCGGGCGCTACTTCCCGGAGCTCGTGCTGGCGCCCGGCCGCTACGTGCTCGACGGCGAGATCGTGGTACGCGGCGCGGATGGCAGGGAGGATTTCGACGCGCTCGGCCAGCGCGTGCACCCGGCCGCCTCGCGCGTGCAGCGCCTGGCGCAGGAGACGCCCGCTGTGTACGTGGCCTTCGATCTGCTCGCGCGCGAGGACGAGCTGCTGCTCGAGCGCCCGTTCGCCGAGCGCCGCGCGGCGCTCGAGGGCCTGCTGGGCGCCCAAGCGGGCGGCGCGCCGGTGGAGCTGATGCAGACCGCCGGGGCTCCAGCCGAGGCGGAGCGCTGGCTGGCACACGCCGAGGGCGCGATCGCCAAGGAGCGCTCCGCGCCCTATCGCCCCGGCGAGCGCAAGGGCATGGTGAAGGTCAAGCGCGTTCGCACGATCGACGCGGTGGTGGTGGGCTGGCGGCCGGGCAAGGAGCGCGACACCGTGGGCGCGCTCATCCTCGGCCTCTACGACGGCCCCGATCTGCGCGTGGTGGGCCACTGCTCGGGCCTGAGCGCGGCGGAGAAGCGCCGGCTGGTGGGGTTCCTGTCGGCGTATGAGTCCGGCGAGCGCGGTACCGCCGATCCCAGCCGCTGGAGCGCGGGCAAGGAGCTCGAGTGGATCGCGCTGCGCCCCGAGCTGGTCGTCGAGATCGACTTCGACCACGTCACCGCGGGACGCATCCGCCACGGCGCCAAGCTGCGCCGCTGGCGCGAGGACAAGGCGGCCGAGCAGTGCACCTTCGATCAGCTCTCGGGCTGAACGACCGTCCTCTAGCATCAACCCATCATGAGCGGCGAGCGCGTGCCCACGGCGACGGTCGCCGAGGAGGAGTATCTGCAGAGCCTCTTCTGGCTGCAGGAGGCGGGCCTGCCGATGACCGGCGCCAACGTGGCGCGCGCGATGCAGCTCTCGGCGCCGACCGTGCACGAGATGATCGGCCGCCTCGAGCGCGACGGCTACATCACGCGCGACTCCGACCGCGCGATCGCCTTCACGCCCGACGGTTCGGAGCACGCGGAGGGCATCGTGCGCCGCCACCGCCTGATCGAGCGCTTCCTCACCGACGTCCTGGGCGTGCCCTGGGACGAGGTTCACGAGGAGGCCGAGCGCCTCGAGCACGCCATGTCCCCGGTGCTCGAGGAGCGCATGCTGGCGGCGATCGGCGATGCCAAGACGTGCCCGCACGGGCACCCGATCGTGGCCGGCGCGCGGCTCGCGGGCGTCCCGCTGGCGGACGTTGCACCGGGCGCCTCGGTGCGCGTGCTGCGCTTTGAGAACGAGGCCGAGGACCTCCTGCACTATCTCAAGGCGGCGGGGCTGGAGCCCGGCCTGGAGGGCACGCTGGCCGAGCGCGACGAGGAGCAGGTCGTCCTGGAGACCGCCGGCGGCGCCCGCCTGACGGTCACGGCCAGCGTCGCGGAGACCGTCTCCGTGATCGCCGACCCCTCGCCGCCGCCGCGCACCGCGCTGCCCGAGCAGCTCGTGCTCGGCCAGCGGTATGGGCGCTAGAGCGAGCGGTAGGCCTCGGCCAGGCGGGCCACGCCGAGGTCGATCTGCTCGGGCGTGACGCCGGAGTAGGCCAGGCGCAGCGTGTTGTGCCCGCCCTCGAGCATGAAGTCGGTGCCCTTCACGAACGACACGCCGCGCTCTGCAGCGGCCTGGAAGAGGGCCTTGACGTCGGTGTTGCCGGGCAGTGTGACCCACATGAAGTAGCCGCCCTGCGGCGCCACGAAGTCGGCGTCGGGCAGCTCCCTGCGCAGCGCGTCGGCGAGTGTCTGCGCGCGCTCTGAGAGGGCCTCCTTGACGGTCTCGATGGAGCGCTCGATGGCGCCGGAGGCGCAGAACTCGTAGACGATCGACTGGGCGACCATGTTGGGGGATATGTAGGTGTTGGTGGCCAGCTGCGCGATCGCGGCGATCAGCTCGGGCGGGCCGACGAGGTAGCCGACGCGGATGCCCGGGCAGACGGTCTTGGAGAAAGACGATGCATAGACCACGCGCTCGGGGTCCATGGAGAGCATCGTGGGCAGCGTCTCGCCGCTGAAGCGCAGCTCGACGTAGGGGTCGTCCTCGAAGACCACGAAGCCGTGCTCGCCGGCGAGCTGCAGCAGCGCGCGGCGCTTCTCATAGGAGAGCGTGTAGCCGGCGGGGTTCTGGAAGTTGGGGATGATGTGCGCGAGCGTGGGCTGCACCCCGCCGGCGGGGCTCAGCAGCTCGCCCAGCGCGAGCGTGTCGATGCCGTCGGGCTCGAGCTCGACCGCGTGCACCTTCGCGCCGCGCTGGCGCAGCGAGAGCAGCGTCCGGTCATAGGTGGGGCGCTCGACGATCACCTGGTCGCCGGGGCGCACGAGCTGCTCGAACAGGAACGCGTCGGCCTGCATCGAGCCGTTGGTCACGAGCACGCGCTCGGGATCCACGCCGTGGCGGTCGGCGATCCAGCTGCGCAGGCGGGGGTAACCGACGGCGGTGCCGTAGGCGGTGGTGCCGGCGGGGTCGCTCGCGAATGCCCGCACGGCCGCGTCGCTCAGCCCGTCCACGTCGACGATGTCGAGCGACGGCGCGCCGCGCGCGAAGGAGATGGTGGGTCCGGGAGCGCTCGGCACAGTCGCGAAGCTTAGGCGTCCGAGCAGCGCGTCGTAGTCGTGGGTGAGCTCGCGCGCGGCCTGCTCGAGGCGGTCGCGAAAGCGCAGCAGCTCGGCCGCGCCGGGCGCACCGCCGCCTGCGGCCGTGGTGCGCGGGGGCTGCACGACCGGCTCCGGCGCGGGGGCCGGCGCGGGCGGGCGGGGCGGGGGCGGCAGCGGGGCGCGCGGGAAGGGGTCCCGCGCGAACGGGTCCTGGCGCTCGATCGTCTCATCGACGATGCGGCTCGCCGGGGGTTGGCGCTCCGGCGCACCCGCGGTCTCCGGCGCGGGCGCGGGCGCCGGCTGAGACGCCGTCGTGGCGCCACCGGCGACGGCGAGCGTGCGCTCGAGCTCCTCGAGCTTTCGCTCGAGCTCGCTGAGTGACCTTGCGACCTCGGCGTCCATGGAGGCGTAGCGTACCGACAGGCGC
Organism: uncultured Solirubrobacteraceae bacterium; assembly: GCA_963771085.1. Classification (GTDB taxonomy): domain Bacteria; phylum Actinomycetota; class Thermoleophilia; order Solirubrobacterales; family Solirubrobacteraceae; genus Palsa-744. Next base: position 638,183 of record CAVYSB010000003.1, on the reverse strand, counting down.
TGCGGCGGTCATCCGCGCGATCCCGGCGCTCAGCTCGCCGGCAGCGACGCTCCGCCGAGCACCTCGACGGCGATCTCGGCGGTTTCGGTGGGCGTGCGCCCGACGCGCACGCCGCGTGCTTCCAGCGCCTGCGCCTTGGCGGCGGCCGTTCCCGCGGAGCCCGACACGATCGCACCGGCATGGCCCATCTGCTTGCCTGCGGGCGCTGTGAAGCCTGCGATGTAGGCCACCACGGGCTTGCTCATGTACTCGGCGATGTACTCGGCGGCCTCCTCCTCGGCGGAGCCGCCGATCTCGCCGGAGAGCACCACGAGCTCGGTCTGATCGTCCTGCTGGAAGAGCTCGAGCACGTCCACGAAGGAGGAGCCGGGCACGGGGTCCCCGCCGATGCCCACGATCGTGCTGCAGCCGAACCCCGCGCGCGCGATCTCGTTGCCGATCTGGTAGGTGAGCGTGCCCGAGCGCGACACCACGCCGACGTTGCCCTGCTTGAAGAAGGACGCGGGGATGATCCCCACGTTGGCCTTGCCGGGCGAGAGGATGCCTGGGCAGTTGGGGCCGATCAGGCGGGTGCCCGGATGCTCGCGCTTGAGGGTGTTGTAGACGCGCAGCTCGTCGTGCGCGGGGATGCCCTCGGTGATCGCGATCACGAGCTCCACCCCCGCGGCGGCGGCCTCGAGGATCGAGTCGGCGGCGAAGCGGGGCGGCACGAAGATCATGGCCGTGTTGGGCGCGCACTCTGCGACGGCCTGCTCCCAGCTGTTGAACACGGGAATGCCCTCCACGTCCTGCCCGCCCTTGCCGGGTGTGACGCCGCCGACCACGTTGGTGCCGTAGTTGCGGTTGTTGCGCGTGTGGAAGCTGCCCTCGCGGCCGGTGATGCCGGCGACGGCAAGGCGCGTGCGCTCGTCGACGAGGACGGACATCAGGCGGTGGCCTCCACGCTGCGCCCGGCGGCGAGCGCCACGACCTTCTCGGCGGCCTCGTTCATGGTCTGCGCGGTGTAGACGTTGGGCAGCTGCGCCTCTGCGAGCAACCGGCGTCCCTCGACGTCGTTGGTGCCGTCGAGGCGCACCACGAACGGGATGCCGGCGCCGTCGCCGAGGTCGGCGAACGCGCCGATCAGCCCGCGCGCGACCTCGTCGCAGCGGGTGATGCCGCCGAAGATGTTGAACAGCACGGCCTTGACAGCGTCGTTCTCGAGGATCAGCGCGACCGCCTGCTTGACCTTCTCGGCGTCCGAGCCGCCGCCCGCGTCGAGGAAGTTTGCGGGCCGCCCGCCGGCCCCGGCGACGACGTCCAGCGTGGACATCACCAGCCCGGCGCCGTTGCCGAGAATGCCGATGTCACCGTCGAGCTTGACGTACTGCACGCCCTGCTCCTTGGCGCGCCGCTCGATCGGGTCTTCGTTCTCGCTGTCGGACAACAGTGCGCTGTCGGGGTGGCGGTAGAGCGCGTTGCCGTCCAGCGAGACCTTCGCGTCGAGCGCCTTGACCTCGCGCTCGGGGGTGACGATCAGCGGGTTGATCTCGGCGAGCGTGGCGTCCTCCGCCAGCCACACCTCGTACAGCGCGAGCAGGGCGTCGGCGACGCCCTCGACGATGTCCGCGTCGGCGCCGCCGGCGGTGGCGATCTCGAGCGCCTGCTCGCGGCTGAGGCCCTCCAGCGGATCGGCGTGGCGGCGGATCAGCTTCTCGGGGCTGCGCTCGGCGACCTCTTCGATGTCCACGCCGCCCTCCACGCTGAACATCACGAGCGGCTTCTTGGCGGAGCGGTCGAGCAGGACCGCGGCGTAGTACTCGGCGGCGATGTCAGAGGCCTGCTCCACCCACAGCGTGCGCACGATGTGCCCGCGGATGTCCATGCCGAGGATGTTGGCCGCGTGCTCGCGCGCCTCATCGGCGTCGGCGGCCAGCTTGACGCCGCCGGCCTTGCCGCGCCCGCCGATCAGCACCTGCGCCTTGATCACGACCGGGTAGCCGACCTCCTGCGCGACGGCCACCGCGTCATCGACGCTGGTGACCGCCCTGCCGGCCGATACGTTCAGGCCGTGGCGCGCGAACAGCTGCTTGCCCTGGTATTCCAAGAGGTCCATCTGCGGCGCGGGACTCTAACGCAACGTGGGTGAGTGCGCGGCGCAGGCCCGGCAGGGCATAATGCCCACGCGATGGCCATCCCCAAGAACGTCACATTCGTCACCTTCGACGTGTACGGCACCCTGATCGACTGGGAGACGGGGATCTACGAGGCCTTCGCGAAGGAGGCCGCGAACGATGGCCTGGAGATCGATCGGGGGGTGCTGATCCCGCTGTTCCACGAGATCTCCCGCGAGATCGAGGCGGGCTCCTATGAGCTCTACGCGGAGGTGCTCAGGCGCACAGCGATCGAGATCGCCAAACGTCTGGAGTGGCCGCTGGAGCCCTCGCGCTCGGGCTTCCTGCCCGACTCGGTGCAGCGCTGGCAGCCGTTCAAGGAGACCAACCCGCAGCTGGCGAAGCTCGCCAAGAAGTACAAGCTGGGGCTGCTGTCGAACATCGACGACAAGCTGCTGGGGCAGACCCGCCGGCACATCCCGATCGACTTCGACCTCGTGGTAACAGCTCAGCAGGTGCGCTCCTACAAGCCCGAACTGCCGCATTTCACCGAGTGCGCCAGGCGCATGGGCGGCAAGCGCGGCTGGGTGCATGTGGCCGCCAGCCATTACCACGACGTGGTGCCGTGCGTCAAACAGCGCGTGCCGGTGATCTGGGTGAACCGCAACAAGGAGACGCTGGACTCCTCCCAGAAGAAGCCCACGGCCGAGGTTGCGAACCTCAAAGAGGCCGCGAAGCTGCTCGGTATCTCCTAGCGCGGACGCGGAGGCCGCCCGCCCGTGCAGGCCATCTCGCTACACCGCGACGTGATCGTGGTGAGCAGCCGCCTGCTGCAGACCACGTGCACGATCGTGCGCGGCCCCATCGCCGGCGAGCTCGCGCGGGGGCCGGCGCGGGGCGGCGCGATCGAGGTGCGCATGTCCGAGCCCGCGCAGCCGGCGGGGGAGACGTTCGTGATCGACTCGCCGATCCTGCCGGATGAGCTCGAGCTGCTGCCCTCGCTGCTCGAGCAGGCGGCCTTCCCCGCGCCGAGCGGCCTGCTGGCCACGCACGGGGACTGGGATCACCTGCTGGGCCGCCTGGCGTTCCCGGCGGCGGCGCTGGGCTGTGCGCAGAGCACCGCGGAGCGCCTGCAGGCCGAGCCCGGCGTCGCACAGCGCGAGCTGCGCGCCTTCGACGAGGAGCTCTACATCGAGCGCCCGCGCCCGCTGGCGCTGGGCTCGCTGCAGGAGCTGCCCGTGCCGGGGCGCTGCGGGATCGGCGAGCAGGAGCTGGAGCTGCACGCGGCGGACGGGCACACGGGCGAGGGGATGGCGGTGCTGATCGGCTGGGCGGGGGTGCTGGTGGCGGGCGACTACCTCTCCGCGGTGGAGATCCCCACGATCGGCCCCGGCGGCAGCGTGGAGGCCTACGTGGGGACGCTCGAGCGGCTGCGGGGGCTGATCGCGCGCGCGGAGCACGTGGTGGCGGGCCACGGTCCCGTGCTCGGGCGCGGGCGCGCGCAGGCGATCCTCGAGGAGGATCTGGCCTACCTGCACGAGCTGCGCGAGTCGGGAGCGGCGGCGGCGCTGCCCGCGAGCCGGCGCTCGGGAGCCCAGCGCGAGCTGCACGCGGCGAACGTGCTGGCTACTGGCTCCTGATCGTGGCGATCGGCGCGCCCGCCTGGATCGGCGCGCCCTCGCTGATGGGCAGCTCGACGATCGTGCCGGCCTTGTGCGCGGTGATCTCGTTCTCCATCTTCATGGCCTCGATGATGCACAGCAGCTGGCCCTCGGCGACGGTGTCACCCTGCTTGACGAGCACCTTCCACATGTTGCCCTGCAGCGGCGAGGGGAGGGTGTCCGGCCCCCCCGCGCTGGTGGACTTGCGCTCGCTGCGCCTGGGCGCCCTGGCGCCGGCGGGCGCGGCGCCGTTGGCCGCGGCGGCGCCCGCGAAGGGCGGGCCCACGACGCGCACGTCGAAGCGCTTGCCGGAGACCTCCACCGAGTAGGTCTGCTCGACCTTGGCCTGCTCCTCCTCGCCCTCGGCGGCGCTCTCCGCCGGCGGCGGCGCGAGCGCCCTCAGCCACTTGCGATCCTCGAGCAGGTCCCTGCAGGTCTCGCCGCGGGCCCACTGCTCGGTGGCGAGCAGGGCCTGGTGAAAGGGGATCAGCGTCTTCAGGCCCTCGATCTCGAATTCGCCGAGCGCCCGCAGCATGCGCTGGGTGGCCTGCTCGCGATCGGCGTCCCACACGATCAGCTTGGCGACCATGGGGTCATACATGGGCGAGACCTCGCCGCCGGCGTGCACGCCGGAGTCCACGCGCACGCCGGGTCCGCTGGGCTCGCGGTAGGCGCCGATCTTCCCGGGTGCGGGCGCGAAGTTCTTGGAGGCGTCCTCGGCGTTGATGCGGCACTCGATGGCGTGCCCGCGCAGCTCCACGTCGGCCTGCGCGTATGACAATTCTTCGCCGGCGGCGGCGCGGATGCCCTCCTTGACGATGTCGATCCCGGTGGTCATCTCGGTGACGCAGTGCTCGACCTGCACGCGCGTGTTCATCTCCAGGAAGAAGTACTCGGGCTCGTCCTTGGTGCCCTCGCCGGTGGTGAACAGGCCCTCGATGGTGCCCGCGCCGACGTAGTCCACGGCGCGCGCGGCCTCCACGCCGATCTGCCCGATGCGCTCGCGCATCTGCGGGTCGACGACCCATTCGGGTGCGGGGGACTCCTCGATGACCTTCTGGTGGCGGCGCTGGATCGAGCAGTCACGCTCGCCGAGGTGGATGACGTTGCCGTGGCGGTCGGCGAGCACCTGCACCTCGACGTGGCGCGGATCGTGCAGGTAGCGCTCGAGGTAGACGGTGGGGTCGGAGAAGAACTTCTCGCCTTCGCGGCTTGAGCCCTCGAAGGCATCGGGGAGCTCCTCCTCGGAGAGCGCCACGCGGAAGCCCTTGCCGCCGCCCCCGCCGGCCGCCTTGACGGCGACGGGGAAGCCGATCTCCTGCTTGGCGATGCGCACAGCGTCCTCCACGGTGGCGACCGGCTCGGTGGTGCCGGGCACGATGGGCACGCCCGCAGCCTGCATCAGCTCGCGCGCCCGGGTCTTGGAGCCCATTGCCTCGATGGCGCTGGCGGGCGGGCCGATGAAGACGATGCGGGCGTCCTCACAGGCCTTGGCGAAGGGGGCGTTCTCGGCGAGGAAGCCGTAGCCGGGATGGATCGCCTCGGCTCCCGCTCGGCGTGCGGCATCGAGGATCTTCTCGACGTTCAGGTAGTTCTCGGCGGCGGGCCCGTCGCCGAGGTTGTAGGCCTCATCGGCGCGCGTGACGTGGGGCGCGTCGCGGTCGAGCTCCGAGTAGACGGCCACGCTGGCGATGCCCATCTCCTGCAGCGCGCGCGCGATGCGCACGGCGATCTCGCCGCGGTTGGCTATGAGGACCTTGCTGAACATCGGCTGGACAGCTTATTAAGCGGCGGCCCCGAGGGCCGCCCGTCGGGCCGCGGGGCGGTCTGCGCCCGTGCGGCGGGCGCTCACGCGTGGCGCCCTCAGAGGGCGCCCGGCGCGATCATGCCGGCAGCGACGGTCACGTTGCTGGACTGGTCGATCAGGATGAAGCTGCCGGTGCGGCGGTTGGCTGTGTAGGGGTCGAACGCGAGCGGCGCGCTGGTGCGCAGGCTCAGGCGCGCGATGTCGTTGAGCTCGAGCTGCTCGGGCGGGGCGATCCGCTCGAGCGTGTCCACGTCGAGCACGTCGTCGATCGAGTCGATGATCGCGGTGGCGCTGCGCGAGGTGTGCTTGAGCAGGTAGCGCCCGCCGCTGCGCAGCGGCTGATCGGCCATCCAGCAGACGTCTGCCTGCAGGCTCTGGGCGACCATGGGGGCGCGCTCGGGGTGGCAGATGAGCTCGCCGCGCGAGACGTCTAGCTCGTCCTCCAGGCGCAGCGTGAGCGACATCGGCGCCATCGCCTCCTCGAGCTCGCCCTCGTAGGTGTCGATCGCGGCGATGCGCGTGCGTGCGCCGCTGGGCAGCACGAGCACCTCGTCGCCGCGGCGCAGCGCGCCGCTGGCGAGCTGGCCGGAGTAGCCGCGGTAGTCGCGCTCGCCGGAGGAGGGGCGGACGACCCACTGCACGGGGAAGCGCGCGGGCTTCTCGTCGGGGTGGTCGTAGGCGACCTCCACCTGCTCCAGCAGCTCCAGCAGCGCGGGCCCCTCGTACCAGTCCATCCGCTGCGAGCGCTCCACGACGTTGTCGCCGCACAGCGCGGACATGGGGATGTAGGTGATGCTCTTGACGCCGTGGAGCTTCTCGGCGAAGCCCGCGAACTCCGCGGCGAGCTCCTCGAAGCGCTCCTGCGAATAGTCCACGAGGTCCATCTTGTTGACCGCGACGACCATCTCGGGGATGCCCAGCAGGGCGGAGATGAAGGCGTGGCGCTTGGACTGCTCGAGCACGCCGCGGCGGGCGTCCAGCAGCACGACGGAGACATCCGCGGTGGATGCGCCGGTGACCATGTTGCGCGTGTACTGGCGGTGCCCGGGGCAGTCGGCGATGATGAAGCGCCGGGCGCCCGCTCCGTCGGCGTCGCCGGCGGTGGCGAAGTAGCGGTAGGCGACGTCGATCGTGATGCCCTGCTCGCGCTCGGCGCGCAGGCCGTCGGTGAGCAGCGCCAGGTCCAGCGTGCCCTCGCCGCCGCGGCGCTCGCTGGCGGCGGCCACATGCTCGAGCTGGTCCTCGAAGACCTGCTTGGAGTCGTACAGCAGCCGGCCGATCAGCGTGCTCTTGCCGTCGTCGACCGAGCCCGCGGTGGTGAAGCGCAGCAGGTCAAGCGTCATCGGCCGGAGCGGGCGCCCATCAGAAGTACCCGGCCTTCTTGCGATCCTCCATGGCCGCCTCGGAGACCCGGTCGTCCGCCCTGGTCTCGCCCCGCTCGGTGATGCGCGTGGCGGCGATCTCGACGACGACCTCCTCGAGCGTGGCGGCGCGCGAGCGCACGCCGCCGGTGCAGCTCATGTCGCCGACCGTGCGGTAGCGCACGGTCTCGGTGAAGACCTCCTCGCCGTGGAGCAGCTCGGTGCCCTCGCGCCAGGCGTAGAGCATGCCGTCGCGGCTGAAGACCTCGCGCTCGTGGGAGAAGTAGATCGAGGGGACCTCGAGCTGCTCCTGGTCGATGTACTCCCACACGTCGAGCTCGGTCCAGTTGGACAGTGGGAACACGCGCACGTGCTCGCCCTTGCGGATGCGCCCGTTGTAGAGGTTCCACAGCTCGGGGCGCTGGCTCTTGGGGTCCCACTGACCGAACTCGTCGCGGAAGGAGAACACGCGCTCCTTGGCGCGCGCGCGCTCCTCGTCGCGGCGCGCCCCGCCGAAGGCCGCATCGAAGCCGTGCTCTGCGATCGCATCGAGCAGCGTGACCGTCTGCAGGCGGTTGCGCGAGGCGCGCGGCCCGGTCTCCTCGACCACGCGGCCGCTGTCGATCGAATCCTGCACGCTGGCCACGATCAGCCGCTCGCCCAGCTCGCCCACGCGCCGGTCGCGGAACTCGATCACCTCGGGGAAGTTGTGCTCGGTGTCGACGTGCATCAGCGGGAACGGGAACGGTCCCGGGCGGAAGGCCTTCTCGGCCAGGCGCAGCAGCACGATCGAGTCCTTGCCGCCGCTGAACAGCAGCACCGGGCGCTCGAATTCGGCGGCCACCTCGCGCATCACGTGGATCGCCTCGGACTCCAGCGCCCGCAGGTGGCTCAGCTGCGGGCGCGCGGCTACGTTCATGAGGGCTCGATGACCTCGACGTGCAGCCCGCACTCGGTCTTCTCGGAGCCCGCCCAGCGACCCTCGCGGCCGCTGCCCGGCTGCGTGCACGGAGCGCAGCCGATGGACTCATAGCCGCGGTCGTGCAGCGGGTTGTAGGGCAGCTCGCGCTCGTGGATGCGCCGCCACAGGTCCTTGTCGGTCCAGTGCGCCAGAGGGTTGTACTTCCACAGCCCGCGCCGCTCGTCGCGCTCGATCAGCTCGGTGTTCGCGCGCGTGGGGCCCTGCTCGCGGCGGATGCCCGTGATCCAGCCCACGGCGCCCGCGAGCGCGCTCTCCAGCGCGGCCACCTTGGCCTCCGAGCAGCAATGATCGGGCCCGCTCCAGGGCTCGCCCGTGCTGCGCGCGTCCTGCACCTCGATCTGCACGCCGAAGCGCTCCTCGAAGGCGCGCCAGGTCGCGAGCGTCTCTGCAAACAGCACGCCGGTGTCGATCGTCACGATCCGCACCGCGCGCCCGGTGCCCTGGTCCAGCTGCAGCAGCTCGTCGAGCAGCACCGACTCCTCCTTCTGGAAGGAGCACAGCAGCACGGCGCGCTCGCCGTGGCGGGCGGCCTCGCGCAGGGTGTGCGTGAGGCTGAGCGCAGGGTCGAATTTGGGGGTGAGAGCCGTCATCTCTGTCTCTAGTGGCTGCATCCGATGTTGCCTCGTCTCTTCATTGCATCTTGGTCTATACCGCGCACTCGCCCTCGCCGCGAATCACTTCGAAGGGGGCGTTGCGGTTCCAGTCGATGAACGTGTTCATCGTCTCCAGGCCGAACTCGACGGGCATCGAGAGGTCCTTGACGAGCGCCTCGAGCTCGCCCGTGCCGACGCGCTCCACGAACGCGCCCCACGTCTCGCCGTCCTGCCGCGTGCCCTCGTAGTGCTCGATCCAGCGCTCGATCGCCTCGGGCACGCGCTTGGCGGGCAGGCGCAGTTTCAGGCGGTGGCCGAAGGCGACGCTGCCGCCTTCGTACACGCCGCCGACGTGGGGGATGTAGGCGGGGATCGTGTGCTCGCCCACTTTGATCGAGGCGCCGTAGAAGCCGATGTCCGCGACGTGGTGCTGCGCAGCAGCCGTTGGGGCAGCCGCTCATCTTGATGTGGATCGCGCGGGTCAGCGCGTCGGTGATGTCCATCGCCTCGAGCCGCTCCTGCACGGCCTGGTTGAGCCCCATCGAGCTGGTGATGCCGAGCTTGCAGGAGTCGGTGCCCGGGCAGGAGACCACGTCGGTGATCTCGCGCGTGCCCGCCTCCGCCGAGCCGACAGCTCTGCCGAGCGCACGCCAGACGTCATAGACGCACTCCTCGCGCACCCAGCGCAGCACGCAGGTTCTGCTGCACGGTCGTGCGGGCATAGCCGCCGGCGTATGCGCGCATGATCGCGGCGAGGCCGCGGAACTGCTCGGGCGTGAGGTCGCCGCGGGTGACCTTGACCTCGACGGTCACGAAGCCCTCCTGCTTCTGCTCGGCCACGTTGGCCGCGCGGAAGCGCTCGAACTGCTGCAGGTCGCCGTTGGGGCTGCCGTAGCTCTGCGGCGGTGCGGGCGCGGACTCGCGCTCGTCGTCGAGGAACAGGCGCCGCCCGATCGAGAAGTCGCGCTCCGTGACCCACTCGCCGCGCAGCTCCTCCTCGACCTGGTTGCGCAGCTCGTCGATGCCGTACTTGTCGACGAACACCTTGATGCGGGCGCGCGCGCGGTTCACGCGCAGCCACTCCTGGCGGTCGAAGATCCTGAAGACGGCCTCGGCGATCTTCAGGTAGTCGCCGTTGTCGAGCTCCACGAAGTCATACAGCGCGGGCGCCACGCGCGGCATGATCGAGGTGCCGCCGCCGACCAGCATCTCCGCGCCGCGCACCACGCTGCCGTCCTCGGATCTCGCGCACGCGGGCGCGGAAGGCGATGTCGTGGATGCCGCTGATGGCGCGGTCGCGGGGGCTGCCGTCGAAGGCGGTCTTGATCTTGCGCGGCATCGCCTGCGTGGTGGGGTGGCGCACGAAGTAGCGCACGTAGGCGCCCACGTAGGGGGTCATGTCGAACAGCTCGTCCTTGGCCACGCCCGCCCACGGGTCGCCGGTGACGTTGCGCACCGTGTTGCCGCAGCCCTCGCGGCTGGAGAGGCCCGCGTCGCCCAGCTCGCGGATCGCGAGCTCTGCTTCGGGCAGCGGGATGTGGTGCATCTGGATGTTCTGGCGGGTGGTGATGTGGCCCTTGTTCAGCGGCACGTACTTCTCGATCACATCCGCGAAGGCCTCCATCTGCTCGGGTGTGATCCCGCCGAAGGGCAGCTTCACGCGGATCATCTGCACGTCGGGCTGGCGCTGGCCGTAGACGCCCTGCTTGAGGCGGAACTTGATGAACTCGTCCTCGGGCATTTCGCCGGCGAGGAACTTGCGCGGCCTCGGTCGTGAAGTCGTCGAACTCCCGCTCGAGGATCGGGATCACGTGCCCGGGCACGTTCTGGAGGACCTCCGGGTCCTCGAGGGTGCCGCGCTGCGCTGAGATGGATCCTGGCTCCATTGAAAGACCTCCTGGTCCAGGCGCTCGGCCCGGGCAGCTCTGCTCTACATCGGCTACGGAAGCTATTGCGCTAAAGCCTAGCGGCTTTTAGGTATTTATCCAGGGGTCTGCAATCTCCCGCGCGGGCTCGCGCTCGACGCCTTCCAGCAGGGCCGCCCGCCGCCACGGATCGAGCGCCTCGCCGACACGCTGCGCGGGCGCCGCGGTGGCGCGCATGAAGCGTTCGATCGCCGCTGTGATCGCCGCCGCCTCCTCGGGCGTGGCGCTCATAGCGGGATGTTGCCGTGCTTGCGCTTGGGCCCCGGTTCGCGCTTGCTCTGCAGCGTATGCAGCGCCACGATCAGCTTGGGGCGGGTCTCGTGGGGCACGATCACGTCGTCGATGTAGCCGCGCTCGGCCGCCGTGTAGGGGTTGGCGAAGCGTGCCTTGTAGTCCTCCATCAGCTTCACGCGCCGCTCCTCGGGGGTGGGGCTGGCGGCGAGGTCGCGCCGGTAGATGATGTTGACCGCGCCCTCGGGTCCCATCACGGCCACCTCCGAGGTCGGCCAGGCGAAGTTGAAGTCCGCGAGCAGGTGCTTGGAGGCCATCACGTCGTAGGCGCCGCCGTAGGCCTTGCGCGTGATCACCGTGAGCTTCGGCACGGTCGCCTCGGTGAACGCGTACAGCAGCTTGGCGCCGTGGCGGATGATCCCGCCCCACTCCTGCGCGGTGCCCGGCAGGAAGCCCGGCACGTCGGTGAAGGTGATCAGCGGGATGTTGAACGCGTCGCAGGTGCGCACGAAGCGCGCGGCCTTGGCGGAGGCGTCGATGTCGAGCACGCCCGCCAGCTGGGCGGGCTGGTTGCCCACGACGCCCACCGCGAAGCCGTCCAGGCGGGCGAAGCCGCAGATGATGTTCTTGGCGTAGTGCTCGTGCACCTCGAAGAACTCGCCGTCGTCGACGATCAGCTTGACCACGCCCCGCATGTCGTAGGGCTTGTTGGGGTTGTCGGGCACCACGTGATCGAGCTCGGGGTCCATCCGCATGGGGTCATCGCTGGGGGTCACGCGGGGTGCGGTCTGCATGTTGTTCTGGGGCAGGAAGCTGATCAGGTAGCGGCAGTCCTCCAGGCACGCGTCCTCGTCCTCGGAGGCGAAGTGCGCCACGCCGGACTTGGTGTTGTGCGACATCGCCCCGCCGAGCTCCTCGAAGCCCACCTCCTCGCCGGTGACCGTCTTGATCACGTCGGGGCCCGTGATGAACATGTGGGAGGTCTCCTTGACCATGAAGATGAAGTCGGTGATCGCCGGCGAGTACACCGCGCCGCCCGCGCAGGGGCCCATGATCAGGCTGATCTGGGGGATCACGCCGGAGCACTTGACGTTGCGCACGAACACGTCGCCGTAGGCGCCCAGCGAGACCACGCCCTCCTGGATGCGCGCGCCGCCCGAGTCGTTGATGCCGATCACGGGGCAGCCGATCTTGGCGGCGAGATCCATGATCTTGACCATCTTCTCGCCCATCACCTCGCCCAGCGAACCGCCGAAGACCGTGAAGTCCTGGCTGAACACGCACACGGTGCGCCCGTCGATGGTGCCGTGCCCGGTCACAACGGCGTCGCCCCAGGGACGGTTCTTCTGCATGTCGAAGTCGTAGGTGCGGTGGCGCACGAAGGTGTCGAGCTCCTGGAAGGAGCCCGGGTCGAGCAGCTTCTCCACCCGCTCGCGCGCGGTGTACTTGCCGCGCGCGTGCTGCTTCTCCTCGGCCTCGGGCGCCGAGTGCAGCGCCGCGTCGCGCAGCTCCTGCAGCTGTGCGAGCTTCTCCTCGTAGGTCTCCGGCGCCTTCTGGCGGGGCGCCTTGCGGTGCCCGCTGCGCGACGCTGCAAGCAGCGCCGCGTCGGTCTGGCGGTCGTGGGAGTTGCTTGCCATGGGGCCGCGCATGATACCCGCGCCCGTGCAGCGCTCGGTCATTCATACGCTTCAGCGCCCGTCTGCACGGGCACGCGCTCGCGCCGCACGCCTACCGCCTCACAGTCACCCCGCGCAACGCCGCTGGAGTGAGCGGCGCGAGCCGCAGCGCCGGCTTCACGATCGCCGCCTGAGCGGCGCGGAGAGAGGCTAGGAGCGCGAGAACGGCCGGTGGTGCGCCGCGCCCAGGCGATCGAGCGCGGCCGTGAGCACCGCCGTGACCTCCTCCGTCGCAGCCTCCTCGGCTGCCCGGAGGTCGGCCGCGATGCTGTCCGTCGGCGCGTGCTCCGCGACGGGCGCTTCGCGCGGCTCGGGCGCCTCCTGCGGCTCGGGCGCCTCCTGCGGCTCGGGCGCCTCCTGCGGCTCGGGCGCGTCCTCGGCGGCGGCCTCCGGCGGCGGCGAGGTCACCTCCGCTGCTGCTGCGGCGGGCTCGACGCTCGGCGCGGCGGCGGGCTCGACGATCCGCGTCCTCGCAGCCACCGCGGCGAGCTCCGCGACGAGATCACCCGCGTGATCCCGCGGGCGCGGCTCGGCCGGGGCTGGGGGCGGGGCCGGGGGCGCGGCGGGCGTCACGGCCAGGGCCTCGATCCGGGCATCCGAGCTTGCCCTGCGGAACAGTCGTGCGAACAGGCCACGCCGCGTGGGCGGGGCCGGCGCCGCCGGCTCGGGCTCGCGGGACGGCGCGAGTGTCGTGGGCGTGTCGCCGGGGGCGTTGTCGGCGCTGACGAGCGGGTGCGCTGCGCCCGAGATCACCTGCTCGGGCGTGATCGGCTCCACGGCCGGCGCTGGCTTGGGGGCGGGCGCCTCGACGGCCTGCGGGGGCTCCGCGGCGGTCGGTTCTGTCCCGGTGGCCGGCTCGGCGTCGGAGTCGGGCTCGGAGGAATCGGCCTCCGGGCCGGAGTCGGCCTCCGGGCCGGAGTCCTCGGCGTGGGTGGCGGCGGCCGGGGCGTTTGCGTCCAGCGTGGTGTCGGTGCCGGTCCCGCCCTCGTCCGGGGACAGCTCGCGCGTGACGCTCAGCGTGACCCGGGTGCCCCAGCCGGAGGGCTTGATCACGACGGTGCCGCTCATGTTCTCGGCCTCCCACTCGACCTGTTCTTCGGCCTTCACGCGGGTGATGCGGATCTCCCCGAGCTCGCCCAGATGGCGCGCGAGGGCGTCCGGGTCGCTGAGCTCGTTCCACAGCTCGGGCGGAGACTTGACCAGGGTGCGCTGCACCTCGGAGGAGACCATCGCTGAGAAGGTTCGCGCGATCTCGCGCGACTCCTCCTGCGCGGAGCTATACGGCAGACGGAGCGCCGCCGGGCACGCGCACGAGATCGCGCTCGTGCAGCAGCTCGGCGAGCTGTACGGCGTTGGTGGCGGCTCCCTTGCGCAGGTTGTCGGCCACGATCCACATGTCGAGGGCGCGATCGTGGCCGGGGTCGCGGCGGATGCGCCCAACGAACACCTCGTCCTTGCCGCTGGCGTCGATCGCGAGGGGATAGAGGGCCGCGCCGGGGTCGTCGAGGACGCGCACGCCGGGCGCAGCGGCCAGCAGCTCGCGGGCGCGCTCGGGCGAGAGCTCGCGCTCGGTCTGCACGTTGACCGCCTCGGAATGCCCGTTGACGACCGGGACGCGCACGCAGGTGGCGCTGATCCGGATCGACTCGTCGGCCAGGATCTTGCGCGTCTCATTGATCAGCTTGCGCTCCTCGTCGGTGTGGTCCTCGCCCTCCTCGAAGCTGCCCGCGTGGGGCAGGGCGTTGAAGGCGATCTGGTGGGCGTAGGCGCCGGGAGGCTCGATCTGGCGCTCGTGCAGCAGCGCGTGGGACTGGTCGAGCAGCTCGTCCACGGCGGCCTTGCCGGTGCCCGAGACGGCCTGGTAGGTGCTCACCACGAGACGCTCGATGCCGGCCGCGTCGTAGATCGGCTTCAGCGCGACGACCATCTGCATGGTCGAGCAGTTGGGGTTGGCGATGATCCCGTGGTGGCGCTCGAGCGCCTCCGGGTTGACCTCGCTGACCACGAGCGGGACGTCCGCCTGCATGCGCCAGCGCGAGGAGTTGTCGATCACGGTCGCGCCGGCCGCCACGAAGCGCGGCGCCCACTCACCCGAGGTCGCGCCGCCGGCCGAGAACAGCGCCAGGTCGAAGCCCTGGATCGAATCCTCGCTCAGCGCGCGCACCACCAGGCCGCCGTCGAGCTCGCGTCCCACGGAGCGCTCGGAGGCGAACGGCACGATCTCGCGCGCCGGGAAGCCGCGCTCGCGCAGCAGCGCGAGCATCAGCGTGCCCACCTGCCCGGTGGCGCCCACGACCGCTACGCGATAGGGCTCGCTGGCCATCGGCTCAGGGTATCGCGGGGCCGTGCGCCGCTAGGGCTTTACGACCATGATCAGGATCGTCACCAGCACGAGCACGCTGGCCAGCGTTCCGCCGACCGCGCTGCGGCGCACGAGCGCGCGGTACTCCTCGCTCATGCCGGTCGTTCCCTCGCCTGCTGCCGCGAGATCGCGTTCGGCGAGCTGCTCGGCGCGTTTGGCGGTGGGGATCAGCAGCCCGCCCACGATGCCGCCGATCACGAGCGCCATCGCGAGGCCCCACTGCACGAAGAATTCGCTCCAGTGGTGCCCGTCGCTGGCCAGGAAGATGCCCGCAGCGACGACCACCAGCAGCCCGCCGTTGACCAGCGCGCGCTCGAGCGTGTACTCGATGCGGTGCAGCAGCGGCAGGCTGTGCGGATCGCGCTGCGCGGCCACCGCGAACATGATCGGCAGCGCGAACGTGACGCCGAAGGCGACCACCACCGCCATGATGTGGACCGCGAGCACGACTTCGTACAGCGAGGCGGCGGGGGCGACGGTCACGCGATGCACCCTAACGCCCGGCCCGGCTGCCGGCCCCGCTCAGAAGGTGGGCGCGTACTTGCCGAAGACGTCCTGCATCGCGCCGCACACCTCGCCCAGCGAGCAGCGGTCCTTGAGCGCCTGGCGGATCGCCGGCAGCAGGTTCTGCTCGCCCCGCGCCACCGCGCGGAGCTCCTCCAGGCGCCTGGCCACGAGCGCCTGGTCGCGCTCGGCCTTGAAGGCGGACAGGCGCGCGAGCTGTTCGCGCTCTGACTCGGGGTCCACACGCAGCAGGTCGGGCACCTCGATGTCCTCCTCCTTGTAGGCGTTGACGCCCACCACGATGTCCTGCCCGATCCGGTAGCGCTCCTGGTAGCCCCACGCGGACTCGTCGATCTCGCCGGTGATGAACTCGATCGCGTTGACCGAGCCGCCCAGCGCGTCGACCTTCGCGATCAGCTCCTGCGCGCGCGCTTCGATCTCGTCGGTGAGCGACTCGACGAAGTAGGAGCCCGCGAAGGGGTCCACGGTGTCGGTCGCGCCGGACTCGTGGGCGAGCACCTGCTGCGTGCGCAGCGCAATTTTCGCGGCCCGCTCGGTGGGCAGCGCGAGCGCCTCGTCGAAGCCGTTGGTGTGCAGCGACTGCGTGCCGCCGCAGACCGCCGCGAAGCCCTGCAGCGCGACGCGCACGATGTTGTTCTCGGGCTGCTGGGCGGTCAGCGTCACACCGCCCGTCTGCGTGTGGAAGCGCAGCATCGTCGCCTTGGGATTGCTCGCGCCGAAGCGCTCGCGCATGATGTGCGCCCACATGCGCCGGGCCGCGCGGAACTTGGCGACCTCCTGGAAGACGTTGTTGTGCCCGTTGAAGAAGAAGGCCAGGCGCGGTGCGAACTCGTTGACGTCGAGGCCCTTGTCGATCGCCGCCTGCACGTAGGCGATCCCCGAGGACAGCGTGAAGGCGACCTCCTGCACGGCCGAGCAGCCCTTCTCGCGGAAGTGGTAGCCGGAGATCGAGATCGTGTTCCACCTGGGCACGCGGCGGTGGCAGTACTCGAACAGGTCCGTCGTCAGGCGCATCGTGGGCACGGGCGGGTAGATGTAGTTGCCGCGCGCGATGTACTCCTTGAGCACGTCGTTCTGGGTCGTGCCGCGCAGCTTCTCGCTGGGCACGCCCTGCTCCTCGCCCACGAGCTCGTAGAGCAGCAGCAGGCAGGCGGCCGGCGCGTTGATCGTCATCGAGGTCGAGACCTGGTCCAGCGGTATGCCCTCGAAGGCGGTGCGCATGTCATCGATCGTGTCGATCGCCACGCCCGTGCGTCCCACCTCGCCGAGGCAGCGCGGGTTGTCGGAGTCGAGACCCAGCTGCGTGGGCAGGTCGAAGGCCATCGACAGCCCCGTGGAGCCCTTTGAGAGCAGATAGCGGTAGCGCTCGTTGGACTCCTTCGCCGATGCGTAGCCCGCGTACTGGCGCATCGTCCACGTCTGCTTGCGGTACATCTCGCGGTGCACGCCGCGCGTGTAGGGGAACTCGCCGGGCTCGCCCAGGTCGAGCTTCTCCGGGACATCGGCCACGGTGTAGAGCTCGGCGACCTCGATCCCCGAGTCGGTGAAGCGGCGCGGATCCTCCGCGCCGACGATCGGCGCGACGGTCAGGTGCTCCTCGGTGGCGGCCATCTCAGAAAGAATAGTCCGGCGAATCACTAAGCTTCCCGGCGATGGCCACCTGTCTCGTCACCGGCGGCGCCGGCTTCCTCGGCTCGCATCTGTGCGAGGAGCTCATCGCGCGCGGCAACCGCGTGATCTGCGTGGACAATCTGGAGACCGGATCGCTCGCAAACATCGAGCACATCCGCGACCCCGCGACCTTCGTGCACCTCGGTGTGGACATCATCGACCCCTACTTCGTCGAGGAGCCCGTCGACTTCGTCTACCACCTCGCCTCGCCGGCCTCGCCGATCGACTACCTGCGACTTCCGCTGCACACGCTCAAGGTGGGCTCCTACGGGACCCATCACACGCTCGGCCTGGCCAAGGCCAAGCGCGCCCGCTTCCTGATCGCCTCCACCAGCGAGGTGTACGGCGACCCGCTCGAGCATCCGCAGTCGGAGAGCTACTGGGGCCACGTCAACCCGATCGGCCCGCGCGGCGTCTACGACGAGGCCAAGCGCTACGCGGAGGCGCTCACGATGGCCTACCACCGCCAGCAGGGCGTCGATACGGCGATCGTGCGGATCTTCAACACCTACGGCTCGCGCATGCGCCCGCACGACGGCCGCGCGATCCCCACCTTCCTGCGCCAGGCGCTCGGCGGGCGCCCGATAACGGTCTTCGGCGACGGCAGCCAGACGCGCTCCTTCTGCTACGTGAGCGACCTGATCCGGGGCATCATCGCGCTAGCAGAGTCCGGCCACCACCACCCGGTCAACATCGGCAACCCCGATGAGTTCACGCTGCTCGAACTGGCCGAGACGGTCCTCGAGCTGTCCGGCTCGACGTCGGAGATCGTCTACGAGGCGCTGCCGGTGGATGACCCCAAGCAGCGCAAGCCGGACATCACGCTCGCCAACGAGCTGCTGGGCTGGTCGCCCGAGGTCTCGCTGCGCGAGGGGCTCAGGCGCACGATCGATCAGTCGGGCGTCGAGATGCTGATCGGTGACTCCTCCTGAGCCGCACGGGCTGGGCGAGCAGGTGAGCCGGCGCTGGGATCTTCCGTGCGGGCGCTCTGCGCACCGCTCCTTGTGCGAGTCTGAGGTGTTGTGAGCAGCAGTATGGGACCCACCTGGTCGGGACCGTCCACCCAGCCGGCGCCGCGCGTGCGCAAGCCGCCGGCCCGCACCCCGGTGAGCAGGCCACCCTCGCCCGATCCGCCGCGCCCCGTGCAGGACATTCGCCGCAAGCGTCCCACCGCGCTCGCGTTCCTGTTGCGCATCGCCACGCTCAGGCGCCTCGCGCGGGTGGTCTCGCTGCTCGCGCTCGACTTCGCCGGGGTGGCGCTCGCCATCTTCACCGCGCTGCTGCTCAAGGAAGCGGTGCACGGCGGCGTGAACACCGCGAGCACGCTGGACGGCACCCGACAGTTCCTGCCGTTCGCCTACCTGCTCACCGTGCTGCTGTTCGCGCGCTCGGGCCTGTACGCGGAGCGCGCCCTGCGCCCGGGCCTCTCGCGCATCGTGGGCTCGCTCTTCCAGGTGGCTGTCGTGGCGGTGATCTTCGCGGTGGTCAACGGCGAACACTTCTCCAGCTACTACCTGTTCTGGAGCTCGCTGGTGTTCGCCATCTTCTACGTCTCCTCGCTGCGCGCGCTGTATGAACGTGCGATCGCGCTGCTGCTGCGCGCCGTCGGCTACCGCCGCCGGGCCCTGCTCGTGGGCAGCGGCAAGCACATCGCCGACGTCGCCCACGCGCTCGCCGACGCCCCGCATGCGCTCGTCGATGTGGTCGGCTTCCTCGCCCCCAGCGCGCTCGCCGCCGATGGCCTGCGCTCGCTGGGCGCGCTGAGCGACCTCGAGGGCGTGCTCGCCTCCACCCGCATCGACGAGGTCATCATCGCCGATCCCGACTTTCCCCAGGACGAGGCCGTGGAGCTGGTCGACTCCTGCCACCGGCGCGGCGTGCGCGTGCGCCTCGCGCCCTCCACGATGGAGATCCTGATCCACCGCGCGGAGTTCGTGCCGGGGCAGTCGGTGCCCCTCTTCGAACTGGGCCCGCCCGTCTTCGAGGGCGTCGACTTCGCGCTCAAGCGCACGTTCGACATCATCGGCTCGACCGTCCTGCTCGTGCTGCTCAGCCCCCTGCTGCTGGCGATCACCCTCGCCGTGCGGCTGACCTCGCGCGGGCCGATCTTCTACCACTCGATGCGCCGTGGGATCGGCCAGCGCCCATTCGCCTGCCTGAAGTTCCGCACCATGCACACCGACGCCGAGGAGCGCCAGGCCGACCTCGAAGAGTTCAACGAGGCCTCGGGGGCGCTGTTCAAGATCCGCGACGATCCGCGCCTGACCCCGATCGGACGGCTGCTGCGCCGCTTCTCGCTGGACGAGCTGCCCCAGCTGGCCAACGTCCTGCGCGGCGAGATGTCGCTCGTCGGCCCGCGCCCGCTGCCCGAGCGCGACTACGAGATGCTCGAGGAGTGGCACCGCAAGCGCTACCTCGTGCTCCCCGGCATCACCGGGCTGTGGCAGGTCTCGGGTCGCTCGGAGCTCGACTTCGACGACCTCGTGCACCTCGACTTCATCTACCTCGAGCGCTGGTCGCTCGCGCTGGATCTGACGATCCTGCTGAAGACGATCCCCGCCGTGATCTCGCGGCGCGGCGCCTACTGAGGCTCGAGGCCGTCCACGCGCCGGGCTGCCGCGCCGGGCCGGCGGTGGCGGGCCCTGGTGGCGCGCGGCTGCTCGACCGCCCGGCGCACGCCCACGTAGACCCCCCAGGTGGCGTGGGCGGCGTCCTCCCAGGTCCAGCGGAGGGGCGCCGGCGCGGGGCGCCGGATCTCCTGCGCGGCGGCGATCAGCCCCTCCAGGTCGCCCGGGGCAACGAACGTTGCACGCTCGCCCAGTGCCTCGCGCAGCGCGGGCAGCTCGAAGGCGACGACCGGGGCGCCGCACGCCAGCGCCTCCACCGCGGGCAGCCCGAAGCCCTCGTTCTCGGAGGGCAGCACCAGCGCGCGGGCGCCGCTGTAGAGGGCGGCGAGCTGCTCGTCGGAGACCTCGCCGGTGAGCGTCACGCCGGGCAGCTCGCGCGCCCACGGCCGCGTGCGCCCGACCATCACCAGCGCCAGCTCGCGCGCGGCCGCGGCGAGCTCGGCGATGTGCTTGCCGGGGTTGGGGTGCTCGAGCCCGCCCACCACCAGCAGGTACTCCTGGGGCAGCGAGAAGCGCGCCCGCACCGCCGCCACCTCGGCCTCCGGGCGCGCGTACATCGACGTGTCCGCCGCCTCGGGGATCACCGTGATCCGCTCGCGCTCCACGCCCAGGTGCCTGACGGCATCGCCCGCCACCACCGCGGTGGGCACGATGACCGATATCGCACGCTGCATCGCAAGGCGGCGCAGGCGCGGGCGCAGGCCCGCGCGCAGGTGCTCGCTGACGCGATTCAGGGCGGTCAGGTCGTGCAGCGTGACGACCATCGGGCAGGGGCTGTGCAGCATCGCGCCGTCCATCCACGGCGAGTGCAGCACGTCCGCGCCGCGGCAGCTCACCGACGGGCGCCGCGCCTCGGTGATCTCATCGCCCAGCGCCGCGGTCTCGCGCAGCGCCCGCAGCAGGCAGCGCGAGTAGCGCCCCACCCCGTTGGGATCCGACGCGGGGCGGCTGTCGAAGACGACCCTCATGGCCCCCTCCTCGCTCCCGTGCCAGCCTGTCGATGGTCCACGCAGGCAACATAGTCGCTTTGCGCAGGGACGAACAGAGATGACAGCTTCGCTGCACGGTCAGTGCGGCTTCCTACGCACCGTGGGGCAGGCGCCGCCGCGCCGCCTCTAGCCTATGGCGATGCCCTCGCGCGACTACCACGAAGGCCTGTGGGAGACCGTGCCCGAGGGCCTCGACCCGGCCGCCCTGGAGCTGCGCCGGCGCTTCCTGCTCGACCACGTGCAAGCGGGGCAGCGGGCGCTCGACGTGGGCTGTGGCGAGGGCGTCTTCGCGGCAGCGCTCGCCGCCGCGGGGGTTGAGGTGGTCGCGATCGACATCGCCGAGGAGCCGCTGCGGCGCGCGCGTGCACGCCATCCCGCGCTCGACCTGCGGCTCATCGCCGCGGAAGGGCCGTGGGAGCTCGAGGATGCGAGCTTCGACGTGGTGTGGGCGGGTGAGGTGATCGAGCACGTGGCCGACACCGCCGGCTGGCTCTCGGAGGTGCGCCGCGTGCTGCGCTCGGGGGGCACGCTGCTGCTGAGCACGCCCGCCCACGAGCGCCTCGAGCTGCTGCGCCTCGCGCTCTCCAGGCCCGCGTTCGCCGCGCACTTCGACCCGCGCGGCGATCACCTGCGCTTCTACGACCGCGCCACGCTCGGCGCGCTGCTGGCCGACTTCGGCTTCGAGGCGCTCAGCGTGCGGCTCGCCGGACGGCGCGCCGGCGCGCGCCGGCTGCTGCTCGCGCGGGCGACGCGCTCGCGCTTCTGAGCTGCGCGGCCGTGAACGCTTCGATGTAGTCATTGTGGATTTCCAGCGCTTCGCGTTCCTTGGCGAGCGCTTCGGGAGCGATCGACTCGGGGTTGAGGTAGATCACCGCCTGCAGCTCCTGGAGCGCCTGCTTGGGATCGGTGCTGAGGTCGTGGCGCGCCAGTTCGAACCAGGTGCGCGGGTTGGAGGGCTGCAGGCGCACCGCGCGCTGCAGCGTGCTCCTGGCCAGTGCGCTCTCGCCCCCCGCCTGCTGGACGCTCGCCAGCGTGAACAGCGCCTGCGCGGACAGCGGATCGCGGCTGATGCCCTTCTGCGCGGCCGACATCGCCCCCGCGGGGTCGCGCGCGATCAGCGCGAGCGCCTCCTGGGAGGCGTTGGCGGAGCTCTGCGGCCACCACTGCGACCACGCCGCCAGCACCGCCGCGACGAGCACCGCGGCCGCGAGCGCGATCGGCACGCGGCCGCTGGCGGCGATCGCGGCCCTGCGCCCTTCGGCCGTGCGCAGCGACGCCCGCTCGGGCCGCTGCTGGGCCGGCGCCGCTGGTGTGCTCAGCGGCCCGCGGCCCGCCAGCCAGCCGGCGCAGAACAGCGCCGCGTAGGCGACGCCCGGCACATACCAGGTCCAGTCCACGAAGGAGTGCACGCCGAAGACAACCACCACGCACAGCAGGCTCAGCATGCCCATGCGCTCGGGGGTGTAGCGCCGCAGCTCGCGCTCGGAAAGGCGCCGCCAGCCGGGGCGCCCGCCGTCTCGCAAGCGCCGCCACGAGTCCCATCCGCTCCAGCGGCGGTTGAACGGGTGCGTCGCACGGCCGGCCGCCGCCATCCACACCGCCAGCAGCGCCAGCGCGAGCGCCAGGCCCACCGCGCCGAGGTCGGCCATCGTCTGCACGATGAATCCGTGCGCGTTCTTGACTTCGATCGCGGCCGTGCGGTAGCGCAGCTGGGCGGTGGCGTAGCCCGCCGCGCCCGCACCCAGCGCGGGATGCGCGGCGAAGATCTGCAGCGCCTCCTTCCAGTAGCGCGCACGCACGCTGGCGACCGCGGTGAGGCGCCCCGGCGTGTTGGGCGGCGGTTTGGCATCCGGGTTGGTGAGCGTGTCGAGGTCGTGCGAGACGGTGCCCGTCAGCCCGCGCTGGCTGTGCGCGAGCGCGCCCGCGGCGGCGATCACGGCCAGCACGATCAACGCCAGCAGAGCCGCGCCGGCCCGGCGGCGCTGGATCAGCGATGGCGCGCGCCGGCTCGTGCTGAAGCCGATCGCGATGCCGGCGATGCTCAGCAGCACGAGCATCGCCACCACCAGCACCCCGAGCTGGTGGCCCGCCGCCGCGCGTTCGCCGAGCGCCACGTCTTCGGCGCTGAGGGCATGCGTCTTGAAGTCCCACGCGGCCACCGCCCCGCCGCCGAGCGCGCCGAGGATCAGCACCGCGGCGCCGCGCAGGCGCAGCGGCACGATGCAGAACCACGCCGCCAGCCCGATCACGAGGGCGGCAACCGCGCCGCGCGAATAGGCCAGCAGCAGCGTCAGCAGCAGCAGGCCCATCGCCGGGTAGGCCAGCGCGCGCAGCAGCGCGTGCCCGTCGCGCCGCGCGCCGAGCCACAGGCAGCAGATCGCCCCCATCGCGGCGGTCAGGCCGAGCGCGTTCCAGTAGCCGTAGGGCGCCTCCAGGCGCGCGAAGGTGTTGGAGCGGGCGAGCTCGGCGGGGAACACCTTGCTCAGCAGCGCGTACGCGCAGACCACGACCGCGGCGAGCGCCAGTCCGCCCAGCACCGCCGGCCAGCGCGCCGGGGCGGCGCGCACCAGCACGACCGCCGCGCCGAACACCGCGCAGTAGGCCAGCATGCGGCCCGCGTCCTGCCAGCTGGCCTGGGGTTGGACGGACCACGCGACCGACAGCGCCGTGACGATCGTGAACGCGAGCAGCAGCACCACCGGCCACACCCCGTAGAGGGGTCCGCCGCGCGGGCCCAGCACGATCGCGAGCGCGATCACGATCCCCGCCACGAGCGTGACCGCGATCTCGGTGATGGTCACCGCTTCGAGGTTGTATTCGAAGTTCAGCCCGCCTTTGGCGTAGAAGGCCGCGAAGCACAGGCCTCCGGCGATCAGCAGCGTCGGCCACCACAGCGCGGGCCGCGCGGTGCGCTCGGCACGCGAGCTCGCGCGCGGCAGCGCGCCCCCTGGCGCGGGAGTCGCCGCCGGGCCCGCCCCGCCGTGCGCGGGGGCGAGCTCAGCCTGCGCGCCGGTCACGGAGACGGTTGCGCAGGACGTTGCCGGCGAACAGCAGCAGGCAGGCGAGCACGAAGATCACGGTCACCAGCAGCGGGGTGGGTAGCGAGCTGAGCGCCGAGGCGATGTTCACGCGCACAACGCCCGGCCTGACCACCTGGCCGCCGATCTGCGCCGGCGGCGGGCTGGTGTGAGCAGCGTGCACGATCGCCCGCTGCTCGGCGGGGGTGGCGGGCAGTGCCACGATGCTCGCGCCCGCTGCCGAGCTCCCGCCGTGGCCGCTCGCGGCGGCGAGCTGCGCCTGGCGGATCAGCGAGGAGCAGGCGCTGTACTCTTCGCTTTCGGTCGTCATCTCCTGCAGCGCCTGGCTGTATGCGCTCTGGCTGAAGCCGCTCAGCGACTTGCCGTGCAGGCAGCGTTCGATGATCTGTTCGCCCACGTTCGCGCCCGCCGCCGGAGCGAAGGAGAGCAGCGCCAGCAGCGCCATGGCGGCCGCCGCTGCGAGTCGGCTGTGGAAACGGGCGATTGCCATGGCTGGCCCTGAAACGCTAGCAATGCCCGCGGGCGAGCCCGACACTTGCCAGTGCGCGCGAGAAGCCCTCCGCCCACGCATCGTGGCTGAAGGCGCGCACCGCCTCGCGCCCCGCCCCGCCCAGCCGCGAGCGCAGCGGCGCGTCGGCGGCCAGGCGGCCCAGCGCACCGGCTAGCGCCGCGCGCTCGCCCGCCGCGACCACCAGGCCGTTCTCGCCGTCTCGCACCAGGCCCCCCGCGGCGGCGCCGACGGCGTCGCTCGCGATCACCGCCAGGCCGCGGTTCATCGCCTCGTTGACCACCAGGCCCCAGGGCTCGCGAAAGGTCCGGGTGGCGATCGAGGGCACCACCAGCACGTCGCACGCCGCATACACGTCGCGCAGCTGCAGGGCTGTGAGCGGGCCGAGGCTCAGCACGCCCGCCCCACTGCCTGCGGCCTGCTCACCCGCGCCGGCCAGCACCAGCGCGGCGCCGGGCGTGAGCTTCGCCGCGGCCCACGCCTCGAGCAGCACCGCGAGGCCCTTCTCGCGCTCGGGCCGACCCACGAACAGGAACCTGGTGTGCGCCGCGGACGGCCACGCCGGGTGGCTCACGGGCGAGATCTGCGCAGAGCTCCAGAACTCATTGTCCACCGACTGCGGCGCGATGTACACGTTGCGCGCGCCGTGCGCGGCGACATAGGCGCTGACATGTGGCCCGTAGGTGACGAGCGCGTCGGCCGAGCGGTAGAGGCGCAGCAGCGGCAGGTAGCTGAGCGCATGCGCGGCACTGCGCGGATGGGCCCATAGCGAGGCCCACAGGATCAGCGGGACGCGTGCGCGCCGCGCGCCCGCCCAGCCGGCCAGCGGCGCGAGGCGCCCGCCGGTGGGCAGGACCACGGCGCGGTAGCGCCCGCTCGCGGCGATCGCCTGCAGTTCGCGCGCGCGCACGCGGCGGTGGGGAAACGGCAGGTCCCCCGCGAAGTCCGCGCCACCGTGCCTGGAGCGCCCGCCGAACAGCGCCACCTCGAGCAGCTCGCGCTCGTGCAGGCAGGCGAGCGCTCCCGCCCTGTAGGCGGGCACGTGCCCCGTGACGAACAGCACGGGCTTCACCCGAGCGCGTGCTCGTAGGCCGCGAGCGTCTGCTCCCCGCAGCGCTGCCAGGTGAAGTTGGCGGCCACGCTGGCCCGCGCGCGCTGGCCGGCCTCGCGCAGGCGGTGGGGATCCGAGAGCAGCTCGTCGATGCGCTGGGTGAGCCGCTCGATGTCGCCGGGGGGAACCAGCATGAAGCCGTCGCCGGCAGCGGCGATCTCCTCCGGTCCCGGCTCTCCCCGGCAGCCGATCGCGGGCACGCCCGCGGCCATCGCCTCGATGTAGGCCACGCCGAACGCCTCCTCGGTGGAGGGCATCACGAACAGCGTCGCGCGGCGCGCCTGCGCCACCGCCTCGGCCGGCTCGAGCTGACCGCGGAAGTCGACCCGCGCGGCCACGCCGAGACGCGTCGCGAGGCCTTCCAGCGCGACGCGCTCAGGCCCGTCGCCGATGATCGCGTAGCGCAGCGTCGGATGGCGGCGCCCGAGCACCGCGAGCGCGCGCAGCACGTCGGCGTGGCGCTTGCGCGCGACGAGATGCGCGACGGTCACCAGCGTGGGCGGGCCCTCGCTGCGCGGCGCGCGCTGGCTGGCGGGAAGGTCGGCGCCCAGGTGCACCACCCGCGTCTCGCCCGCGCCGCGGGCGCGCGCCAGCTCGGCGATGCCGTGGCTGTTGGCGAGCACCAGGCGCGCAGCGCCGAGCGCACCGGCCACGGCAGCCGCGCCCGCCGCGCTGCGGTTGGCCGTGTACAGCACGTCGCCGCCGTGCACCGAGATGATCAGCGGGCTCCTGGACCGCGTGCGGCGGACCGCGTCGCCCGCCGGGACCGCGTTGTGCGCGTGGATCACGTCGTATGGGAACGAGCGTGCCAGCCGGTGCAGGGCGAGCGCCAGCGTGGGTGCGGCCCACGCGCCCCAGGCGGGGTAGGAGTGCTCGCGCCGCGGCGAGACGAACGACACGTATTCGACCGGCAGGCCGTCGCGCGTCTGCCTGCGCGGCTCGCGCATCCTGCTCGCCAGCGCGCGCGCGGCGCCCGCCGGCCCCTGCGCCAGGGAGGACTGCGGTGGGACCAGACGGTGCAGCACGAGCACGCGGACCTCCGCGCCGGCGTCGCGCGCGGCGAGCGCCTGGCGGTGAGCCCACACGCCGAGCACCGGATCGCGCCGGCTCGGGTAGAACTCGGCGACGATCGCCACCTTGATCGCCATCGCTGCGATCACCAGCCGCGGTGCGTCGCGAGCGTGCGCGCGGCCTCGTCGGCGGGGAGGTAGGGGTGTGCCGCCAGGAACGCGCGGGCCTCCGCCGCGGCGGCCGCGTGCGCGTAGGCGGCCGCGGCGGGCGCGGCGCGGTGGTGAATCGAGACGGCGTCGGTCACGCCGCAGCGCCAGCCGTGCTCGCGCGCTAGGGCCGCCCAGTGCACGTCCAGCCCCCAGCCCATGCGCAGCTGGGGGAACGGCAGCAGGACAGCGAAGGTCGAGCGCGCGAACGCGGTGACCGGCCCGATCTCCACGAAGGCGGTCTCGCGCACCACGCTGCCCGCGCGCCGCCGCGTGACCGGCCACGCGGCATGGGAGTGCAACCGGTGCGCCGGCTGGGCGAGATCCAGGTGGAAGCGCTCGCACAGGAACAGGAACCGGTCGAGGAAGCCGTGCGGCAGCTCGACGTCGTCATCGACGGTGAGCAGCCAGTCGTGCGCGGCGGCCGGGTGCTCGGCCAGCAGCAGGTTGAGGTTCTCGAACTTCCCGCGCCCCCCCGCGGGGCAGGTGTGCAGCTCGACATCGTGGCGGGAGCTGAGCAGCTCCGCGCGGATCGCCTCGCCCAGCGCGTGGCGCTCAGGGCGCTGCACCCCCAGCACGAGCACGCGGCGCAGGGGCGGGAAGTGCCGTGCGGCGAGCGCCAGGCGCAAGCGCCGGCCGCTGGCGAGCTCGAAGGCGTTGACGGCCTCGTCGCGCAGCTCGCGCAGCAGCCCGTCGAGGCCGCCCACCGTGCCGCTGGTCCCCGACTCGAAGTCCTCGGGCGGCCTCTGCTGGCGGCCTGCCGCGGGTTCCGGCGCGGGGCCGGGACGATCACGGCGCAGCGCCTCGCGCAGCCGTCCCGCGCTGTGCGCCACCATCGTCAGCGCGGCCGGGCAGCGGCGGCGCAGCACGTGCCCAGCGCAGCCCGTGAGCGTCACCAGCTCGCCCGCCGGCGAGGGCGCGGTGCCCCTGCGCTCGTCGAAGCGGCGCGCGGCGCGCCCGCGCCCGTAGGCGCTGCGCGCGAGCGCGCGCAGGCGCGCATCTGCGCCCGCGCGGCGGTGCTCGACGGCCGCGCCCGCCACGTAGAGGACCGCGGCGCCCGGTGTCTGCGCGCGCAGGCGTTCCTGCCACTCCTGCTCATCGCCGCCGTTGTGCAGCGAGACATCGAACGGCCCAACCCGCTCCAGGGCGCTGCGGCGGATCGCCATGTTGGTACCCCACGCAAAGCGCGTCTCGGTGTCCTCCGTGCCCAGCTCGAGCGTCGTGATGGGCGGCTGCTCGCGCCCGCAGCCGCGCGGCGCGGGACCCTCCAGGCTCGGCCTGATCGGCCCGGTGAACACGTCCACCTCGGGGTGCGCGGCGGCGGCCTCGAGCAGCGCCGCGAGCCATCCGGGGCTCGCGCGGATGTCGTCGTCCACGAACACCACGAGCTCCCCCGCCGAACGCTGCACCCCGGTGTTGCGCGCGTGGTTGAGCCCGAGCGGTGCGGCGTGGGGCTCGTAGCGGGCGCCGAAGCGCTCCGCCACAGCGCGCGCCTGCGGCGTGGCGCCCGCGTCGTCGATCACGAGCACCTCTGCTCCCGCCGCCGCCGCCGCGGGGGCGATCGAGGCGAGCGCCACCTCCAGGTAGGGCAGGCGCGCACGGGTGGGAATGACGATCGATGCGGGTGTCATGCTGGCAACAGTCTGGCGAATAGGCTCCGCCGCGACCATGGTCCTGTTCCTGCACAACCGCTACCGCACCACCGGCGGGGAGGAGCGCGTGGTCGAGGATCTGCTGTGGCTCGTGCGCGAGCACCTCGGCGAGCCCGCCGAGCTCTACGCGCGCGACTCGGTCGCGCTGCCGCGCTCGCGTGCCGCAGCCGGGCTGCTGCGCGGCGGACTGGACCCTGCCGGGGTGGCGGGCGCGGTGCGGGCGAGCGGAGCGCGCGTGGTGCACGCCCACAACCTCCATCCCTCGCTGGGCTGGCGCGCGCTGGCCGCCGCACGCGCGCAGGGCGCGCGGGTGATCCTGCATCTGCACCAGTACCGCCTCGTGTGTGCGACCGGTGTGTGCTTCACGCGCGGAGCCGAGTGCACGCGCTGCCACGGGCGCAACACGCTGCCCGGCGTGCGCCTGAACTGCCGCGGGAGCGGGGGCGAGACGCTCGCCTATGCGGCCGCGCTGGCACTGTGGCAGCGGCGGCTGGTCGCGCAGGCCGACGCCGTGATCGTCCCCAGCGCATTCGCCCGCGAGCGCCTGCGCGAGCTGGGCGCGCCGCTGGCCTTCGAGCGCGTGCGCGTGATCGCGCCGCCCGTGCGCCCGCCGCTCGCGGACGGCGCGCCACCGCAGGGCGGGGGGGATCCCGCCTCCTACGCGCTGCTGGTGTCGCGGCTGGCGCCCGAGAAGGGGGTGGATGTCGCGATCGATGCCTGCCGGATCGCGGGAATCGAGCTCGTGATCGCCGGCGACGGGCCCGAGCGCGCGCCGCTCGAGCGCCGCGCGGCGGGCGGGCGGGTGCGCTTCCTCGGGCGCGTCGGCGATGCCGAGCTCGCGCGGCTGCGCAGCGGCGCGGCGGTCGCGCTGGTCCCCTCGCGCTCGGCCGAGACGTTCGGCCTGGCGGCTGCCGAGGCGATGGCCGCCGCGCTGCCCGTCGTTGCGAGCCGCGTGGGCGCGCTGCCCGAGCTCGTCGCCGACGAGGGGCTCGTCGCGCCCGGCGACGCCGCCGCGCTCGCCGTCGCGATCACGCGCCTGGCCGGTGACCGGCAGGCCGGCCGGCGGGGCCTCGAGCGGATGCGCGCGGTGTGCGCCCCCGAGGTCGTCGCGGCCGCGCTCGCAGGCGTGTACGGCGAGCGCAACGCCCGCAGCGCCAGCGCGTAAGCTGCGCGCGTGTCCGCTGGCCCGAGCGCTCTGATCACCGGCATAACCGGCCAGGACGGTTCGTTCCTCGGCGATCTGCTGCTGGAGAAGGGCTACGCGGTGAGCGGTCTCGTGCACGGAGCGCCCGAGGAACCGCTGGGCTGCTCGGAGCACCTGCGCGGGCGCATCGAGCTCGTGCGCGGCGAGCTGCTCGCTCCGCAGACGCTGCGCGCGGCGATCGAGCGGGTGCGCCCCCGCGAGATCTATCACCTGGCCGCGCCCTCGTTCGTGCCCGCCTCCTGGGAGCACCCGGCCGAGACGATCAGGGCGATCGCAGGCGCCACCGCGGCGATCCTCGAGGCGGTCCGCGAGGTCGATCCGCAGATGCGGGTGTTCGTGCCGGCGTCCGGCGCGATCTTCGGCGAGGCGCCCGAGAGCCCGCAACGCGAGGACACCCCGTGCCGCCCAACGACGCCCTACGCGGTCGCCAAGCTCGCCGCGCACGAGCTGGTGGGGGCGCTGCGCCGCCACGACGGGCTGCACGCCAGCTCGGGCATCGTCTTCAACCACGAGTCCGAGCGCCGGCCCGAGCAGTTCGTCACGCGGCGGGTCACGCGCGCCGCGGCCGCGATCTCCCTCGGCCTGCAGGAGGAGCTGACGCTGGGCAACCTCGAGGCCGTGCGCGACTGGTCCTTCGCCGGGGACATCATGCGCGGCGCCTGGATGATGCTCCAGCAGGATCAGCCCGATGACTACGTGCTCGCCAGCGGCGTGGCGCACACCGTGGCCGAGCTCGCGCGCACCGCGTTCGCCTGCGTGGGGCTCGACTCCGAGCGCTACGTGCGCGTGGACTCATCGCTCGTGCGTACGCGTGAGGGCACGCCCAGCGTCGGTGACCCCGGCAAGGCGGCCGCGCAGCTCGGCTGGCGGCCGCAGCTGGACTTCGAGGCGCTGATCGAGCGGATGGTGCAGGCGGACCTGCGCTCGCTGAGCGCGGGCACCGGAGCGCCCACGTGAGGCCCGGGCCGCGTCCCGGCAAGGCCCTACACTGACCGCCTGCATGCGCACCGTGGGTGTCATCGGCCTGGGCTACGTCGGCTTGCCGCTCGCCGTAGCCTTCGCGCAGGAGGGCTGCGAGGTGATCGCGGTGGACGTCGACGCGCGCAAGGTCGAGGCGATCGCCGCAGGCGAGTCCTACATCGAGGATGTCTCCTCGGAGCTGCTCGCGAGCGTCGCGGAGCGCATCCGGGCGAGCACGCGCTATGAGCTCTTGAAGGAGGCCGACGCGGTGCTCGCTGTGCGTGCCCACGCCGCTGACGCCCAACCGCGAGCCGGACCTGGGTCCGCTGATGGACTCCACGCGCGCCCTCGCCGATGTGCTGCAGCGCGACCAGCTGGTGGTGCTCGAGTCGACCACCTACCCGGGCACGACGCGCGAGCGCGTGGCGCCGCTGCTCGAGCGAGTCGGGGCTTGCGGCGGGGCGCGACTTCTACCTCGCCTTCTCGCCCGAGCGCGTCGATCCGGGCCGCACCGACTACACGCTGCGCAACACGCCGAAGGTGATCGGCGGGCTGACCGAGGCCTGCGCCGAGCGCGCGGAGGCGCTGTACGGGCATCGTCTGCGACGACGTGGTGCCGCGTCTCCAGTCCCGAGGCGGCCGAGCTGACGAAGCTGCTCGAGAACGTCTTCCGCTCGGTCAACATCGCGCTGGTCAACGAGCTGGCGATGCTGACCGACCGCATGGGCATCGACATCTGGGAGGTCGTCGAGGCGGCCGCCACGAAGCCCTATGGCTTCATGCGCTTCGAGCCGGGCCCCGGCATGGGCGGGCACTGCCTGCCGGTCGACCCCTTCTATCTGAGCTGGCGCGCGCGCGAGTTCGACATGACGACCGAGTTCATCGAGCTGGCGGGCAAGGTCAACCAGCAGATGCCCTACCACTGCGTGGCAAAGGCGCAGCGCGCGCTCAACGAGGCGGGGCTGTCGGTGAAAGGCGCGCGCATCGCGGTGCTCGGCGTCAGCTACAAGCCGGGCGTCGGCGACGTGCGCGAGTCGCCCGCGCTGAAGATCATCTCGCTGCTCGGCGAGCTCGGCGCGGAGGTCGTCTATCACGATCCGCACGTGCCCAGCGCTGCGCCGACTTCGCGCTGACGAACACGCCGCTGCAGGACGCGCTCGCGGATGCCGACCTGCGCTGATCGTGACTGCCCACCCGGGGGTCGATCACGACGCTCGTCGCCCGGCGCGCCCGGCTCGTGCTCGACCTGCGCGGCGTCACGCGCGCCGCGAGCGGCGCGAACGTCGTGCGCCTGTGAGCGCGGCCGGCCCCCGCTCCGCGGTTGGCGCGCCGCTGCTGGGAGAGGGCGTCCGGGTCGGTCGCGATGTCGAGCTTCGGTGCCTACGTGGTCGTTCACGCGGGCACGCTGATCGGCGATCGCTGCACGATCGAGGACCACGTCGTGCTCGGCAAGCGCCCGCGCCTGGCGCGTCACTCCAGGGCGCACGGGGAGGTGGGCGCACTGGCGCTGGCAGCGGGCTGCAGCGTGGGCACCGGAGCGGTCGTGTTCGCCGGCGCCGACATCGGCGCGGAGGTGATCCTCGGCGACCAGTGCTTCGTGCGCGAGCGCTGCACGGTGGGCGGCGGGTCGGTCGTCGGGCGCGGCAGCGTGCTCGACAACGATGTGCGGGTGGGCGAGCGCGCGCGCATCCAGACGGGCGTGTACGTGACCGCGTTCACCACCGTCGAGGCGGACGTCTTCATCGGGCCCGGCGCGATCACCACCAACGACAACACGATGGGCCGTCACGGGTCCGAGCGCCCCGCCCGGGGGCCGACCCTGCGCCGCGCCTGCCGCGTGGGCGGCGGCGCCGTCCTGCTGCCGGGCGTTGAGGTCGGCGAGGAGGCCTTCGTGGCGGCCGGAGCGCTGGTCACGCGCGACGTCGCCGCGCGCACGCTCGTGATGGGCTCGCCGGCGCGCGTCGTGCGCGAGGTCGGCGAGGAGGATCTGCTGGAGCGCTGGCGCTACTAGGCCAGCGCGCGCGCCGCCGCCACCACCTGCTCGACCTGTCCGCGCGTGAGCACGGGGCTCATCGGGATCGCCAGGTGGGTTGCGGCCGCCCGCTCCGTGGCGGCGAGCTCGACCCCCGCGCCCCACTCGCGCATCGCCTGCTGGCGGTGCACGGGGGTGCGGTAGTAGGGCTTGTGCCCGATGTCCGCCGCCGCCAGCGCGGCTTCCAGGCGCTCCACCTCGGGATGGCTGACCACGTAGAGGTGCCAGGCGGGCGATGAGCCCTCGAGCGCCCGCGGCAGGCCCGCGAGCTCGCCGAGGCCGGCCTGCTCGTACAGGCGCCCGACGTTGCGCCGCCCGTCGGCCATCGTGTCCAGGTGTGGCAGCTGGACACGCAGGATCGCGGCCTGCAGCTCATCCAGGCGCGAGTTGTAGCCGACCAGCTCGTAGCTGACCTTGTCGTGGGAGCCGTGGAAGCGCAGCACGCGCGCGCGTTCGGCGACCTGCTCGTCGGAGGTCGTGATCATGCCGCCGTCGCCGAAGCAGCCCAGGTTCTTGGAAGGGAAGAAGGAGAACGTCGCGGCCGTGCCCAGCGCGCCCGGGCGCCCCGCCGCGCTCGTCGAGCCGGCCGCCTGCGCGGCGTCCTCGAGGACCGGCACACCGAGCGCCTCGATCTCGGCCACGGGGGCGAGGTTGCCGAACAGGTGCACCGCGATGACCGCCCTGGTGCGCGGCGTCAGCGCCGCCCGCACGGTCTCCGCGGTCAAGCAATAGGTGTCGGGGTCGATGTCGCAGAAGACCGGCCGCGCGCCCGGTCGGCGGGATCGCCTCGGCCGAGGCGTAGAAGGTGAACGAGGGCACCACGACCTCATCGCCCGGCCCGACGCCCATCGCGCGCAGCGCGATCGTGATCGCCTCCGTGCCGTTGGCCACGCCCACCGCGTGGGCCGCACCGCAGTACTCGGCGAACTCGCGCTCGAAGGCCTGCACCTCGGGGCCCAGGATGTAGCGCTCGGAGTCGAGCACCCGCTCGATCGCCGCGCGCAGCTCCGCCTGCAGCCCCAGCAGCGGCGTTGAGGTGTCGAACAGCGGAACGCCCATCGCGCTCAGCGCGCCGCGAGCGACTCGAGGTCGGCGCGGGTCATCAGCCGGATCAGCTCCTCGAAGCTCGTCCGCGGCTTCCAGCCGAGATCGCGCTCGGCCTTGGCGGGGTTGCCGATCAGGTGGTCGACCTCGGCGGGGCGCACGAACGCCGGGTCGATCGTCACGTACTGCTCGAAGTCGCCCAGGCCGGCCTCGTCGAAGGCCACCTCGCAGCATTCGCGCACCGAGTGCGCAGCTCGCCGGTGGCGATCACGTAGTCCTGGGGATCGTCGCGCTGGAGCATCAGCCACATCGCCTCCACGTAGTCCTTCGCATAGCCCCAGTCGCGTTCGGCGTCGAGGTTGCCGAGGCGCAGCTCCTTCTGCAGCCCGTGCCTGATCGCCGCCGCGTGCCAGGTGATCTTGCGGGTCACGAACTCCAGCCCGCGGCGCGGGGACTCGTGGTTGAAGAGGATCCCAGAGGTGGCGTGCAGCCCGTAGGACTCGCGGTAGTTGACCGTGATGAAGTGCCCGTAGGCCTTGGCCACGCCGTAGGGCGAGCGCGGATAGAAGGGCGTGGTCTCGGTCTGGGGTACCTCGAGCACCTTGCCGAACATCTCGCTCGAGGAGGCCTGGTAGAAGCGCGCCTGCGGGCACACTTCGCGCATCGCCTCGAGCATGCGCGTGACGCCCACGCCGGTGAACTCCGCGGTCAGCGTGGGCTGGATCCATGAGACCGCCACGAAGGACATCGCGGCCAGGTTGTAGATCTCCGAGGGGTCCGACGCACGCAGCGCGTCGACCAGCGAGCGCTGGTCGAGCAGGTCGCCCTGATGCAGCGTGATGCGGTCGCGGATGTGCTCGATGCGCTCGAACTTCTCCGTCGATGCGCGGCGCACCATGCCGTGCACCTCATAGCCCTTCTCGAGAAGCAGCTCGGCGAGATAGGAGCCGTCCTGGCCGGTGACGCCCGTGACGAGCGCTTTGGGGGTGTCGGTCATGGGGCGGGAGCCTATCGGGGAGCGTTGCGGCAGCTTCAGGCGCCCGCGTCCGCCGTGGCGCCCGCGCGCTCCGGCGCATCCCCGTCCCGCAGCGCGCGCAGCCAGCGAACGGTCGCCGCGATCCCGTCCTCGACCTCGATGCGGGCCTGCCAGCCGAGCAGCCGCCGCGCCTTCTCCACCGAGGGCCAGCGCCGCTGGACGTCGACGGCGAACGTGGGCAGGTGCTTCAGCTCGAACGCGTCCGGGTCCTCGCCGCAGGCCTCCCACACGATGCGCGCGATCTCCGCCACGGTCAGCTCGCGCGAGGCCGAGATGTTGAAGTCCTCGTTGAGGGCGGCTGGCGAGCCCATCGCGCTGACCACGCCGTCGGCGATGTCATCGACGTGCGTGAGCGTCCTGGTCTGCTCGCCCGAGCCGAAGATCTCGAGCGGGCGCTGGCCCGCGAGGACCTTGTTGATCAGGTCGGGCACCGCGTGCGCGATGCCGGGTTCCGCATCGGGCAGCTCGCCCGGCCCATAGGCGTTGAACGGGCGGCAGATCGTGTACGGCAGGCCGTGCTCCTCGTGCGCAGCGCGGCAGTAGACCTCGCCGGTGAGCTTGGAGAAGCCGTACGCGGAGAGCGGCATGGGGCAGTCCGCGAGGTACTCCTCGGGCGTCGGGAACAGCTGTGCGCGCTCGAACACCATCGAGGAGGACACGTACACGAAGCGCTCGACGTCGAGCTCCAGCGCGGCGCGGATGACCGAGTTGTAGAGCGCGTTGTTGACCTCGGTCAGGGTGTGGGGGAGGCGGTGGAAGTTGGCGATGCCGCCCACGATGGCGGCGAGGTGGATCACGTGGCTGCAGCCACGTGTCGCCGCGCGCGCCTCCTCGGCCAGGCGCAGGTCGCCGGTGTGCACCTCCGCGCCCTCGCGCATCCACTGCGGCGCGGAGCGCTGGTCGGAGACGCGCACCTCGTATGCGGGGTCGGCGAGCAGGCGCCGCACGACCGCCGCGCCGATCGTGCCGGCGCCGCCCGTCACGAGGACCCTGCTCATCCGCGTGGGCGCGTGGGCGCCAGCATGAGGAGCTCGGAGCTGTAGGCGAACACCTGTGCCGCACCCCAGCAGTTCCACGGATCCACAACCAGGCAGTCGGCGGCGGAGTGCTCTGCGATCGCGGCGAGCGTGGCGGGCTCGCGGAACTCGGTGTGGTTGGTCGCGACCACCACCACCTCGGCGCCGTCGAGCGCCTCCGCCAGGGACACCGTCGGCGTGGGCACGTGCGGATCGTGCACCACGACGTCCGCGAGCTCGCGCTCGAGCAGGCGGATCAGCTTGTGCGCCAGCGAGTCGCGCTCGTCGTCGGTATCGGCCTTGAAGGCCAGGCCGAGCACCGCCACGCGGCGGTTGGCGAGCGATCCCAGGCGCCGCTTGGCGCCTTCCAGCAGGAACAGCGGCACGGACTCGTTCACGCGCGAGACCGCCAGCAGCATTCCCGGCGCCGCCGAGCGCTCCTCGGAGAAGGTGAAGTCCTTGCGCAGGCACGTGCCGGCGGTCAGCCCCGGCTGGGCGATGCCGCCGCGCGGGTAGTCGCGGTTGATCAGGTCGATCACCTCGAAGACGTTGGCGCCGTAGCGCTCGCAGTCCATCATCAGCAGGTTGGGCAGCGCGAAGTGCGTGTAGCGCAGGATGTTCGCCCAGATCTTGGCCAGCTCGGCCTGAGCGGGCGTGGTCTGCACGATCGGCGCCGAGAAGATGCTGAAGAGCTCGCCCACGACCTCGCCCGAGCGGCGGCCGACGCCGCCGATGATGCACGGCAGGGTGTCGATCTCCTCCAGGAACCTGCCCGCCGCGATGCGCTCGGGGGCATGCGCCACGAAGACCTCCTCGCCGATCTGCAGGCCGCGATGCTTGTTCAGATAGCCGGCCACGAACTCCGTCGTCCCCGGTGCCACGGTGGAGCGCAGGATCACGGAGTGCCCGGGGGCGAGCACGCCGAGCAGGTCGTCGAGGGCCGAGCGGATGTCGCGCATGTCGATCTCGATGTGCGAGAAGGACGGCGTGCCGAGCGTGATCACGATGTGGCGCGCGCGGGCCGCGTCGACCACGCGATCGGAGAGCTCGAGGCGCCCGCCCGCATGGACGCGCTCGAGCAGCGCCTGCGCACCGGTCTCCTCGAAGGGCATGCGCCCTTCGCGCACCGCGCCGAGTCGCGCGGCGTCGTTGTCGATCCCGACCACACGCAGGCCGCGATCGGCGAAGGACAGGGCCAGCGGCAGGCCCACACGGCCGAGGCCGATAACCGAGACGTCGGCTGTGCTCTGCGCGTTGGCCATCAAAGCCAACAGGATACCTGCGTGCCGCCGGGCGCCAGCGCGCACGCATGGATTGAAATCGTCCGCAGCTCAACCGCCGCGCGTGCGCAGGTGGCGCGCGTACTGGCCCGCGAAGCCCGCCACGAAGCGCGGGTTGTAGCGCGCGTAGCGGCGCCACAACCGCCGCGGCTCGCGCGCGAGGCGGTACGCCCACTCCAGGCCGTTGCGCTGCATCCACGGCGGGGCCTGGGGCACGAGCCCGGCGTGGAAGTCGAACGCGGCACCCACCCCCACCAGCAGCGGCGCGGCGAGCAGCGGGCGCATCCGCAGCATCCACTTCTCCTGCTTGGGCTGGCCGGTGCCGACCCATACGACCGACGCGCCCGAGGCGTCGATCTCGGCTATCACCCGCTCCTCCTCCGCGCTCGTCAGCTCCCGGAACGGCGGCGAGAAGCCACCCGCGATGCGCAGGCCCGCAAAGCGCGCGCGCAGTCGCGCTTCGAGCAGCGCCAGCGCCTCGGGGGTGCGTCCGCCATAGAGGTAGATCGGGATGCCCGCCTGCGCCGCGCGCGCACAGAAGCGAGCCATCAGGTCGGGACCGTAGATGCGCGTTGCGGCGGCGTGCCCGAGCGCGCGCAGGGCCCACACCAGCGGCTGGCCGTCGGGCACCGCCAGCGTCGCGCCGAGCACCGCGGCCCGCGTCTCGGGGTCCTCCTGCGCGCTCATCACGAGGTTCACCGCGGCCGCCGTCACATAGCCCTGCCGGCCCGCCGCGATCATCGCCTCCATCCACGAGATCACCTCCGCGTAGTCGGAGACCGCCAGCGGTATGCCGAGGATCTCGGCGCGCATCGGCCGAGCGGGAGCTGTGCTGGCGGAGGACGGCGCGATCGCGTGAAGATACCCACCCGGCCGCCGCGCGCGGGGCAGCGCCACCCCGGCAGCGTTCTCGCGCCGAGCTGCGGCCACCGCCTGGTCGAATCCTCCTGACTGGCGGTATACCTTCGGGCCACCCCATGAGCCCCCAGCATCTCCGCCGCTTCCGCGCCGAGCGCCTCCTGCGCAAGGAGTTCCGGGCCCTGCGGGGGAGGGTGCTCGCGAGCACGCGCGGGCGGCTCTGCGCGCGGGGCGTCGTGCTCGACGCGGCCGACCTCGACGCCTGCTACGCCCAGGCCTGGCAGGGCCTCTACATGGCCGTGCTGGAGGGTCGCGCGATCGAGGATCCGGAGGCATGGCTCGCGCTGGCCACCTTCCGCCGCGCGATCGACGAGCACCGCGCACAGCGGCGGCTCGAGCGCCTGCGCGCGCAGCCCGCGTTCGCGGGCGGGGGCGCGGAAGGCGATGACGGCGAGCTCGCCGCCCGTCTCGACGACCGCGTCCGCCTGGCGCAGATGTGGGAGGGCCTGTGCGCCCGCCTCGGCTCGCGCGAGCGCGAAGCGGCGGTGCTCTGCTACCTGCAGGGGCTCTCGCGCGCCGACGCTGCAGCGCGGATGGGCATCAGCGAGTCGCGCATGCGCAAGCTGATGGAGGGTCGCGGCGGCGGCACGCAGGGCGTCGCGCGCAAGGTCGGCGAGCTCGCCGAGACGATCAGCGCGGGCGGCTGGTGTGAGGAGCAGGGCTCGCTCATGCGCGCGCTGGCCTTCGGCATGCTCGACCCGGGCGGCGAGCGCTACCGCCTGGCGCTGATGCACCATGGCCAATGCCCCGCGTGCCGCGCCTACGTCGTCTCGCTGCGCGGGCTCGCCGCCGCGCTCCCGCCCGCGCTGCTGCCGGGGAGTCTCGGCGCGGGCCTGCTCGCGCTGGCTCGCGGGGGCGCGGGCGGGGCGGCCCGCGGCGCAGGCCCGGCCGCGGGCGGCGGAGCGCAACTGGCTCCGGGGGCAGGCGCTGCGCTGTCCGCGTCAGGCGCCTCCGCCGCGGCCGGCGGGAGCGGCTGGCTGCTGGGGGGCGGGCCGCTCGGCGCGAAGCTCGCGGCGGGCTGTCTGCTTGCGATCAGCGTGGGCGCGGGTTGCCTCTCGCTGGAGCGCGGCGCCCGGCCTCCGGCGCGCGCGCCCGTGCACCGCGCCGCGCGTGCGGCCCGCGCAGGTACGCAGCCGCTGCTCGCGGCCGGCCTCTCCTCAGCGGGCGGGAGCGGCGCCGTTGCCGCGGGCGCCGGCTCCGGCGGCGGGGCCGCGCGCAGCGCCTCGGCGGCGCCGTTGAGCCCGGCCGCGCGGGCCAGCCGGGAGTTCGGCCTCGAGCAGGGCAGCCCGGCGGGCGCCGCGCAGCCCGCCGCCGCCGCGCCGCGGGCGCGCGCGGCCGCTGCCGCTGAAGAACAGGCCGCGGCCGGCGGCGGTCCGGATGCTCAGGAGCCGCCGCCCGCGCGTGTGTCGGGGGCCGGCGAAGCTCCCGGCGGCGCGAGCGCCGCCGAGCGCGAGTTCTCCCCGGGATGAGCCGCGCGCGGTGCGCTCAGCGGGGGGGCCGCGGAAAGACCTTGCCGAGGCGCGCCAGCGCGAAGGGGTTGCCGCGCGGACGCAGCCTGCCCGTTGCCATCGCGCGCAGCGGGTCCAGGCGCTGGCCCACGATGTCCACCCAGTCCTGGTAGGAGACGCGCAGGCGCAGGTCGGCGTTCGGTGCCCGTCCCTGCTCGACGACGCTGGAGCCGTTGTTGACGGTCAGGTGCCACGGCGGGACGTCGGCGTCGGTGAACTCCCACTGGAAGGTGGTCGGTTGCGCGAGGCCGTGCTCGGGGTTCACCTGGCGGCGGATCGTGTCGAACAGCAGCGACACCGACTCGGGGTCACGCAGCGAGGGGCCCTGGCGAACGCCGATCACGCCCGCCTTGGCGAGCGCGCGTCCGCGCTGGGAGACCTCCAGCATGGTCAGCCCCGGCGGCAGCAGCGGCGGCCCGGGCAGCGTCTCGACGTCGAGACCAGCCGAGCGCAGCTTGGTGGTCATCGAGACGAGACCCGCCACGCCCACCTCGTCGTAGTTCGAGTTGAAGACCGTGATGTAGCGTTCGTCCCAGCCCGGGGGCATGAGCACCTGGGCGGTGTAGCGGGTGACGTCGCGGAGCATGCGCGCGACCGCCCTGGGCACGCCGACCGGGTCTTCGCGGCGCAGGTCGGCGAGCAGCTTCACGCCGAAGCCGATGTGGCGCTGCTCGTCGGCGGCGATTTTCTCCATCCCGGAGCGGAAGGCGGGCAGCTGATCGCGTTCCTCCAGGTAGCTGCAGATGAAGTGCTGCCCGGGCTGCGCGAGCGAGGCCTCGATCACGACGTGGTAGAGCGTTACCGCGGCGGCGAGGTTCGCGGGGGAGCGGTCGGCGCGCAGCTCGTCGGCCATCACGTCGAGGCGGTCGAAGATCTTGCGAAAGCCGGAGGTCAGCTGGGGCTTGATCTCCTGCAGGCCGCTCGCCATCGAGCCGTCGCCGATGCC
This sequence comes from uncultured Solirubrobacteraceae bacterium, assembly GCA_963771085.1. Taxonomy (GTDB): domain Bacteria; phylum Actinomycetota; class Thermoleophilia; order Solirubrobacterales; family Solirubrobacteraceae; genus Palsa-744. The sequence goes on along the minus strand of CAVYSB010000003.1, from coordinate 598,210 downwards.
GCAGACCTCCTGCATGAAGCGCTTGAAGAAGACCGCGTGGCGCGCCTCGTCGACCTGCTGGGTTGTGAGGAAGTACTTCTGCTCCTCCAGCGGTGCGGCGTCGATGTAGGGGGAGAGGTTGTCGGCGACCGCGTCCTCGCCCCAGAAGAACAGGCAGTAGTTCCACAGCGCGGCCGTGCGCTCGAACTCGGTGAAGTCCTCGCGCCACTGGCGCGCGTCCTCGGTGAAGTCCAGCTCGGTGGCCGCCCAGTTGCCGCGCTCCCAGCGCGCATAGAGATCCTCGTAGGAGATCGCGTCGGCCGGCAGCACGGACGCATCGGCGATCGCCTCGGCGGAGGGCCTCGGCGGGGCGGTCGGTGTTGCGCTCATCACATCCCTTTCAATCGCAGCTTGGATAACGGACGTTATCGAAATAGCGTTTGCTCTGTCAAGTAGGATGACGGCGATGGAAACCACCGATGCCCCAACCGCCGCAGAGCCGCAGGACGCTGTCACGACGTCGCGCATGACGCGCGAGCAGAGCCGCGCGAACACGCGCGAGCGCCTGCTGGACGCCTCGCGCGGCGTGTTCGCGCGCAGCGGCTTCCACGGTGCGTCGGTGGATGAGATCGCCTCGCAGGCCGGCTTCTCGACCGGCGCGCTGTACTCCAACTTCGACGGCAAGGAGGACCTGTTCCTGGCCCTCATGGAGCGCGAGATCGACACCTACGCGCGCGAGATCTCAGACGCGGTGCGCGGCGCGCGCGCGTCGGTCACCGAGCGCGCAGCCGGCGGCGCGCGCCAATGGATGACGATGATCGAGCGCGAGCCCGAGCTGCTGCTGCTGTTCATCGAGTTCTGGGCCTACGGTGTGCGCGACACGCGCATGCGGCCCAAAATCGCGGCGCGCTTCGCACAGATGCGCGCGGTGCTGACCGGCCTGATCGCCGACGCGGTGCGCGAGTTCGACCTCGAGCTCGCGATTCCCGCGGAGCAGCTCGCGATCGCGATCGACGCGCTCGCCGACGGCATCGCCCGCCAGAAGCTGGCCGACCCCGATGCGGTGCCCGACGAGCTGATGGGCCGCGTCCTCTCGCTGCTGTTCAGCGCCGCTACGCGCCCCGCGGCAGGCACAGACACGCGTAGTGCACCGTGAACAGGCGCCGCGCCAGCGGCGGCGCGAGCCTGTAGAGGCCGGCCCGCAGCGCCCACTTGCCCGTGGCGGCCGCGCGTGCCGCGGGCGTGGTCGCGAAGAAGCGGTGGGCGCTCAGCGGCAGCGGATCGTCCAGCTCGCCGGCGCGCTCGAGTCCGGCGGCCGCGACGATCGCTGCAACGGCCGCGCGGTCGAGGCGCTGCAGGTGGCCGATCTCGGCGGCGTGCTCGCGCTTGGCGGCCCTGCGCGCGGAGAGGTTGGCCTCGAGCGGAACCTCGACCACGACCGCGCGGCAGGCGCGCGCGACCTCGGCGAGCAGCGCCGGTGGATCGGGCACGTGCTCGAGCACGTGCGAGAGGATGCCGAGGTCGTAGGCGCTGTCGTGCGCGGGCAGGTGGATGCCGTCGTAGCAGTCCACTTGGTCGATCTCCTCGCGCCCGCGGGCGATCTCGACAGCCCGCTCGGTGATCTCGACACCCGCCAGCCGACCCCCGAAACCGCGTCGGTGCAGCTCTGAGAGCAGCGCGCCGTCGCCGCAGCCGACCTCGAGCGTGCTCGCCGGCTGCAGGCCCGCCGCAGAGCACAGCGTGATCACGTGATCGGCCTTGCCGCGCGCGCCGAGCGCGCGCCAGCGGGCGTACAGCTCACCGTCCCCCGGCTCGCTCGAGTACGCATCGTCGTAGAAGCGGACCAGCTCCGCCGGGTCCTCCACAGCGGTGATTATTGTGGGGCGCGATGACGGCCAGGCTCACGGCGGCGCTGCGCCAGGCGCCCGCGACAGTGCCCGCGCTCGCCGCGCTGGCGCTGTTCGTGGTGTGGGCCACCGACCAGGCCGGCTACCCCCTCACCCACTGGGCCCCGGGAGCGCTGATCGTGTTGCTGCTGCTCGCCCTGGCCGTCGCACTGGTGGGCCTGCGCGCAGCGGAGATCGCGCCGGCGGTGCGGATCGCGCTGGCCTGCCTTGCCGCCTTCACGATCCTGAGCTTCCTCTCGATCCTGTGGGCGTCCGTTCCGGGCGACGCCTGGGAAGGGGCGGATCGCACGCTGCTCTACCTGCTCGTGTTCGCGCTGTTCGCCTGCTGGCGCCAGCACGGAACCAGCGCAGCGCTGCTCGTGTGCGCGTGGACGCTCGCCATGATCGCGCTGGCGGCCTTCACGATGCTGCACATCGACGCGGCCGGCGCCGCGGGACTGCAGAACCTGATTCCGGACGGCCGTCTGGCCTACCCCAGCGGCTACCCCAATGCGAGCGCCGCGCAGTGGCTGATGGCCTTCTGGCCCGCGCTGCTGCTGGCGCGCAGCGAGCGCCTGCCCTTCGCGCTGCGCGGGCTGCTGGCGGGCGGGGCCGTGCTGCTGGTCGGTGTGGCGCTGCTCAGCCAGAGCCGCGGCTCGCTGTACGCCACGCCCGTCATGCTGGTGCTCGTCTTCGCGTTGCTCCCCGGGCGCATCCGCACGTTCGCGCTGCTCGTGCCGGTGGCAGCGGGCACCGCCGCGGCGACGCCCGCGCTGCTGGCGGTGGGCGATCACCTGCACGACGGCATGGCCACGCCGGCCACGGTGCACAGCGCCACGAGCGCCCTCCTGCCCGCCGCGCTCGTAGTGGGCCTCGTGGTCGCGCTCGGCGCGGCGCTCGAGACGCGCGGGACGCTCTCCGCGGCCGCGCTGCGGCGCGTGCGCCTGACGCTGCGCGCGGCCGCGGCGGTGACCTTGGTGGCCCTGCTGGCCGGCGGCCTCGCGCTCGCCGGAAACCCCGTCACCCGCATCAAGAGCGGCTGGGACAGCTTCAAGGGCGGCTATGCGGCCGACAACACGACGGGCACCCGGCTGGTCAGCGGGCTGGGGAGCAACCGCTATGACTTCTACCGCGTGGCGCTGGACGAATTCCTCGCCCATCCGCTCGTGGGGATCGGCGCCGACAACTTTTCCGAGCAGTACCTGCAGCACGGCCGCAGCGGCGAGACCCCCCACTACCCCCACAGCGTGGAGCTGCGCACGCTCTCGCAGACCGGCCTGCTCGGCACGCTGCTCGCGCTCGTGGGGCTCGGCGCTGCGCTGGTCGCCGGCACCGGCGCGGTACGGCGCTCCGATCCGCTGGGCAGGGCGGTCGCCGCGGCCGCGCTCGCGGGGTTCGCCTACTGGTTGGTGCACGGGTCCTTCGACTGGTTCTGGGAGTTCGCCGGCCTCGGTGCGCCGGCCTTTGCGCTGCTGGGGATCGCGTGCGCGCTGGCGCCGCCGCGGAGCGCGCCCGCCGGGGCGACGACGCCCGTCCGTGGCGCGCGCGGCATCCACGCCTCGCGTGCCAGGCTGGCGGCGGTGCTCGCCGCGTCGCTGATCGCACTTCTGGCCGCCGCCTCCCTGGCCGCCCCGTGGCTCAGCCAGGTGCAGATCCAGAGCGCGGCGGCGATCTGGACAACCTCCCCGCGGACCGCATATGCGCGGCTCAGCGAAGCAGCGCGCCTGAACCCGCTGAGCGATGAAGCGGACCTCGTGGCCGGCAGCATCGCGCTTCGCTACGGCGAACTTGCGCGCGGCGATCACGACTTCGCGATGGCGCTGAAGCGCACGCCGGGCGACCCCTACGCCACACTTGAGCGGGGCGCGATCGCCTCCGCCCGGGGTGAACGCGCGGCCGCGCTCGCGCTGCTCACGCGGGCCGCCCATCTGAACCCGCGCGATCAGACCACGCGCGAAGCCCTGCAGACGGCGCGCGAAGGCCGGCGCGTGAGCATCGAGGAACTCAACCGCTCAATCCTCCTCAACGCTGAGCAGTTCGGCTGAAATCCAGGAATCATCGGCGTTAAACGGCTTGCGAGCCTCGACAGAGCATCGCGTCTTCGGTAGCGTGTCAGCAGCATCCTCGTCGGTTGGTTGGCACGTCACAACGTTGCGGCGATGGCAGGCGGCGATCGGGGGGTATTGACGGGCAATGGCAATGGAGAGTGGAGACGCTCTGCTCGAGCCGAGAAAGGACCCCAAGGTAGGGAGGCATGGCGCGCCATCACGCGATCGCACCGATAGTCACCGGCCTGCTCGTTGCGGTATCGGCCGCGGCACCCGCCCTCGCCACGGCCAACCCGCTGCTCAGCGGCTATGGCGGCCCCGGCACGGGCAGCCAGGCGATCCTCGGTGCCACGCTGCTCAACGGCCCGCCCTCCTCGGGAGGCGGCGGCTCGAGCGGCGGCGGCGGCTCGAGCAGCGGCGGCGCGGGCACGACGTCCGCGGGCACCACTTCGAGTGGGGCTTCCGCCGGCACCGCGCCATCGCCGCCCCCCGCACACAGCCACCCGGGCACGGGCAGGACGCGGGGAGCCCGCGCCGGCGGCAGCTCCGGGTCGCGCCCCGCGCCGGCCGTGACGGTGCAGCCGGCGCGGGCGAGCGGGTCGCTGGAGATCCCCGGCAGCGACGTTCTGTACATACTGCTGGCATGCGGTGCGCTCGTCCTCACGGGCGTGCTCACGCGTCAGCTGATGCGGCCGCCGCGATCGGAGGGGCGAGGGAGCTAAAGGGAAGTGTTGTATGACCCGAGTAACGCAGTAAGGACAAGGATGCCCTGACTTCATGGACAGAACGCGAATCACCCAGCAGACCTCCACAACGCTCCCGCTCCACGGCGAGCTCGTACACGGCGCACCCTGGCCCACCGCCCTGCGGGGCGGCAGCTATCGCGGTCCCCTCCAGTGGGCGCTCGAGGGCCCCGGCTGGGGCCTGCTGCGCCCCGCGGTGGACTTCGTGGCGCTGTGCCTCGCGCTGGTCCTCGCCCTCGGGGGCCCCGACGCGGTCGTCAATGCGCACGCCGGGCGCGCCCCGCTGCTCGCGCTGCCGCTGCTGGTGATGGTGCTCTTCTACCTGCGCGGCCTCTACCGCAGGCGCATGCGCGTGCTGGTGCTCGATGGGGTGGTGCCGGTCATCAGTGGCATCTCGGTCGCTGCGATGGGCGTGGCGATCATCGGCATGTTCGCCAACGGGCACGTGCCCAACCAGACCGACTGGCTGCGCGCATGGCTGTTCGCCGTGATTGGCGTCGGCTGCGCTCGCGTAGCCCTTTCGCTGATCCAGCGCAGTGCCCGCGCGCGGCGGCTGGTGGGCAAGCCGGTGCTGATCATGGGCGCGGGCATGATCGGCGCGCAGGTGGCGCGCCGGCTGGAAAGCCATCCCGAGTACGGGCTGACCCCGGTCGGCTTCCTCGACGAGGATCCCCGCACGGTCGCCGAGGTGGGCGGACGCGCGGTGCCCGTGCTGGGAACGGCCGACGACCTCGAGTCGACGGTCACGCGCACCGGCGTCAAAAACCTGATCGTGGCGTTCTCCTCGATCGCCGATGCCCGCGTCAGCCGCCTGATCCAGCACTGCCAGGAACTCGGCGTGGAGGTATCGGTCGTGCCCCGCATGTTCGACACGATCAACGACCGCGTCCGCTACGACACGCTGGGCGGGCTGCCGCTGATGTCCTTCGCGACCGTCGACCCCAAGGGCGCGCAGTTCGCGATCAAGCATGCCTTCGACCGCGTGGCCGCGTTCCTGCTGCTCGTGCTGCTCTCGCCCGTCGCGCTGTGCGCGGCGGTGGCGGTGCGCCTGAGCTCGGCGGGTCCCGCGCTGTTCAGCCAGCGCCGCGTGGGGCGCGACGGCAAGGTGTTCAACTTCTACAAGTTCCGCTCGATGCGCGTCCCGCAGGAGGAGCCTGAGGGCGAGGAGGCTGAGACGAGCGCGCTGGACTTCCTGCTCGCCGGCGACATCGCGCCGGGCGGGGTGGAGGGCGAGGATCGCCGGACGGCGGTCGGTCGCTTCCTGCGCCGCACCTCGCTGGACGAGCTGCCCCAGCTGATCAACGTGCTGCGGGGCGACATGAGCCTCGTCGGCCCGCGCCCCGAGCGCCCGGAGTTCGTCGAGCTGTTCCGCCAGGATGTCGTGCGCTACGGCGACCGCCACCGTGTCAAGTCGGGGATCACGGGCTGGGCCCAGGTGCACGGCCTGCGCGGGCAGACCTCGCTGGCCGAACGCGTCGAGTGGGACAACTACTACATCGCACACTGGTCGCTGGGCCTGGACATGAAGATCCTGGCCCTCACGCTGCTCGCGCTGTTCCGCAACGCGGAGTGATCAGATGCTCGCCTGGGCGGCCCTGGCCACCCCGCTCCAGTACTGGTAGACCCGCACGCGCAGTCCGCTCGTACCGAGCACCGAGGGCAGGCCGATCGAGAAGCGATTGAAGCGGTCGAGCGTGAAGAACGCCCGGTAGCGCAGCAGCGAACCCTGGAAGGCTTCGATCGTCATGAAGTCGCCGACGGGGCCCGAGCCGCTGGCCAGCACCCGCCCGCCCTGCTGGCGCAGCTTCACGGTGACCGGGCTGAGGCTGCCGAAGGGCGAGGCGAACACGTGCGAGAGGGCGCTGAAGGACGGCTTGTGCGCGCCGCTTGTCGACAGTGCGCCGAATTCTTCGCCCCTGGAGTCTTTGAGCTTGTAGACGACCGCAGCTGCCATGTAGGGCGCCTGGGCGATCGCGCGGAAGGTGTTGGTCAGGTTCTGCGCCTGGATCTGCTGGGTGACGCATGCCTGTTCCTGCTCGATCTTGCGCGCCGGCCAGCAGCTGCTCCAGCCGAACTCGTCCAGCCACAGCGGCGTGCGGTCGCCGTTGGCCAGCTGGACTTCATGGATCGAGCGCAGCGAGGCGAGCGTGAGGTTGTAGAAGTGCACCGACAGGCCGTCGTAGTAGCCCTTGATCCCGGCGGCGTACAGTGCCCGGAGAAACACGCCGTTGGAGCCCACCAGCGAGCCCCCCAGCACGGTGACCGAAGGGTTGGCCTGCTTGATCGCGGTGTAGGCCGCCCGCAGCACTGCGGCGTAGCGCTGAGGTTTTTCGGGGCCGGCGAAGTACTGTTCGTTGGACTGATCGGGCTCGTTCCAAATTTCAAGCGCAGCCAGCGCGGGGCCGTAGCGCTGCGCCAGGAACGCCATGAACGCGGCGTAGGTCGCGGGGTCCTTCGGCGGCCAGGAGCTCGCCGGGCCCGACCCGGCGATGCATTTGCGCAGCAGCGATGCGGGCGCCGAGGAGGCCCAGCAGGGCGTGTTCTCGACGAGCATGATGAGGCGGATGCCATCCGCGGTCGCGTCGGCGGCGAGCCGGTCGACGTAGCTCAGCGGCTGGGTTTCCATGTGGTCCGGGCCGCTCGGCTCGACGAGCGCCCAGGGCAGTTCCAGGCGCACGACCTTGGCGTGCAGCTGGTGTGCCACTTCGATCGTGCGCTGCGCTTCCTGGGGCGAGGAGCTGCCCGAGACGCTGCCGATGTTGACCCCGCCGAGCAGCGATCGCGACACCGCACCAGTGCCGCTCGCGGCGCCTGCAGCGGCCGCCCAGAGCAGGGCGGCGAGGAGGCACACTGCGCCGAGCACGATCAGCGGCGTCGGCCGGCGGAGGTCTGGAGCCATTGATCACACGATAGTGGCGCGCCTCGCCGTTGGCGCCGGGTGCAAGGCCGGGCGCAGTGGCTCGCAGTAGGCTGCGGCGGTCATGTCTCCGACCTGGATCTGGATGCAGGCTGCAATCGTCGTGGTCGTGCTGATCGGGATGATCGTTGCCATCACCAAGCTCGCCTGAGCTCAATGGCGGCGAAGCCACGAGCGCCGTGCCGGCTGCGCGGGCAGCGCCACGGCGGGCCGCGGTGGCGGGTCGCCGTCGCTGAGGATCGCCGCGGGCACCGCCTGGGTGAGCCAGTCGGCGAGCGGCGCGAGTCCCGCCTGCTCGATCTCAGCCACCAGCCCCGGCGGGCGGCGCTCGCAGTCGTGCGCGTCGGAGGTGACGTTGTGCACCATCCCTTCCTGCGCCAGCTCGAGCGCGAAGCGGCGCACCTCGCTGCCGAAGCGCCCCCCGAACGACCCGGCCGTGAGCGACAGCAGCATGCCCGAGCCGACCAGTCGCGCGAGCAGCTCGCGATCGCGATGAAAGGCAGGGCAGCGCTCTGGGTGGGCCAGCACGATGCGATGGCCGCGGTCCAGCACGTCGAGCAGGATCCCTTCGAGCCCGGCGGCGATCGGCGTGAACGGCGGCTCCATCAAAAGCCAGCGGCTGCCACCCAGGCCGAGGCCCGTGAGCCGGCCCGCATCGAGCTCGGCCACCCGCGTGAGCGCGATCTCGGCCCCCGCCACGATCTCCACCCCCACCTGTTCCTGCACCAGCCTGCCGTTTAGCTCCGCCACGAGGCGCGCGATCGTCCCGGCGTCGTTGTCGTAGCGCGCGCTCACATGCGGGGTCGCCACGAGCGTCTCGATGCCCGCCGCGAGCGCCGCGCGCGCAAGCGCCACCGAGCCGTCCATCGTCGCGGGGCCGTCGTCGATGCCCGGCAGCACGTGGCAGTGCAGGTCGATCACTGCCGCGAACCATAGGACACGCTCCTCACCGCCCCTCCAGCGGCAGGCGGCGCCGGAGGCGCTCCGCTCAGCCGTGATAGCTGGGGCTGACCACTTCGAGATCGCCCCAGGGGACCGCGTCGAGCACGTCGTCGGGATCGCTGCCAAGGAGTGTGTTGTAGGGGTTGGCCTTGCCTTCCTTGATCAGCGGGGTGGGATCCTGCGCCGACAGCGTCACCGCGCCCGCGGTGTCCGCGACGATCAACCCGTAGCGCTGGATCGCGGTGGCGATCTCGAGCGCCGGCTTGCTCAGGCCGAGCGAGCTCAGGTTCACGCTCGCCTTCAGGCGGAAGCGCGTGCCCTCGGGGATCGAGTTGGCGGTCTTGCCGTTGCCGTCCGTGCGCACCGCCGGCCAAACGAATTCCGTGCGCAGCGTTTCCGGCAGCAGGACTTCGAGAGCGTGGTTGATCGAGCCGCGTTCTAGGTCTTCGAGATGGATCTGGCCCCCGAGCAGTGACAGGCCCGCGGCGCTCGCTCCGAACGGCGCCGGGAAGATGCCATCGCTCGTGTATGCATCCGCGATCTCGCCGCCCCAGCAGGCGGTCCAGCGTCCTCCTTCCTGCAGCACGCGCCACAGTTCCCAGAGGTGTCCCGTGGAGGGCTGCCAGATGACCACCTCTTTGTCCGTACCCGCCGCCGGCGAGGCGTTCGACGGAATCGGCACAGCTTCGATCTGGGCCTGGAAGCCGGAGAACACGCCTTCCGGTCGCGGGCAGATCGAGCTCACGCCCAGCATCGCCACCGTCGGCTGGTTGGCGGGCACCACGTAAACCGGCGTGCTCCATTCGGTCGTGTTGATCACCACGTGGCCGTAGTACTTGCTGACCTGCGCCTGGAACGCGGCCACGAGTTGGGCCGAGTCCGTCGCCTGGGGGGGCGAGGCGGGCAGTTCCTCGTTGTAGATGCTTTCCGCCGAGAACAGCCTCAGGGGTTCAGCCGGCGGTTCTTCTTTCTTGGGGGCTTCTTCCTTCGGTTCTTCTTTGGGCGCTTCTTTCTTGGGTTCTTCTTTCTTCGGTTCTTCTTTGGGCGCTTCTTTCTTGGGTTCTTCTTTCTTGGGTTCTTCTTTGGGCGCTTCTTTCTTGGGTTCTTCTTTCTTCGGGGGTTCCTCCTGCTTGGGGGTTTCGACGGGCAGCGTTTCGCTCGGCGGCGAGCTGGGGAGCGTGCTCACCGGCGAGGGTTGGCTGCCGATCGTCGTGGAGCCGCCCGGCGGCGCCGACGGCGGCTGGCTGCCCGACGACGAGGAGCCCGAGGAGTGCTTCTTGGGAGGCGGGGCGCTGTGCTTGGGACAGCGGTGGTCCTTCTTGCAGCGCTGCGTGCTGTGCTTTGCGTGTTTGGAGGCGGGCTTGGGGCGGGTCGGGCGCGTCGCGGCGCCGGCCTGGGGCACGGCCACGAAGCATGCGCCGAGCAGGCACAGGAGCAGGGCCAAGCTGCTCCGGACGCTCCTGGCGGGGCGTGTGGAGGGGGGGCGCAACCCGGCCCCGTGGATGCGTGCGAATCGCATGTGCGATGGGAATCGGCGGGCCCGGAACGGCGCTGCAGCGCGATCCGGGCCCGGTGGACGAATGGGCGCAGTGTTGCACGCCTAAAGTGCCGCCCGCAAGCCAATCGCATGAGACGCCCGATCCTGTTAGCTTTTCGCTGACTATGGATGGCGCGTTGAGGATAGGATTCCTCTGTCGTTGGGTTGTGGTCTTTGCGGTTCTTGCCTTCAGTGTCCTGGCTGTAGCCGTCGTGGCAGACAGGTCGCAGGCAGCCGACAGCCCTCATCGCAACGCATCGGATCGCAGCGCAGCGGCAGCAGGATCTTCGATCAGCACTCGGGCCGGGGCCGAGGCCTCCCAGCACGCCCACGTCAGCTGCTTCGCGCAGGCTGCGGTCGCGGGGAGCTCGCTGCGCTTCTCGACCGTGCCTGGGGGCGCCAACGGGATCGTCTCGCTCACGATCCACCGCTACGCCAAGCCGGTCCTGCTCAGCCAGACCCCTTCATGCGCCTCGTCGGCCGCGATCGGACACACCTACCGGGCGTCGCTGCGCTACAGCAGCACGACCAGCGCGGTGGGTCTCGAGGTGCTCGTGGAGAAAGGCGGCAAGTGGCACGAGTCCTACCTCGCCGAGAAGCTCAAGCGACAAACATCGCTGGTCAGCACCTCCACCCTTATCGGCCCAGTCCAGCCCGGTATCCAGCGACTCGCCCTCGGCGTGGTCGTGCGCGCCACCGGCACCGTGCGGGTGAGCTCGTTCTCGCTTGTCGATGCCTCCGAGCACCCGACCGCCACAACGCCCGTGTCCTCGACGGCTGGAGTCCCCGCTCCGGCGCTGGTGCCCGCAGCGACGGGGCCCGTTGTCTCCCAGGAAGCGATCCCCTCGCGCTGCGATCAGATCGCGCCCGAAGAAGCACCGGCCGAAAAGACCACCGTCACACCGCCGGCCGGCAGCCCGGAAGTGGATGGGAAATGGGAAGTCCTGAACGGCGAAGACCACGCCCGCACGATCCACTCGGTGCTGCTGCAGAACGGCAAGCTGTTGCTGATGGCCGGATCGGGGAACTCGCGCATGGAATTCGACGCGGGCTGCTTCCGCTCATACATCTACAACCCGGCCGCCAACACGTGGAAGGAAATCCCCACTCCGACGGATCTGTTCTGCGCCGGTCATGTGCAGCTCGCCAACGGCAACGTCCTGATCCTGGGGGGCACCAAGGCCTATCCCGCGCCTCCGGAAGAAGGCAAGTTCCCGAGCACGATCTACGACGGGGAAAACGCCAGCTGGATCTTCAACATCGCGAGCGAACAGTATGAAAAGGTCAAGTACAACGAAGCCGAACCGCACCAGCCCAAGGAACCGGGCCCACTGCTGAGCGGCGCGTGGTACCCCAGCGCCACCGAGCTCGGCAACGGCGACGTGATCTCCTTTGGAGGACTGAACGAGGAAGGCAACGGCACCACCGACACGAACTACTTCATCGGCCCATACAACAAAGAAGACAGCGAACACGATCCGCCGGGGGAGTGGGTGGGCTGGGGGAGCCCGCTGCTCCAACAGACCTACGACTGGTACTGGGGCCTGTACCCGTCGATGATCCTCACCGCCGACGGCCGTCTCTTCTACGACGGCAGCCATGTGTTTGGCAACGGCATCGAGACAAAAAGGGGATACGAAGGCGCGACCCCGGCTCCGGAAGGCTCCGCCATCTATGACTTCTACTGTCGGCCCAACCTGACGGAAAAGGAACGGGAAGAATCACAGGCCGAACAGCTGAACGCCAACGCGGCGGCAGAGATCGAAGGACCCGTGGTCGCAGGCGGTCCGAAATCCGAATACAAAACACACCCGCGCGTCCAGAACACCCCCGGCCTTCTACACCCGGACGAACGCGATCAGTCAGCATCGCTACTGCTCCCGCCGGCGCAGAGCCAGAAGGTGATGATCATGGGCGGCGGCAATACGTACAACACGGAAACGCCCGCGACCCGCTCCACCCAGGAGATCAACCTCGAAGCTACAGATCCCAAATGGGAAAGCGGCCCAGAACTGCCTCAGGGCACCATGGACAACGGCGAAGAAGAGAAGACGGCCATGGGCTCGATGGCGGCCGGCAAGATGTACGTCTCCGCGGTCGCGCTGCCCAACGGCAAGGTGCTCGAGACGGGCGGCTCAGCGCTGCCGCGCACCAAAGACGTCCACGAGGCCGCGATGTTCAACCCCGAAAAAAATGAATTCGAACCGGTCGCCGCCGACCCCGTAGGGCGGGATTATCACTCGGAGGCGCTGCTGCTCCCCGACGGACGCGTGATGGCCCTCGGCTCCAACCCCGTCAACGTCGGCCTCGGCACCGAAGGCTTCGAGACCCGCATCTCGATCTACAGCCCGCCCTACCTGTTCATGCACTCCGCGCGACCAACGATCAACTCGATCGACGAGACAATCAACAAACTCGAAGGCAACGTCAACAAGACGAGCCAGTGGAACTACGGAAGCGCCAACACGATCGAATACAGCACCAAAGGCTCTTCCTCTTCGGAACAAATCACCTCAGCCGTTCTGATCCGCCCCGCCGCCGTCACGCACTCCTCGGATCCCAACCAGCGCGAGGTCGCGCTTCCGATCACCACCGGCGGCGGCACTGGTTCAACTGGCGCAAACAGAACACTCGAAGTTAGCCTCGCGTCCAATCCGAATCTTGCCCCGCCCGGCTATTACATGGTGTTCCTTGTCAATCGCGAAGGCGTGCCTTCCGTCGCTCAATGGGTCCACGTCGGACCGCAGGGCAACCCGGACGGGTAGGCGGCGGATGCGGGGGGACACGTGAGCACGACGATCACAGCACCGCCCCGCCCCCTTGCGAGGGAGCACCTCAAGCTGGTCCGTGCACGGCCGCGCACCCGCGCGCGGGCACTCGCATGGGCGCCCTGGGTGGCGCTCGGGGTGTTCCTCGCCGCTGAGCTGGTCGTGTGCGCGCTGCAGCTCACCGGGCCGTTTGAGGACGAGGGCATCTACGTGGCCGCAGGGCTGCGCACCCTGCAGGGCCACGGGATCAGCGACGACTACCTCTCGTGGTTCTCCGGCTCGTTGATGTGGCCCGTGATCGCCGCGCTCGGCTGGAAGCTGTGGGGGCTGGCCGGCGCACGCGCCGCGGCCGCGGTGTGCGTGACGATCGGCCTGCTGGGTGCGCTGAAGGCCACCGGCAACCTGCTCGGCGAGCGCGTCCGCGCGGCCGCGGCGCTGGCGGCGGTCACCAGCGGCCCCGTGATCGCGCTCGGGCACCTCGCCGTCTACGACACGCTGGCCGTGGCCGCCGCGGGCTGTTCGTTCTGGGCGATGACCGAGTTCCTGCGCCGCGACGATCGCACCTGGCTGTGCGCGGCGGCGCTGCTCTACGCGCTGGCCGGCCTGGCCAAGTATCCCGTCCTGCTGTTCATCGGGCCGCCCCTGATCCTCCTCGTCGCCGTCATGCGCGGACGGCGCGCCGCGATGGACCTGGGCCTGTTCGTCTTCATCGCCGGCGCCGTGCTGCTCATCTACTTCCTCTCCGACCGCACGCAGCTGACGGCGTTCGAGGGCTTTCGCACGCAGGAGAACCCGAGCTTCGGGGTCACGCGCAGCCAGATCATCTACTCGCAGTTCTACCTCACCGCCGTGCCCCTGCTGCTGGCCGTCACGGGCGCCGTGCTGATCAGCAACCGCCGCATCGCGCTGGCGCTGCTGTCCGGCGTGGTGGGCGCCCCCATGTATCACCTGCTCACGGGCAACCCCTCGGGAGATCAGAAGCACGTCGTCTTCGGCCTGCTGTTCATGCTGCCCCTGATCGGCCTCACGCTGAGCCATGCGCTGCGGGGCCGGCGGGCGCTGGTGGCGCTGGCCGCGATCATCGCCCTGGCGGGCTTCGGCGTGGTGCAGGTGGTCCGCATCGACGAGGGCTGGCCCGACCTGCGCGGCTCGGCCGCCGTGCTCGACCGCGAGGTGCATCCCGGCGAACAGCTGCTCGCCAACTCCTCCTGGGTGTACGCCGCCTCGCTGTACTCCCAGCACCGGATCAACAGCCCCTACGACCTCTACGACACCTCGCGCGTCGCCCAGCTGGGCGACGCGGTGAACGTGTGCGCCTTCGGCTGGTTCATCGAAGTGCCCGGCGGGGAACCATGGCCGGTCGCGATCAGGCAAGCTATGCAGAGGTGCGGGGGCTTCCGCAAGGTCTACTCCTCGAGTGCCACGATCACCGGGCTCGGGAGCAACCTGCGGTTTGTGACCTACAGGGCACCGATTGAAATCTGGAAGAACGAGGCGGCCGGCAGCGGCCGCGTCGGTGGACCGGCCACAAGCCAAGGACGGTGAGCGTGCCATGAAAAAGACGATCGACCAGGACCGCCGGGCCCATGCAGCCGGCATCGCGCTGCTGATCACCACCGCCTGGTTTCTGCCCTGGCTGCTCGCGCACGCCGACCTCTCCAAGCCGTGGCTGTCGATCCCGTTCGTGGCGGCCACGCTGGTCGTCGTCGCCGCGTCGCTGGTCTCGATCATCAACCGCTGGCAGCGGGCCGTGCCGGTGCGCACCCCCGCTCCCGTCGGCTCGGAGCCGATGGTCGCGGTGATCATCCCCACGCTCGGCGAGCCGCTGGCGCTGCTCGAGGCGACCGTGCGCTCCGTGCTCGCCCAGGACTGGCCCAGCGAGCGCCTGTGGCTGCTCGTCAGCGACGACGGCAGCGACGATCGCGTGCGCGAGCTGGTCAACGAGCTCGCCCTCGACTATCCGCGCACGCGGCTGCGCTACCACCGCCCGCCGGGGAAGGGCGACCCCACGCGCCGCGGCGACGCCAAGGCCGGCAACCTCAACTCGGCCCTCACGGTGGTGCCCGCCGAGATCGACTTCATCGAGACGCGCGACGCCGACGACCTCGTGGGCGACCGGCACTTCCTGCGCGAGACCGTCGGCCAGCTGCTCGCCGCGGAGCGCCTTGCGTTCGTGCAGACCGCCAAGGCGGGGAGGGTGTCGGCGCACGACCCCTTCGACAACCAGCAGCCGCACTTCTTCCAGTGCGCCATGCTCTCGCGCTACGCCGCCAACGCGGTGTTTCCCTGTGGCTCCGGCGTGGTGTGGCGGCGCGAGGCGCTGGATGAGATCGGCGACTTTCCCACCTGGAACCTCGTCGAGGACCTGCAGTCCGGCCTCGAGGCCCTGCGGCTCGGCTGGGAGGGCTGCTACCTGCCGATCCTGGGCGCCTACGCACAGCACTCGCCCGAGGATCTGCCCAACTTCATCAAGCAGCGCGGCACGTGGGCGCTCGACACCGTTCGGCTCACCCTGTGGGCGCCGAAGAGCGGTCTCAGCCTGCGTCAGCGGCTGCAGTTCTACGAGCTCGGGCTGTTCTACATGCAGGGTCCCGCCACGCTCGTGTTCCTGTTCGCACCGGTCCTCGGCTTCGCGCTGCACCTCTATCCCGTGGTCACCACCACGAGTGACTTCGTCGTGCACTTCTGGCCCTTCGCCGCCTGCCTGGAGCTGTATCTCGTGCTCGTGCACCGGCCCATGTCCTTCGAGCAGATCTGGCGCGCGCGGCTTGTGTGGGCCGGCCTGTGCTTCGTCTATGCACGCGCCTGCCTGCTGGCCCTGCTCGGCGGGCGCGACGGCAAGCCGCGCTACGTGGTCACGCGCAAGGAGAACCAGCACGCCTGGCACTGGCGCCCGATCGTGCCGCACGTCGTGCTGCTGGTCATCCTCGTCGGCTCGATGGCCTGGTCGCTGGCCCACCGCGGGCTGCTCAGCAGCTTCGACGTGGGCTCGGCCTACTGGGCCGGGCTGTACTCCCTGCTGCTGCTGGGCTTCATCCGCCTGAGCTGGCACGGGCTGGCGCGCAGCGCGCGCTCCAGCGAGCCCGGCCCGCTTACCAGGGGACCCCGCGGCGGCAGGCGGACCGCGCGCCCGATGCTCGCCCGCGCGCCCGCTCCCGTCCCTGCGCGGGCCCTGCCGCCCGCGGGCAGCCGCGCCACCTGGGCGGCGCGCGCCAATGGCAACGGCCCCGCCGTGCTTGCCTCGCTGCCGCGCGAGGGGCGGGACTCGCACTCGACCGAGGCCCTGCGCCAGCTCGAGCTGCGGATCGGGGAGTGGGCGCGCTCGGGCGGCGCCCAGCTCGATCCTCAGCGCTCGTCGGAGACCGGGAGGATCGCCTCCTCGGCCGCGGCCGAGTCCTGAGCGCCGCGGCGGCGGCCCGCGAGCGCCAGCAGCGCCACGATCGCGGCCAGCGTCACCGCGATCGTGAGCACCGGCGGATTCGTGCCGAGCGCTTTTTCGACGAGGTCGTGCGGTGGCGCCTGGGCGACGCCCGTGCTCCCGCGCAGCGACGCAGCCACCGCCTCCATCTTGGCCAGCGTGCGCGCGTCGGGGTAGCCGGTCACCGGCAGCCCGTACTTGTGCTGGAAATACGACAGCGCGCCACGCGTCTGCACGCCGAGTTCGCCGGAGCGGTCCTTGCCCAGCGGATAGCCGAGTTCGTGAAACAGCGCCTGGGCCTGCAGCACGGTCGCCCGCGGCGAGCTCGCCTGGACCCCTTCGCTCGGTGCCGCGGTCCCGCCCGCGGGCACGCTCACCGCGCCCATCGCCGTGGCCGTGGCCGCGTTCGCCCAGCCCGCGCCCGCGCACACCACCAGGACCAGCGCGAGCGCCAGCGCGAGCCGGCCGCGCGAGCCGCGCACGATGCTGCTCACGGTCATCTGCCGAGTCCCTTCAGCATCGGGTGATGGTACTGCCGATCGGCGCCCTCGCTCAACTCGCACACGCGCTATATGATCGCCGCGGCTGGGCAGGGGCTCAGCCCCAACCCGGCCGCAAGGAGACTCATGTTCAAATCGATCGTGGTGGGTACCGACGGTTCTGACACAGCCACCCAGGCTGTCCGCCAAGCGGTTGACCTGGCGCGCTCGGTGGGCGCCAAGCTCGACATCGTCAGCGCCTACGAGCCCGTGTCCTCCCAGCGGCTCAACGAGGAACGACGTGACGCCCCGGAGGATCTGCAGTGGGCGATCAACCCGCGCGAGGACGTCGACCAGACGCTCGAGGACGCCGCCGAGATCGCGCGTGCGGCCGGCGTGAAGGTCGACGTGTACCCCCGGCAGGGGGACCCCGCCGATGCGGTGCTCGATGTGGCCGAGGAGCGCGAGGCCGACCTCGTTGTGGTGGGCAACAAGGGGATGACGGGCGCCAAGCGCTTCCTGCTCGGCTCGGTGCCCAACAAGATCTCCCATCACGCCCCCTGCTCGGTGCTGATCATCCGTACGACCTGAGCGCCTCGCGCCCGGGGCGCAGCGCCCGCGGCAGTGTGCGAAGGACCAGCTCGGCGCGCCGGCCGACCGGCACCACAGCGTCCACCGGGCGGACCTGCATCTCGGCCTCCAGCGCCCTGATCAGCCACAGCGGGCCCAGCCTGGGGATCCGCTGCAGCGGCAGCCGGCAGCCGGCCGGCGGATCGCTGCAGATCAGCGCCACGTCCGCGCCGTCGGCCTGCAGCTCGGCGAGCATGCGGGCGGCGCTCTGCGCCGCGCCGCCGCCGCCCGCCACCGCCACCACCTTCTGCGGCCCCACGCTGCGGCGCCCGAAATGCTCCGGCGCCGCGGCGGTCTGCACCTCGCCCGGCGCCCGCGACCGCGCGAGCACGAGTGCCCACACCAGCGCGTCGGAGCTCACGTCGAGCGAGATCTTCAGCATGCCGCGCCAGCCATCTCTCCAGCCCCCGTCCACGATGGCCCGGTAGAGGAGCTTGGCGGCGGGGCGCAGCAGGATGCCCTTGAGGTAGGCCAGCGGGCTCGAGGGGGCGCTCACGTGCACGCTCTCCAGGCGGGCGTAGCGCCACATGTCCAGCAGTGCCTCGCGCGGTGTGGAGGCCAGCTCGTGTTCCAGGTCGCCCTCCAGGATCAACGGGCGGCCCCGCAGCTCCAGGCCCTCGTGCACGGCGCGAGCCTCGTCGTGGCGATAGGCGCCGCGGCGGAACAGGCGCGAGCGGTACGCGGGGTACTTCGCCGACGGTCCCAGCGACCCGCCGAGGAAGCGGTTGCGCAACGCGAACACCGCCATGTCGACCCCCGGCGGCGGTTGGCGGAGCAGGGCCTCGATGCTGCTGCGCAGCTCCGGTGAGATGCGCTCGTCCGCGTCGATCTCGAGCACCCAGTCGCCCTCCGCCGCATCCAGCGCGAGATTGCGCTGGATCGCAAAGCCCGGCCATGGATTCTCGATCACGCTCGCGCCGGCCTCGCGGGCGAGCTGCACCGTGCGGTCGCGCGAGCCGCCGTCGACGACGATCACCTGATCGCAGAACGCCACGCTGGCGAGTGCCGCGGGCAGGCGCTCCTGCTCGTCCTGCACGATCAGGCATGCGGTCAGGCGCTCCCTCTCCATCGGCCTAGGCCAGCCGTCGCGCCCCGGCCAGCAAGGCGATCGCGCGCCGTCCAGCGATCCAGCCGTCGTCGCGCACGCGCCGCGCAACCCCGTTGCCGGCCACGTTGAAGCGGCGTGCCATCCGGGCCGGCTCGGCGAGGTCCCGCCGCAGTGCGCGTACGCGCCCGCTGCTGAGCGAGCGTGCGCTGCGGCGCAGGCTCAGCCCCTTCTCGCTGGGCAGGTGCCACAGCGCGAGCGAAAGCGGGTCCTCGATCAGGGGCGCACCGTGGCGCGGCCCCGTCCAGATGCGCCGTGCCAGCCCCGACAGATCGCGGAAGCTCACCATCTCGAGCGCGCCGGCCAGCGTGAGGAGCTGCTCCTCGGTCTGCAGCATCTCGCCCATCGCCTCGAGCTGCGCGTCGAGCTGCTCGCAGGTGGCGACCATCCGGCGCAGAGGGCCCGGGCGCCCGGCGAACAGCTCTCCCCCGATCCACGGGGGCAGCCGCCCCGATCCACCAAGCCGTGCGGCCAGCTCGCCCATGGCGGCGGGCGTGCGCCCGATTCGCCCATAGCCCACCATCTCCCAGTCCGGCGGATATATGCAGTGGATGCAGCCGACGTCCGGCTCGGCGGGAACCGCCGCGAACAGCCGCTCGGCGTCTACCCATACGCAGTCGACGTCCGTGAACAGCAGCGGGCGCTCGGGGGGCTGATCCTCGGTGGCTGCCATCACCGCATCGAGCAGGTATCTGGAGGCGGCGAAGTTCGGCACGTCACCGGCGGGGCGATGGAGGTAGGCGGCGGACACGACCCTGACCCCAAGCGATTCGATCCGCCGCATCAGTTCGACGCCGCGCCTGCCGAGCGTGCGTGCGTCGGTCAGGTTGGTGGCGAGCGCGAGGTCGCATTCCGCGCCGCGCAGGCGCAGCGAGCCGGCCTGCACCAGCACGCACTCCAGATAGCGCAGTGCCACCGCTGCGGCCGAGGCGTGCGCGCGCACGCTCGGGTAGTGGAACGCCTCATCCTGTCCATGGATATAGAGGTACTGGACGACCAGCGGACTCTGTGGGCTGTTCATGATGCGTTCCTTGATCCCTCGAGGGCTGCTCGGTCCCCGCCATCGCGGGCCCGCTCGCTACCTGCCCGCAGCGCCCCGGTGCCGCGCCAAACGGCCCAGCGTCGCTCCTTGACCGCACCGATGATAGAGCTCGCCGGCCCGCCTCCTGCAACTACGCGTGCTCCGGCCCGGCGGCTATGCTCGCCCGCGTGAACCCCACGCGGCGCCGATGAAGATCGTGAGCGTGATGACCACCGACTCGAGCGGTGGCGCCGAGTTCGCCGCCGTCGAGATGCTCGAGGCGCTGCGCCAGCGCGGCCACGAGACGGTGATGCTCACCGACATGCCCGGCATCGGGCGCGACACCGAGGTCTCTGTGCTCGGCATTGATCTCGGTCCCAAGCTCTCGACCCGCACCTGGGTGGGCCTGGCGCTGCGCTGGCCCGCGCTGCTCGCGCGCCTGCGCCGCGCGCTGCGCGCACAGATGCCCTACGACGTGCTGATGGTCCACTACAAGAAGGAGCAGCTGCTCGCCTGGATGCTGCCCGCGGAGCTGCGCCGCACGGTCGTGTGGGCCGAGTGGGGTCCCGTGCCCTTCCCCATGCGCAAGGGCCTGCCGCGCAGGGCCTACCTCGCGGCCTCCGCGCGCGCGGCGCTCGTGATGGCGGTCTCCGAGGGCACGCGCCGCTCGGTCACCGAAGTCGGCGTCGAGCCCCGCAAGGTGATCGTGGTGCCCAACGTCCTGCGCACGGAGGAGATCCGCTACACCGCCGAGGGCCGCGCCAGGGTGCGCGCCGAGCTCGCGATCCCCGAGGAGGCGTTCGTCGTGGGCTGCATCTCGCGCTTTCACCCAAAGAAGCGCAACGACGTCGTGGTCAGCGCCGTCCGTGCGCTGCAGAACCCGCGCGTGCACCTGATCCTCGCCGGCGACGGGGAGACCGAGGGCGAGCTGCGCGAGCTCGCAGCGCCCCTCGGCGCGCGCGCGCACTTCATCGCAACGCCCGGCTCCGAGGTGCCCGACGTGCTCTCCGCCTTCGACGTCTCGGTGTTCTGCCCGAGCCCCACCGAGGGCGCGCCGCGCGCGGTGATCCTCGGCATGCTCGCCTCGCGCCCCTGCCTGTCGACGGGCGCCGAGGGCGTCTCGGACATGATCACCCCGGAGATCGGCGGCATCGCCTCGCCGGAGAACGATCCCGCGTCCCTGCAGGCGCTGCTCGAGCGCTACCTCGACGACCCCGGGCGCGCGGCGCGCGAGGGGGCGGCCGCCCGCGAGCACGCCGAGCGCACATACGCCGCGCCGGTCGTCGCCGAGGCGATCGAGGGCCTCTTCGAGCGGGCCATCGCCGGCCGGCGCCCGGGTGCGCAGAGCCCATGAAGCGCGCCGTGATCCTCGCCGGCGGCGAAGGGACGCGCCTGCGCCCCTACACCACCGTGTTGCCCAAGCCGCTGATGCCGATCGGCGATCGGCCCGTGCTCGACATCGTCGTGCGCCAGCTGAAGGCCCATGGCTTCGAGCAGATCACGATCGCCACCGGCTACCTGGCCGAGCTGATCGAGGCCTTCTTCCGCGACGGCGAGGCCTACGGCATCCCGATCGACTACTTCCGCGAGCATGAGCCCCTGGGCACCGTGGGCGCGCTCGCCCTGATCGACGGGCTGGCCGATCAGGACGTGCTGGTGATGAACGGCGACGTGCTCACCGACATCGACTACGGTGCGCTGCTCGAGCGCCACCGCGCCGGCGACAGCGCCGCCACGATCGCCACCAAGCTGCGCCAGATGCAGATCTCGCTGGGTGTGCTGCGCTTCGGCGAGGAGGACGACCCCACGCGCCTCACCGGCTATGACGAGAAGCCGCAGATCGACTACACCGCGAGCATGGGCGTGTACTGCTTCGCCCCCCGCGCCCTCGGCCACATCCACCCCGGCGAGCACCTGGACTTCCCCGATCTGATCCTGCGCCTGATCGCCGCCGGGGAGATCGTGCGGGCCTGGCCGACCGAGGACTACTGGCTCGACATCGGCCGCCACGACGACTACGAGCAGGCCCAAGAAGAGTTCGAGTCGGTGCGCCACCGGCTGATCCCGCCGGAGCCCGAGGGCTAACTAGCTGGGCTGGGCCGCCCGCTCCAGCGCTCCGCGCACGGCCGCCACGACCGTCTCCACCGCCGCCTCGTCCATGCTCGAGCTGAGCGGCAGCGCGCAGTGACGGTCGGCCGTCTCGCTCGCGCGCGGCAGCCCGTCCGCCGGCGCGAAGCGGCGGTACTCGGTGAAGGTGTGCAGCGCGGGGTACCAGGTCGTCTGGATGCCGTCGTCTTTGAGCGTGGCGCGGAAGTCGATCGCGCGTGGCGCGGTCGGCGAGCAGCACGGGGAAGGCGAAGTGCGAGGAGCGCTCAACGTCGCGCTCGTCGAAGGCCAGCTCGATCCCCGGCACATCCGCGAGGCGCTCGCGATATGCCCGCACGGTGGCGCGCCGCGCGGCGATGCTCTCCGGCAGGCGCTCCAGGCGGCTCAGGCCGAGCGCCGCGCGGGGCTCGTCGAGGCGGTAGTTGAAGCCGACGTCGACGACGTCGTAGGCGGGGTCGTGGCCGCGGTGGCGATCCCACGTGCTGCTGGTCATCGCGTGGGAGCGCAGCAGCCGCACGCGCTCCGCGAGCTGCTCATCGGCCGTGGCCACCATGCCGCCCTCGCCCACGCACAGCTGCTTCTTGGAGAAGAAGCTGAACGCGCCGAGCTCGCCGACGGTGCCCACCTGGCGCCCCGCGTCGTCGATCGTGGCACCGATCGCCTGGGCGCAGTCCTCGATCAACACCAGCCCGTGCTCGTCGCACAGCGCGCGCAGCGCGGTCAGCTCGGCGGGGTAGCCGCAGAAGTGCACCGCCACGACCGCACGCGTGCGCGCGGTGATGCGCCGCTCGACGTCCTCGGGGTCGATGTTGAAGTCCTGCGGGCTGCGCACGTCGCACAGCACGGGCTCCGCGCCCGCATAGCGTGGAGCACTTGCGCTGGCCACGAACGTGAACGCGGGCACGATCACCTCGTCGCCCGGCCCGATCCCGGCGGCGAGGCACGCCAGGTGAAGGGCCGCGGTACCGCTGGAGACCGTCACCGCATGCGGCGCACCCACGTAGGCCGCGAGCGCCTCCTCGAAGGCCTTCGTGCGCGGGCCCATCGTCAGCCAGCCCGACTGCAGGCAGTCGAGCACGGCCTGGACGTCCTGCTCGGGGATCACCAGATCTGTGAGCGGCACGCGCCAGTCGCTCATCGCGCCACCGCCTCCGCGAGCGCCGTCGCGACCCGGTCCTGGTCGTCGTTGGTCATGTGCGGGTAGAAGGGCAGCGTGAGCTCTGTCTGGGAGGCCAGCTCGGTGATCGGCAGCGAGACGCCGGGGAAGCGCTCGCGGTAGGCGCTGAAGCGGTGGATCGAGGGGTAGAAGATGCTCGTCTGGATGCCGCGATCGCGCATCCGCGCGGCGACCTCCGCCTGGCGGCCGTCCTGCTCGATCATGATCGGGATCACGTAGCAGGCCGAGCTCGGCACGTCGGCGTCCTCGAAGGGCACGATGATCCCCGGGACCTGCGCGAGCAGCGAGCGGTAGCGCACCGTCAGCTCGCGGCGGCGGGCGATTTCCTCATCCAGACGCGCCAGGCGCGAGAGCAACAGCGCCGAGCGCGGCTCGTCGAGGCGGTAGTTGTAGCCGAGCCCGACCACGTCGTAGGTGTCCGTGCGCCCGCTGTGGCGGTCCCAGGTGCCGCTGGTCATCGCGTGCGAGCGGCGCGAGCGCACGAACGTGGCGACCTCGTCGCTGTCGGTGCACACCAGGCCGCCCTCGCCCACCGAGAGGACCTTGTTGGAGAAGAAGCTGAACGCGCCCGCGAGCCCCCAGGTCCCGAGTTTGCGCCCGCCGAGCTCCGCGCTGGGGGCGTGCGCCACATCCTCGATCAGCGCGATCCCGTGCGCGTCGCACAGCGCCCGCAGGCGGTCCGCCGCGGCCGCATAGCCCGCATAGTGGACCACGCACACGGCCTTCGTGGCCGGCGTGATGCGCCGCTCCACGTCCTCGGGATCGAGGCTCGGGTTCTTGCGCGAGACGATCTCCCCGAACACCGGAGTGGCCCCGCAGTAGAGCGCCGCCGCGGCGGTCGCAGCGAAGGTGAACGACGGCACGATCACCTCGTCGCCCGGGCCGACGCCGGCGGCGAGATAGGCGAGGTGCAGCGCCGCGGTGCAGCTGGAGACCGCGATCGCGTGGCGCGCGCCGAGGTGGGCCGCAAAGGCCTCCTCGAAGGCCGCCGTGCGCGGGCCCATCGTCAGCCAGCCCGAGCGCAGCGTCTCGGCGACTGCGTCGAGGTCCTGTGGCTGCAGCTGCAGGTCGAACAGCGGCAGCTCGGGGAAGGACTCGGTCGTCGTCGTGGCCATCGCGGCGGCAGGCCCTGTGCTCAGGGGATGTTCTTGTAGCGGGGATCGAAGGGATCGCCGAAGACGCCCGCGTCGAGGCCCGCGAGGATCTCCGCGATACCGTCCGGGAGCGTCATCAGCGTCTCGAAGCCCAGCTGCTCGCGGATCTTGTCGAAGCTCACCTTGTAGTCGCGCGGGTCCTCGTCGCGGTGCACATAGGAGACGTGGCCGCGGTCGGTCTGCTTGGCGATCTCCGCCACGATGTCGAGCTTGCGGTAGTTCTCGCCCGAGCGGCCCGCGTTGAAGACCTGGCCGGCGACCCTCTCCCCCGGCGCCTCGAGCACCGTGCGCACGGCGCGCCCCGCGTCGCGCACGTGCACGTAGGGGCGCCAGAACTGCTCGCCGAACACTTCCAGCTCGCGGTCGGCCCACAGTTCGCGCGTGAACTCGTTGACCGTCAGATCGAAGCGCATTCGCCGCCCCACGCCGTAGACGGTCGCAAAGCGCAGGCAGGTCGGCTGCACGCCCTGCGCTCCGCCGCCCAGGATCAGCTTCTCCATGCCCACCTTCTGCTCGGCGTACAGCGACACCGGGCGCAGCTCGCCATCCTCGGTGATCGGCACCGTCGGGTCGGCCATGCGCCCGTAGTTGGAGCACGTCGAGGCGAACACCAGCCGCTGCACGCCGGCCGCCGCCGCATCGGCGACGAGCGCCTCGGTGGCCTGCACGTTGACCTCATCCGAGACGGCCGGGTCGAGCGCGCACGCGGGGTCGCCGACGATCGCCGCGAGGTGCACGACCGCGTCGGCCCCCTCGAGCGCGCGCCTGCGCGCGTCCGCGTCGCGGACGTCGCCGCGGATCACCTGCACGCCGGCGGCCTCCTGCTCGGCCGCGATCTCCTCCTGCCCGTGAAGCAGCGAGTCGAGCACCCGCACCTCGTGCCCGGCGTCGCCGAGCTCGCGCACCAGCAGCGCTCCGATGTATCCGCTTCCGCCCGTCACCAGCGTCGTCTTGCCCACCTGATGCTCTCCTATCTCGATTTCGCCGGTCGTGCGTATACGTGCCCGAGCGTCGCTCCGGCACGTATGCGAAACCGCTCCGCTGCGAGCGTCGCAATGGTACAGCCGCTATCGGCAGGCTCCCCCGGGCGCTTGAGGAGCGCGGCTCGCGCCCGCGTGCCGCCGGCGGGAGCACCGCCGATGCAGGGATACTGTTGACAGGACCCGAACGGGTGTCGCAGCGATGTCGAGCCCAGCCCTCCAAGCGAGTCCAGCCCGCCAGGCGACGCGCCAGCACGCCGCGCACGACGTGCTCGTGCAGGTCGTCGCGCGCGTGGCCAACCTCGGCCTCGGCGTGGTCGTCACCGCGCTCGTCGCGCGCCTGCTCGGCGCGCACGTCTTCGGCGAGTGGTCGACGCTGCTCAACGTGCTCGCGCTGGTCGCCTACTTCGCGACCTTCGGCCTGGAAAAAGTGGTCATCCGCGAAGCGGCGGCGCACCCCGAGCACGAGGAGGAATGGTACGGCGCGATGATGCTCCTGCGGCTCGCCCTGCTGGGGCCGGTGATCCTCATCTCGCTGCTCTGCGTGCTGCTGCTCGAGCGCAGCGACCAGATGCTCATCGCCGGGGTGATCCTGCTGGTCGGTATGCCCTTCGACGGGGCCAGCGTGCTCGGCCTCGCCTTCCAGCTGCGCGTCAGGAACCTCGTGCCGATGCTCGTCCTCACGCTGCGCAGCGTGCTGTGGACGATCGCGGTGGTGGTCATCTTCCTGGAGGGCGGAGGGATGGTTGCGCTCGCCATTGCGCTCGTCGTCAGCAACGCGATCGGCTCGATCGTGCAGACGATCGCCGCGCTGCGCGTGCTGCCGCGCTGGCCGCGCCCCTCGCGCGCACGGCTGCGGGAGCTGATCCGGGTCGGCCTGCCGCTGGGGATCTCGGGCGCGCTGATCATCTCCTACGCGCGCATCGATCAGGTAATCGTGTACTGGATCGCGGGCAGCAAGCCGGCGGGGCTCTACGCGGCCGTCTACGGCGTGCTCGACTCCTCGCACTTCGTGCCGATCTCGATCCTCACCACGCTGACGCCGATCATCGCGGCGTCGTGGGCCGCCGACCGCGAGCGGATGCTGCGCGTGGTGCGCCTGGCCGCCGAACTGCTGTCGGTCGGCTCCTTCGGGGCGCTCGCCTTCGCCGCCGCGGCCGCCACGCCGGTGGTGCTGGCGATCTTCGGCCCGGAGTACGTGACGGCCGCCCCCGCGCTGCCGGTGCTCGGCGCCGCGTTCGTGTTCATCTGCTTCGGCTACCTCAACGGCAGCCTGCTCACGGTGATGGGCCTGCAGCAGCGGCTGCTGCGCATCAGCCTGCTCGCACTCGTGGTCAATGTCGCCGGCAACCTCGCGTTCGTGCCCGCGTTCGGCTTCATGGGAGCTGCGTGGATGACGCTGATCACCGAGATCGTCGTGTTCGCCGCGAGCCTGCGCGTGATCCTGGGCAACCTCGAGCTGCCGCTGCCGGCGCCGGGGCGTATCCCGCGCACGGTGCTGGCGGCGCTGCTGCTCGGCGGCATCCTCACGGGGCTGAGCGAGCTGAACGACTCGCTGGCCGTGCTCGTGCCGGTGGCCTGCCTCGCCTACCCCGCCCTGCTGTTCGCCCTCGGCGCGGTCGGCATGGAGGACGTGCAGATCCTGCTGCGGCGCAGGAACATCGCGTGAGCGCCGCTCAGGCGACGGAGCGCAGGTGCTCGACGAGCGCCGGAAACTGGCGCCTGACGTCGTAGCTGGCCTCGCAGCGCAGGCGGGCGGCAGCCCCGATCGCCGCGCGGCGATCGGGGTCGGCGAGCAGATCCAGCAGCGCGGTGCGCAGCGCCACACGGTCGCCGTGGGGCACGAGCACGCCCGCGTTGCCGTTGTCGAGCAGGTCGGGGATGCCGCCCACGCGGCTCGCCACCACCGGCGTGGCGCAGGCCATCGCCTCGATGATCGCCCAGGGATTGGTGTCGCCGTGCGTGGGCAGGCACATGATGTCGGCCTGCTGCTGCAGGTCCAGCAGGCGAGGATCGGAGGGCTGCAGGCGATGCACGCGCAGCCCTGCG
Source organism: uncultured Solirubrobacteraceae bacterium (assembly GCA_963771085.1). Classification (GTDB taxonomy): domain Bacteria; phylum Actinomycetota; class Thermoleophilia; order Solirubrobacterales; family Solirubrobacteraceae; genus Palsa-744. The sequence goes on along the minus strand of CAVYSB010000003.1, from coordinate 571,271 downwards.
CGCTCGGGCACCTGCTCGGGCGTGACCAGGTCGAGCTCCACGTCGCGCCCGAGGCGGTCGCCGAGCGCCGCCAGCAGATCCTCGCCGCCCTTTGCGCGGAAGCGCCCGCCCACGAACAGCACGCGAGCGCGCGCGCGTTCGCGGCGCGGCGCGGGGCGGTGGCGCAGCAGGTCGATGCCGGGATGGTGCTCGATCACGCGCACGCCGGGCGCGTCGCGTTCGACGCTCTCGCGCACCCACGCCGTGCGCGCGATCACGAGCGCCGCCCGGTTCAGCGCCCGGCGCTCCAGCGCGCAGCTGGGCGCGACCAGGGCCTGGGCATAGGAGCGGGATGGACGCCAGGCCGGCATCATCGCCCACTCCCGCACGGTGGTGTCCATCGACAGCACCACCGGCACGCGGCGCATGATCCCGGCCATCGTGAGCGCAACCGCCGGCGTGTAGAGGTGCACGACGTCCGCCGGCCAGCGTTCGAGCTGGCATTCCAGCTCGCCGCGCGCGCGCAGCGACTGGACCATGTGCCAGCGAAGTCCGGGCAGGTCCAGGCTCGCCCTGCGCAGCGGTTCCACAGGGCGCGTGGCGGCCGCGTTCGCCAGGCGGCCCATCGGGCTCAGCCCGGCGAAGCGCGCGTCCACGCCCTGGCTCTCCGCCAGTCCCGTCCTGAGGGCCTCGGTGAGCTGGTTGTGGCCCAGCACGTGCGTGCCGAGGTTGCCCTCGTTGAAGAACAGCACGCGCATCGGGCGCGGAACGCCGAGCGGGATCATTCGCTGTTGAGCGGTCGCCGCCGCGTCCGCGGATCCGGACGGGCCCGCGCCCCCGCGCTCAGCGGGCCGAAGCATGAGCATTCTCTCAGCTAAGCCCGTTAGCTAAACCCACGCTAAACGAGCACGCGCGCTGGCCGGCCGCGCCCGAGCCGGCCGCTACCTTATCGGCGGTGCGCATCCTCATCGTCTCGGCGCTCTATCCGCCGGTGGCCTTCGGCGGTTACGAGGTCGAGTGCTCGGCCGTGGCCGACCGGCTGCGCGAGCGCAACGCGGTGCTCGTGCTCACCAGCGAGCACGAGCGCGATCGCGTGGAGAGCCGTCCCGATGTGCGCCGCGAGCTGGCCGCTCTGACGCCCGACCGGCGCGGCGCGCTGCGTGCGCCGGCGGCCTCGCTGCGCGCTGTCGCGAGCGCCCGGCGAGCCCTCGCGTGGGGCCCCGATCTGATCTACGTGTGGAACGGCGCGTCGATCCCGCAGGCCTCGCTGCGCGTGCTCGCCGACAGCGGCGTCCCGCTCGCCTTCCGCGTCTGCGAGCACTGGTTCGGAGGCCTGTTCCGCGTCGACCAGTACCTGCGCGAGCTGCTGCCCGCGCGGCGCAGGCCGCTGCGCGCCGCGTGGGCGCTCGGAGCGCGCGCGCTCAACGCGCTGCCCGCCCTGCGGCTGGACCCCATCGCGCCGCTGTCCACGGCGATCTCGTGGAACTCGGAGGCGATCAGGCGGATGGTCGAGGTGCCCGCCTTCGTGCACCCGGTGCTCGAGCGGGTGGACCGTTCGGTCCCCCGCTACGGGGAGCTCTACGAGCACGTCGTGCGCGACCCCGCCGCCGAGCCGCAGATCGTCTTCCTCGGCCGCGTGACCCCCTACAAGGGCCTCGCCGTGGCGATCGAGGCGCTCGCCCTGCTGCGCTCCGCCCACGCCATCGAGGCCACGCTGCTGGTGCTCGGCCCCGAGGACCCCGCGCACGGCGCCGAGATGCGCATCCTCGCCGAGCGCCTGGGCGTGGGCGCCGCGGTCGTGTGGCGCGGGCAGCTCGACCCGCCGCAGGCGGCCGCCGAGCTCGCCCGCGCGAGCGCGCTGCTCGTCCCCTCGCTGTGGCAGGAGCCCTTTCCGCTCGTGACGATCGAGGGCGCGCTTGCGCGCGTGCCGCTCGTCGCCGCCGACGTGGGCGGCATCGGCGAGGGCATGCACGACGAGGAGCACGCGCTGCTGTTCGCGCGCGGCGACGCCCGCGCCGCCGCCGCCGCGCTCGCGCGCACGCTGAGCGAGCCCGAGCAGACGGCCGCGCGCGTGGCGCGCGCCCATGCGCGGGCGCTCGAGTTCCGCCTCGAGCCCTACCTGCAGGCGCAGGAGCGCTTCGTGCTCGACGCACACGACGCGCTGCGCCCCGGCGGAGGGCAGGTGGCGGTGGGGTAAGCTCAGGCCGTGGTCGACGACAGAGCGGGCATGTCGCGTGAGACGTTCGTGCGGGATGTGCGCAGCACGGTCGACCGAGAGCTCTCCAGCTGGGATCACCATCCCCACGGCGGCTACACGCCGGCCGCCTTCAGGCACTACATCCGCCAGCTCGCGCTCGTCGACGCGCTCGCCGGGATCGAGTTCGCCACCGCGCTCGACGTGGGCTGCGCGGAGGGCTACTTCATGAACGTCATCGAAGAGCGCTTCGGGGCGCAGGTATGGGGGGTCGACCTGTCTCCGGTTGCGCTCGCCAAGGCCCACCAGAAGCATGGCCTGACCGTGGGCGCGGCCGAGGCCACGCGGTTGCCCTTTGCCGACGGCAGCTTCGACCTGGTCTATTCCACCGAGGTCATCGAGCACGTGCTCGACCCCGACCTGATGCTCGCCGAGATGCGGCGCGTCTCGCGCGGGACGGTGCTCGTGACAACCCCCGTGAGCCAGACCGAGGACGAGCACGAGCCCGACTTCGAGCTGAAGGCCGAGGGGCACGTCAACAACTTCGACCCTGCCACGGTCAGGCGCCTGTTCGGTCCCGACGCCAGCTTCGGGAGCTTCCGCTGCAACGCCACCCTCGGTCTCATCGTCGGCGTCGGACGCCATCTGCCGCCCGGCCTGCGCGACGGCTTCTACCGCCTCGATCACTTCGTCTCACAGCACTGGGGCGCTCCCGACCACGCAGCCAAGCCGCTGCGCAATCGCGACTGGCTGATCACCGTGCCCGCGACGGGCGCCGGCGACGGGGTGCCCGCGTGGCGCTGCCCGGCGTGCCGCGGCGAGCTGGGCGCCGCCGAGGGCGGGGAGGGGCTGCGCTGCGCGGCGTGCGGGGCGCTCTATGCGCTCAACGACGGCGTACCCGACTTCTTCGAGGCGGTTCAGGGCCCCTGAGACGCCGCCCGCGGGCTACAGGCGGTCCTGCAGGATGACGTCGGCCTTCGTTTCCCCCTGCTCGCTGCGCAGCCGCGCGAGGCTGACGGCGGTGGGGCGCGGGGCCACGAAGCGCGCCACCGCGTAGGTTGCGGTTCGTGTGACGCCGGCCGCGGTGAAGCCCGGCGGGGGCGTGCCGGGGACGACCGGCGGCAGCGGTGCGCGGGCCGAGCGCCGCTGGCGCAGGGCCACGAAGTCGACCTCGCGCACCGTGACATGGCCGCCGGCCGCGTTCTGCAGGTGCCCCACGTAGACCGACAGCGGCAGCGAGGCGAACTGTTCGCCGACGATCGCACGGCTGAGCGCGGGCGTGGCGAGCGTGTGCGCGATGCCGCGCCAGTCGTCGCGCTGGTAGACGGGCGTGAGGTTGATGGCGGCGATGACCGCCAGGGAGATCGCGCACAGCCCCAGGCCGAGCAACGGCCCGGCGCGCCCGGCGCGCCGCGCGCCGAAGCCCGCCGCGACGAGCACCGCGAGGGCCACCCAGGTGGCGATCACGTTGCGCCCGTCGTAGACGTCCACAGCGTGCGTCAGCGCCAGCAACAGCGGCAGCCCGATCGCAGCCGCGGCCACGATCGCGACGTCGCGCGCGCTCGCGCGCTCGTGCTCGTCGCCGACGCGCCACAGCAGCGCCACCGCCGCGACGGCGAGCAGCACCGCGATCACGCCCGCGGCGATCTCGAGCGGTGCGTAGGGGCCCACGACGAACTGCTTGACGCTCTCCGCGAAGCGCGAGCTCAGCGATTCGGCTTCGATCCAGCTGGTCTTGTTGTCCGCGCGCTCGGCGAGGGCCAACGGCAGCAGCGCGAGTCCGACCAGCACCACCGCCGCGATCGCTGCGCGTGTCCGGCGCAGGCCCACGCGCTGCGCCAGGATCGCCGCCTCGGGGATGAACAGGAACGCGGCGAAGTAGTGGGCCAGCAGGGCCAGGCAGGAGAGCGCCGACCACCAGGCCAGGTTGCGCGCGCTGGGCTCAGCGAGCGCGCGCTGCCACAGCGCGAAGGCGGCCGCGCTGAGGAGAATCAGCAGCGCGTACGCGCGGGCCTCCTGGGAGAAGTAGTACATCGCGGGATTGACCGCCGCGAGCGCCGCGGCCCACACGCCCACGCGCGGTGAGATGCGGCGCCCGGCCAGGTACATCACGGGCACGGTCAACGTGCCGAGCAGCGCCGAAAAGGAACGGAAGCCCAGCGGGCCGGCGCCGAAGATGCGCGTCCACAGCCAGACCAGCACGTAGTAGAGCGGCGGCGCCGACTCGCTCGAGGAGAGATGCGAGAGCATCCCCGAAAAGCCCCGGTGCACCAGGATGATCGTGGCCGACTCGTCGAGCCAGATGCTCTGCACGTTGAGCGTCGCAACGCGCAGCACCGCTGCGAACAGCGTGAGCGCGAGCACGATCTCGCCCGGCCCGGGGCGCGCGATCCGCTCGCGCAGGCCCCTGCCGCGTGCGCTGTGGCCGAGCGGCCCCGCCTGGAGCGGCGGACTGGGCGCGGCGCGTGTGCCCACGGGGGCGATTATGTCACGCGCAGCGCCCACGCCTGCACGCCCGGCTCAGGACGCCAGCACGCTCTCGACCGCGGTCGTGAACGCCCCCTTCGACTGCAGTTCGTGCTGCAGCGCGCCGAAGTAGGCCTCGCGTTCGCTCGACGTTCCGGTCGCTTTCTGGTCGCGCACCTGGTAGATCATGAACATCCCGAACCGGCTGCCGAGCATCTGGTGCATTTCCGTGACGACGGTGGTCAGCGTCTGGGCCGCTTCGGCGTAGGACATGCAGCTGTTCCAGCCGTAGTTTTCGCTCAGGCAGCGCCCGTTGTCGGTGCTCAGCCCCCACTCGGTGATGTCGATCGGGATCGTCGCCGGCGCTCCGTGTTCGCCCGTCTGCTTGATCAGGTCTTCGAGCCTGCCCCGCCAGCCCGGGCCGTAGGGGTGGATCGTCCAGCCGCCGACGTAGCTGGCGAGGTTGGGAACCGCTGCGAACATCGCGTTGACCCAGTCGCCCGTCCAGTCGTCGGCCTGGGCCAGCACGCCCACATGCGTGCCCGCCGCGGAGACCGCTTCGGCCGCTTCCTTGAAGCGGCGGGCGTAGGTTTCCCCGCGTTCGCGGTAGGCGCTGGTGCCGGCCCCGGTGCCGTACTGGTAGCCGTACGAGGTCTCGTTGCCGAACTCGATCGACTGGATCGGCTCCGGATCCGCGGGGTGGCTGCTCCAGTAGGTGCCGCCCGCGCCGAACGCCTTCGCCCAGCTGCCGAGGCCCTGGGCCTCGGACTGGGTGGGCATCGAGCCGTAGAAGCTGGCCATCGGCAGGACACGGATCCCCTTGGCGGCGTAGGCCGCGATCACCGGTTCCATCTGCGCCGTGCTTTCGCCCACTTCGAAAGAGATGCGCACGAGCTTGGCGCCGAGCTCGACCGCCCCGGGCAGGTCGAGGCTCATGTTGGTGCCGGAGTTCAGGCCGGGCTGGAAGCCCGACGGTTCCTGCTGTTTTTCGTGTTCGCTCGGCGGCGTTTCGGCCGCGTAGGAGATCGCCACTTCCGCCGACCAGGCGCTGCCTTCGACGGCCGTGCGCACGCGATAGTGGACGGTCGTCCCGGGCTGCGCGGCGGGCGTCACCGAGGTGCCGCTGACCTCCGTGAACTGTTCGCCGTGCGCCGTGGTGTCGCTGTCGAGGATGTAGGTGCCGACGCCGGCGACGGTGCTCCAGGAGATGCTCTGCCCGGACACGCTGACCGTCGGCGCGGCCTCGTCGGCGGGCGGTTCGCTCGGCGGGGGTTTGCTCGCGGGCGGTTCGCCGGCGGGCGGTTCGCCGGCGGGCGGTTCGCCGGGCGCGGGTTTGCCGGCGGTGGGCGGTTCGCTCGCGGGCGGTTCGCTGGGCGCGGGTTTGCCTGCGGGAGGCGGTTCACTCGGCTTGCTCGCGGGCGGGTAGGTGATCGCGTGGCGGTCCGACCAGCTCGAGCCTTCGACCGCGGTGCGCACCGCGTAGTAGACGGTCAGCCCGGGCTCGGGCGCCGGGCTGAGAGAGGTGGCGGTCACGACCGAGTACTGGGCGGCCTGGCCCTCGACGCGGCGGCGCAGCACGAACGTGCGCGCGCCGCCGGGTGCGCTCCAGTTCAGCGTCTGACCGGAGACCGACAGGTGCGGGGCCGACAGCACCGAGCGCGCAGCGGAGCTCGAGTGAGCGCCGCGGGCGGTTGCCTGGGCGAGGCGGGAGAGGTGGCGTTCAGCGGCTGCGAGGCGGCTGCCCGCGCGCTGCACGGCGCGGCGGTCGGCTCTGCAGCGGGGGCTGGCGGCGCCGTTGGCGCGCAGGCACTCGCCGAGAGCGCGCGCTGCCGAGACGAGCGAGCGGTCGGCGCGGGTGCTGCGCCGGCCGGCGAGCTGAAGGGCGCGCGAGGGTGGGGGCGGCGCGGCGTGGCGGGACGGTGCGGCGTGGCGGGACGGTGCGGCGGCTGCGGCGCCGCCGCTCATCAGCAGGGCGCAGGCGGTGAGCAGCGAGGCGGCCGGTGTGCGGCCGGGGGCCCAGCGGGTGAGCCGGCTGGCTGTGAGCATTCGTCGTCTCCTTTGGCTGCCGGGCTGTCTCGGAGAGACCCCTGGCTTTGCGGACCCGTCTCACGACGGGGGTGCCTTTTTCGGGAGCCGGCGAGGGCCGGCGGTGAGCGACTACGCGCGTCTTCGGTGCTGTCGGGGATGGGCTGGAGAACTGCAAGGAACCTTTCGGAGATGCCGGGCGGCTGTGTGAGCGGGCCCGCGCGCGCTGGACGGATGGCGAGCGGGCCCGGCGCCCGTGGCGCGGTGGCGTGAACAAGCGCGGCGGTACGGGTAGGAGCGGCGGTACCATGAGCCGCGATGCCTCTGTTGCACGCTCGGCTCGCGCACCCAGGGACACGCTCAAGCGGGAGCGCGGCGCCGACGATAGGGCTCATACGATGAGCATTCGCATGCGCGCAGGCGCGATCGTCCGCGCGGGATCAGCCGATCGAGGCGCTTCGGCATGAGCACCCCCGACCGCTTCGAGCGCGCCCGCTCGGGCGAGAACCTGTTGGGTGCCTTCGCCGCGCTGCGCCGCCGCTGGGTGCTGGCGCTGAGCGTTGTGGTCGCGTGCGTCGCCGTGTCGGTCTTCAGTCACGAGCACAAAGCCAAGTCCTACTCGGCGACCGCCAGCGTCGCCTTCCAGAGCGGCACGCTCTCGGACTCCGCGCTGCAGGTCACCTCCGGCGGCAGCGGCGAACCGCAGCGCGAAGCGGACACCGAAGTGCTGATCGCCCACTCGCCCGAAGTGGCCCAGCGGCGTGCCCGGCAGCTCGCACACGCCGGCACGCCGCCTCAGCGAACTGCTGGAAGAAGTCAAGGTCGAAGCCGCGCCCAACGCCGACGTCCTGAACGTCATCGCGACAACGGCGATCCACGCTGACTCGGCGCGCCTGGCGAACGCCTTCGCCGAACAGTACATCGCCTTCAGGCCCAATCCGCAGCTCGCCGGCATCGCATGCGCGCAGACCAAGACTGCAGCAGCAGATCGCCGCGCTGCCGGCCGGCTCCGCTGAACGCACGGCGCTGGAAGAGTCGCTGCAGCGTCTGGCGGCTGCGGGCGGTCGCCGGCGGGGGGGCGAGCATCATCGGCCTGGCCACCCCGCCCGCCGAGCCCGACCGGCCCGAGCCTGACCTCGACGCGGTCGTGATCGGGCTGCTGATCGGCCTCGCGATCGCGTTCGCGCTGGTGTTCCTGCTGGAATCGCTGGACCGGCGCATCAAGTCGATCGAGGAGTTCGAGCGCGAGTACCGGCTGCCGGTGCTCGCGGCGGTACCCCAGTCGGCGTTTCGCTGCGCGCCGCGCGGAGGAGCGCACGGAGAGCTGCTCGAGCCCTACCGCATCCTGCGCAGCGCGCTCGACTTTGCGGCGGTCACCCGCCAGCTCGACACGCTGCTGGTCACGAGCGCCGTCTCCGGCGAGGGCAAGACCACCGTCGCGGTCGACCTCGCCCACGCGGTCGCGCTGACGGGACGTCGCACGGTGCTGATCGAGCTCGACCTGCGCCGCCCCACCTTCGCCGAGCACTTCGACCTCGAAGCCCGGCCGCGGGCTGACGACGGCGCTGACCGGCGACGAGCCGCTCTCGGAGCTGCTCGTCGAGCCGCTTCCCGGATCGTGCCCAACCTGCTCGTGCTGCCCTCCGGGCGCCTCCCCCACAACCCCTCCGAGCTGCTCGGCTCGCCGCGCATCGCGGAGATCATCTCGGAGCTCGCCGCCGACGAGGGCATGGTCATCATCGACGCTCCGCCGCTCAACCCGGTCGCCGACGCGCAGGTGCTGCTCAACAGCCGGCGATCGACGCCGCGATCCTCGTCGGCTCGCGTCGACCAGACCAAGCGCGACGAGGTGCGCCGTGCACGGGCGATCCTCGACCGCCACATCGTCGAGCCCGTGGGGATCGTCGTCACGGGCGTGCGCGACGCGGGGCCGCTATGGCTACAACTCCTACCGCGGCGACCGGCACCGACGCTGGACGGCGATGTCGGCGCGCCGTCGGCCGAACTGAAGGGCTCCGAGCGCAGCACGGCTGCGAGCCTGAGGGAGTGCGGCTGATGGTCGCGCGATCGGCTGCAGCTGCCGCAGCGGGGTCGAGCTCGCGGCGGCCGCCGCGGCCGCGGCCGACGGCGCTGCTCGCCCTGGCTGGCGTGCACAAGCTGGGCACGGCCGGGGTGCTGCTGCCGCTCGGTCTGGCGCTGGTGGTGATCCTGATCTCCAGGCCGCGTGTTGGCGGTGGCGCCTGGTGCTGGCGCTGACGATCCTCTGCGAGGGGCCCACGTTCGGGTTCCTCACGTTCACCTCGAACCTGTACGACTCGCTCTACAAGGACTTCACCGTCCTCGATCTGTTCTGGTCGCGCTGGCGGTGCTCGCGGTGGCGCTGGACGTGATGCGCAACGGCCGGCCGCTGTGGCTGCCGCGACCCGCTGCTGCTGCCGCTGAGCGTGCTCGCGCTGGCGATGCTCGCGGGCATCGTCACCGGCCACGCCTCCGGGGCGAGCCTGCGCTTCGCGGTCTTCTCCGAGGACGTGCTGGCCTACCTGCTGCTGCTGCCCCTGACCGTCGCCAACCTGGACGTCGACCGCGCCCAGCTGATGCGCGTGCTGCGCTGGGCTGATGGCGCTGGCGCATCGTGAAGGCGGTGCTCGGGCTGGTCGAGGTCTTCGGCCACTACGGCGCTGCCGATCGAAGGCGCCACGACGCTCAGCTACTACGAACCCGCGTCCAACTGGCTGATCATGATCGCCCTACTCACCATCTTCGCGATGCTGCTGGCCCGCGTGCGCGCCGCCGCTGTGGATGCTGCTGGGCAGCCCGCTGCTGATCACCTGCCTCGTGCTGTCCTACCGCGGTCCTTCTGGATCGGCACCGTGCTCGCGCTGCTGCTGGTGCTGCTGCTCGGGACCTCGGCGAGCGGGCGGCGCCTGCTCGTTCCCGGCAGTCGCTCGGCGGTGCTCGCGGCGATCTGGCTGCTGGGCTCGATCCACTTCCAATCCCAGCTGCCGGTCGTCAAGCGGCTCTCGCTCGCTCGCGCCCGCCAAGCTCGAATCCAACGTGCAGGATCGCTACCGCCTGGACGAGCGCGCGAACGTGCTCGGCGAGATCGAAGCGCACCCGATCACCGGCCTGGGCGTGACGATCCCATGGGCGGCCACCGTGCAGCCGCTGTCGGTGGAACACGAAGGCGGGCGCCAGTATGTGCACTTCGCGGCGCTGTGGTTCTGGCTGAAGCTCGGGCATCCTCGGCCTGCTGGCCTACGTGGGGATGCTCGTGGGGAGCATGATCATGGCGTGGCAGGCGTGGCGTCGCAGTCAGCGAGCCGCTGCTGCGGGCCTTTGCGCTGGCGTCGCTGTGCGGCATGGCGGGGCTGGTGGCGATGGACACGACGGCGAGCTTCACGGGCGTGGATCCGCGCTTCACGGTGCTGTTCGCGTCTCAGGTGGGGCTGCTGGCGCTCGCCGTGCGCACGGCCGGGCCGCAGGCGGCCGAGAGCGTTGCCGAGTCGCCGGGCGCGCTCACCGCGCCAGCAATGCGCTGAGCGCCTCGATCGAGTAGCTGCGCTCGACGAGCTCGCGGCCGCGAGCACCGAGCTCGGGTGCCCCGTCGCGCAGCACGTGCACGAGTGCGGCGGCAAAATGGTCGGCGCCCTCGGCGACCAGGCAGTGCTCGCCGTCGCGCACCTCGAGGCCGGCGACCGCGCGTGGGGTCGCGATCACGGGCAGCGCGTAGGCGAGCGCCTCGATCAGCTTCAGCGGCGTGCCGCCGCCGAGGCGCAGCGGCACGACCGCACAGGCCGCGCGCGCGTAAGCACCGTGCAGATCCTCCACGAACCCGAGCGTCTCCACGCGCGGATCGGCCGCCGGTGGGCCCTCGAGGCCCCCGCCGACGAGCGCGAGCCGCGCGTCGGGAAGCTCGGCCCAGACTCGCGGGAGAACATCGCTCAGCATGAAGCTCACAGCGTCCCGGTTGGGCTCGTAGCTGAAATTGGCCACGAGCAGCGCTCGCCGTTCGCGCATGAGCGGTGCCACCGGGGCGATCGCGGCGACGTCGACGACATTGGGGACATAGCGCAGGCGGGCGTGCGGGGACAGCTGCTGCGCGGCCGCCATGTCGGCCCGGCTGACCATCCATGACTCGGCGGCGCCCTCCAGCACGCCCCGCTCGAACGCCCTCAGCCTGCGCTGCGCGGCCGGTGCGTCACCGAGCTCGTGGCGGAAGCCGGATTCGAAGTTGTGGGCGTTGTAGATGACGGCCCGCCGGCGCGCGAGTGTGGCCAGTGTGGCGGCGGCCGTGGGTCCGTCCGCGATCACGCGGCCGCGGCCTGGCTGCGCCGCCAGGCGCGTCGCCGCGGCGGCGAGCTCGGGGGAGATGCCGCGCGCGATCCCGGCCGGCAGGCCTGCGGCGCGGGCGCGCGCGTAGGCGAGCGCCCGCCGAGGTCCCCGCGAGGAGCCGACGGAATGCATCTCGACGCCGGCAAGTGCGCTGAACGCGGCATCCGGACGGGCGCCCTCGAAGCGGCGGTAGAGCAGGTCGAGGCCTCCGTCGGCGGCGAGCACGCGGGCAAGCGTGTACGTGCGCAGCGCCCGCCCCGAGCCGAGCACGGGCGTGTGCGTGGTGACGAGCAGATCTCTCACAGCGCCTGGATCGCGACCGCGATCTCCCCCAGACGCTCATCCCAGGAATGCGCCGCCGCGGCGTGCGAGCGCGCGGCGCGGCGCTCGGGGTCATCCTCTGCGAGCGCCTGATCGAGCTCTTCGAGCATGCTCTGCGCATCGGGCGCCGTGAGCACCTCCGCCAGTCCCTCCAGCGCGGGCAGCGGCGTTGCCACCACGGGCAGGCCCGCGGCGAGGTACTCATAGACCTTCATCGGGAAGATGCTCTCGGTGAGCGCGTTGCGCGCGTAGGGGATCAGCCCGGCGTCGGCCGCGCGCAGCACCGCGGGCAGCTGCTCGTAGGCGCGCAGGCCCAGCAGGTGCATGTTCGGCTCGGCGGCGAGCGCGGAGACATCGGTGTGCGGATCGCCCGGTCCGACGGGCCCCACGAGTGCGAAGGACCACGACGGGCGCCCGCGCGCCAGCTCGAGCAGCAGCGCGATGTCGAGCTTGGCCGCCACGATCGCACCCGTGAACACGATGCGCGGTGCGGGCAGCGCGGCCATCGCGGGATCCAGCGGCCCCGCCTCCAGGGCGCGCGCGAACAGCTCGGTGTCGGCCACGTTGGGCGCGTCGAGCACGTTGCGCGAGAGCGTGCGCATGCGGCGCACGAGCGCGGGGGAGCTGGCCAGCACGAGGTCCGCGCGGGCTGCGAAGCGCCGCTCGGCTGCGCGGAAGCTGGCGGTGTCGATGCGCTGGTGGGCGGATATGTCATCAACGCAGTGGTAGACGATCAGCTCGGGCTCGAGCACGTCGATGAGGACCTCGGCCTGGGGCACATAGGCCCACAGGATCGGGCGCCGCAGCCCGAGCCTGCGCACGGCACGGCCCACGAGCAGCGCGAGCAGGCGGCGGTTGAGCGAGCGCGCGAGCGCGCTTGAGTGCAGCGGCAGCACCAGCGGGGAGAGCACGTGCAGCCCGTCCGCCGCGCGCGGCGGCGCGAGGCCCCGCCGCAGCCTTCTCGCCATGCGCGAGATGTCGCGCCCCGCCAGCTGCGGGCGGCGCAGGCCGAGCGACTCGATGAACAGCACCCGGTTGTCGCGCGCCAGGCGCGACATCAGGTGATGCTGGTTGGTCCACAGCTCGGTGTCCCAGTCGGCAAATCCGACGCACACGATGTCGCGGCCCTGCAGCCGGGGGCGGGGTGGCATCGGCGGCATGATCCCAGGCGCCGGGGCTGTAGTCTCGCCTCGGTGCAGCCAGCGGGTGACACGGCGGAGGCTGCGCTGCTCGAGGAGCTGCGCGGGCGCTTCGCGCGGGTGGCGATCGTGCACGACTGGCTGACGATCCCAGGCGGCTCCGAGCAGGTGGTGCTGGAGCTGCTCGAGATGTTCCCCGCAGCGGAGCTGTTCACGTCGATCTACGACCCCGCCCCGTGGCCGGCCGCGATCACCGCGCGCACCGTGCACAGCTCGTTCCTGAACCGCATCCCGGGCGCCTCGCGCCACTATCCCAAGCTGCTGCCGCTGATGAACCGGGCGTTTCGCTCCTTCGACCTGGGCGGCTTCGACCTCGTGCTCTCGAGCAGCCATGCGTGCGCGAAGAACGTGCGCACGCGGCCCGGCACGCTGCACGTCTGCTACTGCCACACGCCGATGCGCTACGCGTGGGAGGAGGGCTTCATGGAGGGTGAGCAGATGGCCCGCGCGGCGCGCCTGCTGCTGCCGCCCCTGCTCGCATGGCTGCGCCGCCAGGACCTCGCGGGAGCTTCCGGCCCGGACGTGTTCGTCGCCAACTCCGCGCACGTGGCCGAGCGCATCGAGCGCTTCTACGGGCGCACGGCCGAGATCGTGCACCCGCCGGTCGACGTGGAGCATTTCCTGGCGCTCCCGCGGGAGCCCGGCGAGCAGTACCTCGTGTTCGGTCGCGTCGTCCCCTACAAGCGGGTCGACCTGGCCGTGGCAGCGTGCGCGCGGCTGGGCAGGGGTCTGCAGGTCGCGGGCGACGGGCGCGCGCTCGCGGCGGTGCGCGCCGAGGCTGCGGACAGCGGCGTGCAGCTGCTCGGCAAGGTGTCCGGGCCCGAGCGTGACCGGCTGTTCGCCCGCGCCCGCGCGCTGCTGTTCCCGGGAGAGGAGGATTTCGGGATTGTGCCCGTCGAGGCGCAGGCCGCGGGCGTCCCCGTGATCGCCTACCGCGTCGGTGGCGCGGCGGAGACCGTGGTGGACGGGCGCACCGGCGTGCTCTTCGAGGAGCAGAGCGCGGGCGCGCTCGCGTCCGCGATCGAGCGTTTCGAGGGCCTCGAGCTCGACGCCGCCGCCGCGCGCGAGAACGCGCGGCGATTCGGGCGCGAGCGCTTCCGCGCGGAGATGGCGCGCGTGATCGAGCGCGCGGCCGCTAGCCGCGCGGGATGATGCGGCTCGGCTCGGGCAGCACGCGCGCGCCGGGCGGCACGTCGCTGACGACGATCGCGCCGGCCCCGATGATGGCCTCCTCGCCGATCGTGAGCGTGCGGCCCGCTGGACAGAGGATCAGCGAGTGGGCGCCGATCACTGCACCGCGCCCGATGCGCACGCCCTTGTCCATCGCGGTCGCCTTGTCGTTGTTGGACATGATCGTCGCGTACTGCCAGATCTGGACCCAGTCGCCCAGCACGGTCGTTCCGTGGATCACCACGCCGAGCCCGCGGTGGGCGAAGTTGACATGGCCCTCGAGGCGCACCTCGGGCTCGAGGATCGAGCCGAAGCACAGGAAGATGATCGACTTCAGCACACGCGCCGAGAGGCGGTGCCCGCGCCGATGGCACCACATGCTCGCCTTCCACAGGCGAAATGCGATCACGCCGCTTGCTCCGGCGCTCGTTCTGTGAGCGTGGCTCGTGGCTCGTGGGCGCCCACGAGCGACATGATGCCCGATGCAGGCGCGAGAATGCAGGCATGCGCGTGCTCGTCACCGGTGCCAGCGGCTTCATCGGCGGCGTGCTGTGCGCGAGGCTGCTCGAGGATGGGCACGAGGTCGGCGCGCTCGTGCGCCGCCCCGGCTCCGAGCCCGCGGGCACGCGTGCGCTGCACGGCGATCTGGGCGACGGGCCCGGTCTGGCCGCTGCACTCGCACAGGAGCGAGCGCAGTGCGTCGTGCACCTCGCCGCCGAGATCGCCTCGCAGCGCAGCGAGCGCAAGCTGCGCGAGGTGAACGTGGCCGGCACCGAACGTCTGCTGGCGGCATGCCTGGCGCTGGCGGACGGCGATCCCGCCGCGGGCCCGCGGGTCGTCTTCTGCTCGACGGTCGTCACCGGCGACGCCCACGGCGCGCTGCTCACCGAGGAGACCCCCCTGCCGGTGACCACGCCCTACGGGCGCTCCAAGCAGGAGGGCGAGCGCCTGCTCGGCGCCTCGGGCCTGCCGGCTGTCGTGATCCGCCCATCCCACGTCTACGGGCCCGGTGGCTGGTATGCCGAGGAGCTGCTCGCGCGCCTGCGCCAGCCGGGCCGCTTCGCAGTGATCGGCAGCGGCGCGAACCTGTGGGACGTGGTTCACGTGGCGGATGTGGCCGCCGCGCTGTCGCTCGCGGTGAGCGAGGCGTCGGCGGGCTCGCTGTACCACGTCTGCGATGACGAGCCGATCAGCTTCTATGACTTCATGGGCCTCAGCGCGAGCGCGCTCGGCACGGGTCCGCCCCGGCGCGTGCCCGTCGCGCTCGCCCGCCTGTTCGCAGGTGCCAACGCGGTTGATGCGGCGGTCCGCTCGGCGCGCTCGTCGAACGCGAGGATCAAGCGCGAGCTCGGCTGGCAGCCGCGTTTCCCGACCGCGCGCGAGGGTGTGGCGGACGCGGTCGCGCGGCTGCGCGCCGCGGATGCACCGGCGGCGACGCCGGCGGGGGCCTGAGCGGCCCCGCTACAGCGAGAACGCCCGCGCGGCCTCGTCGGCGACGTGGCGGGCGATCGCCAGCGAGGAGGTGGCGGCGGGCGAGGGCGCGTTGCGCACGTGCAGCGCGCGCTCGGTGGCCGAGAAGACGAAGTCGTCCACCAACCGCCCGTCGCGCGCGAGCGCCTGTGCGCGCACGCCCGCGAAGGAGGGTTCGACGTCGGCGACGCCCAGCTCGGGCACGTAGCGGGCGGCGGCGCGGACGAACGCCGAGCGCAGCGCCGCGTGGCGCAGCTCGGTCAGCCCCGTGCGCCACCAGTTGGCGAGCATCCGCCACGTGCCAGGCCAGGCGAGCGTGTCGAGCAGATCCCTGCGGCGCACCGTGGCCAGGCTGTAGGCGTCCCGGGCGCCGGCGATCAGGGCGGTGGGCCCGATCAGGACCTCGCCGTTGATGTGCTTTGTAAGGTGCACGCCGAGGAAGGGCAGCGACGGGTCGGGCACGGGGTAGATCAGCGAGCGCACCAGCGGGCGGCGCGCGGGCACGAGACGCAGGTAGGCGCCGCGGAAGGGCACGATGCGCGGATCGGGGTCGGCTCCGGCCTTGACGGCGAGGCGATCGGCCCACGCGCCCGCGCAGAAGACGGCGTGCGCGGCCTCGGTGCTGCCGCGCGTGTGGCCGAGCCGCAGCGCGCGCCCGCCCGGGGCCACGGCGGTGACCTCGCAGGAGGTCGCAACCGTGCCGCCGGCCTCGCGCACGTCCTCGGCGTAGGCGCGCGCGACGGCGGCGAAGTCCGCGATGCCGGTGCCCGGCGAGTGCAGCCCGGCGATCCCGCGGGCGTGCGGCTCGAGCTCCTCGATGCCGGCCGGGTCGATGCGCTGCAGTCCGGGGACGCCGTTGGCCCGGCCGCGGCGCTCGAGCTCGTCCAGGCGTCCGAGCTCGCTCTGCTCGGTGGCCACGATCACCTTGCCGCAGCGCTCGCTGGCGATTCCCCGCGCGGCGCAGTACTCATACATCTCGCGCGCGCCCTCCACGCACAGGCGCGCCTTCAGCGAGCCCGGCTGGTAGTAGACGCCGGCGTGGATCACGCCCGAGTTGTGCCCCGTCTGATGGGTGCCCACCTCGGTGTCGCGCTCGAGCACGCACACAGTGGCATCGGGGTCGCGCGCGAGCAGCTCGCGTGCCACCGCCAGACCCACGATGCCGCCGCCCACGACCGCGATGTCGCAGCGCTCGGGCACGCCGGCGCCGTGGGGCTCTGTACTCGACACGCGCTGCAGGCTAGCGGGCGATCGCGCCGGGCCCGCCCGGCGCGGTCGCCGCGGCGGCGTTCACGAGCCCGGCCCCGTACAGGCGTTCGTCCCCGCCGCCCCCGAGCCGGCGCGCGGTGGCGCGCAGGCGGGCGGTCAGCTGCGCGGGCGTGGGGTGCGGCCCGAGCACCCGGCTGGCGATGATCAGCGCGGCGGTGGCGGCGACGTGGGGGGTGGCCATCGAGGTGCCTTCGTAGCCGGAGGGCAGGCCGAACTGCCGGTAGGAGCTGCCTGTGAAGGTCTCCTGGTAGATGTCCGCACCGGGTGGGTCTTCGGGATGGCAGTGGGGATCGCCGGGCAGGTCCGCGTCGCCGCCCCCGCCGGGCGCCACGAGCGTGAGCCCGGCGCCGTCGTTGGAGTAGGCCGCAAGGCAGCCGTGTTCGGTTGTGGCGCCGACCGCGACGACGTCCGGTGCGCGCGCGGGGTAGGCGATCGCGCTGCGGCCCTCGTTGCCGGCGGCCGCGACCACGAGCACGCCGTGGTGGTCGGCGTAGCGGATCGCTTCGATCAGCTCCGGTATGTCCGATGCGGTGACGCCGGGAGAGAACTCGAGGCTGAGGTTGATCACCCGGGCGCCGTGCCGGACTGCGAAATAGACGCCTTCGGCGATCGTCGAGGCTTCGCCTTCGCCCTGGCTGTCGAGCACGCGCACGGGCATGATCCGCGCGCCGAAGGCCAGGCCCGTGACGCCGATCCTGTTGTTGGTGGCCTCCGCGATCACGCCGGCCACGAACGTGCCGTGGCCGTTGCGGTCGTTGGGGTAGGGGTTGTGGGCGACGAAGTCATACCCCCGCACGAACTCGTATGGCGTGAAGTCGGGCGAGCGACGGAAGGGCCCGCGGTTGGCATAGGCCACGCCCGTGTCGAGCACGGCGACGACCACACCCTTGCCGCCCGGCGCTCCGTCGGCGGCCACGTTGCTCCACGCCTGCGGGGCGTTGACGCCGAATTCGCCCACGAAGTTCCACTGCAGCTGCTGCCAGTCGCCGGGTTCGTGGCCGATGCCCTCGTCGTCGGGTATGTAGCCGCCGGCGGCGTGGGCGGTGTAGTCGGGCTCCGCCCACGCGACGTCGCGCTGAGCGCGCAGGCGCCGCAGCGCGGAGGTCACGCTCGCCCCCGGCGCCAGGTGGAGCACCTGCGTGCGCCCGTCGGCGGCTGCATCCGCGCTGGCAGCGCGCGCGCCGAGCGCGGAGCGGCGCGAGGGCCGCGGGAGATAGCGCACGACCACGACGTTCGGCACGTAGGGGCCCGTAACCGACGCCACGGCGCTCGTGGTCGTGGCGAAGGCGAGCACGGCGGTGGCGGCTGCGGCGGCCGCAGTGCAGCGCGCGAGGCTGCGCTTCGCGCGGGCGCGGGGCGCGGGAGTCTGTCGTTCGGTGGCGGTCTCCATGTTGGTTTGGGTAATGATGGTCGGGCTGGTCCGGCAGCGAGCCACTGTGTCAGAGACCGATGAGCGAGCGCTTCTTCCCACGCGACGACTATTTCATGCAGCTGGCCCTGCGCGAGGCCGTGCGGGCGTTGGAACACGACGACGTGCCGATCGGCGCGGTGCTCGTCAGCGGGGGCGAGGTGCTGGCGGCCGCGCACAACGAGCGCGAGCTGCGCCAGGACCCGACCGCCCACGCCGAGGTGCTCGCGCTGCGCGAGGCCTCCCAGGCCGCCGGTACGTGGCGCCTGCTCGACACTGTCCTCTATGTGACGCTCGAGCCCTGCGCGATGTGCGCGGGCGCGCTCGTGCTGGCGCGGGTGGGACGCGTGTTCTTCGGCGCCACCGACCCCAAGGCGGGGGCCTGCGGGAGCGTGCTCGACGTGCTCGGTGAGCCGCGCCTGAACCACCGCCCGGAGGTCGCGGGCGGCCTGCTCGCTCCGGCGTGCGGGGCGATGCTCAGCGACTTCTTCGCCTCGCGCCGCTAGCCTCGTCGATGCGGCACAAGGCCGGCTCCGTCCCGGGCGGGATGGATCATCTAGCCTTGGGCGGTCGCCCTGGAGGGGTGGCAGAGCGGTTGAATGCGGCGGTCTCGAAAACCGTTTCAGGCCTGATTGGTCTGACGAGGGTTCGAATCCCTCCCCCTCCGCCAGCTGTTCGTTGATCGAAACAGGGCCAAGGGAGCGCTCGTTGGGGGCGCTTCCGGCCCTGTTTTTTGTTGGTCCGCCTGCCTGGAGGGCCTTCGCCTCAGCCTCGGCAGCCCCGAATAGGCCATCGCTAAGCAAGAGCGCGTAGGGCTCGGTCAGCTCGACGCCGCTGATCCAGGCGCTTGTTTCGCCCTGTTCCTCGTCCCATTCGGCTAGCACGTAGAGCTTCTTGAAGAACGCCTGGTTGTAGCCGCGTTTGGTCTGCTCGTCGGCAGCCATGTAGACGGCCTGCACGTCCTCCACCAGCTCCAAGGCTCGCTCCAGTTGTGCCCGGTCGATGCTCAGGCGCAGATCGGTCTCGGTCAGCGACTGGCGCGCCGCATCCAGTTCGGTTTGGAGCTGCGCCTGCTTGCGCTTGAACAGCGCCGCCGAGATGGATTTCTCGGAGAAACGCATCTCCAGCAGCTGATCTTGGCGGGCTTCCAGCTTGCCTATCAGGATGGCCTTGGCCTGTCTGACTTGCGTAATCGCCTGTTGGCTGACAGCTACGAGGTTGCGGATGGCAGCCTTGCCCCGTGCGATCCTGGCGGGCGGCATCACAACCGAGGCATAGTGCTTCTCGATGGCTCTCTCGATCAGCTCAGGCCGAATGTTGGCTCGTTGGGTGCAGGTGGTGCCGTTGATGCGGGCGCTACAGAAGAAGTAGGGATACTTCCGGTTGTTGCGGCCGGTCGAGATGCCGAACGTCAGACGGTTGCCGCACTCGCCGCAGTAGACGCTCCCGCGCAAGTAGTGCTGACGGACCCTCGGGCGCTCGCCGGCCACGCGCTTCTCGTCCAGCAGCGTCTGCACCTTCTCGAACGTCTCGGCGTCAATCAGTGCCTCATGGCGTCCGTCGAAGGTCTGCTCATCCTTGCTGCCACGCCGGTAGATGACCTTGCCGATGTAGTAGCGGTTGCGTAGCAGTCGTTGCACCACGGTCGTGCCGAGCTTCTTGGGTACTCGCTTGGCAGTCGGACGGGAACGCAGGCCGAGGCGCTCCAGCTCGGCCGCGAGCCGCGCGATGGAGTATTCGCCCGTCGCGTAAAGCTGGAAGGCGAAGGTGATGAGCGGTCCCCGCTCGGGGTCAGTAACCACCACGGCAATCCGCCTTCCGTCAGCCAGTTCATCAACGCTGTTGAGATAGCCGAGCGGTGCAGGGCCATAGGTGCCACCCACACTGGCCTTCTGCTTGAGTCCGCGCTTGACGTGCTCGCTCGTCTGCATCGACTGAAATTGGTTTTGGGTGGCGATCATGCTCTCGTACAAGAACGCCGCGGCGCTGTCATCACCGATCATCGGCTCGGTGATCGAGATGAGTTTGGCGCCTGCTTGACGTACCAGTTCGCGGGTCTGCCAGTGATCGCGCTGGTTGCGCGCCCATCGGGAGAGGCTCCAGACAATCACATAGTCCACGTGCGTGGATGGATGCTCGTTGCGCCGCTTCAACTCGTCCAGCATCTCCAGGAAGCCTGTCCGCTTGTGCAGATCAACGAAGGCGGACCGCCCTGGGTCGCTGAACTCCTGCACAATCGGGGCCTCAAGTAGTGCCGACTTTTCATCGGCACCCTCGCGTTGGGCATCAATGCTCAGACCATCTTCGCTGTAGTCAGTCTTGACCTGTCCGTCGGAGGACACGCGCAGGTAAGAAAACGCTCGCTTTGTGCCTCGCGCGACTTCCGCCTCGCCTGGTTGATTGTTAAATGTTGTTGGTGCTGATGGCATGGGTACCTCCTTTACGGCCTATCCCCGCCACGGGGGATGTTGTTAACTTCACATTATATCATTGGCGTCATATCACGAGAGTGCTCAGGAGTCCGATGTCGATGTCGTGTCCTTCTCTTTCTTCCAATACGTCACGAACTTCGCGTGCCACGTTTGCAAGGCGCCGAAGCCTTCGGTACTCACCCAGGGGACAGCGCTGCCTGAGACCAACTCCCAGCCGGCGTCTGCCCACCTCTTCATCGAGGCGTTCACCGCCTCGGCGTCGTCATCTACCCACGCGATTCGGTATTCATACTTCGTTGTCGTCGGCATAGCGGCTCCTGTTCTGCTGGCTGTCCTGGTCAACTGCGGCGCCTTCCATGATGCACAGGGCATCGCTGAAGCGCGCGACCAGGAACAGCTCTCTGCTGGGCGCTGCCACAGCGTGGACGCAGCCCTCGATGACTTCGACGCGCCTAGCATCCGGTGCGAGCCAGAGCGTCCTCGGAAAGACTCCGTGCTCGGCCTGCTCTTGTCCACTGGCATGATATGTGACATATAGCGCCATTTGACGCAGAAGTGCTCGACTACCCTCGGTTCCTCTATCTATCTCGATGAAGTGGCTGTACTCCCAGGGGCCGACACCCAGGCGGACATAGCTGTCCGGCTTGAGCGTCCTGCGCTGGCCCTGAACGCCACCAAAGGCACGCCAACAGGCGGGTTCAGCAGCCAGCTCCAGCAACTCGATGCGTCGGGAGCGGTCGGCTTCGACCAGTTCTGCGTGCAGCTCAGCCACTTGCAGGGCGTGGTGCACGAACAGCGTGCCTGGTACGAGCGACCGCCGC
Source organism: uncultured Solirubrobacteraceae bacterium (assembly GCA_963771085.1). Lineage (GTDB taxonomy): Bacteria > Actinomycetota > Thermoleophilia > Solirubrobacterales > Solirubrobacteraceae > Palsa-744. The sequence goes on along the minus strand of CAVYSB010000003.1, from coordinate 550,185 downwards.
CTGCCACGCTCGGGCTGCCAGCCCCTACTCACAGCCAGACGTTGACCACCGAGGCCGAGGTGGTAGACGAAGCCTGCCGAGCCGGCCCGGACTCCTCCCACAGGTCGCGGCAGCCGCTCCAGGACGCCGAGCCGCGCCAGTCGCAGCAGGGCCCGTCGGGCAGCCCTGGCGTTGACCGTCGGGTCACGGCTGTCGGCAAAGCACAGGCGGGTCAGCTGCGCGCCGCTGACGAAGCGCAGATCGGACACACGTTTGATGACGGCTCGGTCTTGCTCGGTGAGCTGACGCTCCAATCGCTCCAGGGCGTCCGCAGTAAGGTAGCGCCGCCGGCTCATTTGACACTCGCTTTCGCGCTAATAGTCAGCGCCGATTCGAGCCGGATTGCCGCACGAGTATCCGGACTCGACGGCCCCCAGCGCCACGCGACTGGCCGAGCGACCGCCAGGTGGTTCACCTGGGCCTCCGGCGGCGTCCAATCGGAGCCGATGGCCGCTTCGGTTCAGAGGCTAGCGCCCGCAGCTCCGCCTCGATGTCGGCGCGCGGGCGCCCGTAGTTGCGGCGGGAGGCACGACGGACCTCGAGCGTGCTGCCGAGCGGTGTCGGAGGCGGTGGCGTGGTCAGGGTGACGGGTCGGGCGACGTTGCCATCGTCCAAGGCCACCGAGGCCGCGATCGAGTAGGCATCGAGGGACTGCAGATCGGCAGCCGTCAGCGACGGCGCAAAGATCGGCTCCAACGCCCGGGCATCTGAGCTGCTCAGGGCAAAGACCGCCTTGGAGCGGGCATTCGCCAGCACAACCTCTCTTAATTCGCGCGGTAGCTGCGCCGAATTCTGGTGGGCGACGCTAACCGCTAACCCGTACTTTCTACCCTGGGCGAACATCTCATCCCACGGAATCGGGGCCTCCGCGAAATCCTGGACCTCATCGACGTACAGTCCGAAGGCGTGGCGCTGGCCAATCGGCAGGCGAGCACGCTCCGTCGCGGCCTGCCACAGCGAAGTCAAGACCAGGCAGCCCAGCAGCGTTGCCGTTTCGCTACCGATCAGGCCCTTCGGCAGGTAGACCAGCAACACCTTGCGCTGGTCGATGATCTGCCGCATCGAGATCGCTGGCTTGGCCTGCCCGACAATTATGCGGATCGAGGGCCGGGCGACGAACTGTCGGGCCTTGTTCATCAAGGGCGCCGTGACGAGGGCTTGTTCGCGGGCCGGCAGACCCATGAACCATCGCCAGTCCGGCGCTAGGCCGATGGGATCGTCGAGGTCGCGCAGAACGAGGTCGCGAAAGCTCGGATCCAGGTAGAGGCGTGGTAGGTCGATGAGCGTCGAACCGCTGCGGCGGGCGAGCGTCAGGATGCCCATGTGCGCTAGCTGACCGGTGCGAGGGCCCCACGAGTGCTTCCAAATGCGCTGGAACAGCTCGACAAGCTGGTCAGCGACCAGAGCAGCATCGGCCGACCCCGCGAACGGGTTGAAGCCGACCGCACTCACCGGGTCTGTCGGGTCGATTAAGACCACATCATTGACCCGATGTGGAGGAATTAAATCGAGTAGGTCATTTATTAGATCGCCGTTGGTCTCGACGACAGCGAGTCCGTGACCTTGTTGCAGGCCATCACATACGAGGTTCTTGATAAGGGAGGTCTTGCCCGTACCCGTGGGGCCCAGGAGCCATAGCCCACGTGTGGAAGCGGCAGTGCTGATCGCCACTGGTCGCTTCAGGCCAGCAAAATTGCTGGTACCCAACACGCGTCCGGCACGCGGCAAGGCCAGGCTGGGCACCAGTCGCTTCGCGGCGCCCAGCTCCAGTCCGGGCAGGTCAGGGCCGTCGATGGGCCAACCGATGACGGCCGCGATTTCCCGAACATTGAAGTAGCGGCCCCGCCCGCCTAACAGACGGAGAATTTGACCCCACCAGTAGGGGTCAGCACAGAGCGTGCCGTGCGGCGTCGAGAGGCTATGCAAGACGGAACCCGTCCGATGCAAGAGCTGTCGGACACGGCCAGCAGTCGCTGCCGTCACGTGCAACTCGCCCGCGGCGCCTAGGCCAGGCAGCGCCAGCTTCTTGCGCCGCGCCTGGGCCTGGCCCTCGTGTGCACTTTCGGGCGTCGGGTCGAACCGGGGGCGTGGCATCGGCGTCACCGTCCAGCTCAGACGAACCGACTCGGACCTGCCGAGCGGGAACAAGCTGGCCAGCAAGCCTGCGGAGATCGCGCCCAGCTCTTCGGCGCGTATCGCGGCGGTCACCGGGGCAAGCTGCCACAGCACGCGCCGGGTGTAGGACCGTTTCTCAGCGTCGATCTCGTCCAAGCGCAGACTCGGCAAAGCCGCTCGCAGCCCGCCGGTCACAACCTCAGCCGCACGGGGGCTGACGCGCAGACGATGCTCGATCCCTTCATTCGATGCCGCTAGGTCAAAGACCAGGCGCGTTCCGTGCGCCACTCCGCAAAACGAGGACAGCGCAGCCAACACGGCGTCTTCGGTTACATCCCGCGGGAACCTGAGCCGATAGGTGGTCAGCTCAGGCTCGCTCATCGCTTCAGCTGCTCCTTTGGGTCCGGGCGTAGCTGCTCTTGCTGCAAGACAATGCGGCAATGTTGCAGCAGGGCCCAGGCGAAGCGGTCCCAATCCGGCTCCGCCCGCAGCTCGGCACGGACGGAGACGCGCTCCAGTCTTCTCTTAGTAGTTGTTCTCTTTCTCGGCATGACGTGACCTCCTTTCCTTCTCAGTTGTCGCCATCGGTCACGTCACACCTAGGAACACGAACGTAACCGACCATTATCCCGCGGCAGCGGTCCGCGCGTCAAGAGTCTTATTTACATCCGCTCTCACCACTTGCGGGTGTGGAAAAGCACGAGACGTACGGCGACGCCAATCACCACCACCACGATGAGATACGGCAGAACGCGCGGCAACTCGGCCGCCAAAACATCGATACTGATGGCGCAGGCCACCAGGCCGACTACCGCGCGTTCTATGCTTTTGTGATCAGGCATTACGGCTGGACGTCTGGGCTGTCTTTGTGGCGAACGGCCTCAGCGTACAGCTGCCGCTCAGCCTTCCAAGCAGCGTGCTGGAGGTGGACGGCGGTGTGCAACGCCTCGCGGTACGGCGCCGCCAAGTCTTCTTCCGGCGGCGGATCAGGCGTCCGCAAATACCAACGCGTCACGATGCTGCCGAGTGCCACCAGGCCGATCAGGGCTAGCAACGCCTCTAGCAAGCCCATCAGTGACCTCGGTTCTGGAGACTCAGGGCTTGAATCTCGATGACGGCCAGTGTGCCGTACGCCGCGACGATCGCTCTATAGACCTCCTCCCCGAGGGGCGAGATTCTAAACGCGCTATCGGCAGCCCGGGACAGCATGGCACCGCCTTGGATTCCAACCAGCCCCGCGAAGGTGCCGGAGTGGATCGCAGCGGCGGCCATCAGGCCTGGACGCTGGGCGTCAGCCACCTGGGCGTTCAGGGCTTGGTCGGGACAGGCGACGGACTTGGAACGGCGAGGCGCGGGGTAATTAGCCATGAGGAGCTTGGTCCTTTCAGGGACGTTCGGGGGGGTAGTGCAAACAATCATTCAGCGACAAGCGCTAGCTTTGATAATGCACAAGCAACCGCCGATGGTCTAGGGGTGACTCCACTCAAACTCCATAGCTCGTCAACACTCCACGAAAGCTCCAGGAATACTCCAACCCGATGCCTGATCACCCTCATACATACCGAGAATCGTTTCGTGCCGATCTGCATACGCTTTACAAGACGGCTTGCTGCGCATCAGAGCGCGATGTCCCGGTACTGATGGCATTACTCATGTTGGTGGCAGCCCAAGAAGACCACTGCGATCCCTTCGATGTGCTGAGGTGGGTCATCGGTACGCGCCTCGGTGGCGGCCGACGCAGTGATGCTGCCGTGGCGCTGATCGGTGTCGATAAGACCCGCGGCTGGACGCAGCGGGCGCGATGGGATGAGGTTGCGCCGATCCTGGAGTACAAGACGGGAGATAGCTTTCGGCACGGAATCGAACGAGGCCGGCCGCTGATCCTTGTCATACTCGATGAGGTTACCGATGGCCTAGTCCATCTCGCCAACGAGCGGGGTTTCACGTATAAACAGACACCGCTGCCGCTAAGGCTTGCCTAGCAGGAAAACGTGGTTCATACTGGCTGGTGTAAGCAGAGCCGCGATGATGAATAGAGACGAGAACAACCCAGGGCGTTTGGGCGCACGGCGCTGGCCGCCATTGACGGAAAGCGAAGCGCTCGGTGGTGCGGCTCATGACCTCGTGCTTTTGCTAAATGTCGAGGTGGATGAGTGGCACGATCATTGGACTGATGTGACCCGCGAATGGTTGCCGTCGGACAGTGCGACTTTGCATGACATATCCGACTTTGATCGGCTAACCGCGGAGGCTGTCACCGAGCCCGACATGACGTTAGAACGGCGGCGGGAGGTGAGACAGGTGTTGAACGACGGGCTGCCACTTTATTACGAAGCACTGCCCTTTAGCACTGCGGAGCGACGGTGGATAGGTCAGGTGCTCGGTAACTCATCGAAGCCTCAAGAGCGGACCCGGGAGCTACTTGTTGGTGTCGAGGCCGAGATTCTCGACAAGGGTTTGCGGACGACGATCAAGGGCTCAGACGTGCTGCGGCGGTGGTGGTCTTGGCGGCGACAGATCGATGAATTCGAGGGCGCTGGCAGTTTCGATGCGGCGAGATGCGCATTGGAAGGCATTGCTGCGACCCTGATGACGAAGTCAATCATGCCTGGGGGCAGCCCCGGATATAACTGACGCCAGCGTGATTGATGCTCGATCATCGGGTCTGCACCGTCGAAGTCTTAGGCTCGCATTGCCTGTAGGTTCCAAGTGGTTCCTCGCGACGTCGTTCTGAGCGGCGTCGTGGCTCAACCGCGTCCGGCAAGTCCATATGGTTCCGCTACCAGCGATGCCCGCCTGTTTCGCGTGTCGTTACGACTGCTATTTTTTAAGGTTCGGCGTGCGCGGGGGGGTTGGGTTCGCTGGCAGCGCCGCTTGGTGGCGACGGCGGGTGGCAGTGTTGCTCGGTGTATTCGTTGACTTGCTGTTCGGGGCCGCTGGTCTCTAGCCCATCGACGAGGCCGCCGGCTAGGGCGCCGAGAGGGTCGGTGGCGGCTGAACCCTCTTGTTCGGAGACGTGCTTGAGGGCTTCGGCGAGGATCTGCACGTCGGGTGCGATGTCTTCGGGCGCGCGTAGGGAGAGTTCGTGGAGGAAGCCGGCCGCTTCGGGGAGCGCTGAGAAGATGCTCGACAGCTCACCGAAGGGGCTTTGGCCGGTGCTCTTGTCGGCCTGTATCCAGCGGTTACGCAACGCGCTGCCTTGCCCGTAGAAGTAGGAGCAGTAGGCCGCGACGCTGCGTGTCGGGCCGCCGCAGGCCGAGAGCATCAGGCTGGCTGTGGCCGCGAGGGCGGCCAGGCACAGGCCGCTGCGACGAGCTGCCGTGGTCATGGGGCCTTACTCTGGCTGGCCTCAATGAGTAGGGCGATGACGCCCAAGAGCGTGGCGGCAAGGGCGATAGCGCCAAGGATTGTCAGGACGGTGCCGAATTCGGCCAGGGCGCTGTCCAGGCTGCAGTGTTGCTGGGCGCTGGGTTCGACGGCCTGCCCCAGGACCCCGATTCCTGAGTCGCAGACCTGCTTGATCGGCTGGTAGTGCGCGTGGAGCAGGAGACCGCCCACGAGCATCAGCAGGCTGCCTCCCAGGCCGCCGCCCCCGACCGTATTGGCGCGTTTGCGCCTGCTGCCTGTGCGCGCCACCTTCGGCGCAGCAGGTCGCGGCTTCCTTGAAGGAGGTTGATCGCGGGAGGTGGGAGTCGACATCGCTGCGTCTATTCCGTCGTGGCGGGTTCCTCTGGATCGCGGGCAGCGGGGCTGGCCCGGCGTCTTGCATCGCTTTCGATGCGGCGGTCGTGCCCCACTGCCGTCGTTTATCTGGCCCGGCAGCCTAGCAGGCCACGGAAGCATGGGCCACGACGGCTCTAGACACGAAGGGTTGGGCGGTATGTCGTTGCCCGGGCTATGCCATCACCTATCTCGCCGGCCACGGCCACACTCGGAGCACGGGTTCGGGCTCGCCGCGAGGCCCAGGGCCTCAGCCAGGAAGAGCTTGCCCACCGCAGCCATCTCCACTGGACTTTTGTCGGCAAGGTCGAGCGAGGCCAGCGCAACCTCAATCTGCACAACCTGCTGAAGCTCGCGGCCGGTCTCGGCGTCGATCCGGCGGAGCTGATCCAAGGACTCCGACCACCCGGCGAGGAGACGGCTCCGTAGCGATGAGCCGGCTGATGCGTGGCGCAACGCCGAGCCAGGGCATCGCGTCAAGCAAACATCATCCCGCCGTTTATGACCCAGCGTTGCGCGGCGCCTTGACACCCCCCGCGTTCCCAATGGGGGTGCTCGGGGCTCAAGGAATCCATTGGCCGCATGGCGAACCAGGCGGGTAGCCCATGCCGGTCTCATCACCCGATGCAGCCGCCCTGGGGCGGGCGGTGCGCGCGATCCGCGAGGAGCGCAGCCTGAGCCAGGTGCAGCTCGCCGACGCCACGGGCTTCATGCAGAGCTGGATAAGCCAGGTTGAGCGCGGCCGTCGCAACCCGAGCTGGAGCAATGTCTGTCGGCTGGCCGAGGGCCTTGGCGTCAACATCTCGAAGTTGGCGGCCCGCGCGGAGGCGTTGGCGGTCGAGCCGACCTCGGGCTAGACATTACGCCGAGTAGCTAGTAGCCTGCTCGGCGAACCCCAACAAAAGTGCCCCCGCACTGCTTCCACAGCCGGGGGCGTGACACAGGAGGTGATAGCTCCTATGCAGGATCAGCGTAGTCGAGACGAGGACGCCGGCAGCCGCTTCACGCCGGAGCAGAGCGACAGTATCGTGCTTGACCTTCTGCTCCGCGGCGGGCCGTGGCCGTGGAGCGTCAAGGAGATCGCCCGCGAGCTCGGCGATGAGCCTGATGCGCTGGACGCGGTACGCAGACTCGCCTCGGGGGGCCTCGTGCATCTGCTCGGAGAGTTTGTGTTCCCAACCCGGGCCGCTCGGCGAGCGAGCGAACTCCAGCTCGAAGCTCTCTGATCGCTTGCCCCGTCGGCTACGAAGGGCCGCGCTGCCTTGACCGGGCGCGGCCCTTCTTCGCGCTACGGCTAAGCCGCTGGCTTGGCAGCCTTTGCCAGTGCGATGCTGCGATCGACGTCCACTGCCTCGCGAACGGCCGCGAAACCCCGCGGGCTGAGGCAGTAGCCGTTGTCGGCACGTCCGATCAGCCCATCCCGCTCGAGTTCGGCCAGCGCGGCCTTCAGGTCGCTGCGATGCAGACCCGCCCGCTGACCAAGGTGCGTGTGGCGGATTGCCCGACCCGTGACCGACAGCCCGCGTTGAGCGTGCTCCACGAGTAGTTGCCACAGAGCAGCGAGCACCACATCACGAGCGCAGACATCGTCGGGTACCCGCCGAAAGCAGAGCGCCACAAGCTCATCAGACTCGATACTCACTCCCACGCCCCAGAAGTCTGCTTCGACCTCCGGACGTAACCCTCACAGCCAGGCCGGCGCTAGGCTTTAGGGCACCGTGGACCGAGAAAGTCGCGCCGAGCCAAGCCCGGAGCCGGTCAGACCCTCAGCGGTCGAAATCCGCCATGCCCTCCGGGTGTTTCAGGACCCCTGGCACGCCTTTCGCGAAGCCCAGGCAGCCAACCAGCGCGGCGCGCTCGCCGAAGATCGTCAACGGCTCGGGCTCCAACCCGCGGTGCCACGTCGGCCGGGACCGCCGCAGCATCAGTGCCGCCGACGGTCCCGGTAGAGCGCTGGATCACGCGGCTCGCGTCGCGCTGTCGGTGCCCTCCAGTCTGCTGATGATCGACTCGGCAGCTCGCTGGATGCGCGCGCCAGAGGTCTTGACCGCAGCGATCGCCTGCTCGCCGCCGCCTGACCAGCCGGCGACATAGCCAAAGGTGTAGTCGTCGCTGCTGATCCCGACGTGGGCGCAGACGACGAACGCCACGCTCTCGGCCTCTAGCTCAGCTACCTCGCGGCTCGCGTCGTCGCCGTCGTGCAAGATGGCGTGAGCCAACTCGTGGGCCAGGGTCTTGACCTGCTGGCGCCCGTCGTTGGTGTTGTCGACGCGAATCGTTTTCGAGTCGAGTTCGCAGACGCCGTTGGCCTGGCCGGGTAGCTCGTCTGCCTTGACGGTGTAGCCGTGTTCTTCGGCGATCTCCCGCAGCCGGTCATAGCAGCAAGCCGGGCCATCGCCCTGGAGATGCGTCACGATCTCCGGCAGCGGTTCGCCGTCGGTCTGGGCGATGTCGAACACCGGTGCGGCCTTGAAGCCGGAGAGGACCTTCTGGGGCTCCTCGGCGTCGTCGGTCTTGATCCGGCGGGTCATGGGGGCGAGGATCCAGATGGCGCGTTCGCCTTTGCGGACGTTGCGGCCCAGCTTGCGCCAGGCGTGGAAGCCGGCGACCCGGGTCGCCTGCCCCTGAGTCTGCATCAGTATCAACAGGGTGTTGCCGAAGCTGTAGCGGTGGAAGCGGCTCTGCACAATGAGCCAGTCGCGCCAAGCGGCCGAGCTGGTCAGCTGGCCGATGCCAGCCGTGAGGCGGTCGAGGACATCGGCGGTGCGGTTGCTGCTGGACATGCGGTGAACCTCCTGTTGCGCGGTTGTAATGCGCGCCCAACAGGCACAGTCCGATCGCGCGGAACCGAAGCGACAGCGAGGGGAAGCCCCCCTGTGGGCTTGAAGCGTCCGGGAGGACCTTTGCCAGGGTGCAGCGTGAGCAGCCGGGCGGCAGGAAGCGAGGCGCCGTCCGGCAGCGAGCGCCTCAGATGTCGAGGGTGCGCGGCATGGGTCGACGGATCGGCCCAGCTGCCAGTGCCACGCGATTGCTGCCGTTTATCGGACCGCCCGATGGGCAGACTGGACGGATGTTCGAGGCGTTTTGCAGCAGGTTTGACGGCCGATGGGACGATCTGCTAGGAATGCCCGCGCTGCTGTTTATGCGGACCGCCTATGCGGGTGTTCGGTGGGCGACCTGGACGCTTCGACCATTAGGAGGCAGGCAGATGACTCGGCGGTCCCACGTTGATCACGGCGGTGTTTCGAGGCTCGTAGTGCGTTTGGTCGGTCTTCTCTTGGTGTCGGTCGTCGTGCTTGTGTTGGCACCGGCGGTTGCGTCGGCCGAACCGCTGTGTACCGACACGTGGACGGGTCCTGCTGAAGGGACGTGGCAGACGGCGGCGGATTGGTCGGAAGGCAGCGTTCCGACGTCATCGAGCGTTGCCTGCATTGGTTCGGGTAAGACGGTCAGCATCACCAACGAAGCGACCAATCAGACGGGGGCTCTGGCGGGCGAAGGGGCGCTGGTCATCGGTAAAAGAACCACGCTCGAAATCACGAGTTCGCTGGAAACCTCGACTATCAAGAGCCTGACGATGGACGAAAATGCGCACCTCACGGGGGCCGGCACGTTGGATATCACTGGCTCGTTTTCCGCGGAAGAGGGTGCTCATCTGGAAGGCACGGGCACAACTGTTTTGAAGTCCGCAGCGACGGGTTCGCTCGTGAAAGGCGCCTATGTGACGCTGGTCAAACGCACGTTGATCAACGAAGGCTCGCTGACGGCGCCTGCGGAAACGGCCATTGTAGGCAAGGAAGGTGCGGCGATCGTCAACCACGGCACGCTGACCGTCAACGGCGAAGGCGAAACCTACGGTCTGCTCGTCGAAGAACCAGGCCCGGCGATGGTGCTCACGAACACCGGGACGCTCCAGAAGACGGCCGGCTCCGGCGGCACGCGGATTTACTTTCAGATCGACAATGAAGGCAGCATCACGACAACCTCTGGACAGCTGGCGTTCTATGGTGGCGGGACCTCCGGCACGGAAAAAACTGGCTCGTGGACAGCATCGGGCGCGGGCACCGAAATCGAGTTCCTCTCGGGTGGCTATACGTTGGGCTCGACTGTCTCGATGTCTGGGGCGGTCAAGGTCGAAAACAGCGTCACCGAAGTCACGGCGGACAAGCTCGAAGGCTCGGCCGCCAGTCTCACGCTGAAACGCAGCGGCAAACTGGTCGTCAACGGCCCAGGTGTCTCAACGGTCGACAACCTGACGGTCGAGAGCCCGCAGAGCGGGTCCGGCGAACTGGACGTGACGGGCACGTTCCTCGGAGGCGAAAGCGGGTCGCTGGGCGGCTCGGGCAGCACGGTCATCAAGTCGGGCGGCTCGGGCTCGATCGTCAAAGGCGTCTACTTCCCGATCCAGAAGCGGACCCTGACGAACGAAGGCTCCTTGACGGTGCCGCCGGAAGCGGTGATCATCGGCAAGGAAGGCGCCGCGATCCTCAACCGCGGCACGTTGACGGTCAACAGCGAGGGCCCGTATGACGGGCTGTTCAACGAAGAACCCCTCCCGACCCCGTCGCTGACGAACACCGGGACGCTGCGCAAGACCGAAGGGACGGGCACGACCTACATCTACTTCATCTTTGAAAACCTCGGGCTGATCGAAGCGCAGACCGGCAAATTCGCCTACGCGAACCCCGTGACCGCCGCGAAGTCAACGCACTATGGTGGCGCTGAAAACCCCTCGACGCCGGGTCATCCGCAGGCCAAGTGTGGCGATCCCGTGAGCTGCGCGACGGGCAACTTCTCCGAGACGGAGACCGATCTGGCGGTGGGTGGGCGGGGAGTCGGCCTGGATCTGACGCGGACCTACAACTCCCAGGCCGCAGCGGAAGGCGTCCACGGCCCGTTCGGCTATGGCTGGAGCAGCTCGTTCAGCGATCATCTGGTGCTGGAACCGAGCAAAAAACTCGCGACCCTTGTGCAGGCCGAAGGCAGCACGGTGCCGTTCGTCGAAGCCGGTGGCAGCTCGTTCACGTCGCCGGCCTGGACCCAGGACACGCTCAGCGGGACGGCGGAAACTGGCTACACGCTGACCCTGGCCAATCAGACGAAATACAAATTCGCGGGCGCCAGCGGTCGCCTGGAAAGCGTCACCGACCGCGATGGCAACGCCACCACGCTCAGCTACACCGCTGAAGGGCGCCTGGAAGCGATCACCGACCCGAGCGGGCGCAAAATAACGCTGGCCTACAACGGCGAAGGTCTGGTTGAAAGCGCCAAAGACCCGATGGGCCACACCGTCAAATACACCTACGAAGGCGGGAACCTCAAGAGCGTCACCCAGCCGGCGGAAGAAAGCCTGCGCTGGCAGTACAAATACGACGAATCGCATCAGATGACCGAACTCCGCGACGGACGCGAAGGCAAAACGACCAACGAATACAACAGCTCCCATCAGGTCACTTCGCAGACCGACCCGGCGGGGCACACGCTGACCTTTGAATACACACCGTTCCAGACGAAGGTCACCAACACGAACACCGGCGCCGTGACGCTTGAGGTGTTCACGAGCAACGATGAGCCCGCCTCGATCACGCATGGCTACGGCACGGCGAGCGCCACGACTGAATCCTTCCTGTACAACGAAGGTGGCTACGTCACGAGCGAAACCAACGGCGATGGCCACACGACGACGTACGGCTATGACAGCGCGGGTGATCGCACGAGCATGGTCGACCCCGACAAAGACGAAACGAAATGGACCTACGACTCCACCCACGACGTGGAAACCATGACGACGCCCAACGGCGAGACGACGACGATCAAACGCGAAGCCCACGGCAACCCGGAAACCATCGAACGGCCGGCGCCGGAAAGCAAAACGCAGATCACGAAATACAAATACGGCACGCACGGCGAACTGGAAAGCGTCGAAGACCCCCTCAAACGCGTCTGGAAATACGAATACGACAGCAAAGGCGACCGCACCGCCGAAATCGACCCGCTGAGCAACAAGCGCACCTGGGAATACAACGAAGACTCCCAGGAGACCGCGACCATCAGCCCGAGGGGCAACGCCAGCGGCAAACCGGCCGAATACACGACCAAAATCGAACGGGACGCCCAAGGACGGCCCCTGACGATCACCGACCCGCTGTCGCACACCACCAAATACAAATACGACGGCGACGGCAACATCTCGACCGTGACCGACGGCAACAGCCACACCACGACCTACACCTACAACGGCGACAACGAGCCGACCAAGGTCGAAGCGCCGAACAAAGCGATCACGGAAACCGAATACGATGGCGCTGGCCAGGTCGTCAAGCAGATCGACGGCAACAAACACGCCACCGAATACAAGCGCAACATCCTGGAGCAGGTCACGGAAGTCATCGACCCCCTCAAACACAAAACGCTCAAGGAATACGACGCCGCCGGGAATCTCATCAAAGTCACCGACCCGAAAGAACGTACGACGACCTACACGTATGACCCGGCGAACCGGCTGACCGAAGTCGTCTACTCCAGCGGTACGCCGTCGACGGTCAAATACGAATACGACAAAGACGGCGACCGTACCAAGATGACCGATGGGACGGGCACCACGAAATACACCTACGACCAGCTCGACCGCCTCACCGAAAGCGAAAACGGCCACAAAGAAGTCGTCAAATACGAATACGACCTCGCCAACGAGCAGACCAAGATCACGTACCCCAACACTAAAGCCGTGACACGAACGTTCGACAAAGACGGTCGGCTGGAAACGGTCAGCGACTGGAACAAAAAGGAAACGAAATTCTCGTACAACCAGGACTCTGAGCCGAGCCTCACGACCTTCCCGAGCGAAACCAAAGACAAGGACGAATACATCTACAACGACGCCGACCAGATGACCGAAGTCAAGATGCTGAAAAGCACCGAAAGCCTCGCCTCACTGGTCTACACCCGCGACAGCGACGGGCAAGTCAAAAAGACGACCGCCAAAAAACTACCGGGCACCGAAGTCAACGAAGCCACCTACGACGAAAACAACCGCCTCACCAAATACGGCACCACCGAATACAAATACGACCCGGCCAACAACCCCACCAAGGAGGGCTCCAGCACCAACACCTACAACGAAGCCGACCAGCTCGAAAAAGGCACCGGCGTCAGCTACACCTACGACACGCTCGGCGAGCGCACCAAAACCACGCCCGAAAAAGGCCCGGCCACGACCTATGGCTACGACCAGGCCGGCGACCTGACAACGGTCGAACGACCCAAAGAAGGCGAAACCGCCGAAATCAAAGACAGCTACGTCTACAACGGCGAAGGGCTGCGCACCTCACAGACCATCTCAGGCACGACCGGCTACATCGCCTGGGACATGACCGAAGAACTCCCTCTAATCCTCAGCGACGGCACCAACAGCTACATCTACGGCCCGAGCGGCCTTCCCATCGAGCAAATCAACAACAGTACCGGCACCACCTACTACCTCCATCACGACCAGGGCGGATCGACTAGGGCCCTCACCGGCTCCGGCGGTACGGTCGAAGGCAAATGCAGCTATGGAGCCTACGGTAGCCCCACGTGCGAAGGAGGCGCGACGACCCCGCTCGGCTACGACGCGCAATACACGAGCGCCGACACAGGGCTCATCTATCTGCGCGCTCGCGTATACGACCCCGCGACTGCACAGTTCATGAGTGTCGACGCTCTCACGGTCCTGACTGGTGCGCCGTACACCTTCGGTGCGGAGACGCCGTTGAACCTTGGTGATCCAACCGGCCTGCTATTCGGGATACCTGGGACGCCGTCGAGTTCCGAAATCCTCGAAGGTGGCGAAGAAGCGATTAGTCAAGGCGCGACACGGACTGTGGGATTCATCGACGGGCTGACAAAACCAATTTTTGGGGGCACGGCTGCGCTCGGCCTCGGCGAACTTGTCGACGAATGCAGCTCGGAATATCAGGTCGCTGAGTCAATCGGTGGCTATACGTTCGACGCTGAGGCTGGTGCGACGGCACTTTACGCAGCGATCTATGGCGCTGGAGAGGCCGGCTATGCTGCGGCTACACGCACGGACCTGGGCAATACGCTGTTTGGCCGCATATTCGAGGGCGTTGGGACCGGACCTGAGGGCTCCGAGGCGCTGACCGGCACCCTCAATAGTGGCCCAGTCCGTCTCGGACTCGGCTGGCGCGGCGACACTACGACCGGTGAAAACATCTTCCGCCTCGGTGTCGGTAACAGCCATTTCGACTTTCTACATTGATGGAAGGCGGCGCAACTATGTTTTCTGACGCACCCGAGACTGTAATGACCCCGCAACTGCGGTCGACGCTAGCGGATCTCCGCTCAGCGCTGGGGGCCTTAGAGCCTTGCAATGTAGTCGCGGCGAGCACCTGGACGCGTCGTGACATGGGCGGGTTCGACTTCGTCATGCCACACCGCGATCTGGCAGGGTTCGGGCTCGTCGCACGCGCACCGGACGCTGGCGACAAGGTATCGCTCGCGTACTCGGGATGTCAAAGGCGAGACCGCGGAGATGAGTTCGACGCCGCCTTCGCCTTAGACAGAGCCGCGGTCATCAAGACCGTGCCGCGAGACGCAGCCTTTGTCGATGCGTTGACGGCAGCGCTACTTGACTACTTGCGGCGGAAGCTCCGGATCGTTCGCTACATGAACGGCGATAACGATGTGGTCAGAACGGAGGTCTTCTGGCCGGATCAGCCGAGCGGCGGGCAGCTGCTGATCTGGAACGACCATGCGGGAGGGATCGCGCTGCGGAAGCCGACGCCGGTCGAGACAACAGCTGCGTTCGACGACGGTCCGCAGTAGCAGACGATCTCGGGGACCACGAAGTACATGGTGTGGAACATGACGGGAGCAGGATAAACGCGCGTAGTGGGTTTTGCTACCCTCCCGCCTTGTGAAGCACGGTTGGGTTCACCAGACCACGTCGCCAAACATCGCGCATCTCGGGAACGCTGTCGCTCGTTGGCGCCTTGTGCGCCTCGCGACCGCGATTTCTTCCGTCCGCCCAGCGGCATAGCATGGCCACCCATCTCTCGATCTCGTCCACGAGGCGTGTTTGCACGGTTGCATCGCTCGCCCTCCCGCCGCGGTGAGGCTGACCCTCAGTGCGCTCCACTCGGTCATCTGTCGCGGGACTCGTTTTCGTACTTGCGTGGTTGGCCTCGTCGGTGTTTCTCGCCACGGGGAGTCCTGCGCGTCACGCTGGCTTCCGCACCTTGGCTGCACTCATCGTGGGGCTTCCAGGTGCCGTTGCGTTCGCTTGGACCGTTCGTGCTGCGCTCGGTGGTCCCACGAGCAAAACGACAGAGAAAGTTCGCGGGTTGCTCGAGACCGGCTTGGACGGCATCTACAGGGACACGAGTCTTCCGCGGGCCGACATCATGCGGGTCAGCTTCCACGTCTGGCTACTGCCACTCTGGTACCGCCGATTCGGGTCGCACCTCGGGAAATTCATCGACATCAAAGGCGATGAATCAGGCCGACGCAAACCCAAGCTCGTCCGTTTGGTAGCCGTGCGCATTCGTCAGAAACCACCGTCTGGGATCACGTTCCGCAACGGAGAAGGGCTTGTCGGCCGCTGTATCGCTTTGAACAAAGAGGATGATCTCCTAGTTCTACGCTATACCAGCAAAAGAGTGACCGAGGCGCTCCAAAGTACCGATGAAGCAGCCTGGCGTGCGACGGACGACGACATCAATCTAAACCTACCGCTTGAGCACGCCAAGAGGTTAGGAATCAGATACCGCGAAGCGGCCGCCGTGGTCATGCAGGAGCCCAACGGTCAGCCGATAGGCTGCATCACTCTTGAGTTGCCGCCTAACCGAGCCATGGTCAGAAAGGGCGACAAGAAAGAAAAGGAGCTGAGATTTCCAAAGGCGTCAAAAGGGATACTGGACCATCATGAGAATGATCCCCTCGTAAAGCATTTGCTCGACACAGCCCAGGTCGTCCAGAGCTACTTGCGGCTACACGACCAGGGCGAGCGTTGACAAGTCTCCAATTCACTCTATAGTGGGAGCTGCATATGTTCGGTAAACGTAGAGAGCTGCCACAAGAGGCGCCGCAGGGATCGATCGATGATGATCCTGATTTGGCGCCCTTCTCCATCATTCATGGTGTGAAGCCTACCCCCGATGATCTCTTAGACTTTTACGAGGATTACCGCGAAGAAAGTGGTGATGCGTTCGAGCCGATGGAGTCCAAGTACCAGACGCGCTTGGCGGCCCGCGGACCACAGTCCAACGAACCGGTCGACGATGATACTGCTGATATCGAGCCCTTCTCTATCATTCATGGTGTGAAGCCCACCCCCGACGACGTGCTCGATTTTTACGAGCGGTATCGAGAGATGAGCGGCGGCGACACGTTCGAGCCGATGGAGTCCAAGTACCAGACGCGCTTGGCGGCCCGCGCAGTCGCCCAAAGCGGTGTCTCGCTGGATCTGCCTGGCACCACCTAGCTTGTGTCGATTGCGCGTCAGTCGCAGCGCAAAGCCAGCGTGAATCGCTTAGGCGGTGGCCTATTCAACGCCGTCAGTCTAGGCCATGCGCGCCTGGCACCGAGGCCGCGACGCGGAGAGGACCGAAGCCACAAGCCCGACGCGCCACAATAGGCGCACTGTACGCGCGATCAAACCGTCGGGCTACAGTCCGCTCACCGAGACTGGGATGTCCCGGTTTGTCGTCGTGCCATCCCCGAGCTGGCCTGCTTCGTTAGCGCCCCAGCATGATGCAGCGCCTTCGCCACTGAGCGAGCAATAACTAAAGCGGGGGGAGGCAGAGATTGTTCGGGCTTTGGCGAGGCCGTGCACCGTCAGTGCGCGAGTGCTGCATTGCAGATCAACTCGGCATGTTTCCGGGCCTGAGGATAGCCCGACCCCAAGTTCTCCAAATTCGTTGGACCCCCAGCAGTCGACTTCGCCATCAGACAGCACCGCACATGCGCCACCCCAGCCGGCGGCGACCTCGGTCGCGGTGGTGATGCCAGGTACTTCAACTGGTGCCTGGCTGCACTCGTTCACCCCAGCGCACGATTCGGGGCCCTCCCACTCTCCGTCGCCGAGATCGCCAGATTGGTTCGTCCCCCAACACATGACCCGTCCCCTCGACAGCACGGCGCACGAGTGGCCATCGCCTACCGAGATCTGCTGTGCGGTAGACACCGATTCGACTTCAACGGGTGACGGCGCGCAGGCATTCCCGCTACATTTTGCCGGCCCGGTGCTTTGCCCGTCACCTAGTTGTCCCGCTCCGCTCAGGCCCCAGCAGAGCACGTGGCCTGTAGCGAGCCGGGCACAAGCGTCGTAGTAGTTAGCCGATACTTCGACGGCGTCGGAGATGCCAAGAACAGCTTCCGGATAGGCGTTCTCAAAGCCGCCCTCTGGCACCGGGCCCACACCTAGCTGGCCCTCGTTGCCCAATCCCCAGCAATCTACGCCACCCGTCTTGAGCACGGCACAGGCAAATTGTTCCCCTACGGCTACCTCGCTCGCGTCGCTGATGTTCTTGACCCGGACAGGGTAGTTCTCGCAGCCACTACCGGCCCCGTTGCAAGGTTCCATGTCTTCCATGAACCCGTTGCCGAGCTGGCCGAACCCGCCTTCCCCCCAGCAGTACACCGTCCCCGCCGTGCGCACCGCGCAAGTCTCGGCACCACCGCCGGCCGACACCTGCTTGACGTCCCGGAGGGTTGTGGCCGCGACTGGACTCCTACTGCATGGCGTACCTTCGCAGAATTCCGGACCGAGCGTTTGACCGTTCCCAAACTCGCCGTCCTGGCTCTGACCCCAGCAGGACAGCGTGGCGGTTTCCAACACCGCACACGAATGCGCACCGCCGATGCTCAAGTCCGTCGCAGCGCTCGCTCCGCCACTGCTTCCTGGCGGTTGCAGGAAACTCGTGACCCATTCGGCTGCTTCTTCGAGGAGCAATTCGTCGTCTTCGCGGTAGTGGGTGTGGATGTACGCACCGGGTTCGGCTTCGATTAGGTGTTCCCAGTCGAAGGAGCAGACGATGTCGCCTTCGATGCAGATCTCGGCGGTGGTGTCCGGGAGCGGCACGTCCGTCTTGCCTGTGCGTTTGAGATACGGGCGGATGCCCTCCCCACCCTCGGATGCGCCGCCGAAGATACGGGCAGCGGTGTCGGGCGCCCGATCGCCGTCGGCGAGCAGCAGCGTCCCTGCGACGTGGTTGAGCGTATCCTGGCTGAGCTGAAGCTCAGTGTCGTGGGCGACGATGGCGCCTTGGGAGTAGCCAGCGAGGATGAGCTGAGTCGCCGGGCACTTCCTGATTACGCTTTCGGCGCGCTTCTTCATCGTGGCGACTCCGCCCGTAATGCTGGCTTCGTAGTTCGCCACGTACGTGGCTTCGTAAGTCGCTAGCCCGGCCACGGGCCCGCTTGCGATCAGGGCCGCTAGGGCAAGGTGGCTCGGAACTAGCGTGGAGACGCTGGCGGCCTTGTACTTCACGCCCGCCGCCGAGAAGGACATCCCCTCGGCTTTGACTTCACGTTCGACAACGGTACTCATGAACTGAACCTCCCTTCCCAAATCGTGGGTGGAGGCCGGCGATGGCTTCGCCTTCTTTTCCAGCTCCCCGGAGCCCGCGGCCCCGATGAAGGCCACTTCGGTGCACGCCGTCTTCGCCGAGGCCGCCGTGACGCCCACCGTTCCTGATACGCCGCAGGCCATGCCGCAGACCAGGGGGAGCGACCAGATGGCGCCTCGGCGTGGGAGTCTGCACCAAAGGCCTTTTGGTGCATCTGGCGGAATTCTGATCCCCATTTGGTCGCTGACGTACGCACGACGCAGCACGCGCGATGATACACCGCAAATGCTGGCCGGGGACCCCTGGGGCGCCGCAACGCAGCGCCCCGAGCAGACACCCTGCGACCCGTCCTGTGCCGGCGCCATAAACATTGGCGCTGCGTTTTGGTACGGTGGGCTTGGCAGGGCTCTCCGGCAGCGGCCCCGCCTGACATGGGCAAGTTCCGCAAGAGATCAACTGAGGGGCCCGACGACGGCCCGGCAAGCGCGGCTGAGATCGAGGCGGTCCGGCTGACTTGGCGATCCTGGAATGAGGTCTGCGAGCTGGTCGGCGACACTATCGGCGACGTACGCCCCGCCCAGACGATCAATCTGTACACGCTGCTGGAACTAGGCGGCGACGCCTGCGGCGAGGCCGGCCCTGGGTTCTTGGCACTGGATTTGCTGACGGGCCACGGCCATGTGGCCCAAGCAGTGCATGGCGACTGGATCATTGCGGAGCCCCAGCCAGGTCGGTTCCGTCCCGTGAAGCCAGCGGCCTTCGAGATGCTCTATGAGGCCGTCGAGGAGGCCCGTTCCTCGTGATGCTTCGGCCGCCTAAGCTGAGCGACGAGCCGCCGTGGCGTTGTGTTTGTGGGAAGACATTTCAGACGCGGTTCCAGGTGTGGCTGCATTACTACGTGGGCTGGAACTGCCCCGACCCTGGCCGGCTTGGGAAGGAATATAAACGGCTGCAAAGCTGATCGGCGACGGCTATCCGTCGGGCATGTCTTTGGTGCCGGGCACTGGACCGCGAGCAGCAACAGGGTCAAGCTCGCGCCACTCTGCCAATAGTCGCGCGACTGCCTCGCCGCCCTCCGGTGAGCGCTCCGGGCTATGAAGCGAGTCCGCTTGACCCATCCGCGGGTCATACAGCGGAAGCGCCGCTACGAAGCTGGCCCATGCCTCCGCTAGGTGCTGGGCCAGATCGAGGTAGAAGCCCCGTGGCGAGAGCCGCCGCCACTCGTCGTGGTGGCGGAGTAGCGAGCGGCCCGCCGGATTTGGATGGCCTCCCCGGTCGCAGTGCGTCTGGTACTCCCCGGCCCGGAAGCTCCGCACAGCCCGCTGCCGCATGTGGCGAGGCAGGAAGCTCGCGACGATCTCGTCATGCGAGCTGGTCATCCACACCGTGGCCTCTTCGCGGTTCTCGGCCATCAGCGTTAGGAGATAGCCGCACTCAATGAGCTGGCGCACGAGTGCTGCGCCTGGGTACCAAAGGCCGACGTCGAACAGCCGCCTCGCTCCCTCGCCCAGCTCGGCGGCCATCTCCGTCGCTGTGGCGAAGCCAACGCCTGCGGCATCGGCTGAGAGCTGGTGATGGATTGAGAGCCGCAGACCGTTCGCGGCCAGGAACCCCGGAACCACGTTGACGACCCGCTCCCGGAGGGCCTGGGCGCGATCGTCCGCGAGCCCTGTGTTGAGCGTCTGCGTCAACTCCGTGCGGGCGTCCACGGCCATCCACGCAAGGCTAGTCGGTGTTGCTGCCGAAGCGCTGGGCGTGCAGATCTCGAATGCGCTGCCACGCGGGATCGTGTTTCGAGAGTCGTCCCGTTAGCTCCGTCTCTCACGCAACGAAATGCCAGAGCGCGAATTTCCCCGTGACATACACGAGGCTCGCCGCGAAGATGACGAGCGTCGGCGTGCGCAGGCGAGGGTGGTCGGCAAGCCAGAGCGCAAGCCACATGGCGATCGGGAAGAGAACCGCGACAAACCTCGAGGTCGAGAGAAGGAGTTGTGGCTCGGGGTCCGCCAGCGGTGGAATCAGCGCGGCAATCATCCACAGGCCATATGCGAGCGGCAGGCGGCGCAGAACACCGACGGTCGCAATCATGGCCGCCAGCAGGGAGAAGAGCTGAATCGCGTCGTTGCCGTCGCGCTGGGCGATCGTCTGTTTGATCGCATCCCAGACCACGACTACGGGGTCTGCGGCGTGTCGTTCCCACGCGGTGTGCTCCGTTGTGAGAGGGCTCAGCGCATGCCCCCCGGCGAGCTCGAGCCCGGCGAAGAAGGCCAGGGTGCCAAGAGGAATCAGGGCGAGCCACAGCACATCCGGGCGAACCCTGTAGCGCGGTAGGAGCCTCGAGGCGAGCGTGTCGGCGGCATCGCGGTCGGGCACGCGGTCCTCCCTCGGCCCATAGAGGTAAAGAAAAAGCGTCGGCAGCAGCAGGAGGATGCCGGGGCTCCGCGTGGCGGCCGCCAGAAGGCCCGCTGTCGCCGCCCACATCCAACGACCGTGGCGTGCGCAGAGAAAAGCGGCGACAGCAAGCGCCATGAAGAGGGACTCGGTGTAGTCCGCGGAGAAAAAGACGGCCATCGGGGAGAAGGCGAGCAGGAGGACGGCCAGGCCCGCCGTCTGCGAGGCACGCCCTCGTACCACCGCGGCCGCACGCGCCGACTCCAGCGTGGAGAGACGATGGACGCCGTACAGCGCGAACCCGAGAGCCACGATCGAGATCAGTACGCCGGCCACGATCACCGGCATCACGAAACCGCCCACCTTCACGAGTAGCGGATAGAGCGGGAAGAAGGCGAGGCGGAGGTTGGTGGGGGAATCGAGGTTGCCGTACCCGTGCGTGGCGATTGTCAGGTAGTAGGCGGCGTCCCAGCGTGCCGCTGGACCGGCCAGCACTTCCCAGACGGGCCCGAGACCCGAGGTGAGACCCCGCGGATTGAAGGCCCTGGTGGCTTCCCGCGTCTGGCTGAATGCGACGCCGGCGGCGATCCCCGAGGCCCAAACCAGCACGCGTGATCTCCAGAGCGCCGTCCAAGCCGACCTCGCGGCCTCGGAGCGGCCGGGGTCGGCGCGGAGCGCGGGCAAGACCCTGTCAAGCAGTCCTCCGGGAGTATCTGTTCGCCCATCGGCCGCGAGCTGCTCCGTCACGGGGACCGGCCTTCCCGTTCACTGCGATCCCGGGCGCTTGAGTGGGAGGGGAGGACCGGGCCCGCGCGCACAGGAAACCCTTCGATCCAGGTCGCTGCTTTCCTCCCGAGGCCAGCATCAGCCTCTTCCCTGCAGCTTGCACCGCCTCCACTGTTGCCGAGTGGAAGTCTGCGGTCGCGCCGGCCACCGAGATCACGCCGGCGGCCCTCCCGTCATCGGTGACTGCTGCAACGACCTTCCGTGCCGCGCGAGACGCGTCGGCTCCGCGCATCTACCAGCGCAGGAACGCCGCGACGTCACCGTGTGCCCGCAGGACGTCGGCTTCGTGGCGAGCCACCTGCACGGGGATCGTCTGCTGCGCTGCCTGCACGATGAGGTGCTCCACGGCGTCCACCGCGGCGAGCGGCGTGCCGTCGAGTGGGCATTCTCCGCCGGTGGCCGCATAGAGGCGGCCGCAGCTCGAGCAGAGGCCAGCCGCCAGCTTCGCCTGGTCGCTGAGCAGGAGCGTCTCGACGCGCCCCTCATGGAGCATGGTCAGAACCTCGTCCAAGCCGCTTGCCGCCCGCCCGCCCTTTCCCAGCGCCTGCTCGAGGCGGGAGTTCAGGGCCTGCTCCTGCTCTCGCTCGGCGCGCTCGATCACCGGGGTAACGGCTTGAGCGATGTGGCGCTCGGGCGAGTGCTCGAGGTCGCGTGCGATAACTCCCGCGAGGCGATCGCGCAGATCCTGGTGCAGGCCCTCCTCCACGACGGGCCAGAGCTCGTCTGCGGCGACGATCACGACGTGATCGAACGGGCGGCGCCGGTGCGCGCGCAGCAGCAGTTCGGCGACGTGGCGTGCGTGTTCGGAGACCTGCTCCTCGATCCCGCGCTGGAGGTTGGCCTGCGCCCAGCCACCTTGTGCGTGGCGTCCATGCAGCTCGTCGCCAATTGCCGCGAACTCGACCAGCCCGTCGCGGCCGCCGCGGAAGAGGCGCGCCTCGCGCCTGCTCACCACTGCGACGCCCCAGTCCTCGCTGGCGAGCATCGCGGCAAGCGGCTCGAGCCACGCCACCGAGTCGATCACCACCAGCGGCTCCACCGGCTCAGGCACGGCAAGTACCTCGAGTACCCCTGATGCGGCGCATGAGAAGATCGCGAGCCCGCGCGCGCCGTGCGTCAGCTCCGGGTGTGCGCGCACCGCCTCGCGCACGTGTTTGACGTCGGCCGCGCTCGCGCCGGTACCGGCAAGCAGCGCTGAGAGCTCCGCGTCGCGCGCGGAGGGGGTTGGGAAGCGACTGGGGTCCAGATCGAGGTACAAGCTGAGGATCGGATCACCGCCGGCTTCGATCCGGCCCAGTTGCTCCAGCACGCTCATGGAGACGGCGTCGACCTCTCCGTTGGTCTGTCGTGTCGCTGGGCTCACGATCCAATCAGCTCCCTCGGGTTGCTCGCATGTGCCGACGTTAGGGCGCGGACTCGTGTGTGCGCATCGTGGCGTTTCCGCTGGCGGCAGCGGGTTTCTACGCCTTGCTGATCGCAACGAGCGCTCATCCGTCGGCGCGCACCGCGCGTAGCCCCATTGCGTGCAGCTCGTCGGGAGAGTAGGCGCGGACGTCGAGCGTGAGGCAGTCCTCGAGCGAGGCAACAAGGTGGTCGCCGGCGAAGACGAACTGCGATACAACGCGGAACAGCCTGCGGCCGTCTGTCACGTAACTGCCGGAGCGGGGGAGCACGATAGGCGCTCGGTGACGGGCGGATCGATGCAGGAGGGCTAGTGTCATCGCTCGCCAAGTCTCTTGGCTGTGCTCGGCACGCGCATCCGCACAGGGAACGGGTTTCGGTGAGGTGAACTACGCAGTGGCCATGTCGATCATCTTCCCCCTGTCCCGCTACCGCGCGCTGCTGTCACGCGAGCTGATCGAGCGTTCGATGTTCACTCTGGGAAGTTGCGAGCGCCGTCGGTCAGCCCGGCTCGCGGGGTTCCGCGGCGGAGGCCGCGCCGGTTGCGACGTGCGCGACGCCCGCGCTGGCGCTCAGGTCGGGATCGGTGGCGCTGTTGAGCTGCGCCATCGCGAGCGCGAACGCCACGAGCACGAGCACGAGCGCGATCACGGTGAGCGGGAACGGGCGCAGCAGCGGGTGCGCTTGGCCTGCTCGCGCAGGGCTATGGGCGCTGCGCACCGGCTCGCCGAGGACCGGGTGCCCCTGCAGCGGATGTACGACTTGACGTTTCACAGGAGCCAGCTTGACGCGGCGAGCTGTGCCCCGGCTAACCGCAGTCATAAGCGCAGCTAAGGAGTGCAGCGAGATCTCTCATCAGATCCTTAGTCCCGCGTGACACCCGCTTAACGCAGCCGCGCAACGCTTTCCCACATGCTCACTTTTCAGCCGAGCACACGACCAACCGGGGGACCTGGAGGTAAGAACATGAGCAGCCTGGATCCCGTCCGCGCGGATCGCGGTGCACGCTACCGATCGTTGAGTAACTTCTACCTCGCCGACTCGCGCCGGATCGCCTCGCGCGAGCGCGACGTCGGGCTGTGGTGGCGCGTCGGCGCGCTCGGCCCAATCTACCGCGCCGCCTGGGTGCGCGACACGGGCGAGCTCTATGTCGTGCGCCTGGGCCCTGCGCGTGACGGGACGGGCCAGGTCGAGGTGCTGGGCACGGCCGCCGACCGCAACGAGCTCGAGCGGGCGCTGCGGGGCTGGCGCGATGTGTGCCCCCAGCCGGACTCGATGACGTGGCTGCGCCACCGCGCAGCGCGCCTGGCGGACCCCTGCGAGTCGCCCGCCCGGACGCGCGAGCTGCCGGCGCGCGCGCCGGCGGGACGCCGCCTGCAGCGCGCGAGGGAGGCCTTCGCCGAGCGTGCGGGGGGGTCGGCGGCCGCGGCGGTCTACCGCCGCACGACCTCGATCCAGTCGTAGACGCGCCCGCACAGTGAGCGCCAATCGGCCGCGGGCACGGCACGCAGCGTGTCCTGCCCGCCGGCTCCGGCGGGCGTCAGGAAGACCGCGTCGAGCAGCGCGGAGCCGCCGTCCCCCGGGGCCAGGTCGGCGGCGCCGCGCGTGAGCGAGAAGACGTGGCGGCCTGCCGAGAGCGCGACGGGCAGCGGCGTCATGGTGTCGGGGTTGAGCGAGTCGCCGCCGAGCTGGGCGCCGATCGAGCCGATGCTCCTGCCGTCGACGCTGAGGTGCACTGCGCGCATGATCTCGCCCTGCAACCACACATCCCACACGCCCGCATGGGGCAGCTCGAATGTGGCCCACAGGCGCCCCGGCCGCGCCATCTCCAGGCCGATGCGCCCGCGCGTCCACGCGACGGGGTGGTGGGCGCGCATGACGGGGATGCGGACGAGCTCGGGCGGGGCCGCGGCGATCAGCTGCGCGCCGTGCGAGCGGGCGACTTCGGCCAGGCCCCGGACGCGCGCGCAGTTGACGGTCGATGTGCCCGACAGGCCCAGATGGGCGATCGCGGCCGGGGCGCGGGGGCGCCGGGCCCAGAGCTGGTAGTAGCTGCCCTGCCAGAGCAGCCGGTAGGCCGACGGCGGGCGAGAGGCGGCGGGATCGCGCCGCGTGACGATCAGCGGGTAGGCGCGCAGGTCGGCGGGCGGCACCCGGTCGAGGTCGATCACGCCGCCGTGCCCGGTCGTGATCGCCCTCAGCGCCACCGGCGGATAGCTGGAGTCCAGGGACCCCACGTCGAGGTCGCGCAGCACGTACAGCGCCCAGTCGTCGAAGTCGGCGAATAGCGTTGGCCCGCGCCCGGCGAAGCGGGCGTTCAGCGAGGCGAGCTCTTCGTAGCGGGCGGTGGGCGCAAGGTCGGAGTTGTGGTACTGCATGGCGTTGGAGGCGAGCTCGCCGGCGATCAGCGCGAGCGCCACAGCCAGCGCCGCGGGGAGCATCAGCGCGCGTGGCCGCGTGGCCCGCAGGGCGGCCACCCCGCCCCATGCCAGCAGCACGACGGCGGGCGAGGTGAGCATCAGCGTCTTTGCATCCAGCCAGGTGGTGGTGTATCGGCTGGAGACGAGCCACGCCGCGAGCATCAAGGCGAGCCAGCCCGCGAGCGCATACTGCCGGCGGCGGATCACGTGCACGGCGCCGAGGACGCACGCCGCCAGGCATAGCGCGACGAGCGCGTGGGTGAGCGTCAGCGCCACGCCTGTGGGCGGCACGCGGTAGCTGGGGGCGAGCCATGTGCCGAACAGCTGCACCGTGTGCAGCGGCTGGGAGAGGTTGCCCGGGTTGGCCGTGGCGGCGATGTCGTTGGTCACCTGCAGCGATGCCGAGACGTTGATCCAGGTCGGCCACGCGCACACCGCTGCGACGAGCGCCCCGCAGGCCACGAGCAGGAGCGCCCCGCGCACGCTCTGGTGCCCGCCGCGCAGGTCGGCGATGATCAGCACGAGCACCACCGCGGCAGCGGCGAGCACCCACACGCCAAAGCCCACCCCGAGCGCGGACACGCCGGCGGCGGCCACGAGGGCGAAGGGAATCGCGCGCGCGGGACCGCCGCGCAGCCAGCGCGCATGCATCACAACGAGCACGCCGAGGCTGAGGATCATGGGCAGCGCGGTGATCTCCTTGACGGAGCCCAGCAGCTCGTAGCCGTAGACGAGCGCGGGCACGGTGGCGCTGAGCGCGGCCAGCGCGGCCCAGCCACCGTCCAGTCCCATCCGCCGTGCGAGCAGCCACGCGGGGCCGGCGGCAGTGGCCAGCATGAACGCGTTGAACGGCTGGAAGGCCCAGATCAGCGGGAGTCCCAGCAGCAGCGCGCTGCCGCCGAACAGGGTGTCCGCGCCGGAGGGGTAGCCGCTGGCGTAGTAGGCGTTTATATAGCGCCCGTAGGAGTTGCGCAGATCCAGGTGCGCGTAGTGCTGGCCGTGGCTGATCAGGAAGTCCGCGCCGAGCATGTGGACGGCCGAGTCGGTGAGCAGCAGGTAGGAGGAGAACGTGGGGCGGCCCGCGAGCAGCACGGGTGCGAGCGCGAGCAGGTAGGCGAGCACGGGCGCGAGCAGCTGCCACGCCCACGCGCGCGGCGCCCGCGCGAGCGCCCGCAGCCGCCGGCGCGCGAGCACGAACCCGGCCAGCGCGAACGCCGCGAGCAGGTAGGGGGTGGCGGAAGCGATCGGCCAGGCGTAGGTGCTCAGCTGCGAGACCGCGATCAGGGCGGCGGCGCCCACCGCCGGCAGCAGGGCCCCGGGCAGTATGTGCCCGCTCACCCGATCGACGAGCAGCCCCGCGCCGACGCAGAGCAGCCCGAGCGCGACCGGATAGACCAACGCGGTGAGGATCAACATCGGCGGCGCCCGGGAGCATATGCGGGGCGCTCCCCTCGACGGGCCGGTGGCGCTCGTGCGCCATCGCATAAGGTCACGCGATGGCGAGCCAACGGCTGCAGGGAAGGGTCGCGCTGATCACGGGCGCGGCGGGCGGGATCGGCGCGTGCGTGGCGCGGCGCCTGGCCGAGGATGGGGCGACGCTGCTGCTGACCGATGCCGACGCCGATGGCGTGTGGCGCACCGCCGCCGAGCTGGCCGAGCTGGGCGGCAGCGTGGCGGCGCGCGGGCACGACGTGACGAGCGAGGCCGAGTGGGAGGCGGTGAGCGGCTGGGCGCTCGAGAAAGAGGGGCGCGTGGACATCCTGGTGAACAACGCGGGCGTGTTCCTCGCGGCGGCGCTGGACGAGACCTCGCTCGAGGACTTCCGCCGCGTGATCGACGTCAACGTCGTGGGCGTGTTCCTGGGGATGCGCGCGGTGGTGCCCACGATGACCGCCCAGCAGGGCGGCTCGATCATTAACATCTCCTCCGTGGCGGGGCTGATGGGCAGCCCCTACCTGACGGCCTACGCGGCGAGCAAGTGGGCGGTGCGCGGCATGACCAAGGTGGTCGCCAAGGAAACGGCCCGCTTCGGCGTGCGTGTCAACTCGGTCCATCCCGGCCAGATCGACACCGACATGAACGCGCGCCAGCGCGAGGCCACACCCGAGCTGGTCGAGCGCCTGATCCGATCGATCCCGCTGCAGCGGATCGGCACGCCCGAGGAGGTGGCCCACGCGGTCGCCTATCTGGCCTGCGACGAGAGCCTCTACGTGACCGGCTCGGAGCTGGTGATCGACGGCGGCAGCAGCGCATGAGCATCAAACCCCGACACGAAGGACGCAAATGAGCCCGACGAACAAGCAGGTACGCCTCGCCGCCCGCCCCACGGGCCTGCCCACGGCCTCCGACTGGGAGATCGTGCAGGAGCCCGTGCCCACGCCCGGCGAGGGCGAGTTCGTCGTGCGCGTGTCCCACCTCTCGCTCGACCCCGCGATGCGCGGCTGGATGAACGCGGGCGCCTCCTACATCGAGCCGGTGGAGATCGGCGCGGTGATGCGCGCGGGCGGCGTGGGCACGGTGATCGCCTCCGCGCATCCCGGCTTCGCCGAGGGCGAGCACGTGACGGGAATCTCCGGGATCCAGGAGTACTGGCTCTCCGACGGCGGCGGCGTGAACAAGATCGACCCCTCGCTGGCGCCGCTGCCCACGTACCTGGGCGCGCTCGGCCTGACCGGTATGACGGCCTACTTCGGCCTGCTCGACGTAGGCCGGATGCAGGCGGGCGACACCGTCGTGGTGTCGGGCGCGGCCGGCGCGGTGGGCAGTGTGGCGGGCCAGATCGCGAGGATCAGGGGCGGGCGCGTGATCGGCATCGCGGGCGGCCAGCAGAAGTGCGCCTGGCTGACCGATGAGCTCGGCTTCGACGCGGCGATCGACTACAAGAGCGAGAACGTGGCGAGGGCGCTCTACGAGCACGCGCCGGCCGGACTCGACGTCTACTTCGACAACGTCGGCGGCGAGATCCTCGACGCGGCGCTCACGCGCCTGGCGCGCGGCGCGCGCATCGTGATCTGCGGCGCGATCTCCCAGTACAACGCCACCGAGGTGCGCGGCCCGGCCAACTACCTGGCGCTGCTGGTGTCGAGGGCGTCGATGACCGGCATGGTCGTCTTTGACTGGGCCGCGCGCTACGGCGAGGCCGCCGCCGCGCTGGCGGGCTGGCTGCGCGACGGCTCGCTGATCTCACGCGAGGAAGTGGTGGAGGGCGGCGTGGAGGCATTCCCCGAGGCCCTGCTGCGCCTGTTCGCGGGCGAGAACACAGGCAAGCTGGTGCTGCGCGTCGGCGAGGACTGAGCCGCTCAGGCGCTCAGCCGCGCTCGCCGCCGATCCCGCGGCGCATCCGGTGCAGGCGGCGCAGCTCCTGCACCGCCTCGTCGACCCCGCCGAGGGCATCGCCGGGGCGATCGCGCAGCAGCTCGACATCGAGGCGATGGCGCACGAGCTCGCCGGCGATGGCATCGACGCGCTGGGCGCCCGCGCCGGGACGCGAGCTGACGGCGCGCTCGAGCGATAGGCCCCGGAACAGAAGCCCGACCCCGTCGTCCAGGGCCCAGCCGCCGGGCAGCGTGCCGTCGCGGATCGCGTTGAGCCACACCGGCAGGCGCTCGGGCTCGCCGTCGGCGTGCACGGTGAGCGAGCCCTCCAGCAGGCCGAGACCGCCCATTGCTTCGGGCGGGCCGCTGGAGCGGCTGACGCCGCCGTGAAACCAGCACATGGCTCCGGCGCTCAGCCCGGCCAGCACGGTGCCGGCCTGCCAGGCGCGCACGAGCAGCCGGTCGAGGTCGTGGGCCTTCCAGATCGCGAGCAGGTTGCGCATGGAGCCCCCGCCGGCGTAGATGATGTCCTGGCCCATGACCGCCTCCTCGAGTGTCGTGCGCGCGTCCGCGAGGCGGAACAGGGAGAGGTGCTCGGGTACGCAGGTGCGGTCGGCGAAGCGATCCTTGAAGGCGTTGATCTGGGCGGTGGTGTCGCCCGAGGCGGTGGGCAGGAACAGGATGCGCGGTTCCTTGGCGGCCGCGAGCGAGAGCACGAAGTCATCGAGCAGCGGGTTGGTGGGCTCCATCGTGAAGCCGCCGCCGCCCATCGCGAAGATCGCTCGCTCGCCCAGCGGGGCGATCCGCTCGACCGGCTCGGCGCTCACACGGGCACCGGCTGGACGGAGACCGATGGCGATCTGCGCACACCGCGCGCGCGCTCATGCGCAGCGGCGCCGGGAGCACCCAGCTGGATGGCGTCGAGGCGGGTCTCGCGTACTCCCCTGCCCCGCGGCTGCACCTGGTAGGCGCTGCCGCCTGCTCGCGAGCTGACGACCCGCTCCAGGCGCGTGCTGCGGAAGTGCAGCGCGACACCGTCCTCGACGGCGAATCCGGGGGACCCGCCGTGCGCGACGAAGCGGTGGTACTCGGCGCGGCGCTCGGGCTCGGCGTCGTAGTGCACGCAGTTGGAGTAGGGCAGCAGCCCGAGGCCGCGCACGGACCGCGGCGCGCCGTGGAAGGCGCTGAGCGCCTGCTCGAACCAGCACAGCGAGCCGGCCGAGGGCCCGCACAGCACCACCCCTTTGCGCCAGGCCTTGCGCAGCACGGCGTCCAGCCCGTGCGCGCGCCACGCGCCGAGCATGCTGACTACGTTGCCGCCGCCCACGTAGACGAGGTCCTGGGCGAGCAGGTGCGTGGCGAGGTCGTCCTCGACGCCGCCGGTGCCCTGGTCGCGGCGGAACAGCGAGACGTGGCTGGCCTCGCAGCCCGCGGCGAAGCGGCGGTAGAAGCGGACGATGTAGTGGTCGGCGTCGCCCGAGGCGGTCGGCAGGAAGCACACGCGCGGGCGCGGTGCGTCGAGCAGCGAGAGCACGTAGTCGTCGAGCAGCGAGCCATCCTTCTCCATTGAGAAGCCGCCGCCTCCGAGGGCGACGATCTGGGGAGCTTTGTGTGGCATGGCTCGCTTTGCTCGGCGTGGAGGACGCTGCCCGCACAGCGTGACCGGGCGGGCCCGCCGCTCATATGGACCGGCGTCCCAGATGGTAGGCGCGTCGATCGACACGCGGCCCATCGGAGGTGGATCCGCTTAGGAAACCTTGAGCCTTCTCACACGCTGCTCCTACACGCAGCGGCGATGGTCACCCAATGAGCTTCTCGTGGGAGACCCCGGCGGTGGCCGCGCCGCCATCGGCAGCAGCGGTGCCGGCACCCGCAGTGCGGGCCCGCTCGCGGGCGCGGGCGCTGGCGGCGCGCGGCATCTATCCCGAGCTCGTGGGGGTGATGGCGCTGGCGGGCGTGCTGAACCTGTGGGCGCTCAGCCGCAACGGCTGGGCCAACCAGTTCTACAGCGCGGCCGTCCGCTCGATGAGCTCCAACTGGCACGACTTCCTTTTCGCCTCGCTGGACCGCGGCGGGCTGATGACCGTGGACAAGCCGCCGCTGGCGCTGTGGGTGCAGGCGCTGTCGGTGCGCGTGTTCGGCTATCACCCGCTCAGCGTGCTCGTGCCGCAGGCGCTGATGGGGGTGGCGAGCGTGGCGCTCGTCTATGACCTCGTGCGCCGCCGCTTCGGCCGAGTGGGCGGCCTCGTGGCGGGCCTCGCGCTCGCAATGACGCCGATCACCGTGGCGATCTCTCGCCACAACAACCCCGACGCCCTGCTCGTGCTCTGCTGCGTGGCCGCCGTGTGGTGCGCGGTGCGCGCGCTCGAGGGCGGGCGCACCCGCTGGCTGCTCGCGGCGGGCGTGTGCGTGGGCCTGGGCTTCGAGACCAAGATGCTCGTGGCGCTCGTCGTGGTGCCGGGCATCGCCGCGGCGTGGCTGTGGATCGCGCCCGCCGCCAGGGGGCGCCTGCACGCGCTGGGCCAGCTGCTGGCGGGCGGCGCGGCGATGGTGCTGGTGGGCGGCGCGTGGCCGCTGCTCGTCGAACTGACCCCCGCCGGCGCGCGGCCGTGGATCTCTGGCACGAGCGACAACCGCATCCTCTCGCTGATCTTCGAATACAACGGCCTGGGGCGCGTGGACGGCCAGGCGGGCGGCCCCGGCGGGGGAGGCGGCAACATGTTCGGCGGCACGCCCGGCCCGCTGCGGCTGCTCAACTCGGCGCTGGGCGGACAGGCCGGCTGGCTGCTCGGCTTCGCCACCGTGGCCGGCCTCGCGATCCTCGCCGCGAGCCGCCTGCGCCGGGCGGATCCCCGCAGCGGCTGGCTGCTGGTCGTGGGCGGCGCCGCGCTCGTGACCGCCGTGCTCTTCAGCGCGGCCAGCGGGATCTTCCATCCCTACTACGTCTCGCTGCTAGCGCCCTTCGTGGCCGCCCTCACGGGCGCAGGCGCCGCGCAGCTGATCGGCGGCGGGCGCGGCTGGCGCGTGAGCGCCGTGCTTGCGGCCGCGGCGGGCGTGGCGGTGGAGATCGCCGTGCGCAACCAGTATCCCGGCCAGCTGCCCTGGCTCGTGCCGGTGCTGCTGCTGCTCGCCGCCCCCGCTGCGCTGGCCCTGCTGCTCGTCGCCGGCAGGCGCATGCGCGTGGCGGCGCTCGCGGTGCTCGCGGGAGCGCTGCTGCTGGCGCCGTCGGTGTGGGCCTTCGACACGCTGGGGCACGCGACCAGCGGCACCTTCCCCGCGGGCGGCCCCGTATCGGCCGAGAACGGCGGCGGCGGGCCCTTCGGCGGCCCTGGCGGCGCCGGCCCGCGCGTATTCGGCGGCGGGGCGGCGGGCGCAGCGCCGCGGCTGTTCGGCCCGGCCGGCGGCGGCAGCGAAGGCGCGCCGCAGGCGGGCCCGGGCGGCGGCTCCGCGGGTGGTTTCCCCGGCGCAGGCGGCCCCGGCGGCGCAGGCGGTCCCGGCGGCCCCGGCGGTCCCGGCGGCCCCGGCGGTGCGGGCGGCCCAGGTGCGGGCGGCGCCGGACTCGGCGCGGGGCCCGGCAGCGCGGCGGGGCCGGGGGCCGGCGGCGGGGCGTTCGGCGCCGGCAGCGCCTCGCTGCAGAGCGCGCTCACCTACGCCCGCGAGCACGGCGGCGGCACGCTGGCCGTGGCAAGCCAGTCGACGGCGGCCTCGGCGATCGTGGAAGACGACGCGGAC
Organism: uncultured Solirubrobacteraceae bacterium; assembly: GCA_963771085.1. GTDB lineage: Bacteria > Actinomycetota > Thermoleophilia > Solirubrobacterales > Solirubrobacteraceae > Palsa-744. Next base: position 517,698 of record CAVYSB010000003.1, on the reverse strand, counting down.
GTGGCGGGGATCGGCGGCTTCTCCGGCCGTGAGAGCGACGTGAGCGTGTCGTGGCTGGCCCAGGAGGTGCGCGCCGGCAAGATCCGCTGGGTGCTCGACGAACAGTCGGGCGCGGGCCTGCCGGGGGACACGCGCGCGGGCGCCAAAGCGGCGCTCGCGGCGGTCGCGCGGGAGTGCACCGCGGTGACGCTGCCCGAAAGCTCAGCCGGCGCCACGACGGGCGGCGCCGCGGCGGGCGTTATGTATGACTGCGCCGGGCGCGCAGATCAGCTCGCGCGCGCCGGCGCGTAAGAATCCGCCTCGTGAAGATCCTCGTCGTCGACGATGACCGCGCGGTGCGCGAAGCGCTGCGGCGCGCGCTCACGCTCGCGGGCTATGAGGTGGAGAGCGCGGAGGACGGGGAGCGGGCGATCGAGTCGATCGTGCGCTCGGTGCCCGAGGCCGTGGTGCTCGACGTGGGCCTGCCGGGCGTGGACGGCCTCGAGGTCTGCCGCCGCGTGCGCCGTCTGGGCAATCGCGTGCCGATCCTCATCCTGACCGCGCGCGACGCGGTCGATGACCGTATCGACGGCCTAGATGCGGGCGCGGATGACTACATGGTCAAGCCCTTCGACGTGGGCGAGCTGAAGGCGCGTCTGCGGGCGCTCCTGCGCCGCGCGCGCCCCGAGGGCGAGACGGATGCCGGCCTGCTGCACTTCGCGGAGATCACGCTGGATCCCACGCGCCACGGCGCGCAGGTGGGCGAGAACTTCGCGGAGCTCACGCGCACCGAGTACCAGCTGCTCGAGCTGCTCATGCTCAACCCCCGCCACGTCCTCCCGCACGGCCTGATCTACGACCGCGTGTGGGGCTATGACTTCGGCCCCGCGTCCAACGCGCTGCGCGTCTACGTGGGCTACCTGCGCCGCAAGCTCGAGCAGGCGGGCGCGCGCAACCTGATCCACACGGTGCGCGGCGTGGGCTACGTCCTGCGCGAGCCGTGACGCTGCGCACGCGCATCGCCGCGGTGGCGAGCCTGTCGGTGGCGCTCGCGGTGGCGGCCGCCGCGATCGGCCTGTACGTGGCGGTGCGCTCGGATCTGCGCGGCGAAGTGGACAGCGCGCTACGCGACCGCGCGCGCGCGTTCAGCTCGCCGCCGGCCCCCGGCGGTCCGGCGCCGGGCGGCCCTGCGGATGGCGATGACGATGGCGCCTTCGGCGCGGGCGGCGGCGGCCCGGGCGGTTTCCCCGGCCGCGTGCAGCCGGCGCCGTTCGGGGCGGCGTCCGGCTTCATCCAGTTCGTCAACCCCGACGGCACCATCCAGGTGCCCGAAGGCCAGGGCTCGGCGCCGACAACGATCGCGCCCACAGCGGCCGACCGGGCGATCGCGGCACGCGGCAGCGGCAGCAGCCTGACGGATCGCAACGTTAAGGGCACCGAGCTGAGGGTGCTCACGCAGGGCACGGGCGCGGCGGGCGCGGTGATGATTGCGCGCCCGCTGACCGAGGTCGAACACGAGCTCAGCCGGCTGCTGCTGATCCTCGCGCTGATCGGCGGCGCGGGCATCGTGCTGGCCGGTCTGCTGGGCGCGCTGGTGGCGCGCACAGCGCTCGCGCCGATCGCCCGCTTCACGCGCCGCACGGAGGCCCTGACGGGCAGCCTCAACACCTCCGAGCGCCTCGAGGTGGAGGGCCGCGACGAGCTCGCGCGCCTGGCGGAGAGCTTCAACGCGACGCTCGACGCACTCGAGCGCTCCGTTGCCGCGCAGCGCCACCTGATCGCCGACGCCAGCCACGAGCTACGCACGCCGCTGGCCTCGCTGCGCGCGAACATCCAGATCCTGGGCGAGGCCGGGCGCCTGCCCGCCCAGGAGCAGGAGGGCCTGCGCCGCGACATCATCGAGGAGCTCGACGAACTGACCGCGCTGGTCGCCGACGTGGTCGAGCTGGCCCGCGGCGGCGCCGCGGATGGGCCCGGCGACGACGTCCGCCTCGATGCGCTGGTGGAGGACGCCGTCAGGCGCACCAGGCGCCGCGCCGAGCTGCGCTTCGAGCTGGCGCTCGAGCCGACGCTCGTGAGCGGGCAGGCCGACCGTATCAACCGCGCCGTGTCGAACCTCGTGGACAACGCGCGCAAGTGGAGCCCGGAGGGCGCCGTCGTGGAGGTGGGCCTCAGCGACGGCGTGCTCAGCGTGCGCGACCACGGCCCCGGCTTCGCCGAGGCCGACCTGCCGCTCGTCTTCGAGCGCTTCTACCGCGCCCGGGACGCGCGCAAGCTGCCCGGCTCGGGCCTCGGCCTCGCGATCGTGCGCCAGGCCGCCGAGGCCGGCGGCGGCTTCGCCGAAGCGCGCAACGCGCCCGGCGGCGGAGCCCTGCTGCGTGTGAGCTTCGGACCGGCCACGCGGCCCCCCGACGCAGACGCGGAAGGAGATCGCCGCGCGACGTCTAATCAAGCGCCGGAAGGGGGCGCAACTTTCGGGGACGAATGACGTCCTAAAGTTAGAGACGTTCCGTGCCGTGCCGTCGATATGGAGGAGAGATCATGAGGGTCCACGCTCGAATCACGTTCCTGGCGCTGCTGACGGGTGCAGTCGTCGCCTGCTCGGTGCCGGCGGTCGCCGGAGCATTCAAAGTGGCTACCTTCGCTGCGGTGAACTGCAAATTCGGGCATGAAAAATGCGCGGGCCACGAAATCGCGGGCCTGTTCCCGACCAGTCCTCCCTACTCTTTCCCGAAAGAACCCGAAGAAGCCGAAGCGAAGGCAGAAGGCTTCGTCCAGGCCGGCGGCCGCATCCCCTACGGCGTGACCGACTTCGAACTGAAAACCGAAGGCTCGTTCCCGGATCTCAAGCCCGAAGGCGCACCCGTGAATCGCGTCAGGGTCGATGTCGCCAGCGGCCTGGCAACCGCTCCGGCGGCGGTGCCGATGTGCACAGAGGCTGAATTCGGCGAAAAAGAAGCCCTCGAAGGAACGGGCCTGTACGTCGCGCCCAAATGCAAAGCCGAAACCGAAATCGGCACCGAACAGGTGACGATTTATTCGAAAGAACTTGAAGAAGAAGCCGGCTTCGGCGACCTCCCGCTCGCCGGCAAGGTCTACAACCTCGTGCAGCCGAAGGGACTCGCCTCCTACTACGGCGTCGCGCTCGCATTCCCGATAGAACTCACCTATGCCAAACTCCACAAAATCTTCGGAGGCTCTGAGCCGGCAATCGAAGACGAACAGTACTACACCCATTCCTTCGTCAAAGGCAACGTCGAATGGGGCAAGGAAGCGGCCGGCACCAACCAGGGCGACTACCACGACTACTTCGAAGTCGAAGTCAACCCCGCGGATCCGCTGATCACCTCACGCCAAGTCCTCTACGGCACGAGCCCTGGAGGCAAATCCAGCGCGGGCACCGGTGATTTCATCACGAACGCCACGAGCTGCCCGGGCGACCACACGACCTACGTGACGCTGACAAACACCGCGGGCGAAACCACGCGCAAGCCCTTCACCACGCCGATCCCGCTGGCGGGCTGCGGCAACCTGCTCTACCAGCCCACCTTCGAACTGGGGTTGGGAACGACCACCTCGGATGAACCCGACCAGCTAACGGCCGAAGTGTCGCTGCCGAACAACCCCACCGCAAACGCCCAGTCCCAGCTCAGGACGGCGAGCATCACGCTGCCCGAAGGCATGACGCTCAACCCCTCCGCCGCGCACGGGCTGGAAGCGTGCACCCCCAAGCAGGCACACGAAGAAGGCGAAGCGTTCAGCTCCGCGTTCGGCGTGGAATGCCCGGCGGGCTCGGAACTCGGCACGGTCAGCCTCAACGTGCCGACGCTGCCCAACGGCTCCTTCACCGGCGCGCTGTACCTCGCCGGTCCCGAATCCGGTCCGATCACCGGTCCGCCGTACAAGTTCTACCTGGTCGCCAACTCCGCGCGTTACGGCGTCTCGGTTCGCGTGAAAGGTGAAGCGATCCCGAACGAAGCGACGGGCCAGGTGACCGCGGTGTTCAACAAGACACCCGAACAGCCGTTCACGAACGTCACCATCCACTTCAACCGCGAAGCGCTGACCCCGGTGGCCAACCCGCTCATCTGCGGCTGGTCGACCGGCGCCACCAACTTCACGCCGGTGGCGAGCGAAGGGGTGCCGAACTCGGCGCCCGGGTTCGGCGTGCCGATCACCGGCTGCGCGTCGCCGATCCCGTTCTCGCTGAGCCAGAGCACCCAGTATGAAAACCAGGCGGGCGGCCACACGAACTACACGTTCAGCCTCGCCCGCAACAACGGCCAGCAGTACCTGCAGAAGGTCAAGACCAGCCTGCCGCTGGGGTTGGCCGGAGCGATCCCGCTCGTCACGCCCTGCACCGAACCGCAGGCGAGCCTGGGAACGTGCGGTACGGCGAGCCAGATCGGCACGGCCGTGGTGCAGTCGGGATCGGGTCCCACGCCATACGCGAACAGCGGCCCCGTGTATCTCACCGGGCCCTATGACGGCGCACCATACGGTCTCTCGATCGCCGTTCCCGCGGTCGCCGGCCCGTTCAACCTCGGCACCGTCGTCACCCGCTCGACGATCAACGTCAACCCGATGACCGGGCGGGTGAGCACTGAAAGCGTGGTGCCGACGATCGTCAAGGGCATTCCGCTGCGCGTGCGCTCGATCACCGTGACGGTCAACAAGCAGGGCTTCCTGTACAACCCGACCAACTGCCAGCCGGAGGCCACGGAATCGACGCTGACCTCGACCTTCGGGACGCTGCAGACGGGCCTCAGCTCGCCATTCCAGGTCCAGGGCTGCAACAAACTCGCGTTCTCGCCCAGCTTCTCGGCGAAAACGACCGGCTCGTACTCCAAAGCAGGCGGCGCGAGCCTTGAAACGACGATCAACCAGGCGGCCGGGCAGGCGAACATCAAATCGGTGCTCGTGCAGCTCCCCGAAGCCCTGCCCTCGCGCCTGAGCACGCTCAACAAAGCGTGCCTGCAGGCCGTGTTCGAATCCAACCCGTTCCATTGCCCGGACGGGTCGTTCGTGGGCGGCGCGCGCGCCAACACGCCGCTGCTTCCGGGCAAACTGCAGGGACCGGCGATCTATGTGTCCCACGGAGGGGAGGCGTTCCCCGACCTCGACCTCGTGATGGAAGCCAACGGGGTGCGCATCATCCTCGTGGGCCACACGAAAATCACCAAAAAGGGCAAAACCAGCATCACGACGACCGAATTCGCCTCGAGTCCGGACTCGCCGGTGTCGAGCATCACGGTCAACCTGCCCACGGGGCCGAACTCGGCGCTTGCCGCGTACGGGAACCTGTGCACGCAGTCGCTGGTGATGCCGACGACGATCACCGGCCAGAACGGGATAGTGACCAAGAAGAACACCAAGATCGGGACCACCGGCTGCCCGGTGCAGATCGTCGGGCACAAGGTGGTGGGCAACACCGCCTACCTGACCGTGAAGACGTTTGCAGCGGGACGCATCAGCGGCAGCGGCTCGGGCCTGGCGACCGTCTACCGCACGCTCAACGGCGCCAGCGGCGGGGCCTCGCTGGACGTTCCGCTGTCGAGCAGCGGGCGCTCCAGGGGGCGGCCCTTCAGCGTGAAGGTGCGCGTGGGCTTTGTGCCCAAGAAGAAGCCGGGCAAGGACTCGGTCGCCTACCAGACCGTGTACTTCAACTGACATCGCGCCTCGTTCCTCAGGCGGGCAGGGCTTTTCCTGAAACTCATGCGGTGGCCTGCTGGCGGATCCGACGCGGATGCCCTAGATTGACGGCATGGATGTGGTTACGGGTACGGATACCTTGGCGACGTCCGCAGCTGTGGAGCGGCTGCTGGCAGGCCTGCGGCGCCTGACCGCGCTCGCTGATACGGCCACCGACGCCGAGGCGATCTTCCGTGCGCTGGCCGCTGAGCTGCTGGCTGTTCCGGGTGGCGAGGAGGTCCACGTCCACCACCTCGCCACGGCCGGGCGCGAGGACGACCTCGTGGCCGTCTACGTGTTCGACGGCGAAGGGCGTCTGAGCTACCTGCAGCCGCGCGGCGAGCGCCCGCCGGGCGTCAACTGGGTGGCGAGCACCGGGCGCAGCTTCCTGGCGGTGGCCGGCGAGGAGCTCGAGGCCACCGTTCCGCGTCTGACGGTCACGGGCGCGATCAGCTGCGCGCTGCTGCTGCCGCTCTCCGAGCGGGGCGAGGTCGAGGCGGTGGTCGTGCTCGTGCGCAGGCTGGGCGAGCGCTTCGCTCCCGGTGCGGTGGAGATGGCCGGTGCGATCGTCGAGCAGGGCGCCGGTGCGCTCGCGCTCGCGCGCGCTCGCGCGGAGGCCGGCACCGACCCGGTGAGCGGCTGCATGAACCATCGCGCGATGCGCCGGCGCCTGAACGAGGAGATCGACCGTGCGGGGCGCACCGGCGGGCAGCTCTCCTGCCTGCTGCTTGACCTCGACAACTTCAAGCTCGTCAACGACGAGCAGGGCCACCAGGCCGGCGACGCGCTGCTGCGCGCGGTCGTGCAGGCGCTCGTGGGGGAGTTCCGCGCGTTCGACCGCGTTGCGCGCTACGGCGGCGACGAGTTCGTGGTGATCCTGCCCAACGCCGGCCTGGACAGCGCCGCAGTTGCAGCCGGCCGGGCACTCGAGCGCCTGCACGCGATCTCCGGGCACGACCCCGGCGGACCGGGGGTCTCGGCGTCGATCGGCGTGGCCCAGTGGCAGCCCTCGATGAGCACCGACGAGCTGCTCGAGGCCTGTGACGCAGCGCTGCTGCGCGCAAAGCGCGAGGGCAAGGGCCGCGTCACGCGCGGCGGCTCATCGCGCTGAGCGCGCGGTGGCGCCCGCGGCCGAGCGCGGGCTCCGGCCGCCCTCGCCGAGACACCGGGTCGCGGCGGGGACTCTGCGAGACTGCGCGCAGTCCCTGTGATCCTAAGGAGCCCGGGAGAGCCCATGTCGCAAAACAGCTTCGGTGCCAAGGACACCCTCGCGATCGGCGAGCGCGAGTACGAGATCTTCCGGCTGGACGCCCTGCAAAAGCGCTTCGATGTCGCGCGCCTGCCGTTCTCGCTGAAGGTGCTCCTGGAGAACCTGCTGCGCACCGAGGGCAACGGCTCGGTCACCGCGCAGGACATCGAGGGCCTGGCCAGCTGGGACGCGCGCGCGGAGCCGAGCCGCGAGATCGCCTTCAGCCCCGCGCGGGTGCTCATGCAGGACTTCACCGGCGTACCCGCCGTGGTCGACCTGGCCGCCATGCGCGACGCGATGGCCGAGATGGGAGGCGATCCGGCGCGCATCAACCCGCTCGCCCCGGCCGAGCTCGTGATCGACCACTCGGTGCAGGTGGACGCCTTCGGCACGCGCGACGCCTTCCGCGTGAACGCCGAGCGCGAGTTCGAGCGCAACCAGGAGCGCTATGCCTTCCTGCGCTGGGGCCAGGGCGCCTTCGACGACTTCGCCGTCGTGCCGCCCGACACGGGGATCGTGCACCAGGTCAACCTCGAGTACCTCGCCCGGGTCGTCTTCGCCAACGAGCAGAGCCACCAGGCCTACCCCGACACGCTCGTGGGCACCGACTCGCACACCACCATGATCAACGGCCTCGGCGTGCTCGGCTGGGGGGTGGGCGGCATCGAGGCCGAGGCCGCCATGCTCGGCCAGCCGATGTCGATGCTGATCCCCCAGGTGCTCGGCGTGGAGCTGCGCGGCGAGCTGCCCGAGGGCGCGACCGCCACTGACCTCGTGCTCACCGTCACCCAGCTGCTGCGCCGGCGCGGCGTGGTGGGGATGTTCGTCGAGTTCCACGGCGCCGGGCTGGCGGGCCTGCCGATCGCCGATCGGGCCACCATCGGCAACATGTCCCCCGAGTTCGGCTCGACCTGCGCGATCTTCCCGATCGACGCGGTCACGCTCGAGTACCTGGAGTTCACCGGGCGTCCGCGCGAGCAGATCGAGCTCGTGGAGGCCTACGCCAGGGAGCAGGGCATGTGGCACGACGAGCACTCCGAGAAGCCGACCTTCAGCGATGAGATCGCGCTCGACCTGGGCACCGTCGAACCGAGCCTCGCCGGTCCCAAGCGCCCCCAGGACAGGGTCGCGCTGAGCGGAGCGCGCGACGCCTTCCGCGAGGCCCTGTGCGAGTACGCGCCCGAAGACGCCGAGCAGTCCGACCCGCACGACGAGGCGATCGCCGAGTCCTATCCCGCGTCGGACCCGCCCGCCAACGGGGTGCCCGGGCACGCCGCGGGCGAGCCCGCGGCCGGCGAGCCGGCTGCTCACGCCGGCGCGGCGATCGCCGAGCGCCGCCACCTCGCGGTGCCGGTGACGCTCGATGGGACGAGCTTCGAGCTCGACCACGGCCACGTGGTGATCGCGGCGATCACCAGCTGCACCAACACCTCCAACCCGTCCGTGATGGTCGGCGCCGGGATCCTCGCGCGCAACGCGCTCGCGCGCGGGCTGCGCTCCAAGCCGTGGGTGAAGACCTCGCTGGCGCCGGGCTCGAAGGTGGTCACCGAATACCTCGACCGCGCCGGGCTGACCGAGCCGCTGGAGGCGCTCGGCTTCAACCTCGTCGGCTACGGCTGCACCACCTGCATCGGCAACTCGGGGCCGCTGCCCGCGGAGATCTCCGCGGCGGTCAACGAGGCGGACCTCGCGGTCGTCTCGGTGCTCTCCGGCAACCGCAACTTCGAGGGGCGCATCAACCCGGACGTCAAGATGAACTACCTCGCCTCGCCGCCGCTGTGCGTCGCCTACGCGCTGGCCGGCTCGATGGACCTCGACATCGTCGGCGACCCGCTCGGCCGGGACGAGCAGGGCAACGGCGTCTACCTCGCCGACATCTGGCCCTCCTCCCGGGAGATCGCCGAGACGATCGCCGAGGCGGTGCGAGCGGACATGTTTCGCAAGAGCTACGGCGAGGTATTTGCGGGCGATGAGCACTGGAACGGCCTGCAGGTGCCGACGGGCGAGCTCTTCGCGTGGGCCGAGGACTCCACCTACGTGCGCCGCCCGCCCTACTTCGAGGAGCTGCCCGCCGCGCCGCCGCCGGTGCGCGACGTGCACGACGCGCGGGTGCTGGCGCTGCTCGGCGACAGCGTCACCACGGATCACATCTCGCCGGCCGGCTCGATCAAGCGCGACGGCCCCGCCGGCCTGTACCTGCAGGAGCTCGGCGTGGCGCCGCGCGACTTCAACTCCTACGGCTCGCGCCGCGGCAACCACGAGGTGATGATGCGCGGGACGTTCGCCAACATCCGCCTGCGCAACCTGCTCGGGGCGGGTGACGGTGCGCCGCTGCCGGAAGGCGGCTTCACCCGCTATCTTGCCGACGGCTCGCGCGAGCAGATGCCGATCTACGACGCGGCCATGCGCTACATGGCCGAGGGCATCGAGCTGATCGTGCTGGCCGGCCGCGAGTACGGGTCGGGCTCATCGCGCGACTGGGCCGCCAAGGGCACACGCCTGCTGGGCGTGCGCGCAGTCATCGCCGAGAGCTTCGAGCGCATCCACCGCTCGAACCTCGTGGGCATGGGAGTGCTGCCGCTGCAGTTCCCCGTCGGCGAGAGCGCGCGCTCGCTCGGCCTCGACGGCCTGGAGGTCTTCTCGATCGAGGGCCTGGCCGGGGCCATGGCCGACGGCGGATCGCCGCCGCGCGAGGTGGCGGTGAGCGCCGTGCGCGACGGCGGTGAGCCCGTGCGCTTCGACGCGCGCGTGCGCATCGACACGCCGCGCGAGGCCGAGTACTTCCGCCACGGGGGTATTCTTCAATACGTACTGCGACAGCTCCTCTCAAGATGACCGACGCGGTGGGGGCAGGGGCCTCTCCCACCGAGGACCGGGCCGGGGACGGAATCCCCCGGCTGCTGCTCGACCTGCTCGCCGCGCGCGGGCCCTCGGGCTATGAGAGCGCGCCCGCGGCCGTGTGGCGCGAGGAGGCCGGCACGTTCGCGCAGGTCAGCTCCGACGTGGTCGGCACCCCGCTCGCCCTCGTTCCCCCGCGCGCCGGGCACGAGGGGCCGCCGCGGCGGCTGCTCGTGATGGGCCACATCGACGAGATCGGGCTGATCGTCACGCACATCGACGACGAGGGCTACCTGTGGTTTCAGGCGGTGGGCGGCTGGGATGCGCAGATCCTGGTCGGCCAGCGCGTCGTGCTCGACACGGTGGACGGGCCGATCATCGGCGTGGTCGGCAAGAAGCCGATCCACCTGCTGCGCGAGGAGGACCGCAAGAAGGTCGCCGACATCCGCGACATGCACATCGACATCGGCGCGCGCGACGGCGCAGAAGCGCAGGCGCTGGTGCGCATCGGCGACACCGCCGTGATCGACGCGCAGCCGGTGGTGCTGCCCAACGGGCGCCTGACCTCGCGCGCGCTGGACAACCGCCTGGGCTCGTTCGTCGCGCTGGAGGCCGCGCGGCTGGTCGCCCAGGCCGGCGGCGCGGACTGGGAGCTCGCGGCGATCGCCGCGGTGCAGGAGGAGATCACCTTCGGCGGCTCGCGCACGAGCTCCTTCGCGCTCGAGCCCGACGCCGCGATCGTCGTGGACGTCACCCACGCCACCGATGCGCCGGGGATCGACGTCAAGGAGGCGGGCAAGCACGAGCTCGGCTCGGGACCGGTCATCAGCCGCGGCTCGACGCTCAACCACGGGGTCTTCGAGCTGCTGTGCGCGACCGCCGAGGCGGAGCAGATCCCCTACACCGTGGAGGCCTCCGCGCGCGCCACCGGCACCGACGCCGACGCCGTGCACACCAGCCGCGCCGGCGTGCCCACGGGCCTCGTCTCGATCCCGCTGCGCTACATGCACTCACCCGTCGAGCTCGTCCAGATCGACGACGTGCACGCCTGCGCGCGCCTGATCGCGGCCGCTGCGCTGCGACTGAACGGCGAGACGTCCTTCGCGCGCTAGCTCAGCCCGTGGTGGCGGTCAGCTCGGTGACCGGGTTGATGGTGTAGGCCTCGCCGGGGACGCCGCCGATCGCCAGCACCCGCATGCCCTCGGGGCCGGCGTAGATCTTGCGCCGGGCCGCCGGGCCGACACGCACGAGCATCTCGCCGTCCAGGTCCACGCGCTCGCCCTCGATCTCCATCCAGCCTGAGCCGCGCATCACCACGAAGACCTCCTCCTGGCCGGTCTCCGCGTGGTCGTGCTCGGGGTAGGCGTCGGCGTTGGGGGGAAGCTGGATCACCTGGAAGCCGAACGCGCTCACGCCGAGCTCGGCCCTGGCCTTGACGAAGCCGCCTCCGAACCCGGCCTCCATCTCGTCGATTCGCTTCGCTGTGTAGTCGGCCATGGCGCGCTCCTGTGTGAAGGGGACCGGGAGCGAGGGACCCTAATCGATCTGCATCGGCAGCAGCAGGGCGAGCTGGCGCGAGTGGGCGAGCACCGTCCCGTCGCGCGCCCAGATCACGGTGTCCTCCTCGAAGAAGCCTTCGCGGATCACGCCTCCGCGCACGCGCACCAGGCAGAGCTCGCGCGGGTCGGGCTCGGGGCCGCGGGGCGTGGGCACGCGGAAGTGCACCGTCAAGTCGATCGTGGGGGCCGCGTTGGGCTCGGGCAGGCGCATGAACGGCGCGGGCACGAGCGCATCGGTGAAGAAGGCCAGCGAGAGGGGGTCCACGGGGCGCGGTTCGGCGAGCCCCAGCCAGCCGCCGAGCTCCATCGGCTGCTCAGTCCCCGAGAAGGGCATGCCGCCGAAGCGCGGCTGCACCGTGATCAGGCGCGTGAACGGAGGCGCGCCCTGCTCGAACAGCGTGCCCGGCCTGCGTGTGTCATCGGGCGGAGCCACCGCCGGCATCGGCACGTCGGAGATCTCCGGCCCGCGCCAGGGGACCGAGAAGGCGGCCAGCACCAGCGCCGTCAGCCGGCCCTCCTGCTCCATCCTCGCCGAGAGCGTGCTCAGCGACCTGCCCGCGCGCTCGATCACGGTGCGGATCTTCACCGGCCCCGGCTCGGGTGGGCTTGCGTAGTGGATCGTCAGCGAGCGCGGCGCGCGCAATGGCTCGGCCACGCTCGCCATCAGCGCGCGCAGCAGCATCGCCGCGAGGTAGCCGCCGTGGGGGCCGCGCCCGGCGCGCCAGTCGGGGGAGATCTGCGCGGCGAAGGTGCTCCGGGCCGCGGAGCTCTCCTGCAGCGCTACCGCGGTGTCCTCGTCGAACTTGCCCGGCGGGGGCGCCTCAGCCACGGACCAGGCGCTTGTATGTGATGCGGTGGGGCCGGTCGGCCGCTGCGCCGAGCTCGGCGCGGCGGTGCTCCTCATAGGCCTCGAAGTTGCCCTCGAACCACCTCACCTGCGAGTCGCCCTCGAAGGCCAGCACGTGCGTGGCGATGCGGTCCAGGAACCAGCGGTCGTGGGAGATCACCACCGCGCAGCCGGGGAAGCCCAGCAGCGCGTCCTCGAGCGCGCGCAGCGTGTCCACGTCGAGGTCGTTGGTGGGCTCGTCGAGCAGCAGCAGGTTGCCACCGCTGCGCAGCAGCTTGGCCAGGTGCACGCGGTTGCGCTCGCCCCCCGACAGCGTGCCGATGCGCGCCTGCTGGTCTGAGCCCTTGAAGTTGAAGCCCGCGGTGTACTGGCGCGAGTTGACCACGCGGTCGCCCACCTTGAGCTGGTCGAGGCCTTCGGAGATCTCCTCCCACACGCTCTTGGCGGGGTCCAGCGCGTCGCGCGACTGATCGACGTAGGCGAGCTTCACGGTGTCGCCCAGCACCAGCGTTCCCGCATCGGGCGTCTCCTCGCCGGTGATCATCCGGAACAGCGTCGTCTTGCCCGCGCCGTTTGCGCCGATCACCCCGACGATGCCCGCGCGCGGCAGGTCGAAGGACAGCGACTCGATCAGCAGGCGCTCGCCGAAGCCCTTGCTCAGCTCGCTCGCCGTGAGCACCTTCTCGCCCAGGCGCGGTCCCGGTGGGATGTGGATCTGGACGTCCTCGAGCTTGACGTTGCGCTCCTCTGCGACCAGCTCCTCGTAGCGCGCCAGGCGCGCCTTGGACCTCGTGCGCCGGCCCTTGGGGTTCGTGCGGACCCACTCGAGCTCCGCCGCGATCGTGCGCTGGCGGCCCTTCTCGGAGCGCTCTTCCTGGGCCAGGCGGGCCTGCTTCTGCTCCAGCCAGCTCGAGTAGTTGCCCTCGTAGGGGATGCCGCGCCCGCGGTCGAGCTCGAGGATCCAGCCGGCCACGTTGTCCAGGAAGTAGCGGTCGTGGGTGACCGCCACGATCGTGCCCTTGTACTCGGCCAGGTGCTGCTCCAGCCAGGCGACGGACTCGGCGTCGAGGTGGTTGGTGGGCTCGTCCAGCAGCAGCAGGTCGGGGGCGCGCAGCAGCAGGCGGCAGAGCGCCACGCGGCGGCGCTCGCCGCCGGAGAGCGTGCTCACCTCGGCGTCCGGCGGGGGCAGGCGCAGGGCGTCCATCGCGTATTCCAGCTGGGTGTCCAGGTTCCACGCGTCGGCCGCGTCGATCCTGGCCTGGATCTCGCCGAACTCATCCGCCGTCTCCTCGGAGTAGTTGGCGGCCAGCTCGTTGAAGCGGTCGAGCAGCGCCTTGGTCTCCGCGACACCGTCCTCGACGTTGCCCCGCACGTCCTTCTGCTCGTCCAGATGCGGCTCCTGCTCGAGCATCCCGACGGTCGCGCCGGGAGCGAGCATGGCCTCGCCGCGGTACTCCTGGTCGACGCCCGCCATGATCCGCAGCAGGGTCGACTTGCCGGAGCCGTTGTAGCCGAGCACGCCGATCTTGGCGCCGGGATAGAACGACAGCGAGACGTTGTCGAGGACCGTCTTGTCGGGCGGGTGCAGCTTGGACAGGCGGTGCATCGTGAAGATGTATTGAGAGGACATTCGCACGCAGGATAGAGATGAAGGAAATCCCGCCCACCCTCGCTAACGTTGTCGGGTCATGCCCACGGCGGTCCTCGACATCGAGCAGCACCTGCTCCTCCTGGAGCTCGAGGCGCCGTTCGACAAGCGCGACGTGCAGCTGGCCCGGCGCCGTATGGCCAAGCGCTGGCACCCCGACGTCGCCCCCTCCGGGCGCCAGTTCGAGCACGAGCGCCACCTGAAGGCGATCAACGAGGCCGCCGACCAGCTGGAGCGCATCGCCGAGGGCTCCCGCGGCGGGCGGGTTTCGCGCAACGCGGTGCGCGCGAGCGCGGCGGCCGCGCGGCGCGAGCGCGAGGAGGCCGGCCGGCGCGCCTACGAGGCCGAGCAGCGGGCCCGCGAGCACGCCAAGGAGCGCGCCAAGCACGACCCCTTCGGCAGCAGGGTGCCCGACCACTCCGTCGTGCACCGCTACGCGCGCTGCCTGTCCTACCCGGAGTGGGGCGTGGGGACAGTCGCGGGGATCTACTTCACGGAGGGGGTGGGCGGCGCCGACTCAGGCGGCGAGGAGGTCCAGCAGTGGGCACGGGTCAAGTTCAGCCACGGCATCCGCACCGTGCCCGCCGGCAGCATGCGCTTCGTGGACTTCTCCAAGCCCGACCCGGCCGCGGAGCGCGTCGAGCGCTTCCTGATCGCCGCGCAGCGGGCGATGGCCGAGGGGGAGTACCTGCTCGCGGCCCAGCGCCTGATCTATGCGCGCGACGCCGAGCCGCGCAACGTGGCCGTGCTGCGGCTGATGACGCTCGCCTTCTGGCAGGCGGGCAAGCTCGAGGAGGCGGGCCGCGCGGTGCGCGACTGGGCGCGTGTGGACGGCCGGCGCCCGGCGGCTCATCGCTTCGCAGCGCGCATCTACGAAGACATGGGCGCGATCGATCTCGCCGAGGAGGCAGCCGAGCGCGCCGCCCGGCGCGGCCCCTCCGACGCCGGCGCGTGGGAGCGCCTGGGCCGCCTGCGCCTGCGCCTGCTGGACCGCGAGGGGGCACTCGAGGCGCTCCGGCGGGCGCTTGCGCTGGGCGCGGGCGAGGAGGTGCGCGAGCTGGTCATCCAGGCCCTTGCGCTCGAGCCGCGCCTCGCCGCCTCGCCCTCGCGGTGAACGCGGCGCGCGGCTAGAGGATGTTGACGGCGCGCGAGACGATCAGCCCGATCGTCACGAGTGAGACGAGCGACTGCACCCCCATGGTGGACTTGGCCACGGGCGTCAGCGGCATCGTGTCGGTGGGCGAGAAGGCGGCCGCGTTGGTTAGCGAGACGTACAGGTAGTCGATGAATTTCGGCCGCCAGCCGGACGGGTGGATGCGGTCGTCGGCCATCTGCGGGAAGAGGAAGTCCGGCGGCCCGTCGTGGCCGGCCGCGCGACGGCCCGGCCCCCCGCGGTCCATCTCCCAGTACCACAGCCCGAAGATCAGGAAGTTGGTCAGCCAGATCGCCACGCCGGAGAAGATCAGCCGGCCCCCGTTGGCGACGTCGTGGTGCAGCAGGTAGTGGCTCAGCTCGACCAGCGAGAAGACGTTGGCCGCGCTCACGAACGCGGTCAGCCCGAGCGCTGCGCGCCGGCGGCCCGTGTGCTCGTGCTCGAGCTGGTGCGGCGTGGCCATGAACAGGCCGAGCAGCAGCACGCCCTCGAGGCTGGGGATCAGCCACGCGGGGCCCACGGTCAGCCGCGCGGGCAGCGCGAGCTGCAGGGCGATCGCGGCCAGGACGCTCAGCCCGGCCGGCCAGAAGGGCTCGGAGGCGGCCGGCGGCGGGTAGGGGCGCCCGGGCTGAAGGGGAGGTGCCTGGAGCACGAGGGCAAGGGTATGCGGCGCATCGGAGCGACCGCAGAGGCACCGTCCGCCCACGTCCGCGCCTGCGCTTGCGGCGCGCTAGCCTGCATGGGGTGGGCATCGAGAACCCGATTCATCTGCTGTTCATCGGCGTGGTGGCGCTCGTCGTGCTCGGCCCCAGGCGCCTGCCCGAACTGGCCAAAGCGCTCGGGCACGGCATGCGCGAGTTCCGCGAGGCGATGAGCGGGGAGAGCGAGCCCGAGATCGTCCGCGCTCCTCCGCCGCCGGAGGAGACGCCGCCTCCGGGCACCTAGCGGGCGCGAGCGCGGCTCGATCCGGCGCGCACGCTAGGTTCGCCCGGTGCGCCTGATCGTCGCCCGCTGCGAGGTTTCCTACGCCGGCCGCCTCAGCACCGTGCTGCCCGACGCGGTGCGGCTGCTGATGCTCAAGCCGGATGGCACCTTCATGGTGTGGGCCGATGGCGGGGGCTCGAACGTCAAGCCGCTGAACTGGATGGTGGCGCCCACCGTGATCGAGGAGCACGCCGGCGAGGACGGGCGCCTTGAGCGTCTGGTGGTGCGCAAGCGCGGCCAGCAGGAGCGCCTGGAGATCGCGATCGCAGAGGTCCTCTCCGACGTCGAGCACGAGCTCGACGCGCTGGTGGCGCTGGAGAAGGAGGGCCTCGAGCGCGAGCTGCAGGAGCTCCTGGCCGACGCGCCGCAGTGGTGCGGTGAGGGCTTCCGGCTGATCCGGCGCGAGTGGCCGACCGACATCGGGCCGGTCGATCTGATGTGCCGCGACGGCGAGGACGGGTGGATCGCGGTGGAGATCAAGCGGATCGCCACGATCGACGCGGTGGAGCAGCTCACGCGCTACCTGGAGCGCATCCGCCTGGACCCTGCGCTCGGCGCCTGCCGCGGCGTGCTGGCGGCCCAGACGATCAAGCCCCAGGCGCGCGTGCTGGCGCTCGCCCGCGGCATCGACTGCGTGGAGGTCGACCCGCAGGTGCTGCGCGGCGAACGCGAGCCGGACCTCACGCTGTTCGCGGCCTGAGCGGATCGCGGCGCCCGCGCGCGCCGGGCGGGTAGTCTGCGCATCCCGATCGCGGAAGGAGACCTGGATGTCGGCTGTGGATGGCGCTGCAGAGCCCGCCGTTGTGAGCGAGCGGCGCGGGAACGTGCTGCTGATAACGCTCAACCGCCCCGAGGTGCGAAACGCGGTCAACGCCGCTCTGGCCGCGGGTATGGCGGGCGCGCTCGACGAGCTCGACGCAGACGAGAGCCTGTCGGTCGGCGTGCTGAGCGGCGCGGGCGGCTTCTTCTGCGCGGGCATGGACCTCGGCGCGTTCGTCAGGGGCGAGTCCCCCTACTTCGGCGACCGCGGCTTCGCCGGCATCGCGCAGCGCGCGGCGCGCAAGCCGCTGATCGCGGCGATCGAGGGCTTTGCCGTGGCCGGCGGCCTGGAGATCGCCCTGGCGTGCGATCTGATCGTTGCCGCGAAGGGGGCCAAAATGGGTATCCCGGAGGCCAAGCGCTCGATCGTGGCCTCGGGCGGCGCGCTGCTGCGCCTGCCCCGGCGGATGCCCTACCACGTCGTGATGGAGCTCGCGCTGACCGGTGAGCACCAGCCCGCTGAGCGCTTCCACGAGCTCGGCCTGGTCAATCGCCTGGTCGAGCCCGGCGGCGCGGTGGACGGCGCACTCGAGCTGGCCGCCCGGGTGGCCGCGAACGGACCGCTCGCGCTGGCGGCCTCCAAGCAGATCCTGCAGGAGCAGTTCGACTGGTCCTCGGCGGAGATGTGGGAGCGCCAGCGCGCGATCGCCGGCCCGGTGATGGCATCCGAGGACGCCAAGGAGGGCGCCAGCGCCTTCAAGGAGCGCCGCGAGCCGGTGTGGAAGGGCCGCTGAGGCTAGCGGCCGCGCTTGCGCCTGCGCTGGGCCATGATCTGACGCCAGCGCCGCCACAGGGCTCTCATCAGCGCTCCCCGGGTGTCTTGCGCGGGTACTGGGAGATCGGCTCGCGCAGGTCGATAGCGGTGGTCACGATGCGGTTCTGTTCATCGGCGTGGGCGGCGGGGTAGCCCTCGCCGGGGCTCGCGCGCTCGGGGCGCCCGACGTAGCCGAAGTGCATGCCCTCGGGCATGATCTGCATGAGGCGCGGGAACATGTGCGCGCGGGCGCCCATGTTGCGCGGCTCCTCCTGCACCCACAGCATCTCGCGCAGGTTCGGGTAGCGCTCCATCAGCTCGAGGATCTGCGCTTCGGGGAAGGGGTAGAGCAGCTCGACGCGCGCCACCGCGAGGCCCACGTGCGTGGGGCGGTCGGGATGCCCCACGAGGTCGTAGTAGATCTTGCCGGTGCACAGCACCAGGCGCGTGACCTGCTCATCCTGCACGCCGGGCTCGGCGAGCACGGGCTCGAAGCGCGTGCCCTCGGCCATGTCCGCGATCGCGCTCGCGGCCTGCGGCAGGCGCAGCAGCGACTTCGGCGTCATCACCACGAGCGGGCGCTGCTTGGCGATGCGCGCCTGACGGCGCAGCAGGTGGAAGTACTGCGCGGGCGTGGTCGGGCTGGCGACGCGGATGTTGCCCTCGGCGGCCGCCCGCACGAAGCGCTCCAGGCGCGCGGAGGAGTGCTCGGGGCCCGAGCCCTCATAGCCGTGGGGCAGCAGCAGCGTCAGTCGCGAGGTCTGCCCCCACTTGGCCAGGCCGGAGGTGATGAACTGGTCGATGATCACCTGCGCCGAGTTGACGAAGTCGCCGAACTGCGCCTCCCACAGCACGAGCGTCTCGGGCGCCTCCTGGCTGTAGCCGTACTCGAAGCCCAGGCACGCCAGCTCCGACAGGGGGCTGTTGTGCAGCTCGAGCGGAGCCAGCGCGGAGGGCAGGTTCTGGATCGGGCACACCGTCTGGCCGGTCTTGGCGTCGTGCAGCACGAGGTGGCGCTGGCTGAAGGTGCCGCGCTCGGTGTCCTGGCCGGTGAGGCGCAGCGGTGTGCCCTCGGTCAGCAGCGAGGCGAACGCCAGCGCCTCGGCGTGCGCCCAGTCGATCGCCGCGAGGTGCGGGTCCGCGCTCTCGAGCGCGTCGCGGCGGCGCTCGAGCTGTTTGACGAGCTTGGGGTGCACCGTGAAGCCCTCGGGCGTGCGCAGCAGGTCCTCGCCCAGCTCGCGCAGGCGGGCGGCGGGCACGGCGGTCTGCACGTCGGGGCTCGGCGAGCGGTCCAGCTGGTACTCGCCGGTGCCGTGCGAGGAGGATTCGTGCTCGGCGGCAGCCGCGATCTTGGCCTTCAGGCGCTGGTGCAGGAGCGTCAGGTTGTCCCACACCTCCTGGGCCTGGCGGTCCACCTCCTCGCGTGTGACCACGCCTTCTGCCATCAGGCGCTCGGCCCACAGCTCGGTGACGCGCTTCTTGCTCTTGATCTTGGCGTACATCTCCGGCTGGGTGTAGGCGGGCTCGTCGGACTCGTTGTGCCCGAAGCGGCGGTAGCCGATCAGGTCGATCAGCACGTCGTGCCCGAACTCCTGGCGGAAGGCGAACGCGAGGCGCACCGCGCTGATGCACGCGGGCACGTCGTCGGCGTTGACGTGGATGATCGGCACGTCGAAGCCCTTGGCCAGATCCGACGCCCAGCGCGTGGAGCGCGCGTCGTCGGGGTCGGTCGTGAAGCCGATCTGGTTGTTCATGATCAGGTTGATCGTGCCCCCGACCTTGTAGCCGTCCAGCGCCTGCAGGTTGAGCGTCTCCGAGACGACGCCCTGGGCGGGGAAGGAGGCGTCGCCGTGGATCACGATCGGCACCGCCGCGTTGGTGTCCTGGTGGGCGTGCGGGCCCTGGCGCGAGGTCTGCGCGGCGCGCGTGGCGCCCTCGACGACGGGCGAAACGTACTCCAGGTGGCTCGGGTTGGACTCCAGGTTGACGCGGATCGTGCCGCCGGTGGGCAGCTGGTAGACGCCCTGGGTGCCGTGGTGATACTTCACGTCGCCCGTGCCGCCCTGGGGGATCGTCGTGACCGCCTCCAGCGTGGATGCGCCCTCGAACTCGGCGAAGATCGTGTCGTAGGCGCGCCCGAGGTTGTGGGCGAGCACGTTCAGGCGGCCGCGGTGGGCCATGCCGATCACGACCTCCTGACCGCCGTGCGCGGCCGACAGCTGGATCAGCTCGTCGAGCATCGTGACGGTCATGTCCAGTCCCTCGATCGAGAACTGGTGCTGGCCCAGGTAGGCCTTGTGCATGAAGCGCTCCAGCGCGTCGACCTCCACCAGGCGCTTGAACAGCGTGCGGCGCTCCTCGATCGTTAGCTGGTGACGGAAGACGCCCGCCTCGATGTGCTCGCGCAGCCACACGCGCTGGCGGTGGGAGGCGATGTGCTCGACCTCGTAGGCGATCGTGCCGCAGTATGTCTCCATCAGGTGCGGCAGCGCGTCCGCGAGCGTCGCGCCGGGCACGTACATCTGGAAGATCTTGGCCGGCAGCTTGGCCTGCACCTCCGGCGTCAGCCCGAGCGCTTCGGGGTCCAGCCCCGGGTCGCCCTCCGGTTCGGAGCCGAGCGGGTCCAGGCGGGCGGCCAGATGCCCGTGGCTGCGCACACGGCTGACCAGCGTGCTGGCCGCCTGCACGGCCTGCAGCAGTCCCTCTCCGCTCGGCACCGCGGTCGCGGCCGGCAGCGCCGACTCGGCGGCCGCGGAGGCCGCGGCGGCCGGGGCGGGCAGCGCGGGCGCCGGCCCGAGCTCAACGCCGAGCGCCGCGAAGAGGTCCTCGTAGAAGCCGTGCTCGCCCTGTAGGTATTCCTCGATCAGCTTGAGGAAGCGCCCGGACTCGGCCCCCTGGATGATGCGGTGGTCATAGGTGGAGGTCATCGTCATGACCTTCTCCGCGCCGATCATCGCGCCGATGTTGCCCAGGCCCGTGGGATAGGCGATAGAGCCGGTCGCCAGGATCGTGCCCTGCCCGCTCATCAGGCGGGGGACTGATGCGACGGTGCCGAGGCCGCCGGGATTGGTGAGCGTCATGTTGGCGCCCACCAGGTCATCGGCCGACAGCGTGTTGGTGCGCGCCTTCTCCACCAGCGCGTCGTAGGCGGCGAGGAACTCGTCGAAGGCGAGGCGCCCGGCGGCGGGGATGACGGGCACCATCAGCGTGCGCGAGCCGTCCTTCTTCTCCACGTCCACCGCCAGCCCGAGGTTGACCTGGCCGTCGTCGATGCGGTGGGGCTTGCCGTCGATCTCAGCGAAGTGCGTGGCCATCACCGCCATGTCCTCGCCCGCGCGCGCGATCGCGTAGGCGATCAGGTGGGTGAAGGAGACCTTCAGCCCGGCGCCCTTCAGCTCGCGCCGGCGGGCGTCGAGCACGGTGACGGTGAGCGTGCGGAAGCTCGTCGCGGTGGGGATCGCGCGCGACTGCTCCATGTAGCGCGCGAGCGCAGCGGCGCCTCCCTTCAGCAGCTGGGGCTCGGAGGCGACGCTGCCCGGCGCCCCGCCATTGCCGTTGCCGGTGCTCGCGTGGCCGGCGCCGTTGCCCGTGGCGGCGGCCAGCACGTCGGACTTGGTGATGCGCCCGGCCGGGCCGCTGCCCGACACGCGCTCCAGATCTACGCCCTCGACGGCGGCGGCGCGCATCGCCACCGGTGAGGCCTTCGCTCCCTCCGGCGCCGTCGCGGTTGCCGCAGCGGGCTCCTCGGCGGGGGTCGCCTGCGCAGGGCTCGCGTGCGCGGCCGGGGCCTCGGCCGCGGCTGCCTCCCTCGCGCCAGCGCCGTTGCCCGCGCCCGGCGCCTCGGCCACCTCGCCTGCGGGAACGGCGCCGTTGACGGTGACGCGGGCGATCACCTGCCCGACCGTTACCGTCTCACCCTCCTCGATCAGGATCTCGCTGACCGTGCCGCTCGCCGGGGAGGGAAGCTCCAGATCGACCTTGTCGGTGGAGATCTCGACGATCGTGTCGTCGACCTTGATCGTGTCCCCCACCTTGACACGCCATTCGAGGATGGTTCCCTCTGTAACAGACTCGCCCGCGGCCGGGGTAACTACATCGACTATCTGGCCTGTTGCCATCGGGTCCTCACTCTAGCGCGGCTGCCCCGCGAGCATATTGCGCCGGCGCTGTTCGCGAGCGAAGTCGTAGCTGCCGAAGAAGGGCGCGATCCCGCCGAGCACCGCGACGGCCACCGCGGTCCGCAGCGAGATCACCCGCAGGCGCGCCGCGGTGATGCAGGCGAGCGACATGAAGATCCACAGCAGTCCGTGGGTCATGCCGAGCACGAACGTCAGCGGCTCGGGTTTTCCGGCCACGAACGCGCTGATCAGCAGCGCGGTGTAGATGCAGGAGTGTGTGAAGGACGTCCACTTCAGGCGGGTGAAGGTGAGCGGTCCCGCCGCAGGGCGCAGCGGGGTGCTCACTCCGACAGCCAGCGCGCCATGGCCGGCAGCACGTCGCCGGCCTCGGGCGGCCAGAGATCGATCTCGCGCGGCCACCACGCGTAGGCGTCGTGCTCCTCGTCGGGTGTGACGTCCTCATCGACGCCCTCGGCCAGCCAAGCCTGGCCGACGAACATCACGAGGCGGTGGGGCAGGCGCAGCAGCGCCTCGCCGCGCACGCGCTCGGGCGCGACCGACCACTCCTCGCGCAGCTCCCGCACGAGCGTCTCGGCGGGGCTCTCGCCGAGGTCGACCGCGCCGCCGGCGCCGAGCGCCCAGCGCCCGGCCCACGAGGAGACCCACGCGGCGCGCCTGCCCGCCAGCCAGCGCCCGTCGCAGGAGCGCGTCACGCACAGCGCGGCCATGCTCTGGGAGGCGTCGCCCGCCACCAGGCGCAGGGCCCAGCGCAGCGGCTGCAGCTCGATCGCGATCCCGCCGTTCTCCTGGTGGTATCCGACGAGTCGCCCGGCGACCCCGTCGTGGCTCGGCGAGCCGCGCTGCTGCAGCGCGCTGATGGCCGCATCCGCGGCCTCGCTGTGCTCGGGCGAGGGCTCGAAATGCTCCTCGCGCCAGCTCGCCCTGATCTGCTCCAGTGGCCACGGTCCCCGGGCGAGGATCTCCGGTGGCTGGGTGCTCGCGGGCTCGCTGTGGCTTGCCATCCGCGAGGAAGGCTAATGAATGTGCGCTCGCCGGCGACGAACCATAGACTCGCCGCGATGAGCGGCGCACGACGCAAGCACTGGGGCTGGGGCCTTGAGAGCGAGCAGCCATCGCCCGCCGAGGTGCGCGCCGCGGCGCCCGCCCTGGCGGGCCGGATGGGGATCGCGCCGGGCGCGGTTGAGGACCCCGTGGCGCTGTCGGCGCTGCGCCTGCCGGAGCCGCGCGTGCTGGCGCCGGCGGCACTCGCCGAGATCTGCTCCGACGACGTCCACGCGCGCGCCTCGCACGCCCTCGGCAAGTCCTATGCGGACACCGTGCGCGGCTTTCGCGGCGAATTCGCCCATCCGCCGGACTTCGTGGCGCACCCGCGCGACGAGGGCGAGGTGGAACGGCTGCTCGAGTGGTGCTCGGCGGAGGGCGTCGCCGCGATCCCCTACGGCGGCGGCAGCTCGGTCGTGGGCGGCGTCAGCCCGATCGTGGGGCCCGCCTACAACGGCGCGATCTCGATCGACCTGGGCGCACTGGGCGCCGTGCTCGAGGTCGATCGCTGCTCGCGCGCCGCGCGCATCCAGGCGGGCGCGCTGGGGCCGGCGCTGGAGCGACAGCTCGCCGCGCACGCGCTCACGCTGCGCCACTTCCCGCAGTCCTTCCAGTTCTCCACGCTCGGCGGCTGGATCGCCACGCGCGCGGGCGGGCACTTCGCGACGTTGTGGACGCACATCGAGGACCTGGTGGAGTCGGTGCGGGCGATCACGCCGGCCGGGGTGTGGGCCTCGCGGCGGCTGCCGGGCTCGGGCGCCGGCCCCAGCCCCGACCGCATGCTGGCCGGCTCGGAGGGCACGCTCGGGGTGATCACCGAGGCATGGGTGCGCGTGCAGCCGCGCCCCGAGCACCGGCGCAGCGCTGGCGTGCGCTTTGCGAGCTTCGCCGAGGGCGTGGAGTGCGTGCGCGCGATCGCGCAGTCGGGCCTGCACCCCTCCAACTGCCGCCTGCTCGATGCCGGCGAGGCGCGCCTGACGATGGCGGGCGACGGCTCGCACGCGCTGCTCGTGCTCGGCTTCGAGTCGGCCGACCACCCCGTCGATGAGGCCATGGCGCGAGCCCTCGCGCTGTGCGCCGAGCACGGCGGCGTCGCCTCCGGGCAGCACCGCGCCGCGCGCCCGGAGGGCGATGCGGTCGGCTCCTGGCGGGCCGCGTTCCTCGGCGCTCCCTATGTGCGCGACGTGCTCGTCGCCATCGGCGTGCTGGCCGAGACCTTCGAGACGGCGATCACGTGGGAGCGCTTCGCGGGCATGCACGAGCGCGTGAGCGCCACCGCGGAGCAGGCCACGCGCGAGGCATGCGGCGAGGGCGGGCGCGTGTTCTGCCGCTTCACCCACGTCTACCCCGACGGGCCCGCGCCCTACTTCACGGTGATCGCGCCCGCGCGGCGCGGCGAGGAGGTCGAGCAGTGGGCCGCGATCAAGCGGGCGGTCTCCGACGCGATCATCGCAGAGGGCGCCACCATCACCCACCACCACGCGGTCGGCCGCGACCACCGGCCCTGGTATGAGCGCCAGCGCCCGGAGCCCTTCGCGGCGGCGCTGCGGGCCGGCCGGGCGGCGCTCGATCCCGCCGGGATCATGAACCCGGGCGTGCTGGACGATCGCCTGGGATGAGGATCGCGGTCCTCGGTCCCGGCGGCGTGGGCGGCCTGCTCGCGGGCGCCCTCGCGCGCTCGGGCGCCGACGTCCTCGTGGTCGCACGCGAGGCGAGCGCTGCGGCGATCGCCGAGCGCGGCCTGCACATCACGAGCGTGACGCTGGGCGACTTCATCGCCCGCCCGCCTGCGCTGGTGCGCCTGCAGGAGCCGGTGGACGTGCTGATCGTGGCCACCAAGGCCGCCGGACTCGAGCCGGCCCTGGAGCGGATCGAGAGCGAGCCCGCGCTCGTGCTGCCACAGCTCAACGGCCTCGAGCACCTGGCGCTGCTGCGCGAGCGCTTCGCCCCGCAGAGCGTGCTCGCGGGCTCGATCCGCGTCGAGTCCGACCTGCCCGAGCCCGGCGTGGTGGTGCACACGAGCCCCTTCCTGCTCGTGAGCATGGCCAGCGCAGATCCCGCCGCTGGGCCCGCCATGCGCCGCCTCGCCCAGGCGCTCGAGGATGCGGGCGTGCCGGCCCAGGTGCTCGACTCCGAGGCGCAGGTGATGTGGTCGAAGCTCGTGCGCCTGAACGCGCTGGCTTGCACGACGAGCGCCTACGACAAGCTGCTGGGAGAGATCCGCTCGACGCCGGCGCTGCGTGCCGATCTGATCGCCGCGATCCGCGAGGCGTGTGCGGTGGCGCGCGCGGAGGGCGCGCCAGACGTCGATCCCGACAAGGCGCTGGGCGAGCTGGAGCGCGCGCACGACACGCTCGGTAGCTCGATGCAGCGCGACATCGTCGCGGGGCGCACGCCGGAGCTGGACGCGATCGCAGGAGCGGTGCTGCGCGCGGGCGCGCGCCACGGGCTGCGCTGCCCCACGATCGAACGCCTCGCCGCGATGATCGCCGCGCGCGCAGGCATCCCGGCGCCGGCGGTGAGCGGGTAGCGCCGGCGGCGCCGCGCGGCGCTACTGCTCTTCAGATGGAGCGCGACCGGGCGAGTAGACGGGGATCGCCTGTGTGGCGATCGCCTCCACCGCCTGCTCCTCTGCCTCGGTGAGCTCCTCGTCGTGCTCGCCGTCGCAGAGCACACGGAAGTTCCCCGTCACGCCGCTGTCGGCGTGGATGGTGATGCCGGGCAGGATCTCCTCGCCCTCGTCGAGCCCCAGCCGCTCCATGTCGAAGTGCGCCAGGCCGATCCCGTAGGCGGTGTGGGTGGGGTTCTCGCGGTCGTGCGCGGCCACCGCCTGCGCAAAGCGCTCGAGGTTCTTGGCGATCTTGTGTGTGTCCGCCATCGCTTCCGGGCAGCGTAGCGCGGGCGCTGTAGATTGGGGCGATGGCCCGCAGCCAATCGGTCGAGCAAGCGCCCCCAGCGACCTCGCCCGAGGTGGCGGCCCGCGCCGACGGCGGCCCTGGGGAGATCATCCGCACGGTAGATCTGACGAAGGTTTACGCGGGCACGGACTTTGCGGCGGTGGACAGGCTCAACCTGAGCGTGCACGGCGGCGAGATCTTCGGTCTGCTCGGACCCAACGGCGCGGGCAAGACGACCACCGCGGGGATGCTCACGACGCGCGTGGTGCCGACCTCGGGCTCGGCGTTCGTGGGAGCGATCGACGTCGTCGCACACCCCGCGCTGGCCAAGCAGCTGATCGGCATCGTCTCTCAGCAGAACACGCTGGACCGCCAGCTCACGGTGTGGGAGAACCTCTACTTCCACGGGCGCCTGTTCGGCATCGCGGCCGCGGAGTCGCGCCGCACCGCGGACGAGCTGCTCGAGCAGTTCCAGCTCTCCAAATGGGCCGGGGCGTCGGTTTTCGCGCTGTCCGGGGGCATGGCCCAGCGGCTGATGGTGGCGCGCGCGATCTTCCACCGCCCCGCGGTCCTGTTCCTCGACGAGCCCACCGCGGGCCTGGATCCGCAGGGCCGCCTGGCGCTGTGGGAGCTGCTGGGCGAGCTGAACGCGGAGGGGCAGACGATCCTGCTGACGACGCACTACATGGAGGAGGCCGACCAGCTGTGCGAGCGCGTGGCGATCATGGATCACGGCCGGATCCTCGCGCTCGACACGCCCGAGGCGCTCAAGCGCTCGGTGGGCGCCGACACGATCGTCACGATCAAGGCCGGCGGCGATCCCGAGGCGCTCGCCGCGAGCCTCTCGCGGGCGCTCGACAGCGTGACGCGCACGCGCGTGATCGAGGGCGGCGTGGAGCTGCACGTCAAGGGCGCCGAGCGGCTCGTGCCGAGCGTCGTGGGCGCGGCAGAGGGCGCGGGCTTCGAGGTGGCCGACCTGTCGGTCTCCGAGCCCAGCCTGGAGACGGTCTTCATCAACCTCACCGGCAAGGAGCTGCGCGACTGATGGCCGCCGTCCCCTCCGCAGCGCTCGCGCATCCCCAGATCGCGCTGCAGCCGACACGCTCGACGGTGGCCGCGAGCCGGATCGCGCTGCACGCGCTGATCCTGCGCGACCTGGTGGTGCTGTGGAAGAACAAGTGGGAGTTCGTGATCCGCACGATCATCCAGCCGTTCCTGCTGGTGTTCGTCTTCCTGTATGTGTTCCCCTCGATCGGGCAGGGCATCGGCGGCGGCGGGGGCAAGGTCTCGGAGTCGGCGTTCGCGACCGTGCTCGTCCCCGGCGTGGTGGGCATCTCGATCATGTTCCAGGGCATCCAGGCTGTCGCGCTGCAGCTGTCCACCGAGTTCGGCTACACGCGCGAGATCGAGGACCGCGTGCAGGCGCCTTGCCCGATCTGGCTGGTGGCTGTGTCGAAGGTCCTCTCGGGGGCCGTCCAGGGCCTGCTCGCGGCGGTGATCGTGTTTCCCATCGCCGATGTGATCCACGCGCCGGGGGTGCACGCGCACCTGTCGGTGACCTGGTGGATTGTGATCACGCTGATCCCGCTCGCGTGCATCACCATGACCTCGCTCGGGCTGCTGCTCGGGACCGCGTTCGAGCCGCGCAACATCGGCCTGATGTTCGGCTTCGTGGTGCTTCCTTTGACGTTCCTCGGCGGCACCTACTACGAGTGGACGCGCCTGGCGCCCGTGCAGGTGGACGGCGTGCACTGGCTGCAGATCATCGTGCTTATCAACCCGCTGATCTACGTCAACGAGGGCCTGCGCGCGGGCCTCACGCACGCGCCGCACATGTCCCTGTTCGTCGTCTACCCGGTGCTGATCGGCTTCCTTGTCGTATTCCTCACGCTCGGCCTGCGCAAGTTCCGCAGCCGCGTGCTGTCCTGAGCGCGGGGCGCTCGGCCATAAGAGATCACTCACCCTGCGCTTAGAGCTCGCTTAGCACGCACGGTTAGGGTCATCCGCAATGAGCAGCGAGAGCATCCCGGCCCGCGGCCGGACCGGGGTCGACTGGGGGCGCGCCGAGTTCGTCCTCACGCTGCTCGCGTTCCTCGGCTTCATCACGCTGGGGATCCGCATCACCACGATCTACAGCGGCCTGCCCGCGCACCCGCTGTTCGTGCACGTGCCCGTGGTGCTGATCCCGACCACGATCGTGGCGGCGATCGTGTTCGTGTTCAAGCCGCAGTGGCTCTCGCGCTACGGGATCGCGCTGGCCGTCGTGTCGATCGTGGCGATGAGCTCGATCTTCCTCACGATGCAGTCCGGCGCCGCGCTGCGCGCCGCGCTGGGCCTGCAGGGGGAAGCCGCCAAACTGATCTCCGAACACTCCCACGCGGCGCACATCCTGGCGATCATCTACGTGCTGTTCACAGCCACGCTGATCGTGACCTTCGCCGCGGGGCGGATCTCGGGCGGCATGCCCACGGGCCTTGGGATCGTGGACGATCTGCTGAGCCCCAAGCCGGTGTTCACGGCGCTGCGCGTGGTCCTGGTGCTGCTCGCGATCGGTGGCGGCTACATGTGCTTCAGGACCGGTGACCTCGGGGCCAAAGCGGTGTGGCAGGGGCGCCTGCAGGCATCCCATCGCGGCTTCCCGGGGGGCCCAGGGGCTCCCGGACTGTTCGGCCCGCAGGGCGGCGGCGCGGGGCCGTAACCGCCGCGGGCCAGCACAGCGCCGCGAGCCCTCGTCTCAGCAGCCAAGTCGCCGATGCGCGTCGGCGAGGAGGCTCGCCGTGCTGTGATACGTGCGCAGGGTGGCCTCGCCGCGTGTGTGCGAGACGGTTGGCTGCTGGAACGAGAGCGTGAAGGAGTAGTGCTGCCCGCGTCTCGGCGAGGCGGGTGCCCGCTCGCTGGCGGCGTAGCAGGCGCGCGCCCGGTGAGAGCCGAAGACCTCGACCGGGCTCGTCAGGCCATCGGCGAGGAAGGAGGCCTCCACGTGTCCGGAGCTCGCCTGGGGCAGGCGGCGGTTGACCCGGAAGATCGTCTCGTACCGTGAGCCGCCCCTAGCGCTGTGGATCTCCGCGAGGATAGGCGCGCCGATGAGCTTGAAGGGCGATGGGACTTCGCTGACGCTTATATCGGCGACCGTCCAGGTTCCCGTTTCGATGCCTCCCCGGATCGTGACCTTGATGGCGGACGTCAGGGGGGCGGCAAATGTGTGGGCGCCGCCCACCGCGAGTCTCACCGGCGTCTCGCCGGGCGGCTGGCTGATCGTGCCCGGCGATATCTGTCCGTCTCCCCATTCAATCGACGCGGTGTAGGACAGGTCGAAATCGATCACGGTCTCATCGAATTCCGCCACGACCCCGCTCCACGGTACCCCCACAGAGGCCTTGATGGACGGCGTCGTTCCCGGTACTGGCGTCGGCAGAGCGCTGAGGATGTCGAGGGGTTCGCCGCCCACGGTGTGTTCAAGGCCGGTGTGGGCGTCTCGTACGGTGTAGGAAAAGGTGTATGTGCCCGGTGTCATGTAGGTGTGGCTCGGGCCCTGCACCTTGTAGCAGCCAACTTCTCCGCCCACGTTCGCCGGCGAGGTCGTGCCGTCGCCCCAGTTCGCGGACGCGCTGAAGTCGCTGAGTGGCTCTTTTTCGGTGTCTGTGAATTCGTCCGCTGGCGGGATGAATGGGCTGCCCGGAACGGTTGTAAAAGTGACCTTCGGAGGCACGGTTGAGCCAGGCAGGACGTAGCTGCAGGGCTGGCCCTGCCCGAAGCCGTCCGCCGTGGCCGCGCTCGCGGTGCAGCCGGCGGCGCCGAGCGTCGCGAGCGCGAGCACGATGAGCATGCCGGATCGTCGCCCCGCCTGCATGTCCAAACCATAGTCGGGTCGGCTGAACCGCCGCCGCCGGCCAGACAGCCCCGCCTGGCTGGGTAGGCAGCGGCGGGCGGGCCGCGTCCGCACAACAGGTGCGAGAATGAGCGCCGACGGCCGGCGAGCAGCCCACGGTTTTTCGTCCCCTCGGGATCTCCTACGTTCGCATCCCGGCCGAGGACGCGGCACGGGCCGGCGCGTTCTATGCAGCCGTGTTCGGGTGGGAGGTGGGCGGCGAGGGCGACAGACCGAAACTCCGGGACGCCTCAGGGCACGTGATCGGACACTTCGTGGTCGATCACGCAGTCGCGGGTGAGGCAGGGATCCGTCCCTACGTCTACGTCGAAAGCGTCGAGGCGACGATCGGCAGGATCGAGGCCCAAGGCGGCGAGGTCGTGGCCGCCCCTACCCGGAGCGCGACCTCACCGCGGCCACATTCCGGGATCCCGCGGGGAACGTGCTCGGCATATGGCAGCGCGGTTCGGGCTAGCGGGGAGCCCGACGTGTCCGACTCAATTATCCGCTGATCCCTTGACCGCACGCCCGATCACGATCGGCGCCACGATCGGCGGCACGCCATTCCAATGCACGTCCTCATGCTCGGTCGAGAACCCCGCGGCTCTGATCGAGGCGATCGTGTCCCGATTGCAGCGACAGCCTGCCCCGAAGTGCCGCCACGGCGTCTCGAGGCGATCCTGCCAGCTGGCACGGCGCGGGGACGCCGAGCGCACATGCTCGATGAACAGGAGCTGACCGCGAGGCCGCAGAACACGTGCGACCTCGCTCAGCGCGAGATCCGGGAAGTCGACGGTGCACAGCACGAGCGTCGAGACGACGGTGTCGAGCGATTCCTCCTCCAGCGGGAGCGCTTCGGCCGATGCGTCCAGCGTGCGCGCCGGCCTGCCGCTCGCCGTGAGCTTGCGCTGCATCCGCCGGCGCATCGGCTCGAACGGCTCGGCGAGGATCAGCTCCTCCACGGCGTCGGGGTAGTGGGGGATGTTCGCGCCGGTGCCCGCGCCGATCTCGAGCGTGCGGCCGCGCGCCCTGGCAACGAGCTCGCCGCGGCGTCTGCCCATGCTGCGTTGCTCGCCGCGGCGCATGATCCGGTCATACAGCGCCGCGAACACGAAGTCCCAGCGATGCTCGCCGTGGACTGTCCCCCCGCACGCTGTCTCGCAGTCCACGGCGGGGATCTTAACGGTGGCTGGGTGGCGCGCGAGGAGGGCGTCCGCCGATGCCGGGCGAGACACCCGTGTCAATTCAGGCAGACCTGCCTGCTGCGCGCCCGGTCACTCGCCCCACCCCGCGAACGGCGGGGCGTGGCCCTCGAATTCGAACCAGTACTGACGGAAGAACGTGCACTTGCCGGTCCTGGGATCGAGCTCCGCGATGAAGCAGCCCGTCAACGTCCCCTCCGCCTCCCCGTCGCGGTTGGACATCGTGGCCCAGAACTCGCCGACGACTCGGTTGCCTTCGACGATCGGCCTGCCCATACGGACTGTCGCTTCGCCCTGTTCCTCATGCTCCTTGCGGATATACCGGAGCATCTCCTCCCGCCCGCGGACCGTTTCGTCGACCGGGTGCTCGACATAGATCACATCGTCGCTGAACAGATCTGCGAAGGCGTCGAGATCCCAGCTCTCCCATGTCCGTCCGTAGCCCGCAACGAACGCCTCGGCGCGCTCGCGATCGCGGCTCACGGCCCAGCCACCTATGCCTGCTCGATCAGCTCAATTCGATATCCGTCGGGGTCCCTGACGAAGCACAGCCGGGAGCCGCCCTCGCGGACGGAATAGGGCCGCTTCTCGGGCTCGATGCCCTGCTCGGCAAGGCGCGCGAGCGTGGCGTCGAGGTCATCGCTCGTGATGGCGATGTGGCCGTAGCCGCTGCCGAGCTCATAGGAGCCGACGCCGAAGTTGTATGTGAGCTCGAGGCGCGGCATATCGCCGTCGCCTGGCTGGTTCATGAAGACGTTGATCGCCTCGTCTTTGATCGGCAGGCGACCCACCTCCTGGAAGCCGAGCGCGTTGTAGAAGGCGACCGAGCGGTCGATATCGGTGATGCGGTAGCAGGTGTGGATGAGGGCCATGCCGGGAGTCTAAACCGCCGCGCCTGGCCTGGTTCGGCCCCTGCGTCCTCGCAGGATGACCTCGCCGCGCGTGGCCGGCTGCGCGCTCAGCTTGCGCCGCCTAGACTGGCGCAGTGCGAACCTTGATCGTCGGCCATGGCGGGCGCGAGAGCGCGCTCGCGATGCGCATGTCCGAACACAGCGAGCTGTACGCGTTCGTGGGCCACGAGAACCCCTCGATCGTGGGCTACGCGGCCGCGTCGGGCGGCGGGCACGAGGTGGGGGACGTGTGCGACCCGCACGCGGTGGCCGCCTTCGCGCGGGCACGCGAGATCGACATCGCGATGGTCAGCGCCGACGAACCGCTTGCGGCGGGCGTGGTCGACGCGCTGCAAGCGCAGGGGACGCTCGTGGTGGGTCCCACGCGGGCGGGCGCGGAGATCGAGTGGAACAAGGTGTTCGCGCGCGAGCTGCTCGCCGAAGTCGCGCCCGCGGCCGTGCCGCAGCTGCGCGTGGTGCGCGAGCCCGGCGAGCTCGCCGCGGCGATGGCCCACTTCGGCTCGGCGCCAGTCGCGGTCAAGCCCGCCGGGCTGACCGGCGGCAAGGGTGTGAAGGTGATGGGACCCCACCTCGCCGACCACGCCGAGGCCGAGCGCTACGTGCTCGAGCTGCTGGCCGCGGGCGGCGCCGGCGAGTCGGTGCTGATCGAGGAGAAGATCACGGGCGCCGAGTTCACGATCCAGGCCATCAGCGACGGGCGCACCGTCGTCTTCCCCGCCGCCACCTACGACTACCCCTACCGCTTCGACGGCGATCTCGGGCCCGGCACCGGCGGCATGGGCTCGCTGTCGATGCCCGCAGCAACCCTGCCCTTCATGAGCGCCGAGCACTACCGCGAGGCCTGCACGATCATCGAGCGCGTGATCGCGCGCCTGGGCGAGCAGGGGCGCCACTTCAGCGGGGTGATGAACAGCGGCTT
The DNA here is from genome assembly GCA_963771085.1 of uncultured Solirubrobacteraceae bacterium. Lineage (GTDB taxonomy): Bacteria > Actinomycetota > Thermoleophilia > Solirubrobacterales > Solirubrobacteraceae > Palsa-744. The sequence goes on along the minus strand of CAVYSB010000003.1, from coordinate 485,200 downwards.
CTTCGCCACCGCCGACGGCGTGCGCGTGATCGAGTTCAACGCCCGCTTCGGCGACCCCGAGTGCATGAACATCATGAGCCTGCTCGCGGGCAGCTGGCCGCACGCGATGGAGCGCATCGCCGCCGGGCGCCTGGGGCCGGCCGACGTGCCGCTGCGCGAGGAGGCCTCGCTCGTGCTCTACCTCGTCTCGCCCGACTACGCCCTGCGTCCCGGGCCGGCGTATGAGTTCACGCTCGAGGTCGATGCGATCGAGCGCGCGGGCGCGCATGCCTTCTTCTCCTCCGCGGTGCAGATCGCGCCCAACACCTACCGCACCGTCGGCACCTCGAGGGCGGTCGCGCTGACGGCCACCGCCGCGACGCTCGAGCAGGCCCGGGCGCGCCTCGCCGGGCTGGCCGCCTCGGTGCCCGTGCTCGAGTGGCGCCGCGACGTCGGCGACGAAGCCTATCTGGAGGGTCTCCGCGAGCTCGTGCGCGCCCCCGTCGCCGCGGGCGAGCGCCCGCTGCCGGGCTGGACCGGCTGAGGGTGTTCGTGCAAGGATGGCCGCGATGCTCGTGGAGCGCGCCATCCACCCGCAGTTCCTGTCGAACACCTACCTCGTTGCCGACGGGCAGGGCGGCCCGGCCTTCTTCATCGACGCGGGCGGCCCCGTCGAGGAGCTGATCGACACAGCCGAGCGCGACGAGCTGACACCCACCCACGTGCTGCTCACGCATCACCACTTCGACCACGTCAGCGAGGTGGGCGCGCTGCGCGAGCGCTGGCCGGGACTGCAGGTGCTGATCAGCGAGCGCGAGCGCGACCTGCTGGCTGGCGGCGCTCCATCCGGCGACGGCGAGGACCCGGCGCAGGGGATGGGCACCGTGGAGGCCGGCGAGACGCTTCGCTTCGGCGCTCTGGAGGTCCATCCCCTGCACACCCCCGGGCACACCGCGGGCATGCTCTCGTTCCTCGTCGGAGAAGGCGCGCAGGGCGGCGGGGAGCGCCCGCGCCCGCGCGCCGGTGCGAACATCGCCCCCGGCGGCTTCAGCGGGGCCGGAGCAGCGGTGTTCACCGGCGACACCCTCTTCAAGAACTCCGTGGGGGGCGTGCGCGCGCCCGGGCACACCACCTACGCCGACCTGAAGGACTCGATCATGGGCACGCTGATGGAGCTGCCCCCGGACACCGTCATCTACCCCGGCCATGCGGATGCGACGACGGTCGCCCAGGAGTGGGAGGGCAACGCCTTCATCCGCGTCTGGCGGGGGCTGGACGGGGAGGGCGCGCAGGCGTGCACCGCGCTCGGCGAGCCCGCCACGCTGGTGCTGCTCGGCGAGGACTACGACGGCGGCACCAAGGCGTGGGTGCGCTGGCGCGACGGCTCGGATGACATCGTGCCGGGCTCGCGCGTGCAGAGCCGCGCCTGAGCGGCGCAGGGCCCGCCGGAGCGCGCGGGCGCTACCGGACCGGGGCGATCGCTCGTAGCATGGGGGTATGGCGCGCGAGAGCGACAAGATCCCGAGCTCGCGCGTGCGGCGCACGGCGACGATCGCGACGCTCGCCGCGGGCGAGGCGGTGAAGCAGTTCGGCACCCGCGCCGCCAACGTGACGCGCGACGAGGATGCCTCCGAGGCAGCCCTCTCGCGCCGCCAGCTGGAGACGGCCAAGCAGATCGTGGCGGTGCTGGGCACGATGAAGGGCGCCGCCATGAAGCTGGGGCAGGTGATGTCCTTCCTCGACGTGGGGCTCGTGCCCGAGGAGCACCGCGAGGAGTTCCAGCAGGAGCTCGCCAAGCTGCGCGACGCGGCGCCCACGGTGTCCTTCAAGCAGATGCGCAAGGTCATCGAGGACGACCTCGAAGAGCCGATCAGCGATGTGTTCGCCACCTTCGACGAGGAGCCCATCGCGGCCGCCTCGATCGGGCAGGTCTACCGGGCGACGCTCGCGCGCGACGGGCGCGAGGTCGCCGTCAAGGTGCAGTACCCGGGCGTCGCGGGCGCCGTGCGCGCGGACCTGCAGAACCTGGACATGATCATGCGGGTGCTCAAGCGGATGACGCCGGGGCTCGACGTCAAGGCGATCGCCGAAGAGATCCGCGAGCGGATCGTCGAGGAGCTCGACTACGAGCTTGAGGCCCAGAACCAGCGCTCGCTCGCGCGCATCTTCGCCGGGCACCCCTTCATCGTGGTGCCGGACGTCATCAGCGACCTCACGCGCGAGCGGGTGCTCGTCAGCGAGTTCGTCAGAGGCGCGGGCTTCGAGGAGCTCAAGAACCGCCCGCAGGCAGAGCGCGACCGCATCGGCGAGATCATCTTCCGCTTCTTCCTCGGCTGCCTCTACCGCCACCGCCAGTTCTCCGGCGACCCCCATCCCGGCAACTTCCTGCTGCAGGACGACGGCCGCGTCGCCTTCATGGACTTCGGCCTGTTCAAGCGCCTCGGCAACGAGCCGGTCGAACTCGAGCTGGCCGCCCAGCGGGCGGTCGCCGAGGACGACGCGACGGCGCTGCACGCGCTGCTGGCCGGATCGGGATTCCTGCCCGAACCCGAGCGCGTCGACCCCGATCAGCTGCTCGCCTTCATCCGCGACGCGATCTGGTGGTACACCACGGCCGACGAGGTCGTTCAGCTGACGCCCGAGATCGCCACGCAGGTGATGATCGAGAGCTCGGACCCGCGCTCGAGCCACTTCCGCGAGATGCGCCATCAGCACATGAACCCCGAGCATCTGTTCGGCCGGCGCATGGAGATGCTGACGCTCGCGGTCCTCTCGCAGCTGCGCGCGAAGGCCAACTGGCACCGGATCGCGCGCGAGTGGATGTACGGCGATGAGCCCGTCACCGAGCTGGGCAGCGCCGAGGCCGCCTTCTACGGGCGCAGCGGCGTCGGCGCCGCGGGCTGATCAGAGCGCCTGGATCTGGAACAGGCTGGTCGTGCCCGGGCGTCCCGAGGGCAGCCCCGCGGTGATCCCCACGCGCTGGCCGCGCTTGCACCAGCCGAGCTCCACCACGCGGCGGGCCGCGTGGGCGATGAGCCCCTCGGTGGTCTCGTGGCGCGGGATCGAAGCGGCCTCCACGCCCCACATCAGGCAGCAGCGCCGGACGGTCTCTTTGCCGGGCGAGAGCGCGTAGATCGGCACCGTGGGACGGTGCGCAGAGACCAGTCGCGCGGAGCGCCCGGACAGCGTCGGGATGACGAGCGCGTCCAGGCGCAGCTCGCGCGCCGCGTCGCACAGGTTGTGGGCGATCGTATGCGCGGGGTCGGACTCGGTGCGGCGCACGCGTGCCTCGTTCCAGCGCTCATACGGCGCGATCGACTCCGCCTGCACGGCCACCGCGGCCATCATCGCCACCGCCTCCACCGGGTAGGCGCCCACGGCCGTCTCCTGGGAGAGCATCACCGCGTCGGTGCCGTCGAGGATCGCGTTCGCCACGTCGGCCACCTCCGCGCGCGTGGGGCGCGATGAGCTGACCATCGAGTCGAGCATCTGGGTGGCGGTGATCGACGGGCGCGCCATCCAGCCGGCCAGCTCAAGCAGCTTCTTCTGCACGATCGGCACCTGGGCGATCGGCAGCTCGATGCCGAGGTCCCCGCGCGCCACCATCACGCAGTCGGCCGCTTTGACGATCTCGGTGGCGCGCTCCACGGCCTGGGGCTTCTCCATCTTGGCGATCAGCGGCAGGCGCGTGTGGTCGCGCACCGATTCGACATCCTCAGGGGTCTGCACGAACGACAGCGCCACCATGTCCACGCCGATCGACTCGCCGTGGGCCAGCAGGTGCAGATCCTCCTCGGGCAGCGAGGGCAGCGAGGCGACGGGGCCGGGTATGTTGAGCCCCTGGCGCGAGGCGACCGCGCCGCCGATTTCGATCTCGACGTCCACCTCGCGCTCGCCCGGGCGCACCGCCACGACGCGCAGGCGCACCGAGCCGTCGGCCAGGTACAGGATCGAGTCCGGTTCCACCGTGTCGGCGAGCCCCGCCCAGGAGATGCTCATGTGCTGGGCGTCGCCGGCCTGCTCCTCGCCGCCGGTGAACGTGAGGCGCTCGCCGGGTGTGAGCTCCACGACGTCGTCGCGCAGGGGGCCGATCCGCAGCTTCGGGCCGGGCAGATCCTGCAGGATCGCAACGGGGCGCCCCACGCGCCCGGCGGCGTCGCGCACGCGGCTGACCGTCTCCGCGTGCTCCTCGAGCGTGCCGTGCGAGTAGTTCAGGCGCGCCACGTCCATGCCCGCCTCGACGAGCCGGACGAGCGTCTCGGGCTCGCGCGAGGCGGGGCCGATGGTGGCAACGATCTTGGTGCGGCGCATCGCAGGCAAGCTATCGGTCGTCGCGCTCGCACGCGTCGGCGCAGCGCGTAGCATCGGGCTGTGCTCGGACCCTCACGACCTCTCCCGCGCGTCGGCGCGCGGGCGCGGATCGCCCATTTCGGGGGCGGATTCGAGCTCGGCACGGTGCTCGCGGTGCACGATGAGGGCCGGCGCGTGGAGGTGCGCGGCGAGGGCGGCGAGCTGCTCGAGTTCGTGCTCAGCCCCGCGACCGCGCGGTTCGTCTCGCCGGGCGCCACGCACGGGCCGCGCCTGGAGCTGCTCGAAGACCCCGCCTGAGCTCCGCCGGCCTCAGGGCGCGTGCACGTCCGGGAAGTGCTCTGCGCAGTGCTCGCGCAGGACCTCCCGCACCCACGTGCGCTCGGCTGCGCTGCACGCGCGAAAGCGCGCAAGCAGCTCGCGCTGGCGCTCGAGTGGCGCGCCCGCGATCACCCAGCGCACCGCCAGGCGCTCGAACAGCAGCTCGAGCGCCCGCTGCCAGATGTCCTCCTGCGTGGCCGACGGGCGCGCGCCGAGCCCCGCCAGCGCCTGCGCATACTCGCGCCGGGAGCCCGCGGTGAGCGCGCCGCGCAGGCTCAGCACGTTGCCCTCGGCGTCTGTGTAGTCGCTGGCGGGAGCGCGCGGCGCATCCCGCCGGCGGGCGCGCCTGCCCACGTTCAGCCCGCGTCGGCGGTCCGTTCGAGCTGCGCGCGCACGTCGCCCGTGAGCGGGTCCGCGTGGCCCGGCCAGGCAACCGCGGGCTCCAGCGCGGCGAGCTTGCGGATGCTGGCGCGCGTCTGCTCGGTGTCGAAGTTGTAGATCGCCCCGGGCATGCGCGGCTGCGTCCTGCGCCCCCACATGTCGATCGTGTAGAAGCAGTCGCTGCTCAGCGCGAGCCGGTCGGATTCGCGCCACAGGCCGATCATGCCCGGCGCGTGGCCGGGCAGCTCGATCACCCGGAAGCCCGCCACCTCGTCGCCCTCGGCGAGCGTGCCGGAGATCTTCACGGGGCCGCCGTCGAAGGCGTAGCGGTGCAGCGCACGGTGCAGCTGGCGCTGGGGCGCGGGCAGGCCCGCGAGGCCCTGGGGCCAGTAGCGGAAGCCGCCGCTGCCTTCGGCGTCCTGCACCTCCTCCGCGTGGCAGAACACGGGCACGCCCAGGCCAGGCGCGCAGCCGCGATGATCGGTGTGCGCGTGGCCGAGCACCACGCGGCGGATGCCGCCCAGCCGCGCGCCCGCGCCGGCCACGGCGCGCAGCATCGTGCGCGAGCCCGCGTCGAAGGCCGTCACGCCGTCGCCGTCCTCGATCAGGTACACGTTGCAGTGGCCCACGCGCCCCTGCACCAGCCACACGCCCTCGGCCACGAGCCCGGCCTCGCCGGCGGCCAGGCCGGCGGTCAGGCGCGTCTTGGCGTTGAAGGCCCTCGTCATGCGCTGCTCGGCGAGCGAGTCCTGCGGGGGCATCATGCCGATCGCGCGGGCGAAGCTCATCGAGTCGGAGAACGCGTCGTTGCTCTGGATGAGCCCGTCCTCGATCGTCAGCAGGTCGAAGCCTTCGAGCGACACGGGGTGCCCCGTCGGCTCCACGCCGGCGATCTGCGCGGGTCCCGCGAACGTGCCCGACATGCGCCACTGCACCGCGCAGCGGTTTCCCTCGCAGACCGTCGCGAGCACCTCAGCGCTGAGGTCGGGGATCCCGCCCAAGAGCTCGCCGATGAACGCGCGCACCCCATCCGGAGCGCTCACGTCCACCCGACCGCGCACGTGCTCGCGCCCGCCCGCTGCCCACATCGATACCGCTCCGTCCAGATCGTGCGCGTCGATCGCCTGGAAGTAGCGGCGCGCGATGCTCTCGACCTTGTTGCCGGCGATGCGTTTGCGCCGGGCGGTCGCCTGCTGCATGTTGGCGGCCACCTCCTGCACCTTGTTGCTCGCCTCGCTGGTGCTCTCATCGTCTGCCACGACCGCCTCCTTTGCCTCGTCCGAGGACCGTAGTCTAGTCTCAGCCCCGTGTCCGAGGGGACCTCCAGGCGCGAGCTCGGATGGGGGGAGCGCGTGCTGCCCGGCGTCTTCCGCCTGCGCCTGCCGCTGCCGTGGCCCGGAGTGCCGCACTGCAACGCCTGGGCGGTGCGCGCGGGCGATGGCTTCGTGCTGTTCGACACGGGCATGCACCAGCCCGACTCCCAGGCGCACCTCGAACGGGCGCTGGCGATGTGCGGCCTGCGCCTGGAGCAGGCGCGCCTGGTGGTGTGCACCCACGCGCACTCCGACCACTACGGCCAGGCGGCCACGGTGGTGGACGTGGCTGGCTGCGAGCTGTGGATGCACCCCAACCACCAGCACATGCTGGGCGCGGCCGAGGATCCCGAGGCGCTGCTCGCGCGGCGGGTGGAGATCGCACGCCAGAGCGGTGTGCCCGACGAGCCGCTGCGCCGCTATGCGGCCGAGCGCGGCGCACGGGCGAGCGGGATCGCGGCTGTGATCGAGCCCGATCGCGACCTCGTCGAGGGGGTCAGCATCGACACCGACCTCGGCCGCTGGAGCGTCCACGAGACCCCCGGGCACGCGCCCTCCCACGTCTGCCTCTTCCAGGCCGAGCGGCGCGTGCTGATCTCCGGCGACCACCTGCTGGGGCGCATCTCGCTGTACTTCGACTACGGCTACACCCCCGACCCGGCGGGGGAATTCCTGAACTCGCTCGACGTGGTGGAGCGCCTGGACGCGCGCCTGTGCCTCGCCGGGCACGGGCGCACGTTCACCGATGTGCAGGCCCACATCCGCGGCAACCGCGCGCTCGTCGGCGAACGCCTGGCCAGTGTGCGCACGGGGCTCGCCGCGGGACCGCTGACGGCGTTCGAGCTCGTCCCGCACGTCTACGGCGAGGCGCTCTCCCACCAGAACGCGCACTGGCTGCTGTCCAAGCTGCTCTCCTACCTGACGCACCTGGAGGCCGGCGGGGAGGTGCGCCGCATCAGCGGCGAGCCCGAGCGCTGGGTCCTGGCCGGCGAGGCTCAGGGCGCGTCTCGCTAGCCCCGCCGGCGGTCATGGCGCGTGCCCTGCGGGATACTGGATCGGCGATGTCGGAGGAGAACGTGGAGGTCGTTCGGGGCATCTATCGGGCCTGGCTCGAGGGCAGGTCCGCACGGTCCTACATCGACCCGGACATCGAGTATGTGAATCCACCCGACGCTGTCGAGCCGGGTACCCTCCGCGGGCCCGACAGCTTCGCGCTGATTCGCGATGCCTACGACGACGTCCGGGTTGAACCCGACAACGTGATCGACGCCGGCGAGGACGAGGTGGTGGTGATCGCGACCGTCCACGCCACCGGACGGGGGAGCGGCGTTCCGATCGAGTGGCGTCAAGGTTACATCTGGACGATCCGGGGGGGCAAGGGGGTCCGCTTCCGCTGGTTCAGAGAACCCGGCCAGGCCCTCGCCGCGGCGGGGCTGGCCGGCTGACCCTGGCGGGTCTCGCCGGCAGCTCCGCAGCAGGCTCCCGGGCGCCGCCTTCCCGGTCCGCCGGAGCCGGTCGCATACGATCCTGCTCATGCGCATCGACGAGATCCTCGACGGCGAGCGGCCCGTCTTCTCCTTTGAGTTCTTCCCGCCCAAAACGGCCGCCGGCGAGGAGAACCTGTATGCGGCGCTCGCCGAGTTGCGCGCGCTCGACCCCTCGTTCGTCTCGGTGACCTACGGCGCAGGCGGCTCAACGCGCGAGAAGACGATCGAGATCGTCAAGCGCATCAGGGAGCAGTACGGGCTCGAGGCGATGGCCCACTTCACCTGCGTTGGCGCCACCGTCGAGGAACTGCGCGCAACGCTCGAGGAGATGCGCGCCGCGGGGATCGACAACGTGCTCGCCCTGCGCGGCGATCCCGCGGCCGGCCAGGAGCAGTGGAGCAAGACCGAGGGCGGCCTCGAGTACTCGCGCGAGCTCGTCGAACTGATCGCCGGCGGCTACAGCTTCGCGATCGGCGCCGCGTGCTTCCCCGAGACCCACATCCACGCCACCAGCCCCGAGGCCGATCTCGAGCACCTCGCCGAGAAGGTGCGGGCGGGGGTGGACTTCCTGATCACCCAGCTGTTCTTCGACAACGCCGTGTACTTCGATTTCATCGAGCGCGCGCGGGGGGCGGGCATCGAGGTGCCGATCATCCCCGGGATCATGCCCATCACCAGGGTCGGGCAGGTCGAGCGGATGGCCGGCATGTGCGGTGCCTCGATCCCCGCGGGGCTGCGCCGCGAGCTGCACGCGCGCGGCGAGGACCCCGAGGCGGTGCTCGACTTCGGCGTCGCCTACGCCACCCTGCAGTGCTCCGAGCTGCTCGCCGCGGGCGCGCCCGGGATCCACTTCTACACGCTCAACCGCTCGCCCGCCACGCGCGCCATCGTGAGCGCTTTGAAGCTCGTCCGGCCCTGGCAGAAGGCGGGCTGAGCGGACACCGCTCCAGACGACACGGCGGGGCCCTCAGCGCGGTCATCCGTGCACGCGACGCACCCCGCCCGGATAACCGCGCAGCGGATCAATCGCTGACGACATACTGCGGCACATGTGGGTGCGAAGGCGACGCCAACCGAGAGCCAGGCACACTCCGGGTGGCGTTCAGCCGAGCGCGCACCGGCGAGCAGCACTGCCCACGAGTCCGAAATTCATCAGGTGGACGACCCTGGCGATGATGACGGTGGGGTCCGTCGGCTACCTCGGGTCGGCGCCCGCGACCTCCGTTTTCGGCCTCGCCTCGGTGTTTCTGTACGTCCTGCCCGCCCTCGTCTTCCTCCTGCCCGTCTCACTCGTCGCCGCGGAGCTTGCATCCGGCTGGTCCGGTGGGGTCTACAACTGGGTGAGGTCAGGCGTCTCCGCGCCGATGGGGTTGCTCGCGGTGTGGTGCGAGTTCGCACAGACCGTCTTCTACTACCCGGCGCTGCTTGGCTACGTGGGGAGCACCCTCGCGTACGTCATCGATCAGCGCCTGGCCAGCAACGGCGTTTACACCGCGGCGATCATCATCGTGCTGTTCTGGGGCAGCGTGCTGGTGGTCTCGCGTGGCCAGTCGCTGGTCGCTTCGCTCTCCTCGAGCGGCACGGTGATCGGGACCCTGATTCCGGGGGCGATCCTCGTCATCCTCGGCATGACCTACCTGCTGCAGGGCAACCCGTCCGCAGCGCCCATGGACGCCCACCACGTCCTGCCGCCGTGGCATGGCGTGGCCAGCATCGTTCTCATCGTCAACAGCTTCTTCACATATGCCGGGGTGGAGATCAACGCCGTGCACGTCGACGAGTTGCGCGATCCCGGGCGCGAGTATCCGAAGTCCATCTTCCTGGCCATGGGACTCGTGCTCGCGGTCTTCATATTGCCGACCCTCGCCATCGCGTGGGTGATCCCCGTACATCAGATCAGCTTCACGGCCGGTGTGATGCAGGCATTCGACGGTCTCTTCACGCACTTCGGCGTCTCGTTCGCGGTGCCGTTGATCGCGGTCACCCTGGCGGTCGGGGCGCTCGCCGGAATGCTGGCCTGGCTCGACGGCCCGTCCGAGGGGCTTCTGAGGATCGGCCGCGAGCAGGGCTATCTGCCCCCCTTCTTTCAGCGGGTCAACGAGCAGGGCATCGAGGTCAACATCCTCGCGGCCCAGGGCGTCGTGATCACGATCATCGCCCTGCTCTATGCGTTTGTCCCGACCATCTCCCGTGCGTACTGGATCTTCACCGCCATGGCCACCCAGGTCTACCTGATCATGTACATGCTCATGTTCATCGCCGCGGCGCGTCTGCGGCGCACGCAACCGGAGCACCCGCGGGGATACCGCGTTCGGTGGCTTGGCCTGCTGTGCCTGCTCGGCGGCCTCTCCTCGCTCGCCGCGTTCGTGATCGGGTTCGTGCCCCCGTCGCAGCTCGGCCACCAGAGCGCGCTCACCTACGGGCTCCTGGTACTCGCCGGGATCCTCGCTATCGGGATCATCCCGCCGCTGCTTCTGGACCGGCTGCGCAAACCCGGGTGGAAGGCGGCCCCCGAGGGTCGCTCACCAGGCCCCTAGTCCGGAGCGACGGACGCCCAGAAATGGGCCTAAGCGGGCTCGATCTCGAGCCCCTCGGCGACCCGCGGCGAGCCGTCGGGGGCGGCATAGCGAACGTCCACGGAGTCGTTCTGGCGGTAGGTGCCCACGCCCCATGCGCCGATCAGCCAGCGCCATCCGCTGATCTGGTCCTTGCGCAGCTCGCGCTCGAACAGCAGCGAGCCTTCGCGCACGCTGAAGTCGCTGCCGAGGTTCTGGCGCACGCCGTTGACGTAGACCTCGTACGGCGCACGCACCTCGCGCGGCAGCCGGACCTTGGATCTGCTCATCGCACCGTCACCGCAGCATGCATTATGCCCCGCGCGCTCACTCAGGCGCCGGCCGTGTGCGCCGGCGCTGGCGGCGCGCGTAGGCGCGCTGGCGCGGGATCGCGGTGTCGACGATCGCACGCACCTGCTCGGGCCGGCTGACGAGGTGCAGCACCTCCAGGTCCCCGGGGTCGATGCGCCCGTCGGCCAGCGCCCGCTCGCGCAGCCACGCCAGCAGGCCCTCCCACTCGCCGCCGTCGAGCAGGATCACGGGGAAGTGGCGGATGGTCGCCGTCTGGATCAGCGTGAGCGCCTCGAAGAGCTCGTCGAGCGTGCCGTATCCGCCGGGGCAGATCACGAACGCGCTGGCGTAGCGGACGAACATGACCTTGCGCGCAAAGAAGTGGCGGAAGCGCAGCCCGATGTCCACGTAGGCGTTCAGCTGCTGCTCGTGCGGCAGCTCGATGTTGCAGCCGACCGACAGCGCGCCCGCATCGCGCGCCCCGCGGTTGGCCGCCTCCATCAGCCCCGGCCCGCCACCCGTGATGATCGCGTAGCCGGCCCCGCCGAGGCAGGCGGCGACCTCCCGCACGAGCGCGTAGTCGGGATGCCCGGGCGGTGTGCGGGCGGAGCCGAACACGGTCACCGCCCGTTTGACCGGGGCCAGCGCATCGAAGCCGCGGGCGAACTCGGCGGCGATGTCGAGGATGCGCTCCGCGTCGGCGGCGCGCACGTCGGGTGCCTCGTCGCCGAGCCACAGCAGCAGCTCCTCGTCGAAGGTCTGCGCGCGCGCCGCGCTGCGCTCGCCGGCTGGCTCTGGCTCCACAGGGCAAGCGTATGCGCTCGGGGGGCCGGCGCAAAGGTGGGCGGGACCGCCCGCCGGGGTGCGTACCCTGCATGGGCGATGGACGCGCCAGAACCCGCCGAGGAGATCGCCTACACCGTGCGCCGCAGTGCCCGCGCCCGCCGTGTGCGCGTCAACGTGCATGCGCACAGCGGCGTGGAGGTGGTGCTCCCGGCGCGCGCGCCCGAGCGCGCGGCGGCGGCCGCGATCAGCGAGCTGCGCCCCTGGATCGAGCGCCGGCTGAGGGATGCGCGCGAGGTACACGAGCGCATCGCCGCGCGCGCCGGCACCGTTCCCTACCTCGGCACGCCGCTGCGGCTCGTCGCCCAACCGGGGCGCTCGCGCGTGCATCGCGACGGCGAGCGGCTGCTGGTGCCCGCCGGGGACCCGCGCCCGGCGCTCGAGCGCTTCTACCGCCGCTCCGCGCGGGCGGAGCTCGCGCCGCGCCTGGATCGTGCCAGCGAGCTGGCCGGCTGCAGCTACAGCGCGCTGGACATCCGCGCCCAGCGCACCCGCTGGGCGTCCTGCTCACCGGCGGGGCGCATGAGCTTCAACTGGCGGCTGCTGCTCGCGCCCGAGCGGGTGCTCGAATACGTCGTCTGGCACGAGGTCTGCCACCTGCAGATACTCGACCACTCGCCGCGCTTCTGGGCGCTGCTGGAGCGCCACTGGCCCGACTACCGCGGCGACCGCCAGTGGCTGGCGCGCAACGGCGCCACCCTCGTGCTCTAGCTGTAGTTCCTGAGGACGTTGTTCATCCGGGTCTCCTTGGAGGCTGGGGGTGTCCAAGCCACCCAGTCCCAAGGAGAACACCGGATGAAGCTTCACGCTAACGCTCGCCTCAGCGTCAAGGGGCGCGAGCTGCTGATCGATCGGATCCTCGTGGATCATTGGTCGCTGACGCAGGCGGCCGAGGCCGCCGGCGTGAGCGACCGCACCGCCGCCAAGTGGGTTGCTCGCTACCGCCTGGAGGGGCTGGCCGGGCTGGCTGACCGCTCCTCGGTGCCCGTGCGTCAGCCAACGCGCACGTCCGAGGATCGCGTGGCAGCGATCGCGGCGTTGCGCCGGGTGCGCCTGACCGGCGCGCAAATCTCGATGGCGCTCTCGATGCCGCTGTCCACCGTCTCGGGAATCTTGACCGGCATCGGGCTGGGCAAGCTCAGCCGTCTTGAGCCGCCAGAGCCACCCAACCGCTACGAACGCCGCACCCCCGGAGAGCTGATCCATATCGACGTCAAGAAGCTCGGGCGCATCGGCCGTGGTGCTGGGCACCGGGTGAGCGGCAACCGTGGGCCGGGGCAGCGTTCGCGCGGCGCTGGCTGGGAGTTCGTGCACGTCTGCGTCGACGACGCCACACGCCTGGCCTACGTCGAGGTGCTTCGCGACGAGAAAGCCTCAACCGCTGTCGCTTTCCTAGCAAGAGCTACATCCTTCTACCGCTCCCACGGCGTGCAGGTGCTACGCGTGATGACCGACAATGGACCCGCTTACCGCTCGATCGCGCACAAGATCGCGTGCGCCGCGCTCGGTCTCAGACATCTACGCACGCGCCCATACCGGCCCCGCACCAACGGCAAGGCAGAGCGCTTCATCCGCACGCTGCTCGGCGGCTGGGCCTACGGCGCGATCTACGCTTCAAGCACGCAGCGCACCGCTGCTCTCCGGGGCTGGCTCGAGGAGTACAACTACCGACGACCACACGGCTCCCTCAGCCACAAGCCACCCGGAACTCGCCTACACGAACTGAACAACCTCCTCGGGTCTTACATCTAGCCGCGCTGCTCGATCGGCACGTACGGGCGGTCGCGCGCGCCCGTGTAGATCTGGCGCGGGCGGGCGATCTTCTGCTCGGGGTCCTCGACCATCTCCAGCCACTGCGCGATCCAGCCGCTGGTGCGACCGATCGCGAACATCACGGGGAACATCGCCACCGGCAGCCCCAGCGCCTCGTAGATCAGCCCCGAGTAGAAGTCCACGTTCGGGTAGAGCTTGCGCGAGGTGAAGTAATCATCCTCCAACGCGCGCTTCTCGAGCTCGCTGGCGACCTCCAGCAGGGGACTCTTGCCGCGCACCTCGAAGACGGCGTCGAGGTGTTTGCGGATGATCCGCGCGCGCGGGTCGTAGTTCTTGTAGACGCGGTGGCCGAAGCCCATAAGGCGCTCGTTGCCGGCCTTGACGCCATCCAGGAAGCCGGGGATGTTCTCCACCGAGCCGATCCGCCGCAGCATGCGCAGGGCCGCCTCGTTGGCGCCGCCGTGGAGCGGCCCGTACAGCGCGGCGACGCCGGCGGCGACCGCGGTGTAGGGGTCGACCTGCGTGGATCCCACCGAGCGCACCGCGCTCGTGGAGGCGTTCTGCTCGTGGTCGGCGTGCAGGATGAAGAGCACGTCCAGCGCGCGTTGCAGGCGAGGATCGGGCTCGTATTTGAGCTCGGTCATTTTGTACATCATCCCCAGGAAGTTGCCCGCGTAGCCGAGATCGTTGTCGGGATAGACGTAGGGCTGGCCCATGTTGTGGCGGAAGGCGAACGCAGCCAGCGTGGGCATCTTGGCCAGCAGCCGGATGACCTGCATCGCGCGGATGTCCTCGTCGTGGATGCTGTTGGCGTCGGGGTAGAAGGTCGACAGCGCGCCCACCGAGGCGACGAGCATGCCCATCGGGTTGGCGTCGTAGCGAAAGCCCTGCATGAAGTCCTTGACGTTCTCGTGCACAAACGTGTGGAGGGTGACCTGCTCGACCCAGGCATCGAGCTGCGCGCGCGTGGGCAGCGCGCCGTTGATCAGCAGGTAGGCCACCTCGAGGTAGCTCGAGTGCTCGCACAGCTCCTCGATCGGGTAGCCGCGGTGCTGCAGGATGCCAGCCTCACCGTCGATGTAGGTGATCGCGCTGCGGCAGGAGGCGGTGTTGGTATAGGCGGGGTCGTAGGCCATCAGGCCGAAGTCGCCGGCGTCCGTCTTGATCTGCCTGAGATCCATGGCCCGCACGGTGCCGTCGGTGATCGGCAGCTCGTAGGTCTCGCCCGTGCGGTTGTCGGTCACGGTGAGCGTCTGCGCGGACTCTCCGGCGGCGTCGGTGGAAATCTGCTCGCGCGTCGCGCTGTCGCTCATCGGCTTCTCCTTTTCACTGGTGGCCTGCTCTGAGACCGATTATGCCCACCCGGCGCGCAACTGCCGCCGCCGCGCCGCCGCGCGGCTCAGCCGCGCGGCAGGCGGCGCTGGTGGGCGGCGACGGCGCGCACGCGCGGCGGGGCGGCGGGCATGGGCCCGCACCGCGGGCCGCGCCGAGGCCGGCGCGGGCGTTTCGCGCGCGGATGGTGGGGGTGCAGCGGGCGGGGGTTGGGCCCGATCCCGCCGTTGTGCCCGGGGGCCGTCTCCGGGCCCTGGCGGATCGCCCAGCGCACGATCAGGTAGAGCGCCACGATCGGGATCTTGAGGAAGAACATCAGCCAGATGAAAGTCCAGGCATCCACTCAGCACGATCGTATACCGGCGGGCGCATCCGTACAACCCCGAAATCCGGATCCGTGGAGTGCCGCAGGGAGGCGGCGATCAGGCGCGCAACTGCAGCGGCGCGCCGCTGAACTGCGTCATCGCGTGCAGCTGCTTGATCCGCGCGGCGATCTCATCGCCCTCCAGGCGCTCGACGCGCTCGGTGCCGAACTCCTCCACGTTGAAGGATGCGAGCACCGTCGCATGCGCCATCGCGCTGCGCAGCAGCTCATCGGAGAGAGCCTGCTCGGCGTGGGCGGCGATGTAGCCGACGAGCCCGCCCGCGAAGGTGTCGCCGGCGCCGGTGGGGTCGATCACGCTCTCAAGCGGGTAGGCGGGCAGCGCGAAGAAGCCCTCGCGCGTCACCAGCGCGGCGCCGTACTCGCCCTGCTTGGCCACGATCACGCTCGGTCCGCGCATGCCCGCGGCTCGCTGCGCGGGGCTCGCGCCCCACGAGAGGATCTCGCGCGCCGCGGCCACCAGGTTGGGCTTGCCCGTGAGCTGGCGCAGCTCGGCGTCGTTGAGGATCACGCAGTCCACGCTCTCGATCGCCCTGACGAGCTGCTCCCGCGCCACGTCGATCCACAGGTTCATCGAGTCCAGCGCCACGAAGCGCGCGCCGGGCAGCTGCGCGCGCACGTCCAGCTGCAGCTGGGGCTGGATGTTGGCCAGGAACAGCACCTCGCTGGCGCGCGAGCGCTCGGAGAGCTTGGGCTGGAAGCCCTCGAAGACCCCCAGCTGCGTGTCCAGGGTCTCGCGCGAGTTGAGGTCCCAGCCGTACTCGCCCTTCCAGAAGAACGTGCGCCCGCCCGCCACGCGCTCGATGTCGGAGATGTCGATGCCCCGCCTGCGCATCACATCGAGCTGCTCCTCGCCGAAGTCATCGCCGACCGGGCCGACCACGTGCACGTCGGCGAAGAACGAGGCAGCCAGCGCGAAGTGCACGGCGGCGCCGCCGAGCATCCGCTCGCGCTCGCCGAAGGGCGTCTTGACCGCGTCATAGGCGATCGATCCGACAACTGTGATCGACATCGGCGCGCACCTTAGAGCACGCCGCGCGGGCCGTGCGGGCCGGGCGCCCGCCCGTGGTGGCGGCGGCGCTCCGCTAGCCTCGTCGCGTGCGAGCGATCCAGATCAGGGAGTTCGGCGGCCCCGAGGTGCTCGAGCTCGTCGAGCTGCCCACGCCCGAGGCGGGCCCCGGGGAGACGCTGATCAGGGTGAGCCGGGTGGGCATGAACTTCGCCGACACGCACATGCGCACCAACTCCTACGTGCAGAAGGCCACGCTCCCGCTGGTTCCCGGCGGCGAGGTGGCGGGCGTGCGCGAGGACACCGGCGAGCGCGTGGTGGCGCTCGTGGGCAGCGGCGGCTACGCCGAGTTCGCGCTCGCGCCCGAGGACCGGGTCTTCCCGATCCCCGACGGGGTGGACGACGGCACGGCACTCGCGCTGATCATCCAGGGCACCACCGCATGGCACCTGTATACGACCGCCGCGCGTGTGGCGGCGGGCGATAGCGTGGTCGTGCACGGCGCCGCCGGAGGGGTCGGCTCGCTCGCGGTGCAGCTCGGGCACCCGCTCGGCGCGGGGCGCGTGATCGCGACCGCCTCGAGCGAGGAGAAGCGCGCGTTGGCCCTCGAGCTCGGCGCGGACGTCGCGATCGACCCGGCCGCGGAGGGCCTCACCGAGCGCATCATCGAGGCCAACGCGGGAGAGCCCGTGGACGTC
Organism: uncultured Solirubrobacteraceae bacterium; assembly: GCA_963771085.1. Taxonomy (GTDB): domain Bacteria; phylum Actinomycetota; class Thermoleophilia; order Solirubrobacterales; family Solirubrobacteraceae; genus Palsa-744. The sequence continues at coordinate 468,528 of CAVYSB010000003.1, read as the reverse complement.
GTCTTCGAGATGTCGGGCGGAGCGGTCTTCGAGGCCTCCTACGCGGGGCTCGCGCCGTTCGGGCGGCTGGTCGTCTGCGGGATCGCCACGGGCGAAGCCAACCAGCTCTCCACCGGCTCGCTGCTGCGCCACTCGCGGGCGGTCGTCGGCTTCTACATCTTCCACTGCCTCGAGCGTCCCGCGATGTTCACGGATGCCCTCGCCGAGCTGTTCGCCCGCGCCGCGCGCGGCGAGCTGAAGGCGGTCGTCGGGCACACCTACCCACTGTCCGAGGCCGCGCAGGCGCAGATCGACCTGGGCGCCCGGCGCACCACCGGCAAGCTACTGCTCGACCCGTCCGCCTAAGCTCCCATCTCTACAGTCATGGCCAAGTCATTCGCTGAACTCGGGCTCTCCGAGTCCACACTCCAGGCATTGCGCGACGTCGGCTACGAGTCGCCCAGCCCGATCCAGCAGGAGGCCATCCCCGCGCTGCTCGAGGGCCGCGACGTGATCGGCCAGGCGCAGACGGGCACGGGCAAGACCGCCGCTTTCGGCCTGCCGATCATGGAGTACATCGACCCCTCCGAGCTCTCCGTGCAGGCGCTCGTGCTGACGCCGACGCGCGAGCTGTGCATCCAGGTCACCCAGGCTCTGCGCACCTACGGCGCCCACGCGGGCGTCGACGTGGTCGCGGTCTTCGGCGGCGCCCCGATCCGCACCCAGCAGGCGCAGCTGCGCGCCGGCGGCCACGTCGTGGTGGGCACCGTCGGGCGCGTGCTCGACCTGATCTCGCGCCACTCCCTGGTCCTGCACGACTGCCGCTTCGTCGTCCTCGACGAGGCCGACGAGATGCTCGATCTGGGCTTCCTGGAGGACGTCGAGAAGATCCTCTCGCTGACCCCGTCGAGCCGTCAGACGGCGCTGTTCTCGGCGACCATGCCCGCGCCGATCCGGATGCTGGCCGACCGCTACATGTACGACCCCGCGATCATCCAGGTCGAGGCTGCGACGCTGACGATCGACACCGTCGCGCAGTTCCAGCTGCCGGTGGAGACGCGCGCCAAGCCCGACAAGCTCGTCGAGGTGCTGCGTGCCGAGGCTCCCGCCCAGGCGATCGTGTTCGTGCGCACCAAGATCCGCTGCGATCAGCTGTTCCGCACGCTGCGCGACCGCGGCATGAACGTCAGGGCGCTGCACGGCGACATGTCCCAGGGCTCGCGCGACGGCGTCATGCTGGCCTTCAAGGCCGGCCGCGTCCCGATCCTCGTCGCCACCGACGTTGCCGCCCGCGGGCTGGACATCTCCACCGTGACCCACGTCATCAACTACGACGTGCCGACCAGCCCCGACACCTACGTGCACCGCATCGGGCGCACCGGGCGGGTGGGGCGCTCAGGGCGCGCGATCACGTTCGTCGAGGACCGCCAGAAGCGCGAGCTGGAGGCGATCGAACGTCACATCGGCACGCCGATCACGCAGTGGCAGGAGGGAGCGCAGGCGCCGCCCACGCCCGTGCGCGAGCGCCCGCGCCGGCACTCCAAGCCGCACATCTCCCGGCGCGACGAGCAGGAGCCCTACGCCAAGCTCGTGCTCGGCGGCGGCCGCGCGGCCGGCCTGCACGTCGCCGACATCGTGGCCGCGGTGACCTCCTCGACAGGCCTCGACGGCGAGGCCGTGCGCGACGTGCTGGTGCTCGACCGCTTCTCCTTCCTGTCCGTGCCCGCCGCCGAGGCCGACGCAGTGATCGAGGCGCTGCACGGCCATGCGCTGCGCGGGCAGGAGCTCAGCCTCGAGCGCGTCCCGGTAAAGTAGCCGGACATGTCCAGCGCCACGATGCAGACGACCGAGGGCCCCATCGTCTTCGAGCTCTTCGACGAGGACGCGCCCAAGACCGTGGAGAACTTCCGCAAGCTCTCCGCCGATGGCTTCTACGACGGCCTGGTCTTCCACCGCATCATCAAGGACTTCATGATCCAGGGCGGCTGCCCGCAGGGCACCGGCACGGGCGGCCCCGGCTACACCTTCGAGGACGAGATCAACCCCCACAAGGTCGTGCGCGGGGCGCTCGCGATGGCCAACGCCGGGCCCGACACCAACGGCTCGCAGTTCTTCATCGTTACCGCCGAGGAGTGCTCGTGGCTGGACGGCAAGCACACCGTGTTCGGGCAGGTGAGCGAGGGAATGGACGTCGTCGACCGGCTCGAGGGCGTTCCCACCGACGGCGCCGACCGCCCGCAGGAGCCCGTCGGCATCGCCTCCATCGAGCTGTCCGACTAGCCCCGCCTCGCCGGCGCGGTCGGAGTAGTGTTCCTCGCAACGAGCGGCCCTTCGGGGCACAGGCGAGCGAGCTTGGGAGGGTGTGATGGCCACTGTCGAGGACCACGTAGCGCAGGAGATCCACGCGGACGCTGAGGGCGCCGGCGGGGAGATCCAGGTCGAGAACCCGGCCACCGGCGAGATCATCGCCAGCATCCCCGACCTCAGCGCAGACGCCGTTGCGGAGATGGCTGCACGCGCCCGCGCCGCGCAGCCCGGGTGGGAGGCCTACGGCTTCGAGGGGCGCGCGCGTGTGCTGCGACGCGCGCAGAAGTGGGTCATGGACAACGCCGAGAACATCGTTGCGACGATCTGCTCGGAGACCGGCAAGACCTACGAGGACGCGGAGCTGGCGGAGATCGGCTACGCGGGCAACGCCTTCGGCTTCTGGGCGCGCGAGGCGCCCAACTACCTCGCCGACGAGCGCGTCAAGAGCAGCCAGCTGCTGGTCAAGGGCAAGAAGCTGCTGCTGCGCTACCGCCCGCTCGGGCTGATCGGCGTGATCGGGCCGTGGAACTACCCGTTGACCAACTCCTTCGGCGACTGCATCCCCGCGCTCGCCGCGGGCAACGCGGTGATCATGAAGCCCTCCGAGGTGACGCCGCTGACCTCGCTGCTGCTGGCCGAAGGCCTGCGCGAGTGCGGGCTGCCCGAGAACGTCCTGCAGGTCGCCACCGGCCGCGGCGCGACCGGCGCGGCGCTGATCGAGCAGGTCGACATGATCATGTTCACGGGCTCCACGCGCACCGGGACGAAGGTCGCCGAAGCGGCCGCGCGCCGGCTGATCCCGGCCTCGCTGGAGCTCGGCGGCAAGGACCCGATGCTGGTGCTGGCCGACGCCGACGTGGAGCGGGCCGCCAACTTCGCAACCTACTACTCGATGCAGAACGCGGGGCAGACGTGCATCTCGATCGAGCGCGCCTACGTCGAGGAGCCCGTGTACGAGGACTTCGTGGCCAAAGTGTCCGAGAAAGTGAGCGCATTGCGCGTCGGGCGGCCCGCGGGCCCCGGCTCGGTGGAGGTCGGTGCGATCACCTTCCCGCCGCAGCTGGAGATCATCAAGGACCACGTCGCCGACGCGCTGGAGAAGGGCGCGCGCGTGCTCACCGGCGGCCACCAGGTCCCCGGTGCGGGGCGCTTCTTCGAGCCGACCGTGCTGATCGACGTGGACCACTCGATGAAGTGCATGACCGAGGAGACCTTCGGGCCGACCCTGCCGATCATGAAGGTCGCCGACGCCGAGGAGGCCGTGCGGCTGGCCAACGACTCCCCCTACGGCCTCGGCGCGTCGGTCTTCTCGCGCGACACCGAGCGCGGCGAGGCGATCGCCCGCCGCCTGCAGGCGGGCGCCGCGAACGTCAACGACGCGATGATCAACTACACCGTGCTCGAGCTGCCGATGGGCGGGGCGAAGGCCTCCGGTCTGGGCTCCCGCCACGGCCCCGGCGGCATCCGCAAGTACTGCTCTCAGCAGGCGATCGTCGTGACGCCCAAGCTGGCCATGAAGAAGGAAGTCTTCATGTTCCCCTACAAGCGGCGCACATCGCGGCTGCTGGCGGCGTTCTTCAAGCTCCTGTACGGACGCGGCAAGCGCGCCTGACGCTCAGGCGGCGGCCTGGCTGTCGCGCAGCGGGACCCCGAGCAGAAGCTCGAGCTCGGCGATGCTCGTCTCGGCGCTCGTGTGGTGGACCGTCGCCATGCCCAGCTCCTGCGCGGGAGTGAGATTGAAGGGCAGGTCGTCCACGAACACGCACGCCTCGAAGGCGGCGCCGGCGCGCTCGGCGCCGAGCTCATACATCCGCAGCGCGGGCTTGCGAATCCCCTCATCGCCGGAGATGACGACGCCGTCGAAGAGCTCGCCGAAGAGCTCATGCGGGTAGCGGTGCACGCCCCAGGAGTTGGAGACCAGCGCCGTGCGGATCCCCGCGGCGCGCGCCCGGCGCACCGCGTCGACCATCGCGAGATCCGGTTGCACGCCGGCGAACAGGCCGTCCACGAGGCCGCCGGGCTCGACTTCGAGCAGCCCCGCGAACTGGACCTCGAAGTCCTCCTCACGCAGCGCTCCGGTCTCCAGGGCGATCAGCAGCTCGCGCGCGGCGGGGTCGCGGCGGAAGCGCCCGAGCAGCTTGTCGGGCTCGATCTCGGCGCTCACGCAGTAGGCATGGAAGGAGGCGAACAGGTTCGTGGTGAGCACGCCGCCCCAGTCGATCAGCAGGGCCGAGCGCAGCTCTGCTCCGCCGTGCTCCTCCGCCGCGGGCTCGGGCTCGCTGCCGTCGACCGCCTCGATGTCGCCCGCCTCAGGAGCCATACGCCACCGACTCGGCCTGCCGCGCGAGCTCGAGCACGCCGTCGCCGAACTGCTTCAGGTAGGGGTCGTCGGTCGTGCCAGCGATCGCGCGCTTGTAGTTGCCCTCCATGAACACCACGCTCTTCCACAGCGCGAGCGTGGTGTACCAGCGGATGTCGCCCATCGAGCGCCCTGAGAGCTCTTCGTAGCGCGCGATCAGCTCGGCCCGCGTCATGAAGCCCTCGGCGCGCGTGACGTTGCCGAGGTGCGCGCGCAGGCCCTCGACGGGGTCCTCGGCATCGGACCACATCATCGACAGGTAGCCGAGGTCGGCGAGCGGGTCGCCGATCGTGGCCATCTCCCAGTCGAGCACCGCGGCCAGGTGGGCGGGCGCCTGCAGGGCGTAGATCGTGTTGCCGAGGCGGTAGTCGCCGTGGACGATCGTCGCGGCCCCCGACTCGGGGAGGTTCTCGGCGAGCCAGTTGCCGAGGCGTTCCACGGCGGGGATCTCGCGCGTCTTGTTCAGCTCCCACAGGCCTCCGAAGCGGCGCAGCTGGCGCTGCAGATAGCCGGTCGGCTTGCCGAAGTCCTCCAGCCCGGCCGCACGCCAGTCCACGCTGTGGATCTCCACGAGCGCCTCGATCAGCTGCTCGCTGATCATGCGCCGCTGCGCCGGGTTGTCGAGCGCGGGGGGCAGGCTCGAGACGATCGGCTCGCCGGCGATGCGCTCCATCACATAGAACGGGGCTCCGATCGTCTCCGGGTCCTCGCACACGGCGAACACCGCGGGGACGCGCGCGGCCGTGCCGCGCAGGGCCGAGAGCAGGCGCGCCTCGCGCACGACGTCGTGCGCGCTCGGCGGCAGCGGCGGGCGGGGCGGGCGGCGCAGCACCATCTCTCTGGCGTCGCGCTCGATCAGGTAGGTGACGTTGGAGTGCCCCTCGCCGATGGGGCTCGCGCGGATCTCCCCCTCGCCGAGGCCGTGCGCGTCCAGGAACGCCTGCAGCGGCTCGAGCACGAGCAGCGGAGGGCGCGCTCCGGGGCCCACCTCGGAGTGGGTGGCCACGATGTCGTCGGGCGCAACCGATACCGTCATGGGCGGCACGCTACACCAGCCGCTGGGCGCCTCGTCGCCGTCATCCGGCGGACTGGATCTGCAGGCGACCGCAACATCCGGCCGGCGGGCGTGTCTTAGCCTCCATGCCCAAGATCCCCTTTCTCCCCCCGCTCAGAATCCGCGCGCTCGCGGCCGCCCTCATCGCAGGCGCTTCGCTCGCCTCGCTCGGCGCCCTCGGAGCGGCGCCCGCGCTGGCCTCCCACGGCCAGTTCACGTTCTTCGAGGCGCCGCGGCAGCTGGAGAACCCGGCGCTGCGCGCCAAGACCTTTGCGCAGCTGCAGCTGCTCGGCGTCGATGCGCTGCGCGTCGAGATCCACTGGAACGAAGCGGCACCCGGCTCCAACAGCGCCCACCGCCCGCACTTCAACGCGACCAGCCCCGCCAGCTACAAGTGGGGGGACAACCCCGAGATCCTGGCCGAAGCGCAGCGCCTGAAATGGCCGGTGCTGCTGACCGTCACGGGCTTCACGCCGAAGTGGGCCACGGCGACCCATCGCGACCTCGTCACCCGCCCGGACCCCAAATTCTTCGAAGAATTCATGACCGCCGTGGGGCGCGAGTTCGGTGCGCAGACGACCTACTGGGCGCTGTGGAACGAGCCCAACATCCCCGGCTGGCTGAGCCCTCAGTTCAACTCCAACGGCACGCCCGCCTCGCCGCGCATCTATCGCTCGCTGTTCCAGGCAGGCTACAAGGGGCTCCAGGCCGCGGGCCTCTCGGCGCCCGAGGTCCTGTTCGGCGAAACCGCGCCGTTCGGGGTCAACAGCATCCGCCGCGGGGAAAGCGTCAATCAGGAGATGTCGCCGCTGACGTTCATGCGCGAAGCGCTGTGCCTGAACTCGCACTATCGCAAAGCCTCCTCGTGCAGCTCGCTGCCCGTGTACGGCTACGCGATGCATCCCTACACCTACCCGGCGCTGGAGGGCACCAGCTACCGCCCCGCCAACCCCGATCAGGTGACGATCGGCACGCTCTCACGGCTGTCGAACGCGATCGACCGGGCGGCCGCGGCGCACGCGATCCCGCGCCGCGTCCCGATCTTCCTGACGGAGTTCGGGGTGGAGAGCAAGCCCAACCCGCTGGGCGTATCGCTCACCGAACAGGTGGAATACGACGCGGTCTCGGAAAAGATCGCCTACGAAGACCCCGGCGTGGCGTCATTCTCGCAGTACCTGCTCGAGGATGAACCCCCGCACGGGCGCGAAAAAGGCTACCGGACCGGTCTGGAGACCTCCAACGGCGGGCGCAAGCTCCTCTACTACGCCTTCCCGCTGCCGCTCGTGGTCACACGGACAGGGTCCGGCTACTCGCTGTGGGGCCATGTGCGGCCCGCCACCGGCGTGACGAAACTGAAGGTCTACGTCCAGCCGCCGGGCGGCGGTAGCTTCCGCACGCTCGCGGTCGTGACGACGAACTCGAGCGGCTACTGGACGCTGCACTCCTCGACCGCCGGCTCGCACTGGCGTGTGAGTTGGCGCAGCCCGGCGGGCGTGGCCTACAACGGGCCGTCCGTCGGCTCGCTGTAGGCGCGAGCGCACCGCCCGGCACGGCTCCGGCGTCCCCCTACGATGAGGGGCGATGCCGGAGCTGCCCGAGGTGGAGATCACGGCGCGCCTGCTGGGCGCGGCGCTCGCGGACGCACCGATCGAGTCGGCTGCCGCACCGGGCATCAACGCGCTGAAGACCTTCGAGCCACCGCTCTCGTCACTGGCCGGCGAGCGGATCGCCGCTGTGCGCCGCCGCGGCAAGCACCTGATCGTCGAGACCTCGGGCGGGCTGGCGCTGCTGATCCACCTGATGTCGGCGGGGCGGCTGCAGCTCTACGAGGGGCGCGCGGGACCGCGCGATCGCACCTCGCGACTGCTCGTGCGCATCGCCGACGGGCGCGAGCTGCGCCTGCGCGAGTTCGGCTCCAAGCAGGCCGCGTGGGTGAAGCTGCTGCGCGCCGAGCTGCTCGATGAGGACGATGCGCTGGCCTCGCTCGGGCCGGAGGCCTGGCCCGAGCCGCCCGCGCTGGGCGAGCTGCTCGACGTGCCGCGCCCGCTGCACGCCCTCCTGCGCGACCAGCATGTGATCGCCGGGATCGGGCGCTCGTGGGTCGATGAGATCCTGTGGCACTCCCAGCTCTCGCCCTACAAGCGCGGCGCGGACCTCGACGCCGCAGAGGCCGCGCGCCTGCGCGAGGCGATGGTCGCGACCCTGGGCGGCGCGATCGCCCACTACGAACAGGCTCTGAGGCTGCCGATCCCCGACAAGCTGCCGATGGCGCTCGCGGTGCACCGCCACCAGGGCGAGCCATGCCCGCGCTGCGCGAGCACCCTGCAGGCGGTGCACTTCGAGGACTACGTGATCGCCTACTGCCCCACCTGCCAGACCGACGGGCGCGTGCTCAAGGACCGCCGCCTCTCGCGGCTGCTGCGCTGAACCTGCCTGTGACGCGATCGCAACTCGATCTGCGTCGAGGGGTTCAAGCGGTTGATGAGGGGGTCACGGAGACGACTGATCGGAGCTTGCGCCGCCGCGGTCTTCCTGGCAGGGGGAGCGTCGGCAACGGCGTCGGCGGGGTCGTGGTGGCCGAGCGCCCTGCTGTTCCCGCGGCCGGGGCGGATCGGTCTCGCGGCCAACAGCGCCGGCTCGTTCCTGCTCGTGGACGGCAGGGGCACGAACGAGGCCGCCCTCTGCACAGCAACCACGCCGGTGTTCACGCTCGGCGGGCCCGAACCGTCGCAGCTCGGGACGATGCTCGGGACAGGGGGAAGCGTGGTTCCCGGCAGTCCTTCCTTCGAGCCGGACGGACGCTCGCTGGCGATATTCCTCACGCCGGTGCTCGACTCGCAGTACGTTGAAGTCTTCGAAGGCCCGTCGGGCGCACCGGCTGATATCTCGCCGACGCAGCCGCCGGGCTCCAGCACCCTGATCGGCACCACCGTCTTCGTGCCCGATCCGGGGGTCACCTCGGCGACCGGCACGCGGGGTGATGTCGCGGTGGTCGGCGTGCCCAACGAAGGCCCGTCCATGACACTCGCCAGGAGGCCGGCGGGCGCGACGGAATGGCTGCGCGAAACGATCAGCGGTTACTCCTATCCGCAGGCGCTGGCGGTCGACGGCCTCGGCGATACGACGCTTCTCGCGCGGAGCTATGCCACCAGCGGGCCGAGCGAAATCGCCTCGGCCTACTTCGCAGCGAAGGGAGCGCCGTTCACGCCACTCGCCCTCCCGGGCAGCTACTTCACGGCGATCGCATCCGACAACGCGGGCCGCAGCGCGATCGCGGGTTACACGCCGACGGGTCCCGACGGCCCCGGTCTGTATCTCAGTCGCCGCGAATCACCCGATGCGCAGTTCGGCGCTCCGGTCCTGCTCTCGAGCCGCTCGCTCGACCCGCGCCCGCAGCTCGCCTATGACGCGGCCGGTGTGCTGAGCGTCGCCTGGAACGAAGGCGCCGACGTGGCGGTGGCGACCGCCGCGCCCGGTCAGCCGGTCGGGGCGGCGCAGGCGCTATCGGCGCCCGGAGCGCCCGTGGCCAGTGACGAGCAGCTCGCGGTTGACGCCGCGGGCGAAGCGGTCCTCTCGTGGGCCGGCGGTCCCCATGAAGAACTTGCCGGGTTCGGGCTTCATGGGGTGCCGGCGCCGGTGTTCGCGACCGTACGCGCCTCTGCCTCGGCGCCCTTCCAGGCGGTGCAGGAGCTGGCGACATCGGCCTCCTACGGCGAAGGTCTCTATCCGCACCGCGCCAGCCCCGAAGCGCGCGTCGTCGATGCGATCAGCTCGGGGCGCGCGATGGTTGCCTGGCTCGAACAGGGTGCATCCGGACCCGAGGTCAGGGCCGCGCTGTACGCCGCCGGACCCGGATGCGCGGGCCCGCCATTGGTGGGAGCCGCTGCGTCGGCGCGCGCGCCCTTGATCAGCGACGCACGCCTGACAAACAGGCGCTTTCGTGTCGGCAGGCGGGCCACGGCGATCTCGGCCCGCAGGCCTCCGCTCGGCACCACGTTTCACTTCGCGCTGTCGGCCGCCGCGAGGCTTCAGATCGCGATCACGCGCTCCCTCGCCGGCCTGCGTCACGGTCACAGCTGCCTCGCGCCGAGCGCCGGGCTCAGGCGCATGCACGCCGGGCGCTGCACGCGTACGCTCACCGTCGCCGTCCTCACGCGCGGCGGCGAGCGCGAGGGAGCGGACAGCGTTGCCTTCAGCGGGCGCATCGGGCATCGCGCGCTCCCCGCGGGTGCCTACCGCGCTGTCCTCTCAGCGCGCAATCCCGCCGGGCGCTCGACTCCGGTGACGTTGGGCTTCACCGTCGTCCCCTAGCGCCCTACGGACTTCCGCGGACAGCCGGTCGTTGTCTACTTCTACCCCCAAGGCCCACTGACAAAGCACGGGCCCACCTACCTGCGCTGGGCTCTACTGGAGGCCACAATGCACGCCCTCAGGCACCCCGCCTACGCCGAGCGCTACCAGCGCACCAAGAAACGGCTCGGCAAACAGCGCGGCGCGAAAGTCGCCCAGGTCGACATCGCGCGCAGACTCTCCCACGCAATCTGGCACATGCTTTCCCGCAAGGAAAAGTTCGCTCCCCGAGGCGCCGCTTTTCGTCTGGCGGCCTGACCGCCCTTTTCGGACTTGCGCCCGAGCGAACACCCAATTTCGCCTGATCCTCCCACCCAGGAGGCCATAGAGAGATGAGCGTCGCTCCACCAACACGAGCGCTGAAAGGAAGACAGCCCAAACTACAAACCGCTACTTGACAACCGGCCCTCCTTCATAGAGACGAAAAGCAGGAGTCATCATGCAGCGCTTCAGTAACCACCCGGGGCCTGCGCCCGCCCGCGAGCAGCGCGCGAGGCCGCCAGCAGGCTTCTCGCGCCCCAGGGCAGCCGGGCATGCACCTCGTCCTGCCATATACGATCCGCCCGTGATCGAGCCCGGCGCGCAGGCCCCCGACTTCGAACTGCCCGACCAGGACGGTCGCTTGGTCAAGCTCTCGGACTTCCGCGGCCAGCCGACAGTTGTCTACTTTTACCCAAAGGCGGACACGCCGGGCTGTACCACGCAGGCGTGCGGCGTGCGCGACCACCGCGCCGACTATTCCGCCGCGGGCGCGCAGGTGCTCGGTATCTCCCCGGACCCGGTGGCGAAGGTCAAGAAGTTCCACGAGAAGCAGTCGCTGAACTTCGCGCTGCTCGCCGACGAGGGTCACCGCGTCGCGGACTCATACGGCGTGTGGGTGCAGAAGTCGATGTACGGGCGCACCTACTTCGGCAACGAGCGCACCACGTTCGTGATCGATCCGGCCGGCCGCGTGGCTCAGGTGCTGCGCAAGGTCAAGCCGGCCGAGCACGACGAGCTCGTCCTGCAGGCGCTCGGAGCGGACCGCCCGCCCGTGCTCTGACGGGCGCCGCTCACGCGGGCGCCGGGCGCGTCATCCCGCCGACCAGCATGCCCGAGCCCAGGTGGGCGCCCAGCACCGGCCCCACCTCCGTGCAGAACAGCGGCGGGGTCCCGAACAGCTCGCTGCCCGCCGCGGTCAGCCGCTCGGCGTCCTCGGGGGACTGGGCGTGCTGCACGATCCAATCGGTGGCGCCGCGCTCGTGCAGCTCGTGCAGGTAGGCCACCATCCGCTCAAATGCCCGCCGGTGCGTGCGCACGCGCCCAACGGGGGCGATCTCGGTGCCGAACGTCAGGATCGGCTTGACCTTCAGGGCCGTGCCCACCATCGCCTGCGCTGCGCCGATGCGCCCGCCGCGGCGCAGGAACTCAAGCGTGTCCAGGCAGAACCAGATGTCCAGGGTGCCGCGCGCGGCCGTCGCGGCGTCGACCGCCTGCGCCAGCGTGCCGCCGCGCTGGGCGACGTCGGCGGCGACGAGCACCATGCATCCCAGGCCGCCCGCGCCGGTCTGGCTGTCGAGCACCTCCACGCGGCCCGGGAAGCCCTCCTCGCCCGCCAGCTTCGCCGCTTCGCGCGCGCTGTCGCAGGTCCCCGACAGGCCGCTCGCGAGATGCACCGATGCGACATCGTGCCCGGCCTCCAGCAGCGGCCGGTAGCAGGCCAGGAAGTCGCCCACCGAGGGCTGCGAGGTCGTGGGCAGCTGCGCCGAGGCGTGCAGGCGCGCGTAGAACGCGTCGAGGTCGGTGTACTCGTGCTCGGGCCGCAGGTTGCCCTGCCAGCCCACATACAGGCTGACCTGATGGATGCGCGAGCGCTCGATCAGGGTCTGCGGCAGGTAGGAGGTGCTGTCGCTGACCACGGCCACCGGCCTGCTCGCATCCACCGCGGGGCTGTGCTCGGACGCGCTCATGTGCGCGTAGCCTACGTCCGTGCGCGCCCGCGCGGCTGCACGGCGCGGCGCGGCGGGCATCTAGCGGATGAGCGGGTCCATCCGCGCCGCGGTGATCGTCTCGCGCAGCGTCTCCAGAGCGCTGTGGCGGGGACGCCAGCGCAGCTCCCGCCGGGCCTTGGCGGTATCGACGATGGTGGGGCCGCGAAAGGCCGCGATCCACTGGGCCCGGGCGGGCAGGAAGCCGAGGCGGGCGACCATCTCGGCGACCGCATCCACCGCCAGCTCGGGCACCGGGATCGAGTACCAGCCGAGCTCCTCGGCCAGCAGCTTGACCGTCAGCTGGCCTGATCCCGCGAGGTTGTAGGGCCCGGGGGTGCCCCGCCCGAGCACGCCCGCGCGCATCGCGCCCGCGACGTCGTCGTGGTGGACCAGCTGGAAGGGCACGCCGGGGTCGGGCAGCACCGGCTTGAGGATCGGCACCCCGTTGAGCAGCCTCAGGACGGGCCCCGGCAGCCGGTTTGAGATCTGCGTGTAGGGCAGGTTGTCGATCAGCAGCGGCGCATCGGGACCCGCCACGATGCACGGGCGGAACACGTAGGCGGCGGTGGCGCTCCCGGCGATCGTCTGCGCCAGCAGCTCCTCGACCTCGGCCTTCTGCGCCGAGTAGTAGTGCGCGGCGGTGCCGCGCGCCGGCACGTCCTCGCTCAGCGGTGTGGGGTCGTCGCGGTCGAAGCCGTAGGCCGCCACCGAGGAGGCGTAGACGATGCGCTTCATGCCCGCCGCGACCGCCGCCTGGAAGACGTTGCGCGAGCCGTCGAGATTGACCCGGCGGCTCTCCGCGGCCCCGCCGATGATCATGAACGCGAGATGCACGACGACGTCGGCCTCGTGCACCAGGGCCGCGACCGCCACGGGGTCAAGCACGTCGCCGCGCCGGTAGGAGACCTTCTTCCAGCCCCGCTCGCCGGGGTCGAACGGCCGCCTGGCCATGCCCAGGATGCTCCCCACCTCGCGCGAGCGCTCGAGCGCGCGCACCACCGCCTGGCCCATCTCTCCGGTGGGCCCGGTGACCGCCACCGTGAGGCGCTGCTCGGCGGTGCTGCGCGGGGCCATCCGTCCTTTCTAGCGCATCGGCCGCGCGCCCGGCACGGCGCGCGCCCCGGGGGCCTCCGTTCCGGTGCCCGCTAGCGTCTGCGTCCGTGTACCGTCGTCTCGCCGGCGTCGTGCTGATCCCGATCGCCCTCGCACTCGACCCCTCCGCGGCGCGCGCGTCGATCGCGCAGGCGTGGTCGCCGTTCGTGCTCGTCGCGGGGCTGCTGCTGATCGGCTACGTGGCCGGCCGCGACGGGCTCTTCGATGCGGCCGCCGCTCGCCTGGTGCGACTGCCGGGCCCGCCGCTGCCGCTTGCGCTGGCGTGCTTTGCGCTCGTCGCGGTGGTCACCGCGCTGCTGAACCTCGACACCGCCGCCGTGTTCCTCACGCCGGTGCTGGTGGAGGTCGCCCGGCGGCGGGGCCTCGAGATCGGCGCCTTCCTCTACGGCAGCGTGTTCATGGCCAACGCCTCCTCGCTGTTCCTGCCTGGCTCCAACCTGACCAACCTGCTCGTCCTCTCCGGCCACCACCGCTCCGGGGCGGCGTTCTTCGCGGAAATGCTGCCGCTGGCGTTGAGCGCCTGCGTGCTCACCGCAGCGGGGCTGGTGCTGATCCACCGCGCCAGCCTGTTCACGGCCGGACCGCCCGCCGCCGCCGCGCCCGTGGCGCTGCGGCCCGGCCTCGGCCTGTGGGGCTCGCTGCTTGCCGCCGTGCTGATCCTGGCGCTGCCCAACGCCGCCCTCGCGGTGTTCGCGCTCGGGCTTGCGCTCGTCGCGCTGCGCGCCCGCAGCGGCGAGCTGAGCTGGCGCGGCACGTTCGCATGGCTCGGCAGCCCCGTGCTGCTGAGCCTGTTCGGCCTGTCGGTCGCGCTCGGCACGCTGGCGCGGGCCAGCGCATTCCCCGGAGAACTGCTGCACACGGCCGGCAGCGCGCCCACCGCGGCCGTGGCCGCACTGGCGAGCGTGCTCGTCAACAACCTGCCCGCCGCCGTGCTGCTGTCCGCGCGGACGCCCGCGCACCCCGGCGCGCTGCTGCTCGGCCTCAACGTGGGACCGAACCTCGCGGTCACCGGCTCGCTGTCGGTGCTGCTGTGGTGGCGCGCCGCCGGCACCGTCGGCGTGAGGCCGTCCGCGCGCGCCTATTCACGCCAGGGCCTGCTGCTCGTACCGCTTGCAATGATCGGTGCGCTCGCGCTCGACGCGTACGCTTGATCCTGTGAGCGCGCTCCTCGCGTCAACCTCCGTCGGCCACAGCATCAGCGTCTTCCTGGAAGCCGTCGGGCAGTTCTTCTCCGATCTGGCGGCCGTGCGCTGGCCCGTGCTGGTGCTGGGGCTCCTCTTCTTCGGGCTCAACCTCACGCTGCGCTCGCGCGCCTACTTCAACAGCCTGCGCGCCGCCTACCCCGCGGTGCCCATCCAGTGGCGGCGGATCTGGGGCGCCTACGTGGCCGCTGTCGGCTTCAACAACGTCGTCCCCGCCCGGGGCGGGGACATCATCAAGCTGTTCCTCACGCGCTCCGCGATCCCCGGCTCGCGCTATCCCACCGTCGCCGCGGCGTTCTTCGTCGAGGCCGTCTTCGACATCGCGGTCGGTGTGCTCGTGCTGATCTACGCCTTCACCCAGGGCGTCTTCCCGAAGCCGCCCGACTTTTCCAAACTGAGCTCCTTCGACATCTCCTACCTGGCCGAGCACTTCCGCCTGACGCTGTTCCTGATCACCGCGCTGGCCGTGCTCGGGCTGCTCGCCTTCGCGCTGCTGTCGGTGCGCGTGCAGAACTTCTGGACGCGCGTGCGCCAGGGCGTCACGATCCTCGGCGACCGGCCCCGCTACCTGCGCGAAGTGGCCTCGTTGCAGGCCGTGGGGTGGCTGTGCCGCTTCGCCGCCTTCTGGTGCCTGCTCGAAGCGTTCCGCGTGGGGGGCTCGGTGCAGAACGTGCTGCTCGTCTTCGGCGTCAACCAGGTCGCGGGCGCGGTGCCCTTCACGCCGGGCGGCGCCGGCGTCCAGCAGGCGCTGCTCGTGAAGGTGTTCGCCACGAGCGCCGCCACGCCCGTGATCGCCGCCTACTCGGTCGGCCAGCAGATCGCGATCGCGGTGTTCACCGCGCTGCTGGGCCTCGGCGCGATCGTGTTCATCTTCCGCTTCCGCTCCTTCGGCGAAGTGCTGCACGCGGGGCGCGCCTCGCGCGAGGCCGAGCGCGCCGCCGAGCGCGGCGAAGAGCCGCTCGGCGAGGACGAGCCGTGGCCCGAGCGGGACCGCGAGGGGGACCTGCCGCCACCCGCTCCGCCACGCCCGCGCGACGTGCGCGCGCGCGGGCCCTCGACCTACTGAAGGCCCTCGCGCGCCTCGCGCACCAGCGCGACCGCCTCGGGAAAGACGTGCGCGATCACCGTGCGGATCTGCTCGGCCTGCGCCTCCGCGTTGCCCTGCACGTTCACACGCTGGACCGCCGCCACCGTCATATCCACCGCGAGCTTGATCGCGTTGTCCGCCCAGGCCAGCCGCTGCTGCCCGTGCATCTGCTCGGCGAACTCCGCGAGGCGCCGCTGAAGCTCCTCCGGATCGCCGAACAGGTCTCCGAGTCCACCGCCCTCCATGCCCGCATCATAGACTGCCCTGCTCATGCCCTCCTCCGCCCAGATCCGCGAGCAGGTCGCTCGCGAGACCGAGCGCCGCACGCGCCTGGCCGTACCCGCCTTCGCGGGCGGCTTTCTGTACCTGCTGGGCGCGATCACGGTCGCCAACACGCTCAAAGGCGCGCCCACCGTCGGCCTCGTCCAGGGGCTCTCCCCGGCGCTCAGGGGAGAAGCCAACCCGGCCGTCAGCCCGCGCATCGGCGAGATCAAATTCATCAGCCACCACGCCTTCGACCTGATCGCCGGCAGCGTGCTCTCGGCTGCCGCGATCGTCGCGCTCACGCTGATCCTGCTGCTGCTCGTCGACGCCACCCGCTTCCGGCGTCCCGCCAGCTGGGCGGCGGGGCGCCCGTTGGTGCTGATCGGCGGGTCCGCCGTGGCGTTCGTCAGCGTCGCCCACCAGGTGCTGAGCGCGATCGAGACCCACAAATTCGCGGTCAGCAGCGACCACTCGATCACCGCCGCCGACAACGCGCTCACCCAGGGCACCGTCAACGTGATCGTCGACTACATCGACCTGCTCGCCGGGCTCACGCTGGCCGTGGGCATGATCGCGGCGATGATCAACGCGCGCCGCGTGGGGCTGCTGCCGAACTGGCTGAGCCTGCTCGGCATGCTCACCGCGGTGCTCATCTTCCTGCCGCTCGGCGGTGCCGAGCTTGAGATCATCCCCGCCTTCTGGCTGGTGATGATGGGCGTCCTGTACGTCGGCAAATGGCCCAACGGCGAGCCGCCCGCCTGGGCCGCGGGCGAGGCCCGGCCGTGGCCCTCGGGTGCCGAGCAGCGCGCCGCCAGGCGCGGCGCGCAGGGCAAGCCCGCGCTGTCCACCGGCGCGGGCGATGTGGCGCCCGAGCCGGCCGCCGTCCCCGCCTCCTCGCGCAAGCGCCGGCGCAAGCGCGGCGGCTGAGGCCGCCAACGCGGGGCACGCGGTTGGTGTGTACCTGTGGGCGTGGGCGATCTTCACCGTGTACATGACCGTCGCCGCGACGCGTGTCAGCGGCGCCGCTCGCGGGGAGCGCTAGAGTCACGCCGATGAGGGCTGAATCTGAGCGCACCGAGGGGGACGTGCTCGACGGCGAGCTCGCCGAGCTGCTCGAGGTGGAGCGCTTCGAGCCGCCCGCCGGCTTCCGCGAGCACGCCCTCCTGCGCGACCCCGCCATCTACGAGCAGGCGGCGGCCGACCCGCTCGGCTGGTGGGAGCGACAGGCCGAGGAGCTCGACTGGTTCCGTCGCTGGGACAGCGTGCTCGATGACTCCAACCCGCCCTTCTACAAGTGGTTCGAGGGCGGGCTGCTGAACGTCTCCTACAACTGCCTCGACCGTCACGTGCTGGCCGGCAGGGGCGAGCGCGTGGCGCTGCACTGGCGCGGCGAGGAGGGCGAGGAGCGCGACGTCACATACGCGCAGCTGCTCGCCGCGGTGGAGCGCCTGGCCAACGCCCTGAAGGACCTCGGCGTGGGTAAGGGCGACGTGGTGGGCATCTACCTGCCGATGATCCCCGAGGTCGTCGTCGCGATGCTTGCCTGCGCGCGCATCGGCGCGCCGCACAACGTCGTCTTCGGCGGCTTCTCCGCCGAGGCCGTGCGCGAGCGCATGGAGTTCTCCAGGGCGAAGCTGCTGATCACCGCCGACGGCGCCGCGCGCAAGGGCAAGACGGCCCCGGTGAAGGAGCGCGTGGATGAGGTGATGGGCGACCTCCAGAGCCTCGAGACGATCGTCGTGGTGCGCAGCAAGGGTCTCGCCTGTCAGATGCGCGAGGGCCGCGACGTCTACTACGAGGACATCGTCGCGGCGGCCGAGGAGCGCTGCCCGCCCGAGCCGCTGGACGCCGAGCACCCGCTGTACATCCTCTACACCTCCGGCTCCACCGCCAAGCCGAAGGGCATCCTGCACACGACGGGCGGCTACCTAACGGGGGTCGCCGCAACGCACCGCTACGTCTTCGACCTGAAGGCCGACACCGATGTCTACTGGTGCGCCGCCGACGTCGGCTGGGTCACCGGGCACTCCTACATCGTCTACGGCCCGCTGTGCAACGGCGCCACCTCGGTGATGTGGGAGGGCGCTCCCGACTATCCCCACAAGGGGATCTGGTGGGAGCTAGTCGAGCGCTACGGCGTCACGATCCTGTACTGCGCGCCGACGGCCATCCGCGCGTGCATCAAGTGGGGCGCCGAGTGGCCGGGCAAATACGACCTGCAGAGCCTGCGGCTGCTCGGCTCGGTCGGCGAGCCGATCAACCCGAAGGCGTGGCTGTGGTACCACAAGGTGATCGGCGGCGAACGCTGCCCGATCGTGGACACCTGGTGGCAGACCGAGACCGGCGCCATCATGATCACGCCGCTGCCCGGCATCACGGCCACCAAGCCCGGCTCGGCCACGCAGCCCTTCCCGGGCGTATTCGCCGAGGTCCTCGACGAGAGCACCGGCGAGCCGGTCGAGGAAGGCCAGGGCCTGCTCGTGCTGAGGAGGCCGTGGCCGTCGATGCTGCGCACGCTCTACCGGGAGGAGGAGCGCTTCATCGAGATCTACTTCAACCGCTTCGGGCCCGAGACCTACGTCGTCGGCGACGCCGCCCGGCGCGACCGCGACGGCTACTTCTGGGTGATCGGGCGCATCGACGACGTCGTCAACGTCTCCGGGCACCGGCTCTCCACGGCCGAGGTCGAGTCCGCGATCGTGGCCCACGTTGACGTGGCCGAGGCGGCCGTGATCGGCCAGCACGACGAGCAGAGCGGGCAGGCGATCGTCGCCTTCGTGACCCTGCAGGGCGAGCTCGAGGGCGACGATGACACCGCCGAGTCGATCCGTGTGGTCGTCGCCGAGCGGATCGGCAAGTTCGCGCGCCCGCGGCGCATCATCTGGTCGGATGACCTGCCCAAGACGCGCTCGGGCAAGATCATGCGCCGCCTGCTGCGCGACATCGCAGAGGGCCGCGCGCTGGGCGATGTCACCACCCTGCGCGACCCCGCCGTGATGGGCCGCCTCGAGGAGCAGGTCAAGGAGCTCCAGGCCCAGGAGGACTAGCCGGCGGGCCCCCGGGGCGCCCCTGGAGACTCTCATCGAATCTTTAGAGTTCTCTGCGAGTGTGCGCTCTGATGCGGTGCGTGCCTGCCGCCCCCCGACGTTCAAGGAGAGCCGCTTGACCCCAGCAGCCGACGCAGCGCCAGCCGATGTGCGGGCGGACTCCCCGGCGATCGAGACCCGGGGGCTGACCAAGCGCTTCGGCGAGCGCACTGCGCTCGACGGCATCGACCTCGCGGTGCCGCGCGGCTGCGCGTTCGGTTTCCTCGGCCCCAACGGCGCGGGCAAGACGACGATCATCCGCACGCTGCTCGGCCTCACCCACGCGAGCGCGGGGACGATGCAGCTGCTGGGCCACCCCGTGCCCGCCGAGCGGGCGCAGGCGCTGCAGCGCGTCGGCGCGATCGTCGAGGAGCCCCGCTTCCACATGCACCTCAGCGGCCGCGAGAACCTGCGCATCGTCTCGGCCGTGCGCGGCCCGGAGACCCTGCAGCGAATCGAGCCGGCGCTCGCGCGTGTCGGGCTCGCCGAGCGGGCCGGCGAGAAGGTCAAGAGCTACTCGATGGGGATGCGCCAGCGCCTCGGCGTGGCCCGCTGCCTGCTGGCCGACCCGCTGCTGCTGATCCTCGACGAGCCCACCAACGGGCTCGACCCGGGCGGCATCCAGGAGTTCCGCGAAATGATCCGCGCGATGGTCGAGCAGGAGGGGCGCACCGTGTTCATCTCCTCCCACCTGCTCGACGAGGTCGAAAAGACGTGCGACGCGGCCGCCATCGTCGACCGCGGCAAGATCGTCACGCAGGGCGCGATCGCCGATCTGGCGGCCGGCAGCGGGGCGCGGAACGAGCTGATCGTGGCCGTGGACGATGTCGATCGTGCGCTCGGGCTGCTGGTGGGCAGCGAGCTGGTCGCCGAGGCGCGCCCCGACGACGAAGGCATCCGCGTCGTCCTCAGCGGCGATCCGCGCACGGCGGCGCTTCTCAACGCCGAGCTCGTCCGCGCCGGCGTGGGCGTGATGCGCCTCGAGCCCGTCCGCCACAGCCTCGAGCAGCGCTTCCTGGCGATCACCTCGCGGCTCGACGCCGACCTCGTGCCCGCGGAGGTCAAGGCATGAGCGCCGCGATCGCTATGAGAATGATCGGGGCGGACTTCCTGAAGCTGCGCAAGAAGCGCGGCACGCTGATCTGGGCGCTCGTGCTCGTGCTCGCGCCGCTGCTGATCTTCTTCATCGTGAAGGCCGTGCAGCACTCCTCGAGCCCCGCCGAACACGGCCCCGCGGGCGGCATCAGCGGATACACCGACGCGCTGCGCGTGCTCGCCTTCTTCTTCGGTCCGCTCGCCGCGATCATGATCGGCACCGACGCCGGCGCGGGCGATCTCGCCGCGGGGGTCTTCCGCGACCTCGTCGTGACCGGCCGCTCGCGCCTGGCGCTGTTCGCCGTGCGCATCCCCGCCGCCGTCGGCCTGTGCTGGCTGGTGATGCTGGCCGGCTACGCGCTGACGCTGCTCGGCACCTACGCGCTGGCCTCCGGCACGTCCACCCCCGGCGGCGCGCTCGTGCTCAACGGCCTGCTGTTCACGCTGTTCTCCACCGGTGTGATCTGCGTCATCGCAGTCGGCTTCGCCTCGCTCACGGGCTCCCGGCCGGCCGCCCTGACCGTGCTGATCGGCTGGCAGCTGGTGGCGAGCCGCATCCTCGAAAGCATCGAATCGCTGGGCAGCTCGCGCAAGCTGATCCTCAGCCAGGCCGTCGCGCACTTCAGCCCGATCTCGCTCAACGATGGTCACGGCCCCCGCGGCGGGGCGACCGTGACGATGTCGACCGCCACCGCCGTGATCGTGGTGCTCGGCTGGCTCGTGGTCTTCGCTGCGCTCGGTGCGTGGCGCACGCGCACGATGGACGCCTGAGGGCGCCCGCAGCGACCAAGTTCCGCCGCCCGCGTGTCCCCCCGCGCGGGCGGCGGATGCAGCTGCTCAGACCTTGCGGTGCTCCGGCACCCAGGAGCCGTCCTCGCTGCGCGCGAAGTCCTGGAAGAGCCCCGGCGCCTCGGCCTGCATGATGCGCGCGATCTGGTCGAAGACCAGGCGCAGCTCCTCCTCGGCGCCGGCGTCGGTGCGCATCTCGATCACGTGGCGCAGCGTGCGCGCGTTGGCGCTCCACACGATGTCGGTGCTGAGCCCGATCGGGGCCAGGCGGCGCAGCGCCGAGGTGACCTCCTTCTTGACGTGGAACGGCACGCCGTCCTCGTCGATGCCCAGCTCGCGCGCGGCCGCAGACCTGGAACTCCTCGAGCTGCTCCACGATCGAGAGCACCTGCTCGCGCAGCGGCTCGAGCGCGGGGGGGACGCGGAAGCCGATGTCCGACAGGCGCACGTAGCGCAGGCTCTCCTGGCTGAAGGCCGAGCCCGCGCGGTGGCGCACCAGCTCGTGCGTGAAGGTCCTGCTGACGTTGCGCAGCGCGAAGGAGTAGTTGGCGTGCTCGAGCACGCTGCCGTGGGCCGAGCGCAGGATGTTGGCGAAGTACTCGCGCTGGTCGCTGCGCACGCGCGTGACGTTGGGGTTCAGCCCCGGCTCCCAACTGCGGTAGCACGCGCGGCCGCCGAACTCGACGAGCAGCTCGCCCGCGTTGGGCTCCTGCTCGGACTCCTCCAGGCGACGCGCCAGCCACGACTCGCCGCCGACGTCGCTCAGGTAGGCGCGCATCCCCTCCACGTCGATCGAGGGGCGGGCGATCAGGAAGGCTGCGGGGCTCGTCTCGTGCATCGGGCGGACGATCCTACATACCCGCTCGGGCGTTCTCGCGCGCGGCCGCGCCGGCGCCTCAGCCGGGCCGCCGGGGGCGGCGCGGCAGCCGTCCCTGCCGGCGGGCCTCGAGCGCCCGCATGGTGCGCCGGCGACGGCGCGTGGCATCGCGCGCGAGCTCGCGTTCCTCGCCGAGGCCCACTTCGAGGAACACCAGCAGGAGGGCCCCCGCGAGCCCCGCCGCCATCAGCCCGATCGTCAGCAGTTCGCCGGTCAGGCCGGAGACAAGCACCGCGCAGGCTGCGCCTGCCAGCACGAGGACGCCGGCCGAGCCGAACGCCGCGATGCGCCAGCGTGGGGCCATGCCCCCCACGTTATCGTCAGCCCGGGCCCGAGCGCCGAAGGCTCTAAGCTCCCACACGATGGCCACCGCCACATCCTCCGAGTCGGCCGACCCCGAGCTGGAGGCGACCGCCTGGGATCTCGAGCCGCTCGTCGACGGCGAGGGGCCCGCGGGCGTCGAGCGCCGGCTCGAGCAGGCGCTACAGCGCGCCCAGGCGTTCGCCGCGAGCTACGCCGGCGCACTCGCCACGCTCGACGCCGCCGGGCTGCAGGAGGCGATGCACGAGCTCGCCGGGATCCAGGAGCTGATGGGGCGCGCCGGCTACTACGCCGCGCTGCGCTTCTCCACCGACACCGCCGACCCGGCCAACGGCGCGCTGCTGCAGCGCGTGCAGGAGCAGGAGACCGCGATCCAGACCACGCTGCTGTTCTTCGAGCTGGAGTGGGCCGCGCTGCCCGACGAGCGCGCCGAGGAGCTGCTCGCGGGGGAGGGGCTGGACTTCTGCCGCCACCACCTGCGCAACGTGCGCCGCTACCGCGAGCACCTGCTCAGCGAGCCCGAGGAGAAGATCCTGGCCGAGAAGGCGCTCACCGGCGCGAGCGCCTGGACCCGGCTCTTCGAGGAGCTCACCTCGGCGATCGAGGTGCAGCTGCCCGGCGGGCAGGACGCCGGGGAGCAGGTCGCGCTGGACGTCGCGCTGAGCCGCCTCTCGCTGCCAGATCGCGAGCTGCGGCGCACCACCGCCGAGGCCGTCACCGCCGCGCTCGCTCCCGGACTGCGCACGCGGGCATTCCTGTTCAACACCCTGCTTGCCGACAAGGCCACCGATGATCGCCTGCGCCGCTACCCGCACTGGCTGGCGGCGCGCAACCTCGCCAACGAGGCCAGCGACGAGTCCGTGCAGGCGCTCATCGAGGCCGTGCGCGGGCGCTATGAGATCGCCCGGCGCTGGTATCGCCTGAAGGCGCGTCTGCTGGGCGTGGAGCGGCTGGCCGACTACGACCGCATGGCCGCGGTGACCGAGGATGAGGTCGTCTTCCCGTTCGCCCGCGCGCGCGAGATCGTGCACGAGTGCTACGCCGCCTTCTCCCCCGAGCTCGGCACGCTCGTCGAGCGCTTCTTCGCGGAGCGGCGGATCGATGCGCCCGTGCGCCCAGGCAAGCGCGGCGGCGCGTTCTGCGCGGCGGCCGTGCCCTCCGTGTACCCCTACGTGCTGCTCAACTACACCGCCCGCCGGCGCGACGTGCTCACGCTCGCGCACGAGCTCGGTCACGGCGTGCACTTCGCGCTGGCCGCGCAGCAGGGCATCTTCCACCAGAGCACGCCGCTCACGCTCGCCGAGACCGCGTCGGTGTTCGGTGAGACGATCGTCTTCGGGCGCCTGCTCGAGCAGGACACCGAGCCAGCCTCGCGCCTGGCGCTGCTCGCCGAGAACCTCGAGGACACGATCGCCACCGTCTTTCGCCAGGTCGCCATGAACCGCTTCGAGGATCTCGTGCACACCAGCCGCCGCCACGAGGGCGAGCTGTCGGTCGAGCGCCTCGGCGAGCTGTGGGCCGAGAGCCAGAGCGAGCTGTTCGGCGACTCGGTCGAGCTCACCGAGGGCTACCGCACGTGGTGGTCCTACATCCCGCACTTCATCGGCAGCCCCGGGTATGTCTACGCCTACGCCTACGGGCAGCTGCTCGCGCTGTCGGTCTACCAACGCTACGAGCAGGGCGGCCCCAAGCTCGTGCCGCGCTACCTCGAGCTGCTCGCCGCCGGCGGTTCGCGCAGCCCCGAGCAGCTCGGCGCGATCGTCGGCGTGGACCTCGCCGACCCCGGCTTCTGGGACGCCGGGCTGGAGCTCGTCGAGCGCCAGCTGACCGAGGCTGAAGAGGCCGCCGAGGCCTCCGGGCGCCTCGCCTAGCGCGAGCGCCGGCGCGAGGAACGCATCAGGGAGGGGGGCTTGGCGGGAGTTCCACCGGACACACACTCCCCTAGAACAGCCCCAGCGCGGCGCCCGCGCCGTGCACCAGCTCGAACAGCGGCTGCGGGATGATGCCGAAGAAGATGGTGGCCGCCCCCGCCAGCACGGCCACCGCGAGCACCTCGGGCTGCGGCCTGCGCCGCGCCAGCGCCGCGCCCGCGCCGGGCTGCTCGTCGAGCTCGGGCGAGCCTCCCGCCAGCGCGGGCAGCGCGCCGCCGGGCGCCTGCGCGCCCGCGGGCGCTTCGCGCATCCACATCGCCGCGATCACCGGCAGGTAGTAGCCGAGCGAGATCATCGAGCCGATCACGATCACCACGCCGAGCCACGTGTAGCTGCCCGACACGGCCGCGTCGATCAGGTAGAACTTGCCGATGAAGCCCGCCGTGGCGGGGATCCCGGCCAGCGCCAGCATCGAGATCGTCATCGGCCACGCCAGCAGCGGGCGCTCGCGTCCCAGCCCGGACAGCGCCGCGATCGAGTCGCCCAGCGACGTTTCGCGCTCGCGTGCCACGATCACCGCGAACGCGGCCATGTTCATGGGCAGGTAGATGGCCAGGTAGAACACGGTCGCCTGCGCGCCCAGTCGGCTGGCCACCACCACGCCCGCGAGCAGGTAGCCGGCCTGCGCCACCGAGGAGTAGGCGAGCATCCGCTTCATCGATGACTGCCCCAGCGCGCCCACGTTGCCGACGATGATCGTGATCGTCGCGAGCACCGCCAGCGCAGGCGCCCAGCTGACCTGCGCGCTGATCAGCGCCACGTCGAAGAAGCGCAGGAACACGCCCAGGGCGGCCGCCTTCGTGCTCACCGCCATGAACGCCGTCACCGGCGTGGGCGCGCCCTCGTAGACGTCCGGCGTCCACTGGTGGAAGGGCGCCACCGATGACTTGAAGCACAGGCCCGCCATGCACAGCGCGATGCCCGTCAGCGTCAGCGGGTCGGTGGCGAGGCTGCCCTTGGAAAGCGCCGCGGCGATGGCGCTGAAGTCCGTCGCGCCGGTCGCGCCGTAGATCATCGCGATGCCGTACAGCAGCGTCGCCGAGCCGACCGAGCCGATGATCAGGTACTTCAGCCCCGACTCCAGCGAGTGCTCGCGCCTGAGCTCGGTGGCGCACATCACATACAGCGGGATCGACAGCAGCTCCAGGGCGATGAACAGCGCGACCGTGTTCTGTGCGGCCACGAGCATCGACATCCCGCCGATGGCCGTCAGCAGCAGCGCGTGGAACTCGCCGTGGGCGGCTTCGCGCGCGGCCAGCGAGCGCCACGCCAGCAGCACCGTGCAGATGCCGCCGGCGAGCAGCACGAGGTTCAGCACGAGCGCCAGGTCGTCGATCCGCAGCGCACCCGAGACGATCGACTTTTCGGCGTTCCACTGCCAGATCGTGAGGCCGAGCGCGCTCGCGAGCGCGGCGATGCTGAGGGCCGGCACGAGCTGCGAGCGGACCCAGCGCGAGCCGATCAGGCCGATCAGCAGCACGATCACCGCACCGCCCAGCAGCGCGATCAGCGGCGAGAGCCCGGCGAAGTCCACGTGCGGGCCTTTGAGGTGGGTGGCGGCCGTGGTGGAGGCCGAGAACACGGGCACGTAGGTCACGGCGCGCCCCCTCCCGCCGACGCGGTCAGATCCAGCGCCTGCCCGTGGGCCGCCGGCCCGGCGCCGTTCAGCGCGACGGTGGGATAGAGCACCGCGTGCGCCGGCGCCACCGCCGCCTCGACGGAGCCTTCGCTGCGGTGCAGCGCCAGCTGCGGGTAGAGCGCGAGGAAGAGGATCACCGCCACGAGCGGCACGAGCACGAGGCCATCGCGCAGGCTGATCTCATACGAGTGCACGCCCTTGCCCACGCGGTTCTGCATCGCCCTGATCAGCAGCCGCAGCGCGTACACGCTCGCCGCCACCACGCCGCTGAAGGCGATGATCGCGATCACGAGCTTGGCATTGAAGACGCCCAGCAGGATCAGGAACTCGCCCACGAAGTTCGAGGAGCCCGGCATCGCGAGCGTGGCCAGCGCCACGATCAGGAACAGCGTCGCCAGCACCGGCGCGCGGAAGGCGATCCCGCCCATCTCGCGGATGTCCTCCGAGCCGCCCGCGCGGCGGGAGAGCAGGCCGATGATGAACAGCAGCGGCGCCACCACGAGGCCGTGGTTGACCATCTGCAGCAGCGCGCCCTGCGCGCCCTGGGAGTTCAGCGCGAAGATGCCCAGCGTGATGAAGCCGAGCTGGGCCACCGAGGAGTATCCGGCGATCAGGCGGGCGTCGGTCTGCGTGTAGGCCAGCGCGGAGCCGTAGATGATCGAGGCCAGCGCGATCAGCAGCATCAGCGTCTGGAAGTGCACCGCCGCCTGCGGGTAGAGCGGCAGCACGATCGCCAGGAAGCCGTACGCGCCCACCTTGGAGAGCACCCCCGAGAAGACCATCAGCACCTCGATCGGCATCGCGCGGTAGCCGTCGGGCATCCAGCCGTGCAGCGGAAAGGCGGGCATCTTGACCAGGAAGGCGGCCGCGAAGAACAGGAAGATCCACTCCTGCGAGCCGCGGCTCAGCGGTATCGCCTGCAGCGAGGAGAGCACGAAGGTGATATGCCCGCCGCCCTGCTGGGCGGCCAGCACGCCCGTCGCGATCGCCGCGGCGAGCATCAGCAGCGAGCCGACGAGCGTGTAGATGACGAGCTTGATCGTCGCCTTCACGCGGCCGGGCTCGCGGCCCCAGCCGCCGATCAGGAAGTAGAAGGGGATCAGCATCAGGTCGAAGAAGGCCACGAACAGCGCGAGGTCCTGTGCGAGGAAGGCGCCCAGCACGGCCGACTCGGCGAGCATGAACTGGAAGTAGAAGAGCCGCGGGCGCTCCCACGAGCGCATGTTGGCGGCGAGTGTGGCGGCGGCGAACAGCAGCGTGGTGAGCCCCACGAGGAACACGTTGAGGCCCGTGATCGCAAGCTTGTAGTGGATCCCCAGTTCGGCGATCCAGACCACGTCGGTGACGTGCTGCAGCCCCCCCGAGGGGGAGAAGTCGGCGATGTAGCCGATCGCCAGCCCCAGCGCGCCGAGCGTGCCGAGCAGCGCGAGCGCGCCGGGGATGCTCCAGCCCGAGCCCCCCGCGCCGTCCTGCGCCGGTGCCGGTCGCGCGGGCAGCATCGCGCCGATCAGCCCGCACGCCGCGGGAAGCCAGATCATGATCGAGAGCGGTGGCATCGGCTCAGGTCCTCATGACTGCAGCAGGAAGTAGAAGCCGACGCCCGTCACGCCCAGCACGAGCAGCGCGGCGTAGTAGCGCACGAAGCCGCTCTGCACCGCGCGCACCGCCGCCGAGCCGGCGCGCACGAGGCCCGTAGTGCCGCCGATCAGCGTGTCGTCCACCACGCGGCGCTCGAAGGTGCTGCTCGCGAAGCGCCCGAAGGCCGCCGCGGGTCTGACGACGAGCAGCGCGATCGCCTCGTCGAAGTACCACTTGTTGACGAACAGGCGGTACAGGAACGGCAGCCGCTCGCGCACGCGCGTGGCGGTGCCCGGGTGCGAGACCCACACGTAGTGGGCGATCGCAATGCCCGCAAGGCCCAGCAGCGTGCCGAGCGTCAGCCCGAGGACCAGCAGGCCGTTGCGCGTGTGCGGTTCATACAGCGGCGATTCGGCGAAGCTGGGGCGCAGGAAGTTGACGATCACATCGTCCACGTGCGGGACCTGCACGAGCCCCACCAGGGTCGCGCCGACCGCCAG
Source organism: uncultured Solirubrobacteraceae bacterium (assembly GCA_963771085.1). Classification (GTDB taxonomy): domain Bacteria; phylum Actinomycetota; class Thermoleophilia; order Solirubrobacterales; family Solirubrobacteraceae; genus Palsa-744. The sequence continues at coordinate 441,027 of CAVYSB010000003.1, read as the reverse complement.
CACGATCATCGCCACGCGCATCGGCGGCGCGCGTTCGGCGATCGGGTGGTTGGGCCCGGGGAAGCCCACGTCGGTGTCCTCCTCTTCGCCGTTGTCCGGGTTGCGCGGCACCTCCGCGTGGTGCTGGTGTCCCGCTTCCAGCTCGCGCGCCTCCTCCACCGGCTCGCCGAGGAAGGCGCGGTAGATCATGCGGAAGGTGTACACAGCGGTGAGGAACGCGCCGATGTAGCCGGCGACGTACAGCGCCCAGTGCCAGCCGCCACGCTCGCCGGTGACGAGCAGGATGTCGTCCTTGGAGAAGAAGCCCGAGAACGGCGGGATGCCCGACAGGGCCAGACCGCCGATGATGAAGCAGCCGTAGGTGAACGGCATCGCCTTGCGAAAGCCGCCCATCTTCTCCAGCGACTGCTCGCCCGCCATCGCGCCGATCAGCGAGCCGGCCGCCATGAACAGCAGCGCCTTGAAGAAGGCGTGGGTCATCAGGTGGAACATCCCGGCCGCGTACGCGCCCACCGAGACGCCCATGATCATGTAGCCGATCTGCGACATCGTCGAGTAGGCGATCACGCGCTTGATGTCGGTCTGCGCCAGGCCGATCGTGCCCGCGATCAGCAGCGTCGCCGCGCCGATCACAGCGCCCGTGTCCTGCGCGGCGGGCGCCAGTTCGAACAGCGTGTGCATGCGCGCGATCAGATACACGCCCGCGGTGACCATGGTGGCGGCGTGGATCAGCGAGCTGACCGGCGTGGGGCCCTCCATCGCGTCGGGCAGCCACGTGTGCAGCGGGATCTGGGCGGACTTGGCGAACGCGCCCACCAGCAGCAGGATGCAGCCCGCCGTCAGGTCGCCATCGCCGTGGGACCCGAACACGCCCGCTTTGGTCTCCGCGAAGGTCTTCAGGAAATCCAGCGTGCCGGTGTGCTTGAAGATGAAGAACGTGCCGAGCACGAGGCCCGCGTCGCCCACCACGTTGATCACGAACGCCTTGATCCCCGCCGCGGTGGCCGTGGTGCGCCGGTACCAGAAGGAGATCAGCAGGTAGGAGGCCGCGCCCACGAACGCCCAGCCCACGATCAGCAGCAGGAAGTTGCCGGCCAGGACCAGCAGCAGCATCGAGAAGACGAAGAAGTTCAGGTAGGAGAAGTAGCGGTTGAAGCCACGATCGCCGTCCATGTAGGAGACCGAGTAGAGGTGGATCATCGTGGAGACGCCCGTGACGATCAGGATCATGAAGACCGACAGCGGATCGACGAGGATCGACATCTGCGCGTCGACGCCGACCGTGGAGGCGTAGTTCCACAGCGAGGAGGTCAGCTCGCGATCGGCGGCCGCGTGGCCCTGCAGGGAGATCAGCGTGCCGAGCGCGGCGAGGAACGCGAGGAAGATCGCGCCGGTGCCGATCCAGCCGGCTGTGCGGCCGTGCAGCGCGCGGAAGCCGAAGCCCGTGATCAGCGTGCCCAGCAGCGGGAACGCCAGCACCAGCCAGCCCCAGGTCGTCGTGCTCATCCCTGCAGCTCCCGCAGCTCATCCACGTCGATCGGCAGCCGGCGGCGGTAGAGCGCCACGATCATGCCGAGGCCGATGCACACCTCGCACGCGGCCACGGTCATCACGATGATCGCCAGGATCTGCCCGTCGCCGTTGCCCCACATGCGCGCGAAGGCGATCAGCGCGAGGTTGCCGCCGTTGAGCATCAGCTCCAGGCACAGCAGCACCACGAGCGGGTTGCGCCGCGTGATCACGCCGACCGCGCCGAGCGCGAAGACGATCGCCGAGACGGCCAGGTACCAGGCGATGCTCATGGCGTGGGCGACCTCGGGCCGGTCTCCAGCGGCGCGTCGTGCGCGCGCAGCACGCCGTCGGGGCGCCTGCCCACGCCCTCGGCGATCGTGCCCGTGCCCAGCGGGCGCAGCAGATCCAGCGGCCTCAGCGCGTCGCGCTCGTCGTCCTCCTCGCCGATGCCGCCGCGCCGGCGCGCGAGCACGACGCCGCCCACGGCCGCGATCAGCAGCAGGAAGGAGGCGATCTCGAACTCGATCAGAAAGCGGGTCAGCAGCAGCTGGCCGATGTAGGCGGGCGTCCCGTAGGTCCGCGGCCCGGGGCTGTAGCCGGCGCCGTAGCCGTTGATCGCCTCCAGGCCCGTGCCCAGCAGCGCGATCAGCAGCTCGATCAGCAGCGCGCCGGCCACGATCGCGCCGCCCAGTCGCAGGCCCGAGCCGAGCGATCCAGGCTCACCCACCCCGCGCAGGCGTTCGCCGATGGTCTCGCCCACGTCGCCCACGTAGGCGACCACGAAGACGTAGAGCACCATCACCGCGCCCGCATACACCACGACCTGCACCGCGGCCACGAACTCGGCGCGCAGCAGCAGGAACAGCACGGCCAGCGAGATGAGGTGCCCGACGAGCGCGAGCACGCTGTAGAAGGGGTTGCGCAGGACGACCACGCCGACCGCGCCGGTGATCACGCCGATGGCGCCGATGAAGAAGAGCACGCTGCTCATCGCGCCGCCCCGCGCTCTGCGCTGCTGTGCGGCCCGGGCGCTCCGCCGGAGCCCGCCGTGGGGTGCGCTGCGCTCACTCGCCCTCGTTCCTCAGCGGCGTGCGCTCGAGCGGCTCGGCGAGCAGCATCTCCTTGGTGAAGATCAGATCGCCGCGGTCATAGTCGGAGAGCTCGTAATCGTGGCCCATCGTGATCGCATCGAACGGGCAGGCCACCTCGCAGTAGCCGCAGAAGATGCAGCGCGACAGGTTGATCTCATACACCGCCGCGTAGCGCTCGCCCGCGGAGACGCGGTTCTCGGGCGTGTTCTCGGCAGCCACCACGCGGATGCAATCCGCGGGACACGCGGCGGCGCACAGCGAGCAGCCAACGCACTTCTCGAGGCCCGTGTCCTCGAAGCGGTGCAGCTTGTGGCGGCCGCGGAAGCGCGGGTAGACGGGGACCTTCTCCTCGGGGTACTGGATCGTGGAGGTGCCTTCGAGGATGCGCGAGAAGGTGGTCTTCAGCCCGCGCGCGGTCTCGCGGAAGGCCCGCCAGGTGCCGCGTCCGGCGCCCGGGGCGGGCGTCCGCTGGACCTCGATGGCGTGCTCGCCGGGGTTCCAGCGCTCCAGCACCAGCGGCGCGCTCGCCGCGGCGCCCGATGCGCCCGTCCCGGTGTGCTCGTCGCTCATCAGTGCGTGGCCACCACGAGGATCGCCGTGACGAGTGTGTTGAGCGTGGCCAGCGGCAGCAGCACCTTCCAGCCGAAGCTCATCAGCTGGTCGTAGCGCAGGCGCGGCAGCGTGGCGCGCACCCAGATGAACAGGAACGTGATCAGCGACATCTTGAAGAGCACCACGAACGGGTCGACCCAGCCCGGCGGGTTGATCCCGAACGGCAGCAGCCAGCCGCCGAGGAAGACCGTCGTCACGATCCCGGAGATGACCAGCACGTTGAGGTACTCGGCGAAGTAGTAGGAGGCGAAGCGCCCGCCGCCGTACTCGGTGTTGTAGCCGCCCACGAGCTCGGCGTCGGCCTCGGTGAGGTCGAAGGGGGCGCGGTTGGTCTCCGCGAAGCCGGCCACGAGGAAGATCAGGAAGCCGACGAACTGGGGCACGATGTACCACATGCCCTCCTGGGCGTAGACGATCCCGGTGAGCGACAGCGTCTGCGCGGTGATGATCACACCGACCAGCGCGAGGCCCTGGGAGACCTCGTAGGAGATCAGCTGGGCGGCGCCCCGCATGGCGCCGAGGAAGGAGTACTTCGAGCCCGAGGACCAGCCGCCCAGCATGATCCCGTAGAAGGCGATGGCGCCGAAGGCGAACACGTACAGAGGCCCGACGGACACGTCGATCCCGTACAGCCCCACCTTCTCGCCGAAGATCGACTGCGTGTCGCCGAAGGGGATGATCGCGAAGACGGCCACGGCCGTGAGGATCGAGATGATGGGCGCGAGCGCGAAGATCATGCCGACCGAGGTCCTGGGGCGGAACTGCTCCTTGGTGAGCAGCTTGAGGATGTCGGCCATAGGCTGCAGCGCGCCGTAGGGGCCGACGCGGTTGGGCCCGTAGCGGCCCTGCATGCGCCCCATGATCTTGCGCTCGGCCATCAGCACGACGGGCACCAGCTGCAGCGCGATCGCGAAGATCACGATCGCCTTGAGGACCTGCACCCACCATTCTTCGTAGTAGCCCACGACCGCCAGCACGCTCAGCTCACCAGCTCCCTGCGCGGGTAGAGGAACTCGAGCGAGGGCGAGAACTCGACCTCGGGCGCATCCCACACCGAGCGGTAGCCCGCGAGCTCGGCGGCCTCCTCGGCCGTTGCCGGCGGCGCGGGCGCCGCGCCGGCCTCGGGCATGCCCCCGGGCGCGGGGAACGCGGCGGCGGCCGCGCGCTGCTGCCAGCGCACGCCGCGCCCGCCGATCTCCTCGAGGCTCAAGCCCGCGTAGAAGGGCACCGCCTCGAACAGCCGCTCGGAGGCCATCGGCCCGCTCAGCACGTCCAGATCCAGGCCGATGCGCAGCGCGAGCTCGCTCAGCACCTGCCACTCAGCGCGTACCGCTCCGGCGCGCGCCACCGCCGGGCGCAGGCGCTGCAGGCGCCCGTCGGGGTGCACGATCGTGCCCTCCTTCTCCGCGTAGACCTCTGCGGGGAAGACGATGTCGGCGTGCTCGCGGATCGCCTCGGTGAGAAACGCGGCGTGCGCCACGACGGTGCCCGCGGCGGACAGCGCGCGCTCCCACAGCGCGCGGTCGGCCAGCTCACGCAGCGGATCGCAGTGCAGCAGGTACAGCGCCGAGAGCTCTCCCGTCGCAAGGCCCTCGGCGATCCCGCGCGCATCGCGGCCTTCGCTGGGCGCCTCGGACAGGCCCGGGCCGGCGTTCGGCAGCATGCCCGCCTCGCGCAGGCCACGGGCGTTGCTCGTGGCGGGCACTTCGAGCAGCCCCGCGCCGTCGACGCCGTCCATCCCGAGGCCGGAGGCGAGCTCCAGCAGGGCGCGCGCGCCGTCCGCGCCGTCGGGCCCCGCGGTCAGCCGCTCGCCCCACAGGAGCACCACCTCGCGCGCCTCCTGCTCCTCGCCGGCGAGCAGGATCGCCAGCTCGCGCACCTGGGCGGGATCGGCGCCGGCGGCGCTCGCCAGGCGCTCAGCGTCCTCGCGCTGCGCCAGGGCCGCCGCGAGCGCGGCGGCGAAGGCGGCGCCCGCTCCCAGCGCGTAGCGCACCGACAGCGCGGCATTGGCGTCGAGGGCGCTCGCATGCGGGGAGGCCACCGCGAGGCGCAGGCCGTGGCGGCGCACGCCCTTGCGCAGGCGCAGGTCGAGGATCGGCGCGTCGTTCATCGGCTCGGTGTCGAGCACGAGCGCCGCATGGGCGAACTCCAGGTCGGAGGTGCGCGCCTGCAGCGCGGGGGCGCCGAGCGCGCGCTGCAGCTCGAGCGCGAGCGCGCCCGCGCGGCGCGAGTCGAGGTGCCCCGAGCCGAGGCCCTCGCGCAGCATGCGCGCGAGCAGCAGCCCCTCCTCGCTGGTGCTCTGCCCGCCCGCGATCGCAGCGCTCTCCGCGCCCGCCCGCGCGAGCCCGGCGGCCGCCTCGCTGAGCGCGCGCTCCCAGGAGACGGGACGCAGCTGGCCGCCGTCGCGCAGCAGCGGCTCGGTGATCCGCGCGTCCACCTCGGAGGATTGGTAGGCAAAGCGCCCCTTGTCGCACAGCCAGCCGTCGTCGACCTCGGCGTTGTCGCGCGCCAGCACGCGCAGGGTGCGCTCGTCGCGCACGGTCAGGCTGACGTTGCACTGCGCGGGGCACAGCGTGCACACCGAGCCGGCGTCCTCGACATCCCACGGGCGCGCGCGGAAGCGGTAGGGGCGCGAGGTGAGCGCGCCCACCGGGCACAGCTCGATGATGTTGCCGCTGAAGGGCGCCACGTAGGGGTGCCCGTCGAACGTCGCGACGTAGGAGTGCGAGCCGCGCTCGAGCAGCACCAGCTGATAGTCCTCGGCGACCTCCTGGGAGAAGCGCACGCAGCGGTAGCAGAGGATGCAGCGCTCGCGGTCGATCGCGATCAGCGGCGAGAGCTCGAGCGGCTTGACGAAGTGGCGCTTGGGCTCGATGAAGCGCGAGATGCCCGAGCCCCAGCCGAAGGTGATGTCCTGCAGCGGGCACTCGCCGCCCTTGTCGCACACCGGGCAGTCCAGCGGGTGGTTGATCAGCAGGAACTCCACCACCGAGCGCTGCGCGGTCTTCACGCGCTCGGACTGGGTGTAGACGACCATGCCGTCCTTGACGGGCGTCGAGCAGCCCGTCTGCAGCTTGGGGATGCCCTCGATCTCCACCAGGCACATGCGGCAGGCGCCGACCGGCTGGCCCAGCTTGGGCTGGTAGCAGAACACCGGGATCTCCACGTCGCCGTGCTTGGCGGCGTCCACGAGCATCGCGTTCTCGGGCGCCTGCACGTCCCGGCCGTCGATCGTGAAGGTGATCATCTGCGGCTGCGGGCGCGGCATGGCCTACGCGCCGCCTTCCTGCGCGCCCAGCGCGGCCGGCTCGGCGAGCCCGCCCGCCGCTCCGCGGCGCACGCGCGCGGCCTCGATGTGCGCTTCGAACTCCTCGCGGAACTTGGCCACCATCGAGCCGATCGGCATCGCCATCGCGTCGCCGAGCACGCACAGGCAGTTGCCGATGATGTGCTCCTGCACGGAGGCCATGATCTCGAGGTCCATCGGCGTCGCCTCGCCGCGGTCGATCCGTTCGAGCATCTCGACGGTCCAGTTGGTGCCCTCGCGGCAGGGCGTGCACTTGCCGCACGACTCGTGGCGGTAGAACTTGGCGACCTTCATCGCCACGTCCACGATCGGCGTGGCATCGTCGGCCACGATGACCGCGCCCGAGCCGAGCATCGAGCCGGCTTTGGCGAGCGAGTCGAAGTCGTAGGGCACGTCGAGGTCGGCCGCGGTGAGCACCGGCGAGGAGGAGCCGCCGGGAAACCAGCACTTCACGCCGCGGCCCTGCGGCGGGCCGCCGGCGAGGTCGTAGATGAGCTCGCGCGAGGGGATGCCGAGCTCGATCTCGTAGTTGCCGGGACGCTCGACATGGCCGGAGACCGACACCAGCTTGGTCCCCGTCGAGGTCTCCACGCCGAGCTTGGCGTAGTCCTCCCCGCCGAGGCGGATGATCGCCGGCACGGTCGCGAGCGTCTCCACGTTGTTGATCAGCGTGGGGCCCTGGTAGAGGCCCTGGATCGCCGGGAAGGGCGGCTTCAGGCGCGGGTTGCCGCGCTTGCCTTCCAGCGAGTCCAGCAGGCCGGTCTCCTCGCCGCAGATGTAGGCGCCGGCGCCGCGGTGCACGACGAGCGAGAGCGCGTGGCCCGAGCCGAGGATGTCCTCGCCCACGTAGCCCGCCTCGCGCGCTTCCACGAGCGCGTCCTCGAGCACGTCGGCCTGCAGCACGTACTCGCCCCTGACGTAGATGAACGCGCGCTGCGTCTGGGCGGCGTAGGAGGCGATCACGAGGCCCTCGAGCAGCAGGTGCGGGTTCTTCTGCATGATTTCGCGGTCCTTGAAGGTGCCGGGCTCGGACTCATCGGCGTTGCACACCAGGTACTTCTCCATCGATCCCTGCGGCAGGAAGGAGACCTTTGTGCCCATCGCAAAGCCGGCGCCGCCGCGCCCGCGCAGGCCCGATGCTTTGATCTGCGCGAGCACGTCCGCGGGCTCCATCGCGAGCGCCCTGCGCAGCGACTCGTAGCCGCCGCGGCGTTCGTAGACCTCGCGCGTGCGCAGGCCCGGCTCGTCGATGTCGGCGAGCAGCAGCAGCTGCGGCGGGGCGGCGGCCGCGGCCATCAGGCCCGGGCCTCCTGCGCGGCGGCGCCCGGCTCGGGCGGGTGCTCGGGGTACTCGCGCGAGTTGGCACGCGGGTCGGCCACGAGGCGGCGCGCGAGCTGGCGCTCGGGCAGCACAGCGCGCCCCGCGCGCACGTCCTCGAGCAGCTGCGGCACGTCCTGCTCGCTCAGCGGACCCACGTAGACGCCGTCCACCGAGGCCATCGGCGCGATGTCGCATGCGCCGAGGCACTCGAACGAGCGCACGTTGAAGTCGGGGTCATCGCCGGCGGCCGCCAGCATCGCCTCGTACAGCGCGTCCGCGCCGCGCAGCGAGCAGGAGATGTTGGTGCACACGTACACGCTGTGGCGGCCCACCGGCGTGGTCTCGAGCATGTCGTAGAAGCTCGCCACCGACTCCAGGTAGGCGGGCGTCACGCGCATCACGCAGGCCACCTGCTCGATCGCCTCCGGCGAGCACCAGCCGTGCACTCGTTGGGCGGCGGCGAGCGCGGGCAGCGCCGCGGAGTGGCGCTCGGGGTAGTTGGCCATGTGCGCCTCGATCTGGGCGCGCAGCTGAGCCGGCACCTCGGTGCTCTGCGGATCGGGGATCTCGGCGGGATCCTTCTCGAGATCGACCGCCGCATCCCAGCCGGGCACCCGCGAGCCGTGCTCGTAGCGGCGCACGGGCGGCGGCGGGCCGCCGGCGGCCTCGAGCGGCAGCTCGAGGTCCACGGCCGCCTCGAGCTCGTGCTCCTCCGCGCTCATCGGTCGATCCCGCCGAGGATCGGGTCGAGCATCGCGAGGGTGGCGATCAGGTCGGCGATGTAGGCGCCCTTGGCCATGTGCGAGAAGGCCTGCAGGTTGACGAAGGAGGGGTCGCGCATGTGCACGCGCGCGGGCTTGGAGGAGCCGTCGGAGCGCACGTAGCAGCCGAGCTCGCCGCGCGGGGACTCGATCGGGTAGTAGACCTCCCCGGGCGGCACCCGGAAGCCCTCGGTGACCAGCTTGAAGTGGTGGATCAGCGCCTCCATCGAGGTGGCCAGCTCGTGGCGCGGCGGCAGCGCGACCTTGCGGTCGGTGGTTATGAAGGGCCCCTCGGGGAGCCCCTCGAGCGCCTGCTCGGCGATCTTGACCGACTCGTTCATCTCCGCCAGGCGGCACGCGTAGCGGTCGTAGTTGTCGCCCACCGTTCCGACGGGGATCTTGAAGTCGAAGTGATCGTAGGAGCAGTACGGGTCGGCCTTGCGCAGGTCCCAGGGGTTGCCCGCCGCGCGCAGCAGCGGCCCGGTGACGCCGAGCGAGAGCAGCGTCTCGGCGTCGAGCGGGCAGGTCCCGCGCAGGCGCTGCAGGACGATCTCGTTGCTGTTGAGCAGGTCGCCGTACTGCGCGACGCGCGCCGGCATCTGCTCGAGGAACACGCGCAGCTTCTCCGCGAAGCCCGCCGGTATGTCCTCGATCACCCCGCCGACCTGGAAGTAGCGCGTGTGCATGCGCTGCCCGGATGACATCTCGAACAGGTCGAGGATCTTCTCGCGCTCGCGGAAGCAGTACCAGAACATCGAGATCGCTCCCAGGTCCAGGGCGCTGGTCCCGAGCCAGACCAGGTGGGACATGATGCGGTTGAGCTCCAGGTGGATCACCCGCAGGTACTGCGCGCGGGGGGGCACCTCGACCTCCAGCAGCGTCTCCACCGCGCCGCAGAAGGCCATCGCGTTGAAGTAGTAGGAGAGGTAGTCCATACGCTCGATCACCGGTATGACCTTCCAGTAGGACTTGTCCTCCGCCGTCTTCTCGATCCCCGTGTGGACGTAGCCGATGATCGGTTTGATGTCCCGCACGACCTCGCCCTGGAGCGTGACGATCAGGCGCAGGACCCCGTGCGTGGCGGGGTGGTGCGGGCCGAAGTTGAGCGTCAGCAGCTCCTGGCTGGTGGCGCCGAGCCCGCCCGGGCGCTCCTCGAGCTGTTCCTCCACCGGCGCCAGCGTGATGCTCTGCTCGCGCCGGCGGTACTCCGAGAGCGTCGCGCCGGGCGGGTGCTCGGCGGAGCTCACTCCGCCCACCCCTCGGTCTCGCTCTCGCTGACGGTGAAGATCACGGGTTCGCCGCCGATCGGGAAGTCGCGCCGCTGGGGATGGCCCTCGTAGTCCTCGGGCATCAGGATGCGGCGCAGGTCGGGGTGCCCGCGGAAGATCACCCCGAACATGTCATAGACCTCGCGCTCCTGGTGGTCGGCGGTCGGCCAGCCGGGGCCGTCGTCGCCGTCGGGCGTGACCGAGTCGATCTCCGGCGTCTCGCTGTGCACGCGCGCCTTGACGGTTATGCGATCGACGCGGCTCATGTCCAGCAGCTCGTAGACGACGCCGAGGCGCGGCTCGTGCGGGAGGTGGTCGACGCCGTGCAGGCTGGCCATGAAGGCGTAGCCGCGCTCGCGCAGGCGGGCCAGCACGCTGCGGATGTGCTCGGGCTCGACTTCGAGCGTCGCGCGCCCGCGGAAGAAGACCGTGTCGATCACGGGGCCGGCGGAGGTGGCGGTCGCGTCCGAGCCCTCGGCGGCGCGCAGCTCCTGTGCGATCAGCTCCAGGCCGGTCGCGTCAGGCACCGGCCGTGTCCCCCGCGGGGCGCCCGGGCTCGGGGAAGATCTCCTCCGTGCCGCGGGCCTCGTAGCGCTCGCGCCAGCCCATGTCGGGGTCGTCCTGGACCATCTTGCGCAGCTTCAGCACCCCGTGCATGAGCGCCTCGGGACGCGGCGGGCAGCCCGGGACATGCACGTCGATCGGCATGAACTTGTCGGCCGGCACGAGCGCATAGTTGTTGAACACCCCCATCGAGCTGCAGCACGCGCCCATCGAGATCGCCCACTTGGGCTCGAGCATCTGGTCGTAGATGCGGCGCACGATCGGGGCCATCTTCATCGACACGCGCCCGCTGAGGATCAGCAGGTCGGCCTGGCGCGGCGAGGCGCGGAAGGCCTCGTAGCCGAAGCGCGCCACGTCCACGCGCGCGGCCACGATCGACATCATCTCGATCGCGCAGCAGGCCAGGCCGAAGGTGGCGGGGAAGAAGGAGTTCGAGCGCGCCCAGGCGACGGCTTTGTCGAGCGTGGTGGTCATGATCCGCTCTTCCACGTGGCGCTCGAGGTCGTGACCCTCGAGGTTTGCCGCGGGGGTCGGGCCCACGATCTCCCCGCCGCGCAGCAGCTGCCTGGCGTTGAGCGTGCGCACGCGCAGGGCGCCGGGATCGCTCGCCCCGTCGCCGCCCGCGCCGGGTGCCCCGCCCAGCGGCGCGCGCCTCATCTCCACTCGAGCGCTCCCCTGCGCCACACGTAGACGAACGCCACGAACAGCAGCACGATGAAGACGATCGTCTCGATCAGCGCGAAGCTGCCGTAGGCGCGCAGCTCGACTGCGATCGGGTAGAGGAAGACGACCTCGATGTCGAACAGTATGAAGAGCATCGCGATCAGGTAGAAGCTGATCCCGAAGCGCAGGCCGCGCTTGATCTCCGAGGGCAGGCCGCACTCGTAGGGATCCTGCTTGTGGGGCGTCGCGCGGCGTGGCCCGATCACCGAGTTGAGCATGCCGAACGCCACGCCCACGGCGCCACCGAGCAGGAGGAACACGATCGCCGGGAGATAGCTGCGCAGCACCGCGCGCTGTTATATCACTGCTTGTGGCAGGGTGTTACATAGTGGCAATCGGCTCAACTATGGGCGTGCGCGGACCGGAATCCACGGCATGACCGAAGCGGTCGTGGCGGGCGCGCTGGTGGTGGCCGCGCTCAACGCCGTGGCCGGCCTGCTGGGCGGCTGGCTGTGGTATCGCGGCGTCGACGGCGACGGGCGCGGGGCGCGGGCCTTCTGGGTGATGCTGCGGGTGGGGCAGGGCTCGGCGCTCGCGCTGGCGATCGCGGTGGGCTCGCTGGCGGCCACGGGGCACTACTCGAGCGAACATCTCTTCTACCTCTACGCGCTGCTGCCGCTCGCGGTGGCCTTCGTGGCCGAGCAGCTGCGCGTGGCCTCCGCGCAGACGATCCTCGATCAGCGCGGCATCCCCGACGCCCAGGCGGTCGGCGCGCTGCCCGAGGAGGAGCAGCGGGCGCTCGTCGGCACGATCGTCCGCCGCGAGATCGGGGTCATGGCGATCTCGGCGCTGGTCGTCGTGTTCCTCGCCCTGCGCGCCGCGGGCACGGCCCACGGGTTCTGAGCGGGCCTATATATTCCCCCGCGCATGAGGCTCGCCGTCAAGTCGATTGTCCTGCTGGCCTGCGCCGTGGTCGTGGCCGGCTGCGGGACGCAGGGCATCAAGGTCGCCCAGACCAGTCCGTACTACAAAGGCGCGGTCCTCTTCCGCGACCACTGCTCGGGCTGCCACACGTTGGCGGTGGTGGGCGCGGAGGGCTCGGCCACGAGCATCTCCAACCGCGTCAAGACGAACGGACCCAACTTCAACTTCCGCAAGGAGAACGTCGAACAGGTGCTCTACGCGATCCGCAACGGCGGCTTCTCCGGAGCGATCATGCCGGAGAACATCCTCGTCGGCGAAGACGCCCAGGACGTGGCGCGCTTCCTGGCGCAGTACTCGGGACTGCAGGCCCAGAAAGTCCCGACCACCAGCATCCAGCTGTCCACCAAATAGGCGGCCCGCCGGTCGATCGGCAGCCAAATCGCCGTGCTCGACCTCAAGCTCATCCGCGATGACCCCGACGGCGTGCGCGCCGCGCTCGCCCGGCGCGGCCCCGCGGCGGCCACGGCGCTCGACCGCGTGATCGCTCTGGACGAGCGCCGCCGGCGCCTGCTGCCGGAGCTCGAGGGCCTGCGCGCCGAGCAGAACGAGGCCAACGTGCGCATCCGCGAGGCGCCCGACGCGGGCGAGCGGGCGCGCGAGATCGAGGCGATGCGCGCGGTGGCCGCGCGTGCCAAGGAGCTCGAGCGCGAGCTCGCGGAGGTCGAGCTCGAGCTGCAGCGCGCGCTCACGCCGCTGCCCAACCTGCCCGATCCCTCGGCCGCGGAGGGCCCCGGGGACGAGCTGGTGCGCGAGGTCGGCGCTCCCCCCGAGCTCGGCTTCGAACCGCGCGACCACCTCGAGCTGGCGGGCGATGCGATCGACATGGACCGCGCGGCGAGGCTCTCGGGCTCGCGCTTCGCCTACCTCAAAGGCGAGCTCGTGATGCTCGAGCTGGCGCTCGTGCGCTGGGCACTCGAGAAGCTGCGCGGGCACGGCTTCGAGCCGGTGATCCCGCCCGTGCTGGTGCGCGAACGGGCGCTCTTCGGGACGGGTTTCCTGCCCGACACCGAGCAGCAGCTCTACGCCCTGCCCGCCGATGAGCTGTTCCTCGTGGGCACCTCCGAGGTGGCCCTGGCCTCGCTGCACGACGGCGAGATCATCGAGGGCGAGCGCCTGCCGCTGCGCTACGCGGGCTTCTCGCCCTGCTTCCGGCGGGAGGCGGGTGCGGCGGGCAAGGACACGCGCGGCATCTTCCGCGTGCACCAGTTCGACAAGGTCGAGATGTTCAGCTTCGTGGCGCCCGAGGACTCGCCGCAGGAGCACGAGCGCATTCTCGCGATCGAGGAGGAGATCCTCGGCGAGCTGGGCCTGCCCTACCGCGTGGTCAACATCGCCGTCGGCGAGCTCGGCAGCTCCGCCGCCAAGAAGTACGACTGCGAGGCGTGGCTGCCCAGCCAGTCGCGCTACCGCGAGCTGACGTCCTGCTCGAACACCACCGACTACCAGGCGCGGCGCCTGAACATCCGCGTGCGCGCGCAGCGCGGCACGCGCACGCCGCACACGCTCAACGGCACCGCCGTGGCGGTCGGGCGCACGATCGTGGCGCTGCTCGAGAACGGCCAGCAGGCCGACGGCAGCGTGGAGCTGCCCGCCTCGCTGGCGTCCCACGGCGCGCCCGAGCGGCTCGCGCCGGCCGCCTCCTGAGCGCGGCGCCGCGCTAGCCGATCTCGAAGTCGATCGAGCGCGGGCTGCCGTGTGCGGGGGTCAGCGTCAGGCGGTAGAGGCCCGCGCCGAGCGTGCCGTGCCCATGCAGGCGACGGCGGTTGCGGCCGCTGAAGGCGGTGAACGTGAGCGTGCCGCCCAGCGCCCGCCAGCGGGCGCGGTGGTGGCGCGAGACCCGCTTGGACAGCGTCGCGCGCACGCGCGCGGCGGCGCTCAGCACGCAGCTGAATTCCAGCTCGGAGACGCGCGGGTGGCTGTTGTCCAGCGCGACGATCGCGCTGAAGGTGAGCGCGAGGGCGGAGACCTGCACGCCCGCGGGCGAGGAGCCGCCGGGGGAGGCCGCGGGCGCCGCCGCGGGCGGCGAGGAGCCTGCGCCGGCACCGCCGCCGCCGGCCGCGGGGCTGCTGCTCGGCGGCGTGCTCGGGGCGGGCGCCGAGCTCGGCGCGGGGGCGCCGCCGCCTTCCCCGGCGGGCTCGAACGCGGTGATCCCGTCTGGCGTGCCCACGCCGGTGGGCCCGTCGTAGCCGGGGCCCGCGAGGCAGATCAGCTTCGAGGCGCAGCTCGCTTTGGCCTCGGCTTCCGCGCTGCAGCGCGACAGGCCGTTGGCGGGGTTGTAGCTGGCGCATTTGCCGTTTGAGCCGGTGAGGATGTCGTGCAGGGAGGAGGGCGAGAGCAGCGCGTTTTCATAGAGCGTGGCGGCGGGGAAGGAGACGCCGTCGCTGCCGCCGGCGAGCGCGAAGGTCGCTGCGATCAGCGGCGATGCGAGGCTCGTGCCGCCGACCGTGCACCACGGGCCGTAGTGCACTTCGCCTTCTTCTTCATAGGGGCACTGGGCGCCGGAGTCATAGACCGCGACGCCGGTGTAGGGATCCGCGTCCGCGGCCACGTCGGCCACCGCGCGTTTGCCTGCGCAGCCGACGGCGCTCCAGTCCGCGAGCGACTGCTGCCAGGGCTGCGCGGTGAATTCGACGCTGCAGCCGCCGCCGCCCGCGCCGCGGCCGTTCCACACCGTCTCCGCTTCCCAGCCGCCGCCGGCGGCCAGGGTCAGGCGCGTGCCCCCGACCGCGACGACGTCGGGGGAGCTCGCCGGGAACTCGGCGAAGCCGCTTTCCGAGGAGTCCCAGCCGAGATAGCCCTCATCGCCGGCCGACGCGGTGATCACGAGGCCCGGGTGGTCGAACGCGCTCTCCTCGCGCGTGGCTTCGACCTCCGCGCCGCCCCACGAGTTCGAGATCTCCTTCGCGCCCATGAGCGCGGCCTCGTTCTCGGCCGCATCGAGGTCTTCGTCGCGCGCCGAGCTCGGCCTCGACGAGCACGATGTGACAGCTCTGGCAGGTGGCGTGGGCGATCTCGATGTCGAGCGAGATCTCCAGGTCCCAGTCTTCGGCCCGTTCCGCGGCCGCTTTTTCGCTCGAGTTGGCACTTTCGCGCGCGGTTTTGAGTTCTTCGCTGCTCTGCGGGAACGGCAGGTTGCCGGCTTCGCCGCTCTGGTTGACCTGGCGGAAGCAGCCGTCGGCGATCGTGCATTCGGGCAGGGCCGGGAATTCGTCGTCGTAGGCGCTCAGATCGGCGTTGGCGGTCGGGTCGTTGTAGGCGTCCACGAGCGCGATCGTCTGGGCCGACGGCGCGCTCGTGGGCAGCGCGTAGGCGCTGTGCAGGTCCTGCGGGCGCAGGCCGAAGTAGCCGGCCGCGGGCGAGCGCACGGCGGGCGTGGCGGAGCGCTCGATCCCCAGCGGGCGCACGTGCGCGCGCGCCGCGGCGGTCTGCGGGACGAGCGCCAGCGACAGGCATTCCGCTTCGCCGGGAGCCGGCGGGGGGCACACGGCGCGTGCGGTGTAGTCGGAGGGCGGCAGCGGTGAGACGGTCGCGGCGGCCGCCCGGGGGCACAGCAGGAGCAGTCCCGCCGCGAGGGCGAGCACGCAGGCGGGCGCTGTGTTTGGCATGCGGGCTGTCATGGGATTGCGCGCTTCCCGGGGTTCCGATCGGCACGCGCGCGCCTGTGCTTGAGGCGCGTGGGCCCATCCAGACAGACGTGCGCGCGCGCATAACGGGATCGTCACAGCGTGGTTACCGGCGCGTCACCCGCGCGCCGACGCTGCAGCGCGATCATCGCCTGGGATCGGCGAGAAGGAACACGGCGAGCACGGCTGAGGGGCCTGCCCGCCGCACAGGCAAGCCGAACCGTGCAGGGCGCAGCGAGCGGGACGGGAAGGGACTCCCGTCTCGTTCGCCATTAGGCTGGTGTCGTGTCCCCGCCGTTCGGATTCCTGCTCGCCGCAGAGCCCCCGTCGCGTCGCGTGGGGGTGGTCGTCGCGGTGGCGGCCGTCGCGCTGAGCACCCTGCTCGTCTATCCGCTCAAGCAGACCGCGCCGGTCGTCTCGCTGGGCGTGCTCTACATCCCGGCGGTGCTGGTCGTCTCGATCACCTGGGGCGTGTGGCTCGGCGTGCTCACCTCCGCGCTCAGCGCGGCGGCGTTCAACTTCTTCCACCTTCCGCCGGTCGGCCAGTTCACGGTGCGCGAGCCGGGCGACTGGGTCGCGCTGGCGGTGTTCGTGGTGGTCGCGCTGATCGCCAGCTCGGTGGCGGAGGTCACGCGCGCGCGGACGCGCGATGCGCAGGAGCGCCGCCGCGAGGCCGACCTGGCGGCGGAGATGGCGCGGCTGCTGCTGCGCGGCGAGAGCCTCACCGAGGCGCTGCCCACGGCCGCGGCGCGCCTGGCGCAGACGCTCGAGCTGAACTCGGCGGCGATCGAGATGGACGCGGTCGAGGGCGACGAGCGCACGGTCGCCTTCCCGCTGCGCGAGGGGACGCGCCGGCTGGGGACGCTGCTGGTCGGCGCGGACAGCTCGGAGGTCAGCCTGCGGCGGCTGCAGGAGCGCGTGGTGCCTGCGCTCGAGGCGCTGCTCAGCGCGGCGCTGGAGCGCGATGCGCTGCTCGGCGGGGTCGTCGAGACGGCGGCGCTGCGCCGCGCGGACACGGTCAAGACCGCGCTGCTGCGCGCGGTCTCCCACGACCTGCGCTCGCCGCTGACCGCCATCTCGGCGGCCGGCGAGGCCATCGGCTCCGCGTCGCTGTCCCCGCGCGAGCGCGAGGAGATGGCCGCGGTCATCCAGGAGGAGGCGCGGCGACTGTCGCGCCTCGTGGACAACCTGCTCGATCTCTCGCGCCTGGAGGCCGGCGCCGCGGAGCCGCGTCGGGAGTGGGCCTCGATCGAGGAGCTGCTGCGCGGGGCCGTTGCGGAGCTCGCGCCCGGCCCGGAGGACTTCGCCCTGTCGATCGACCGCGATCTGCCGCTGCTGCGCGTGGACGCGGTGCAGATGGAGCGCGCGTTCGTGAACGTGCTCGAGAACGCGCGCCGTCACGCGGGCGGGCACCCCGTGTCGGTGCGCGCCCGCGCGGTGCGCAGCCTCGCCGCGGCGCCCCGCGCGCGCGTCGACGGCGACGGCGAGGGCGCGCACAGGGCCCAGGGGGACCGCGTGATCGTGCGCATCGTCGACCGCGGCCCCGGTATCCCCCCGGCGCAGCTCGAGCGCGTGTTCGAGCCCTTCTACCGCGCGGGGACGCCCGGCGGCGGGCACCGCGGCTCGGGACTCGGACTGGCCATCGCGCGCGGCTTCACCGAGGCCAACGCGGGCACGCTGCACGTCGAGTCGCTGCCCGGGCAGGGCGCTACGTTCGTCTTCGAGTTCCCGCTCACACAGTCGCGGGACGCGCCCCACGAGGGCACCGGGCCGGAGGGCATCGGGTCGAGCTCCGCGGAGGCGCCGCCCGCGCCGGCCGGCGCACGCGAGCCGGGCGCGTGAGCAGCGGCGAGCTGGCCGCGCCGGCAGCGCCGCCGCGCGTGCTCGTCGTCGACGACGAGCCGCAGATCGTGCGCGCGCTGAAGGTCGTGCTGCGCGAGGCGGGCTTCGAGGGGGTCGCCGCTGAGAGCGCTGCGGAGGCCCTGGACCTGGCGGCGGTGCGCCCGCCCGAGGCGGCGATCGTGGACCTCGTGCTGCCCGACGGCGACGGCGTGGAGGTCACGCGCCGGCTGCGCGAATGGAGCGAGATGCCGATCCTGGTGCTCTCTGCAGTGGGGGAGGAGGAGCAGAAGGTCAGGGCGCTGGAGGCGGGCGCCGATGACTACATCACCAAGCCCTTCGGCGCGCGCGAGCTGGTCGCGCGCCTGCAGGCCGCGCTGCGCCGCGCGGGGCGCAGCGAGGAGGAGCCGAGCATCGCGGTCGACGGCCTCGAGGTGGACCTCTCCGCGCGCGTGGTCCGGCGCGACGGCGAGCCGATCCACCTGACCCCGATCGAGTTCGACCTGCTGCGCTGCCTCGTGCGCAACCGCGGGCGGCTGATGACC
Organism: uncultured Solirubrobacteraceae bacterium; assembly: GCA_963771085.1. Classification (GTDB taxonomy): domain Bacteria; phylum Actinomycetota; class Thermoleophilia; order Solirubrobacterales; family Solirubrobacteraceae; genus Palsa-744. Next base: position 422,938 of record CAVYSB010000003.1, on the reverse strand, counting down.
CACCGCAAGCTGATCGCGGAGGTCTGGGGGCCCGAGTACGTCGACGACATCCAGCCGCTGCGCACCCACATCGCCCGCCTGCGCGCCAAGATCGAGCCCGAGGGCGTGACCGCGCCGCGCTACATCGTCACCGATCCGGGCGTCGGCTATCGATTCGCAGGCTGAGGTCCAGGCGCCCGCGCGCGTCCGTCACGAAATCGTTATGCGCGGGCGCGCTTTCTTCATGCGCCCGTAACGCACCCGCGCTCATAGTGAGCGCATGGACGCCGTGGCAATCATTCTCGGGATCGTGATGTTCGCGATCCTGCTCGCGATGATCGAGGGGATCGACCGGGTATGAGCCCGCACCTCCCGCTCGCCTATTTCATCGGACACATGAGCGGCGCCGACTTCTTCGGCCTGGTCGTCGCGGTGCTGGTGATCGCCTACCTCTTCTACGCGCTGGTGCGCGGGGAGAAGCTGTAGCGCGATGACATTCGCCGGCTGGCTCACGATCGTGCTGTTCGCGGTCATCCTCACCGCGCTCGCGTTTCCCCTGGGGAGCTACATGGCGAACGTGTACACGGGCAAGCGGGTGATCCTCTCCCCGCTGCTCGGCGCGCCGGAGCGGTGGCTCTACAGCCTCCTGCGCGTGGATCCCGAGCGTGGCCAGGACTGGAAGGCCTACGCCAAGAGCCTGATCATCTTCTCGCTCGCCGGCTGGCTGCTGCTGTACGTGGTCCTGCGCACGCAGAACGCGTTCTACGTGCCCTCCGCGCTGAACCCGCTGGGCTTTCACTCCGCGCCCTGGAACGTCACCTTCAACACGGTCTCGTCGTTCATGACGAACACCAACTGGCAGTACTACAGCGGCGAGACGACGATGACCTACCTGAGCCAGATGATCGGGCTGACCGTGCAGAACTTCCTGTCCGCAGGCGTGGGCATCGTCGTGGCGGTCGCGCTGATCCGCGGGATCATCGGGCGCAGCGGCAACAGCATCGGCAACTTCTGGCAGGACATCGTGCGCACCGTCCTCTACGTGCTCGTGCCGATCGCCGTCCTCGGTGCCTTGGTGCTCGCCTCCCAGGGCGTGCTCGCCAACCTCGCCAACTTCCTGACGGTCCACACCGTCACGGGCCTCACGCAGACGATCGCGATGGGGCCGGTCGCCTCCCAGGAGGCGATCAAGGAGCTCGGCACCAACGGCGGCGGCTTCTTCAACACGAACTCCGCGCACCCATTCGAGAACCCCACGCAGTTCACCAACTTCTTCGAGATGCTGCTCGTGCTGATCATCCCCGCGGCGTTGATCTTCGCCTACGGGCGCATGACCGGCAACCGCCGCCAGGGCTACGCGATCTACGGCGTGGTGATGTTCATGTTCCTGTGCGCGGCCGCGGTCGCCTACATCGCCGAGGCGCACGGCTCGCCCGCCCAGCACGCCGCCGGCCTGCACACCGGTGTGATCTCCGGCTCCACGGGCGGCAACATGGAAGGCAAGGAGCAGCGCTTCGGGATCGCCGGCTCGGCGCTGTTCGACGTGGTCACCACCGTGACCTCGTGCGGCGCGGTGAACAGCGCGATCGAGTCCTTCACCGGGATCGGCGGGGCCGTGCCGTTCGCCAACCTGTCGGCCAGCGAGGTTATCTTCGGCGGCGTCGGCACGGGGCTCTACTCGATCCTGCTGTACGTGCTGCTGGCCGTCTTCATCGGCGGTCTGATGGTCGGGCGCACGCCTGAGTGGCTCGGCAAGAAGCTCGAGGCGAGGGAGATCAAGCTCGCCGGCCTGGGCATCCTGATCACACCGCTCGCCGCGCTGTTCTGCACCGCGCTGGCCACGGCCTCCAAGTCCGGGCGCGCATCCATCTCTGAAGGGGCGACCTCCGCCACGCTCGGCATCCACACGCCGCAGGCCTTCTCGGAGAGCTTCTACGCCTACCTCTCGCAGGCCAACAACAACGGCTCGGCGTTCGCCGGCTACACCGGCTTCATCCAGCCGAACGCGGGCAACCTCGGCTCGCACGGCATCACCTTCGCCGACCTGCTGGGCGGCTTCGACATGGTGCTCGCGCGCTACGCACCGATCCTCTTCGCGCTCGCCGTCGCCGGCGCGCTGGCGGGCAAGCGCGTCACGCCCGCGGGCCTCGGCACGATGCGCACCGACAACGGCACGTTCGCGGTGCTGCTGATCGGCGTGATCATCCTCGTCGGCGCGCTCACCTTCTTTCCCGCCCTGCTGCTCGGCCCGATCGTGCAGGGCCTGACCGGACACCTCTACTGAGATGAAACGCGACATCGTCACCTCCGCGATCGGGATCATCGTCTTCACCGTCCTGCTCGGGCTGCTCTACCCGCTGGCCATTACCGGCATCAGCCAGGTCGTCTTCCCGGGCGACGCCAACGGGCAGCAGATAAAGCTCGACGGCAAACTGGTGGGCTCGAAGATCATCGGGCAGAACTTCGGCACGCCGGTGCTCGAAAAGAACGGCAAGCCCAAGGAAGTGAAAGGCGCGGTCGTCACCGAACCCGACCCGCGCTACTTCCAGACCCGTCCCTCGGCCACCGAAGGCGGCGCCTACAACGCGGCTGCGAGCACCTTCTCGAACAAAGGGCCCAACAGCGTAAAGACCAAGGAAGCCTTTGAAGAAAACATCAAGGCGTATCTCGAACTGAATACGAACCCGACGACCAAGAAGGAATACGACCCCGGCCTGACCGCGGCGAAGATCCCGGTCGATGCGGTCAACGCCTCGGCGTCGGGTCTCGACCCCGAAATCTCGAAGGCCAACGCCTGGATCCAGGCCCACCGCGTGGCGTCCGTGCGCAACCTGCCGCTGGCCACCGTCGACGGCCTGATCTCCAAGTACACCTCAGGCCGCGGGCTCGGCTTCTCAGGCGAGGAAGGCGTGAACGTGCTCGAACTGAACCTCGCACTCGACCGCATGACAGGAGGGACGGGCTGATGTCCGCGCAGATGCCGGCGACCCACGAACGACAGGCGATCTCGCTGTTCCAGCGCGACATCGTCGGGCACGCGCTGCTCGAGAGCATCAAGAAGCTCGACCCGCGCGTGCAGGTCCGCAACCCGGTGATGTTTGTCGTGGAGATCGGCTCGCTCATCACGACCGTCACGTGGCTGATCCAGGTCTTCGGCGGCAAGCCGCTCGGCGGCGGTCACGAGGCGGCCTGGTACACCTTCACGATCTCCGTCTGGCTGTGGCTCACGGTGATCTTCGCGAACATGGCGGAGGCCTTCGCCGAGGGCCGCGGGCGCGCGCAGGCCGACACGCTGCGAGCGATGCGCAAGGAGACGGTGGCCACGATGCGCGACGGCTCCACCAAGGCGGCCTCCGAGCTCACGCGCGGCGACGTGGTGGTCGTGCCCGCCGGCGAGCTGATCCCGGGCGACGGCACCGTGATCGAGGGCATCGCCACGGTGGATGAGTCGGCGATCACCGGCGAGTCCGCGCCCGTCATCCGCGAGTCCGGCGGCGATCGCAGCGCGGTCACGGGCGGCACGCGCGTGACCTCGGATGAGATCGTCGTGGAAATCACGCAGGAGCCCGGCCAGTCCTTCCTGGATCGCATGATCGCGCTCGTCGAGGGCGCCGAGCGGCGCAAGACCCCCAACGAGATCGCGCTCAACATCCTGCTCGCGGCGCTCACGCTGATCTTCGTGATCGTGGTCGCCACGCTGCGCCCGTTCGGGCTGTTCGCCGGCACGACCATCTCCGAGACGACGCTGATCGCGCTGCTCGTCGCGCTCATCCCGACCACGATCGGCGCGCTGCTCAGCGCGATCGGGATCGCCGGCATGGACCGCCTCGTGCGACGCAACGTGCTCGCGCTCTCGGGCCGCGCGGTGGAGGCCTCGGGCGACGTGGACGTGCTGCTGCTCGACAAGACCGGCACGATCACGATCGGCAACCGCCTCGCCTCGGAATTCGTGCCGATGCCCGGCGTGCCCGAGTCGGAGCTCGCCGAGGTGGCTCAGCTGGCCTCGCTGGCCGACGAGACCCCCGAGGGACGCTCGATCGTGGTGCTGGCCAAGCAGTACGGCATCCGCGAGCACGACATGTCCACGCTGCAGGCCGAGTTCGTGCCCTTCACCGCGCAGACGCGCATGAGCGGCATCGACATGGACGGCCAGCAGCTGCGCAAGGGCGCGGGCGACTCGATCATCGAGTTCGTCCAGCGCGAAGGCGGCTCGCCGCCGCCGCAGCTGCAGGAGGAGCTCGACCGCATCGGCCGCGAGGGCGGCACACCGCTGGCGGTCGCGCGCGACAGCCAGGTGCTGGGCGTGATCTACCTCAAGGACACGGTCAAGGAGGGCATGAAGGTGCGCTTCGACCAGCTGCGCGCGATGGGCATCAGGACGGTGATGGTGACGGGCGACAACCGCCTCACCGCGGCGAAGATCGCCGAGGAGTCCGGCGTGGACGACTTCCTCGCCGAAGCCACGCCCGAGCGCAAGCTCGCGCTGATCCGCGAGGAGCAGTCCGAAGGGCGCCTCGTCGCGATGACCGGCGACGGCACCAACGACGCGCCCGCGCTCGCCCAGGCCGACGTGGGCGTGGCGATGAACACGGGCACGCAGGCTGCGCGCGAGGCCGGCAACATGGTCGACCTGGACTCCAACCCGACGAAGCTGATCGAGATCGTCGAGGTGGGCAAGCAGCTGCTGATCACGCGCGGCGCGCTGACGACCTTCTCGATCGCCAACGACGTGGCCAAGTACTTCGCGATCCTGCCCGCCATCTTCGTGGCCACCTACGCCACGTCGTCGGGCGGCAAGGGTCCGCTGCACGTGCTCAACATCATGGATCTGGGCAACCCCGAAAGCGCGATCGTCTCGGCGATCATCTTCAACGCCCTGGTCATCCCGCTGCTGATCCCGCTGTCGCTGAAGGGCGTGCGCTACCGGCCGATCGGGGCCAGCGCGCTGCTGCGGCGCAACCTCTGGATCTACGGCCTCGGCGGCATCATCGCGCCGTTCATCGGCATCAAGCTGATCGACCTGATCGTGTACAACCTGCTCGGGGGCTAGCACGTCCGAGCAGGCGCCCTCGCGGCGGATCCTCGTCTGCGACGACGAGCCGCAGATAGTCCGCGCCCTGCGCGTGATCCTGCGCGAGGCCGGCTACGGGGTGAGCACCGCGGGCAGCCTCGCCGAGGCGCTGGCGCTGGCCGCGCGCGAGCCGCCCGAAGCGGCGATCATCGACCTGATGCTGCCCGACGGCAGCGGCATCGAGCTGTGCACCGAGCTGCGCTCGTGGAGCTCGATGCCGATCCTGATCCTGTCCGCGCTCGACGAGGAGGAGCAGAAGGTGGCGGCGTTGCGGGCGGGAGCCGACGACTACATGACAAAGCCCTTCTCCGCGCGCGAGCTGCTCGCGCGCCTGGAGGCCGTCTTCCGCCGCGCGGTCGCCGACGAGGAGGCGACGGTGCTCGTGAAAGGGCTCGAGATCAACTTTGCCGCGCACACCGTGCTGCGCGACGGCAGGGAGGTCAGGCTGACGCCGATGGAGTTCAAGCTGCTGGGCGCGCTGGCTCGCAATCGCGGGCGCCTGATGAGCAGCCGCGCGCTGCTCAGCGAGGTGTGGGGACCGGCACACGCCGAGGACGGGCCGCTGCTGCGCACCCACATCGCCAACCTGCGTCACAAGATCGAGGGCGCGGACGCGGCCTCGTGGGTCTACATCAAGACCGAGCCCGGCGTGGGCTACCGCTTCTGCGACTGAGCACGGCCACGTCGGCGCGGGCAGTATCGTGTGCGGCGGTGAGCCGGGAAGCCTGGTCGGCATCGTCCTCGGGCTGCCACGATGTCAAGCGAACCTGATCCCCTCATCCGCTCCCGCGCCCTCCCCGTGGCCGGCGAGGCGCCCGCGCGGTGAGGCTCGTCGTGCCGGTGCCCTCCGCGTGGCGCCGCGAGGCGCTGCGCACGAACCTGTGGCTCGTGCCGACCGCCGAGATCGCGCTGGTGGTCGCGCTGTTCGCCGGCACCTATGCGCTCGACCGCTCCGCCTACGACGGCTCGCTGCACCTGCCCTCCTTCGTGATCAGCGGCAGCGCGGATGCGGCGCGCGAGATCCTCACGGCGATCGCTGCCGCGGTGATCACCGTCGTCACGCTCGTCTTCTCGATCACGATCGTCACGCTCACGCTGGCCTCGACGCAGTTCGGGCCGCGGATGCTGCGCAACTTCATCCGCGACTGGGTCACCCAGATCACGCTCGGCACATACGTGGCGACGTTCGTCTACGCGATCCTCGCGCTCGTCAGCATCGGCCCCGGCGCGCACGGGGAATTCGTGCCGCACCTCTCGATCACCGTAACGATGGCGCTCGTCGTGCTCGACGTGGCGGTGCTCGTGGTGTTCATCGATCACATCGCCAAGTCGATTCAGCTGCCGCAGGTGATCGCGAGCATCGCCGGGGACCTCGCGCGGGCGATCGAGGCCGACGGCGCGGCCTCCCGCACCGTGGCCAAGGCCGGACCCTCGCTGGCAGAGGCGATGGTGCGACTTGAGGAGGACAGCGGCGTGGTGCGCGCGCCCAGCAGCGGCTATCTGCAGTTCGTGCGCATCGACACGCTTGTCGGCATCGCCGCGCGCCAGGGGGCCGTGATCCGCCTGCTGCATCGCCCCGGGCACTTCGTCGTGGAGGGCCAGCCGCTGGCCGAGGTGTGGCCCGCCGCCGCCGCCCCGCGGGTCGCGCGCGCGCTCGGCGGCGCGCACGCGACGGGCCCGCACAGGACCCTCACCCAGGATCTCTCCTTCGCCGTCGACCAGCTCGTGGAGATCGCCATCCGCGCGCTCTCCCCCGCGGTCAACGACACGTTCACCGCGCTCGCCTGCATCGACTGGCTGGGCGACGCGATGTGCAAACTCGCGCAGGAGTGGCGCCCGCAGGCGGTGCATCGCGACGCGACCGGCAGCGTGCGCCTGATCGTGCTCACCGTCAGCTTCCGCCGCCTGGTGGAGCGCGCGCACGACAAGATCCGCCAGGCCAGCAGGGCGATGCCCGCGGTGATGATCCGCCAGCTCGACGCGCTCGCGAAGGTGATGTCCTACGCCATCGAGCCCGAGCAGCGCGAGGTGCTGCTCGAGCAGGCGCAGATGATCCTGCGCGCGAGCGAGGAGTCGGTGCCCGAGGAGGCCGACCGGGCCGACGTGCGCCGGCGCTACGAGGCCGTGCTCGCGGCGGCGCTCTAGGAGGAGCCCGCGCCCGCGAGCGCCGCGCCGGCCTCGCGCGCCGCGTGCCACAGCGCATCGTGCTGGGCGTGGACGTACAGCGGTCCGCTGCCGTCGGTGATCAGCCGGCGGGCGAGCACGACGCCCGCCGGGTGGACCGCGGCGTCCTGGCGCAGCTGGAAGGCCAGGCCGAGCAGGGCGGCGCGCGCCGCACGCACCTCACGGCTGGCCAGCGGCGGGCAGGCGCTGCGAACGCGGCGGCGCCCTTCGGCGCTGCGCACCACGTCCTCGAGGCTCTCGGCGAGCGCGGCGCGGTGGCGGCGCGCGGTCAGCTGCGCCGCGCGAAGCGCCAGCTCGGGGCGGGCGCCGGGGTCGGCGCCCCTGGCGAGCATCCCGTCGAGGCGCCCGCGCGCCCACAGCACGCGCACGCGCAGCGCGATCGCCGAGCCTCCGCGTGTACGGGGGCTCCAGCGCTCATCTGCGCGGGCGTGGAGGCGGGGGTTCAGGGAGGACATCGATCGTGCGCGCCGGCCTGCCTCGATTGTGTCGCCGGCGGCGTCAAGCTCGCGTGACGATTCATCCCGCCGTCATTACGATCCTGTGAAGGGAGGGTCCGCCACACCCTGCCGCCGGCCCGGCCGCGCCCCTTCCCGGAGCGAGTGCAGGACAATGCCCGCATGGCCGACGGACGCGGACACCTGAAGGTCTTCATCGGCATGGCCCCCGGCGTGGGCAAGACCTACCGGATGCTGCAGGAGGGCGCCGCCGAAGCCGAGAACGGGCGCGACGTCGTGGTCGGCTACCTGGAGTCGCACGGCCGCGCCGAGACGGTCGCCCAGGCCGACGGGCTGCCGATCATCCCGCGCCGCGAGGTGCTCTACCGCGGCACCCGGCTGGAGGAGATGGACCTGCCCGCGGTGCTCGCGCGCAGTCCGGAGCTGTGCCTGATCGACGAGCTCGCGCACACCAACGCGCCGGGCGTCGAGCACGAGAAGCGCTACGAGGACGTGCGCGACGTGCTCGAGGCGGGGATCGACGTCTTCTCCACGGTCAACGTCCAGCACCTGGAGAGCCTCAACGACCAGATCACCCAGCTCACCGGCTCGCGCACGCGCGAGCGGATCCCCGACGAGGTGCTCTCGGCGGCCGATGAGGTCGTGCTGATCGACCTCACGCCCGAGGCGCTGGTGGCGCGCCTGCGCGCGGGGAAGGTCTATGCGCCCGAGCGCGTGCCCGCGGCGCTGAACAACTTCTTCAAGATCGAGAACCTCTCCGCCCTGCGCGAGACCGCGCTGCGCCAGGTCGCCGAGGACGTCGAGGTAAAGCGCCTGGTGCGCGTGCCCAGCCCGGCCGTGCGCCGCGACGAGGAAGGCGCGCCGGCCCCGGCTGAGGCGGGCCCCCGGCCGATCGCCGAGCGGCTGCTCGCGCTGGCCACGCTGGCGCCGCACTCCGAGCACGTGGTCCGCCGCGCGTGGCGCTCGGCCCAGCGCCTGGACGCCGAGCTCGACGTGCTTGTCGTGCGCCCACCCGGACGCGAGCCGAATGCCGAGGACCGCAAGCAGCTCGAGGAGCTCAGGCGCCTGAGCGCGATGCTCGGCGCGCACCTGCGCCTCGAGGAGGGCGAAGACGTGGCCGAGGTCGCGATCAGGACCGCGGCAGAGCTCGGCAGCACCTACGTGCTGATGGGCACGCCGGCTCCGCGCAAGGGCCTCGGGCGCTTCTCCGATTCGCTGCTCACGCGCCTGCTGCGCGGGCTGCCGGGGGTGGACGTGCGGATCGTCGCCGATCCCACGCTGCGGCGCACCGCGCCGGGCGATGAGCAGCCGGCCACGGGCGGCGCCCGCGAGGACGCCGGCGCCGAGGTCTCGCCGCGCGCGGGGGTGGAGACGAGCTAGCGCGCCCGCGCCGGCTGTGCCGCGCGCCGGTGCGCGCGTTCCTCGACGCGCCGTGCCACGGCGGCCAGACGCGGCGCGGGCAGCTCGGGCTCGGGCGCGCGGCGCTCCACCGTCGGGCGCGGCGGGCGGCCGCGCTCGTGCACGCCGTGCCAGCTGCGCGCGACGAAGCCGCCGAGCAGCACCACGTACATCCCGCCCCAGTAGAGGAACGGGACGAGCACGATCGCCGGCGGCAGGCTGCCGTTGCGCAGCGCGAAGGCGAACGTGGCGAGCACGACCAGCAGCACGGCGGCGTGGGGCAGGACCGTATCCCAGTGCCAGCGCGCATCGTTGTGCTTGCGGGTGACCTTGTAGACCGGCTTGCGGCTGGGCCCGCCGAGGATCGCCTGGATGGTCGCCTTCATGAACACCGGCGCCAGCCCGCTCCACATGACCCGCACGCGCCACAGCTCGCGGATCGGATGGCGCTGGCGGCGGCGGCGGTCGTTGTAGGGACGGTTGATCGCCAGCAGCCACGCCTCGGTTGCGAGGATCAGCGGCAGGATGTGCACGAGGAAGCTCTCCCCGCTGGTGGTGAAGGGCTCGAAGCCCAGCAGCGCGGCCATCACGCACGGGACGTAGACCAGCAGCGTGAACGAGTGCACGTAGTAGAGCAGCAGTTCGTAGAACTGCGCGCGCTGGCGCATGCTGAGGCCGCGCAGATCGCCCCACAGCATCAGGCGCACCGTGTCGATCGCCCAGGTGCCGCGCTGCTTGTAGACGTTCGGCACGTCCTCGGGCGAGTGCTGGCCCATCGCGCCGACGATCGGCAGGTAGCAGCCCTGCCAGCCGCGGCGCAGCGCCTCCACGCCCGACTGCAGATCCTCGACCAGGTTCCACGTGGGGAACAGGCCGATCTGCTCGAGCGCCGCGCGCCGCCACACCAGCCCCGAGCCGCACGGGAAGGTCGCGTTGGCGGCGTTGCGCGAGAGCATCTGCCCGCGGTAGAACATCGCCTCGCGGTTGTTGAAGGGGTCGCCCGCGCTGACCTGTGCTTCCTTGACCGTCTGCACGTAGGCCAGGCGCGCGTTGTGCTCGAGCTGCCCCACCGCGCCGCGCAGGAATCCGTCCGAGCCGAGCTCGTCGTCGCAGTCGCGCGTCTCCACGTAGCGGACGTCGGGATGCTCTGCGACGAGCGCCGCGAAGGCCGAGTTGAGGTTGCCCGCCTTGGCGGCCCCTTCGCGCCCGGGAGCATCGCGCGGCGGCGGGGAGTGGTAGAGCACGGGCCAGCTGGCGAGGGCCTGCTTGAGCGCCGGGTCGTGGCCGTCGTCGCTGACGAGGATCACCATGCGCTCGCGAGGCCAGTCCTGGTGGAGCACCGAGGCGATCGTGCGCAGGACCATCGGCACGGGCTCACCGCAGCAGGGGATCAGGATCCCCACCATGGGCTCTGCGCCGCGCGCCAGCGGGCGCGCGGGCGGGACGGCCCGCGACCAGTGGTTGAACACGCTCAGGAAGGTTGTGGCCAGCGTGAGCAGGTTCGCGGCCAGGAAGGGCCAGGCCAGCCACGGCTCCCCGCGGTTCAGCGCGCCCAGCAGCCACGGCAGGTAGATCGCGGCCGCGATCACGTAGGCGAGGCCCGCGCAGCGCACGAGCCAGTGGCGGCGGATCGGCGGGTAGTCGTCGCCGAAGGCCCGCGCCGCACGAGCCATCGGGCTCGAGGGCGCGATCAGTTGGCCGGCTCGCGCGGGCAGGGCGCCGGGCGCGCAGGCGGGCTCGCGCGCGCCGGCGGGCGCAGGCGCGGGGTGGCGCTCCGGGGGTGCGGTGTGGATGCTCGACACCACCTCGGTATCGACAGCCGGTGCCGCCCGACTTGATGTCTTTGCGGCGGCTGCTAGCTGCTCAGCAGCGCGCGCGACGGGGCGCGCGGGCCGCCGGCGGGGGCCCGCGGGGGCGGCGAGGGGTCGTTGCGCAGCAGCGCCATCAGGCCGAGCGCCAGCAGCCCGGCCGCGGCCGCGACCACGGCGAGCGTCTCCAGCGGGTAGCGGCTGCCGTCGTGCAGCTTCAGGTTGAAGGCGGTGTGGTCGCCCGCGTTGTAGATGCTCTGCAGGCCCGCGTGGTCGATCCCGAGCACGGTCGGCGCGAGCGCCGCGAACAGCGCCCAGGCGAGCACCGCGAGCGCACCCCACCCGAGCGTCGCGCCCGAGAAGCGCAGGCGCGGGGTCGCGTACACGGCCGCCAGGACGCCGCCGCCGGCGGCGAGGAAGAACGGCCAGATGCCGCCGAAGCCGCGCCCCAGCCCGTAGGCCCCCGCGATCGTGGGCTGGAAGTAGCCCTCGGTGAAGTAGCGCACCCACACCACCGCCTCGTTCTCGTAGCCGATCAGCGGATGGGTGACGGTGGCGATCACGGTGGTCGTGATCGAGACCGCGGCCAGCCCGATCGTCGGTCCCGGGAAGCGCTTGAGCGCGAGCGCGATCGGGAAGCACAGGAACGGCAGCATCGTGTTCAGGAAACGCGGCCCCATGAAGCCCCCGCCGAAGGGCAGGTAGTAGCCGGAGTTGTAGCCCACGTAGCAGAGGCAGATTCCGCCGATCGTGAGCGCCTCGGCGCGCCGGCCGCGCCTGTACAGCAGCACGGTGCCGATCGCGCCCATCAGCAGGACCGGGGAGATCGTCAGCAGGCCGCGCGAGTCCAGCAGCAGCGTCGCCAGCACGCGCAGGCTCGGCGCGCCGATGCCGAAGAAGCCTTTCTGCTGGCGGGGCACGTCGGAGTAGGCGAGGTGCGTCCAGGAGTGAAAGGCGTAGTGGTTGTAGAGCAGCAGCGGCACCAGGCCCACGAGGCCGCCGGCCACGTAGGCGCCGAGGCGCCGCGCCACCCACGACGGCGTGAGCGCGTCGCGGCGCGAGAGCAGATAGATGCCCAGCACGACGCCCACGAAGAACAGCGGGTACTCCGATGAGAACGCATAGCCGATCAGCAGGCCCGCCAGCCCGAGCAGCAGCGGGCTGGGCGGCCCGTCGCGCTCGCGCAGCATCAGCGCGAACGCGGCGAAGCCGAGAAAGGTGGTGAAGACGTGCGAGAACAGCAGCGTGGAGAGCGGCAGCACGAGCGTGCCGAGTCCCAGCGTGACGGCGGCCGCCGCGCCGTAGCCCGGCTCGAAGCGCTCGGCGACCCGCCACACGAGCACCAGCAGCAGCAGGCCGGGCAGCACGTTGGCCCACAGCCCGATCAGATAGATCATCTCGTCGCCGCTGCGCTGCGGCGCGGCGACGTGCGAGCGCGTCCAGCCTTCGGCGCCGACGAGGTTCAGGGCGTCATAGAAGGGCAGCGCGAACAGCGCCAGGCCGGGCGCGCGCGCGGAGTAGTAGTGACCCCTGTAGTAGACCTTGTCGCCCGTGTTTTCCTGGTAGCGGTCGATCGTCGTGCTGTCCACGTTGAGCGCGCGGATCAGGTCGTAGTGCGAGGTCTGATTCCAGGAGAAGCTCTGGATCATCGTTGCGTAGGAGAGGCCCACCAGCAGGACCGCGGCGAGCGCGAGGCGCCTGGGCGTGAGCCGCCGCCGCGGGGCGGGGCGCGAGCGGCGCCCGGGCTCGGGGCTCGCGCCCGCGGGAGCGGGGGGCGGGCCTCCCGGCGGCGCCCCCATCAATCGGTTCCGTGCAGGGCCTTGGGGCCGGGCCCGATCTCATAGATGACGACCGAGCCGGCGCGCCGGCGCGTGATGCCCAGCCCGGCGATCGGCTTGCGCGCCGCCGCGACGGGGTCGGGCGGCTCGAGCACGATGCCGTTCTGCACCGCGGGCAGCTTCAGCGGCTGCAGATGCAGCACCACGGTGCGGATCCCGTAGTAGCGCAGCTTCTCGACGCTCGCGCGGTCGGGGAAGCCGTTCATGCCGCCGCGCAGATCGTCGAGCGCGGGGATGTCGAAGGTGCTGTTGCCCAGCGGGATCTTGTAGAAGCCGTCGGTCGAGTAGTACTGCCAGATGCGGTCGTAGGCGCCGTCGGTCGGCAGGTCGATCACCGGGCCGGGCAGGCCGATCTCGGCGCGGGCCGGCTGCGGCACGACCGGGTGGCCGAGGTGCCCCGCGCCTTCGCCGAGCACGCCGATCACGAGCACCGCGCCGAGCAGCACGGGCAGCCCGCGCACGTCCCTGCGCTTGCCCCAGCGCCCGATGCCCCGCACGAGCAGCGCCGCGCCGGCGCCCGCGAGCAGGGCGTAGAAGAGCGTCGCCATCGTGAACACCCTTCCCGGCACGCGCACGCCGTCCCAGCCGGGGGCGTAGTCGTAGAGCAGCCGGTAGGGATAGCCGGCGCCGGTCAGGCCGAAGCCCAGCGCGAGGATCGAGAACGTGAGGATCCCGATCGCCAGGCCGATGCGCGTTCGCCGGGTGAGGGGCGATCCGCCCACCCCCGCCAGGCCGATGATCGCGAGCACCAGGATCAGGCCGCCGGGGAAGAACACGCTCTCGTTCTTGGAGTGAACTTTCGCGCGCATGCCCGCGGTGAGCGAGCCGTACACGCGATTCTCCGAGGACGCCGCGAGCCACGCCGCGGGCCCGGCCGAATAGGTTTTCACTTCGCTCAGCGTGCGCTTGGCGGTGGGGTACTCGCTCGCCACCTTCAGGTAGGGGCGGGCCTGGTAGGCGGTGATCGCGCCGAGCACGGCGATGCCGATCAGCGTCACCACGAGCAGGTGGCGGGGGATCAGCGGGCCGCGCTCACGCGAGCGCGCGGGCGGCGCCGAGCGCCTCGCCTCCGCGCCGCCCGCGGCCTTCTCGCGCGGGACGATGGGCTCGCGGCGGCTCGCCGGCTCGCCGTCGCCGAGTGCCTGGACCGGGGCGCGGGGCTCGCTGCGGGCGGCGGCTTCGCGGCTGGTGGTCAGGCGCCCGAACCACCAGTGCACGACCACGAGCAGGGCGAGAAAGGCGAGCAGGTAGCAGTACTGCATGCCGAGCGTGAAGCCGAGGCTGACCTGCCAGGCCGAGACCAGCCAGCCGGCGAGCACGAGCTTGCGCGAGGAGCGCCGGTAGCCGCGCAGCAGCAGGAACAGCGCGAGCGGGATGCCGCCCGATGAGATCACGTGCAGGTGGCCGGCCTCGGTCACGCGGTAGGGGGCGTAGGCGAAGGCGACGCCGGCCACCGCGCCGCCGATGCGCCCGAGGCCGAGCTCGCGCGCGAGCAGGTAGGCGCCCGCGAAGCACAGCGACCAGGCCCACAGGAACAGCAGGTTGTAGCGGACCAGGGCGGCGACGGTGCCCGAACCGAAGAACGCGGTGGGCCCGTAGCCGAGCAGCGAGTCCGAGAAGGCGAGGCTGAGCGGGTGGGGGTAGAAGGCGTTGGAGTCGAACAGGTGCAGCGGGTCGGTGAGCATCGCGTGCCCCACCCAGGCGATCTGCCAGGCCGTGCGGACCGGGTCGCCGAGATCGGGGGAGATGCGGCTGGGCAGATGGAGCAGCAGCGGCCAGCTCGTGATCACGGCCAGCAGCACGGCCGCGAGCGCCACCCACGCGATCTCCGCGAGGCCGATCACGGGCGAGGCCGCCCAGCGCTCGCCTCCGGACGCGCGAGGCGGGCTCGCTTTCCGGCCGTCCGCGCGCGCGCCGCTGCCGTTGCCCGAAGGCTCGGGCGATCCGGGCGGCGTGCGCGGTGGGCTGGGGAGACCGGTGCTCATGGTCTGCTTGTGTTGGGGGCCGCGCGGATCGGCGCAGCATACGCCAGCCACCCGCTCGAATGCTGCACTGTCGCGTTGTCCGTGCAGGTGCAGCGGTGCGTGGCGCGTGTGCCGTTCCGGGCGCGCGATCTGCGTCACACTGCACGGCATGAGGGTCCTCGTGGTCGGAGCGGGCGGTGTGGGCGCGGCTTTTGCGGCGATCGCGCAGCGACGGGCGGTCTTCGAGCGGGTCGTGCTGGCCGATGTCGCGCTCGAGCGCGCGCAGGCCGCCGTCGAGCGCCTCGGTGAGCCCGACCGCTTCGCCGCGGAGCGCGTGGACGCCTCCAGCCGGGCCGAGCTGGTCGAGCTGATCGGCCGTGTGGCGCCGGACGCCGTGCTGAACGCCTGCGATCCGCGCCTCAACGAGCCGATCTTCGCGGCCGCGTTCGAGGCCCGGGTGACCTACCTGGACATGGCCATGACCCTCTCGCACCCGCATCCCGAGCGGCCCTACGAGCTGACCGGCGAGATGCTCGGTGAGCATCAGCTGGCCAGGCACGGGGAGTGGGAGGGGGCCGGCCTGCTGGCGCTCGTGGGCATCGGCGTGGAGCCCGGCCTGTCGGACGTGTTCGCGCGCTACGCCGCCGATGAGCTGTTCTCGAGCGTCGCCGAAGTGGGCGTGCGCGATGGCGCGGACCTGGTCGTCGAGGGCTTTGACTTCGCGCCCACGTTCTCGATCTGGACCACGATCGAGGAGTGCCTGAACCCGCCCCTGATCTGGGAGCGCGGGCGCGGCTTCTACACGACGGCGCCGTTCTCGGAGCCGGAGGTCTTCGAGTTCCCCGAGGGGATCGGAGCGGTGGAGTGCGTCAACGTGGAGCACGAGGAGGTCGTGCTGATCCCGCGCTGGGTGCAGTGCGAGCGGGTCACCTTCAAGTACGGGCTGGGGCAGGAGTTCATCGAGGTGCTCAGCACGCTGCACAAGCTCGGCCTGGACTCGACCGAGCCGGTGTCGGTGCGCGGGCAGCAGGTCGCTCCGCGCGACGTCGTCGCCGCGGCCCTGCCCGATCCGGCCACGCTCGGCGAGCGCATGAGCGGGCGCACGTGCGCGGGCACGTGGGTCACCGGCACGGGAATCGACGGGGAGCCGCGCTCGACCTACCTCTACCACGTGGTCGACAACGAGACCACGATGCGCGAGTTCTCAAGCCAGGCGGTCGTGTGGCAGACGGCGGTCAACCCCGTCGTTGCGCTCGAGCTGCTCGACCGCGGCGATTGGAAGGGCGTGGGCGTGCTCGGGCCCGAGGCCTTCCCGCCGAAGCCCTTCCTCGCGCTGCTCGCCGAGATGGGCGCGCCGACGGGGCAGATGGAGCTGCCCCCGCGCTAGCTGACGGGCAGCGGCCCACATGGCACGCGGGGCCTCCGTGCCCGCGCGCCATGTCGGCCCCCGCCGGCGCTCGCCTAGAACTCCACGCGCGCGGGCACCGGCTCGGACGGCGGAGGCTGCTCGAGCAGGCCGGGCGGCGCGGTTTCGGTCTTGCGCGAGAAGTACTCGCGGAAGAACGGACGCGAGAGCAACATGATCACGAAACCGAGCAGCATGCCGCCGATCCCCATCAGCAGGGGCAGCGTGATGGAGAGCCCGAACAGATGGACCGGCGGCGCGGAGACGTTTTCGCTGTGCCCGTAGTAGATCGCCGCCTTGATCCCGACACCGAACAGGATCAGGCCGCCGATCAGCGGAGCGAGGCCGAGCATGATGAGGTTGCGGGCGCTTTCAAACAGGTCGCGGCGGAAGTACCAGCCGCACGCAACTCCGGTGAAGCCGTAGTAGAAGCAGATCGGAAAGCCGATCGCCGTGATCGAGTCTTCCAGCACGCTGCCGTGCGCCAGCAGCAGCCCCACGGTGATCAGGACCGACAGCACGCCGAAGCCGAGCGTCGAGACGGTCGGGGTCAGGTAGCTCCTGTGGATCCTCGAGAGCCAGCTGGTCACAGCTTTCCAGTGCGCCATCGACAGCGTCGTGCGCGCCGTCGGCAGGATCGTCGTCTGCGTCGATGCCGACGCCGAGGTGAGCACGGCGATGATCAGCAGCTTGTCCAGGCCGCTGCCGAGCACCCCCGATCCGAGCGCGCTGAGGACGTCTTCCTGATTGGCTTCGTTTGTCAGGAAGCCGGTGCCGTGGAATGACTGCGACGCGGCCGTGACCACGACGTAGATCACCACCAGCAGGATCGTCGAGACCACCGCCGCCTTGCCGGGGCCCTCGGCCGGGTTTTCGGACTCCTCGTTGACGGCCACGCCGGAATCCCAGCCCCAGTAGATGAACACTGCGAGCAGCAGCGCCACGACCAGGTCGCCGAAGTTCATCGCAAACGGGTTGATCCAGGACAGCGAGGGCTTGATCGCGCCGGCCGGCGGGTGGCTGCCGTACACCTTGGCGAAGGCGACCACCGAGAAGAGCATCAGGATGACCACCTCGGCGCCGAGCAGGAACTGCTGGATGCGGGCCGAGAGCTCGATGCCGCGGTAGCAGATCCAGGTCATGATCGCGATCCACAGGACGGCCGCCACGATGATCGCGGCTTTGGAGTTGCCCAGTTCGCTGAAGCCGAACAGCTTGAACGTGTAGATCGCCGCGATGTCCGACAGCGAGGCCATCACGATCACGTCGGCGAGGAAGATCGCCCAGCCGTTCATCCAGCCGGTGACCGGGCCGAACGCACGCGTGACCCACGCGAACGTGGTGCCCGCGTCGGGATCGGCGCGGTTGAAGTATTTGTAGGCGGCCGCGACCAGCAGCATCGGCAGGAAGGCGACCAGCATCACCGCGGGCGCGTGCACGCCGACGCCCTTGACGGCCACGATGAAGCCGAGCGTCGTCGCGAGTGAGTAGGCGGGCGCGGTGGACGCGACGCCGATCACGATGTTCGAGACGTAGCCGATCGCGCCTTTCTTCAGGCCCTTGTCCATGACTCCCGACGAAGCGGGGGATCCCGATGCTGCGGCGTCGGCGGCGGCCATCAACGGCTCCTCTCCTGGAAGACGGGCGGGGTTTCGCCTGCGTGTGGCAAAAGTTACGCTCTGCACCGGCGGAGGCGCAAGGTTCGCGATCCCCAAAACACGCCGGTCACGCTGTACGTCCAGTACAATCAATGAAGCGTGCCTTGACCGCAGGCGTTATTGATGTGGGCATCGAGGAGCGGTAGTGTTGTCCCAAGCGTCCAGCCGCACGTGGCCGGCCGCGATGAGGACACAGAGGGAGAAGATGCCATGGGTGGGCCCACCGACGTGAACGAGCCGGCCTCCGCAGGCGCCCCGGAAACGCACTCCACGGCGACGCCGTGGGCCCCCGGGCCGTCGGGGCCGGCGCTGCTCGAGGACCATCCCGACCGCCTGCAGCAGCTGGCCCGGCGCAACCTGTGGATGCACTTCACGCGCATGGGCTCCTACGACGAGCACCACGCGATCCCCGTGATCGTCCGCGGCGAGGGCTGCTACGTCTACGACGAGCACGGCAAGCGCTATCTGGACGGGCTCTCGGCGCTGTACTGCGTGAACATCGGGCACGGCCGGGCCGAGCTCGGCGAGGCGGCGCTCGCGCAGACCAAGGAGCTGGCCTTCTACACGAACTGGAGCTACGCGCACCCGCCCTCGATCGAACTGGCAGCGCGGATCGCCGCGCTCGCCCCCGGCGACCTCAACCGCGTGTTCTTCACCTCGGGCGGCTCGGAGGCCGTGGAGTCGGCGTGGAAGCTCGCCAAGGCCTACCACCGCGCCAGGGGAGAGGCCCGCCGGCACAAGCTGATCTCGCGCAAGCTGGCCTACCACGGCACCTCCATGGGGGCCCTCGCGGCGACCGGGCTGCCGCCGCTGCGCATCCCCTTCGAACCGCTGACGCCGGGCGGCGTGCACGTGGCCAACACCAACTCCTACCGCTGGCAGGAGGACCGCGACCCCCTGTGGGCGGCCGACGCGATCGAGGAGGCGATCGAATTCCAGGGCGCCGAGACGGTCGCCGCGGTGATCCTCGAGCCGGTGCAGAACGGCGGCGGCTGCTTCGTGCCCCAGGAGGGCTACTTCCAGCGCGTGCGCGAGATCTGCGACCGCCACGGCGTGCTGCTGATCTCCGACGAGGTGATCTGCTCCTGGGGGCGCCTCGGGCACTGGTTCGGCTGCGAGCGCTACGGCTACGAGCCCGACATGATCACCACCGCCAAGGGCATCAGCTCGGCCTACGCGCCGATGGGGGCGGTGATCGCGGGCGACCACATCGCGGAGCCCTTCCTGCACGGCACCGAGGCCTTCAACCACGGCTTCACCTTCGGCGGGCACCCGGTCTCCTGCGCGGTGGCGATGGCCAACATCGACGTGATGGAGCGCGAGCAGCTGTGCGAGAACGTGCTCGCCAACGAGGCGGGCTTCCGCGCAATGCTCGACTCGCTGCGCGACCTGCCGATCGTCGGCGACGTGCGCGGGGCGGGCTACTTCCAAGCGATCGAGCTCGTCAAGGACAAAGAGACCAAGGCGACCTTCAACCAGGCCGAGTCCGAGGAGCTGCTGCGCGGGTTCCTCTCCGGCGAGCTCTACCGGCGCGGGCTGATCTGCAGGACCGATGACCGCGGCGATCCGATCGTCCAGCTCTCGCCGCCGCTGATCGCGGGGCCGGAGCAGTTCGAGGAGATCGAGGCGATCCTGCGCCCCGTCCTGAGCGAGGCATCCGAGCGGATGGAGCGGTGGAGCTCACTGTCGAAAGCCTGATCGGCGAGCTCGGCCTGAACCTGGTCTCGGGCCAGGAGGCCGCGCAGGCGCATGTGCGCTGGGTGCACAGCACCGAGCTGCTCGACCCCACGCCCTGGCTCAAAGGCGGCGAGCTGCTGCTCACGACGGGCATCCAGCTGACCGGCCCGAAGCTCCAGCGCGAGCTGATCGACCGCCTCGCCGACCACCACATCGCGGGACTGGGCTTCGGCACCGGCCTGCACCATCGCCGCCTGCCCGCGGCGCTCGTGACCGCGGCGCGCAGGCGCAGCTTCCCGCTGTTCGAGGTGCCCTACGAGCTGCCCTTCATCGCGATCACCGAGCGGGCGTTCGCGCAGCTGCTCGAGGAACGCTACGAGCTGCTGCAGCGCAACATGGTCGGCGACCTGCTGGCCGAGGCGCTCAGCGGGCATCTCTACCCGGAGGACCTGCAGGCGCGCCTGCGGCCGTTCGGCATCGGCGAGCAGGTGGCGGTGATCGCGCTGCGCCCATCGGACCCGGCCGCCGCGGCGGCCTCCGTGGAACGGATCCTCGAGCGCGAGCGCGTGCCGAGCCTGGTGGCGATCCGCACGGGACTGGTGTGCGCGGTGATCGACGCCGAAGGCAAGCAGCCGCTGGAGCTCGCGCGCAGGATCAGGCGCGAGCTGACGGCGCGCTTCGGCGAGGTGCCGGCCGCCGCCAGCCGGCCCGCGCCCGCGCACTCGCTGCGCCTCAGCTTCCACGAGGCCCGCTGCGCGCTAGAGGCCGTGCGCCTGCGCAACGGCGATGCCCCCGAGGTCGCCTCCTATCAGGACCTGGGCGCCTTCCAGCTGCTGCTCTCGCTGCAGGACGAGGATGCCCTGAGCTCCTACTGCCGCTCGGTACTGGGCCCGATCGAACAGGGCGAGGGCGACTACGGCGACGAGCTGGTGCGCTCGCTGGACGTCTTCATCGAGCACAACGGGCACTGGGAGAAGGCGGCCAGCGCCCTCTTTTGCCACCGCCACACGCTGCGCTACCGCATCCGCAGGATCGAGCAGATCACCGGCCGCGACTTCTCGAGCGCGCGCGACCGGATCGAGTTCTGGCTGGCCCTGCGCGGCCGGGAGCTCGCGCGGTGAGCGCGCGCCGGCGCGGGGTGCGCGGATGAGGATCGGCGTCCCCACCGAGATCAAGACCGACGAGTACCGCGTCGCGATCACCCCGGCGGGCGTGCGCGAGCTCGCCGCGCGCGGGCACGAGGTGCTCGTGCAGAGCGGGGCGGGGGTCGGCAGCGCGATGTCCGATGAGCAGTTCATCGCACAGGGCGCGCAGATCCTCGCCGACGCCGATGCCGTCTTTGCCCAGGCCGAGCTCGTGCTGAAGGTCAAGGAGCCCCAGCCCGAGGAGGTGCTCAGGCTGCGCGCGGGCCAGGTGCTGTTCACCTACCTGCACCTCGCCGCCGAGCCCGAGCTGGCACGCGGGCTGATCGCCTCGGGCGCCACCTGCATCGCCTATGAGACCGTCGTGGACGACGAGGGGCGCCTGCCCCTGCTGGCGCCGATGAGCGAGGTGGCGGGCAAGATCGCCACGCAGGCGGGCGCGTTCATGCTCGAGAAGCCGCTCGGCGGGCGCGGCATCCTGCTCGGCGGCGTGCCCGGCGTGGCCGCGGCCACCGTGCTCGTGATCGGCGGCGGAGTGGTGGGGATGAACGCGGCGTTCATCGCAATCGGGATGCAGGCCGACGTGTTCGTGTTCGACCGCTCGATCGATCGCCTGCGCGATCTCGAAGTGGCCTTCGCGGGTCGCGCCTCGACGGTCTACTCCTCGACCCTCGCGATCGAGGAGATGCTGCCGGCGGCCGATCTGGTGATCGGCGCGGTGCTCGTGCACGGCGGGCGCGCCCCGCACGTGGTCACGCGCGAGCAGCTCAAGCTGATGCGCCCGCAGGCCGTCCTCGTGGATGTATCGATCGACCAGGGCGGCTGCTTTGAGACCTCGCGGCCGACCACCCACTCCGAACCTACATTCGAGGTCGACGGCATCACGCACTATTGCGTGGCCAACATGCCGGGCGCTGTCCCGATCACCTCGACCTACGCGCTCACCAACGCGACGCTGCCCTACGTGATCGAGCTCGCCGAGCTCGGTCTCGACGCGGCCCTCGAGCAAAACGTCGCGCTGCGCGCCGGCGTGAACGTCCGCGCGGGGCAGATCACGCACCCGGCCGTGGCCGAGGCGCTCGGGCTGGCCGACGCTGCGGCCCGCTGAGCGGCATCTGCGCGGGGTGTCGCCGCCGTGATCGGCCACGTAGACTGATTGGCGATGGCGAGCGCGACGGAGGCTCTCAGCAACTTCATCGACGGGGCGCGCACAGGCTCGGACGCGGACACCGAAGGGGTGCTCAACCCGGCCACGGGCGAGGAGCTCGCGCGCGCGCCGATCTCGAGCCCCGAGGACGTCGACCGCGCCGTCGGCGCCGCGCGTCGCGCGTTCGGGGCATGGTCGACCACCACGCCCGCGGAGCGCTCGCAGGCGCTCCTGGCGATCGCCGATCTCGTGCTGGAGCACGGCGATGAGATCGCACGCCTCGAGGCGCTCAACGCGGGCAAGCCGATCGAGGCGGTCAGGAACGATGAGATCCCGGTGATGGCCGACAATCTGCGCTTCTTCGCCGGCGCGGCGCGCTGCCTGGAGGGCCGCGCGGCGGGCGAGTACATGGACGGCTACACCTCCTTCACGCGCCGCGAAGCGGTCGGCGTGATCGGGCAGGTGACGCCGTGGAACTACCCGCTGATGATGGCGATCTGGAAATTCGCGCCCGCGATCGCGGCCGGCAACACGGTCGTGCTCAAGCCCGCCGAGACTACGCCGCTGACGACCGTGCGCCTGGCCGAGCTGGCCGCCGACGTCCTGCCGAAGGGCGTGCTCAACGTGGTGATGGGCCCCGGGCGCCCGACCGGCGAGGCGCTCATCGGCCACCCCGACGTGGACATGATCGCGCTGACGGGCTCGGTGGACACGGGCAAGCACTTCGCGCGCACGGCGGCGGACTCGCTGAAGCGCGTGCACCTGGAGCTGGGCGGCAAGGCGCCGGTGCTGGTCTTCGACGACGTCAGCCTGCAGAGCGCGCTGGAGACGATCGCGGGGACGGGCTACTACAACGCCGGGCAGGACTGCACGGCCGCCACGCGCGTGCTCGCCGGCGCGGGCGTCTACGACGACGTCGTCGCCGGCCTCGCAGAGCAGGCCAAGGGGCTCGTGATCGGCGACACGCTCTCGCCCGACACCACGCTCGGCCCGGTCAACTCGGCGCGCCAGCTGGAGCGCGTCGAGGGCTTCCTCGAGCGACGCCCCGCCCGCGCGGAGATAGTGACCGGCGGCGCGCAGGCCGAGCGGCCGGGCTTCTTCCTCGAGCCCACGGTGGTCACCGGGCTGGAGCAGGACGACGAGCTGATCCAGCGGGAGATCTTCGGCCCCGTGATCACGGTCCAGCGCTTCAGCGATGAGGAGCAGGCGATCGCGTGGGCCAACGCCACGCGCTACGGCCTCGCCTCCTCGGTGTGGACGCGCGATGTGGGGCGCGCGCTGCGCGTCTCGCGCGCGCTGCGCTTCGGCTGCGTGTGGATCAACGACCACATCCCGCTCGTCTCAGAGATGCCGCACGGGGGCTTCAAGGAGTCCGGCTACGGCAAGGATCTGAGCATCTACGGGGTGGAGGACTACACCGTCGTAAAGCACGTCATGGCCAGCCTGCAGTAGCAGCGGGCCGGTGTCAGCTAACGTCGCGCCCATGAGCAGCCGCCACGCGCGCGACGGGCAGGCACCGACCGACCCGGCGGCAGCCGCGCTGGAGGCCCACGACGTGCTCTGCGTGCGCGCCCCCAACCCCGGCCCGCTGACCCTGTCGGGCACCAACACGTGGGTGGTGGGGCGCGAGCCCGCCTGGGTGGTCGATCCCGGCCCGGTGATCGAGGAGCACCTCGTGCGCGTGCTCGCCGCGCTCGACGCCCGCGGCGGGCTCGGCGGCGTGGCGCTAACCCACGACCATCCCGACCACGCGGACGGCGTGCGCCGGCTGCTCGACGAGCGCCCCGCGCCGCTGGCGGGGGGGCGCGGGGACGTCGATGTGACGCTCGGCGCGGGGGTTCGCTTCGGCCCCTTCGAGGCGCTCCCCACGCCCGGCCATGCGGAGGACCACTTCGCCCTGCTGGCCGGCGGCGCGTGCTTCACCGGCGATGCGGTGCTCGGCGAGGGCAGCGTCTTCATCACCCCCTACCCCGGCGCGCTGGCGGGCTACATGCGCGGGCTGGGCGCTCTGCGCGAGCGCGCGGGCATCGAGGTGCTGTGCCCCGGGCACGGGCCCGCGGTGGGCGAGGTCCAGGCCAAGCTCGATCAGTACCTCAGCCACAGGCGCGAGCGCGAGCAGCACCTGATCGCAGCGCTCGGCGAAGGCCGGCGCAGCACCGAGCAGCTGCTCGACGCGGCCTGGCCGGATGTGCCGCTGCAGCTGCGCCCGCTCGCCGCGGTCACGCTGGCCGCCCATCTCGACAAGCTCGAGGAGGAACAGCTGCTGCCCGAGGGCGTGGAGCGCCCGCGCCTCCAGATCGGGGAGTGGTGAGCCCCGCCGCGCGCACGCCCGGGGCGGGCGCCTCGGAGCCCGTTGCGATGCCGATGCCGGGCGAGTCGCCGTTTCCGCCGATCGCCGACTACGGCTTCCTGTCGGACTGCCACACCTGCGCGCTCTTGGCCTCGGACGGCTCGATCGAGTGGATGTGCCTGCCGCACTTCGACTCGCCCAGCGTGTTCGGCGCGCTGCTGGATCGCGGCGCTGGCAGCTGGCGGGTCGGCCCCTACGGCGTGTACGTGCCCGCCGGGCGGCGCTACATCCCGGGCACGAACCTGATCGAAACGACGTGGATGACCCCGCAGGGGTGGCTGCGCGTGACCGATGCGCTGACGATCGGCGAGTGGCACGACAACAAGCACGGCTCCAGCCACACGCGCCCGCCGACCGACTACGACGCCGACCACCTGCTCGTGCGTGTGGTCGAGTGCATCCAGGGACAGATCCAGGTTGAGATCGTGTGCGAGCCGATGCTCGCCTACGGCGCCCAGCCCGCGCAGTGGAGCAAGGTGGAGATCGAGGACGACGAGTGCAGCGCGCTGGATGCGATCGACGAAAACAGCGCGTTCAGGTTCTTCAGCGACGTGCGCATGGGCATCGAGGGCAACCGCGTGCACGGCCGCCACACGATGGTCGAGGGTGAGAAGCGCTACTGCGCGATCTCCTGGACGGAGGCGCGCGGCGGCCCGCGCACCGCGGAGCAGGCCGAGGCCTACCTGCAGCGCACGAGCGAGTTCTGGCGCACCTGGCTGGCCGACGGCACATACCCCGATCACCCTTGGCGCTTCCACCTGCAGCGCTCCGCGCTCGCGCTGAAGGGCCTGACGTTCATGCCCACCGGCGCCCTCGTGGCCGCAGCGACCACCTCGCTGCCCGAGTCCCCCGGGGGCGAGCGCAACTGGGACTACCGCTTCTGCTGGATGCGCGACGCCAGCTTCACGCTGTGGGGACTGCACGCGCTCGGCCTGGACTGGGAGGCCGATGACTTCGTCCAGTACGTGGCCGACATGGAGCGCAACGAGGACGGTTCGCTGCAGATCATGTACGGGATCACGGGCCAGAAGGAACTCGAGGAGTCCACGCTCGACCACCTCAAGGGCTACCAGGGCGCGCGCCCGGTGCGCATCGGCAACGCCGCCTACAAGCAGCGCCAGAACGACGTCTTCGGCGCCGTGCTGGACTCCGTGTACCTGCACTCCAAGAAGCGCGATCACATCCCCGAGCGCCTGTGGCCCGTGCTCGCCGAGCAGGTGCGCTGCGCATCGCAGGCCTGGCAGGAGCCCGATCAGGGCATCTGGGAGGCGCGCGGCGAGCCGCGCCACTACGTCTCCTCCAAGCTGATGTGCTGGGTGGCGATGGACCGCGGCGCGCGTCTGGCCGAACGCCGCGGCGAGCAGGAGCAGGCGAGCGAGTGGCAATCGCTGGCCGATGTGATCAAGCAGCAGATACTCGAGCGCGGCGTCGATGGCCGCGGCGTCTTCCGCCAGCACTACGACACCGACGCGCTCGATGCCTCCACCCTGCTCGTCGGCCTGCTGCGCTTCCTGCCACCCGACGACGAACGCCTGCGGGCGACCGTGACGGCGATCCGCGAGGAGCTCACCGAGGGCGGGCTCGTGCTGCGCTACCGGACCGATGCCACCGACGACGGCCTGCAGGGCGAGGAGGGCACGTTCCTGATCTGCTCCTTCTGGCTGGTCTCCGCGCTGTCGGAGATCGGTGAGCGCCGCGAGGCTGAACACCTGTGCGAGCGGCTGCTCTCCTACGCATCACCGCTGGGGCTCTACGCGGAGGAGCTCGAGGCCTCCTCGGGGCGCCATCTGGGCAACTTCCCGCAGGCCTTCACGCACCTGGCGCTGATCAACGCCGTCACGCACGTGATCGACTCCCAGCAGCAGAGCTGAGGAGCGGCTCAGTAGCCCTCATCGCCGGGCAGCAGGATGCGCGCGACCTCGCCCTCGAGCACGACGCGGGGCTGCACGGGCTCCACCGTGCGCCCGCGCGCGTGGGTCATGAGCTCCTGCACCGAGGCGAACTCGCCCAGCTGTTCGAGGTGCTTGATCGTGGGGAACACCAGCTCGATCTCGCCCGCACGGTGGGCCGCGAGTGCGCCGGCGGGCGTGAACCAGCCGAGATCGACGCACTCCTCGCCGTCGATCCGCGGCTGCTGGCCGGCGGGCAGCTCCGCGAGGAAGAAGTGCGTGTCGAAGCGGATCTGGACCTCTGCGGGGGTGATCCAGCGCGAGAACTTCACGAGCGCGGCGGGGTCCTCGAGCGCGATCGCTGCCTCCTCGCGCAGCTCGCGGATCGCAGCCGCGCGGTGAGCCTCGTCGCCGTCGCCCTCGTCCGCGTCGACGGCGCCGCCCGGGAAGACCCACACGCCGCCCATGAAGCGCGCCTTGGGCGTGCGCTTGACGAGCAGCGCCTCGAGGGCATGCTCGCCGCCGCGCAACAGGATCACCGTGGCGGCCTGGCGCGGGCGCGTGGGCGGGCCCGGGTTGTAGTTCTCCCCGGGCGCGGGCAGCTGCTGGTCGCTCGACGCGCTCACCGAGGGATCCCGCCGGCCGGTAGTCTTTGGCGCATGAGCACCACGACCGAAACCCTACAGCGCTGGATCTGCGAGTCCTGCGGCTACATCTACGACCCCGACGAGGGGGACCCCGACGGCGGGATCCCGGCGGGCACGGCGTTCGAGCACATTCCCGACACCTGGTTCTGCCCGGTGTGCGGCGCGCGCAAGCGCGACTTCGTCCTCTACGAGGACTGACGCTGCAGCGCGAGCAGCTGCTCGCGCTCGACCGCGAGCGCGTCTGGCACCCCTACGGCGCGCTGCCCGCGGCGCTGCCCGCGCTGCCCGTCCGCGCCGCGCGGGGGGTGCGCCTGGAGCTCACGGACGGGCGCGAGCTGATCGACGGCATGGCCTCGTGGTGGTGCGCCATCCACGGCTACCGCCATCCGGTGCTCGATGCAGCGCTGCGCGAGCAGCTCGAGCGCATGGCCCACGTGATGTTCGGCGGCCTGACGCACGAGCCTGCGGTGCGCCTGGCGGAGCGCCTCACAGACCTCGCGCCCGGCGGCCTGCAGCGCGTCTTCTTCGCCGACTCGGGGTCGGTGTCGGTGGAGGTGGCGATCAAGATGTGCCTGCAGTACCAGCGCGCGCGCGGGCGCCCGCAGCGCACGCGCCTGCTCACCGTTCGCGGCGGCTACCACGGCGACACGTTCGGCGCGATGGCCGTGTGCGACCCGGTCGGCGGGATGCACAGCATGTTCAAGGGTGTGCTCGCCGAGCACGTCTTCGCCGAGCGCCCGCCCGACGGCTTCGCGCGCGGCCTCGACGAGCGCTGGGCCGAGGGCGTGGCGGCGCTCGCCCGCGCGCACAGCGACGAGCTCGCCGCGGTGATCGTCGAGCCGGTCGTGCAGGGAGCCGGGGGCATGCGCTTTCACGCGCCCGAGTGCATCGCGCTGCTGCGCGCGCTGTGCGATGAGCACGGGCTGCTGCTGGTGGCGGATGAGATCGCCACCGGCTTCGGGCGCACCGGCGCGCTGTTCGCCTGCGAGCACGCGGGCGTGAGCCCCGACGTGATGTGCGTGGGCAAGGCGCTCACCGGCGGCTATATGACGCTCGCGGCGACGCTGTGCACCGCGGCGGTCGCCGCGACCGTCTCCGCCGGCGAGGGCGGCGGGCTGATGCACGGGCCGACGTTCATGGCCAACCCGCTGGCCTGCTCGGTGGCGCTGGCGTCGCTCGAGCTGCTCGCCGACGGCGCCTGGCGCGAGCGCGTTACCGCGATCGAAGCGGGCCTGCTGGCCGGGCTCGAGCCGGCGCGCGCGCTGGCGGGCGTGCGCGACGTGCGCGTGCTCGGCGCGATCGGCGTGATCGAGCTGGTGCGCGACGTGGACCTCGCCGCGGCGAGCACCGCGGCGATCGAGCACGGCGTGTGGCTGCGGCCGTTTCGCGATCTCGTCTACGCGATGCCGCCATATGTGATCGGCACGGATGACCTGGCGCAGCTCACCGCCGCGATGGTTGCAAGCGCGCGGGCGGGCGGGGCCGCGATCCCGCCCGGCTAGGCGCGCGCCGCGAGCCAGTCGCGCCATGGCAGCTGCGCCCCGGCGCGGGCGAGTTCCGCGGGATCGGGGCCGGCGAGCGCGGCCAGGCCGTGCACGGGGAGCGCTCCGATGCGCGCGATCGTCTCGCGGTTGGAGGCCTCGAGCTGCGACGGGCGCGCCGGCCACGGCGTCAGCACGACCGCGCACACCTCCAGCCCGGCGGCGCGGGCGGCGCGCAACGTCAGCAGCGTGTGGTTGATCGTGCCGAGCCCAGGGCGCGCGGCGATCAGCACGGGCAGGCCGAGCTCGCACGCGAGCTCGCACACGCTGTAGTCATCGGCCAGCGGCGCGAGCAGCCCGCCCACTCCCTCCACGACCAGCGTCCGCCCGCCCTGCGCCGCGTCGCGCGCGCCGGCGAGCAGCCGCGAGGGGTCGAGCTCATCGCCCGCCATGCGGGCGGCGAGGTGGGGTGAGACCGCGGGTCCGTAGCGCAGCGGCGCGACCTGCTCGGGCTCCATGCCCGACGCCACCGCGAGCAGCTCGTGATCGGGCGGCCAGTCGCCGTCGGGGTCCTCGTCGAGGCCGGTGAGCACGGGCTTGTAGGCGCGCACGGGCTCGCCCGCGCGCACCATCGCGGCGGCCAGGGCGCTGCTCAGCACGCTCTTGCCGGCGCCGGTGTCGGTGCCCGTTACGAACAGCCCGCGCAGCGCGGTACCCGCGGTCTGCGGCTAGGCCGCGCGTGCGTCGGAGAGCTCGGCCTCGAAGTCAAACGGCGCGCCGGTGCCGGCTGCGGGCGCCGGCGCGCTCTCCGCGGGCTCGCCGTCGCGCTCGAGGTCGAAGGGAACGCCGGCCGATGATGCGCGCCCGGCAGCGGCGGGGGAGAGGTCCCCGGGCTCGCGCTCGTAGGTCCCGCGCGAGGCTTCCGCGTTCGCGGCCACGCGGGCGAACTCGGCCTGCTCGAGCTCGAGCTCGACCTGGCGCTCGACGAGCCCGGGCGTCATCGCCTCGGGGTCCAGGCCGAGCCTGCGGGCGGCCTCGCCGAGCACGCGCGCCGCGGTGCGCAGGTCCGAGGCGGTGTGCGAGGCCATCACGGTGAGGCGCAGGCGCGCGGCTCCGGCGGGCACCGAGGGCGGGCGGATCGCCTGCGCGAAGACGCCGCGCTCGATCGCCTCCTGGCAGAGGCTCATGGCGGCCGCGTCCTCGCCGGGGATCAGCGGGATGATGTGCATCTCCACGTCTGCCACCGGGAAGCCCTCCTCGGCGAGCGCGCGGCGCAGCGTGCGCGCGTTGGCACGCAGGCGCTCGACGCGCTGCGGGCGCTCGGCCATCAGCTCGAGCGCGGCCAGCGCGCCGGCGACGGCGGGGGGCGGCGGCGCGGTGGAGAAGATCAGCGGGCGGGCCGTGTTGATGAGCAGGCGGACCATCTCTGCGCTCGCGCAGGCATAGGCGCCGTAGGAGCCGAGCGCCTTGCCCAGTGTGCCGATCACAACGTCGATCTCGCCCTCCAGGCCGGCCTTGGCGACCGCCCCGCGCCCGCCCGGGCCGAGGTTGCCGGTGGCATGCGCCTCATCGGCGATCACGCGCGCACCGTAGGCGCCGGCCAGTTCCGCGATCTCGCTCAGCGGAGCAAGGTCGCCGTCCATCGAGAACACGGTGTCGGTAACGATCAGCCGGCCGCCGCGCCCGTTGCGCGACATGCTCCACTCGAGGTGCTCCACGTCGCGGTGGCGGTAGACGACCACCTGGGCGCCGGCCAGGCGGCAGCCGTCGATGATCGAGGCGTGGTTGAGCTCGTCGGAGAAGATCGTGTCGCCGGGACCGGCCAGCGCGCCGATCACGCCGATGTTGGCGAGGTAGCCTGATCCGAACAGCAGCGCGGCCTCGCTGCCCTCGAAGGCGGCGAGGCGCTCCTCCAGGCGGCGGTGGATCGTCATCGTGCCCGACACAAGGCGCGAGGCGCCCGCGCCCACGCCCCAGCGGGTGGCGGCATCGGCCGCGGCCTCGCGCACGCGCGGGTGATCGGCCAGGCCGAGGTAGTTGTTGGAGCACAGCAGCAGCACGGGCCTGCCGTCGAGCAGCACGTTGGGGCCCTGCGGTCCGCTGATCAGGCGCAGGCGACGGCTCAGCCCCAGTTGCTCGATCTCTGCAAGGCGCGCTTCGATCTCGCTCATCCTGTTCTCCCCTCGCTCTAGGCGACCGGCACTTGATTTGCGGCTCCGTCGGGACGCGGCGGGACCGAGCGCTTGGCGCGATAGCGCAGCTGGGTGGAGGGATCCCACAGGCGCACCTGGAGGTCCACCGCGCCGTCGCCCGCGGGCTCGCCGAGCAGCTGCTCGACCACGTCGGGGGTCTCGCCGCTGAGCCAGCCCGAGCGGTTGTCCGGGCGCGGGTCCGCCGCGTTGTCGGGCTGGCGCGCCACGTTGAGCCCGAGCTCCTCGAACATCGCGCGGTCCTCCGCGGGCTCGTTGCCCAGGGTGGTCAGAAAGTTGCCCATCATCACGCCGTTGATCCCCGCTCTGACCGCGAGCCGCTGCAGCTCGCCGAGGTTCTCCACACGCCCGCCGCACAGGCGGAACAGGGCCTCCGGCAGGATCAGGCGGAAGATCGCGATCCACTTGACCGCCTCCCACGGATCCATGAACTCGCGGTCGCCGAACTTCGTCCCGGGGCGCGGGTTGAGCATGTTGATCGGCACGCTCGTCGGCTCGATGGCGGCGAGCTCGAAGGCCATCTCGACACGCTGCTCACGCGTCTCGCCGAGGTTGAGAATGCCGCCCACGCAGGTCTCGAGGCCCGCCTCGCGAACCGCCTGGATCGTGCGCAGCCGGCCCTCGTAGCGCACCGTGCTGGTGACCTCGTCGTAGTAGCTGGCGGCCGTCTCCACGTTGTGGTGCACGCGCTGCACGCCCGCCTCGCGCAGCGCCTGCGCGCGCGCCCCGGAGATGTGCCCGACGGAGGCGCAGCGCTTGAGGTTGGTGTGCTCGGCGACCAGGCGCACGCCGCGCAGGTACTTCTCGAAGTCGCGCCTGGAGAGGCCCTGGCCCTGCGTGACCATGCAGAAGCGGTGCGCGCCGGCCGCCTCGGCCGCGCGCGCGTGCTCGAGGATCTGCTCGGGCTCCATCATCGCGTGCATCGGCGTCTCGGCTTCGGCGAAGCGCGACTGTGCGCAGAAGCCGCAGTCCTCGGCGCAGCCGCCGGACTTGGCGTTGACCAGCGAGCACATATCGGTCGAGTCGGCGAAGCGCGCCACACGCGCTTCCCAGGCCCGCTGGATCAGCGCTTCGATCTGGTCGTGGTCCTCGATCTCACCGAGCTGGAGGGCCTCCTCACGCGTGATCAGGGACGGCATCAGGCGACACCGTACGAGGCGCGGCGGACGGCTATTCGCCGCGCCAGCGCGGCGGGCGTCTCTCGGCGAACGCGCGCATGCCCTCGCGCAGGTCCTGCGATGCGAAGGAGGCGCGGCGCAGCTCGATCAGCTCCCGCTCCACGTCGGGTGCTAGCTCGCCCTCGGCTGTGAGCAGCGCGGCGAGCACGCGCTTGTTGCCCCGCTGGGAGAGCGGGGCGTTGCCCGCGAGCTCGGCTGCGATCTCGAGGGCGAGCGTCTCGAGCTCGTCGGCCGGGGCGACGCGGTTGACGAGCCCCCAGCAGAGCGCGGTGGGCGCATCGATGTGGCGCCCCAGCAGGAACAGCTCGCGGGTGCGCGTCGCGCCGATCGCGTCCAGGAAGCGGCGCAGGCCCGTGTGCGAGTAGACCAGGCCGAGCTTCGCCGGGGGCATCCCGAGCCTGATGTCGGCCTGCGCGACACGCAGGTCGCATGCCAGCGCGAGCTCCAGCCCGCCGCCGATCGTGTGTCCCGGCAGCACCGCGAGCGTGGGCTGCGGATAGGCCTCGATCGCGTCGATCGCTTCGGTGAAGGGATGGGCGACGAGGCGCTCGGCGCGCGCCTCGAAGTCATCATCGGGGATCTCGCCGATGTCATAGCCCGCGGAGAACATGCCGTGGGCGCCGGTGACCATCACGCAGCGCGCCGGCGTGTCCGCTCCCGCGAGCTCGGCGAGTGTTGCGGTGATCGCGTCGAGGATGGGGTGGTCGAGCGCGTTGCGCTTGGCCGGGTTGGAGATCGTCAGGCGGACCACGCCGGCGGCCGGCTCGTCGACGAGGAGCTTGCCGTCTGCGAGCCGGCGTGGGGAAGCGCTCGGGGACACCGCTGGGCGACAGGCTAGCCGAGCGGCTACTCGAGCACGACGAGGGTGTCGCCCTCGTTGACCGCCTGGCCCTCCTCGCAGCGGATCTCCACGACCTGGCCGGCGTCCTCGGCCTCGACGGGCATCTCCATCTTCATCGACTCGAGGATCGCCACGGTGTCGCCCTCCTCGACGGTGTCGCCGACGGCGCACTCGATTTTCCATACCGTGCCGGTGATATGAGCCTCAATGTCAGTCATCTGGGCCTCCAAAAGCCGCTCGTCGCAACAGGGCCAGCACAATAGACCCCGCCGCCGATCGATCCGCGCAGCCCCCGACGCTCGTGCTCGTCGCCGCCCATGATGAGGCCGAGCGCCTGGGCGCGACCCTGGCCGCGCTCGCGGCGGCGCTCCCCGGCGCGGCGGTGTGGGTGGCCGATGACGGCTCGCGCGATCAGAGCGCCGCGATCGCGCGCGCGGCGGGCGCGCGCGTGGTGCGCAGCGAGCGCGTGATCGGCAAGGGCGCCGCCGTCACCGCGGCCGCCCGCGAGGCCCTGCGCGAGCTGTCCGCGACGGCGGCCGGGAGGGGCGGCGCGGTCTTCGTCCTCTGCGACGGCGACCTCGGCGACTCGGCGAGCGAGCTGGGCGCGCTCGCCGCGGCGGTCAGGGAGGGGCGCGCCGAGCTCGCCGTGGCCGTCTTCAGCCGGCGCGCGGGCGGCGGCGTGGGCCTCGCGCTGGGCTTCGCGCGCTGGGCCATCCACCGCCGCTGCGGCCTGCGCACGCGCGCGCCGATCTCCGGCCAGCGCGCGCTCAGCGAGGACGCGCTGCGCGATGTGCTGCCGTTCGCGCGGGGGTTCGGCATGGAGATCGGGATGACGATCGACGCGGTCCGCGCGGGGCACAGTGTGCTCGAACTCGAGCTCGACCTCAGCCACCGCGCGAGCGGGCGCACGCCCGCGGGCTTCGCTCATCGCGCCCGCCAGCTCGCGGACTTCGTGCGCGTCTACCGCGCCCGTCGCCCTGCGCTTTCGCGCGCGCGTAACTTTAATGCGCCGCCGAGGTAGAGCGCTGAGATGAGCGATCTGGCCCCGATGCGCGAGCAGGTCTACAACGACCCGCGGCCCAAGGAGTACTTCGACCGCTTCCACGAGCGCGCCCGCACGCGCGAACCGGACTCTGTCTATGAGGCCGTGCGCGTGGTCACCTCGCTGTACGCCTACACCTTCCTGCGCGCGCGCGCGATCTCCGTGGAGAACGTGCCCGGCAGCGGCGCGGTGATCCTCGCGCCGAACCACTTCTCCTTCATGGACCACTTCCTGATGGGCTGCTACACGCGCCGCAAGGTCCGCTTCATGGCCAAGTCCCAGCTCTTCAAAGCGCCGATGCAGTGGATCTACACGCACGGCGGCGTCTTCCCCGTGCGCCGCGGCGCACGCGACGAGGAGATGTTCATCACCGCCAGGGCGATCATCGCGCGCGGCGGCGCGATCACGATGTACTGCGAGGGAGGGCGCTCGCGGACGGGCAAGGTGTCGACGGAGGCCAAGCGCGGGATCGGGCGCCTCGCGCTCGAAACCGGCGCGCCGATCGTGCCGATCGCCATCCACGGCTCCTCGCACATCCGCAACTGGAAGCGCCTGCAGTTTCCCAAGGTGACCGTGCAGTACGGCGAGCCGATCCGCTGGGAGGCGATCGCGGAGCCCACGCGCGAGCAGCAGCAGGCCGTGGCCGACCAGGTCCTGGCCGAGATCCACCGCCTGTACGGCGGCCTCGAGGAACACGGCCGCAAGGGCGTGCTGCGCCGCGTCCGCGAGCAGCGCCGCGCCGCCCGCCGCGCTCCCGAGGGCGCGGCGGTCGCCTGAGCGGGCCGGGGCGTCGGGGCGTCGGGGCGATGCCCTACGCTTGCCGTCTGCCACAGCGGTCCGCCGAGGCTCGAAAGGGGGAACATGCAGGCTCGACTTGATGTTGGAGCGGTCATTCGCCGGGTGTTCGACATCTATGTCGACCAGGCCTCGGTGCTCATGCCGGCCGCTGCGGTGGTGTTCGTCATCACGGGCATCATCTCCGCGCTGCTCGTCGCGGCGAGCCCCGCGCTCGCGCTCGTCGCGCTGCTGATCAGCCTGGTCGCCAGCACGCTGTTCACGGGCATGGTCGTGGAGCTCGTGGCCGATGTCCAGGACGGCCGGCGCGATGCGAGCGTCGGACAGCTGCTGCGCGCCGCCTCGCCCGTGCTCGGGAAACTGATCCTGGTGGGCATCGTGGCCGGTATCGGCATCGTGATCGGGTTCGTCCTGGTGATCGTCCCGGGCCTCATCCTGCTCACGATCTGGGCGGTGTTCGCGCCGGTGATCGTGCTCGAGCGCCCGAACGGCCTGAGGGCGCTGGGGCGCAGCCGCGAGCTCGTGCGGGGCAACGGCTGGCAGGTCTTCGGCGTGATCTTCGCGCTGTTCATCCTCGTGGTGGTGGTCTCGGGCGTGATCGAGGCGGCCGCGGAATCGGCGGGCACGGGGGTCGGCATCGTCGTGCGGGTGATCGTCGGCGTGCTGACCGCGCCGATCTCGGCGCTCGCCGCGGCGGTCCTCTACTTCGAACTGCGTGGTCGCCCCAGCGGGGGTCTCGCGGGCCCCGGCGAGCCCGAGGTGGTGCCCGGCGCTTCCGAGGCCGCAGCGGGCCCCTCGAGCGAGGCCGCCGACGCCTTCGGGCGGGGCACTGAGCACTGAGCTGCTGCGGGCGGGCCTGCTGACGGGCACAGGCATGGTGCTCGCCGGCGGCCCCGCGCCGGCGGGCGCACCGGCGCGGGCGATCGCCGAGGCCTGCGCCGGCCTCGGCGCGCACGTCGTGCAGTGCGACGCGCTGAGCGCCACGGCGCGCGACGGCGGCGAGGAGGAGCTCGAGCGCGAGGTGGATCGCGCGCTCGCGCAGGCGGGCGCGCTGGCGCTGCTCGTCGTCGACGGCGCCGGGCTGTATGCATCGCTGGCCGCGGCGCGGGGCGGCGAAGGGGAGGAGCGCGGGGACGCCCGGGCGGCTCTGGTGGGCTGCCTGGAGGCGGCCTGGAACGTGACGCGCGCGGTCGTCAACCGCGCCTTCCTGGCGCGCGGGCGCGGCGGGCGGATCATCTACATCGCCCCCGCCGCGGGCGCCGGCGAGCACGCCGACGCCGCGCGCGCGGGGCTCGAGAACCTCGCGCGTACGCTGTCGATCGAGTGGGCGCGGCGCGCGATCACGACCGTCGCGATCGCCCCCGGCGAAGCCACCACGGCCGGCGAGCTGGCCGAGCTGACCGCCTACCTCGCCTCGCCCGCCGGCGCCTACTTCTCGGGCTGCCTGCTGGACCTGCGCGGGGTGGGCGCCGGGGCCGGCAGCTAGCGCCGTCCCCGGGCCCGCGCAGCGTGGCTCAGCCGGTCATCCCGCCGAACAGCCCGCCGGTTATGTGCAGGGTCTGCCCGTGGACGTAGTTGGACCACGGCGAGCACAGGAAGAAGATGCCGCCGGCGGCCTCCTCGGGGGTGGCGGGGCGACCGAGGGGGATCATCATCGAGGCCATCTGGCGCATCTGCTCGGGGATGCCGAGCTGGATCTTCTCGCCGTCCTTCTCCATCGTGTTCTCATCGACCTTCGCCTGCGTGAGGCGCGTGTCGATGAAGCCGAAGGCGACGGCGTTGACGTTGACTTTGAACTGGCCCCACTCCTTGGCGACGGTTTTGGTGAGCCCCACCACCCCGGCCTTGCCCGCCGAGTAGTTGGCCTGCCCGGCGTTGCCGAAGGTGCCCGAGGTGGATGAGACGTTGACGATCTTGCGGAAGACCTCCTTGCCTTCCTCGCGCTCCTTCTTGGCCGGCTCGCGCAGGTGCGGAGCGGCGGCGCGGATGATGCGGAAGGGCACCACGGTGTGGATGTCGAGCATCGCCTGGAAGTGCTCGTCGGACATCTTGTGGACGGGTGCGTCGAGCGTGTAGCCCGCGTTGTTGACGATGATGTCGATCTTGCCGAACGAGTCGATCGCCTTCTGCACGAGCTGGTCGGGCGCGCCGGGCTTGGTGAGGTCGCCAGCGTAGACGGCGGTCTCGCCCGCGATCTCGCCGGCGGCCTGCTCGGCGACGTCGCCGTCGAGGTCGTTGATCAGGACCTGGGCGCCCTGCGCGACGAGCAGCTCCGCGGTCGCGCGTCCGATGCCGCGCGCCGAGCCCGTGACGATTGCGGACTTGCCGTCGAGTACTCCCATGGCTTTGAGCTCTCCTTCTAGTGGTCGGGGAGCCGAAGTTATATAGGCCCGGCGCCGGCCTGCCCCGTCAGCCGCGCTCGATGACGCCGAAGTCCTCGGTGTAGATCGCGCCGGGCTGGCCGTGGGCGAGCGAGGCGAGCGGGTGCGGCGAGACGCCGATCCCGGTTTCCCTGAAGCGGGGGTCGAGGATGTTGGCGCGGTGCCCGGGCGAGGCCATCCAGGCGGCGACGATCGCGCGCGGGCTGGCCAGCCACAGCGTGCCCCATGCGATGTTCTCGCCCACTTCGTAGCCGACGCGCGAGCTGGAGATGTAGCCGACCGCGCGCATCCGTGCGAGCGGCGTGACGCCGCCCGGGCCGACGTGTTCGAAGTAGTCGCCGAAGGCCATGCTGGCGCTGTGTGTCTGCGCGGCGCGCGCCAGGCGCGCGTTGGGCCGCAGGGCGCGCTCGCCGTGCGCGGCGCGTTCGCGGTTGATCAGGCACAGCGTGGCGGCGCGGATCAGCCTGAGGTTCCCGGGCGTGGGCGTGAGCGCGGCGTGGGCGCAGCCGCGGCGCTGCGCGCCGGGGTGCGCGTGGGTCCGGGCGGCGAGCGCGGAGGAGCTGAAGGCCAGGGCGCAGGCGGCGGCGCACAGGGCGCCGAGCGCCACGGTGCGAAGCGAGCGCAGGGGGGCCATGCGGCCCTATCGGACGCTCTGCGCGCGAACGTGAGGTCTGCAGCAGGAGCTGGACGGATGTTCGAGGCGGGCGTGCCGAGGGCCGCCCCGGGCGCTCGCCTACAGCGCGAGGACGCGCCCGAGGATCTCGCGCATGATCTCGTCGCTGCCGCCGCCGATCGGGCCGAGGCGGGCATCGCGGACGGCGCGCTCTATCCAGTACTCGCGCATGTAGCCGGCGCCGCCGTGGATCTGCAGGCAGGCGTCCATCATCTCGAAGCTCGCGCGCTGGGTCAGCAGCTTGGCCATGGTGACCTCCTTCAGCGGGTCCTCCCCGGCGGCGAAGCGCCGCAGCGCGTCATAGGTGACGCAGCGGCAGGTGTACAGCGAGGTGGCGAGGTCGGCGAGGCGGTGGCGGATCGCCTGGTGGCCGGACAGCGGCCGGCCGAAGGTGCTGCGCTGGCGCGCGAACTCGGCGGTGCGCTCCCACGCGATCTGCATCGCTCCGACCGCGCCGAGCGCCATCGCCAGGCGCTCCCATTGGAAGTTGGCCATGATCAGCTTGAAGCCCCCGTCGAGCTCGCCGAGCAGGTTCTGCTCGGGCACGAAGGCGTCCTGCAGGGCGATCGTGGCGGTGTCGGAGGCGTGCCAGCCGAGCTTCTCGAGCTTCGCCGCGCTGACGCCCTCGCCGCGGTCGACGATGAAGAAGGAGATGCCGCCGTGCCCGCCCTCCGGCCTGGTCCTGGCGGCGGTCACGATGAAGTGCGCGCGCACGCCGTTGGTGATGTATGTCTTCTCGCCGCGCAGCACCCAGCCGCCGTCCACGCGCTCGGCGCGGGTGGTGAGGGCCGCCACGTCGGAGCCGGCGCCCGGCTCGGTGATGCCGAGCGCACCGATCCGCTCGCCGCGGATGGCCGGCACGAGGTAGCGCTGCTTCTGCTCCTCGCTGCCGAACTTCCAGATCGGCGGCGTGGCGATGTTGATGTGCGCGCCGAGGCCCGCCGCGGTGCCGCCGGAGCCGATCCGCGCCATCTCCTCGCAGAGCACCGCCTCGTGCAGGTAGTCCCCGCCCTGCCCGCCATACTGCTGCGGGTACTTCAGGCCGAGCAGACCCTGCGCGGCGAGCTTGCCGAAGAGCTCGTCGGGGAACCAGCGCTCATCCTCCCAGCGCTGCGCGTGCGGGCTGAGCTCGCGCTCGATGAAGCCGCGCGCGGAGGCGCGCAGCTCCTCGTGCTCCTCGCTGAAGGGGGGGTCGGGCAGGCTCATCGGCGCTGCCCGCAGCCTACGCGGCCGCGGCGGCAAGCGGGGCGTGCACCCCGGTCAGCTCTTCTGATACCTCCCACAGGCGGCGCGCGACAGTCGGCGTCCTTGGCGGCCCTGCTGCGCCCGACGAGCTTCGCCGGCCCGCGCAGTTCCAGGAAGCCGCCCGCGCCCGCGAAGCTGTTGCCCGGGATATCGGCCACCGCGGCGTAGAGCGTCGGCAGCGCGCCGGCCGCGCCGTCCTGGGCGAGCACGCGGTTGCCGAGGCCGCTGATCAGGTCGAACGCGCGGCGGCCGCTGTGGAACTGCAGGTTGGTGGCCGCGTAGCCGGGGTGCGCGGCGGTGGCCAGCACGGGCGAGCCGGCGGCGCTCAGGCGGCGCTGCAGCTCGGCGGTGAACAGCAGGTTGGCGAGCTTGGACTGCCCGTAGGCGCGCCACGCGCGTGTAGGGCTTGCGCTCCCAGTTGAGGTCCTCGAAGTCGATGCTGCCGAAGCGGTGCGCGCCGGAGGACACGGTCACGACGCGGCCGCTGACGTGCTCGAGCAGCAGGTTGGTGAGCGCGAAATGGCCGAGGTGGTTGGTGCCGAACTGCAGCTCGAAGCCCTCGGCGGTGCGGCTCAGCGGCGGCACCATCACGCCGGCGTTGTTGATCAGCAGGTCGATCTCGCCGTCCCAGCCGGCGGCGAACTCGCGCACCGAGTCGAGGCTCGCGAGGTCCAGCGCGGCGGACCTCGGTCTCGCCGGGCATCCCGGCGGCCGCCGCGCGGCCCTTCTCGGTGGAGCGCACCGCGAGGATCACGCGCGCCCCCGCGCCGGCGAGCGCGCGGGCGGCCGCGCTCGCCGATGCCGCTGTTGGCGCCGGTGATGATCACGCTGCGCCCGCTCATGTCGGGTATGTGTGTGCTGCTCGAAGTAGTCATGAGCCTACAATGTAGTTGATGGCAACAAAGCTGTCAACGACAACTTCGCGGGCTATGCTGCGAGCCGATGAGCGAGCGTCCCTACCACCACGGCAACCTGCGCACCGCGCTGCTCGAGCAGGCTGAGCGCACGGTCCGCGAGCAGGGCGTGCAGGAGCTCTCGCTGCGCGAGCTCGCACGCGCGGTGGGTGTCAGCCATGCGGCGCCGCGCCGGCACTTCCCCGATCGCCAGGCGCTGCTCGACGCGCTGGCGCGAGTCCGGGTTCGCGCGCCTGGGCGCCGAGCTGTGGAGCGCTGTCGGAGGGCGCGGGCGAGGACTTCCAGGCGCGCCTGGCGGCGACGGCGGCGGCCTACGTTCACTTCGCCACGCGCGACGCTGCGCTGCTCGAGCTGATGTTCGCGGGCAAGCACCGCGAGCCCTCGGGTGCGCTGCAGGCCGCGGCCGAGCGCGCCTTCTCGGTGATGCTCGAGCTGATCGAGCAGGGCCAGGCCGAGGGCGTGCTCGAGCCCGGCGAGCCCGAGCGCGTGGGCCTCGTCCTGTTCGCCACGATCCAGGGCATCGCGGCGCTGATGGCGGCAGGCATGGTCGAGGCCGAGCAGCTCGATGCGCTCGTGGCGGACGCGATCGCGCACTTCCTGCGCGGCTCGCGCGTGGCGGCCTGACTACAGCCCGTAGGAGCGCCCGATCACATCGAGCATGATCTCGTCGGTGCCCGCGCCGATGCGGTTGAGACGCATGTCGCGCCACACGCGCTCGACGCCGTACTCGCGCATGTAGCCGGCGCCGCCGTGGATCTGGATGCACTCGTCGGCCACTTCGCAGGCCACGCGCGCGGCGTGCAGCTTGGCCATCGAGATCTCGCGCACGGGGTACTCGCCGTTGTTGAAGCGCCACGCGGTCACGTAGACCATCTGGCGCGCCGACTCGATCTTGGTGGCCATCTCGGCGAACTTGTGGCGGATCACCTGGAACTTGCCGATTTCCCGGCCGAAGGCCTTGCGCTCATGCGCGTACTGCAGCGTCTTCTCGAAGCACTTCTGCGCGCCCGCCACGCAGCCCGCGGCGCCGATCAGGCGCTCTCCCTGGAGCTCCCACATGATGTGGTAGAAGCCCTTGCCGACCTGCCCCAGCACCGCGCTGGCGGGCACGCGCACGTCCTGGAAGGCGAGCAGGGCGGTGTCGGAGGCGTGCATGCCGAGCTTCTCCAGGCGCTTCTCGCGGATCACGCCGGGGGCGTCCATCGGCACGAGGAACAGCGTGAAGCCGTCGTAGCCGGCGTCGGGGTCGGTCTTGGTGACGAGCACGATCACGTCGGCGCGGTGGCCGTTGGTGATGTAGGTCTTGGAGCCGTTGATCACGTAGTCATCGCCGTCGCGCACGGCGCGCGTCTTGATCCCCGAGACGTCCGAGCCGGCGTCGGGCTCGGTGATGCCCAGGCACAGGATCTTCTGGCCCTTGATCGCCGGTTCGGCCCATTCGCGCTTCTGCTCCTCGGTGCCGAAGGCGAGGATCGGCGGCATCGCCATGTCGGTCTGTACGGCCAGGCCCATCGCCAGGCCGCCCGAGTTCGCGTTCGTGATCTCCTCGGCGAGCACGAGGCTCGTGTAGTAGTCCCCGCCCTGCCCGCCATAGGCCTCGGGCTTGTCGAGGCCGAGGAAGCCGAGTTCGCCCATGCGCGCGAACACCGAGTCGGGGAACGTGGTCTCCTCCCATTCCTCGGCGTGCGGCGCGAGCTCTTTGATCGCGAAGCTGCGGATCGACTCGCGCAGCGCTTCGTGCTCGTCGGTGAAGATGAAGTGCTTGCGCTGGCTCTTGAAGTCCGGCTTGACGACGCTCTCGGCGGTGGCCATGAGGGGGCGGATCTCCTTGCTCGGGGTGCGTGGACGGACCGACGCCGGGTCGATCCACCGTGGCCGCGGACGCTAACGCACGCGCTCGCAAAAGTAAATAGTAGAGCTATCTACTTGCGGCTGCGCCGGCGCCGCCCCGGTTGACATGCAGCTCCCCGCTGTCTAGCATCGTCCGCCATCGGGGGCTGCCGCCGGCGGGCTGGAGGGGGACGCGGGCCGGGGTGGCGCTCGTCTGAGGGAAGGGCCTGGAGGGGCCCGTAATGGGGCGAGCTCTTGAGGGGTCTTGCGCCGGAGATGCGAGGACGATCCTCGCCGTACAGTCAAGGAGCGATGTGATGTTGAGAGCAACCAGGAACGCCGTGATCGGCGCCGTTGCAGGGTTCACGCTGCTGGTCGCCGCGCCGGCGATGGCCAGCGCGAGCACCCTGTTCGTGGGCCCGTCGCAGTCGGCGCCGGGCACCAGCTGCAAACACACCGGCTACACCTCGATCCAGCAGGCTGTCACGGCGGCGACGCCCGGCAGCACGATCACGGTGTGTGGCGGCACCTATACCGAACAGCTTGAAATCGGCACGGAAGTGAGCCTGATCGGCAAGGGCAACCCGGTGCTCGCGCTGCCGGCCTCGCCGAAAGCATCCAAAACGGCTTGCGACCTGGCGATCGACGCGGCGACCGGGGGATCTGACCAGGATCTCGTCTCGATCTGCGGGCCGAAGGTCTCGCTCAGCAAGATCACCCTTGAAGCGAAGTGGCCGGCAGGCACCTGCGACGGCAGCCTCTACAACGTGATGGTCGCCGGCGGCGGCACGCTGGAGGCGAGCAAGGTCACGCTGAACGGCGCGGGAGCGTTCCCGCTCAACGGCTGCCAGGGCGGGGTCGGTCTCGAGGTCGGCGTGGGCTACGCGATCGACGAAGTGGGGCATGCCACGCTGCACAAGGTCAAGATCGAGAACTACCAGAAGAACGGCGTGACGGTGGACGGCGCAGGCTCGAGCGCCGACATCTCGAGCACGACGGTGACCGGCGCGGGCCCCGCGGACCAGGGCCAGAACGGCATCCAGGTCAGCAGGGGCGGGGTGGCGGCGATCAGCAAGGTGAAGATCTCGGCCAACGAGTGCACGGCGTCGGCCTGCGGTACGTTCAGGCGCGCGAAGTGGGCTGAAGACGGCGCCGGGGTCCTGTTCTACGAACCGGGTGCGGCCTCCACGGTGGCCGGCTCGAAGCTCAGCGAAAACGACATCGGCGTCGAGTACGTCTCAGGCGAACCGCCGGCGAGATCCGAAATCGCGCTGAGCTCCGACAAGATCA
This sequence comes from uncultured Solirubrobacteraceae bacterium, assembly GCA_963771085.1. Lineage (GTDB taxonomy): Bacteria > Actinomycetota > Thermoleophilia > Solirubrobacterales > Solirubrobacteraceae > Palsa-744. The sequence goes on along the minus strand of CAVYSB010000003.1, from coordinate 380,446 downwards.
GCGGCGGGGAGGCCTCGGTGCAGCTCAACCAGGGTGTGGCGTCGCTGAGCTCCGACAAGCTCAGCGGGGCGCTGGTCGGCATCGACCTGGGTTCCTACGCGGGCGAAGACGACTCCTACGGCCCGCAGGTGACGGCGACGGGCGACAAGGTCGAGGGCTCGACCGCGGCGGTGCTCGTCGAAAGCTCGCTGTCGGGGCTGACGGGCAGCCTCACCATCGCGGGCGGCCATCTCAGCGGGGCCGTGACCAACAACGACCCGCAGTTCACGATCAGCGGGTGAGGATCGAGTAGCGCAGCAGCGGCCGGCGGGGCGCGCGCAGAAGCGCGCCCGGCCGGCCACCCACCCGGAAAAGTGCATAGTAGGACTGCGCACTCCGCGCAAGGGACGCCCAGCGGCTAGGATCCCGGCGGTGGCCAGCGAGAAGGTCCTCTACGACGTCGCCGAGAACGGCGTGGCGACGATCACGCTCAACGACCCCGACACGCGCAACGCGCTCTCGCCGGAGCTGTTGGGCGGCCTGATCGCGGCCTTCGAGCGCGCCCGCGAGGAGGAGCGCGTGCGCTGCGTGGTGCTCGCGTCCTCGCACGAGCGGACGTTCTCCTCGGGCGCCAACCTGGGCGGCTTCGCGGGCGAGGCCGCGCTGGTGGAGAAGCACTTCGGCTCGGAGCGCTTCGTGGGGCTGTTCAAGCTGATCGGCGAGCTGGGCAAGCCGAGCGTGGTGGCCGCCGGCGGGCACGTGCTGGCGGGCGCGCTGGGCATCGCGCTGGCGTGCGATCTGATCGTGGCGAGCGATGCGGCGAGCTTCGGCACGCCGGAGATCAACGTGGGCACCTTCCCCTTCATGATCATGGCGCTGATCTACCGCAACGTGCCGCGCAAGAAGGCCAACGAGCTGCTGCTGCTGGGCGAGCGCTGGAGCGCGCAGGAGGCGCTTGCGGCGGGTCTCATCAACCGCGTGGTGCCCGCTGCGGAGCTCGACGCGGCGGTGTCGCAGTGGGCGGGCCGCCTGGCGGGCAAGTCGCCGGTGATCATGCGCCTGGGCAAGGAGGCGATGCGCCGCCAGCTGGACATGCCGCTCGACGATGCCTTCGACTACCTGCGCGCGCAGCTCTCGCTGGCGCTCTCCACGGAGGACATCGTGGAGGGCGTGAGCGCGTTCTTCGAGAAGCGCGAGCCGCGCTGGAAGGGCCGCTGATGAGCCCGCCGAGCCCGCGCGCGAAGGCCAAAGCCAAAGCCGCCGAGCCGGCGCAGGCGCCTGCGGGCTCGCTGCTGCGCCCGCTCGTGGAGGAGCTGGCCGAGCGCCGCGCGCGGATCCGCCTGGGCGGGGGGAGGCGAAGATCGCCGAGCAGCACGCGCGCGAGAAGCTCACCGCGCGCGAGCGGATCGCGCTGCTGATCGACGAGGGCACCTTCGTGGAGCTGGGGATCCACGGCAAACCGCACTTCTCCCAGCGCGCGATGGACGGCGTGGACGCACCCGCGGACGGGGTGATCACCGGCTACGGCAAGGTGGACGGCCGCCTGACGGCGGTGTGCGCGTACGACTTCACGGTGATGGCGGGCTCGATGGGCATGACGGGGGAGATCAAGGTTGGCCGCCTGCGCGAGCTCGCGCTGACCAAGCGGATCCCCTTCGTGTGGCTGCTGGACTCGGCGGGCGCGCGCGTGCAGGAGGCGGCGGGCGCGATGTTCGCGGGCTCTGGTCACCTGTTCCGCGAGGAGGTGGTGATGAGCGGGGTGATCCCGCAGGTGGCCGCGCTGATGGGGCCGTGCGCGGCGGGCACCGCCTACATCCCCGGCCTCGCGGACTTCGTGCCGATGGTCAAGGGCCGCGGCTCGATGGCGCTGGCGGGCCCGCACCTGGTGCGCGCGGCGATCGGCGAGGAGGTCACCCAGGAGGAGCTCGGCGGCTCGCGCGTGCACTGCCGCAAGTCGGGCGTGGGCGACATGGAGGTGGCCGACGATCAGGAGTGCATCGAGCGCATCCGCGAATACCTGTCATACATGCCCCAGAGCTGCGAAGAGCGCGCGCCGCTGCGCGCGGCGAGCGATCCGATCGACCGCCGCGAGGAGGAGCTGCTGGACGTGCTGCCCGACTCCAACCGCCAGCCGTATGACATGTACGAGGTGATCGGGCGGATCGTGGACGACGGCGACTACCTGGACATCAAGCGCCAGTGGGCGAGGACGATCATCACGTGCTTCGCGCGCTTCGGCGGGCGCCCGGTTGGCATCGTGGCCAACCAGCCCAAGCAGCTCGGCGGCATCCTCGACAACGACTCCGCCGACAAGGCTGCGCGCTTCGTGAACCTGTGCAACGCGTTTGCGATCCCGCTGGTCTTCATCCAGGACGTGCCCGGCTTCATGGTGGGCACCAAGGTGGAGGCCGAAGGCATCATCCGCCACGGCGCGAAGATGCTCTACGCGGTGGCCAACGCGACCGTGCCGAAGATCACGGTGATCACGCGCAAGGCCTACGGCGCGGGCTACTACGTGATGAACGGGCGCGCCTACGAACCGGACCTGATCGTGGCGTGGCCGAGCGCGGAGATCAGCGTGATGGGCGCCGAGGGAGTGGTGGAGATCGCGTTTCGCAAACAGGTGGATGCGGCGGAGGACCCGGCGGCCAAGAAGGCGGAGCTGATCGAGGGCTTTCGCAAGATCTTCGACGTGTACGTCGCTGCGGGCAATGACGTGATCGACGACGTGATCGATCCGCGCGAGACGCGCGAGACGATCTGCCGCGCGCTGGAGATGGCGGCGAACAAGAAAATTGAGCGCCCATGGAAGCGCCACGGCGTGGTGCCCGTATGACCCTGAGCCCGAATGCCGGCGCTGGCCGGCGTCCTCGGTCGCTCGCGTGCCAAGCACGCCACGCGGGGCGGGCGGGCTTTCATTCCTTTCATCGCTTGCCCTACGAACTCACGGATGGTGTGACAGATGAGCCTCGATGACCCGGTTGTGATCACGTGCTCGATCTCGGGCGCGATCGCCAACCGCGAGCAGTGCCCGGCGATCCCCTACACGCCGGCGGAGTATGCGGCGGAGGCACGGCGGATCGTGGACGAGGGCGGCGTGCACATCCATATCCACGCGCGCAAACCGGACGGCACGCCGAGCTATGAGATCGAGGACTTCGCGGCGATCACGCAGGCGATCCGCGAGGAGGTGGGCGATGCGGCGATCGTCAACTACTCCACGGGCACGATCGGCGTGCCGGTGGCCAAGCGCATCGAATATCTGCGCGCGTGCCGCCCGGAGGTGGCGGCGCTGAACATGGGCTCGATGAACTACGCCAAGTACTCGCGCTCGCGCAAGCAGTTCGTCTTCGACATGGTCTTTGCGAACCCGTTCAGCGAGATCATCGAGCTGCTGGAGGCGATGAACGAGCTTCACATCAAACCGGAGCACGAGTGCTTCGACATCGGCCACGTGGGCAGCCTCGCCCCGCTGATCGACATGGGCGTGCTGCACACACCCCTGCATGTGGACTGCGTGATGGGCGTGGTGGGCGGCATCCCGCCGAGCGCGGGCAACCTGGCGGCGATGGTCGCCAACATCCCCGCGGGCTCGCATTGGGGGGTGATCGGCATCTCGCGCGAGCAGTGGATGCTGGTGGGCGCGGCGCTGTCGCTGGGTGGCTCGATCAGGGTGGGCCTGGAGGACAACCTGTACCTGCCGGACGGGCGCATGGCGAGCTCCAACGGCGAGCTGATCGCGAAGGCCCGGCAGATGACCGAGGACATGGGCCGCCGGCCGGCGAGCGTGGCGCAGGCGCGGGAGATGCTGAACGTGCCCCAGCGCGAGGGGAGCGTGGCGTGATGGGATGTTTGGATGGCGGCCTGACGGCCGCAGCGTGCGTGCGCGTGGCGGTGGCGCGGTGAGCCTCCCCCTGCAGGGCATCCGCGTGCTCGACCTCTCGCGCCTGTTGCCGGGCGGCTTCTGCTCGCTGCTGCTGGCGGACTTCGGCGCGGAGGTGCTGAAGGTGGAGGACACGGGCATGGGCGACTACATCCGCTGGTCGCCGCCCTTCTACGACGGCGCGCACGCGAGCGCGCGCTCGGCGCTGTTTCTCTCCCTGAACCGCAACAAGCGCTCGATCCGCCTCGACCTCAAGCAGGAGCGCGGGCGCGAGGCGCTGCTGGCGCTGGTGCGCGAATACGACGTGGTGCTCGAGTCCTTCCGCCCGGGCGTGCTCGAGCGCCTCGGCGTGGGCTACGAGCGCATGCGCGAGCAGAACCCGGGCCTTGTGTACTGCGCGATCTCCGGCTACGGGCAGACGGGCTCGCGTCAGGGCGCCTCGGGGCACGACATCAACTACCTGGGGCTGATCGGGCTGCTGGGCCTGACGGGCGCGAGCGGCGGGGAGCCGGTGCAGGCCGCGGGGCAGATCGCCGACCTCGGCGGGGGTGCGCTGATGGCCGCCTTCGGCATCCTCGCCGCGCTGCGCGAGCGCGACGGCTCGGCGAGCGCGCCGGGCTCGGGCGAGGGCCAGCTGGTGGACGTCTCGATGTCCGACGGCGCGCTGTCGTGGCTTGCGATGGTGGCCGCGGCGCACTTCGCCGACGGTTCGCTGCCGCGCCGCGGCGAGCTGCCGCTGGCGGGCGCGCTGGTCTGCTACCGCCCCTATGAGTGCAGCGACGGCTGGGTGGCCCTGGGCGCGCTGGAGCCCAAGTTCTGGCAGGCGTGGTGCCGCGGCGTGGGGCGCGAGGACCTGATCGCCGCGCAGTTCGAGCGCCCTGGCTCGGCGGCGCACGCGCAGGTGCAGGAGATCTTCATGGCCCGCAGCCGCGCGCAGTGGGAGGCCTTCGCGCGCGAGCACGACTGCTGTCTGGAGCCGGTGCTGGAGCTCGACGAGGCGCTCGCCTCCGAGCTCGTGCGCGAGCGCGAGATGGTCGTCGAGATCGCCCAGCCGGGCGTCGGCGCGCCGGTGCGCCAGCTGGGTGTGCCGGTCAAGCTCGCGCGCACGCCGGGCGAGCACGCGCGCCTGCCCGGGCCGGCGCTCGGCGAGCACACCGAGGAGGTGCTGCTGGCGGCCGGCTACAGCGCGGCGGAGGTCGCCGAGCTGCTGGCGGCGGGCGCCGCGGCGGGGCCCGCGGAGGTCGCGCCGGACGCGACCATCCGGGCCTAGGGGGCGCGGTCGATGGCCGGCAACGCACGAAGCGCAGCCGCGGTCCCTGCGCAGCACGACGGCGAGCAGGCGGCGCTCATGAAGATGAGCGAGCTCGCGGAGCGCTCGGGGGTGAGCCCGGGGACGATCCGCTACTACCTGCGCGAGGGCCTGCTGGGCGAGGGCGATGACATCGTGCGCACGAGCCGCAACATGGCCTACTACCCGCCCCACTACGTGGAGCGGATCGCGCTGATCAAGCGCCTGCAGGAGGAGCGCTTCATGCCGCTGCGCGTGATCAGGGGGGCGCTGCGCGAGGACCCCGACCGCGTGCGCGCGCTGATCGAGCTCGAGGACCGCATCCTGGAGGGGGCGCTGTCGGGTGCAGAGCAGCGCGCGCGCGTCTCGCGCACGGCGGTCGCCGAGCGCTACGGCGTGCCGCGCAACGTGCTCGAGCGCCTCGCGGAGATCGGCGTGCTGACGCCGAACCAGCGCGGCTATGACCGCGACGACGTGAAGATCATCGAGGCCATCGCCAGCTTCCGCGCGGGCGGCTACGAGGAGACGCTCGGCTTCACCGTGTACGACACGCTGCGCTACCGCCGCGCGCTGGAGCCGCTCGTGCGCGAGGAGGTCGGCGCTCTGCTGGGGCGCCTGGCGGGGGAGGTCACGGTGGAGCACGCGATGGAGATGGTCGCCGCGGGCGCGGAGCCGCTGCGCGAGCTGATCGGCGCGATGCACTCCAAGCTGCTGCTCGCGGAGCTGCGCAGCGCGCGCGTGGAGCTCCGCGGCGCAGCCGCGCTTGACGAGCCGAGCGAGGTCGCGGTGCGCCGGCTTCGCGACCACGGCGAGTGACGGTCGCATCGCTTCCCGGCGTTATGCTTGACGGTGTTGACTGACCAGTCAATCTATCGGCGGGCACAGCACCCGCTCCGGCTGCGGGCGGCGTGTCCGCGGGAGGGGGTGCGCTTTTGAGGGTCGCGGCGGTGCAGCTGAACTCCGGTGGCGAGCTCGCAGCCAACGTGGCCGTCGCCGAGCGGCTCGTGCGCGCCGCTGCGGCGGACGGCGCGAGCCTCGTGGTGCTCCCGGAGAAGTGGACCGCGATGGGCTCCGAGGAGGAGCTGCGCGCGGCCGCTGAGACGCTCGAGGGCAGCGCGATCGGCCGCATGCGCGAGCTCGCGCGCGAGCTCTCCGTGGAGATCGTGGCGGGCTCGATCCTCGAGCGCGTGGCCGGCCGGGAGAAGCTGGCCAACACCTCCGTGCACATCGACCCGCTGGGGGAGATCCGCGCGACCTACCGCAAGGTGCACATGTTCGACGTGGAGGTCGGCGGGCACGTGTACCGCGAGTCGGCGCTGGAGGAGCCGGGCGATGAGATCGTGCTCTCGCACACCGCGGAGGGCCTCGGTCTGGGCCTGTCGATCTGCTACGACCTGCGCTTCCCCGAGCTCTTCCGCATCCTGGCGGTGCAGGGGGCGCTGCTGATCGCGCTGCCGGCGGCGTTCACGCTGAGCACCACGCGCGAGCACTGGGAGACGCTCGTGCGGGCGCGCGCGATCGAGAACCAGGTGTTCGTGATCGCGGCCAACCAGTACGGCGCGCACACCGCGTCCCAGCACTCGGGTGGGCGCTCGATGATCGTGGATCCGTGGGGCGTGCTGCTGGCCCAGGCGCCGGACGGGCAGGGCCACATCATCGCGGACCTCGACCTGGAGCGCCAGCGCGAGATCCGCAGCTCGCTGCCGGCGCTCGCCAACCGCCGCCCCGGCGCCTACCGCTGGCCGGTGGGGGAGCCGGTATGAGCGCCAGCCGCGCCCCCGTCCCCCGCGCCAAGTCCAGCGACAAGCGCCGCCTGATCCTCGACGCGGCGGTGCGCGTGTTCGCGCGCCAGGGCTTCCACGCGTGCCGCGTGTCGGACATCGCCGATGAGGCCGGTGTGGCCTACGGCCTCGTGTATCACTACTTCGCCTCCAAGGACGAGGTCCTCGACACGCTCTTCCTGGAGCGCTGGGAGGTGATGCTCGAGCTGATCCGCAGGGTCGACGCGGAGCCGCTGCCGGTGCGCGAGAAGCTGCGCGCGATCGCCTCGTTCATCGTCGAGAGCTATCGCCACGACCCCGACCTGATGAAGGTGATCATCGTCGAGGTGACGCGCGCGGCGAACTCCTTCGGGCGCACGCACATCGAGACGATCCGTAACGCCTATGACCTGATCGGCGAGATCCTGGCGAAGGCCCAGCAGGAGGGCGTCTTCAAGGCCGACATCGAACCGCGCTTCGCCGCGATGGCCTTCTACGGCGTGATCGAGCAGCTGCTGACGGGCTGGATCTTCGGGCTTCTTCCCCAGGACGACGAGTATTTCGAGCGCGCCAAGTGGCTCGTGGTGGAGACCGTCTGCGGTGGTCTTGAGAGCGGCGGGTAGACTGGCGCGATGATCGAGAACGAGATGGTCAAGCGCCTGCTGTGGGCGGGCCTGCTGGCGGGGATCGGGTGGCTCGCGAACATCACGGCCGAGCGGGCGGCCGCCACCCTGTGGCGGCGCCTGCTGGGCGAGGAGCCGCCGGAGTGAGCGCACCGCACGGCGACCAGCCGCAGAACATCCCCTCCACCATCGCCGAGCTCACCGATCGCGCCACGCTGCTCGTGCGCGAGGAGATCGAACTCGCCAAGGCCGAGGTCAGCGAAAAGGCCACGCGGCTCGCGCGCGGGGCGATCGTGGGCGTGGTCGCGGGCGTGTTCTTCGTGACCGCGCTGATGTTCGTGCTGATCGGCTGTGCGTGGCTGCTCTACTACTACCTCCCGGGCAACGACTTCACCTACTTCTGGGGCTTCTTCGCGATGGCCGTGATCCTGGTGTTCCTCGGCGTGATCGCGGGCCTGATCGCGGCGCGGGCGGTCAAACGCTCGAGCCCGCCGATGCCCAGCATGGCCATGGAGGAGGCGCGCAAGACCCGCGACGCGGTCACCGCGGGCCCGCCGCATGAGCCGGCGGTCGCACCAGCCTTCACAGCACCCGCACCCGCGCCCGCGCCCGCCGCCGCGCCCGCGCCCGCTCCGCCCCCGCCGCCGGAGCCCGCCGTCGCGAGCGCGCCCGAGGAGCCGGCCGCACCGGCGGAGCCGGCCGCGGACACCGCATCTGGGGAGGAGGGCCAGACTTGACGGCGCAACGCACACCCGAGGAGATCCGCAGCTCGATCGAGACCAACCGCACGGCGCTCGTGGCATCGGTCGAAACGCTGCGTGGCGAGGTGGCCTACCTGACCGACTGGCGTGGGCACATCGAGCGCCACCGCAACGAACTGATGGCCGGCGCTGCGGTGGTGGGACTGCTGGTGGGCGCTCGCATGCTGAGCCGGCGGCGCCGTCGCCGGCGCGCCTGATCAGGCCAGCAGCGCGCGCGGCAGCGCGCCGACGCCGATCAGCCCGGGCCCGGTGTAGGTGCCGATCACGGGGCCGACCTCCGAGGTGAACAGCGGCTCGGTGTCGAAGATCTCGCGGCAGCGTGCGATCAGGCGCTCGGCCTGCTCGGGCGCCTGGATGTGCTGCACGACCCAGCCGTCGGCGCCGCTGTCGTGCAGCTCCTGGGCGTAGCGCACCATGCGCTCGAACGCGCGCCCCGCGGTGCGCACGCGCTCGACGGGCACGATCTCGTACTCCAGCGAGAGGATCGGCTTGACCTTCAGCGTGCCGCCCAGCCACGCCTGGGCCTTGCCGATGCGCCCGCCGCGGCGCAGGTACTCGAGCGTGTCCAGGCAGAACCAGATGCGCAGCGAGCGGCGCGCCGCTCGCACGCGCGCGACGACCTCCTCGCGCCCGGCGCCCGCGCGCGCCGCAGCGCAGGCGACGAGCACGAGCATGCCCATGCCCCCGCACGCGGTTTCGCTGTCGATCACCTCCACGCGCTCGCCGAGTCCGCGCTCGGCCAGCAGCGCGTGGGCCTGGCGGGCCGCCTCGCAGGTGCCCGAGATGCCGCCCGCCAGGTGGATCGAGACGACGTCGCTGCCGGCCTGCAGCAGCGGCTCCCACACGGCCAGGAAGTCGCCGATCGAGGGCTGGGAGGTGGTGGGCAGCTCGGGGTCCTCGCGCAGGCGCGCGTAGAACTCGGCGAAGCCGTCCATCTCGAGCTCGCGCCGGGCTTCGCCGCGCCAGCCCACATACAGGCTGACCTGATGGACGCCCTCGCGATCGGCGAGCTGGCGGGGAAGGTAGTGGGTGCTGTCGGCGGCGATTGCGACGGGGGGCATGCGGCGCGGGACGCTACAGCAACGTCTGCGCCAGCTCCCCCGACTCGTACATCTCACACACGATGTCGCAGCCGCCCACGAGCTCGCCCTTGACGAACAGCTGCGGCACGGTCGGCCAGTCCGACAGCGCCGAGAGCTCCTGGCGGATGCGCGGGTCGGGCAGGATGTCCACGGCGGCGAAGGGCACCTCGAGCGACTGCAGCACGGCGACGGTGCGCGCGGAGAAGCCGCAGGCGGGCGCCTCGGGGGTGCCCTTCATGAAGAGGATCACCTCGTGCTCGGCGATCGCCTCGGCGATCGCCTCGCGGATCGGGTTGCCCTCGCCCGGGGCCGGGGCCGGTGGGTCCGGCTGGGGCTGCAGCATGGGTATCTCGTCGAACTGGCTGGCGGACATTGGGAGCGTCTCCTGACTGCTAGTGGGCCTGGACCTGCGCGTGGGTCTGCGTCTTCAGCGCGAGGGCGTGGATGGCCCCGCCGATCTCCGCGCCGAAGACCTCGTAGACGAGGCGGTGCTGCTCGATGCGGCTGCGTCCCTCGAAGGCGGCGGCGGTGACCGTCGCGCTGAAGTGATCGCCGCCGCCGGTGTAGTCCTCGACCTCGGCGCGGGCGCCCGGGATCGCGGCCTCGATGCGCTTGCGTATGTCCTCGGCTGAGGGCACCGCCCCTAGCGTAGAGGATCGGCGCGGCCGTGCCGGGCGGGGCGGCGGCGGCTCCGCGCCGGCCTCGGGCCGGGCGCTATACTTTGGAAAGTCATGGAGCCCCAGCAGGCAGCAGACGCGACGATCGCGATCACCGACAAGGGTGCCGAGAAGGTGCGCGAATTCCTCGCCGGCCAGGGCGAGGCGGCGGCGGTGGCCGGCCTGCGCGTCGGCGTGCGCGGCGGCGGCTGTTCGGGCTTTCAGTACCAGCTCGCCTTCGACGAGCAGCGCGACAGCGACGTGGTGTACGAGAGCCACGGGCTGAAGCTGCTGGTGGACCGCGAGAGCCTGCAGTTCGTGCGGGGCTCGACGATCGACTACGAGGAGACCCTCCAGGGGGCCGGCTTCAAGGTCAACAACCCCAACGTGGTCGCCGCCTGCGGCTGCGGCTCCTCCTTCCGGGTGGCCGAGGAGGAGCAGGTCTCCGCAGTCTGAGCGTCCGGCGGCTCGCCCGCCCGGAGCCGCTGTTGCATGTTGTCCCTTGGCGTTGCCGGCGCATGGCGACCCTGCGGGACGCAGCGCCCGCTGTTAACTGATATAAGCTGGTCAGCCAGCCAGTTTTGCTGGTCCGATGGCGTTCCGCTGACGCTTGACGCAACCTCGTGCGGTGTGATACGGTCGCGCCGACATGAAGTCGAGCGTGGAGATGGGGAGGGATCGCCCAGGCACTCGGGAAGGTTCGAGGGCCCGCAAGGGCACCAGGGCGAAAGGGCCTCATCGCCGATGCCGTTCAGGCTCGGTCTTGACGGAGGGAATGATTTCTGGAAAGGTCGGGTCGCTCCCGCCGGGCTGAGGGACAGCCGGGCGGGCACGGCCGGTATCTCCCACCCCGTCAGCGCGAGGGGATCGGGGGCCGGCCGGTCCAATCCAAAGAGGGAAAAGGAGCAGTGGACAGATGAAACGCATCAAGATCATGGGGCTCTGCCTCGTGGCCGCCTTTGCGTTCAGCGCGATGATCGCGTCTGGCGCCTCGGCCGGCACGTACTACCGTTGTAGCGCGCACAAGGATGGCAAATACTCCGAATCGGGCTGCAAAACCCTTGACGAAAAGAAGGGTAAACCGAAGGGCGGCTTCGAACTCGAGGAAGCCGCAACGTGTGTTGCCCAGAAGAAGGGCAAGTACTCCGAAGACAAATGCGAAACCGAAGACGTGAAGAAGGGCAAAGGCAAGGGCAGCTTCGAAAAGGCCACAGGCCTCGGCTTCACGGCTAAAACCGGCAACGCCAAACTGGCGACGCCGGACCTCGGTGAAACTGACGTGGAATGCTCGGAAAGCACCACGGTCGGCGAAATCACCGGTGGGAAAACCGACAAAGAGCGCGTGACGTTCACGGGCTGCCAGTTCTCTGGGCTTCCCTGCCAGAGCGCCGGTCCCGAGAGCACACCGTCGGGTAAATCGGGCGTGATCATCACGAACGAGCTCGACAGCAAACTCGTCGACCACGGTGAAAAAGCCGGCGGCTACCTCCATGAGGAACCGGCCTCAGGTGAAGCGTGGGACGAACTGATCAGCTCCCAGAATGAACCGTACTCGTCCGAGTTCGAATGCTCAGGCGTCGTGTTCATCAAAACGGCCGGCTCGATCAGCGGCGTCGTGACGCCGAACTCGCTGTCCACCACCAGCACGATCACGTTCAACGAAAGCGTGGGCGAACAGGCCCTGCTGACCGAAGCCTCTGAAACGGGCTTCAGCGGTCCGTGGTCGCCGCAGCTGCCGTCGATCGAGACGACAGTGGGCACAGTGACAAACGAAGTGCCGATGGAGGTCAAAACCTGATCGCTCTCCAGCGATGATCGGCAGGTCGGTGCCTGACGCATAGGCATCGATCGGCAGACAAGGGCGGGCGTGGAGCTGTTGGCTCCGCGCCCGCCCTCTTTTTTTGCAGCCCGCGCCCCGCGATTGGCCGACTGGCCAGTTTTGTTCGAACCATTCGCAGCGTGTGGTACAAATTCGAGCTGTCTCGCATGCTCGCGCGGTTGCTGCTTGACAGCCCTACGGCGCCCGCTACACTCCCTCGTGGAGAGCGGTAAGGGGAAATAGACCATGGACGGCAAGCGGACGAGGGAGCATCGGGTGAATCGAGATGTCAGCGGCGAGCGTTCCCGCCGCGGATCAGGGGAGAGGCGCGGCTCGGCGGGTCGCGTACGCCTGCTCGCCGCGCTCGGCCTGACCCTCGCCGCATCGCTGTGCGCGAGCGCCCCGGCGATGGCCGCCGGATCGAGCGAACACGTCTACAGCTTCCGGTTCGGCAGCCCGGGTGCCGGGGCGGGCCAGTTCTCCCACCCCTCCGCGATCGCCGTCAACACGGCCGGTGACGTCTACGTCGCCGACCGCGGCAACAACCGCGTCGAGGAGTTTGAACCGCAGCTCACCGGCGGAGAAGTCACGGGGGAGAAACCGCTCGCACAGTTCGCCGCCGTCCCGTCCCCCGCGCGGATCGCCGTCGATGACTGCACGACCGGCGGGCACGCCTGCAGCACGACTGAAGACCCCTCGGTCGGCGATGTGTACGTTGCCGGACCGAAAAGCGCGAAAGGCAACCAGTCCGAAGACACCGTGCTCTACAAGTTCAGCCCGACGGGGACGGAACTCGGCTCGATCAAGGCCAAGGGCCCGATCGAGGGCGTTGCGGTCGATCATGCCGGAACGCTCTTCATCTACTACGAGAAAGAAGCACCGGCCATAGCCGAGTACAGCGACGCCGAACCGAACGTGGCCGTGGGCAAGCCGTTGCCCACCGAAATCGCAAACATCGATCCGGGCCTGGCGGTCAACTCGAAGGACAACCTCTACGTGGGCAGCGGCCTCGCGCAGCCAAGCAAAGAAGAAGGTGAAGAGGATCTGCCCCTCTCCAACCTTCTCAGTGAACTCATCAAGGAATACGGTCAGCTCTTCAACACGCCCGAGCCTGTGGTGGCCGAGCTCGAACCGGGTAGCGGCAGCGTGGCCGTGCCGGCGCTCGACTACGAACCGACGACGGCTGTCGCAGTGGACGCCGGGGCCGGCGTCAGCGGCGAAGGACTCGACGATGTTTACGCCGTCAACGTCGAGCCCGTCTCGGGCGCCACGCTCGCGATCTTTGGCCCTGAATCGGAACCACCGCTCACCGGCAGCAACCGCGTCGAACGCCACGGCAAGCTGATCGAGCGTCTCGAAGCGCCCGGCCTCGAAGAAGCCGACGCTGTCGCCGTGGACGCCACGAGCGGCGCCACGAGCGGCGCCGTCTATGTCGCGGGCGGGGCATCCGACACGATCGATGTGTTCACCGAACCGCGCGCGCACCCCGCGCTCAGCGCCCTGGCCGAGCACCCCTCCTGCACGGAAGACCCGACAGAACCCGAAGACTGCCCCTTCTCCGCGAGCGCCGCGAAGCTCGAAGCGCGCGTCGACCCGGCGGGCAGCGCGACCACCTACTACTTCGAATACGGCACCGGCAGCTGCTCGACCCCGGGCTCCTGTAGCCAGACCCCGCACGAGTCGGCCGGCAGCGGCTTCGCCGCCGTACCGGTCGAAGCGTCGGTCCCCGGCCTCGCCCCCGGCGTCTACCACTACCGCGCCGTCGCCGAAGGCGCCACGGTCGCGCACAGCGAAGAATCGACCTTCACGGTCGTGGCGCAGATCGGCGGGCTGCCGGACGGCCGCCAGTGGGAAATGGTCACGCCACCCGGCAAGGGCGGCGACACGCCGCTGCCGATCCATCGGGAAGGCGGCGCCATACAGGCCGCCGCCAACGGCAGCGCGATCACCTACATCGCCGATGGCCCGATGCCGGCCGGCCAGGAACCCGAAGGCAACCGCGCCTTCGAACCCGCGCAGATCCTCTCGGCCCGCGGTTCGACGGGCTGGAACTCGCAGGACATCATCACCCCCAACAGCACGGCGGCAGGCGGCAGGCCCGGTTCACCGCCGGAGTACCAGCTGTTCTCGCCCAACCTGACTTTCGCCCTCGTGATGCCCATACCGGGCGCGACGGGCTCGCTGGCCAGCCCGCCGCTCGCGCCGCCGGTCACAAAAGCGGAAGAAGAAGCCGTCGAACATGGCGAAAGCCGCCAGGAAAACACGCCCTACCTGCGCGACGACCTGCCGCTGGAAGCCGAACGGGAAACCGAACAGACCGAAGCCGAGCGCGCCGAAGCCGAACAGAACTTCAAGAAGGCCCAGGAAGACGGCGAAGCGATGCACAAATCGAGCTTCCTCGCGCTCGTGGACGAAGGCAACTCGCCCCGCCTGGGAACCGCCTTCGAACCGTTCGGCGGCGAATTCGCCTTCATCGGTGAATCGATGGTGCCGGCGGGAGCCTCGCCCGATCTAACGCACGTCGTGCTGGTCTCCAAGCGGGCCGCGCCTGGCCTGTACGAGTGGGGCGGAGCAGAAGTCGAAGAAGACGGCAGCGGCGTGGGGCGCCATCTCGAACTCGTCAGCGAACCGTCGCCGGGCGTTCGCCTCCCACCGTCGGAAGCAACCCTCGGCGACCCCACCGGGCAGGTGGTCAGGGGCGCCGTGTCCAAGGATGGCTCGCTCGTATTCTGGACGCGGCATGCGGGCGGGGAAGATCAGCTGTACGTGCACGACGCGGAAACCCACTCCTCGCTGCGACTCGACGCGGTGCAGGCGGGGCAGGAACCGGTGGAAGTACCGAACGACAAAGCAGCTGAAGCGGTGTTCCAGACGGCGAGCGCCGACGGCAGGCGTGTCTTCTTCACAGACCCGCAGCGGCTGACGACCAACTCCCGCGCCGTACCGGGTGCGCCGGACCTGTACGTCTTCGAATTCACGATGAACCCCGGCGAAGCCCCGGCCGGCAAGCTGATCGACCTCACGCCGCAGGAAGGTGCCGATGTGCTCGTCGATGGCACGAGTAATGGGGGCGTGATCGGCGCCGGCGAAGACGGCTCGTACGTGTACTTCGCGGCGGACGGGGTGCTCTCGCCGAACGCCACCCGAGGCGGCTGCTCACCCAAAGAAGCCGTGCTACCTGCCGGTACGACGTGCAGCATCTACATGATCCACAACAACGGGCACGCGTGGGAAGGCGCCAAGCTCGTCGCCACCGTGTCGAGCGAAGACAATCCCGACTGGTTCCAGACGACCGTGCATCTCGCCACGGTCACCTCACGCGTCTCGCCCAACGGCGAATGGCTGGCGTTCATGTCGAAGCGCAGCCTCACGGGCTACGACAACGAAGACATCAGCAGCAAGAAACCGGGCGAACGGATGGACGAGGAGGTCTACCTCTATCACTCGAGCGATGGGAGCCTCGTCTGCGCCTCCTGCGATCCGACGGGAGCGCGGCCGCGCGGTGTGTTCGACCAGGGAGAACTGGGGCACCGTCTGTACATCGACGAACGGGAAATCTGGGCCGAAGGTCACCGCCCGCCGGGCGAACGCGATCCCTGGCTGGCCGCCAGCCTCCCGGGCTGGACACCCATCTCCACCGCGGGGACGAACTACCAGTCGCGCTACCTGTCCGACAAAGGCCGCCTGTTCTTCAACAGCGCCGATCCGCTCGTCCCGCTCGCCGTCCCGACGCGCGAAGAGGAAGTCAAGGGCGAAAAGCTCCAGGTCGGGGTCGAGAACGTCTATGAGTACGAGCCCGTCGGTGAAGGGAGCTGCGTGCAGGCGGGTGGCTGCGTGGGCCTGCTCTCCTCTGGCACCTCGTCAAGCGAATCGGCCTTCCTCGACGCCAGCAAGAACGGCAACGACGTCTTCATCATCACCGCCGCCCCGCTCGTGCCCCAGGAGGACCACGACGAAGCGTACGACATCTACGACGCGCACCTCTGCGAAGCGGCCTCGCCGTGCATCGCCCCGCCCACACCCGAAGCGGAAGGCTGCACGGGCGCACTGTGCAACCCGTACGTCCCGCCGCCCGCCAGCTCGACGCCGGGGACGACCGCTCCGGGTGCCGGCAACTCCCCGAAGGTCGAAGTCCTGCCGGAAAAGGTGGAAGTAAAACCGAAACCCCTGACCCGCGCAGAGAAGCTCGCCAAAGCGCTCAAAGCCTGCAAGAAGGACAAGAAAAAAGCCAAACGCCAAGAGTGCGAAAAGCAGGCGCGGCAGAAATACGGCCCGATCAAAAAACCTGCCGCGAAAAAAAGCTCGACCGGCGGCAAGCGATGAGCACGCGCGCACTCCTCCTCCCCCGTCTGGCCCTGCTCGGAGTGGTCGCGCTGCTCGCGAGCCTGGCGGTGGCCAGTCCCGCGGCAGCTGAAGAAGTCCTCGCGCCGGCGGTTCCCCACTGGCACCTGGAAACCCGCGTGGCGCCCACCAGCCTGCAGCGCGAAGGCGAAGGCTCGCTCAACGGCGAAGGCATGATCGTCGACACGGCGATCAACCTCGGTGATGGGCCGGCCACGGCGGGCCAGACGCTCGTCGACAAGCTCCCCAAGGGCGTCGAAGCGGTCGCGGTCGCGCAGGCCAGCGAGGGTCTCGGAAAATCATCGACCCAGCAGATCGGGTTCACCTGCTCGAAGACAAAAGGCCCTGAAGTCGAATGCACGCGGACGCTCGGGCTCCCCGCCTATGGCCAGCTCGAACTCAAAATCGAAGTCAAGGTCACGTCGACGGCGCCCTCGGAATCGACCAACGAACTCACGATCTCCGGCGGCGGATCGACCGTGCCGCCGCTGATCGAAAAGGTCCATGTGGGTGCACACGCGTCGGCATTCGAAATCGAACACTTCTCGATGACGGCAGAAAACGAAAACTTCGAACCCGACGTCCAGGCCGGCTCGCACCCGTTCCAGCTGACCACCTCGTTCGACCTCACCGACGCCTACGAAGCGGAGAACTTCCTCCCGCACCGCAAAGCGCCCACCGAGGTGCACCTGTCGCGAAACCTCAGCTTCAAGCTGCCGCCGGGGCTGATCGGCAATGCAAACGTCGTCGGCAACCCCAACGCGGTGCAGCAGTGCAGCGCGGTCGACTTCGGCACGCTCGACGAAGAAGACGACAACCTGTGCCCGAACAACACGGTGGTCGGCGTCGCCTCGGTGACGACCAACGTGCCGAACAACAACGTCGGCTACAAGCCTTGGGTGGTGCCGATCGACAACCTCGAACCCGAAAAAGGCGAGCCCGCTCGCTTCGGCTTCACGATCGCCGCCGTCCCCGTGATCCTCGATACCAAGGTGCGCACCGGCGAAGACTACGGCGTCACGGTTACCGTGCACAACGCCTCCCAGCAGGTCCAGGTGCTGAGCAGCACCGTCACCTTCTGGGGCGTGCCCGGCGATCCCCGCCACAACGCCTCGCGCAACTCGGCCTGCCTCGGCTACACGAGCGTCGTGCCGTGCGAACCGAACTTCAAAGTGCCCGCGCCGGCCCCGTTCCTGATGATGCCGGCGAGCTGCGAGACGCTGACGACGGGGGTCGAAGGCGAAGCGTGGGACGGCAGCAAGCTGGACGGCGGCGGTGCGACCGAAGCTGAAGCGCCGGCCACCCTCAAAGGCTGCGAAGAACTGCCCTTCAGGGTGCCCTTCAACCCGACGATCGAAGTCTCGCCCGACAGCCACGAAGCCAGCACGCCGACAGGTCTCACCGTCAAAGTCAAAGTGCCCCAGCAGACGACGACCGAATCGAGGCTCGACGGCGCCGGGGTCGAGGAGCAGGACATCCGCTCGACGACGCTCGAACTGCCGGCGGAACTGCAGTCGAGCCCCGCGCTCGCGAGCGCGCTCGGCCCGGAAGGAACGTGCTCGAGCGGAGACATCGGCCTGCTCGAAGGCCTGGCCGAAGGGGCGCAGCTTGAAAACAACGACCTTACCTCCGCGCCGGCCAACTGCCCCAAACAGTCGCAGATCGGCACGGTCGACATCGTCACGCCGCTGCTGCACGAACATCTCACCGGCGCCGTCTACCTCGCCAAACAGGGCACCAACCCGTTCGCGCCCCCGCTCGTGCTGTACATGGTCGCGAAGGAACCGACCTCCGAAACGCTCGTCAAGCTCGCCGGCGAAGTCAAAATCAACCCCGCAAACGGCCAGCTGGTCTCCGTCTTCCGCAACACTCCCCAGACGCCGTTCGAAACGCTGACCCTGCATCTCGACAACAGCGCGCGCTCGGCCCAGTCCACTCCCGCGCACTGCGGCGAATACCACGCTACGGCCAGGTTCGCGACATGGTCCGGGATCGAAGAAGAAGCCAACTCGAACCCCGCGGAATTCGCGATCACATCCGGTCCCGGCGGTACGCCCTGCCCCGGCGCGCAGCTGCCGTTCGCCCCCGGCTTCAGCGCCGGCAGCGTCAACACGGGCGCCGGCGCCTACACGCCCTTCGTGCTGACCATCGAAAAGCCCGACGGCCAGCAGGCGCTGCAGTCGATCACCGCGCAGCTGCCTCCGGGCCTCGCGGCGAAAATCGCCTCCGTGACGCCGTGCGCGGACACAGCGGCGATAGAAGCGCTGCCGCTGCCCGACCCGAGCCCGCCGCCCTGCGGCCCAGAAAGCGAAATCGGCGAAACGGTCACCGAATCGGGCCTCGGTAGCGAGCCGGTGTCGCTCAAAGGCAAACTCTTCCTGACGAAGGGCGTCGACGGCGCTCCATTCGGCCTGCTCGCCTCCACAGAAGCGAAAACGGGGCCGTTCGACCTCGGCTGGGTCAACATCCTCTCGACGGTGTCCGTCAACGAAGAAACGGCGGCGGTCACGACGAAGAGCGTCACGGCGATTCCGCAGCGCCTCGACGGGGTGCCCGTGCAGCTGAAAAAGATCACGGTCAACGTCAACCGCGAAGGCTTCGAGTTCAACCCGACCAACTGCACGCGCATGGAAGTCACCGGCTCGCTCGGCGGCTGGGAAGGCGCCAGCGATCCCGTCTCCGCGCCCTTCCAGGCCGCCAACTGTCCCGCGCTCGGCTTCAAACCCGACTTCAAAGCCTACACAGAAGGTCACACCTCCAAAGAAGGCGGGGCCAGCCTGCGCGTGGTCATCGACTACCCCAAGGGCTACTACGCGAACATCGCCAAATCGGTCACCTATCTGCCCTACGACCTGCCCTCGCGCCTGAAACCGACGATCCAGCACGCCTGCCCGGACTACGACTTCAACCCCAACACGCCGCAGACATGCGACCCCGACTCGCTGGTCGGCCACGCGATCGTGCACACGCCGGTGTTCAAGAACCCCCTGGAAGGCCCGGCCTACCTCGTCTCGCACGCCAACCGCTCCTTCCCGGACGTCTACATCATCCTCCACGAACCGGAAAGCGGCTTGAAAATCGTCCTCGACGGGCACACCGACATCAAAAACGGCATCACCAAAACGTCGTTTGAAAGCACGCCGGACGCGCCGATCGAAACGTTCGAACTGATCCTGCCCGAGGGCCCGCACTCGGCGCTCGCAGCCAACGGCAACCTGTGCGACGAGACCAAGACGGTCAGCACGCGCAAGAAAGAGACCCGCATCGTCAAAGGCAAGAAGAAGAAAGTCACGGTGACCGTCAAGACGACCGTCCCCGAAAAGCTGATCCTGCCGACGACGCTGACGGGCCAGAACGGCAACGTGATCGAACAGCAGACGCCGATCGTGGTCGAAGGCTGCCCCAAGGTCGTCGTCAAAGCTTCGAAAACGAAAAAGAAGCCGACCAAAAAGCCCAAGAAGAAAAAATAGGCAGTAGGCAGGGAGGGGTCCAGTCCGACGGGCGAAGGCCTACCCCGGCTCGTTGCTGAGCGAGCGCCACAGATAGCGGCAGGCGAGCGTGCGCTGCGGGCGCCAGGGCTCGGCGATGCTCTCCATCTGAGCCGCGTCGGGCAGCGCGTCGAGGCCGTAGGCCCGTTCGATCGCGCGGCGGATGCCGAGGTCGCCCACGGGCAGCACGTCCGGGCGCTCGAGCTGGAACATCAGGAACATCTGCGCAGTCCACACGCCGAGGCCCTTGACGGCGACGAGCTCGGCCAGCACGTCGTCGTCTGAGAGATCGTCCAGGCGCTCGAGCTCGAGCTCGCCGGAGAGGACGTGCTCGGCCAGCGAGCGCAGATAGCCGACCTTCGCGCGCGAGAGCCCCGCCGCGGCGCGCAGCTCCTCGGGCTCGTCGTCGAGGATCTCCTGCGGCGTCGGCGCGCGGTCCTCGAAGCGGGCGCTCAGGCGCGCGTAGATCGTTCTTGCGGCCGCCACCGAGAGCTGCTGGCCGGTGATCGCGCGCACGAGCGCGCCGTAGTGATCGCCCGCCGCGGGGCGGCCCTCGCGCGCGTCGGGCAGCGGGCCGACCTCCTTCATGATCGCGGCGAGCACCGGGTCGGCGGCGCGCAGCTGGGAGAGCGCCCGCCTAGACAGCGCTGCTCGCCCCGAGCGCCACGCGCTCGCCGTCCAGTGCGTTCAGCGCGCGCTCCAGCGACATCGCGATGCACGTGAAGCTCGGCGTGTCGCGTACCGTGTAGCGCGAGGCCTCGGTCGTGCGCAGGCGCTGCACGAGATCCAGGAACGTGCCCACGTCGTCGGTGTCGAAGGCCACGACGAACTCCTGGTCATCCAGGCCGAAGGAGTAGGTCGTGTGGTTGTCCACGCCCGGGTATTCGCGCCCCACCGCGATGTGGCCCTGCATGATCCGCCAGCGCTCATCCGCCGGCAGCGCATACCACTCGCGCGACTTCACGAACGGGTAGACGAACACGTAGCGCCCGCGGAAGCCGCGCGCCACCACGCGCTCGTCCTCGGAGTACTCCGAGGTCTTGCGCAGGCCCAGGAAGGAGTGGGGGATCTGCGCCCACTTCATCAGCCCGCTCTGCGCGAGCACCACGTGGAACTCGTGGATGCGGTCGAGGTTCTCGGCCTCGGATACGAGCAGCAGCTCGGCGTCGCCGCGCGTGCCCACCAGCGAGAAGGACTGCAGCAGGTGGCCGTCGGCGAAATCCTCGCAGGCGGCCATGAACTCCCGCTTGTCCGCTTCGCGCAGCTCGCCGTCCAGGCGCCGCCACGCGGGGTCGAGCTTCAGGAACGTGTACTTGACGAACCGCCGCGCGCTCACACCGGCGATTATCGCAGTCCGAGGGCGCGTGCTCGTCGGCGCGATGGATAGAGTATGTGCCCGTGCGGATCGCGCTGCTCTCTCCGTACTCGTGGACCTACCCCGGTGGCGTCACGCGCCACATAGAGGCCCTCGCCCGCGAGCTCGCCGCCGCCGGGCACGAGCCGCGCGTGATCGCGCCGTTCGACCCCGACGATGCGCTGTCCCTGCGCCTGCACCGCGGCGCCGCGCCGCAGCCGCTCGAGCTGCCCGAGCAGTTCGTCTCGCTCGGGCGCACCGTCGGGTTGCCCGCCAACGGTGCCGTCTCCAACATGGCGCTCACGCCGCACGCGGTCTTCACGCTGCGCGAGCAGCTGCGCGGCGGCGGCTATGACGTCGTGCACGTCCACGAGCCAGTCGTGCCCGTCGTGGGCTGGGACGCGCTCTGCAGCGCCGGCGAGCTGCCGCTGGTGGGCACCTTCCACACCTATTCCGAGAACGTGATCACCAACGGCATCGCCGCCGTCCCGCTCGGCGGGCGGCGGCGCATGAACCGCCTGCATGTGCGCATCGCGGTCTCCGAGGCCGCCGCCTGGACCGCGCGGCGCTTCTACGGCGGGCGCTACAGGATCGTGCCCAACGGCGTCGCGCTGATGGACGCGCCGGCGGACGCCGACGCTGCGCAAGACGGGTCGGCCGAGCGCGCGCCGCTGCGCATCCTGTGCGTGGGGCAGGCCGTCGAGCGCAAGGGCCTGCCCGTGCTGCTGCGCGCCTTCGAGGCGCTGCGCGAGCACGTGCCCGCCACGCTCACGCTCGTCGGCGCGAGCGCCGAGGAGGTCGCGCACATGATGCTCGACGACCGCGGCGTGCACGCGCTGGGGAAGGTCTCCGAGGAGCGCAAGCGCAGCGAGCTGGCGCGCGCCGAGGTGCTGTGCGCACCATCGCTGCACGGCGAGAGCTTCGGCATGGTGCTCACCGAGGCCTTCGCCGCCTCCACCCCCGTGATCGCCTCCGATATCCCGGGCTATCGCGATGTGCTGCGCGACGGCGCCGACGGGCTGCTCGTGCCTCCCGGCGACGCGCTCGCGCTGGCCGAGGCGCTGCGCGCGCTCGCCCTCGACGAGCGCCTGCGCGCGCGCATGGCGGTGGCCGCCCGCGAGCGCGCCGAGCGCTACGCCTGGCCCCATGTGGCCGCAGAGGTGCTCGACTGCTACGAGCACGCGCGCTCGATCGCCCAGCCGCTGAGCCGGCGCGCCGCGAGCCCGCTCGGCCGCGCAGCCCTGCGCCACGGCTTCGTGCCCGCCGACGGGCTGCCGCGGATACCCGCAGAGCGGCTGCCCAGCCTGCAGGCCGGCGCGCGCCGGCCCGCCGCCGCGGGGGCGCGGCGCACGCGCGCGCTGCGGCGCGGCGCGCTGCTCGCCTCATCGCTGCTCGGGATCGTGCTGGGCGCGCTCGCGCTGCGCCAGATCGGCGTCGCGCGCGTGGCCGCCAGCCTGCTGGCCTCAAAGCCCGGCCTCGTCGCCGCGGGTCTCGGGCTGATGTGCTCCGCGATGTTCGTGCGCGCCATCGCCTGGCACGCCATCCTCGTCGCCGCGCCCACCTGGCGGCGCGCCAAACGGCGCGATGCGATGCAGGGGACGTTCATCGGCGTGCTCATGTCCGCCACGCTGCCCGCGCGCCTCGGCGAGCCCTCGCGGGCGCTGATCGTCGCCCGCCGCCTCGGCCGCGCCCGCGAGACGCTGCCCGTGGTGCTCGGCACGATGGTCTCCCAGACGCTCATCAACCTGCTCGCGCTCGGCCTGCTCGGGATCGCCATGTTCTCGAGCGTCGACCTGCTCGACGGCCACCACGGCGCGCTCCTCGCCGCCGCGCTCGCGCCGCTCGCCGCACTGCTCGCGGTGCTGCTCGCGCCGGTGCTGATCCCGCCCGCAGCGGTGTCGCGCTCGCTGCGCCTGCAGGCGCTCCTGCTCGCGCTGCGCGGCACGCTCGCGCGCCTGCGCGGCGGGCTGCGCGTCTTTCGCAGCCCGCGCCAGGCCGCCGCCGCAACCGCCCTGCAACTCGGCGCGTGGGCGCTTCAGTGGATGAGCTGCTGGCTCTTGCTGATGGCCTTCGGCCTGGACTCGCAGGCCGGGCTGGCCGGGGCGGCCGCCGTGCTGTTCGCCGTCAACGTCACCGCCGTGATCCCCGCCACGCCGGCCAACGTCGGCGTCTTCCAGGCCGCCTGCGTGGCCGTGCTCGTGGGCGCCTACCACGTCTCCACCCCCGACGCGCTCGCCTACGGCATCGTGCTGCAGGCCGTCGAGGTGGCAACCGCGCTGATCATGGGGCTGCCCGCGCTCGTCAACGAGGGGCTCTCCTGGAAGGAGGTGCGCCTGCGCACCATGCACGCCGGGCCCGTCAAGCTGGGGCCGCTGCCCGAGGGGGCGAGCTCCCTCTCGCCGCTCGAGACGTAGGAGAGCGCCAGTCGGGCCGCTCAGGCGGCGATCACACCGACGAGGTGATGCGGCTCGGGCACCGGCTCGCCGACCTCGCGCATCAATGCGACGTGGTCGGGAAGCGCCTCACTCAGGTCCGGGAGGCATCGGGGCGGCTCTGGCGTATGAATCGGGTATGGCCGGCGCCTTCGTCTACATGCTGCGCTGCCGCGACGGCTCGCTCTACACCGGCTGGAGCACCGATGTGCCGCGGCGCCTGGCCCGCCACCGCGCCGGCACCGCCAGCCGCTACACCCAGAGCCGCCTGCCGGTGGAGCTCGTGCTCGTGCTGGAGATGGCCGACCGCAGCGCCGCCCGCCGCGAGGAGGCGCGCATCAAGGCACTCGACCGCGCCGGGAAGCTCGCGCTGATCGATGCTGGCGGGGGTGCGCCGCCCGCTTAGGGCATGATGGGGGCATGGCGAGCAGACCCCCCGGGCGCAGCGTGAAGATCTCAGACGACGAGAGGACCGGCTGGTCCTCCGATCGCCCGCGCCGCGAGGGGGCCCCCGAGCGCCCCGCCAACATCGCTGTGCACTGCCGCGTGCTCACGCCCGCCGACCGCCTGCGCTACTCGCCCGGCAGCCTCCTGATCGTCGTGTGCGCCTCCGCCGAGGAGCGCGACCGCTTCCTCGAGCGCCTCATCGAGGACCGCGCCGCGCTGCTCTCGCTGGGGCGCGTGCGCACGCTGCTGGAGGGTCGCGTGGACCCCGAGGAGCTCGAGACGCGCGCCGAGGAGCTGCTCGCGGCCGCGCTGCTCAAGCGCCTGGAGAACCGCGAGACCGTCGTGCTCGCCGCCGAGGGCTTCGACGCCGGCGAACGCGAGCGCTACGTGCGCATCGCCGCCGCGCACAAGCGCCCGCGCCACCTGATCCTGCTGGAGACCGCGCGCGAGCAGGTCAGCGATGAGGACCTGCCGGCGCTCAACGAGCTGCGCAGGGCACTCGACGCGGGCGAGCTCGGCGGCGAGGGCTTCCAGACGGCGCTGCGCCTCGGCGGCGGCTCCGCCTCGGAGGTCAAGCGGATCCTCTTCCGCCCGCCGCCGCGCGAGGATTAGCCCGGCCCGCACGAAGCCTCGCAGCGCTCAGGTGATCGGCGACCCCGCCGATACGCCCGCGTGCGCACTTCAAGGCCCCTGCCCGCCGAAATCACCGCCACCCGTCCGCTGAGCGGCGCGCGCTCGCACGCGAGGACGCTGCCGGGCCTGCTGGATACGCGCGTCGTCCGTGCCGAGCTGGCCCGACTGCGCGCCCCCCGGCCGGGCGTGGCGCTCTCCACGCGCCTTGAAGTGCGCCCGGGCTGGTCGGCCGCACGCACACCCGGCAGCGCCTAGCCGGCTCTCACCATGTCAGCCTCCTTCGGCAGCCGCGTGATCGCTCGCACCGAGGCGCGGGCGCCGCTCGCCGAGCGGAGCGCGCCCATGCGCCGCGCGTGGTGGCTGTACCTCCTCGCGATGGGGCTGCTCAGCGCCGGCTACCTGCTCGCGCACATCAGCGGGCCGGCGTGGCTGAACAGCGGGCCCGTCTACAACGTGATCGGCGGCTCCACCATCGTCGCGCTCGTGCTCGGCGCCCACCGCAACGCGCCCTCGCGCCGCGCGCCGTGGCTGCTGTTCGCCTTCGGGCAGGCGCTGTTCGTGGTGGGCAACATCATCGCCTTCAACTACGCGCACCTGTTCGGCTCGCCGCTGCCGTTCCCCTCGCTGGCCGATCCCTTCTACCTGGCCTTCTACCCGTTCATGGTCGCCGGCATGGTGCTGATGATCCGCGAGCGCCACGAGCAGAAGGACCGCGCGGGGCTGATCGACGCGCTGATCGTGACGGTCGCGCTGGCCACGCTGCTGTGGGTCTATCTGATCGCGCCCTACGTGGACGGGCGCACGCTGCCCACGCTGCACATGCTCGCCGCAATCGCCTATCCGATCATGGACATCCTGCTGCTCGGCGTGCTCACGCGCGTGGCCGTCGGCGGGCACCGCCGCGAGCCCGCGTTCGTGTTCCTCGTCGCGGCCATTGTCGCGCTGCTGCTCAGCGACGCGCTCTACGGCTGGCAGCTGCTGAGCGGCGGCTACGGCACCGGCGGCGTCGTGGACGCGGGCTGGGCGCTGTTCTACCTGCTGCTCGGCGCCGCCGCGCTGCACCCCTCGATGCGCGGGCTGACCGCGCCCGGCCCCGAGCCCGACGAACGCCTCACGCGGGCGCGCCTGGCGCTGCTGATGTGCGCGAGCCTCACCGCACCGCTCCTGATCCTCGTGCGCGAGGCGCTGGCCGAGTCCCTCGACCTGTACGTGCTCGTCGGCGCCTCCGCCCTGCTGATCCCGCTCGTCATCCTGCGCCTGGCCGAGGTCGTGCGCGGGCGCGAGGAGGCCGCGCGGCGCGAGAGCGCCTTGCGCGTCGCGGGCGAGGCGCTCGTGATGGCCAGCACGCGCGAGGAGATCCACGCGGCCGCGCTGCAGGCCGCGCGCTCGGTCGTCGATCAGCCCGTCAGCGCCTGCTTGTATGTCAACGACGCGGCGCGCTGGGGGCAGCTGAGTGCGGTCGGCGCCGGCGGCGCAGAGATGCCCACGCTCTATCTCGAGGACCTGCCCCACGCGCTGCGCCGGCGGGCCGGCGGCGAGCGCGTCGTGACGCTCATCTGCGAGGGGCGCACGCTGTGCGCATCGCCGCTGTTCCTCGGCGATCGCCTCAGCGGCCTGCTGGCCGTGCTGCCCGAGACGCGCCTGCGCCGCGCCGCCGAGGAGAGCCTCGCCACGCTCGCCGCCGAGGTCGCGCTCGCGCTGCAGGGCGCCGCGCACGCCGAGGAGAGCCTGCAGCAGCGCTCCGAGGCGCGGCTCAGCTCGCTGATCAAGAACTCCTCCGATGTGATCGCCATCGTGACGCGCGACGGCCTCGTGCAGTACGTCAGCCCGTCCGTGGCGCAGATGTTCGGCCACACTCCCGACGCGCTGCTCGATCGCGCGCTCGCCGACATCGTCCACCCCGACGAGTCCCAGCGGCTGCTCGCCTTCGTCGCAGCGGTCGCCGCCTCCCCCGCCGGGCAGTCGGCGACCGTCGAGTTCCGTGTGCGCCACCAGGCCGAGCGCTGGCGCGACGTGGAGGTGCTCGGCACAAACCTGCTCGGCGATCAGGCGATCGCGGGCATCGTGCTGAACATCCGCGACATCAGCGAGCGCAAGGCCTTCCAGGCCGAGCTCGAGCACCAGGCCTTCCACGACACGCTCACCGGCCTGCCCAACCGCGCGCTGTTCCGCAACCGCGTCGAGCACGCGCTCGTCAGCCGCCGCCGCGGTCATCTCCCCGTGGCGGTGCTGTTCCTCGACATCGACGACTTCAAGAACGTCAACGACGGCCTCGGGCACGCCGCCGGCGACGAGGTGCTGAAGACGATCGGGCGGCGCCTGGAGGACTGCATGCGCCCCGTCGACACCGCCGCGCGCCTCGGCGGGGACGAGTTCGCGATCCTGATCCGCGACGCCGAGAGCGAGCTGCACTCAATCGAGATCGCCCATCGCGTGATGAGCGCGCTGTCGGCCTCGATCAAGCTCGAGCACAGGGAGGTGGCGATCGCGGCCAGCGTCGGGATCGCCTTCAGCGAGGACAGCATGATCTCGCTGCGCGACGCCGAGGAGCTGCTGCGCAACGCGGACGCCGCGATGTACATGGCCAAGGAGAACGGCAAGGGCGTCTGCCAGGTCTTCGAGGCAGAGATGCACGCCAAGGCGCTCGCGCGCCTGGAGCTGAAGGCCGACCTGCAGCGCGCGCTCGACGCGGGCGAGTTCACCGTGCGCTACCAGCCGATCATGGACCTCGCGCGCGGAGACATGGCGGGCATGGAGGCGCTGATGCGCTGGGAGCACCCCGAGCGCGGCACGATCTCCCCGGTGGAGTTCATCCCGCTCCTGGAGGACACCGGGCTGATCGTTGCTGCCGGGCGCCACATCCTGCGCGAGGCCTGCGGCTGGGCCGCGCACATGCAGCGCTCCTGCCCGCGCGAGCCGCCGCTGTCGATCGCGGTCAACGTGTCCGCCTTCCAGCTGGGGCGCCCCGAGTTCATCGACGAGGTGCGCGACGCGCTCGCCGAGAGCGAGATCCCCGCCGCGAGCCTCGTGCTCGAGCTCACCGAGAGCGTGATGATGCACGACATGGAGGTCAGCCTGCTGCGCCTGGAGGCACTGCGCGCGCTCGGCGTGAGGCTCGCGATCGATGACTTCGGCACCGGCTACTCCTCGCTGAACTACGTCCGTCAGCTGCCCGTGGACATCCTCAAGATCGACCGCTCATTCCTCTCAGACCCGAACCCCGAGGTCGCCGAGCTGACCGCCGCGATCGTCCAGCTGGCACGCATCTTCAAGCTCAAGGCCGTCGCCGAGGGCATCGAGACCGACTCCCAGCTCAAGCGCCTCCAGGACATCAACTGCGACTACGGCCAGGGCTTCCACTTCGCCCAGCCGCTGAGCGGCGAGGAGATCCTCGAGATGGCCTCCCGCCCCGCCGCCCCGATCGCGCCCGCCCCGCTGCCCGGCGGCTAGCGTTCCGAGCGGCCGCGGGTGTGGCTATGTGGCCTCGCCCGCGAGCGCGGGCGCGTCCTCTTGCTCGACCGCGCCCGCCGGCGGGTCGGAGTCGTCGAGCTCGGCGAACAGCGACGGGTCGCGGCTGGAGCCGCGGATCAGATCATCGGGCGAGCCGTCGGGCAGGAGGCGGCCCTGGCGCGTGCCGAAGTAGATCGCCTGGGGGTGGTGGGCGATCAGCGCCAGCGTGGACTGCTCGGGCAGCGGCGCGTAGCCGTCGGTGATGCTCATGCCGATCTGCTGCAGGTCGAGCAGCTGCTCCACCTTCAGGTGCTCGGACTGCTCGGGCACCGCGGGGTAGCCCCACGAATAGCGCCGGCCCTGCGCGGCCTCGATGCCGAGCATGCGGCGCGCTTCGTAGTGCAGCCACTCGGCCAGGCCCTCCGCGGTCTGCACGCCCAGGCCGTGCACGAACAGCTGCTCGGCGAACTCCCCGTCGGCCTCCAGCTTCGCCATCAGCTCGGTCACCTCCGAGCCCACCGTCACCGCCTGCACCGCGATCACGTCGAGCTGCTCGGGCGGTGCGCCGTCGACGGCCGTGCGGAAGAAGTCGGCCAGGCACAGGCGATCGCCCTTGGGCTGGCGCGGGCACACGAAGCGCGTGAGCTCGCGCGTGTGATCCTCGGGGTCGAGCACCACGATCTCGTTGCCGAGCGCATAACAGGGGAAGAAGCCGAGCAGCGCGCGCGGGTGCAGGTAGGTCTGCTCGCGCCACATGCGCTCCAGGCGCGGGCGGAAGTCATCGCGCAGCAGCGTCTGCCAGGCCTCGCCTTTGACGCCGCGCCCGCCCCAGTGCAGCTTGAACAGCACGTGCGTATCGAGGTGGCGGTAGACCTCGTCGAGATCCACCTCGATCTCCCGCACGCCCCAGTAGGGCGGCGTGGGCACCGGTGCGTCGGTGCGCGCGGGCGAGCGCACCGAGTCATCGGTTAGGTCGAGCACCTCCTCGGGCGCATCGCCCTTGGCACGGAACTCCTCGGCGCCGGTGCGCAGCTTCTCCAGCAGCGCCGCGTGGGCGTCCTCGTCGATCAGCTGGTCCATCACCGCGAGGCCCTCGAAGGCGTCCTTGCAGTAGAAGACCCCCGGCCCGTACATCTCCTCCGACTCCCTGCCGCCGGGATACAGCGCGCGGTAGCTGAAGGCGCGGTTGATCGCCGCGCCGCCGATCAGCACGGGGTACTGCAGGCCCTTCGCGTGCAGCTCCTGAATCGCCGCGGGCATCTGCTTGGAGGTCGAGACGAGCAGCGCCGAGAGGCCGATCGCGGTCGCCTCGTGCTCGACCGCGGCGTCGAGGATCGTCTGGATCGGGACCTGCTTGCCGAGGTCCACCACCGTGTAGCCGTTGTTCGTGAGGATCGTGTTGACCAGTGACTTGCCGATGTCGTGCACGTCGCCGAAGACGGTCGCGAGCACCACCGTGCCCTTCGTGTAGCCCTCGATCTTGTCGAGGTATTTCTCCAGCTGCGCCACCGCGCGCTTCATCACTTCGGCTGACTGCAGCACGAACGGCAGGATCAGTTCGCCCGCGCCGAACTTGTCGCCGACCTCCTTCATCGCCGGCAGCAGCACCTCGTTGAGCGTGGGCACCGCGCCGATCTTCTCCACGCTGGCGTCGATCCACGCCTCCACGCCGTCCTTGCGCCGGCGCAGGATGTGGAAGTGAAGCGCCTGCTCGGGCTCCATCCCCTCGGTGGGGTCGGCCGCGCCCTGCGCGCTGTCCTCCTCGCCCTTGGACTCGAAGTGCGCGATGAAGCGCTCCAGCGCGTCCTCGCGGCGGTTGAAGACGAGATCGTCGGCCAGCTCGCGCTCCTGCTCCGAGATCTCGCTGTAGGGCGTGATGTGGTTGGGGTTGACCATCGCCAGGTCCAGGCCAGCCTGGACGCAGTGGTGCAGGAAGGCCGAGTTGAGCACCGCGCGCGCCCCCGGCGAGACGCCGAAGGAGACGTTGGAGACCCCCAGCGATGTCTTCACGCCCGGGATCTGCTCCTTGATCGCCCTGATCCCAGCGATCGTCTCCACGGCCGAGGGCCGCCACTCCTCATCGCCGGTCGTCAGCGTGAACGTGAGGCAGTCGAAGATCAGCAGCTCGGGGTCCAGTCCGTGCTCCTCGCAGCACAGCTCGCGGATGCGCTGGGCGATCTCGACCTTGCGCTCGGCGGTCTTGGCCATCCCGACCTCATCGATCGTCAGCGCGATCAGCGCCGAGCCGTGCGCGAGCGCGATCGGCACCACGCGGTCGAGCTTCGCGCGCCCCGCCTCGAGGTTGATCGAGTTGACGATCGCGCGGCCGGGGATCTGCTCGAGCGCGCGTTCGATCACCTCGGGCTCGGTCGAGTCGACCTGGATCGGGGCCGGCTGCGTGAGCGAGATCTTCTTGGCGAGGATGCGCATCTGTTCGTCCTCGTCGGTGCGCTCGGTCAGCGCCACGCACAGATCGAGCACGTGCGCGCCGCCGGCCACCTGGTCCTCGGCGATCTGCACGAGGCCGTCGTAGTCGTCGGCCAGCAGCAGCTCCTTGGCCTTGCGCGAGCCCTGCGAGTTGACGCGCTCGCCGACCATCGTCGGGCGCGGCTCCTGCACCAGCGGGGTGGCAGCGATCATCGAGGAGAGGTGAGGCGGGCGCGGTGCGGGGCGCGG
Organism: uncultured Solirubrobacteraceae bacterium; assembly: GCA_963771085.1. Classification (GTDB taxonomy): domain Bacteria; phylum Actinomycetota; class Thermoleophilia; order Solirubrobacterales; family Solirubrobacteraceae; genus Palsa-744. The sequence goes on along the minus strand of CAVYSB010000003.1, from coordinate 349,774 downwards.
GCCGACGGCGCGCCCGCCGACGCGCTCCACGATCGCCGCGATGTGGGCGGGCGTCGTGCCGCAGCAGCCGCCCACCACGCCCACGCCGTAGCGCTCCACGAACTCCTTCAGCGCCTCCGCCAGCGGCTCGGGCTGCTCGGGGAAGATCGTCTCGCCGTCGGGGCCCTGCAGCGGCAGCCCCGCGTTGGGGATGCAGGCCACGGGCACCGCGCAGTGCTCGCCCAGGAAGCGGATCGCATCGCGCATGTCCTCCGGGCCGGTCGAGCAGTTCAGGCCGATCACGTCCACCCGCAGCGCTTCCAGCGTGCACAGCACCGCCGAGATGTCGGTCCCCAGCAGCATCTTGCCGCCGTTGGGCAGCAGCGAGACCGAGGTGTGGATCGGCAGCGTGCGCCCCGTGCTCACGAAGGCCTCGCGCGCGCCGAACACCGCGGCCTTGACCTCGAGGATGTCCTGTGCGGTCTCGATAATCAGCAGATCGGCGCCGCCGTCGATCAGCCCCGCGGCCTGCTCGGCGAAGACCTCGACGAGCTCGCCGAAGCGGATCTGCCCTAGCGAGGGGTCCTCGGAGGCGGGCAGGAAACCGGTCGGGCCGATCGAGCCCGCCACGAAGCGCTGCTCGCCCGCGGCCCTGCGCGCGATCTCGGCGGCCTTCGTGTTGATCTCCACCGTGTAGTCCGCCAGGCCCCACTCCTCGAGCTTCAAGCGCGAGGCCTGGAAGGTGTCGGTCTCGAGCACCTCCGCGCCCGCCTCGAGCATCGATGCGTGCACGCCCTCGATCACGTCCGGGCGGTTGAGCACGAGCGCCTCGTGGCACTTGCCCGCCAGCCCGCCGTAGTCCTCGCTGGTCAGCTCGAACTGCTCGAGCGTGGCGCCCATGCCGCCGTCGTAGACGACGACGCGCTCGGAGAGGGTCTGCAGATAGTTGCGCTCGGACATGTCCAGGAGATGCTATCGGCGTTGCCATGCACGTTCGGGACGCCGCCCGGCACCTTTGGTGCAGGCCCCTGCCCGAAAGGAACGACACGCCTGTAGGCCCGCACGGCCGCGCGCTTAGATCAAGCGTCCAAGATCCTTCGCACCCTTCGCGCGGGGGTCCACACTCGCCGCGATGGCTTGCAAAACAGGGGAGGATCGACAATGACACCGGACTTTCTGATCGAGGCGCCCACCGAGGACAGGGGTGGTGCGCAGGAGGTGCTCTGGCGCCGCGAGGCGCTGCGTGAGTCGGTCGGCCAGGACGTGCGCATCACGCGCCAGGCACCCGGAGCGCAGGCTCTCGTCGCCGTCGTGGGCCTCGGTCCCGCGGCGGCGGCGAGCGCCGTCGCGCTGAGCGACGCGGGCTTCCCGATCGTCGCGATCGAGACCTCGCCGAGCCGGCTCGGCGAGCTGCGCGGCGGCTGGCTGCGGGGGCACCTCGGCGGGGAGGGCTTCGTGCTGAGCGACAGGATCAAGGCGGTGGGAGCTGCCGAGTACGTGGTCATCTGCCCGCCCCCGGCCACCGACGCACAGGGGCACCCCAACGCCGAGGCGCTGCGGCGCGCGTGCGCTGCGGTGGTCGAGCAGGCGCGTCCCGGCCAGACGTTCCTGCTGACGTCCACCACGCACGTGGGCGGCACGCGCGAGCTGCTCGTTGAGCCGCTCGCCGCACGCGGCCTGCGGGCCGGCGAGGAGATCTTCGTGGCCTTCTCCGCCGAGCGCTTCGACCCCGGTGCGCCGGCCCCCGAGCGGCTGCGCACACCGCGCGTGCTGGGCGCGGTGAGCGAGAGCTGCCACGCGCACGCCGCGGAGCTGCTTGGCCACCTCTGCGACGGGCTGCACCGGGTCTCCTCCTGCGAGGCCGCCGAGATGGCCAAGCTGTACGAGAGCACCTTCAGCGCGGTCAACATAGCGCTGGCCTTCGAGATGGCCGACGCATGCCGCGCCCGCGCGCTCGACCCCGTCGAGGTCACCGAGGCTGCCGCCACCAAGCCGTCGGGCTTCCTGGCGCACTATCCCTCCGCCGGAGTAGGCGGGCACGGCGCAGGGGTGGAGCCCCACCACCTCCTGCGCCCACTTCGTGAGCGGGGCGTGCCGGTGACGATCGCCGAGGAGGCGATGCGCACCGTCGCCGCACGTCCCCGCCGCGTGGCCAACCGCGCGCACGAGCTGCTGCTGCGCTCCGGGCGCCAGCTGCGCGACGTGCGCGTGCTCGTCGTGGGAATCGCCCACCGGCCCGGCGTGCCCGACGCCCAGCGCGCGCCCGCGGTGGAGATCATCACCCGCCTGATCGCCGACGGCGTGCAGGTGGACTTCCACGACCCGCTCGTGCCGGCCCTGCAGATCGACGGCGAGCCGTTGCACAGCGTCGATCCCGATCCCCGTCGCGACGCCTCCGGCTTCGGGCCCGAAGACTACGAGCTCGCGATCGTGCTCACGATGCACCCCGGCCACGACTACGGCTGGCTGCGGCGCTGCCCGCAGGTACTCGACTGCACCTACCGCGCCGAGGCCGGCCGCCGCCGCTTCCTGCCCTGAGCCCGGGCCCGGCCCGGCCCGGCCCGGCCCAGGGCAGCGCAGCGGCCAGCGCAACCGAGGACGCCGCATCGCGCAGCGCGTCGCCCGGCCCACGGACTGGTGGTCGTGGGCCAAGCGGAGCGCGGCCGGCAGCTCGGCTGAACACGCGTCCTGGCGGGCGTGGGTCAAGCGAGGCAAGGACGCAGGGAGCGTGGTGTGCTTCGCACACAAGCGACCGAGGACGCCGCATCGCGCAGCGCCCATGGTCGCCAGGAGTTACTTGATGAAGAGCATCTCCGAGTACTTCGGCAGCGGCCACAGGTCGTCGGCGACCAGCTTCTCCAGGCGGTCGGCGACGTCGCGCACATCGTCCATCGCGACTTTGACCGTGTCGCGCATGTAGATCGCCTCCTTCTGCGGGGAGCTGTCGGGGTGGTTCTCGTCGAGGTTGGCGTCCTCGAGCTTGAGCACCGCGAAGTGCAGCTCCTTGACCAGCGGCTCGATCTCGCCGACGAGCTCGTCGAGCTCGCTTTCACGCAGTTCGCTGAGGTGGCGCACGGCCGCCGGTAGCAGCATCGTGCGCGCGATCGCCGCCGCGGTCTCGGCCTCGATGTTGAGGTTGATCACATACTGCTCGGTGAACACCTCGTAGCGGGAATCGAGCTCGCGTTTGGAGAGGACCTTGTATTTCTTGAACGTTGCGACGGTCTGTTTCTCGACGAGCCAGGGCAGCGCGTCGGGCGTCGTGCGCAGGTTCGCGAGGCCGCGCTTCTCGGCCTCCTTGTGCCACGCCTCTGAGTAGTTGTCGCCGTCGAAGACGATCCGTTTGTTGGCCCCCCACGCCTCCTTGACCACGCTCGTGACGGCCTTCTCGAGCGTCGCGCCGGAGCGTTTGAGCGCCGTCTTCAGCTTGCCCGCGAGCTCATCCACGGACTCCGCCACGATCGTGTTGAGGACCGTGTTGGGGAAGGCGGGCGAGGAGCTCGAGCCGAGCGCGCGGAACTCGAACTTGTTGCCCGTGAAGGCGAACGGGCTCGTGCGGTTGCGGTCGCCGCCGTGCAGCGGCAGCGGCGGCAGCACGGGCGTGCCGAGGCCGAGGAAGGAGCCGGGTTTGGAGGCCTGCACCTTGCCCGTCTCGATCGCCGTGAAGACCTTCTCCAGCTCAGCGCCGAGGAAGATCGAGATGATCGCCGGCGGCGCCTCGTTGGCGCCCAGGCGGTGGTCCTGCCCGGCGCTCGCGATCGACGCCCGCAGCAGCGCCTGGTGCCTGTTGACGGCCTGGATCACCGCCGCGCAGAAGAACAGGAACGTGAGGTTCTCCTGCGGCGTGTCGCCCGGGTCGAGCAGGTTAAGGCCCGTGTTGGTGCCCATCGACCAGTTGTTGTGCTTGCCCGAGCCGTTGACCCCCGCGAAGGGCTTCTCGTGCAGCAGGCAGATCAGCCCGTAGCGGCGGGCCGTGTTCTGCATGATCTGCATCGTGATCATCTGGTGGTCGGCGCCGACGTTGGAGTTCTCGAAGATCGGCGCGACCTCGTACTGGTTGGGTGCCACCTCGTTGTGGCGCGTCTTGATCGGCACGCCGAGCTTGGCCAGCTCGAGCTCCACATCGAGCATGTAGGCCAGGATGCGCTCGGGGATCGAGCCGAAGTAGTGATCGTCGAGCTCGTGCCCCTTGGGCGGCTTGGCGCCGAACAGCGTGCGCCCCGTCGTGAGGAGGTCGGGGCGCTCGAAGTAGTACTGCTCGTCGATCAGGAAGTACTCCTGCTCGCAGCCGATCGTCGTGAACACCCGCTGGGCGTCCTCGATGCCCAGCAGCTCGAGCGCCTCGATCGCGGTGCCCGACAGCGCATCCATCGAGCGCAGCAGCGGGATCTTGTTGTCGAGCGCCTCGCCCGTCCACGAAGTGAACGCGGTGGGGATGCACAGCAGTGCGCCGTTGGGGTTTTCGAGGATGAACGCGGGGCTCGTCGGGTCCCACGCGGTGTAGCCGCGGGCCTCGAAGGTGGCGCGGATGCCGCCGGTCGGGAACGAGGAGGCGTCGGGCTCGCCCTGGATCAGCTCCTTGCCGCTGAACTCGGCCATCGCGGTGCCGTCGCCGGCGGGGCCGTAGAAGGAGTCGTGCTTCTCGGCGGTCGAGCCGGTCAGCGGCTGGAACCAGTGCGTGTAGTGCGTGGCGCCTTTCTCCATCGCCCATTCCTTCATCGCCTGCGCGACCGCGTCGGCGAGCGTGGTGTCGAGCGCCTCGCCGCGGGCGAGCGTGCGCTGCAGCGCCTTGTAGACGTGCTTGGGCAGCCGCCGGCGCTGGACGGCGGGGGAGAACACGTTGATCCCGAAGACCTGGTTGTCGGCGATCGTCAGATCGGGCGATCCGAGGGCCGATCCGTTGGCGCTCCACTGCGCGGCGGTGACGTTCTGCTGGCGGGTCCGTGGCATGGGCTGGGTCGATTCCTCCTGAAGAAAGGGTGGCAACAGCGGGCTCCGGCGAGGGCAGGCCGGTCACAATCGTAGTGCCACGCGGCCCGAAGGGCATCACCCAATGGCGAAATCGTGCGCGCGATCTTTCGACACACGGCCAAACGCGCCGGCGCGAGGCGGCTAGGTCAGGTGGAAGGGGGCGGGAAGGGGCCCGGTTCGACCTTCCCGGTGTTCGGGTTCACGTGGTTGACCGGCGGCTTGCTCGCGATGTGCACGTTGAAGACGCCGCGCACGGGGCTGCCGTCGGCGAGCGTGGCGCGGGACTTGCCGGCGAGGTCCGCGGCGATCACGAAGTGCACGCTGTAGCTGCCCGCCTTGACGGCCACCACGCGCCAGGCGAACACGCGCGTGCGCCCGGGCGCGAGCGGCCCCAGCGCCCAGGTGTTCACGTAGGCCGTCTGCCCGCTGCCGGGCTGGGCGACTTCCACGCTCTGCACGGCGGGGCTCGCGATCCTCCCGGGGCCCCGTTCGATCGCCCAGACCGGGCGCTTGTTGGCCGCAAGTTCGGGATAGTGTTCAACGTAGTCCAGCGAGTTGAGCGTCACCGCCACGTTGGGCATCGTCTCAGAGCCGCCGTTGCGCACGGCCAGCACGAGCGTGGCCTTGCGCGCGATCGACTGCTCGGCGGGGAAGCTCGCGTGGAGGAGTTCGACTGTGTAGTTCTGGTTCTTTTCGCCCGCGTCCTGGCGCGCAGCGCCGCCGCAGCCCGCCGCCAGCAGGGCGGCGCCGCATAGAACGACCGAAAGAGCTCTGCGCCTCCCCCTCACGGCGGGTCACGATATCAGCGGCGGTGGCCCGCAGTGCGCGCTCTAGCGCCGTGCGCGGGCGCTCACCGGTGGCGTGCGGGGGGCGCATGGCGTAGAGTTGCGCCCACCACCGAGTTGCGAGGAGAGGAGGGGTAGGGAGCAGATGGTTCGCAGCGTCGCCGAGCGGATTTCCGTGCCGGCTGGTCACTTGCTCGAAGAGTTCGGGGACATGATGATCCTCACGGGCAAGACGATCTGGTCAGCGCTGCGCCCTCCCTATCCCTACGGCGGCGAGTTCGTCTCGCAGTTCCTGTTCGCGCTGCGGCTGGTCTGGCTGCCGCTGCTGATCTCCACCGTGGCCGTCTGCTACGGCGCGCCCGGCCTGCAGGCGGCGAACTTCCTCACGATCTTCGGCGCGCTCGACCGCCTCGGCGGCTTCTTCGTGCTCGCCTCGATCCGCGAAATCGGACCCACCCTGACGTCGATCGTCGTCGCGGGCATCGCCGGCACCGCTATCACCGCCGACCTGGGCGCGCGCAAGGTGCGCGAGGAGCTCGACGCGCTGCAGGTGCTGGGCGTGGACCCGGTCAAGAACCTCGTCGTGCCGCGCTTCCTGGCGCTGATGATCGTGACCGGGCTGTTCGACATCTACGCCGTGCTGTTCGGCCTCTTCGGCGGGCTGCTCGCCGAGATCGAGAACGGCCAGCCGCTGGGACCGTTCTGGAACACGCTGTTCGCCAACTCCTCCACGACCGACCTGTGGGGCTCGGTGCTGAAGACCACCGTGTTCGGGGCGATGATCGCGATCGTGTGCTGTTACAAGGGCATGGCCGCCTCCGGCGGCGCCGAGGGCGTCGGGCGGGCGGTCAACGAAGCCGTCGTCATCGCCTTCCTCGGCATCGGCGCGTTCAACTACATCTTCACGCAGACGCTGCTCGCCACCCACCCCGAGATCCTGGTGATCAAGTGAGCACCGCGCACGGGAGCGAGGGAGCGGGGCCGCCGCGATGAACGAATTTCTCGCGATGCCGCGCGAATGGCTCGCCTCGACGGGCGAGATCACGGGGTTCTGCTGGGAAATCATGCGCGAAGTGTGGAACCTGCACGTGCTGCGCTTCTTCGGCGAGACGCTGCGCCAGGCGGGCATCCTGATCGTCTACTCCACGCTCGTGATCTGGTCGCTGGCCTTCCTCTACGGGCTCGGCGTGTGCGGCGTGGGCGGCGCGTACTTCACCGAGGCCCAGGGCGCCCCCTCCTACGCGGGCGTCTTCTCGGCCTGGTGCAACCTGCGCGAGGCGGTGCCCTACGTGTTCGGCTACATGATGGCCGCCAAGGTCGGCACGGGGATCGTGGCCGAGCTCGGCGCGATGCGCATCTCCGAGGAGATCGACGCGCTCGAGGTGATGGGGATCGACTCGCTCACGTTCCTGTGCGCCACGCGGCTGCTCGCCGGCTGGATCGTGCTCCCCTTCATGTACATCGGCGCGATCGGGGTGGCCTACATCGGCTCCTACGTGGCCGTGGTGGACCAGATCGGCTACACCTCCTCGGGCGGCTACCTGCTCATCTTCTGGCAGTTCCAGAACCCGCCCGACTTCTTATTCAGCATGATCAAGGGCTTATGCATGGCGACGGTGATCGTGCTCGTCGCCTGCTACTACGGCTACAACGCCCGCGGCGGGCCCGTGGGCGTGGGCACGGCCACGGCGAAGTCGATGGTGCTCAACCTCGTGCTTGTTAACCTGATCGGCATGCTCGGCACGCAGATCTTCTGGGGGGCCAACCCGCGAGCTCCGATCGGGGGCTGATGATGGCGCTGGAGGGCGACGGGCAGTCCGGCGAGGAGGCGGAGGAGAAGTTCGACTTCCCGATGGGCACGATCCGCCCGACCGAGGGGCCGGACGCGATCGAGTTCATCGAGGTGCACAAGTCCTTCGGGCGCAATCACGTGCTGCGCGGGCTCAACATGGGCCTGCCGGCGGGCAAGATCTCGATGATCATCGGGCCCTCGGGAACCGGCAAGTCGGTGTGCATCAAGCACATCGTCGGCCTGCTCTACCCCGACCAGGGCGATGTGATCGTGCAGGGGCAGTCGGTGCCGAGCCTGCCCGACGCGGAGCTGTTCGAGATGCGCAAGAAATTCGGCGTGCTGTTCCAGGACGGCGCGCTGTTCGGCTCGCTGAACCTCTACGACAACATCGCCTTCCCGCTGCGCCAGCACACCGAGAAGGGCGAGGATGAGATCGCCGAAATCGTCCACCGGCGGATGCGCGAGGTGGGGCTCGGCGGCGAGAGCGAGAAGATGCCCAACGAGCTCTCCGGCGGCATGCGCAAGCGCGCCGGCTTCGCCCGCTCGCTTGTGCTCGACCCCGAAATCGTGCTCTTCGACGAGCCCGATTCGGGTCTTGACCCGGTGCGCACGGCGCTGCTGTGCGAGCTGATCAAGGAAGTCCACGCCGAGAACGGCGGCTGCTATGTGGTCATCACCCACGACATCATGAGCGCGCGGCGCATCGCCGAGCATCTCGCTGTCCTGTGGAAGGGGCGGATCGTCGAATCGGGACCCGCGGAGGCGCTGTTCGCCTCTGAGAACCCGTTCGTGCGCCAGTTCCTCTCGGGCGAATCCACCGGGCCGCTCGGAATGGAGTGAATTCCGCGCGGGTGCTGTCGGCGCTCGCGGGCGCCGCGGCGGGGCGCGCGCGCCTCGTCCTGGCGGTCGCGCTCGTGCTGGGGCTCGGCGCGGCGGCGCTCGCGCTGGGACTGCACCCGACGGCGGCGACGAGCACCTTCGTCTCCAGCTCGAGCCCGCAGTACCGCTCCACGCAGCGCTTCTACGCGAGCTTCGGCGAAGAGCCCGTCGAGATCCTCGTCAAAGGCAACCTGCAGCAGCTGCTGCTGAGCTCCGACCTCGAGCGGCTGGCCGGCCTGGAGGGCTGCCTGTCGGGCAACGTGCCCGCGAGCGCGCTGCCCGCCGAGGGCGGCGTCAACGGGCCCTGCGGGCAGCTCGCGCGACTGCACACGGTGAAGGTGGTGCTGGGGCCGGGCACGTTCCTCAACGAGGCCGCCGAACAGACCGATGAACTGCTCACCGCGGAAACGCGCAAGGCGCAGGCCGAGGCCAGGCAGGCCGAGCGCGCGGTCACGGGCGCGGCGCTCGCGCGTGGCCTGCCGGCGAGCGAAGCGCACGCGCTCGGCGCGCAGGCCGCCAAGGTCACGATCGGGCGCTTCGAAGAGGGGCTGGTGGCGATAGCGCTGCAGTACGGCCTGACCGAACGGCCCAGCATCAGCGACGCCAACTTCGTCTCCACGGTCGTCTTCGACTCCAGCAAGCCGGCGGGAACGCCGAAGGAGCGCTGGGCCTACCTGTTCCCCAGCCCCGATGCGGCGCTCGTCTCGGTGCGCATGAGGGCAGGCCTCTCCGAAGCGCAGCGCACGCGCACGATCGCGCTGATCCGCCAGGCGGTCGGCATGAGCCAGTGGCAGCTGGCCCACGGCGAGAGCTATCTCGTGACCGGCGTGCCCGTGATCGTCTCAGACCTGACCAGCTCGATCAGCGAATCGATCGAGCTGCTGCTGGTGGCGGTGCTGGTCGTGATGGCGCTCACGCTCGGGCTGATCTTCACGGGGCGCCCGCGCCTGCTGCCGCTTGCGCTCGCGCTGCTGGCCACCGCGCTGACCTTCGGCCTGCTGTCGCTGGTGGGTGCCTCGCTGACCGTCGCCGCGGTGGCCGTGCTGCCGGTGCTGGTGGGGCTCGCGGTGGACTATGCGATCCAGTTCCAGTCGCGCGTGCAGGAGCAGCTGGAGGCATCCGGCGGCGGGGCGGGGGGCCCGCAGCTGATCGCGCGCGCCGCCGCCGTGGCCGCGCCGACGCTCGCGACGGCCTGCGCGGCCAGCGCGGCCGCGATGCTCGTGCTGCTGCTCTCGCCCGTGCCGATGGTGCGCGGCTTCGGCGTGCTGCTCGCGCTCGGCGTGGTGATCGCGCTGCTGTGCGCGCTCAGCGTGGGGGCGGCGGCGATCGCGCTGCTCGGCGACACCCGGCGCGCACCCCGCGGCGGCCGGGCGACGGGCGGCCTCGCGACGCCGCTGCGCGCCGCCTGGCGGGGCGCGGGCGAGCTGCTGCGCGATAACCCGCTCACGCGCCTGATCAGCAGGGTGGCGCTGGTCGGCGCCGTGCGCCGCCCCGGGCGCGTGCTGTGCGCGGGGCTGGCGCTGGCCGCGCTCGGCTGGGGCCTTGACACGCAGACGAGCGTGCAGACCGACATCACCAAGCTCGTGCCGCAGAACCTCGGCTCGCTGCGCAACCTCAACACGCTCGAGCGCGTCAGCGGGGTCGGCGGGGAAATCGACCTGATGCTCACGGGGCGCAACCTCACCAGCCCGGCGGCGATCGAATGGATGAGCGCCTACCAGACCGCGGTGCTCAAGCGCTACGGCTACAGCGCCACGCGTGGCTGCGGGCGCGCGCGGATCTGCCCCGCCTTCTCGCTGCCCAGCCTGTTCGAAGCCCAGGCCACGCCCGCCGCCGGCGCGCCCGCCGCCGCCGCCGCCAAGGCCAAGCACACCCAGGCCTACGTGAACGCCCTGCTCGGCGCGATCCCCGCCTACTTCTCCCAGGAGGTGATCAGCCCCGACCACCGCACCGCGACGCTCGCCTTCGGCATCCGTCTGATGAGCCTCTCCCAGCAGCAGCAGCTGATCGAAGGGATGCGCTCGATGCTGCACCCGCCGGCCGGGGTCGGCGCGAGCCTCGTGGGGCTGCCCGTGCTGGCGGCCCAGTCGGGCACCCAGGTCGCCGATCCCTGGCGGCGCCTGGAGACGCTGCTGGCGGGCCTGGCGGCGGTCGCGCTGGTGCTGCTGGTGGCCTTCCGCGGCGACCGCCGGCGCGCGCTGGTCCCGCTTGCGCCGATCGTGCTTGCGAGCGGCTGGTCGGCGCTCGTGCTGTTCGCCATCCGCGTGCCGCTGAACCCGATGTCGGTGACGCTGGGAGCGCTGGTGATCGCGATCTCCACCGAGTTCAGCGTGCTGCTCTCCGAGCGCCACCGCCAGGAGCGCCTGGCAGGCTACGACACGATCGAGGCGCTGCGGCGCAGCTACCGGCGCACGGGCGCCGCGGTGGCCGCCTCGGGCGTGACCGCGATCGCGGGCTTCGGCGTGCTCGTGCTCTCGGACATCACGATGCTGCGCGACTTCGGCCTCGTGACGCTGGTGGACCTCAGCGTTGCGCTGCTCGGCGTGCTCGTCGCGCTGCCCGCCGCGCTCGTGATCGCCGACGGGGCCGCCGAAGGCGGTGGGCGCGCAGAGCGGGTGCGCCGGCGCAGCGGGCCGGGCGCGGCGCTCGCGCGCGCCGCGGGGCGCCTGCGCGCCTCCACATGAGCGACGCGGAGCCGCCGGGCCCGCGTTACGGGCGCTACGCGGGCCTGCTCGGCGTGCTCGTCGTCGTGCTGCTCGGGCTGAACGCAGCGCTGTCCAAGCACAACGGCGCGGCGGGCGTGCCTCCGGGGCACGCGCTGCCGCCGTTCGCGGTGCCGCTCGCCACGGGAACCCTCGAAGGCGACGCCAACGTCGCGACCGCGCCCGGCCAGGGCGCCGCGGGGCGCGTGCCCGCCTGCACCGTTCGCGGCCCGCAGGTCCTCAACATCTGCGAGCTCTACCAACGGGGACCTGTCGTCCTGGCGCTGTTCGTCGACGGCGGCTCCTGCCCGGATGTGCTCAGCGACATGCAGGCGCTGGCGCCCGCCTTTCCGCAGGTGCGCTTTGCGGCCGTGGCGATCAAAGGCGGCCGCGAGGAAGTGCTGAGGCTGATCCGCTCGCGGCGGCTGACGCTGCCGGTGGGACTCGACCGCGACGGTGCGCTGGCGCCGCTGTATGAGCTCGCCAGCTGCCCGCAGGTCAACTTCGTCTACCCCGGCGGCGTGGTGCAGAGCAGGGCGCTGCTCGTGCGCCCGCCGCTGGCGCAGCTGCGCGCGCGGGTGAGCGAGCTGCTGGCCGCGGCCCGCGCGCGGGGCTACGGCCGGCCCGGCGGATGAGCGGCACGCCGGGCGGGCAGGGAACGGGCGCCGGGGCGGGCGAGCCGGCCCGCGGCTGGCGGGCGCTGGAGATCGAGGAGGAGCTGCCGGCGCTGGGCCTGCTGCACGACGAGGTCCAGCTGGGCGCGGAGCTGTCGCTCACGGGCGAGTCCCCGCCGCAGATCCTCGAGCGCCTGCGCGCGCTCTCCGACCGCTTTCGCGGCCTGCACGCGGTTGCCGCGCGGCGCGAGCCCGTACCCGCGGCCTATCGCGTGTTCTTCCGTCAGATCGGCCTCGACCCCGACGTCGCGCGCACGCCGACCGAGGCCGCGCTGCTCGAGCGGATGGTGCGCGGCGGATTCCCCACGGGCGGGCTGCTCGCCGACGTGCTGCTGATCGCCCTGCTGGACACCGGCGTGCCCGTGTGGGCGCTCGACGCGGACTCGCTGGAGGGCCCGCTCGGCCTGCGCCCCAGCCGCGCGGGCGAGCCGCTGGGGCGCTCGCCCGAGGCGCCCACGCTGCCCTCCGGGCGCCTGGTCGTGGCGGACGCCGAGGTGGCGCTGGCGGTGCTGTTCGGGCAGCTCGCGCCGGCGCACCGCGCCGGTCCCCGCACGCGCCGCCTGCGGCTGTTCGCGCTGCAGGTCGGCGGCGTGCCCACCCTGTACGTGCAGGAGGCGCTGTGGAGCGCGCGCCTGGCGCTCGAGGGCGAGCAGGTTGGCGGCTGAGCGCACGGCTCCCGCTGGTAGACTGCGGGCTGCCGGCGTACCGGGAGGAGGCGCGTTTGACCCAGTGCGAGCAGTCAGTCATCGATCGTGGTCCCGCGCCGCGGCTGGCGGGCGAGCGAGCCGCGAGGCGTTCGCTGCGGGCCCAGATCGCACGGCTCGAGCGCGAGCTCTCCGGGATCCTGGCCGAGCGCTTCCCCTTCATCGCGGTCCCCGACGCGCCGCTGGCCGGGACGCTCACGCTGCCCGGGCCGCGGCTGCTCAGCCTGGCCGAGCTCGAGCGCTCACGCGACGAGCTCGCGGGTCGCGTGCAGAGCCTGCGCGCGCTCGCCGCCGCCCGTGTGGAGCACGAGCGGCGCGCGAGCGAACGCCTCGAGGCGATGAAGCTCGAACCGGCCGCCTACAAGTTCGCGCGCCTGCCCGTCAGCGACCTCGGACAGGGGGGCTGCGGCGTCTGGCGCGTGCGCCCGCGTCTGGGTCTGATCGGGATGCTCGCCGGCTGGTGGCAGGTCAAGCTGTCGTCAGGCTGTCCGTTAGAAAGGGGGTCGCGCTCCACGCGCGGCCCCGCTCCTGGGATTCCAGCGCGGCCGCCAGCGTGCGCCGCTGGCGTTCGGTCATCGAGCCGATCGTCTTCTTCTCGGACATCGGGATCTGCGAGAGGAACTTGCGACAGCGCGTCTGCCCCCAGCGGCGCTGGCTCATCAGCAGGTCGGCCACGGCCATGCTGTCGGCCTCCCAGGGGCACTCGAGGATGACCTCGGCCACGCAAAGCTCGCCGTCCGCCACCCGGCGCTTGAGCTCGGCGCGGGCGAGACGAACCTGGTTGGCGCGTTCGAGTGCGCGCATGTACTGCGGAGAGGCAGGGGCAACCATCGCTGTCGCGTTCATTCGCTTTTCTCCCCGTTGCCGCCGCGAGAGCCGCGACAGGCAACCTGCTTGCTAGATGTTTGACGGGTTTCGCGCCCTCGATGCCCGCCCCGGATCCACCCGCGAGTGATCGCGGCTGAAGCCCGGCACATCACCCCATTCGACGAGTTTGTTGTGGGGTGAGGCCCCCCGGAACGGCCATACAGAGCGCTCCATGAAGCTAGACAGGGGAGCCCGATCGGTCAACAGCGCAGCGCCCCGTTCGTTCGCTAGAAGCGAGATTTTTCGTTGGCGCCGGGACTTGTGAAGATCTGGACAAGTCCTCGGCGCGCCGGGCGCGGCAGCGCTCAGGCGCTCGCGGGCCCCGGCAGCGGCCCGTGCTCGGCCTCGAAGGCGCTCTTCACGCGGGCGAAGGCATCCAGTGCGCGATCGAGCGTGGGCTCGTCGTGGGTGGCCATCACGCTCGTGCGCAGCAGCGCGCCCGCCGGCGGGACCGCCGGATGCAGCGCGCAGTTGGTGAACACGCCCGCGTCATAGAGCGCCCGCCACAGCAGCGCGGCCTTCCAGTCGTCGCCCACGAGGATCGGCACGATCGGCGTGCTCAGCGTGCGCACGGGCGCGTCGGGCTCGGGGCCCGTGCGCACCGGCGCGCCGCTGAGCGTGCGGTAGCCGAGCGCGGTGAGCCCGGCCTGCAGGTAGCGCGCGCGCTCGAGCACGGCGGCCAGCAGCGGCGGGCCCTCGGGGGAGTTGACGATCTGCAGCGCGGCCAGCGCCGCCCCCAGCGCAGCGGGCACGGCGGAGGCGGTGAACAGGAACGGCCGCGAGGCGATGCGCAGGTACTCGATCACCTCGGCGGGCCCCGCCACGAACCCGCCGCAGGCGGCGAGCGACTTGGAGAAGGTGCCCATGCGCAGATCGACGCGGTCCTCCACGCCGAGCAGCTCGGCGGCGCCGGCGCCGCGCGCGCCGAGCACCCCGGCACCGTGGGCCTCGTCGACCATCAGGCGCGCGCCGTGGCTGGCGCACAGCTCGACGATGTCGACGAGCGGCGCGACGTCGCCCTCCATCGAGAAGACGCCGTCGACGACCACCAGCACGCCGCCGCCGTCGCCCTCCGCGCGCTCGAGCGCGCGCTGAAGCTTGTCGATGCGCCCGTGGCGGAAGGGCCGCATCCTGGCCCTGGAGATGAGCGCCCCGTCGAGAATGGAGGCGTGATCGGCGGAGTCCACGACGACCGTGTCGCCGGGGCTCAGCAGGGTGCCCAGCGTGCCCACGTTGGCCTGGTGGCCGGTGGTGAAGACGATCGCGTCCTCGGTGTTCATCCACTCGGCCAGCTCGCGCTCCAGCTGCAGGTGCAGCGGCGTGGTGCCGTTCAGCAGGCGCGAGCCGGTCAGCCCCGTGCCGTAGCGGTGTAGCGCGTCCTCGGCGCCCTTCATGACGCGCTCGTCGGCGGTCAGCCCCAGGTAGTTGTTGGAGGCCAGCATGATCCGCGGCCGGCCCTCCATCTCCACGACCGGCATGGCGGGCGACTCGACCGTGCGGAAGTAGGGCATCAGGTCGGCGGCGCGCGCCGCGCGCAGCAGCTCCTCGCGCTCGTGGCCGCGGACCTTGGCGAAGACGTCGATCGAGGTGGGCATATAGGGTGGGCGCCGCGATGGCGCTTGAGATCAGGCCGGTGGCGTCCCGACGCGAGCTTGCGAGATTCATCAAGCTGCCATGGCGGCTCTATCGTAACGAGCCCAACTGGGTGGCGCCGCTGCTGATGGACCTCAAGGAGCAGCTCGACCGCAAGCGCAACCCCTTCTTCGAGCACGCCGACGCCCAGTACTTCCTGGCCTGGCGCGACGGGCGCGCGGTCGGGCGCATCAGCGCGCACATCGACCGCCACATGCAGGAGTTCCAGGGCAACGACTGGGGTCTGTGGGGGTGGTTCGAGTGCGAGAACGACGCCGAGGCCGCCCGCGGCCTGCTGGACGCGGCCGAGCAGTGGCTGCGCGCGCACGGCGCGGGCACGATGATCGGCCCGATGAGCTTCACGACCAACGACGAGGCGGGCCTGATGGTCGAGGGCCACGACTCGCCGCCGCTGATCCTCAACCCCTGGCACCACCGCTACTACCAGGCACTGCTCGAGGATGAGGTGGGCCTGCAGAAGGTGATGGACCTGTACATGTGGAGCCTGCAGGTGACAGGGCGCGACAAGGTCCACCCGGCGATCTGGGAGATGGCCGACAAGCTCGAGGCCGAGCACGGCATCCTCTGCCGCAACTTCCGCAAGAAGGACCTCGAGGCCGAGGTGAACCGCTTCCTGGAGGTCTACAACGCCGCCTGGGAGCGCAACTGGGGCTTCGTCCCGCTGACCGAGCGCGAGGTCCGCCATTACGCCAAGAAGCTCAAGCCGATCCTCGATGAGAACTGGGCGATGGTGGCCGAACGCCGCGACACCGGGGAGGTGGTGGGGGCCGCGCTGACGCTGCCCGACTACAACCAGGTGCTCGCCAGGCTGCGCCCGCGCGGGCGGCTGCTGCCCTTCGGCTGGCTGACCGCGCTGCGCAGCCGCTCGAAGATCGACCAGGTGTACGTGTTCGCGCTCGGCGTCAAGCCCGCCTACCACCACACCGGCGTGGCCGCGCGCTTTTACCAGATGCACTTCGATGCCGCCGAACGCACGCCCCAGAAGGGCGGCGAGATGGGCTGGATCCTCGAGGTGAACAAGCCGATGAACCGTGCCATGGAGGGCATGGGCGGCGAGATCAAGCGCCGCTATCGCATCTACGAGCGCCCGCTGTAGCTGCGGTCTGGGCATGCCTCTAGACTTCAGCCGATGAGCGAGGCCCCGCAGCCGGAGCAGCCAGCCGATGGAGCGGCGCCCGGCGATCGATCCGTGTCCGCCGGCGGCGAGAGCGATGCGCTGCCCGTGCTCGCCACGCGCGTGCGGATCGTCCCGCCCCCGGCGGCGGCGGCGCCCTCCAGGCGCCCCGCCGGCACGATGATCCCCGCCGCGCAGGCCGCCGCGGTGGCCGCCGGCGGCTTCGTGGCGGGCGCCGCGATCGTCGGCCTCGTGCACCGCCGCCACCGCCGCCCCGCGACCGCCAAGGGCCGCGGCGCGCGCCGCGGCGGACGCGCCGCGGAGCTCGTGCAGATCGTTGGCAGCCGCTCGCTGCTGGTGGACGTGCACCTGCTCGGTGGTCCCGGCGCCGGGCGCTGAGGCCGGCGCTGGGCGCGCTCGTGGAGCTGCAGCGGGAGGTCACGCCCGCCAGCCCGTTCCGGCTGCCGCGCCGGTGCGGCATGGACGGCATGCTGCGCCGCCGCGGCGCCGTGCTCGGGCGGCTGCTGCACCTCGGCGAGGTGCCCGTGGTGGTGCGCATCGCCCAGCCCTCCGCCCAGCGGGTGCTGTTCGCCGCCACCGCGCCGACGGCGGCGGCCGCCGAGCACGGCATCGCGCGGATGCGCTTCGCGCTGGGCGTCGATGAGGATCTGCGCTGCTTCCTGCACGCCTTCGCAGGCGATGAGCTGATCGGGCGCTCGCTGCGCCGGCGCCCGTGGCTGCGGGTGGGGCGCCGCCCGGAGCCCTTCGAGGCGCTCGCGTGGGCGATCTGCCAACAGCTGATCGAGTACGAGCGCGCGGCCGCGATCGAGCGCCGTGTGCTGGGCGCGCTCGGGCGCCGCTGGGCGGGCGGCGGCGACGCCGGCGCCGGTCTGCGCGACCTGCCCGCGGCGGCGGTGCTGGCGGCCACGCCGCCGGCGCGGCTGCAGTCCTTCGACCTGGCCGCCGGGCGGGCGCTCGCGCTCGTGCGCGTCGCGCGTGAGGTGGCGCGCGGCCGCGTGGACCTGCACGCCGCGCAGCCCGAGCGCGGCTGGCGGCGGCTGCGCGCGATCCCGGGCGTCGGGCCGTGGACGGTGGAGATGCTCGCACTGCACGGCCAGGGCCGCCACGATCAGCTGCCCGCGGGCGACCTGGCGCTGGCGAAGCTCGTCGGCGGGCTGCTCAGCGGCGGCGACCCCCGCGCGCGGGCCGACGAAGGGCAGGTGCGGGCGCTGTTCGCGCGCTACGGCGAGTGGGCGGGGCTGGCCGCCGCGCACCTGCTCGCGATCTAGCTGCGCCGGCGCCGTTCGCGCTGCACGAGCAGTGCGAAGGTCGGGCAGGCGCGCGCAGCGCGCTGGGCATGCTCGACCTCCTCGCCGTGCAGCGGCGCGTCGTCGAGGATCGGGTAGCCCCACTCGTCGAGCGTGATCCGCTCCGGCAGGAGCTCGGCGCACATGCCGTGCGCCTCGCAGGCGATCGGGTTGATGCGCACGCTGTGGCTCATCTCCTGGCGATCGGCTTGGAGCGCAGCGCTGCGCTCAGCGGGCGATGGGGCAGCGGCAGCTCGGCGGGCCGCGCGCACGCCGCGCACGCCCCGTGGCGCGCGTGGTCGGCGAAGTCGGCCTGGAAGGCGTCCAGCGCGCTGAGGATCAGGTGCGCCGAGCCGTCCGGGTGCCCGCAGGCGCCGCGGCGCGCCACGAGCGCCGCGAGGCGGCGCACGCGCTCCTCGGGGGCCGATCCGGCCATCCCGCCGGCGATCTCCTCGAGCGTCGCCGCGAGCGCGTCGAGGCCGTGCTCGCAGGGCCCGCACTGGCGCGCGCTCTGCCCTGCGAGCCAGCGCGCCACGCGCGCGGTTTCGGCGACCGGGCAGGCCTCCTCGGAGAGCAGCAGCACGACGCCCGCGCCGAGCGAGGCCTCGTGCGGGGCGAGGTGTTCGTTGGAGAGGGCCACGCCGCGCAGGTGCTCGGCGCCGATGAAGGCGCCGGCGTAGCCGCCCACGAGCGCGGCGCGCACGCGCGCGGTGGTGCCGCCCGCCGCCTCGATCAGCGACAGCAGCGAGGCGCCGTGCTCGATCTCATAGACCCCCGGGTGCGAGACCGGGCCGGACAGCGTGACGAGCGCGGAGCCGGGCTGGGAGGGGGTGCCCAGCTCGCGGAACCACGGCGCGCCGTGCCGGGCGATCAGCGCCAGGTGGGCCAGCGTCTCGGCGTTGTTGATCAGCGTGGGGCGGCGCCTGAGGCCCTCTTCGAAGGGCATCGGCGGCGTGAACGTGGGCAGCGCGGGCCCGCCGCCGAGGTGGCTGACCAGCGCGGACTCCTGGCCTGCGACGTAGTGCCCGGGCACCTCGGCGAGGCGCAGCTTGACCGAGCGCTCGAACGCTGCGCAGGACTCGCTGCGGCGGCGTTCCTCGATCGCGCCCGCGAGGCTGCGCATGCCCTCGCTAGCGGATTCGCAGACGCCCACGATCGCCTCGTCGGCGCCGACCGCCTGGGCGGCCAGGACGCTGCCGTCGAGCACGAGGTGGGGGAGCATCTCGAGCAGTGTGCGGTCCTTCAGGCTGGCGGGCTCGCCCTCGGCGGCGTTGACGACGACGATCGCGCGGCCGCGCGCGTCGGCCACCGCGCGCATCTTCCTCGCGGTCGGGAAGGCGGCGCCGCCGTGGCCGAGCAGGCCGGCGCGCTCCACCTCGTCGATCAGCCTGGCCGAGCGCTCGCGATCCTGGCGGCGCCCGTGCCCGCGCAGCAGCGGCGGCTCGCCGTGCAGGGCGAGGTGCTCCTGCAGGCTCATCGCCCCGGCCGCCGGCACACCGGCCAGCAGCCGGGGCAGCGACGCCCGCGGCGGGGCGGGCGAGACCGGCCGTTCCTGGGTGAGCGTCGAGGGCGGCGGGTTCATCGGTGCCCTCCGCTCGGGCCGGCGCTGCTGTGCTCGTGGGGCAGCAGCTTGGCGGGCGTGCCCGAGCGCCGCGCCCATTCCGAGCCGAGCGGACCGCCGGGCAGCCACAGCAGCAGGAACAGCGAGAAGGCACCGGTGCCGCCGAGCGCAGCGCTGCGCACGCCGATGTTGGCCGGCCAGCCGTCGAACACGCGTGCGAGCACGGCCGCGATCACGATCAGCAGGCAGGCGATGCTGAGCACGAGCAGCCATGTGCTCTGCACGTCGCTGCCCGTGCCGAGGCCGTGCAGCAGCGCGATCGGCCAGCTCGCGTAGGTCAGCCAGTGGATCGCGCGCCACGTGGCGAAGCCCATCCGCTGGCGCAGCAGGCTCGTGATCGTGACGGCCACCAGGAGGTCGAAGGAGATCGCGCCGAGGCCCAGCCAGAAGGGCCGGTAGGAGCCCACGAAGGGGATCACGGCGTCGCTCAGCGTGATCGAGGCGAAGCCGTCGAGCACCGAGGTGAGGATGTGCAGCACGAGGAAGACCATCGCCAGCAGCGAGACGTTGCGGTGCAGCGAGTCGAGCACGAAGCGCGGCCAGCGCGGCGTGCTCCAGCGCTCCACGTCGACCACGCCGAGCACGATCGCGAAGGTCAGCAGCAGCAGCGCGACGGCGCCCGTGGAACGCGTCAGGTACCAGTAGTCGCTCGGGCCCGCCGTCGCAAGCAGGTGGCTCATCACGCGCCGATCCTCTGCCGCGGCCGCGAGGCGGCGCTGCGTGCGGCTTCGCAGGGCCAGCCGCCCAGCGTGCTCACGTTGCCCTCCGCGTCGACGAGGCGCGCGGGCAGGCCCTGCCCGGCGAGCCACGCGGGCGCCCGCGCGCCGCGCACGAGCGCTGCGGTGGCGGCGATGTTGGCGTCCGTGCAGCTCGCCGCGGCGACGCTCGCGGTGCGCCACGTCTCGCGCACGGGCGCTCCGCTGGCGGGGTCGATGATGTGGTGCATCGTGTGGCCATCCTGGCTCCAGCGCCGCACCGCGGTGCTGGAGGTCGCCACGCCGCCGTCGGCGATCGAGATCGTCTGGCCGGGCTCCGCCGGCGAGGCCCGGTGGTCATCGGTGACCCTGACCAGCCAGCCGCCGGCGGGGGCGGGGCCGGCCATCGCGATGTCCCCGCCGATGGCCACGAGCGCGCCGCCGCCGGCGCGCGCGGCCGCCGCAGCGGCGCGGTCCGCCGCCCATGCTTTGGCGGTCGCGCCGAGGTCGAGCCGGATCCCCCGCGCGAGACGAACCGTCGCCGCCCGGCGGTCGAGCTCGACCGTGCGCCAGCCGGCGCGGAGGCGCGCACGGACGGCGGCGGGCGGCGGCTCCCCGGCGACGGGCGGGCGCAGCAGCTGCCAGTCGCGGTCGTAGCCGGCCAGCTCCAGTGCGCGCCCGAGCGTGGGATCGACGTCCCCGTCGGTCAGCTCGGCGGCGCGCAGGGCGACCTCCAGTGACTCGAGCAGCAGGTCGCTTGCGTGCACGCGGCGCCCTGCTCGCGCGTTCAGGCGCGACAGCTCGGAGTCCGCGCGGAAGCGGCTGCAGGCGCGGTCGATCGCGTCGAGCTCCGCCTCCACGCGCACGCGCGCCCCGTCCAGTGCGCCGGGGTCGCTGACGCGCAGCACCACGCTCGTGCCAAGCGCCGACCACGACGCGGAGGCCAGCCCGCGCGGGCGCACTGTCGTGGCGCTCATCTCAGGAGCCCCCCGATACGACCGGGGCCGATGCTTCGGGTGCGGGCGTCGATTCGTGCGTGGCTTCGGGCGCGGGCGTCGATTCGTGCGCTTCGGGTGCCGGTTCATGCGCCGGCGTGGATTCGTGGGCGGGTGTCGATTCGTTGGGCGCTGGTTCCTGCGCGGGCGCCGATTCCTGCGCGGGCGCCGATTCCTGCGCGGGCGCCGATTCGGCGCTCTTCGGCGTTTCGGCGCTCTGGGGCGTCTGCGCGGGCGGGTGCAGCTGCTGTGCGGGGGTCGTCGTCGTTGCGCCCTTGCCCGCCGCGGCGACGGACGCGCCGCCCGGCTTGGTGGCCGCGCTCTTCACCGTCCTGCCGGGAAAGGCGTGCGCGGCGACATCGGCGAAGACGCCGGTCAACGTCACGCTCAGCGCGATCAGCCACATGTTGGCGCGGCGCAGCTGCTGCAGGGCGGCGTTGCGGCTGTGAGTGGTGTGGATGCGCACGTGTATCAGTGATGGTGGTGGAAGATGGCCGCGTTGTGAAGCCGGGGGCGGAACTCCGGAATCAGCGGGCTCGCCACCGTTCGAGTGTGTGATCGCAGGCTAAGGATTGGGTAACCGCAGCATGAGAATGTTCATCGGGATAGCCCGCAGGAAAAGGCGCCGGGCCGCCGAGTCCTATCCTGTGCCCCATGGGAGTTCTCGATGCCTCGGTGACTCGTCCTGACGGCAGCGGGCAGGAGCAGTCCAGCTCCGCCAGCGTGCTGCTCGTCGAGGATGAGCCCGGGATCGTGGATTTCGTGTGCCGCGGCCTGGAGGCCGAGGGCTTCGCCGTGCAGGCCGCGCTGGACGGCGTCGAGGGCGAACGGCTGGCGCTGGACGGCGGCTTCGACGCGGTCGTGCTGGACCTCATGCTCCCCGGACGCAGCGGCCTGGAGATCCTCGCCTCGCTGCGCCGCGCGACGCCGAGCCTGCCCGTGATCGTGCTGAGCGCGCGCGGTGAGATCGAGGATCGCGTGGTGGGGCTGGACGCCGGTGCGGTGGACTATCTCGTCAAGCCCTTCTCGATGGCCGAGCTGGTGGCGCGCGTGCGCGCCCAGCTGCGCGTGGTCACCGAGGCGTCCGCCAGCAACCTCGCGGCCGAGGACATCGTCGTCGACCTGCTGACGCGCCGTGTGCGCAGGGGCGAGCGCGCGGTCGCGCTGTCCAGCACCGAGTTCGAGCTGCTCGTCTACCTGCTTCGCCACCACGGGCAGGTGGTCACCCGCGAGCAGATCCTCAGCTCGGTGTGGGGCTACGAGCACGACCCCGCGACGAACGTGGTGGACGTCTACGTGGGCTACCTGCGCCGCAAGCTCGGCAGCGCCGAGGATCCCGCACCGATCTTCACGGTGCGCGCCGTCGGCTACCGCCTGGGCAGCGCCGGCTGATCGCGATGGCGGGAGCGGGGCGGGCGGCCCGCAGGCGCGTGATGCCCGGCGGGCTGCGCTGGCGCCTGGCCGGGTGGGTGACGCTGGTCACGCTGCTGTGCACGGGGGCAGCCTTCGTGGCCGTCTACCGCGGCACCGGAACCCAGCTGCGCCACCAGACCGACCAGGAGATCGAAGGCGACGCGCGCGAGTTCGCGCACAACCTCGCGCTCGCGCGGGCACAGACGCCCGCAGAGCTCGCGCAGGCGGCCGGACGCTATGTGCGCGACCAGCCCTTCAGCGCGAGCTCCACGCTGCTGTTCGCGCTTGTCCCCGGCCGCGCGCCCAGTACGAACAGGCCGGAGCTGTTCGGCCACCCGCCACCGGACAACGGCGAGACGGCCGCAGAGCAGGCCCAGGAGAATCGTCTCTCCGCCCAGCTGCTGAGCGTGGGCGACGGCTACTCCACGCTGTCGCTGCCCGACGTGGGCAACCTGCGCCTGCTCAAGCGCCTGGTGGTGGTGCCCGGGGGCCTGCGCGCGACGATCGGCGCGGGCGAGCCGCTGGCCGCGGTGGGGCGCGCGCAGAGCGGCGTGGCGCGTGCGTTCATCCTGGCGGGCGTGCTGGCGCTCGCGGGGGCGCTGCTCGGCGCCTATTTGATCGGCAGCAGGGTCTCGCGTCCGCTGCGCCGGATGGCCGCGGTCGCCGCCAAGGTCGACGCGGGCGACCTGGCGCCGCGCATCCACGACCACGGCGCCGACAGCGAAGAGGTCGCCGTGCTGGCCGATGCCTTCAACCGCATGCTCGATCGCCTCACCGCGGCCTTCGCGGGGCAGCGCGAGTTCGTCGCCGACGCCTCGCACGAGCTGCGTACGCCGCTGACGGTGATCCGCGGTCAGCTGGAGGTGCTGGGCTCCCAGCGCGAGCCCTCCGGCGAGGAGGTGCGCCGCGTCGAGCGCCTGGTCGGGGCGGAGATCGCGCGCATCGACCGCCTGATCGACGACCTGCTGCTGCTGGCCAAGACCGAGCAGACGCAGTTCCTGCGCCCGGCCCCGATCGACCTGGAGGCCTACGTCGCAGAGTTGTGGGACGGCGTCAGCCTGACCGCCTCGCGCAGCTTCGAGCTGGACCTCCGCGCGCGGGGAACGCTGCGCGCGGATCCCGACCGCCTCGCCCAGGCGCTGCGCAACCTGTTGGGCAACGCGATCGCGCACACCGCCCCGGGGCAGGGGCTCGTGCGCATGCGTGTCGAGCGCGTCGCCGGCGGGCGCGTGCGTTTCGTCGTGGAGGACGACGGCCCGGGCATCCCCGTCGACCAGCGCGAGCGCGTCTTCGACCGCTTCCACCGCACCGATGAGGCGCGCGACCGCGCGTCGGGCGGCACCGGCCTCGGCCTGGCGATCGTGCGCGCGATCACCGAGGCCCACGGCGGAACGGTCGCCGCCGGGGAATCGCCCGAGGGCGGGGCGCGCGTCGAGCTGGAGCTCCCGGGCTTCGCCGCACGCAGCGCCTCCTCGGTGGGCCCGAGCCCGTCGCGCCCCGTTGCGCCGCTCAGGGGATGAGCACGGCCGAGCCCGTGAAGCGCCCCGCGCGCAGGTCGGCGAGCGCCTCGTTGGCCTGGGCCAGGGGGTAGGTGCTCACGCGCGTCTGCACGGGGACCTGCGGCGCGAGCGCGAGCAGCTCCTCGCCGTCGCGGCGCGTGAGGTTGGCCACCGAGCGCAGCACCCGCTCGCCCCACAGGATCGAGTAGGGGAAGGAGGGGATGTCGCTCATGTGGATGCCGCCACAGACCACGGTGGCGCCCGGTGCGACGGCGCGCAGGGCGATCGGCACGAGCGCGCCGACGGGCGCGAAGATGATCGCCGCGTCCAGCTGCTCGGGCGGCTGCTCCTCGGAGGCGCCCGCCCACACGGCGCCGAGCTCGCGCGCGAAGGCCTGCCCGGCCTCATCGCCCGCGCGCGTGAAGGCGTACACCTCGCGGCCCCGCCAGCGGGCGAGCTGGGCCAGGATATGGGCGGCGGCGCCGAAGCCGTAGAGGCCGAGACGGCGAGCCTCGCCGCACATGCGCAGGGCGCGGTAGCCGATCAGCCCCGCGCACAGCAGCGGCGCGGCGTGGTCGCTGGAGAGCCCCTCGGGCAGCGCGAAGCAGTAGCGCTCATCGGCCACGGCGTACTCGGCCATACCGCCGTCGATGTCGCAGCCGGTGAAGCGCGCGTGCGGGCACAGGTTCTCGCGCCCGCTGGTGCAGTAGGGGCACTCGCCGTCGGTCCAGCCGAGCCACGGCACGCCCACCCGGCGGGCGCTCTCGGTGCCGTCGGGCGCGAGCACGATGCCCACGATCTGGTGCCCGAGCACGCGCGGCGGCGAGGCGATCTCGACCTCGCCGTCGAGCAGGTGCAGGTCGGTGCGGCACACGCCGCAGGCCTCCACGCGCAGGAGCAGCTGCCCCGGCGCGGGCTCGGGCCGCGGCAGCTC
The DNA here is from genome assembly GCA_963771085.1 of uncultured Solirubrobacteraceae bacterium. GTDB lineage: Bacteria > Actinomycetota > Thermoleophilia > Solirubrobacterales > Solirubrobacteraceae > Palsa-744. Next base: position 325,190 of record CAVYSB010000003.1, on the reverse strand, counting down.
GACGGCGCGCAGAGGCCGCCCGACCTCCTCGAAGACCATCGCGCGCATCGTGCTCATCCGAAGAACAGCTCGGCGGTCTGGTACAGCGCGGGGTCGAGCAGCTTGGGCCGCTGCAGGGCCTCGGCGAGCGGGACCTCGATGATGTCGGTGGCGCGCAGCGCGACCATCGTGCCGAAGCGCCCGCCGGCGGCGGCGTCGACCGCGGCCACGCCGAAGCGCGTGGCGAGCACGCGGTCGAAGGCGACGGGGGTGCCCCCGCGCTGCACGTGGCCGAGGATCGTGGCGCGCGTCTCATAGCCGGTGCGCCGCTCGATCTCGCCCTCCAGCGCGACACCGATCCCGCCCAGGCGGGCGTGACCGAAGGCGTCGGTCTGTCCCTCGCCCAGCGTCTGCAGATCGCCGTCGCGGGCGCTCGCCCCCTCGGCGACGACGACGATCGAGAAGCTCGGGCCGCGCGCGTGGCGGCGGCGCAGATGCTCGGTGATCGCCTCGATATCGAACGGGCGCTCGGGCACGAGGATCGCATCGGCGCCGCCGGCGATGCCCGCGTGCGTAGCGATCCAGCCGGCGTGGCGCCCCATCACCTCGACGATCATCACCCGGTTGTGGGACTCGGCGGTCGTGTGCAGCCGGTCGATCGCGTCGGTAACGATCTGCACGGCGGTCTGAAAGCCGAACGTGACGTCGGTCCCGCCGAGGTCGTTGTCGATCGTCTTGGGCACACCGACGACGGGCACGCCGTCGCGGTGCAGGCGCACGCCGACGCCGAGCGTGTCATCGCCTCCGATCGGGATCAGCACGTCGACGCCGTGCTCCTGCATCGCGCGCGAGACCGCCGCGGTCCCGTCGGCACCGTCGGCGTAGGGGTTCGCGCGCGAGGTCCCGAGGATCGTGCCCCCGCGCGGGAGGATGCCAGCGGTGCGCTCGCGCGTGAGCTCCATCGTGCGGCCCTCGAGCACACCCGCCCAGCCGCCGATGAAGCCGACGAACTCGAAGTCCCCCAAGGCGAGCCCCCGCCGTACGGCCGCGCGGATGACCGCGTTGAGGCCGGGGCAGTCCCCGCCCCCGGTGAGCAGGCCGATCCGCGTCATCGGCTGATCATCCTAGATCCCCTGGCCGGGCAGGTACTCGTTGGTGAACGGCGGCAGGCCGCTCGCGTTGGGGTCGTGCGCGAGCAGCCCGTGGGAGTACATCCACTCCCCGAAGGCCGCCCACTGCGACTGCGACTGCCAGCCGAACGGCGTGCTGGGATTGCTGGGCAGCGCCGCCGGCAGGGTCTGCTCGATCGACTGCAGCTGCAGCTTGCCTTCGAGCGTCGGGTTGGCCCTGACGACGAGCGCGGCCGCCGCGGCGGGATCGGCGCGGACGGCGTGCTCGCCCTCGGTGAGAGCCTGCATGAAGGCGCGCAGGTCCTGGCCGTCGTGGCGCGCCTGGCTTTCGCGCACGACCAGCACGAGCTCGTCGTAGGTGGGCACGCCGGCCTGATCGATCGGGATCACGCGCGGGTGCTTGTGCAGCAGCGCCAGCTGGATGCCCTCGTAGTTCCAGTAGCCGCCCAGCGTGGCTGCGACCTTGCCCGAGAGCATCGCCGCGACGAGGTTGAAGCCGACGTTGACTTCCTTGACGCTCGCGGGGTTGACGTGCGCGGCCTGCAGCGCAGCGTGCAGCTCGGCCGCCTGGTATGGGATCCCGGCCGTGCCCACCGTCTTGCCCGCGAGGTCGGACACGCCTGCCACGTGCGCTTCGGGCAGCGCGATGATCGATGTGAGCGGGCGCTGCACGAGCGCGGCGATGGAGACGAGCTTCAGCCCCTGGTCGCGCGCCAGCAGCAGCTCGGGCTCGTAGGAGATCGCCATGTCGACCTTGCCCGCGGCGAGCAGCTTCAGCGGTTCGGCCGTTTCGGCGGGCACCACCGGCTGCACGTCGAGCCCGACCGCGCGGAAGTCGCCGTTGGCGATCGCGCTGTACAGCGCCGCGTGATCGGCGTTGGGAAACCAGTCGAGCATCACGCTGAAGGGCTTCGTGGCGGCGGGCGAGATCACATCCTGCTTGGTCCCGCAGGCCGACAGCGCGAGCGCCGCCGCGAGGGCGAGCAGCGTGGGCAGGAGCGGGCGGCGGGCGGCGAGCAGCGCTCTCAAGGGGTCTCTCCTGCGGGTCGAATGCTCCACGGGGCCAGGCGCCGCTCGGCCAGCGCGAGCGCGTAGAAGCAGGCGACGGCGAACGCGAACAGGACCGCGGTGGCCGCGTACGCGCGCGCCGTCTGAAAGCCGCCCGCGTCGGTGATGATCTCACGCCCCAGCCCCGCATAGGCCTGCGAGGTGGGGGTGCTCGTCTCGGCGATGAACGCGCCGATCACGCCGACCGCGAGCGCGATGCGCGCGCCGCTCAGCGCCGCCGGCAGCGCTGCGGGCAGCTCGGCGAAGCGGAAGGCCTGCCAGCGCGATGCGTCGAGCGTGCGCAGCAGCTTGGGCTGCTCGGGATCGACGGCGGCGAGGCCGTCGACGGTCGTGACGAGCACCGGAAAGAAGCAGATCAGCGCGATCACGACGAGCTTGGGGAAGATGCCGAAGCCCCACCAGAAGACGAGCAGCACGCCGATCACCGGGATCGGCACGGCCTGCGAGCCGACGGCCAGCGGGTAGACGGCGCGGCGCAGCAGCGGCAGCAGGTGGATCGCCACCGCCAGCGCCAGGCCGAGCGCGAGCGCGAGCGCGAGCCCGAGCACGACCTCCTCGGCGGTGACAGCGAAGTTGTGCGCCACGAGGCTCCTGTTGCTCCACAGCGCGCTGGCGATCGCGTGCGGGGCGGGCAGCAGGTCTTCCTGCACGCCTGTCAGGTCCACGTAGCACTCCCACGCGGCGAGCAGCGCGGCGCCCAGCAGCGCCGCGGGGAGCACGTGCGCGCCGCGGCGCCTCATCCGCAGGCGCCCATGCCGAGCACGTCCAGCACCCGCTCGCGCAGGGCGATCGCGGCGGGGTCGGTGCGCGAGCGGGGCCGCTCGCTGTCAACCTCGAGCTCGGCCAGCACCCGGCCCGGGCGGGGCGAGAGCACGGCGAGGCGGTCGGCGAGCAGCACCGCCTCCTCGACGTCGTGTGTGACCAGCACGACGGTGCGCCGCTCGCGCGCGAGCGAGGAGGCGAGCCACTGCTGCATCTCCGCGCGGGTGATCGCGTCGAGCGCGCCGAAGGGCTCGTCGAGGCACAGCACGGGCTTGCCCGAGAGCAGCGTGCGCAGGAACGCGACGCGCTGGCGCATGCCGCCGGAGAGCTCCTGCGGGCGCGCCTGCTCGAAGCCGTGCAGGCCGAGCTCGGCGAACAGTGCGCCGGCGCGCCGGCGGGCCTGTGCGCGGGACTCCCCCGCGATGCGCGGCGCGAGCGCGGCGTTGTCGAGGGCGCTCAGCCAGGGCAGCAGCAGATCGCGCTGGGGCATCAGCACGGCGGGGGGGCAGACGATCGAGCCCTCGTCGGGCCGCTGCAGGGCGCACAGCAGCTCCAGCAGGGTGCTCTTGCCACACCCGCTGGGCCCGACCACCGCCAGCAGCTCGCCGGCGGCGACGCCCAGCGAGACGTCGGCGAGCGCCTGCACCTGCTCGCCGCCGCGGCGCCGGTAGCCGTGCCCGACGCGCTCGAGCACGATCTCGCCAGCGGGCGCCCGCCGCGGGGCCGAAGGCTTGGCGGGGGACTGCAGTTCGGCTGGCATTCGCTCCCTTCGCGGGCATTACCCCACAGGTTCTAAGGGTCGGCGCCGGGGGAAAAGGGCTTCCCGTGCGCCATCTCAGCCGGCCTTCCCGCCAGCACCCCTGGTGTTTGCGCTCGTCCGCGCTGATGCTAGCGCGCGGCCGCGATCACGGGGCGGGTGAGCGCGCGCACGAAGTCCTCGAGCTGGGCCGTGGTCCAGCACTCGAAGGCGGTGCAGTACTGCTCGTAGGCGGCGATCACCGAGTCGCCGTAGTTCCAGTACAGGCGCGGCTCGGGATTCAGCCAGAACGTGCGCCCTGCGCGCGCGGCGATCTGCGCGAAGATGTCCGCGCGCGGGTCGCGCCCGTTGGTGCGCGCGTCGCCGAGCACGATCACGGTGGCGCGCGGGTGCAGGTCATCCTCCGACCTGCTGGATGAACTCCGACCACACGCGCCCGTAGTCGGTGTAGCCGGAGATGTCCGCCACGCCCGCGTCGCCGGAGATGCGTTCGACTGACCGCTTTGAAGTTGCGCTCGTGTTCGAAGATGTCGGTCACCTCGGAGATGCGCTCGATGAACACGAACGAGCGCATCTTGCGAAACGTGTCGTGTAGCGCATGCAGCACCGAGAGGAAGAACACCGAGGCCGAGGTGACGCTCGTGGAGACGTCGCACAGGACGTAGATCTCCGGGCGCCGCGGGCGCCGCGGGCGGTACTTCAGCACGACCGGCACGCCACCGGTCTGCAGCGAGGCGCGCATCGTGCGGCGCACGTCCACGTGGGCGTGGCGGCGGTGCCCGCGGGCCTGCAGGCCCTGCGTGGCGAGGCGGCGGCGCAGCTGGGCCACCACCCGGTGTACGGCCGCCAGGTCGGCGAGCGGACCGGACGGCAGCGCGCGGTCGAGCTCGCCCAGCGGCCTGGCCGGCGGCAGGCTGCCCGTGCGCTCGATCTGCGAGCGCTCCAGCTCGCGCCGCAGCAGCGCCTCGAAGCGCCGCAGGGCCTCGCGCGGCAGGCCCTCGCGGCGGGGGTCCTCGGCCGGCAGCTCGGGCTGGGGCTCGGCGCGCAGTCCGAGCGCGCGGCGGATGCGCTGCACGTCCACGCCGATCACGCCCGAGCCCTCCTGGCGGCGTGCGAAGGCCGCGATGGCCATGCGCGCGAGGTCGCGCATGGCGCCCTCGGCGCCGTCGCGGAGCGCGGCCGCGATCTCCATGCGTAGCGCGTCCAGCTCCTCCTCGGATAGTTCTCCGAGCCTCGCCAGGTCCTCCTCGCGAACGCCCTCGCTCGCGGCCGCGAGCTCGGCGGCGCGGAAGAAGAAGCGATCGAACACGAGCTCGAAGACGCGCCTGTCCTCCTGGCTCTTGGCGAGCGTCGCCGCCAGGGCCTCGCGGAAGTCCTGCTGGGAGGTCCAGTCGATCTCGCGCAGGACCTCGAAGGCGTCCAGCAGCTCCGAGGTGCCGACCGCGACGCCTTCGCGCCGCAGCTCCTCGCCCAGCTCGAGGATCCGCGCGGGCAGCCCGCCGGGCTGCTGCTCAGGCGACATCGGCGGGCGAGCCCAGCTTCAGCCCCACGCGCTCGGCCACCACGTCCATGTCCGTGCGGTGCTTGACGATCACCGACATCGTTTCGGTGAACGTGTCGGCGTCGATCTCCTGCACGCCGAGCAGCAGCAGCGCGCGCGCCCAGTCGATCGACTCCGCGATCGAGGGCGGCTTCTTGAGGTCGAGCGCGCGCACCATGCCGATCACCTCGACCAGCCGGCGGGCGACCGTGGCGTCGAGGTCGGGCGTGTGCAGGCGCACGATCTCGAGCTCGTGCTCGAGCTCGGGGTAGTCGAGCCACAGGTACAGGCAGCGGCGCTTGAGCGCCTCGGTCAGCTCGCGTGAGTTGTTGGAGGTGAGCAGCACGACGGGGTGCGTGCGCGACTGCACGCGGCCGAGCTCGGGGATCGAGATCTGAAAGTCGGAGAGCACCTCCAGCAGCATCGCCTCGAACTCCTGGTCGGTCTTGTCGATCTCATCGATCAGCAGCACCACCGGCTGCTCGGAGGCGATCGCGCTCATGAGCGGGCGCGCGAGCAGGAACTCCTCGCCGAAGATGTCGTCCTGGACGGCATCCCAGCCCGTGCCCGAGGCCTCCGCCTGGATGCGCAGCAGCTGCTTGCGGTAGTTCCACTCGTACAGCGCCTTGGCCTCGTCGAGCCCCTCGTAGCACTGCAGGCGCACCAGTTCGCGGCCGAGGTAGGCGGCGAGCGCCTTCGCGAGCTCGGTCTTGCCGACGCCCGCGGGGCCCTCCACGAGCACGGGCTTGCCGAGCTTGGTGGCCAGGAATGAGACCAGCGCGGTGGACTCCCCCGGCAGGTAGCCGACCTCGCGCAGGCCGGCGGCGACGTCGGCGACGGAGGCTGGCCCCGGGGGCGGTTGCGCGGGCATTCTCAGCGCAATGATATGCAGCCCTCGCCCGCGCGGCCCTCGCCTAGGGCTCGCAGTGGCGCGGCGGGTCCTCGAAGGAGAGCTGCTCGGCCGGTGCGGGAGGGTAGCGCGAGCGCTCGCGCGCGGGCACCGGCTCGGTGCGCCGGCGCCGGGGCGGGACGGTTGCCAGCACCGTGGGCTCGGCGTCGGGGGCGGGGGGCGGGGGGCGCGGTGCGCGCGGGCGCCTCAGCGGGGGTTCGGGGCGTTCGCCCGCGCGCATCCGCCAGCCGGAGTACGCGATGGCGCCCGCAGCGACGAAGGCGAGAAAGAAGCCCCACTCGATGCCGACGGGATAGCCGCCGCCGCTGGGCCGGTCGAAGACGCGGTAGAAGATCAGCAGCGCAGCCCAGCAGCCGGCGATCATGACGATCGTCCCGTCGCCGCCGGGCAGCTGGAACTCGCGGCCCTCGGCGCGGGCGAGGACGATCGCGATCACGCCCGCCGCCACCAGGAAGACGGCGGCCTCAACGAAGGAGACGTCACCGAAGGCGCTGATGTTGTGCGAGTAGATCACGCCCGTCTTGCGGTTGAGGCTCTGCAGCCCGTACCACGGGAAGAACATCGTGACCAGCAGCGCGAGCGCCGCGACCGCCGCGAGGCGCTGCTCGCTGTGCATCGCGCGCCAGGCGCGGGTGAGGCGGCTCACGCGGGGCCCCGTGTGCGGCTGCTCTTGTCGGTGTGCGTCACTCGCGCCAAGTCTAGGAGCGGACCGTCGCGCTAGCGGCGGCTGACCACGATCGTACCGCCGGCCGTGGAGAAGTTGCCCGCGAGATCACGCGCGGTGAGCGTCACCGAGAAGGTGCCGCCGGCCGCGGGGGTCACCCACAGCAGCTTCGGGTCGCCGTGTTCGACGGTGGCGCCGGTGCTCCACACGACGCGGCTGCCCTGGCGCACGGTCAGCTGCACGCTCGCGATCTTCGACAGCGAGATCTGCACTCCCGCGCGCTTCCCGCCGGCGAGCTTCGTGCTGAGCAGCTCCACGACGGGCGGCGTGTGCAGGTCGGCGCTGAACTGCTGGGCGGTCGTGCAGTAGATCGCATCGCCCGCGATCGGCTGGGCGGCCTGCGCGGACAGCGCACGGGCGCGCTCGACCGAGGCGCCGGGGGCGGTGCCCCCCGCGGCGCCGGTGGGAGCGGGCGTCGTGCTCGGCGTCGTGCTCGGCGCAGAGCTCGGCGTCAGCGGCTCGCCCCTGCTGGTCCGTTCGCAGAGGTGCTGGAGGAATTCGGTGAGCAGTTCGTGGTAGTTGAGGTCCGATTCGCCGTACTGGTCATACAGCGACCAGGCCCCCGTGTTGTACTGGGGCACGAGCGCGCGCGCCTCGGCGTCGCCGGCTTCGAAGAGGGCGAGGCCGAGCGGGTCCTTGGTGATCGAGGTGTAGTCGTAGAGCCCGACGAGGGACTGGATGAAGCCGTTGAGGATCCTGTCGGAGGGAGCGTAGGTGTACTCGGCGTAGAGGGCGCCCGCGGGGGTGCTCACGCGGACGCCTTCGGGCGGCGGCGTCTGGAAGAGGGCCAGCGCCTGCTGGGCCGCGGTCAGGAATTCGGGTTCCTTGAAGCGCTGGTAGGCGCGCGCGAGCACCTGCAGCGCGGTGCCCTGGGAGAGGCCGCTCGTCCACGGCGGCAGCCCGCCGTCGAAGCGGAACATGTACTCCCAGGCGATGCCGCCGGCGCGCTTGGTGGCGAGCGGGAGCGCTTCGCCGAGCAGCTGGCGCAGGTTGGCGTCTTCGTTCTTGGAGTAGTAGGTGTTGGCCTCGCCGAAGGTGCCCAGCCACTGGATCTCGATGCCCTGGCCGGGGTAGTACTCCCACACCAGCCGGCTGGGGGGCAGGCTCACGCGCTCGTCGGCGGAGGGCAGCGGTTCGCTCGTCCACCACTGGCGGTTGCGTTCGAGCGTCAGAAACAGGACGGGCAGGCGCGAGGCGGTGAACTCGCCGGCGGCTGCGATCGCCTGCACGTTGGCGATCACGGCTCCCAGTTCGGCCTTGCGTGTGCCGCTCAGCCTGCTCAGCGAGTGCGTGGCGGCGAGGTAGGCGGTGAGGTAGGCGCTGTAGGCCGAGGGGGTGATCGCGCCACTGCGCTGCAGGCTCGCAAGCGCGGCCGCGGGCGTGGGGCCCCGGTGGGCGGCCGCATGCGCGCGCACGCTGCGCCCGAGCGGTGCGAGTTCGAGCCCGCGTGCGGCGGCGGGGCCGGCGGAGGCGCCCAGCGCGCCCGCGGCGAGGGCAGCCAGGACGGGCGCGAGGAGGTGTCTGGCGCGCACGGCGCGGATGCTACGCTCGACCGCCTGCGCTGCTGCAGCGGTCCTTGCAGGGCGGAGCCCGACCAGTGAGTGCACCCTCCCAGAACACCACATCGAGCGCACTAGTTGCGCCGGCGCGCGCCCTGTGGCCGGGCCGCGGGCGCACGCGCCGGTCGGGCCGCGCACCTCACCGCTGGCTCGCGGTGGCGCTGCTCGCGGGCTCGCTGGCGGCCTGCGGCGGGAGCGACGGGCCGAGCGCGCAGACGCTGCTCAACGAGACCTTCCACTCGCACAAGCCGATCGAAAGCGGGCGCATCTCCCTGGCCTTCGGGTTGGCCTCGGTGCCCACCGGCGCCTCCGCGCAGGCCACATCGCTGAGCCTGCAGGGGCCCTTCGAAAGCCTCGGGTCGGGGCGGCTGCCGAGCTTCGCGCTGCAGATCGGCCTGCGCTCCGCGGGTCCGGCGGGCGCGCACGCCTTCCAGGTGGGGCTGACCTCCACGCAGGGACAGCTGTTCGTCGAGCTCGGCGGCGTGTCGTTCGCGGCGCCCGCCGCGACCGTTCAGGCGCTCGCTCAGGGCTACGCGCACGCCACCGCCTCATCGCCCGCGAGCAGGGGCTCGACGTTCTCGCTGCTCGGCGTCGAACCGGGCGAATGGCTCGTGAACCCCACGATCGTCGGCAGCGCCGAGGTGGCGGGGACCGAGACCACGCACATCGCCGCCGGCCTTGACATAGCGCGCTTCGTGGCCGACGCGCAGAAGCTCACGGGAGCGGGCGCGGCGCTCGGCCTCGGCAGCGCCGGGCCGGCCGCGCTGCTCAGCCCGGCCGCGATATCGGCGCTCGCGAGCTCGGTGCGCTCGGCGCATGTGGACGTCTACACGGGCACCCAGGACCATGTCCTGCGGCGCATCGCGCTCACCCTCATCGTCGCCTCCACGCCGCAGACGCGCGCGGCGCTGGGAGGGCTGAGCAGCGCCACGCTGACGCTGACGCTGCAGTTCGCCGAACTGGGCGAGCCTCAGCACATCCCCGCGCCGAGCAACACGCAGCCGCTCTCCGCCTTGCTGCCCGCGCTGCAGCACCTCGGCCTGCTGGGCGCCGCGCCCAGCGGTTGAGTCACTCCGGGTAGAGCTCCTCGAGGTCGTCCACGCCGTCGAGCTCGTCGTCGTCGTCCTCGTCGTCGTCCTCGTCGTCGAGGTCCTCCTCGCCGAGCAGGTCGCTGCCCGGCTGGTGGGTGAGCTGGAAGCGCTCCACGAGCTCGTCGCGCTTGTGTTCGTCCAGCGGCGTGTCCTCGGCGATCTGCACCCAGTCGGCGCCGTCGAACTCCCCCGTTTCGAAGATCTCGTGGTCCACCTCGGGCGAGTCGTCGACCACGATCAGAACCTCGGTGTGGGGATTGAAGTACGTGCCCGGGCGCAGCGTGAGCTCGTCCAGCTGGAAGCGGCGAGGGTTGCTCATCGCGCGTTTATACCCCACCGCGAGGCCGGCGTGTTCACGGGTCGAGCTCCGCCAGCGTCTGGCGCACCTCTGCCTCCACGTCGAGCGCCTCCAGGCCCTGGCGCCGGCGCCTTTCGTTGCGCGCGACGACGAGCTGGCGGACCTCGAGCACGAGCGCTCCGTCGTGCGCGGGGGCCTGCACGGGTGCCGCCAGCAGGCGCGCGACCTCAGCGTCGACATCCAGCGGCGGGCGGCCCTGGCGCACCAGCCGTTCGCTGCGCGCGCTGATCATCTGGCGGACCTCTCGCTCGCGCTCGGCGTGCTCGGCGGCGGAGTCGGGAGCGGCCACGCCGCCGGCGTGTTCGCCTTCGCGCGAGAGCCCGCCGGCGCCGATCTGGTCGTAGAGGCTCTCGCCGTTGCCGGTCACGAGGAACAGCAGGCACATCAGCAGCGAGAACGCTACCGCGCCGAAGACCACGTAGCTGAGCGCGGTTCCGCTGACGGCCGGTACGACGCTCGAGCTCGCGATCTGCACTCCGGGGATTGTTGCTGATCGCCGCGCGCTCCGCTACCCTGGACGGAGATGTTGACTGACCAGTCAATCTATTTCTGCGCGAGCCCGTAAGGAGATCAAGAAATGGTCGATTTCACGCTCACCGACGAGCAGAAGGCCCTGCGCGAGATGGCGCACGACTTCGCCGTCAAGGAGATCCGCCCGGTGGCCTGGGAGTACGACAAGGCCGGCACCTGGCCCGAGGAGATCATCAAGAAGGCCTGGGAGGTCGGCCTGATGAACTCCCACATCCCCGAGGAGTACGGCGGCTCGGGTGCCAGCTACCTCGATGGCTGCCTGATCGAGGAGGAGCTCTCGTGGGGCTGCTCCGGCATCCAGACCTCGCTCGGCTGCAACGGCCTGGCGACCGCGCCGATCGGGCTGGGCGGCTCGGAGGAGATCAAGAAGAAGTACTTCGGCATGCTCACCGAGGAGCCGAAGCTCGCCTCCTTCTGCCTGACCGAGCCGGACGCCGGCTCGGATGTCTCAGGGATGCGCACTACGGCGGTCAAGAAGGGCGACAAGTACGTCATCAACGGCTCGAAGTGCTTCATCACCAACGGCGGCTACGCGGACTTCTACACCGTCTATGCGAAGACCGACAAGGACGCGGGGCACCGCGGCATCTCGGCGTTCGTCGTAGAGCGCGACTGGGGCGTGGTGGTGGACAAGAAGGAGGACAAGCTCGGCCAGCGCGCGTCGAACACGGCGACGATCTCCTTCAACGACGTCGAGGTGCCCGCTGAGAACATGCTCGGCGAGGAAAACCACGGCTTCAAGCTCGCGATGATGACGCTCGATCGCACCCGCCCGGGAGTGGCGGCGATGGCCGTGGGCATCGCCCGCGCGGCATTCGAGTTCGCCACCGACTACTCCAAGGAACGCGTCCAGTTCGGCGTGCCGATCGCGATGCACCAGGCGATCCAGTTCATCATCGCCGACATGGCCACCGAGATCGAGGCCGCGCGCCTGCTGACCTGGAAGTCCGCGTTCATGCTCGACAACGGGGAACGCAACACGCTCGTCTCCTCCCACGCCAAGCGCTTTGCGGCTGACACCGCGATGAAGACGGCCACGGAAGCGGTGCAGGTCTACGGCGGCTACGGCTTCATCAAGGACTACCCCGTCGAGAAGCTGTTCCGCGACGCCAAGATCATGCAGCTCTACGAGGGCACCTCGCAGATCCAGCGGCTGGTGATCGCTCGCGAGACGCTGCTGCCGCGCCGCGCCGAGGAGCCCGCGGCGGTACCGGCCTAGGACCACGGCGGCGCCATCGGCCCCCGCGCGCGAGGCGAGCGGGGGCCGCGCGCGAGGCGAGCGTTGAGCCACGCGCGTGGGAGTAGACTCGCCGGGCATGAGCGTGTTGCACAGATCGCGCTCGCAGCGGGTGGGGCTGCTCCTCGTCGTGCTGTTCGCGTTGAGCCTCGGGAGCCTCACGCGGGCGCCTGCCGACGCCGTCGCCGGCGGCGTGTGGACGGGAACCGCCGAAGGAATCAGGGTCGATCACGGCCAGCTTCAAGCCGACGAACTCAGCTCCACCAGCGACGCCTACTATCTGGTCGATCTGAGGTTCTCCTTCAACGTTGACAAAGACGGTGTGGTGAGCGGCAGCGGCAGCGGCGATTACGCCGACGCGCACTGGCACCTGTTCGGCGTCAACGGCAAGGAAGGCCCATTCGACTGCGAACCGCCGGTGGCGGGGACACCGTTCGGCGTCGAGGTCAGCGGCCACCGCAGCGGAGACGAGGTAGTGCTCTCGTTGGCGATCCCAGACGCGACGGAGACCAACGAAGATTACGACTGCGGCGCCAACTACACGGGCTTCGCGACCACCAGCCACTACATGGCCGAATCCCTGGAAGTCGTCGGCGGCCAGGATCTGCACGTCTCCACCACAGCGCCGACGTCGAAGACGCTGGAAAAGACGATCGAAGAAGGCGACTCGGAAAACAGCAAAACGCATCAGAACGTTTGGTCCTTCTCGATTTCGCCGCCGGCCGGCGGCGGATCGCGCTCGCACGAAGGTGCGAGCGGTTCCTGCTCGCTGTCGCTGACGAATGTCCTCCCCAGGCCCTCACCGGCGCACGCGGGCAAGCCGATCGTGGTGTCCTTCCACGTCTCGGCTCCGGCCAAGGCAGCTCTGCTCGTAACGCCCCTCGGCGCCGCGCCCAGCACCGTCGCTACCCGTAGCGTCCCCAAGGGCGTCAGTCAGCTCGTGTGGAGCGGGTGGCTCGGCACACTGCCGGCCCCCGCGGGGCAGTATCAGCTGACGGTGGAGGCCCGGGGATGTGGCAGGACACGCTCGCGCACCCTCACCGTCAGCACAGCCTGAGCTCGCCGTGGCCTCGCCAGGCGCGCGGCGGCCTCAGCCGTCGACGATCGTGAACGTCAGTGAGCGGGGTGTTGCGGCGAGGCCGTTGGCGCTCGCGGTCAGCTGGAGGGTGTAGCGCCCGGGCTTGAGCTTCTTGGCTGCCGAGTAGCGCCCTTCGAAGCGCACGTGGTCGCTGCCAGCATGGCCGGAGGGCGTGAGCACCCCGATCGTGAGCGTGCGCTGGCAGGCGTGCCGGGAGCGGTTGCTCCTGGTCTGCGCGACGCAGTGCCCGTGCACGCTGCGCCCGCGGGCCGGCTGCGTGAAGGCGAGGTGGACGGTCGCGGCCTCGTTGAGGGTGAAGCTGAACGTCGTGCCCCGCGGCGGCCTGGCACGTGCGCGGCTGATATGAGCCAGGGTGCGGCCGTGGCTACTCGCTCGACTGCCGCAGCACGCGCACCTCAGCGGATCAACAACGGCGTGCCGTAGTTGGAGACCTGCGCGCCGCTGGTGACGCGCGCGAGCACACGGTAGACCCCGGGGTGCACCGGCACGACGCAGCTGAAGCTCGAGGCGCTCGCGCCGTCGGCTCGCAGGATCCCGCCGCCGACGAGCACGCCACGTCCGCGCACGGTCCGCAGTACGCCGACCCGCATGCCGTTCTCGGCGGGCGTCACGGTGCCGTAGATGCGCACGAAGTGCGCTCGCCTGGCGCGGGCCACGTGGCCGACGACGCGCACCGCGACGCTCTCCAGCGCGACCGGGCTGATCACCGGCGGGTTGGTGCTGGTCACCACACGGAACTCGGTGACCGTGCTCAAGCCCGGCAGCGTGAAGGTGAAGCTGCCGACCGCGCTCGTCAGCTCGGGGTTGACCGGTGCGTCCAGGAAGCCCGCGGTGAAGGGGAACGCATTGGCCTGCAGGACGACCGCGCGGTTGGCGTTTTCGGTGCCCGACAGCGTCCCCTGTACGGTGACCACGCCGCCGAAGAGGACCGGGTCGGGCGCGGCGAGGATCTGCAGCGAGAGCGGCACCTTGGTCGTCGTGAACTTGCGGTCGGCGCCGATCGTCGGGCCGCTCGCGTTGACCGCCACCAGGCGATAGTGGTACTGGGTCAGCGGCTGGAGTCCCGCGATCGGCAGGCTGACTTCCAGCGAGCGCGTGCCCGCGCCGGCGCCCACGATCGTGGTCTGCCCGCCGTAGGCCCGCGTCAGCCCGTACTGGAAGTAGTAGGAGGTTTCGCTGCCCTTGGGGTTCAGCGTGCCCGTCAGCGTGGCTGAGGCGTAGCTCACCGCGCGCGCGGGCCCGGTGGAGACGACGGGAGCGCTCGCTGCCTGTGCCGCCGCGGGCAGCGCCAGCGCGAGCAGAGCCACCGCCGCCAGCAGTCCGCGTGCTGCGCTAGTCCTCTGCATGCCGCTTCTCCATTCCTCGATTTTTCCCGGCTCCGCGATGAACAAACCCGCGCCGGCGCCGGGAGGTGCGCTCGGCGGCCGCGCGGCGCTAGGCTCCGGCCCGACCAGTCAACCAGAGGAGATAGCAGGATGTTCGTGTTCAAGGCCGCGGTCGTGGGCGCCGGGACGATGGGCGGGCAGATCGCCCAGACGATCGCGGCGGCGGGATTCGAGGTGCTGCTGAAGGACATCGACGAGCAGCTCGTGCAGGCCGGGCTGGAGGAGGCCGGGAGGGTCACCGCGGCCCAGCTCGAGGGTCTCGCCCAGAGGGGGCGGATCACCGCCGAGCAGGCCGCCGCGCAGGGCGAGCTGCTGCTCGCGCGCATCCACGGCACGACGTCCTACACCGGCTTCGGCGAGGTCGACTTCGTGGTCGAGGCGGTGCCCGAGCGCCTGGAGGTCAAGCAGAGCGTCTTCGCAGAGCTCGACGCGCTCACCCCGGGGCACGCGATCCTCGCCTCCAACACCTCCTCGCTGTCGATCACCGAGATCGGCGAAGCCACGCTGCGCCCCGAGAAGGTGATCGGTTTCCACTACTTCTACCCCGCGTCGCTGATGCCGCTGATCGAGATCGTGGAAGGCGAGGACACCTCTGCGGAGACTGTCGCGGCGGCGCTCACGTTCGCGCAGGCGATCCGCAAGCAGCCGATCATCTGCGAGGAGGTCCCCGGCTTCGTGGTCAACCGCATCCTCAACTCGGGCAGCGCGGAGATCTGGCGCGAGCAGGAGGAGAAGGGCCTGTCGATCATGCTGATCGACGACGGCCTCGCCGGCGCGGGCGTCATCCCGATCGGCCCCTACCGGCTGATCGACCTGCTCGGGCTGGACACCGTCCTGCACGTGGCCGAGCATCTGCTCGAGTCCTACGGCGAGGAACGCTTCTACGTGCCCGGTGGTATGCAGCGGCTCGTTTCCGATGGGCGCCTCGGCGCCAAGAGCGGCGGCGAGGGCTTCTACGACGCGCAGGGCGGGGCGAACATCCCCGGCGAGGGGCAGCCCGACATCGCCGAGCTCGCCGAGCTGTTGTCGCTGAAGAGCTTCCTGGAGGCCTGCCTGGTGCTCGAGGAGGGCGTGGCAAGCCACCGCGACATCGACTTCGGGATGATGGCGGGGGCCGGGATGGATCCCCGCCGTGGTCTGCTGCCGCCGTTCATGCGGGCCGACAGCGAGGGGCTCGACACGGTGCTCGAGCGCATGGAGGCCGCGCGCGAGATCCACGGCGAGCGCTTCACCCCGCCCACGATCCTGCGCCGTCTCGTCGCCCAGGGGCGCCTCGGGCAGAAGAGCGGGCAGGGCTTCTACCCCTACCCCTCGCCCGATGCCGAGCAGCCGGGCGAGCTGGTCAAGCTGCAGAGTCTCGGCGACGGCGTCGCGATCGCGTGGCTGGCCAACGGGCAGATGAACTCGATCTCCCCACAGCTGATCGAGGATCTGCAGAAGGTCTGGCGCGCCGTGCTCGCCGAGACCCAGACGCCGGTACGGGCGCTCGTGATCGCCTCCGCCAACCCGCTGCTCTACTGCGCGGGAGCGGATATCAAGGCGTTCACCACGATGGACGAGGCGGCCGGGCGCCGGCTCGTGGACACCGCCCACGAGCTCTTCTGCGAGCTGGGCGGCGGTCCCGTCGCGACGATCGCCGCGGTCAACGGCCTGGCCTTCGGCGGCGGCTGCGAGCTCGCGATGGCCTGCGATGTGCGCATCGCGGCGCGCTCTGCGCTGTTCGGCCAGCCAGAGGTCAAGCTGGGCATCATCCCCGGCTTCGGCGGCACCCAGCGCCTGCCGCGGCTGGTGGGGCTGAGCAAGGCGCTCGAGATGAACCTGATCGGCGATCCGATCCTCGCCGACGAAGCGTTCGAGCTCGGCCTGGCCAACCGCCTCGTCGAGGACCACGAACTGTTCGACACCGCCCTGCAGTGGGCGCGGCGGCTGGCCGGCCAAGCGCCGCTGGCGCTGGGGGCGATCAAGCGCGTCTCCGGCGCCGCCGACCTGGACCAGGGCATCGAGGCCGAGAAGCGGGCCTTCGCGGAGGTCTTCGCCAGCGCCGACGCGCAGGAGGGGATCGCGGCGTTCCTGGCCAAACGCCCGCCCAGCTTCAGGGGGGGCTGAGGCGGGTGCCGGCGCACGCCCCGGCGCAAGCGGACGTGGGGCGCCTGGCCGAGCTCGTGCGCGACGCGCGCTCGGTCGTCGCGCTGACCGGCGCGGGCATCTCGGTGCCCTCCGGGATCCCCGACTTCCGCACCCCCGGCAGCGGCCTGTGGGAGAAGGTGGACCCGATGGCGGTCGCGCACATAGAGGTCTTCCAGCGCGAGCCCGTGCGCTTCTGGAGCTTCTACGGCGAGCGCTTCGCGACGCTCGGCGCGAAGCTGCCCAACGGGGCCCACCGCGCGCTCGTGGCGCTGGAGCAGCACGGCCTGCTGGACGCCGTGATCACCCAGAACATCGACATGCTCCACCGCAAGGCCGGCACCGCCGAGCTGATCGAGGTGCACGGCAGCATCGCCAGCTGCTCCTGCCCGGGCTGCGGCGAGCGCGTTGCACTGGAGGAGGTAGCGGCCCTGCTGGCCGCCGCGCAGGACGGCGTGCCCCGCTGCGCTGGCTGCGGCGGGGCGCTGAAGCCCGACGTGGTGCTGTTCGGCGAGCTGCTCGGAGAGCGGGCGATCGAACGCGCGCGCGAACTCTGCGAAGCGGCCGAGCTGCTGCTGTGCATCGGCTCCTCGCTGGAGGTGCACCCGGTCGCCGGGCTGCCGCTGCTGACACATGCCGCGGGTGGGCGGATCGCGATCCTCACCCAGGGGCCCACACCGCTGGAGGAGCTTGCCAGCGTGCGCCTGCGCGGCGACGTGGTCGCCGAGCTGCAGGCGCTGTGCGCGGCGCTGGGCTGCGAGGTGCTCTAGCGGGTGGCGGCGAGGCCGGCCGGCGCGAGCTAGGCGGGCAGCAGGTCGCGCCCGGGGTCGATGCTCCAGCGCCGGGCCACCCCGGCGAGCTGCTCATCGAGCGCCCAGCGGTCGGCGAGGGGCGGGCCGTCGTGTTCGAGGCTCGCGCCCTTCAGCGCCATGCAGCCGGTGTTCTCGCCGATCGCGCGGATCTCCGCCACCTCCGCTGGGCTGAGCCGCACGCCCGCGTCCAGCGCGGCGAGCTCGGCGCGCTTCTCCTCGACCGGGCGCGCGGCGGGCCCGCTCTCCTGGATCAGGGTGGGTGCCACGCAACGCACGCCCGGATGGGCGAGGTTCCACGCGCACGCCAGCTGCAGCATGCTCAGCCCGTGGCGCTCGGCGTAGGGGCGCATCCGCTCGAGGCGCTCGCGGCCCGCCTCGACCCAGCCTGCGGGGCGGAACTTGCGGTGGTCGTAGGGGGCGAAAGCATGCCCCGCGCGCACGTCGTCGTGGAAGACGCCGCCGTAGTCGACCACGCGCGTGATCACGCTCACCCCGTGCGCGGCAGCAGCGTCGAGCACCAGCTCGCCGGGCCACGGCTCCAGCGGGTTGAGGATGATCATCGCCCAGTCGATCTGCTCGGCGAAGCGCTCGAAGCAGTCGATCAGATCGAGCGTAAAGCCGTTGGCGGGCCCGGGCGCCACGCCGAGCAGGCGCGTCAGGCCGGCTTCGCGCACGCCCTGCATGCCCTCCCACACCGCGGGGCTCGAGTAACCGGTGTGGTCGGGGTTGTGCAACAGCAGCAGGTCGAAGTGCTCCGCTCCGCAGCGCTCCAGGCTGCGCTCGGTGGCCATGCGGATATAGCCCGCGTAGTCGCGCTCCGCGCGCAGGCGGCGATCGGTGAAGCGCGGGAAGCCCTTCGCACCGTCGCGCTCGCCGCTGTAGAAGTCATGCCCCACCGCGCCGATCAGGCAGTAGTCCTCCCGCTCGCAGCCGCGCAGCGCCCGGCCCAGTGCGAGGTCCGCCTCGCCCGCGCCATAGACGTCGGCCGTGATCACCGTGTCGATGCCCTCGCCCGGCCTGAACAGCGCGCTCAGCCGCTCGTCGTCGAGGGGCTCACCGAAGTGCATGAAGCGCCCGCCGCTCCAGGTGCCGACCGCGGTGCTCGTGGGATCGATCATCCCTTCACATTAAACCCGGTGGCGGTGCGCGCGCGGAGCGTCGCCTCCAGGCGCTCGAGCGCGTGCGCCACGATCTCCTCGTCGGGCCCGCCCTGCTGCTGCTCGAGCGCGGCCTGCGCCTGCTCGATCACCCCGTGGCGCAGCTGCTCGAGCTCGGCCACGCGGATCGCGAGGTCCTGGCGGCCCTCCGCCCGCAGCTCGCTGAGCGCCGCCGCATAGGCCTGCGCGAGCTCGAGCGCCGCGTGCGCAGGGCGGCCCTGCTCGAGATCCAGGCGCGCCCTCAGGGCCAGCTCCTCGCAGATCAGGCTTCTGCCGCGCCCGCCGAGCAGGACCGCCAGGCGCTCCTGGGGGCGCAGCGCCGCCGAGCGCCCGCCGCGGCGCCAGCGTGGGCCGCCGGACGCCCACGGCAGCTCGCGCGCGTGCAGCCAGCGCCCGTCGGCGACCTGCTCACCCTCGCCCCAGCCCGCCCGGATGACAAGCGCCTGCGCGGGGGAGACCTCATGCACGTAGGGGTCAGCCGCCGCGATGCGCTGGCTGTGCAGGACGCGGTTGACGACCTCGACCGCCGCGCGCACGTCGCGGTCGCGGTCGAGGTCCTCCAGCCACGAGCGCGCCTGCAGCTCCGCCGAGAGCGAGACGGGATCCACGACCGTCACGCGCGTGCTCGCCACCGGCGCGGGCTCGGGCGTGGCCGGCGTCGTCCGCGCGCGCCGCGGCATGCCCCAGCGCGCGCCGCCCGGCGCCCCGGCCGCGCGCGTGGTGGCCAGCGTGCCGAGCACCACAACGTGCTCGGCCTCGCCGTTGGCCCCCGCGCGCAGCAGGTAGCGCCCGTCGGGCGCTCCGAGCAGCCACGGGAACTCGAGCTGGATGAACACGAACAGCCGCTCGGGCATCGCTTCACCGTATCCTTCTGCTGCGGCCGAGCGCCGATCCGAAAGCACCGGGGCCCCGCGGGGCCCTCCTCGCCACCCAGGAGCAGCGTATGTCCGACCCAAGCAATGTCGCCAAGAACCTGCGCGAGCGCTTCGGCGGCAACACCGAGGAGCGCCTGGGCAGGGCGCTGTCGGACCTGCTCGAAAACCCCATGCTGACGGGGGCACTCGGCCGGGCCTTCGACGCCCGTGAGCGGGCCGCGCAGGCCCAGGAGGTGGCCCTCGGCGCGCTCAACATCCCGTCGGCAGCCGACATCGAACGGCTGACCCGGCGCCTGCGCTCGGTCTCGCACCGCCTCGAGGGCATCGAGGACGGCGTCGAGCGGCTCGAGGGCACGCTCTCCCCGGGCTGGCTCGAGCAGGCCGACATCGGACGGCGGCTCGCAACGATCGAAGCCCAGCTCGAGCGGCTGATCGAGCGGGTTGAGCGCCAGTCGGCCACGCCCGCGGCCGCACCCCGCGCGAGCGGGGACGCGCGGCGCAAAGCGCCCGCCAAAGCGGCCTCACCGCGCGCCAAAGGCGCCAAGAAGGCCTGAGGCGTTCAGCCGCTCAGCGCGGCGATCGCGGCTCTGCCCATCCGCTCGGCTGAGCCCAGCAGGGAGTGCTCGTCGATACGCGCACGTGCGCCGTCGGCGCCGAAGGTGTCGGAGACGATCAGCACACAGCCCACCGCAACGCCGGCGCGCGCGCCCAGCGCGAACAGCGCCGCGGCCTCCATCTCCACGGCCAGCGCGCCCGGCTGCTCGCGCGCGGCGGCGCCGTCGTCGTAGAAGAGGTCCACGCTCACCACCGTGCCCACATGCGCCGCGGGCGCGGCCGCGAGGAGCGCCCGTGTGAGGGCCGGGTCGCCCGCCGTACGCTCGCCCGCGCCGAGGGCCCGCGAGGTGCCGTCGGCGCCGATCGCCTCCCGCACGATCACCAGCTCGCCGAGCGCGAGGCCGGACGCCAGCGCGCCGCAGGTGCCTACGCGGATCGCCCGCGTGACACCCAGCGCGATCAGCTCGGCGAGCACGATCGCGGCAGACGGGCCGCCCATGCCGGTGGCCTGGATGGTCAGCGGCTCACCGTCGGGCGCCGCACCGGTGTAGCCCCACAGGCCGCGATGATGGTTGAACATGCGCGGCTCGCTCAACAGCGTCTGGGCGAGCGCCAGCGCGCGCCCCGGGTCGCCCGGCAGCAGCACGCGCTGCGCCAGCGGCGCGGTCGGGCGCAGGTGGATCGGCGCGGGCTCGGGCACGGCCGCGACTCTAGTCCAGGCAAGCGCGGGCCCCGGCGCCAGAGGCTCATCTAGACTGCCCCACATGGGAACGTCCCCGGCGCCCCCTGCCTGAGTGGCCGTCCCGGCAGGCGATCCCGCGCCCCTCTCCGACCCCGGCGGCGAGGAGGACGAGGACCTCACGCTGGCCCTCGTCGCCGCGCGCGCGGGGGTCTCGCCGAACACCGTCACAAGGTGGCTCGAGAAAGGCCTCGTGCCGGGCTATGAAGGGCGCTGGACCGCCTCCGCCGCCGCCTATGTGCGCGTCATCGCCCGGCTGCGCTCGCGCGGGCACTCGCTCGAGCAGATCAAGCGTGCCAGCGACAGCGGGCAGCTCGCCAGCGGCCCACTGGAGAACCTGCTGCGCAGCCCGGGGCCACGCTACACGCTCAAGGAGGCCGCTCGCGAGAGCGGCCTCGAGCCGGAGCTGATCCGGCGGATCTTCACCACGATGGGGCTCGGCGGCGCGCCGCTGGGCGCGCTCTCCGAGGAAGACGTGCAGATCCTCCGCTACGGAGCCGCGGTCATCGCGGCCGGCATCCCACTGCCCGCCTTCCTGCAGCTGATGCGCGTCTACGGGCAGGTCATCGCCCAGATCGCCGACGCGGAGGTGCGCCTGATCCACCTCTACGTGCACGAGCCGCTGATGCGCGCCGACGTGCCCAACGTGGAGATCGCCGAGGAGATGGAGGGACTGACCCGCGAGGTGCTGCCGTTCGCGGCCCCCTTCATGAACTACCTGCACAGCCGCCTGCTGGCCAACTTCATCGAGCAGGACATGATCGGCCACATGGAGGTCGATCTCGGCGAGGCGCTCGAGGAGGGCCGCCTGCGCGTGGCGATCGCATTCGCCGATCTGGCCGGATACGCGCGCCTCACCGTCGAACGCGGCGACGAGGCCGCCGTGAGCACCGTCGAGCGCTTCGTCGAGGTGGTCGAACAGACGCTGCCCGTGGAGGCGCGCGTGATCAAGACGCTCGGCGACGAGGTGATGGTCGTCAGCGCCGATGTCGTCGCGCTGAGCGCCTGGGCCGTGGAGCTCGAATCCGCGATGGCCGCGGGTGATCCCCAGCCGCGGATCGGCGTGCACTACGGCGAGGCGCTGTATCGCGACGGCGACTACTACGGGCGCGACGTCAACCAGGCCGCGCGCGTGGTCGCCCGCGCGGCCGGCGGCGAGGTGCTCGTCACGCGCGCGGTCGTCGATGCGGCCGCGGGCCTCGACGGCGTCGAGTTCACGCGCATCGGCGAGGTTCGCCTGAAGGGCTTCTCCGAGCCCACCGAGCTGTTCCTCGCCGTGCGGAAGGCCTAGCAGCGATGATCGAGCAGGAGGTCCGTGAGGCGGTTCGCGCGGGCGGCCTGCTCGCGCCCGCCCGCCCGCTCGTCGTGATGCTCTCCGGCGGCAGGGACTCGACCTGCCTGCTCGACGTGGCGCTCGCGCTGCGCGGCGCGGACGGGCTGAGCGCGCTGCACGTCAACTACGGTCTGCGCGAGCAGGCGGGCGCGGACGAGCGCCACTGCGCGGAGCTGTGCGCGCGACTGGGGGTGCAGCTCGAGGTGGTGAGCGCGGGCGAGGCCGCGGAGGGCAACGTCCAGGCGTGGGCGCGCGAGCTGCGCTACCGGGAGGCGGGGCGCGCGGCGCGCGCGCGCGGCGGGGCGATCGCCGCGGGACACACCGCGAGCGATCAGGTCGAGACGATCCTCTACCGCCTGGCCGCCTCGCCCGGCCGGCGAGCGCTGCTCGGCATGGCGGCCGGCGAGCGCCTGCAGGCGGACGCGGGCGCGCCGCTGATCCGCCCGCTGCTCGCGCTCACGCGCGAGCAGACCGCCGCCTACTGCCAAGCGCGGGGCCTGCGCTGGCGCGAGGACGAGAGCAACAGCGACGAGCGCTACGCGCGCACGCGGGTGCGCCACGGGCTGCTGGCGGCGCTGCGCGCGGTGCACCCCGCGGCCGAGGCCAACGTGCTCAGGACCGCGGCCCTGCTGCGCGAGGAGACCGAGCTGCTGGACGGGCTCGTGGCTGCCGAGCTGGGCGGGCGCGCGAGCATCGCGATCGCGCGCCTGCGTGAGCTGCCCGCGGCGCTCGCACGCCTGATCGTCGTGCGCCTCGCCGAGGACGCCGCCGGCACCTACGTCCCGCAGGCCGGCGATCGTGTCGAGGAGATCCTCGCGCTCGCCGCGCGCGGCGGGCCGGCCGAGCTGCACATCGGCGGGCGTGCAGGGGCCGTCATCGCGGGCGGCAGGCTCGAGATGGTCAAGCTTCCCCCGCGCGAGCGCGGCGGCGAGCCGCCGGAGGGGCACTAGACTCCCTCGCGTGGCAACCCCAGCGCGCGTCGCCAACGAGCCAGGAGTCGGAGATGTGCTCGTCAGCGCCGAGGACCTGCAGCGGCGCGTGCGCGAGCTCGGGCAGGAGATCTCGCTGGACTACGCCGGGCGCTCGCTGCTGCTGGTGGGTGTGCTCAAGGGCGCCGTCTTCTTCCTCAGCGACCTCATGCGCTTCATCGACATCCCCGTCGAGGTCGACTTCATGGCCGTCGCCTCATACGGCTCGGCCACCGACTCCTCGGGCGTGGTGCGGATCCTCAAGGACCTTGACGCCGCGATCGAAGGGCGCGACGTGCTGATCGTCGAGGACATCGTGGACTCGGGCCTCACGCTGCAGTACCTGCTGCGCAACCTCGGCTCGCGCGACCCCCGCACGCTGGAGGTGTGCGCGCTGCTGACCAAGCCCGACCGGCGCAAGGTCGACCTGCCGACGCGCTACGTGGGCTTCGAGATCCCCGATCGCTTCGTCGTGGGATACGGGCTCGACTACGCCGAGCGCCACCGCAACCTGCCGTTTGTGGCCGCGCTGGAGAGCTGATCGGGGCGCTGCGAGCCCGGGCCGGGCGAGCCTGAATCCGCGGAATGACGGACCCTGCATGGTACGCTAGGGACCCTGTGGCCACGACTTCAGACGGTGCCCGGACCCTCAGGATCTAGACATGAGCCGTTTCTTCAAGAGCGCCGCATTCCCGATCCTGATCGTGGTCGTATTGGCGTTCCTCGCCGTCAAACTGGTCGGCAACACCTCCACCAATAAGCGCTCGCACAGCTACCAGACGCTGGTCAGCCAGGAGCTGCCCAAGGGCGAAGTCGAATCGGTCGAGCTGAAGAACAAGGGCAAAGCCGTTGAAGTCAAGCTCAAGAACAAAGAAAGCTACGAAACCGGCTTCATCGACCAGGCCGCCCCGCAGCTGATCGCCCAGCTGGAAAAAACCGGCGTCAAGTTCAACGTCGAATCGGAAAAGAGCAGCGCGCTGCTGAGCCTGCTCACCTACCTGATCCCGTTCGTGCTGTTCTTCGGCTTCTGGATCTTCATCATGAATCAGGTCCAGGGCGGGGGCTCGAAAGTGATGTCGTTCGGCAAGTCGCGCGCCAAGCGCATGTCGGCCGACTCGCCCAAGATCACCTTCCGCGATGTGGCCGGCGTGGATGAGGCCGTGGAGGAGCTCCACGAGATCAAGGAATTCCTCGAGAACCCGAAGAAGTTCCAGGCGCTCGGCGCGCGGATCCCCACCGGCGTGCTGCTCTACGGCCCACCCGGTACGGGCAAGACGCTGCTCGCACGCGCGGTCGCCGGCGAGGCCGGCGTGCCGTTCTTCTCGATCTCCGGATCGGACTTCGTCGAGATGTTCGTCGGCGTCGGCGCCTCGCGCGTGCGCGACCTCTTCGAGCAGGCCAAGCAGAACAGTCCCTGCATCATCTTCATGGACGAGATCGACGCCGTCGGGCGCCACCGCGGCGCGGGCCTCGGCGGAGGCCACGATGAGCGCGAGCAGACGCTGAACCAGCTGCTCGTCGAGATGGATGGCTTCGAGGCGAAGGACAACATCATCATGATCGCGGCCACCAACCGGCCCGACATCCTCGACCCCGCGCTGCTGCGCCCCGGGCGCTTCGACCGCCAGATCGCCGTGGACCGGCCCGACCGCAAGGGGCGCGCCAAGATCCTCGAGGTGCACACGCGCGGCAAGCCGCTCGCGAAGGTGATCGACATCGACGCGCTCGCCGGGCAGACCCCGGGCTTCACCGGCGCCGACCTGTCCAACCTGATCAACGAGGCGGCGCTGCTCTCGGCGCGCACCGGCAAGCGCGAGATCGGCCAGGAAGAGCTCGAGGAGGGGATCATGCGCGTGATCGCCGGCCCCGAGAAGAAGACGCGCGTGATGAGCGAAAAAGAGCGCCTCATCACGGCCTTCCACGAGATGGGCCACGCGCTCGTGGGACACTTCCTCGAGCACTCCGACCCGGTGCACAAGATCTCCGTCATCTCGCGCGGCCAGGCGCTCGGCTACACGATCTCGATGCCCCAGGAGGACCGCTTCCTGACCACGCGCGCCGAGCTCGAGGACACGATGGCGATGACGCTCGGCGGGCGCGCCGCCGAGGAGATCATCTTCGGCGAGATAACCACCGGCGCCTCCAACGACATCGAGAAGGTGACCGCCACCGCCAAGCAGATGGTGATGCGCTTCGGCATGAGCAAGAAGCTCGGCCCCCGGGTCTTCGGGCACGATCACGGCCAGCCGTTCCTCGGGCGCGAGTTCTCCACCGAGCCCGACTACTCAGATGAGATCGCCCGCGAGATCGACGACGAGGTGCGGCGGATCATCGAGGCCGCCCACCAGCGCGCCACCGACATCCTCACCGAGCACGAGCACGACCTGAAGAACATCTCCCAGATCCTCGTCAAGCGCGAGACGATCGAGAAGGAGGAGTTCCTGGCGCTGCTCGCGGGCAAGAGCGAGGAGGAGGTCTTCGGCATCGAGGAGCAGGCCAAGCCCGAGCTGCCCGCGCCGCCCACCGCCGCGGACCGCGCCGAGCGCGAAGCACCGCGCGCGCTGCCGCGCCCGGGCCTGGCGGGGGGGACGGCCGATATCAGGGCTTCCGAGCAGGAACGCCCCGAGCCCGCCTGACGGCGGATCGTCGTCCCTGGCCGCGTCCTCGGTCGCTCATGTGCCGAGCACATTTCGCTCCCTGCGTCCTTGCCAGGAACGACGATCCGCTCGTCAGGAAAAGCGAGGACTCGGCGCCGGGATCGCGGCCTCGGGCCTGGCGGCGTCCTCGGTCGCTCGTGTAGTTTCGTTCACTTGACTGCGGCGTTTCGCGTGATGGGGATCGTGAACGTGACCCCCGACTCCTTCTCCGACGGGGGCGCGTTCCTCGATCCGCATGCCGCGATCGCCCACGCGCGGGCGCTGGTCGGCGAGGGGGCCGACATCCTCGACATCGGCGGCGAGTCCACGCGGCCGGGGGCGCTGCCCGTGGACGCACAGGAGGAGCTCGCGCGGGTGCTGCCGGTGCTGCAGGGGCTCGCCGGGCAGGCGAGCGGGGCGCTGGTCTCGATCGACACCTCCAAGGCCGCGGTCGCCGGTGCGGCGCTTGCCGCTGGTGCGAGCATCGTCAACGACGTGAGCGCGCTGCGCGCCGATCCGCAGATGGCGGGGGTGATCGCCGACAGCGGCGCCGACTGCTGCCTGATGCACATGCTCGGCGAGCCCCGCACGATGCAGCGGGCGGGCGGGCCTCAATACAACGACGTGGTCGATGACGTCCGCGCGTTCCTGGAGGAGCGCCTGGGCTTTGCCGTCGGCGCCGGCATCGCCGAGCAGCGCATCATGCTGGACCCCGGCATCGGCTTCGGCAAGACGCTCGAGCACAACCTCGAACTGCTGCGCCGCCTGGACGAGCTCGCCGAGCTCGGTCGCCCGGTCGTGGTGGGCACCTCGCGCAAGGCCTTCATCGGGCGGATCGTGGGCGAGGCGGCGGGCGCCGCGGAGCCGGCGCCCGCCGCCTCGCGCCTGGCCGGCACGATCGCCACCAACGTGCTCGCGCTGGAGCGCGGCGCGAGCGTGTTCCGCGTGCACGACGTGCGCCCCGTGCGCGAGGCGCTCAGCGTGGCGGCTGCTACCTTGGGCGGGCGATGGACGGCGAGGGGCACGGGGATGACCCCGGCGAGCTAGACGACGAGGACGACGGCGGGCTCGAGGAGGACGGCGAGCGGGCGGCCGAGTCGGTCACGATCGAGATCACGGGCCTCTCTCTGTACACCCATCACGGCGTCAGCGAGGCCGAGCGCGAGCTCGGACAGCGGCTCGTGCTCGACCTGCGCCTGGACATCGGCGAGACCGATGCCACCGTCACCGACTCCATCCAGGACACCATCGACTACGCCGAGGTCTGCCAGCTGGTCGCGCTCGTCGCCCAGCAGCGCTCGCACAGGACGCTTGAGCGCCTCTGCAGCACGATCGCCGACCGGCTGCTCGCCGACTACGAGCTCGAGGGCGTGTGGGTGAAGGTCGCCAAGCCAGAGCCGCCGATCGCGCTCAGCGTGGCCGAGGTCTCCGTCGAGGTGTGGCGCGAAGCCGAGGGCTAGCGGATTCGCCCGAGCGCTGCTCGGCGGTCACTCACTCATAATGCCGGGGGTGCCGCACCACGAGCACAGCTGACGGGCGATGATCTCGACATGATCGCCCGTCTCACCGCTATCGCCACCCTGCATACCCGCCGCGTGCTGATCTGCGCGGGCGTGCTGTTCGCGGGCACCGCGCTGGTCGGCCTACCGGTGGTGGGCGTGCTGAAGAGCGAACCCAGCGAATTCCAGGACCGCTCGGCCCAGAACCAGCAGGCCATGCGGGCGATCGAACACGCCACCGGGCAGACCGCCGGCTACGGCGTGGCCGCGCTCGTGCCGAGCGCGCGCAATCTGCTCAGCGATCCCGCCGCGGGCGCCGGCGCGGCCCGCGTCGCGGCCCTGCTCTCCGCACAGCCCGGTTTCCAGCGCGCGCTCGACTACCCCGCCAGCCACATCCCCGTGCTGCTCAGCCGCGACGCGCGCGAGAGCGTCGTGCTGGGAGCGTTCGCCACGCGCGAACGCTCCGTGGCGGCCGTCGCGCACGTGCGCGGCGAGCTCGCCGGCACGGGCGTTCGCTTCGGCGGCAACGACCTCGCCTTCAACGAAATCAACCAGCGCGTGCGCTCGGACCTGAGCCTCGCCGAGCTGGTCGCCTTTCCGATCCTGCTGCTGCTCAGCTTCTGGGTCTTCCGCGGTCTCGTGGCTGCGCTGCTGCCGCTGCTCGTCGGCGGCTTCGCGATCGCCATCACCTTCCTGCTGCTGCGCGCGATCAACGAGCTCACCGGCGTCTCGGTATTCGCGCTGAACCTGGTCACCGGCCTCGGGCTCGGGCTCGGCATCGACTACAGCCTGTTCGTGCTCGCGCGCTACCGCGAAGAGCTTCACGGTGGAGCCGACACGGCGACCGCGATCGCCAACACGCTGCGCACCGCCGGGCGCACCGTGCTCTACAGCGCGCTGACCGTCGCCGCCGCGCTGTCCTGCCTGCTCGTCTTCCCGCTGCGCTTCCTCTACTCGATGGGCATCGGCGGGATGATCGTGGCGCTCTCGGCAGGGACGGTGGCGCTGCTCGTGCTGCCCGCCGTGCTGGTCGCGCTGGGCCCGCGCGTCGACGCGCTCGCGCCGGCCTGGCTGCAGCGCAAGGGCACGCGGGCGCTCGGCGGCGCGGCTCCCGGCGAGGGCAGCGGCGGCGTGTGGGAGCGGCTCGCCCGCGGGGTCATGCGCCGCCCCGGCCTCGTCGCGATCACCACCGCCGCCGCGCTGCTCGCGATCGCGCTGCCCTCGCTCGGCCTGCGGCTCGTGCCCGCCGACGCGCACGTGCTGCCCGCCTCGTCGCAGCCGCGGGCGGTGGCCGAAGCGCTCGCCCACGAATTCCCGGTGGACGGCTCGCAGACGATCAGCCTGATCGTGCACGCCCCGCCCGACGGGGGCGCGGGTGTCTCAGCGCTCGCCCGCCACGCGCAGCTCAGGGCCGCCGGGCGTGCCGCGATCGCAGCGCCGCCCGCCTACCTCGGCGCCGACACCTGGCAGATCGAATTGCAGCCGCGCGGCAGCGAGGCCGCGCCCGCCAACGAGCAGCTGATCGGCCAGCTGCGCGCGCTGGCCGCGCCGCCCACGCTGCTGGTGGGAGGCGACACCGCCTGGTTCGTCGATCAGAAGGCCGCCATCGCGGCGCACGCGGCGCTGGCGATCGTGATCCTCGCGCTCGTCATCGGCGTGATCCTGTTCCTGATGACCAACTCCGTCGTGCTGCCCGTGCTGGCGCTGGCCA
Organism: uncultured Solirubrobacteraceae bacterium; assembly: GCA_963771085.1. GTDB lineage: Bacteria > Actinomycetota > Thermoleophilia > Solirubrobacterales > Solirubrobacteraceae > Palsa-744. The sequence goes on along the minus strand of CAVYSB010000003.1, from coordinate 296,651 downwards.
TGAACCTGCTCACCATCGCGGTGGGCGCCGGCCTGCTCGTGGAGATCTTCCAGTACGGCCATGGCTCCAGTGTGCTCGGCTTCGCTCCCATCGGCGGGCTCGAGGAGTCCAACCTGGTGCTCCTGTTCGTGGTCGCCTTCGCGCTCTCCACCGACTACGGCGTGTTCCTGTTCGCGCGCATCAAGGAGGGCCATGACGCGGGACTGGGCACGCGCGACGCGGTCGCGCAGGGGGTCGAGCGCACCGGCCGCCTGATCACAGCCGCGGCGCTGCTGCTGTGCGTGGCGATCGGCGCGTTCGTCACCTCGCACATCTTCTTCATCAAGGAGCTCGGCGTGGGCGCCGCCCTGGCGGTCCTGATCGATGCCACCGTCGTGCGCGCCCTGCTCGTACCCGCGCTCATCGCCTGCCTGGGGGAGCGCACCTGGTGGGCGCCCGGGCCGCTGCGCAGGCTGCACGCGCGGATCGGCCTGCGCGAGGTCGCCGCGTGAGCACCACCGCCTAGAGCTCGATCACGTTGCTCGGGTCGGGCTGCTGATCGGCCGGTGCCTGGCTGTAGTCAGCGAACACTCCGTCGCGCTCGGCGATCACGGCGGCGACCCCCTCGCGCTCGGCGAGCTCGACGAAGCGCCTGGCCTCGGGCGTGTTGCGCATCAGCCCGTCGAGGATCACGCCGAGGGTCTGTGTGGAGGCAAGGCCCATGTTCTCGTAGGCCTGGTTGACGACGAGCTTCATCGCAGCCAGCTGCGAGAGCGGGATCGAGGCCAGCTGCGCGGCCTGCTCGGCGACCTCCTGCTGCAGGCGCGCGAACGGCACAGCGCGGTTGATCAGCCCGACCTCCGCCGCTTCGAGCCCCGACAGCGCCCTGCCCGTCAGCGCGTATTCCTTGGCACGGGTCAGCCCCAGCCGGTAGAGCCACATGCCCGACAGGTATGCGCCCCACATCCGCGAGTACGGCGTGCCGATCCGCGCATCCTCGCTGGCGATCACCAGGTCCGCACACAGAGCCATGTCGCTGCCGCCGCCCACGCACCAGCCGTGCACCTGTGCGATCACCGGCTTGGGCGAGCGCCACACGCTCATGAACCTCGGCGTCGCGCCGACGCCCGCCGCGGTCGCCCACATGAAGTCCTTGCCGGGGTCCCACTCCCCGTCGGTCGTGATCGCCTCGTCCCAGTGGTGAAAGCCGCCCGCGAAGTCATAACCCGCGCAGAACGAGCGGCCCGCGCCCCGCAGGACGATCACCTTGACCGCCTCGTCTGCGACCGCCGCGTCGACGGCCGCCTCGACCTCTTCGGGCATCGGCGGGACGATCGTGTTCAGGCGATCCGGCCGGTTGAGGGTGATCGTGGCAACTGCGTCCTTGCTCTCGTAATGAACGGTCTCGTAGGGCATTGCTCCTCCTCGGCGATTGACGGATCTCGAGCTGGGCGCGCGGCGGCGAACGCTACCTCGGCGCCCGCGCCGGCCCGCTCGCCGCTGCGCGCGCGGCCCGCCGCAGGCGCTCCCGGGCCGCTAGCGTGCCGGCGATGGCACAGGCGCCCCCGTCAGAACAGCGGCTCGGGCTGCTCGGGCTCGGATCGAACGTGGGCGAGCGGCGCGCCAACCTGCAGGCTGCGGTCGATGCGCTGCCCGGGACGGGCGTGCGCGTGCTCGCGAGCTCCTCCACCTACGACACCGACCCCGTCGGTGAGGTGCTCGATCAGCCCAGCTTCCTCAACGCCTGCGTGCAGGTTCAGACCGCGCTCGAGCCGCTCGCGCTGCTCGACACGGTCAAGGCGCTCGAGCGCGAGCTCGGCCGCGGCGAGCACGCCGTGCGCCACGGCCCGCGGGCGATCGACATCGACATCCTGCTGCTGGGCGAGCTGCAGCTGCACCACGAGCGCATGTCGCTGCCCCACAAGCAGCTGCTGAGCCGCCGCTTCGTGCTGGTCCCGGCGCTCGAGCTCGACTTCGCGCTGAGCGCTCCCGGTGGGCGCCGCCTGTCCGATGCGCTCGCCGCGCTGAGCCCCCGGGAGGGTGTGCGCTGGGCCGGAGCGCCGCTGCGCCTGCCCGGCGCCTGAGCAGCGCCAGCGCTCAGCTGGACAGTGCGCCGTCGCTCCAGCTGGCCAGGCGCAGCAGCGTCGCCGAGCTCACGCCGCGGCCGGCCAGCACGCACATGTGCCCGCCGCGCTGCCACACCACCGCGCGCACGCCCTCCGCGCTCAGCAGCCGGTAGGGGGTGCCTTCGCGCCAGAACACCGTGCCGCCGCTCACGCCCGGCGCGGAACCAGCCGCGATCGCATAGCCGATGCGCTGCCCGCGCGCGTTGGCGTAGAAGACGGTCGTCACCTGCCGCCCGTCCAGCACGTCCGAGCGCACGCCCGTCGCGCGCCAGCCGAAGGAGCGCTCCCAGCTGGGGAACGCCACGCCGCCGACCGACGCGGCGAGCTCCGCGCCGCCCCGGCCCGCAGGCGCGCTGCTCGTGGCGGCGCGCTGGGTCAGCGCCGATGCCGCGCGCCAGTTCAGCGAGGTGCTCGAGCCGCCGCCCGCCAGGCTCACCACGAGCACCGCCACCACGACCGCCGCCAGCGCCAGTGCCCCGCCGAGCGCCGCCGGGCGCGCGCGCAGGCGCGCCGCCAGCGGCACGCTCCCGCCCCCGCGCGCGTGCTCTGCAGCGAGCTGCTCGATGCGCGCGTGCAGCGAGGGCGGCGCGGGCACGTCCAGCGAGCGCACGTAGTCGACGAGCTCGGCTTCGGTCTGGGGGCGCTGGTCGCTCATGGATCTCTTCCATCAGAGAAGACTGCTCTGAGCGGCTTCCCTTCCCGCTGCAGGCCGCCGTGCGCGGGCGCGGGCGCGGGCGCCACATCGGTCAGCTGCGCGCTCAGCTGCCTGCGCGCGCGGAACAGGCGGGTCGTGATCGTCCCCTCGCGCACGCGCAGCGCGCGCCCCGCTTCGCGGTAGGAGAGGCCGAGCACGTCCACCGCCACGAGCGCCAGGCGGAAGTCCTCGGGCAACGTCGCGATCGCCGCATACACCTCCTGGACCTCGATCGCGCGCTCGGGGCGTCCCATCGGCCTGGGGTCCTCGGGTGTAACGTCCTCGAGCGTGGCAACCGTCGCCGGCCGGCGCCCCGCGGTGCGCCGCGCCGTGAAGAACGTGTTGCGCAGCGCGCGCATCAAGTAGTGCAGCTCGTCGTCGCCGTGCAGCACGCGGGGCTTGGCCAGCACGCGCGCGAAGGTCTCCTGCACGAGGTCCTCGGCGTCCTCGCGCGAGCCGCACAGCGCCCACGCTGCGCGGTAGAGGCGGTCCACGTGCTTGGTCAGGGACTGCGGATCGAGGTTGGCCATGGCGCTGCCCGCGCGCGTGGCCCCCGGGAGGCGCGCGCCCGTGCACTGCGACTGTAGCGCCGTGGCGCGGCCGCGTGCGCCGGGCGGGCGCTCAGGTGCGCGTGGCCGCGGCGGCGCTCGTGCCCAGCCACGCGGGCGGCAGCACGCCCGCAGGGACCTCGCCGACCATCGGCGGGAAATAGCGGGTCAGCTCCGCGGCGGGGTGCCCGGCGATCAACGGGCGCAGGTCGGCGATGCTCAGCAGCAGGCGGATCGTGCTGCCGATCTGCAGGTCCGCCGCGTTGGGCAGCTCGCCGCCCAGCAGGCCCTCCGCGATCCAGCCGTCGATGCGCTCCATGTCCCCCGGGAGCGCCGCGATGTCGGCCCGCGCCGACGCGTCGCTGGCGCCGTTTTTCCACGCCATCAGGCGGGCGAACAGGGGCAGCGCGGGGCGCACCAGCGCGTCCGGCAGCGGCACGCCGGCCTCCGCTGTGTAGCTGGGCATCGCGCTCGGGCAGCGCAGGAAGGCCACGTCGATGATGCGCCGCGGCCTGCTCTGCAGCACCTCATCGCCCCAGCGCTCGATCTCCAGCACGCGCGCGCGGCGCTCATCGCCCGGCTCGGGCAGCAGCGGCGGCTCGGGCTCCAGCACGTCGAGACGGCGCATGATCGTGCGCGAGCCCACCAGGCGCTCGTCGCCGATCACCATGCCCGGCACGGTGCTGCCGCCGTAGCGCAGCGGCCCCACCAGCACCTGGCTCAGCGCGAGCAGGTCCACGCGCCGGTGGTCGATCGCCTTGAGCTTCAGCGCGGCCTCCACCGCGGCGCAGGGATGCGAGCCGGCCGTCGTGTAGAACCTGGGTGGGGTCGCGCTCATGGCGACGGCGAGCATAATGCTTCGCCGATGCTCCTCGTCGTCGACGTCGGCAACACCCAGACGCACTTCGGGATCTTCCGCGGCGAGGATCTGCTCGAGCACTGGCGCTTTGCCACCGTGCGCCAGTCCACCGCCGATGAGCTCGGCGCCGCGCTGCGCAGCCTGCTCGAGCTGCGCGGCTACGGCTTCCCCGACCTGCGCGGCTCGATCGTCTCCTCCACCGTGCCGCAGCTCGAGCCCGAGTGGACCGCCATGGCCAGCCGCTACCTCGGCCACGAGATGCTCGCCGTCGGCCCCGGCACGAGGACCGGGATGGCGATCCGCTACGACAACCCCCGCGAGATCGGCGCCGACCGGCTGGTCAACGCGATGGCCATCCGCGAGCGCTTCGGCGGCCCCGCCGTGTGCGTGGACTTCGGCACCGCCACCACCTTCGACGTCGTCTCGCGCGACGGGGAGTACCTCGGCGGGGCGCTCATGACCGGCATCGAGATATCGCTGGAAGCGCTCTCCGAGCGCGGCGCGCGTCTCCCCAAGATCGACCTCGCGCCGCCGCGCAGCGTGATCGGCAAGAACACCATCGACGCGATCCGCTCAGGGGTGGTCTTCGGCTACGCGGGCGCCATCGACGCGATCCTGCGCCGCCTCTACGACGAGCTCGGCGAGCGCACCGACGTGGTCGCCACCGGCGGCCTCGCGCGCCTGGTGGTCCCCTTCAGCGAGGAGATCGACGAGGTCGACGAGCTGCTCACGCTCACCGGGCTGCGCCTGCTCTCCGAGCGCAACGCCTGAGCGTCCGATAATGGGCCCATGAGCGTGAACGCGCGACTGCACGAGAGCTGGATGCTGGGCTCGCTCGAGGTGCCCAACCGCGTGCTGCTCGCACCGCTGGCCGGCATCGGCAACTGGTTCGTGCGCCTGCAGGCCAAGCGCTACGGCGCCGGGATGGCGATCTCGGAGATGGTCTCCTCGCACGCCATCCACCACGGCAACGAGCGCACCTGCGGCGAGCTGCTGCGGATCGATCCGCGCGAGCGCGAACCGGGCCCGCCCGCGGCGGGCGGCCCGGTGGCGATCCAGATCTTCGGCGAGGACCCCGCCATCATGCGCTCCGCCGCCGGCCACGTCGCAGCGCTCGGCGCGGACGCGATCGACATCAACATGGGCTGCCCCGTGCCGAAGGTGCAGCGCAGCGGCGCCGGCGCCGCGCTGCTCGCCGATCCCGAGCGCGCGATCGCGGTGGCGCGTGCCACCGTCGAGGGCGCCCGCGGCAGCGGGTGCGGGCTGCCGGTCACCGTCAAGCTGCGCTCCGGCCTGCGCCCCGGCGACACGAGCGGCTACGAGCTCGCCCACCGGCTGGTCGAGGAGGCCGGCGTGGCCGCCATCGCCTTCCACCCGCGTCCCGCCAGCGTCCAGCACAAGGGCACGCCCGACCTCCCGCTCGCCGCGCGCCTGGTGTCCTCGCTGGGCGCCCCCGTGATCCTCACCGGCGGGCTCGAGGACGCCCACAGGGCGCGCGCCGCCTTCGAGCAGACCGGCGCCGCCGCCGTGATGCTCGCGCGCGGGGCGCTGGGCAACCCGTGGCTGTTCGCCGAGCTGCTCGGGCGACGCGAGCACGCGCCCAGCCACGAGGAGGTCCTCGCCGAGCTCGACTGGACGCTCGAGCGTGCCGTGGAGCATCTCGGCGAGCAGCGCGCCACGCGCTATCTGCGCAAGTTCTATCCGTGGTACGTGCGCCGCCTGGGCCTCGAGCCGAGGGAGGCCAGCCGCCTGCAGGAGTGCTTGCAGCGCGCGCCCACGCTGGGCCTTGCGCGGGAGCTGCTGGGGATCGAGCGCAGGCCCGTCGCGGTGGGCGTGTGAGCCCGCCGTGAGCGCAGCAGCGCCCCCGCTATACTGCTGCGCTCGCTGAAGCCCGCCGGCCGCTTCCTCCCCGCTCTTGGCGGGGTTTTGTGTGCCGCCAAGCTCCGAACCACGAACCCGCGATCGAGGGTCACATGCCGAAGGACGTCATCCTCACCCCCGAAGGCCTGCAGAAGCTCAAGGATGAGCTCGAGCTGCTCTCCACCGAGAAGCGCCGCGAGGTGGCCGAGCGGATCAAGGAGGCCCGCGAGTTCGGCGACATCGCCGAGAACTCCGAGTACGACGACGCCAAGAACGAGCAGGCGATGCTCGAGAGCCGCATCGCCCAGCTGCAGGAGAAGCTGCGCATGGCCACGGTGATCCAGGCCAAGGACCTCTCCACCGACGTCGTGCAGGTCGGCTCCGTGGTGCACGTCAAAGACGAGAAGACCGGCAAGTCGGTCAAGTACACGATCGTCGGCTCCGCCGAGGCCAAGCCCGACGAGCACAAGCTCTCCAACGAGTCCCCCGTGGGGCGCGCGCTGATCGGGCGCAAGCGCAACGACACGGTCGCCGTGAAGGTCCCGCGCGGTCCCGCGCGCAAGCTCAAGATCACCAAGATCGACGTCGGCCTCGAGTAGGCTCGCCGCGATGAGCGGAAGCGAGCAGCAGCCGCCGGGGGAGCCGGGCAGGCACGGCCTGCCCGAGCTGATCGCCGAGCGCCGTGCCAAGCGCCGGCGCCTGGAGGAGAGCGACGCGAGCGCCTTCCCCTACGCGTTCGCCGGCGCCGAGCCGATCACGGGGATCCTCGAGGCCTACGCCGACCTCGCCGCGGGCGATGAGACCGAGGACGCCCATCGCGTGGCCGGGCGCATCGCCGCGCGGCGCGAGTCGGGCAAGACCGCCTTCCTGGACCTCGTCGACCGCACCGGCAAGATCCAGCTGCACGCGCGCCTGGACGTGCTCGGCGAGGAGGCCTTCGCGCGCATCGTCTCGCTGGACATCGGCGATCTGATCGGCGTCGACGGCGCCGTGCTGCGCAGCCGCAGGGGCGAGATCTCGCTGCGCGTGGACCGCTTCCAGGTGCTCGCCAAGTCGCTGCGCCCGCCCCCGACAGCCATCACGGCCTCAGCGACGTCGAGACGCGCTACCGCCGGCGCGAGCTTGATCTGATCGCCAGCGAGGACGCCCGGCGCCTGTTCGCCGACCGCGCCCGCATCATCGCGGCGGTGCGCCGCTACCTCGATGACGCCGGCTTCATCGAGGTCGAGACCCCCGTGCTGCAGCCGCTCTACGGCGGCGCGCTCGCGCGTCCCTTCACCACCCACCACAACGCCCTGGACCGCGACCTGTATCTGCGCATCGCCACCGAGCTCTACCTCAAGCGCCTCATCGTGGGCGGCCTCGAGCGCGTCTACGAGCTCGGCAAGGACTTCCGCAACGAGGGCGTCTCGCACAAGCACAACCCCGAGTTCACGATGGTCGAGTGGTATGAGGCCTACGCCGACTACGAGGACGAGGCCAGGCGCCTGGAGGAGCTCGTCGCGGGTGCTGCAGAGGCCGTCGGCTACTCCGGCGAGCTCGACTTCGCTGCGCCCTGGCGGCGGCTGCGCTTTCACGAGGCGATCGAGCAGCAGACCGGGATCGACCTGCATGTGCACGCCAACGCCGAGTCGCTCGCCGCGGCGATCAGCGCACGCGGCCTGGGCATGGCCACCGAGGGCCTCAGCTTCTTCGCCCTCGCCGACGACCTGCTCTCGAAGTTCGTCGAGCCCACCCTGCAGCAGCCCACCTTCGTGCTCGACTACCCCGTCGAGATCTCCCCGCTGGCGCGCGAGCACCGCTCGCAGCCCGGGCTCGTCGAGCGCTGGGAGGCCTTCGCCGGGGGCATGGAGATCGCCAACGCCTTCAGCGAGCTGACCGACCCCGACGCCCAGCGCGAGCGCTTCGAGGCCCAGAGCCGGCTGCAGGCGCTCGGCGAGGAGGAGGTCCAGCCCTACGACGAGCTGTTCCTGCAGGCGCTCGAGCAGGGCATGCCGCCCTCCGGCGGCGTGGGCGTCGGCATCGACCGCCTCGTCATGCTGCTCACCGGGCGCGACTCCATTCGCGAGGTGGTGCTGTTCCCCGCGATGCGCGACTGAGCCCGCCGGGCGCGCAGCCGCGCGCCACGCTCAGGCGACGATCCGCACCGGCGCGCCGACCGGCAGGTGGCGGGCGAGGTAGACGATGTCCGCGTTGCGCATGCGGATGCAGCCGTGCGAGGGGCGTCCCGGGATGAGCTGCGGTTCGTTCGTGCCGTGGATCCCCACCACGCCCCCGCGCGGCCATTCCGACAGGCTCGAGTAGGCGCTCGTGCCGAACGCGAACGGGCCGTACAGCGTGTGGCCCGGCACGCGGATCAGCTCGCGGATCCAGAAGTCCCCGGTGGGAGTCGGCGTGGCCGGCGCTCCCACGCCGACCGGCGCGCTCCACAGCGGCCGGCCCGCGCCGTAGAGGGTCGCTCGCAGGCTGTGCAGGTCGACGCGCAGCGCCACGTCGGTCGCGTGGAAGGCGCCGAGCGATGAGCGCGGCACCCAGCCCGTCTGGCCATTCGGTCTGGCCGGGATCCGCACGCGCACCCAGCTCTGGCCATCCGGGCCGCTGAGCTCCTCCAGCAGCAGGTAGACCTCCGGCTCGCCTTCCTCGGTCAGCATGTGCAGGCGCCCCACCGTGCGCCCGCCGGGCGTTGGCGCCGAGCGGATCGCGACGACCGTGCGCGGGTGCGCCCAGCGGGTGATAGACGTTTCGCTGGAGAGGGCCAGCGGCTGCGCAAGCCCGTTCGCGGTGCCCGCCGCGGCGATCGCGTGCGTCGCGCCGACCGCCATCGCCAGGAGCGCCGCGAGACCGGCGATCGTGGCCCGGGCTCCGCGTGCGCCGGAGGTCCGTCGCCGCCGGGCGGGGCACGGGGTGAACCGGGGCACGGGTGTCACAATAGCTGTGGTGACAGGCGTCCCCGCCGCGATCCGGAAGCTCTCTCGCCGACGCGCGCCGCTCCTCCTCGCCCTGATCGCGGCCCTGTTTCTCGCGGCGCTCGCGCCCGCCGCGGGATCGGCCCAGACCGCCACCGGCGGCCTGCTCGTCACGTTCGCTGCGCGTGTGTGCCCCAGCTACACCGCCATCAGCGCCAACCGGGCGCGCAACGACATCCAGGAGAGCCTCCGCGACCTCGGCGCGGACACGCCCTACGCTCCCGGCGAAGCGATCGACCCCGCGGTCGAGCAGGCCAGCCAGCCGCTCTGCGTGCCGCTGCCCGGCTGGACCTTCACGCTCGGCACCGGCTATCACACGCGCGCCGTGAGCGGGCCCTGGGGCTCGCTGTCGATCGTCACCGGCGCCTACCCCACAGCGATCACCACCAAGCTCTCCACACCGCTGCTCGACTACCGGGGCCAGCCCACCGGCCAGAGCATCGCGGGCGCCACCACCGTCGAACTGACCCGCGCGCAGGCCGAACGCGCCGCTCAGCCCAACAGCCTGTGGGCGCAGGGCGGGACGCCCGCCGACCCGATCCTCGACGTTCCCTACCCGGGCCAGTTCGGCTTCGGCGCCCTGCGCTGTGCGATCGATAACCTCAACGGCGACAACGTCGAGTGGATCGGCTTCCCCTCCGGCACCCGCCACGTCTTCTGCTTCGCCTACTACGTCAAGCCGCCGCCCACGAGCGGGACGATCGTGATCCGCAAGCAGATCGAAGCGCCCGCCGGCACGGCGGAAACGTTCCCCTTCGAAGGCAACATCACGTTCAACGCCGACGGGCGCTTCTCACTGGGCGTCGCCTCTGGACAGACGAGCGCCCAGGAAACGTTCATCCGCGCCCAGACCACGACCGGGCATGAACCGTGGAACGTGCGCGAGCTGGTCCCGCCCAACTGGCGCCTCAGCGGCCTTACCTGCTCCTCGCAGACGGGGGGCAGCACGGCGGCCACGAGCCTCGCCGATGCGAGCGCCGCGATCACGCTCGGGGCGGGCGACACCGTCACGTGCACCTACACCGATCAGTTCGTGGCGCCCGATGGCGGCCTGCTGCTGCGCAAGGTGAGCTACGGCGCGACCGGCCGCTTCGACTTCGCCGTCGCACCCGCCGGCGGCGGGAGCCCGACTGCGAGCAGCGCGCTGACGCTTCAGGAAGGGCTCGCGGTCGATGCCCAGCCCGGTCCCCTGAGCCTGCCGCCGGGCAGCTATGAGATCACCGAGTCCCAGCCCGCCGCCGCCGGCGGGCGCTGGAGCTTGAGCGCGGTCGAGTGCGGCGGCCGTCAGCTGCCGGTCGTGCAGCCGGTGCAGGTGACCGTGGCCTCGGGCGCGGGCAGCGTGTGCACGTTCACCAACACCTTCCAGCCACGCGGCGCGATCGTGATCGAGAAGACGACCGTCGGCGCGCTCGCCACGACCGGCTTCGTGATCACGCCCGCCTCCGGCACCGCACAGGAGATCCATCAGTCGGCGCGCACGCTGCGCGAGGGCGTGCCCGTGCGTGCGAGCGGCAGCGCCTCCGACGACCTCGAGCTGGGCCGCTACCTGCTCCAGGAGACCGACCCCGAGCCCGCGGGCAACGGGCACTGGGAGCTGACCGCGGTGCGCTGCCAGGGCCAGGATGTGCCGTTCGCCGCGGGGCAGGCGGCCGTCACGCTGAGCGCCGCCGCGCCCGCCGCCGGCTGCGCGTTCACGAACGTGCTGCGCCCCGGACCCGAACCGCAGGCGCCGAGCGCGCAGCCGGCAGACCTGTCGATCAGCAAGCGCGCGCTGGCGCACCAGATCGCGCTGGGCAGCCGCGCCGGCTACGAGATCCTCGTCGCCAACCACGGCCCCGGCACGGCCGAGAACGTGACCGTGGACGATCAGGGATCGGCCCCCGCGACGATCGTGGAGGCCCGGCCGAGCCAGGGCACCTGCGGCCACGCGCTCCCGCTCTCCTGCCAGCTCGGCAGCATCGCCGCGGGCGCCCGGGCGAGGATCGCGGTCGTGCTGATCCAGCACGGCGAGGGGAGCTTCGTGAACCGCGCCGTGGTCGGCTCCTCGACGCCCGACCCCACCTACCAGAACGACCACGCCTCGGCCACGGTGCTCGTCGTGCGCCCGGCCGGCGAAGCGCTGCCCGAACGCGTGCCCTCGTTCACCGGCTGAGCGGCGCCCGCCGGCGCCGGCGCTAGCCTCCCTGCGGCCAAGGATCAAGCACGACACGCCACCTGCCGATGACCTCGATAGGGCGGGGTGGCCGGTTGGTAGACTGCTCCGCAAGGCGTTATCTGGACCACACAGCTCCCTGAGGCACCGTCTCGGTAGGAAGGAACGACAATGTTCGAGCGATTCACAGAACGGGCCCGGCAGGTGGTCGTTCTCGCGCAGGAGGAGGCGCGAACGCTCAAGCACAACTACATCGGCACCGAGCACATCCTCCTCGGCCTGCTGCGCGAGGAGGAGGGCCTGGCGGCCCGCGTGCTGGAGAGCCTCGACATCACCGTGGAGCGTGTGCGCGCGCAGGTCGTGCGCATCGTGGGTTCCGGCGAGGAGGTCACCTCGGGGCAGATCCCGTTCACGCCGCGCGCCAAGAAGGTCCTCGAGCTGGCGCTGCGCGAGGCGCTGAGCCTGGGGCACAACTACATCGGCACCGAGCACATCCTGCTCGGTCTCGTGCGCGAGAACGAGGGCGTGGCCGCGCGCATCCTGCTCGACTTCGACGCCGACTCCGAGAAGATCCGCAACGAGGTCATCCGCATGCTCTCCGGCCCTGGCGGCCGCCGCCAGGGCGCCTCCGCGGGCGGTGGCGCCGGCGCGAGCGCCGCGCCGGGCGAGGGCAAGAAGTCCTCCAAGCTGCTCGACCAGTTCGGCAGGAACCTCACGAAGCTCGCCGCCGACGGCAAGCTCGACCCGTGCGTGGGGCGCGAGACCGAGATCGAGCGGATCATGCAGATCCTCTCGCGGCGCACCAAGAACAACCCCGTCCTGGTGGGCGAGCCCGGCGTGGGCAAGACCGCAGTGGTCGAGGGCCTGGCCCAGCGGATCACCAGCTCAGACGTGCCCGAGCTGCTCAAGAACAAGCAGATCTACACGCTCGACCTGGCCGCGCTGGTGGCCGGCTCGAAGTACCGCGGCGAGTTCGAGGAGCGCCTGAAGAAGGTCATGAAGGAGATCACCCAGCGCGGGGACATCATCCTGTTCATCGACGAGCTCCACAACCTCGTCGGCGCGGGCGCCGCCGAGGGCGCGATCGACGCCGCCTCGATCCTCAAGCCGGCGCTCGCCAGGGGCGAGCTGCAGACGATCGGCGCGACCACGCTGGATGAGTACCGCAAGTACCTCGAGCGCGACTCCGCGCTGGAGCGCCGCTTCCAGCAGATCCGCGTGGAGGAGCCCACGATCGACCAGACCGTGGAGATCCTGCGCGGCCTTCGCGACCGCTACGAGCAGCACCACAAGGTGCAGATCACCGACGAGGCGCTGCGCGCTGCGGGCGAACTGGCCAGCCGCTACATCTCCGACCGCTTCCTGCCCGACAAGGCGATCGACCTGATCGACGAGGCCGCCTCGCGGATGCGCATCAAGTCGATGACCTCGCCGCCCGCCAACCGCGAGCTCGAGGGCGAAGTGGAGGGCACGCGGCGCGAAAAGGAGGCCGCGATCGAGGCCCAGGAGTTCGAGAAGGCGGCCGCCCTGCGCGACAAGGAGCGCAAGCTGACCAACAAGAAACGCGAGCTCGAGCAGGCCTGGGAATCGGGCGAGTCCGGCGAGCGCCCCTCGATCGGCGAGGAGGAGATCGCGGACATCGTCTCGATGTGGACCGGCATCCCCGTCTTCAAGCTCACCGAGGCCGAGACGCAGAAGCTGATGCGCATGGAGGACGAACTGCACAAGCGCGTGATCGGCCAGCACCCGGCGATCGAGGTCATCTCCAAGGCGATCCGCCGCTCGCGCGCCGGGCTGAAGGACCCCAAGCGCCCCACCGGCTCGTTCATCTTCCTCGGCCCCTCCGGCGTCGGCAAGACCGAGCTCGCGCGCACGCTCGCCGAGTTCCTCTTCGGCGACGACGACGCGCTGATCAGGATCGACATGTCCGAGTACATGGAGAAGCACGCCGTCTCGCGGCTGGTGGGCTCGCCCCCGGGCTACATCGGCTACGACGAGGGCGGCCAGCTGACCGAGGCGATCCGGCGCAAGCCCTACAGCGTGCTGCTGCTCGACGAGATCGAGAAGGCCCACCCGGACGTCTTCAACATCCTGCTGCAGATCCTCGAGGACGGCCGCCTCACCGACGCCCAGGGGCGCACGGTGGACTTCCGCCATGCGATCGTGATCATGACCTCCAACATCGGCGCCGCGGAGATCGCGCGCAACACGCCGCTCGGCTTCGCGGTCTCCGACGATGAGACCGGCATCACCTACGAGGACATGAAGAACCGCATCATGGGCGAGCTCAAGAAGGTCTTTCGACCCGAGTTCCTCAACCGCATCGACGACGTGATCGTCTTCCACAAGCTGCAGAAGGAGGAGATCAAGCAGATCGTCGAGCTGCTGCTGCTGCGCATCCGCGAGTCGATGGCCGAGCGCGAGCTGCAGCTCGAGCTCACCGAGCCCGCCAAGGACCTGCTCGTCGAGAAGGGCTGGGACCCCGCGATGGGCGCCCGTCCGCTGCGCCGGGCGATCCAGCGCTACATCGAGGACCCGCTCGCCGACTTCGTGCTGCGCGAGCAGCTCACGCCCGGCGCCACCGTGGTCGTCGACCCGGCCGCCGAGGAGGAAGACGGCGAGGTGCGCCTGTCGATCGTCAAGCCCAAGAAGCAGAAGACGCCCGTTGGCGTGGGTGCCGAAGGAGCCGGCCCCGAGGAGCTCGCCGAGGAGGGCGAGAGCCGGCCCGAGGGCGACGGCGAGCCCGCCGAGCAGTAGGCGGGCGCTGAGCGCACCGCCCGATCGGATCGTCCTCGCGCCGCTGACGGCCGAGGACTGGCCTGCGGCTGCGCATATCTATGAGGCCGGCATCCGGGGCGGCAACGCCACGTTCGAGCCCGCCGCGCCCGACTGGGAGGGCTTCTCCGGCGTGCGCGCCGGCCTGCCCGCGCTGATCGCCCGCGACGGGCCCGGCGGACAGGTGCTCGGCTGGGCCGCGCTCGCCCCCACCTCGCCCCGCGCGGTCTATCGCGGCGTGGGCGAGGTGAGCGTCTACGTCGATCCCGCGGTCACCCGGCGCGGGGTGGGGCGCGCGCTGCTCGACGGGCTGATCGCGGCCTCCGAGCGCGCGGGCTTCTGGACGCTGCGGGCGGGCATCTTCCCCGAGAACGCCGCCTCGATCGCGCTGCACGAGGCCGCCGGCTTCGAGCACGCGGGCCTCAGCAGACGGATCGGGCAGATGCCCGACGGGCGCTGGCGCGACGTGGTGCACTACGAGCGCCGCAGCGGCGTGGTTGGGGCCGGCTGACGGTCGGGTCAGCGCGGGTCGCGCAGCGACGTTCGGCGCTGCGCGATGGGCCCCGGCCGGAGATTGCAATCAGAGAGCGCGGCGACAGATTCGCGTGGCGTCCCCTCGGCCGCGTAGCCTGGGGCGATGCCCCGCACCACCGTCCATCTCTGCTCGCAGTGCGCCTTCCAGTCAGCGCAATGGCACGGCCAGTGCCCCGAATGCGGCGAGTGGAACACGCTCGTGGAGGAGCGGCTGCCCGCCAAGGGCGCGGGGCCGCGGGCGGCGGGCGTACGGCGTGCCCGTGCGGCCGGCGCGAGCGCCGCGGGGGGTGCGACGATCGTCCCGTTGCCGCTGGGCGATGTCGGCGCGGCGCCCGTGCGGCGCCTCTCGACGGGCATCGGCGAGCTCGATCGCGTCCTCGGCGGGGGGCTCGTACCCGGCTCGCTGGTGCTGCTGGGCGGCTCTCCGGGGATCGGCAAGTCGACGCTCACCAACATGGTGCTGGGCCACCTGCAGGGGGATGGCCAGCGCACCCTCTACGTCAGCGGCGAGGAGTCCGCCGAGCAGGTCCGCCTGCGCGCCGAGCGGCTGGCCGGGGCCAGCGGGCGCGATGCACGTGCCGGCGAGCACCCCGCTGCGCTGCGCGTGCCGGTGCTGGCGGAGACAGATCTGGAAGCGATCCTGGCCACGCTCGCTGCCGAGGCGCCGCAGGTGTGCGTGATCGATTCGGTGCAGACGCTGCGCTCGGCCGAGCTGTCCGGCGCGCCCGGCTCGGTGGGACAGGTCCGCGAGGTGGCCGCGCGCATCATGCAGCTCGCCAAGGAACGCTCGATGGCGGTGATCCTGGTGGGCCACGTGACCAAGGACGGCGCGCTGGCCGGTCCGCGCGTGCTGGAGCACCTGGTCGACTGCGTGCTGCAGTTCGAGGGCGAGCGCGAGCGCCCCTACCGCGAGCTGCGCGCCCTGAAGAACCGCTTCGGCTCGACCAACGAGGCGGGTCTCTTCGAGATGCGCCAGGGCGGCCTCGTCGAGGTGCTCGACGCCTCCGCGCGGTTCGTGGCCGAGGCCACGCGCGCGCCCGGCAGCGTCGTGCTCGCCGCGATGGAGGGCTCGCGGCCGCTGCTGGTGGAGGTCCAGGCGCTGGTGGCGCCCTCCGAGCTCGAGCAGCCGCGCAGGGTGGTCTCCGGCCTGGATCGCAACCGTCTGGCGCTGGTGCTGGCGATCCTGGGGCGCCACGGCGGTGTGGGCACCGGCGCGGCGGACGTGTTCGTCAACGTGGTCGGCGGCGTGCGTCTGGAGGAGCCCGGCTGCGACTTGGCGGTGGCGCTGGCGGTCGCCAGCGCCGCGCGCGGGGAGCCCCTGCGCGGCGCGCCGCGGGCGTGCTTCGGCGAGCTCGGCCTGACCGGCGAGCTGCGCTGGGTGGGCCACCCCGAGCGGCGCCTGGAAGAGGCCGCCAAGCACGGCTGCGAGGGCGTGATCGCGCCCCTCGACAGTGGCGGCTCGGCGTGCGAGGCGGCCAGCCTGCGCCAGGCGCTGGCGGCCGCGCTGGGCGGCACGCGCCCCGCCGGCCGGGCCCACCTGAGGGCTGCCGGCGGCAACGGCGCTCCGGCGCTCGCCTGAGGAGCCGGCGCGCCGCGCGTGCGGCCTCCGGCGCCTGTGTAGGAGGCGCTAAAGAAATGCTAAGTGCCCTAGAATGGGGGATCGTGGCCCCAAGATCCGGCGAAGATTTCGACACCGAAGTAAGACCGGATCCGGGCCTGATGAGGGCACTGGAGATGATCGCGCCCGGCACCGCACTGCGGGAGGGGATCGAGAGCATCCTGCACGCGCGCACCGGCGGGCTGATCGTGATCGGCGAGCCCGAAGACCTCAGCTTCCTGAACTCGGGCGGGATCAAGCTCGACATCGACTACACGCCCGCGTTCCTCTACCAGGTCGCCAAGATGGACGGGGCGATCATCCTCAACGCGAACGCCACCAAGATCACGATGGCCAACGTGCAGCTGATGCCCGACCCGACCATCCTCTCGCACGAGACGGGGACCAGGCACAGGACCGCAGAGCGCGTCTCCAAGCAGACAGAGGCGCTCGTGATCGCGATCTCCCAGCGGCGCGAGGTGGTCTCGGTCTATGTGGACGGCAACAAGTACATCCTCGAGGACATCCCCGTGGTGCTCGCCAAGGCCAACCAGGCGCTGGCCACGCTGGACAAGTTCCGCACGCGCCTGGACCAGGTCTCCACGCGCCTGACCGCGCTGGAGTTCGAGGGCGCCACCACGCTGCACGACGTGCTCACCGTGCTGCAGCGCTCGGAGCTGGTGACGCGCATGGCCGTGGAGATCGAGCGCTACATCGTCGAGCTCGGCAGCGAGGGGCGCCTGATCGAGATGCAGCTCGAGGAGACGATGGTCGGCGCCGCGGCCGAGAAGTCGGCGCTCGTGCGCGACTTCCTCTCGAGCTACTCCGACGAGGCCTTCGCGGCCGCACTCGAGGAGATCGGGCGCCTGGCCCACCAGGACCTGCTCGACTTCGGACGGCTGGCCGAGCTGCTCGGCTACGACCGCAAGCTGAACACGCTCGACTACCCGGTCTCGCCGCGCGGCTACCGGGTGCTCGGGCGCATCCCCCGGCTGCCCAAGCTGGTGGTCGCCCAGATCGTCGCCGAGTTCGGTGGCCTGGACGAGCTGCTGGCCGCCACGGACGCAGAGCTCGAGGCGGTCGAGGGCGTGGGGGAGATCCGGGCGAAAGACATCCGCGAGGGGCTTAGGCGACTGCAGGAGCTCAACCTCGTGGATCGCTACCTGCAGACATAGAGCAAGGGCCGCCCACCCGGTCGGTCACAAACAAAGGAGGACACCATTTCGGCACAACCAATCGAAGACGAAGTGTTGACGGACGAGCTCGAGGTCACCCGCGAGGTCGAGTACATCGAGTTCGAGCTGGGCGACCACGTCGTCTATCCGCATCACGGCGCCGGCAAGGTCCTCAAGAAGGAGGAGATGGAGATCCTCGGCGAACGCCGCGAGTACCTCACCATCAAGATCCTCCACAACGACATGACCGTGCGGGTGCCCACCGAGAACGCGGCCCTGGCGGGCCTGCGCAGGGTGATCGATGAGGAAACCGTCAAGAAAGTGCTCGACGTGCTGCGCGACGAGGTCTCAGAGATGCCCAAGAACTGGAACCGGCGGTTCAAGCACAACCGCGACAAGATCAAGACGGGCGACATCTACGAGCTGGCCGAGGTCGTGCGGAACCTGTCCCTGCGCGAGAGCGAGAAGGGTCTCTCCACGGGCGAGAAGCAGATGTTCACGCGGACCAAGAAGATCCTCGCCTCCGAGCTGATGTATGCGCTCGACAAGGACGAGGAAGAGGCCGAGAACTACCTCGACGAGCTGCTCGCGGATTCGGCCAGCAGCCAGATGGCGGTCGCCGGAGCCAAGTAGCGAGGCTTTCGCGCACGCGGCAGCACCCGTGCGGTCCAATTGCCGCGTGCGCGACAGCCCCCCACCGAGATGACCGTTGCCCTGATCGTCGCCGCGGGCAGCGGTCAGCGGCTCGGGGCGGGGCAGCCCAAGGCGTTCGTCGAGCTCGCCGGCCGGCCGCTCGTGCAGTGGAGCATCGACGCGCTGCGTCAGCTCGAGGAGGTGCGGCGGATTGTGGTGGCGCTGCCGCCCGGCGTGCAGGCGCCGGCGGGCGTGATCGGCGTGCAGGGCGGCGCGACGCGCTCGGACTCGGTGCGCCTGGCGCTGGAGGCGGCCGGGGAGGGGGACCCGGTGCTCGTACACGACGCCGCCCGCCCGCTGCTCAGCGCGGCGCTCGCGCATGAGGTCATCGCGGCGCTGCGCGCCGACGGGCGCGCCGACGCGGCGATCGCGGCTGTGCCCGTGACCGACACAATCAAGCGCCTCGGCGCCGACGGCGCGGTCATCGAGACGCTCGAGCGCAGCGAGCTGTGGGCGGTGCAGACGCCGCAGGTCTTCCGCCGCGCCGCGCTCGCGCGGGTGCTCGCAGAACCCCCCGAGCAGCTCGCGCGCGCCACCGACGACGCGTGGTTGATCGAGCGCGCGGGCGGGCGCGTGGTGGTGGTGGCGGCGAGCGACGAGAACCTCAAGGTGACCACGCCGCTGGACCTGCGCGTGGCCGAGCTGCTGCTCACCGCGCGCGGGCGCAGCGCGTGAATCCTGCTTGAATCGCAGGCCCCAAGATGCTCACCGACTACCACCTTCATCTGCGCCCCGACGAGCCCGGCGCGAGCCCCGACGAATATCACAGCGCGGCCAACGCCGAGCGCTACCGCGAGCGCGCCGAGGAGCAGGGGATCGCCGAGCTGGGTGTCTCCGAACACATCTACCGCTTCACGCAGGCGCTCGAGCTGTGGCGCCACCCCTTCTGGGAGGGCTTCGCCCGCGACGACCTCGACGAGTACTGCCGCTTCGTGCGCGAGGAGACCGACCTGCGCCTCGGCATCGAGGCCGACTTCGTGCCCGGCGCGGAGGATCGCACAGCCAACCTGCTGGAGGCGCGGGACTTCGACTACGTGGTCGGATCGGTCCACTTCCTGCGCGACGGCGCGGTGGACATGGACGACTACAGCGTGTGGGACAGCGGCCGCAGCGTCGAGGAGGTGTGGCGGCGCTACTTCCAGACGATCGGCGAGTCCGCCCGCAGCGGCCTCTTCGACGTGCTCGCCCACCCCGACCTGGTGAAGTACTGGGGCGCCCAGCGCCGCCCCGACGGCGACCTGCGCCGCTTCTACGAGCTCGCCATCGACGGGATCGCCTCCTCGGGCATCGCGGTCGAGGTCTCCACCGCGGGGCTGCGCAAGGCGGTCGGGGAGATCTACCCGGCACCCGCATTCCTGCAGATGTGCCTGGAAGCAGGGGCGCCCGTGGCGCTCTCCAGCGACGCCCACCGCCCGCAGGACGTCGGCGCCGATTACGCGCGCGCGCTCGAGCTGCTGGAGAGCCTCGGCGTGGGCGAGCTGTGCGTCTTTGAGCGACGCACGCGGCGCCTGGAGGCGATCGGGGCGAGCGCGGGCGCAGACGGGGAGGCGGCGCGCGCGGGCGGGGAGGAGGGGCCATGAGCCTCAGTGGGATCGGCTATGACTGCCACCGCCTCGCCGAGGGGCGAGCGCTGCTGATCGGCGGCGTGCAGATCCCCGGCCCGCGCGGCCTGGAGGGCCACTCCGACGCCGATGTGCTGGCCCACGCCGTGATCGACGCGCTGCTCGGCGCAGCCGGGCTGGGCGACATCGGCGAGCACTTCCCCGACAGCGACGAGCGCTGGCGTGGCGCCGACTCGATCGAGCTGCTGCGCACCGTCGCCGGCATGGTGGGCGACGCCGGCCTGCGCATCCTCAACGTCGACTGCACCGTGGTGATGGAGCAGCCCAAGCTCGCGCCCCACCGCCGGGCGATCAGCGCGAGCATCGCCGCCGCGCTCGCGCTCGCACCCGAGCGCGTGAACATCAAGGCCACCACCGGCGAGGGAATGGGCTTCGTCGGCCGCGGCGAGGGCGTCGGTGCTCTCGCTGTGGCGAGCCTCGAGCGGGCCGGCTGAGACGACCCGCCGCGCCGCGGGGACCGCGGGTCATGTCCCGCTCGCCGCGCAGTGAACGCTAGGGTTGCGCGGCGATGCGAGCGATCACCCTGCACGACACGCGCAGCGGCGGGCTGATGGAGCTGCGCGATCCCGATCGCGAGCGCCCGATCGGGATCTACGCCTGCGGGCCGACCGTCTACAGCCGCATCCACATCGGCAACGCGCGCCCCTTCGTGCTCTTCAGCCTGCTCAAGCGCTTCCTCGAGCACGAGGGCCACGAGGTGCGCCTCGTGATCAACGTGACCGACATCAACGACAAGATCTACGACGCCGCGCTTGCCGGCGGTGAGCCCAGTGCACAGCTCGCCGAGCGGATGGCCCAGCACTACCGCGCCGATACCGACGCGCTCGCGCTCGGGCGCCCCGACGAGGAGCCGCTGGCCTCGCAGATGATCGGGCCGATCATCGAGCACATCGCCGCGCTGGTGGACTCGGGGCACGCCTACGCGGCCGGCGGCGACGTGTACTTCCGGGTGCGCTCGGACAGCGGCTACGGGAGCCTCTCCCACCGCCAGCTCGAGCACATGGACCAGGGCGAGGACGTGGAGGGCTCCGCGAACAAGGAGGACCCGCTGGACTTCGCGCTGTGGAAGGGCCACAAGCGCGGGGAGGACACCGTCTGGGAGTCGCCCTGGGGCCCAGGGCGCCCGGGCTGGCACATCGAGTGCTCCGCCATGGCCGAGCAGCTGCTTGGCGTCGGCTTCGACATCCACGGCGGGGGCTCGGACCTCGTCTTCCCGCACCACGAGAACGAGGCCGCGCAGACGCGCGCTGCGCGCGGGCAGGAGCTGGCCAGGCTGTGGATGCACAACGGCATGATCCAGTTCACCGGCGAGAAGATGGCCAAGTCGGTGGGCAACATCGCGCTGCTGCACGAGGTGCTCGCGCAGTACGGGCGCGACGCCGTCGTGATGTATCTCCTCTCGGGCCACTACCGCCAGCCGCTCACCTTCTCCGCGGCCGCCCTCCAGCAGGCGCGCGCGAACGTCAGCCGCATCCGCGAGGCCGCCCGCCGGCTCACCCCGGGTAACTCGCCCGCAGAGCTCGACGCGCTGCGCGAGCGCTTCTTCGACGCGCTCGCGCGCGACTTCAACACCGCGGAGGCGCTCGCCGTGCTCAACGAGTGGCTTCGTCAGGCCAGCGCTGCGGTCGGCGAGGCGGGCGGCGCTGCGCCCGGTGATGCCCACCTGCGCGAGATGCTCGGTGTGCTCGGGCTGGAGGCGCTGCTGGCCGCCGTGGCCGAGGCGCCCGCGGCGGTGCGCGAGCTGGCCGCGCGGCGCGATCAGGCGCGTGGCGCACGCGACTTCGCCGCCGCCGACCGCCTGCGCGAGGAGATCGCGGCGCTCGGCTGGGAGGTGCGCGACGCGCCCGGCGGCTTCGAGCTGCTGCCGCTGTGATCATCTACGGGCGCAACCCAGTGCGCGAGGCGCTGCGCGGGCGCCGGGCTCGTCAGGTGGTGGAGGTGTGGGCGACCGCGCCGGCCGCCCGCGAGCCGTGGCTGGCAGAGCTGGCGGTGCGCAGCGCGAGCGCCGAGGAGATCGAGCGCCGCTGCGGCGCGAGCTCCCACCAGGGCATCTGCGCGCAGGCCGGCGCCTACCACTACGTCGGCGTGGATGAGCTGCTGGGCGGCCCGGACCCGCTGCTGGTGGCCCTCGACCAGATCCAGGACCCCCAGAACCTGGGTTCCATCTGCCGCACCGCCGAGTGCGCGGGTGCGGGTGGCGTGGTGATCCCCGAGCGCCGCGCGGCGGAGGTCACCCCGGCCGTGTGCAAGGCCTCAGCGGGAGCCGTCGAGCATCTCGCCGTGGCGCGCGTGCGCAACATGGCCGACTTTCTCGCCGAGGCGCGCCGGGCGGGCTGCTGGTGCTACGGCGCGAGCGCCGGCGAGCGCGACTCGCGGGCGCCGGTGCCCTACGACCGGCCCGACTACGCGGGCGCGGGGGCGGTGCTCGTGCTCGGCAGCGAGGGCAGCGGCCTGCGCCCGCGCGTGGCCGCCGCCTGCGACGAGCTGATCGCGCTGCCGCTGCGCGGACGCGTCTCCTCGCTCGGCGTCAGCGCGGCCGCCGCCGCGATTTTGTACGAGATGTTGCAAAAACGCAGCGGGGGGTCTTGACAACGCGTCATAACTGTGCAAGGCTCGCGCCAACATAACGCTGAACCTAAGGTTTAGAAAGCCTTGGGGAGGCGCTCTCAAATAGCTTTGGCGCCAGGGGAGGAGTGCGCCACTGAGCAACGTTTTCGGCCGCCAGGGAGGCGGTCTGGAAGAAAGGATCTGCTCGTGGCCCGAATCTCCCATAACCCTAACTCTGAACCAAAGGTCGAGGATGTCTTCCTGATCGCGCTGGCGAAGCAGGGCGACCGCAATGCCTATGACCGTCTCGTCAGGCGCTACCACGGATTTGTGCGCCTGAAGGCCTCGTCCTACTTCCTCGCCGGCGGCGACGCCGACGATCTCATCCAGGAGGGCCTGGTGGGCCTCTACAAGGCGATCCGCGACTTCCGCACGGACCGGGAGTCCAGCTTTCGCAACTTCGCCGAGCTGTGCATCACGCGGCAGATCATCACCGCGGTCAAGACGGCGACGCGCAACAAGCACACGCCGCTGAACCAGTACGTGTCGTTCTCATCGACGCCCGCGGGCACCGGCGACGACGTGCCCACGCTGGACCAGATGCTGCCCGGGCCGACCGTCCACGACCCGGTCAACCAGGTGATCTCCTCCGAGGAGCTGCGCTCGCTCGTGGGCTGCCTGTCGAGCGCGCTCTCAGAGCTCGAGAGCCGCGTGCTGTCGCTGTATCTCGACGGCTACTCCTACGAGCAGGTGGGCGAGCGCCTGGTGTGCGACACCAAGACCGTCGACAACGCCCTGCAGCGCGTCAAGCGCAAGGTCGGCGCGCACCTGCAGTCGCGCGCCGTTGCCGCCTGAGGCGGACCCTCCGGACACCACCCCCCGCCGTGGCCGCCCCCCGCAGGGACGGCCACAGGCGTGGGTGGAGCAGCCCCCCCAGGGGCGCGCTAGACCTGGCCTTCGCCGGGCAGGATTGCCGGTTTGACCGGGTGCAGCGCCGGCACCGGCGCGGGCGTCACTTCGATCGTGAACGGCGCGCTGGACACGGCCTGGTTTTCGGGGTCGCCGGGTACCCGCACGCGGTAGACCTGGCTGCCCGAGCCGTAGAGGTACTGTTCGATCGAGTAGGTGCCCGTTTTGGTGAGGGCGCCCACATTGACCACGTGGTAGCCGTTGCCGGACCCGTTCTGGCGTTCGAGGTAGACGCCGTGCCCTTCGCGGCCGGGGAGAACCGTGCCGGAGAAGATCACCGGCGAGCCCGCCACGGCTTTCGTGGCGCTGACACCCGCGGTGAGCACGTACCGCACGCCCTGGAAGAGCACCGCCGACTTGATTCCCTCGCCGGTCACCTGGTAGTAGGTGTTCCGCGTCTCCGCGGCGATCGCGAATTTGTATTCACCGGCGCCGTTGGTTTCCGCGGTCGCCACTGCTGTGAACCCGGGGACCTGCCGCGGGTGCGAGAGCAGCGTCACGACCTTGTTGGCGCCGCCCGCGAGGATGCCGGTGATCGTCACCGGCGAGCCGTACGGGACGGCGTCGTCGGTCGTGTTGATCGTCAGCTTCGGGTTCTCGGCCTGGGAGATCTGGTAGGAGAGGGTGTTGGAGATACCCCGCGTCGTGAACGTGAAGTGCTGCGGGTGCACGACCACGCGGATGTTCGCGTCGCCCGGGAAGACGAAGCGGTGCGTGATCGAGTACACGCCCACGCCGCCGGGACCCGGCAGCACGTGGCCGTACTGGATCGCGTGCCATTCTTCGTTGGCCGTGGCGGCCTCGCGCTGGAGCACCACCTTGGCGCCGATGTCATCGGGTGAGACAGTGCCCGTGAAGGTCACCTCGTGGCGCACTCCGGTGCGCAGCTGCGATCCGTCCGCGGGGCCGCTGAGCGTGACCACGGGCGCCACCGCGACCGCGCGATCGGCGCTGCGTTTTCCGGCCACGCGCACGAAGAACGTGCTGTTCGTCGCAACCGAGGTCTCGACGAACGAGTACACGCCGCCGGCCGCCGTCGGCGTCGTGCCGGCGATTTTCAACGGGCTGCCGGGCGTGCGCTGATAGAGCGTGACGGTCTTGCCGCTCGCGTTGGCGATACCGCAGTTGAGCTGGCCGGACACTTCCACGGCTTCGCCCACCGTGATCGTGCGCGGTTCCGCGAAGATGCTCAGGCTGCAATGACCGCCTGTGATCTGCGGATGAGCGCGTCTGGGTAGCGCGCCCGCGCTGGGCGCGGCCACGGCGAGCAGTGCGGCCGCCGCGGTGAGCGCTGCGGACAGCTTGGTAGAGCGCATGTGCCTTCCTCCTTTGGGGGGGCGGTTCCTAAGTACCCCCTAAACCCACCCGCAGGGGCAACGATGCGGTCGCCGCGGGCGTGCAGGACAGATTGCCGGCGATGCTGGCCATGCGCGGCGATCGGCGGGGCGCGGCGGGCTCGGCGCAACGGGCCGCCCTGGAGGGTTAGCCTTCCGGGGGCGGTGCTCGTCTCCTTCCCGCGGTACCGCATGGAGCTCGCCGAGGCCCGCATCGGCGAGGCCGGGAGAGTAGCCTCGGCGTAGGCTGGCGCCGGCCCGCCATCGTCGAACGGAGTCACCTGGTGCACGCAGCGGCCGCTTCCCGGGCCCGCCCATGCACCGCGCGCACGCGCGCCGGTGCGGTGCTGGCCGCGCTCGCCGGCGTACTGCTCGCCGGCGGCGGGGTGGCCTCCGCCCAGGCCTGGGGCCCGTGGAGTGCGCCCGCGCCCCTCGCGATCGCCGGTCACACGGGCGGCGCCGAGGAGCCCTTCATCAGCCCCGACGGCTCCTACCTGCTGTTCAACGGCTCGGAGGCGCTGCCGGACTTCTCGCTGCAGTTCGCCACGCGCGTCAGCGCGCAGAGCTTCGAATACCAGGGCGAACTGCTCGGTGAAGGCGTCAACGAACTCGGATCCTTCTCGGGCGTCCCCTCGCTCGACGAGCAAGGCGAGCTGTACTTCATCTCCAACCGCAGCTACGCCGAAACGCTCGCCACCGTGTACGGGAGCCAGTTCTCCGCGGGCCGGGTCACGGGCGTGCATCTCGTTGCGGGCCTCTCGCCGGAGACCCCCGGCCTGGTCGACTTCGACGTGGGCGTGAGCTACGACGGTTCGCAGCTGTACGTGAGCGTGGGCCAGTTCGGCCCCGGGGGCGGGCCCACGAGCGCGGGCCTCGCCCTCTACGACCGCGACGGCGGCGCCTTCACGCCCGACCCCGACGGCGCGGCGATCCTGAGAGCGGTCAATGCGGTCGGCGAACTGGTCTACGCGGCCGATCTCTCGAGCGACGGGCGCGAACTGTTCTTCACCGCGTCCAGCCCCGCGCGCGGCGAGGCGCCCGCGATCTACCGGGCCACGCGCGCCGCGCCCGGCGAACCGTTCGCCGGGATCGAAGCGATCACCGCCATCAGCGGCTTTGCGGAGGCGCCCTCGCTGAGCGCCGACGGGAGCACGCTCTACTACCACGAGCGGGTGGGTGAAGAATTCGAGATCGAGAGCGTCACGCGAGCACCTGCGGTCGCCCCGCCGCTCGCCAAGCTCACGCCCAAGAAGGGCGCGGCGGCGGGGCACACCACGGTCAAGATCACGGGCAGCGCCTTCAGCAGTACGAGCGCGGTGATGTTCGGCTCGATCCCCGCGGCCGGCTTCCTCGTCGACTCCCCCACCACGATCACCGCCGAATCGCCGCCCGGCACGAGCGGCCCTGTCGAAGTGACCGTGACCACGCCGCTCGGCAGGAGCGCGAGTTCCGCGCGCGACCGCTTCACCTACGAGGCCCCCACGGTCACCGCTGTGAGCCCCGCCGCGGGCCCGCTGGACGGTCTCGCCGGCGTGACCGTGACCGGCAGCGGCTTCGCCCTCGGTAGGCAGGGCACCACGCTGAGCTTCGGCAGCGCTGCCGGGCAGGGCGTGGACTGCCTCTCCCCGAGCACATGCAGCGTCACCGCGCCCGCGACCGACAGGGCGGGCACGGTCGACGTGCGGGCCACGGTGGGGGGAAAGAGCAGCCGCAAGGGGCCCGCTGATCACTTCACCTACGAATAGCCAACGCCGGGGGTTAGACTCCTGCCGCAGCGCCCGCCAAGCGCGGGAAAGCCCGGACCGATCCAGGGGGTCACAGACATGCACAGCTTTGCCAGGGCGCAAACGCGCCCGCGCGCTTACTGTCGCAGCCTCGCTGCCTTCCTGGCGGGCGCGATGTTGCTCACGGGCGCCGCGGTGGCCGCCGCGGCCAATCCCAAAAACGGCGCACACTTCGCCGGCACGGCCGCGCCGGGCGAAGTCAACGGCTTCAAGCCGCCCGTCACGTTCACGGTCGCCGCAAACGGCAAAACGCTGATGAAGTTCGACTACTCAACGTTCGGCTGCTTCGGCGCCGGCGGCTTCCGGCCCGGCATCGACTACTACACCCAGCCCAATGCGATCATCAAGGTGGGCAACGTGAATGTGCTCGCGTCGGGGCACTTCTCCGTCACGGGCGCCAAATTCTCCTACACCGCCTTCGGCGACACGACCACCACCACGTCGAAGGTCAGCGGCAGCTTCTCTAGCTCGGGCGCGGCCAGCGGCACGATCGTCTTCTCGCAGAAGATCACCGGCAAATTCAGCGGCACCTGCGGCCCGTCCACGCTGTCGTTCAGCGCGAAAGGCTGAGGCGCGCACCATCGATCGGGGACGGCGCGGGTCGGGAGTGGCCCCCGCCCCCCGGTTGCGAGGCCTGCGAGAATCGGGCAATGAGCACCGGGCAGGCCGCGGGCGATGAGCTACACCCGCTGGTCGGGGGCTTCGAGGATGCGCAGGCCTACGACGCGGCCCGCCCCCGCTACGACGCCCGCGTTGCTGCGCTGCTCCTCGAGCATCTCGAGCTGCGCGCCGGGGAGCCCGTGCTGGAGCTGGGTGCGGGCACAGGACAGCTGTCCGGCGCACTGCTCGCGGCCGGGCTCGACCTGACCGCGGTGGAGCCGCTGGGCCCCACGCGCGGGCTGCTGTGCGCGGCCATCGGCGCCGCGCGTGTGCGCGAAGGGCGCGCCGAGCGGATCCCGCTGGCCGATCGCTCCGTGCAGGCGGTGTTCGCGGCGGACGCGTTTCACTGGTTCGACGAGACGAGAGCGGTGCCGGAGATCAAGCGCGTCCTGCGGCCCCGCGGCGGCGTGGCGATCCTGCGCATGGTGCCGTGGGTCGAGCGCTCGTGGAGCCGCGAGTTCGGCGAGATCGTGATGGAGAGCCGCCCCGATCACCCGGCCTTCGGCCAGCGCGGCGCCCGCGGCGCGGCCGCGCTGGAGGAGGATCCGGCGTTCGGCCCGGTGACGCACGCCTCGCTGAGGACCCCCGGCGTGATCGACCGCGAGCATCTGCTCGCGTGGGTCGCCACCTTCAGCTGGATCGCCGCGCTCGCGCCCGAGCGGCGGGCGCGCGTGATCGAGCAGCTCGATGAGCTGCTGCGCCGCAACGAGGTGGAGCGCGTCGAGTACGACGTGCTCGCCCAGATCTGGCTCGCGCGGCTGGTGTAGCGGCCCCCGGGCGAGAGCGCTCAGCTGCCGGTGAAGCGGGGCGCCCGTCGCTCGGCCGCTGCGCTGACCCCCTCGCGGAAGTCGTCGGTCCCCCACTGCTCTGCCTGCTCGGCAGCCTCGTGCGCGGTGGCCTGGCGGATGCGCTCGGCCAGATCGCCACGCATCGTGCGGCGGATCGCGCGGAGCGCCAGTGGCGAGGAGGCCGCGATCTCCGCGGCCAGCGCCACCGCCTCCTCGCGGAGTCGCTCGCGGGCCGCCAGCCGGTCGCACAGGCCGATCGCATGGGCCTCCTCGCCGCCCAGGCGCACACCGGTGTAGAGCAGCTCGATGGCGCGCTGGTGACCCACCACGAGCGGCAGGGTGACCGTGATCCCGAACCCGTGGTGGATGCCCAGCCGCGCGAAGTTGGCGCTGAAGCGCGAGTCGGGGCCGGCCACGCGGAAATCGGCCGACAGCGCCACACCGAGGCCGCCGCCCACCGCGGCCCCCTGGACGGCCGCCACGATCGGCAGGCCGGCGGCGAACAACCTCACCGCCTGCTCGTACAGATCACCCTCGGCCGGGTTCTCGGCGGCGAAGTTGGCCCCCGCGCAGAAGTGCCTGCCCTCCGAGCACAACACGATCGCGCGGCATGAGCCGTCGCGCTCGAGCTGCTCGTAGGCGTCGGCGATCGCACCGATCAGCGCCCCGTCGAAGTAGTTGTGCGGCGGGCGGCTGAACTCCACCAGCGCGACATGCTCGCCGGCCTGGCCGATGGAGACCTCTCCGCTCATCGCAGCCCCACGCTAGGCGGCCCTCCGGACAGCTGCCACCCCGAGCGGCGCGCCGCGGGCTCCCGCTGCGCGGCCTCGCCTCACTCCCCCCGCCCCCCGTCGCCCGTGGGCGATACTGCCGCGATGTCCGAGGAGCCCACCGACCCCGGCCCGCTCGAGCTGACGGTGCAGCTGGTCGAGGCATTCGCCCGCGGCGACGTGGACACGATCGAGGGCTTCGGCGCCGAGGACGTCGTGCTGCAGACGATGGCGCTCGGTCTGCGCTTCGAGGGCCCCGAGGCGATCCGTTCCTTCATCGAGGACTGGCTCGGCTCGTTCGCCGACCTCGCGTTCGAGCTTCTGGAGGTCCGCCATCTCGCCCACGGCGTCGTGTTCGCGCTGCTCCGCCAGAGCGGCAGCCCGCTCGGAGTGGTGGGCTCGATGGGCCAGGAGGAAGCGTGGGTGATCGTGTGGCATCACGGTCAGATCAAGCAGCTCGCGTCCTATCTCGACGTCGAGGAGGCTCGTGGCGCCGCCGAGCGCCTCGCCCGGGAGCGGGCCGAGATGGGCGGCGAGGAGCCCGTGACGCGCGACCCGATCGCGGTCGTGCGCGACGCCTATGACGCCTGGAATCGTCGTGACCTCCACAGCTGGATGAGCCTGCTCGCGGAGGACGTCGTCTACCGGCCCGTCGCGAGCTTCACCGACAGCATCGAGCGCCGGGGTCGCGAGCAGGTCGGTCGTTTCACGGAGGAGTTCTACGAGGCGTGGGGGGAGGACTTCATCTCCACTCCCGACACGATCCGCCTGTACGGCGACGCGGTGGTTGTCAGAAGCCTGTTCAGCGGCCACGCGCGGGCGAGCGGCGTGGAGATCTCCGCGCGGATGTTCTCCACGATCCACGTGCGCGACGGCCAGGTCATCCGCTGGGCGGACTTCACCGACCGCGCGGACGCGCTGCGGGCGGCCGGGGTGGAGGGGTAGCGGATCGCTGTCCGGTTCTGGAGGGTCTCCGCCGGCGCGACCGGCTACAGGCGCACGCGGATGAGCTCCAGTTCGTTGCGTTCGGATTCCGTCGCGATGATGACGATCTCGGCCGGACCCGCCTCGTCGATCGCGACCATGGTTGAGAGCTTCGCGCTGGATCCGCGCCATGGCGCGGCAATCCGTGCGCGGCCGTGGCTGGCGAACCGAGTGTCCGCCGCGCCGCTGGGACGGAGCGCCGTGAGCGTCACCTCGGTTGGGTTGGCGTATGGCGACTCGGCGAGGATGGCGTCGTGGCCGTCGGCGAGCAGCTGCACGGACCCATACATCTGAGATGGGAATCGAATCGTGGGAGCGGCGGGCGTGCCGTCCGTCCGGAAGTGGGCCAGCAGACCCGTGGCCCGCGCGGTCGAGCCCGGAGGTTCGTCGTAGCAGGGCTTCTGCCCGGTGCCGGCCAGGGTGAAGCCTTCGCCGTCGACGCGGACATCGCCGACGAAGGCACCGAATTGATGCGCGCGCCAAAAGCGCTCCAGCCGCTGCGCGAACATCGGCTCGGGCGCTCCGGACGGCGTGAGCATGGCGAGCGCCATGCCCCAGCAGCCCATGTTGCCGTAGCCGATCTCGGCCAGGATGTCGCCGTTCGGCTCGAGCGCCAGCGACCGGACTCCCGAGTCCTCGCCCGTCGGCAGCGCCGCTCGCCCATGTGTTCCGAATCCAGCTTCGAGCTGGCCGTGTTCCGAGAGGGCCGCCGCCCGGTTCACGGTGCAGCAGCCGCCACCGCCGTTATCGCCGGCCACGACGATCCGTCCCGAGGGCTCCTGGAGGACCGCCGTCACCTGCCCCGGGAGCGGCATGAGGACCCAGCCGTTGCTCCCGAACGTCTGATCCACGGTCCCGTTCGCGCTCACCTCACCCACCACCCAGTTGCCCGCGTAGACGCCGGCCACGATGGCACCGCCGCCGTTCCTCGGCGTGATCGCGTTGACCCACAGGCCTTCGGGGGGGAAGCCACCCTGCGCCGGATCGGTGGGCTGCAGACCGGAGGGGATCGTGATCGTCGCCGCACCGTCCTCGCCGAATTCCCGGTTGGCCACGCACCTGCGCGTGACCGAACGCAGAGCGACGGACCGGCTGCCCGGGTAGATGTTGCTGAGCCCTATCAGCGTGGAGCCGTCCGCCATCGTCGCGCTCGCAAGGACAGAGCTCCCGCCCGACCCTCTGGGCAGATCGGCTCCGCGCCCCCCGTTGCACGACCGATCGGCGATCTCAGGCGGGACGGCGAACCCGCTCGGCGCCGGGGCAGCCGCCCTCGAGGCGATCCCCACGCCGTCAGCGATCGGCGCCGGCACGAACCCGGTGAGCAGGCCCGCAACGGTCACTGACGCGAGCGCGAGAACCGGACGCATCAGCGGATGATCGCACCGAACGTCCTCGCGGGATGCTCGGCCATCTCGCCATCTGCTCAAACGGCCGAGAAGCAGGCCGGATCGTCACCCACCGAACCCCCGAGCGCGCACCGCGGGGCGCCCCGGCGCGCCTGGTCTGAGATCGGCCCGTTTGCGGGGTCCTCTCTCGAGGCCGGAGACGGGACTCGAACCCGTGACCCCCTGTTTACAAGACAGGCGCTCTACCAGCTGAGCTACTCCGGCGCGAGCCGCTGAAAAGGCCGCTGCAGGCAACTGTAACGGCGCTGTTGCGGGCGGTGTATTGAAGGCATGGCCACGATGCCCTGCGAACAGAGCACGACCGAGGCCGCGCAGGCCGCGGGCGCCGAGGAGGCACGCGCGGAGGAGCCCTCCGTGGACCTCAGCGGCTTTCGCGAGCGCTCGCTGCAGCACGGCGTCAACCCGCTCCTGTACTGGACCATCCGGACGCTGTTCATCCCCTTCTTCCTCATCTACTTCCGCATGCAGCGCATCGGCCGCGAGCACCTGCCGCGCAGCGGACCGCTGCTGCTGGCCTCCAACCACCGCAGCTTCCTGGACCCCTTCGTGATCGGCACGCTGGTGCGCCGGCCGGTGTACTACATGGCCAAGCGCGAGCTCTTCGAGAAGCGCTGGCAGGCGTGGGTGCTCAACGCTCTCGGCGCCTTCCCCGTGGACCGCGGCACGGGCGACCGCGAGGCGATGGACACGGCGCGCCTGATCCTCGAACGCGGCGACTGCGTAGTCCTCTTCCCGGAGGGCACGCGCGTGCGCCCGGGGCCGCTGGCGGACCCGCGGCGCGGCGTGGGCCGCCTGGCGCTGGAAACGGGTGCGCCGGTTGCGCCGGTGGCCGTGATGGGCACCGAGGACGTGCGCAGGGGCTGGCGCATCCGCCCGCGCAAGGTGCGCCTGCGCGTGGGCCGGCCGCTGCGCTTCCCCCGCGTCGAGCGCTGCTCGCCGAGCCTTGCCACGGGCGTCACGGAGCGCATCTGGGCCTGTGTGAGGCTGCAGTGGGAGTGGCTGGGCGGTGTCCAGGGCCCTCGCAGCGCGCCCCAGGACGACCATGCGCCGCGCGAGATATCGCGCGCTGCGTGAGCCCTCGGGGACGGGCGCGAGGGTAGGGTGCAATGAGTGAGCGAGCACGTCAGCGAGAAGTCAAAGGCTCAGCTCGACTCGGAGTTCTCCGAGCTCTATCGCGCGCACCTGCGCGACGTGTACAGCTACGCCTACTACCGGGTGGGCAACCACCACGACGCAGAGGACCTCACCGAGCAGACCTTCCTGCAGGCCTACCGCCACTTCGAGCGCGCGCAGCGCGAATCCCATGGGCGCCCGCTGCGCCCGTGGCTGATCCGCATCGCGCACAACCTCGCCGCCAACCTCTACCGCGACCGCGCGCGCAAGCCCGCCTCGCCGATCGACGACACGACCACCGTGGCCGCGCTGCACACCACCGAGCAGCTGGTCGAGGGACGCGAGGAGCTCAGCCGCGTGCTGGCCGGCGTGCAGATGCTGCCCGAGGACCGGCGCGAGGCGCTGATCATGCGCTTTGCGCTGGGCATGGACAACCGCGAGATCGCGCGCGCGCTGGGTCGCTCCGACGGCGCCACGAAGGTGCTCATCCACCGCGCCATCAAGCAGCTGCAGGAGCTGATCGGCGATACAGAGATCTCGAGCAACGGGAGCGCGCCGGGCAGAGCGGCAGGTGCCGAGGAGCCGACGCGGAAGGGCTCAGGCGATGACTGAGGCGGTGCCCAACTTCGAGGGTCTGCTGCGCGAAGCGCTCGCGCCCGTGGAGCCGCCCGAGGATCTGGTGGAGCGCGTGGAGAGCACGCTCACGAGCATCACCGAGATGGCCGCCGACGAGCTCGAGGCGTGGGAGCTATCGGCGATGCGCGACCCGCGCAACTGGGTTCGCCCCGCAGCCGCCGTCGTCGTCGGCAGCGCCGCCGCCGCGGGCCTGGTGCTGCTGCGCGCGCGCCGGCACGGGCAGGGTCCTGTGGCCGAGCTCGGCGGCTCGGGCCTGGCCGAGCTCAACCGCTCGGCCGAGCGGGCGATCCGCGACCTCGGGCGCAACACGCGCAAGCTGCTCGGCGATCGCTGAGCACGCGGGCGATCCGCGGCTCAGCCGAAGTCGACCCGTTCGAGGCCCGCGCCCGCGCCCGGCGAGTGTTCGTCCATGAGCCGTCTGAGCGTGTCGAATCCTGCCCCTACCTGCACCGAGGCCGACTTGAAGACCACCTCGTAGATGCCCGAGTCCCGTCCGCGCTCCAGGGCGTCGATCGATTCGACCTGGACCACGTACATGAGTGCGCTCCAGGCCTCCTCGGTGCTCGTCGTCACGACGACGATCGCAGCCATGAGCCAAGTTTATCCCCGGACAGGGGGCGGGCACCCCGCGCATCGCGCGCCTCCGCGCGCAATGCGACAAGCTATCGGTCTGCTGCGCCCTGCCGGGGACACCCACCGGGCCAGCTAGGCTGCTCAGCGCGCCATGGCCACCTGCTATCGCCACCCCTCGCGCGAGACGGGCGTCTCCTGCTCGAACTGCGGGCGGCCGATCTGCCCCGACTGCATGACCACCACGCCGGTGGGCATGCGCTGCCCCGAGTGCGCCAAGCAGCGCACCACCGTCAAGCGCATGCGCGACATGACCACGGTGCCCCAGGTGACCTACGCGCTGATCGCGATCAACGTGATCGTGTTCATCGCGGAGGGCAAAGGCGCGTTCACGATCAGCGGCAGCGCGTCGGGCTCGCTGATCACCAAAGGCGCGCTGCTCGGCTCAAGCGAATTCCCCGGCCTGGCCGGACAGGGCGTGGCGCACGGGCAGTGGTGGCGCATCATCACGAGCGGCTTCCTGCACGAGAACCTGCTGCACATCGGCTTCAACATGTGGGTGCTCTACTACCTCGGCCTGCTGCTCGAGCCCGCGATCGGGAGGCTGCGCTTCGCCACCATCTACGGGGTGGCGCTGCTCAGCGGCTCCTTCGGCGCGCTGCTGGTCTCCCCGCATGAACTCACCGTGGGCGCCTCCGGCGCGATCTTCGGGCTGATGGGCGCTGCGGTGGTGGAGATGCGCGCCCGCCAGGTGCCGCTGATGGCCAGCGGCGTGGGCGGGCTGATCCTGATCAACCTGGTGATCAGCTTCAGCATCCCCGGCATCTCCTGGGGCGGGCACATCGGCGGGCTGATCGGCGGCGCGCTGGCCGCGCTCGCGATCCGCATCGCCGACGCCCGCCGCGCGCAGGCGCTCGGCTTCATCGCCTGCGCAGTGATCGCCGCGGGCACCGTGGCGGGCTCGCTCGCGGTCGCGCAATCCACCGAGGTGGAACCCGCGGCGTCGGGCCCGCTGAGCGTGCTCAGCCCTGAACCGTGACCGCCGCCGCGCCCGCGGGCGCAGCGGGCACCGCGCCGGGGTGCAGGATGTGCGCCAGCAGCTCGAGGCCGTCGATCAGGCGCGGGCCGGGGCGCGAGAAGTAGGCCGCGGCGTCCACCGCCACGACCGTCTGCGCGCCCAGCGCGGC
This sequence comes from uncultured Solirubrobacteraceae bacterium, assembly GCA_963771085.1. Taxonomy (GTDB): domain Bacteria; phylum Actinomycetota; class Thermoleophilia; order Solirubrobacterales; family Solirubrobacteraceae; genus Palsa-744. The sequence continues at coordinate 262,323 of CAVYSB010000003.1, read as the reverse complement.
CAGCTCGCGCTCGTATGTGCGCGCCTCCGCGCGCGCCCGCGGCGCGTCGTAGCCGCAGGGCATCACCAGCGCCACCTCCGGCGCGGCCGCCGCCAACGTCTCCCACGTGGCCGTGGCGGACGGTTCCCCGGGGAGCCCCAGCACGTCCTCGCCGCCGGCCAGCTCGATCATCTGCGGGGTCCAGTGGCCGGCCACATACACCGGCTCAAGCCACTCGATCGCGGCCACGCGCGGGCGCCCGCGCCCGCGCACGGCGAGGCGCACCCGGTCGATGCGCGCAGCGCAGCGGGCGATCAGGTCCACGCCCTCCGCGCTGCGGCCGGTGGCCTGGGCGAGCGTGCGCACGTCGCCCAGCGTCTCGCCCAGCGTCCTGGGGTCCAGCGCGACCACGCGCGGGCGCGTGGGCAGCTCGCGCGCGAGAGCGGCCACCTCGTCGTAGGGGACCGCGCACACCGGGCACAGGGCCTGCGTGACGATCAGATCCGGCTCCAGCGCGGCGAGCGCGCCGCCGTCGAGCTCGTAGATGGCCTCGCCGGCCAGCGTGCGCTCGCGCACCGCCGCGTCGATCGCGGCCGCGTCCAGGCCCACGGGCAGCACGTCGCGGGTGACCGCGGGCAGCCCGCGCACGGCGGGCGGATGGTCGCACTCGTGCGTCACCGCCACCACCTCCGGGCCGAGGCCCAGCGCGAACAGCAGCTCGGTGGCGTGGGGCACGAGGCTGACGATGCGCACCAGCTGAGGGTACGCGCTGGCGGGGCTCCGCAGTGCGCGCCCCGCGATCAGGGTAGTCTCGCCCCATGGCCCTGCTGAGCGAGGAGCAGATCGAGCGCCAGCTCGCCGACGCGCCGGGCTGGCGGCGCGAGTCCGCCGAGGCGATCGCGCGCGAGTGGACGCTCGCGGACTTCGCTGCCGCGATCGCGTTCGTCAACCGCGTGGCCGAGCAGGCCGAGGCCGCCAACCACCATCCCGACATCCTCGTGCACGGCTGGAACAAGGTCCGCCTGAGCATCTCCACGCACTCCGCGGGCGGGCTCACCGAGGCCGACTTCGGGCTCGCGCGCCGGATCGACGGTGTGGCCTGAGTGCGCCGGCGCGGCCCCGCGCGTCCGACCATCGGCCTTGCTACGGTTGGCGGGTCGGCAAGCGATGAACGACGACGACGACGATCTCCCTCGAAGTAGCGTGCCGGCGGTGGGCAGGGTGCGCCCCCGCCGCACCGGTGGCGGCCCGCAGACGGCGCGCGCGCACGCGCCGCTGAGCGCCGGGCCCGCGTGAACGCGCTGAAGCTCATCATCGCCGCGCTGCTGATCGCGCTCAACGCGTTCTTCGTGATCGCCGAGTACGCGCTCGTGCGCTCGCGCCGCTCGCGTCTGGAAGTGATGCGCGAAGAGGGCGCCAAGGGCGCGGGCCTCGCGGTGCAGCAGCTGGGCAACGTCAACGAGTACATCTCCGCGGTCCAGATCGGCGTGACGATCTGCTCGATCGCGATCGGCGCCCTCGGCGCGCCGGCGCTCGCGTCGATCCTGCGGGGCGCGCTCGGCAACACGCTCAGCCACGGCGTGGCGGTTGCGGTCGCTGCGGTGGTGGCGTTCGCGATCATCGCGTCCGCGCAGCTGATCGCCGGCGAGATGGTCCCCAAGTTCTATGCGATCGATCGCGCCGAGGCGGTGGCGCGGCGCGTGGCGCGCCCGCTGCAGGCGTTCAGCCTCCTGTTTCGCCCCTTCATCGTGGCCCTCACCGCGGTCGCGGACCGCATCCTGCGCCTGCTGGGCGTGGACATGACCCTCGAGCGCCGCGGCGGCTCGCCCGACGAGCTCAAGCGCCTGATCGCGGAGTCCCACGCGGGCGGGCAGATCGATCGGGGCGAGGCGGGGATGCTGACAGGCGTCTTCCACCTGCACGAGCAGGAGGCCCGCCAGGTGATGACGCCGATCCCCGCCGTGGTCACCATCGACGCCTCCCAGGACGTGGAGAGCGCGCTCGCGCTGTGCGTCTCCAGCGGCCACACGCGCCTGCTGGTCACCGAAGAGGAAGACCGCGACCGCGTGCGCGGCCTCGTGCACGTCAGCTCGCTGGTGCGCCAGCTGATGCAGGCTGGACCGCAGGCGTCGATCGAGCCGCTCGTCAACGACGCGCTGATCGTCCCGGAGACCAAGCCGCTGGACGACCTGCTGGCCGACCTGCAGCGCCAGCGCACCTCGATGGCGGTGGTGGTGGACGAGTATGGGCGCGTGGTCGGCGTGGTCACCGTGGAGGACATCATCGAGGAGGTCGTGGGCGAGATCGCCGATGAGACCGACCCCGCCGCCGGCGAGATCCGCAGGCTGGCCGACGGGGACTGGTTCGTGCGCGGCCACGTGGCCGTGACCGACCTCGCCGACTACGGCCTGCACCTGCCCGTGGACAGCGACGCCTACAACTCGATCGGCGGCTTCGTGTTCGCCCAGCTCGGGCGCCTGCCGCGCCGCGGGGACACCGTTAGCGCGGACGGCTACTCGATCCGCGTGGAGTCCGTGCGCGAGAACCGCATCGAGGCGGTGCGCATCCGCGAGCGCCGGCGGGTGCCGCGCGAGGGGCGCGAGGGCGAGGACTGACCACGCGCGCCGTGGGGGCCGCCGCGCGACCCCGCTCGGCCGGCCCTCGGGGCCGGCCCGTTAAACACGTCCGGCCCGCGGGGGGAGCGGACCGGATCGTGTGCACTGGGAGGAGGCGGGTGTGCGTTGCGACTCTTGAATGTCGCACTGCTGATTATCGCCACCCGGATCAACGGCAGCTAAAAGGACACCTCAGCGCGCATAAATGTTGCTGCGCGCTCAGTAGGTGTGAAAGCCGCGCCCGCTCTTGCGCCCCAGCGCGTCCTCTGCGATCAGCTCGTCCACGCGCGGCGGGATGCTCTCGCCGATCGTCTCGCCGATCGCCTTGGAGACGTCCAGGCCGACCAGGTCGAGCAGTGCCAGCGGCCCCATCGGATGCCCCGCGCCGAGGCGCATGCAGGTGTCCACGTCGGCGGGGTCCATGCCGGTCTCTTCGATCAGGCGCACCGCGCTGAAGAGGTAGGGGAACAGCAGGCGGTTGACAACGAAGCCGGGCACGTCGGGCACCTCGACAGGCGTCTTCTCGAAGGTCTCGCACAGCTCCAGCGCATGCCTGCGCGTCTCATGCTCGGCCGCAGCGGGGAACACGAGCTCGACGAGCTGCATCTTGGTGACGGGGTTGAAGACGTGCAGGCCGAGGAAGCGCTCCGGGCGCCCGCTGGCCGCGGCGAGCTCCTCGACCGACAGCGAGGAGGTGGTGCTCGCGATGATCGCCTCGGGGCGCAGCAGCGCGCCCAGCTCGCCGAGCACCGCGGTCTTCACCGCCAGGTCCTCCACCACCGCCTCGACCACGAAGTTGTCCTCCGCGAGCGCCTGCGGGTCGGTGACCACCTGCACGTGCTCGGGGTCGATTTCAGCACCCATGCGGCTGAGCGTTTTTTCCACGCTGGCCCGCGCGCGGAACGCAGAGTCCTCTGAGCGGGCCAGCAGCAGGACGGGGCCGTGGTGGGCTGCAGTGGCCGCCAGGCCGCACGCGATCGCGCCGCTGCCCACTATGCCGAGGCGTTTGCTCACTCGTGCTCCTTTGCTCGTTCGAGGGGTCTCGAGACACGCCCGACTGACTGACCAGTCAATCGGGGTCGCCTCGTTCGCGTTAGAGTAAGGGATGCAGGGCTCGGGCAATCGCTCACACGCGCACCGACCACCTCGGAGAGCCCCGGGCCGCGTGAGAATCGGTGGGCGCAGACCTTAGGAGGACCGCTGAGATGAGGCAACCAGAGGGACGCGAAGTCGTGATCGTGGAGGCCGTCCGCACACCGATCGGACGCGGGCACAGGGAGAAGGGCTACTACAAGGACGTCCACCCCAACGAGCTGCTCGCCAAGACCTACACGGAGGTGATCGAGCGCTCCGGCATCGACGCTGCGCAGGTCGAGGACGTGATCGCGGGCTGCGTGTCGCAGTTCGGCGAGCAGGGCCTGAACGTGGCGCGCAACGCGTGGCTGCAGGCGGGCCTGCCGATCGAGACGCCGGGGACGACCGTCGACCGCCAGTGCGGCTCCGCCCAGCAGGCCGTCAACTTCGCCGCCGCGCTGATCGCCGCGGGCGTGCACGACGCGATGATCGGCTCGGGCGTGGAGCACATGGGACACCTGCCCTTTGCGGCCGTCGCGCAGACCCAGCAGGAGTTCGGCGTGGCCTTCCCGCCGGAGCTGCTGGCCAAGCACAACATCGTGGGGCAGGGCCTCGGCGCGGAGATGATCGCCGATCAGTGGGAGATCCCCCGCTCCGAGCTCGACGAGCTCGCCGTGCGCTCGCACCAGCTCGCCCACCGCGCCACCGAGGAGGGCCGCTTCGAGCGCGAGATCGTGCCCATGGCGGTCAACGGCGAGACCTACGTGACCGACCAGGGCATCCGCCCCGACACCAACCTGGAGGCCCTCTCGCAGCTCAAGCCCGCCTTCAAGCCGGACGGCAAGATCACCGCGGGCAACGCCTCGCAGATCTCAGACGGCGCCGCAGCGGTGCTGCTGATGTCCGCCGAGAAGGCCTCCGCGCTGGGCCTCGCGCCGCGCGCGCGGATCGTCGATCAGACCACCGTGGGCTGCGACCCCGTGAAAATGCTCGAGGGCCCCATCCCCGCCACGCGCAAAATCCTCGCGCGCAACGGCATGAAGATCGACGATATCGACCTGATCGAGATCAACGAGGCGTTCGCGCCCGTCGTCGCCGCCTGGCGGCGCGAGCTCGAGCCCGACATGGACCGCGTCAACGTCAACGGCGGCGCCATGGCGCTCGGGCACCCGCTCGGCTCCACCGGAGCGCGGCTCATCACCACGCTGCTGCACGAGCTCGAGCGCTCCGACAGGGAAATCGGCTTCGTCACCATGTGCTGCGGCGGCGGGCTGGGCACGGGCACGCTCATCCAGCGCGTCTGACCGGCGATAGCCGGCGCGAGGCGGCGTCCTCGGTCGCTTGTGTGCCGAGCACACGGCGCTCCCTGCGTCCTTGCCTGGCTTGGCTCTCGCCTGTCAGAGGGGTGACGGTGATCGCGCACGTCTGATCCGTTTTGAAGGGGCGGCGCCTGCGATGATCGGCCTCCTGGACATTCGACCGGGAGGTTCGTCATGGCAGGCGCGGCAGGCGAGAGGCACGAGGGCGAGCAGCCCGATCCGCGGGCCAAGCTGATGCAGGAAGTCGCCGAGGAGATGGACTCGATCGAAACGGAGTTCGGCGACGCCTACCAGATCGGCCGCGTGATCACGATCGTGGAGGTGATGCGGCCCAACGAAGACGTCGGGCTGCGCGTGCGCGCGGGGCAGTATCCGTGGGTCACGCTCGGCATGCTGCACGCGGCCATCAAAGTGGTGGAGGCGCAGATGCAGGGCTGAGCTCAGCCGCCGCTGGGACCGCCGCCGGTCCAATCCACCGCGACCGGTGGCAGTGCGAGCAGAGCGCTCCAGGTGGCTGCTTCGACCACGCCGCTAGCGGGGATGCCGTGCGCGGTCTGGAAGGAGCTGACGTTGGCCGCGGTCTCCGAGCCGAACGTGCCGGTGGTTTCCTGGGTGGGAATCGCGCTGGCGAGGTGCTCCTGCATCCACAGCACCTGATCACCCTTGCTGCCGCTCTTCAGTTCGGGGTATTCGCCGTTGGGGGTAACGCTCGTCAGAGGCGCGAGCGGCGCGGCGAGCGTGCTCCAGCCGCTCGTGCCCGTTTCCTGCCAGTCCCAGAAGGAGACGCCCGTGGCGCCGTAATCGACGGCCTCCTCGCGGAAGCGCAGCAGTTCGCCGGCGGACACCCCGCCGTAGGTCTGCCCGAGCGGGAACAGCGGGCGGCCGTAGATGCGGTTGGCGATGTAGGTGTTGGCGTAGACGGTGTCCACGGACTGCCCGATGTCCTTCCAGTACATCTGCGGCGCGTTGTACTGCGCGCCGCCGGGGCCGAGGAAGACGGAGTAGGGGAACGTGGGGTGGTAGGAGACGTAGGGGAAGGAGGCCAGCGCGAGCGGGTAGTTGGGGCCGACCTTGGCGCGCAGTTCGTCGATGTAGGTCTGCGCGGCCGCGTAGCGGCCTTCGTACTCGCTCTCCGCGTCGATCACCAGGCAGTCGGCGCCGTCGGCAACCGCCTCGGCGCCGAGGTCGGCCTCGCCGACAGGGTTGCTGCCGTAGACGTACTGCCAGGCGCACACCTTCAGGCCGGCGGCGTGCAGTTCGGCGACCAGCTGCGGCGTGAACTGGCTCCAGAAGTTGCTCGCACCGTCGGAGCTCTTGATGAACAGCGTGCTCACGTCCGCCGCGTGGGCCTGGGCGATGATCGCGGGGATGCTGCCGCCGTCGGACTGGCTGACGTACCAGATCCACATGCCCTGGCCTTCCAGCGCGGTGCCGCTGACCGCGCCGGCGCCGGGCGGCGCGGGGGCGGGCGGTTTGGGCGGCGGATGCAGCGCGTGGTTGTAGATGTAGATCGGCCCGTAGGAGCTCGTGTAGCGCCCGCCGCCCAGCAGGATCATGATGTGCCCCGAGTGCGCGCTGCGGGGGACGGTCACGAACAGCGCCCCGTCGGCCTTGCGCAGGTGCGCTCCCGGCGAGACGCTGCTGACGCGCGCTCCCGGGCGGGCGGGAAAGCCCACCAGCATCCCGCTCTGCAGGCCCGCGCCGCTAAGGCGCAGCGTGCCGCGGAGGGAGACCTGGTGGGGGTTGCCGCTGCAGTTGGCCTCAGGCACGCAGCTGACCGCGCTGATGCGCACGGTGAACACATGGGCGCTGCTGCCGCGGGCCGGCGCCGGCGCGGGGGCCGAGCCACCGGGAACCGCGGTGCCGCCCGCATCGGCCGCCGCCGCGGGCGGCGGTGAGCTCAGCGACAGGCATGCCAGCAACGCGATTGCGCTCGCGGCAAGAGATGTGGATCGCTTGTGCGCGGCCCTGCTCGCCAACTTCTCCCCTTCGTGCCGAAGGTCCTGCTGCCTGCGCCGGGACGACCCCCCCAAACTCGATCGGCGGGTTAAGACCCTAGCGCCTGTTGCTGTAGGAACCTACGCCCGGGATCGAAGTTGCGGTCGCGCCGGGGGCTCATTTCAGGCCCCCGCGCCCGGCTGCGCCCAGCGAAATCCGGTGGGCGCGGGCGCCGGCGCCAGCGGGCTGTGCGGCAGGCCTGGCGGCGGGGAGGGCAGGTTGAAGGCGCTCGGAGCGACGTCGTTGGGCGCATCTGCGTGAAACAGCGAGGCCAGGTACTGGTTCTGCCCGCGGCCCACGCCGAGCTCGAACTGCCCGCCGCCGTAGTTGCCGATCGCGTTCTCCGCGCAGTAGTCGTAGGCGTCCAGCAGATTGCGCAGCCCGCCCAGGCGCGAGGGCTTGATGTTGACCATGTGGGGCGGGTAGGGGAGCGCGCGGATGTCATCGATCGAATGGATCGGGGCGTCCCAGGAGAAGCGCTCGCGATGGGCGGCGAGCACCGCGTCGGTCTCGGGCGTCAGCGCGGGGTCCTCGATCCAGGCCTGCGGGAAGGCCGCCACGACGCGGCGGTAGAGCAGCGGGTCGGCGGGCTGGTCGACGATTGAGCCCACGTACAGGCCCTTGAAGTCCACCGAGTCGACCGCGCCGGTGGCCACCAGCGCGGCGATCAGCGGCTCATCCCAGGAGCTGGTGGGATCCAGCTTGAAACGCAGATCGGGGTAGATCTGCAGGCGCTCGCGGATCGGCTCGAGCGTTGGCGGCTCGCCGAGGCGCAGCGACACCACGAAGCGCACCGGCCGGGGCTCGCGCCCGAGCGCCTCGTGCAGGCTCCTGCCCGCCTGGCGCAGCGCGAGATCCAGCGCGGCCGACTCGTAGGCCCAGCGGCGGTAGCGCTCGGAGACCTCGCGCTGGGGGGGCTCGGGGAACAGCGCCAGCCCGCGCAGGTGCTCGGCGAAGGAGGCCAGCGTGAAGCTGCCGGCGAGCGGCAGCGTGGGGCCCGCCGCCTGCAATATCTCGTGGTCCACGGCGTCGTAGGTGACGTCCTCGCCGACGCCCTCCTCGCCGGCCCCGCGCAGGCGGATGAGTGTGCTCTTGCGCTCGAACTCGCTCGACACCGTCGCCTGCAGGCCCTCCAGCGCGTAGCCCTCGATCTCGACTCCCAGCCCTGCGAGCAGCTCCCAGCTGCTCATCCCCCCGCCTCCTGCTCGAGGCGGGCCACCAGCTCGTCGAGACGCAGCTCCTCGAGCGCGCCGCCCACCGCCTCAAGCTCCCGTGCGCACCGTTCGATCAGCGCCTTGCCCTCGCCGAGCAGCGCGACGGTCTCATCGAGGCTCGCCTCGCCCGAGTCCAGGCGCCTGATGATCTCCTCGACGCGCGCCGCCGCCGCCTCGTAGCTCTGCGGCGCGGTGCCCGCAGCGGGCGAGCTCTCCGCGGCGGACTGCTCGTCCGCGCTCACGACTCGAGGATCCTCGCCGCGAGCTCCCCGTCGGCGAAGCGCAGGCGGACCTGTTCGCGCTCATTGCGGGCGCGCTGGGCGCTGGTGAGCGGCCGGCCCTGCGCGGAGTGCACGAGCACGTATCCGCGCTCGAGCGTGCGCTGGGGGTCGTGGCCGGCGAGCGCGAGCTCCAGGCGCGCCAGCTCGCTGGGCCGCCGGGAGCGGCAGTCGTGCATTACCGAGTCGGACTTGCGCGCGAGCACCACCGCGCGGCGCCGGCCGAGGCCGCGCTCGTGCTCGAGGCGCCGCCGCGCCCCCGCGCGGATCTCCCGCAGCTGCTGGTGCAGGCGCGAGCGCTGGCGCTCGAGGTGGGCGGCGGGCGCGCGCGAGAGACCCGCCAGGGCCCTCGCGCGCGAGAGCACCGCGCGGCGGCCGTGCTCGCTCAGGCGCGCCGCAAGCGCGGCCTGCGCGGAGCGCGCGCGGGCGCAGTCCACGCCGACCGCCGCCTCCGCCGCGTGCGTGGGGGTCGAGCAGCTGGCCGCGGCGACGTCGTCGAGCAGCGTGCGGTCGGTGTGATGTCCCACCGAGGCGATCACGGGCACATCCAGCAGGGCCACGGTGCGGCACAGCGTCTCGTCGCAGAAGCACAGCAGGTCGCTCAGCGAGCCGCCGCCGCGCGCCACGATCACCACCTCGACCTCGGCCACCGCGGCCATGTCGCCGAGCGCGCGCACGATCGCGGGTGCGGCGTGGCGGTCCTGCACCGGCGCGAAGCCCCACACCAGCCGGCCCGCCCAGCCGCGGCGGGCCAGCGCCGCGAGGACGTCGTCGCGGGCCTTGCCGCCCTCGCCCGTGATCACCCCGATGCTGCGCGGCAGCAGCGGCCTGGCCAGCCGCTGCTGGCACTCCAGCAGGCCCTCCGCGCACAGCTGGCGGCGCAGGCGCTCGATGCGCGCGAGCAGGTCTCCCTCGCCCGCCAGGCGCAGGTCGAGCACGCTGAAGGAGAAGCCCGGCGAGGAGGTGGAGCTGCCGGGGTAGTAGTCGCAGCCGCCCGCCACCACCACCTGCATGCCGTCCGCCGGCACGCCGCCCGCACGGGCGATCATCGCCTCCCAGTCCGCGCGCCAGACCGCGCACTGGATCGCGCCGCCCGGGTCGCGCAGCTCAAAGTACACCCGCGCCCGCGCGCTGCGCAGGTTGACGAGCTCGCCCACCAGCTGCACGCGGGCGAAGTCCCGCAGCCTGCTGCGCAGCGCGGCGGCGTACTCGCCCACCGGGAAGGGGCCGGCCAGGCCGCTGCCCGGAATGCCCGCGCCGGCGGGCGCGGCGGGCGGGGGAAGCGTGGACATCGACTGCAGGATAGGCGCTACGATCGACGTCGATGCCGCGCAGCGAACCCCGGTCTGGCCGCTAGCGCCGTGGCCAAGCGCAACGGTGGCAGTCGCGGGCGCTCGCGCAAGCGCCGCGCAGCGCCCGCAGCGGATGCGCCCCAGAGCGCCGTCGCGCTGGAGGGCGGCGAGGCGCCCAAGCTGCGCACGCGCGACGCGATCGCGGCCCGTCGCCGGGCCCGCGCGCTGGCGCGCCCACACAGCGCGACCGAGCGCCTCGGCGTCGCGCTCAGCGACTCGCGCGCCGCCGGCGAGCGCCCGCGGGCGCCGTGGCATCCGCTGCCGCTGTCCGAGCTGCTGATCCTGGTCGGCTCGATCGCCTTCCTGATCGGCCTCAGCCGGGGCTTTGCCAACGGCGGCCCCACGCTGGTGGCGGGGCTCGCGGCGATCGCCATCGGCACCTACGAGGTGACGCTGCGCGAGCATCTGGGCGGCTATCGCTCCCACGCCGTGCTGCTCGCGCTGGTGCCCGTGATCGTGCTGCACTCCGCGGTCGTGCTGATCGTGGCCGCCTTCACGCGCGTTCCGCCCCTGCTCAACATCGGCCTGCTGCTGATCGACGGCGCGCTGTTCGCGTTCCTCTACAAATACCTGCGCGGGCGCTTCCGCGACGAGCGCCGGGCGCGCGTGGGCCCGGGCCGGCGCTGAGGCGGGCCCGCGCTCAGGCGCCCGCGGGTGCGCCGCCGAGGTCGAGCGAGGGCAGCGGGCGCTCCCCGTCCTGGGGGAGCTCGCCGCGGGTCTCGCCCATGAACCCCAGCCGCTGCAGGCGGGCGATCTCGCGCTCGCCTTCCAGGCGCGCAGGGTGATCTGCGGGCAGCCCCTCGATCAGCGCCGCGATGCGGTTGCGCAGCTGCAGGGCGAAGTGCGGTGTGGAGGCGCCCATCAGCTGGCGCACGTCCTCCACGCTGACCTCGTCCGCGCGCCCTCTCCTGCTCGAGCGATCGGGATCTTCGGCTTGGCTCAAGTTCGCTTGTCTCCGGGGGGTGTGCTTGGGTCTATTCGACCGGCGCGGGTGCGCCTTCTTCGCCGCCGCCCGCCTTGCGCTCTGTGATCTCGAGCAGCGAGTCGAGTTCGGACTGCGTGACGATCGAGATCGCGTGTTCGTCGCCGATCAGCCAGCCGTGATTGTAGACGCCGCGCACCGCGGGGATGCTGGCGGTGTAGGCGGGCTGGATATCGCCCAGGTAGCCGGCCAGCTGCGGCGGGATCTGCGTGGCGCTTTCCAGCAGCAGCAGCGGCCCGTAGTCCCCCGTGGCCGACAGCAGCGCCGCTGCGGGCGCGTCCAGGGGGCGGGTTAGGTTGGCGAACACGAGGCCGTGGCCCGGTTCTTTGACCGCCCAGCCGAAGCTGCCGTAGGTGAAGCGCGCCACCGCGATCGCGCCCGCGACCGCGCCCGCCGGCACGGGCGGTTCGCCGCTGGTGATCGGCACGACGCGCCCGAAGCGCGCCAGCCGGGCGATCGTCGCGGCGCCGACCTGGGCGGAGCCGATCACGTAGATCGAGGGCCTGTGCAGGCTCGTCAGCGCCGCAGCCGTGGCCAGCGGCACGCGCGCCCGGGTCACGAACAGGATCGGCGCCCCGCTCTCGGCCGCAAGGCCGGCCGCGGGCATCGCGAGCGCCGGCGGCGTGTTTGCCGCCAGCACGATCACCGCGTGCGGCGGCGCGGCGCCGTCGGCGGCCAGCAGCAGGCGCGCCACGGCCCCCGCCACCACGGCCGGTTCGCCGCGGGGGATCGTGCGCGTCGCGTAGCCCGCCGGGAGGGGCGCCGAGGTGGCCACACGGATCGCCTGCGCGCCACCCAGCGTGCTCGCCCCCAGCGGGTTGAGCGCCTGCAGCGTCTGCGCGCTGATTGCGGGCAGCGATTCGCCTTCGCTGTAGAGCAGCGGCGCTCCCAGCGGCGAGCTCGACAGGACCGACGCGGCGAGCGCGGCGGGCCAGTCGTCCTGGTTGACCAGCACGACCGCCTGCGGGCGGGTGGCGAACGTCATCGCCGGGTAGACCGTGCGCGCCACCGCAGCGGCGTCGCTGATCTCATCCGCGCCGCCCAGGCGCGTGGTGTTGCGCGTGCTGATGCTGACCGCGCCCGGGCTGAGCACCGGCGCGAGCTTTTCGCTGGGGCCCGCGCTCGCCGAGTGCACCGGCTCGGACTTGCCGCATCCGCTGATCAGCGCCGCCGCAGCGAGCGCGAGCACGGCGCCGAGCAGTCGGGGCGGGGCTGTGCGCATGCGGGGCACACTAGCGCCCGTGCCGGAGGGGCGGCGCGGGCCGCGGGCCGCGGGCGCGCGAGCGTCCCGATCTCGCTGTTTGCGGGGAAAAGCTGCGATCGCGCGTGCATTCGCCGCAAGCGTCCGTGCAGTTTGCTAGCGTGCCGTCCCGAATGCCGAATCCTTGACTGGGTGTCAAGGACCGGGGGACCCAAGTTGTTGGGGCGAATCCCACGGTAGGACCGTGAGAAGCGCAGGCTCTTTCAGCGCTAGCCCGTCAGCTAACCCCGGAGGCCGACGAAAGAGGTTCCTGTTTTGCGGGTGCGTACCCTCAGCGCGTTCTTGTGCAGCATTGTGGTTCTCGCGGTCCCGGCCGCCTCGGCGATGGCCAGCACGACCGGCGGCGTCGCCGCCGGAGGGGCGACCGCAGCCCCGACCACGACCACCACGGCGCCGCCGCTGCACCTGGCGCCGATCACCGCCCGCACCACGAACATCACCTACAAGGGCCCCGTCTACGTGAAGACGGCCACGGGCGAAGTGACGCCCTACTCGCCCTCGGCGCTCACCGAGCTGCTCGCCGGCACGACGAGCAGCACGGGCACGACCGGTTCGGCCGCGAGCGTGAGCGCCGCCACCGGCGGCAGCGCAGTCGCGCCGACGACGCCCGCCAGCACTCCCGCCACCGATCCCGCAAGCGAAATGAGCGGCGCGGCCGGTCCCACACTGCGGCCCGAGCTGCTCGTCCCGGGCTCCACCGCGCGCTACGTCGACGGCCTGGCCGCCGCGCCGATGGCCGCGCCGGCGGTCATCCAGGAGATCATCTGGGCCGGCAACGAGCTCATCGGCCTGCCCTACATCTACGGCGGCGGTCACAACGCCACCTTCACCTCGCCCGGCTATGACTGCTCTGGCACGGTGTCCTTCGCGCTCCATGGCGCGACCCTGCTGACCGCGCCGATGGACTCCTCGGAATTCATGGTGTGGGGCTCCCACGGCGCGGGACGGTGGGTGACCATCTTCTCCAACGCGGGCCACGCCTACATGACCGTGGCGGGGCTGCGCCTGGACACGAGCTCGGCGAACGACCCGTCGAACCTGCAGGGCCCGCGCTGGCGTCCGTTGCGCCCGGCCAACGAAGGCTTCACCGTCCGCCACCCCCTCGGGCTCTGAGAGCGCCGTCCGTCGGCTAGGCTTGAGGTTGCCGGCCGACATACGATCGGCGGCTCCGCGCAACTGCAATAGGAGGATCAGATGGCCGGCTTGACCGGGCGCATGTCTACCGTCGTGAAGGCAAAGGTCTCCAAGCTGCTCGACCGGGCTGAAGATCCCGCCGAGACCCTGGACTACAGTTACCAGAAGCAGGTCGAACAGCTGCAGAACGTCAAGAAGGGCATCGCCGACGTGGTCACAGCCAAGAAGCGCCTGCAGATGCAGGAGAGCTCGCTCCAGCAGAGCGTGGTGAAGCTCGACACGCAGGCGCGCCAGGCGGTCGCCGCCGGCAACGAGGATCTCGCCCGCACCGCGCTGGAACGCAAGAACGTCGCCCAGACCGAGCTGCAGGGCCTCGACACGCAGGTCGGCGAACTGGAAGACCAGCAGCAGAAGCTGACCGACTCCGAGCAGAAACTGCGCGCCAAGATCGAGTCCTTCCGCACCAAGAAGGAGGTCATCAAGGCGCAGTACTCCGCCGCCGAGGCCCAGGTGCGGATCTCCGAGGCCGCCACCGGCGTCGGCGAGCAGATGGCCGACGTCGGGCTGGCGATGCAGCGCGCGGTCGACAAGACTGAAAACATGAAAGCGCGCGCCGACGCGGTGTCCGAGCTGGAAGCTGCGGGCACCTTCGACGACATCACCGCGCTGGGCGGCGGCGAAGACGACATCGACCGCCAGCTCAAGCAGCTCTCGAGCCAGCCCGCCGTCGACGACGAGCTGGCCAAGATGAAGAGCGAACTGGGCGCCGGAGAGCCCGGCGGCGCCGCCCAGATATCCGCCGGCGCGCCCGACGCGCAGGCCGGCGAGGCAGCCGGGCAGGCCGGCGAGGCGGGCGAGAGCGGGCAGGCATGATCGTCCGCATCTCCGGCGAGGACCAGTACCGCCTCGCTGACGAGGACGCCGGTCAGCTCAACGAGCTCGAGCGGGGGGTCGCGGCGCTCGTCGAAGACGGGCGCGGGGATGACTTCGCCGAGGCCTTCAGCGCCCTGCTCGCGTACGTGCGCGAGCACGGCACCCGCCTCGGCGACGACGAGCTCGAGACCTCCGACGTGATCCTGCCGCCGTCCGATCTGACCTTCGAGGAGGCCGGGCGCGAATTCACCGGCGAGGGCCTCATCCCCGATTAGCCGCGCGCCGGGGGACCGAAAGGTATGAGCTGCATACCTTTCTATACTGGGACCCTGGTCATCGGGCCGATCGTCTACCCCCCCTGCACGATCAAACACGTCGCACTGACGCGAGTGTGGCCCGGTGACCGCCTTCTTGGCCCCCGCGGCGCAGCTCAGATCGGTATGCCCCAGAGGGGGAACCAGCGCTCCAGTTCGGCCTCCAGCGGCAGTTCGGAGCCGATCTGGGCCTTGATCTGCAGCTCGCGCTCGGTGAGGCGCTGCTGGGGCTGCGCGGGGTCGGGAACGAACGGGTACCAGTCGCCGCGCTTGTAGTTGTAGATGAAGTAGACGGGCGCGCCCGTCGCCTGCCCGCCCGCGCCGGAGCGATCAACGAAGGCGAATACGGCGCACAGCAGCCGCTCGCCGTAGCCGGCCGTCTCAATCGAGCCGGCGACCGCGTTGATGCCGACGGCGAGGTCTTCGACGCTGGGTGCGCCGGCGGGGTTGCGCAGGATCATCCAGCGGTAGCCGTAGCTGTCGTCCTCGGTCGAGACGGCGGTGGCGCTGTCGCCGCCGGTCGCCCTGACGACGTCTTCCATGTCGTGCAGCGTGGATTCGAAATCGCTCGTGGCGAGCGCCTGGAAGACGATCGCGGCGGCACCCGCCGGGTCGATCTGATGTTCGCTCTGCAGCGCCACGTAGGCGGTCGTGATCGCGAACAGGCGGTCGGGCGCCGGGCCCTTGACGGCATGGCGACCGGTGAGAACGTCGCGCAGGCCCACGGTCAGGCGGCGCCCTGGAGCTGGGCCTCCAGGCGCTCGAGCGCAGCGAGGCGCTTCTCGAGCGGGGGATGGTCGGCGAAGATGTTCATCAGCGATTTCTTCGTCCTGGCGGGCAGGATGAAGAAGGCGCTCATCCCTTCGGCGCGGCGCAGGTCCTGGCTGGGCACCCGCTCGATCGTGCCGCTGATCTTCAGCAGTGCCGAGGCGAGTGCGCTGGGGCGCCCGGTGAGCACCGCCGAGCCGCGGTCCGCGGCGAACTCGCGGTAGCGCGAGAGCGCGCGCAGCAGCAGGAAGGAGATCGCGTAGACGATCACCGAGACGAGCAGCACGAGCATGATCTCCTCCTCCTCGTCGCGGCTGCGTCCGTAGCCGCCGCCGAAGCCGCCGCCGAAGAAGAGCGCGAACTGCGCGATCATCGAGGCGAGCGTGGCAAAGAAGCTCGCGAGCGTCATCACCATCACGTCGCGGTTGATCACGTGGGTGAGCTCGTGTGCCATCACGCCTTCGAGCTCGGCCGGGGAGAGCAGCTCGAGGATGCCGCGCGTGGCGCACACGGTGGTGTTCTTCTTCGAGCGTCCCATCGCGCACGCGTTGGGCATGGAGGTCTCGATCACTCCGACCCGCGGCTTGGGCAGGTCGGCCTGCACGCACAGCCGTTCGATGATGCCGTGCAACTCGGGCTCCTGGGCAGGGGTGACCTCCTTGACGCCAAGCGTCGCCATCGCGAGCTTGTCCGAGCCGAACAGCTGCACGAGCAGCAGCGCGAGCGCCACGATCACGATCAGGCCGGCCGCCGCCCCGGCGGCGAACAGGACGCCCACGAAGACCACGTAAACGAGCCCGAGCAGGAACAGCGTCATCAGCATCCGCGCCTGCAGGCCGGTGTCCTTGCCGAAGCTCGATCGTCGTGCGGCCATCGCCACAGATTGTCGCAGAGATGCCTACACGTGCCCTAAAGTGCGCCGCCGGGGAACAAGCCCCCGGCGCTCATGTCATGAAGCCAGAAATCAACCTGCTGGGGATCTCCATCAAGACCTTCGGCGTGACGTTCGCGCTGGGCTTCCTGGCCTGCGGACTGGTGCTGGCGCGCAGGCTGCGCGAGCTCGGCAAGCCGGTCGACTGGTCCTATGAGATGGTCTTCGCGGCGCTGCTCGGCGGCGTGGTGGGCGCGCGCGCGTACTACGTCGTGGAGAACTACAGCGTCGTCAGGCACGACCTGCTGCGCGGGCTGTTCTCGGGCTCGGGGCTGGTCTGGTACGGGGGCGTGCTGGGCGGGGCGCTGGCGGTGCTCGTGTGGATGCGCTGGCGCGACGCGCTCGAGCTGCGGATGCTCGACATGTGCGCCATCGCGCTCGCGCTCGGCTATGGGATCGGGCGCATCGGCTGCCAGGTGGCGGGGGACGGCGACTACGGGATCCGCTCGAGCCTGCCGTGGGCGATGGGTTATCCGCACGGCACGCTGCCCACGCCGCCCGGCGTGCGGGTTCAGCCCACGCCGATCTACGAGACCGTGAGCATGTGCGTGCTGGCCTACGTGCTGTGGTGCCTGCGCGATCGCCTGCGCCCCGGCGTGGTGGCCGCGCTGTATCTGGTGGGCAGCGGGCTCGAGCGCTTCCTCGTCGAGTTCATCAGGCGCAACCACGAGGTGCTCGCCGGGCTGACCGCGCCGCAGCTGGAGAGCCTCGTGCTGCTGGCGGCCGGGCTGATCTGGCTGGCCGCGATGAGGCGCCGCGGCGGCACCGCCGCGCTGCTTGCGGCCGGGGCCTGAGGCCTCGCCCGACGACCGCCCCGCACGCAAGCGATAATCAGCGGCCATGGCCACCGGCACGAGTCTCTCCGACCTGTTTCCGCTGGGCAGCCGATTGAACGAGCTCGGGCGCCTCGAGGTGGGCGGCTGTGACACGATCGAGCTGGCCCGCGAGTTCGGCACGCCGGCCTACGTGGTCGCCGAGGAGGACCTGCGAGCCCGCGCACGCGCCTTCCTGGGGGCCGGGCGCGACGCGGGCCAGGGCGACCTGCAGGTGGTGTTCGCCTCCAAGGCCTTCCCCTGCACCGCGGTGCTCGAGCTGTTCGCGCAGGAGGGCCTGTGGTGCGATGTGGCCTCCGCGGGGGAGCTGCACCTCGCCCTGCACTCCGGCTTCGAGCCGGCGCGCATCGTCGTGCACGGCAACGCCAAGTCCGAAGCCGAGCTGCGCGGCGCGCTGGGCGCGCAGGTGGCCGCGATCGTGATCGACAACTTCGACGAGATCGAGCGCCTCGAGCGCCTGATCGCCGGCGGCGCCATGCCCGGCGCCCCCCAGCCGGTGCTGCTGCGGGTAACCCCCGACGTGCGGGGCGATACGCACGAGAAGATCTCCACCGGCCAGGCCGACTCCAAGTTCGGCTTCGCGATGGCCGACGCGCCGCGCGCGGTCGAGCGCGTGCGCGCGGTGGACGGTCTGCTGCTGCAGGGCCTGCACGCGCACATCGGCTCGCAGCTGCTCGGCCTGGAGCCCTTTCGCCGGGAGGTCGCAGAGCTTGCCCGCCTGGGCGAGTTCCCGGTGTGGGATCTCGGCGGCGGGCTGGGCGTGCGCTACACCGAAAATCAGCCCGAGCCGCCGTCGGTGGAGGAGTACGTGGCGGCGATCGTGGGCGCCGCGCAGGCCCACGGCATGGGCGCTCGGCGCCTGCTGATCGAGCCGGGCCGCGCGCTGTGCGCGAACGCCTGCGTGACGCTCTACACGGTGGAGAGCGTCAAGGAGAACGTCTCGCGCTGGGTGGCCGTCGACGGCGGCATGTCCGACAACCTGCGCCCGATGCTCTACAGCGCACCCTATGAGGCCTACGTGGCCGACCGCTTCGCGGGCGCCAGCAGCTGCGTGCTCGCGGGCAAGCACTGCGAGTCCGGCGACGTGATCGTGCGGCAGGCCATGCTGGCGGACCCCAGGCCGGGCGACGTGATCGTCACGCCCGCGACCGGCGCCTACGGCTACGCGATGGCCAACAACTACAACGGCGTGCCCAGGGCGCCGGTGATCTTCTGCAGGGAGGGCGACGCGCGCGTGGTGGTCAGGCGCGAGACCCTCGAGGAGCTGACCGCGCGCGATGTCCGCTAGCGATGGCCGCGGCGATGAGCTCTGAGCCGCTGCGCGTCGGCCTGCTCGGCCACGGCACGGTGGGCTCGGCGTTCGCCGAGCTGCTCGAGCAGCGCGCCGCCGAGATCGAACGCTTCAACGGGCGCCGGCCGGTGATCAGCGGCGTGCTCACGCGCACGCAGGGCAGCTTCGAGGAGATCCTCGCGGGCGCCGAGCTGATCGTCGAGCTGATCGGCGGGATTGAACCCGCACGCGAGTACCTGCTGGCCGCCATGCGCGCCGGCAGGGACGTGGTCAGCGCGAACAAGCAGCTGCTCTCCCAGCACGGCGAGGAGCTCTTCGAGGTCGCGCGCGAGCAGGGCGTGAGGCTGCGCTTCGAGGCCGCCGTCGCGGGCGCGGTGCCCGTCGTGCGCGTGCTCGAGGAATCGCTGTCGGCCACGCCCATCGAGCGCATCCACGGGATCGTCAACGGCACCACCAACTACATCCTCACCGAGATGACCGGCGGGCTGAGCTACGCGGAGGCGCTCGCCGAGGCACAGCGCAGCGGCTATGCCGAGGCCGACCCCGCGGATGACGTCAGCGGGCGCGACGCGGCCGCCAAGATGGCGATCCTGGCGCGGCTGGCATTCGGCACGCCGGTGCATCTCGACGACGTCGGCTACGAGGGCATCGAGCATCTCCACGCCGACGACCTCGAGTACGCGCGCGAGCTCGGCCTGGGGCTCAAGCTGGTGGGCACGGCCGAGCGCCGCCAGGGTGGGCTCTCGGTGCGCGTGCACCCCACGTTCCTCTACTCCGGGCACCCGCTCGCCAGCGTGTCGGGCGCCTTCAACGCCGTCACCGTGGAGTCGGGCACGATCACCGAGATCACGCTGTCGGGCCCGGGCGCCGGGGGACGCCAAACGGCGAGCGCGGTGCTGGGCGACGTCGTCAGCGTGATGACGGGCGGCGCGCGGCCGCCGGCGCCGCCGCTGCCGCTGGCGCTCGTGGAGGACGTGGACAGCGCCTTCTACCTGCACATGGAGGTCGCCGACCGCCCGGGCGTGCTGGCTGCGGTGACGCACGTGCTGGGCGAGGCCGAGGTGTCGATCAAGTCGGTCGTCCAGCGGGGCATGGGTGAGCGCGCGCGCCTCGTTATGGTGACCCATCCCGTCCTCGAATCGTGCCTGCGCACGGCCGTTGCGCGGATCGGCGAGTTTGACTTCGTGCGCTCGACCCCGCGCGCCATCCGCGTGATCGAAGAGGAGTTCACATGAGCCGAGAGCGCCGATGAGCGGCAGCCACGTGCCCCTGATCGAGCGCTACCGCGCGCGGCTGCCCTTCACCGCGGGCGACCCGCTGATCAGCCTGCAGGAGGGCTCCACGCCGCTGCTGCGGGCGCCGGTCCTCTCCGAGCTGGTGGGCACCAGCGTGCGCCTGAAGCTGGAGGGCGCCAACCCGACGGGCTCCTTCAAGGACCGCGGCATGACCTGCGCGGTCTCCGCGGCCGTGCGCGAAGGCGCCAAGGCGGTCATCTGCGCCTCCACCGGCAACACCGCGGCCAGCGCCGCAGCCTATGCGGCGCGCGCCGGCATCACCTGCGCGGTGATCGTCCCCGACGGCAAGATCGCGCAGGGCAAGATGGCCCAGACGCTGATGCACGGCGCCCGCGTGATCTCGCTCGCGGGCAACTTCGACCAGGCGCTCGCGCTGGTGCGCGAGCTCACCGACACGCATCCGATCGTGCTGGTCAACTCCGTCAACGAGTTCAGGATCGAAGGCCAGAAGACGGCCGCCTTCGAGCTGCACGAGGATCTCGACGGGGCGCTCGAGCTGCTGTGCATCCCGGTCGGCAACGCCGGCAACATCACCTCCTACTGGCGCGGCTTCAGCGAGCTCGGCGCGGCGCCGCGGCTGTTCGGCTTCCAGGCCGAGGGCGCCGCTCCGCTGGTGCTCGGCCACCCCGTCGAGCATCCCGAAACGGTGGCCAGCGCGATCCGCATCGGCAACCCCGTGCGCTGGGAGGACGCGATGGCCGCGACGACCGCCTCGCGCGGGGCGATCCGGGCGGTGGCCGACAGCGAGATCCTCTCCGCCTACCGGCTGCTGGCCGCGCGCGAAGGGATCTTCTGCGAGCCCGCCTCGGCCGCGTCGGTGGCGGGCCTGCTCAAGTACGGGCACGACGGGGCCGGCGAGGTCGTGTGCGTGCTCACCGGCCGCGGCCTGAAGGACCCCGAGACGGCGATCGCCAACAACGACGGCAAGGTGATCCAGTGCGTGGCCGAGCGGGGGCCGATCGAGGAAGCGGTGCTGGGTGATCCGTAGGCGGGTCGTGCGCGTGCCCGCCTCCTCGGCGAACCTCGGGCCCGGATTCGACTGCATGGCCGCCGCGCTCGCGCTCGAGCTCGAGCTCGAGGTGGCCGAGACGGGCAGCTTCGCGGTGGAGACCGAGCTGCCCGTGAGCAGGGGCCGCGACAACCTCGCCGTGCGCGCCTTCGAGCGCCTGCACCCGGCCGATGGCTTCACCTTCCGCATGCGCTCTGCGATACCGCTCACGGGCGGGCTCGGATCGAGCGCCGCGGCGATCGTCGCGGGCCTGATGGCCGCCGACCACATGTTCGAGCTCGACGAGGACCTGTTCTCGCACGCCAGCGAGATGGAGGGTCACCCGGACAACGTCGCCGCCGCACTGCAGGGCGGCTTCGTCCTGTGCGCCGACGGGCAGGTCGCGCGGATCGACCCGCCCACGGGCCTGGAGGCCCTCGTGGTGGTCGCCCGGGAGCCCGTCCGCACGGCCGCCGCACGGGCCGCCCTGCCGGGCGATGTGCCCTTCGCCGACGCCGTCTTCAACCTCGCGCATGCCGCCCTGCTGACCCTCGGGCTCGCCCGCGGCGACTGGGATCTGCTGGCGCGTGGCCTGCAGGACCGCCTGCACGAGCAGCGCCGCTCGCACCTCTTCCCGCGCTCCTTCGAGCTGGCCTCCCGCGCGCGCGAGCTGGGCGCGCTGGGGGCGACGATCTCCGGCGCCGGTCCGGCGGTGCTGTTCTGGTGCTTCTACGAGCAGACCGGCGCCGTGGCCGAGGCGCTCGCACCGCAGCTCGAGGGCTGGGCCACGCTGCTGCGGGCCGCCTTCGAGCCGCAGGGCGCCTACGTGGATGAGCTCTGAGTGAGCCCGGCCAGGCGCCTGCGGGCCTCGCCGAGGCCCCCCAGGCGCTCCATCACCTCGCCGGCCAGCGCGAGATAGTCCGCGCCGAGGTCGGGGCGGTGGTCGAGGATCGAGCGGGCCCGCTCGGCCGACTCGGCGTACGCGATCGAGGAGCGGATCACCGCGTCGAAGACCTCCTCGCCGAAGCGCTCCTTCAGCGACGCCAGCGCCTCGCGCGAGTGCACAGTGCGCATGTCCGCCACGTTCAGCAGCACACCCAGCAGGGCGAGGCGCGGGTTGAGGCTCTCGCGCGCCAGCTCGACCACCTCCATCGCCTGCTCCACCCCCTGCAGGGCGAAATACTGGGCCTCCGCGGTGATCAGCGCGCGGTCGGCCGCGACCAGGGCGTTGATCGTGAGCAGGCCCAGCGAGGGCGGGCAGTCGATCAGGATCACGTCGTAGCTGTCGGGCAGCTCGGCCAGCGCGCGCCGGAGCGTCAGCTCGCGGCCCATCTTGCCGCCCAGCATCAGCTCGGTCTCGGCCAGGCTCAGGTTGGCGGGGATGATGTCCTCGTGGACCGCTTCGCCCGCGCCGGCGCGGCCCGCCAGCACGTCCGCGATCGTGGGCTCGACGTCGGTCGGCAGGTCGAAGTAGTCCGACAGGTTGCCCTGGGGGTCCAGATCGACCGCGAGCGTGGCAACCCCGCTGCGGCGCAGCGCATCGGAGAGGGTGCGCACCGTGGTGGTCTTTCCCGTGCCGCCCTTCTGCGAGAGCACCGCGATCGTCTGAGCCATCGTTGCCGCGATATTACGCGCCGGCCGGCGCGGAGGGGCGGCGGTGCCCGCGCGGGGCGCGCGAGCCTCAGCCGATGGTGTGCGCCGAGGCCGGGCCGCCGCCGCGCTCGGGCGCCCGCTCGCCGCTCGGCACGACCTGCAGGAAGCTCAGCCGGTAGCGCCCCACGATGATCTCGTCGCCGTCCCTGAGCGCCTTGCCTTCCACGCGCGAGCCGTTCACGAAGACCCCGTTGAGGCTGCGGTCGTCGAGCAGGCGCACACCGTCGGGGTGGCGCACCAGCAGCGCATGGCGGCGCGAGACGGTGGGGTCATCGAAGCGCACGTCCGCTGCCAGGCTGCGCCCGATCCGCGTCCACTCGCGCGTCAGCGCGATCGTGCGCAGCTCGCCGGCCTCCTCGTAGCAGAGGTACTCCCCGGGCTGGGAGAGGCGCGCCCGCGCCTCCTGCAGGCGCGCCTGCCAGTCGGCCGGCGCTGCCTCCACGAGCGTCCCCTCGTGCTCCTCGCCGGCGCGCCCGCCGGAGATCCGGTCGGTGCCGAACAGCGAGGCGCGGACGAAGTCCCGGCCCCCGCACTCCGGGCAGCTGGCCAGCGTCTCGCCCGAGCTGGCGAGCGTCAGCGCGTAGCCGCAGCGCCGGCAGCGAAAGGTCCCGGTCCCGACGAAGGTGCCCGAGGTAAGTGACTCCATGCCCTGCTCCTCCGTTTCTCTGCCGCCGGGCGCTCCCTCGCCGAAGAACTTGTGGCGATCATAACAAGGCTGTCAACAGCGCCAGCGCGATCCCGAATAATGATATCCGACCCGGGTGTCCTCCCCGGGCACGCGCCTCTTCAATACCCCCTGAGGGCCCCTCCAAGCGCGGCTCCCGCGTGCCACCGCACGTGCACGGCCGGCCGCCTGCAGGAGCAGCGGCGGAGGCGGCGAAATCCGCGAGCAGCATGTTCTCCCCAGCAAGTCACGCCGAGCAGCTCGAGCGCTTCCTGCTGCGCCGCGGAGTGGGCGCCCTGGAGGCCGACAGGAGCCACTGCGCGGACTGCGGACGCACGCCGCTGGCGGGCGAGCAGGTGCACGTCTATCACGGGCGCAAGCCGCGGATGGTGTGCGAGCTGTGCCGTCCCGCCCGCGGCGAGGCGCCCGCCGCCAGCGAGCTGGTGCGCCACTGCGAGCACGGCCACACCGTGCGGCTCACCGCGCGCGCGGCCTAGCTCTTCCCCGCGCGAGGGCGCGCTCGCTGCCGCCCGGCCCCGCACGGGTCATTAGACTTCGCCCCGCCTTGGACCCCGTCAGCGTCTCGATCGTCGTGTCGGCCCCGCGCGAGCGGGTGTTCGACTACCTCCAGGACATCGCCAACCACCCCGAGTTCACCGACCACTACCTGGTCGACTGGCACCTCACGCGCCTGGACTCGGTCGGGCGCGGGGCGGGCGCGCGCTTTCGCGTGAAGGCACCGGGCAACCGCTTCAGCTGGGGCGATGTGACCTTCGCGGAGGTCGAGCGCCCGCACCGCATCGTGGAGGTCGGGCGCACGGGCAAGAACAACCGCATCCGCACACTCGGCGTCTACGATCTCGCGCCCGCCTCCCACGGCTCCACGCGCGTGCGCTTCACGCTGGAGACGGTTCCCGCGACGCTCTCGGACCGCCTCATGGAGGGGCTCGGCGCGCGCGGCTGGATGCGGCGCAAGAACGAGCGCGCGCTGCGCCGGCTGCGCTCGATCATCGAGCGCGGCGAGGGCCGTGGGCGGCGCGTCACGGTCGCCGGCGGGTAGACTGCCGCGTCGCATATGTCCAGCCGCCTGTGCAAGTTCCCGCTCGCCGCGCTCGCGGTACTCGCCGTCCTCGTGCTGAGCGCGTGCGGCGACTCGCACACGCGCGTCACCACGGGCACCTACGCGGGCGAGTCGGGCGCCAACGCCCCCTACCTCAACGTCGGCCCGCTGATCTACGAGGTCCAGCTCTCGCGCGAGCTGAACCCCTACAACAGCGAGGACGCGGGCTACCTCGAAGGGCTCTCGCCGCTGGAACGCAGGCTGGGTCCCGGCGAGGAGTGGTTCGGCGTGTTCGTCCAGGTCTACAACAACACCTCGCGGGAACTGCCGGCCGCGAGCGATCTGACGATCAGCGACACGCAGAACAACATCTACGCGCCCACCCCCGTGGCCGTCAACAACCCCTACGCCTACAGGCCCGGGGCGCTCGTCCCGGCCGGCGGCCGGCTGCCGCTGGAAGACACGACCGCCTTCTTCGGCCCCACGCAGGGCCTGCTGCTGCTCTACAAGATCCACATCGTCTCGCTCGATAACCGCCCGCTGAAGCTGAGGATCGTCAGCCCTAACGATCCCTACGAAGCGGCCACCGCCGAGCTCGACGTCTGACACGCGCGCCCGCCGCCGCGGGCCGTGCCTAGCGACCGGCCTGCAGCGCCGCTTCGAGCACTTCGCGGGCGAGCGGGGCGGCCGTGGCGCCGCCGGCGCCGTCTTTGACGAGCATCACGCAGACGACGATGCGCGGCTTCAGCGCGGGTGCGAAGGCGGCGAACCAGGCGTCGGTGTTGCTGGCTTCCTGGCAGCCTTCGGCGCCCGCTTCCTTGTGCGCCGCTTCGCCTGAGGCGGCTTCCGTGCTCGTGCAGC
This sequence comes from uncultured Solirubrobacteraceae bacterium, assembly GCA_963771085.1. GTDB lineage: Bacteria > Actinomycetota > Thermoleophilia > Solirubrobacterales > Solirubrobacteraceae > Palsa-744. The sequence continues at coordinate 237,586 of CAVYSB010000003.1, read as the reverse complement.
CGCTCTTCAGTTCGGCGGTGCCCGTCTTGCCGGCCACCGTCACGCCCGGGATCGCGGCCGCGGTGCCGGTGCCGAAGCTGACCACGCCGATCATCAGATGGCGCACTGTGCGCGCGACCGCCGCGCTCATCACGCGCGTGCTCGTGCCGCCCGGGGCGTCAAGCAGGAAGGTCGGGCGGGGACGCCTGCCGCCGTCGGCGATGGTCGCGGCCACCGTCGCCATCTGCAGCGGCGTGGCGAGGACCTCGCCCTGCCCGATCGCGGTCGAGCCGACGTCCAGTTCGCCCTGGATCTGCGCCGCCGGGGGCAGCGTGCTCTCCGAGGCGCCGGGGACGCCGGTGGGGTGGTTGAAGCCAAAGCCTTCCGCCGTGGCCACCAGGCGCGGCGCGCCGAGCTTGACGCCGAGCGGGGTGAACACCGAGTTGCAGGAGACGGCGAAGGCGAGTTCGAGCGTGCCGCCGCATTCCTCGCCGTTGGCGTTTTCGAGCTTGACGCCGTCGAGCACCGCGTGGGTGGCGTAGGGGAACACGGTGCTCGGAGTGGCGAGCCCGGCGCCCAGCACACCCGTGACGGTGACCATCTTGAAGGTGGAGCCGGGGGGCTGCAGGCCATCGAGGCCGAGCCCGGCCACGGCGAGGATCTGCCCGCTGGCGGGCTCCAGCGCGACGATCCCGCCGAGCTGGCCGCCGAGCGCGCTGACCGCCGCACGCTGCACGGCCGGCGAGATCGTGCTGCGGATGGCGGGCGCGGCGCGCGGCGCGGCCGAGGCCAGCACGCGCTGGCTGTGCGCGCCCGCGTCGACCGCGAGCAGCTGGCCCCCCGGCGTGCCGCGCAGAGCGGAGTCCAGGCCCAGCTCGAGGCCGCTCACACCGACCGCCGCGGTGGGCGGGACGCCCTGCGCTTCAAGTTCCTCGCGGTGGGCGGCGGGGATCGCGCCGACGCTGCCCACCACGGCGCTGGCGTAGGCACCCAGCGGATAGCTGCGGCCGGCTTCGGGGGACTGCGCTTCGCCGCTCGTGCTTTCGGCCAGCACGCTGCCGTCGCGCGCAAGCAGGCTCGCCCGCCGCGGCAGGGTCATGTTGCGGCTGAGCTGCTCGCCTTCGCGCAGGCCCGGGAACGCCATCGAGGGCGACCACGCGATGCGCGTGCCTTCGCCGCCGCTGTCGCTGAAGCGGAACGCGAAGCTCAGCGACAGGCGGCCGAAGATGCGCGTCTGGATCTCGACGGGCACCGTCACCCGCCCGCCCGGGGCGCCGCGGGCGTGCCCGCCCGCGAGCATGCCGGTGGCGGTCGCGGTTGTCAGGTCGTTGCGGTAGGCGGCCGCGAATTCGCCCGCGGAAATCCTGTGGCGCGCCGCGGCGTCGATATCGGCGTACATCGCCAGGTAGTCGCCCCTGGTCCACGCGCCGACGAAGCCCTCCGCGAGGGAGTAGCCGGGCGGCGCGGCCCGCCCGGATCCGACCACGGCGCCCAGCACGAACGCGATGCCCGCGATTGCGAGCATCGGGCGGGCACGTCGCAGGCGTTGGCGGCGGACGTCAGTCACAGAGCTTGTAGAACATGGCAGGTGACACAGCTGGACTGGATAATTGTCGCGTTCGCGGTGATGCTTGCCTGGTTCGGCTACCGGCAGGGCTTCATCGTCGGCGTGCTCTCCTTCGCCGGCTTTGCCATCGGTGCCTTCCTCGGCACGCGCCTGGGACCGCTGCTGCTGCCGCAGGGCTCCGCCTCGCCGTACGCTCCCGCCTTCGGGCTGATCGGCGCGCTGCTCGCCGGGGCGATCCTGGCGAGCGGCCTGGAGGGCGTCGGCTTCCGGCTGCGGCGCACGCTGATCATCCCCGGCCTGGGGCTCTTCGACGGCATGCTCGGCGCGCTCCTGGGCGCGGCGCTGGCGCTCGGGATCGTGTGGATCGTGGCCGCCGTGGCCGCCCAGACGCCGGGGCAGCACGAGCTGCGTGCCGACATCCAGCGCTCGGCGATCCTGCGCAAACTCAACGAGATCCTGCCGCCGTCCGGCCCGATCCTCAACGCGCTCGCGCGCCTGGACCCGCTGCCCTCGATCACGGGCCCCTCGCCGGATGTGGCCGCGCCCGAACCGCGCATCGCCCGCGACCCCGGCGTGCGGGCGGCCGCCACGAGCGTGGTGCGCGTGCTCGGCACGGCCTGCGGCCTGGCGATCGAGGGCTCCGGCTGGGTGGCCGAGCCGGACACCATCATCACCAACGCGCACGTGGTGGCCGGCGAGCAGGAACCGACGGTGGAGGCCGAAGGCCGCCCGCCCGCCCTGCCCGCGCAGGTGCTCGCGTTCGATCCCACGCACGACCTCGCCGTCCTGCGCGTGCCCGAACTGAACCGCCCGACGCTGACCCTGGCCTCCGAACCCGCTTCCGGCACAGCCGGGGCGATCCTCGGCTTTCCCGAGGACGGTCCCTACGACGTGCAGCCGGGGCGCATCGGGCGCACGCAGACGGTGATCACGCAGAACGCCTACGGCCAGGGCCCCGTGGCGCGGCTGCTCACCCCGGTGCGCGGCCTGGTGCGCCCCGGCAACTCCGGCGGCCCATTGGTGGACATGGACGGACGCGTCCTGACGACGATCTTCGCGGGCACCGTCGGCGGCAGCACGGCGGGCGGCTACGGCGTGGCCGATGCGACCGTCGCCTCGGTGCTGAGCGAAGCCAACGCCCGCGCGCAGTCCGGCGAGAGCGTGAGCACGGGGTCCTGCGCGCCGGGCTGAGGCGCCCGTCCGCGAGCGCGCTCGCGCCGAGGAGCCACCCGCTACGCTGACCGCGATGGCCAAGACCCTGCTGATCGCCGAGAAGCCCTCCGTGGGGCAGGATCTGGCGCGGGTGCTGCCGGGACCGTTCGAGAAGAAGGAAGGCTTCCTGGAGGGCCCCGAGCACGTCATCACGTGGGCCGTGGGGCATCTCGTGCAGCTGGCCGAACCGGAAGCATACGACCCGAAGTTCAAGAGCTGGCGCATGGCGGACCTGCCGATCGTCCCCGAGCGCTTCAAGCTGGAAGTGCGCGACGAGCGCTCGCGCAAGCAGATGGCGGTGGTCACCAAACAGCTCGGCCGCGCCGACATAGACGAGGTCGTCAACGCATGCGACGCGGGGCGCGAGGGGGAGCTGATCTTCGCCTACCTCTACGAGAAGGCCAAGGGCAAGAAGCCCGTCAAACGGCTGTGGCTGAACTCGATGACCGCGGCCGCGATGCGCAGCGCGCTCGCGTCGCTGCGCCCGGCCGAGGAGTTCGAGCGCCTCGAGCAGGCCGCCCGCTCGCGCTCGGAGTCCGACTGGATCGTCGGCATGAACGCCACCCGCGCGGCGACCATCCGCCTGCGCAGCTCCTTCGACGGCGCGGTCTCGCTGGGTCGCGTGCAGACCCCTACGCTGGCCATCGTGGCGCGGCGCGAGGAGGAGATCCGAGCGTTCAAGCCCGAGCCCTACTGGCTGGTCGATGCCACGTTCGCCGCGCCGGCGGGCGCGCTCCCCGGCGGTGAGGCCGCGGAGGCCGAGCGCGTGTACGTGGGGCACTACCAGGCCCCGCCCGGCAGCCCCGGCGCCACCAAGGGCCCGCGCGTCGGCACCGAGGAGGAGGCGCTTGCGATCGTGGCCGCCTGCGAGGGCCGGCCGGGCACGATCACCAAGCTCGAGAAGAAGGAACAGCGCGAGAAAGCGCCCATGCTCTACGACCTCACCACGCTGCAGCGCGAGGCCAACAACCGCTTCGGGTTCTCGGCCCGGCGCACGCTGGCCGCCGCGCAGCGCCTCTACGAGGAGCACAAGGCGCTCACCTACCCGAGGACGAACTCGCGCTACCTGCCGAGCGACATGGTCGAGGAGATCAAGCCGATCGCCGAGCTGGTGGGCACGCACCGCGAGTACCGCGCGGGCGCCGAGTACGTCGGCGCCCTCGAGGTGCTGCCGCTGGGCCGCGTGGTCAACGACGAGAAGGTCACAGACCACCATGCGATCATCCCCACGCGCTCCGAGCACAACCTCGAGAAAATGGGCGCGGACGACCGTCGCGTGTATGACATGGTGGCGCGGCGCTTCCTGGCCGTGTTCCACCCCGAGGCGGTGTTCGAGAACACCCGCGTGGAGACCACCGTGCACACGGCCGACGCGCCGGAGCAGGACGCCGGCCACGTGTTCCGCACACGCGGCAAGCTGCTGCTCGTGGCCGGCTGGCGGGGCGTCTACGACGAGGTCGCCGCCGACGCTCCCGGCGCGGGCGAGGCGCGCGCAGAGGAGGAGGAGGAGCGAGAGCAGCAGCTGCCGCGCCTGATCGCCGACGAGCAGGTCCAGACCCGCCGCATCGAGAGCATGCGCCGCGAAACCAAACCGCCGCGCCGCTACAGCGACGCATCGCTGCTGGGCGCGATGGAGACCGCCGGCAAGCTGGTCGACGACGACGAGCTGCGCGAGGCGATGAAGGACTCGGGCATCGGCACGCCGGCCACGCGCGCGGCGATCATCGAGCGGCTGATCACGGTCGGCTACGTGGAGCGCGACGGCCGCGCCCTGGTGGCGACCGAGAAGGGCCTCAACGTGGTCAGGCTGCTCGGCGAGCACGCCCTCACCTCGCCCGGGCTGACCGGCAGCTGGGAGCAGCGGCTGGGCAAGATCGAGCGGGGAGAGGACTCGCGCGAGAAGTTCATGGGCGACATCGCGGGCTTCGCGCGCGAGACCGTCAAAGAGCTCGACGAGACGCTCAAAGATGTGCGCATCCCGCGCGCCAAGCTCGGCCCGTGCCCCGTGTGCGGGCACGAGATCGCCGAGAACCGCAAGGGCTACTCGTGCTGGGCGCGCGAGGATCCCGGCTGCGGTTTCGTGATCTGGAAGGCCAAAGCGGGAAAGCAGCTGCCCATCGCGGTGGCCCGCGAGCTGATCAAGACCGGCTACACCGAGCAGGCCGTCACCGGCTTCCGCGGGCGCAGCGGGCGAAGCTTCCGCGCGCACCTGGCGCTCAGCCAGACCGAGGAGGGCAAATGGCGGGTGGAGTTCGACGAGCTGTGGGCCAAGGAGGGCGCCAAGCCGCCCGACGCCGAGGCCGAGGGCCTCGCCGCGGGCGCCGAGGCCGGCGGCGAGCGCGCCGCGGTCGGCCAGCGCAGCGCGGCCTAGAGCAGGCAGCGCGCATACCGCGCAGGCCCGTCGGGGCCTTGCGCGAGGATGGAGCGCGATGGCGATCACGCTGATCACGGGACCTGCGAACGCGGGCAAGGCCCAGGTGGTGATGGACGGCGTGCGGGCCCACCTGGCGCGCGGCGAGGAGCCGCTGCTGGTGGTGCCGACGCGGGCCGATGCGGAGCACTACCTGCGCGAGCTGGCCGGCGCGGGCTCCGCCCTCGGCGCCCGCGTGGAGCTCTTCGACGGCCTCATCGGCGAGGCGGTGCGGCGCGCGGGGGCGGCCGAGCCGCTGCTCGGCGAGGGCGCGCGCAGACGCGCGCTCGCGGCGATCGCCGGGCGCCCGCACGGCGGGCCCGGCGCGGCCGGCTTCGTGACGGCCCTGGCCGGCGTGATCGCCGAGCTGCAGGTGCGGCGGGTCACACCCGCCCGGCTCTCCGAGGCGCTCGGCGCCTGGGTCGCGGCGGAAGGCGGCGAGGCGTACGCGGGCGAGCACGCGGGCGAGCTCGCGCGGGTGTTCGCACGCTACCGGCGCCTGCTCGAGCGCACCGGGCGCGTGGACGCCGAGCAGCGCGCCGCACGGGCGCTCGATGCGCTGCGCCGGACCCCGTCGCTGTGGGGCCGCACGCCGGTCCTCTTCTACGGCTTCGACGACCTCACGCGCCTGCAGCTCGGCGCGATCGAGACGCTCGGCGCGGCAGTCGATGCGCCGGTCACGGTGTCGCTGGCCTACGAGCCCGGTCGTGCCGCCTTCGCGGGCCGGGCCGCGAGCTTCCAGGTGCTCGCACCGCTCGCCGCCGAGCACAGGCCGCTGCCGGCGCGGGCCGACTACTACGCGCCCGCCGCGCGCGCGGCGCTCAGCCACCTCGAGCGCTCGCTCTTCGAGCCCGGCGTCGCGCGCGTGGATCCCGCCGGGGCGGTCCGGCTGCTGGAGGGCGGCGGCGAGCGGGCCGAGCTGGAGCTGGTGGCGGGGGAGATCGGCCGGCTGCTGGTCGGCGGCATGGCGCCCGAGGAGATCGCGGTGGTCGTACGCGCGCCGGCCGGCGGCGCGGACCTCTTCGAAGAGGTCTTTGCGGCCGCGCGCATCCCCTGCGCGCTGCGCCGCGCCAGGCCGCTGGCCGACAGCGCAATCGGCCGCGCGCTGATCGGCCTGCTGCGCAGCGTGCCGCCGGCGCACGACGCGGCCCCCGCCGGCTCGGCCGCAGACCTGCTGGCCTGGCTGCGTGCCCCGGGGCTGCTCGAGCGCCCCGAGCTGGCCGACCGACTCGAGCTGCGCGCGCGGCGTGCGGGCGCCGGGGGCGCCGCGCAGGCCCGGGCGCTGTGGGAGCGCCACCACTGGCGCCTGGAGGCGATCGACCGCCTGGCCGCGGCCGCCGAGCGCGGCGGCGCGCAGGGGCCGGCAGCGCTGATCGAGCGCGCGGCGCGGGAGCTGGAGCGCCTCTTCTGCGCGCCCAGGCGGCGAACGGCGAGCGTGCTGGCCGGCGGCGAGCTCGACGAGGCGCGCGCGCTGGCTGCTGGGCGCCGCGCGCTGGGCGAGCTGCGCGAGCTCGCACGCGTCGCTCCGGAGCTCGCTCCGCGCGACGCCGCCGAGCTGGCCGGCGCACTGGAACAGGTCGAGTTCCACAGCGGCGAGGGGCCCACGCCCGGGCGCGTGGCGCTGCTCGATCCGCTCGCGCTGCGCGCGCGGCGGGTTCGCGCGCTGTTCGTGTGCGGCCTGCAGGAGGGCGTCTTCCCGGCGCCCGCGCGCGCGCAGCCCTACCTCTCAGAGGAGGAGCGGCGACGCCTCGCGGAGACCTCAGGTCTGAGGCTCGGCGAGCACGAGGACGCGCTCGCGGCCGAGCGCTACCTGCTGTATGCGGCCGTCTCGCGGCCCCAGGAGCTGCTGTACCTCAGCTGGCACCTGGCCGACGACGACGGCGAGCCCACCGCGCGCTCGCTGTTCGTGGACGACGTCTGCGACGTCTTCCTGGAGGGCCTCGACGGGGGCTCCCGGCCGGGCGCGCACCTGCGCCGCGCGCTGGGCGCGGTCGACGGGCCCGCACCCGGCCTGCAGCCGGCGCCGGCCGGGGAGGCTCCGCGGCGCCTGCGCGACGAGCGGCTGCTGGACGATCTCGGCGAGCGGCTGTGGTCGGCGTCCTCGCTGCAGACGCTGATCGGCTGTCCCGCCCGCTGGTTCGTCGAGCGGGTGCTGGCGCCCGGGCGCTTCGACCCCGAGGCCGAGCCGCTCGCGCGCGGCGGCCTGGCGCACGAGGCGCTCAGGCAGACGCTCGAGGGGCTGCGCGCCGAGACCGGCTCCGCACGGGTGCGCCCGGGAAGCCTCGCGCTGGCCCGCGAGCTGCTCGCACGGGCACTGGACGAGCAGGAGGCCGCGCGCCCGTTGTCGGTGGCGCCCGAGCGGCGTGCGCCGGCGCGGCGCAGGCTGCAGGCCGATCTCGAGCGCTACCTCGAGCACGCGGCCGCGGGCGAGGGCACGCTCGAGCCGGCCTTCCTCGAGCTGGGTTTCGGCTTCGCGGCCGAGGATGAGCGCGGCGGCGGCGAGGCCCGGCCCGCGGTGGACCTCGGCGAGGGGGTCTCGCTGCGCGGGCGGATCGACCGCATCGACGTCGCCGAGGACGGGCGCGCTGTGGTCTATGACTACAAGAGCAGCAATGCGCCCGGCGCGGGGGCGTGGATCCGGGACGGCAGCGTGCAGGTCGCGCTGTACATGCTCGCGGCCGAGGCGCTGCTCGGCGTCGAGGCGGTGGGCGGCTTCTACCAGCCGCTGTCCGGCGATCTGCGTCCGCGCGGCGTGCTCGACTGCGAGGCCGGCGTGGAGCTCGAGTACGTCAAGGGCGACGCGCGCGAGCACGCCGCTGTGCGCGAGCTGCTGGGCGAAGCGCGGGCGCTGGCGCTCGCGGCGGCGGCGGGGGCGCGGGCGGGGGAGTTCCCCTCGCGCCCGCCCACCTGCGCGTGGCGCGGGGGATGCATGTATCCCGGGATCTGCCGGCGCGAAGCATGAGCGCGGAGGGCACGCAGATGGAGTTCCCGGCGATGGCCGGCGGCGAGGCCGAGCCGCGCGGCGCCGTGCAGCTGACCGGCGAGCAGCAGGAGGCGGTCGCCCGCCGCGCCGAGCCGCTGCTGCTCTCGGCGGCCGCGGGCAGCGGCAAGACCTCGGTGCTCGTCGAGCGCTTCGTGGCGGCGGTGCTCGAGGACGGGGTGTCGCCCGGGAGGATCCTCGCGATCACCTTCACCGAGCGCGCAGCGGGCGAGCTGCGCGAGCGCGTGCGTGCGCGCCTGCTGGGGCTCGGCGAGCGCGAGGCCGCGCGCGACACCGAGGCGGCTTTCGTCAGCACCTTCCACGGCTTCTGCGCCCGCCTGTTGCGCACGCACGCGCTGCAGGCCGGCCTCGATCCCGGCTTCACGATCCTCGACGAGGGTCTCGCAGGACGGCTGCGGGAACTGGCCTTCTCGGCGGCGCTGGGCGAGCTGCTCGCCGGCGGGCGCGGCGCGGCGCTCGATCTGGTCGCCGCGTACGGGCCCGATCGCCTCCAGGAGATGATCGCGGGCGCTCACGCCGAGCTGCGCAGCCGGGGGCAGCGGCTTCCGCGCCTGCCCGTGCCGGCGCCCGCGGCCGAGCCCGACGAGCTGCACGCCGCCGCGGTGGCGGCGTGCGCGCTGCTCGACGAGCTGCTGGTGGGCTTCGGGCGCACCTACGAGGCGTTCAAGCGCCGCCGCGGAGCGGTGGATTTCGACGACCTCGAGCTGTGCGCGGGTGAGCTGCTGCGCGAGCGCGAGAGCGTGCGCAGCGCCTGGTCGGAGCGCTTCGAGCTGCTGATGGTCGACGAGTTCCAGGACACCAACCCGCGCCAGCTGGCGATCCTGCACGCGCTCGATCGTGGCAACCTGTTCACGGTCGGCGACGAGCATCAGGCCATCTACGGCTTCCGGCATGCCGACGTCGCCCTCTTCCGCGCCCGCCGCAGCGAGCTGGCAGCGCGCGGCGCGAGCCTCGCCCTGCGAGCCAACTTCCGCGGCCGCCCGCAGCTGCTCGACGCGGTCAACGCGGTCTTCGCCGAGCGCCTCGGCGCGGACTTCGCGCCGCTCGTGGCCGGCCGCGAGGCCGCCGGCCAAGGCGAGCGGGCCGCCGGCGAGGAGCCGCCCGTGGAGCTGCTGGTGACGGCCCGTTCGGGCTGGGAGCTGGACGAGGGCCTCGCGGCGGAGATCGCGCGCGGGCTGCCCGCCGCGCCGATCTGGCGCCAGGCCGAGGCGCGCCTGCTGGCCGAGCGCGTGGCCGGGCTCGTCGAGGGCGGCCGGGCGCGCGCCGGGGAGGTGGCCGTGCTGCTGCGCGCGCTCGGCGACGTCGAGGTCTACGAGCGCGCGCTGCAGCTGCGCGGCCTGCGCACGCTGGCGATGGTCGGCGGCTTCTGGGGGCGCCTGCAGACCCGCGATCTGCTCGCCTATCTGCGCGCGCTCGCCAATCCGCTGGACGAGCAGGCGCTGTATGAGACGCTCGCATCCCCGCTCGTGGGCCTCTCCAGCGACGGCCTCGCACTGCTCGCGAGCGCCGCCCGCCTGGGTGGACGGGGGGTGTGGGCGGCCGCGGCGGCGATCGGCTGCCACGCGCCGCTGGAGCCCGCCGGCGGCGAGGGGGAGCCCGCCGTCCCCGGGCGCCCGGGCGAGGCGGCGCAGCTCTGCGCCGGGGACGTTCGCGCGCTCGAGCGCTTCTGCGGGCACTTCGGCGAGGAGCGCGGGCGCATCTCGCAGCGATCCATCTCGCGGCTGATCGAGGGCGTGATCGATGCATGCGGTTACCGCGAGCACGTGCTCGCGCTGGAGTGGGGGGAGCGGCGCCTGGCCAACATCCACAAGCTGCTGCGCCTGGCGCGGCGCTTCGAGGCGAGCGAGGGGCGCGACCTGCGGGCCTTCCTGGAGCACGTCGAGCGCCTCGGCGAGAGCGCTGGCGCATCCGAGCCGGACGCGCCGGTCGACAGCGTCGAGCCCGACGCGGTGCGCCTGATGACGATCCATGCGGCCAAGGGCCTGGAGTTCCCGGTCGTGTGCGTGGCCGATCTGGGTCGCCAGCCCAACACGCGCGTGCCGCGCCTGCTGGTCGAGGGCGAGCGCATCGGCCTGCAACTGCAGCGCCTGGACGGGGAGGAGGCGGCGCCGTGCCTGGACTACGAGGATCTGAGCGAGGAGCGCCGGCGCGCCCAGGCCGAGGAGGAGGACCGGATCGTCTACGTGGCCATGACGAGAGCTCGCGAGCGACTGCTGCTGAGCGGGGCCGTCGAGTTCGCGCGCTGGCCCTCGCCGGGTCCGGCCGCCGCGACGATCTCCTGGCTGGCGCCGGCACTGGCGCCCGCGCTGCCCGCTGCGCTGGCGGGGCCGCTGCAGCCGCTGCTCGATCTGCCGCTCGCGGGCGTCGCGGATGCGGGGAACGTGCGCTGCGTGCTGGGCGCGCCGGCGACGCTCGGCCCGCTCCTGGCACGCGGCCCGGGCGCCGGCGGGCGGCGCGTGGCGGAGGGAGCGCCCGAGGGCCCGCCGCCGGGCGCGCGCGAGCCCGCCGCTCCGCCGCCGCAGACACCGCCGGGCGCCGCCGGCGGGCGCGGGCAGAGCGCGCCGGAGCCGCCGCTGCCGGAGACCTTCAGCTACACCTCCCTGAGCGCGCTCGAGCGCTGCGGCTACCGCTACTACCTCGAACGTGTGCTCGGCCTGCCCGAGGATCGCGCGGCCGCGGGCGCCGCGGGCGAGGGGGCAGCGCGCGATGGCCTCGAGGCGCGCGCGCGCGGAACGCTAATGCACAGGCTGCTCGAGTCGCTCGACTTCGCGCGCCCGCGGGCCCCCACCGCCGAGGAGGTCGACGGGATCGCGCGCGAGCTCGGCCTGCGTGTGGGGGCGCGCGAGCGCGACGAGCTCGCCGCGCTCGTCGCCGCGGCCGGGCGTGCGGGGCCGGCGGCGCGCGTGGCGGGCGCGCACAGCGTTCACCGCGAGCATCCCTTCGCGTTCTCGCTCGAGGACGGCGGGGCGCTGATCACCGGCGTGATCGACCTGCTGGCGCGCGAGGCGGAGGGCCGCTGGATGGTGCTCGACTACAAGAGCGACAGGGTCGATCCCACCACCGACCTCGCGGCGCTGGTCGCGCGCGAGTATGCAATCCAGCGCGAGCTGTATGCGCTCGCGGTGCTGCGCGCGGGCGCGGCGGAGGTGGAGATCGTCCACTGGTTCCTGCAGCGGCCCGAGGAGCCGGTGGCGGCGCGCTTTGCGGCGAGCCGGCGGGGGGAGCTCGAGGGACTCCTCGCGGCACGCCTCGGGCAGGTCGGCGAGCGCCGCTACGGCGTCAGCGACGCGCCCCACCGCGGGCTGTGCCTGACCTGTCCGGGGAGGGCGAGCCTGTGCTCATGGGGCGAGGAGCGCACGCTGCGCGAGGATCCGGGGCCCGGTGCGGGCGAGCGGGCGCCCGAAGCGCCCGCCGGGCCGGCTCCGGGGGCCTTCTGAGAGCGCTGTAGATCCGTCCGCGCGGGCCGTTTCGGGCCGCCCTGCGCTGCTACGCTTTCTGGCTCCGCCTCAGGTGCCCGCGTGCCTGCGCTGCGGTGGTCTGCCCGCATCGGGGCGAGGCAGAACCAGCGCGCGTGGCATGCACCGCCCCAAGGAGCACTTCCATGACTTCGCACAACAAGCAGCCGCCAAGGGCCGTCGGACTGTACGACCCCCGCTTCGAGCACGACGCGTGCGGGGTGGGGATGGTCGCGCGGCTGGACAACCGGCCCACGCACGAGGTCATCACGCGCGCGATCACCGCGCTCGAGAACCTCGAGCACCGCGGTGCCTCAGGGGCCGACCCCCGCACCGGCGACGGGGCGGGCATCCTGATGCAGATACCCGACGAGCTGCTGCGCGCGGTGGTCGGCTTCGAGCTGCCGCCGCTCGGCTCCTACGGCGTGCTGATGTGCTTCCTGCCCACCGACGCGGACGCGCGCGGGCGCCTCGAGGGCCTGCTCGAGCGGACCGTGGCCGAGCAGGGCCAGCGGCTGCTCGGCTGGCGCGAGGTCCCGGTGGAGGAGGAGCACACGGGCGAGGTGGCGGCCGCCTGCCGCCCGGTGATCCGCCAGCTGTTCGTCGGGGCGGGGGCCGCGCAGCAGGGCGATCAGGACGCCTTCGAGCGCAAGCTGTACGTGATCAGGCGGATCTGCGAGCTCACCGCCGAGGAGCCGGGGCTGTACGTGACCTCCAGCTCCTCGCGCACGATCAACTACAAGGGCATGCTGATCAGCTTTCAGCTGGCGGCCTTCTATGCCGACCTGCGCGACGAGCGCGCCAAGAGCGCGATGGCGCTCGTGCACTCGCGCTTCTCCACGAACACCTTCCCCAGCTGGGAGCTCGCGCATCCCTATCGCGTGATCTGCCACAACGGCGAGATCAACACGGTGATGGGCAACGTCAACTGGATGCGCGCGCGCGAGAGCGAGCTGCACAGCGAGCTGTTCGGGGAGGACCTCGAGCGCATCCTGCCCGTCGTCAGCGCGGGCAACTCGGACTCGGCGACCTTCGACAACGTGCTCGAGCTGCTGATGCTGGGCGGCCGCTCGCTGCCGCACGCGGCGATGATGATGATCCCCGAGGCCTACCGCAACCGCGACGATCTGCCCGACTACCTGAAGGGCTTCTACGCGTTCCACGCCTGCCTGATGGAGCCGTGGGATGGGCCCGCCTCGGTGGCCTTCACCGACGGGCGGGTGGTGGGCGCGACACTCGACCGCAACGGGCTGCGGCCAGGTCGCTGGGTCGAGACGACCGACGGTCACGTGGTGCTCGGCTCGGAGTCAGGGCTGCTCGACATCGCCCCGCACGAGGTGCGCCGCCTCGGGCGCTTGCAGCCGGGCAAGCTGTTCCTGGTGGACCTCGAGCGGGGCCGCATCGTGGAGGACGAGGAGGTCAAGCGCGAGGTCTCCACGCGCCACCCCTACGGCGAGTGGTACGCGCGCAACGCGGTGCACTTCCGCGACCTGCCTCCCTCCGAAGAAGTGACCCTGTCAGATCAGCCGCTGGCGCTGCGCCAGCGGGCCTTCGGCTACTCCCAGGAGGACCTGCGCGTCCTGCTCACGCCGATGGCGATCGACGCGGCCGAGCCGATCGGCTCGATGGGCAACGACATCTCGCTGGCGGTGCTCTCCGACCAGGCGCCGCCGCTGTTCTCCTACTTCAAGCAGCTGTTCGCACAGGTGACCAACCCGCCGATCGACCCGATCCGCGAGGAGATCGTGATGAGCCTCGCGACCAGCCTCGGCAACGAGCGCAACCTCTTCGACGAGACGCCAGAGCACGCCCACAAGCTGCTGCTCGACCAGCCGATCCTGCTCAACCGCGAGCTCGAGACGCTGCGCCACGTCTCGCACGACGTGTACGCGGCGAGCACGATCGACATCACGTGGCCCACCGCGGAGGGCGCGGCGGGCATGGGCGCGGCGCTCGAGCGCATCTGCCGCCAGGCGCGCGAGGCGATCGCGGAGGGCGTGAACATCATCATCCTCTCCGACCGCCAGCTCGGCCCGCGCCGCGCGCCGATCCCCTCGCTGCTGGCGGTGGCGGCCGTCCACCACCACCTCGTCCTGCAGGGCACGCGCCTGCGGGCGGGCATCATCCTGGAGTCCGGCGAGCCGCGCGAGGTCCACCACTTCGCCACGCTGATCGGCTACGGCGTGAGCGCGATCAACCCCTATCTGCTGCTCGAGGCGCTCGACCAGCTCGTGCTCGACGGGCGCATCGTGCGAACCTCGCCGGACGGTGGCGAGGTCGCGATCAGCGCCGAGCAGGCCGCCCAGAACCTCGTCAAGGCGATCGGCAAAGGACTGCTGAAGACGATCTCCAAGATGGGCATCTCGACGATCCAGTCCTACCGCGGGGCGCAGATCTTCGAGGCCGTGGGCCTCGAGCGCGAGCTGATCGACACGCACTTCACCGGCACCGCCTCGCGCATCGGCGGGGTGGGGCTCGAGGTGCTGGCCACCGAGGCGCTCGAGCGCCATGCGCGCGCCTACCCGGCCGCGCGCGATGATCTGCTGCCCGTCGGCGGGGTGTACGCGTGGCGGCGCGACGGCGAGCACCACCAGTGGAACCCCGAGACGATCGCGCTCGTCCAGCATGCGGTGCGGGCGGCCAACGGCGACGTGGGCGCCGCGCTGCGCGGCGACGAGCAGGCTCACGCGACGGTGCGCGCGAGCAGCGCGTTCGAGAAGTACCGCGAGTACGCGCGCATGGTCAACGAGGACGCCGCACGGCGGGCCACGCTCCGCGGGCTGCTGCAGATCGGCGGCGGGCCCGGCGCGCGCGCCCGTGAGCCGATCGCGCTGGAGGAGGTGGAGCCCGCGAGCGAGATCGTCAGGCGCTTCTGCACCGGCGCGATGAGCCTCGGCTCGATCTCGCGCGAGGCGCACGAGACGCTCGCGATCGCGATGAACCGGCTGGGCGGGCGCTCGAACACCGGCGAGGGCGGGGAGGACCCCTCGCGCTTCAAGCCCGACTCCAACGGCGATCGCCGCCGCTCCGCGATCAAGCAGGTGGCCTCGGGGCGCTTCGGCGTCACGATCCACTACCTCGTCAACGCGGACGAGCTGCAGATCAAGATGGCGCAGGGCGCCAAGCCCGGCGAGGGCGGGCAGCTTCCCGGGCACAAGGTCGACGCCTACATCGGCTCGATCCGCCACACCACGCCCGGCGTCGGGCTGATCTCCCCGCCGCCCCACCACGACATCTACTCGATCGAGGACCTCAAGCAGCTGATCTACGACCTGCGCTGCTCCAACCCGGCCGCGCAGGTGTCGGTAAAGCTCGTCTCGGAGGTCGGCGTGGGGACCGTCGCGGCGGGGGTCTCCAAGGCCAACGCGGACCGCGTGCTGATCGCGGGGCACGACGGTGGCACCGGCGCCTCGCCGCTGTCCTCGATCCAGGCGGCCGGCATCCCCTGGGAGATCGGCCTCGCCGAGACCCAGCAGACGCTGCTGCTCAACGACCTGCGCGGACGCATCGTGGTGCAGACCGACGGACAGCTGAAGACGGGGCGCGACGTGGTCATCGCGGCGCTGCTCGGGGCCGACGAGATGGGCTTCTCGACCGCGCCGCTGATCGCCACCGGCTGCATCATGATGCGCGCCTGCCACCTGAACACCTGTCCGGTCGGCATCGCCACCCAGGACCCCGAGCTGCGCGCGCGCTTCAAGGGCACCCCCGAGCACGTGGTCAACTTCTTCTTCTTCGTCGCCGAGGAGGTGCGTGAGATCCTCGCCTCGCTGGGCCTGCGCTCGCTCGATGAGGCGGTCGGACGGGTCGACCTGCTGGGCGTGGACGGCGCGATCGAGCACTGGAAGGCACGCGGCGTTGACCTGACACACCTGCTGACGCACATCGAGCTGCCCCAGGACGCGCCACGCCACCGCGTGGAACCGCCGCCTGCGGTGCTCGAGGACGCGCTCGACTGGCAGCTGCTGGAGCGCTCCGGGGCGGCGCTCGAGCGGCGCGAGCCGGTGCGCATGGCGCTGGAGATCCGCAACCGCAACCGCTGCGTCGGCGGCATCCTCTCCAGCCACATCGCCCAGCGCCACGGTGCCGAGGGCCTGCCCGAGGACTCGATCGTCGTCGACTTCGAAGGCTCGGCCGGCCAGAGCTTCGCCGGCTGGCTGGCGCCGGGCGTGACGTTCACGCTGCGCGGCGACGCCAACGACTACGCCGGCAAGGGGCTCTCGGGCGGGATCTTCGCGATCAGGCCGCGCGAGGGCATGGGCGAGCACTTCATCGCCGAGCACAACGTGATCGTGGGCAACACGGTGCTCTACGGCGCCACCGCCGGGCGGGCCTTCTTCAGGGGCCTCGCGGGGGAGCGCTTCGCGGTGCGCAACTCGGGCGCGTGGGCCGTGGTCGAGGGTGTCGGCGATCATGGCTGCGAGTACATGACCGGCGGGCGCGTCGTGGTGCTCGGCCCGACGGGGCGCAACTTCGCGGCCGGCATGAGCGGGGGCGTGGCCTACGTCCTCGACGAGGACGGCACGTTCGCCGAGCGCTGCAACATGGGCATGGTCGGCTTCGACGAGCTCTCCGAGGCCGACGTCATCGAGCTGCGCTCCATGATCGACGAGCACGGCGCGCGCACCGGCTCGGTGGTGGCGGGGCGCGTGCTCGAGGCCTGGGAGCAGCTGCTCGAGCGCGGCGCCTTCGTGAAGGTGATGCCGCACGACTACAAGCGTGTGCTGCGCGAGCTGGCCGAGGAAGAGGCCGCGGCGGCGGCGGCGAATGAGAACGGCGGGGTGTCCTCCCAGCGGCCGCTCAACGCAGTCCGCGGGGCCGGCAGCTGATGGGCAAGCTGGGCGGCTTCCTGCAGATCCAGCGTCGCGACATCCCCAAGCGCGACCCGGCCGAACGCGTCCACGACTACCAGGAGTTCCAGCTCGTGCGCCCCGAGCCCGAGCTGCGCGAGCAGGGCGCGCGGTGCATGGACTGCGGCGTGCCCTTCTGCCACAACGGCTGTCCGCTGGGCAACCTGATCCCCGACTGGAACGACCTCGTCTACCACGGGCGCTTCGAGGATGCGATCGGCCAGCTGCACGCGACGAACAACTTCCCCGAGTTCACCGGCCGGTTATGCCCGGCGCCGTGCGAGGCCGCGTGCGTGCTCGAGATCCGCGAGGGCGACGCGGTCACGATCAAACAGATCGAGAACGCGATCATCAACCGCGCCTGGGAGGAGGGCTGGGTGGTCGCGCGCCCGCCGCGCCGGGAGAGCGGCCATGCGGTGGCCGTGATCGGCTCGGGCCCCGCGGGCATGGCGGCGGCGCAGCAGCTGCGCCGCGCGGGTCACCGGGTGACGCTGTTCGAGCGCGACGAGGCGATCGGCGGGCTCGTGCGCTTCGGCGTGCCCGACTTCAAGATCGAGAAGGCGATCGTGCAACGGCGCGTGGATCAGCTGCTCGCCGAGGGCGTGGAGCTGCGCTGCGGTGTGGAGGTGGGCTCCGACGTGGACGTGGAGGAGCTGCGCGAGGCCTTCGACGCGATCGTACTGGCCACGGGATCGCGCGTGCCGCGCGATCTGCCCGTTCCCGGACGCGAGCTCGACGGCGTGCACTTCGCGATGGACTACCTCTATCAGCGCAACCGCTGGGTGGCGCGCGAGCTGGGGCCCGAGCCGCCCGTCGCCCAGCCCGCGATCGAGCGCGAGATCACTGCACGCGAGAAGGACGTGGTCGTGATCGGCGGCGGCGACACGGGGGCGGACTGTGTCGGCAACGCCGTGCGCGAGGGCGCCCGTTCGGTGATCCAGCTCGAGCTGCTGCCCGAGCCGCCGCCGCAGCGCGCAGACGAGCGCACGCCGTGGCCGGAGTGGCCGCTGAAGTACCGCCTCAGCTACGCCATGGAGGAGGCGCTGAAGCTCGGCGCGGGCGAGCAGGACTTCTCGGTGGCGACGACCACCTTCAAGGACGACGGCAGCGGCGGGGTTGCGGCGGTCAGCATCGCGCGCGCCGAGGCCGCGCCGCCCTTCAAGGCGCTGGCGGGCAGCGAGCGCGAGATGCCCGCGCAGCTGGTGCTGCTGGCGATGGGCTTCCTGCACCCCGAGCAGGAGCTGCTCGACCAGCTCGGCGTGGAGCGCGATCCGCGCGGGAACGTGAAGGCGGTGAGGCCCTACACGACATCCGTGGAGGGCATCTTCGCCGCCGGTGATGCGCGCCGCGGGCAGTCGCTGATCGTGTGGGCGATCAACGAGGGGCGCCAGTGCGCGCGCATGGTCGAGCGCCACCTCGCGGGGCTGCGCGGCGACGCGGCGCGCGGCGCCGACGGATCGATCATCGAGGACGGCGGCCTGCTCGGCCACGCGGACGCCGACACGGGCCCGGAGGGCCCGCCGCAGCACGCCGGCCCGGGCATCGCGGCCGGATAGCATCGGGACGGCCGGCGAGGAGACCCGCGCGAACGGGTAGCTTGCGCCACGACGATGCCGACGTTCTGCCGCCACAACCGCTTCATAGAGCGCTGCCCAATATGCAGCAGGACGCTGCCCGATCACGCTGCGAGCGCTCCGCGGGCGGCCACCAGGCGCCCCTCGCGCCCCTCCCGCGGGCCGACGGGAGGAGGGGGTGCGCGCCAGCGCACGCGGGTCGAGGGCGTGCGCGTCCGCCACGAGCTGCGCGCCGAGGACGACGGCTACCGCTGCGAGCTCGTGCCGGGGCTGCGCGCCTCGGCGGATGCGGGCCGCCTGGCGCGGGAGATCGCCTTCTCGAGCGCACGCCTGCTCGCGTTGGGCGGTGAGCCCTACGGGCTGTACGCCACCATCCGCGCGCTCGCCGCGGAGGACCTCGAGCGCGCCACCTGGGCCTGCTTCCTGACGGTGTACCTCTGCCCGCTGGGGGGCGAGCAGGAGCACGAGGACGAGCCCGCGGATCCCTTCGCGGGCATCCGCCGCGCGCTCGCCGCGGGGCCGGAGCACGGTGCGCCGGTCCTGAGCGCCGCGGGCGAGGCCCCGGGCCTGCCCGACCTGCAGGGGATCCCGCTCGGCCCGCGCAGCTCGCACGATCCCGCGCGCGGCGAGGAGACGCTGCTCGCCTACCTGCAGTGGGTCGATCGCGGCGGCACGGCGGCCGCGCAGGCCAGGAGCGCGGACGCGGCGGGCGCGACCCAGGCGATGGCCTTCAGGGGCGATCCCGCGTGGACTCCCCAGCGCCGCTTCGCAAGGCTGTTCGAGCGCCTCGCGCTGCCCGGCTTCGGGCGCATGGGGCGCTACGAGCTGCTCGTCACGCTCGGACGCCTCGGTCTCTACGACCTGCGCCCCGATTCGCTGCACCTCGGCGGGGCGCGTGGCGTGGCGGCCGATGACCCCACCGACCTCGCTGCCAAGCGCGTCTTCGCGATCGCCGATCCGCTGCTGCTCGAGCGGCGCGCGGCGGCGCTCGCCGCGGCCTGTGCGGTGCCCGTCGAGGCGCTGGACCTGGCGCTCGCCAACTGGGCCGCTCCCCGGCGTGCCACGCTCGGGTTCGCCGCGCCCGAGGGCGATGATCACGCCCGTGAGCTAGCCGCCGGGGCGCTCGGACTCTGAGCCGGGTTCGAGGCCCCGGGCGACAGCGGGGTCAGTGCTTTCTGAGCGGCCACCGAGGCACACCACGTCTGTCCGTTTGGGCATCATGCCCGGCCCCGATGACCGCACTCCCAGCGTGCGCACAGGCATCCCGGCCAACCGTAGGTAGTTAGTACGTGCGTACCTGCGCCACCGGGGCTGGGCTGGCTGTTTGACGCCGACGGCAGACACGCGGGCGCGGGGGCCTTGGGTTTGTCACGGCACACATCCCCCAAAAATGCCGTCCACACCGGCGCCTACAGTGGCTGCTGTCAGCTGTTCCTCCTACTCCGGGAGTCGCAATGCCACTCTGCTTCATCGAGCCTCAGGATGCGATCCGCGTGATCGCCGAGTCGGTCGGCCGCGAGGCCCGCCGTCAGCTGGTCGGAGAGGTGGTCCACGCATGGGTCGACGACATCCCCGACCAGGAACTATCCCTGCACTACGCCAAGGCGATCGCCGATCTGGACGAGGACGACCTGCACCTGCTCGCCGCCTGGCACGCCTCGCTCGAGGTCGGCCAGCCGATCCCCAACACGGAGTTCCTCGTCGGGGTCTTTCCGAGCCTCGGCGAGAACCGCCGCGAGGCGCTGAAGATCGCGGCGGGCTTCCGCGGCGAGGAGGCCTTCCAGGCGGGCGTCGCCGAGGATCAGGCGCTGGACACGGTGCTGCCGAGGCTCTCGCGCGAGCGGGCGGTGGAGCTCGCCAACGAGTGCATCCAGCTGTACATGTGGGATCGCCTGGGCTGCGACAACTGATATGGCGTGAGTTTTGTCAAGTGGCAGGAGGAATTGCCCCGCTTCGGCGGGGCTTTTCTTTGGTCGGGCGAGCGGGGCGCCGGGCTCGGTGTCGGCGTTGCCAGTCTGATGATGCGGGGATCGGTGACCCCAGGGCCCGGTTTCGTGCTGCCGGCGTGCGCTCTCTAGGAACGGGCGTGGCGCTCTTTCGGGTGCTGCCCATAGTTGTCTCGCGCGTGCTCGGCCGCTGATGGCCCGGCGCCCCGGTCTCCCGACTGGTGGGGCTGTCAGCGGGGGTTAGTCGATAGTCGCTGCACACGTCACTATTCCGGTCATGGCCGGACCTCCTCACTGATCTGGGGTCAGCCGGAGCCCGTCTCCGGCCAGACAAACCCCCGCGAGGAGCGTCCGGCCTACCTACCCCGGCGGTCAACCCCCACGGGCGACCACGCCATATGGTCTAGCGGCCCGTAGGCCGGCGCGATGCGGCGTCCTCGGTCGCTCGGCGGCTAGACTCGGTCCATGGTCGGCGAAGACGAGGTGATGGAGGCGCTGGCGAACGTGATCGACCCTGAGCTGGGGCTCGACTTCGTGGAGCTCGGCCTGATCTACGCGGTTGAGGTTGACGACGGCCACGTGCGCGTGACCTTCACGCTGACCACGCCGGGCTGTCCGATCGGCCCGCAGGTCAACGAACAGATCGAAGAGTTCGTGGGCGAACTGGAGGGCGTCAAGACGGTGGAGTCAGAGATGGTGTTCACGCCGCCGTGGTCGCCGGAGAGGATGAGCGAGGACGCCAAGTTCGCACTCGGCTACTGAGCGGTACGCCGCCGGTGGCCCCGGTGGCCGGTGGCGGAAGCGCGATGCGAGTCGGGCGGGGGGCGGCGTGCGGCCGGGCAGAATGAGGGCGCTGCTGGCGGGCGTCGCGGCGGCGACAGTGCTGCTGACTCTCGGCGGAGCCTCTCGCGCGGATGCCGCGTCGTGGCATCTGCAGGGATCGTTCGGCCATGGCGGCGTCGCGGGTCTGCCCCTGCGCGAGCGCGGCGCGGGCTCGCTGCTCGCCCCGGGCCCTGCGGGATCGCTGTTCGTGGGCGGCTATGCGAACAGCAAACCGGGTGCCTTCCTGATCGCGCGCGTGTCGGCCGCGGGGACGCTCGTGCGCAGCTTCGGCAGCGGCGGCGTGAGCGAGGCTCCCGCTCTGTATGCCTTCGCCCAGGATCCGCCCCGCATGTTCGCCGTCGCGGGCGGCGGGCTGATCGTCGTCGGCCTCGATCGAGCGGATCACCTCGTCGCGGTGCGCCTGGGCGCCGGGGGGCAGCCCGATCGCGGCTTCGGCCACGCCGGCGTCGCGCAGTACGCGCTGGCGCACGCGCATGGCTTCATGGTGATCACCGCGGCCACCGTGCAGAGCGACGGCGACGTGCTCGCGGCCTATCAGCGCGAAGTGCCGCAGCCGGTCAACGAACCCGCGATCCCCGCGGGGCTGGGCGAAGGGCCGGTCGAGCTGGTGCGGCTGCTGCCCACGGGCGCGCTGGACCGCTCCTTCGGTGCGGGCGGCTTCCTGCAGGCGGGCGGCGCGACGCCCTCGCTCGCCGGATATCCCGGCAACGGGCAGGGATTCGCGTGCGCCCAGACGCTCGGCGCGGACGGCTCGCTGCTGTTGGCCTACGAACAGGCGGTGATCCCCAAGAGCAGCGCCGTGGAGGCTCCCGCCGTCCAGCAGCTTGCGCCCTCGGGGGCCGATGCTCCGGGCTTCGGGCAGCAGGGCGCCGTCTACCTGCCGTTCGTGCCGCACACCGCGGAGAGCAGCTCCGAGCTGTGCGACGGCCTGTTCGCGCTGCCGGGCGGCGCGGTCGAGGCGGCCTTCGGCGGAGAAGGCCCGAACAGCACGAAGGTCGACCTGTTCCGCTTCACCGCGGCGGGCGTGCTCGATCCCACGTTCAACTCCGACGGCTACACCACGCTCGCGGCGCCCGTCGCCGCACTCGCCCTCGGTCCCGCCGGCGAGGTCTTCTCTGCGGCCGACCCGGGCGGAGCGCTCGTGGTCGCCGGCACGCTCGCCAGCGGCCTGCCCGACCCCGTGCTCGGCGGTGGCAGGGGCAGGCGCTTTGTCTCCGGCCTGCACGCGCCCGCGGGCGAAGCAACGCTCGAAGTGCTCCCCGCCGCTGGCGGCCTGAGCGTCCGGGTTGGCGAAGAGATCGTTCGCATCGCCGGCTAGGGCGGGGCGGCAAGCTGCGGGCAGCTCGGGCGCCCTCGCCGCCGCTCGATCTCTGCGCGTCGTCGCTAGACGGCGGCGGTCGCCGACTCGCGCGCGAGCGCGACCAGCGTGGCGAGCTCCTCGGCGATGCTCTCGCCGAGGGCCGCGATGTCGGGCAGCGCGTCGAAGTCGCCGAGCAGGCCGAAGTTCATCTGGCCGTTGTAGGACATGATCGCGATCGCCAGAGCGTGGTTTTCGGGCAGGAAGGCGACGGGGATGGCCTGCAGCATCTCGCGCCCGAGCACATACAGCGGGAACTGCGGGCCGGGCACGTTGGTGACGATCAGGTTGAACAGGCGCGTGGAGAAGTTCAGGCGCGATGCCTGCGCGAGGATCGTCGGCGGCGCGAAGTTCTGAGCGCCGGAGATCACCTCCGCGCCGAGCGCCTGCTTTGACTCCTTGAGCCCTTCCATCGCGCTCGAGACGAAGCGCAGGCGGTTGACCGGGTCGGCGATGTAGACGGGCAGCGGTCCGCGCATGACGACGATCCGATTGCCGACCTCCAGGCGCTCGTCCTGGCTGCGCACCGACACCGGGACAAGCGCGCGCAGCTCCACGCCCTCCGTGCGGCGGCCGCGGGAGATCAGGAAGGTGCGCAGCGCGCCCGCCACGGTGGCCAGCACGACATCGTTGACGGTGCCTCCGAAGGCGTCCTTGACGCGTTTGAAGTCCTCCAGGCGACTGGACACGCCCACGAAGCGCCGGTGCGGTCCGATCGGCACGTTGAGCGGCGTTTCGGGGGCCGGGTTGAGGCCCGCCCAGACGATCTCGCCGACGCCCTCGGCCGCGTCGCGCGCCCGTGACAGTGCGCGCTCGGGGTGCACCACCGCATCGATCGCACCATCCGCCAGCGCGAGGCCCGCGCGCACCGCGCCGATCAGGTCCGCGGCCAGCAGGTGGGCCACGCCGGGCTCGGGATGGGGCTGCCACGGGCGTGAGGGGTGGGTCAGGGGGGGCGGGTCGGGGGATATGTCGAACAGGACCGTCGCCAGATCCACGCCGGCGATCCCGTCGATCAGCGAGTGGTGGGTCTTGGTGATCAGCGCGAAGCGGTCCTCCTCGAGGCCCTCGATCAGCCACATCTCCCACAGCGGCTTGGAGCGGTCGAGCTGTTGGGAGAAGATCCGCGCGGTCAGGTCCTGCAGCTGCTCCCAGCGCCCCGGCGCGGGCAGGGCGGTGTGTCGGATGTGGTACTCGAGGTTGAAGCTCGGGTCATCGATCCACACCGGCCGGCCGCTGTCGATGGCGGTGTAGGCGAGCTTGTGGCGGTAGCGCGGCACCAGATGCAGGCGCATGCGGATCTGCTGGAGGAACTCCTCGCGGTCCGGCGGCGGGCCTTCCACGATCGTCACGCCGCCGATGTGCATGTGCGAGACGGGACCCTCCTGGTGCAGGAAGGAGGCGTCCACGGGGGTGAGCCTGTCGAGGTGGTGCTGGGACATCAGCGCTTAGCGTACCTGGGTGCCCCCTACAATGACATCAGTGTCAAACACGGTTCAGAGGCTGTTGCTCGCATCCCCCCGCGGGTACTGCGCCGGCGTCGATCGAGCGGTCCAGACCGTGGAACGGGCGCTCGAGCTCCACGGCGCGCCCGTCTACGTGCGCAAGGAGATCGTGCACAACAAGCACGTTGTCGAGGCGCTGAGCGAGCGCGGCGCGGTCTTCGTCGAGGAGCAGACCGAGGTGCCCGAGGGCGCGGTCTGCGTGTTCTCGGCCCACGGTGTGGCCCCCAGCGTGCGGGCCGGCGCGCAGGCGCGCGGCCTGCAGACGATCGATGCGACCTGCCCGCTGGTCACCAAGGTCCACCGCGAGGCGATCCGCTTCGCCGAGAACGGCTACACGGTTGTGCTCGTCGGTCACGACGGCCACGAGGAGGTCGAAGGCACGATGGGCGAGGCGCCCGAGCGGATCGTGCTCGTGCAGTGCGAGCAGGACGTGGAGGAGCTCGAGGTCGAGGATCACGAGCGCGTCGCCTACATCACCCAGACCACGCTCGCGGTGGATGAAACGGCCGCCATCCTGGAGCGCCTGCGCGAGCGCTTCCCGAGCATCGTGGGCCCGCGCACCGACGACATCTGCTACGCGACCACCAACCGCCAGGCAGCCGTCAAGCAGCTCGCCGGCAGCTGCGACCTGATGCTCGTGATCGGCTCGCGCAACTCCTCCAACTCGGTGCGCCTGGTCGAGGTCGCGCGCGACTGCGGTACCGATGCGCACCTGATCGACAACGCGGGCGAGGTGCAGGAGGAGTGGCTGGAGGACACGCGCGTGGTCGGGATCTCCTCGGGCGCGAGCGCGCCCGAGAACCTCGTCGCCGAGCTGATCGACTTCTTCCGCACACGCGGGGTGCAGGACATCACGGAGTTCGAAGTGGTCCGCGAGGACGTCCGCTTCATGCTGCCCAAGCCGATCCGCGGACTCGCTGGCCGCGCGCCCCGCCCGGACGGCCTGGTCGGGGCCTCCTGAGCCGGGCCGGAGGACGGACGGCGCTCGAGCTGCGCCGGTCCCAACGATGCGCACGCTGATCCTCTCCGACCTGCATCTCGGGAGCAACTCGCGCAGCGACCTGCTGCGGCGCCCCGAGCTGCGCGCGGTGCTGCTCGAGGCCGTTGCGGATGCCGACCGCGTGGTGCTGCTCGGCGACGTGCTCGAGCTGCGCCACGGCCCGCTGCGCGACGCGCTCGCCGCAGCCCGCCCCTTCTTCTCAGATCTCGGGGAGGCCCTGGCCGGGCGCGAGCTGCTGATCACGGCGGGCAACCACGATCACGCGCTCGTCGAACCCTGGCTGGCACACCGCGGCGAGGAGCACGAGCCGCCGCCGCTCGGCCCCGAGCAGCTGCTCGACCCCGCGCAGGCCTCCCCGGCGCTCGAGCGGATCGCCGGCTGGGCCGCCCCGGCCCACGTGCGCGTGGCCTACCCCGGCGTGTGGCTGCGCGCCGATGTGTATGCCACCCACGGTCACTTCCTGGACTGCCATCTGACCATTCCCACGCTCGAGCGTCTCAGCGTGGGCGCCATGAGCCGGCTGCTGGGGCGCCCGTCCTCGACCTTCGCGAGCGCTGCGGACTACGAGGCGATGGGCGCGCCGGTGTTCGCGTGGCGCGACGCTGTCGCACGTGACACGCGCACGGGGGCGGCGCTCAACGGGATGGCAACCGTGACCGCGTGGCGCGCCCTCGGCGGCAGCCGCGGTGCTGCCCGGGCCGCGAGCAACGGCAGCGCGAACGGTGCCGCCCGCGGCGCCGCCGGCGTGTCGCGCAGGCTGACGCTCGAGCTGCGCAGGCGCGCGGTCAGGGGCGCCTTTCCGCTGGCGATCGCCGCGCTCAACCGCGCCGGGCTCGGCCCGCTGCGCGCCGACATCTCGGTCGGAGAGCTGCGCCGCGCCGCCCTGCGCGCGATGGGCGAGGTCGCCGCCCGGCTCGAGCTGGGCGACGCCCATGTGATCTTCGGCCACACCCACCGCCCCGGGCCGCTGCCCGGCGATGATGAGCGCGAGTGGCGCGGGCGCGGAGGCGCGCGACTGCTCAACGCCGGCAGCTGGACCTACGCCTCGATCTTCCTCACCGCCACGCCCGGCGAGAGTCCCTACTGGCCGGGCACCTGCGTGCTCGTGGAGGACTCCGGCCCGCCGCTCCTGCGGCGCCTGCTGCAGGACCGCACGCACGCCCAGCTCGCGCCGCTCGGCGTCTGAGGGCGCAGCGCCCCAGGTCCTCAGCGCCGCGCGCGCGGGGCCCGCTCGCGGTAGGTGCGCACCTTGGTGCGGTTGCCGCACACCGCCATCTCGCACCACACCCCCGAGTGGTTGCGCGAGCGGTCATAGAAGGCCCAGTGGCAGTTGGGCGCCCGGCACGCCTTCACGCGCTGCCAGGAGCCCTCGCCGAGCGCCTGCGCGACGGGGATCAGCAGCTGCGCCAGGACACCCGCCACGCCGTCTGCGCCCGCCGCGAGGCTCACCGAAGCGCCCTCGCCGAAGTGCACACCCAGATCGCCCCTGCGGGCCGCGCGCTCGAGCTCCTCGCCCGCGCTCGCGTTCGCTGCCTCGCCGTTGTTGGCGAGCATCAGCGCGCGCAGCGCCTCGCGCAGGCGCAGCGCCTCGCGGAGCTCCGCCTCGCCCACCGGCGTGCCGGCCTGCAGCAGGCCCCTCTCCGCAAGCCACGCACCGAGGGCCGCGGGGCTGGACAGCTCGTCGCTGCCCGCGTCCACATCGAGCGTGTTGACGAAGTCGATCACGAGGTCCAGCTGTTGGGGCGCGGGGGGCATGATGTTGACAGACACCGGCAAACATGTATAGTCGGTTACAACACCGTCTATACGACTACGGAGGTGTCCCATGACCATATCGCAGCAGCTCGAACGTGCCGGCAGCGCTCGCTCCCGCAGCGCCCGCACCCCGCATGAGCGCCCAGCGCGACCGGGGCGCCTGGCGCGAGTGGCCGCACACGCACGTGCCGGCTCGCTCGACCGCGCCCTGATCGCAGGCGCCGACCCGGCCCGCTCGCCGCAGCTGGCCGCGCGCGCCGCGCTGCTCACCGCGCCGCGCACGCGCGCGCTGATCGCGGGCGGGCTGGAAGGGCTGGTGCAGGCC
Source organism: uncultured Solirubrobacteraceae bacterium (assembly GCA_963771085.1). Classification (GTDB taxonomy): domain Bacteria; phylum Actinomycetota; class Thermoleophilia; order Solirubrobacterales; family Solirubrobacteraceae; genus Palsa-744. The sequence goes on along the minus strand of CAVYSB010000003.1, from coordinate 210,807 downwards.
GCGCGGGGGCCGCGCGGGCGCTGGTCGGCGGTCTCAGCCGGCGCTCCGCTGCTGGCGAGCGCCGCCGAGCTGCTCGAGCTGGCAGCGCTGCTGCGCGGGGATGCGCCGCTGTATGCGCGCGGCGTCGCGATGCTCGACGAGCTGCTCACCGATGGCACCGGGCCGGCCTACCACGGCGAGCGCGATCAGCTCGCGCGCGTGTTGCGCGAGGCCCGCGCCGCGCTGGCAGGGTGAGCGGCGCTCACGCGGGCCGGCCGCTCAGGCCAACCCCGGCGCGAAGCAGGTGGCCAGGCAGCTGACGCCCGGCCCGATCTCGAGCTCCAGCACGCCGGCTGTGTGCCGCGGATGCTCGATCAGCTGGTAGGCGCCTGGATGGCTGATCGCAAGCTCGCGGACATCGCCCTGCTCGCCGCCGCGCACGGTCACGCTGCCCGTGCCCTCGAGCACCGCCCACACACCGCCCGCCTGATAGGGGCCCGAATAGGCGCCCTCGCGGTCGGGTGTGGGGGCCAGGAGTGCTGCTTGCGGGGCGTCCTGCGCCCGCAGCGGCGCGAGCGGCTCGCGCGCCACGCCGAGCAGCTCCTGGATGGCCAGCTCGGTCTCCTCGTAGGCGCCCTCGCCGTAGTGGTAGTCGAACAGGCGCGCGCGCCCGTCGAAGAGATAGCGCGCGGGCCAGCCCTCGTTCTCATACTCCTGCCACAGCGCGAGCTCGCTGTCGATCAGCACGGGATATGCGATGCCCAGGCGCGCCACCGCCTCGCGCACCGCGTCCTCCCGGCGGGAGGGCTCAAAGCCCGGGCTGTGCACGCCGATCACGCGCAGCCCGGCCTGCGCATAGCGCTCGTGCCAGGCCTTCATGTAGGGCAGCGTGCGCATCGAGTTGGGCAGGCAGAAGTCCCAGAACTCGACGAGCATCGGCTTGCCCTGCTGGATGATCGACTGCGGCCCGGGCGCGTTGGCCCACGGCAGCTTCGTGGGGAACAGCGGCGCGACGATCGTGTCCACGGGGGCGCGCATCGCCTATCGGGATCAGGCAGCGTGTTTGAGTCGCGCTGGGCGATCCGGCGAGCGGCTCAGCCGATCGAGCCGACCATCTCCAGCTGGATCAGCCGGTTGAGCTCCACCGCGTACTCCATCGGCAGCTCCTTGGTGACGGGCTCGATGAAGCCGTTGACGATCATCGCGGCAGCCTCGTCCTCGGTGAAGCCGCGCGAGCCCATGTAGAAGAGCTGATCGTCGGAGATGCGCCCCACGGTGGCCTCGTGGGCGACCGTCACGTGCGGGTTCTGGATCTGGATGTCGGGCCAGGTGTCCGAGCGCGATTCGCCGTCCATCATCAGCCCGTCGCACTGCACGCGGGCTTTCGAGCCGGCCGAGTTGTGGCCCATCTTGACCAGGCCGCGGTAGCCCATGATGCCGCCGTCCTTGGAGATCGACTTGGCGAGGATGTTGGAGGTCGTGTTGGGCGCCAGGTGCACGACCTTGGCGCCCGTGTCCTTGTGCACCCCTTTGCCCGCCACGCCCACGTTGAGGTGGTCCGCGCGGGCGCCCTCGCCCATCAGGAACGATCCCGGGTAGAGCATCACGTACTTCGCGCCCATCGATCCGCCCACCCACTCCACGGTGCCCTCGGCGTCCACGATGGCGCGCTTGGTGTTCAGGTTGTAGACGTCCTTGGACCAGTTCTGCACGGTCGTGTAGCGGGCCTTGGCGCCCTCGTGCACGAAGATCTCGACGACCGCCGAGTGCATCGAGTTGACGCTGTAGGTCTGCGCGGTGCAGCCCTCGATATAGTTCACCTCGGAGCCCTCGTCGGCCACGATGAGCGTGTGCTCGAAGGTGCCCTCGCCGGCGCCCTCCATGCGGAAGTAGGACTGCAGCGGCAGGTCGCACTTGACGCCCTTGGGCACGTAGCAGAAGGCGCCGCCCGACCACACAGCGCCGTGCAGCGCGGAGAACTTGTTGTCCTGTGCGGGCACGCACTTGTTCATGAAGTACTTCTGTACGAGCTCGGGGTACTCGGTGATCGCGGTGTCCATCGAGCAGAACAGGATGCCCTGCTTGGAGTACTCCTCCTTGAGGCCCTCGTAGACGGGCTCCTGGCGCCACACGCCGACCACGCCCGCGAGGTGCTCGCGCTCGGCCTGGGGGATGCCGAGGTCCTCGTATGTCTGCTTCATCTCCTCCGGCACGTCATCCCAGCTGTTGAAGCGCCCGGCGGTCGGGGGGGAGTAGAGCACGAGGTCGTCGAGGTTCAGGCCGCCCAGGTCCGGGCCCCACGTCGGGATCGGCTTGCGTTCGAAGATCTCGAGCGCGCGGAGGCGTTTCTCGGCCATCCAGTCGGGCTCGCCCTTGATCCTGGAGAGCTCGCTCACGACCTCGCGCGAGATGCCCTGGCGAGCGCGCAGCTGACCCTGCTCGTCCTCGACGATCGGGCTGGGCTTGGTGATTTTTGCGCTGTCTACGGTTGCCATCTGGCTCCTCGCTGCGGTCGCTCTGCGAATCCTGTGCTACGGAGTAGGAATTGTATCGAGCCGGGCGGCCTCGTCGGGCGTCCCGCCGCGGGCCAGCGGCCTGCGATCTGCATGTGCGCGCGGCGCCGTGCGCCTAGCTAGGTGCGCGGAGCGAGCACCGTGCGCGAGAGCTGGGGGTAGGTCGCGCGGTAGCCGCGCCGGCGCGCGAGCGGGGCGAGCGTGGCGAAGATCGCCTGCTGCAGAGTCGGCGGCGGGCGGCGGAACTCGATCACGTCGCTGAACTCCTGGGCGAACAGCGCCAGCTGGAGCGGGTGCGGCATGCCCTTGGCGTTGGTGTGGCCCAGCCGCGCGAGGCCGAACAGCGTCTCGATCATGTGCGCGAAGCGCTCGCCCGGCGTGACCTCCACGCGCGCGCGGGCGTCGCGGTCGGCGGCGTTCCACCAGTCGTGCCACACGCCGGGCTCGACGACGCCCGTCTCGCCCTCGTGCAGCACGCTCAGCTCGCCGTCGCGCTTGACCGTGAGCTCGCCCTCGAGCACCGTGAAGCGCTCCACGATCGCGGGATGGCGATGTTCGCCGGCCACGCGGGCGCCCACCAGCGCGCTCAGCTCGACCACGCCGCGGCCCTCGGCGTTGTGGTGGGGGAGTTCGAGGATCGTGCCGCGCTCGCCGGTGACGGTGTTCTCCCACACTTCGCCCACCTCGATCGGCGTGAGGTCCGGAGGGCCGTTGGGGTCCGGGTGCGACACGGCGTGAGAATGACCGCTGCGGCGCGCGCGGTCAAGACGCCGGGCTCGCCCGCCCTAGCGGCTGCGGCCCGCGCCGCTACTCCGGCCAGGCGTTATCGCCGGTTACCGCGCCCCGCACGACCTTCAGGTTCAGCAGCGCGCACTTGCGCCGGGTCGCCGAGACGGGTATCCCGAGCAGCTCGATCATCCAGTCCGCGTCCAGTTCGCCGACCTCGTCAAGGCTCATCCCCTTGAGCTCCTCCGAGGCGATCGACGCTGCGGCCTGGGAGATCGCGCAGCCGTGCCCGTGGAAGCGCAGGTCCTCGATGCGATCGTCACGCACGCGGATGTGGACGCCGAGCTCATCGCCGCACAGCGGGTTGTGCTCGAGCGCTTCGAGGTCGTGCGGCTCCAGCTCGCCGAAGTTGCGGGGGCGCTTGTAGTGCTCGAGGATGTAGTCGCGGTAGAGGTCGTCCATCGCTACAGCCCGAAGACCTCTCGTCCCGCCGCCAGCGCCCCGATCAGCGCGTCGACGTCGTCCTGGTCGTTGTAGACGCCGAGGCTTGCGCGCGCGGTCGCGCCGACCCCCAGGCAGCGCATCAGCGGCTGCGCGCAGTGGTGCCCGGCGCGCACGCACACGCCCTCGCGGCCGAGCAGCTCGGCGACGTCGTGGGGGTGCATGCCATCGACCGTGAAGGAGGCCAGCGCGCCGCGTTCGGAGGCCTCCGCGGGCCCGACCACGCGCAGGCCGGGTACGCCGGCGAGGCGCTCGAGCATGTAGGCGGTGAGCGCGCGCTCGTGCTCGCGCACGCGCTCCATGCCCAGCTTCGAGAGGTAATCGACGGCGGCCGCCAGGCCGACCGCCTCGGCGATCATCGGCGTGCCCGCTTCGAACTTGAAGGGCAGCTCGTTCCACGTCGTCTCCTGCTCTGCGACCGAGGCGATCATGTCGCCGCCGGTGAGGAACGGCGGCATCGCCTCGAGCAGCTCGCGCCGGCCGTGCAGCACGCCGATCCCGGTCGGACCGAGCGCCTTGTGGCCGGTCCACGCGTAGAAGTCGGCGCCGAGGCGCTCCAGGTCCACCGGCATCTGCGGGACCGCCTGCGCGCCGTCGACCAGCGAGAGGGCGCCAGCCGCTCGTGCGCGCGCCGTGATCTCGGCCACCGGGTTGATCGTGCCGAGCACGTTGGAGACGTGCGCGAAGGCCACCATCCGCACGTCGCCGCGGGCGAGCTCGGCGTCGAGTTCGGCGAGCGACAGCCGGCCGTGCTCATCGACGCGCAGGTAGCGCAGCGCGGCGCCGCGCTCGCGGCAGAGCTGCTGCCAGGGGACGATGTTGGCGTGGTGCTCCATCTGGGTGATCAGCACCGCGTCGCCCGGGCCCACGTTGGCACGCCCCCATGCGTAGGCGACGAGGTTGATCGCCTCTGTGGCGTTCTTGGTGAAGATGGTCGAGCGGGGGTCCGCGCCGGCGAACGCGGCGATCCGCCCGCGCGCCGCCTCGAAGGCCGCATCGGCCTCCTGGGCAAGCGGGTAGACGCCGCGGTGCACGTTGGCGTTGTGGCTCGAGAGATGCTCGGAGAGGGCGTCGATCACGACACGGGGCTTCTGTGCGGTGGCGCCCGAGTCGAGGTAGACCAGCGGGCGCCCGCCGGGACTCCTGGAGAAGATCGGGAAGTCCGCTCTGACGTTCAGCGAGCGCTCAGCGACTGGCTGCATACGTCTCGATGTCCTCGCGCGCCGCCGCCAGCTTGCGCGCGATCTTCGCCCGCACGAGCTCCTGCAGCGGCTCGTCGGCGAGCTCGGAGATGAGCGGCTCGAAGAAGCCTTCGACGATGATGCGCACGGCTGCAGCGCGGTCGATGCCGCGGCTCTGCATGTAGAAGATCATGGCCTCGTCCAGCTCCCCCACGGTGCCCCCGTGCGATGCGGAGACGTCGTCGGAGGACACCAGCACCGAGGGGATCGCGTCGATGCGCGCCTTCGGGGAGAGCATCATGGAGTGGATCTGCAGGTAGGTGTGGGTCTGCTGGGCGCCCGGGTCGATCTGGATCAGGCCCTCGAAGCTGGCGCGGCTCTCGCCGCTGGCCGCGCCCCGCCAGTGCACGTCGCCGCCCGAGGGCCCCGTCTCGTGCAGGTCCGCGGCGAACACGTCGAGGTGCTCGTGATCCTCGGCGAAGAACAGGCCGCGGAACGCCATGTCGCCGCCGGGCTCGCTGACCGCCAGCTCGAGGTGCTGGCGCACCAGGTGCCCGCCCAGCAGCGCCGGCAGCCAGTGGCAGTAGGCGTCGCGGCCCACGCCCACGAAGCGGGTGGAGACGTCGAATACATCGCCCGTGCCCCAGTCCTGGACCTGCGCCAGGCGGCAGCGCGCGCCGTCCTGCAGGTAGAGCTCGAAGGCGCCCGCGTGCAGGGCCGTGCCCTCGAAGTCCTCCGCGAGGTCGTACTCGTGGACGCGGAACTCGCTGGCGGGGCCCCCCACGATCAGCGTCCGGCCATACTGCGCCACGCCGGCGTGCTCGATCGCGTAGACGATCTCAAACGGCTCCTCGATCACCACACCGGCGGGCACGTGCAGGAAGGCGCCCCCCGTCCAGAAGGCCGCATTGGCCGCCTCGAGCTTGTGGCGATCGATCGGCAGGCGCTTGGAGTACCACGCGGAGGCGAGCTCGCGGTGGCGCTCGAAGGCCTCCTCCAGCGAGCACAGGATCACCCCGCGCTCGGCCAGCGCCTCGTCGAGCTCGAGCGCGACGACGGAGCCGGCGCTCTGCACGATGCGCCCCGCGCGGGGGCGCTCGGGCAGGCTCCGGCGAACGACCTCGGGGACCTCGCCGCCGAGCTCGTTCTCCAGGGCGGCGAGATCGAGCGCCTGCAGGCTCGTGGTCCAGAAGCCCGAGCGCCGCCACACGGGCAGCTCGAGGCGCTCGAAGGCGCGCAGCGCCGCCTCGCGCAGCTCGCCCAGGGAACGGCCGTCGCCCGCGCCAGCGCCCGCGAGCGCGTGGTAGAGGGTTGCCTCGCGATGGCGCCCGGCCTTCGCCTGCTGCGGCGCGCCGCCGTTGCCGTTGCCCTGAGCCGCGCCGCCCGGCTCAGGCATCCCCGTCACCGGCACCGACGGCGGCGCCCACCTCCTGGCGGATCTGGTCATAGCCCTCGCGCTCGAGTCGCTCGACGAGCTCCACGCCGCCCTCGAGCACGATCCGGCCGTCCATCAGGATGTGCACGAACTGCGGCTTGACGTAATGCAGGATGCGCTGGTAGTGGGTGATGATCAGGGCGCCCAGGCCCTGCTCGTCGTGCAGCCGCTGCACGCCCTCGGCGACGGTGCGCAGCGCGTCGATGTCCAGGCCCGAGTCGGTCTCGTCGAGGATCGCCACGTCGGGGGCGAGCATCGCCATCTGCAGGATCTCCGCGCGCTTCTTCTCGCCGCCGGAGAAGCCGTCGTTGAGGTGGCGCGAGGTGAACGCGCGATCGACGTCGAGCAGCTCGATCGCGTGCTGCAGCTGGTTGCGGAACTCCTTGACCTGGATCGGCTCCTCGCGCTTGGCGTTGATCGCCATGCGCAGGAAGTTCGCCACCGAGACGCCGGGGATCGAGACCGGGTACTGGAAGGCCAGGAACAGCCCCGCCTTGGCGCGCTCGTGCGGCTCGGCCTCGGTGATGTCCTCGCCCTTGAAGGTGATCGTTCCCTGCGTGATCTCATAGGCGGGATGGCCGAGCAGCGTGTTGGCCAGGGTGGACTTGCCGGAGCCGTTGGGCCCCATCAGCGCGTGGATCTCGCCGCGGTTGATGTCCAGGTCGACACCGCGGAGGATCTCGCGCTCCTCGGTGCGAACGTGCAGGTCTCTGATCTCGAGGTCGGCCATCAGGCTCCGGTCGTCGTGGTGAGTGGTTCGATCTGCAGGGGTGGGGGCGCCAGCGCGGGCCCGTCCGGGACGGCGGACGGCGTGACCAGCAGGTCGGCGAGCGTGGTTTCGCGCAGTGTCGCGACGATCGAGCCGCGCACGCGCGTCCACAGCAGCTTGGTGGGGCAGGTGTGCGAGCGGGACCCGGCGGCCCCGGACTCGCGCGAGCACACGATCGATCCGTCGGCCGCCTCGGAGATGCACTCGATCGGTGCGATCGAGCCCTCCAGCGCGGCCACCACCTCGGCCATCGTGATCTGCTCGGCGGGGCGTGCCAGCAGGTAGCCGCCGCGCGAGCCGCGGCGCGAATCGACCAGCCCGGCCTTGCGCAGGCGGGCCACGAGATGCTCCAGGTAGGCGAGCGGGAGGCCGTCGTGGGCGGCGATCTCGGCCAGCGGGATCGGCTCGCCCCCAGCCCGCCGGGCAAGCTCGACCATCACGCGCACGCCGTACTCGGCCTTGGTTGAGAACATCATCGCAAGATTTCCTACCTGGCAGCTAGGGTATCAGCCGGCCTGGAGCTTGCCGATGTCGTGGGCCAGCGCTTCGGGCGTGAGCACTTCGGGCTCGAACAGCACGCGCTCGCGGCCGCGGGCGTCGAGCAGCAGCAGGAAGGCGAAGCGATCGAAGGTGGCGCGGCTGGTGCTGGCCGGCGTCACGCGGTAGGCCTGCCAGACCGCCCGCAGCTGCGGGAGCGGGCCGGTGAGGTACTCCGCGCGGCCGCTGAGCGACACTTCGGAGAGGAAGTGCGCGACGCTCGCGGGAGTGTCGGTGGCCGGGTCGGCGCTCACGATCACGACGGGCACAGGGTGGGGCAGTTCGTCCAGCGCCCCGCGGATCTGCTGGGCGATCAGGATGCAGGTCGCTCCGCAGTGCGAGTACAGGAACGTGAGCACGATCACGCGTCCGCGGAACTCGCTGAGCGACACGGGGCGCCCGTATTGGTCGGTGAGGGTGAAGCCCGGTGCGCCCACGCCGGGCAGCGCGGCGCCGTCAAAGCCCGTGTCGGTCTGCAGCGATTCGGGGCTGGAGCTGTTCGCCTGACCCTGCGAGCTAGTCGTTCCGCCGCCCGAGGAGGCGCCCACGACTATCGCGACGGCGAGCGCGATCACGAGCACGCCCGCGAGCATCAGCAGGTATGGATTCGGGCGCGCGCGCATGATCGCGGAGACTAGCTTCAAGAGTTCGCCCGTTGGCGCTACACTTTTTGAAGTACGTGAAACCCGACCGTGGTTTAGGAGTTTGAGATGAGTCCCTCCGGCGCAGAGCTTCTCCGCCAAATCAAGAGCCAGATCGAGGAGGTCGACCCCTCCGAGGTCAACGAGCTGATCGGCGAGGGCGTGACGATCGTCGACGTGCGCGGCAGCGAAGAGTTCGCGACCGGCCATCTGCCCGGCGCCAAGAGCATTCCGCGCGGGCACCTCGAGGCGCGCATCGAGAGCGCGGCGCCCGACCGCTCCGCCGAGCTGATCCTCTACTGCGCCTCGGGCAATCGCTCGGCCTATGCCGCGCGCACGCTCGAAGAGGACCTCGGCTACGAGCACGTGCGCTCGATGACCGGCGGGATCACGCTGTGGAAGGACCGCGGCTACGAGGTCGAGGTGCCGCGCGCGCTCAGCGCGGAGCAGCGCGATCGCTACTCGCGCCACCTGCTGATCCCCGAGATCGGCGCGGAGGGCCAGCAGAAGCTGCTCGACGCCAAGGTGCTGCTGCTCGGCGCCGGCGGCCTCGGCTCGCCGACCGCGCTGTACCTCGCCGCGGCCGGGGTGGGCACGCTCGGCATCGTCGACGACGACGTCGTCGACCTCTCCAACCTGCAGCGCCAGGTGATCCACTCCACCCAGCGCATCGGCATCCCCAAGGTCGACTCGGCCGAGGAGTCGATCCACGCGCTCAACCCCGACGTCAACGTCGTCAAGTACCAGACGCGGATCGACGCGTCCAACATCATGGAGATCATCGAGGGCTACGACGTGATCGTGGACGGGGTCGACAACTTCCCCACCCGCTACCTGCTCAACGACGCCACCGTGCGCCTGAAGATCCCCGTAGTCTCCGCATCGATCCTCGGCTTCGACGGGCAGCTGTCGGTGTTCAAGCCGTACGAGGGCCCCTGCTACCGCTGCCTCTTCCGCGAGCCGCCGCCGGCCGAGCTCGCTCCCTCCTGCGGGGCCAACGGGGTGCTCGGCGTGCTGCCCGGCACGATGGGCCTGCTGCAGGCGACGGAGGTCGTCAAGCTGATCCTCGGCGTCGGCGACCCCGCGATCGGCCGCCTGCTGCTCTACGACGCGCTGGGGGCCACGCTCACCGAGGTCAAGGTCCACCGCGACCCCGACTGCCCGATCTGCTCGCGCGAACCCGACGAGATCAGCGACGAGGAGCTCGGCGTGTTCCCCGACTACGAGGCGTTCTGCGCCGCGGCCGGTTAGGTCGGGCACACCGCGCCCATGAGCACCCCGGAACCCACCGCTGGGCGCGCCGGGCGCGCGGCCTGCTAATCATTTCGCATGGCAACGGTCAAGATACCCCCTGTCCTGCGCGCCTCCGTGGGCGGCGAGAAGGAGGTCGGCGCCTCAGGCGGCAACGTCGGTGAGGTGCTGCGCGACCTCGCCTCAAGCCATCCCGCCACGCAGGATCAGCTGTTCTCCGCTGAGGGCCAGCTCAACCGCTACGTCAACGTCTACCTAAACGACGAGGACGTGCGCGTGCTCGACGGCCTCGACACCGCGGTCGGCGAGGGCGACACGCTGGTCATCCTGCCGGCGATGGCCGGCGGCTGCTAGGCCGCGAGCGTCTGGGCGTCCGGCTGGGCGCCCGCGCCCGCTGCGGGCACGTGGCTCATCGCGTGCTCGGCCAGCGCGGTGATCGTGAGCGACGGGTTGACCCCGACGTTGGCGGGGATCGCGGATCCGTCGCAGACGAGCAGGTTCTCATAGCCGAACACGCGCTGGTGAGCGTCGACCACGCCGCGCTGGGGGTCGGGCGCGATCACCGCGCCGCCCAGGATGTGCGCCGTGGTGGGGATGTTGAGCACCGCCTCGGTGACCGAGCTCTGCGCGATCCCGCCGGTGCGCTCGGCGAACCATTCTGCGGCCTTGTTGGCGATCGGTATGAACGTGGGGTTGGGGCGCTCGGGGTCCTGTTCGGTCTTCAGCCAGAACGTCCCGAAGGGGCCTTTGTGCGGGCGCAGCGCGATCGCGTTGTCGAGCGTCTGCATCACGAGCAGGATGATCGTGCGGCGCGACCAGTGTTTGGGGAACAGCACGTGGGCGACGCGCCGGGGATGCAGCAGGCTCTGGCCGATCAGCTTCAGCGGGCGCGTCAGGCGCGTGCCGTCGCCGACGAGCAGCGTGTTGAGGCGGTGCATCGAGTCCCCGTCCGCGCCGTAGGTGACGGTCTCGATGTGCGTGTGGGGGTCGGGATAGATCGAGGAGGTGATGGCCACCCGTTTGATCAGGTTGTCGGGGTAATCCTCGGGTACGGTCACCGCGAGGATCGACTCGGAGTTCGTGCGCACCAGCTCCCCAAGGCGCGCGGAGATGCGCGGCAGCGAGCCTTTCACACGACAACGCTGGAGCAGCTTGTTGGTGCCCAGGGGCCCGGCTGCGACGACGATGGCGCGCGCGCGCTGGACGCGGCGTTCCTTGCGCAGCCACGCGCCCGAGCGGACGCTTTCGACCTCGTAGCCATCGCTCCCGTCGGATGCGCCGAGCGGGCGGATGTCGAGTACGGTGCGTTCGGGCATCACGCGCGCGCCGCGCTTCTCGGCGAAATACAGGTAGTTCTTGACGAGCGTGTTCTTGGCGCCGTGCGGGCAGCCCACCATGCAGCGCCCACACAGCCGGCAGCCGGTGCGCTCCGGCCCCTCGCCGTCGAAGTAGGGGTCGGGCACGGTCACGCCGGACTCACCCTCCGCGCCGAAGAAGATGCCCACGGGCGTGCGTTTGTAGGTCTCGCCCACGCCGAGCTCCTCGCCGAGCTCGCGCAGCAGCTGGTCGGCTGGGTCCTCGTGCGGGTTTTCAACCACGCCGAGCATGCGCTGTGCTTCGGCGTAGTGCGGGGCCAGCGCGCTCTCCCAGTCGGCCATGTCCGCCCATTGGCGGTCCGCGAAGAAGGCCCCGGGCGGAACGTAGAGCGTGTTGGCATAGCCGAGGCTGCCGCCGCCGACGCCGCAGCCGGAGACCACGGAGACGTCCTTGAAGGTGGTCAGGCGGAAGATCCCCTTCATGCCCAGGCGCGGGTTCCAAAAGTAGCGCTTCAGATCGGCGGTCTCCTTCGGGAACTCGTCGTCGGCGAAGCGCCGCCCGCACTCCAGCACGCCCACCGAATAGCCCTTCTCGGCGAGGCGCAGTGCCGAGACGCTGCCGCCGAAGCCGGAGCCGATGACCAGCCAGTCGAAGTCGAAGCTCCCGGTGGATGCGGCCATGGCGTGGATCCTAGCGGTCGACTGGCCGGGCGGCCAAACCGCTGGCGCCCGCGGGGCCGTCGCGGGCCGCTGCCGCCGGCGCTCAGATTTTGAATTTGTGCTTGGTGAATTTGACGGTGCCCGACCACGTGTAGGTGTCGGTGCACACGCTGCCGTCGCCGCTGCCGCAGTCGCCGGAGACCTCCTCCGAGGGCCCGATCGAGACATTCTTGGTGACGCTCGCATGCTTCAGGTCGCTCGGCTCCAGCTGGATCTTCGCGGTCAGCGGCCTGACGTCCGGCAGGCCCGCGCTGGCGTGCTTGGAGCCGGCCCCGATGAAGCCTTCGATCGTCTGCTGCCACCATTCGCTCGGTTCGCAGGGGAGCACGTTGTCGCCCTTCGGGGCGCTTTCGAATCCTTCGAGCGCGATCATGTCGAAGATCACGCCCTTTTTGAAGCCGCCCGCGGGTCGGTGCACGGTCACCCCCCCGCCGCCGCCTCCCAACGGGCTCTCTTTGAGGCTGAGCGTTCCGGAGTTCGAGCAGTCCTCGTCTTCGCTGCCGGTGTTCGTGATCTTCCACTCGCCGCTGCCCTCCTGCCCGAGGCCGACCGCTGGGAACCCCGCCGATTGCAGGGGGCTGCTCGCGGTGGTCGGGATCAGCACGTGCGGGTAGACGGTGTCCCACTTCCAGCTCGCTTCTTCGGTCAGCTTGCCGGGCCCTTCATCGGTCGATGTGCGTGTGTAGCTGCCGTGGCCGACGAACGAGATCGTGTACTCGTAGTACGGCTGGAAGGAGAAGCCCGGTGTCGCGGAGGCGCTCGCGGCAGCTGGCACCGCGGCGAGGATGAGCGCGGCCGAAACGACCAACGCCAGACGGCACCGCAGGGTCCTGATCACGTTGACTTCTCCCGGTCTGTGAGGTGGATGCGTCGCGCGAACGCCGCGCGAGCCTACCAGCGCCCGATGTCTGACCGGTTGATGCTGTCAAGACCCCGCTATATTCCGTGAAGTAATGGCGGTGGAGAGGCTCAGGAACAGGCCCTGCGGCGGCCGCTATGGAGACATCGTGCAGTCGATCGGCAACACGCCGCTGGTCGAGCTGCCGCACCTCTCGCCCAAGCCGGGCGTGCACATCTGGGCCAAGCTCGAGTCGCGCAACCCCACCGGGTCGGTCAAGGACCGGGTGGCGCGTGCGCTGATCGAGGACGCCGAGCAGAAGGGCGCGATCGCCCCGGGCCAGACGATCCTGGAACCCACCTCGGGCAACACGGGCATCTCGCTGGCGCTGATCTGCAAGCTGAAGGGTTACAAGCTGAAGGTCGTGATGCCCGAGAACGTCACGCCCGAGCGCACCGAGCTGCTGCGCATGTACGGCGCGCAGATCGTCTACTCCGAAGGCTCCAAGGGCTCAAACGGCGCGGTCGCCAAGGCGCTGGAGATGGCCGCCGAGGACCCCTCGTGCTACATGCCCTACCAGTACGGCAACCAGGCCAACCCGGGCGCCCACTACAACGGCACCGCACTGGAGATCCTCGAAGAGCTCGATGAGGTCAGCGCGTTCGTGGCGGGGCTCGGCACGGGCGGCACGCTGATGGGCAACGGGCGGCGGCTCAAGGAGGAGCTCGGCGACGCGGTCAAGATCGTGGCCGCCGAGCCCATGCAGGGGGAGCCCGTCCAGGGTCTTCGCTCGCTCGACGACGGCTTCATCCCGCCGATCATCGACATCTCGCTGCTCGACCGCAAGATCTTCGTGACGAACCGCGACGCGATCGTGTGGACGCGCAGGCTGCTGGACGAGGAGGGCGTTTTCGCAGGCGTCTCCAGCGGCGCGATTGCGAGCATCGCGGTGCGGATCGCCGGCGAGCTCGATGAGGGCAACGTCGTGTTCGTGGTCGCCGACGACGGCTGGAAGTACCTCTCCAGCGGCATCTACACCCTGCCCGTCGAGGAGGTCGAGAACCTCGAGTCGACCGTCTGGTGGTGAGCGGCTCAGCGATGGCGCGCAGCGCGAGAGGGTCGCTGTGAGGATCGCGCCGGAGCTGCTCGGGGAGATCGTCGCGCACGCCCAGGAGGATGCGGCGATCGAGTGCTGCGGCCTGGTCGCCGTGCAGGCCGGGCCCGCGGACGGCGCGCGCACGGCCACGCGCGTCTACCGGGCGCAGAACATCCATGCCAGCGCGCTGAAGTTCGAGATCGACCCGATGGAGCAGTACCGCCTCACCGAGGAGATCGAACGCCAGGGCTGGGAGATCGGGGCGATCTACCACTCGCACGTGCGCAGCGAGCCCAAGCCCTCGCAGACCGACATCAGCTTCGCCGCTAACCTGCCCGGGCTGGAGTGGATCATCGTCGGTCTCGCCGGCGGCGGCGAGCCGCAGGTGTGCTCCTACTCGATCGAGCGCGGCGATGTGCGCGAGGTTCCCCTCGAGGTGCGTTGATGGAGGCCGAGCTGATCGTCTGCCCCAGCTGCGCGCAGACGCATCCGCCCAGCGACCGCTTCTGCGAGGCGTGCGGGATGCCGCTGGTGCACTCGGGCACCCACGAGCAGGTGACCAGCGAGCGCAGGCGCCGGGCGCGCAAGATCAAGCCGCAGTACGCCGACGGTCAGCTGGTCAAGGTCGCCCACGCCAAGAGCCAGCCCGAAGCGGAGTTCATCGCGGGGCTGCTGTTGGAGGAGGGGATCCCCTGCCTGACGCGCAACTCGATCGGCGGCTACTCGCCGATGATCGGTCCGCGCGAGATCCTCGTGCCCGAGTCCGGCGCGGAGGCCGCACGCGAAGCGCTCGCGTTCGAGCGGCCACAGCCCTAGAAGGGCGGGCCGGGCCGCGGCGCCCTTCTGCGCCCGGGCCGGCTAGACGAGGACCGGCTGCCCGGCGCTGCTGGTGATGGCGCGGATCTCCTCGGAGGCCCGCTCGAACTCGGCGTCGGAGAGCACGGGCGTGCCCTCGAAGGGCAGTTCGCGCTGGAGCTCGACCCAGGCGCCGGGGCCGATGTAGTCGTCCTTGACCTTCACGGTCACCGGACGCGGGATGCGGTAGGTGCGCAGCAGCAGTACATGCAGCGGCTGGCGCCCGCGCCAGCCGAGGCGCTTTTCGGCGTAGTCGGGGGTCCACACGTAGAACGGCGAGAGCGCGTCCACGCAGCGCGGGTCCACGATCGTGAAGTGGTCGGTCACTTCCGCCCAGGCGCGGATGCGGACGCGGTCGGGCTGCTGCACGGGAGCACCCGAGACGAAGGTGTGCAGCGGCGGCTCGCCGTCGCTCCAGACGCCCTCCTCGAGCGCGCGGCGCAGCTCGGGCTGGTGGGACTCGCGCACGAGGTCGCCCGGCTGGTGGTCGAAGGTGGGGTAGAGGAAGAAGCGCTCGTGGGCGAGCTTGAAGGGCTTCTCGGCCTGCTGGAGGCCGCCCTTGCGGAGGGTTATGAGCTGCTCGCCTTCCGCGAGAGCGCGGACGGTGACAGCCCATTCTTTGAAGGCAATTGGCATGACGAAAGTACGAACGGGATGAGGGGGAACGGCAATTTGCTGCTCGCGCGGGCCCCTCAGGGCGCGGCGCGGGACGTTAAACATACGAAATCCGGGCGCAAATCCCAAATCCCCTGCAAATCGCGCCTTTTTTTGGCGTGTGTGCGCAGATGGACGCAAAATCGGGCTGGCTGGGCAGCCAGTTTGGCGCTCTGGCAGCGCGGACGGCGAAACCCCCCGGCCGTGCGAGAGTTCTGCGCCGTGGGGCTACAGCCGGCGACCGGCCAGTCCCTCGACCGCCTCGATGATCGATGCGTAGTCCTGCTCGGCGTGACCGCGGCCCTCCGCGGCCGTCAGGAGGTCGCGCGCGTGCCCCGCGGCGGGGAAGGGCACACCGGCCGCCTGGGCCTCCTCCAGGCACAGGCGCACATCCTTGAGCATGTGCGCGGTCTTGAACAGCGTCGTGTAATCGTGCGCGCGCATCGGCGCGGACTTCAGCGAAAGCTGGGCGGAGGCGCCCGAGCCGGCGGAGACCACCTCGACGAACGCGTCGAGGTCCACCCCGGTGCTCCGCGCCAGCAGCAGCGCCTCGGCGAGCGCCGCGGCGTTGGCGGCACCGAGCGCGTTGTTGATCAGCTTGAGCATCTGGCCCTGGCCGAGCTCGCCGACGTGCACCACGAGGCTGCCCATCACATCCAGCAGCGGCCGCGCGCGCTCGAAGTCCTCGCGCTCGCCCCCCGCCATGATCGTGAGCGTGCCCTCCTCCGCGCGCGGGGAGGAGCCGGTGACGGGCGCGTCGAGCATGCGCATCCCGTGCCCGGCGAGAGCCGCCGCGATCCTCCGCGCGTCCGCGGGGCCGATCGTGGACATGTCGACGCACAGCAGCCCATCGCGCTCGCAATCGATCACCCCGTCCTCGCCCAGCAGCACCGAGGCGACCTGCTCGCCGTCCACGACCATGCTCACGACGATGTCGCTCTGCGCGGCGGCCTCGGCGGGGGTGGCCGCGGCGCGCGCGCCGTGCTCGGCGGCCCAGCTCTCGGCCTTTCCCGGTGTGTGCGTCCAGGCGCTCAGCGCGAAGCCCGCGCGTGCCAGGTTGGCGGCCATGCGCGAGCCCATGATGCCCAGGCCGAGGAAGGCGACCGATGCGCTCCGCGCCCGCTCAGTGCTCTCGTCGGCTGGCATCCCCGAATCCTCCTCCACCTGGCGTTTCGATGCGTAGCCGCTGGCCCGCGTGCAGTGTGCCCGTGACCTTGCCCGGCAGCGGCCGGCCGTCGAGCAGGTCGCGTCCGCTGGCCCCCGGCTGCCCGCCGGCGGCGCCCCGGGGCCGGTGGCGGCGGCGCTCGGCGATCAGCGAGAAGCTCATCTCGGCGAGCGCCTGCAGCTCGCGCACCACGCCGTCACCGCCGCGATGGGTCCCCGCGCCCCCCGAGCCGCGCCGCAGCGCGAACTCGATCACCCGCAGCGGGAATTCGCGCTCGAGCGCCTCGATCGGGGTGTTCAGCGTGTTGCTCATCGCCACATGCACGCCGCTCGGCCCGTCGGCGTCGGCGCACGCGCCCTGGCCGCCGCCGAGCGTCTCGTAGTAGGAGAAGCCGCCCTCCCCGCCGGGTGGGGCGAGCGCGCCGAGCGTCAGGTTGTTCATCGTGCCCTGGCCCTGAGCCAGGCCGAACGCGCCGAGCACGAGGTCGGCCACGCGCGAGGAGGTCTCCACGTTGCCCGCCGCGACCGCCGCGCCGGCGCGGGCGTTGAGCAGCGTCCCCTCTGGGGCGCGCACCTCGATCGGGCGGTAGGCGCCCGCGGTGGGCGGGATGTCGGGGTCGGTCAGCACGCGCACCGCGAACAGGCAGGCCGAGCGCGTGACCGCAAGGGGGCAGTTGAGATTGCCCTCGTGCTGGGCGGCGCTGCCGCCGAAGTCGAGCAGCAGCCGCTCGCCCGCGAGCTCTGCATGCAGGCGCAGCACGAGGTCGCCCTCGGGCGCCTCGAGCACGTCCTCCGCGTGCACGCTCGTGTCCGGCAACGCGGCCAGGCAGGCGCGGGTTCGCCGCTCGGAGTAGGCGAGCACGGCGTCGCTGCGTGCGCGCAGGCGCTCCTCGCCCAGGCGCGCGGCTAGCTCGCCCAGGCGCCGCGCGCCGATTCGGTTGGCGGCCAGCTGCGCGCGCAGGTCGGCGCGCCGCTCGGCCGGCTGGCGCATGCGCGCTGTCAGCTCCGCGAGCGCGCGCTCGCCGAGCGGTTGCGGCGAGATGACCACGCCCTCCTCGGCCAGGCGGCGGCTGTCCGCGGGCATCGAGCCGGGCATGCGCGCCCCCACGTCGGCGTGGTGGGCGCGGCTGACCGCAAAGCCGATCATCGCGCCGGAGGATGCGAACGCGGGCGTGATCACGGTGATGTCGGGCAGGTGCGTACCGCCGGCGAAGGGGTCGTTGAGGATCCACGAGACGTCCGGGCGATGGGGCTCTGCGAGCACCGCCGCGACCGCTGCGGGCATTGCGCCGAGATGCACCGGTATGTGCTCGGCCTGCATGATCATCTCCCCGTCCGCGTTGAACAGCGCGGTTGAGGCGTCGCGGCGCTCCTTGATGTTCGACGAGTGCGCCGAGCGGATCAGCACAGCGCCCATCTCTTCGCAGGCCGAGCGCAGCGCGCCGGCGAGGATCTGCAGCTCGATCGGATCCTCGACGCGGTCCTCGTGCTCGGCGCGCATCGCTCAGTCGCCCTCCGCGGCGCCGCTCAGATGAATCGTGCCGTGGGCGTCCACCGTGCCCGACCAGCCCGGCGGGATCAGCAGGGTCGCCTCCGGCAGCGCGCACAGCATCGGCCCCGACAGCTCGCTGGCGGGCGCGGGCTCGCCGCGCAGCACCGCGGTCGGCAGGCTCGCGCCGTCGAAGCGCACCGCGCGCGGCTGCGCGGCGCGGGCGGCGGGCCCGGCTCCCGGCCCCGGGCGCAGCTGCGGCGAGCCGGCCCACACCGACACGCGGATCGTCACCAGCTCGAGCTCGCCGTCCTCGTCGCGATAGCCGTAGCGCTGCTCGTGGGCGAGGGCGAAGGCCGCCCGCAGGCCCTCGCGATCGAGGCCCGCGCGTGCGCCCGCGAGCGGGTCGATGTCCTCATCCACGGGCAGCTCGAAGGACTGCCCGCGATAGCGCAGCTCGTAGCGCACGCGGATCCGCACGGGCGTGGCCGAGAGCGCCTCCAGGGCCTGTGCGAGGAGCGCGTCGAGCTCCGTCCGCAGTCGCTCGCGCGTGAGCGCTGGCCCGCTCAGCATGACCGTGCGCGCGGCGTCGCGACGGGGCGCCGCGGCGGCCAGACCCAATGCGCACAGCACGCCGGAGGCGCGCGGGCAGAGCACGCGGGTGATGCCCAGCTCGCGCGCGAGCGCCACAGCATGCAGCGGCCCGGCGCCACCGAAGGGCATCAGCGCGAGCTCGCGCGGGTCGATGCCGCGCTCGACGGTCATCAGACGCAGCGCGCCGAGCATCTCGGCCTCGGCCACGCGCACGATCCCTTCCGCGCAGGCCAGCAGCTCGAGGCCCAGCTCCGCGGCCAGGCCCGCAACGGCGGCCTCGGCCGCGCCGCGGTGCAGGCGCAGGCCGCCCGCCAGCGGCGAGTCCTCGAGCAGGCGGCCGAGCAGCAGGTTGGCGTCGGTGACCGTCGGCGCGAGCCCGCCGCGCCCGTAGCAGGCCGGCCCGGGCTCCGCGCCCGCGGATGCGGGGCCGACGCGCAGCGCGCCGCCGGGGTCGCGCCACGCGATCGAGCCTCCTCCCGCACCCACGGTGTGGATGTCCAGCGCGGGCAGTGACAGCGGTCGCCCCGCGACGAGCCGTTCGGCGGTCTCGGGAACCTGCGCGCGCTCGATCACGCACACGTCGCAGGAGGTGCCGCCCATGTCGAAGCACAGCACCTCGCTTGCCCCGGCGAGCTCGGCCATCAGCAGCGCCCCGCCGACGCCGCCGGCGGGGCCCGAGAGCACGGTCAGCGCCGCGTGCGCGCCCGCGTGGTGCAGCTCGGTGAGCCCGCCCGAGGACTGCATGACCTGCGGCTCGCACAGCCCGAGCGCTCGCGCGTCCGCGGCCAGCTGCGCCAGGTAGGCCTCCAGCAGCGGCGAGAGCGCGGCGTCGAGGACCGTCGTGGCGGTGCGCTCGAACTCGCGAAAGGTGCCCACCAGGTCGCAGGAGAGCGAGAGGTGCACCTCTCCCAGCAGCTCCGCGAGGAGCTCGCCGAGCAGGCGCTCGTGCGCGGGGTCGGCGTAGGAGTGAAGCAGCGACACAGCCACCGCCTGCGGCCGGGCGCCCGCGACCCGGGCGATCAGCTCTCGCGCGGCGGGCTCCTCGAGCGCCTGCAGGGGCCCGTCGGGGCCCATCCGCTCGGGCGCGCCGAAGCGCAGCTCGGCGGGCACCAGCGGCGCGGGCGCAGCGGCGCACAGCCGGTAGAGCTGCGCCCGGGCCTGGCGGCCGAGCTCGATCACGTCGGTGAAGCCCGCCGTGGCGATCAGGGCGGTCCGCGCGGTGCGGCCCTCGAGCAGGGCGTTGGTGGCCACCGTCATGCCGTGCGCGAAGCGCTCCACCTGCTGCGGTGTTGCACCCGCGCGAGCGAGCACCAGGCGAACCGCCTCGAGCACCGCCAGCGACTCGTGCGCGGGGCTCGAGGGGACCTTCGCCGTGTGCACCGCCGCGTCCGGCCCCACCAGGACCGCGTCGGTGAACGTGCCTCCCACATCCACGCCGAGCAGCATGGAGGGGAGACTACGCGAGCGCTACGCGGCTGCCAGCTCGCGATCCTCGGTGTCGGCGAGGTGTTGGTGGGACGGGCAGTACCCGTTGCGCGACAGCGGCACGCGCTGGCAGGGCGTGCCCTTGCGCGTGGTGGCGCGGCACTGCGGCGGCGCTCCGCTCACCGCGGTGTAGCCCTCATGCGGGTGCTCGGCGAGGAACTGCACGGCGTAGTCGATGTAGCGTTTGACGACCCTGTAGACGTGGCCCTGGACCGACATCGGGAAGTAGTTGCGGATGTCGCAGAAGAGCGTGCGTTCGGGCCGCGCGAAGTAGTGGCGGTCGGTCGCAAGGCGCGTGATCACCGCCTCGCAGGCGCGTAGCACGGCGGCGTGGTTGCTGCTCGAGGCCGCTCCCGGCGCGGGAGGTTCGATCTTCGGCGCGAGCTCCCGGTAAATGGCTCGACTGAACTGATACATGGCGCTCACTGCTCACTCTCTTTAGTTGCTTCAGATCCCTGTCTGGAGCACACCCGCCATTTCCCAAGGACTCCGAACGCGCGGAGACCTTCCGCACCACACAACACGCCGTCACCGCGAAAGGAGCGAGATAAACGCGCAGGCGGAAATTCTTATGAAAGGGCGCCCATCTCTTAGGCGCTGCCGGGCGCAGGCCGCGTTCAGTCCCAGCGCTGCCAGGCGATCTGTTCGCCGCCCACGACCGCATGGCGCCCGTCGAGTGATGCGTCGCGCTCGGGATAGTCCACGCGCTGCTGCGCGCCGCGGCTCTCGGTGCGCGTCAGCGCGCAGCGGGCGATCAGGCGCGCCAGCGGGTGCGGATCATCGAGCAGCCGGCTGAGGCCCGCGCGGGAGCGCACGATCCCCGCATCGCGCCACAGCGCGCTCCGCGTGGCGGCGTCGCCCACGGGTGGCGCGGGCAGGGCGCGCAGCACCCGCAGCTCCTCCGCGCTCGCCGCTGTGCGGGCCGGCGCCCGCTCATCGAGCGCGTCGGCAATCGCCCGGCGGGCGAACACGAAGCACTCGCTCAGCGAGTTGGAGGCGAGGCGGTTGGCGCCGTGCAGGCCCGTGCAGGAGCACTCGCCCACGGCGTAGAGCCCCGCGATGCTCGAGCGCGCGTGCAGGTCAACGACGATCCCTCCCATCATGTAGTGGGCGGCCGGCGCCACGGGGATCAGCTCGCGCGTGGGGTCCAGGCCCGCCTCACGCAGCGAGGCGACAACGTTGGGAAAGCGGGCCGGGTCGATCGCGCGCATGTCGAGGCCCACCGAGCGCTCGCCCGAATCCTCCAGGCGGGCCTGGATCGCGCGCGAGACCTCGTCGCGGGGGGCCAGCTCGTCCACGAAGCGCTCGCCCGCGGCGTCGTGCAGGGTCGCGCCCTCGCCGCGGATGGCCTCGGTCACGAGGAAGCCCTCGCGCCCGGGCACGCCGGTCACCGCCGTGGGGTGGAACTGCAGCAGCTCGAGATCGGCCAGATCGGCGCCGGCGACGTGCGCGAGCAGCAGGCCGATGCCCTGCGAGCCGGGCGGGTTGGTGGTGCGCGCCCACAGTGCCGCCGCGCCTCCCGTGGCGATCACCACCGCGCGTGTCTCGACCACGCGGCCGTCGTCGCATGCCAGGCCGCGGCAGATTCCCTGCGAGCACCACAGCGCCTGTGCGCGAGCGCCCTCGAGCACCACGATGCGGGGCTCGGCGGCTGCCAGCGCGGAGAGCTGGCGCACCACCCGCCGGCCGGTCGCGCTGCCGCCCGCGTGGACGATGCGGCGGATCGAATGCCCGCCCTCGAGGCCGAGTGCGAGCTGCCCGAAGCGGTCCGCGTCGAAGCGCACGCCCAGGCTCTGCAGGTCGCGCACGCACTCGGGAGCCTCGTGCACGAGCACCTCCGCGGCCGAGTGCCTGACCAGTCCGCGCCCGGCGAGCTCGGTGTCGCGCAGGTGCAGCTCGAAGCTGTCATCGGCGGCCAGCGCCGCCGCCAGCCCGCCCTGCGCCCAGTAGCTCGCTGTCTGGGCGAGCGGCGTGGCGGACACCAGCACGACCGTGGCGCCCTCGCGCGCGGCGCACAGCGCGGCGTACAGGCCGGCCGCTCCCGCGCCCACCACTGCGACGTCAGCTCCGAGCGGGCTCGGCATGGGACGGGCGGGCATCGCCGCGAACCGTATCTCCCCCGGGCGGGGGGCCCGTGCCCCGGCCTAGCCGCCGGGCCCGAACAGCGGCCGCGCCGAGCCGGTCCGCGGCGTCGTGCCGGCGCCCGGCACGCGGCCGGGCGGCGCGGTGCTCGCCGGCGCGCTCGTGGTCGGCGCCGTGGTCGAGGTGGGGAGCGTGACGGCGGGCACGGGCGTGGAGGTTGCGGGCGCGCCGGCGCCGGCGGCGGGCGCCAGTGCACCGGGGGTGCTGCCGAGCGTGCGCGTGATCGGCGGCGGGGACGGCGAGCCTCCGGCGAGCTTGACCAGCGCGGCGGTGAGCACCCCGAGCGCGAGCGCGACGAGCACAACCACGACGATGATCGGAGCCTTCCAGCCGGGTGCCGCGGCCAGTCGCGTGCGCGCCGCCGCGCCGCAGTTCACACACCAGTCCTGCTCGGGGCGCAGCGCGCTGCCGCACAGCGGACAGGCCTCGCCCGGCGCGGGCGTGACCTGCGCGGGTGCCTGCTGCGGCGGCGGGGCGACGCTCACGGGGTGGTCGTGGGAGGACGCAGGATCGCGGTCGCTTCCTCCTGCTCGCTGCGCTCGGCCCGGGAGGAGGGTGCGGCGGCGTCGGCGGGACTGGCCTCCTGTGCCGGGGACTCCACCGCGGCGGGGCGGCGCGGGGGGGTGGGGGAGCGCGCGGGCGCGGGCGCGGCCGTCGCCGGGATGGCCGGCGCGCCCGTCGCGGCGGCCTCCTTGGGTGGGCGGATGGACGCTGCCGGCGCCTCGGGGGCCGGCGCCGCGGGATTGGCCGGCATGCTCGGGGCCGGCGCCTCGGGGGCAGGAGCCGCGGGCGCGCTCGGCGCCGGCGCCGCGACGCCCGGCGCGGGCGCGCCGGCGATGGGCAGGTCCGCGTGGCGGCCCATGGACAGGCCGCAGTTGGGGCAGAAGCGGTCTTCGCTGCTGTGGATCGCGGCGCAGCGGGCGCAGGCGGTGATGCCGGCCTCGCGCAGGACGGTCACGGGCCTGCGCTCGCGCAGGGCCGCTTCCAGCGTGCGCAGTTCGTCGTCGATCCGTCCGATCGTGGTCAGCTTGGCCATCACGAGGGCGTCGTTGCGCTGGCCGAAGCGGTGGAGGTTGAAGACCAGCCCGCCGAGATCGCGGTAGGCCAGCTCGCGCGCCTTGCGCAGGAAGCGCGCGCGGCGGCGCGCGCGCCCGCGCGCGCCGAAGCCGGGCTGGGCGGCCTCGCGCGCCTCGGCGGGGGCGGCCGCAGCCGGCTCGCCCGCGTCAGCGGTGCCGGGCGGCGAGTCTGTGGGTTGTGTTCCGGTTATCTGATCCACAGCCGATCCATGCTATCCCGCCTTCTACCCGGATCGGCGCAGCGCCTCCTGCCACGCGGCGGCGACCCGTTGGGCCATGACGGTGGCCGAGTAGCGCGCGGCGCTCGGCCGCCCGTCCACGCGGGGGTCGGCAGTGCGGAGGTGCCCGGCGAGGGCGCTGCGCCAGCGGGCGAGCTCGAACGGGGCGCACAGCGTGCCCTCGACGCCGGCGAGGGCTTCGGGGTGGATTCCCACGGGGGTGGCGAGCACGGGCACATCGCAGGCGAGCGCCTCGAGCACGGCCAGGCCGAAGCCCTCGCTCTCGGAGGGCACGAGCACGGCGTTGGCCGCGTTGATCCACAGCGGCACGCGCTCGGGCTCCACGCCGCCGAGCGCGAGCAGCTGCGTGCCCGTCTCGCGCGCAAGCGCCACGGCGCGGTCGTGGCGCTTGCCGGGCCGCGCGGGATCGGCGGCGAACAGCAGGTACGGGCCCTGGGGCTCCAGGCCGAGCTCGCTGCGCGCCTGCGCACGCGGGAGCGGGCGGAAGCGCGCGAGATCTACGCCGCAGGGGAGCACGCGGGCGCGCCGCCGCGCGGAGCCGGGCAGCTCCTCGGCGAGCTGCGCGGAGACCGCTGCGGGGAGGTCGATCAGCGGCAGCACCGCGCGCGTGGCCAGGCGCGTGCGGGGATGGCGCAGATCGGTGCCGTGGACCGTCAGCGCGCGCACGCGCGCGGGCACCGCGAGGGCCGGCCACGCGCTCAGGCCGAAGTGCGCGTGCACCACGTCGAGGCGCTCAGCGCCGGCGGGGCGGCGCCGGCGCAGCGCGGCGACGGCGCTCAGCAGCGCCCGCGCGCCGGGCGCGAACTCGTAGAGCTCGACCTCGACACCGTCCAGCTGACGCAGTGCTGCGACCTGGTCGCGCACGAAGCGCCCGCGCTCGGGATGGGCGGCGTCGGGCAGCATGTTCGAAACCACGAGCGCGCGCACGATCCTCCGACCGTAGCGCTCTGGAATGATGGCCCGCGTGCACAGCGAGCCAACGCCCGCAGGGCGCAGCTACGGACGCGCGGCGGACGAGCTGCGCCCGACCACGATCGAGCCGGGCTTCATGCGCACGGCCACCGGCTCGGCGCTGATCTCCGTCGGTGAGACGCGCGTCATCTGCACGGCATCCGCCCAGGAGGGCGTGCCGCGCTGGATGGCGGGACAGGGACGGGGATGGGTCACGGCCGAGTACGGCATGCTGCCCGCCTCCACCGGCGAGCGCAAGCAGCGCGACGCCTCGCGCGGGCGCCAGGACGGCCGGACGGTGGAGATCCAGCGGCTGATCGGGCGCTCGCTGCGTCTGGTGGTCGACTTCGCGGCACTGGGCGAGCGCACCATCTACCTGGACTGCGATGTGCTGCAGGCCGACGGCGGCACGCGCTGCGCGTCGATCACCGGCGCATATGTGGCGCTCGCGCTGGCCTGCGCGCGCCTGCAGGGCGAGGGGCGCCTGGAGCGCACGCCGCTGAGCGGATCGCTGGCGGCGGTCTCCTGCGGCATGATCGCCGGCGTGGCGCTGCTCGACCTGGACTATGGCGAGGACTCGAGGGCCGACGTGGACGCAAACGTGGTGATGACCGGCGAGGGCGGGCTGGTGGAGGTGCAGATGACGGCTGAGCGCGCGCCGCTCTCGCGCGCGCACCTGGACGAGCTGCTGGGCCTTGCCGCCAACGGCATCGAGCGCCTGCGCGCGATCCAGGAGGCGGCGGTGGCTGCGGGGACGGAGGCGACGGCGGCGTCTTGAGGCTGCTGCTGGCGAGCCACAACGGCCACAAGCTGCGCGAGTTCGAGCGCATGCTCGCGAGCTCGCCGGCGGGCGGGGCCTTGCAGCTGGAGCCCCTCGCGGCCGGCGTTGTGCTGCCGCCGGAGGACGGCGAGACGTTCGCGGCCAACGCGCTCGGCAAGGCCCGCGCGGCGGCGCATGCGAGCGGGCGCGCGAGCATTGCGGATGATTCGGGTATCGCGGCGGCGGCGCTCGGGGGGGCGCCGGGCGTCCGCTCGGCGCGCTACGCGGGCGAGCACGCAAGCGATCAGGAGAACCTGGCGAAGCTGCTGCGCGAGGCGCCCGCGGGCAGCGCATTGGAGTACGTGTGCGTGATCGCCTACGTCGATCCGCAAAGCGCCACCGAGCGTCTCTTCGAGGGCCGCTGCAGCGGCCGCATGGCGGCCGCGCCGCGCGGGCAGCGCGGCTTCGGCTACGACCCCGCGTTCGTGCCCGACGACGGGCCGGCGGATGCGCGGGGACTGACGATGGCCGAGCTCACCGACGAGCAGAAGGACGCGATCAGCCACCGCGCCCGGGCGCTGCGCGCGCTGCTGGCATGGCTGCAGGGCGAGGGTGCCGAGGGAGCGGCGTGAGCGCGGCGGCGCGCGCCCGCAGCGGCGCCCGCCTACAGCAGGTTGATCGCGGCCGAGATCGCCACCGCGACGCCCAGGCCGGCGTAGCCGGTGTAGCCGGAGAGCAGCAGCAGCAGCGCCGTGATGAGCGCGACCAGGACGGTCACGAGCCACGCGATCCGGGTGATGGCCACAGGGCATTGTTGCCGATCCGCCCGTCCGCACCCGCTGTTAACGTCGAATGCACGGTTTCACGAACGAGGAGGACGAGGTGACGAAGTCCGAGCTGGTCGACCAGGTGGCGGATCGCGCGGATCTGACGAAGCAGGATGCGGGACGCGCGGTGGACGCGGTGCTGGCCACGGTCGAGGACGCGCTGCGGCGCGGCAGCGAGGTGACGGTATCGGGGTTCGGCAAGTTCCACGTGAGCGAGCGCGGGGCGCGGCTGGGGGTCAACCCGCGCACCGGTGAGCGCATCCAGATCGCCGCCTCGCGCGTGCCGCGCTTCACGGCGGGCAGCGGCCTGAAGAGCGCGGTGAAGGGCCGCTGACGCCGGCGGGCTCCTTTGCAGACACGCTGATCGCGCGCGTCGCGGCGCGCGAGTCACAGGTCGTTCTCGGCATCGACCCCGACCCCGCTGCGCTGTGGCCCGGCAGCGAGCGCGCAGCAGCGGGCGCGCACTCGCCCTGCCAGGCGGCGGGCGCGGCGGTCCGCGCGCACTGCTGCGCGCTGATCGACGCCGCCGCCGAGGCGTGCGTGGCGGTGAAGCTGCAGCTGGCTCGCTTCGAGGTGCTGGGCGCGCCCGGCCGCCAGGTGATGGCGGACGTGGCCGCGCACGCGCGACAGGCGGGGCTGCTGGTTATCGCGGACGGCAAGCGCGGCGACATCGACGTCACGGCGGCCGCCTACGCGAGCGCGCTGATCGCAGGCATCGACACGCCGTTCGGGCGCATCGAGGGCCTCGGCGCGGACCTCGTCACGGTCAACCCCCTGATGGGCCGGGACGCGCTGGAGCCGTTCATCGAGCAGGCGCGCGCGGCCGGCGCGGGCGTGCTGGTGCTCGTGCGAACGTCCAACCCGGGCGCGCGCGACGTCGAGGACCTCGAGCTGGGTGACGGCGCGAGCGTGTGGGAGCGGATCGCCCAGATGGTCGATGAGCTGGGGCGCCCGGGCACCGGCGCGGCGGGCCTGAGCGACGTGGGCGCGGTGATCGGCGCGACCGAGCCCGCGCACCTGGCGCGCGCACGCGAGCTGATGGGGCACGCACCGTTCCTGCTGCCCGGCGTGGGTGCCCAGGGTGGGCGCGTGGAGGACCTGCTGCCGGCCTTCGCGTGCGGGCGCGCGGGCGGGCTGGTGTCCGCGTCGCGCAGCATCGCGGGCGCGCACATGACGCTCGGCGGAGAGCCCGCGCGGGCGGCGCGACGGGAGACCGAGCGCATGCGCGAGCAGGCGTGGGCGCTGTCGGCGCAGGCGCCCATCGCGGGCTAGATCCCGCTCGCTCGCGCGCGCGTCCAGCGGCGCTGGACGAACGCTCGGGCGGGCTCCGGGGTCCGCTAGCCTGTAGCGCGTGCTCGCCACTGCATCGTGTGCCGTTCAGGCGCACCGGAACGGGGGTATAGAGCCGCGATGATCATCACGGTCACGCTCAACGCCGCTATCGACAAGTCACTGGCGGTGCCCAACTTCAGGCTGGGCCGGCGCCACCGGACGGTGGAGCAGCGCACGATGGCGGGCGGCAAGGGCGTGAACATCGCGCGCACCCTGAAGGCGCTCGGACAGCCCGTGATCGCGACCGGCTTCGCGGGGGGCGCGACGGGGACGCACATCGTCGAGCAGCTCACCGAGGAGGCGATCCTCAACGACTTCGTGCGCATCCGCGAGGAGTCGCGCACGAACACCTCGGTGCTCGACCCCACCACGGGCGAACAGACCGAGATCAACGAACGCGGCCCCGCGGTGTCGGCGCGCGAGGTGGAGCTGTTCCGCGACAAGCTGCTGTACCTGGCCCGCGGCGCGGCGATCGTGGTGTTCGCGGGCTCGCTGCCGCGCGGCGTGGAGCCCGACATCTACGCCTCGCTGATCCGCGACCTGGAGCGCCTCGACGTGATCACCGTGGTGGACACCGACGGCGAGCCGCTGCGCCAGGCGGTCCGCGCTGAGCCCGACCTCGTCTCCCCCAACGTGGTGGAGGCCGAGGAGCTCGTGGGCCACGAGTTCGCGGGCGAGGAGGAGCGCTCGCTGGCGGTGCCCGAGATCGCGGCGCTGGGACCGCGCGAAGCGATCATGACGCTGCCCGACGGCTGCTTCGCGCAGGTGCTCATCGACGGCCAGCGGATGCTCAAGCGCGCGCGTATCGCGCCGCGCGAGCCGATCGCCCGCCGCGGCTCCGGCGACGCCTTCCTGGCCGGCTATCTGGCCGCGCGCTACGAAGGCCGCGCGCCGGATCACTGCCTGCGCTTCGGCGTGGCCTGCGGCGCGGAGTCAACCACCCGCCTGGGCGCGGGGCTGATCGATCCGCGCGAGGCGCGCCGCCTGATGGGCGACGTGGAGCTGACGCTCGTGGAACTGCCCGCCAAGCTCAGCGGCTGAGGCGGGCGCGCTAGCCGCCCGCGACGTCGCGGCGCAGGAACACGAGATAGCCGGCGAACAGCGAGGGCAGCGCATACAGCGCGCAGACCCACGCGGAGTGAAGGATGGGCGACCAGTCGGTGGGCGTGCGCAGCAGGCCCTGCCAGGCCTCGAACTGCTGGATCAGCAGGTAGGGGTGGATCCCTTCCAGGCCGGGGATCACGGAGACGATGTCGAGCACGATCACCAGCCCGATCGTGCCCACGACGGCGGCTGCGCTGTTGCGCGTTGCGGTGGACAGCAGCAGCCCGAAGCTCGCGACGGCGAACAGCGGGATGAGATAGACGGCATTGGAGACGAACACCAACAGCAGCGCTTCGGGCGCGGAGACGACGGTCCCGGACAGGCTCGTAAGCGAGTGAAAGCCCCACGAGGCCACGCCGGCTGCGGTGCCGACGGCGGCGGAGAGGTAGAGGGCGATGGTCGCGTAGGTCATCGCGGCGAGCGCCTTGGCGGCGAACACCTGCCCGCGGTCCACCGAGCGCGTGAGGATCGTCTTCAGCGTGCCGTTGCCGTCCTCGTTGGCGACGATGTCGCCCGCGACCAGCGCGGCGACGAGCGGCAGCATGAACTGCACGAGGAAGGTGAGCATCAGCACCGGCGTGGCCAGCCCCGATCGCGTGATCTCCGAGGCGAACACGCTCTCGCCGCCGCGGCGGTGGCGCTGGTGCAGGTTTTCGACGATCACGAACACGAGCGGCAGCAGCACGATCAGCCCCAGCCCCAGGTAAGTGCGCTTCTGGGAGACGAGCTTGCGCAGCTCCCAGCGGTACACCGTCAGCGTGGAGGGCCGGGAGCGGTGCAGCAGGCCTGCGGGAGCCGCGGCGGGCGCGGCGGCGGCGCTCACCGGATCCCCACGGGCCCCTGGGCGGGGACGCTCTCGGCGGGCGCAGCGCCGTCTTCGCCGCGGGCGCCCGCGGCGTTGGCACCCGCGTCGCCGTGGCCCGCCTCGGTCAGCCTGAAGAACAGGTCCTCGAGCGTGGCCAGTTCGGGCGTGAGCGCGAGGATGGGGATCCCGGCCCGCGCGAGCGCCAGCGAGAGCTCGCCGACGTCGCGCTCCTCGGCCTGGAAGCGCAGGCCGTGCTCGTCGGCGCGCGCGTGCTCGATCCCGGCCTGGCGCACGAGCAGCTCCAGCGCGCGCACGTCCTCGCCGGTGCGCAGGCGGTAGCCGGCCCCGCCCTGGCGGCGCAGGTCGGCGAGCGCGCCCTCGTAGACGACCCGCCCCCGGTCGACGATGGCGACGCGGTCGCAGAGTTCCTGGACCTCGGGCAGCTGGTGGCTGGAGAGCAGCACGGTGATGCCCTGATCGGCCAGGCGGCGGATCAGCAGGCGCATGTCGCGCATGCCCGCGGGGTCCAGGCCGGTGGCGGGCTCGTCGAGGATCAGCAGGCGCGGGCGGCGCAGCAGCGCGGCGGCGATGCCCAGGCGCTGGCGCATCCCGTGCGAGTAGCCGCCGACGCGGTGCACTCCCCGGGGGGCCAGGTCGACGACGTCGAGCACCTCGTCGATCCTCGCGGCGGCGCCGCCGCCGTCGAGCGCGGCCAGCAGTTCGAGGTTCTTGCGGCCGGTCAGGTAGGGGTAGAAGCGGGGGCCCTCGACGAAGCCGGCCACACCCTCCAGTGCGCGGGCGCCGTCGCGCATGGGGTCGCGCCCGAACAGCTCTACCTTCCCCTCGGTCGGCGTGATCAGCCCCAGGGCCATGCGCAGCGTGGTGGTCTTGCCCGCACCGTTGGGCCCGAGGAAACCGTAGACGTCGCCGGAGCGGACGTTGAGGTCGATGTGGTCGACTGCGAGGACCTCCTGGTAGCGCTTGACCAGGCCCCGCGCCCTGACCGGCGGGGCCTGCTCGCTCACGCTAGAGGCCCCGTGCGACCGCTTCGATCGCGGCGGGGGTGACGGAGCCTGCGAGCAGGTAGCGCACGCCGGCGCGCTGGAAGCTCAGGAGCGTGCCGAGCTCGGTGCGCAGCTCGCTGGCGCTGGTGCCGTTGATGCTGACGGTGGGCAGCTCTCCCAGGGGGCCGCCGGCGTTTGCCGGTTCGCCCGCCTTGGCCTTCGTTTCAAGCACCGCGATGGTGGCGGGCCCATGGCCGCTGGTGGTGAGCTTGGCGGCGGACGTGCCCTCGTGCTTCGGCTTGGCCGCGGCGGCGCCGCTGCTGGGCGGGCGCACTTCCTCGACCTTGGCGTCGGCGGGGGGGTTGAGGGCGAACACGGAGCTCGCCACGGGCCCGTAGGAGACTTCGGTGGCGGCCAGTTCGATCACGGGCGAGGAGCTGGTCGAGGAGTAGATTGCGCTGCGCAGCGGCATGCCGTTGTTGGCGTCGAAGGACAGCTCGGCGCCGCCGAGCAGGCTGCCGCCTTCCTGCGGGGAGATGCGCACCGTGTAGGCGGGCTGACCGGCCACGTCGGTGGGGGTGGCGCCGGATAGCGCGGCGTGCTTGCCGAGCCTGGAGATGGCTTCTTCGATCTTGCCCACGCTCGGCACTTCGCGGCCGTGTTCTTCTTCGGTGGTTGCGGCATCCGCGTGGGCGGGCGGCGTGTAGCGGTAGAGCGTGTTGCTGGCGGCGTCGTAGAGGGTCAGCGCGTGGCCGTCCCACAGGATCTCCGTGTCGCCGCTTTCCTGCTGCAGCTCGAGGCGCACGTCGCCGTCCTTGGCGATCCACAGCCTGCCGGAGGCGCCGGTGATGAGCGGGTTGGAGCTCAGTTCGCCGCCGCCGGCGCCGCCACCGCCTCCGCCGGCGCCGCTGCTGGCGAGGTTGGCGCCTTCGAGGAGGTGGTCTGTGAGCGTGATGTTGGCGCTCACGCCCTGCACGCCGCCCCCGCTGAGTGCGTCGTGGATGGCCTGCGCGAGCGGCTTGGGCGGCGGCGTGGGCCCGCCGCCGAGCGCGAACGCGAGCGCGGTGGCGGACACGCCGATGGCGACCACGAGGGCGCACAGCACCAGCAGGCGGGAGAGGGGAAGTCGTCGGAGGATGTTCACGGTGTGCGCATCGTTGGGTTTTGTCCGACCACACCCAGGTTACCGCGCAGTATTCAGGGCCCCTAAAGGTGAGCGAGCTCTCATGCTGGCGCGCCGGGCGCCGCACGGCGCGGGGCTATCGACCTGCCGGCGGCTCCACGCGATATGTTCCCGCGCGCATGGTCATCGTCTTCATCCTGTTCTGGGTCGTGCTGGGCCTGGGCGTGTTCTTCCTGGCGATGCGCGGCGGCGCGCGCGGCGCGCGCGCGGCGCTGTACACCGAATCGCGCGCGAGCCGCAGCCTGACGACGCTGGGCATCGTGCTGGCGTTCGCGTTCGGCCTGGTGGTGCCGGCGCTGGTGCTCGCGACCAACGGCGCGAACAAGGCCAGCGAGGCGGTCGGCGGCGTGCACCTCACCGCCGAAGAGACCAGGGGCAGAGAACTTTTCGCGCACACCTGCACGGCCTGCCACACGCTCGCCGCGGTCAAGTCGGTGGGGCGGATCGGCCCCGACCTAGACGTCCGCGTGGGCGATGACATCTCGACGGCGGCGGGACGCAAGGCGCTGGTGCTCAACGCGATCGCCGAAGGTCGCGCCCGCGGCCTGGGCCAGATGCCCGCGCTGCTCTACCAGGGCAAGGAAGCCGAAGAGGTGGCCTCGTTCGTGGCCGCCGTCGCCGGGCACTGAGACGGTCGATGACGCTCGCGGGACGGCGTCCTCGGTCACTCAAGTGCCTTTTGGCCAACCGTCGATAGCGCTGCGCGCAGGCCATCGATAAGGTCCGCAAGGATGCCGGAGGAGCCTAAGACCGCAGAGGACGTCAAGGCGCTTGTGGCCGAGCGGGAGATTCGCTTCATCCGCTTCTGGTTCACGGACATCCTGGGTCAGCTGAAGTCGTTCTCGATCAACGCTGCGGAGTTGGACGACGCGTTCGAGGCGGGGATGGGCTTCGACGGATCCTCGATCACGGGCTTCAACGCGATCGAGGAGTCGGACATGATCGCGATGCCGGACCCGAGCACCTTCGCGGTGCTGCCGTGGCGCCCAGAGGAGCAGGGCGTGGGGCGCATGTTCTGCGATGTGATCACGCCTGAGAGAACGCCGTATGAGGGCGACCCCCGGCATGTCCTGCGTCGGGCGCTGCAGCGGGCGCAGGAGATGGGCTTCGACACCTTCAACGTGGGCCCCGAGCTCGAGTACTTCCTGTTCAGGGACTCGCGCTCGACGGAGGTGCTCGACGAAGGCGGCTATTTCGACCTGACGACGCTTGATGCGGGCTCGGATGTGCGGCGCGAGACGGTGCTGGCGCTGGAGCAGCTGGGCATCCACGTGGAGTACACACACCACGAGGTGGGCCCCTCGCAGCACGAGATCGACATGCGCTATGCGGACGCGCTGAAGATGGCCGACGACTGCATGACCTACCGCATCACGGTGAAGGAGTACGCGATGAAGTACGGCTGGCATGCGACGTTCATGCCCAAGCCGCTGTTCGGCGAGAACGGCTCGGGGATGCATACCCACCAGTCGCTGTTCAGCGGCGGGCAGAACGCGTTCTACGACGCCGATGACCAGTACTTCCTCTCGGACGTGGGCAAGGCGTTCATCGCGGGTCAGCTCAAGCACGCGCGCGAGATCTGCTCGATCTTCGCGCAGTGGGTCAACTCCTACAAGCGCCTGGTGCCGGGTTTCGAGGCGCCGACCTACGTGGCGTGGTCGCGGCGCAACCGCTCGGCGCTGGTGCGCGTGCCGCTGTATCACCCGGGCCGCGAGAAGGCCACCCGCATGGAGCTGCGCTGCCCGGATCCGGCGTGCAACCCCTACCTGACCTTCGCGGTGCTCTTGCAGGCGGGCCTGGAGGGGATCGAGAAGGGCTACGAGCTGCCGGAGCCGATGGAGAAGAACCTCTACCACCTCTCGGGCGAGGAGCGCAAGCGCCTGGGCGTGGAGCAGCTGCCGGAGAGCCTCGGCGAGGCGATCGAGATCACGGCGGAGTCCGAGCTGGTGCTGCGCACGCTGGGCGAGCACATGTTCAACCGCTATGTGGAGATCAAGCGCCAGGAGTGGGACGACTACCGCGTGCAGGTCACGCAGTGGGAGCTCGACCGCTACCTGGCGATCCTGTAGGCCCTGTTGAGGAGGGGCCTGCGCCCTGTCGGGCTCCGGCAAGCGGGGTCGCGCGGTGGTGTTGCGCTCGCGTGGCGGCGCTACGATGCCCGCTGGGAGCGGATATGCCGCTGATGATGAGAGCGCGCGCTGGGAGCTTTCGCTGGCTGCTGTGTGGTGCGGGCCTCGCGATCGCCGGCTGGGGGGCGCCCAGCGCCTCCGCGAGCCAGATATTGCAGCGCTCGCCCTCCGAGACGATCCCCTCCGGCGCGCGGCTGCTGCGGATCAGCGCGCACAGCGAGAGCAGGAGCGCCGATGCGCGCGAATCCGAATCGGAAATGCTGTCGATGCTCGAGCGACTGCCGTCGAAGGTCACGTCCGTGGGGCAGATCGAAGCGGTCGTCGCGCTGCTCAACAAGCTCGAGGTTGGCCAGCCCGGCCTCCGGCTATGCCCGCTGGACCGCGGTGAGACCAGCGTCGCGCTGGACTTCTACGCAACCTCCCAGGCGGCCCCCTTGGCGCAGGCGGACATCGAACCCGAAGGGTGTGGCGGCGTTGCTCTGACGATCGGCGGGGTGCCCCAGCCACGACTCGAAGAAGGAGGGTTTTTGATCAGCGAAATCGGCAGGGCGCTCGGGGTGAACCCGGCTGCCGGCCCGCCCGTCGGCCCCACGCCGCGGATCTCCGGCGTGCGGATGTCACGCGCCCGGTTCGCGGTGGAACCCCGAGACATGACGGTGGGCGTCGAACCCGGCACGAAATTCCTGTTCCACCTGTCCGCTCCGGCGGAGGTGAGCGTCGCGATCAGCCGCCTGCCGCGCGACACGCGCTACGCGCAGACGTGCCTCGCCAACGCCGCGCGGCCGCGGCGTCTGCGTGTGGAACGCTGCGTTCGCACGGTGCCTGTGGCCGGGCTGACGCGCAAGACCGAGCGCGAAGGCGACGACGGCATCGCCTTCAGCGGCAAGGTCGGCCGGCGCTCGCTGGCGCCTGGCCGCTACGTCGCACTGCTGAGGGCTCGCGACACGGGTGGCAGCTCTCAGGTCGCGGGCGTCGAATTTGAAATCGCCCGCTGAGCGTCCGCTTCGGGTTCAGCCGCCGCCGTCGACCGTGCTGCGCACGCCGGGCGGCAGCGCGCAGGCGATCGGGCGGGCGGGCGCGAAGTACCAGTGCAGCGCCTGCAGCACGTGCCCGAAGGCGGTGGGGTAGCGCGGGGCCATCTCGTGCGTCAGGCGCAGCACGGAGAGGGCGTGGCCGCGGTACTCCTCGCGGCCGGTCAGCTGGTACAGGCGCAGCAGGCCGAGCGCGGCGCTGGCGCCGCCCGCGGGGATGGGGGAGTCCTCGAGCTCCTTGCGCCGCGCGATCAGCTGTTCGCCGTCGCGGGCGGTCGAGAAGAAGCCGCCGCGCGCGGGGTCGGCGAAGCGCGCGATGATCTGCTCGGCGAGCGCGCCCGCCTGCTCCAGCCAGCGCTCTTCGCAGGTGGCTTCGAACAGCGCGATCATGGCCTCGAGCAGGAACGCGTGATCCTCGAGGTAGGCGCCGATCCGCGCGCGCCCGTCGCTGTAGCTGCGCAGCAGGCGCCCGTCGCCGTCGCGCAGCTCGCCGAGCAGGAAGTCGGCGCAGGCGAGCGCCGCGTCGAGGTAGCGCCGGGCCTCGGCCTGCAGGCCCGCCGCGCCGACCGCCGCGCCGGCGTCGGCGAGGGCGGCGATCATCAGCGCATTCCAGCTGGTGATGCGCTTCTCGTCCAGGGCGGGGCGCGCGCGGCGTTCGCGCGCGGCCAGCAGGCGCTCGCGAATGCGCGCGCGGGTGTGCGCGTCGGGCGCTTGGCCTCCGGCCCAGCGCGCGCGGTCCTGCAGCACGTTGAGGCCGGCCCGGGGGTGGTGGGGGTCGCTGAAGTTGCCCTGCGCGGTGGCGCCGAACCAGGCGATGGCTGCATCCGCGTCCTCGCCCAGCAGCTCGCCCAGTTCGGCGATGCTCCACACGTAGAAGCGGCCCTCGACGCCCTCGGAGTCGGCGTCAAGGGAGGAGTAGAAGCCGCCCTCCGGACCGCGCATCTCGCGCAGCGCCCACCCGAGCGTGTCGCCGCAGACCTCCAGCAGGCGCTCGTCCCCGCTGGCCTGCCAGCCGTGCAGGTAGGCGCGCGCGAGCAGCGCGTTGTCGTAGAGCATCTTCTCGAAGTGCGGCACGGTCCAGGCGGGATCGACGCTGTATCGCGCGAAGCCGCCGCCGATCTGATCGTGGATACCGCCGCCGGCCATCGCGCGCAGCGTGCCGAGCGACATCTCGCGCTCGCCGCGTGCAAGCAGCAGCTCGATCACGGACGCCTGGGGAAAGCGCGGCCCGCCCGGCGGCCCGCCGAAGCTGCCGTTGCGCGCGTCGAAGCCCTGGCGCAGCCTGGCCACCGCGGCCTCCAGCTCGCTCTCGCGCATCGGCTCCGGCGATGGCTCGAGCAGCGCACCACCCGCCAGGTGCTCGCGCACGCGCTCGCTGCCGGCGCGGATCTCCGCGCTGTTCTGCGCCCACGATTCGGCGACCGCGAGGAGCACCTGCGTCCAGGTGGGCATGCCGCGCCGCTCGCTGTCCTCGGGTGGGCCGGGCGGGAAGTAGGTGCCGCCGTAGAAGGGCAGCTGCTCGGGCGTTAGGAACACGTTCAGCGGCCAGCCGCCGCGGCCGGTCATGCCCTGCACGGCCTCCATGTAGAGCGCATCGACATCGGGGCGCTCCTCGCGGTCGACCTTCACGCACACGAAGCTCTCGTTCATCAGCCGCGCGGTGTCGGGATCGGCAAAGGACTCGCGCTCCATCACGTGGCACCAGTGGCAGGAGGAGTAGCCGATCGAGACCAGCAGCGGGCGGTCGAGCTCGCGCGCGCGCGCGCAGGCGAGCTGTCCCCAGGGCAGCCAGTCGACGGGGTTGTGCGCGTGCTGGCGCAGATAGGGGGAGCTCTCGGCGGCCAGCGCGTTGGCCATCAGCGGATCCGCGCGAGCGCGGGGCGCGCCAGCGACACGGGCCCTGTGAGCCATTCAGCGCCCGCGCCGGTGCTGGCGGCCTTGACGCGCGCGGCGACGCTCACCCTGAAGGCTCGCCCCGCGAGCGAGCCGCTGAGGCGCCCGCCGGAGGCGAGTGCGAGCGCGCCCGCGCTGGCGGCCGGGCCCGCGATCTTCAGGTGCGCGGTGGAGCCCTCGTCCTTGAGCAGCAGGCCGCTCGAGATCAGCCCGCTGATCTGCAGGCCGGGGATGTAGGAGAGGCCGTTGAGCACGGCGCCGCGCGTGGTGAATTCGACTGTGCCGCCGCGCAGCCCGCCGAAGCGCACGCCGACGGGCAGCCTGCCGAAGTTCAGGCCGATCTCGATGATCGAGCGGCGCAGGTCGAGGATCGTGTCGACGGCGCCCGCCACGGTGTGCGCCTGGGGCTCGGGGACCCCGGGGGCGGGCGTCACGTCGGACAGGTGCAGCGGCGCCAGCGGAGCCGGGGGGAAGCGGTTCACGGTGGTGGTGCAGGGCGCTACGGGCGTGCCCGCGAAGAACTGCGAAACGGCCGCGTTGGCGCAGCCGCTGAGATCGCTGCCGATCACCGAGTGCCCGGTGTAGGGGACCTTTAGGAGCTGGGCGTCGGGGATCAGCGCGGCAACGTGGCGGGCGGTTTCAGTGGGCGTGCGCAGGTCCTGCCCGCCGGAGAGGATCAGCGTGGGCACGTCGGGCAGCGCGGTGGCCGGCGGCGGGGCGGCGGAGGCGTCGGGCCAGGACACGCAGAGGGGGATCGTCATGTCCAGCAGCGCGGCTTCGGCGTCGAAGGGGTAGAAGTCCGAGACGGGCAGCGCGTCGAGCGCGGCTTCGGCTTCGACCGCGCGGGTGGCCGCGGGCGCGCTGCGGCTCCACGGGAAGGGGGTCTCCTCGCAGGAGGTGTCGATGAACAGCGTTTCGTCGATCTCGCTGCTGGTTTCTTCGACCTTCGGGTGGATGCTGTTGAGCGCCAGCAGGCGCGCCAGCGGCGCGAGGTCGCCGTGCGCCGCGGAATGCACAGCGGCGGGCATTTCGGCGCGCAGCGCCGGATTGAGATCGCCGGCGAGCAGCAGCCCGAACAGGTCGCTGCTGGAGATCACGGTCTTGAAGCTCTTGCCGTGTCCGTTGAACGCCTCGCCGCTGAGCAGGCGCGAGTCGAGCTTGGCGACCAGGCGCGCGAGGTCGCTGAGCGGGCTGCTGGTGACGCCGCTGCAGGCCCGCCGCGAGCACAGTTCGGCGAGCACCGGCGCGATCGCTTTGAAGGTGCTCACGTGGAACGGTTCGGGTCCCTGGGGCGTCTCGGTCGAGTCCAGCACGAGCGCTTCGACGTGCTGCGGATAGCGTTCGGCGTACTCGAGCGCCACCTTGGTGCCGTAGGAGGTCCCGTACAGCACGAGCTTTTCGTAGCCGGCGGCCTGGCGGATCGCCTCGATGTCTTCGACGGATTCACTGGTCGTGTAGGCACCGCGCGCCGGTCCCAGCTGCAACGCGCAGCGTTCGATCAGTTCGCCTGCGTTCTGCGCGCTGGCGGCTTCGGCGGCGCTGTCGAGGGCGGGGCAGCTGAGCGGTCCCGAGGTTCCCGTGCCGCGCTGGTCGAAGACGAGCAGGTCGCGGGTGTGCAGCGCGGGGGCGATGGCTTCGGCGATGAACGGCGCGAGCGGCAGCGCGGCCTGGCCCGGACCGCCGGCCAGCGCCACCACGGCGGACGCGCTGGGGCTCGTGCCGGCCAGCTTGCGCTCGATGCTCAGCGACAGGGTGCCGGACACCGTGCCGCTGCGGTCAAGGGGCACGCTGAGCGAGGCGCAGGCGAATCCCGCGCTTGCGGCGCAGGGCTGGAAGCTGGCGCTAGCCGAGGCCGCCGAGGACGCCGGCCACAGCGCGGGCAAGGCGATCGCGAGCAGTCCCGCCAGCGCCGACATGGGAGCGCGCCACGGCATCAACACCGACAATAGCCGCCGCCGCGCCGGGAGCCGCCGGCAGGCGCACGCTGCCCCCGCCGAGCGTTCCGATCAGCGCCTTGCCGGGGCCGAGGTGCAGCGTGCCGTGGGCCGCGGCCGATCCGCCGATCAGCAGATCCTCAGCGCCCGCGGTGATGCGCCCCGAGATCGTCACGCCGGGCACGTAGGAGTAGCCGTCGAAGTCGATTGCGCCCGCGCTGTAGCGCGCCCAGCCCGCGCGCAGGCCGCCCACGCTGAGCGTACTCAGCGTGAGCAGTTCTTCTTCTGAGCCCAGCAGCTGCAGCGCCAGCTGGCGGCCGAGATCGACGAGGCTCAGCGTGACCGCGTGCAGCGTGCGCCCCGGCAGCCCGCCGTTGCCGCCGATCGGCGAGACGCGTGCGAGCGCCACCGGCGGCAGCGGTGGCGGGCGAAGGCCGGCGGGCACCGGCGGCCGACGGCAGGCCTTGACGGCGTGCCCGGCGAACATCGCCTGCAGCGCTTCCCGGGCGCAGGCGGTGGCCTCGGTGGTGAGCACCGAGTGCCCCGTGTAGGGAACCACGACCAGGTGCGCGTCGGGGATCTGGGCGGCCAGCTGGCGCGCGTCCGCGGTGGGCGTGCGCAGGTCCTGTTCGCCGCTGAGGATCAGCGTGGGCACGTCCGGCAGGGGCGCGAGCGCTGGTGCCGGGGCGGGGCTGCTGTAGGGCCAGTAGGCGCACCCGGCGATGTCGCCGAGGTCGATCGCGTTGGCCGCGGTGAACGGCGCGAACGCGCTCGCGGGCAGCGCGTGCGCCGCGGCGCTTGCTTCCGCCACGCGCCGGCGCGGGCTAGACGCGCGGTTCCACGGGAAGTCCTCGTCTTCGCAGCTCGTGGCGTAGTAGAGCGGCGTGTCGAAGTCTTCGCCTTCGGCTTCGCTGGCGCGCTCGGCGTTGCGCAGCAACCGGGCCAGCGGGGCGCTGTCGCCGTCCGCGGCGGCCACTACCGAGGTCAGGAATTCGGCGCGCAGCACGGGCGCGAAGTCGCCCGCGAGGAGCAGTTCGACGAGCGCGTCGGAGGAGATCGGGACCGTGTGCGCCCTGCCTTCGCCGTCGATCGCGCGCCCGATCAGCGGCCCGCGGCGCATGCTTCGCACGAGCCTGGCGAGGGCGGTGACGGGGTCGCGGGTGATGCCGGTGCAGGCCCGTCCCGCGCACAGCCGCCGCAGCATGGGGGGCACGGCCGCGAAGGTCGAGCGATTCAGTGGGTCGGGGCCGGTGGGCGTGACGACCGAGTCGAGCACCAGCGCTTCGACATGGGTGGGGTACTGCTGGGCGTACTGCTCGGCCACCTTGGTGCCATAGGAGGTCCCGTACAGCACGAGCTTTTCATAGCCCCCCGCCTGGCGGATCGCCTCGATGTCGGCGACGGTATCGGGGGTGGAGTAGTAGGCGCGCGTGGGCCCGAGCTGGGAGGCGCATGCGCCGACCAGCGCGCCGATCGAGTGAAACAGGTCGGGTCGTTCGAAGGCGTGGCAGGACAGCGGCTGGGAGAGCCCGATGCCGCGCTGGTCGAAGACGATCAGATCGCGCGTTGCGGCGATCGGGCCGAGCAGTTCGGCGAACTGTTCGGCGAACGGCAGCGCCGGCTGCCCGGGTCCACCGGCCAGGGCGATGATCGCGCTGCGCGCTTCGCCGACGGGCGCGCGGTGGCGGCGCATGGCCAGCGTGATCGTGCCAGGCGTCGTTCCGCTCGGGTCCAGCGGGACGACCAGGTGCCCGCAGGCGAAGTCGTTGCTGTTGCCGCACGGCGCGAACTGGATCTGGGCGTCGGCGGAGGCGACCGAGCCGAGCGCGGCGGGCGCGCAGATCCAGGCGCACGCGGCGAGAAGCGCTGCGGCGAGCGCGCGCGTTGGAGATTGCACGCGCTGAAATGTAGTCCTCGCATCGGCGCCCGGCACAGCTTCGGCTAGGGTCTGCGCGATGGCCGGCGAGCGGGAGATCATCCAGGCCGCGGGGGCGCCGCCGGCGATCGGCCCCTACAGCCACGCGGTGCGAGCGGGCGGGCTGCTGTTCTGCTCGGGGCAGATACCGCTGGATCCCGCCAGCGGCGAGCTGATGGGAGCGAGCGCCGGCGAGCAGGCGCGGCGCTGCCTGGAGAACCTGCGCGCGGTGTGCGAGGCGGCGGGCGCGGCGCTCGAGCGGGCGGTGCGCGTGAGCATCTACATGACCGACCTGGGCGCCTTCGCCGAGGTCAACGAGGTCTACGGCGCCTTCTTCGCGGGCGGCGAGCCGCCCGCGCGCGTGACCGTGGGGGTGGCCGCGCTGCCGCGCGGCGCCTACGTGGAGATCGACGCGATCGTCGCGCTGTAGGGTTCGGCCATCTCGGGCTCGGCGCCCTGCAGGGCGCGCGTGAGCAGTCGCCACAGCGTGGCGCGTTCGTCCGCGTCGAGCGCCTGCAGCACCTCGTCCTCGATCTGTTCCTGTGCCCGCTCGGCGCCGGCCAGCGCACGTCGCCCGGCAGCGGTCAGCCCGACCAGGTGGCGCCTGCGGTCGTCGGGGTCGCGGCTGCGGCTCACGTAGCCCAGCTGCTCGAGCTCGTTGAGCAGCAGCACGACGTTGTTGGCGTCCATGCAGAGCGCCTCGGCGAGCTCCTGCTGGGGTGCGCCGTCGTGGTCGCGCACGTAGCTGAGGGCCATCAGCAGCCGCAGGTGGATGCCGAGCAGCTCCTCGCTGCTGCGCCGGTAGACCTGCTTGGCCAAGCGCGTGAGCAGCACCATCGACCCGGGTATGCAGGGACGCGCGTCGTCGGCCATCTCCGTCTCAATCATAGCCCCCAGAGTATACCACGATATAGCGATGATCATGTTGTAAACGATGATCCTTGCAACATGGATCATCCCTGCTATGGTGCACCCTACGACCTACCCGGAAGGAGCATCATGAGCACGAGCACAATCACCCCAACCGATCAGCAGGCGGCCGCCCGGAGCGCCTCGCAGCGGACGCGCGAGCGCCGCCGCTGGCTGGCGCTGGTGGTTCTCTGCCTGGGACAGCTGATGATGGTGCTCGACGCGACCATCGTGAACGTGGCGCTGCCCTCGATCCAGCGCGACCTGCACTTCACGCAGGGCTCGCTGACGTGGGTGATCAACGGCTACCTGATCACGTTCGGCGGTTTCCTGCTGCTGGCGGGACGGATGGGCGACCTGGTCGGGCGCAAGCGCGTGTTCCTGACCGGGCTTGTCATGTTCACGGCCGCCTCGGTCCTGTGCGGCGTCTCCCAGAGTCAGGCGATGCTGATCGGCGCGCGGCTGCTGCAGGGCGTCGGCGGTGCGGTCGCCTCGAGCGTGATCCTGGCGATCATCGTGACCGAGTTCAAAGAGCGCGCAGAGCAGGCCAAGGCGATGGGCATGTATGCCTTCGTCTCGGCCGGCGGCGGCTCGATCGGCCTGCTCGCCGGCGGGGCGCTCACGCAGTCCCTCGACTGGCACTGGATCTTCTTCGTCAACGTCCCCATCGGCGCCTTCGCGCTGCTGGCGGGCTCGGCGCTGATCGAGGAGAACGAGGGCATCGGGCTCGCCGGTGGCATCGACGTGATGGGCTCGGTCCTGATCACGCTGGCGACGATGCTGGGCGCCTTCGCGATCGTCAAGTCGACCGAATACGGCGTGCTCTCGCTGCGCACGCTCAGCACTGCCGGCGCCTCGCTGGCGCTGCTCGCGGGATTCCTGGTGCTGGAGTCGCGAGTGGCCAACCCGATCATGCCGCTGCGGATCCTGCGCCTGCGGATGCTGATGGGCTCGAGCCTCGTGCGCGGGCTGCTCGTCACGGGGATGTACTCGGCCTTCTTCCTGGGCGCGTTGTATCTCGAGCGGGTGCTCGGCTATGACGCGATCAGCACGGGTCTGGCGTTCATGCCGCTGACGGTCTGCATCGCGCTGATGTCGATCGGCGTCTCGGCCAGGCTGGTGGGCCGCTTCGGGGCCCTGAACACGCTCGCGGCGGGCCTGTTCGGCATCGTGGTCGGCCTGCTGCTGCTGGCCACCGTGGGCGTGCACGCGAGCTACTTCCCCGGTCTGTTCTTCGCCTTCCTGGCGCTGGGGCTGGGGGCGGGCGCCTCGTTCCTGCCGCTGCTGACGATTGGGATGTCAGATGCGCCGGCGCGGGACGCGGGGCTCGCCTCGGGGATCATCAACGTCTCCGTCCAGCTGTTCGGCGCCATCGGCCTGGCGACGCTGGGAACGATCGCGACCGACCACACCAAGACCCTCAGCGCGAGCGGTCAGCCGCTGGCCAGCGCGTTGACGGGCGGCTACCACCTCGCCTACATCGTCGCGGCGGTGTGCGTGACGCTCGGCATCGCAGCAGCCTTCGCGGTGCTGCGCCCGCCCGCGAGCTCGCTGCCGCAGGAGGCCGAGGACATCGAGGGCATCGGGCAGATGCAGGCCGGCGAACCCGTCGCGCAGGCGGCATGAGCATGCGCGCGCCGGACAGCGATCGGGTTGGCGCGCTTATCGCGGCCGAGCGCCAGCGGGCGCTCGGCCGCTCGCGCCGCTCGGGCGAAGGCAGCGTCACGGAGCTCGCGCGTTCGCTGCTGCGCGACACACACGAGGCCGAGCGGCGCAGCGCGCCGCGCAGGCGAAGCGCTGCCGCTGCGAGCGCGCGCGTCAGGCCCCGGCCGAGCGCAGCTCGGCGCGCCTGACCTTGCCGCTGGCGGTCTTCGGCAGTTCCGCTGCGAAGTCGATGATGCGCGGGTACTTGTAGGGGGCGGTGCTGCGCTTGACGTGCTCCTGCAGCTCGCGCACGAGCTCGGGGGAGGGCTCGTAGGGCCCCTCGCGCAGCACGACCACCGCGCGCACCACCGAGCCGCGCTCCTCGTCGGGGGCGGCGACCGCGGCGGCCTCGGCGACGGCGGGGTGGGCGACGAGCGCGGACTCGACCTCGAAGGGCCCGATGCGGTATCCGGCGGAGACGATCACGTCGTCGTTGCGACCCTCGAAGTAGAGCCAGCCGTCCTCGTCCTCGCCGACCCTGTCGCCGGTGTGCCAGGGCCCCGCGTCGCGATGGTCGCTGACCTGCCAGGCGCCCTGCCCGTTGCGGTGGACGTGCTCGTGCAGGTAGCCCAGGAAGAACGTGGGCACGCTTGGCGGATCGACGACCAGCTCGCCGTCGCGCACGGCGAGCGCCACGCCCGGCAGGGGGCGGCCCATCGAGCCTGCACGCGCCGCCTCGCCGAGCGGCGCGCCGGTCAGCTGGCCGGTCTCGGTCTGCCCGTAGCCGTCGCGGATCTCCAGGCCGGTGACCTCGTGCCAGGCGCGCAGCACCTCGGGGTTGAGCGCCTCGCCGGCCGCCACCATGGCGCGCAGCTGCGCCAGCGGGCGCAGGGTCGCGCGCTTGGCGATCACGCGGTACT
This sequence comes from uncultured Solirubrobacteraceae bacterium, assembly GCA_963771085.1. Classification (GTDB taxonomy): domain Bacteria; phylum Actinomycetota; class Thermoleophilia; order Solirubrobacterales; family Solirubrobacteraceae; genus Palsa-744. The sequence goes on along the minus strand of CAVYSB010000003.1, from coordinate 167,265 downwards.
CGGTGGGGGCCATGCAGAGCACGTTGACGTGCTCGTGCTCGAGCAGCGCGAGGCGCTCCCCGGGGTCGAAGCGCGCGTCTTGCAGCAGAGCCGCCGCGCCCGACAGCCAGGGCGCGATGAACACGTTGCGTGCGGACTTCGACCAGCCGCTCGCGGCGGTGCACCAGACGAGCTCGCCCGGCCGCGCGCCGAGCCAGTGCTGCGCCTGCAGGCGCTGGCCGGCGAGGTAGCGCTGGGCGTGCACGACCGCCTTGGGCTCGCCCGCGGTGCCGCTGGTGAAGGTGATCAAGCAGGGGTCCTCGGCTCGCAGCTCGCACAGCGGCGCGGGCGCGCCTGCGAACAGCGACCCGTCGGGCACGTACACGCGCGCGGGCGCCGCGGCCGCGCCGCGCGCGGCCGCCTCGAGCTCGCCGCGGTTGCGCTCGTCGGCGAGGATCAGCGCGGGGCGCGCCACATCGATGCGCAGGCGCAGGTCCTTGGCGCGCAGCTGCTCGGTGCATGGCAGCACCACTGCGCCGATGCGAAAGCAGGCCAGCATGCCGAGCACCCACTCGGGGCGGTTGCCGATCAGCGTCATCACAACGTCCCCGCGCCCTACCCCCAGGCGCTGCAGCGCGCCCGCGAGGCGGGCCGAGCGGTCGGCCACCTCGCCGAAGTTCCACTCGCGGCGGGATCCCTCGTGCGTGAGCTCGAGCAGGGCGAGATCGCGCGGATCGCGCTGCTCGAGCACATCGCGGGCGAAGTTCACGCCGGTATTCTCTCTGTTGATCCCAATAACAACCGTGGAGCGCCGATCAGATGGCCATAGCCGCCAGCCCGGACAACGAGATGACAGACGAGCAGAAGGCGATCACCGAGATGGTGCATCAGTTCGCCGACGAGCAGATCCTGCCCAACGCCGAGCACTACGACCACGAGGACGCCTTCCCCGAACCGATCGTCGAGCAGATGAAGGAGCTCGGGCTGTTCGGCGTGACGATCCCCGAAGAGTACGGCGGGATGGGCCTGGATCTGACCACCTACGCGATGATCGTCGAGGAGCTCTCGCGCGGCTGGATCTCGATCTCCGGCGTGATCAACACGCACTTCATCGGCTCCTATCTGCTGATGAAGTTCGGCAGCGAGGAGCAGAAGCAGAAGTATCTGCCGCGCATGGCCACGGGCGAGATCAGGGCGGCGTTCTCGCTGTCCGAGCCCGAGCTCGGCTCCGACGTGCAGGCGATCAAAACCAAAGCCGTGAAGGCCGAGGACGGCGGCTATGAGATCAACGGCCAGAAGATGTGGGTCACCAACGGGCTGCGCTCGGACCTGGTGTTCGTGCTCGTCAGGACCGACCCGGACGCCGCCAGGGCTCACCAGGGCATGACCTGCTTCATCGCCGAGAAGGAAGGCGGCGCCAGCGAGAACACCGGCCCCTACGCCGGGCTGAACGTCCCGCCGCAGCTGCGCAAGATGGGCTACAAGGGGGTGGAGTCGACCGAGCTCGTGTTCGACGGCTACAAATGCCCGGCAGAGAACATCCTCGGTGGCGAGCAGGCGGGACTCAACAAGGGCTTCTCGCAGATGATGGACGCGCTCGAGGTGGGCCGCGTAAACGTCGCCGCGCGCGGCGTGGGCATCGCCCAGCGCGCGCTCGAGCTGGCGCTGCGCTACTCGCAGGAGCGCCACACGTTCGGCAAGCCGATCGCCGAGCACCAGGCGATCCAGTTCAAGCTCGCCGACATGGCCACACAGGTCGAAGCTGCGCGGCTGCTGACGCTGCGCGCGGCACGCCTGAAGGACGCGGGCGCGCGCTCGGATCTCGAGGCGGGCATGGCCAAGCTGTTCGCCTCGGAGGCGGGGCGCTTCTGCGTGGAGGAGTCCTTCCGCATCCACGGCGGCTACGGCTACTCGAAGGAGTATGAGATCGAGCGCCTCTACCGCGACGCGCCGCTGCTGCTGATCGGCGAGGGCACCTCGGAGATCCAGCGCATGGTCATCGGGCGCAAGCTGCTGCAGCGCCATAAGATCTGAAAACCACGGCCACCGGGGTGGCCCCGAGCGAAGGGACGCGGCCGCATGTCAGAGGATGCGAGGGCTCTGATCGAGCTCGCCACGCGCAGGTTCCTGGAGGAAGTGCCCGCGCTCGCGCCGATCAAGCTGGTGGTGGCGGTGGAGCTGCGGGGAAGGGGCGACGTGCAGCAGTTCCGCCTGGAGATGCCGGGCGTGAAGGTCACCAAGGGCCCCGCCGACGACGCGCGCGTGCGCGTGGACATGCGTCGCGAGTTCTTCAACGTGATGGCGCGCGAGGGCAAGGTGCCCGACTGGATCGAGGCGTTCACCTACGGGCAGGCCAAGGGATCTGGCCCCGAGCAGTTCCTCAAGCTGATCGTCAACGTGGTGGAGCGCCAGCAGGAGCGCGAACGCACGCCGAAGGCGCGCCATCACGACTAGTGCCCACCGGCCTCAGTGGTAGGAGGTGAGCTGCTGCGCGAGAAACGCCAGCGAGGCGAGCAGCGCCAGGCACATGACGATCAGGGAGAAGTTCTCGTTCATCGGCCCGTAAACACGATAGTGCACCGCGCACCGGAGAGCCCGCGGCGCGGGCCCGCCGGCTCGCTCGCGCGCTACAGCGGCGCGCCGTCCTCATAGAGCTTGAGCACCCGCACGCCGTCGGGTACGGCATCCAGGCACAGCCTGCACAGGACACACTCGTCGAGGTTGCGCTCGACGATCTGCAGGCCCGCGGGGCCCGCCGCGAAGATGTCCACCGGGCAGACCTCGGCGAGCTTGGCGGCGAGCGCGGGGTCCGAGGCGACGCCGTCGTCGACCTCGACCGCGATGAAGATCCCGTCCTTCCTCATCTCGCGCTCCGCTCGGCGATCTTCTCGCGGATCATCGCGGGGATGTCCTCGATGCGCTCCGCCACCGCGATGCCCGCCTGTGCGAGGCGCGCGATCTTCTCCGAGGCGGTGTCCTCCTTGCCTTCCACGATCGTGCCGGCGTGCCCGAAGCTCATGCCGGGCATCTCGTCCATGAAGCGCCCCGCCATGAACGCGACGATCGGGAGCCTGGAGTCGTTGTCGCTTACCCAGCGCGCGAGCTCGGCCTCCATGCGCCCCCCGGGCTCGGTGTAGATGACGATGCCCTGCGTCTGCTCGTCGGCCTCGAACAGCGGCATCAGCTCCGCGTAGCTGGAGCCGATGATCGCGTCGCCGCCGATCGAGACCGCGGTCGACTGGCCGAGCCCGGCGGCGCTGAGCGTCGAGGACATCTCGGTGGTCATGCCGCCGGAGCGCGAGATCACGCCGATCGGGCCCGGTGTGTAGGCCTGCGCGGCGTTCTTGGCGGGGCCGCCGATGCCGCCCATCTTGATCACGTCGGGCACGATGATCCCGAGGCAGTTGGGCCCGATGATGCGCGCCCCGCGCAGCGTTGCCAGCTCGACCATCTCCGCGACGTCGCGTCGCGGGATGCGCTCGGTGACGATCACGATCAGCTGCACGCCGTTCTCGATCGCCTCGAAGACAGCATCCTTGGTGAACGCGGGGGGCACGGTCACGACCGATCCGTAGATCGGTGCGCCGTGATGGGCGACGGCCTGCGCGACGGTGTCGAACACGGGCACGCCGTGGACCTCGCGTCCGAGGCGCCCCGGGGTGACGCCGCCGACTACCTTCGCGCCGGTGCCGTAGTCGAGGCACTCGCGCGTGAGGTTCACCGCCTCGCGGCCGGTGATGCCCTGCACGATGAACGTCGTGTCGGAGTCGATCAGGATGCTCATGCGGCGGCGGGTGGTTGGGGTTCAATCTTCTCGACGGCGCGGCGGGCGGCCTCGTTGAGCGAAACGGAGCGGTCGGCGTAGTCCACGCCGTACTTCTCGAGGATCTTGAAGCCCTCCTCCTCCCACGCGCCGGGGATGCGGAAGATCGCGATCTTCTCCGCTGGGTCGTAGCCGAGCTCCAGGCAGGCCTTGATGACGCCGCGCGCGACGATGTCCACCCGCGTGTTGGAGACGATCGACATCATCACCGCGATCTTGTCCACGCCGGGCTTCTCGAGCACCAGCTTGGCCAGCCCGCAGGCCTTGGCCACGGACGGGTTGCCGCCGATCTCGCAGTAGTTGGCGGGTCTGCCCCCGTGGGCGCGCACGGCGTCGAACAGCGTCAGCGAGCCCCCGCCGGCCCCGATCACGAGGCCGAGGTTGCCGTCGAACTCGGTGACGTTGCCGGCCACACCGCGGTGGTCCTGGGCGTCGACCTGCTCGCCCGCGAGCTCGAACGGCGTCGCCTCGCGCGCCTGGCGGGTCTCCTCCTCGCCCACGCCCAGCTCGCTCAGCAGCCCGCGGTGGCGTCCGCGTGCCTCGTTCTCCATGTCCATGTGTGCGTCCAGCGCCACGAAGGAGCCGTCCGCCAGGCGCCCCAGCGGGTTGATCTCGGCAAGGATCATGTCGTTCTCCACGAACAGCCGGGCCAGACGGGTCACGATCGGCACGAGCTTGTTGAGCGCGGAGCCGGTGACGCCGGTGGAGGCGATCACCTCCTTGGCCTGGAAGTCGCTCAGCGGCAGGATGTTCGAGAAGTGCCGGCGGCCCACCTTCTCGGGCTGCTCCTCGGCGACCTGCTCGATGTCGATGCCGCCGACGGGCGAAAAGATCATCACGGGCTGCTTGGCGATCCCGTCCCAGACCACGCCCGCGTAGTACTCCTGCTCGACCTCGGCGCGCGGGTCGACGAGCACGCCGCGCGGCATGTGGCCGTTGATCGCCAGCTGGAGGATCGTCGCTGCGTGCGCCTCGGCCTGCTCGGGGGCCTCGGCGAAGAGGACGCCGCCCGCCTTCATGCGCCCGCCGCTGAGCACCTGGGACTTGATCACGGTCGGACCGCCAATCCGCTCGGCGATCGCGCGCGCCTCGGCGGGGTCGGTGGTGAAGCCGTAGTCGGTGACAGGGATGTCCGCGCGCTTGACCACCTCGCGCGCCTCGTACTCGAAGAATCTCATCGCGGCGCGGAAGCCTATAGGGACTCGCCGCCGTGGGTGCGCCCGGCATTAGGCTGGCGGGATGGCGACCCTCCGGCGTGCTCCAGGCCCCGCCGCCCGCGGCCGTCGCGTGCTGATCCTGCTCGCCGGGCTGCTGGCGGGCACGGCGGCGCTCGCACCAGCAGCAGCGCTCGCGCGGGCGGATCCGGCGGACATGCTCACCTACATGCCCACCGAACTGGTCCACTCGAGCTGGACGCAGAGCCAGGTGGAGGGCTTCCTGTCAGAGCTGGGCGAGTACGACATCGGCCAGGCGCTGCTGCAGATGCCCCGCTTCAAGCACAAGGGCACGCTCAAGCTGACGGCCACCGAACAGCAGATGCTGGGCGTTTGGGCCACCGCGGCGGGCGCCTACGACGCCGAAACGGGCAGCGCGAGCACCGTCACCGCCGTCTTCAACGGCGTGCCCAAGGCCCGCGGGCTCGACCTCGAAGTGCCGGCCACGAGGGCGCACATGGTCGCCGCCGTCGAATCGGTGCTCGCAACCGGTGTGACGGGGGTGCAGCTGGACATCGAGCCCTATCCCACCGGCCCGGGCTTCATCGCGCTGCTGGAAGAACTCGACTCGGCCTTCGCGCGGCTCGGCTTCCGCGGGCGCCTCTCGGTGGTCGCGCCGGGTGACACGGGGACGTGGGCGCCGGCCTACCTGCTGCGCGTGGCCGCGCTCGTCAGCCAGCTCGATCCGACCTACTACGACAGCGAATCGGCCAGCGTGCCCGCCTACCAGGCGTGGGTGGCGCAGGGTCTCGCCTACTACACCGCCAACGTCCCCGCCACGACGCTCATCATCCCCGTGATCCCCTGCTACGCCGCCGATCCCTGGCACGACCCGGAAGTGGAGAGCATCGCCGCGGCCAGCGGCGCACTGCAAGCGGGCCTCGCCGCGGGCAGCCGCGTCAACGGCGCTGGCATCTGGTGGTGGTATGCGTTCTTCGATGAAGACGGCGGGCGCTTCAAGAGCGCTGCCGACCGCGCCGCCTGGCAGGCGGGCACCGTCGAACTTCCCTTCTCGCCGTGAGCGCGCTCAGGCGGGCGCGCTCTGGAAGCCGTAGGCCTCGGCCAGCTCGGGATCCTTGCGCGCGAGCATCTCGGCGAGGTTGACCATCACCTTGCACTGCTTCCAGGTGGCGTCGTCCTGCATCTTGCCGTCGATCATGTGCACGCCGCGCCCGTCGGGGATCGCCTCGATGACCTTCTTGGCGAAGGCGACCTCCTCGGGGTCTGGCGAGTAGACGCGCTTGGCGATCGCGATCTGGGCGGGATGCAGCGACCAGGCGCCAACGCAGCCGAGCAAAAAGGAGGCGCGGAACTGCGTTTCGCAGCCCAGCTCGTCGCGGATGTCGCCGTAGGGCCCGTAGAAGGGCAGTGCGCCCACCGCGGTGCACGCGTCGACCATGCGCGCGATCGAGTAGTGCCAGGGGTCCTGCTGGTAGCTGGGGCGCGGGGCGTCGGGGTTCTCGGGGTCTGGGTCGGCGATCGTCCGGTAGCCGGGGTGCCCGCCGCCCACGCGGGTGGTCTTCATGCGCCGCGACGCGGCGAGGTCGGCGGGACCGAAGCTCATTCCCTGCAGGCGCGGGGAGGCGCTGGCGATCTCCTCGAGGTTGGCCACCCCCTGGGCGGTCTCGAGGATCGCGTGGATCAGCAGCGGGCGCTCGAGTCCGGCCTTGGCCTCCAGCTGGGCGAGCAGGCGGTCGACGTAGTGGATGTCCCACGGGCCCTCGACCTTCGGGATCATGATCACCTCGAGGCGATCGCCGATCTCGCTCACGAGTTCGGTCAGGTCGTCGAGCACCCACGGGGAGGCGAGCTCGTTGACGCGCGTCCACAGCGCCGTCTCGCCGAGGTCCATCTCGCGTCCCACCTTGATCAGCCCGGCGCGCGCGGCGAGCTTGCGGTCGACCGGCACGGCATCCTCGAGGTTGCCGAGCAAGATGTCCACGGTGGGCGCGATGTCGGGGACCTTGGCGACCATCTTCTCGTTGGAGAAGTCCAGGAAGTGGATCATCCGGGAGGGCTTGAAGGGAATCTCGCGCGCGGGCTCGGGCGCGCCGATGGCAAGTGGCTTGAAGAAGTCGCGGGGGTTGCGCAAGGGCTCTCCTGGGTCTCAGCTGGGACAGCGGTCGATGAACCGGATGCTAGAAGTATCGGGTATGCGCGTCCCGTTGGCGTGTCTGGTGGTCCTCCTGGCGAGCCTCGCGCCTGCGGCGCCGGCGCCGGCGGCGGCGAGCCACGACGGCACGCCACCCGCGCTGCGGCACACCGAGCTGATCCTCGCACCGCCACCCGCCGGCCTCGCGCTGGCGGAGGTGCGCTTTCCCGGCCGGGCGCCCGGTCACAGCGTCCTGCACGGCAGCGTCACGGTCAGCGTGCAGGGCGCCTTCGGCGCCGACTACATGGCCCTCGCCGCGAACCTGTCTGCGGGCCCGCAGGCGATGGTGCTGCTCGCCAACCGCGCCTCGGCGCTGCTGGACCCCGCGCGCGTGCATCTTCAGCTGGGTACGCTGCCCGCCCTCGGCAGACCCGTGCTGCGCAGCGTGGAGGACCCGCTCAGCGGCGCGCCGCCCGTGAGCGCGCGCGAGCTGTGCGATCTGCCCGCAGCCGGGCGCGAACTCGGCGCGAACGCCTTCCGCTCGCTGCAGGCGCGCGGCAGCGCGCCCGGCGTGAGTCCCTCGTGGGCGGTCGCGGAGGCCTATGACCTGCTGTGCTCGCTGCCCCACTCGAGCGCCTTCCCGGCGCTCCTGTGGGCGGCCGTGCCGCAGTGCGCCCCCATCTCGGGCGCCCTGTGCTGCCCGCCGACGGCGATGTGCGCGCCGGCGCCGAGCCCGCCCGCACCGCCACCGCCCGTTCCCTCGCGGCCCGGCTGCACGCCGTGCGATCCGCCGCCAGGCTCGGCGTGCCCGCTGGTGCTCTCACCGAACGTCTGCTTTGCCCCGGCGCGGGCCGCCGGGACGCGGGCCGCGGCGGCCGCCCACTAGAGTTGAGCCTCGAGGCGTCCGCCCGGATCACCCCAGCGGACGCCTGCCGGCCGCGATCAGCAGCGTCGGCCCGCGGCCAGCCGGTGGCGCGGCCCCATCGATCCCTGTCACTAGGAGACCTGCGAGACCCAATGAGCGAGACCCTTTCCGTCGAGACCGACCAGGCCGCGCGCGAGGCGAGCGGCGCCCATCCGTATGGCCGCTATCTGGAGGAGTTCGAGGTTGGCGCGATCTACAAGCACTGGCCGGCCAAGACGGTGACCGAGGCCGACGACCACCTGTTCTGCCTGCTCACCATGAACCATCACCCGCTGCACATCAACGACGTCTACGCGGCCGCCTCGCAGCAGGGGCGCAACGTGGTGGTCGGGCCGCTGGTGTACTCGCTCGCGCTCGGCATGTCGGTGAGCGACGTAAGCGGCAAGGCGATCGCCAACCTGGCCACCGAAGAGCTCAAGCACCCAGCGCCGGTGTTCCACGGCGACACGCTGTTCTGCGAGTCCGAGGTGCTCGAGAAGAAGGAGTCGCGCTCCAAGCCCGACCGCGGCACCGTCAAGGTGCACACGCGCGTGCTCAACCAGGACGGCGTGCTCGTGGCCGAGTTCAAGCGCCTCGTGCTGGTCCCGCGCAAGTACCCCGGCGAGGGGGCCTAGCGGGCACCTCCTCGCCCCGGGAGGGCCCGTGTGGGCGGTGTGCGGGAAACCCGAGGACCGCGGCGCAGGCTGTGCGGTAGGCTTTCCTGGTCGCCCCTGAGGGCGTTTTTCTGTTTCCCGGAGCCACTCTTGGCCCGGCCGCAGCGCTGGCGAGCAAGATCGCCCAGCGCGCGCCGATCATGCCCCGCGAACCCGAGGAGCCGCTCGAGCACATGAACACCACCGTTCCCGCCCCCACCAAGAACGAGCGTCTGCTGGCCTGGGTCGAGGAGATCGCCGCGCTGACCGAACCCGACGAGATCCAGTGGTGCGACGGCTCGGCGGAGGAGTACGACCGGCTCTGCCAGGAGCTCGTCGACGCAGGCACCTTCGAGCGCCTGTCCGACGCCAAGCGCCCCAACTCCTATCTCGCCCTGTCGGACCCGGGCGACGTGGCGCGCGTCGAGGACCGCACGTTCATCTGCTCGCGCCACGAGATCGAGGCTGGGCCGACGAACAACTGGCGCGACCCGGCCGAGATGCGCGAGGGGCTCACCGAGCTCTTTAGCGGCGCGATGCGGGGGCGCACGATGTACGTGGTGCCGTTCTCGATGGGGCCGCTGGGCTCCGACAAGAGCCACGTGGGCGTGCAGCTGACCGACTCAACCTACGTGGCGGTGAGCATGCGCATCATGACCAGGATGGGCCAGGGCGCACTCGACGCGCTCGGCGCGAAGGGCAACTTCGTGCCCTGCCTGCACTCCGTGGGCATGCCCCTGAGCGACGGCGTGGCGGACGTGCCGTGGCCCTGCAACGCCGAGAACAAGTACATCGTGCACTTCCCCGAGACCCGCGAGATCTGGTCCTACGGCTCGGGCTACGGCGGCAACGCGCTGCTGGGCAAGAAGTGCTTCGCGCTGCGGATCGCCTCGGTGATGGCGCGCGACGAGGGCTGGATGGCCGAGCACATGCTGATCCTCAAGCTGACCTCGCCGGAGGGCGAGGTGAAGTACATCGCCGGGGCGTTCCCCAGCGCGTGCGGCAAGACGAACCTGGCGATGCTGATCCCCACGCTGGAGGGCTGGAAGGTCGAGACGATCGGCGATGACATCGCGTGGATGAAGTTCGGCGATGACGGCCGCCTGTACGCGATCAATCCCGAGGCGGGCTTCTTCGGCGTGGCCCCGGGCACCGGCGAGCACACCAACCCCAACGCGATCCGCACGATCGAGCGCGACACGATCTTCACCAACTGCGCCAAGACCGACGACGGGGACATCTGGTGGGAGGGCCTGACGAAGGAGCCCCCCGCGCATCTGATCGACTGGCACGGCGAGGACTGGACGCCCGAGGCGGGCACCCCCGCCGCGCATCCCAACGCCCGCTTCACCACGCCGGCGGCGCAGGATCCGGCGATCGCCGAGGAGTGGGAGGACCCTGCAGGCGTGCCGATCGACGCGATGCTCTTCGGCGGGCGCCGCTCGACGGTGGTGCCCCTGGTGACCGAGGCGCTGGACTGGGAGCACGGCGTGTTCCTGGGCTCGGTGATGAGCTCCGAGAAGACGGCGGCGGCGGCCGGCACCGTCGGCGAGCTGCGCTTCGACCCGTTCGCGATGCTGCCCTTCTGCGGCTACAACATGGCCGACTACTTCGCGCACTGGCTGGAGATCGGGCGCAGGCCCGGCGCGAAGCTGCCGAAGATCTTCTATGTCAACTGGTTTCGCAAGGACGAGGGCGGCCGCTTCCTGTGGCCGGGCTACGGCGAGAACTCGCGCGTGCTGGCGTGGGTGTTCGCACGCTGCGCCGGGCACGGCGCTGCGCAGGAGACCCCGATCGGCCTGATCCCGCCCGTCGGGGGCGAGGGCATCGACACGCGCGGGCTGGATGTATCCGACGAGGACATTGCGGCCCTGCTGCGCGTCGAGACCGACCACTGGAGGCAGCAGCTGCCCCAGTTCCATGAGCACTTCGCCAAGTTCGAGAAGCTGCCCGCCGAGCTGCACGCTCAGCTGAAGGCCCTCGAGGAGCGGCTGGCCTGAGCCGATGCCCGGGGGCATCCCACGGGTCGATCCGCAGGTCTCCCCGTCGCGCTTCAAGCGCGCGCTGACCGCTTTCGCGCTCACCAAGGTGGGCACCTGGTACTCCTCGCAGCTCGGCGCGCGCATCGACCCGTGGCTGGTGCGCGCGACACGCGGGCGGGTGGACTCGGCCTTCGGCCAGATCCCGATCGCGGTGGTCAGCGTGCGGGGGGCGCGCAGCGGCGCCGAGCGCAAGGTTCCGCTGCTCTACTTCAGCGACGGGGACGACGTGATCCTGATCGCCTCCAGCTACGGCAAAGCCAAGTTCCCCGCCTGGTACTACAACATCAAGGCCAACCCGGACGTCACGCTGGAAGCGATGGGCCGTGCCGGCTCCTACGTGGCGCGCGAGACCGAGGGCGAGGACCACGACCGCCTGTTCGAGCTGGCCAAGCGTGTGTACAGCGGCTACGAGGACTATGCACAGCGCACCGCCGGCATCAGGCGCATCCCGGTGATGCGCCTCTCGCCGGCCTGAGCAGGGCCGGCCCGAAGCGTCCTAGTCGTGCCCGTGGGACTCGCCGGCCGCAGCCGGCGGGCGTGACTCCTCGGCCAGCGAGGTGATCGTCAGCCCCCCCCGCGCAGAGGACTCGAGCACGTCGGTCGCCTCCTCCAGCGAGCGCGCGTAGAGCTCCACCAGCAGGTGCACGATGATGCGCGCGTCGTCCTCGTGCTTGTGGAAGCGCACGTGCGTGAAGAACTCGCGCACGCCGTGGTCGCCGAAGGCGGCGTAGGAGAGCGCGTCCCCTGCCTCCGGGCCGGAGCAGCTCTCGACGTCGTCGGCGTCGACGGACACCGTGCAGGAGGCCACCCAGGGGGTGCCCGCGATCATCCTTTCCCAGCGATCCTCGATCGGCTCCACGCGCCCGTTGGCGAAGCCCAGGTGCGGCTGGTCGTGCATGCAGTCCAGGCACTGCACCACGGCCTCCTGCAGCTCGTCCACCACTTCCGCGCGCTCGCCCGTGTGGGGATCGATCTTGTGGATCCCCTCGTAGTGGACCTGGACCTCCAGATCCTGCGACCAGCAGCGGTAGCAGCGCAGCCAGCTGCGTGCACTCGTCTCGGCCATCGAGCCCTCCATGGGCCCATTGTAGGCGCCCGCCTGCCCGTCCCGCCCTCGCGGCGCCGCGAGCTAGCCGAACGTGAACGCGTAGCCGGTCACGCCGGGGGCGAAGCGCAGCGTGAGGCGATGCTGTTCGTCACGCGGCAGCGACACGAGCGTGTAGAGGCGCTGGCGGCGCACGGTGACCACGCCGCCGTGCACGTCGGCACCGGCATCGGCGGGCGCGATCGGGTGCCCGTCGAGCAGCACCTGCACGGGGAGGGGGCGTTCGCCGGGGCTGCTCAGCACGAGGTAGACGTGCTTGGCGAGGAAGGACGCTTCGATGGTCGCGCCGCTCAGCGCTTCGGCGGGCTGTTCGGCGATCTTCCAGCTGCCGCCGTAGGCGAAGTCGTTGAGCGGCAGGCTGGCCGGCGGCTGCTGGCCGTAGTCGTGCACCCCGGCCACCGGTCCGTTGACCCAGCCCTGGGCGCGCGCCGTGCCCAGGTAGGTCTCGGGGGTGGCCACTTCGGTGGGCACCACCACGCCGGCGGGGCGGCTCTTGCCGCCCACCTGGTAGCCCGCTTCTGCCAGCAGCGCGCGAATCGCGCTTTCGGTCTTTTCGTAGTCGCCCTCGCCGAAGGCCGTGTAGCGGACCTGCCCGTGGGCGTCGATCAGGTAGTCGGCGGGCCAGTACTCGTTGCCGTAGGCGTTCCATGTACCGAGCTTGTTGTCCTGCACGACCGGGTAGTGCAGGCCGAACTGTTCGATCGCGTTGGCGACGTTGCTCGCGTCGCGCTCGAAGGCGAACTCGGGCGACTCGACGCCGACGATCGTGAGGCCGTCGTGGCGGTAGGCGGCATCCCAGGCCTTCAGGTAGGGCAGCGTGCGGATGCAGTTGATGCACGTGTAGGTCCAGAAGTCGACCAGCACCACGCGCCCGCGCAGGCCGGCGAGGGTCAGCGGGCGGTCGGCGGGCGTGTTGAACCAGTCCTCGGTTTCGCTGAATTCGGGCGCGGTGCCGAGGTCGGGCAGGGCGCTGGCGTCCGCCAGCAGCGTCGCCTGGCTGGCGTCGGGCGCGGCCGTGCGCGTGCTGCTGGCCGAGCCGCCGCACGCCGAGGAGCCGTTGGCCGGTGCGAACCTGGGCTCGTGGCCGGTGATCTCGTGCAGGCGCCCGGTGACGGTCGGCGAGCACTCCAGCGAGGCCGTGAGGTTGACGTCGGGGATGTGCTGGGCGACGAACTGGTCGAAGTTGACGTCGAGGTTGGTCCCGATCGCCACGGCGGTGAGGATCATCACGACCCCCAGCGCGCGCTGCAGCTGCGGTCCCCGCCCGGCCCTGCGCACGCGCTCGAACAGGCGCCTGCCGCCGAGCGTGAGGGCGAGCAGCACGAGCGCCGAGCCGGCCGCATAGGCGAGGGCGATCGCGACCGTTTTCCCGGAGGCGGCGCTGACCGAGATGACCGCGGCGAGGATCGGGCTGGCGCAGGGCGTGTAGACGAAGCCGAGCGCGGCGCCGACGAGCAAGCCCGAGGCGAAGCCGTCGCCCGTCGTGCGCGGGCCGAAGCGCGCCAGTCGCGAGAGCGGCGCCTCCAGGCGCGCGGCGATGCCGGGCGCGAGCAGCGCGACGCCGAACACCAGCAGCACCGCGATCGCGATGTCGCGCAGCGGGTCGCTGCCGAGGCCCACGCCGTCGACGACCTTGGCCACGCCCACGATCGTCACCGTGAATGTCACCGACAGCCCGATCACGACGCCGAGCGGCCGGCGCCGCCCGCCCACGCCCCCCGCGGAGAGCAGCGCGGGCAGCACCGGCAGCACGCACGGCGAAAGGGCCGTGCCCGCACCCGCGAGAAAGGCGAAGCTGAGGAGGATTATCATGCTCTAGGTACAGACTGCACGGCGCAGATTTCGTTACAGCGCACCACGGCGGCCACCCCTCAGCGCCGGAGCATAAGGTAGACGACGGTGCCCGCCGCAGCGATCTGCCCGAACGCCAGCGCGGTGCCGAGGTTGGCCGCGCCGAGCGCGCCGGCGAGCGCGCTGGCGAGGATGAAGGCGCCGGCGATCAGCAGCAGGCCGCGCGCCATCACGCCCGGGCGCGGCGCGGTGCGCTCATCCGAGCTCACGCTCGAGCACGCTCACCAGCGCCGGTCCCTCCAGCCCGGGGTCCTGCGCCGCCAGCAGCGCGTCCGCCGCGCCGCGGCCCCCGATCGCGCGCAGCCCGTGCTCGCCGTGCTCGAGCACGAAGTCGCTGAGCGCGCCGGCGCGGCGCGCGTGCAGGCGCCGCGCTGGGATATCGAGCTCGGCCCGGTGCTCGTCGAGCGCCTCGACCAGCTGCTCGATGCCGCTCGGCGGGGGCAGCGAGCTAACCGCGATCACGCTCGTCGAGCGCGCGCCCAGCGAGCGCAGCGCGGCCGCGAGGTCGCGCCGCGTGCGCGTGGCGAGCTGGCCGAGGTCGGCCTTGGTGACCACGAGCACGTCGGGGATCTCCATGATCCCCGACTTCAAGAACTGCAGCACGTCGCCGCCGCCCGGCTGCACGACCACGGCGACCGTGTCGGCCACGTCGGCCACCTCGGTCTCCGCCTGGCCCACCCCGACCGTCTCGATCACCACGATGTCGAATGCCGCGGCGAGCGCCTGTGCGCTCGTGCGGCTCGCCGGCGCCAGCCCGCCCAGCCGCAGTCCCGCCGCGGTCGAGCGGATCAGCACGCCGGGGTCGGAGGGGTCGAAGTCGATGCGCGCGCGATCGCCCAGCAGCGAGCCGCCCGAGCGGCGTGAGCTGGGATCGACGGCCAGCATCGCGACCGTGCGCCCGCCCGCGCGCCACGCCCGCAGCAGCGCGGAGAGCAGCGTCGACTTGCCCGCCCCGGGCGGCCCCGTCAGGCCGATCACATGCGCCGGAGCCTCGCCCCCGAGCCGCGCCGGGGAGACCTCCGCCAGCAGCGCCGCGGCCTGCGCGCGGTCGCCCGCGGCCGTGCTCTCCAGCAGGTTCAGCGCGCCCGGTGCCGCGCTCAGGTCGCGCTCGCGCAGGCGTGCCCCGAGGGCGGCTCCATCCCCGCTCACGCCGAGCTGTTGGCGGAGGCGCCGTTGGCTGCGAGCAGCTCGACGATGTCGCGCATGATGCGCGTGATGTCGAAATCCTTGGGCGTGTAGACCGCGGCCACGCCGGCCTCGCGCAACGGCGCCACGTCCTGCTCGGGAATGATCCCGCCGACCACGACGGGTGCGCTGACGCCGGCCTCGCGCAACGCGTCGATCACCGCCGGGATCAGCTCGCGGTGCGAGCCGGAGAGGATCGACAGGCCGACCACGTGCACCCCCTCCTGCAGCGCCGAGGCTGCGATCTGCGCGGGCGTCAGGCGGATGCCTTCATAGACCACGTCCATGCCCGAGTCGCGCGCGCGCACGGCGATCTGCTCGGCGCCGTTGGAGTGCCCGTCGAGCCCGGGCTTGCCCACCAGGATCTTGGGCCGCCGGCCGAGCTTCTCCTGCAGGCGCGCCACGTCGTCGCGCAGCTCGCTGAGCTCGCCGTCCGCGGCCGCGGCGGCCGCCTCGCCGACGCCGGTGGGCGCGCGGTAGCTGCCGAACACCTCGCGCAGCGTGCGCGCCCACTCGCCCGTCGTGGCCCCCGCCCGCGCTGCGGCGATCGTCGGGACCATCAGGTTCTGGGCACCTTCCTGTTCGCGCGCGGCCGCGGCGAGCGCCGCCAGCGCCGCGTCCACCGCGTCCTGGTCGCGCTCGGCGCGCCAGCGCGCGAGCGCCTCGATCTGCTCGGCTTCGAGCGCGGGGTCGAGCACGAGGATGCCCCCCTCGGCGTCGTCGGTGAGCGGTGAGGCCTCGGACTCGGTGAAGCGGTTCTGCCCGACTACGATCTGCTCGCCGAGCTCGATCCGCCGGATGCGCTCGCGGTGGGAGTCCACGAGCGCGCCCTTCATGTAGGGCACCGCCTCGACCGCGCCGCCGTGCTCGGCGACGACGGCCATCTCCGCGCGGGCGCCCTGCAGCAGCTCGTCGACGAGCCCCTCCATGACCTTGGAGCCCTCGAAGATGTCGGGGTAGTCGAGGATGTCGGTCTCGTAGGCAAGCACCTGCTGGATGCGCAGCGACCACTGCTGATCCCACGGACGGGGCAGGCCGAGCGCCTCGTTCCAGGCGGGCAGCTGGATCGCCCGCGCCCGCGCGTCGCGTCCGAGCGTCACGCCGAGCGTCTCGAGCACGATGCGCTGCACGTTGTTCTCGGGCTGGGCCTCGGTCAGGCCCAGCGAGTTGACCTGCACGCCGTAGCGGAAGCGCAGCTGCCGCGGGTCGCGCACGCCGTAGCGCTCGCGCCCCAGCTCCTCCCACAGGACCCCCATCACGCGCAGCTTGGCGTGCTCCTCGATGAAGCGAACGCCCGCGTTGACGAAGAAGGAGATGCGCCCGAAGACCTCTTCGAGCTGGGAGTCGGGCACCCGCTCGCGCGCCGCGTCGAGCACCGCGATCGCATTGCTCATCGCGTAGGCGATCTCCTGGACCGGTGTCGCCCCGGCCTCCTGCAGGTGGTAGGAGCAGATGTTGATCGGGTTCCAGCGCGGCACGTGCTCGACCGTGTAGGCGATCATGTCGGCGATCAGGCGCATCGAGGGCGCGGGGGGGAAGGCGTAGGTGCCGCGCGCCAGGAACTCCTTGATGATGTCGTTCTGCGTGGTGCCCTGGAGTGCCCCCTCGGGCACGCCCTGCTCCTCCGCGGCGACGATGTAGAGCGCCAGCAGCCATGCGGCGGTGGCATTGATCGTCATCGAGGTGTTCATCTCACCGAGGGGGATGTCGTGCATCAGCTCGGCCATGTTGCCGCGGTGGGAGATCGGCACGCCGACCTTTCCCACCTCGCCCCGCGCCAGCTCGTCATCGGGGTCATAGCCGGTCTGCGTGGGCAGGTCGAAGGCGACCGAGAGGCCCGTCTGGCCCTTCTGCAGGTTGCGGCGGTAGAGCTCGTTGGAGGCCTTCGCCGTCGAGTGCCCGGCGTACGTCCGCATCATCCAGGGGCGGTCGGGCTCGGGCAGCCGCGGAGGATGGTCGCTGCCGCTCATATCGCCATTGTACGGTCGCGCCGCGGGCTCTATCCTGCGGGCATGGCGCAGACAGTCGAGCTTCCCCGCGCCGGCGGGCCCGGGAGCGGTCTCGGGGCCTCCTGGCGCGTGATCGTGCGCAACGACAACCACAACACCTTCGAGCACGTCGCGCGCACGCTCGCGCGATTCATCCCGGGAATCTCACTGGAGCGGGGCCTCGAGATCGCCAACGTGATCCACAACGCGGGCCGGGCGATCGTATACAGCGGCCACCAGGAGGCCGCCGAGCACTACTGGGAGCAGCTCAAGGGCGCCGGCCTGACGATGGCGCCGCTGGAGCAGGGCTGAACAGCTCCGCGCCGAGGCCCGCGCTCAGGTGATCTCGCCGAGCTCGCGGCGCCCGCCGTTGCCGCCGTTGGCGTGCCCGTTGCCGCCCGCTGCTCCGCCGTCGAGCACGCCCCCCGAGACGCTCAGGTCCCACCAGCCGTAGAGCACCGGCACCTGGTACCAGCCGACGTGCGCCGAGCGGAAGTGAGTCATCTCGGGCCCATCCCAATAGCGTTCCCAGTCGAGGTGCTCGGCGAAGGCGGCGAACTGCTGGAAGCGGTAGCGGTCGTCGCGCGAGCGATACACCGCATAGGAGCTCGCTCCGTAGCGCAGCGCCATCGGCGCGACCTCGTGCAGGGCCTTCTCGAGGCCGTCCTTGCGGAAGCCCGTGGCGTACCAGGGGACGATCACCGTGCCGGCCATCAGGCGCCCACCTCCGCGTGGATCGCGGCCGGCTCGCCGTCCGGCGTCTCGGCGCTGCGTCCCTGGCCCCCGGCGTCGGCGCCGACAAGGATCGAGATCTTGCCCAGATGCTGGTTTTCGAGCATCAGCTGGTGCGCTTCGGCCACACCGTCGAAGCCGAGCGTGCGCCACAGCACGGGGCGGATCTGCCCGCTGTCGATCAGCTCGTTGGCCTTGTTGCACTCGTAGGCGTTGGCGAAGTGCGAGCCGAGGATCTCCTTCTGGCGCATCCACAGGTAGGCCACGTTGAAGTCGAGGTCGAGCCCCGTGGTGCCCGCGCAGATGACCACCTTGCCGAACGGCTTGACGGTAAAGACGGAGGTCGGGAAGGTCGCTTTGCCGACGTGCTCGAAGACGATGTCGGGTGCGTCGCCGAGGATCTCCTTGACGCGCTTGGCGAAGGCGAGGGACACC
Source organism: uncultured Solirubrobacteraceae bacterium (assembly GCA_963771085.1). GTDB lineage: Bacteria > Actinomycetota > Thermoleophilia > Solirubrobacterales > Solirubrobacteraceae > Palsa-744. The sequence continues at coordinate 149,262 of CAVYSB010000003.1, read as the reverse complement.
TTGAAGCGCGCCTTCTCCTCCTCCTCGCTCTCCCCGCCGCGGCGCATCATGCCCGCGAACTCGCCGCGGTCGATGTAGTCGACCGCGCCGAGGCGCTTGACGAGCTCGCCCTTCTCGGCGGAGGACACAACGCCGACGCTGTGCGCGCCGGCCGCTGCGCACAGCTGCGTGGCGAACACGCCCAGCCCGCCCGCGGCGCCCCAGATCAGAACCTTCTGCCCGGCCTGCAGTTTGCAGCGGGTGAGCAGCATGCGGTAGGCGGTGAAGTACACGAGCCCGTAGGAGGCGGCCTCCTCCCAGCTCAGCGCGGGCGGCTTGTGCAGCAGCTGCTGGGCCTGCACCTTGGTGAACTGGGCGAAGGAGCCCCACGTGGTCTCATAGCCCCAGATCTTCTGCGAGGGCGCGGCCATCGGGTCGAGGCCGTGCACCTCGGGGTCCTCGTAGGAGGCCTGGTTGCAGTGCACCACGACCTCGTCGCCCGGCTTCCAGCGGGTCACGCCGGCGCCGACCTTCCAGACGATCCCCGACGCGTCCGAGCCGCCGATGTGATGGCCGTACTCGGGATGGTCGCCGTACTTCATCACCGATACGGGCTTGCCCAGCGCGGCCCACACGTTGTTGTAGTTCACGCCTGCCGCCATCACCCGCACGATCACCTCGAAGGCGCCCGGCTCGGGCACCTCGATCTCCTCGAGCTGGAAGGCGTCCCTGGGCTCGCCGTAGCGCTCCTCCCGGATGACCCACGCGGCCATCGTCGCGGGCAGCTCGCCGGGCTCGACGTCGATGCTGGAGACTTGTTGAAGATCGATAGCCACGTGCTCTTGAAACCTCGTCTGTCGTGTCGGGGGAAGGGACCCCAATCCTACCCTGGGGTCGCCGCCGAGGTGTGGCGCCGCTCGCGCCGCCACACCGGGCCCAGTCCAGACCGGTCATCGTCGAGCGCCGCGACCTGCACGTCGCCGGTGCCCGCTGCGATCAGACGGGAGCGGTCTCGCGCGCCGCGTCGGCCGTGCGTCCATCGGGCTGGCCGGCGAGCCGGTGCGCCTGCACCGCGGGCTGCCCGGGCGCGCTCGCGGCGGCGACACGCTTGCTCACGAGCCTCCATGCCAGCAGCGCCCCGATGAGCGCCACCGCGGAGCCCAGGCGCAGCCCGTACTGCAGCGCGTAGACGAACGCGGCGTCGCTCGCGTGGATGATCGGCTCGGGCACGCCGTGTACGCCCACCGAGCCCAGGCCTTCGGTCAGTTGCCCGCGCTGCGCGCCCGAGAGCTGTGGCAGCAGTTCATTGATCTTCGAGCGCCCGAGCGTCGCGACCATCGCGCCGAGCACCGCCACGCCGAAGGTCCCGCCGACCATGCGGTTCATCGAGAGGATGCCCGAGGCCACGCCGGCCTTCGTCTGCTCGACCGCGTTCATCGCGGCCATGCTCATCGGCGACATCACGAAGGCCATCCCGATCCCCATCAGCACGAAGCCCGGCAGCAGCGTGCTGTAGCCGCTGGTGATCGTCAGCTGGGACTGCCAGAACAGCGCACCGGAGACGGCGAGCAGGCCGAAGGTCATCAGCGGCCTGGGCCCCGTGCGATCGGCCAGGCGCCCGGCCAGGGGCGCGATCAGCACGATCATGAGGGTCGAGGGCAGGAAGCGCACGCCCGCCTGCAGCGGGGAGAAGTGCAGCACGTTCTGCATGTAGAGGGCCATGAAGAAGAACATCGCGAGCATCGCGAAGCTGACGATGAAGGCGACGATGTTGGCGCCGAGGAATGTGCGCGAGCGGAAGAAGCCGAAGTCGACCATCGGCGAGCGCTGGCGGCGCTCGACGAACACGAATGCGCTCAGCGAGGCGGCGGCGAGCGCCAACAGCGCGATCTCCCTCGTTGAGCCCCAGTGCCATGTGTTGCCCTCCACCAGCGCCAGCACGAGCGCGCCGAGGCCCACGGTGAGGGTCAGCACGCCGCGAAAGTCGATCTGCTGCGACGCCGTCTCATCGCGCGACTCGGGCACCGCCAGCAGCGTCACCACGATCGCCGCTGCGGCCACGGGCACGTTCAGGAAGAAGATCGACTGCCAGCTCACGCTCTCCACGAGGAAGCCGCCCACGACCGGCCCGATCGCCAGCGCCAGCGCGGACACGCCGGCCCAGGTGCCGATCGCCTTGCCGCGCTCGGCCGGCGGGAAGATGTTGGTGATGATCGACAGCGTCGCGGGCATCATCAGCGCCGAGCCCACGCCCTGCACGGCGCGCCAGGCCACGAGCCAGGTGTCGTTGGGGGAGAAGCCGATCGCGGCGCTGGAGCAAGCGAAGATGACCACGCCGGCCAGGAACATGCGCCGACGGCCGAACAGGTCGCCGAGGCGCCCGCCGGTGACGAGCAGCACCGCGAAGGAGAGGGTGTAGGCGTTGACCGTCCACTCCAGCGAGGCCGTCGAGGCGTTCAGGCTGCGCTGGATCGAGGGCAGCGCCACGTTGACGACGGTGTTGTCGAGCATGATCATGAAGAGCGCGAAGCACATCGCCCCGAGCGCCCACCAGCGCTGGTTCTCCTCGGTCATCCCGAGGGCCCGGATCCTTGCGGTCATTGCGCTGCTCCCTTCTCGTCGGGTCGGTAGGCGGCGATCTCCGCGCGGCGCCCGAGGATCATCGACAGCGCCGCGCCGAGCGCCTCGGCCTCGCCCTCCTCGAGCGAGCCGATCAGCTCGGAGAGAGCGCTCAGGCGCGCCTCGTTGAGCGCGCGGGGTACCCGCTCGCCGGCCTCGGTCGGGCGCACGCGCTTCATGCGCCGGTCGGCCGGGTCCTCCTCGCGTCCCACCAGGCCGCGCTCGATACAGCCCGTCCACCGCGCGGCTCATCGCCGGCAGCGACACTCCGAGCGAGTCCGCCAGCCCCTTCACCGAGCAGCCCTCGCTCTCGCTCTCCAGCGCGCACAGCGCCTTGATCTGCGTGAAGGACAGGTCGAGCTCGGCGATCGCGTCGAAGGTGCCCACGGTGGCCGTGCGCATCAGGTAGCTGGCCAGCGCGTACATGTCCGCCGCGAGCGCCCCGCGATCGGTGCCGTGTGCTGCGGCCGGAGCTCCTGCAGTTGCTTGCATCCGCGCAATCATATCGTAGGCGCAATGATTGCCTCTGTGTCATCGATCACAGAGGCGGGAACCATGGGGACCCGCCCACAGGGGGGCTGGGGGCGGGTCCCCGGGGTCGAGTACCCGCCGAGCGAGCATCCGACACCATCCGCCGCGCCCGACGCGGCGCCACGGTCAGCTTGGGTCGTCTTTGCGCTTCCTGGCCTTCAGGCTGCGGACCACGGCGAGGTCGCCGAGGACGAGCAGGATCAGGACGACGAGGAGGATCAGGCCGGTCGTCATGGCGCCCCCGCTCAGCTCGGCGCGAACGGCAGCTCGACGATCTCGGCGTCGGCTCGCTGCGCGCCGACCGCCACCACGCTGCCCGGCTCGGCCTCCCGGCGCACGAGCGCGAGCGCGATCGGGCCGAGCGAGGGCGAGAGCGCGCTGCTGCCCACACGCCCCACGGCGCGCTCGCCCAGCCACAGCTCCTCGCCGTGAGCGGCGGGTGCGGACAGGCGCAGGCCGCGCAGGTGGCGGTTGGGGCGGCCCCTGTAGTAGAGCCGCGCGACGGTCTCCTGGCCCACGTAGCAGCCCTTAGTGAAGCTCACCGCACGCTCGTTCAGGCCGGCCTCCTGGGGAATCACGGTCTCGTCGAGATCGATTCCGAAGCGCGGGCGGCCGCGCTCGATGCGCAGCGTCTCGGCTGCCTGCCCGGAGACCGCGAGCGCTCCCCGCTCGCCCAGCGCGCCGCTCAGCTCCGCCGTGTCGGCCGCCTCGCAGACGAGGTCCACGCCGACGTCGCTGCGAACCGCGAGTGCGGCAATCGAGCCGATCTGCACGGGCGTGCTCGCGTGCTCCTGCGGCGCGAGCCCGGCCGCGTCCGCGAGCTCCTCCGAGCGCGGACCGATCAGCGAGAGCAGCCCGCGCTCGAGCGTTCGCTTGTGCAGCTCGACGTCGAAGCCCACCCTGAAGCGGCGGATCATGTCGAACAGCGCCTGCAGCGAGCTGCGCTCGGTGTCGAGCAGCAGTTCGCTCGGCTCCGCGCCCGCCCCGCCGCCGACGGCCAGCACGCGCACATCGCCCAGCATCTTGCCCTTGTGGGTCAGAAAGGCCGCGTAGCGGCCTTCGCCGCTGCGCAGCGTGCCGAGCTCGTTCGTGAGCTGCCCGTTGAGGAACTCACGCGCCCCGGGGCCGCTCAGGGCGAGCTTGCCACGCTCGGAGCGGTCGAGCAGTCCGCACCCCTCGACCAGCGCGCGGTACTCCGCCTCTGGCGTATTCAGGTCGGTCGCTGCCATGTCTTCGAGAATAGCCGCGCTAGGCTTCCCCGCGATGGCACTTGCGGAGAGCTTCCAGGCGATCGTCGACTCGCTGCCCGAGGACTGGACCGACCTCGAGCTCGACCTGCGCATCGCCGACGAGTCGCGCTACGTGGAAGCGGCGCTGTACCTGGTCACCTGCAACGCGCGCCCCTACTCCCACCACGACTGGCACTGGCGCCTGCTGGTGGCCCACAACTTCGGCCATGCGGCCTCCGCGCCGGCGGTGCACAGCGCGCTCAACCTGCTCGACGAAGCCGGTCTGCAGGGCGAGCTGGTCGTGCGCGAGGTGCGCAGCGGGCGCGCGGAGGTGACGCAGATGTGGGGCCGCCCGGAGTCCGCGCGCGAGGAGTTCCGGCGCCTGCGGGCGCAGTAGCGATGGCGCGCGTCCTCGCGCTCGTCCCGGACCTGCTGTTCGGATCGCGCGTGCAGGGCGCCCTCACGGCGGCGGGGCTGGAGGTGGAGCTCCTGGCGGATGAGAGCGCGCTGCGCGAGCGCCTCGTCGGCGGCGGCGCGCCCGCCGCGCTGCTGATCGTCGATCTGACCGACGCTGAGCTCGACGGGGCTGGCATCGTGCAGTCGCTCGCCGGCGGCGGAGAGCTGGCCGCCATGCGCACACTGGGCTTCTACTCGCACGTGGATGCGCCCGCGCGCGAGCGCGCCGAGGGGGCGGGTTTCGACCTCGTGGTGCCCCGCTCGCGCATGGCTCGCGAAGGGGCCGAGCTGGCGCTGCGCCTCGCTGCGACGGCCTCGCCGGCGCGCGAGTGATGGCTCTGCGCTCCCGGCGCGCCGTACGCCCGCTCGGCCGCGCTCAGTCCGCGGCCGCTGTGCGCTGAGCGCGGCGCACCAGCGGATGCTCGGGCGTCGCACCGGGGCCGGGGACCGCGCGCACGTCTCGCACGGACAGCCGCTCCCCGCAGGCCGCGCAGATGCGGTGCTCGTCGAGCGCGCCGCCGCAGCCGCGGTGCTCGAGCAGCACAGGTGGACCCGCCGCGGGCGCCGCGTACTCATCGCCCCAGCGCATCAGCGCGACCATCGCCGGCCACAGGTCCAGGCCCTTCTCGGTGAGCCGGTATTCGTAGCGCGGCGGGTGCTCCTGGTAGGGGCGGCGCTCGAGTATGCCCTGCTCCACCAGCCGCACCAGGCGGGTCTGCAGCACGTTGCGCGCGATGCCCAGGTTGGCCTGGATCTCATCGAAGCGGCGCAGGCCGAGCAGCACGTCGCGCACGATCAGCAGCGACCATCGCTCGCCCACCACCTCGAGCGCTCCAGCGATGCTGCACACCTGGCCCTCGTAGTCGTTCTTCAACATCGCTCCACAGCATAGCCCTATTACGTTGCATCACGCAACTCAATTTGCTACTGTGCGTTTCATCATGCAACGGAAATGGCTGGTCTCGCTGATCGTGTGCGTCGGGGTGTTCATGGCGAGCCTCGACCTGTTCATCGTCAACATCGCCTTCCCGGCCATCGCCACGCACTTCGGAGCGGTGTCGCTGGGCACGCTGTCGTGGATCATCAGCGGCTACTCGATCGTGTTCGCCGCGCTGCTCGTTCCAGCGGGCCGCTGGGCGGACGCGTTCGGGCGCAAGCGCGCATTCCTGCTCGGCCTGGCGATCTTCGTGCTGGCCAGCGCCTGCTGCGCGCTGGCTCCGTCCGTGGGCGTCCTGATCGCCGCGCGCCTGGCCCAGGCCGGCGGCGGAGCGCTGATGCTGCCCACCTCGCTGGGGCTGATGCTGCCCGAGTTCAAGGCCCACGAGCGCCACGTGGCGATCGGCGTGTGGGCCGCCACGGGCGGGGTGGCAGCTGCGGCGGGGCCGCCGCTGGGCGGAGTGCTCGTGCAGGCCGACTGGCGCCTGGTGTTCCTCGTCAACGTCCCCGTGGGGATCGCCGGCATCGTTTTCGGCCTGCGCACGCTCACGGAGCGTCGCGAGGCCGGCGGGGTGCGCCCCGACGTGCTCGGCGCGCTCGGGCTGATCCTCGCGATCGGATCGCTCGTGGTGGCGATCGTCAAGGGGCAGGCGTGGGGGTGGGGCTCGCCCGCGATCCTCGCGCTGCTTGCCACCACGCTCGTGCTGCTGCCCGCGATCTGGCGGCGCTCCGAACACCACCCTGCGCCGGTGTTCGAGCCGGCGATGCTGCGCGTGCGCAGCTTCGGGCTGGCCGTCGCCGCCTCGCTGCTGTTCTTCGGCGGCTTCGGGGCGATGCTGCTCGCGGGCGTCCTGTTCCTGACCTCCGTGTGGCATGAGAGCGTGCTGGTCGCCGGCCTGATGCTGTTCCCGGGGCCGGCCATGGCCGCCGCCTTCAGCTTCCCATCCGCGCGACTCGGCGCGCGCTACGGCTACCGGCTGCCGGGCGTGATCGGCGCGGGGGTGTTCGCGGCGGGCTCGCTGTGGTTCATCACGCGCACGGGCGCCACCCCTTCCTATCTCGCCCACTACCTCCCCGGCATGCTGATCGGCGGCGCCGGCGTCGGTCTCGTGATCCCCACGCTGACCGGCGCGGGCGCCTCGTCGCTCGCACCCGAGCGCTTCGCCACGGGCGTCGCGGTGCTCACGATGGGCCGCCAGATCGGCGCTGCGATCGGGGTGGCAGTGCTCGTGGCAGTGCTGGGCGCCGGCACGGGCGGCGTGGCGTCCTTTCACCAGGCGTGGCTGATCACGGTCGCCGGCGGGCTGAGCGCGGGCCTGGCGCTCGCCGCGCTCGGGCCGCCGGTCGGCGCCGCGCGCCCGGCTGGTGTGCTCGCGGAGGGCTCCGCGTGAGCGCCGTCGCCCAGCAGCGCACGCGCAGCGTCAGCTGGGAGGATCCGGCCGCGACCGCCGCCGCGGGCGCCGGGCTGCCGGGCCTCGAGTTCATGCACCGGATCGCCCGGGGCGAGCTGCCGCCGCCGCCGATCGCGCGCCTGCTCGACTTCACGATCGCCGAGGTCGAGCACGGCCGCTGCGTGTTCGCGATGGAGCCCGCGGAGTGGATGTACAACCCGATCGGCTCCGTCCACGGCGGTGTTGCCGCGACGCTGCTGGACTCCTGCATGGGCTGCGCCGTGCACTCCACCCTGGAGGCGGGCGTGGCCTACGTCACCACGGACCTGCAGGTCCGCTACATCCGCGCGCTCAGCCAGTCGAGCGGCCGGGTGCTGGCCGAGGGCACGGTGGTGCACGCCGGCAGGCGCACCGCGACCGCGGAGGGGCGCCTGTACACCGAGGCCGACGGCAGGCTGCTCGCGCACGCGAGCACGGGCTGCGTGGTGCTGCGCTGAGCGGCCGCTGCCGCCGCAGGGCGGGCGCTCAGGCCGCGCGGGCGCTCTCCACTGCCCACGCCGCGTCGGCGAACACGAGCAGCTCGGCCGCGAAGGCATCGGGCTCGCTCGTGTGCGGCACATGGCCGGTATCGAGCACGACCAGGCGCGCCCGGGGGATCAGCTGCGCGGCACGCCGGCCGGTCCGCAGCGGGATCACCGGGTCGCGCCTGCCCCAGATCAGCAGCGTGGGCGCCGTGATCGAGGCGGCCTCGCCGCGCAGGTCGTGCTCGCGAGAGCCGAAGCTCCGCCACAGCTCGCTGACAGCGCGCAGGCCGGGACCTCGCCTGGTGGTGGCAACGCCGACCCGCAGTGCGCGCCGGTCGGCGTCGGCATGACGGCAAGCTATCACATGACTGACCGGTCGGTCATACTGGGCGACCGATCGGTCATCTAGGCTGTTGTGAGGATGGCCCCCGTGAACGCCAGCGCCGCCGGTGCCCCGCCCCACCGCACCTATGAGGTGCTGCTCGACGCGGGCGTCGCCGTGGCCGAGCGCGAGGGGCTGGCCGGGCTGAGCGTCAACCGCGTTGTCGCCGAGGCGGGCGTGGCGAAGGGGACCTTCTACGTGCACTTCGCCGATCGCGAGGCGTTCGTGGACGCGCTGCATGCGCGCTTTCACGATCGCGTGCAGCTCGCGGTCGCAGCGGCCACCGCCGGCGTGCCCGAGGGCGCCGAGCGCATCGTGCGCGGCGCGGAGGCCTACCTTGACGTGTGCCTCGCCGAGCGTGCTATCAAGGCGCTCTCGCTCGAGGCCCGCGCCGATGCGGCGCTGACCGCGTCGATGTCGGCACGCCACGAGCGCTTCGCTGCGGCCGCCGTGCCGAGCTTCAGGGCGATGGGCTGGCCGGACGCGAGAGCCGCCGCACAGCTGCTCGCGGCGATGACCGCCGAGATCTCGCTGCGCGAGCTGGAGGCGGGACGGCGCCTGCCGGGGGCCCGGCGTGCGCTGCGGCGTTTCCTGGGTGCGGCGGAGACGGGCTGAGCAGACAAACCCGAGCACAAGGGAGGGACGATGCGGTGCTACACGGTGGCCGAGCTGGAGATCACCGATCCGGGCTGGGTGCGCGACTATGTGGCGGAGGTCACGCCGATGGTGGAGCGACACGGGGGCCGCTACCTGGCGCGCACCACGAAGGTGGAGCGCATCGAGGGCGAGCGCGCCCCGGCGCAGGTTCTGCTGTTGATCGAGTGGCCCTCGCGCGAGGCCGCGGATGAGTTCTACGAGAGCGAGGAGTATCGCCCCCACCGTGAAGCGCGGCGCGCGGGTTCACGCAACGAGTTCGTCGTCGTGGCGGGCGAGGACATCAACGGTGTGGCGAGCATGACCGACTAGAATGCTTGCCGGCAGGCAATGATCTCCCCGACCCCGCAACAGGCTTCGCGCAGCTCCGCCGATGCGGAGCTCGCTCCGCGGCTGCGCGCGGTGGTCGGCAGGCTGACCCGCAGGCTGCGCCCCACGCTGGCGGGCACCGGCCTCACGCCCACGCGCCTGTCGGTGCTGGCGACGCTGGTCCGCGGCGGGCCGCTGCGGATCTCCGAGCTCGCCCAGGTCGAGGGGCTGAACCCGACGATGCTCTCGCGGGTGATCGCCGAGCTGAGCGCCGCCGGGCTCGTCGAGCGCGTGCCCGATCCGCTCGACGGGCGCGCGGCACTCGTCGCGGCCACCGCAGCGGGCAGGCGCCTGCGCGCGCGTGTCCAGCACCGGCGCAACGACGTCCTCGCCGGGTTGATCGGCGAGCTGAGCGAGGAGCAGCGCCAGGCGCTCGGGCCCGCGCTGGCGGTCCTCGAGGACCTCGCCGAGCAGCTCAAGGATCGCCCCGCGTGAGCCCGGGGGACAGCTCGGGCAAGAGCACGGAGGCGCGCGGAATGCGCCCGCGCCCGGGGGCGAGGACGTTCGCGGCGCTCGCCGTGCCCAACTACCGCCGCTACGTGGCCGGCCAGTCGGTGTCGCTCGTCGGCACGTGGATGCAGATGACGGCGCAGTCCTGGCTGGTGTACACGCTGACGCGCTCGAGCACCGATCTCGGGCTCGTGATCGCGCTGCAGACGCTGCCGGTGCTGCTGCTCGCACCATACGGCGGGGTGATCGCCGATCGCGTGGACAAGCGGCGGCTGATGGTGATCCTGCAGAGCGCGATGGGTGTGCAGGCCCTGATCCTCGGGCTGCTCACGCTGAACGGCGGCATCCGCTTCTGGGAGATCGGCGTGCTGGCCGCGCTGCTCGGGCTCAACAACGCCTTCGAGAACCCCGCGCGCCAGTCGTTCATGCTGGAGATGGTCGGCGCGGAGAACCTGCGCAACGCGGTGAGCCTGAACTCGGTGATGGTCAACGTCGCGCGTTCGATCGGCCCCGCTGTGGCGGGCGTGCTGATCGCGACGGTGGGCGAGGGCGTCTGCTTCCTGGCCAACGCGGCGAGCTTTGCGGCGGTGGTGGCCTCTCTGCTGAGCATGGACCGCAGGGCACTGCGGCCGAGCCCGCCGGCGCCGCGTGCCCGCGGGCAGCTGCGCGAGGGCCTGCGCTACATCCGCCGCACGCCCCAGCTGGCGGTGCCGCTGCTGATGATGGCGCTCGTGGGCACCGTGGCCTACGAGTTCCAGGTCTCGCTGCCGGTGATGGCCAAGCAGGGCCTGCACGTGGGCGCCGCGGGCTTCGGCTTCATGACCGCAGCGATGGGAGTGGGTGCGGTTGCGGGCGGCCTGCTCGTGGCCGCGCGCGGGCAGATCGGGCTGCGCACGCTGATCCTCGCGGCCAGCGGCTTCGGCGCGGCGCTCGCGTTCGCGGCGCTCGCACCCAGCCTCGCGGTGGAGCTGGTGGCGCTCGCGCTCGTGGGCTGGGCGAGCATCACGTTCATGGCCACCGGCAACTCCACCCTGCAGCTGAACGCCGCGCCGTCGATGCGCGGGCGCGTGATGTCGCTGTGGTTCGTCGCCTTCCAGGGCACCACCCCGATCGGGGGCCCGCTGATCGGCTGGGTGATCGCGGTCGGGGGTGCCCGCGCGGGCCTCGGCGCGGGCGCGCTCAGCTGCCTGCTCGCGGCGCTGCTCGGCACGCTCGCGCTGCGCCGCCTGCGCGCGCGCCCCGCCTACGCGGCGCAGTCCGCCGGCCAGCTCGGCGTGCTCGGCTAGCTGGGCAGCGGCGCCGCGCCGCCGCCCAGCTCGGCACGCCCGGCGGCGTGCGGATCGAGCGGGATGAGGGCGCCGTTGGGGACGCGCTCGAAGCGCGCCGGGTCCTCGCCCGCGCGCACCGCCAGGGCGGCGCGGATGACCATCCCGTGACAGACCACCAGGGCGGGCAGCTCGCCGCGTTCCACCTCCTCGAGCGCCGTCGCCACGCGCTGCTCCTGTTCGGCGAAGGACTCGCCCCCGGGGAACGCAAAGGCGGGGTCCGCGCCGGCGAACGCATTGAACTGCTCGGGGGTCCTTGCGATCACCTCCGCGAAGGTGAGGTCGGTCCATTCGCCCGCGTCGGTCTCCATCAGGCGGGCGTCCTCACGCGGCTGCAGGCCGATCCGCGCGGCCACGACGTCCGCCGTTTCGCGCGCGCGCAGCAGCGGGCTGCACCACAGCGCACGGAAGCCATATGCGGCGGCGCGCTCGGCCAGTTCGGCCGCCTGCGCGCGCCCGGTGTCGTCGAGCGGCACCGCCTGCTGGCCCTGGAAGCGGCCCTCGTGGTTGTAGGCGGTCTGCCCGTGGCGGGCCAGGTAGATGCTCGCATGAGGCATGCAGCGACCCTACACGCCCATCGGAGATCGGCGAGCGCGCGGGGCGGCCGGCGGGAGTTCAGACCGAGCTGGCGGCCGGCGGCGGCACGGGCTCGTCCTCGGCGTCGCGCAGATACAGCACGTTGTAGGCGACCGCTGCGACCGTTGCGCCGAGCACAGGTCCCGCATACCACACCCAGCCGTTCGCCCAGTGGTCGCCGACGAGCTGCGGGCCGAAGGCGCGCGAGGGGTTCATGGCGGCTCCCGTGAAGGGCCCGCCGAACAGCACGTCGATGGAGATGGTGAGGCCGATCGCGAGGCCCGCCACCGCGTTGAACGGACCGCGCGTGTCGACCGCCGCGCCGAACACGACGAGCACCAGGAAGAACGTGAAGATCGCCTCGAGCAGGAAGCCCGAGCTCGCATCCACACCGTGGCCGAGGGCGGGCACGCCGAGCTTGACCGCTTCGGTGGTCGCGCGCGGCAGCAGATCGCGAACGAGCAGCGCGGCGAGCGCAGCGCCGCCGAACTGCGCGATCCAGTAGACGCCCGCGAGGGCCGGCTTGATCTGCCGCACAACGAGGAAGCCGAACGTGATCGCCGGGTTGAAGTGCCCGCCGGAGATGAAGCCGAGCGCGCATACCATCACGCCGATCGCGAGCCCGTTGGCGATCGCCACGCCGATCAGCGTGGGGTCGTGGGCGCTGGCGGCGGCGGCCGCGGCGCCGGCGCCGACGAAGGTCAGCGTGAACGCACCGATCGCCTCGGCGACCGCGCGGCGGAGCGTGTCTTTGGGCATGGCGCAAAGCTAAGAGCTCAGTCGGACGGACCTGCGGCCCGCGGCGCGGCGTGTGCTAGAAGTGGCCACGTGCCCGCCCCCGGCGACAGCGAGGCAGTTGAGGGGCTGCGCGAGCGCCGCGAGGCGCTCGTGCGCGAGCACATGGAGTCCGAGAACCGGCACGACTTCGATGCCACGATCGAGACCTTCGCGCATCCGCGCTACGAGCTGATCGCCACGGGGGACGTCTACGACGGCGAGCAGGAGGTGCTGCGCTACTTCGCCGAGAGCCGCACCGCGTTCCCCGACCAGCGCAACGAGCTGATCGCGCTGCATCACGCCGACGACGCGGTGATCGTCGAGTTCGACCTGCTCGGCACCCACCTGGGCCCGCTGCGGGGCCTGCCCGCCACCGGCCGCGCCTTTCGCTGCCGCATGACGTCCTTCTTCATCTTCGAGGGCGAGCGCATCGTCTGCGAGCGCGTGTACTTCGACCAGGCGAGCATCCTGCGCCAGCTCGGCCTGGCACACGATCCGAGCTCGCGCGCCGGACGCCTCACGCTGCTGGCGAGCCATCCGCTGACGATCGGGCGCGCGCTGCTGGGGGCGCGCCGCCGGTGAGCGCCGCCCGCCCCGCGGGCGGGGCGTCCTAGACTCCAGGCCATGCGTCGCAGGGTCACCTTCTCGCGCAACCTGACGCTGTCGCTGTCGCGCACCTGCCGCTGCTACTGCAAGTACTGCGCGTTCGCCACCCACCGGGCGCACCTGTACGCACCGGAGGAGGTGCTCGAGATCCTCGACGGGGCCGCGCGCAGGCAGGTCAAGGAGCTGCTCGTGCTGACCGGCGAGCGGCCCGAGGTCAATCCCGAGGTGGCAGCGCGGCTGCATGGCTACGGCCACACCGACTTCACCGCCTATGTGGCGTGGACGTGCGAGCGGGCGCTCGAGCGGGGTCTGCTGCCGCACACCAACCTCGGCGTGCTCGCGCGCGAGGATCTGGCCCGCCTGCGCGAGGTCACCGCCTCGCAGGGGCTGATGCTCGAGTCCGTCTCCGAGCGGCTGATGGAGACCGTGCACGCGGGCTCGCCCACCAAGCACCCCGCGCGGCGCCTGGAAACGATCCGCGCGGCGGGCGAGCTGCGGATCCCCTTCACCAGCGGCATCCTCGTGGGCATCGGCGAGAGCGAGCAGGAGCGGATGGACTCGCTGGCCGCGATCGCCGAGTGCCACCGCGAGCACGGGCACATCCAGGAGGTGATCCTGCAGAACTTCGTTCCCCACCAGCGCTATTACGGCCAGGAGCCCGCCGAGATCGCCGACGCGGCCGCCCGCGCCTACTGGCGCACCGGCGTGGAGGAGGACGGCGACGCCTTCGCGCGCCCCGAGCTGCCGCTGCCCGAGTGGGCGTGCGCGGTGAGCATCGAGGACATGAAGCGCCTGATCGCCGAGACGCGCCGCCTGATGCCCGACGTGGGCATCCAGGTGCCCCCCAACCTGGCCGACTGGTGGGGCGAGCTGGTGGCCGCGGGCGCGACCGACCTCGGCGGCCTCAGCGCCAACGGCGATCACATCTCGCCGGAGCACCCGTTCCCCTCACCGCACCAGGTCCGCCGGGCGCTCCAGCGCGAGGGCTACGCGCTGACCGAGCGCCTGTGCGTGTATCCCGCCTACATCGACCCCGAGTGGCTCTCGCGCGGCGTGATGGACACGATCAAGGTGAAGTACTGGAGCTTCATCCCGCGGCGCGGATCGGGTCGCACCGAGCCGCCCGCGCCGATCCGCGCGAGCCTGCTGCCGCGGGCGATCGAGCGCGCCGGCGCGGGTCGCTCGCTCACCGCCGAGGAGCTCACCGCGATGTTCGCCGAGACCAGGCCCGAGGCGATCGAGGAACTGCGCGCCGCGGCCGACGAGCTGCGCGCGGAGCTGGCGGGCGAGCAGGTGACGTTCGTGGTCAACCGCAACATCAACATCTCCAACGTGTGCACCGTCGGTTGCGCCTTCTGCGGCTTCGGCCAGGGCAAGCGCTCGCCCGACGCCTACGAACACGACCGCGAGGACTTCGTCGCGCGCATCCACGACGCGATCGACTACGGCGCCAGCGAGCTGTGCATCCAGTCCGGGATCCATCCCGACTGGAGCCTCGAGGACTACCTGGGCTGGCTGCGCCTGGCGAAGGCCACCGCGCGGCGCGCGGGCACCGATCTGCACCTGCACGCCTACAGCGCGATGGAGATCGCGCACATGTGCGACATCTCCGGCCTGCCGCCCGCGGAGGTCTTCGCGCAGCTCAAGGACGCGGGGCTCGGCTCGACGCCGGGCACCGCCGCGGAGGTCCTCCACGACGGCGTGCGCGAGCGCATCTCGCCGAACAAGCTCCCGGTGGCGCGCTGGGTGGAGATCATCGAGGCCAGCCACCGGGCGGGGCTGCGCTCCACCGCGACGGTGATGTTCGGCCACATCGAGGAGCCGTGGGAGCTCGCCGAGCACATGCGCGTGGTGCGCGAGCTGCAGGAACGCACCGGCGGGATCACCGAGTTCGTGCCGCTGTCCTTCATCCCCTTCCAGACGCTGCTCGGGCGCACGCACGGCGTGGAGGAGATCTCGCGCGAGGAGAACCTCAAGCACACCGCCGTCTTCCGCCTGGCGCTCGGGCGCACGATCCCGAGCGTGCAGGCCAGCTGGGTGAAGATGGGCATCGACGCCGCCACCGAGGCGCTGCGCTGGGGCGTCAACGATCTGGGCGGCACGCTCATGGAGGAGTCCATCAGCCGCCTCGCGGGCAGCTACCACGGCACGCGCCTGGATCCCGCGGAGCTCGTCGCGGCCGCGCACCAGGCCGGGCGCCCGGCGGCTGAGCGCAGCACGCTGTATGAGATCCGCCGCCGCTATGAGCTGCCCGTGGCCGCCTGAGCAGCCCGGCTCAGCGGAACATGTCCTCGGCGAGCGGGCGTAGCAGCGCCGCCGCACCCGGGCCGTCCTCGGCGGTGATGAAGTGCTGCAGGCCGTCGATCAGGACGACGGGCTCGCGCGAGTCCTTGCTGCGCGCCAGATCGGCGGCCGCGGCGGCCGCGTCGGCGATCGCCAGCCAGGTTGCCCGCAGCTGCAGGCCGCTCGCGTCGGCGCGCCCGCGCCAGTCGTCCAGCGCCTGCATGCCCGCCAGGCCGATCGTCACGTCCACCTGCCCGTGGCGCCACGCCCGCCCGAAGCTGTCGCTGATCAGCACGGCGGCGCTCGCCCCGGTGCGTCGGCGCAGACCCGCGCGGATCTCGCGAGCCGAGCGATCGGGGTCCTCGGGCAGCACGATCAGCTGATCGGGCGCGGCGGCATTGGAGGCGTCGACGCCCGCGTTGGCGCAGATGAAGCCGTGTCGCGTGCGGCAGATCAGCACACCGCGCTCGGCGCGCAGGACCTCGGCGGACTGGTCGAGCACGACCTGGATCTGGCGGGGGTCGCGCGGGGGGATCTCCGGCGCCTGCGCCGCGAGCTCCCGCGCGCGCGCTCCCGCGTTCACCCCTGCGAGTGAGACGACCGCCCCCTCGGCCTTCGAGACGACGGTGTGCGCGATCGCCACGAGCTGGCCGTCCTGCAGGCGCTCGCCCGCGAGCGCCAGCGTGATCAGCTCTGCGAGGTCGTCCCCGGCGCGCACCTCGGGGATCCCGCCGACGGCGCGTGCAGCGATGCTGGCCACGGCCGCTGCGCTCAGGCGGGCGCGGTCAGGGAGAGGGTCTCGCCGCGCTCGCGCAGGCCGAGCACCGCGCGCGTGCGCGCGGCCCGCGCGCCGTGCCCCGCGAGGCGTTCGCGCAGCACCGCCAGATCGGCGCCCGTATCGATGTCCAGCAGCAGCGACGGCGCGCGCTCCAGGCGGCATTCCGCGCCCGCCTCGCGGGCGAGCGCGCGGTGGCGCGCGCAGCTGTCCGGCCCGAAGCTCGGCGCGATCGCGTCGGGTGGCGCGAGCAGCAGGCCGTTCGTGCCGCTGCCGTGGCGGTCGGGCACGATCACCACCTCGCCGCGGCGTGCGTGGGCCCCGTCAGAGTGCCCGTGGGCGCTGAGCAGCGCCTGCAGCTCGTCGGGGTCCAGCGTGGGGCAGTCGCCCGGGATGCACAGCACCCGCTCGATCCCCGCGCTGATCGCGTGGCGCACGCCGATTGCGGCGGCGGCCGACTGGCCGCTCTCGGCGGCGTCGTCCAGCACGACCGCTCCGAGCTCGCGGGCGCCCGCGCCAACCGCCCGCTCGCGTGTGACCACGATCGTCAGCTCGATGGCGGCCGTGCGCGCCAGTGCGCTCAGCACGTCGGCGACCATCGCCCGCGCGAGCTCCAGGCGCAGCGGGTCGGCCACGCTCGCGCCGAGCCGCTGCTTGGCCTGATCGAAGCTCTTGACGGGGAGGATCGCAGCGGTGCGCACAGCTCCCACAGAGCCTAGCCGACCTCCGCCGGCCCGCCTCTACTGCGCGGGGACGCGGTTGTAGAGGTGCTGCGCGGCGGCGAGCACGCTCGCGCGCGAGGACGCTTCGGCGGCCTCGCCCACGACGTACAGGTAGGGGCCCTTGGTGAACGCCACGTTGGCGCCGGAGCCGCCCTGCCCCGAGAGTTCGAAGCCGCGCGCGCCCGGGATCCCCGGCACGAGGAACGGCGTGAGCCTGCCGCCCGACGCGGCGTTCTGCCTGGACTCCACGGCGAGCTCCGCGCCGGCCGCGGCGGCCGAGCGGAACTGCTCGACGATCGAGACCCCGGCCGCCTGGCCGCCGTTTTCGGCGACCAGAGGCTCACGCACCGCGGCGAGGAAGCCGAGGCGCTGCAGGCGCGCCACTTCGCTCGCCCTGTGGCTCGGCGCCACCGCCTCGGCCACCACCCAGCTCGGCGCGTCGGCCCCGACGGCCGGTGCCTGAGGCTGCATGCCCGAGAGCTCGCCTGCAGCGAGCACGCGGCCGCGCACGCCGGCCGGCAGGGCGGCGGCGCCCGCCGTCGCGCTCGTCGCCGCGGTCGTGCTCGCTGCGGAGCCGCCGCAACCCGCCAGCGCGATCGCCGCCAGCACGCCGGCCGCCATGCTGATCGGCGCGGACATCGCGCCAAGCGGCGCAGATCCCCTTGCAGCGGGAGTGCTCACCACTGCAGCAGCATCAGCCCCACGGTGACGCCTGGGCCGATGGTGACCGCCAGCCCCACCTCGCCGGGCGCCGGCTCGCGCTGCTCGATGGTGCTCTTGAGCACGTAGAACATCGACGGCGTGCCCACGTTGCCGTGCTCGGCGAGCGCCTGCCAGCTTGTGGCGAGATCGTCGTGGGAGAGCGAGAGCGCCTCGCCAACGCCCTCAATGATGCGCCTGCCGCCCGGATGCACGATCCAGTGCTCGACCTCCTCGGCACGCAGGCCGTTGGCGAGCAGGAACGAGCGCACCAGCTCCCGCAGGCCGGCGCTAGCGAGGTCGGGCAGCTCGCGTGCGAGGTGCAGATGGCTGTCGCGGTCGTCAAGCGACAGGCTCACGGCGCCGAGGCTCTCGCCGATCTGGTGGACCTGCGAGGCGCGGATCAGGGGGCCCGCGCCGGGGCCCTCGTCGTGCAGCACGGCCGCCGCGCAGCCGTCGCCGAAGATCGCCGAGCCAACGGTCTTGGCTCTCGGGTCCTGCGGGCCCGCGGGCATCAGGATCGAGCTCATGCTCTCGGCGGCCACCACCAGGACGCCCTGTTTCGGGTGCTGCGCCAGCGCAGCGCCGGCCAAGCGCAGGAGCGGCACCCCGCTCGCGCAGGCGACTCCCACGAGGTGGTACTTGTCGGTCGCGGGGTGCATGCGGTAGTGCTCCACGAGGCGGTGCGCGAGCGAGGGGCAGCCCAGCGAGTACAGGCTGGAGCTGATCACCGTGCCGATCTGCCCCGGATCGAGCGCCAGGCGATCGGTCGCCTCGATCGCTCGCGTCAGCAGTTCCTCCTCCACCTGCATCGCGCGGCCCTGCAGCGTGCGCGCGAGAAAGTCCTCCGAGAGGTTCAGGTGGCGGCGGCGGACCCCGCAGCGGGCGAAGATGCCCTCGGCGAACTCATCGCCGCGCAGGCCGAGGCGCGCGAGCACCTCCTCCTGGGAGAACGAATCCTCCGAGTCGGCCACCGCCAGCGCCGCGATGCGCGGGCCGCTGCGCTCGGCCAGGATCCGCCTCGCGTGCAAGCGCCGGCTCGTTGCGGGGGCGCGAACGCCTAGATCGCCCGGGGTCATACAGGTGGGCCTCCTGGGGGAGTTTGGGAGTGGAGAGCTGCGGCTGCGGCGGGAAGGACGATATGAGCTGTAATCGGTCAGGCGGCCGATTTGTTCTGCATCACGTACGATCCTTACCGAGTTCTTCACCGTGACAGGCCGTCTGCGCCCAAGATTAGCGCGGCGTCGGCGAGAGGAGGCGAGGAGCATGGAGGTCATAGGAGCGGGCCTGCCGCGGACCGGCACGCTCACCCAGAAGATGGCGCTGGAGATGCTCGGCATCGAGCCCTGCTACCACTGGGTCAACGTGCTCGCCGATCTGGACCAGGTCGAGCTGTGGCAGCGTGCGCTCGACGGCGAGGATGTCTGGGATGAGGTCTTCGCCGGGCAGCGCGCGAGCGTGGACTGGCCCGGCGGCTACTTCTACGCGCAGCTGGCCGAGCGCTACCCCGAGGCGAAGGTGCTGCTGAGCGTGCGCGACCCGCAGGCGTGGGAGCGCAGCTTCAGGGAGACGATCGTGGAGATGTGTCACGGCAGCTCGCTGATGCCGCTGGTGTCGCGGGCCCGGGCGCAGATCGACCCGCGCTGGCACGCCTACCTGGCGCTGGTGGACCGCATGTTCTGGAGTCCCGGCGCCCCGTTCTCCGGCGGGCATGCCCGCCCCGAGCAGCTGATCGAGCAGATGGCCCGCCACAACGATGCGGTCATCCGCGCGATCCCGCCCGAGCGCCTGCTGGTGTGGGAGGTGGGCGAAGGCTGGCAGCCGCTGTGCGAGTTCCTGGGCGTGGACGTGCCGGCGGAGCCGCTGCCGCACGCCAACGACCGCGAGGTCTTCGTGGGCCGCGTCATCGGCGCGGCGATCGCTGCACTGCAGAGCTGGCAGGCGGGCGAGGCGCAGGCTAGCCCGGCGCCAGCCTGAGCGGCCCGGCCGCTAGCCCGCGAGCGCCTGCGCGAAGGAGAGCGTCTCCTCGGCCACGCGGCGTCGTCCCACGGCGTCGTCCATGCGCGTGTCGGTGCGCAGGCTCGCCAGGCGCCCCACGTTCTCGTCGGCAACGATGCCGTCGAGCAGCTCGCCGTAGAAGTCGGCGATGCCCTCCGCGTTGCAATCGAGCGCGGCAAAGGCCATGAAGGCGGCCGTGGGGCCCTTGAGCACCTCGCCGTCGACGATCGGACTGACGGCCACGACCGGCGCGCTCGCCGCCAGCAGCGCCTCGTGGATGCCGGGCACCGCGAGGATCGGGCCGATCGAGGCGAGCGGGTTGGAGGGGCCGATCACGATCGCCTCGGCACTCGCGATCGCCGCGAGCACCTCCGCGCTCGGACGGGCCTGCTCGGCGCCCCGATACTCAAGGCCCTCCACGATCCCGGCCTGGCGCTCGCGGATCATGAACTGCTGAAAGCCGCACCAGCCGGCGCCCCCGGTGCGCACCCAGGTGCGCACCGGGTCCTCGCTCATCGGCAGCACCTGCGAGCGCACCCCGATGGCCTCGTTCAGTCGCGCCAGCGCAGCTGTCGGTGTGAGCCCCTCGCCGAGCATGCGCGCACGCTCCACGCACCACGCGAGATCGCGGTCGCCGAGGTTGAACCAGACATCCACGCCGAGCGCGCGCAGCGCGTCCATCACCTTGAAGGTGTCCTCGCGCAGCCCCCAGCCGCGCTCGTCGATCAGGTCGGCCAGCCAGAAGGACACCAGGTCGGGGTCCGGCGAGACGTGCGCGCCGTAGATCTCGATGTCATCACCGGTGTTGACGATCGCGCTGACGTGCTCGCCGCCGACGGCGTCGGCCATGCCCCGTGCGAGCTTCGCCCCGCCGGTGCCGCCGGCGAGCACAACGACCGCAGCCTCGCTCACGCCCACAGCAGGTCGGGCAGGTTCGTCAGGCGGATGCCCGCGTGGGCCTTGTAGCGGGAGTTGACGGAGATCAGCAGGGCGGTCAGCGACTCGGTCGTGCGCGACATCTCCAGGCGCCCGCAGTCCACGCAGCGCAGGCCGTCGATCAGCTCGATCAGCGCGGCCGCCTCGCGCTTGTCGGCGCGCACGTCGCCGCACACCAGCACGTCCTGCTCGAGCGGGTGCTCGAGGTCGCGCAGCGAGGCCGCGCTGACGGTGTGCAGCGCGGAGACCACGCGCACGCCCCCGGGAACCATCTCAGCCGCCTGCTCGGCCGCCGAGCCCTGCCACACGCCGAGCATCCGCGTCGCCTTGCCGCTCACCGCGGCCGCCAGCGGCACGGTGGCGTCGATCAGCAGCTGCCCCGGGATGAGGGCCCCGGCGAGGTTGGTGAGCGTCTCGGACTGGTTGCGAAAGGGGACGCTCAGGATCACCGTCCCGGAACCGCGCGCCGCGTCCGCATTCTCGTGCGCGCTGAAGGTGCCCTGGGGCGCGGCCCCGCGGGCGCGCTGCACCGTCTCCTCTGCGCGCGCCGCCTCGCGCGAGCCGATGCGGATCGGCACGCCGGCCAGCCCCAGCCTGACTGCCAGGCCGAAGCCGAGAGCGCCTGAGGCACCGATGACGGCGACTGGTTCGGTGGGCGGCGTTGCCACGGCGGCCGAGTATAGGCTCCGCAGGATGAGCGCCGTGCGTATCAGGGAGGTCGGCCCGCGCGACGGTTTCCAGAACGAGCCCGAGGTGATCTCGACCGAGCACAAGGTCGAGTTGATCAACGCGCTCGCCCGCACCGGCCTCAGGCGCCTGGAGGCGACGGCCTTCGTGCGCGCCGATGTGATCCCGCAGCTGGCCGACGCCGCGGAGGTGCTCGCCGCGGTCGACATCCCACCCGAGGTGAGCGTCTCTGTGCTGATCCCCAACGAGCGCGGCCTCGACGCGGCGCTCGCGCTGCGCGAGGCGCGCGCCGGCGATCGGCCGGCCTTCGACGAGGTCAACGTGTTCCTGTCGGCCTCCGAGACCCACAACCGCAAGAACGTCAACCGCTCGATCGCCGAGTCGCTCGCCGGCCTGGAGGTTGTGCTCGCGCGGGCACGTGCGCAGGGGCTGCGCTGCGAGGGGGTGATCTCGACCTCCTTCGGCTGCCCCTACGAGGGGCGGGTGGCGCCGATGCGCGTGCTCGAGATCGCCGCCCGCCTGCGCGACGGGGGCGCCCAGGAGATCGGCTTCGGGGATACCACCGGCATGGCCGACCCGCGCGGGGTGCGCGAGTTCTTCGTGCAGGCGCGCGAGACGCTGGGGCCCGACGTCGAGCTGACCGCGCACTTCCACAACACCCGCGGCGCCGGGCTCGCCAACGCGCTCAGCGCACTCGAGGCGGGCATCGACAGCTTCGAGTCGAGCTTCGGCGAGCTCGGCGGCTGTCCCGTGCCGGCCGGCGCGACCGGGAATATCGCCACCGAGGATCTCGTGTCGATGCTGCAGGGAATGGGGATCGAGACCGGGATCGACCTCGAGGCGCTGCTGGGATGCGCGCGCCGCGCGCAGGAGATCCTCGGCCGCCCGCTCGGCTCGCACACCCTCCTGGCTGGCCCCGTGGACTGGCGGGGTTAGCCCCTCAGCGCCGGCTCGGCCTCCGCCCGCGCCCGCGCTGCGGCCACGCAGTACTCCTGCACCGAGACCTCCAGCTCGAGGCTCTGGGCGATCGTCGGGCGGGCCGAGGCGTCGATCACGCGCTTGGCGCGGCCGACCGCCACGGGCGAGTTGGCGAGCAGCTCCTCCACGAGCGCCTGCGTCGCCTGCTCGAGCTCCGCGGGTGCGACCACGCGGTTGACGAGGCCGATCCGCTCCGCCTCCTCGGCGTCGATCAGGCGGGCCGTCATGATCAGCTCCTTGGCGCGCCCGAGGCCGACCACGGCGGGAAGCCGGGTGGAGCCGCCGACGTCGGGGATGATCCCGAACTTCACCTCGGGCAGCCCGAGCTGGGCGTCGCTGGAGGCGATCCGCAGATCGCAGCCCAGGGCGACCTCGAGCGCGCCGCCCACGCAGGTGCGGTGGATCTGGCAGACGACGGGCTTGGCCATCTCTTCGCAGACGTTCGCGCACTCCAGGAACACTCCGCGGAAGTGGCGCAGCATGCCCGCCTCGCCCGTCGAGGACATCAGCTCGACGAGATCCACGCCGGCCGAGAACACCGGCCCTTCGCCGCGCAGCACGACGCAGTCCACGCTCTCCTGCGCGGCCGCCGCGCGCAGCGCCTCCCCGAGTGCGAGCAGCAGCTCCTGGTTCATCGCGTTGCGCTTCTCGGGCCGGTTCAGGACGATGTGCCTGACCGGCCCGCGGTCCTCGGTGAGGATCAGGCCCATGGCGCCGCTCCGTTTCTGTCGTGATTCAGCCGAACTCCAGCAGCTGGAGGCTAACGCCGGCGGGCCGGGCGCGCCCGGCCCGCCCTCTCAGTGCAAGAGGCCCAGGGTGTTTTCGGTGTCGTCCACGAAGTACACGCCCCGCCGGTCCGCCGCCACGGTCAGCCCGAACAGGCCACCGCCTCCGGCGCCGGTGTTGACGGCATCGAGCTGGGCGCCGAAGGGTGTTGTCTCGACGATGTTCCCGTCGCCGGCGTTGGCCGTGAGGATGTCGCCGTTGGGGGCGATGGCCAGGCCGAGCGGACCGTTGAGATGCCCGCCTGCCGAGACCGTGATCGCGCCCCCGCCGAGCGGCGTCTGACGGAACAGGGCGCCGGGGACGGCGGCGATGCGGTCATCCTGGGTGTCGGCGACGTACAGGGTGCCGCCCGGGCTGACTCCCACCCCGGTGGGGCCGACCACGAGCGCGGCCGGGTCGGTGCGCTCGGGGAAGCCCGTGGCGATCACCTGCTCGGAGAAGAGCGCGGGCGGCCCGTCGCCCGCGCTCAGCAGTCCGATGCGCACGACGGTGCCACGGTCGGTGGGCGTTTCGCCACCTGCGACGGTGCCGTTGAGCACGTTGGTCACGAACAGCTCGGTGATCGGGCCGAGGGTCACGGCGGTGAGGTCCCACGGCCCGTTGATCGGCGCGCCCGAGATCGCCCGCACGACATTGCCCTCGGGGGAGAGCACGATCAGGCAGCCGGCCTGCGCGGTCGGTGCCTGGCCGTTGCTGGTGGGCAGGCTGCCGACGACCACGTAGCCGTCGGGCAGGACCGTCAGGGCGCTCGTCAGGCCGACCCCGCCGGGGCAGCGCCCGGCGAGCGCAGCGGGTTCGATCCGGGCGAACAGCGAGAGCGCGCCCGCGGGCGTCAGCTGCACGAGCGTGGTGCCGGTGCCCTGCAGGTTTTCGGAGTTGTTGAAGTTGCTGATCAGCAGGTCCCCGCCCACGAGCGAGCCCACGCTGCGCGGGACGGTCACGATCCCGTAGGGGTTCACGTCGCCGTTGCTCGGCACCGCGGAGCCGATCGAGCTCACCGTGTGAAACGGAGAGACGAACGAGAAGGGCAGCGCGAGCGCACCAGCGGGCGCCGCAAGCGCGCAGGCGAGGCCCGCCAGCAGCGCCGCGAGGAGGCCCGTGGCACGGCGTGCGCCCGCCCGCTGGACTGCTTCGACGGCCGGCGGCTCCCGCGTGAGGTGCTGCAGTTCTCTCGGCATGGTCCCTCCTGCGCTCGGGGTGGCTTTGCAGGCAGAGACGCCGCGGGCGGGCGAACCTTCCCGATCGTAATAGGCTGCTGTTTCCCGGGTGGAGGTCACTGATGGCGCAGCCGAACCACAAGCAGCGGAAATGACCGACCGGGCGCGGCTGCGCGTGGCGGACGCCGACCGCGAGCAGCTCGCGGGCGAGCTGCGCGAACACATGCTGGCCGGGAGGCTGAGCTCGGAGGAATTCGAGGCGCGCCTGGAAAAGGCCTACCGCGCCTCCACGCAGGCCGAGCTGGATGCCCTCAGGGAGGATCTGCCGATGAGCGTGGCCGTGCTGGAGGGGCAGCTCGCCAAACGCCGCGCGAGACTGCGCCGCCGCCTTGCGCGCGAGGCTGAGGGCGCGCTGGGGGCCTCGGCGCTGTGCGTGGCAATCTGGGCGGCCGCCGGCGCGAGCGGCAGCTTCTGGCCGATCTGGGTGATTGTCGTGACGCTCCTGCCAGTCGTTCGCGGCGCCTGGTGCGTGCTCGGCCCGGAGCCCGACCTGGAGACGCTCGAAGCCCAGCTCAACGCGCGCCACGAGCGCCGTCTGGCGCGCGAGCGCCGCCGCGCGCACCGCCGGGAGCTGCGCGGATGACGGCGCCGGCGACGCCGGAGGAGACCGACGCGCTGGCCGACGCCAGCGAGCGCGCACGCCAGGGCGGCCCCGAGCGCCACCGCGAGAAGGCCCGCGAACAGGGCAAGCTCGGTGTGCGCGAGCGGATCGCGCTGTTGCTCGACGACGGCTCCTTCGCCGAGGAGGGGCTCCTGGCCAACTGGCAGGAGGAGGGCCTCGGCGCCGACGGCGTGGTGTGCGGCGTGGGGGAGATCGACGGGCGCGTCGTCGCGCTGATGGCCAACGACCCCACCGTCAAGGCGGGCTCCTGGGGTCCCAAGACGGTCGAGAAGATCCTGCGCATCCAGGAGCGCGCGCTCGCGCTGGCGGTGCCGATGGTCTACCTGGTGGACTCGGCCGGCGCGCGGATCACCGAGCAGGTGCAGATGTTCCCCGGCAGGCGCGGCGCGGGGCGCATCTTCCACAACCAGGTCAAGCTCTCGGGGCTCGTGCCGCAGGTCTGCGTGCTGTTTGGCCCGAGCGCCGCGGGCGGGGCCTACATCCCCGCGTTCTGCGACGTGGTGATCATGCGCGAGGGCAACGCGTCGATGTACCTCGGCTCGCCGCGGATGGCCGAGATGGTCATCGGCGAGCGCGTCAGCCTCGAGGAGATGGGCGGCGCGCGGATGCACACCGGCGTCTCCGGCTGCGCCCACCAGCTCGTGGCCAGCGACGCAGAGGGCATCGCGGTCGCGCGGCAATACCTGTCATACCTGCCGGGAAACTGGCGCGAGCAGCCGCCGCTCGCGCCGCCCGTGGCGCCGCGCGAGCCCGCCGGCGGCGGGCAGATCGCCGAGCTGATTCCGGCGGATGAGAACAAGCCGTTTGACATGAAGCAGCTGATCGCGGCGCTGATCGACGAGGACTCGCTGCTGGAGATCCAGCCGCGCTGGGCCCGCGAGCTGATCGTCGGCTTCGCGCGACTGGACGGCCACGCGGTCGGCATCGTTGCCAACCAGCCCAAGCACAAGGGCGGTGTGCTGTTCGGCGACTCGGCCGACAAGGCCGCGCGCTTCATCTGGAACTGCAACGCGTTCAACGTGCCGCTGCTGTTCCTGGCCGACGTTCCGGGCTTCATGATCGGCACGCAGGTCGAGCGCGAGGGGATCATCCGCCACGGCGCCAAGATGATCAGTGCGGTCAGCGAAGCGACCGTGGCGAAGATCTCTGTGATCGTGCGCAAGGCCTACGGCGCGGGGCTCTATGCGATGGCCGGCCCCGCGTTCGAGCCCGACTGCTGCATCGCGCTGCCGAGCGCATCGATCGCGGTGATGGGGCCCCAGGCAGCGATCAACGCGGTCTACTTCAACCAGCTGCAGGCGATCGAGGATGACGCCGAGCGCGCGCAGCGCACGGAGCAGCTGCGCGCGGAGTATGCGGCGGACATCGACATCCTGCACCTCGCCTCCGAGCTCGTGGTCGACGCCGTGATCGAGCCCGCGGCGCTGCGCGCAGAGCTGATCCTGCGTTTCGCCCACGCCCGCGCGCGCGAGCGCAGCTGGCCGGCCAAGCACAACCCCGTGACGCCGGTCTAGGATGGCCGCGATGGACGCCGTGGAGCTCGCCTACGCCGGACTGAGCCGCCAGGCGCAGCTGATCGCCGCCGGCGAGATCTCCTCGCGCGAGCTGGTCGAGCTGTACCTCGAGCGGATCGAGCGCCACGAGCCGCAGCTCAACGCCTTCCGCGTGGTGCTCGCCGAGCGCGCGCTCATGGAAGCCGACCAGGCCGACGCGCGCCGCGGAGCCGGCGACGAGGGACGCCCGCTGCTGGGCGTGCCGATCGCGATCAAGGACGACACCGACGTGGCGGGCGAGCTGACCTGCTTCGGCACGCGCTGCGCGGAGCGCCCGGCGAGCGCCGACCAGGACGTGGTGAGCCGCCTGCGCGCTGCGGGTGCGATCGTGATCGGCAAGACGCACGTCCCCGAGATGACGCTGTGGCCGTTCACCGAGACGCCCACCTTCGGCGCCACGCGCAACCCCTGGGATCTGCAGCACACGCCCGGCGGCTCGAGCGGCGGATCGGGAGCGGCTGTGGCCGCGGGGCTCGTCGGCGGCGCGCTCGGCTCGGACGGCCTCGGCTCGATACGGATCCCGTCGAGCTTCTGCGGGCTGTTCGGGGTCAAGCCGCAGCGCGATCGCATCTCGCTGGCGCCCCACGACGACCGGCGCTACGGCTGGCATGGGCTGACGGTCGTCGGGCCGATCGTGCGCCATGTGGCGGACGCCGCGCTGTTCCTCGACCTGACCGCGCAGGCGCCGGCCCCGCAGGAGAGCTTCGCGGCGGCCGCAGCGCGCGCCCCGGGCCGTCTGCGGATCGCCTACTCGACCAAGCCCACGCTGCCCCAGCCCGTGGACGCGCGCGTGATCGGCGCGGTCGAGCAGACGGCGGAGCTGCTGCGCGCGCTGGGGCACGAGGTCGTCGAGCACGACCCCGACTATCCGCCCTGGCTCGGCGCCCACCTGGTGGCGCGCTACCTGCGCGGCGCGCACGACTCCGCGTTGGACCTCGGCCACGTCGAGCGCATGGAGCGGCGCACCCGCCAGATCGTGCGCCTGGGCGCGCTGGTGGGAGAGGGCGGCCTGGCCCGCGCGCGCGCCTCGGAGGCGGCGCTGAGCGCCCGCGTGGGCCGCGTGTTCGAGGCTCACGACGTGCTGCTGCTGCCCGCCACCGCTCGCCCCGCGCTGCGCCTCGGTGAGTACGAGGGGCGCGGTGCCGTGTGGACGATGAACGGCGGCACGCGGCTGATCCCCTTCCTGGGCACCTGGAACGCCACCGGCCAGCCGGCCGTGGCGGTGCCCGTGGGCTTCACCGAGGAGCGCCTGCCGCTCGGCGTACAGCTGGTCGGCGGCGCGCACGAGGAGGCCACGCTGCTGTCGCTCGCAGCACAGCTCGAGGCCGAGCGCCCGTGGGCGCATCTGCGCCCGGCCGCGTTCGCGTGAGCGAGGAGGCCGAGCTGCTGGAGCTCGCGGTGGGCGCTGCGCGCATGGCCGGCGCACTGCTGCTCGAGCGTGTGGGCCGCGGCACCGAGCGCCGCATCACCAGCAAGAGCACGCCGACCGATCTCGTCAGTGAGGCCGACACCGCCTCCGAGCGCGCGATTCGCGAGCTGCTGGCGCAGCGGCGCCCGCGCGACGGCTTCCTGGGGGAGGAGAGCGGCGGCGGGCGTGGCGAGAGCGGGCTCAGCTGGGTCGTCGATCCACTCGACGGCACCGTCAACTTCCTGTTCGGAATACCGCAATGGAGCGTCAGCGTGGCCGTGCGCGACGAGCACAGGACGCTCGCGGGTGCGGTCTATGACCCCAACCGCGACGAGCTATTCACCGCCACCAGCGAAGGGCCCGCGCTGCTCGCCGGCCCCGGCGGCACGATCGCGCTGGCGGGGCGCAGCTCCGACCCGGGCGCAGGCGCGCCGGAGCTTGAGAGCAGCATGGTGGCCACGGGCCTGGCCTACGACGCCGAGGTGCGCGCCGCACAGGCGAGGGTGCTGGCGCGCGTCGCGCCGCGTGTGCGCGACATCCGCCGCTTCGGCAGCGCGGCGCTCGATCTGACCTGGACCGCGGCGGGGCGCTACGACGCCTACTTCGAGCGCTCCGTCAAGGCGTGGGACATCGCCGCCGGCGCGCTGATCTGCGAGCGCGCGGGGCTGAGCGTGCTCGAGCTGCCCGTGCACGAGCACCTGCCCTGGGGGATCCTCGCGGCCGCTCCCGCGCTGGCCACACCGCTGCTCGAGCTAGTCGCCGGCCCTAGCGCCTAGGCCGCAGCGCGGCAAGGGCGCCCTGCGCCTGCATGCGGCGGGTGGGATTCGAACCCACACACCCTTTCGGACAGGGCCTTTTGAGGGCCCCGCGTCTACCGTTCCGCCACCGCCGCACGTGCGCCTCAGTGTATGCGAGCGCCTGGCGGCCCGGCCGCATCGCAGCGGCCCGCGGGGGGTTGCGCGCGCTCGCTCAGGCCGGGTACGGGGGTGCGCCGTAGAGCTCGCCCGCAGGGCCTTCGCTGCTGCGCTCGACCTCGACGTTCCAGCCCTGGTTGAAGCCGCGCATGGCGAAGGCCACGAGCAGGATCTGCACGGGCACGATCAGCAGTGTGATCAGGCCGAGCAGCCCCGCGTTGAGTGCGGGCTGGGCGAAGCCGGTCTTGTTGCGCGCGAACCACGAGGGCCCCGCGACGAGCGCGAAGATCATCAGCAGCACGGCCAGCGCCGCGCTGACGGGCAGCACGCCCCGGTTCCAGCGCCCTGCGTAGAAGGCCATCGTGAGGTAGATCACGATGTAGGCGATCTGCACGGGGATCGCGCTCTCGAGCACGCTCCAGCCGCCCACGGTCACGATCAGCACGAGCGCCGCGCTGACGAGCAGCAGCACGATCACCGTCGCGCGCGTGGCCTGCACGACCGGCTTGTCGCGGTTGGGGTGCGTGATGATCACAGCGCCCTGCTCTCGACCCGAATACATGGACATTGCGCTCATGACCATACAATCTCGGGCGGTCCGCGTGGGCGCGAGCGGGCGTGGTGGAACTGGTAGACACGCCGGCCTTAGGAGCCGGTGGGCGAAAGCCCTTGGGGGTTCGAGTCCCTCCGCCCGCATCGTTGGCAAGGCCGCGCAAAGGCCCCTCGAGGAGGTTGGCGGTTCTCCCCGCTAACCCGCCAGCGCCTTCTGCTTGAGCTGGTCGAAGTCGGCCTGGGTGATCGTGCCCTGGTCAAGCAGGGTCTTGGCCTTGGCGATCTGCGCCGTCGGATCTGTGTCGCCCGCCACCGACTTCACGTACTGGTCCATTTCTGTCTTGGCAGCTTGCTGCTGGCGGATCGTGCGTTCGGTCATCCCCTTGTGCTCGGCGATCAGGTAGATGAACACACCGAAGTAGGGCAGCACGATGACGACGATGATCCAAGCGGCCTTCCCCCAGCCCGACATGTCGTCGCGCCGAAACAGGTCCGCGAACACTGTGAAGAGGATCCAGATCCAGATAAAGAACGCAAAGAAGATCAGCATCGTCCAGAACACTTCGAGAAACGGATAGGTGCTAGCGATGATCATTTGAGCCTCCCTCTTGTTTGCCCATAGCACTCACCTGTTCGTGCACAGCAACACATGGCGTCGCTACGGGATTGTCGGCCGGAACGGCCGAAGCTCGTCATGGCCCCGACCGACGATGCGGCACGTCGCCTCGGGCACTTCGTTCCAGACTCCCGGGATGTCGCCAAGCGGCTCTGACACCACCATGCGGGCGTCCTCGGAGACCTGCTCGTAGAGCTGTCTTTCGGGATAGAGCCTTCTCAGCGTGGGCACGTCGGTGGTGGAGAAGAGCGAGCGCGATCTGCCCTCGCTCGAGTAGCGGAACGCCCAGATCTCCTCTCCGCTCGTCGTGGCGATCGTCCCCTGGAACGGATTGGGGATACCCAGCCGGCCACCGACCGCCTCGACGAGCCCGACGGCCCGCTCGAGCGCAGCCGGCGGGTCGTCCTCGAGGCCGAACGTGAGAGCGAGGAAGAACAGGATCTCGGAGTCTGTCTGTCCCGCGATCTCGCAGTACAGCGAGGGATCAACGGCGAGCGCGAGCTCGCGCTTCATCGTCGCGAACTCGTTGATGTAGCCGTTGTGCATGAACAGCCAGTGCCCGTGGCGGAAGGGGTGGCAGTTGGTCTGCTGGACGGCGCTGCCGATTGCAGCGCGGATGTGGGCGAAGAAGTTCGACGAGCTGACATGGTCGGCGAGCTCGTGCAGGTTGCGGTCGTTCCAGGCGGGCTCGGTGCTGTGGAAGACCCCGGGTGTGGAGGGAGCCCCATACCAGCCGACGCCGAAGCCGTCGCCGTTGGTCGTCTCGGCGCCGAGCTGCGAGTGAAGGCTCTGATCGATCAGCGAGTTGGCCGGCCCGTAGAGCGCTTCCTTGAGGAGCAGCGGGGAACCGGAATAGGCGAGCCAGCGGCACATTCAGTTGATCCTTTCGCGGAGACTGGGGTGGGAGCGTTGGAAGCGCCCGGCGTGACCGGCCGGCGAGGGATCCGTTGTCAGGAAGTGATCTGCAAGGCTCGCGCAGAGGCGCTCAGGACCGCCGCTGTGGGCCGCGAATCTGCGCTGACGATCCGCGCCGTTTGCACGTGCCAGTTGCTGCACTCCGTCGAGGGCGCCGGCGCAGCCGAGCGCCTCCGCGTCGGGCCGACATTCCTCGAGCATGCTGTCGACCACATCTCTGACGGGGACGAGGCGCCGTGCGCTCGCGTCGATCAGGCGCGCATCCATTCCGTCGCGCGCGGCCAGGAAGCGGTTCTCGGCCAGCACCTCCGCACCAGGATCGCTGCCCGTGCGCTCCCCCTCGATCTCGTGATGGGCAAGCGCCTGGACCAGGGCGACGAGGGGAATGGCCTCCCAGAGCGTTGACTGGGCGTCCATAACTCGCACCTCGACCGTCCCCAGCGCCGGCTGCAGGCGGACGTCCCACCAGAGATAGCTCGGGTCCGGGACTGCTTCTGAGGCGACCAGTGAATCGACGGCCTCGACGTAGTCCGCGTAATCGCCATACGATCGCGGGATCCCTGTCCGCGGGAACGCGCCGAAGATGACAGTGCGCGCAGAGGCGAAGCCGCTGTCGCTCCCGCGCCAGAAGGGAGAGTTGGCCGACAGGGCGATCAGGACAGGCAGGTTCCGCCGCAGGCCGTTGAAGATTCGGACCGCGTCATCGGGCGCCGGCACACCGACGTGCACATGGAGTGCCATCGTCGGCTCCCGGCGGGCGAGCACGCGCAGTGAATCAGCGATTCGGACGTAGCGAGCCGACCCGGATGTCCTCGTCTCCGTACTGACCGTCATGGGGTGCGTGCCCGCAGCCGCCGGCGCGAGTCCCATTGCGGCCAACTCATGTGCAAGCCGCTGACGCAGCGAAGCTGTCTCCACAGCGATCCCTGCAACATCCGCGTGCACACCCGTGGTGAGCTCGAGCACCGCTGCATGTGTCTCCGGCGAGGCATGTAACAACAGCTCGCGCGACAGCTCGGCAAGGACCTGGTCACTCGATTGCGCCAGCGACCAGCCCACCGGCTCAACGAGCATGACCTCCTCCTCGACGCCGAGTGAGTAGCGCCCACCGGGCCTCGCCTTCCAGCAGGCCCAAGGAGGGGCGGAGACGGGCTGGCCGGGCACGTGCGACACCGCGCGAGCATACTCGCCGTAGACCGGCAAGACGTCCGGGACAGCTACCCGCTGGACGCTAGGGAGATCACCCTCCGGACTGCGGAAAAACCCCGATGAGAGCCCATGCCGCGTGCGCTATAGATCGGTCGAGTGAGAGAGGGAGCTCGCATATCCGCGAGCGGCGAGGAAAGGACGGAGCAGATGAGCGACGAACCGGAGGGCGCGGGCTGGCTGTTGTTCGCCAGCATCCTGGTCGGCCTGGCGGGTGTCCTGAACATAATCTGGGGCATCGCCGCGATTGCCGAATCAAGGTTCTTTACCGCAAACGCCACATACATTCTCACCGACCTGAAAACATGGGGTTGGATCGTGCTGATAATCGGCGTGATCGAGGTTCTGGCGGCATTCTCGATCCTGGCCGGACAGCAGTACGGCCGCTGGATCGGCATCATCGCTGCAGGCCTGAATGCGATCGCGGCCCTGATGTCGATATCGGCCTACCCGTTTTGGGCGCTGTGCATCTTCGGCATCGACATTCTCATCATCTATGGGCTTGCGGCCTACGGCGGGCAGCAAAGACCGGTTAGCTGAATGATGGCCGAGCGCTGTTCTGACGGCAGCCGCGCCGCTTTGGCGAAGCCGTGCGAGGAGGACGCCTGTCGCTGCCGTCGGAGAGGAGAGTTCCCGCAGCCCAATCTGAAAGGACAGCCATGAATGACTCATCCCCCACACCTGTCATTGACACCCTTGCAGCGATGACTGCTGAGTCGCTGGCGCGTTGTGAGCTGGACGCGAACTCGCTACTCGCCGCACGTATCGCGGCCCTCGTGGCGGTAGATGCGCCAGCCGCCTCCTATCTGATGCACGTCGGCGCCGCGGCTGACGCGGGCGTCACGATCGAGCAGGTGCAGAACATCCTCATAGCCGTTGCGCCGATTGTTGGTGCGCCGCGGACGGTGTCCGCGGCCGCAAACATCACGGAGGCGCTTGGCATGACAATTCTCGCCCTCGAGGCTGAGCTCGAGGCCGACGAAGAAGCGCTGTAACCGCGGAACCGGGTCCGCTCGCCGGACCCCGGCGGTCGTGGGCTGAACCTCGAGGGGCTCGCGGGCATGCTGTGGAAGCGACCGGCGGCGGTTCGGTCGATCGCACCGTCGGCGGCTCCGGTCTCGCGGCCGTGGACCTGGTTGCGCTCGCTGACTTGAGTGCTCGACCACAACGAAGGGAGACCCGATGGACATCTTTGAGATCAAGCAGAAGGAGGCTGTCAGCAGGGAGCAGGTCGCCGAGCGCCTGCGACTGCTTGCGGACATGCTCGCTCGACACAACGACCTGGAGTTCGATCGCGGCGGCATGCATTTCACCGTCCACGTCCCCGACCGGCTGCAGCTCAAGGTCGAGCTCGAGGTGGAGAGCGACGAGCGCGAGCTCGAGATCGAGCTGACGTGGTGATCGGTCCCGATTGCTCTCGTGGACTGAAAGCATGATCGGAGCGGGCGCAGCGGACGACCTGCGGTGACTCGCCGGACGACACGAACCCCGCTTCGACGATCGCTACGCGCCGGCGCCGGCGCCGTTGCCGGCGCAGGGCATCGCCTTGCTGTCGGTCAAGAGCTCACGGCGAATGGGCGCGTGAACACGCCACGGCCAATGCGCGGCCAGCAGCCCCGAGCCGATCCCGATCCCGATACCGACCGCAACGTCGCTTGGGTAGTGCACGCCGGCGTGCACGCGCGAGTAGGCGACGGCACCCGCCAACGGCACCAGCACGGGCGTCAGCACCGGTAGCTCGGCACACGCCGCGCTCGTGAACGCGAATGCTGCGGCGCTGTGACCCGACGGAAACGACGTTGAGCGCGGCGTGCGGATGAGCGTTGGATGCGACGCCGAGAAGGGGCGACGTCGGCGCACGAGCAGCTTGACCGGTCCGTTGGCAACCGCCGCCGCGATCGCGATCGCAACCAGACCGCGTGAGGCCGCCCGGCGTCCGGCCCGCCCCCCGAACAGCCAGAGCGCGCCCGCGCACAGCAGCCACAGTCGCGAGTAGTTCGCCGCCCCCGTGACGGCGACGAGCACGCGATCCAGTGTGGAAGAGCGAGCCCGAAACGAACGGCTCATCAGCCGTCGGTCCAGGATCTCCACGGAACGCCACATCGTCACTGAAGCTTCGGCTCGCGCAGGCAGTGCGGCACGTAGGCGGCCCAAGCGGTGCCGAGCAGCATGCCGGCGATCACGTCACTCGGATAGTGGACGCCGAGGCAGACGCGAGACGCGGCCACGGCGAGGACGAGGACGAGCGCGAGCCCCGCAGCTACACGAGTGGTTCTCGGCGACACCCCGGTCGCCGGCAACGCCAACACCAGCGAGCACCAGAAGGCGCTTGCCTGCGTCGCATGGCCCGAGGGAAAGCTGGAGCCGGTCACCGCCTGCAGGTGCTCCACGGGCGGGCGCGGTCGGGACACGAGCAGCTTGACCAGGTCTGAGATCAGCAACGCTCCGCCGAGGCTGAGCGCGACCGCGGCCGCCTCTCGGTGAAGGCCTGCCCGCCCAAGCGCCAGGCAGGCGATGACGGCGAGCGGGACGAGCACGTATGCGCTGCCCGCCCATGTGAGCACACGCGCCGCTTCGGTGAGCGCCACCGTGCGCCGAGCAGCGACTTCGCGCACCGCGTTCAGGTCTGCCGATCCGACGAGCGAGGTCCATAGCTCTCCGGCTCCCCAGCCGAGAAGCACGAGAAGCACGAGACCGAGTAGCAGCCGCGCGGCAGGGCGGCTCACCGGCCGGCGGCCACCCCTACCAAGGCGCCCAGGCTCTCCGCGCTGAGTGCCACCGCGCGTGCGGCCGGCGACAGGCCTGCCCCACGTGGCAGCCGCACGCGCAGCGCGCCGGGCAGTGATACGAAGTGCAACGGCGGGTCGAGCACAAGCGCCTCACCGTCGAGGCCGACCGCGACGGGGCTGCCCGAGCGGACCACGAACTCCTGCGCGGACCAGGAGAGCAGGCCGGGGTAGCGCCCAGCCTGCCCGACCAGCTCGAGGGCTACGAGGTTGGACACCTGCGGACCCCGCACGCGCGCAGCCACGATGCCGAGCATGCCCGTGTCGATTCGCTTGCGGGTGCCGGCTCCGGCGAGGTGCGTCAGCTCATACGGGTTGTTCGACACCAGCACGAGCGGGGCGTCGTCGTAGCTCTGACCGTCGGGGGCGGTGAACTCGAGGTCCACCGGTTCGGCGTCGGGGCCGAGCAGGTCCGGCAGCATGCGCGTCCAGGTCTCCAGCTTGGCGTCGCGGTAGGCATCGGACTGAACGACCTTCGCGTAGACGCCCAGCGACGCGTTGTTGACGAACACGCGGTCGTTCACGCGCGCGAGGTCGATACGCCGTTCGACCCCGTCGGTGAACGCGTCCATCGCGCCGAGGACGTCGTCGCGATCGAGGCCGAGGTCGAGGGCGAAGTGGTTCCGTGTTCCCGCCGGGATGCATACGTGAGCGACGTCGCGCTGGGCGGCAACCGTCGCCACGAGCGCCTGCGAACCGTCGCCCCCGGCCATCCCGACGACCTGTGCACCCCGCGCGACGGCGCTCTCGGCGAGGTCGCGCAGATCATCGCCCGGCCGCAGCACGATCGGCTCGATGCCTCGCCGCTCGAGCCTCCGCGGCGAGATCGAAGTGCGCGGCCTTGCCGCCGCCCGACTTCAGGTTGATGATCAGCGCCGCCGAGTCGGCGGCGCCGGCCGGTATGCCCCCGCCGGCAGCCCATGGGGAAGCCACGTCCCCGGTCCGTCCCATTGCGTAGCGTGCCGCCGATCCGAACAGGGCGAGCAACAGGAGCAGCACGAGCAGCACGAGCAGCCCCTGCCAGTGGGTCGCAAGCACGACGATCAGGCCCGCAGTCGCGAAAATCGCGGCCACTGCGCCAAACACTCGCAGCGCGCCGCGCATTGTCAGGGCGAACCAGATCGCGCCGTTTGCGATCAGCACCAGACCAACCGCCAATACGGCGATGAGAACATCGCCCGCGAGGGCGACGGCGGCCACCACGACCATGGCGACCGGCACGATGAGCGCCACGATCGCCGCAAGGCGCCGCCGGAAGGGGTGCGATCCGGGCAGGCCTGTCTTCGATGACGCCGGGGTGGCGTGCACGGTGTCCCATGTTCCCAGAACCGAGGCGCTGTGTTGCTGTGCGCGAGGTCGTCCAGGTCCGGGTAGCGCGAGCAGGCGCCGCGCGGGTATGTTCCCAGGATGGCGGGGACGGAACGCAGCGCGGGCACCTCCAGCTCGGCATTGCCGCACCTCACTGCGGCCGAGCGGGTGGCTCGCGGCAGGGCGGCGCGCCGAGAGGTGCCGCGTTCCAGTCACGCGGTCTTCGAGCCGGCGCCCGATCGGGTCGATCCGATCATGCTGCTCGAGCGCCAGGCCAAGACGCGCGTGCCCGAGCTGGTGCCGATCCGCTACGGCCGCATGCTGGTCTCGCCTTTCACGTTCTATCGAGGTGCGGCGATGATCATGGCCAGCGACCTTGCGGCGACGCCGCGCTCGGGCCTGACGGTGCAGTGCTGCGGTGACGCGCATCTGTCGAACTTCGGCGTGTTCGCCTCCCCGGAGCGTCGGCTGATCTTCGATCTGAACGACTTCGACGAGACGCTCCCGGGGCCATGGGAGTGGGACGTGAAGCGCCTGGCGGTGAGCATGTTGGTCGCCTCGCTCGACAACGGCTTCGGCGTCAAGGACCAGGACCAGGTGGTGCTCGACACGGTCGCCGGGTATCGCCGCGCGATGGCGAAGTTCGCTGTGATGAAGAACCTCGACGTCTGGTATGCCCACCTGGACACCGAGGCCGCGCTCGCAGAACTCGGGCCGCACCTGAGCGCGAAGGCCGCCAAGCGCACCGAGCGCAATCTGGCCAAGGCGCGCACGCGCGACAGCATGTCGGCCTTCTCCAAGCTCACGCGCGTGGTCGACGGCGAGGCGCGCATTGCGCCCGAGCCGCCACTGATCGTGCCGCTCGACGAACTCGTGGAGGGCGACGAGCGCGATGAGATGTTCAACTGGCTGCGCGAGCTCCTGCGCTCCTACCGCGAAACGCTCGTGCACGACCGCCGCGTGCTGCTCGAGCAGTACCACCTGGCCGACTTCGCGCGTAAGGTCGTCGGCGTGGGCAGCGTCGGCACGCGCGCCTGGATCGCGCTGATGCTGGGCGCCGACGGCCAGGACCCGCTGTTCCTGCAGATGAAGGAGGCCGAGGCGTCGGTGCTCGAGGGGTTCCTCGGCCCCAGCGAGTTCGAGAACCACGGCGAGCGGGTCGTGGCCGGACAGCGTCTGATGCAGGCTGCGAGCGACATTTTCCTGGGCTGGCTGCATGTCGGCTCGGCGCTCGACGGCAAGGAGCGCGACTTCTATGGCCGCCAGCTGAAGGATTGGAAGGGCTCGGCGCAGATCGAGCAGATGACCCCGCAGGTGATGGCCCATTACGGCCGGCTATGCGGCTGGACGCTCGCGCGTGCGCACGCCCGCAGCGGCGACCGCAGAGCGATCGCCGCGTACCTCGGCAAGAGCGCCACCTTCGACCGCGCGATCGTCGAGTTCTCCCACGCATATGCTGAGCAGAACGAGCGCGACTATCAGACGCTTGTCGCGGCGGTCGAGTCAGGCCGGCTCACCGCGCAGGTAGGCGTCTGAAGCTGCCTGGGTCGAAGGACACGACGAGACCGTGCATCAGCAGCGCCCCACGCAGCGGCCACTGTCGAAGCGCCTGCCGATCCTGGGCTGGCTGCCGCACTACTCGCGCGGCGCGCTGCGTGGAGACCTCACCGCCGGGGTGGCTGTCACAGCGCTGATCGTCCCGAAGAACCTCGGCTATGCCGGCATCGCCGGCATCCCGCTGCAGAACGGGCTCTACGCTGCAGCCGCCGGCGCCCTCGTCTACCCGCTGTTCTGCACGTCGCGCCAAATCTCCACAGGGCCGAGCTCGTCGCTTGCAGCCGTCGCCGGGGGAGCCGTGCTCGTCACGGGCATCGGCGGCGAGCACGCCGCGGAGCTGGTCGCGGCGATCACGCTCGTGACCGGCGCGCTATTCCTGTTGATGGCGCTGCTGCATCTCGGCTGGATCGCGCGGTTCCTCTCCAAGGCGGTGATCACGGGCTTTTTGGCAGGAGCCGCGATTGACGTGGTGATTGGTGAGCTACCGAAGCTGACGGGCACCTCGGCCGACGGAGACAACGCCTGGCGCGAGCTCGGTTCCTGGCTTGACTCGCTGGGTGCCACGCACACCGCAACGCTGCTCGTAGGCCTCGCAGCCCTGGCCGTGATACTGGGCCTGCGGGTCGTAGCGCCGAAGGTTCCCGGGGCGCTGGTCCTGGTCGTCGGAGGTCTGATCGCGTCCTCGCTGCTCGATCTCGGCAGTCACGGCGTGGCGCTCGTGGGTCATGTGCCGAGCGGCCTGCCATCGCCGGCCCTCCCCGCTTCCTCCGTCTTCACGGCCCACGCCGCGGCGATCGGCATCGCGGCGACGGCTCTGCTGTTGATCGGCTTCTCGCAGACGGCGGGCGATGCTCGCGCGTTCGCGGCGCGGCATCGCTACCGCATCGACGTAAACCAGGAGTCCATCGCGCAAGGCATGGCGAATGTCGCGGCCGGCGCGTTCCAAGGGATGCCGGTCTCGACGAGCCTGTCAGCCAGTTCGCTGAACGAGTCCGCGGGCGCCAGCACACCGGTTGCCTCGCTGACAGCCGGGGGACTGGTGCTGCTGACGCTCCTGGTGCTGGCGCCGGTCTTCTCGAGTCTCCCCAAGCCCGTTCTGGCCGCCCTGATCATCGACGCTGTGGTCTTCGGCATGATCGACCTGCGCGAGCTGCGGCGCCTTCATCGCGTGGCCACGGTCGATTTCTGGATTGCGCTCGCCGCGATCGTCGGCGTCCTCTCGGCCGGCGTTCTTGCAGGGGTCGTGATCGGCGTCGTCCTATCACTCGTCTGGCTCATCCACGTGGCTACGGCACCGAAGATCCCGCTGCTCAGTCGGGAGCCCGGTACCGAGGTCTTCCGCGATGCCGGAGAGCACCCAGGCGATGAATCGTTCGACGGAGTAATCATCCTGCGCTTGGACTTCGGCCTCTCCTTCGCCACAGCCGAAGCGCTCGAGGAACGCGTCCGCGAGCTGATCGAAGCCGAGCGCCGGCCCCGCGCGGTCGTTTTGGATTTCGCCGGTGTGGACTTCATCGACTCCCAGGGCTCGGAAAAGCTGGGCGAGATTCGCCGGCTCGCCGCGGCATCGGAGGCCACCCTCCGCGTCGCGCGTGTGAAGCCGCAGGTGCGGGCGATGCTTGCCGCCGACGGCGTGATCGAGCAGATCGGCCAGAGCCGTGTCTACGGGAATGTGTGGGAGGCGGTTGAGGCGGAGCTACGCGCAGGCTGATCGATCGCAACATTCGGTCAGGCTGCGCGAGGGCCAGGGACAAACACGGCGCCCATCGCACTCGCGGGCCCCGGCGCTCGCCGGGACCCGCGACTCCCATCAGGGCAGGGAATGCTCCCCGCTCACGCTCCGCTCGGCGCGGGTGTTGCGCCGGGTGCGCCGTCGCTCTCGCGGGGCCGCAGGAACTTCAGCGCGGTGTCCGGGTTGCGCAGCGCACCGCCGATCGCGAGGATCGCGAAGCCGAGGCCGCTCAACAGCAGCGCCACTCCGACGACGATCCCGAACAGCGAGATTTCACTCGCCATGTAGCTCGTGTTCAGCGCCGTCGACAGCGCGGTCTCCTCGATCCACACGTTGCGGGCGGGGTTTTCCAGAGGCTTGCCGCTCGGACCCTTCAGCGCGGCCGATTCGAGGTTTGTGCCCGCGCCGTTGGCGCTGGCGTAGCGCGGCATTTCAGAGTACAGCTTGCCGCCGGTGGCCTCGAGCGCGTGAATTTTCATGTACTGCGCAAAGCAGCGCGCCGTCGTGCCGTCTTCGACCTTCTGGTTGGCGACCGTGCACGTCGGGATCGTCAGCGTGGCCACGTTCAGCCCTGACTTCGCGGCCTCGGCCTTGATCGCCGTCGGCGACATGTCGGGCGTGCCCACGATCTTCTGTTCGGCGAGGTTGTCGCCGACCGTGCTGCGCCCGTTGGCGCCCATCACGATCGCGGCAATGCCAAAGCCAATCAGCACAACCGCTGCGACGATGCCGCCGATCTCAAATGCCCGTCTCATGGCTCCTCCTCTGGTCACAGACCTTTATTTACGCCACAGTCTGCTGGCCGCGGACCCGCAGGGCATCGGGAAAGCTCAGCAGAAATTCTAAGGGTTTTCCCACAATGCGATCGCGAAAGCCCGCCTGCGGCGGACGGGTGCAGCCGCTCGCGCCGTGCCGGCGGGCTAGCCGCCGCCGGGCGCGGTCTCGCGGCCGATTTTCCAGCCCGCCTTCAGCGGGGCCAGGAAGTAGGGCGGCTCGTCGGTGGCGAGGCGTTCGTCGTAGTTGTAGTTCTTCAGATAGCCGGTGTTGCCCGTTGTGCCCACGACTCCGCGGAAGTTCTGGGCGATGGCGCCGTCGATGTTGAGGGTGCCGAGCGAGCCGCGGCAGGCGAAGTTGTCGACGAGGAAGGAGTGGGCGGTCGACAGGATCGCCGCGTACACCCAGGGATTCGTCGGGCCTTCGGCGTTGCCGCCGTTGCAGGGGTTGTACATGCGGATGAATTCGCTGGCGATCAGTCCGAGCGTGGCCGTGCCCGGGGGGGTGCCGCTCGGCGATTCGCCGCTGGCCGGCGGGGTGACGCCCGTGGGCGTGATGCTGCCCTTGATCACGATTTCCTTTTCGGCCCCGATCGTGAGCGCTTCGCTGTAGTTGCCCTTGACGTAGACGGTGCCGCAGGGGACTTCCTTGGTGACTTCCGCAGGCGTGTCGGCGGGTTCCTGTTCATATTTGTATTCGCACGCCGGTTTTTCCTGCGAGTGGACCCAGATCAACCCGTTTTTGGGCAAGGGGATCTGTTTCGCTTTGCCGCCGTTGTAGTTGGCGTTCGTGACCGTCACTTTGCTGCCTTCGAGGTTGAGCGTGGTCACGCCTTCAAATTCGTAGCCCGATTCAACGTAGGCGCCCAGGCTCGTGTCTTGTTCGGGCGGGATCAGTTCTTCGCCGACTTCCCAGGAGCCGGTTTTGGAATAGAATTTCGGATTCGAGCCGCAACCGTTGCTGTAGGTACCGAAGTTGATCTGCACGGTGTCCGCCGGCGAGTGTTCCTTGCGCCCGAACGTCGTTTCCCCGCAGACGAGCGCGGCGTCGTCGGTGTGCATCGGGCCCTTCACGCTGTCCGCGGGCGCAAACTCGATGTCGCTGCCGCAGTTGAGGCCTTCTTTTTCGCGCCTTTCTTCTCGTTCTTTGTGGTAGACGGAGCACTTTTCGAGCGAGAGGTTGTTGAGGCTGGGGTCTTCCTCTTCGAAGTGCGTGAAGTAGACGTAGTCGAGGAAGCCCTTGACCTGGAAGGTCGCGATGATCGAGCGTTTGTCCTTGCCCGCGTAGCCTGTGGAGAGGACGCGGAAGGTGTTGGCGGCGCGGCCGCTGGACTCAATCACGGTTTCGAAGGGGGCCGCTTTGGAGCAGGTGGTGCCTTTGGGCTCGCCAGTTTTGGCGAGCAGCGTCACTTCGTATTTGGTGTGTTCTTCCTGGGGCAGCGAGGCGCTGAGCGATTCGCAGCTCTGCCAGAAGTCGGGGTTCTTCTGCAGCTGATACTCGTAGGCCTGCACGCCGGCCTGCGCGGCGAAGTAGGCCTGCTTCTGGGTGAGGTCTTCGTAGGCGAGGTGGACGTCGCCGGTGGTCGCGGTGAAGGCGGCGACCAGCAGCAGGCTCGTGACGAGCATCACGCCGAGAGCGATGATCAGCGTGAAGCCGTCCTCGAGGCGGGTGCGCGCCGCGAGGCGCCTGATGAGAGCGATCATGCGCATGGCGAGTCCTTGATCGGCGTTTCAGAGGCGGGCGAGGTGAACGCGAGGGTCACCTGCGAGCCGAGGTTGAAGGCCGCGTGTTCGACCGCGTTGGCGTTCGTTTTGCTTTCCAGTTCCGCTTTGCCGTGCTTCGGCCAGGCCCGGAAGTGGATCCCAACCGCCGCTACCTTCGCAGCAATGGCCTTGGTCAGTGGGGTTTCCGCCGGGATTTCCTTCAGGCTTGTCGTGGCCCCGGTCGTACCGTTGTATTCGTAGTAGTTGAAGAGGGGTCCGGGCGTGAGCGTTTTGCCCGCTTCGCTCTTAGCTTCGGTTTCCTGGGTGATGTATTCGCCCAGCACGACGCTTTTGGCGGTGGAGGAGAAGGCGATTTCCGAAGGCCAGCTCGTGATCGCGGTACTGGGGTAGGCCTTGTCGACGAGCCGCGCCGGCGTGGCGCCCGATTCGGCTTCGGCGACGATTTCGTGCTTGTAGACCCCTTCGGCCGCGCTTTCGGAGGCGGTCGGAACTTCGGCTTTTTCGGTGTAGGCGTTCTCGAAGACTAGCTTGGTCGCACTGCTGCCTTCGAGCACCGGCGCGACGGATTCGGCGAAGCAGGCCGAGTGCAGCTCATCGACGATCTTGGTCATCGTCAGGCGCCCGGACTGGTTGGCCTGGACCTTGTTGTCGATGAGCGTCGTCTGTTTCGTGGAGACTTCGAGGATCGCGTAGAGCGCGAACGTGATCACGACGCCCGTGAGCATCGCGACGAGCAGTTCGATCAGCGTGAAACCGTGCTCGGCGCGCGCGCGGCCGGAGGCGGGAGGCAGGCTCAGCACGAGCTCCCCGCTTCCACGACGTCTTCCCTGGCTGCGATTTCGGCGTTTTCGGCTTCAACGGCTTTCGTTTTTTCCGTGGATTCTTTGGCTTCCGCGGCGGAGCGTTCGGTCGCTTCTTTGGTTTCCGCGGTGGAGCGTTTGCTTGCTTCTTCGGATTCCGCGGTGGAGCGTTTGCTCGCTTCTTCGGTTTCGGCCGTTTTGGCGGTCGTTTCCTGCGTTTTGCGCGCCGTGGCGGTTGCTTTTTCTTCGGATTCGCGTTTTTCGCGAGCCGTCTTTTCGGTTGCTTCGGCGGTTTTGCGCGCTTTTTCCTGGGCTTCGTTTTTTTCTTTGTCTTCTTTTTCTTTGGTCGCTTTGGAGCTTTTGTTTTTTGAGACTTCTTCTTCCCAGGTTTTCTTTTCAGATTTTTCTTTGGTTTCGCGTTCCGATTTTTTGGTTTCTTCGTTGCTCTTCGTTTCTTTCTCGGTTTTTTCTTCTTTTTCCCATTTTTCTTTGGCGGGAAGTTCGCTTGCGATGCGAGCGGCTTTGGTCGAGGCTTCGGTGGTTTCGCGTGCTTTCTTGGTGGTGGCTTCTTCGGATTCGCGTTTGGTCTTGGCTGTATGTTCGACGGCTTCTCGGGCTTCGCGGGTTACTTTTTCGGCCGCCACGCGGATCGCTGCTTTTTCGCTGGCCGTGAGTTCGGGCAGGTAGATGTTGCGCGTCACGGCTGCGGTTTCGGACTGGTTCTCATAGGGGCTGACCTTGAAGCGCTTGCTGCTCGTGGCCAAGCACAGTTCGAATTCGCCGAAGGGCTGGAAGGGCGAGGAGAGGTGGCCGCCCCATTCGCCGCCGGTGGTCGTGGTCTGCGTGTGGGCGGGGTTGACTTCGATCGCGTTGTTGGGTATCACGCCGGCGCACTTCTTGTTGGTGATCTTGACGGGCCACGCTTTGGAGGTTTCGAGGTATGGCCACACCGATTCGCCTTTGGCCTTCAGCGCGGCGATTTCGGTCTGGGTCTTGGTGTAGACGTTGAGCTGCACGTAGGCTGTCGGCACGCTCACTTCGACCGTGGCCGCTGGGGCGACGACGGTCGTGGCGGGTTCCTTCAGAGCGCTTGCGCCTTCGAGTTTGAGGGCGGTGTTGACTTCCAGCGGGTTGTTGGCTGTGCAGTCGCCCGCGTAGACGCTCCACGCTTTCGGGGAGGGGAAGGGGAACAGGTCGCCGTGCGGGAACTTGATCGTTTCGGTGGGGCTGGTGGCGGTGGAGGCGAAGGTGCCCGGCAGGACTTCGAAGTGTTCTTTTGAGT
The DNA here is from genome assembly GCA_963771085.1 of uncultured Solirubrobacteraceae bacterium. Classification (GTDB taxonomy): domain Bacteria; phylum Actinomycetota; class Thermoleophilia; order Solirubrobacterales; family Solirubrobacteraceae; genus Palsa-744. Next base: position 105,628 of record CAVYSB010000003.1, on the reverse strand, counting down.
AGGGCGTTGGTTTGAGCGGGTTGCCGAGTTCGAAGTCGGGCGTTTTTTTCATTTCGATGTTGTAGGCGACGAACGTGTCGCCGGTGACCGCTTCTTCGACTTCGCCGCTGCCGCTGTTGTTCTGGTGCTTGTAGGTGGTGGCGCCGTTGTAGTGGAAGGCCGCGATGATCGAGCCGCCGGGCGCGAGCGTGACGGGATCCTTGGTGAGCACGTTCGGCGCGAGCGTCAGCGTCTGCACCGGCCAGCTGAGCGTGCCGAAGCGGTTGACGATGCCGTTGGTTTCCTTGATTTCGACCTTCGCTGAGGTCGAGGGGATCCCGGCGAACAGCACGCATCCCGCGTTGCCGGTGGTCCCTTCGAGCGTCGAGGTCCCGCTCGTGCCGGCGGGCGTGAACTTGACCACCACGGACACGCCGCTCGTCGCGGTGCCGCCGCCGTTGCTGACTTCGACCTCCAGCGCGGAGCCCGTGGGCGGCGTGATGATGCTCGACTCGCTCACCGGCTTGCCCGACATGTGTGTCCAGGTGACCGTCGAGCTGATCAGGATGTAGGCGCCCTGGCCTTTGGAGGATTCGCTGGCCGAACAGCCGGTCTGCGCGGAGCCGTTGCCGAAGGAGGCTTTCTGGACGATCGTGTAGCTGGTGCCGGCGACGGAGGCGGCATAGCTGTTTTCGTTGTTGGCGAACGCGAGCAGGGTGCTGGCGGGCTCGCTTCGCATTTTCTGCTGGGATTCGGCGGCGAGCAGCGCGGCCTCGTTGCGGCGGCGCTGTTCGGCGCTCGAGCGTGTGAGCACGTCGAAGCCGTTGAACGTGCCGATCACGATGATCGCCACGAGCATCGCGCTGATGATCACTTCGATCAGCAGGAAGCCCTCCTGGGAGCCGGGCTGCACCCGTGCGCGTGCCCCGGCCCGGGCGCCGGGCGCCTCTCCGCGGTCGCCCGGCAGCCTCCCGATGATGGATCGGCAAGAGCTCCGAGCTTTGCGGATGAGCGTGGGCATGGTGGATTCAGACGCCAGGACTGCGTCTGTTCTCGGCATGCGCGAGCACACGCTTGAGCGCGCTGAGCGCGCTGGACAGCTGTCGTAGTGCGCCGTTTGGGCCCCGCGGGCGCGCATCGGGCAGACCGCGGCCTCCGTCGGGCCTCGGCCGGAGCTCGGGGAGCGCCGGCGGCCTGGCCGCCGGTTGGCGCCGGCGATCAGCCCCTACAATCCGCCTTCCCCGGGGGACTGGTGTATCGGTAACACGGTGGTCTCCAAAACCGCAACGCCAGGTTCGATTCCTGGGTCCCCCGCTGCGGCAAGGCCCTGATTTTCGGGGCTTTGCCGCTTTCTAGAGCGAAATGCGGGCCGCAACGCCATGCGGCTGGGTTCCGCATGGATCCGCTCGAATCCGCTCCCGATCCGGGGTTTCTATCCCTAGGACTATCCCTAGAGGTTCGACCTGGGGCGGTCGTTCAGGGCGTGACGGCGAGTTCCTGGTGGCGAATGGCTGAGGGGACCGTTTGCTCGGCAAGGTCGAGACAGCGCGATAGGGCCGCGGCGCGCTCGCCGCTGTCGCGGTAGACCGCGCCGGCGACGCACGGAGCGCCTGTGGGCGGACCGCGTCCGCAAGCCCGGCTCGACGGTACGCGCACCTGAGCCGCCCGACACCCATTGTGCCCCGCAGTCCAAATGTTTATCCGATCGGCCCATGCACCGAGCCGGCCATTCGCAGCACGACGCCATGCCGCGACACACTCTCCCAAGACCATCGTTTATGCTGGCGGTCGCTCAATGATCGGATCGCCTTCGCCGGGCCTCCCGGTGGCAGTCCCACCAAGAAGAGGAGACTTGTCAAATGTCAGCTACGGCCGGAGCCCCAACCGTTGATCCCGATGCTGAGGCCGCCATCGAGGCCGTCATGGGCTCGCCCGGCCACCAGGCGGGCTTCTCGCTGGAGCTGAGCCAGGACCAGAAGGACATCCGCGACTGGGTCCATGGCTTCGCCGCGGACGTCGTGCGCCCTGCTGCTCACGAGTGGGACGAGAAGGAGAAGACGCCGTGGCCCATTATCGAAGAGGCGGCGAAGATCGGGCTGTACGGGTTCGAGGGCCTGGCTCAGTTCTTCGCCGATCCGACCGGGCTGACGCTGCCGCTGGTCAACGAGGAGCTCTTCTGGGGCGACGCCGGCATCGGCATGTCGATCATGGGCACCTCGCTGGCCGTCGCCGCGATCTTCGGCCAGGGCACGGGCGAGCAGATCGGCGAGTGGATCCCGCGCTGCTTTGGGACCCAGGACGACGTCAAGGTTGCCGCGTTCTGTGCCTCCGAGCCGAACGCCGGATCGGACGTGTCCAATCTCCGCACCCGGGCGAAGTTCGACGAGGCGGCCGGCGAGTGGGTGATCAACGGCCAGAAGGCGTGGGCGACCAACGGCGGGATCTCCGATGTGCACGTCGTGATCGCGACGGTCGACCCGCGAGCTCGGCGCCAAAGGCCACGCCGCGTTCATCGTGCCGATGAGCGAGGCGCAGGGCATCTCGCAGGGCACGAAGGTCTCCAAGCACGGCCTGCGCGCCTCGCACACAGCGGACGTGTTTCTCGATGACTGCCGGATCCCCGCTGCCTATGTGCTGGGCGGCAAGGAGAAGTTGGACGAGCGTCTGGCACGGGTCCGCGAGGGCAAGAAGGGGAACTCGCAGGCTGCGATGCAGACCTTCGAGTCATCGCGCCCGACGGTCGGCGCGCAGGCGCTCGGGATCGCCCGCGCGGCCTATGAGTACGCGCTCGAGTACGCCGGCGAGCGCGAGCAGTTCGGGCGCAGGATCGTGGAGAACCAGGCGATCGCGTTCACGCTCGCGCGGATGAAGATGGAGATCGACGCGGCCCGCCTGCTGGTCTGGCGTGCATCCTGGATGGGGCGCACGGGCCACGGCTTCGAGAACGCGGAGGGCTCGATGAGCAAGCTCAAGGCGGGCGAGGTCGCCGTGTGGGTCACCGAGCGCGCCATCCAGATCCTCGGCGGCAACGGCTACACGCGCGAGTTCCCCGTCGAGCGCTGGCATCGTGACGCCAAGATCTACGACATCTTCGAGGGCACCGCCGAGATCCAGCAGCTCGTGATCGCGCGCGCGATCTCCGGCATCTACATCCAGTAGCGCGCCGGCCCCCCTGATCTGACGAGTATCGTCTGGTGTCGCGTCCGGGTCGCCACCGGTCTTCTCAGGCCCGTGTGGCTCATGACGCCTGGCGTGCGCCGCGAGCCGCGGTGCGCGTGCTTGTCGCGCCCAGCGCGCCGTCGGCAGTGCCCTCAAGCCCCCGCTGCAGCTCCTTGCCGAAGGCCACCTCGACCGCCTTCGTCATCGTGGGTCCGAACCCGGCTGTGAGCGCTTCGGAGGCGAGCGGTCGCAGCTGATCGAGCGCGGCTCGTACTCCGGGCCAATCGCCCTCTGGCTGCCCGGCGTCGTCGAAGGGCTTCCATATGTACTGGAGGAACAGCTCGACGAACGTCTGCGCGATCCGCTCGTTGTTTCGTTTCAGGTTCTCCATTGTCTGCAATGCGGCGGCCAGTGGGACGCCGAGCCCGACCAGTCGCTCACCCGCACCAAGCAGGGTCGGGCTTGGGACTTCGAAGCAGTCCCCCGCGATCGGGATCAGGAGGCCGAGCTTCTCGGCCCTGGCGATCAGCTTCGGCTCGAGTTCGCCGCCGAGACGCTGCAGCAGCTCGGCGCGCTCGAGGATCTCGGGTGTCTCGGTCTCGAAGGGTGCCATCAGCGCTCGTGTGAAGCCGAGCACCTCCTCTCCGGAGTCGCGGGCCTGCTCGAGCAGGTGCGCGATGGCTGTGAGGTTGTACCCCTGTGCCTGCATCTCGCGGATCAGCTGCAGGCGCGAGACGTGCTCGCTGCCGTAGTAGCCGATCCTGCCCTGCACCTGCGGTGGGGGGATCAGTCCACGCGACTGGTAGCTGCGCACGTTGCGCACCGTCAGGCCGGTGGCCTGTGCGAGCTGGTCGATCGTCAGGGACTGTGCCGTCTCGAGTGTGGCGATCTACTGATCATAACCCGTTCAATGGAACATAGACTCATGTAACATAAAATCATGACAAGGTGCATTCCGACATGTGGTGTCAAGTAACCTCCGGCGGCGAGCGCCGGGCGAGGTCCGATGACCAGGCCGCCTGATCTGCTCGCCGACGTTTCGACACGGCGATCCTGGTCCATCCTGCTCGCCTGGACCGTGGCAATCATCGTGCTCGCTCTTCTCGGCAAAGGGCTGGAGGGTAGGCTCGCCCCGATGTCCCTGGCCGTACCGGGCACATCTTCATCGCGCGCCGAAGCGATGCTCACAGCCAGGTTCGGCAACACGGTCCCGATCGCCGTGCTGCTGCGCGGCCCGCCGGCGGCGCTCGACCGCCAGGGCCAGAGTCTCGTGGCCGCGCTGCGGGCGATGAGCCAGGTCCAGGTGCTCTCGCCATGGGACCGCGAGACGAAGGTGGGATCGCTGCGCCCGGCCCCCGGGTCCGCATTTGTGCTCGTGACATATGTTCGCCCCGCCAGCCGCGCGATGGCGGTCGTGCCAGACACCGAAGCCGTGATCGCCCACACCGTCCATGCACCTGTACACAGCTATCTCACCGGTGTCGCCGTCGTCGGCCGTGCGATTCAGGACGCCACGATGGCGGACACGGAGCGGGCCGAGCTCATCGCGGTGCCGATCCTCATCCTCGTGCTGCTGCTCGTCTTCCGATCGCCTGTCGCCGCCGCGGTGCCGCTCGCCATGGGGGCCGCTACGGTGACGGCCGGCCACGGACTCCTCTGGCTCGCGAGCTTCCTTACGCCGATCAACTCGTTAGGGGTGGCGATCGCGGCGATGATGAGCCTCGCGCTCGGAGTGGACTACGCGCTGCTGATGGTCTCACGCGTGCGCCAGGAGCTCGCCGGGGGGTGCGATCATGAGACGGCTGTGACGATCGCCTCCGCTCGTGCCGGGCGCACGATCGCCGCCGCGGGCGGCACGCTCGCCCTGACGATGCTCGCCGCCAGCGGTGTCGCGACACCGGGGCTGCTCGGCCCGGTCGCGATTGGCGTCGTCATCTCGGGCCTGCTGAGCGTGGCCCTCGCACTGACCGCGATGCCCGCGATGCTGCTGCTGCTCGGCCCGCGCCTGGATCGCTGGGAGATCCGGCTGCTGCGCTCTCGCGCCCCCGGGCGCCGCACGCGAGCGGGGGCCCTGGCGGAACGCTTGATCGCCTATCCGGCGGTCACGGTCCCGCTGATGCTCATCGGGATGCTCGCGCTGGCGGCACCCGCCGGCGCGCTGCGCATGGGCTCACCCGACGCGTCGGAGCTCCCGGCGTCGAGTCCGGCGCGCCTCGCGGTCGCAATGGTGGAACGCACGATCGGGCCGGGGTGGTCCGCGCCCTTCGTGATCGTCGCGAGCGCCGAGCGCGGCCCCATCACCACCCCGCAGCGTCTGCGGGCGCTGATGCGATGGCAGGAACACCTCGCGCGCGAACCCGATGTGGCCGCCGTCCTCGGCCCGGCGTCTGTCGCCGGCGCGCAACGAAAACTTACCGAAGCCCACGCCGCGCTCGCAGCCGCGCCGAAGCGCCTGGAAGGCGCACAGCGCGGGATCGCGAGCCTGCGATCGGGGCTGGGCCGCGCAGGCGACGGGGTCGCCAGGCTGCGAGGCGGTCTCGCCTCGGCCGCAGCCGGCGCAAGCTCGCTCGGCGGTGGCGCCGGACGCGCCCAGGCCGGCGCGGAAGCGTTGGCCACCCAGACCGGCAAGGCCCAGCAGGGGGGCAGGCGGCTCACCGCCGAAACCGCTCGCGCCCGCGCTGGCGCAGGACGATTGGCCACCGAAACCCGGCGCGCCCAGGCAGGCGCAGGCAAACTCGCGAGCGAAACGGGACGTGCCGGCACCGGTGCGAAGCAGCTGCAAACCGGCGTCGGCCAAGCGGCGACGGGATCGGCCCAGCTCGCAAGCGGGCTCGACGAAGCCGTCGCGGGCGCCGAACATCTGGCCACCTCCGACGGCCCACTCACCGCGGGCGCGGCGCAGCTCGCGGGAGACATGGACACCGTCGATGACACGGTTCACGTGCTGATCGGGCCGATTGACGTGCTCGCGCAGCAGCTCCGCGCATGGGCCGGCTTCCTCACGAATCTGCAGGCCTCCGATGAACAGCTCCGTGTGCGGCTGGGCGAAGCGATGCGCGAACTGCGTGCAATGACCGCCGGGCGCAGCGACCCGCGCTATCCGGCGCTCGCAGAAGACCTGGCCGCCGTCACCGAGATGATCGAAGCGAACGGCCTCTCACAGCTCACCGCCATTCAGCGGCAGCTGACACAGGGCCTGCAACTGCTGGCGGATCTCCCGGCCGAGATCTCACAGTTGACGGACGGACTGGATCGACTGCGCTCAGGCGCCGACCGGCTCCAGGCGGGCACGAGAGAATCCGAAGAAGGAGCCCTCGCGCTCGACTCGGCGCTGCATCGCCTCGCGAGCGGCGGACACACTCTGAGCGGTGGGCTCGTCGGACTGAGCGGCGGCGCAGGCCAGCTCGCCGGGGGTCTCGGTCGGCTGAGCGGCGGCAACGCCCAGCTCGCAGCCGGACTCGGGAAGCTCGCTTCCGAAAACACCCGGCTCGCCGGAGGGCTGGGCAAGCTTGCGTCCGGAAACGCCCGGCTCGCGGGCGGGCTGGGCAAGCTCGCGTCGGGAAACACCCGGCTCGCGGGAGGACTGGGCAGCCTCGCCTCCGGCAACGCACAGCTGGCAGGTGGACTCTCCGCCGGCGAGGATCGCGCCGGTGCGCTCGCCGCCGGCCTCCGCGGCACTCATCGCCCGCTGCAGAGCTACGCCACGATGCTGCGCGGCTACCAACAGGACTCGCGGCTGCTCCACGCCGAAGCGCCCAACGCGCTGGACTCTGGCTACCTCGTCCTCACCGCGCTGGATGGCACCGTCTCCCCCGAGCGCGAACAGGTGGCCCAGCTCGTCAACGTCGATTCCGGCGGCCAGGCCGCGCGCATGATGGTGATCGCCTCGAGCGCGCCCGACTCGCCGGCGACCGCGGCGCTCAGTCAAAGGCTGCGGCGCGAGCTGCCCGCGCTTGCAACCGCGACCGGCAGCAGGCTCGAGATCGGCGAGGGAGCTCAGTATCTGCTCGACTACACCAACGCCAACACCGCCCGATTCCCGTGGTTGGTGCTCGCCCTGGCGATCGTCGCCACGCTCACGCTGATCGTGATCCTGAGGGCGCTGCTGCTGCCGCTGATCGCCGTCGCCCTGAACCTCGCCACGATCGCTGTCGCGCTCGGAGCGCTGCAGCTGCTCACCGAGGAGCACATCCTCGGCGGCCCCGGCTACATTGACGCGGCCTCCGGCGCTGGCATCGTCTCGATCATGTTCGTCCTGTCGATCGATTACGAGGTGTTCCTGCTGACGCGCATGCGCGAGCGGTGGGCCGCGGAGGGCGACTCGGAGGGCGCGATCTCCTACGGCCTGCGGCACACGGCGGGCGTGATCAGGGGCTCTGCGGCGATCATGACGGCTGTGTTCCTGGCGTTTGCGGTGGCCGACGTCATCCCGCTGCGCCAGTTCGGCGTTGGGCTCACGATCGCGGTGCTGCTGGACGCGACGATCGTCAGGCTCGTGCTGCTTCCCGCGATCATGCGCATCGCGGGCCCGCGCGTATGGTGGTTGCCGCCCTGGCTGGCGCAACGGCTCCCCGCCCTGGAGTAACTCCTGCAAGGTCGCGGATGCGGGCGCGACCTCGCGAGTGCGGACCGCCCGCGAGAAGTCGAAGATCGGCTAGAACTCGCACGCACCCTCGGCGCGACACATCATGCGAGACGCTTCGCAGCTTCGGCGAGCTCAAGCCGTGTTTCTGCACGTGAGCAAGCTTGCTCATACTCCCGCAACCGCGCGCGGTCGGTAGGCCATTGTTCGGAGACCCGGGTCTTGTAGGACTGGTAGCGCTTGCGGGCGAACTGAACCTGCGCTCGCAATGCCTCGAGGCTGTCCTTTGATGTGTCGTTGTCCCCCTGCATTGGCTCGGCGCGCGTGACACGGAAAGGTTCGGTCCAAGTCGACCGATCGCAGTCTAGCCAAGGCCCGGGGCCAAATCCATACGCCTTGTGTATTCCGTCATCCGCGGTGGCGCCTTCGACCGCGGTCCGTAGCGCCCTCCTGGAGCAGAGGGCTGGGCCCTTAGCCAATGCGCAGCCCGCCCATGGCGGGCGAGACCTCGAACCCACATAATTGCCATCACTGCTGTTTATACTGGGGCCAGGGCGCGTCCGCGTCGACGGCTAGCGTTGCTACCGCGATGACCGAGTCGAGCCTTCATTGCTGTCTCGTCCAATGGCTGGAGAGCTATGTGATGGCCGAAGGTGCCGTGGTCACGCACGTCGCGAGGCAGCCCGAGTTTCCCGATCCCGGGCCGATTGGACGGCACGAGCCCGACCTTCTCGGACGAACGCCAGGCGGCGGCCTCGTCGTCGGCGAGGCAAAGACCGGCGCCGATCTGGAGGATGATCAGACCCGCGAGCAACTGCGCGACTACTCGATGACCGTCGGCCCGGATGGCAGCCGCGCCATCTTCCTGCTCGCCGTACCCGTGTCATCGGTCGAGGCCGCAAAGGAAGCGATCCTTGACGCCGGCGGAGAATTGCACGAGGGCGTGAGGGTCCTCGGCATCTGACCTCGGCGCCACCGGACAGCTTCTGGTTCATTCCCCAACCATTTCCGAACCATGCCCGTCGATGGCCGTTTCGAGCGGATCGGTCCGAAGCGTCGCCTGCCTCCCTATCTGGGGTTTCGCGGCCCGATGAACGCCTCAATGGCTGTCCACGCTGCACCATGGGCGAGCGGCCCGAGCCTGAGTGTCCACGAGCCTCCGAGCTCCTGCCTGAGGGGGACTTGCAGATGTTGGCGCTCGAGGTGCCGTCGCTGAGTTTCGGCCCGCTCGAGTCCCGTGGCACCGTGGTAGGTCGCGTCTATTCCGTAGCGGCCGTCCTCGATCGGCCAGACCGCCAGGCGGTCCGGCGCTAACGCGGCTCCTGTCTTGGCAGGGAGTGCCACAGGCATATCATCGGCCACTCCAATGCCCGGCCTGAGCGTGTGCCGAGGAAACCCCGCCTAGCGCCTGCGAGAATCCGCTAGCCGTTGTTTATTAGAGCCCCGGCCACTCAGGCGAGTATCCGAGATCGCGCTGAGTTCACAAGCTAGTAACGTTGCAAACGCCAACCGCGTCGCGACGCCCTGCCCTTCGCTACGATGTTAGAGCAACGTTTATTAGGGGTGGGATATCCGTCGGCCGGGGGGCGTGAAGCATTGATGCCGCTGCGAGCACGAGCCCGCGCCGAGCACACGCAGAGATGACTCGAATGGAGCGCACGATGGCGGTAGATCAGCAGCGACTCACGAGGTCCAACGGCAGCACCGTCCTCGCTCGCCCCGTCGCCGACGGCGGACTGTGCCTGCGCCCGGGGAGCATCGCGAACGAGACGATCCCGCGGCGGCGCATGATCAATGCGATGGTTGCCGCCGCGGCCACAAATGGGTATTCGGGCGTTTCAGTTACTCAGGTCGTCGCACGCGGGCGCGTCTCACGCACGACCTTCTATGCACAGTTCGAAGACTGTGAGGACTGCTTCCTGGCCGCCGTCGATGATTCGATTGCTCGTATGGCGCAGGCTGCCGCTCCCGCGTATCAGCGAGAGGGCGCATGGCGCGAGCGTCTGCGAGCCGCCCTCGAGGCATTGCTCGGATTCCTCGAGCACGAGCGGGCCGTCGCCTCGTTCCTCTTCCTTGAGGCGCCGAAGGCCGGGCCTCGCGTCCAGGAACGCCGCGCTCGCGCGCTTGAGGTCCTCAGGGTGGTCGTCGACTCGGGTCGCTCGCAGGCCAAGCAGGGCCGCACGCCCCCAAGCCTGACCGCTGAGACGGTCGTCGAGGGTGCTATCGCGATCCTCCGCGAGCGTCTCCTGCGCCCCGAGCCGGTGCCGATGATGACGCTCGCGAATCCGCTGATGGGCGTAATCGTCCATCCGTATCTTGGGCCAGCGGCGGCGGCAGATGAGCTCGAACGCCCGGTCCCGATAGCGCCCGAGCCGCCGAGGCCCGTGCGGGTACCGAAGATCACGACGGGCCCGCTCGCCGGACTCCAGATCCGCATGACCCAGCGAACCGCAAGGGTCCTCGTCGCAGTCGCACAGCATCCCGGTGGGCGCAATCGAGAGATCGCCAACGCCGCCGGCGTCGTGGACGACGGGCAGATCTCGCGGCTGCTCATTCGACTGGCCGGTCACGGACTCGTGCGCAACGCGGGCAACGGACCGCGCTCGGCACCAAACGCGTGGCACCTGACCGCGAGAGGCGAAGACGTCGAGCACGCACTTCGTGCCGAGTTCAGAGATCAGTTGACATAGGCCGCCGGCGAGGCTCAGGCTGCAGAGTGGTTGCCGGCTCGTGGAAGTCTCTGTCTCCCGAGCTCTCGCACCTGCTCAAACGTGTTCACGCCGTATCTGATCTTGATCTCGGCGAGCGTCGCGTCCGGCGTGAACGTCCGCAGCTCTGGATAGCTCTCGACGAGGTCGCGCATCCGCGCGGTTCTGCTCGGTGGCTTGCCGCCGCCGTTCATCAGGGTGCCCCAGCGGGCCGGGGCCTGGGTCACTCGCCGACTCCTGACTCATTCGACGCCCAACGTCGTCCGCCTCGCTCCGCGGGTCGCGGACATGGCGCGGCCTGGCCCGACGAAGGTGGCCGCACGCACATCGATTGACGCTGTCTCATAAACATGCGCCAGCACGCTACAGCCGACACCGGACGCACTTGTGCGCTGGGTCTACGTCCACGATGCGGGCCACCCTAAACGCTACGCTTGCAGGTCTTTCGCCCGCCACCAGGAGGGAGATCGCATGGCGTCTGCCACCACCAGCAGTCCAGTCAGCCAATCCGCCCCGGAAGACTCACCGTCGATGGTCATATGGCGCGACCCTAAGCGCTACGCCTGGCTCCTCGGTCTGCTCATTCCCACGCTCCCGTTTCTGGCTTGGCTGCTCGTCCACGCCACCGGTCTCGGGATCCTCTGGTTCTATGGGCCCCTGCTGATATTCGCGATCTTCCCGCTCCTCGACCTGCTCATCGGTACGGATTCGGCGAACCCACCGGACAGTGTTATCAAGTGGCTCGAACAGGATCGCTACTACCGTTGGTGCACCTACCTGTTCCTTCCCCTGCAATACGCGAGCCTGGTGTTCGCGTGCTGGCTGTGGTCCAGCGGAAAGCTTTCGAGCATCGACGACATCGGGCTCGCGCTCACGGTTGGCATGGTCAGCGGCATCGCGATCAACACCGCCCATGAGCTCGGGCACAAGCGCGAGCGCATGGAGCGCTGGCTGAGCAGGGTCGCGCTCGCACAGACCGGATACGGGCACTTCTTTGTCGAGCACAACCGCGGGCACCACGTGCGCGTGGCCACCCCCGAAGACCCCGCCAGCGCGCGGCTGGGCGAGAGCTTCTACGCCTTCCTCCCGCGCACCGTGCTCGGCAGCCTGCGCTCCGCGTGGGGCCTCGAGCGCACGCGCCTTGCGCGCACGGGCCGCTCACCGTGGACGCTGCGCAACGACATCCTCACCGCATGGGCGATGAGCGTCGTTCTCCTCGCCGCACTCGCTGCTGCTTTCGGACCCGTTGTGCTGCCCTACCTCTTGGCCCAGGCCGTGATCGGCTTCACCCTGCTGGAGGTCGTCAACTACCTGGAGCATTACGGGCTGCTCCGCCAGCGCCGCGAGGACGGACGGTACCAGCGCACCGCCCCCGTGCACAGCTGGAACAGCAACAACGTCGCCTCAAACGTTCTTCTCTACCACCTGCAGCGCCACTCCGACCACCACGCCAACCCCATCCGCCGCTACCAGGCGCTCCGCAACGTCGATGAGGCACCGCAGCTGCCCACGGGCTATGCCGGCATGATCGTTCTCGCCCTCGTTCCGCCCCTGTGGCGGCGCGTGATGGACCCTCGGTTGCTGGCGCATTATCAGGGCGACGTCACTCGTGCCAACATCGCGCCGCGCAGACGCCCCCGCGTGCTGGCCCGGTATGGGGCCACCTCATGAGCCGCTGGCGCTGTCCGGGCTGCGGTTACGTCTATGACGAGCAGAAGGGGCATCCCCGGGAGGGCTTTCTGCCCGACACCCCGTGGAGCAAGGTCCCTGACGATTGGGCCTGCCCCGACTGCGGCGTATGGGACAAGGTCGACTTCGAGCCTGCGTCCCCGCCCGCGCGCTGACGCAACGCGCCTGGCGGCTACCGGCCGCGCCTGTTCTGTCTTCCCGGGCGCCTCCTCTCACATCGGCTGCCACCTTCTCGCAACCGGTAGGAGTGCAGCCGCGCCCACAGCCGGCAGCGCGTCACCGGCATCACGTAGGCGGCGTGGTAGACCAGCAGACGCTCATCTCGCTCATAGACGCCTCGACGCCGAGCGAGCATCGATGCCCAGCCCAGGACGTAGACGTGGATGAGATCTGCTTCGCTCCAGGTGCCCTGCGCCCTGGTCATAGCGCCCGCTCAGCTGCGTTAGCCGATCGGCGCCGCCGTCCCTGCCGGCCAGCACTTCGCAGCCGTCGCGCCCGTGAGAGCCACAGGCTTCGCTCCGCGATCGCTCCGTGCCCCAGGTTCGCAACGTCCTTCCCGAAGCTCGTCCCTAACGACCGGGTTGCGCCGGGATGCCGCGACGATATAAACATTGACGCTGAAGATTATCGTAGCCCTGCAGCAGCCACGAACCTGGATCTAACGGCCCGAGGGCGCGGCAGCACATAAACGTTGCGCTACAGTCCCACGCATGGCACTGACCGCACCTGCGCCCAGGGAGTCCGTGGCGCCTGAGCCCTCCCACCGTGGGCTTGTTGGCTCGGCCCCGGCGTCCCCGGCCGGTCCCGCCGATGAGCTCGCGAGTATCCGGCGCCCGCCCACGGTCGCTCTGCCCCGGGCTCTGCAGATGCTTCGCTTCAGCCGCCGTCAGATCGAGTTCGTCTTCCGGGCACGGCGCGAGCTCGGGGAGGTCTTCGAGACGAAGGCCGGCATCGCGGGTGGCGTGATCGTGACGTGCCATCCCGACCATGCCCGCTCCCTGTTCACGGCCAAACCCGAGCTTGTGCCCTCGCTAACGGCGGAATCGCCGCTGCGCCCGATCGTTGGGCCGAGCTCAGTGCTTACAGCAAACGGCGAGAGCCACCTGCGCCAGCGCAAGCTGCTGCTCCCCGCATTCCACGGGGACGCGGTGGGCCGGTACACGCAGATGATCGCAGACGTCACAGAACGCGAGATTGACACTTGGCCGCTCGGCACACCGTTTGCGCTTGCGCCTCGGATGCAGGCAATCACGCTCGAGGTGATCATGTCGGGGATCTTCGGAATCGACGGCAAGCCAGCCCCTGGTAGCGCCGAGCAGCGGCTACGGGCGGCCGTCAAATACCTGACCGCGGCGTCGACCTCACCGTTGGCGAAGGTTGGCGAGCTCCTCAACACGGGCCGCGCCGAGCCCGTCGGCCTCATGCGCACCGGCATCAGCGTCCTCGATCGCGCCACCTATCCGGTGATCGAGGCGCGCCGCGCCGCCTCCGACCTCGCTCACCGCGGAGACATCCTCTCCCTGCTCTTAGCCGCCCGGACCGAGGACGGACAGGTGCTTTCTGACCGGGAGTTGCGCGACGAGCTGGTCACGCTTCTGCTCGCCGGCTTTGAGACCACCGCGAACTCGCTGGCGTGGACATGGGAGCGCCTGCTTCGCACGCCGGGTGCACACGTGGCCCTCGTGCATGCGGTCCGGTCGGACGAGCAGGCCGATGAGCATGTCGAGGCAACCATCATCGAGGGCATGCGCTGCCGGCCGGTGGTCCCGATCATCGGGCGTCGTGTCAGCGTGCCGTGGCGACTTGGCGACTACGTCGTGCCGGCGCAGAGCGCCGTGAGCATCAGCATCCTGTTGCTGCACCACCGCGAGGACCTCTACCCCGATCCGTTCGCGTTTCGCCCGGAGCGCTGGTTGGACCACAAGCCCGGGACCTATGAGTGGATCCCCTTCGGTGGAGGCACCCGGCGCTGTTTGGGCGCGACGCTCGCCATGGCCGAGCAGCGCGTCGTCCTGCGTGCAATGGCGCGCCGCTTGGACTTGCAGGCCGACCGCACAGAGCCCGAGCACGCGCAGCACCGCAACGTGACGATGATCCCATCGCGTGGCGCGAGGGCGCTCGTGCGCTCTCGCGTTGCCTGACGGCAGACGGCGACTCCGCGTCGCGCCCCCTTATTGGCCGCATCGACCCGCTAGATAAACGGCGGCGTCGCGCGACAGCCGGTTGCCCGCCGTCGACCCGGAGGTTCGCTGGCGTGAGGATCTCGTATCGGCATCATTGGGCGTTTTGCGAGTCATGGCCCGCGACTAAATGATTCTCGGAGCGCTGCCGATGAGGCGGCAATAAACACTCGTCGAGCTGCAGCCAAAGCGCTTATCGCGCGGCGTCCGCGGTCCGATCGGCTCCGCACATACCGCGAGCGCCGAACAGTGATCTCTCTGACCCCCATGCCACCCAGCCCCCCATCACCAGGCACGCTCGATCCCGCCTCGCCGCCTTCGCCTGCCGCTGAGAATCTGCGCCGGCTCGGCGAGTCCCTCCAGGCGCGCACCGAGGACGTGCTCAGCCTGACGCTCGCCCGCTCGGCCAACGGCGACTCGGTTGACGCCGTCGTGCAGGAGAGCTTCGAGCGCATCAGTCTCAGCTCCACGATCGCCGTGGCCCGTTGGATGGTGGGCGAAGGTCTGCAGGTTGCCCGCGAGGCCGGGAAGGACACATGGCTCATCTTTGGGGAGCTCGCGGCGCACCGCGCGGCGACCCTCGACGAGGTGACCCGCCGCTGTCTCTGGTGGCGCGACTCGATGGCCGAGGTGCTGCGGGAGGAAGCGGCACGCATCCCCATCTCCGATGAGGTTCTCGGCGAGGCCCTCAACATTCTCCAGCTGAGCCTCGAGTTCAGTCTCGTGCGCGTATGCGAGTGCTTCGAGGCCGAGCGCCAGCGCACTGACGAGGAGCTCTCCAGGCGCGGGGAGGAGCTCGCGTTCATGGCAACCCACGACGCCCTGACCGGTCTGCCGAACCGCACGCTGATCCTCGATCGCGTCGAGCAGATGCTGGCACGCTCTATGCGCACGCAGAGGCCGGTCGCCGCGCTCTTCATAGACCTCGACAACTTCAAGGGGATCAACGACACGCTGGGCCACGGTTTCGGCGATGAGCTTCTGCGCGCAGTCGCTGCCCGCCTGGACGGCGCGATCCGGGGTGCAGACACCCTCGGGCGTCTCGGGGGTGATGAGTTCGTCGTCATCTCGGAGGACGTTTCGGAGGTCGCCGGCGCCGAGCTGATCGCCGAGCGCCTGCTCGAGGCGCTGAAGCATCCCTTCCAGCTCGGCGAGGGCAAGCAGACCCGCGTCACGGTGACGGCAAGCATCGGCATCGCTCTCGGCGACGGCATCTCCGCGGAGGAGCTGCTGCGAGACGCCGACATCGCGATGTACCGAGCCAAGTGGGACGGCAAGTGCCGGCACATCGTCTTCGAGAGCGACATGCAGGACACGATGCAGGCGCGGATGGAGCTCGAGATGGATCTGCGGGAGGCTCTCGCCAACGACGAGTTCTTCCTCGCTTACCAGCCGACCTTCGACCTGAGCGACATGACCCCGAACGGTGTGGAGGCCCTGATCCGCTGGAGCCACCCGCGGCGAGGTCTCGTTCAGCCCAACGATTTCATCCCGCTGCTCGAGGAGACCGGGATGATCTGCGATGTCGGCCGGTGGGTGCTCCACCAGGCATGCGCCCAGGGCGCGGCCTGGCGGGCGGCGGGCTACCCGATAGGCATCGCCGTCAACGTCTCCGCACGCCAGCTCGACAGCGATGAGGTCCTCACCGACATCAGTGAGGCCATGGCCGCGAGCGGCCTCGATGCATCGGCGCTGACGATCGAGATCACCGAGACGACGCTCATGCGCAACATCGACGACACCGCTCGGCGCCTGGCATCGCTCAAGGGGCTCGGGGTGCGCATAGCCATCGATGACTTCGGCACCGGGTATTCCTCGCTGGCACATCTCCAGCGCTTCCCGGTCGATGCTCTGAAGATCGACCGATCCTTCATCTCGGGCCTTGCGCACAACCAGGAGGGCGAGGCGCTCATCCGCACGCTCGTGCAGCTCGGCAAGGTCCTCTCGATCGAGACGTTCGCCGAGGGCATCGAGGAGCAGAACGAGCTCTCCTTCCTGAGGGATGAGGACTGCGACAGCGGGCAGGGCTTCCTGTTTGCACGTCCGCTCGATGTCGCCGCCGCCGAGACCTTCCTGGAAAAGCTGTGCGCCCAAGTGGAGTCCGGTCCGCCGAAGCGGACCTAGGTGTGCGGCCCCGGCATCGCTGCGTCCAGGCCAACACGACCAAATCTCATATCGAGCGTTTATCCGCTCGCCGACGGTCTATCGGCCCGCCGGAGCTTCAGTTCTGTAAGGACCACATGATCACTGGGCGCGTTGGCGGTTAGGAGTACCGTGAGGCCCCGTAGGTTCGCCATGCGTTAGCCTGCGGCCCGCCATTTATAGTTGCGCCGCTGCGACAACCCACATGCCCGACTGCAAAGACGCACGCTACCCGCCAGTCCGACCCCCCCGGAAGGCTCGCAGTTACCCCGGCTGGGCATGGTCCCGATGACGAACGCTCCTCGTCCCGTCGCGGTCCTCGCCGGGAACCGCATCCCGTTCGCGCGCTCGGACTCCTTCTACGCCCACGCCTCCAACCACGACATGCTGACCGCGGCTCTCGAGGGCCTGGTGTCGAGGGCGCATCTGCAGGGCGAGCTGCTCGGCGAGGTCGTGGCCGGTGCGGTGCTCAAGCACTCCCGCGACCGCGACCTCACGCGAGAAGCGTGCTCGAGCACGGCGCTCGCGCCGGAGACCCCGGCCTACGACATCCAGCAGGCGTGCGCCACGGGCCTTGAGGCGGTCGATCGCCGTCGCCAACAAGATCGCCCTCGGCCAGATCGACGCGGGCATCGCGGGCGGCGTCGACACGACCTCCGATGCGCCGATCGCGCTGAACGAGGACCTGCGTCGTCTGCTGCTCGATCTCAACCGGGCACGCTCGACCTCGGCCCGCCTGCGTCTGCTCGACGCGCGTGCGACCGCGCCAGATCGTCCCGGAGATCCCCCGCAACGCGGAGCCCCGCACGGGCCTCTCGATGGGGGAGCACTGCGCGATCATGGCCGAGGAATGGGGGATCGGCCGCGAGGCGCAGGATGCGCTTGCCGCCCGCAGCCACCAGCGCATGGCCGCCGCCTATGAGCGTGGGTTCTTCGAGGACCTGCTCACGCCGCTACCTCGGGCTCGAGCGTGACCAGAACCTGCGCCCGGACTCCACGCCCGGAGCGGCTCGCCACGCTCCCCGCGGTGTTCGGGGGCGCGCGACGGCACGATGACGGCCGGCAACTCCACGCCGCTCAGTGACGGCGCCTCGGCTGTGCTGCTGTCGAGCGAGGAGTGGGCGCGCGAGCGCGAGCTTCCGGTCCTCGCCTATCTGATCGATGCCGCAGACCGCGGCCGTCGACCATGTGCACCAGCCGCGAGGGGCTGCTGATGGCGCCCGCATACGCGATGCCGAGGCTGCTCGACCGCGCCGGTCTTGGCCTCGGCGACTTCGAGCTTATGAGATCCACGAGGCGTTCGCCGCGCAGGTGCTGTGCACGCTGCGCGCCTGGGAGGACCCGGACGTTCTGCCGCGAGCGCCTGGGCCGCGAGCAGCCGCTCGGCTCGATCGACCGGATCGCCTCAACGTCAACGGCGGCTCGCTCGCCGCCGGCCACCCCTTCGCGGCGACCGGGGGGCGCATCGTCGCGGGCCTCGCCAAGGCGCTGCACGAGCGCGGCACGGGCCGCGGCGTGATCAGCATCTGCGCCGCCGGCGGGCCAGGGCGTCGTTGCGATCCTGCATGCACCGGGAACATCCGGGGCACCCGATGAGCGACCGCTACCTGCGGCTCGTCGGCTCGCGGCCCGGGAGCGCCCTGGCCGCGCGGCTCGGTCTCCCGAGGCCGGTCACGCTCGAGCGCCACCGGCCCGGGGACCCGGTGATCCGCGGCCGCGTCCTGCTCGGCGGCCCACCGCCGGGCGCCTCGCTCGCATCCGCCCTCCCGGTGCTGCTCGATGCGGCGCGCGGCTTGCCGCGGGCCCCGAGGCGCCGCTGCGCGCGCTGATCGCCGCCGCCGGCGGCGATGCCGCCTCCTTCGATCCCGAGGACCCGGCGCCGCGAACCGCTCGCAAGGCGCTGATCTTCGACGCCAGCGGCATCGCCGACTCCGGCGGAGCTGGTCGCGCTGCATCGCTTCTTTCACCCGAGCATCGCGGCGCCTGGAGCGCTGCGGACGCGTCATCGTGCTCGGCAACGCCGCCCGCGGATTGCGGCTCGCCCGCGCGGCGACACCGCCCAGCGGGCGCTCGAGGGCTTCACGCGCTCGCTCGGCAAGGAGGTCGGGCGCGCGGCTGCACGGTCCAGCTCGTCTACGTCGCGCCGGGCGGCGAGGATGCGATCGCCTCGACCCTGCGCTTCCTGCTCTCCCCGCGCTCGGCCTACGTATCGGGCCAGGTGGTCCGGATCGGCTCCGCCGTCACGCCCGGGCCGCAGATCGACTGGGAGCGGCCGCTCGCGGGCAGGGTCGCGCTCGTCACGGGCGCCTCGCGCGGCATCGGCGAGGCGATCGCGACGGCTTCTCGCCCGCGACGGTGCCCAGCGTCGTGGGCTCGACGTGCCGCGGCGCCGCCGACGAGCTGCGCGACGTCGACGGCCGCCTCGGCGGCGGAGACGCATCGCGCTCGACATCACCGACGCCGACGCGCCCGCAGGTCATCGCCGAGCAGCTCTGCCGAGGGGGTCGACGTGGTCGTCCACAACGCCGGCGTCACGCGCGACCGCACGCTCGCGAAGATGCCCGAGGAGCGCTGGAGCGAGCTGATGGAGATCAACCTCTCGAGCCAGGAGCGCATCAACGACGAGCTCCTTGCGGCCGGTGCCGCTGCGCGAGAACGGGCGCATCGTCTGCGTCTCCTCGATGAGCGCCATCGCCGGCAACGCCGGCCAGACCAACTACGCGACCTCCAAGGCGGGGGTGATCGGCATGGTGCAAGCGCTCGCGCCCGAGCTGGCCAAGCGCGGCGCGACGATCAACGCGGTCGCCCCCGGCTTCATCGAGACGCAGATGACCGCCCGCATGCCGATCGCGATCCGCGAAGCGGGACGGCGGATGAACAGCCTCGCCAGGGTGGGCTGCCGATCGACGTCGCCGAGACGATCGCCTGGCTCGCGCACCCCGCCTCGGCCGGGGTCAACGGCAACGTCGTCCGCGTCTGCGGACAGAGCCTGCTGGGGGCATGATGGCCACGCGCGAGCTCGCAGGCGCCCCCCAGCATCCTGCCCGCTGTACGCGCGCGCCGTCGCGCCGCTGTTCCCCGGTGCATCGCACCTGCCCGGGCATCCGCGGCGGCGGCGGAGCGATCCCCGAGCTCGAGCTCACCATGAGCGATGCGCGGGTCGACGTGCAGAGCCTGGAGAGCTACAACCACGTGTGCTGCCTTCCCGCAGCGAGCTCGCGCTTCCGGCGACCTATCCGCACGTGCTCGCCTTCCCGCTGCAGCATGGCGCTCGATGACCGACCGGCGCTTCCCCTTCGCGGCCGTCGGGCTCGTGCACATCGCCAACCGGATCACGCAGCATCGCCCGATCCTGCGTGAGCGAAGCGATGGATCTCCGCGTGCGGGCGACGCACGCTCGCCGAGCATCCGCGCGGCAGCAGCTTCTCGCTCGTCACCGAGGTCGCGCGTCGGCGGGCAGGGTCGTCTGGGAGGAGCTCAGCACGATGCTTCACCGCGAACGGCGCGCCGGCCGCCGCGGCGGCCGCCGAGCGGGAGCCCGAAGCGCCGTTGGACGCTCCCACGCGTCGACTGGCGTCTCCCGGCGACCTCGGCCGCCGCTACGCGGCCGTCTCGGGCGATCGCAACCCGATCCACATGCATCTCGTCTGACCGCGAGGCTCGCTCGGCTTCCCGCGCGCGATCGCGCACGGCATGTGGACCAAGGCACGCTGCCTGGCCGCGCTCGAGGACCGTCTGCCGCGACGCGTTCACGGCCGAGGTGCGCTTCCGCGCGCCGATCCTGCTGCCCGCGACCGTCGCGTTCAGCCATGCGACTGCGAACGACGGCATCCGCTTCGCGCTCAGCGACGCGAACGGCGGACGACGGCCACCTCGACGGCGAAGTGCACGCGGGCGCCAACCATGCGCCGCGGACGGCGAGGAGGGAGCAGCGTGAGCACCGCCGAACGTGGCATGGGCCTCGGCCTGCGGGCGATCAACCGGCTCGCGGGCTCCACGCTGCTTGACCGGACAGGTCTGCGAGGGCCGCTCGAGCGGATGGTGTTCCGCGGCGACCAAGCGGCGGTTTTCGTGCCGCCGCGGCCGCGGGCCGCACATTCAAGCGCGGCGAGCGGCTCGGGAGCCCCTGCGCGCCAGGCGCACCCGCGCGCCGCCGAGCCTGTTCGACCTGACGCCCGACGAGGAGCAGCAGATGCTCCGCGAGGCGATCGGCGAGCTTCGCCGCCGAGAAGCTCCGCCCCGCCGCCCTCGCTGCCGACGCCGCCTGCGCGACGCCGCCCGAGCTGCTCGCCCAGGCGGCCGAGCTCGGCCTCACCATGCTCGGCGTCCCCGAGGAGCTCGGCGGCGTGATGCACCGAGCGCAGCGCCGGTCACCGGCGTGCTGCTCGCCGAGGCGCTCGCCCACGGCGACATGGGGCTCGCGCTCGCCGCCCTGGCGCCCGGCGCGGTCGCCACGCGCGATCGGCCTGCTGGGGCGACGCCGCGCAGCAGGCGACCTACCTGCCCGCGTTCACCGGCGAGCAGTCCCCGCCCGCGGCGCTGGCGATGCTGGAGCCGCGGGCCCTGTTTGACCCGCTGACGCTGGAGACGACGGCGCGCACGCGAGGGCTGGACTGGGTGCTCGACGGCGCCAAGTCGCTCGTCCCGCGCGCCGCAGAGGCGAGCTGTTCCTGATCGCGGCCGAGGCCGAGGGCGTCGGACCGGCGCTGTTCGTCGTCGAGTCGGGCAGCAAGGGCGTCTCTCGTCGAGCCGGAGCCCGCGATGGGCCTGCGCGCGGCGCGCGACCGGCCGCCTGATGTCTGGAGGAGGTGCGCCTGTCCCGGCTGGCGCGCTGCTCGGCGAGGGCCGCCGCGAGGTCTACGCGGAGTGCGTCGCAGCGCGCGCGGATCGCCTGGTGCGCCCTGGCCGTCGGCACCGCCCAGGCGGTCCTCGACTACGTCATCCCCTATGTCAACGAGCGCGTCGCCTTCGGCGAGCCGATCTCCAACCGCCAGGCGGTCGCCTTCGCGGTCTCGGACATCGCGATCGAGCTGGAGGGCATGCGGCTGCGACCTACCGCGCCGCCAGCCGCGCGGACCTGGGCAAGGACTTCGGCCGCGAGGCCGCGCTCGCCCGCCGGCTGTGCGCCGAGAAGGGCATGCAGATCGGCTCCGAGGGCGTGCAGCTGCTGGGCGGGCACGGCTACGTCAAGGAGCATCCCGTCGAGCGCTGGTACCGCGACCTGCGAGCGGCGGGCGTGATGGAGGGCGCCCTGCTCGTCTAGAGCGAAGGCGGCCGATGATCAACCTCGAGATCCCAAGAAGTTCAGCGCCGCTCGTCGAGCCAGGCCCACCAGGTCGCCACCGAGGTCTTCCGGCCGATCTCGCGCAAGTACGACCTCGCCGAGCACGCCTACCCCAAGGAGCTCGACATGCTGGCCGCGGTGATCGACGGCATGAACGACGGGCAGCGCGACGGCGGCGCCGGCGCGGCCGGCGTGCGGCGCGAGCCGCGGCGGACGGGGACGCGGCGAACCGCAACGGCTCGAACCTCTCCACCGTGCTCGGCGTGATCGAGCTCTGCTGGGGCGACGTCGGCCTGCTGCTGTCGATGCCCCGCCAGGGTCTCGGCAACTCCGCGATCGCCTCGGTGGCCAACGAGGAGCAGCTCGAGCGCTTCGAGGGCAGCTGGGCGGCCATGGCCATCACCGAGCCCGAGGCCGGCTCGGACTCCGCGGCGATTCGCACCACCGCCGTCCTCGACGGCGACGAGTACGTCCTCAACGGCGAGAAGATCTACGTCACCTCCGGCGAGCGGGCCGATCTGGTCGTGGTGTGGGCGACGCTCGACCGCTCGAAGGGCCGCGCGGCGATCAAGTCGTTCGTCGTCGAGCGCGACAACCCCGGGCTGAAGCTCGACCGCCTCGAGCACAAGCTCGGGATCCGCGCCTCGGACACGGCCGCGCTTCAGCCTCGACGACTGCCGCGTGCCGAGGCGAGAACACTGCTCGGCAGCCCCGAGATCGACGCAAGCAGGGCTTCGGCGGCGCCATGCAGACCTTCGACAACACCCGCCCGCTGGTCGCCGGCGATGGCCGTCGGCGTGGCCCGCGCCTGCCTGGAGGAGACGCGCGCGCCTGCTCGACGAGGCCGGCGTGGAGCGTCGACTACGCCGCGCCCGCGCCTGCCAGCACGCCGCGGCGGCGCGACTTCCTGGCCATGGAGGCCGACTACGAGGCCGCCCGCCTGCTCACCCTGCAGGCCGCCTGGATGGCCGACAACGGCAAGCCCAACTCGCTGCAGGCCTCGATGGCGAAGGCGAAGGCGGGCCGCGTCGTGCGTCGAGGTCGCGCTTGGACTGCGTCGAGCTGTGCGGCAGCATCGGCTACAGCGAGAACGAGCCTGCTCGAGAAGTGGGCGCGCGACGCGAAGATCCTCGACATCTTCGAGGGCACCCAGCAGATCCAGCTGCTGATCGTCGCGCGCCAGCTGCTCGGCAAGACCTCGGCGGAGCTGGGTTGAGCCGCTTCGGCGGATCATCGGCGGCGGAGATCGCGGCGCCCGCGGCGGCCTGCTTTGAGCTGGTGTGCGACACGCCCCGTACCCCGGACTGGCACGAGGCGATAACCGAGGTTGAGGTCCTGGAGCGCGAGGCTGGCCGCACGTCCCTTGTGAGAGCTCGCATCGATGCGCTGGTCACGCGCGTTGAGGTGCATCTGAGTCTCACCTATGACGAGCACCGCGCGGTCCATATGCGCCGGGCATCAGGCGACCTGAGCGACCTGAGCGTCACGTGGACCTTCGAGGATCTCGGGGAGGCACGTACGCGCGCCGATTTTCAGATCGACTTCGACCCTGGCCGCGTGCTGTCGCTCTTCGCGAAGGGTCCGCTCGTCGCGAGGCTCGAGGCGCACCTGGCCAAGCAGCCACCCGAGGGGCTCAAGCGGGCCGTCGAGACCGGGGACCGACCGTGAGCTCGCAGCGACTCCCCGCCTCCTACCATGCCGGGCTCACCTCCAAGCGCGCTGACCTGCGGAGCCTGCGTGCGTGCTGGCGGGAG
Organism: uncultured Solirubrobacteraceae bacterium; assembly: GCA_963771085.1. GTDB lineage: Bacteria > Actinomycetota > Thermoleophilia > Solirubrobacterales > Solirubrobacteraceae > Palsa-744. Next base: position 82,151 of record CAVYSB010000003.1, on the reverse strand, counting down.
TTCATGACGCATTTCTCCCCGCGCGCCGTGCTCGCCGCGCTCGCCCTGGCTCTCGGAGCCCGCATCTATGTCGGCGATTGGTCCTGGCACGACCTCCTCCCGCCGCTGGCTCTGCTGGCGGCGCAGCCGTTCGTGGAGTGGGTGATCCACAAATACCTGCTGCACCTCCCTGCATGACCCTGTTCGGCCGCCGGATTGAGTTCTACGGGTCGGTCCAGCACCGCACCCACCATCTCGACCCTTCGGATCTCGACCGGGTGCTGCTCAAGCCGGTCGAGGTGATCGGCTTCATCGTCCAGATCGCGATACCATGGGCCTGATCGCGCTCGCGGTCGCCGGCCCGCTCGCCTGGCCGGTCCTCCCGCTCGCGTTGACCGCGATCGTGTTCTCCTATCTCGGTCTGCTGCGCTATGAGTGCTCGCACTTCCTGATCCACACCCCGTATGTGCCGAGGACACGCTGGTATCGCACGGTCTGGCGAAACCACCGCCTGCACCATTTCAAGCACGAGCGCTACTGGATGGGCGTCAGCTCAAACCTCGGCGACCGCCTCCTGAGAACCAACCCCGACCAGCGCACGATCCCGAAGTCCCCCACCGCGCGAACGCTCGGCGCACGGCACGAATAGTGCTACCGCCTCCCACCGGCCACGCCAGCGCACGTGGGGCCCGGGATGCCCGTTTTCATCAAGACGCCCGTTTCCATTAGGTTCCCTGTTGGCCGCAGCCCGCCTCCGATTCACGAGTCTCCGGGTCCTACACGCGGCCCGGCTCACGCGCCGTTTGAAGGCGCTCGGGCCGGGCGCCGAAGGGACGCGAGGGAGCGATCCCCGGGGCGCCCGGCCCTGGAGGGGACGCCGACACAGGGGACGCCGGCGCCAATACAACAACGGCCCGCCTCTCCTGTTCTTTCTACGACATCCGCCGGGCCCCACGGAAGATGATCAGACCAGACGACGCTTCCGTGGGGGCCCGGCCGGACTGCCGAGGCTGAGACGGAGAATGGAGAGCCCAGCCTCGCGTGACTAACGCGGTCGGCGTTTTCGGACTTGCGCGGCGCAACCTCCACGGGCGTGCGCGAAGCTGATCATCCGCGCGGTGTTCACACCTCGGTCGGGCAGTGTCGCCCCGTGGGGCCCGGCACGCCGCCGCTTCGCTCTGGGTCCCGCCGCTGCCAGCGCGCTCATTCCTGTGTGCCGGAGGCTTCTTCTGTTTCCGGGGGTGTCCCTTCGCCATTCGCCACACCGCTGATCGGCGTGCTGGGTCCTTCTTCATCGGGTTCGCTGTCTTGCCGCTCGGGGGCTCGTCTGACGCGCGTTGGTTCCTCGGGTTCGGCGCTGCCTTCCGCGCACCCGCTGAGAGCGCCGGGGAGCGCCAGCAACACGATCGCGCAGACAGTGCGCAGCACGGGCCTGCACGACACGACTTGCCTCCTGGAGCACATTGAGCGATCGACCACGCAGCCTTAGGAGGCCGGGCGCCGCTGGGATCTAGAGGGTCGCGGCGCCCGGCCCTTGAGGGGAGCGCCGGCGCAGGGGGCACCGGCGCCCATAGATCAACTGCCGGGCCGTCGGTTTTTTTCCGAACGCCTCGATTCTTGGCCGGGCTCCCACGGAGGGCGCTCAGCCAGTCGCCTCCCGTGGATGCCCGACCCGGATCACCCGAGGCTGGGACGAATGCAGAACCCAGGCCTCCCCATATCAACGCGATCGGCGTCATGCTTCTTGCGCCCCGGCCGGGCGCTCGGTCCTGGCCGCCGGATCACCTGCCACCGCAGAAAGGACAGCCCCCCCATCGCGTTTGTCCGCCATGAGCTCTCACCTGCGCGTGCGCGGCACCGCATCGCCGCTGCGAGGGCTGCTGGCGCTCGCCTGCGTTCTCGCCATCGGCAGCGCCGTCGCGACGGCCGGCGCCGCCTCGCCGCCGAGCGTCTACACCGGCGAAGCGGCAGAACTGACGGCCTCTTCAGCGACCCTCAAGGGCTCCATCTACCCGAGCGCTCAGCAGGTGAGCTACTACTTCCAGTACGGGCAGAGCACCGCCTACGGCGCGCAGACCTCTCCGGCGCCACTCGGCTCGACCTCCCAGACGGTCCACGTCTCTGTCGCCCTGACTGGTCTTTCGCCATACACGACCTACCACTACAGGCTGCTCGCTGCGACGCCGAGCGGACTGATCGCTGGGCAGGACCGCACGTTCACCACGAGGAAGATCCCGCTGACGTTCACCCTCCAGGCGCCCCCGAGCCGCGAGGTGTTCGACAGGCCCTTCTCGGTGGCCGGCACGCTTTCGGGGACCGGTAGCGCGAACCACGCGGTCGTCCTCCAGGCCAACCCCTTCCCATATCTGGCGGGCTTCAGGGCAATCGGCAATGCCGAGCTGACGGATGCCGCGGGGGCCTTCTCGTTCACCGTCCCCGGCCTGTCGCAGAACACCGAGCTTCGTCTCGCCACACTCGAAACGCCGTCCGTCGACGGTCCCGGCTTCCTCGTGCGCGTCGCCGTGCGCGTCGCGCTTCACGTGCGCGCCACGGGACGCCCTGGCTATGCGCGCTTCTACGGGAGGGTCAGGCCTGCTGAGTTCGGCGCTCTCGTGGACTTCCAGCTCCTGCGACCGGGCCGCATGCCGGCAACGCTCGCCAGCACGATCATCACCTCCGGTGGGGGTGCCTTCTCGCACTTCAACCGCGTCGTGCCCATCCGCCGTGCTGGCCTGTACCGCGCGCTCGTCCTGGTCGCGAGCGGCGCGCAGGCATCCAACCACAGCCGGCCCATCATCGTTGGCTGACACGACGATCTCCCCAGACCCGCGTGCACCTGGTCTCCTGCTAGGTGACGGTGTGCAGGTGGGACAGGAGGTCTCCTTTGGTGCCCATGTCGTCGTACATGCAGGTACAGTGATTGGTGATAACTGCTCGATCGGCGATCACGCGGTGCTGGGCAAGCGCCCCCGGTTGGCGCCCCACTCCACGGCTCATGGAGAGATCCTGCCGCTCCGGATTGCACCGGGTGTGAGCGTCGGCTCCGGAGCCGTCGTCTTTGCCGGTGCGCATCTTGCAGCGCATGCGATCATCGGCGACCAGTCGTTCGTGAGGGAGCGAACATCGATCGGCGCACGCACGGTAATCGGTCGCGGCAGCGTCGTCGATAACGACGTGCAGATCGGCGCACGCGTGCGCGTGCAGACGAATGTTTACCTGACCGCGTTCTCGATCGTCGAGGACGACGTGTTCGTCGGGCCCGGCGTGATTACGACAAATGACGACACGATGGCCCGCCACGGCCCCGACGCCGCGACGCCGGGTGCGACCCTGCGTCGCGCCTGCCGCGTTGGGGGCGGCGCAGTCCTCACACCAGGCGTCGAGGTAGGGGAGGAGGCGTTCGTCGCAGCCGGCTCCGTCGTCACACGCGACGTTCCGGCGAGAGCGCTCGTCATGGGGGTTCCGGCCCGGATCGCTAGGCAGGTCCTCGATGACGAGCTGCTCGAGCGCTGGAGGTAGCCACCTCAGTCCGCCCTGCCTTCGCCCGGCGGAAGAACTTACGAACCTGATCCGTTGTACAGCCGATGTCAGTTCATCCATCACGCAGCTCTTTGCGTATGCGACAGTCAGCGTGGCACGTGCGCTGGCCAAGACTCCTCATCGTTGTCCTCGCCGCCGGCGTGCTCATGACCGTGGGCTCGGTTGTACCCGCGGCCGCCAAGGCCGCTGCGACCCCGGCAATCGAAAGGGTCTGGTCCTTCAACGGGGGGGAGGTCGCAATCCAGGCGCAGCCGGGGGGGACCCTTGTCGGCACGGTCGTTGAGCCGACGAAGTTTGCACTGTGCACTCATCCTGTCGGTGAACAGATGTGGACCGATATGCGTCTGCAGTCCGACGGGTCCTACTGGGGCCTGCATCAGTGGTTCTACGAAACTGCCGAATGTGTCCACAACCCGACGCTCGGGCCGACCGCCTGGCGCGTCGTGGAAGCGCCGAACGGAGCCGCCCATCTGCTCGTCTGCTTCAGCGCCCCCGGAGGCACCCAGCCGACGATTGCAGCGAGCGGGGTCTCGGCCGGTGTCAGCTATGGCTGTGTGAACTCGGCTGAAATCGCTCCCGTGAGCGGCGTCGAGAGCTTCGCGCAGGCCACCTCCCTGCCCGCCAGCCACGAGTGCCTGAGCCGCAGGATCTTCGAGATCCACCTGTACCAATCGCGCTACGACCCGTTCAGGCATGTGATCGCGACGCTCGGTGGACATCGACTGAAGATCAAGCGCCATGGCAACGTGTTCATCGGCACCATCGACCTCAAGGGCCTCCCGCACGGCGCCTTCACCCTGCGCATCCACATAACGACCGTGCTCGGCCACCATATCTCCGGCACCCGCACCTACCACACCTGCGCGAGCAAACCCACAACCGCGACCCAGCCCGTCTCCCGCCAAATCTGAGCCGCCGGGGACGTCGGCGCCACGCCGCGCGGCGCCTCGGCACGGAAGAAACCCGGGCGCCTGAGAGTTGATCGCATGATGCAGGCGCGTTACGTTGGCTATGGACTTGCGCTTCGCTGCTCCTTTCCCCTCCCGGGAATGTCCAGGACGCACGATGGCAGCGCGCTGCCGCCTCTCGCCCTCGAGCTGCTGAGCCCCGCGGAGCTTGCGGCGGCGTGGAGCGGAGCCGACGGCGAGCCGCTCTGGCGCGGGCGCCTCGGCGACGGCAGCGACCTCACCCTCGAGCGCGGCCTCGCCGGCGACCTCCTCTTCCGCGACGGTTCTCGCGCGCGCTTCCGCCTCGACCCCGCAGCGGACGTCTCTCGCCTGCGCGCCGGAGCACGCCGGCCTGGACTGGCAGCGCACGCTCCTCACCAAGGTCCTCTCCTGCGTCGCGCTCCTGCGCGGCTACGAGGCGCTGCATGCAAGCGCACTCGTGACTCCCGTGGGGCGCGGTTGCCATCGCCGCGCCGAGCGGCATGGGCAAGTCGACGCTCGCGCTGGAGCTGATCCGTCGCGGATGTACGCTCATGGCCGACGACGTGCTCGTCCTCTCGGCGGCACCCGGCGGGTGTCCTGGCCCATCCCGGAACCCCGCACATGAACCTGGCCGTGGACCCGTCTCGCTGCTCCTCGACGCGGATGACATCGGCTGCACCCTTGGAGTCCTTGGCCGCGAGCGGTGGGTCGCCGCGCAGTGCGAGCGCGCACGAGCCGAGTCCGCTCCGCGCGATCTTCCTGCTCGAGCGCGCCCCGGGGCTCTCTGCTCGACGTTGAGCCGCTCGCGCCAAGCCCCCTGCCGCTCGCCCCGTACATGCTGAGCCTTCCGGGCGACGCAGAGCGCGAGCGCGAGCGCTTCGAGCTCTATGCAGACCTCGCCGCCACGGCCGCATTGATCAGAGTCACCGCTCCCGAGACGGCCCGCCCGCAGGAGATCGCCGATCTGATCGAAGAGGCGTGCCTTGGGCGCTCCGCCATGGTGGCGGCCGGAGCATCCAGGTGATCCGCGCGATCGACGGCGACGATGCCCGCCACAGAGCGGGTCGTGGCGGAGCCGGCGAGCCCGTCATCGGCGCTGGAACCCGCTTCGCCTGACTGCTTCCCGCTGGCGATCTCCGCTGTCAGCAAGCGCTGGCGCAAGGATCAGCCGCCGGTGCTCGACGGGCTCGACCTCACGCTCGAGCCCGGCACGATCACATGGGTCGGGGGGCGCAACGGCGCGGGCAAGACGACAATGCTGCGCATCGCGGCGGGACTGATCGCACCGGACCGGGGCAGGGCGCAGGTCTGGGGCGTGACTCCCAGCGAGAATCGTGTCCGCTACCAGAGGCTCGTCTCGTTCCTGCCGGCCGGGGATCGCGGCCTGTATGCGAGGCTCACCGCCTCGCAGCAGCTCGAGTTCTGGGCGCGCATCTCGATGATTCCACGCGCGGAGGTTGGCCGGCGCGTCCAGGAGGCGATCGACGCCTTCGACCTCCGCGACCTCGCCGATCGGCGCGTAGATCGCATGTCGATGGGCCAGCGCCAGCGGCTGCGCATCGCGATGACGTTCCTGCCCTCGCCCGAGATCGTGCTGCTCGACGAGCCGCTGACGAGCCTCGACGCGGAGGCCGGCGCGCTCCTGCTCGACAGCGACCAAGCAGCTCGTGGCCCGCGATGGCGCGGTCCTCTGGTGCTCGCCGAGCGGCGAGCACCTCGATGTCGACTTCGACGCCCGCTGGCTGATCGAGAACGGGAAGCTCGTGCCGGCATGAGTGAGCAGCTGACAGCCGCTCACGCGTTTTTCGCGGTCATGCGACGTGACCTGACCGTCTTTCTCTCCTACCGCACACGCCTGGTCAGCCAGGCGCTGACCTCGGTGTTCAGCCTCACGCTCTTCTACTACGTCTCGCGGCTAGTCCACGTCAGCGGCTTCGCCTCGCCGGCGAGCTACTTCGGCTTCGTCGTGGTCGGCATAGCGATGGTCGGCGTCCTCTACTCCTGCTTCTCGATCTCCGAACTTCTGCGCCAAGAGCTGGTCGCGGGCACCTTCGACAGGCTGCTGCTCTCGCCGTTCGGGGCGGTTCGCAGCGTGATTGCGATGACCCTGTTCCCGCTCCTGTACTCCTTCCTCATGGCGGCACTGACGCTCGGCCTCGGCTGCCTGGTGTTCGGACTGCAGCTGCACTGGTCGACGGTGCCGCTCAGCGTGCCGGTGATGGTGCTCGCACTGCTCGCCTTCATGCCGTTCGGTCTTCTCTTCGCGTCGCTGACGATCGTGGTCAAGCAGGGCAGCGTCGGAACCGCGTGGGTGATCGCGCTCCTCTCGATCGTCGGCGGGCTCTACTTCCCCGTCTCGCTCCTGCCGCACTGGGTGCAGACCTCGGCACGGCTGCAGCCGTTCACGGCCGCCACGAGTGAGCTGCGCCACCTGCTCGTCGGCAGCCCTGTCACCGAAGCGCCTGCCGACTCCCTGCTGAAGCTCGCTCTGTTCGCCGGGGTGCTCGTGCCGGCATCGATCGCCCTGCTCTCCAGCGCCATCCGCCTCGGCCAGCGCCGCGGCACGATCATCGAGTACTAGACCAGTGGAAGGACCGTCCATGCCCCCCGACACCGTGTCGGATGCCACATCCCTCCTGACCGGCCAGGATGAGGGTGCCCCAGCACGTCGTCTACCGGAGCTTCCCGTCCGAGACCGTCGTGCTGAACCTCAACACGGGCACCTACCACGGCCTCAACGCGACCGCCGGGCGCATGCTCGACACGCTGCAGACGGCACCCTCGTTGCATGACGCGGCGGTCGCGCTGGCCGAGGAGTACGGCCAGCCGCAGACGGTCGTGGAGCACGACATGTGCGAGCTCTGCCGGCTCCTGGCCGATCGCGGGCTGATCGAGATCGATGGCGGCGCACCAGGTTGAGCGGCCACGCACGGCGCCCCCCGGCATGACGGCGGCGCAGCGGCTCACATCCGCCGAGCGGACGCGTCTCGCGGTGGAGATCCTGGCCTCCTACCTGCAGGCGCGCCGTGCGCTGCGGCGCGGCCCGATCGCCTCGGTGATGGTGGCGCTGCGCTCTCAGACGCAGTTCGTCTCCGCTTCGCCCGCCATCGCTACGACTGAGGGTGGGCTCGAAGAGGCAAGGCGCCTGGGGCGCGCCGTCACGCGCATGCTCGCGCTCCTGCCCGGTGACACCCGCTGCCTCGTGCGCTCGCTCGTTCTCACCCGGCTGCTCGCGCGGCGCGGCATTCACGCCAAGTTGGTCATCGGTGCACGCGCCGCCCCGGAGTTTCTCGCGCACGCATGGGTCGAGTGTGGCGGCGACGCGGTCTTGCCACCGGGAGATGGCTCGTTCGCCCGGCTGGTCGAGCTCTAGGGCGCTTTGGTCGGTAGCTCTCGCACCACCGTCTTCGGGCTCGATGTGCGCGCCGCCGTGCCGCTGTCGCTCCTCGCCGGGGCACGGGCTGCTGCGACCGGACGTAGCCTCGACGTCCGCGAGCATCCGGGCGGCCTGCCGGCCCTCGCGGCGCTCGACGGCTTCGAGCTGATCAGCGACCAGCTCCAGCCCAACGGGAGCGTGAGCTACCGCATCGAAGCCCACCCCGAGATGGGATATCTCCTGTGGGGCCCGGACTACGGCGCCCATCTGCTTTCCCCCGACGGAAGATGGCTGCAATACGGTACGGGTGACGCCGCGCAGGAGGCCTGGCAGCGGCTGCTGATCGCACAGGTCCTGCCGTTCGCGGCGCTGCTGCGCGGACTCGAGGTGCTGCACGCCAGCGCCGTGGTCATCGACGGTCTCGCCGTCGCCTTCGCTGGCCCCTCACGGTCGGGCAAGACCTCGCTCGCGCTGGAGCTCTGCCGCCGCGGCGCCGGCTTCCTCGCCGACGACGTCCTCGCGCTTCAGTGCGCCGGGAGCGAGCTCGTGGGGCACCCGGGGAGCCCCGTCGCCGGACTGGACCGCGAGGAGGCGAGGCGCATCCCGGGGCGCATGGCGAGCGCGCAGATCATCGCCCGCAACGACCGCGAGCTCCTCGTCCGTGTCCACGCCGCGTCCGCCCCGGCACCGCTGGCCGCCATCTTCTTCCTCGACCGCCGCGCGGATGGGCCCGCCGGGCCGTGCTTTGAGCCGATCGCCGACCCCAGGGTGCTCCTCGCCGCCACGTTCAACTTTGTCCTTGCGAGCCCCCGCCGGCTGCGCGGCCTGCTCGACGTCTGCGCCCTGGCCGCCCGCCGCCGCGTGGAGCGAGTTCTCGTCGGCCCGTCCGTCGATGCTTCCCAGCTCGCGACGGCGCTCACGCGCCGCCTCGCCGCCTCGCCGTGAGACGCCACATCGTCGGGATCTTCGACCCCACCGGCCGCGCGCGCGCGTCGCGCATGTCGGACGCGCTGGCGCCGCATCCCGCGACCCTCGTTCACCGTGGCCCGCTGCGCCTCGCGTTCACGGGGCCGGCGGGGGCCCAGCCCGAGCCCCTGTGCCTGCTGGACGGCTTCCTCGACAACGCGCGCGATCTCGCCGCTGCCCTGGGTGCTCCCGTGGACGCCGGAGACGAGCCGCTGCTGGCGGCCGGCTACCGGCGCTGGGGCCCCGGTCTGGTTGCCCGCCTGCGCGGCGACTTCGCGCTGCTCATCTGGGACGCACACCAGGGGGAGGGCCTGATCGCCCGCGACCAGCTGGGGGTCCGCTCCATCTATCTGAGCGACCTCTCCGGCGCGGTCTGCTTCGCCGGTGAGCTGCACCGGTTGCTCGCGCTCCTTCCGAGGCGCCCGGCGCCCGACCGCGCGAGCGTGGCGCACTGGATCGCGCTGAGCAACCGTCCCGGCGCCGCGACGCTGTATGAGGGCGTTCGCCGCCTGAACCCCGGCTGCCTGATGATCCTCGGCCGCCACGGGGTTCGCGAGCAGACCTATTGGAGGCCGCGCTTTCAGGAGCCGCTCGCCCTGTCGCTGGCGGATCTCGGTGGTCGCGTGCGATCGGCGCTCGAAGAATCGGTTCGCGTGCGCATCGACCGCGAGGGGGAGACGGGTGTGCTGATGAGCGGGGGCCTGGACTCCGCGTCGGTCGCGGCCGTGGCCGCGCGGGAGGCGCCCGGTCGCGTGCATGCATACTCCGGCGTCTTCCCGGAGCACCCCGCTGTCGATGAGTCTCACCTCATCGACGAGCTCAGGGACACGCTGGGGCTGGCGGGCATGACGGCCGAGGTCCGTCCGGGTGGACTTCTCGCCAGCGCGCTTGAGTTCATGGCCGCCTGGCAGGTGCCGCTGCTCGGCTGGGGGGACTTCTGGACGCTGCCGCTGCTGCGTGTGGCGGCCTCAGCGGGCGTGACGGTCACGCTCGGCGGCGATGGTGGCGATGAGCTGTTCGGGCCCCGCGTCTACGTCATGGCGGACAGGCTTCGCGCCGGGCGTCCCCGCGAGGCCCTCGAGCTGGCGCTGCGCCTCCCGGGGGCCGGCGAGCGCCCGCCGCGCCGCCAGGTCGCCGCCGTGCTCGCCGGCTCGGCGCTCATGGGGGGCCTGCCGTACCGTCCTCACACGATGATCTCGTGGGCGTTCGCGTCGCGACGGGGTCCCGCCTGGATGCACCCGCACGTCGCTCATGAGCTCGCCGACTCGGATGACCCGCTCGCGTGGAAGCGCCTGGATGGCCCCCGTTGGTGGGGCCACACCGCCCACGGCCTGACCCGCGGGATCGAGGAGACCGGGATCTTCGAGCACCAGCGACGGCGCGCCGCTATGGCGGACCTCGAGGCCCGCCACCCGATGTTCGACCTCGACCTCATCGAGCTGGCCCTCCGCCTTCCCCCCGAGGCGACCCTGGACCCCTATCGAAACCGCCCGGTGTTGCGTGACAGCATGGCCGGGCTTCTGCCGGACTCGGTGCGCCTGCGCCCGGCGAAGGCCTGGTTCGACTCCCTGATCGTGGACTGCCTGGACGGACGCGATGGGGCGCTTGTGCGCCGCCTGATCGCTGATCCGCATGCGGAGCTCAACGCCTACGTCGACCCGGATGGCGTGGCTAGGGACCTGTTTGACGAGCGTCCCCGCGATCGCCGCGAGACGTTCCGCTGGATGCACCAGGTGTGGCGTCTGCTCACCGCCGAGTGCTGGCTGCGCGCCCAGGCGAACCCGCCGCGCGAGCTACCCGTCGGGCTGAGCCCCACGCCGGCCCTCGTCTCCATCCGCGAGGCATCTGCCGCCTCCTACGTTTTTCCACCTTGACCAACCCGGGGGGTCCTCTACGCTACATGGCGTGTTCGACCGCTCGCAATCCGCGGGCGGCATCTACGATAAGGACCGTTGACATGGACGATCAGATGACATCCCAAGCGTACGAGACGCCGAAGGTCGTGGACTACGGCGACCTGCAGGAGTTGACCGCGGCTTGTCTGGGCGGCACCGGAGGAGACCAGGGATACCCCGGGACCATCGGTGGTTACACGGTGGGCCCCAGCAACCCGGCTGCTGGCTGCAAATCGAATCCGTGAGCCTCGGCTCCTTCGGCTGGCACAAAAAACCATCTGTCATACAACCGCCCCTCTAGGGGCGGTTGTTGTGTATCTGTCACAAGATCCGTGGACATACCCTGAACAGGATGGCGAACACTCGCAAGTCTGTGAAGCCCTGCAGCGTTGATTGAGCATGCCGGGTGTCCGCAAGGCGCCACGGTCCCGCTCGGGGACCGATGAGAGCGCGGCCCTGTCCGTCGCCCTGATTGCTGGGGACGGACCCCTTGCTCGCCTCGCCGGGATCCTGGCCAGAGACGGATTCTCACCCAGCTTCTGCGATTCCCTTGAGGCGTTGTTCGAGATCGATCGTCCAACGACCCCAGCGGTGATCTTGGTGTGGGTACAGGACCCGGCCTCCTCGATGTCGGCTTCTCTGGAGCCCTTGACCAGCGGCTCGGGGGAGACGCCCATCGTGGTCGCCTGCCCGGAGATCCAGCGATGGGAGGTGCGCGCAGCACTAGCGGCCGGCGCGGCCGGCGTCATCGTCTGCGCTGAGCTCGACACTGCTCTGGGCGCCTGCGTACGAGCGGTGCATGCCGGACAGATCTGCGTGCCGCGTGCCCACTGGCGACAGGTCGCGCCGCCGATTCTCTCAACCCGTGAGAAGCAAATCCTGAGCCTCGTCGTCATGGGCTACATGAACTGTCAGATAGCGGAGCAGCTGTATGTCGCCGAGAGCACGGTAAAGAGTCACCTGTCCTCGGCGTTCGGCAAGCTGGGAGTACGGTCACGCAACGAGGCGGTCAGTCTAATTCTGGACCCGCAGCATGGGTTGGGAATGGGGATCCTTGGCCTCGGTGGCGAGCCGCTTCAGCTCGAGCAAAGCGGTGCACACTGATGGACCCGCAGACGGTTCCGCTCACGGCGATGGATCACGAGGATCCTCAGCTGTTTGCCGAACTCATGGCAGCGATCGAATTGGTTGCCTCCTCGGGGTCGTTCATCGGCGGCCTCGCCGTCGAACAGTTCGAGGATGCTTACGCGCGATGGTGTCAGGCGCCTCACGCTATCGGCGTCTCCTCTGGGACCGAGGCCCTAGTCCTGGCCCTGCGCGCCCTGGAGGTCGGACCGGGGGACGAGGTCGTTGTCCCGGCCAACTCGTTCATCGCCACCGCCGAGGCCGTCAGCCTCGTGGGCGCGCGTCCGCGCTTCGCAGATGTCGATCCGGACACACAGCTCATGACCGCGGAAACTCTCGAGCCCGTGCTGAGGAAGTCGACGCGCTGTGTCATCCCGGTGCATCTGTTCGGCCGAACGGTCGACATGGACCCGGTGATGGCGCTCGCCCGTGCCCGAGAGCTGTTCGTGATCGAGGACTCGAGCCAGGCGCACGGCGCCCGCTACCGCGGCCGTCGCGTCGGCACGATCGGCGACGCGGGCACGTTCTCCTTCTACCCGGCCAAGAACCTCGGCGCGTGGGGAGATGCCGGGGCCGTCGTCACCGGCGATGAGCATGTCGCCGAGCGGGTGCGTCTTCTGCGCTCGCACGGCGAGAGCCCCCGCTACCACCACAGCCTGATCGGCACAACCGGCCGGCTCGACGCGATCCAGGCAGCCATACTCTCACAGAAGCTCACACGCCTCGATGATTGGAACTCCGCCCGCCGAAAGGCCGCGGAGCTCTTGATGAACGCGCTCGCCGCCGCTGCGGTAGGGCTCCCTGCGGCTCTGGCCGAGGGGGAGGACCACGTCTATCACCAGTTCGTGATCCGCACGCCGAACCGCGACGAGGTCCGAGAGGCTCTCCAGCGGAACGGCATTGCCACTGGCATCCACTACCCCATCCCGATCCATCGCTCAAGCGCCTACTCACATCTCTTGAGCGGTGAGGATCCGGCCCCCACGGCGAGCGCGCTCGCCGGGGAGGTCCTCAGCCTTCCGCTATTCCCCTCAATTGCTCAGGAACAGATAGACCGGGTCGCGGCCTCGCTGCTGTGCTCGCCCGAGCCGGGTCCGGTCCCGAGCACGGTATCCCTCTGACCGAAACCGGACATTTGATGTCGACCATCGCGCTCAAGGATGAGACGGATGCGGCCCCTCAGGGCGCTGAGCGGGCTATCTACCGGTGCCTCGATCTGCTGATCGCCGTTCCCGCGCTGGTGCTGCTTAGTCCTCTCCTGGCGCTGATCGCCGTCGCGATCCGCCTGGAGGGCGGATCCGCCATCTTCCGCCAACGCCGCCTTGGCCACCACAAGCGTCCTTTCACGGTCCACAAGTTCCGCACCATGCGTCCGAATGCCGATGAGCAGGTGCATCGCGCCTACGTGCGCCAGCTGATAGCGGGCGAGGAGGTCACTCACTCCGACGGAACCGGACGCGACCTTTACAAGCTCGCTGCCGACGAGCGGATCACGCGTGTCGGGCGGGCCCTGCGCCGGAGCAGTCTCGACGAGCTCCCGCAAATCTTCGACGTACTTCGCGGTCGCATGTCCATCGTGGGTCCCCGCCCAGTTATTGCGTATGAGGCGGAGTGCTACCCGCCGGGTTACGAGACCCGCTTCGACGTCAAGCCTGGTCTCACCGGACTCTGGCAGGTCAGCGGACGCAGTGAACGCACCTACCGCGAGATGCTCGAGCTCGACATCGCTTGGGTGCATCGCCGATCGGTAGCCCTATATCTACAGATCGTCGCCAGAACATTGTGGGTGCTCGCTTGCCGGCGTGGGGCCGCGTGAGCGCATCCTATACCCCGCGCCACACGTCGGGTTCACGATCCGCGGTGGAAGAGCAGAGGCCATCCAGTCGTTGATCCGGTGAGACGCGATTTGGACACGGAACATATTCGGGTAGGGAGGCTGGCGGATGATCACAACACCGATTGGGGTAGCGGTCGTCGGGTTCGGTTACTGGGGACCGAACATCACTCGGAACGTCGCTGAGCGCCCCGAGCTGCGCCTGACAGCGCTCTGCGAGCGAGACCCCTCTCGCGCGGCCGAGTTCTCCCGACGCTACCCCGACTGCGTGGTCGAGCAGGATTTCGAGATGGTCCTGCTGAACCCGCGTGTTGACGCGGTTGCGATCGCGACCCCTCCCCGCACGCACTACCAGCTCGCTCGTCGCGCGCTCCTTGCGGGCAAGCACGTCTTGGTGGAGAAGCCGCTGGCGACCACCTCAGCCCACGTCGAGGAGCTTATTGCGATTGCGGCCGATGTGGAACGGGTACTGATGCCCGGGCACACCTTTGTCTACAGCCCGCCTGTGAACAAGGTCCGCGATCTGATCCAGACCGGTGAGCTCGGCGACATCTACTTCGTGACCTCCTCTCGAATGAACCTGGGCCTCTACCAGGCCGACGGTGTGATCAGCGATCTCGCACCGCACGACCTGTCCATCCTGTTGTATTGGCTGGACCGGCCTGTGACCCACATCGCCGCCGCGGGTCACAGCGTTTTCCAGCCGGGCGTGCCCGAGACCGCCTTTCTGAACTTGACATTCGAGGGTGGCGCGACCGCGAACGTGCAGATATCGTGGCTCGCGCCTCGCAAGGTCCGCCAGATGGTGATCGTGGGCTCGCGGCGGATGGTCCAGTACGAGGACACCTCTTCCGACGAGGCGGTGCGCATCTACGACCGAGGGCTGGACGTCTCAATGACCGAGGCGCCGCCGACGTTCGGTGAGTACCAGCTGACATATCGGAGCGGCGACATCGTGACGCCGCGCATCGAGCCCGCCGAGCCGCTCGGGCTCGAGCTTCTCGACTTCGCCCACGCTATCCGCACCGGCGAGGAGCCCCGGTCGAGCGCCCGTCTCGGTCTGCAGATCGTCCGGGCGCTCGAGGCGGCGCACGAGTCGGTGCGGCGCACCGGTGCACCCGTGCCGCTCGACCTGCCGGCTGCCGCCAGCGGGTGTGCGACCCCTCCGGCTTATCCTGTTCCAGCGATGTGACACCGGCGCGTCCGTCGGCACGTCTCATGGCGATCAAGCCGATCTTTATCTTCTCTATCTCCCGCAGCGGCTCCACCCTGTTGCAGCGCGTGATCGCCGCGCATAACGGCGTCGCCACCGTCTCTGAGCCCTGGCTGCTTCTTCCCTTTGCATACACGCTGAGACGCAACGGGATCGATGCGGAGTACCTGCACTCCGTGATGGTCGACGCGCTCGAGGACTTCTGCAACGAGATGCCCGGCGGGGAGGACGCTTACAGGCACGCGGTGCGTGCCTGCGTGCTGCGGCTCTACCGCCAGGCGGCAGGCCCGAACGCGACGCACTTTCTCGACAAGTCGCCGCCCTACTGCCTCGTCTGTCAGGAGATCGTCAGCCTGTTCCCCGACGCCAAGTTCGTGTTCCTCTGGCGCAACCCACTGAGCGTCGTCGCCTCTGTCATAGGCACCTGGGAACCATGGCGTCCCACGATGCTTCGCAACGATCTATTCGTTGGGTTGCCGCGCCTTGTGTCCGCGTACCAGGCGAACCGCTGCAGCTCTCATGCCGTGAACTTCGAGCATCTGGTGTCCGGCGAGGAGCGCATCTGGCGTGATCTCGCCACCTACCTCGAAGATCCCGTTCGAGTCCGACGCGCTACATCGCTTCTCCGACGTCGCGCTCAACGGGAGGACGGGAGACCCCACGGGATCACGTCGCTACCGCGAGCTGACCGAGGAGCCTACGGACAAGTGGAGGACGACCCTGGTGAACCCGGTCAGGAAGGAGTGGTGTCGCAGATACCTGCGGTTCCTGGGACCGGAACGCCTCCGCGTCATGGGCTACGACCACGACCTTCTCCAGCGAGAACTCGACGCTCAACCCCTGACGACCGAGTGTCTGCGGCAGGACGTCGGCGAGATGATCAAGGATCTCGTGAAGGAGCCGATCCGCGTGCGCACGCGTTATCGCTGGGTCGGAGGCCCGAACGTTATCCGCGAGCTGCTGGCAGCCTGATCTTGCGCACCGCCTCTGCGTGACACCCGTCCGACGAGCGGCTGTGTGCGATCCCTGCTCTCGGCGAGCACGCGCCGCACTATGGGCCACACCCTGGTGCGCGGTCGATCCGGCGCGACCGGCTCCATTGACCGTCCGGGGCGCAGGCGCACCTGCTGGCAGGTTCCGGCCGCCACGTTCACCGGCCCTGAACGCCACACTCCACCGTCGGCGGTCGTCTGCGTGGCGATCTCTCCTACATAGACCCGCGGAGCGTGTGCACCTTCGCCCGAGCGCGGAACCGCAACCACGATCTTGCTGACGCCCTTGGGGATCGGAACGTCCACACGCGCTGAGTGGAGCGTTATCATGCCAACATCGCCATCTCGGGTGCTGCGGAACCCGTCGCGCGTGATCGCGCCCAGGCACCCCCATCGCACGTCGCCAAGTCCGTTCACGTAGGTCGCGGCCGCATCCAGAAGCTCGATTCCCTCCGCGAAGTCCCAGTGATGCCCGAACAGGATCAGCGGCTGCCCCAGCAGCGCGCGGAACACGAGGTCCTCCCACGGCTCGTCGATCGGGTAACGCGGCAGTATCGGGACGAAGTCGTCGAACGTGTCAGCCGGGTGCCACTTGGCCAGCGGCCAGACCGTCGCCTGCGGCTCGCGGTCGAGCCATGGGAAACGCCTGCCGATGCACGCCCCGTCGTAGGCGAGCGCGAACATCGCGCGCAGAGCCGCCATCGAGCACACCTCGTGGGGGGGCGCCATGACGCGTGATACGGGCACCCGGTGGCACCGTTCGAAACGCGCCGTGCGTGCAAGAGCTTGGGCTAGGACCGACCGCGCCTCGGCGTCATTCGTGATCCGGCCGAGCTCGTGCGCCACGTGGTCGTTGCCGTGCATCAGCACCGACAGCGCGAGAGGGTTGTCCCTGACCAGCGACGCGGCGCGCCCGCTCACGACGCGACCGTCCAGAGGCACCATCGCAAGCCCGACGTGATAGCGCCGAGTAGCGCGCTCCACGAGCTCCGGATACCTGAGGTAGCCGTAGGAGAGCCAGTGCAGGTTCGGATCGTCGATCACGAACGACGCACGCAGCGGCCGCTCGCCCCAGTCGTCCAGCCCACAGACGTCCCTGAGCAGATGGAGCAGTGGCACCAGCCCCATGAACCGCCCCACCCGTAGGTGGTCACGCAGGGTCTCACGCGTGTGGAGCTCCTCCGGTGCAAAGGTGCTGACATCCACCTCCATGGTGCCCTCCTGCCGCCACCATACGGCTCGTCCGGCCGCATGGGCCAGCACCGAGTCGCCGACCGACGCGCACAAGCCGGCGGGGGCTGGCGGACATTCCTCCGTGAGCCCGCGACCGCGTAGCGGACGCGCGAGGTGCGCTCCGTCGGCGAAGCGCACCGGCGTCGCTCTCCGGCTTGCGCTACGCGGCTGGGCGAACGCGATCAGACTGCGGCAGTGAAGCCGGCGCACGTCGACCCCGCCCGTCGTCACGACGACCGCGCCGTCGAGCCCGGCGAGGCTCGTCTCGGTGCGGCCAACGAACGTGACCGGGAACGCCGCTTCGAGAGCTCCGAGCAGGCGGCGACGGCTGTCATACGCGGCGGCAGGTGCCACCCCGACGATTGCGCCCGCGGCCCTGGGCGCCGATCTCGTCAATGAAAGCTCACCATGCCAGACCAACGCTTCAGCCGCCCAGAAGTTCGCGCCGCCGGACGACGTTAATCAGCCATGGCGCGAGCCTGCATAGTCAGGCAATATCACTACCCGCTCGATCCACGTGTGCGGCGCGAGGCCGAAGCGCTCGAGGCCCTGGGCCACGAGGTCGACGTCATCTGTCTTCGTGCGCCGGGAGAGTGTCCGCGCGAGCGTTTCGGACGCGTCAGCGTCTACCGCGTTCCGCTCGCCCACCGGCGGGGAGGCCCATTTCGGTATGTGTACGAGTACGCCTCCTTCCTCGTCGTCGCCGCTGCCATCGTCACGGCACTGCACCTCCGGCGTAGATACGACGTTGTGCAGGTGAACAGCATGCCCGACGTGCTCGTGTTCGCCGCGCTCGTGCCCCGCCTCACTGGCGCACGGATAGCTCTCGATCTGCACGAGTGCATGCCCGAGTTCTTCGCGACGAAGTACGGCCTTTCGATCAGTCACCCCGGTGTCCGCGTAGTAGCGCTCGCCGAGCAGGCGAGCATTTGCTTCGCGCATAGAGTGTTAACCTGCACCGAGCAGATGCGGGAGGCGTTCATCGCTCGAGGCGCGCCGGCAGAGAAGATCGGCGTGGTGCTGAACGCGGCGGACACGGCGCTCTTCGATCGTGCCCGGTTCCCGCCGGCGCCGCGCGATGCGGAGCGCCTGCGGCTGATCTGTCACGGGTCGGTCGAGCCGCTCTACGGGCTCGATACCGTCATTCGTGCGGTCGCGCTTCTGCGCTCCGAAGGCGCCGACGTGACACTTGCCATCTACGGAGCCGGCACCCAGGTGCGGGCGCTTCGCGACCTGGCAGGGCAGCTCGATCTCGACGGCGCCGTGAGGTTCAGCCGTGGCTTCGTCCCGATCGAGGAGCTACTGCAGGCGTTGAGCGAGGCGGACGCCGGCGTCGTTGCGATGCGCAGCGATCCATTCCGCGACCTTGTGCACTGCCACAAGATGTACGACTACCTCGCACTGGGCAAACCGGTCATCTGCTCCCGCACCCGCTCGGTGCAGGAGTACTTCGGCGAGGACTGCTTCGAGTTCTTCACAGCGAGCGACGAGCATGATCTGGCGCGTGCCATCCGCCTGCTCTACGAAGACCCCGAACGCGGACGGCGAATGGTGGTACGGACCGACGAGGTCAGCGAGCCCTACGGCTGGCAGCACCAGCGTCGCATCTACCAGGAGATCGTCGACGCTCCGATTCGCGTCTGACGTACTGCCTGCCTCATACATCGGAGGCTATCCCCTTAACACAGGATCCCAGGGGACTCGCCTCGTACGAGGGCATTGCCGGCAGGACCGCCGCCGTGCAGCACAAGAGCGAGGAAGGGTGCGGGGCAACGTCCATACCGGCAGCGGCGAGTCTGCGCGGAGCCCACTCAAGCGCTCGATCGTCGGCACCTACCACTACACGAGCGTGAAGCACCTGCCCGCCTGCCTGGATGAGATCGAGTGGCGGTTCAACAACTGCGAGAACACCTATCTGGTTCACGACACGCTCCTTGTGCTCCTCCACGGCGACACGGAGCCGTACAAGCTCCCGATCGAACGCGACGATCCCGGCGAGCGTGAGCGCGAGAACCCCGCGCTGATTCGAAGCGGCAGACACGACGGCCCGCTAGCCGTCCCCGATCACGTCTCGTCGGTGCTCTCGCCGAACTTCGCTAACTCAGAGATCTGCTGGGTAGTGGCCCATCTCTGACCAAACCGGTCCTCAACCGAGAGAACTAGCACGCCAGATCCTTTCGCTCGCAAGAGATCCTCATGCGAAAAGCCCTCGATAACCGCGAAGCACACCGTCCCGCGCTCGGTGCCCTGGCAAGGCTGAGTGTTGGTCGTCGTCTCTAGGAGCGGCGAGCCAGCCAGTTTGCCGGTCGGTTCACCCCCTCCGACATGCGTTCCCTTACGCAAGAAATTGGGCGGGACGCGGAACTCCAGTTGCCACGAGTGTAGAATGGTCGGAGAGCCGAGGTTGCGCACCGAAGCGATCAGATCGATCCGACAGGGAGCGCGGTCACGACGACTGAAGTTGACTTCTTCGATGCCTAGCGCAAGACGTGGCTCCCGAACCACTTTGTAAGGCACCCGCCGAGACCCGTTGGCCCAAAGCAGGAGAGCGAGGGTTAGGAATACGACGCCGAGCGGCCAGAAGGCGAATAACAGTCCTATCCCCACGATCGCAGCGCCGGGAGGACCGCCATTGGCCTTGAGCCACTCTGCCATTAGCGCCAAGTGTAGCTAGGGAACCCTCCGTGAAATAGACAAGCTCTATAACGTCTACTGAATCAGTGACTCGCGAGCGTCGCGAGGTCGCGACCGGCCCGTCTCATTCGTGGCCGCCTGCAGCAGATCGTGGAGGCGTGCGGCGGTATGCGACACATTGAACTCGGCGCTCACCTTTTCCCGCGCGGCCTTTCCGAGCTCACGGCAGAGGTGAGGATCGGCCAGCAGCCGCTCGACCGCATCGGCTAGCTCGTCCGAGCGTCCCGGTGAGACGAGCAGGCCAGTACGACCGTCCTCGACCAGCTCCGGAACCCCGTTGATCCGCGTGCTGATCACGGGCAGTTCCATAGCCATCGCCTCCATGAGGACCGTGGGCACTCCCTCGGCGAAGCTCGGCAGGCAGAAAGCGTCGGCAGCTTCGTACAACGCTCGGATGTCCTCTTGGCCGACGGCTCCCGGGAAGGACACCTGCGCGGCCAGCTCGAGGCGCGCGGCCAGCTCTTCGAGCTTGGGTCGCTGCGGACCTTCGCCAGCCAGGACCAGGCGCACGCGCCGCCCCCGGTCCGCGAGCAGTCTCGCCGCTTCCAGCAGGACCGCATGCCCCTTCTGCGGGACGTGCCGACCGACGAACAGGACGGTCGGATCGCCCGCGACCTGTCGAGCGTGCCGCCGGGTGAACTGCTCGATCGGGATTCCGACGTGATTGACGTACAGCTTGTGCCAGGCAGACGGATCGCTGAGGGTCATGAGCTGGCTGCGTGTGTAGTCGCTGATGCAGACGACGAATCGTGCCTCGCCGACCTTCTCCGCGAGCCGGAAGCGGCTCACGTCGAAGAACTCATCCGGCCCATGCAACGTCAGGCTCCAGGACCAGTCGCCGTCCGGTTCCAGCGCCGTGCCGAGCCGACTCGCCAGCATCGCCGTGTCGGAGGCCACGTTGCCCATGTGCGCGTGGACGTGGCGCAGCCCCCGGCGGCTACAGGCATCCCAGAGGACGACGGCCTCCGCGAAGTAGAAGATCTGCCACACGTGCCCACGCAGTCCGGGCGTTGCGAGTCGCAGTGCGCGAACCAGTGTCGCCATATACGCGACAGGCGCCTTGCAGGCGGCGCGCACATGTGCTCCCAGCAGCGTCGCCCAACGAGCTGGCAGGATCGTGTAAGTCGACTCGAAAGCGCCCCGATCGGCCTCTGAAAGCAGATGCTCGCGACCGGCCCGTCGAATCGAGAACGTCGCGATCTCCGCGCCCCGGGCGCGGAGCGATTCGACCTCCCGCAAGACGAACGTGTGAGAGATCGCGGGATAAAGCGAGCAGAGGTAGGCGATCCTCAGGCCCCGGCCCGTCCCGGACGCGGCAGCTTCAGCCTGCGGCACCACCGAATGGTCCGGGTCGCGGACGGCGCGCCCGGCACGAGGTGCCGGCCAGCGTCGCAGCTTGGCGATCGCGAGCATATATCGAGCGAGCACGCGAGTGGCGTGGCCGGCGACAGTGCGTGGCTGTGACGTCCCTGCGCACCGCGCGCGCTGGAGTACGACCTCGCGATCCGGAAGGACCTGACGTCGGACGAACGCGCCGAGACCGCCGCGCGGCGCAAGTAGCCCGTCGACTAGGCCGATCTGGGCAGAGAGCTGCGGTGGGTCCACGCGGGGGTGCGGGGCCGGCAGGCGCACCGCGATCCTGCCGCGTAGGCCTACGCGACCGGGAGCCGCGTCCTCGCTGTGAAGCGGCAACCCCACGGCCCGCTTCGCGGCCAGCGTCGCTGCGCGCAGAGCGCCTGAGAGCGCCGGGTAGGAAGCGATCTGAGCGTCCAGTGCACCGCTGCTCAGCGAGCCTCCAAACCGGTCCCACCACGCCGCGAGGTCGCACGCGAGGCGCAGATCGGTGAAACCGTCTCTTGCATAGAAGAGCAGCAGCGCCGTCAGCTCGTCTACCGGCCGCGGCTGCCACGAGGACGACGGT
This sequence comes from uncultured Solirubrobacteraceae bacterium, assembly GCA_963771085.1. Classification (GTDB taxonomy): domain Bacteria; phylum Actinomycetota; class Thermoleophilia; order Solirubrobacterales; family Solirubrobacteraceae; genus Palsa-744. The sequence goes on along the minus strand of CAVYSB010000003.1, from coordinate 60,454 downwards.
TCCGCCGGCGGCGGCAGCAGGCGCTCACCGGCGAAGCGCTCCTCGTACCAGTGCACCCGCCAATGAAGCTCGATTGGCGGCAGCGTTCCACGCTCGTGGGCGAGGGCGAAGTGCAGAAGCGGCATACCCCGCGAATCGACCATGTCGAGCGGAGCACAATAGCCCAGCGACCGTACGACCGCGACCGCGTCGTGCAGCTGCTCGCGTCGCACGAGAATGTCGACATCGCTGGACGGTCGTCTCCCAGCGTCGCCATACAGCGTCTCACTCAACGCCGGGCCCTTCAGTGTGACGGAGGCGATGCCAGCCTCGGTCAGCTTCGCCGTCGTTCGGTGCGCGACGGCGTCGAGCAGCGCTGCACGCCGCCGACCCTCCTCCACGCCGCGTGTGACGGCCTCGTCGAGGTCCGGCGTGTAGCACACCGCCAACAGCCGCGGACCGAGCAGCGGGAGCAGCCTGCGTCGCTGCAGCAGCTCGAGCACCACGGAGCCGTCCGCTGCGGACGCGAGCCGCGCGATCTCACGGTGAAGGCGCCTGCGGCGTTCGGCGGTGCCGGCATTCAGGAGCAGTAACCGTTCCTCGCGGGTCGGCGCCCTCATCGCTCTGCGGAGTCCCCGAGGTCGGAAGGTCGGGCTGCATGAGGATGCGTGTGACGGGGACGCCCGTGCGTGACTTCGTGGGGCTTTCGTAGTTCCATTTTGAGGAGTTGGAGTTGGTTCCAGGGGAAGTTGGCGAGGAGTTGGTTGGGGGGTTGGTTTTGGAAGTAGCCGCTTGGGCCGGTGTACGGGTTGGTGCCGGTGGGGGTGGGGTCTTGGGCTGGGAACTCGGCGGTGGATGATCCGTCGACGATGTAGATGCCGTAGCGTTGTGCTGCCTGTGCGATTAGTAGCGTGAGTGGTGGTAGGTGGAGGCTTTCGAGGTTGAGGTTGGGGTTGAGGCGTAGGTGGGCGCCCTCGGGTAGGGAGAGGGGGCTTGTGGATTTCCCGTCGGTGCGTTGGGCTGGGGTTGCGTAGACGTTGGCGCGGATGTTGGGTATCGCCATCTCGAGGGCGTGGTTGATCTGGCCGTCTTGGAGGTCTTCGAGGGTGATCAGTCCGCCGAGGAGCGAGAGTGATGAGCCGGCGACGCCCCACCATGGTTGTGCGCCGGGCCAGGCTTGTGGTCCGTAGACGCCTTCGCTTAAGGTGAGGTTTTGTGTGGCGCCGCCCCATGAGGCGTGCCAGCCGTCCGTTTCGTGGACCAGCCTCCAGAACTCCCACATGCGGTCGCTGCCGGGCTGCCATAGGAAGAGGTCTCCGTCGGTGCCGGCTGCGGGTTTGGCGTCTGGGGGTAGTGGTACCGCTTTCCAGGCTGCGCTCAGCGCTGCGTTGACGGTGCCTTGGAGGTGAACCGTGACGGTGGGCTCTCCCGCGGGGACCGTGTAGAGCGGGACACTGTAGGAGGCGGTGTTGATCCACGGTCCCGTGCTGGTGGCCTCCTCGGCTGCGATTGTTTCATCGAATGCGCCCACGAGTCCGGCCGAGTTCGGGTCCAACGGCGCATCGGCCGGCACCGGCTCGTTCCAGAAACTCGACGGCGCAAAAAAACGAAACGGGGCAGAGGCAGTCGCGGGCGCTACTTCGGCGAGCTCGAGGCCGCCGTCGGTGGTGGGGTGACCATCGACGACATGACTGCTCGGTAGCGAGCGACAGCCCGTCAGCGTGACGGCGACGGCGACGGCCAGCACGCGAGGTCGCCACGGAGGCCGGTGACATTCCGAGGAACTCGAAGGAGCCGCCCCGTCGCTTAGAGGCTCCACGTGGCGAAGTCCATCCCCGTTAGCGCCCGGAGACGCTCGACCTCGGGTTCGAAGAGCGCCTGCAGGCGGGCTCGGACCTCAGGCTCAAGCTCCGGCACACGCAGTCGAGGCAGCAGTAGTCGCTCCGTCGATCGGCGCAGGGACCGCACCCGCCGGGGCGTGACCCGTGCCAACGGCGCGAGGTACTCCTCCATGACTCTCTCATACCCACGGGGGTAAACGCGCTCGCGGTTACCGTTCAGCTCCTTGTCGAAGCGGTCGGAGTGGAACGTCTCATCGATGGACAGGAAGGCGAACACGCTGCTAAGCGTGGAGCGGCGGTCGAGCCGCAGCTGGGCCTGGTCAATCACGAGCACACTCTCCTCGGCGAAATTGCTCAGGTAGCGCTCAACCTGGGTCGCGTACATGCTGGGATAGACGTAGCATCCGCGATACGCGTACGTGGGATCGAAAAAAGCGCTTTCGGGCACCCGGCGCTCTCCCTCGAACGCTACGCGCATCTGGTAGTGCGACATCGTGCGGGCGATCGGGTCGCGCACGAGATAGATGAACCGCGCATCCGGCACGAGGGCCTTTATCCGCTCGGGAACGCCCTGCCGTAAGGGATGCATCGAGTAGTCGTTGGAGGCGTCACCTCGAACGGCTATGGTCGGATCGAAGAGCGCTTCGTAATGCTCAAGCTGGCCGATCCTCTGCCGTGGGTAGGGCACCCCGCTCTCGGGGCCCGCGAAGAAGCGCGGGTCTTTCCTTGGGGTCATCTGGATCTCCGGGTGCAGGTCGAGGTAGTGATGAAGGCTCGTCGAGCCCGCCTTCGCGGCCCCGATCACGAAGAAGGTCGGCAGTGTCATCCGCGGCGCCCCTGTGCGTCCGCCATCCGAACGCGTAGGTCTCCAGCGACGCCGGCGACCCCGCTCCGCAACCGTCGTGTCGCGACGACGCCCGGCGGTGCATCACGGAGTCCGCGGTAGGGAATGCCCAAAGCGGCCGCGCGAGCGCGATTAACCCGATCGGTTGCGCTGGCTGCGCTGAAGCATAGCGGCCGCAGCAGCAGACCGTTGCGGTCCGTGTGCGCGTGGTAGTGGAGAATCGCCGGAGCGGTGTCGGCGCCCGCCCGTGCGACTGAAACGTGGGTTGGGAAGTTGAGCTCGCAGCTGCTTGCGCTCCACGGCAGTCCTCGCCAGAGCGCCATAGCGAGCGCGAGCTGGTCGACGAAGAAGTGAGCTTTGCGCGGAAGCATACTCGGCCGCTCGCGAAAGATGGCTTCCAGCTCGGCCAAGGCACGGATCCATTCGCGACGGAGATCAGCGCAGAGCGCCCGCGGGACGCTCAGGACGCCGCTGTTGAAGTATGGATACATCGGTGCGCCGGTGATCCCGGTCTGCTCGGTGCGTGCCGGCATCTCTACGTCGAGCGCATCACCGAGCCGCCTCCACTGCGCGTCCGTCAGAGGGTCCAAGTCGGCCGCGACAACGCAGATGCGGTCCGGACGGACTAGGTGGAGCGGATCCCTGGCCATCGCCACATCACAGTCGAGCGCGAGCAGCAGATCGAACTCCTCGCTGGTTGCGAGACCGAGCATCGCTAGCTTGTTCGCATGTGCCCCGAATGCGTTCGACCGCGGCACGACGTCGACATGAATGTTGTTCGCGGCGACGCGCCGCACAAAATCCGGGTCGGCTCGGTCGACCATGTTGACGACGATCGGGCTGTCCGCCAGCGCCCCCCCGAAGCACCGTATGGAGCCAATGAGGCCTTCGATCCTGCGGTGAAACTCGGGCCTGTCCTCGCCCACGCACGACACGAGGATCCGCGGTCTCGGGAACATCGTGTCTGTGCTCATCTAGCTCGCCTACGCATGAGTTACGCGGGCTGCACGGCGATGGGGGCGGTGGCAGCGGTCGCGACGCTCGTGACGTCGACTGTTTGCGGTAGCTCGGCGGTCGGGGTGGCCACACCAGCCCACACCCACAGGAGCAACACCGGGAAGGTCTGCAGGTAGGGGTTGAACAACGAGACGACGAGGAAGAAGACGCCGATCGAGAGCAGCCCGACTTTCCACGGGTGAGTCCTGTCGTCTCCCGGGGTGAAGATCGAGTCGCCGACTCCCCATACCAGACACGTCAACCACATAAGCGCGCCTACCAAGCCCAACTCGACGGCGTAGGAGAGGTAGGAGTCATGGAGCGGATCGCGCGCTTCTGGGGTGCTATATCCAACGAGGGGGTGCGAGCTGCTCTGCCGGAAGTAGTCGATGCTCGCGGTCGTGTAGGTCGCCCAGCCGAATCCGAAGAGCGGCCGGGCCGCGATCATCCGCAACGCCGCCGATGTCTGGTCCTGCCGGTCCCACACGCTGGCCTGGTGGCTCACGCGCGTGTCGACTCGTTCCGTCAGGCTCGGCGATACGGCGAGCACAACTCCGATCAAAAGCACGGACGCGAGAATGCCGGGGATCAGCCATTGGCGCCCGGCGCGGGTCACGAGAGCCGCCGTGAATGTGGCGGCCGCCGCGGCGATCCACACGCCGCGCTCGAGCGTTAGGAAGCAAGCGAATGCGCACACGACACAAACGAAGCCAGCGGCATAGCGGGATCGGCCGCGCCAGTGTACGAACGCGATCACGGCGGCAACGGCGCAGGCGAAGGTTGCGAAGCCCTCACTGACCGAGCTCTGGAAGGGCCCGCCAGCGCGTGCTTCCGGGAGGATCGCGTCGACCCGCGCGATGTAGTGTGGCAACACGAGCGCTTGTGGACCGAGAGACTCGAAGACCGCCGTTACGCCGAGATAGGCGCCCACCCCGACGAGCGTCGCGATGAGCATCCGCCGGTCCCTCTCGCACGCGAAGACCGCCGGCGCTAACAGGAACATCAGATAGGGCATGATTCCGAGCTGGTCGACAAGCGAGAGCACTCCAGCTTCTTCGCCTAGTGTGCCGGCGGCGAGCGCAGATCCAAGCGCGTAGAGCGCCGTCGCCAACAGCGCCAAATGGACCGGGCGTAGTTGTAGGCGCGGCGTGTGCGCCGCTCCCGGCGCACGCACGAGGAGCTGCAAGACGACGAGTGCGAGCAGCAGCCTGTCCAAGGGGAGGCGACCCAGACCCATCTCGCTCCAGCTGCCGGAGAAGATCGACAGGGCAATGGCCCCACACATGGCGACCGCAGGCGGCCGCTGCCACAGCTCGCGCACGATGACGACGCATACGCCGATCAGGAATGGCAGCGCGACGACCCACGGTCCGTGGAAACGCGTGGGCCTGATCGTGTACGCCAACGCCACCAGCGCGGCGGCGAGCGCGCCCCACGCGGGCCAGGTCCGCGCCGGGGGTGATCCTGAGTTCATCGGCCGCCCGCGCTGCTCCCGGAGGCGGGCCTCTGCGCATGTGGCTCCGCCTGTTCGCGGGGCCTCTCACGCCAAACTGCGAGCGCGCACCCCAGCAGCCCGCCGACAACCAGCCCGACCAGCGTGAGAAGCTCGATACCTCCCGCTCGACCGCTGCTCGCGGTCGTCGCACCCGCCAGCAGGGTGACCAACCCGGCTCTCGGTGCCTCGCTCGTGACGGCGGCGGTGTACGCGTCGCCGAGCGCGGTGAGCCTCGTCATGGCGGTCTCGCGTTCCGCGATCATGGTTGCGAGAGCGCCCGATCCCGTTGTCGTCCCGTGATGGCTGTGACCGTTGCGTTCCACGGCGGCAACGGCTCCATCGGCCCGCTGGAGCTCGATCGACGCTTCGCGGTATTCGTTCAGCAGGGATGTGGCCTGCGGGTTCGCGCTATTCGACCGCGCCTCATAGCTGATGACGCCAGCAGCCGTTACGTTCGCGAGCGCGACCGCCTTATGTTCGCTGGCCGCGGTCGCGACGATCCTAAACGCCGGGCTCTCCGGTAGCGGCTCGGCTGATAGTTGCGATGCCGCGTCGAGAGGGGAGATGCCAAGCCGCTTCTGCACGGTGGCCAGCACCGGTGCGGCCCCGATTGCACGACTGAATGCGGTTGCGAGAGCCGACGCCGAGCTGACGTAGCTGTAGAAGCCCGGCGAGTTCGGGTTGACCTGTCCTACCTGGAGGGTCGCGGATGCCGTGTAGGTCGGCTGCCGTGTCGCCCCGTACGCTGCACCGGCGACGGCTAGCGTCAGAGCGCAAAGGCCGACGAGGAGCTTGTGGCGGGCGAGGGCGCTCAGTAGCAGGGCGCTGGGCGGTGTCATGACGCCGCGCGGGGCACGTTCGTGGACGGCGTCTACTGCGCCGCCCTCCGTCGAGGCCGCGACGCTGCGCACCGAGTTCTCTAGCGCTGGTGTTGACACTCATGACACTAACGCGCCCGTCCTACGCGAACTTGCGCGTCGGCCTTGGTGCTCGTGACCTGCCGTACGCCCAGACCGACGCGCAAGCACGGCGCCACCTCCGACGTTGACCAAACATCTGATGGTTCGTATCCGGAAGCAAGGCACTAAGTGCGATGATCAGTCCCCCGTGAGCCGAGGGACCTACCGCGCCGGGTTCGCGTTTGGGTCGCTCAGCTTCGTGGCGATGAGCGGTCTCGGGGTTGTCTCGATGATCGTCACGTCGCGCATCTACGGCGTTGAGATCATTGGTGAGTTCGCCCTCGTCACCGCAGCCGTCGCCGCGCTCTGGCTGCTCTCTACGGTGAAGGAGCAGGAGGCGCTCATCAAGGAGATCACCGCGCTGCCGCCGCGACATCCCCGCGTTAGTGAGCTGTTCGCGGCGGTCCTTACGTTCTCGACCGCTCTAACTGTGCTCGTCGCTGCTGTCGACGCCGTGGTCTGCTGGTTCGCCCTTCGCGGGCCGCTCCGGTCTCCCGACTTGGTGGCCCCCACGTTGGTGAGCATCGCCGGATATGTAGTCGTGACCAATACTGGCTGGAACATTGATTCGATCCTGTCCGCGTTTGTCGCCGGCCGCCAGATCTTCCTGGTCCGTGTGCACGAAGTGATGAGCTTTCTCGTCATCGCGGTCGCGCTCGGCCTTATGTGGCGTTCGGTCTGGGGCCTCGTGCTCGCGACGATCGGCGCCTCTCTCACGTCCCTGCTCCACCGCTTGGCCGTCGTCCGCCCGTTTGCGCGGGCGCGCCTCAGCTGGAGCCAGTATCGACGAGGTCTGGCGGTGCTGCCGGAGCTCCTCCGTTTCGGCTTGAAGGCGACTCCCGGCCAGATAGCGCAAGGGGCGAGCGCGCAGGGCGGTGTGTGGGCCGTCGGGATCGTTGCGCCCATCGCGGTCGTCGGTGCCTACGGCCGTGCCTTCACAATTCCCCAGCGACTTCAGCAGGCGAGCACTCGCATCAGCGACGTGCTCTACCCGACTCTTGTGGGGCGCCACGCCGCGGGCGACAGGTCCGGGTTCGACCGCGCGCTAATCGATTCGATCCGTTATGAAGTCCTCGCCATGCTCCTGCTGGCGGCCGTGATCGGAGGCAGCGCCCGGTCCGTCCTTGACCTCTTCGGGCCGGGCTTCGCGCAAGCGTCGACGGCGCTGCTGCTACTGGCGCTGTTCCCAGTGCTCGCCGCCGTCACCGTGACGCAGACGCAGGCGTTATGGGCGATCAATCGCCCCGGGCGTACGAGCATGGTCGCCGGGGTGCGCTTGGCGGTCACAATCACCCTGCTGATCGTGCTCACGCCGACGATAGGCATAGTCGGACCCGCGATCGCACTTCTCGCCGGTTTCGTGGCGAGCGTCGGTCTCAACGGACTCGTCCTGAGAGGCACGCTCTCCCAGCCGCTCAGAGAGACGTGGCCGCTCCGTGAGCGCGTCGCCCTCCTCGTGGGCTACCTCGCCGGTCTCGCGGCTGCCCATGCGACCGAGCAGCTTTTTCCTTCGGTTGCTGCGCTGATCGTCTGCGCGGCGGTTGGAACCCTCGCCTATGGCATGTTCTTCGCCCTTTCCGGCGGGGTCAACGAACGTGATCGTGCTCGACTCCACGAACTCGCCAGCTGGGCTCGGTCGTACAGGCGCCGACGGGAGCCAGCATGTGTGGGATAGCCGGAGAGGCGCAGTCGGATGGCGCCCTGCCCGATAGGTCGCTTCTCCGGCGCATGCTCGCCGCAATCGCCCACCGCGGCCCCGACTCGCTCGGTGTCCACATCGCTCCCGGTGTTGCCTTAGGAATCCAGCGCCTGCGGGTGATCGACCTCGTCTCTGGCGACCAGCCGATGTTCAACGAGGATGGCTCAGTCGCCGTCGTGATGAACGGTGAGATCTACAACTATCGAGAGCTCCGACGAACGCTAGAGCAGCGCGGACATCGGTTCAAGACCGCAGGCGACACCGAGGTGATCGCTCATCTCTACGAGGATCGGGGCGCCGACTTCCTCGACGACCTCATCGGCATGTTCGCCGTCGCCCTTTGGGACGTGCGCGAGCAGCGCCTTCTGCTTGCGCGCGACCGCGTGGGCAAGAAGCCGCTGTACTACGCCCAGCGGGATGGCGGTCTGACCTTCGCCTCCGAGCTGCAGGGGCTCCTTGAGGATGAACGCATATCTCGTTCGGTCGATCGGTCGGCCCTCGACGCCTATCTCGCACTGCGTTACATCCCCACCCCGCTAACCGCCTTCAAGCAGGTGCGAAAGCTGCCCCCCGGGCACCGCCTCATCTTCGCGTCCGGTGATGTGGCGATCGAGCCGTACTGGAAGCTGAGACCGACCCCGTCTGGCGTGCCGCTCGACGAGCGGGACGTTGTCGACGAGCTAGTGGCCCGCCTGCGCACGGTCGTCCGTCGTCGGATGGTCGCCGATGTCCCTCTCGGAGCCTTTCTGTCAGGAGGAATCGACTCAGCTGCGGTCGTGGCTTTCATGGCCGAGGCATCTTCCAGGCCCGTGAGCACGTTTTCGATCGGCTTCGACCACGAATCGGCGAACGAGCTCCCCGACGCGCGGCTGCTCGCGGATGCGTTCGGCACGCAGCATCACGAGCTCGTGGTTAGCGCGGACGCGAGCGCGCTCCTGCCGCGCATGGTGAGACACTACGGCGAGCCTTTCGCCGATGCGACGGCGATACCGACGTTCTACCTCGCCGAGATGGCGCGCCGACACGTCACGGTTGCCCTCAACGGTGACGGCGGGGACGAGCTCTTCGGAGGCTATCCGCGTTACGTCTCCAACCTGGCGATCTCGCGGATCGACGGCTTGCCGAAGCCCATCAGACGGGCGCTGGCGTCGATCGGCGGGGTGATCCCTCCGGGGGCCGCAGTCGAGAGCTGGGCGAGCCGAATCGGTCGGGCCTTCGAGCACACTAGCTCTCGACGCTCCGGGTCGATATTTCGCGTATATGTCTCGACTGAATGGGCTTGCGCGCGAGCAGATCTACACCCCTGACTACGCGCACGAGCTGGATCTTGAGCGGCCAGAGGAGATCGTTCGCTGCGCGTGGGAGCGAGCGCCGACGCAGGACGGCTTGGGCGCGATGCTCGCAACCGACTTCAACACGTATCTCCCAGACGACCTGCTGACGAAGGTGGACATCGCCACTATGGCTTACTCGCTTGAGGCCCGCTCGCCCTTACTCGACCAAGAGCTGGTCGAGTTCGCAACGGCGCTGCCCAGCCGGCTAAAGGTCCGCGGCACTGAAAAGAAGGTGATCCTCCGGCGCGCTCTCCGCGGCGTCGTGCCCGACCGGATCCTGGACGCGCCGAAGCGCGGATTCCATCCACCGATCGCAGATTGGCTCCGAGGTGACCTCCTCCCACTCTCGCGGGAGTTGCTGCTCGATCCCGTCGCTCGCGACCGCGGACACTTCCAGACCGAGCGTGTCTCTGAGCTACTGCGCGAGCATGAGCGTGGCACTCGGGATCATTCCTCCGGCATCTGGACACTTATGATCTACGAGCTTTGGCATAGGCAGTTCGTAGACAGCGACCGTCCGCCGCTGGCCGGCCTCGACCCGTATTCGCGCGCCGGGGTGGCGTGAATGCTCACGCTTCCGAACTATGCCGTGATTACGCCCGTCAAGGACGAGGCCATCCATTTCCAGCGCACGGCTGAGGCTCTCTTGGCGCAGACGCACAGGCCGCTGCAGTGGGTCGTAGTCGACGACGGCTCCTCGGACGGAACGTTCGAGCTCGCCGCCGCCTACGCTCTGAGCCACGAGTGGATCTCGGTGCTGCGTACTCCCGGGACGCAGCGGCGCGAACGTGGCGCACCCATCGTACGGGCGTTCAAGCAGGGTCTCGCGAGCCTCGAGTGCCGTCCCGAGTTCGTTGTCAAGCTTGATGGGGATCTCTTCTTCGATCGCTCCTATTTCGCCTGGGTAGCCTCCGTCTTTGCGGTCGATGCGCAGGCTGGAGTAGTTGGCGGGATCGTTTGCGTCCCGAGCCACGGCTCGTGGGCGGTTGAGCGCATGAACGTGAGGACCGTGCACGGCGCGATCAAGTCTTATCGTTACGCGTGTCTCGAGGACATCGGTGGTCTCGACGAGTCGATGGGGTGGGACGGCATTGACGAGTATGCCGCGCGAGCGCGCGGATGGAAGGTCCATGTCCTCACCGAGATGCGGGTGCTGCATTACAAGCCACGGGGTTCGGCGCAGCCGTGGTATCAGGCGCGCTGGGAGGAGGGACGCGGTGCGCGCTATATGGGCTACCGCGCGCGAGCGATCATCCTTCGCGTCGCGTATCGCATGATCGTCGAGCGTCCGCCGGTCCTGGGAGGCTTGGTCCTCGGGGCGGGCTTCTGTTGGTATACGCTCCAACGTTCCGCCCAAGCGGATCCGGCCGCGCGTCACCTGCTCGGTACTGAGCAAGCTGGTTTGATGCGGCGCCGTGTCTGTGCGAGCACATCGGTGAACTCGCTCCCCGGCGGGGGACCCGCCTACTGGCTCACGGGCGCCGAGCCGCGACTCCCAGACTCCGTCTCGTTTAGCTCCTAGATACACATTAGTCCGTTCGTGTCGTCGTGTGCCGGTCGGCGTCGGCTGAGCGAGTCGTCGGTTGTAAGTTGTGGCAGGTAGGCACCTGGGCCGAGCGTGCTGCAGGTCCTGCTAGCCTCGCAACCCACGACGGCGGCCGGCGCGTGGTGCCCGCTCAGGTGGCGCCGTGTAGTTCCATTTTGAGGAGTTGGAGTTGGTTCCAGGGGAAGTTGGCGAGGAGTTGGTTGGGGGGTTGGTTTTGGAAGTAGCCGCTTGGGCCGGTGTACGGGTTGGTGCCGGTGGGGGTGGGGTCTTGGGCTGGGAACTCGGCGGTGGATGATCCGTCGACGATGTAGATGCCGTAGCGTTGTGCTGCCTGTGCGATTAGTAGCGTGAGTGGTGGTAGGTGGAGGCTTTCGAGGTTGAGGTTGGGGTTGAGGCGTAGGTGGGCGCCCTCGGGTAGGGAGAGGGGGCTTGTGGATTTCCCGTCGGTGCGTTGGGCTGGGGTTGCGTAGACGTTGGCGCGGATGTTGGGTATCGCCATCTCGAGGGCGTGGTTGATCTGGCCGTCTTGGAGGTCTTCGAGGGTGATCAGTCCGCCGAGGAGCGAGAGTGATGAGCCGGCGACGCCCCACCATGGTTGTGCGCCGGGCCAGGCTTGTGGTCCGTAGACGCCTTCGCTTAAGGTGAGGTTTTGTGTGGCGCCGCCCCATGAGGCGTGCCAGCCGTCCGTTTCGTGGACCAGCCTCCAGAACTCCCACATGCGGTCGCTGCCGGGCTGCCATAGGAAGAGGTCTCCGTCGGTGCCGGCTGCGGGTTTGGCGTCTGGGGGTAGTGGTACCGCTTTCCAGGCTGCGCTCAGCGCTGCGTTGACGGTGCCTTGGAGGTGAACCGTGACGGTGGGCTCTCCCGCGGGGACCGTGTAGAGCGGGACACTGTAGGAGGCGGTGTTGATCCACGGTCCCGTGCTGGTGGCCTCCTCGGCTGCGATTGTTTCATCGAATGCGCCCACGAGTCCGGCCGAGTTCGGGTCCAACGGCGCATCGGCCGGCACCGGCTCGTTCCAGAAACTCGACGGCGCAAAAAAACGAAACGGGGCGCCATCAACCGGTTCGGCAGGTGCGGGGGTTTGCGCCAACGGCCGTGCGCCGATGGTTGTTGGACTGGACTCGGAGGGTCCGGGCGCATGACTGCTTCCGATCGTGTTCACCGCCATCCCAGGTTGGACCACCTTGCGCACGGCCGGCTTCGTGGCGCATCGCGTCGCGTCCACACCATGCTCGTGCACGGCCCTGGCACTCCGGCCTCGACGAACGGACCCGCTACGGCATTTGGGCTTTCGTGAGGTGCGCTTGGCGGTGGAGGTCCGGCTGCGGGTCCGCGTTCCGTGCGTGGTCGACCGGACCCGCGTCTGAGGGCTGTTCGTCGGCGAGATTCCCGCGTAGGAGGCGCCGGCGCTCGGTCCGGCGAGCATGCTTGCGACGACGAGCAGCACGATGAGCGACTCGGCCTTCCTCGCAATCTGGTTCGCCTGCACGTGGACCTCCTTCCTCCTTTCCGTTCCCGCTTGTAGTGCGGAGGGCCGGGCTGCCTCTTCGTCGGACCGCCAGGTCCTTCCCCATCGGCCTTTCTCCTTGCGAACACCCACAGGCCTGCCGAAGTTGTGGACGTTTATCCGGAGGCCACAATGCGCCCTGCCGCTCAAACGATGCCCCGTGGTCTGGGCCTTCATGCATGCAGTCTCGAGGCTCGCCCATGCGAATGCGAGCGTTTACGGCGTACTCCGTAGGCTCGCAGCCGCTCGCGCCCGAGACTCAAGTCAAGGTAGGCGAGCTGTCAGAGCGCTAGCCGTGGCTGCGACAAGGTCTCCGGGCTCCTTCTAGGATGAGCGCACTCCGCCATGATCGGTGTCGCTCCTCAGTTTCCCTCGCGCAACGGAACGTCCCCGATCGAGGGCCGACGCATGCCGCACCCGCCTTTTTTCCTCCCTCATGGCAAGGGTTCGCGCGCGAGTGCTCCGTCCTGTGTCGCGTTGTCTTGGAGTGTCCCATCTCCCGAAGGCCGCCCGTGAGCGGCTCCCAGCCACCAGATCGCCGCTCCGCGGGGCGTCGTGAGCGCCTCATGAGGCTGCGTCTGGAGGAGTTCGCCTGGGAGGCGATCGAGCAGGAGAGCACACGGCTCGGTGTCGCCGAGGAGGATCTCGTCGGCTTCGCGATTGTCTACTACCTGGCTGACGTGGACAGCGGGCGCATCGCGCGACGGATTCCGCCCCCCGTCGTCCCCGCCCCGCCCGACTGACGCCGGGCCGGCTTGCGCGCTGGCCCCGGGAGCCCTTCGGCGCCCTCTGCCTGGCCGCGATCGCCGTGGCGCGGTCCGGGCACCGCGTGCATGACCGCTGGCATAAACGTCCAATTTGGCGTTAGATGCGCAGGCTAGGCTGGCGGCTTCGTGGCTCCGTGGGCGACGCCTTGCAGGCCCAAAGCACTGGTGACCCCCGGCCGATACCCGGTCCACGCCAACGGCCTCGCTCGACACCGACTGCGCACCAAAATAAACAGTCGTCGAGGGGCCAGGGCCCGACCTCCGATGTGCTTCGGCCCACGCCGATGCCCAGACACATGACAGATCAGCCTTCAAGCCCACACGACGATCTCATCGGCCCGCGGCGCTCCACGCTTATCGGCTGGGAGCCGCGCGAGGACGTTCGGCGCATCGGCACCGAACTGAAGGGACGCACGGCGGAGATCGTCGCGGCCATGATGGCCCGAACGCGCGAGTCGGGCGTGCTTCTCGATGAGACCGTCGAAGCGCGCTTCGAACGCGTCGGCGTCGTCTCCACCGTCGCGGTTGCCAGATGGATGGCCGGCGACGGGCCTGAGGTGGCGCGCGAGGTCGGCCAGGAGTCATGGCGCATCTTCGGCCAGCTCGCAGCACAGCGCGCCGCACCGTTGAACGAGGTGACCAAGCGCTGCCTGCGCTGGTGGAACGCCGCCGACGATGCGGTCTGGGCGATCGCCGGCGAGCTCGACCTTCCCGACGAGGCGCGCATGGTGGCGCTCGCGATGCTCCAGCGAAGCCTCAGCGTGACGCTCGTGCGGATGTGCCAGTCCTTCGATGCTGAGCGTTGCGCTGCGGATGAGCAGCTGGACCAGCGCCAGCATCAGCTCGCGTTCATGGCGACCCATGATGGCCTCACGGGTCTGCCGAACAGGACCCTGATCATGGACCGCCTGCAGCAGATGCTGCTGCGCGCGCACCGCGCCAAGGCGCCGGTCGCCGTTCTGTTCATCGATCTGGACAACTTCAAGTCCGTCAACGACACGCTCGGCCACGGTGCGGGCGATGAGCTGCTGCGGGCGGCGGCCGCCCGCCTGGAGGGGGTGGTGCGCGACGTGGATGCGCTCGGGCGCCTCGGCGGCGACGAGTTCGTCGTGCTCGCCGCGGATGTCTCGATCGCCGCCGGCCCCGAGCTGATCGCCGAGCGCCTGATCGAAGCGCTCAAGGAGCCCTTCAGGCTGGGGGAGTCCGAGACTCCCGTGACGGTGACGGCGAGCATCGGCATAGCGCTGGGCGAGCGGATCTCGGCAGCCGATCTGCTCCGTGACGCCGACATCGCCATGTACCGCGCCAAGTGGGACGGCAAGAATCGTCACGTTCTCTTCGAGCAGGGCATGAAGGACACGGTGCAGAGGCGAATGGAGCTCGAGATCGACCTGCGGCTCGCGCTCGAGCGCGAGGAGTTCTTCCTCGCCTACCAGCCGACGTTCAGCCTCGGCGACATGAGCCCGACGGGCCTTGAGGCCCTGATCCGCTGGCACTGCCCCACCCGTGGTGTCGTGCAGCCGGATGACTTCATCCCGCTGCTCGAGGAGACCGGCCTGATCGTGGAGGTTGGCCGCTGGGTTCTTCAGCAGGCGTGCGCACAGGGTGCGGCATGGCGCAGTTCGGGCCACAGCGTGCGGATGGCGGTGAACGTCTCTGCCCGCCAGCTCGACTCCGATGAGATCATCGCCGATGTTCGCTCTGCGCTTCACGGCAGCGGCCTCGAGCCGGCGGCGCTCACGATCGAGATCACCGAGACCACATTGATGCGCAATGTGGCCCAGACCGCCGCGCGCCTGGCGGCGATCAAGGAGCTCGGCGTCCGCGTCGCCATCGATGACTTCGGCACGGGCTACTCGTCCTTGGCCCACCTGCGCCAGTTCCCGGTGGATGCTCTGAAGATCGACCGCTCGTTCATCTCGGGCCTCGCGCACAACGAGGAAGGCGACACCCTGATCCGTACCCTGGTGCAGCTCGGCAAGGCCCTGTCGATCGAGACGATCGCCGAGGGGATCGAGCAGCCCGGCGAGCTCTCGCTGCTCTGCGAGGAGCAGTGCGACGGCGGCCAGGGCTTCCTCTTCGCCCGCCCGCTCGACGTCCCCGCTGCGGAGGCGTTCCTGCGCGACTGGGCGGACCAAGGTGCCGCCGTCGGTGCACCCGGGTCGCATCGTTCATAGCTGCCGGGTAAAACGCATCGATGGCGTTTCCCGCGCCACGCGCAATCTGATCGGGCCAAAGGGCGCGGCACCGGAGATTCTTATGCGCTGAATGGGCAAATGGCTGCCGGTATCCACGTCGATGTCGGGGCAGTTGCGCTAGCGTCTGTGCAGTGGCGGCGTTTATGAAACGACGGCATGCGCCTGGTTGACCGCCCCCGTGTTGGGGTGGTCGGTCGGCGTCGGGAGAGGCGCATCATGTTCGCGCCCGCCGGGAGCTGCCCGAGCGTTGTCGCTGCCCTCCTGCGGCGGCGCTCGGTGAGACCCCGGCCTCAGGCCCCCTCCCGGGCCGGGGCAGCGTCGTGGTGCCGTGGTCCCGGCCCTGGGTCACGGCACCCGACGCTGGTCTCTCGCGGGCGGCTGGCCGATCCGCTCTATCCGGCGCCTCGCCACGATCACGGCTGCACCCTCAATGGCCGGTGCGGGCCCGCGCGAGCTGTAGTTCTGCTGAAACTGCATGGCCGATGTTTAGATGATCGGAGGTAGCGTCCGAATCGCGCCCCTTGACAACGCTATTTGCGATGCGCTAGCGTGCGCGCCGACGTTTATCGAAACGGCTTCGATGAGCGTCGCTGGCTGTCGGACCGAGAGAGATGTGGGGTCCGGCGGTTCACGGAGAGAACGCGGCGCAGCACGAGCAGAAGGGGGAGGGACGATGAAGGGCCGACAGGACGTTGCCCAGCCAACGAGAGCCCAGAGCTCCGAGGAGCAGGTTGCCAGCCGGCTGGTCTCGCGCGCTGTCAGGCGGGCGCAGCAGGGGGACCGGGACGCGCTGGCCTTTCTCTACGCCCGCTACGCCGATGAGATCTGCGCCTACGCGCGCAGCATCGTCCACAACCAGCACGACGCCGAGGATGTCACCCAGAAGGTGTTCGCCAAGCTCATGGGCGTCATCGGCAAATACGAGCAGCGCGACGTTCCCTTCTTCGCCTGGATGCTCCGCGTCACGCACAACGTCGCGGTCGACCACCTGCGCAAACAGCGCCTGGTCCCGGTCGAGGAGATCCGTGGCGCCGATCCCGGGCCCGACCGCGTCACGGGCGCCGCGCGCGCGGGCGAGCTCAAGGACGCGCTCTCCACGATCCCCTTCGATCAGCGCGAGGTCCTCGTGCTGCGCCATATCGCCGGGCTCTCACCGACCGAGATCATGTCTGCCACCGGCAGGACTGCCGCGTCGGTCCATGGTCTGCATCATCGTGGTCGCCACGCCCTGCGGGCCGAGCTGACGAGGAGCGGTGCCGCGCCCACCACAGCCTCCTCGCCAAGGATCCGCCCGGCCGCGCCGTGAACCGCGCGGCCGCTGAGGCGGTTAGCCTCCCGGGATCCCACGAGGAACCTCTGGACGGCGAGCGGGTCCTCGGCGGGCAGCCCATGGACGCCCACGCCGCGATGCTCGCGATCGCCGGGAGCGCGCGCTACACGGCCGCCGAGGCGGCCGAGCTGGCCGGGACGGACACGCGACTGCTGTTGGCGCTCCGCCGCGCAATGGGATCAGCCGTGCCGGGCGCAGATGTCCGCGCCTATCTGGACGCGGATGTGCATGCCCTGCGCGCGGCCGCATTCGCGCGCCGCTCGGGAACCCCTGAGGAGACGTTGGTCGAGCTGATCCGCACGCTTGCCCGCGGCCTCAAGCACTCACCGGCCGGGATGCACGCCCTCGCGCTTCGCATCGCGCTCGATCCGGCCGTCGCCGAGGCTGAGCTGACGCACGTATGCGAGCGTGCCGCCGGGCAGCTCGCCCCGCTGGTCCGCCCGCTCGTCGTCAACCTGCTCGCCCTGCAGCTCTCTGCCGCCGTGGCCGGCGCACGATCGGAAGCTCGGCCGGCTTCCAGCCCCTGATCTACCTTCTAAGTCTTGGGTTAACGTTCGCGCGCGTTTCCGGGACTATCGGGCGGTGGCACGTGAGCGATCCGCACGGATCCTGCAGCCTGGTGGGATGGGCGCCGCGCTTCCGGGGGACGGAGCGGCGGCGCGCGAGCGCCTGTTGAAGGCACTGACCCTGCTTTCCTCGTCCTCCGCTGGTTACCGGTCGGTGACGGTTGCCGAGGTGGTTGCCCTCGCCGGCGTGTCGCGCGCCACCTTCTATGAGCACTTCAACGACAGGGAAGACTGCCTGCTGGCCGCCCTTGAGCCCATCGGGATGCGTCTCCTCGCCGGCGTCGAGCGCCAGACGCTGCGCGATGGCCCCGAGCACGCCGCAGCCGGGATTGTGCGCGCGGTGCTCGCATTCGCGGACGCGGACCCGGCGGGCAGCCGCGTCTTGTTCTCCGAGTCCCTCGCCGCCGGGCGCCGCGCGCTCGATGCTCGCGATCGGCTGATTGCTCAGCTCGCTCGCATCGTCGATGACGCCTACCTTCGGATGCCGGCCGAGACGCCTGCCCCCGATCTCCCGAGCGACGTGCTCCTCGGCACGGTCTGCCGCCTGCTTGCCTGGTTGCTTGCCGGCCGTGAGCCGCCGAGCCGGGGCCTTGCCGCACAGCTGTGCGGCTGGCTCGAGCTCTACGTGCGTCCGCTCGGCGAGCACCGCTACCGCGCGCAACGTCCCGTCTCGGAGGGGAGGGGGGCGTGGCGCACCACCCCGCCCGTGCCGCGCCCCGCGCTCGGCGGCCGACATCGATCCGATCGCGCGGGCGTCGAGGATCAGCGACTGCAGATCGTCCTCGCCACCGCCGAGGTCGTGGCTGGGGTTGGGTACACCTCGGCAACCGTCTCCGCTATCGCCCGTCGTGCCGGCGTCGACATGCGGAGCTTCCACCGCCTCTTCGCCGATAAGAGCGCGGCCCTGGCCGCTGTTCCGGAGCTGCTCTTCAGGCAGGCGATGGCCGCGAGCGCGGCGGCCTACGTCCGTGGGGGCAGCTGGCCCGAGCACGTCTTCTACGCGGCCCAGGCGCTGGTGAGCTGCGCACAGGAGAGCCCGGCGCTCGTGTCCGTGTCACTCATCGACAGCCAAGCGAGCGACCCGGCGAGTGCCGCTCGCGTTGCGGACATCGCACGGGCATTCACGGTCTTCCTCGAGGAGGGGTTCCGCGAGCAGTCGGCGCGCCCCGGCCCACCACACACCGCTTTGGAGCCCATCGCCGCCGCATGCTTCGAGCTGGGCTATCTGCAGATCCGCGACGCTGGCGAGGCCCAGCGCCGTGATGTGCTGGGCCTCCTCTCCTTCCTCTGCCTGGCGCCCTTCGTGGGGGCGGGCGACGCCAACGACTTCCTCGATCGCCAGGCTGGATTGGGCCCCGAGCCCCTTGACACGCCGGGCGGCGGGGCGGCGCCCTACCTCGGGCGCTCAGTGTTGAGCGCCGCGGTTGCGAGCGCCGCCGGTGGCCTGCCGTTCTGCGGAGCGCCCTCCTCTCGCGAACCTTGAAGTCCCAGCTCCGCTCGCCCGTTGTTTCTCGCGTGCGCGTTCGTCTTCGCTCAGCGCCTCGATCAGCTCGCTCGCGCGGCTCGCGCCGAGCAGCGGCGCGAGCGAGATGTGCGTGAGGTTCCCCAACAGGCCTGCGACACGCATCTCCGGGCCGCTGCGCGCCTGCAGGTAGACGAGCTCAAACGTCGCTGCTGAGATCGCCTCGAGCGCCAGCGACGAGGGACGCTCACCCACCGCCTGATCCTCAGACCCCTCGCGCAGGAACAGCGTGAAGGCCTCGACGAGTGCCTCGGCACGCCTCCTCGGAGCCGGCCCGCCCGCGTGCCTCTCGATCAGCGACGCCCTCGCCAACGTCGGATTCTGCTCGAGATGAGCGCTGAATGCTCGGCCGGCCTCCCAGATTCGCTCCGGCCAGTTCGCGCCGCCGAAGAACCCGCCGGCGGTGGCGGCCATCGCGTGATGGAAGGCCTCCTCGTGCAGGCCCAGGAGCGCCGCCTGCTTGCCGTCGAACAGGCGGTAGAAGGCGCGGCCCTCGATCTCGGCGCCCTGGATGATGTCCGTCACGCTCGTGGCGAGATAACCACGCTGCGCCAGAGCCTCGGCCATTGCGAACAGGATCCGCTGACGGTGGTTCTCCGCCACGGCGCGAGCGGAGATCCGCGGACGGCCCAGCGCCAGCGGCATGGGTGCCCGTCGCGGCACGTGCTGCAGGAGTGCCCCGCGCGCCGCAGGGGCGAGCGGCCTGGCGTGACGCCAGCGATGCTCCCCAGCGCCACGGAATAGCCCTCCAGCCAGGTGGCGATGTCGGGCCCCAGTGGTGCCAGATCCTGATGCTCCTCGCCAAGCCGGAGGGCGAGCAGTCGCATCACGCCGCCGATCACCGCTTCGGGGGCGATGTCGGGCACGGGTGTGGAAGGTGGGAGCCGCTCGTATGCGCGCTCCACGCGCCGTGCCATCTCGGCGACCGCCCGGTCTCGCGCGTCGAGCAGGCGCGGGGCCCCGCCGAGCGTTTCGAGCATCAGCACCCGCGCGATCCTCGGCTCGCGCGTCGCGAAGGAGACCAGCGCGCCCGTGGCGCTGCGCGCGGCGTGCTCGCCTGGGGATTCGCGGATCGCATCGCGCACCTCCGCCAGCAGGCCGGCTTCGATGCCGTCGATCGCGGCCAGCAGGCAGTCCTCCCTCGTTGGAAAGTGCGCATGGAAGCCGGCTCTCGAGACGCCTGCCTCGGCGATGATCCGCCCCAGCGTGACGTCTGGATACCCGTCCTCGCCGGCGAGCCGAACGACGCTCGCGATCAGCCGGTCTCTGGCCGTGGCTCCTGGGCTGCCGCCTTGCACCTTGGCGATCCTGCGCCCGCGCCTCTCTGCTGCGGCCGTCGGGGGGCGGGGGCGCACAATTGCAAGGATACTGTTTACTTCGAGCGGGCGCCAGCTCCGGCGATAGCCCGTCCGAGCGGGCAGAATCGCTTTATATCCGGCAATCGGGCATTCGTCGTTCTCGCCTTGACACGTCTGGGGGCGTGCGCTACCGTCGTATGACAGCGTTTATGGCGACGCTGGTCGGCTCGTGTGTCCGGGGGTTGCGCGAGCGCACTTGGTCCCTCCTGGGTGCGCTCGGAGAAACTCCGGTCCCTTTTCCCTCGACCGGCTGGGCGCCGCGGTTAGATCTTGGCCGCGGCGCCCAACCCTCCCGCTGCTCCTCCACGGTGGCGGGAGGGTTTCTTTTTTGGGCTGCCGTGGCGTCGCTTGGCGCCGTCACGGATCGACCGCTGCGCCGCGCCTTCTCAGCGCCGAGCGCCGCGCTTGCGCTTCGGCGCCGGGATCGCGGCGAGCTTGCCGTCGATGAACTCGTTCGTCGCCTGCGCTCCGAGGAACGGAGCCAGGCAGAGATGAACCGTGTGCGCGAGCAGTCCTGCCGTGCGAGGCGCGCGGTTGGCGCGCGCCTCGATATAGACGATCTCAAACGCGGTGGTGATGATCGCCTCGAGGGCATCGCGGGAGGGCGCGCTGCGCTCATCGAGCGCCCGATAGCCCTCCTGCAGGAAGATCGTGAACGCGGTGCGGCTGTCCTCGACTCGCTGGATGCCGCGTGGTCCGACCGCGTAGGCCTCGACGAACGCCACGTGCGCAAAGCTCGGTGTCTCATCGATCGCCTGGCTCGCCGCGCGGAAGGCCTCCCAGATCCGCTCAGGCCAGCTTTCCGGGCAAAGTACGCGCCGGCGGTCACGGCCATCAGGTACTGGAAGCCGAGCTCGTGGATGGCGCTGAAGGCCTCCTGCTTGTCGCCGAACAGCTCGTAGTAGCTGCGGCCGTCGATTCCGGCACGGCGGACGATCTCCGAGATCGTGGTCGCCGCGTAGCCATGTTCCTGCACCACCTGCGCGGTCGCGAACATGATTCGCTGGCGGTGGTTTTCGACGATCTCCTCCTCCGGGATCCGCGGGCGCCCCGGTGGCAGCGACGGCGGCGGGCGCAGCGTCCCGTGCGGCAGGTAGGGCGAGCGCTCCGGCGCAGAGATCGCCTTCAGTGCGCGCCAGCGGTGCTCGCTCAGCGGTGCAGCTGTAGCTTTCGATCCACGCTCGCAGTCCCCTGGAGGTCGCCGAGGGCACGTTCCCCTCGGCGCAGTCGGGACGCGAGCACGCGCTGCACAGCGCCGATCACCGCCGCGGCGGGCACGTCGGGGGCCTCCTCATCGCCGCCGAGCGATCCGAGTGCCTTCTCGACCGACTTTGCGATCTCGCCGATTCCGGCGTCGCGGGCGTCCAGCGCCGGTGGCCCGCCGGCCAGCGCCTCCTTCATCAGGAAGCGTGCGGCTGCCGGGTTGGAGCTCGCGAACTCCACGTTCGCTCTGACCGCGGCTGTGAGCGCGTCTTCGCGGTTCCTCCGTGCTGAGTGCGCTGCGAACGTCCTCGAGCAGGCGGCCCTGAACGTCGAGCACCGTCGCAACGAAGCCATCGTCGCGGTCCTTGAAGTAGTCATAGAAGGTCGGACGGGAGACCCCGGCCTCCTCGATGACCGCTGCGACCGTTGCACCCGCGTATCCGTCGCGGTTGGCGGCGGTGATCGTGGCGGCGATCAGCCTTTCTCGCTGCGTGGCCTTGCGCCGATTCTGCACCGGTGTGTTTGGACGGTCCTCGGCGGCTGGGCGGCGCGGCATTCGGCGCTAGACCCTAGCGTGCGGCCCAGCAGATCGTCAGGGAACGCAGGGGATTTTGCGCGAGCGAGGATGGTGGGCAGCAACTTCGCGGCCCGGCCTCGCGCCGGCTCGGAGCGCAATCATCGCCGAAACCACACTGGCGACGTTTATACCTTGCGACGCGCTCCTATGGCCTTTGGCCGCAAGCGTCGCTGACCGACGCTTCGGGGGCGTTTATCCATTCCGCTCGTCGAGGTCTCCTCTTCGGTGCTCGCCTGGATCGCCGACGACCTCGGCAACTATGCCCTCAGCTTGCCCTCGATGAATGCGCCCGCGTCGCTCGCTCCTAGGAACGGCGCGAGCGCGAGGAAGGCCATGTGTCCGAGCATGCCGCTCACCTGCGGCTCGCTGCTTCGCCGCGCCTCGAGGTGGACGATCTCGAAGATCGACGTGATGATTGCCTCCAGCGCCAGACGAGATGGTGGCGGGCGCCGCGGCTTCTGCTGGTAGCCCTCCTGCAGGAAGATCGTGAACGTCGTGTGGCTGTCCTCGACGCGCTGCACCGCAGCCGGTCCGACGGCGTAGGCCTCGACGAACCCGACGTGCGCGATCATCGGGTTGCTCTCGAGGAACCCGCTGAAGGCCCGCCCTGCGGCCCAGGTGCGCTCGGGCCAGGAGTCGCCGGTGAAGAAGGCGGCTGCCGTGGCGCTCATGACGTGCTGCACGCCGATCTCATGCACCGCCATGAACGCCTCCTGCTTGTCGCCGAAGGCCGCGTAGAACGCGCGGCCGTCGACGCCGGCCAGGCGCGTGATGTCCGCGATGGTGGTCGCGTTGTAGCCCTTCTCCTCGGCGAGCTCCGCGGCGGCGTGGAGGATGCGCTGGCGATGGTTTGCCGCGACCTCCTCCTTGGATATGCCCGGCCTGCCCGGCGCCAGCGGGCTCGGCGTCGGCAGCGGTCCGATGGCGACGCCGGGCGGCAGCGGCCCGGCCGCTCGGGACTTCAGTGCGTCCCAGGTGTGCTCGCGGAGTGGACGCTCGTAGCTCTCGACCCAGCTGGTCAGCTCGTCGATCGCCCTGCTGAGGCCCGGCTCGCCGCGGCGCAGGCGCGATGCGAGCAGTCGGTAGAGCCCCCCGACGAGGATGCGCGGGTTGATGTCCGGGCATTCCTCACGCGCCTTCAGCGATCGGTGAGCGTCGCGAACCGTCTCCTCGATCTCCGCCAGCCCTTCCTCGCGCACGTCGAGCGCCCGTGGCCCGGCCGCCATTGCCTGGCTCATGAGAAGCAGCGCCATTTCGCGCTCGCTGCCCGCGAACGCGACGATCGCCGCGACAGTCGCCTGTATCGCCTCTGCGGGCGGGCGCTGGGCGATCGCATCGCGGATCGCCGCCAGGACCCGGTGGTGGATGTCGCGCAGCGCGTCGAGGAAGCAGGCGTCACGGTCCTCGAAGTATTCGTAGAACGTTGGCCGCGAGACACCCGCCTCGGCGATGACCTTCGAGACGCTCGCTCCCGCATATCCATCCCTGTTCGCGGTGCGCACCATTCCGCCCAGCAAACGCTCGCGCTGGGTGCTTTTGCGTCCTTTCTCCAAAGCGCCGTTCTCAGCTCGGGGTTGCGCGACGCGGACGCTCATCGGCGTTCGGCGCGCACTTGCGCGCTCCCGTGCGCCTTCATCGACGGGCGCTGCAGCGTCGCGCGCGACGGTGCGCGCTTGCCCCACCGTGCGGCTTCCGAGATCATGCCGATCATGCTCCGCTCACAATGTCAACCCCACAGCTCCCGTTTACGCTGGCCGGTCCAGCGGCTGTGTATAGCCTAGCGCTTATGGGCCATACTCGGTCCTTATGTCTCATCCTGCCATCCCTACCGCGACGGTCAAGCTCCGATTTTCCAGGAGCTCATGCCAGCGCGCTGCGCGGTTTCGTTCTGTTTATCCAAGCATCCGGCCGCCGCGCCGTGTAGCCGCCGACATGGGACCGGAGCAACCGCACTTCCCAGGACGGCGTGCAGACCGCGAGGAGCGAGGATCGGGGGATACGTCGTCCGTGCGCTCCCCGTCACGACACTCGCGCCCATTGGGTTTCACGACGTCCGCCCGCCGTCGGCCTCAGGCGCAGATCGGTGGCGGCTCGCCCGCGGCCGGCTGTACGCGAGCGCCGTATCGCCTCGAGCGCCGCGAGTACTCGGCAAGGCACTCCTCGAGGGCGACGCGGCTGAAGTCCGGCCAGAGCTCATCGCGGAACACGAGCTCCGAGTAGGCGGCCTGCCACAGCAGGAAATTGGAGAGCCGCTTCTCGCCGCTCGTGCGGATCAGAAGGTCAGGGTCGTGCATACCGGGGGCGTGCAGCAGCCGCGCAAACTCCAGCTCTCCGCCGCCCACGTAGCGCTCGGCCGCGCGAACGATCTCATCGCGCCCCCCATAGTCGAACGCTACGTACACATCCATCTTCCTGTTGCGCGCCGTCAGCTGCTCAGCGTCGCGCATGGCACCCGCCAGCGCCAGGCCCGCCCGGTCGCGGCGACCGATGAACTGCACGCGCACGCCCTGGCAATGAAGTGTCGGGGTGTCGGCTGCGACCCGTCTTGCGAGCATCGCGATCAGTGTGCTCACCTCGACCGCGGGCCGCACCCAGTTCTCGGTGGAGAATGCGTAGAGCGTCATCTGGCGGATTCCGAGCTCGATTGCGTCGGCGATGCGCGCAACGACCGTGTCGGCAGCCGCTTCATGACCCTCACGGATCGATAGGCCGCGCGCATCGGCCCAGCGTGCGCTGCCGTCGCTGACGATCGCCACGTGCCGGGCCTGCGCCGTGTCGTCGATCGGGGTGCTCCGGCGCCCGGCGGTGGCGAGCTCGTCCATGCTCCGCCGATCATGGCGCAGATCTCCCTCGGCGTCGGCAGCAAGTTTCTAAGCCTTGACTGTCGCCGGCGCCGCTCGGAGCTTCTCCCGGCACCAGAACGCGCCTCACCCCCGGCGCGACGGGGCCCGGCGCGGACACGCCACGGCCGTGCTCGCCTGGCTGCGCTGCCCGTCGGTGAACGTGAAGGCTGCGCCCAGTCTCCATCCGCCGTGCGGGCAGCTCTCGGGCAGTCCGATGCCCCGCGGTCGATAGGCGATCGTCCGTCCCCTGACGCGTTCGTAGTAGGTCAACGGGCCTCCGAGCACCGCCTGCATGTTCACGAGCGAGACGTACGGCGCTCCGGGAAGGCTCGGGATCGGCGGGACGCTGATCAGCAGGCGCCCGGGACGCAGCACCCCGCTCATCAGGACGCTCGCCACCACTGGCTCGGCACCGCTGGCGAGGATTGCGAGGTGCACGTAGCCGTCGCTGGAGGGCGCCGCGTAGATCTCGAGGGTCACGCTCTCCCGCACGATCACCGGACCGAACGGCACCTCGACCAGCGCGCTGCCCTGCCCCATCTTGGAGTCCGGCGGACACGCCCCCAATCCCTGCACTTCAAGCGTGCTCGGTTCGCATGTCGCGACGCCCAGTCCGCTCGTGGCAAGCCCCAGATCGCTCGGATAGCTCACCGCGACCTCGGACAGCGGGAGTGGACCGCTCACTGGCGGGGGGTCGATGCTGACCGCGAATTTCACCGTCGTTGGCGCCCCGAGCTGCTTGGGCGCGAACGCCGCGCTGAGGATCGCCGCCGGGCCCGAGGCCGAGTGGCCCGCCCGGGGCCCTGCGCGCGCGACTGCCGCCAACAGGAGGCATCCGGCGCTTGCGAGCGCCACGGCCGCCACTCCCAGCCTCAGTAGTGAAGCGTGCCTTCGGTCTGTACCGTGATCGCGTAGCTGCGTCGGTAGAAGACCCCGTAGAAAGCACCCCGGCCGTGCGGATGCGCATAGCGTCCGCTTCCGCCCGTAATGCTCAGCGCCCCTTTGAAGCTCGGGCTCGCGCTGCTCGGGCTCGACAGGAGTCCCGTCCCACGCGCCTGCACACTGCCTGAATGCCCGTAGATCGTGATCTGGGCGCTCACCGTGGGATCTCCGTTGTAGACGAAGCGAATCTTGACCGTCCCCGGCAGCGTTCCGTGCGCGTAGCCTTCGTCGTAGAGCACCGAGCCTGAGCTCCTGATCAGTCGCAGGTGGCCTTCGTCCTTGACGCTGACGGTCGCGGCCGTCCTCGCGCGCGGCTGCTCCGCCCCGCTCGCGACCGGGATCAGCGCGCCCACGAGCACACTGATCGCGGCCAGGGTTGCTGTTCTCCCGGCGGATCTCACGATCCGTGCAGCTGGCTCTCACGGCTCCTATCCACAGGCTCATTCTAGTCCCGCCGAGCGCTCCCGGCGTCGCTTGCGCTCCTGCGCATCTCGGTGCCTCTCCTGATTGCCGCCCGTGCCCGCTTCGCTCCGCGCCAGGCGCCCATGACGCAGAGCGTTGGCCAGATGGTGGGGGAGAGTTCGCGCCGCACCGCCAGCACGATGTCTCTCACGCCAGGATCGCGCGCCCCCGGATGAGTCGTGTAGTAGGCAACGACGCCGGCCAGCGTCATCGTGTGATGAGCGCTGTGAGGCGCTTCGCCGGCGCGCGCTCGAGCCTCGCGGATGAGGGCGGGCAGTCGCGTGCGAAGCTCCCCATCTTCATACAGACTCACGAACCCCCGCTGACCGCTTGCAGCGTCCTCCCTTTGGTCTACCAGACTGTCGAGGATCGTGATCGCCGCGCATATGGCGATGTACGCCGCGTCGATCCGTGACGCCGCCTGATCGCTGCACCCGCGCTCCGCGGCGGCCGCGATCAGCGCGTGGACTGCTAGCACCGAGGACGCGCATCCCGCCGCGTACTCACGCCAGTCAAGCCCGGATCCATTCGCCGATTCGACGGCCCAGTCCTGGAGCTGCTGGATGCCCAACGATGCGCTCCCATGAATGCGCGTCTGTGCCTGGGCGCAGCGCTCGGCGCAGGCCCGCGCGCGCCCGGCCACCGACCTCGCCGCCGGGAGTGTGAATAGCTCCCCGCGCGTCCGGGCCGACAGGGCAGTCAGGTAGGCCAAGTCAGCCGGTGCCCGTCCGTCTCCCGCGCCGGCCCTGCTGTCGATTGCATCGGGTGCCAGCAAGGCGTCTGTGAACGGCTCGAACAGCCGCTCGGCCTCGGCGATCGGATCCTTGCCTGGCTGCTCTGTTCGTCCGTCGAGGTAGTCGAACAGCACCTCGAGCGCGACGATCGCTTGCACGGTCTGTCTCCTCCTCGCCGCCGGCGCGAGCGTCGCGAGCGTCGCCGCGACCTCCGCATTGAAGCCCTCGTCGGCGAGCTTGGCGAGCGCGAGGGCTCGCTGCGAGGCGTCGGGGATCTCGCTCGCTTGCCCCTGCCAGCTTCTCAGCGCCCGGCGGACCTCGGGTGCGACCGTCGGCCAGTAGCGCGCGTTCGCGACGGCCAGTGCACGGAGGGTCGCGCGCTCGCGTCCCATCGCCCTACTCTTCCGCGAGCGCCAGCGCCGGCGAGACGGTCGAGGCCAGCCAGGCCGGGATCGCGCAGACCGCGAGCGCTGCGCCAAGCACGATCGCGAAGATCTCGATGGGCCGGGCGCTGACGCCGACGCCTGCCACCGGAAACCCGGTCACGTGGCGCAGATAGGCGTCGATGATGTACTGGCCATAGATTCCAGCCAGCGCGCCGGTCACGCATCCGGCGCCGAGCATGAGGCTGGCTTCCAGCAGCAGGACCCGGCGCAGACGCCCTGGTGAGGCGCCGGCGAGGCGCAATCCGGCCATGGCGCCGCGCCGCTGGTTGATGCTCGACGCGAGTGCCGCGGCGAGCGCCATGATCGCGGCCAGCACGAGCAGGGTGGAGATGATCCCGAGCTGGCTGAGTCCTTCGCCGCTGAGCGCGTCGATGTTCGCCTCCCTGGTGGGCGCCGTTGCGACTTCGACGCCGCTACCGGGCACCAGTGCCCGTCGCATCTCTCCCGCCAGTGCGCCCGCGCCGATGTCCGGCTTCGGCGTTACGGCGAGCGCGCTGGGCGTCGCGCTCGCCCACGCAAGCGCGTAGTCCCCGGTGCTCATGAACACGACCCCGGGGCTCCAGGCGAGGTTGGTTGTGAGCGCCGCTACCCGGTAGCTGCGGTTGCCGGTCGGTGTCGGCAGCGCGATGGCTGCGCCGGGGCCCGTGTGCAGTTCGGAGGCGATCTGCTGGGAGAGGGCGACCCATCCGCCTTCGCCCAGGCGCCGATCGGCCAGGCGCGCGGCGCCGGGGCCGCCGATGCTCTGCCCGGCGAGCACGCTGCTCGCGCCGCCGGGCGGGCGCGCGATCACCCACACCCGGCGGGGGCCGAGCGTCAGGAAGCTCCCCTGGAAGGATCGAACGCCCTCGACGCCCGGAAGCGCGGCGATGCGGGCTGCAAGGCCTGTGGCGTCGAGCTCCGCGGTCGCCTGGTTGTCCCCGGGTTCTGACACCCAGATCGCTGCATCGGCGGCGTAGCTGTGCGCGAACGAGTGGATGCCGGCGAGCAGGTCCGCGCGCGCGCCGCCAAGCGCGACGCTGCCGAACAGTGCGACGGCCCCCGTGGCCGCGAGCGCGACCGAGCGCAGCGTGGTGCCGCGCACACCGCCCAGCGCGATCGCCAGCGTGCTCAGCCTCGGGGCACGCTCGCTCAGCGCTCGCGCACCGGCGAGCACGGTGGTGAACGCGACCGGCACGGCCAGCACCGTCGCCAGTGCCAGAGCGACGCTCGCGATCAGCGCGCTCGAGGGGGTGAGCGCATACAGAGCGCTCGCGAGAGCGAGCAGCGCAAGCGCGGCCAGGCCCAGCCAGCGCTGACCGGCGTCGGTGAGTGCGTTGCCGGGCAGCCCCTCCTGTACGTAGATCGCGTCGCTTGGGCGCCCGCGGCGAAGGTCGAGCAGCGGCAAGCTCGAGGCCAGGCACGTGGCGAATACCCCGGCGAGCGCGGCCAGCACGACCGTTCCGGCACCGATGAGTGTCTTCCCGCTCAACGCGAACGCCTCCGCCAGGTACCCCGTCGATTGGTGGAAGACCCAGCGCGAGAGCAGGTAGCCGGCCCCGATCCCGACGGCGCTGGCGGCGAGGCCCAGACACAGCGCCTGGAACGCTGCGAGCTGGACGATCGCACTGCGCCGGGTGCCGGACATTCGCAGGTCGGCGATCGCCTGCCTGCGCTCCGGCACCGTCAGCAGGATCGCGTTGAATGCGAGCAGGAACCCGAGCAGCGCGCCGATGATCGCGAACAGGGCGCTCGCCTGCCCGCTCGGGGCGAGTGCCTGGCGCAGCTCGGCGATGTCCTGTTCTGAGCCCGAGACGATCAGTCGCCCCCGGGCGAGTGAGCGCATCCCGGCGGCGACGCTCGCCGCGCGCCCGGGGCGGCTCTGCACGAGGATCCGGCTGACCTTCCCGGCTTCGCCGAGCAGGGCCTGCATGCTCGAAAGCGGCATGACCGCGACCATCGCGCCGGCGAGCACACCGACGGCTTCGCCGCCGAGCAGGGCGCTGATGGTGACCAGGTGGGGGATCCCGCCGACGAGCACGCTCACTCGGGCGTGTGCTGCGACCGCTGCGGCGCTCACGCCGAGGGCCTGCGCGGTGGCGGAGCTCAGCGCGATCGTGTGCGGGTCATAGGCGCTCAGCGGCAGCGTGCGTCCGAGGCCGTTCAGGACGCCGAGGCTCTCGTCTGTCCCTGCGACGTAGATGGTGGCGGAGCGCCCGTCCGGGCCGGTGATCCGCATGCTCCGTTCGAGCAGCGGGGCGGCCTGCTTGACGCCTCTGATTGCTTCCACCTGCGCGAGGCGGGCTTCGGTGAACCCGGCGGGGCCGCGGGAGCGCAGCTGCAGATTCGCGGGCCCGATCACCGCGCGCAGCACTTCTTGCGTCGAGCCGGCGATGCTGCCCTGCGCGATGCCGGCGGCGAGCACGAGGGCCACCGCGGCGGCGATCCCGACGCCCGCGAGCAGCTCCTGGGTGCCGTGTGCGCGCAGGCGACGGCGGTAGAAGTAGATCAGTGTGCTCACGCCGAGCATGCGCCGCGTGCGCAGTGCCTGCGGGGTCGCGGTGGCGCTCATGAGCCGTGTGTGCTCTCGACGCGCTCGCCGTCCAGGCGCCCGTCGCGCAGCGCGAGCACCCTGTCGGCGCTGGAGGCCGCCTCCGGGTCGTGGGTGACCAGCACCACCGTCTTGCCGTGCTCGTGCGCGAGTTCTGCCAGCAGGGCGACGATCTGGGCGGAGCGCTCTGAGTCGAGGTTCGCGGTGGGCTCATCGGCGAGGATGAGCTTCGGTTCTCCCGCGAGCGCGCGGGCGATCGCGACGCGCTGGCGCTCGCCTCCGGATAGCTCCTGGGGCGTGCGCCCGGCGCGCTCGGCCATCCCGACCGTCGCGAGCCAAACGAGCGCCTGCCGGCGCGCATCGTGCACCGTGACGCCGCCCAGCAGCAGCTTGGTGGCGGCGTTCTCGATGGCTGGCACGCGGGCCATCAGGTGAGTGTTCTGGGAGATCAGGCCGATCTCCGCGAGGCGGTACTGCGCTGTCTGCTGCTCGCTCAGCGCCGCGAGATCCATCCCGTCGTAGCTGACGAGGCCGGTGTCGGCGCGCAGAGCGGCGGCGGCGAGCAGCAGCAGCGTGCTCTTCCCCGAGCCGCTTGGCCCCTGCAGTGCGAGCATTTCGCCGGCGTCCACGCGCAGGCTGACGCCGTCGACGGCGCGCACGTCCTCGCCGCCGCTGCGGTAGCGCTTGACGACCTGCCTGAGCTCGAGCATCCCTCGATGCTGCTACACGCTCGCGGCGCAGCGCAACCACCTCAGCGAGCTCCGGCCTGCTGGGGCCGCGCAGCTGCCCGTCGCCGAGGGTCAGCGCGCGGTGTGCACCGGCGAGCTCGGTGGGCTCGCCGGTGCTCGCGAGCACGGCGGTTCCCTCTGCGGCGAGCGTGCGCAGCTGGGCGAGGATCCCGTCGCGCTCTGCGAGCTCGACTGCCGGCGGCGGGCTCGTCGATCACGATGAGCGCGGGGGAGAGCACGAGCGCCCGCGCGAGTGCGACGCGGACGCGTCTCGCCGGCGCCAAGCTCGGCCATGGGTGCTGCCGTGGTGCGCTCGGCGCCCGCCCGCGTGAAGCGCGGCGCGCGCGGTCTGCCGTGCTTGCGGGATGGGGACGCCGCGGGCGAGCAGTGGCGCCGCGACCTGCGAGAGCACCTCCTGCTCTTCGCCTGGCGCGCAGCTTCTTCTGCACGTAGCCGATGCCCTGTCCGAGTGCCCCGGCTCCGTCCGCGTTGAGGTCGCGCCCCTGGAAGCGTACGCTGCCGCTGTCTGGCGCCTGGATCCCCGCGGCGATGCGCAGCAGCGTGCGTGCGCCCGGAGCGCCGCTCGCCGTAGAGGACCACGAGTTCCCCCTCTCCCAGCTCCAGCGAGACGTCATCGAGCACGTTCCGCTCGCGCTGTGCTTCCCGGTAGCGCTTGCTGATGTGCTCGAGCTCCAGCACGCTCATCCGCGACGCCTATCTCGTCTCGGCGTGCGCGGACGCGAGCGTCTGCAGCTGCGCGCGCGCGTACTGCACCCAGCGAAGCCTCGCCGCGATCGTCAGCCGCGTCTCCTCTGCGATCAGCCGTGCCACGAGCGGGATGGTGCCGGGTCCCTCCTCTGGTGCCCGCCGGCGGCGCCGCGGCCATCTCTGAGATGCACGCCTGCTCGTAGGCGTCGAGTGCCGCGATCGCCCGCTCGGGGGCCTTCGCGAGCGCGCCGAGCTGGGTGATCAGCACCCGCTGGCGTCGGCGCTCCTCGCCGAGCTGTCCCGACGAGCCACTCGGCATGCTCGAGCACGCCCTGTGCCGTCGGCTCATACCGCCGCCGGGAGTGCGCGGAGCGCTCGGTTCCCGCCAGCTCCTCGACGAGCCCGCGCTCACGCAGCGTGGCGAGCGCCGTGTAGATGTGCGAGACGCTCGAGAGCGACAGCGCCCCGTCGTAGGTGCGCTCGAAGCGCCGTGCGAGCTCGTAGGCGTAGCTGGGCCGTTCGATCACGAGGCCGAGCAGCGCCCAGTTGACCGGTGAATGCATCGGTGCCGCCGTTACCTGCTGGCGCGGGCTCCCTACTCCCATGCCGCCAGACTACCGCAACTGCTTGACGGCAGGCGCCCTGCTGTCAAGCCGCTCGGGGTCGCCGCTCGAATGCGCCATCCGAGTGTTTACGCGGCGCCCGGAGGCCCGTGCCGATGTCCGGGTCGCATTGTCCGCCTCGATTGCTTTGGTGGCCCTCGGTTAGCTGTTTCGCCGCGGCCTCGCGCGCGGACGTCAGTCTGTGCCGAGCCGTTCCAGGACCGCCAGATCCCCTGCGCGACCCGACGCTTGCGTCATCGCCCGCAGATGACTCAGGCCACACACCCTTGACCTCGACGCCCTGCACGATGCCGGGAGTGCCTTCCGGTCGAGATTCGCGTAGAGGCTCTCCGCCTCGGTCCCGGGGATCCTCCGAATGACCCTGAGCGCACCCAGATCGGTGGCCAAACAGCGACTGACTCCCGATGTCGCCGCCTGATCGGGCTGTCCGCCGTCCGCATCGAGCGCGTTGGCGACCGCGAGCGCCGACGTCAGCCGGTCCAGGTTCTCGGGCGACGGCTCAGGGACGATCTCCAGGCTGGTTGCCGCATGGACGTGGCCGTGCGCGCTGACCGCTAACGCTCCGATGATGATGTGCTCCACGCGGTGCTCGTGGAGGTGGCGGAGGAGCTCGACGGGATCGAACGGGCGAACCTCCCTCAATGCTCCTGCGAGCTCGTGCGCAAAGCGCGTCAGCCTGACGGCCCGGTTTGTCGTGATCGGCAACGTCGCAGGTGCGTTCCACGGCTGGCCGATCCTGCTCGGCCGTCGCAGACTCCATGTGGTGCCGGCCGGGGTGGCGACCCATCACGTGGACGAGGTCGTGGGGACCCTCGGCGCCGAGCCTGCGGAGAACGGCCCGGATGAGTCGCGCTGGTGGGTGCTGCCCTCGGGCGCGCAGCTCCACGCAACGCTCGCTCCCTCCGGCACCCGCGGCTACGCCGATCTCGTTCGTGAGGCGCAGAGCGGGCAGATCGCGCCCGGCGTGCCCGTGCAGGTCGCCTCGCCCATCGACCTCATTCGGGTAGCGGAAGCATCACCGGATCCCGACGCTCGCATGTTCGTCCCGGCGCTGTGGGCGACTTCGAGCGAAGCCGACGCTTCGCGCTGGAAGCGCCGGAGGCGGGACCTTAGAGTGCACCAACGACCAGCGGTCTGGACGCACTATGCCCTGGACACGTCGCGCACTCCTGCGGTAAGCCGCCACCAATCGAATGATAGAAATATTCTCTCATCCTCGCTCTCGATAGGATGATAGAATCTTTTTATCATGAGACCCGTCTATCGGACCCCCACGCTCCAGCCAGTCGAGATCGAGGTGCTCGGCATGATCGACGATCTGCGCGGTCAGCTGCAGCGCTACGTCGACCCCGAGCCGCGCCGCTGGTACGGCACGCTCAGGCGTATGTCGTTCGCGCGCGCCGTCCAGGGCTCGAACAGCATCGAGGGCTATGACGCCAGCCTCGACGACGTGATCGCCGCGGTCGATGACGAGCCGACTCTGAGCGCGGACGAGGAAACCCGCCTCGCGCTTGCCGGCTATCGCGACGCGATGACCTACATCCTGCAGATCGCGCAGGACCCGGCCGCCACGGTGGACGCCGGCCTTCTCAAATCGCTTCATTTCATGATGCTGAGACACCGGCTGGACAAGGACCCCGGCCGCTGGCGACCCGGGGAGATCTACGTCGTCCGCGAGTCCACCGGCGAGCAGACCTACAAAGGGCCGCCCGCCGACTGCGTGCCCGAGCTGATCGCCGCAACGATCGCCGAGCTTGAGGAGAGCGACGCGCCGGTTCTTGCCCGCGCGGCGATGGCACATCTGAACCTCGTCATGGTGCATCCGTTCCGCGACGGCAACGGCCGCATGGCGCGCGCCCTTCAGACGCTCGTCCTTGCTCGCGAGGAGATCAGGGCTCCGGTCTTCTCGAGCATCGAGGAGTATCTCGGCCGCAACACCGAGAGCTACTACGAGATCCTTGGCGAGGTCGGCCAGGGCCGATGGCATCCGGACAACGACGCGCGGCCATGGCTGCGCTACTGCCTGACGGCGCACTACCACCAGGCGCGAACGCAGCTCCGCCGCGTCCAGGAGACCGAGCGCCTGTACGGCGCCTGCGCGAGGATCGCCGAGCAGCATGGTCTCCCGGAGCGCGCCACCGGCGCGCTGGCCGAGGTCGCATATGGCCTACGCCTCACGCACAGCACCTACAAGACGATCATGGAGATGACCGCGGGCGAGACGGTTTCCGGACAGACCGCGAGCCGCGACCTCAGGGCGCTCGTTGACGCCGGGCTGCTACGGCCGGTCGGCCAAACACGCGGCCGCCACTACCTCGCCGAACCCGTTCTGCTCGCCCAGCGCAAGCGCATCCGGGCCGACCGTGCGCCCACGGAGACGAGCGACCCGTTTGAGCTGGCCACCGGTCAGCTCAGCCTCGCGCTCGACTGATCGTCCTCGGCCGGTCCGCTGCTGCAGGCCAGCCGAACACTCGCGCCGTCTCAGTTCTACACGCGGCTGACTGCGATGAACGGGAACTCCTGCTGGAGCTCCTCGATCGCACGCCGGTTCTCCCTGATAGCCGCGTCGCTCTCCTCGGGAAACGGCTCGTGGTAGCGCAGCGCCGGCCGGATCTGGTGCTCGCTGGCAGAGCCGCCCTCGGCCATGCCCTGCAATGAGCCGATGTCGCGATGTGCGTCGACAATCTGCCAGACGTCGAGGGCGGTCCCGGTCACCCAGGCACGCCTCTCCGCGTCGCTGCCGCGAAAGGCGATCCCAGGGAGACACCGCATCCGCCGCGCCTCCTCGGGGTACGGCGATCTGACTATCTACCCCTCGCCGTCCGGCGGAGGGAGGGGTCCGTTCTGGGCCTCGAACGCCGCGAACCCATCTGTGGTAGCGGGACGCCCTCCGTAAGCCGGCCTGACCGTCGGATAGGGCTCCGTGCTGTCCGGTGCGAGCACAAGACGCCCATCGTCCTGCATCTTCTCGATCCTCCACGCGCGATCTCTGACTCTCCGCAGTCGCTCCAGGTCGAGCCCGGAGTCCCCGTCGGCGACGCTGATCAGGAACTCCCGCGCACGGCGCGCGTCTCCCGAACGCGGATGGCGTCGGTCGATTATCTCCGCCACGAGCTCCTCCACCCCCTCGGAGGCGTCCTCGGGGCTGCCGTCGCCGATCGCGAAGAAGGAGAGGCTCCGCCTGGCCGTTGGCTGTGTCGTCTGAGCTGGTAGCTCGGTGCCGTTCTGAGCCCGCGACGCGAGCAGGCGCACCAGGTCCTCGAGCTCGGAGTTGAGCGGTTCGTCCAGCAGCTTCTGGGCCTGTTCGCGTGTCGTCATGGAACAGATTCTACGCCCGGCGAAATCCGCTCAGCCTGTTTGCCAAACGCACCGCGGGTGCATCCAAGGTGGGTGGGTGGGGCGGGTTGGCACAATCCCGCCTCGCACCCGAACAGCTCTCGCGGTACGCCAAACAGAGGACACGGTGCTTGGGGGGGAGTCGGCGACGAGCCTCACTCCGGAGAGAGATCCCGCTGCGCGAGCTGACTGGCGCGCTGAAAGTCCCGCCACGTCACGTCGGGGAAGTCAGGCAGCGATCCAGCAAAGCTGCCGACCGATCGGGCGGCAGCTACCTCGACGACGTGCAGGTGTGCGCCAGGGCCGAGACCCAGACGTTTCAGCTGGTCGGCGGGGATGCTCCCGTCGGCGGCCACGATCAGCTCGCGTGCGCCCTTCAGGGTATGGACGGTGGGTTCCTTCGCTGCCATGCGCGGATCCTAGAGCTGTCCGGCGTCACGCACGTCAACCACTCTCAGCATGCCCCTGTCCGGCATGTCGCGAGCGTAGCGTAGGACGGCCCGCCCCGGATCTGAGTGGTGCCCCGCGGTCGAGCGATTCGTCAATATCCGTCCGGCGCGCCATGTTCGTAAGCGCAGCTGCAATCGCGGCGAGATCACCCTGATTGAGCCTGCTGGGCCGGCCTTGGACCCAGCCGGCAAGTTGCGCCCCGTGTATGAACACGCACCGCCCGTCATCGACGACGCCTTCGGGGAACTCCGACCAGAAGACGACGACGGCCTGAATCCAGGTCCGTGTGCCTGTCTGCTCCTCCAGGTCCCGCTTGAGCTGTGCCGCCGCGCCGAGCGCGCGAGGCCGCACGTCCGTGAGCGGCGTGTCGGCGTCCGGGTCGTCTCTGCGGCGAAGGTGGGGGACACCGCCACGTAGCTCGATGATCCCTTGCGGGTTCTTTGTCTCCAGCAGCAGGACGCCGCTCCTCCCAACCGCGATGTGGTCGTAGTTGCCACGCCGGCACTGCACATCGTGGACGACCTTGAGCCCGGACCGTTCGAGCGGCGCGAGGACCGCCGCCGTTTTCCGCTCGCCTTCGGCGCCGCGCTGCCAGGTCTCGATGTAGGCGAGAGGCTCCTCGCGCAGCGCCATCCAAACTCCAGCGCACATGCCCGCGACTGCACCGGCGACCCACGATAGGACGTGCCCCTCCAGAACGAGCACCACCGTGCCGGCGAAAATGAACGGCCCGAGCGCCCCAGCGAGGATCCAGCGCGTCCGGGATCGCCACGTCCGCAGCCCCGAGCTGTAACGGCCCTGCGCGTATGTCCCGGCTCTC
Source organism: uncultured Solirubrobacteraceae bacterium (assembly GCA_963771085.1). Classification (GTDB taxonomy): domain Bacteria; phylum Actinomycetota; class Thermoleophilia; order Solirubrobacterales; family Solirubrobacteraceae; genus Palsa-744. The sequence goes on along the minus strand of CAVYSB010000003.1, from coordinate 24,111 downwards.
CGACTCCTGATTGCCTCGGCCACGAGGAACCTATCGGCCCGATGGCGGATTGCAATGAGTTGCTCTCGCACGTTCTCGATCGCTAAAGCGTCGAGCCTAGTAGCCCCGTTTGCGCTGCGGTAGCTCATCGCTGAGATGCCGCAGCGCGACGAGTCCTCGCCCCTGGATGGTTCACTCCACGGGGATGTGGCGCTTTTCGGGGGTGCGGATGATCGAGTGGGCCAAGGACGTCTCGATCAGGCCCCGTCCACCTGCGCTGGCGGGTGCTCGCCGACGAACGGTATGACCGGTGTCGCGCGCTCGACGTGCGGCACCGGTGTTCTGGTGCCGGCTTCGGCGTGCCCCCGCCCGCGGTGCTCCGCCCGCCTCTTCGCTCGTGATGCGGCGGGCTACTCGCGCAGCGGGACCTGAGCCGGCGAGGAGGGGTTTGGAATCAGGCCGAGCTCGTGTGCCAGCACACTCGGGGGTCCGACCCGCAGCTGCCCGATCGGGTCGAGGCCCAGGAGGCCTTTGTCGCTTGAGCACAGCAGCCCCGCGTCGTTTGCGAGCGCTCCGCAGATGACGTGCAGGTCCGCGATGTCGATCGACTCGAACGTCACGGGGGTCGCGAGCGTTGCCGAGGAGAGGAGAGCCTCTCGGTCGACACCGGTGACCGCGTGCAGGAACTCGCCGAGCGCCATGCCGACCATGGCCGCGTAGGTTCCGAGGCTGCGGCTGATCGGTGCTCGCTCCATGCCCTCCGGCGCGAACAGCACCTCGAACACCTCTAGGAACGGGAGCAGCTCCTGCTCGGAGTACGTCCGCGCGACACTGTCCCCGGGCCCCTTCACGCCCTGCTGGCTCGCGCGCCACCAGAACTCCGCGCCGACGACGTCGGTGATGAAGCCGTCGAGCACCGGGCTGCGCTGTGCCGCCAGTGCCAGCAGGGAGAAGCTCGGGCCCGCGGGTCTGAAGAACGCGCCCCACAGGACCGTCGTGTCGAACGCGACGCGCATCTCCTTCGCCGGCTTCCAGCTCAGATCTCGGCTCGCATCTGCGAGCCGAGATCTTCCTCGGACGGGAGTTCGCTGGAGCCGTGAAGCTCGGTCAGGTGCTGCTGGAGCTTGTCGAGCGTGTTGCGTGTTCTCGCCGGGCGCTTGTCCTGCTCGAACTGGGCGGCCGGGATTCGCCACGATCCGCCGGGGCCGCGGGTCGCCTCGATCCGCTCCTTTGCCAGCCACTTGTAAACGGCCTGCGTTGTAACCCCGAAGCGGGCTGCGACGTCGCCGACCGACAGGTAGGAGGGCTCGGCCTTTGCGCGGGTGAGGACGTGCTCGCGCCATTGGGCTGCCATCTCGATCGCGCGCAGTCGGCGCTCCACTGCAAGGGACTCCTCGCCGGCGGCTGCACGGAGCAGGCCTGAGAGCTCGGCGATCAGGAGATCCGGGCCGCCGTCGGCCTCGTGCAGACTCTCGAGACCGAGACGGAGGCTGTCGCTGGCGAACAGTCCGGCCTCGTCGAGCGTCGAGATGCTCTCGACTGTCAGTTGCGCGTACTCCTCGGCGTAGAGGTCCAGGGCACCGAGGCTTCCGAAGATCTCCTTTGCGATCGCGTGCAGGAGGGCCTGGCGTGTGGTGCCCTCGGCATCGATGGCGGATCGCCACAGTACGACGCGGTCCTCGGGGCTCAGGATGTCCATGCGCTCAATATACCTTGCCAAACCAACATATGCAACTCTTGCAACCACATCGGCTCTGGGCCTCGCGGACTTGAATCCTCCCCCATCTATCGCTGCAAGGATCCACGAGATGGGCAGACCCCCGATCCTGGGCGCTCAGCGGCTTTGCATCGCTGAGCTTTTCCCGCACGGTGATGTGGCGGCGCAATGGGTGTACTCCGTTTGCGCGCTCTCTGAAGATCTCCACGTCGGCACCCTCCCGACAAGGCAGGCGATGCAGAGCGGCGACCTGCGCGCGCTGCTGTTCTGGTACCGGCATACCGTCACCCGCCTATACGAGGCGCGGCGGCTGGTTACGAGTGCCCGGGAGATCGATGCCGTCGCGCAGTTCGTGGGGGATCTTCTGGAGAAGCCGCCGGCCGGCGCAGATCTGACCGCCGCCTACCGGCGGCCCTCGCCAGGCGAGCTCTCCACCGTCGAGGATCTCTACGGTCAGCTGCGCCACCGCGGCGTGCACTACCCCCACGTGGGCAGCGATGAGCTCGCCGAGCTACTGCACGCGAACGGCGGGCTCCCGGCGGAGCAGTTCCTGCGCACGCTCGAGGACGGGAGCCCGGACATCCAGTATGGGTGGGTCCAGGGCGTCAGGGCGATGGAAATGCTCGGGGACCTTCAGCAGTCCGACTTCCTCGAGCGGATGCGAGCCAAGAGCGCCGTGACCGCTGCGATCGTCGGCGCTTGGACGATGGTCGCAGGCCTCGGGCTCCTGCTCCACGCCCGCCGGCTTGCGATCGCCACAGAGAGGCTCGGAGACTTCTCAGGCTGGAAGCCGCCTGCGGATGCCGATCAGTAGTTGCGGCTGCCGCGAGTGCCCGGTTGTGGGCTGTGCGCTCCCCGCTCAGGGGCTCTTGAACACCTCGTGCGTCCCGACTCGCCGCCAGCGGATCGCGCTCTCCCCGTCCTCGAGGGTCCGCCATTCCCAGGTGGCGCGGCCATCCGGGGCCTTCCAGCCCCAGGTCATCTCCCAGATGCCGTCGGTGCCCTCCAGCTTCTTGACGCGCATCGAGTTGGGCCACGGGTTCGCCTCCCCGGCTGCGGCCCGCTCGGCTGCTTCCACGAATGCCGGGAGGACCTTCCCGCGAAACTTGTCGAAATGCGCTCTCGTGAGTGGCTTGGCGTCGCTGTCGAACGTCGCCGTCGTCTCGAACTTCAGCTTGACTCCCGCAGGGTGTCCAGGTGCTCCAGTAGCGCCTCGCCCGATGCGTGCCCGCTCACGCGCCCGGCTGCGATGTCCGCACTCGCCTCGATCTCCTTCGCCTGCCAGTGCTCGTTCCAGAACCAGGCCTGCTCTGCGGGGATCGCCAGCTGCGGGTGCAGCTCGATCACTCCGTCGTCGCGCTCGACGACGCGCAGTTGTGCGCCGGGCTCGTCGAGGCGGTGTCGTTTGCGAACATCGGCGGGCAGCGCGAAAACGCCGCGGCTCTGCAGCCCGATGTAGAGGCCCTGGCGGGCGTTCGGCGTTTGGGCCTGACGGGGTTTGGAACGGGTCGCCTTCTTGCGGGTGCTTGCCATGGGACCAGTGTAGGGACTAGCCGTGATGCTGTTCAGCGGCATAGCAGTATTGCGGCTCGTGTGGCGTGCAGCTGTGTGGAATCAATCGTCCGGGGCCCCTCATGCCTCACCCCCGCGCATCCGATGACCTACCCGACGATGGACCGCAATGAAGACCGCTGCCAGCGGATACTCATCGAAAGGCCGCCCCCGTCGAGTTGGCGGGCAATATGCGCTTGGGCGCTGGCAACCGCCGCGGGCATCGCCCTGGGACTCACGAACCCGACCGGACTGCTTGAAGTCCTCGCTCTGGCGCTGTTCATCCTTGGCGGCCCGCAGGTTCTCAGGGGCCTGGTGCATATGGCGTGGTTGGGGCTGGGGGGCGCCGATCAGCCCGTGAGGACGTTTCTCACGCGCTGGTTCGGGGGTTGAGCCCCCCGGCGGGTTCCTCACCTGAGCAGATCCGCGATCTTGCGCGCGTCTGGGTCGCCGTCGTCGAGAGCGCTGGACAGCAGCGGGCGTGCGACTGTTCCGGGCTGCCTCCTGCCGGGCGCAACAGCTTTGCCGCCTGCTCGCCGTCGAGTGTGATGTTCGCTCGCTCCACGGCACCCGCTCTCCTGGCGCGCGCACCGGCCTTGCATGTCTCTCCAAAGAGCCTCTCTAAAGGGGCTACACGCTCCGGGCTCAGCCATACGCGCGGTGCTCTTTACCCGCCGGCCGCCCCCCGATCTCCAGCCGGCGTGACCGCCTGGGCTGGGCTACCTGCGCAGATCCGGTGGCGGTGGCGGCGAAGGCCGCGGGGAGGACCCGCCGCGGCCCTCCTCGATCCCGATCGACGTCGAGGGCGTTTTGATCTCTTCAGGTGGCAGGGGCCTCGGTGCCATGCCGCTCAGCCTACCGCCAGCGCTGCAAGCCACGCGAGTGTCTGCACGACCATCAGCACGCCCAGGACTCCTGACAGCCACGACATGCGCCGCACCTTCTCGGCGTTCTCCTCACGCAGCCACCGCTGACGGCAATCCGAGGCGACGCCGGGTGCTGAGGGTCAAGCAGATCCAGGACGCAGGCCGTGCGGCGTGCTGGCCGAAACGGGGATGTGAGCCAAAGGCGAGTGTCCTCCCGGCTTCGGTACGCGAGCGGCCGAGGCCACAGAGCTGCGACGGCCATCTGCGCTCGCTCTGATAGCCGTAGCCGGCGGCGGCCAGCCAAACCAGAGTGTCGGTTTGCGCTTCGGCCGCAGCCTGCTCGTAGAGCTCGTCCTATAGCTCGCGGGCGTCGACGGCGAACTTGAGCTTCCACGGCGCGAGCAAGATCGCCGCGGCGAGAAGCCCCAGCACGAGAGCTGCCAGCGCAAGCTCAAGGCATGCAGCGCATGCGCCTTCACCGTCGTTGCACCCTGGAACGATGCCACGAGCGCGGGCGCGGCGAGCAGCGTGCCCGTCCGTCGGCGTATCCCGGCGACAAGCGACTCCTGATCGGCAAGCGCGGACCGACCAGGCTCGTAGGTGATCTCCTCGAGCGTCCGCACACCGGGGACCGTAACGACCCGCGGCGCCACGCCGCGCCGTTCTCGGACTCGCTCGTGCCCGGCACGCGGACAGCGCCGCAACGAGCCATCGGCCGTTCCCGACGTGCGGAAATCACGGGCGGAGGTCCTACGAAAGCTTCTAAGCGATGACTTACCGGCGACCCCGCGACTCGCGAACATCCATCTCGTGGAGAGGCAGGCATCCAGGCCCTTGGCAATATCCGCGCGCGGTCCCGGCGGCACCTCCCGCAAACGCATGGCATTCGTTTATCGCCCCGCTACCCATCCCATCCAGCCCGGGCGACCCTCCACCGACCGTCGGCCGCAACCTTCCGCTGGACCGCGTGTTTACTGGGGATATGGACCCGCATTCCGATAGCCCGGTTTTTGGGCCTCGACGGTTCAAGCTCGACTTTTGCTACGGGCGTGCTATATGCTTGCCGCCGTTTATTGAGGAGCACGGGCAAGACGGCCCGACTGGGACTCCCAGCCGCGACCGGCAGAGTTCCAGCAAGACGCAGTGGAGGAGTGGGGAAGGGAATGAAGGCAGTGCCACCAAGCACTGACGTGCGCGAGATGGGGACGGCTGATCGCCGACCCTCCGGGCTGCCCGCCCTGGCGCACGGTGCGCATCTCCGGTCGGGAGGGTGGTGGACGGCTTGGCACGAGCCTCGCCACGCCACCCAGCTGCTCGCCATGTCCGCCGTCCCGCCTCTCGACTCCGTCACACCCGGCCGGCCCGAAGACGAGCTCGCTCTCGCGATCAGTGCAGTGCCGGACTGCTTATACGCGCAGCGTGCATCTATGGGGCGGCGGTCGGGGATGCACGGCCATGTTCGCTCGACCCGCCAACGGGACGCGCTCGCCGCTAGCGAGATCAACGCTGGGCCTCGGACATGTGTGTGCCTGACTGCTAACGCTGAGCACCCAAGCAGCGCCGCGTGTACGCGGCAGGCGTGGCAACCGCATCCCGCTTCCCTCGCTGCCCTGTCCGCCCGCACCCTCGGGAGCAGCACGCGGGTGCATCCCCGGTTCGACTCACCGCGAGCGTCTCTATCTTCACAGTGGCGAGCACGCGAAGCGTGCGTCACAAACCTCCTCGATGGGTTGGCACGCGCCCGCTCCGCGGGCGCGTGCATCCCAATCCGCGGCGTAGTTCCCGACAACGAATCGCCATCCCTCGCGGAGCGCCCCTCCGCGGGCGCGTGCGAGCCAACACTTGCCCGCATGCGCCCTGCCGGGCGCATGCATCCCCACCCAACTTGCCTGTGCCCCGAAGGGGTGCAAGCGCGCGCCAGCGCGCGCAGTCTGCGCCCAGGAGCGGCACGAAGTGCCGCGTATGGGTATGCCCCGGAGGGCTGCTCCGCAGCCCTCCGGGGGTACCTCACCCCGCATCCCCCCAACCAGGCCGGATGCATCCACCCTCAAGAACCAGACCCACGTGCGTAGCGCGAAGCGCTCCCACGTCCTAAAGGAGCGATAGCCCATGTATTCACGCCTACGCCAACGCCTCAACTACTCAAATGTCATGTCGACGGTCGCGGTCTTTTTCGCTTTGTCCGGCGGCGCCGCCTACGCCGCCTCCCACTACCTGATCACCTCCACCAAGCAGATAAAGCCCTCGGTCCTCGCCTCCTTGAAGGGCAAGGCGGGCCCGGCGGGCCCGGCTGGTGCTGCTGGCGTGGGTAGCGCGGGTCCCGCGGGTCCCCAGGGCCCTCAGGGCAGCCCGGGCACCAACGGCACGAACGGCTCCAACGGCACGAACGGCAAAGAAGGCCCTCCCGGCCCCACCGAATTCAAGGTCCTTCCCCCCGGCCAGTCCGAGCATGGCGTCTTGGGCGTCCTGACCTCGGCAAGCGAACCAGAAGCCTATTTGTATGCTCCTATTTCCCTACCGATACCCCTCCCTGAAGCGATCAAAGAAGCCAACATTCACATCATCGAAACCGGAAACGGCGGGAAAGAATGCGAAGACGGCACTATCGAAGATCCCAAGGCCGCCCCCGGTAACCTCTGCATCTACCTCAGTTTACGCACAGGCGCGGTCATCGGCACCGAATCCCCTGAACAACGCCTCGAAAACCCCGAATCCGGTTTCGGCATCAATCGATCTGGCGGACTCCTCGTCGTCCATCGAAACACCACGGAAGAAGGAGTGACCGAGGTGAAGGGCCTTTGGGTGGTAGCAGCCAAATAGCTAAGAAATAGCTCCACCAATAGCCACAGAACTAGGCGTGGGTGACCACACCCACGCCTAGGTGTCACCCAACACAACTACCGACTAGTTACCGACGATGAATCACATCAAACCCAGGGATGACCATGAGGACTCAAACGAGATGTCTGTAGGCCAAGTCAACCATTACGCGTCGGAGCCCAGGCCGACGCTCGCCTCCAGAGCGTGTGCCGCTGGCTTGCGTCTCGTGCCGTCCCTTCCGCGCGCGTTTCTCGTCATGTCCGCCATCTGCGCGTCGGTTCTCGTGATTCTGCCGCCTGCGGGTGCTGCTTCGGCCGCGTCGTGTCCTGATGAAGGGACCCGCGAAGCCGAGCAGCATGGTTTGCTGCTGCCGGACTGCCGTGACTATGAGCAGGTCTCGCCCGCGGGTGAAGGCAAGAACGGCAATGACGCGAAGGACTACCCGGGCGCGGTCGGGGCTTCGCCGTCGGGGGATCGCGTGCACTATTTCTCAACCGCGCCGTTCCTGGGCGCGGAACTGATCGGTGAAGCCTCGGTTTCGTATGTGAGCTCTCGCGGCAGCGCGGGGGGGTGGGTCACGCAGGGCATGGAGCCCAACCGGGCGAAGGAAGGCGGGGTGCTCGGGTATGAGGATGATCTCTCTCAGGCGCTGGTCGAAGCGGAGGGCGCCGAACTGGCGGCGGGTGCGCCGCCGGGCGAAAACAGCTTCTATCTGCGCTCGCCCGCGGGCGCCTACCAGCTGCTGCTGTCGGGGCCTTTCGCGAGCGAGTTCTCGCTGGCTGGGTTCTCCGCTGACGGGACGCACCTGATCTTCGAATCCCAGGACGCGCTCGTCGCGGGCGCCGCGAAAGGCTTTGATGTCGCGAACCTGTACGAGCTGGACCTGGAAAAGCCCGCGGGAGAACAGCTGAGCCTGGTCGGGGTGGTGCCCTCCCCAGGCAAATCATCGTGCTCCGGCGCGGCGTGCGTGACAGAAGCGCAGGGCTCCTATGCGGGCGCCGGCGGAGAACTGGCGTACCTCAAACCGCTCCACGACGATGATTTTTACACGCGGAGCGCGATCTCTGCGGATGGGGGGGTGGTGTTCTTCACGGCGTTGCCCTCGCAGCAGCTGTATGCGCGCGTAGGGGAAAGCACGTTCGCGGTCTCCGAACACGAACACCCGGCGCGGTTCCTCGGCGCGACACCGGATGGGGAATACGTGTTCTACAGCGAAGGCGGCCGGCTCTATGAAGGCAGCAGCGGAGGAGAACCGCCGGAAGCGCTGGCGCTGTACCGGTATGACACGCTCACGCACCGGCGTGAAGCGATCGCGGACGAAGCGCAGGCCGAGGGGGGCGCAGCGACAGGCACCGGCACGATCGAAACGAATTACGACGATATCCTCGATGTCGTACTCGAACCGGGGAGCGAAGAATTTGTGGCGGGGCAGTCGATCGAAGGGGAAGGGATCCCGGCGGGGGACTGGATCCGGGAAGTCAAACCGGGCACGATCGTGCTCGAGAACGAAGTCAAAGCGGCGTCTGCGGAAGGTGTGCATTTGCGGGCGAGCTCGCAGGCGGATGTGCTGGGTGTGTTGGGGTTCTCCGCGGATGGTTCGAGCGTGTATTTCGCGGGGATCGGGGTGCTCGCGGCGAACGCGAACGCGTTCGGGGAACACGCGGAAAACAGGGCCGGGGACCTGAAAGAGGTCGCGGGGAACCTGTATGAGTGGCATGCGGGGGCGGCGTCGCCTACGTTCATCGCACAGCTCGCCGACTACGAAAACTATGAAACGGGGGGCGATGAGGAGGACTGGGCGGAAGGCACGTTGTTGACGAAGCGCGAAAAGGTGGGGCGGGTCACGCCGGATGGGTCGACGTTGCTGTTCGCGGATGGTGGGCAGCTGTATCGCTATCGTGCGGGTGTGGGAGGCGGCGTGGCGGGCTCCTCGCTGGTGTGCGTGTCGTGCACGCCGGGTGGCGGCCCGACGGTGGGTGAAGCGCAGCTCGACGGCGACAGCACGGCCGGGGGCGTGCACCCGAGGAAAGGAAAAGTGCTTACCCGTAATCTCTCTGAAGATGGGGATCGTGTGTTCTTCCAGACAGAAGCGCCGCTGCTTGGGGCTGATAAGAACGGCCAGATGGATGTGTATGAGTGGGAGGCCGATGGTGAAGGGTCGTGCCGCTCTGAATCCCAGGATGATGGCTGCCTGTATCTGATCTCCACGGGCGATAGCCCGGAACCGTCGTATTTCGGTGACTCCTCCGCGAACGGGGATGACGTGTTCTTCTTCACCCGCCAGCAGCTCGCCGGCTCAGACGAAGATGACAGCGTCGATGTGTATGATGCGCGTGTCTGCCAGACGGGTGATGCGAGCTGTGAACAGAAGCCCCCCCAACGCGAAGTGCCGTGCGTCGGTGAAGCGTGCACGGGTCAGAGCCCCGCCGGGCCGCCGCTCGCCACGCCCGCGAGCAGCCAGCTCACCGGCAACGGCAACCTCACCCCACCACCACCCGCGACGGGCTCATCTAAACCCCCTGCCAAAGGGCTGACCAGCAAGCAGAAGCTCACCAAAGCACTCAAGGCCTGCCACAAGGACAAGAAAAAGAAGAAGCGCGAGGCGTGTGAAAAAGCGGCACGCAACGCACACGGCGCGAAGGCGAGGAAGACGTGACGCGCATCTCGATCGCTCCTGCCGTTCACGCCCAACGCTCAGCGCTCGCCGAGTGCTTCGAGGTCTTTGATGTCCTCCCTGTGCCCTTTAGGGTAGGGTCGCCCGGCCTGCCTGCCTGTCCTCGCTTCGCGAGGGTCCTTGCTTCCCTGTCCTCCCAGCGGGAGGGTGCTCCCTTGCCGGCGTCGTGCCCTCTGGGTGCATCGTGCCCTCCGGGTGCTTTGTGCCCTCTGGGTGCGCCCTCGCAGGGGGTGTGGAGTGCGGAGCGAGGGTGCCCTTTAGGGTGTGGCGCGCTTCATCGCGCGGAGGTGTTTCAGCCCGCACACTCGAACCTGGGTGCCCCCGAAGGTCACGGGGAGGGCTGTAGGTCCGAGTTCGGTTCCGTGCCGGTGTCCTCCTCCGATGTGGACCGCCGTCCGACGCGGACTGTGCGCCCGGCGGCGCTCCTCGGCTCAGCAGCCCGTGGCGGTGTCGAGGGCTCTGCACACCTCGTCCATCTTCTCTGGGCCGAGCTCGGTGATCCGTTGCGTGAGCAGCGCCTTGCGGATCAGGGTTGTGTTGTCGAGACTGATCGCGCTCTCACGCGGCATCCCGTCCTCTCCTCCGATCTGTACCTCCGACGGTATCCCGCGGATCGTGCCGGTGGCCGGCGCTACGACCAGCTTGTTGAGGCGACCGACTGCCTCATCGCGGGTCAAGATCAGGACCGGGCGGCGCTTGCTGTCGGGCGGCTCATGCCACCAGATCTCGCCGCGTTTCACGACGGACGGTGGTCCTCCCAGGAGAACCCCGCTGCCGCCTCTTCCTCGTCGAGCATGCGCATTGCGTCGGCGCTGGCGGCGTCGGTCCAGGCGTCAAGGTCGCCCCACTCATCGCCGGGCGGCGCGGCATCGGGCTCGCTGCCGTTCGCTCGCCGCGAGGCGATGAACTCGGCCACGGCCTCGATCTCGGCCTCGGGGAGGTCGAGCACGTCTCGGATGAGCTTCTCGCGTGTCGTCATGCACCGGATTCTATCGGTCCCAGCGGCCCTTTCGCGGCGCGGCCAGCGATGCATCCAGGACGGCCTGTCAGTACGCGCAGCGTGCATTCAAGTCGGCCTGTCGTCCGGGCTCGCAAGCACCCGCATGTGCCCCGCCTGCCTGCCTGTGCTGGCGCAGCCAGTGTGCCCCCGCAGGGGGTGCAAGCGCCGCGAAGCGGCGCGCAGCCTGCGCCCAGGAGGGGCACGAAGTGCCCCGTATGGGTGTGCCCTGCCTGCGCCCTTCAGGGTGGAGGGGTGCGTAGCACCCCGGATGGGGTGCCTGCCTGTCCTCCCAACGGGAGGGTGCCCTCCAGGGTGCGCCCCTTTATGGGGTAGGGGGGTAGAGCCTGGCCGGCACTCACCGGCAGACGAAACCCAATACGCCGACCAGGCCGCTGCCCGGTCTCGTTCGAGCGTAGCCGGGGAGCGACAGGAGACTGGATGGCGCTCTCCAAGAGGCGAGTGCCTTGCGCTCACCGGGCGCACAGGCAATATGAGGCCAACGCATCCGGAGCGGGTGAGCGATGAGCATCGGTAGGCGTCTCTGGCTTTTCGCTGCTGGTGTTTGCGTGTCGCTTGTCGTGCTCTTGCTGCCCGCCGGTGCTGCTTCGGCCGCGTCGTGTCCTGATGAAGGGACCCGCGAAGCCGAGCAGCACGGTTTGCTGCTGCCGGACTGCCGTGACTATGAGCAGGTCTCGCCCGCGGGTGAAGGCAAGAACGGCAATGACGCGAAGGACTTCCCGGGCGCGGTCGGGGCTTCGCCGGCGGGGGATCGCGTGCACTATTTCTCAACCGCGCCGTTCCTGGGCGCGGAACTGATCGGTGAAGCCTCGGTTTCGTATGTGAGCTCTCGCGGCAGCGCGGGGGGGTGGGTCACGCAGAGCATGGAGCCCGACGGCGCGAAGGAAGGCGGGGTGCTCGGGTATGAGGATGATCTCTCCCAGGCGCTGGTCGACGCGGAGGGCGCCGAACTGGCGGCGGGCGCGCCGCTGAGCGAAAACAGCTTCTATCTGCGCTCGCCTGCGGGCGCCTACCAGCTGCTGCTGTCGGGGCCGTCGGTGAGCGAGTTCTCGCTGGCTGGGTTCTCCGCTGACGGGACGCACCTGATCTTCGAATCCGAGGACGCGCTCGTCGCGGGCGCCGCGAAAGGCTTTGAGGTCGCGAACCTGTACGAGCTGGACCTGGAAAAGCCCGCGGGAGAACAGCTGAGCCTGGTCGGGGTGGTGCCCTCCCCAGGCAAATCATCGTGCTCCGGCGCGGCGTGCGTGACAGAAGCGCAGGGCTCCTATGCGGGCGCCGGCGGAAAACTGGCGTACCTCAAATCACCTAACAGCAACTTTTACACGCGGAGCGCGATCTCTGCGGATGGGGGGGTGGTGTTCTTCACGGCGTTGCCCTCGCAGCAGCTGTATGCGCGCGTAGGGGAAAGCACGTTCGCGGTCTCCGAACACGAACACCCGGCGCGGTTCCTCGGCGCGACACCGGATGGGGAATACGTGTTCTACAGCGAAGGCGGGCGGCTGTATGAAGGCAGCAGCCGAGGAGAACCGCCGGAAGCGCTGGCGCTGTACCGGTATGACACGCTCACGCACCGGCGTGAAGCGATCGCGGACGAAGCGCAGGCCGAGGGGGGCGCAGCGACAGGCACCGGCACGATCGAAACGAATTACGACGATATCCTCGATGTCGTACTCGAACCGGGGAGCGAAGAATTTGTGGCGGGGCAGTCGATCGAAGGGGAAGGGATCCCGGCGGGGGACTGGATCCGGGAAGTCAAACCGGGCACGATCGTGCTCGCGAAGGAAGTCAACGCGGCGTCTGCGAAAGGTGTGCGTTTGCGGGCGAGCTCGCAGGCGGATGTGCTGGGTGTGTTGGGGTTCTCCGCGGATGGTTCGAGCGTGTATTTCGCGGGGATCGGGGTGCTCGCGGCGAACGCGAACGCGTTCGGGGAACACGCGGAAAACAGGGCCGGGGACCTGAAAGAAGTCGCGGGGAACCTGTATGAGTGGCATGCGGGGGCGGCGTCGCCTACGTTCATCTCACAGCTCGCCGACTACGAAAACTATGAAACGGGGGGCGATGAGGAGGACTGGACGGAAGGCACATTGTTGACGGAGCGGGAAAAGGTGGGGCGGGTCACGCCGGATGGCTCGACGTTGCTGTTCGCGGATGGTGGGCAGCTGTATCGCTATCGTGCGGGTGTGGGAGGCGGCGTGGCGGGCTCCTCGCTGGTGTGCGTGTCGTGCACGCCGGGTGGCGGCCCGACCGCCGGGGAAGCGCAGCTCGACGGCGACAGCACGGCCGGGGGGTTGCGCCCGAGGAAGGAGAGGGTGCTTACCCGTAATCTCTCTGAAGATGGGGATCGTGTGTTCTTCCAGACAGAAGCGCCGCTGCTTGGGGCTGATAAGAACGGCCAGATGGATGTGTATGAGTGGGAGGCCGATGGTGAAGGGTCGTGCCGCTCTGAATCCCAGGATGATGGCTGCCTGTATCTGATCTCCACGGGCGATAGCCCGGAAGCGTCGTATTTCGGTGACTCCTCCGCGAACGGGGATGACGTGTTCTTCTTCACCCGCCAGCAGCTCGCGGCCTCAGACGAAGATGACAGCGTCGATGTGTATGATGCGCGTGTCTGCCAGACGGGTGATGCGAGCTGTGAACAGAAGCCCCCCCAACGCGAAGTGCCATGCGTCGGTGAAGCGTGCACGGGTCAGAGCCCCGCCGGGCCGCCGCTCGCGCCACCCGCCAGCAGCCAGCTCACCGGCAACGGCAACCTCACCCCGACACCCCCGCCCGCCACCGCCACCGGCAAACCCCCCGCCAAAACCCTGACCAACAAGCAGAAGCTCGCAGCGGTGCTGAAGGCCTGCCGCAGGAAAAAGCCGGGCCACAAGCGAGCGGTCTGCGAACGTGCGGCACGCGCGAAATACGCGGTCCACGCGTCTAAGACCTCGAAGAGCAAGAGGTGACGAACGTGTCTATGAGCGCGTGCCGTGACGAACGGCCAGCGGGCCTACAAGGACCCCCGCAGGGGGTCCGCAGTGCCCCGCCTGCCTGCCTGCGCTGGCGCAGCCAGTGTCCTCCCGAAGGGAGGGTGCCCCTGCAAGGGGTGCGAAGTCCCCGCAGGGGGAACGGGGTATTCCCCGCACGCGCTCTGTCAGGGCAGCAGCGTGAAGTTGACCACGTGACGCGGTCGTACGACGCTGAAATGGCGGCGGTCGAGCGTGGCGATCTCGGCGAGGCCGTGGCGTTCCGCGGCTGCGATGACGGAGGCGTCGACGGTCCCGAGAGGCAGGTCGTGGTACGTCGCTACGAGTTCGGCGATCCTGAGTGGGTCGGCGGGGTGGATGGCCTCGATGGTGAGGTTTCCGCTGGCGAGGTCGCCGAGGAAGCGCACCTCGGCTTGCCAGTGCAGACTTCTTGCGATCAGGTAGGCGACCTCGGTGATGACGAGCGTCGGGACGATCAGTGGTCCCGGGTACGTTTCGAGAAGCTCCAGGCAGGCACTGTGGTGCGCGTCGTCGGCGTCTACGTAGGCGTAGAGCGGGCCGGCGTCGACGATCAGTGCGATGGGGCGATCTCCGAACCGATGATCTCCTCGATGCGTTCGGAGATATCGTGCGTGCCGCTGCGTGCGGCTGCGGCGCCTGTCAGTCGTCGTCTTCGTCCGCTGCCGAGGTGCGCTTCGAGTGCCGTGCGGGTGATCTGCGCGATGGTGACGCCTTGGCGCTTGGCTTCGTGTCGTAGCCGTGCGTCCAGATCGTCGGGGAGCTTTACCGTGGTCCGTTGCATGTATGCCAGCATATCACGGCTGGCCGGGTTCCTCCGAGTCCATTCATCCCAAGCCGCTGCGTCTGGCGCACGCAACGCGGGTGTCCAACCCGGCGTTTCAGCACGCGAAGCGTGCATCGATTCGGGCTCCTCCAGCCTTTTCCCGGCCCTGGATCGCCTCCAGAGCGGCGAGGAGCAAGCAGATCGCGGACGCACCGAACGTGGCGTGCAAGCGTGCACGCGAGCGAGGGAGGACAAAGATATGCGCAGTTCCTCGCCGCCCTGGAACTACGAGGCTGGGCGCTGGTGGCGGTGGCTGATGGCGGCGCCCACGAGCTCATCGACCCGCTCGGAGGCGTTATCTGCGCTGCCGTCCCCGATCGCGAAGAAGGAGAGGCGGCCGCTGCTGCCCGGCTCGTTGCGGTCTCCGTCGATTGTTGGCGTAGGCTCGGCGTCGAGCCCGAGCAGTGCGCGCTCGGCTTGCTCCTCGCTCAGCTCGACGGTGACGGCACGGCCGGCGGCATACGCCCGAGCAGGAGGAAAATACTTACCCGTAATCTCTCTGAAGATGGGGATCGGGTGTTCTTCCAGACCGAAGCGCCTTTGCTTGCGGCTGACAGGAATGGCCAGATGGATGTGTATGAGTGGTGCCGCCCAGGAGGGGCACGAAGTGCCCCGCTTGCACCCCTTTATGGGGTGTATGGGTGTGCCCCGCTTGCCTGCCGTGCGCCCTTTGGGTGTCCTCTCTTGCCTGCGCCCCTTTATGGGGTGTGGAGGGTCCCCTTTGGGGGGGAAGGCGTACGAACGCCAAGCGCACAAACGATACGCGACCAAGGCCCCTAAGACCTCGAAGGGGAAGAAGTGACCACGCGCTTTCTCAACGCGTGCCGCAAGAACCCGACCAGCCAACAAGCGCCGCTACGCGGCGCGCAGCCTGCCTGCCTGTCCTCCCTTGTGGAGGGTGCCCCCGCATGGGGTGCGCCCAGGAGGGGCACGAAGTGCGCCGTATGGGTGTGCCCCGCAGGGGTAGAAGACCAACCACGCCAACCGCAAGATAGGAAGATAGCCATGCGATTCACATCAGAGACGCCGTCGAGTTCTGTGGCTTCATCTGTCAAGCGAGGCGTCGGTCGCGTTTCGTTCACGTCATCCCTGCTGTCGCTGTTTGTCCTAGCTGTTCTCCTCGTATCTGCGTCGCCTGCATCGGCGAGCACTGAAGTGTTCGGCGTTGAAAGTTTCACAAACGCGCTGACTTTGCAGAACGAAGCGCCGGCGACCGTGGCTGGCTCGCACCCATATGCGATGACGACGACGTTCACGTTCAACCACAGGGTGCTTAAAGAAGAATTCTTCCCCGAATTCGGCAATACGATCCCGACGGAAGTCGAAGTTTACGGCGACCCGAAGAACATCGAAGTGGGTCTTCCGCGCGGCGTGGTCGCGGACCCGCTCGCGACACCGGTTCGCTGCAGCGAGGATGAACTGGAGAGCAGCGCCTGCCCCAACGAATCGGCCGTCGGCACCGTCGTTGTCGGCGTCAACGGGTTCCCATACATCGTTGGTGCCGCGCTCTATAGCATGATCACCCCGACGGGGGTGCCAGCCCAGTTCGCGGCGAACCTGGTCGGGATCGGCATCATTGTGCACATCAACGGCAGGGTCCGCACGGGAGGCGACTATGGCCTCTCCGGTGTTGTCACGAGCATCCAGCGCCAACACCAGATCTACCAGGTGGTGACGACGCTCTGGGGCAACCCCTCAGACCCGAGCCACAACACACAGCGCGGCCTGTGCGACGGAACTGAACACGTCGAGGAATGCCCGGTGCGGGCCACCGAAAAGGCGCTGCTGTCGATGCCCACAGCATGCCCCGCGACACCGCCCGCCGCGACGCTCAACGTCGAATCCTGGCAGCACTCAGACGTCTCGGCCTCCCAGGAAAACCCGCCCGCGGCCCTCTCTGGCTGCGCGGGCCTGCGCTTCGAACCGGCGTTCGAAGCGCTCCCGGAAACGACAGCTGCGAGCAGCCCGACCGGACTTGAAGTGGGCCTGCGGTTCTCCCAGGACGAGCGGCTCTCGGACTCCGCCGACGCCTACCTCGATGACGCCGTCGTGACGCTGCCTGCGGGCATGACGCTGAACCCGTCCACCGCGGGCGGCCGCGAAGGCTGCACGGCGGCGCAGATCGGCCTGCTGCCCGGCCCGGACGAGCGCCAGGCGCTCACCCTCCAGCGTCCCGCGGCGAACACGTTCTCCTTCGCCTACGAAGAAGCCGGCGAAAAGCACACCAGCGCTGCGCTCCCGGCTGGTGCGTCCGCGGCGCAGGTGCAGGAAGTCCTCGAAGCGCTCCCCTCGATCGGTGCGGGCAACGTGCGGGTCTCAGAACTCTCCGGTGGCTGGAGCGTCGAATTCGACGGTGCTCTCGCCGGCCGCGAAGCGCCGCTGCTCACCGGCGCGGTTTCCGATGACGCGCAGCAGAGCGTCACTATCACGGCCACGGGCGGCGAGTTCCAGCTCTCCTACCTGGGGCACAGCACTCCGCCCCTGCCTTACTACGTCTCCGACGCCCAGCTCACCGCCGCGCTCCAGGCGCTTCCCGGCATCGGTGCTGGCAACGTCGTGGTGACCGGTCGTGCTCTCGCCGAACTCCAGACGGGTGCCCGCAGCCCGCTGACGGTGACGTTCCTCGGTGCGCTCGCCGGCAAACACGTCGAAACGCTGACCGCGCTCTCTGGGAGCGCGGCGGGCACCGGCGAACTGACCTCCGGCTCCGACGAAGTCACCGCCCTCAGCACCGCTCGCGGCGCCTTTCATGTCGGTGACGTGATCGCCGCCAGCGGGATACCCGCCGGCACTACGGTCACAGAAGTGAACGGCACGACGCTCGTCCTCTCCGCCGCGGCGACCGCGAGCGGCTCGGGCGTCGCGATCACCGCCAACCCGCTCACCGGGACCGGTGCCGGCGTCGTTGTGAGCGCCCAGCCGCCGGGCGAAGTGCCGTTGGCGGTCTCCGTGCCCCAGCAGGCCGACGCGACGCTCTACACGCCGACGGCCCCGGAATGCCCGAACGCCTCCAAGCTCGGCACCGCCGAAGTCACGACGCCGCTGCTGGACCACCCGCTGCCGGGGACAGTGTATCTCGCCGCCCAGCAGGAAAACCCGTTCCACTCCCTGCTGGCGATGTATCTCGTCGTCGATGACCCGGCGACGGGTGTGATCGTCAAGCTCGCGGGCCACATCGAGCTCGGCGAACCGGGCGTCGAAAACGGCCTCGCGCCCGGCCAGATCCGCACGAGCTTCTCCGAAAACCCCGAGCTCCCCGTCGAATCCGTCAAGCTGGACCTCTGGGGCGGCCCCCGCGGCCCGCTCGCCACACCCGCCGCGTGCGGTGAATACGCCACGACCGCTGCTCTCACCCCTTGGAGCAGCGACCGCCCGCTCGAAACCGAACCGTTCACCGCCGAATCCCCTCAGTTCGATGAACCGTCGAGCAAGTTCACGATCAGCCAGGGCTGCGGCCCGCAGGCCTTCGCCCCGTCGTTCACGGCCGGCACGAGCGATCTGCAGGCCGCCGCCTTCACCCCGTTCAACGTCACGTTCTCACGCCAGGACACAGAACAGAGCCTCAGCGGTGTGAGCGTGACCGCGCCCCCGGGCCTGTCCGGGGTCCTGAGGAGCGTCGTGCAGTGCCCCGAACCGCAGGCGTCGAAGGGCGAATGTGGCCCTGAAAGCCTGGTCGGGGAAACGAGCGCCTCTGTCGGCGTCGGCCCGGACCCCTACTGGGTCACCGGCGGCAAGGTCTACCTCACAGGCCCGTACAACAACGGCCCGTTCGGCCTCTCGATCGTGATCCCCACCACCGCAGGCCCATTCACGCTCACCGGCAATGGCGGCTACGGCCGCGAGATCATCCGCGCCTCGATCCGCATCAACCCCTCAACGGCCCAGGTCACGACCGTCAGCGACCCCCTACCCACCATGATCCAGGGCGTCCCGACCGACATCCGCACGGTCAACGTCTCGATCAACCGCCCGGGCTTCCTCTTCAACCCGACGAGCTGCTCCCAGCTGGAAGCGACCGGCACGATCACCAGCACCCAGAACACCGCCGCGAACGTCTCGACCCCGTTCGAGGCCGCGAACTGCGCCAACCTCCCGTTCGCCCCGAAGCTGACCGCCTCGGTCGCCGCCCACGCCAGCAAAGCGGACGGCACCACGTTCGACGTGAGGCTCGAATCGGCGGGCATCGGCCAGGCGAACATCCACAAGGTCGACCTGCAGCTCCCGGAAGCCCTCCCGTCACGTCTCACGACCCTCCAGAAAGCGTGTTTGGCCGCGGTCTTCGAATCCAACCCGGCCTCCTGCAGCCCGGAATCGATCATCGGCAAAGCCACGATCCACACCCCGCTTCTCAACAGCGCCCTCTCCGGCCCGGCGTACCTGGTCAGCCACGGCGGCGCGGCCTTCCCCGACGTCGAGTTCGTCCTGCAGGGCGAAGGGGTCACCCTGATCCTGGACGGCAAGACGGACATCAAACACGGCATCACCTACTCGAAATTCGAAACCGCCCCCGACGCCCCCTTCACGACCTTCGAAACCGAACTCCCGGCGGGCCCCCACTCGATCCTGACCGCCTACAGCAAGAGCACCCCGTATGACCTCTGTGGCGCGAACCTGCAGATGCCAACGGAAATCACTGGCCAGAACGGCGCCGTGATCCGCCAGACCACCGCGATCTCCGTCACGGGCTGCCCCAAGGCGAAGACCACTGCGCAGTCGAGCTGCGAAGCTCGCCGCCGCGCTGAAGGCTTGCCACAAAAAGAAGGGCTCTAAGCGTTCCTCCTGCGAAAAGACCGCTCATAAGCGCTACAACCCCCTAAAAAAGAAACCTTCCCACAAAAAGTAGCCTTTCCAGGAAACCACGCTCTTTACGACATTGTTTCCCCACCACCTTTCTTCGCACAAGAGCCTTTACCGCAGTTTTTTTTGAAAGCTCCGCCCAGTCCGCCGCCGGCCGCAGCCCCTCCATACCGCTTCGGTTTTCCTGTCCGTCCCTCACCCCCTGAACCCGCCTTGGTCCGTCCTGTTCACTCGCCGCTTCGCGATCCTGTAGCGGTTCGACGGCAGATCAGCCCGCCCGGCCGCTGGCAGAGCGCTCGCTCAGGCGCGCGCACGGGCGGAGAAGCGAGCCGCCGCCGAGAACCAGAGCCACATCGGACCGGTCGGCAAACCACCCTTTGTGCCGCCATCGAAGCCGCTCAGTTCGCTGAAGTCGCCAAGCCGCCGAGCCGCGCCAACCCTCGCAGCTTCGCCGAATGCGCCCGCTCAGCGCCGCCAGTTCCCCGCCAGCCAGCTTCGGCCGCTCGCCAAGGCCCCTGGCTCCGCCATGAGCGACATCGCGCCACGTTTCCACCGCGATCCCCCAAAACACTGGGCGCTCGAAACTTTCGCCGCCGCAAATCGCCTGCGCCATCGCAACCGTCTGCTTTGATGCCCTCAGTCGATCGCAGCACCGACACGGCGCCTGCTCGAGAAGCAGCACGGGAACGCCACTCGGCCACCCGCCACCGCAGCACCGAAGTTCCGCAGCATCCAGCAAGCCGCATCGCTTCACCCGTTCCGCAGCATCGCCCGTGCGCTTGACAACCGCACATCGCTGATTCCCGGCAAATCGCTCGAATCACCGATTTCCCGTAAATCGGAACACCCTTCGGTGATCTCCGATTTACCGGCAAACAGGTCGATTCCCGCTTTAGCCCAAATCGGCCAGAAACCGCTTCGGCTAATCGGCCGAATCCCCCGATTCGGGCTTTGCCACCAAATCGGCCAAAACCGCCGATTCCCCGCTTTACCCGGCAAACCGGCTGAAGCGACCGAATCCGCCAAACCACGGATTCCCGCTTTACCGCAAATCGGCCAAACCACCGAAACTCCGGGCTTCACGGCCAAATCGGCCACAATCGGCAAAACGGCCGTTTCCCCGCTTACCGCGTTTAGATCGTTTCCGCGTACCCCATGGGTGGCGCACGCCTCATATCGCCGGCGACCCGCCCCGGCAGTGCAGACAATTGTCGCTTGACAAACGCCGCCTAAATCAGGTAAAAAGGGGTAGGCCGAAGTACCGGCCAAGGGCTCTCTCCACGACACCGTCATGCGGCCGACAGGCCCCGGATGTCGAGCGAGTCAGACCTTCGAAGCGAGGGGGTGAAGGATCACCAGGGTCTAGTTGACGACCACCAATAGCAAGCTCGTCCGCGTCGGGCATCGTCCAGGCCGGAGCCGTCTCAGCCGGGACCGCGGTGCCGCCGCGCCCGACAAGACGGAAGGAGCCCACGGCCCCGCCGAGGCGGCGGTCGTTCGGGGCAAGAAAAGCCCCGCCCGCGAAACGCAGCACAGTCCCGTCCCACGAGGGCAAGCGGCAAGAACACAACGGTGGCCATCGGTTCTCCCCACCCGTGGCCATCGGATCTCCCCACGGGCGGCCATCGGCTCTCCCCCGGGTGGGGACCTCAATCCACGGCCGGCCATCGTGAGCAGAAGTGGGGAATGCCGTGAGCGGGACTGGGGAGCGTCCGTGAGCAGGTCCGGTTTCCGTGGCTCTCAGGGACCTTGCAGGGCTTTCTGCTCCGCGCCGCCCGTGGTAGGCTGTGGTCATGCTGGTCACGTATACAGATGCGGGTACGCCGGTGATCGATCTCACTCCGGAGGAGCAGGCCGCGTATCTTGAGCGCGAAGTTCAGAGCGCTATAGGTATGTCGGTCGAGGAGTTCATCCGGGCCTACACGGCCGGCGAGCTCGAAGACGGGGACGTCGCCGTCGACGAGATGGTCAGCCTGCTCCGTATCGGCCAGAATGGCTACAAAGCTGTCGCGTAGCGTCGCGCAGGGTCTCGCCGATCATCTCAACGCCGTCCTGAACAGGACGGTGAGCGACTCGCGCTTGTCGGTGAGGCCGATCATCGGCCATCCCGCGGGCGATGATGCTTTCGACCTGACGAGGGTCGTCGAGGAAGACAGGGTTCCGCTGGAGCTCGATGGCACGACGGCGCGCCTGTTCGTGCGGCTCGTCGTCGTGGTCGTAGGTGACCGCTGCAGAACGGAGTCTTATGTATTTCGCTTCCAGGAGGACGACTCACGGAAGTCCTGGCTGCGGCGCTGGGAATACCGTCGTGAGCCGCCGGACGCGGACTATCCCTACTCGCTCGGCCACCTGCATGTCCGCGGAACGTCCCCTGACGGGGCCGGCGATCGACCGCGAGCACAACCCGGCCCCGCAAATGCCGCTCGAGGAAGTCATCCGCTACCTGATCGCAGACCGCGGCGTCAAGCCCAAAAACAAGGGCTGGAAAGCGATCCTCGAAGAATCCGAAAAGACTTTCCACAGCTGACGCCGGCGAGCCGCTGATGGCTCGCCAACAGCATCGAGTGAGAGTACATTTTAGGTATGCCCGTTGACCCAACCAGCTCCGGCACGATGGGGCCATGCGAGTGGTGCAGCAACCAGTCTGATCAGCTCACCCCGATCCGCGACTGGGAAGAGCACGGCAGCTTCAGCCCCCGCGAATCCCAGGTCTGCCTGCAATGCGTCGAGAAACATCGCCAAGGCTTCGAGTCGGCCTCAGCGGAGTGGGCAGCCTACATGGAGATGCAGCCCCGTTACACCGCCGGCCCGTGCGGTCCCGACGCCCCGGCCTGACCTTCTACGCACCGGGCTGAGGGCTTCGCCGCGCACCGATCCGCGGGCCGTCAAGCCCTCGACAAGATCGCTCCCGCCCGCCGCTCAGCGCGTGCAAGATCACCGTCAGCTTGGTAAGGTCAGGGCAGGGGTATGCGCCCGTACAAGTGTCAGTTCAGGGGGTGGGAAGGTGCAGCAGAGCGCTCATGGCAAAACGGGGAAGCCAAGGACGTAGCTCAGCGTCGTGCTGTCCATACCTATGCTGCCCCTTGCGAGTACAGCAAGCTCTGTGCTCCGCGTCATCTTCGGGATCGTCATAGGGGGCGCTGCTCGGGTTCGCGGTGATTTGCGCGATGAAGGGCAAGTGGGTCTTCTTCGTCCTCGGCTGGTTCAGCGGCATCTTCTGGATGGTCGGGGCGTGGCGACTCGCCAAGCCCAACTCTTATTGGGCCAAGCGGCGATACGGAGACGCGGAACTCGCGGAAGCGCAGCTGCGTTTCCCCCTAGACTGATCTCCCGGTCGGAAGATCGTTGATGACTCCGCAGACACTCAATCGACGTGATTACGCGTGCGCTCTGGATGTCCGGGATCTGGCTGGGGCTTGCTGCATGTGTTCTTCTCGCGACTGGGTGCGGCGCAGGCAATGTCGCTTCCGCCAGTGGCGTAACTGCGCCGATCACAAAGCCGCAGGCGCTTGCCTACGCCCGGGCGGTTAGTCTGCGGCCGGGTGACGTTCCAGGGGCGCTCCTCCAGTCTGGGTCCGTGACCAAATTCGGGCCGGCACCGTTTACTTGCAGCAAAACGGCGCCTTACCGCGTCGGCGGCGCAGTGTCGCTGGTGTCGAGCCCCTACGGATTCGTTGCGTCTGCCGTCTCGGTTCTGCCGAACGCTGCAGCGGCAAGAGCCCAGCTTTCCGCTCTTCTCGCACCTGCTGGCCGAGTGTGTCTTCCGCGCAGCCTCGGTGAAGTGGAGAGCATCGCGACACCATCGGCCATCTCGTTCAAGGTCAGCGCCGCCGCGATTCCCGTTCCGCACCTACTCGGCGGCGAAGCTATCGGCTTTCGCGTGCTCGCGGAGGTGGTCAGTCCCGAACGTGAACTGATCAAGAAGATCCGTGAAACAGAACGAGATAAAGGGCCGCCGCCTGGCGCAAAGCTCATCCAATGCCCAGGGCGCGATCTTCCGCGTAGGTCGGGCGGAGATTCTCTTCTTCTCGTTCGGGCCGACCGATCCGCTTCCTGCGCGGACGGCGGACAGATTGCTCGTACTTCTCCACAGCCGCGCCGAGGCGCACAAGCTCTTTTCAGCACCCCTGGGATGATCTCTTTGATGCTTCGGACCATTGTCACCATGCTCACCATCGCCACAACCGCGATGTTGCTCGCCGGCTGCGGGAGTAGCAGCCATACTTCCTCGATTGGCGCACCAGTGGGCGCGGACATACCGATCGCCAAGCGCGCAAGCCGTCGCGTACGCTCGCACTGTCAATCTGCGCCGGGCTGACGTACCGGGACTGGTCCCCACCGTTCGCCAGAAGGAAGGGGCCGGAACCTTCCTTGGGCGCTGCGAGAGACCCGCGGGTAGTGGCGAAGCGGCGGGGATCCCTTCGCAAGCCTTCGAAGAGAACCTGGAACACGGGAAGCGGTCCAAGGGGTCCGGCATCCTCGGCATCCTCAGCATCTATCCCCTGGAATCGGTCCGTTCCGCCGTCTACACGACCACAAGCTCAACACTTGCGGCCCACGCGGTTGCCGTCGCCACAGGCACAGTGGGTCAGGCCTGTCTCAGGGAGTCCTTTCGCGGGACCACACAAGTGAGCAGCGAATCAGGACACCAAGAACCCTTCTTCACTGCAGTAAAGGTGTCGCCGCTGCACGTTGAGATCGCCGGCCTTCAAATTCAGGGGATGCGCGCCAGCGCGAGCCTGGCCGCCGGCATGACCAGCACACCAACCGCCAGCCCTACTATCAAGACGTTCTCGGATTCTCCTCCGGCCCGCACGAGATCTTCCTCAAAGTCACGAGTCACCACGCGATCCCGCCGCAACCGACCGACGCCTGC